>CAXXJB010000001.1:1272500-3709782 GCA_963663095.2 Arenicellales bacterium
ATTTCCCATGAGGCCGATAAGGTCGGCATCTCCTTCAGCAAATATTGTTGAGGTTGGGGTAATGAAAACAGTAGCAATCAAAAATTGCAAGCCAAATATAGTTTTTCTCATTTCAAACTCCTCCACTAAGTCCATTAAGTAATGAGTTATTCAATTACTCAAACAATATCAAATACTGAATGAAATTACAACAATCAGCAAATCACGACCTTAAATCCTCAGGTGCAGACAATCCCTTGAGCTGATGCTTATTCGCAGAAGCATCAAAATCAGTCTCAGCAGATCAAAATTAATCTTAAACAGATTAGGATGGTGTTGATGAACCAGTGGCATTTTTATCGAACACTGACTGCCTACGCGGTTCCGCCATTCCAGTCTACTTCGCTTCAGCTAAGCCGAGGTCCACAAGATACGGAAATCCGCCTGACAAATTAAGTCCGCAGAACTGTTTGGAATCATGAGTTGGATAGTCTTGTGCCAGCCAGTTCTTTTTTATTGACAAAAGAAAAATCAGCTTCTATCGCCCTTGGTGGACGTTCAGTCATTCTTTTCAGTGCCATGCTTCGAATTTGCAGTATGCAAATTTCCTGATTTTCGAGAATTTCTCAAACAAATGTAAGAAAGTCCCAAATAGTCTGAAAATTAATACAAATCGGATATTTTTTGCTCAACTGATCTGGTTTATGATTCGCAAACTAGTTTGGTCTCGAGTGTTGTCACTAATTGATGATATTCGACCTAACACAAATGCAGGTGAAGAAAATGGCAAAAAAAGTCCGATACTCCTTAAGAAATCTGTGGATTATTCTCACTGGATTCTTCTTGACTCTAATCTTGCCGATCTTTGGCGGTCAACATGATAGCGATAAGTTTTCGTATATCAATCCAATAAGCCCTGCCTACGGTGATGGAGACGGCGACGGCGATGGCGACGGTGATGGGGACGGCGACGGCGACGGTGATGGCGACGGCGACGGTGATGGGGACGGTGATGGCGACGGCGACGGTGATGGGTGTAGGCACCGATTAATTTTTCCCCAAAAGCACCGACGAAAAATCCCCACTTTCGGGCGATGCGGTGATCAGCCGCTATTATAGATCGACACCTCCGTTTTTGTTTTTTTCGGTCTGCCACGCGGTTTTCTGCCGCTCGACGGCGAGTGTTGATCCGGTTGCGGCATGATCAGGTCGCGGTGTTCCCTGAGGCGGTAGCTGGCGCCTTCGATGCGGACCACAACGGCGTGATGCAGCAACCGGTCGAGCAGTGCGGTGGCGACCACCGGGTCGCCGAACACCTCACCCCATTCGGCGAAGCCGCGGTTGGAGGTGAGCACCATGGCGCCCTTCTCGTAGCGTGCGCTGACCAGCTGGAAGAACAGGTTGGCGCCTTCCCGGGGCAGGGGCAGGTAGCCGATCTCGTCGACGATCAGCAGTGCGGCCCGGGTGTAGAAGCGCAGCTTGGCGGTGAGCTGTCCGGCGCGGTGGGCCAGCGACAGCGCGTCGACCAGTTCGGCCAGGGTGCAGCGGTAGACGCTTTTGCCGGCCTTGACGGCGGCCACGCCGAGTGCGCAGGCCAGGTGGCTCTTGCCGGTGCCGGGCGGGCCCAGAAACAGCACCGATTCGCCGCGGCGGATGAAGTCCAGTCCGGCCAGCGCATGGATGCGCTGCTTGTCCAGCGACGGCTGGAACGCGAAGTCGAAGGTCTCCAGCGTCTTCGGCGGCGACAGCCTGGAGGTGCCCAGCGCCACCTTCAGCCGTCGGGTCTCGCGGAAGCTCAGCTCTTCGGTCAGCAGCGTCTCGATCGCCTCCAGTGCGCTGATCTGGCCGTTTTCCAGCCGCCTGACCACATCTTCCAGCGCTTCCATCGCAAACGGCATCTTCAGCGACACCAGGCGCTGACGGATGGTGTCGGTCACGGCCGCGCTCATGATGACGACAGCCGCTGTCCGACCGCCTCGTAGAACCACAGCGGGCGGCGCGCCGCATTCGAGCCCTCGGTTTCGGTGACCGGCACCGCCATGCGATGCGAGGGGTCGATCACCCGGCTGCCCTGGGTGTCGGCGAGCGGATGACGGGCGATGATCTCGCCGCGGTCGATGATGCGCACCTCGCAGGTCAGCGCCTGCACCTCGACGATGCGGCTGTCGGTGCCGTCGGGTACCGAATAGGTGCTGCCGCGCCAGGCCACCATGCCCTCGTTGTTGACCTTGCGCTCGACCGCCACCAGCGCCGGATAGCGCATCACCGGCAACGTCATCAGGTGTCCGCGCTCGGCCTCGAAGGCCTCGCCGACGATCCTGCCGGTGGTGGCATGGCGGCGCACATTGGCGACCTCGTCGCGCCAGCTCGTGAAACAGGCGTTGAGGTGGGCCAGCGAGTCGAATGAGCCGCCGAGGAAAAAGTCCGAGCGCACGTATCGGAACACCCGCTCGACCTTGCCCTTGGTCTTGGCCCGATACGGGCGGCAGGCGCGCGGGAACGCGCCGTAGTGACCCAGAAGCCCCAGCAGCGAGCGGTTGTAGATCACCTCGCCGGTGTCGTCGTCCTCATCGACCACCGCGGTCTTCATCCGGTCATACAGCATGTGACGCGGCACCCCGCCCAGCGACTCGAACGCCAGCACATGCATGCGCAGCACGGTGTCGAGCTTCTGGTCGTCGCAGAACCGGCCCCACAGCCAGCGGCTGTGCCCCAGCACCATGGAGAACAGCCAGATCACGCGCAGCCGATCGGGCTGTTCGTTGAAGTGCACCTTGAAACGGGCGAAGTCAACCTGCGCCTGCTCGCCGGGCGGCGTCTCGAAGCGCAACTCAAAGCGACGCCGAGCCGCCGGACGTGCATAATCTACAGTTATGTGGACAGTGAATCTACACAATATGGACATTGAATCTACAGTTATGTGGACGGTGAATCTACAGTTATGTGGACGCGGTCTGACGGATTTGGATTGCGGTTGAGGCGGGGATGCGGCGGCGTTTTTTTTCGGCACGATATTGAACCGGTCGGCGGTTTGTTCTTCAATGGGGGTTTTGAATCGGGAGCCCGGATTGCAGGAGGTGCCGGCCATGTCCAGAAGGAGAGTGCATATGAGGAAGATTACCGAGATTGTCAGGCTGCGGGAAGATTGCGGCTGGTCGTACCGTCGCATCGGTGCCGGGCTGAACATCAGCAAGTCGGCGGCGCACAAGCTGGCGAAGCGGGCGCGGGAGGCCGGCATCGGCTGGCCGCTGCCGGACGGAGTTGACGAGGCGGGGCTGGCGCGTCTGGTCCATGGCGATCGCCCGCCGGCATCCGATCCGCTGCAGATTGATTTCGAGTGGGTGTCGCGCGAGATGCAGCGCAAGGGGGTGACCCTGAAGCTTTTGTGGCAGGAGCTTTGCGAGCGGGGCTATCCGCATGGCTATGCGTGGTTCTGCCGCTGCTGCCAGCAGTGGGAGCGGCGTACGCGGCGCACCATGCGGCAGCGGTATCGTCTGGGCGAGGCGGTGTTTGTCGACTACGCCGGGGCGACGGTCGGGGTGAGCGGACGCAAGGCGCAGATTTTTGTGGCGGCGCTGGGGGTGTCGCACTACATCCATGCCGAGGCGAGCTGGACGCAGAAGGTCGATGACTGGCTCGCGAGCTGCACCCGGATGTTCGAGTATTTCGGCGGGGCGACGCAGATGGTGGTGCCCGACAACCTGAAGTCGGCGGTCACCCGTCACCGGCGCTATGATCCGGAGCTGAACCCGAACTTCAGGCAGTGGTCCGACCACTATGCCACGGCGATCGTGCCGGCGCGTCCGGCCCGGCCGAGGGACAAGGCGATCGCCGAGAATGCGGTGCAGCAGGTGACGCGGTGGATCATCGCGCCGTTGCGCGACCGTGAGTTCGAGTCGCTGTCCGAGCTCAACGGCGAGATCCGCCGGTTGCTGGAGACAGTCAATGGGCGGCCGTTCTCGGCGCGCCCGGGCTCGCGCACCGAGGTGTTCGAGCAGCAGGAGCGGGCGGCGTTGCGGGCGCTGCCGCTGCTGCCGTACCGCCACATCGAGGTGCGCACCGCCAAGGTCGGGTTCGACTACCATGTCAGTTTCGACCACCACTGGTACTCGGTGCCGCACCAGCATGTGGGCGGCCGGGTGCGGGTTCACAGCGACGGGCATACGGTTCAGGTCTACAGTGACCGGCGGCGTATTGCGATGCATGCCCGAAGTGACGTGCGCGGCGGACACACCACCTGCGAGATGCACATGCCGGACAACCATGCGCATCGGGCGAAGTGGACACCGCAGCGGGTGCGCAGCCGTGCCTCGCGGGTCGGCCCGCACTGCTCGGCATGGGTCGGTGTCCAGCTCGACGGCGCCCGTCACTTCCACCAGGTCAGCCGCCGGCTGGTGGCGGTTCTGTCACTGGGTTCGAAGTATGGCGACCGGCGTCTCGACGATGCCTGCGCACTCGCCGGACGCTACGGGCTGTCGCGCATGAACCAGATAAGTGAGATTCTGGAAAGCGGTGCCGACCTGCGCCGCCGCGACCAGTGCGAGCTGACACTGGAGCTGGCGCAGGATCATGAGAACGTGCGCGGCGCGGCGGCGTTCGAGTGACCGGGAGGTGGACCGATGAGTGACAATGTACTGACCGATCTTCGCCGGCTGTCGCTGGGGCCGATGGCCGAGGCGCTGCAGCATCAGATGCAGCAGCCCGGCACCTACGACGATCTCGCGTTCACCGAGCGGCTGTCGCTGCTGGTGGACCATGAGCTGCAGTGCCGCCACCAACGCCGCCAGCAGCGGCTGATCCGGGCCGCCGGGTTCCGGATGGCGGCGACGCTCAACGATGTGCACTACGGCAACGCACGCAACCTCGAGCGACGACAGATCGCCGAGCTCGGCCAGTGCGACTGGATCGGGCGCAACCAGAACCTGCTGGTCACCGGACCGTGCGGCTCCGGAAAGACCTATCTGGCCTGTGCCATCGGGCACGCCGCCTGCCTGCTGGACCATACGGTTCGCTACCTGCGCATGCCGACGCTGCTGCAGCTGTTCGGGCAGGCGCGCGCCACCGGTGAGTTCCTCAGGGTCATGCAGCGGCTCGGTACGGTGGAGCTGATCATCATCGACGACTTCGGGCTGCGTCCGCTGGAGGCCGTCGACCGCCACGACCTCCTGGAACTGATGGACCAGCGCTACGCACGGGCCTCGATCGCCATCGTCAGCCAGCTGCCGGTGGCGCAGTGGCACGCCGCCATCGGCGACGCCACCCTGGCCGACGCCATCCTCGACCGGGTGGTGCACAACGCCCACCGTATCGAGCTGAAAGGCGAATCAATGCGGAAACGAAACGCCATGCACACAGCTGACGCGGAACCGAACCCGGCGCCACCACCCGCCCATGACCAAACCTGATGGAAAACTCCACACCGCCGACGTCAGAGTGCTGAAGCACTCGGCGGTGCGGTTTTTCCACAGGTGTTGCTCACAGGCTCGCACACAGACACATTGACACACGGAGGGAAATACTGTCAAATAGCGACAGACGAAAGCTGAAAACAGGACCACCGCCAAGGCGGACAATGACCGTTTGTCCAAATTAGTAGATTACGCGTCCAAATTCAGTAGATTAAGCAGGACGGATGTCGCTGAGATAGTCGCGCAGGATCGACACCTGACCCGGATAGCCCAGGTCGCGGATCTCGCGCAAAAGGCGCGTGGCACTCAGCTGCGGATACCGCCCGATCCGCTCCAGCAGATAGTCGCGGTACGGATCCAGCTTCGAAGCTCTCGAAGCGACGCACACCGCATCCGGATCGCGGCGGTCCAGGCTCAGATACTTGCGCACCGTCTTGCGGTCCAGATCCAGCCTGCGGGCGATCTGCGAGATGTTCAGCCCCTCGTCTTTCAGTTGATGAATCATATAAAACTCCCTATGTAATATCATGCATCGTGTCCTTCGGAATGAATCGTCAAAATCCAAACCATAGGACAATTCCCCGATTTTGCCTTTCCGCCCGCTAGCGGGCGGAAAGGCAAATCCTCACACTCCGTAAAGTGGGGAATTTAAATCGGTGAAAGTGGGGAATTTAAATCGGTGGTGACAGATGGGGACGGTGATGGCGATGGTGATGGTGATGGAGACGGCGACGGCGACGGCGATGGCGATGGGGACGGCGACGGTGATGGGGACGGCGACGGCGACGGTGATGGGGACGGCGACGGTGATGGGGACGGTGATGGCGATGGGGACGGCGATGGCGATGGCGACGGTGACGGTGATGGGGACGGCGACGGCGACGGCGACGGCGATGGTGACGGCGATGGCGACGGCGATGGCGATGGGGACGGCGACGGCGACGGTGATGGCGACGGTGACGGTGATGGGGACGGTGATGGCGATGGCGATGGGGACGGTGATGGTGATGGCGATGGGGACGGTGATGGAGACGGCGACGGTGATGGCGACGGCGACGGAGACGGCGACGGCGATGGCGATGGAGACGGCGACGGTGATGGGGACGGCGACGGTGATGGGGACGGCGACGGCGATGGCGACGGTGATGGAGACGGTGATGGTGATGGGGACGGCGACGGCGATGGGGATGACGATTGGCGGCGATGGCGACGGTGACGGCGATGGGGATGACGATTGGCGGCGAAAACGTTAGTTACGACGGAAAATTTTTGAAGTTTGATTCAGGTTTAGGTTCGTTTTCTCCTGTTTGTCCTATTGGAGTTTGAAATTTTGGGGGTAATTCGATGCTCAACTTTAAGCTTGTTGCAAGTGGCGTTGACACTCAGCCTATTCTGAACGAACTGAAAGCAGCATCACACATGTGGTACGCAAACACCAGTCGGCAGAAAAATGTTCGCTGTCAGCGGCATACTGCAAATATCTTTTTGCGAGTTGCGAAAAAACCACTTCCAGCGGGCGAAAAAAATGCCAATAACGTTCATGAGAGTGTGACAACACGAACAGCAAACGACATGTTCGCTAACACCTATTCGTTCTGCCTAGAATTTGCCCGCGGAATTGGCGGTGAACTTGGAAGGGCAACACTGGTCGCATTGTTGCCAAACTGCCAAGTTTATCCCCATATTGATCATGGAGAATACTACCGAATTAGAGATCGGTATCACCTCGTCATCAGCAGTTCAACAGGTAGTCCTTTAACCGCAGGGGAAGAAACAGTTGTAATGCGTGAAGGTGAACTCTGGGTATTCAACAATAATGTCAAGCATTCGGCAATCAATTCATCAGAACAGCAGCGCGTTCACCTGATTTTTGACATTCTTCCCTCACCCGGTAGGTGGATATTCTCACCCTGACAAATTACCGTGTATGGCGATTGTAGGGCTCGGCTGACTTCACTCGAACACTATCTACCCCGATATTTTGCTCTACTTGGGTCTACCTTGACTCAATCTTTACTGGCAACCGCAATATCTTTATCGCTGCCAGCAGTGCATGTGCATTGGAATCAAGTCTTACAGTATTGTCGTACGCCTCTGTCCTAAGGCAACCCACTATACGAATTTTCCTCGAAACGTAGAATGTATCGAATTGATCACGAAACTGAAGCTGACACAAAGAACGAATCCCACGGCATATCGTTTGTTCATATGTAGAAACCCTGGGTAGGTCTCCAAATTCATATGCAAGGCTTAACGCATCGGCCAATCCCTCAAGATATACACCGGTTGACGCTGCATGTGGTGGCCCAAAATCTCGACGCTTCGGATTGTAGAATCTACCACGTAAGTCGGGAACCATATTGTCCCATTGCTGCATCATCAACAACCAATCGCTGAATTCGAAAATAAAAGGTGCGGTTTCACGCCGTCCAGTGGCTGCAATGAACGATGCGCAAGCCTGAACGTACCACGGTATGAATGCGGGGTTACGATCTCCCAAATGACGCTTTCGACACTGTAAAGCCACATCCTCAAATTGCTTCTCTGAAGGTGCTTGTTTATGTTTCCGATAAATTAATTCCGCCCAGAACAAAAGTGCCTCGCCGAGGTAAAAGTTCCAGTTTTGCCCATCTCGTTCACTAGGAAAGAAAAATGTCCGAAATCCGTTTTTCCGATCGGTTAATGACATCACACCTGCGGCAAGCATATCCAGGTGTTCACCAAACTCTTCCCCTGCTTCACATTCCAAAATTGCCAAACCCGCCAAGGCGGCCGCACCGAGTTTCGCACCAGTACTTTCTACAATCGCGCCCCGACCATCGCCGAATTCTCTAAAGTAGCGTGACAAATTGAATCGAAGATTACGTTTTGCTGCCGACGAAAAATTGTCATTATTCTTTAATCTTCCATATCGAGCGAGAGCTATGGTCGCAAGAAATCTACGAATCGCGTTGTCGGCGACAGAATATTCTCCCCGACTCGGCCAGTATTTGTACGGCAGCTCGCCCTCGGTCGATAGATTATTGATCATCGATGTGGCAATACCATCTGCAAGTCTCGAAACCATCGGAATGTCAATTTGATTCGTCGACTCGACCAAAATTGAGCCTCGGAACAACCTCACTGGTTTTGCATGACTGCCAAATAACAGGTATTGCTCAGCAGCAAATGCTCGCAGTCTCGCCTGTGCGTCGAATTCTTTGCGGCTTATGAAGTGTGACTGTAGGAATTTTTCGACAACACGTTCGAACGACAGATTGAAAGCGATCATTGTCGTGGGAGCGTATCGGGTTACTTCGCCATGATAGGTAATTTCTATACCAATGATACCCCGCGCCCTATGAATGAACACTTTTGAAAACTGATCAACGGCGATTTCGCGGAATTCGCTCGCTATACAAACTTCAACAACATCACGCTCTTGTGCGGATACGTGTGCGCGAATTTGATTTAACGAAATATCGTCAATCCATCCACTGCGTTGAAATTTTCCATTCCGCCTGACACAATACCAGATACTGTTCAACGGTTGATTTATCTAGAAGATCACTATTCTGATTACGTTTGTGCAGTCTTTGTCGCATCAACGCCGGTAAACATCAGTACTGTCTGGAAAATCTCCGCAACGAATTCTGAGCGGCTTTTCACGCCAGCCTTGGCATACAGTGAGGTCGCTTGCAACCGAGTTGTACTTTCTTTAACTCCACGTAATTCTGCGATTTCGGAAAACCGGTAACCCTTGATAATGAGCCACGCGATCTCCTTTTCGCTGGGGGTCATTTCCCACTCAGACATTTGCAAATTCAAGATTTCTACAAGATCCTGCGCGAGGAGATAATTTCTTTGTTCTTCACCATATAACCGAACACGGACTTTGACGAGATAACGCACACCAACAATCAGCGCCATAGAAACTCCAATAAAGGCAAACACTTCCAGTGTGAAGTGTAGAGTACCTATTGGGTCTTCATACAAGAGATCGTAGACTATATCGTAGATGAAATAAATAATAGTCGCGATCATCCCTACGAAAAATGGTATTGATTTCTTGAGGATATCTTTGGGCGTATCTCTCAAGGAGCCTTCGCCAAAGTTTTTTTGAAATACTGTCAATTCACTACTTTTCGTTGGATTATGTTTATGAACTGTACGTAACTATATTGATTTTTTTAGTTTTCACTGCAATTTTATAATATTGCGTTGATGTTGTGTTCAGTGATAATTCAGGGTGACGGACCGGGCTGCAACCGTAGGTTGACAAACTGACATACAAAGGTTAGTTGCTACAGGATATGAATTCGTCAGCGACAAATTTTCAGTATCCACTACTGTCGATTCCACATTGAACAAATCAGTCAATACCCGACGGAGGTTGTCTATTGAGTGCTTTTGTTTGATTTGGTTCTCCGAACATCCACGCAATCGGTATGGCTTCAATACCATCAAATAACAATACCCTGTCTGAACAGCTAAGACAAATAAAGGAAACCACGCGGGTTATTATCAGGCTGAAACAATTTGATTTGCGATCAGGGCAACTGCCCATTATCAGGAATTTTCAGCCGCGAATCGGTAATTTTCCGACCGGACCAGGACATGCGTCAGCAACATGACAAAGCAGGCCAGCACAAACACCTTGTTCACAAACCAGTTCATTGTCCATAGCGTCCACTCCGGTGCCTGAAAGAACAGGACAAATTTCACCACTACAATGGCGATCTCAAGCACCGATATGATGATCGCTGCTGGCATCAGATAACGCGGTCTCACAAGTAATGCCCATCCCAACCAGATATGCGCCACCCACCAGAAATCCCATAAGATCAGAGAAGCTATGGGTTGGCTGGAGTGAACCGCCCATATGACCGGAATGATGAACTTGACCAGCAGGGTCCAGGCGGACAGCAGGAACAGAAAATGCGCGAAAAATGCTCTCAAGCCATCTCAAACCGCTTTGCGGCATCACGGGTATAGGCAGCAATCGGAATGTTGTTGGGACATGCACCGATACAGGGCTGATCAACACACTTCAAACATGCGGTCGCTTGTTGATCCAGTGCCTGGTAACCCGCGACTGCCAATGCTTTATCACCGTAATCGGCATCATACATCCGAACTCTTAGAATTTCAGGAATCTGTATGTTGTCCGGACACGAGTCAATACAGATACCGCAACCGTGCTGGCAATAGCGATTCGCCTGCAGTGACGTATAACGTGCCAGCAGATTGAAATCGCCATCAGCGACTTTTCGATATCCGGAGGCACCGATGTATTCGTCTATTTCCGAGAATCCGGTCATGGAGATCGCGGCCGAGTCGACGAGGCCGCCAGCCAGAACCCATCTGAGAGCGGCCTGGGCAAAGGTCGCGCCGTCTCGTTCGTACGGACGCATGTCATGCAGTCTCGCACCCATGAGTGTCTTCATCGCGACGACACCAGTTCCCTTAGCACGTGCTTTTTTCACCACACGGATCAGTTCCGGCTGCAAAGCCACATAGTGGAACAGGTAGCGAAGTTCCTCTTCGAAGGTTGGGTCCTGCGAGAAATTGAAAGCCACCAGAGTCACGTCCACCAGATCGTTATCCAGTCCGTAGTCCAGACATTCGACAAGCCGTGAACCATGTCCTGACATTCCGCGATATCTGATCTTTCCCTGTTCAATCGCACGCTCCGTAAAAATCGCCCATTCGGGATTTTTCATACGGTTGAGATCATTGACTGCGTGGTTGTAGTAGATATCCACGTAATCGGTGCGAAGCCGCCTGAGGCTGTTCTCAAGCGCAGTCATCATCTGCTTGCTGGATTGGCCTGCACGCGCCTTGGTCTTGGAGGCGATCACGACTTTGTCGCGAACCCCGGACAACGCCGCGCCCACCGCGGATTCTGACTTTCCTACACGGTAGCTTTCCGCGGTATCGAAGTAGGTGACACCCCTGTCGTAGGCATAGCGTACCAGCTTGGCATCAGACAAACGACTGCTGCCGAACGATATGTCAGATACAGTCAGTTGGGTTTTTCCCAAACGTACATATCGCTGTATTCGAGGAATCTCTGCGGATTCAGCATTCGATGAAACTTGATTGGAAGCCATACCGACTGCCGCGGCGGTTCCTAGTTTGAGGAATGTGCGTCTTTGCATTCTGTCGGGGCGTTTCGGCTATTGAAGTAACAAGGTGATTATACCTGATGGCTTTCAATTCCGAGGCTGACGGAACGAGTAGCCGCGTCAGTTCACGCGCATATGCCCCAAATCCCCTGAAATTTGTCGATAGAGCCTATTGCTCAGGAACAGGATCAAAAGGTGTCTCGTCAAGAAAACGTTTCAGGACATTTGTTGTAATTCGCGCCACATCGTTTTGATAGTCGGCGTGGGAAAGGCTGCCGGACCAGGCAATGGAACCAGTTGAGAAAACTGCACCACCGGAGGGGGTTTCAAAAAACACCATCTCAGCCCGAATAATCTCTGCCTCTGTACCTCCGAGACCCGGAGCCGGGTCATTCATGTCTTCGGGAGTCAACAGATACAGATCGGAATGACGCTCGGAGGAAGCGATTACAAGCGTATGGGGTGGTGTACCCAGCGAATGGTCGGTGGCATCCAACTCCAGGCCGGCGGCGCCACCGCCAGACAAACCAAAGTCACCGATGACCGGCCCTTCGACCCCATCAAGGACAAAAGCCGCGCGCGGATCGCGAGCTCCTTCCCGAATAATATAGGGTGATGAATAGTCAAACCCCTGCGACACCATGCCGACTCCGACCAATGCATTCGGCGGACGCCCGTTCCGGCGCCAAAGACCCGTATACTCACCGGTGAAACTGGAATAGAACTCCCCGGGTCGGGGAGCAAATGCGCGAATGCCATCTTCAGATTTACGACATTCGATGACACCTGGCAGTATCGGGTGATAGCTCACTCGCCAGTAGAATCCGTTGCCGCCGAGGTACATGAGACGGCCCCCTCGGTCGAGATAGGATTGAAGACCATCAAGCATATTGACGGAGTAGTATTCCGGATGCGTCCCTGTAATCACCGCTCGATAGCCCGCTAGGACTTCTGCACCTTCGGCCTCAAGATCTTCGTCCGTTATGACATCAAACGGTTGTTCGAGCTGCTCAAGCCAATCAAGAAGGTGCGTGTCAGCATTGAACTGCCACACATTTGAACCGGCTCCTCCGAGGTGACCGACTTGCTTGGGTTGCATATTCACAATCGGCCTGAGCCGCGAAGAGTAGAAAACACCACTTCCATCATTGTGCAAGTCATAAAAGCACAGGCCAAGTTCGGGATGCGTCTGCATGAAAAGGTCAGTCGGGTTCAACTGCATCAGCCGCCCACAGACAATCTCCGTCTCCGGCACATCGAGGGCAAATCGAACATTCGCATAAGCCATATAACTGGCAGTTGGTACGATCAAAGCGAGCGGCGAAGTCTTTATTCCGCGTGGAGGGCGAACCGCAAAGGGAATGTAGAACTCCTCGCTCCCACTATGAAGATGAACAGCATATACCCCACTGGAAATGTTGTCTGGAAGCTTGAGTTCGAAATCAGTTTGCCAGGCACAGTCGTATAGGTCGTCATCATGGAAATGGATGGCGGCATAATGTTGCGGTGTGTTTTGCCAGCAATGCTCGTCACCGTTCCACGCATGACCACAGACTGCGCGCGTAGGAAGATTGACGAGATGACCGTGTAGTCGGTTGTCGGATATGTCAGTGATCCGCTCGGTTGAAATCCCGATGGAGAAGTCCCAGGCAGCAACCAGACCGTCAAATTCAGCCCCGGCAATGGTTTCCATATCTTCGACAGACAACGGCCGAGAAAACACCCTGGGTGCCTCAATGCGACCGTTGAAGTGCTCCTTCGCCGGTTTTTCAGTCGATGGCCGTGCGGCAATCATGAATGGTGCATCGACATCGGCAATGATCATACCGACATCGACTGTTCTGGATACCTTGAGCGCATCATCCACAACCGGATATCGCTTCAACGGTTGTTGAGCGATGGTCATATTTCCATTTACCGCATCGTAACTGCCGCTGACCAGGTACCATCGTTCTGAGAAGAGCGGCAGAGCAGTGGAAACTTCCTCGAAATGATCACCGTCCGTAGTGATACGGAATGCCAAAGCCCCATCCGGGTCAAGATACAGTCTGTATCCGACACCCGATTCCGGATTCTCCCGGCTCAATATTGTCTGCGAACCGCGTTCTGGCAAGGTGGGCCATATGAGCGCCTGCAATCCCCATGACATCGGGGTATCGAATCTTGGCGTGTCATGAACCACTGCGTAGGAGCCTGCGTTGATCGGCTGATATCGGCCGGCAAATGGACCGCCGATATCCAGCGTAACCGACTGCTCGCGATATCCGGGGCCCGACGGGTTGATATCACCTTGAATGACCCGGATCAGGTTCGCGTCGTATTGATCGAGCCCTTCGCAACTGACCATCACCCGAATGATTTCACCCGGAGCGGCACTGATGCGGTCGACGTATCCAAGGATCCGGCTCATGTCACTGCTCCAGTTCGAGGTCGTGTCCGGTTTGCTCCTTCCACCGGATCTTGAAAACCTCCCACTCCGCTTCTGCGAGATCGGTGAACTCCATGCCTTCAACCACCTCAACCGGCTGACCCCGGTCCTCAGGCAGACGCCCCACAACCCAGCGTCGGAAAGGTTCCTTGACGATCAGAACATACTTGCCGGACTTCGGACCGCCCCGCAAGAGATTCATGACCCTCTGTAGGCCAGGTCCTGGAATGCCCAGAGGATCCGCCTTAAATTCGGCGGCGTACCTCAGATCATCTTTGGTAATTCGATACCTTGACATCAGCAGCGCCTAACCTTAATTTCTCATTATAGGCTTGAAAAGATGCGGGATTTGCTGTATAACTGGTTGATATTAAAGTACAAAAGCAACCGTAGAGCAGTTCCCGCATGAACACACATTTTACCCCATCGAAAATCGTCTGTCCAATCCCCGACAATGCCCGTCCGGGGCGCATCGAAGCCGATTTCTCCGGCGGTGAGATCACCTCCGACGGCGGTGTCTTACTGACATCCGCCATCGCCGAGCAGCTGAATCTTTTCGGGCGCGTGGCCGACTGCTTCGACGATCACAGGAGTCCGAAACATGTCGTCCATTCGCTGTCGACGCTGGTCGGGCAGCGCATCCTGGCGCTGGTCCAGGGGTATGAGGATCTCAACGATCACGACCAGATGCGCAAGGACAGTCTGTTCGGTGCGTCGCTGGGCTGCGTGGAGGCGAAGCGTTCGGACCGCGAGGCGTTGGCCGGCAAGAGCACGCTCATCCGGCTGGAGCTGTCGGCCGCCGGTTGCGATGTTGAGAAACACCGAAAGGTGCAGGTTGGCTTCGCGCGGCTCGACCGGCTACTGGTCGAGCTGTTCGTCGAATACCGGGGTGCGGCTGTACCGATTTCAGCGAAACGCCGTATTCCGAACCGCACATGACACCGCCTCACCGGATTCTTTCGGAAATCGGTGACACCTGACCTCAAGCTGCCCCGATCAGCCGAAAATATCGACCCGCCAAGTAGTATTAGTAGAGTCGACTACTGGCGCGGTGTAACTTAGGACGGTGGGGGAAACAGTTGCTGGCAGTTTTCACCATATGCCAGTGCCACACTCCACGCCATATTCTCCGTTTCCAGCAGCCGCTCATCAAACCGGACGTGCGGTTTTCCCGCATCCGGCTTTCAGACGAAATCATACCTGTGCCCACGGAAGGCTTTTGGTCTTGGGCGCAAGGCGAGTCAATCCATACTTCTCATACAGAATGTCATCAGGAAACCGCACAAATCTCCCGTCTCTCACCTTGTGCTTGCGACAAAGCCACTGACGAAGCCGCTTGCGTGCGTGAGCGTCAACCGCTGCGTAGGCCGGGGATACCTGTCCCAGACGAAAATAATTCGCCCAACCGGATAACATCCAGTTCAGACGTCTCACCATCTCGTCATGTTCCAGCAATCCATACTGCCTTGCGGTCTGCTCGCTGATCTTGCGGCATATACCCTGAACGCTCGACCTGCTCGGACGGGTGCCGATGTAGGCTCCCCGGCCGTTGCGCCGATAATTCGTTCCGATACGATTACCCAGAAATTCCAAAGCCTCATCCGGACATCTCAGACAGCGGGTCTTCTGCATGTTCACCGGCAGTTTCAACTGATCCATCATTCGGGTGAATGCTGACAGCATCACCACTGCCGGCACTTTGCCCAGGATACAGATGTCATCTGCGTAGTTCACAATATGCGAGTGAAACTTCCGGGCAAAACCCAGGTGTTTCCAACCCACAATGAACCGTCTCATGCAGATGGAGCTGAGAAGCGGCGAAATCGGGCTGCCCTGTGGGCTGCCCCTGCGCAACTTCCTTGCACGGTTCGTGCGGCGTTTGCCGCCTTTGCCGTCCTCTTCCTCGACCGCCATCTCCAGCCACAACCTGATGAGTCGGAGCATCGCACCGTCGCTGATGCGACGGGACAGACTCCTCATCAGTTCAGCATGGGGAATCTGACCGAAAAAGTCAGCCAGATCACCGTCGACCACTTCATGGTGTCCGGTATTCACGAGTGAGTGGATGCGTCTGACCGCATCATTCGCATTCCTGCCCGCCCGATAGGCATACTGCTCCTCACCGAGATCGGCCTCAAATATCGGCGACAATATCATCATCGCCGAAGTCTGCACCACCCGGTCTCGCAGGCAGGGTATCCCCAATGGACGATACTCGCCCTTTTGTTTCTTCGGAATCAGAACCTGTCTCACCGCCTTGGGCCTGTAGGTCTTCTCCCTGAGTTCCCGCGCCAGTTCCCCGAGCCATCTTTCAACACCGTATGTCTCAATGTCCCCGAATGTCTCTCCGTCCACACCGGCCGCTCCACCATTTCGGCGAACCTGCCGATAGGCCTGAAACAGAAAATCCATCCGATACACCTTGTCATACAGTGCATGAAATCTCAGCTCAGGTTCTCCCTTCGCTTTGGCATGTAGCATGTGCTGTAGTCTCTGAACCTTATCTGACCCTGTTAGATTTTCATCAGTAGTCATTGCCCTTCTTCCTTTACATACTGCTTTTCGAATCAAGGCTCCTTCCCTCTGCGGGCATTACCCCGCTTCTTCGGTACTACAAGCCTCTCCGCCACCCCGACAGCCCAGTCCGATCCTCGCGGATTACCGGTTCGGTGCGTGCCACATCACTGCCAGGGCTTCCCGTGTTGCAACCTTACTCATCTTCCATGCGTGCCAGTGTCATTGCCCCGGCGGAAACACATCGGTGCACATGTCGTTCACTTCCCGATGTGCCGGCGGCCTTCTCCCAAACTCAGGGGGATCGGCTTCCGCATTACCCTTTTCGAGGCCTGCTCAACATTCACTCGCGTTCCGGCCCGCATGTTCGCCAAGTTGTCTGAAACAACCCGTCAGACTAAAATGCTTCAAACCATGTCGTTACCTCCACGATCCGTCTTAGTCGCTACCAACTGGAACGACAGTTGTTGGGTGGGATTCGCACCCACCAGAGTAAAGCGCCTTTCCACGGCGCACTGAGAAATAAGGGTTAGGGATTGGCACAAACCCTTGTTTCGACTTTCAGGAAGTATTTTGTCACATTTCGCATTGGAGCAAACATGAGTTCCCAGCAAAAATTTCGATTGCCACTGACGCCCGGTAAACTTTCAGATTCCGGTTCTCTTTCGGGTCTCCAACCGGATAAAGTGAATTCTGTGGTTAATGAATACACTGGGATTTACGATGACGGCGAGGGTCGTAGACGAGAAGAATATAAATCACTGATCAATCACTACTATGATTTGATAACTGATTTCTACGAGTTTGGTTGGGGCGCATCCTTTCACTTTGCACCTCGTCGGCGGGGTGAAAGCTTCAAAGACTCATTGGTAAGACACGAACAATTTCTTGCTGACAAATTGTCGCTCAAGCCGGGTATGCATATTCTTGATGTGGGCTGTGGTGTTGGCGGGCCGATGGGAACGATGGCGCGTTACAGTGGTGCTAAATTCGTTGGAATCAACATCAACGCGTACCAGATTGAACGAGCGAAAGGCCACACGCAAGATGTTGAGTCGCTGTGTAGTTTCATTCAGGCTGACTATATGCAGATACCAGAATCTGACAACAGTTACGATGGCGCGTACGCGATCGAATCCATGCCTCATGCTCCGGATAAGGTGGCTGCATTCAGGGAAACATTTCGCATACTGCGCCCAGGGGCTTGTTTTACAGGATACGATTGGTGTCTGACCGAGATTTTCGATCGGGAGAACGCCGAACACCAACGAATCAAGGTCGATATTGAGAGAGGGGATGCTCTACCTGAAATTGCGACTACTACTGAGGTCTGCGAGGCACTGTCAGCTGCCGGATTTGAGGTGATAGAATCACGCGATGTCGCCTTGGATTCTGATCCGGAGACACCTTGGTACCGCGCATTACAGGGACGAGATTTTACGTTGTCAAGCATTCCGCGTACACCGCTGGGAAGAGCCATGACCAACCTGACATTGAGAGTGGGTGAGAAGCTGCGAGTTTTTCCGAAGGGTTCCAGGCAAGTCAGTACGATATTGAATACTGCAGCCGATGCGTTGGTTGAGGGCGGTGAGACTGGAATTTTCACTCCGATGTTTTATTTTCTGGCGCGTAAGCCCGGACACTCCAACACTTGACGGTCTCTCAGTTATACAGTTTCCGCTGTAACAACCACGGAATTCGTCAGGAATTGCCGGTTTTTTTTGCCTTCTCTCATAAAGTCCCAGTGCGTGCAGGGGGAAATACTGCCGATACAGAACGTAGTCAAGCAGTGCAGTGCGGAAAAAGACTCCGGCCATGTCCTGTTTGGGCCAGGTTCCATCGGTGTTTTGGGTGTTGAGCAAATACTGGATACCTCGAGAAATAGCGACTAACCGGTTCCGAGAACTTGATCGATGGTCTTTTGCACCTTGCGGAAGAGCTCTTCGATCTGATCCAGTGTGATGATGAAAGGCGGCGCGATGACGATTGCCTGTCCGATTGGCCGGCAGATCAGCCCGTTTTCCAATGCGACGTTTGCAATCTGTTCCGCCACCGGTTTTTCGGGCGGGAATGGTGTCTTGTTCCTTTTGTCCTCCACCAATTCCAGTGCTCCCATCAATCCGATGCCGCGAGCTTCGCCGATGTGCGGATGCGATGCAAAGCCTTGAAGCCGATTCTGGAAATGAGGGGATACAGCGACAACATTGTCAAATACACCCTCATTCAGAATGATGTCAATCGACTTCAACGCAATCGCGCAACCGACAGGATGTCCGGCTGTCGTAAAGCCGTGTGGAAACTCCTCATATTGTTCCGCCGCCTCGTTGAGCTTCTCGACAATAGATCGAGAGACCATGATCGCGCCCATCGGGAAGTAGCCGGCCGTAATGCACTTTGAAGCGACCAGAATATCGGGTTTGATACCGTAGGTCTGACAACCCCAGACTCGTCCGGTTCGTCCAAAGCCGCATATCACTTCATCAGCGATCAAGGGTATGTCGTATTTCCCCAGAACTGTCTGTATGGCTTCAAAGTAACCCTCCGGGGGAGTGATGACACCGCCGGCGCCCATGACAGGTTCGGCAAAGAAACCCGCAATGGTTTCAGGGTCTTCAGCTCTGATCAGTGTTTCCAGATTGTTCGCACAGCGGGCGGAAAATTCAAGCTCGCTCTCACCTTCGTGTGCATAACGCCAGTGGTGCGGACAGTCAGTGAACAAGAATTCATCAAGCGGCAGGCCAAATGCGCCGACATAATCTTTGCCGGTCATGCTGGCTGTGATTCCCGTAACGCCGTGATAGGCGTTGACGCGCGACAGTATCTTGCGTCGGTGAGGTTTTCCCTGGCCCCGGTTGATCATCCACAGCAGTTTCACGACGCTATCGTTTGCCTCCGACCCGGAATTGGTAAAGAACACCTTGTCCATCGGAACCGGTGCGATTTCGAGCAGTTTTTCTGAGAGCGCGATGGCGGACTCGCTCACCCGCCCGAAGAATGCGTGATATGCGGGAAACTTTCGGTACTGCTCACACGCAGCTTCGATCAGACCCGGGTGATCAAATCCAACGACCGAATTCCAGAGTCCTGAATTACCTTCAAGATAGCGATTGCCGTGGGAATCCTCGACGTAAATCCCATCTCCCCGCGTCAGCACGACTGGACCTTTTTCGTTCAGGGTGCCGAGGTGGGTAAAGCCATGCAATACCGACTCAAGACTGCGTGCTTCCCATGAGTCGAATCGGGTTGGGGTGTGAGAAGTCATATATCGTACCCTTATCTGAAAAATTCGGAGAGTCTGACAGCGTCGATTGAGCGACATACCAGGCCAGGCGGTCGAAGTGTCGTCATATCTTCGGCGGCCAGCAAAGCGTTGACAACGGCCTCTTCGATCGCTTCTGTGGCAGCCATGTAAATCGGGTCGAATTGTTCGTCATTGATGACTTCCAGTCTCAGTCTCGAATCCGCCAATTGAGGAATACAACCGCGATTGGCGGTACTGAAGGCAAGAAAGATATCACCTGAATTGTTACCTCCCGGTGTTCCGCCCCGGCCGATCCCGATTGCAGCTCTCTTGGCCAAACGCTGCAATTGATGAGGTGCCATCGGCAGGTCAGTACCGAGGATGACTATGATTGAGCCTTGCTCCTGATCCATCAATCGATCCTCCGACATCGTTCTGCCGACCGGTCGACCCAATACAGTCAGCCACGGTCTCAAACCATGATTGGCCTGGACCAGCGATCCGATCACAAACCGCTCTCCGTCGATTTCGAGACATCTGGACGACGTACCTGTACCGCCTTTGAACTCGTAGCAGATCATTCCGGTTCCACCGCCGACATTCCCTTCAGCGACAGAACCTGATGTTGCCGAACCCAGAGCCGACAGCGCGTCCTCCTCGGTGATGTGCTGTCCATTGATATCATTCAGTACACCGTCATAGGTTTCGGCCACGACGGGCATCGCCCACAGGTGCTCGGACTGCCAGGCATCAGCGTAGTTCTGGATAATCCACTTGACGGCGGCATGGTGAACCATGCCGACACTGTGAGTATTGGTAATGCAGATCGGGCCTACAAAATAACCGCCGTCCCTGATCCAGTGAGTGCCGGTCATCTCTCCGTTTCCGTTGAGCGCATACATACCGGCCCAAACGGGTTGCGGTTGTGATTGACGCCCCAACGGCAAGATTGCAGTCACACCACTTCGTATCGGGCCTTGCCCCTGGATAAGGGGGCCGTCGCCCTCGATTCTGGTACGAAAACCGACTTCCACTCCCGGAACATCAGTTATGGCATTGTACTCCCCTGTCGTGCCCGGGAAAGGCAACCCAAGTTCGCGTCCACGTAGTTTATTCATTGTTCATCAAAATCTAAGAGCGTTTGCGAAAGTAAAGGCCCAGCGCTGCAATGACAAATGAGAACATCAGCATCAGCGTCGCAATCGCGTTGATTTCCGGCTTGACTCCGCGCCTAAGCATACCGTAAATGAAAACAGGCAATGTTGTTGAATCCACACCCGCAATGAAATAGGTGATGACAAGGTCATCCATCGATATGATGAATGCAAGCAACGCGCCGCCGACAATGCCGGGCAGGATCAGTGGCAGTGTGATTCGCCTGAATGTGGTCCATGGATTGGCACCCAGATCTGCGGAAGCCTGCTCCAAGGTATCGTCCATTCCGGCAAGGCGGGCACTGACCACAACAAATACGTAGGATATTAGGAATGTGCAGTGTCCGATGATAATCGACATAACCCCGAGCTTTATGCCGAAGTTTACGAAAAACACCAACAGTGCGATCCCGAGAACGATGTCCGGCATCACCATCGGCATGAAGAGCAGGCCCTGGTAGAAGGGCTTCAGCCGAAAGTGGTGCCGATAGACCGCCAACGCAGTGATGGTCCCGACAACAGTCGAGAATGCGGTCGTACTGGATGCTACAACAAGGCTGTTCTTGACCGCTGCCAGCAGCTGGTCAGTTGATTCGACATACAGCGTCTGTTCGGTGAGTTTTGTCGGACTGCCGAATATGGACAGATACCAATCAAACGTGAAGTCTTTCCAGACCATCATGTTGACCGGGTGACTGTTGAATGAGTAGACGACGACAATGATGATCGGCGCGTAGACAAAGAACAGAAAAAGCATTCCGTGCAGACTCAACAGACGTGTCAGCCATGGATGTCTCATCGGGCAAGTTCCGCGCGGCCGATTCGTCTCAGGTAGACGACGATCAGTAGAAACATGACCAGCATGATCATGACGGAAAGGGCTGACCCGAACGGCCAGTTCCTTGCGGACAGAAACTGCTGTTCAACCAGATTGCCGATCATCAGAACCTTCGCTCCTCCCAGCAGGTCGGGCACGATGAAGTTGCCCAGACTCGGAATAAAGACCAGAACCGCTCCCGCCGCGATTCCGGGAAGCGTGCAAGGCAGGGTTACCCTGAGAAAGGTCTGAAATGGATTGGCGCCCAGATCGGATGAGGCCTCGACAAGTGAATGATCGAGTTTCTCAATGCTGGCGTACAAAGGCAAAAACATGAATGGCAGCATGATGTATGCCATACCGATCAAGACCGCAGTTTCCGTATAAATGATGTCAATCGGCTCCGAAATTACGCCCAAACCCATCAGCATGACGTTCAGAAATCCGCTCGGACGCAGAATCAGCACCCAGCAAAACAGTCGCACGACCAGGCTGACAAAAAAAGGAAGGGTGATGATGAAGATAACGACCGTCCTCCATTTTGCGGACAATCCGCTAACCCAAAGTGCGGCCGGATAACACAGCAGCAGTGTGATGGCCACATTGGTCAATGCAAGCCTTACGGAACGAAAGAATATCTCGGCATAGACAGGATCGAAGTCCTCCCACTCTCCATCTGCCCAGCCAAGAATCCGACCGTAGTTCCAGTGATAGAAATTCCATTCGACACCGCCGTAGAGTCCGGGTTCCAGAAAACTGAAAATGAGCATGACGAACAACGGACCCATGAAAAAGATGCCCAGAAAAATTGTTCCCGGTGTCAGCAGGGCAGCGAGCCTTCGAGTCTCAGGTTTGCCAACCATCATTCTGTCTCGACGATCACGTGAGGGGTATTTCGGCGGTATGCAAGACGGAGCGGCTCACCCGGCGAGACCCGGCTGAACGCCTCGTCACTTGAGCCAGTCGGTGTTGCGGAGATGGTCGTGCCATTGGCCAGTTGGCATACATACTGGCGAGTCGCGCCGCGAAAGAATGACTGCTCCAAAACTGCGTCTAGAGTACCTATTGAGTGGTCTGGATTCGGTGGCGCGATGTCCAGATGTTCGGGCCGGATAATCAAAGTTGCATGGTCTCCGACCTTTGCTCCGACACCGACAGCAATTTCAAGGCCATCCTCAGTCTTCAGTATCGGATCTTCGGCAGTGTTGCGGATCGTTCCGGTAAACAGCGAGCCGTCGCCTATGAATTCGGCGACGAAGCGGGTGGCAGGTTGATGGTAAAGGGATTCGGGTGGTCCAATCTGTTCCACCCGCCCCTGGTTCAAGACGATCACCTGGTCCGACATTGTGAGGGCTTCTTCCTGGTCATGTGTCACGAACAGAAAACAAATGCCCAGGTCATGCTGCAGGCTTTTCAGCTCAAGTTGCATGGATTGGCGCAAATTGCGGTCAAGTGCCGACAGCGGTTCATCAAGCAACAGGAGTTTCGGCTGATTGATGATGGCCCTGGCCAAGGCAACGCGCTGTTGCTGACCGCCGGACAGCTGTGCTGGCTTTCGACGTCCGAATCCTGTAAGGCCCACCCGTTCAAGCGCTTTCTGAACACGCTGGTCGCACTCGTTCCGCGGCACACCCGCCACCTGCAGACCGTAGCCTACATTGTTGCTGACGGACAGATGCGGGAACAGCGCGTAATTCTGAAAGACGGTGTTGACCGGTCGTCGATAGGGAGGAACCCCTGTGACCAGCTCACCTGCGATATGCACCTCTCCCGAGTCGAGATCCTCAAATCCACTGATCGCTCTGAGAAGCGTGGTCTTGCCACAACCGGAAGGTCCCAGCAGGGTCACAAACTGACCCTGCTGGATTTTCAGTGAAATATTGTCAAGTGCTGTAACTACACCGCCTTCCGGTGCGGGAAATCGTTTTACAGCCTCGTTGACCTCGGCGATGGACTCCAACGCCATTTCTGTTCACTGCGCGGTACGAACCTTGGTCCAGACGCGATTGTACTTGCGAAGATCATTGCCCAGATCCTCAAAGATCTGAAGTTTCGCAATGACTTCAGGCGGTGGATTGGTATTCGGGTTGGCCTTCAACTCGGGAGGCAGCAGGTCCCGTGCAGGCATATTGGCGGTACCATTGACCTGTTGCAATGTGTTGAGTGCCGCCATTTCCGGCTGCATGTAAAACTCCATGAATCGAATGGCACTCTCCTTGTTGGGCGCGTCCTTGAGAACACAGATGTCCTCCTGATACATGGTTGCGCCCTCCTCAGGGATCACAAAACCCAGTTTATCGGGTTCTTCGAGTGTGTAGAGCGTGGCCCCGACATACCAGTGAGCGGCCGCGATGTCACCAGCCTGAACCAGCGACACGATGTCGTAAGTAAAGGCTGAAATCTTGTCTTTGCGTTCCAGAAGCCACGCCTCTGCCTGCTTGAGTGCATCACTGTCGGTGCTGTTTACAGAATGACCATTCTTGATCAGCGCAACGCCGATGGTTTCTCGCAGATCATCCAGCATTGTGATTTTCTTGCCCTTGTCAGGCAGTGCGAAAAAATCGTCCCAGGTCTTGATCTCACCCGCTTCGGCCTTGTTGTAGAAAATTCCGACAGCACCCCAGGCATAGGGAAGACAGAAAGAACTTTCCGGATCAACCTTGGAGCGCTTGTTGGCGGGGTCGATGTTTTCGAACCCTTTCAACGTATTGACCTTGGCATCATGCAACAACCCCAGTTTCTGCATGATGTCCCGCATGTGAACAGACGGAAATACGATGTCATAACCGGTGGCACCCGCCTGTATCTTTGCCAGCATTTCCTCGTTTGTACCGTATGTGTCCAGCGAGACCTCAATGCCGGTATCTTCAGTAAAACGGGTCAGGACTTCCGGGTTGATGTAGTCGCCCCAGTTATAGACATTGAGTTGACCTTGAGCGTAGGCGGTCTGAGATACAGCAGTGACTGCGAATACACAAAGTATCGCAAACTTAGCCGACCCAAGAATTCCGCGTACAAGTCTAGAGTGTGAATTTTGCATTTTTCTGAATCCTCCCAGTGCGTGATTCTGTAGTTTCAAACTCACGACAAAACCGAATTGCGATAGCCTGCAATTCGTAAAAAAAATTTATTATAAGGAAGTTTTTCTATCTTTATCGCGCATCTTCAATTCCGCAATAAAGCTTTCAGTCGGCCAAATTTTTCAGTATTGTCTATCCAGAGAATAATGATATAAATCATAGTAGTATAAAAAATAACATTCGATGATTTATATCATTTAGGTTAATTTAGTCATAAATATTGATATAATACCTCGAAGTATATTACTTAACGTTTTAGTTTATGTATCAATGACTGAGAAAATATCACAGCGGAAACGTGCTTACCAGCTCTTTCAGGAGCTGGGAATCGTTCGTCTGCGCGAATTCCTTGAAAATGGTGTCACCGCTGCCACTGTCTCACGAATGGTCAAAAACAACGAAGTAATCCATCTGGACCGGGGTATCTATCAACTTGTAGACGCAGGTCTTGAAACTCATCATTCCTTTGCGGAAGTCGCCAAACGCGTTCCAAATGGTGTCGTATGTCTGGTATCAGCGCTTGAGTATCATGAAATGACTGACCAGCTACTTCGTTATACATGGATTGCAATCGGATACAAGGACTGGAAGCCCAGAACAGGCAATCCGCCGATACGCGTTGTTCGGTTTGCTGACAAATATCTCGATGACGATGTCATTGTCGAGAAAATCGAAGGTGTCCCTGTAAAAATATTTGATGTGGCGAAAACAGTTGCCGACTGTTTCCGTCATCGTAACAAGATCGGCTACGATATTGCTATCGAAAGCCTGCAACAGGCTCTGCGCCAACGAAAAGCAACTCCCGCCGAGATTGCCGATCATGCGATAAAACGCGGTGTTTTCAACGTGATGCTTCCCTATATTGAGGCATTGACAGCAAATGGCTAAAGTTATCAAGGATCTTGGTGCCTCGGTGCGTGCCCGTCTGTTGCGTATCAGCAAGCAGATGGGAGTAAGATTTGACTTTATATTGAACCGATACGCGGTGGAACGATTTCTCCATCGTATTTCGCTGTCCGAATATTCCGATCAATTCGTTCTCAAAGGAGCTACTCTGGTTCTGTCGCAGTTTGATGCTCCGTTCAGAATGACACGCGATCTTGATCTTATGTCACTCGACAATGCAACTTCCGAAAATTTCGAATCGCTCTTCATGGAAATACTGGACGTGGAAGTTCACGACGGTATCAATTTCGATAGAGAAAGTTTGGTATTACGTCGCTCCCAAAATACAGACCCTTACAGCGGTGTCCGATTGCAACTTTCGGCTGAACTTGACAGGGCTCGCATAAAATTCGGAATAGATGTCAAGCATGGCGATGCGACCGAACCCGGTTTGGAGGAAGTCAAATTTCCTGTCCTTCTTGATATGCCCGCACCATACATGCAAGGCTATTCACTGGAAACGGTCATCGCAGAAAAATTCCATGCGATGGTTACACTTGGCATGGCAAACAGTCGTATCAAAGACTATGTCGACATATTTCATCTGAGTCAGTCGTTCAAGTTTGAAAGACTGCGAATCGCGGAAGCGGTCTTGGCGACCTTTGCGAGCCGACAGACCAAAATTCCCATTGATACCCCTCCAGCACTCTCGGAGGCTTTTGTTCAAAATCCCATGAAAGTGAAACAATGGGAAGAGTTCAAGCACAAGTCGGTTTTCTTTAATCTGGGTACTTTCGCCAATGTGGTTAAGACCATAGAGAAATTTGTTATGCCGGTGGCAGGAGACGCGATCGCACTGTCCAAGAAGGGAAGAGACAAACCGGTAGCTCACGAGCGGGCACTGCCCTATCTGCTGTCATCAAGCTAGCGCATTCGTACAGTAGCAGCTCTGCGTCACAGTGTCGTCGATCAGCTAACCGCTCGCCTTCTAGCCAAGTGCTTTCTGCTCGTACTGCTTCCAATTAGGGTAGAAAAATGTTTCAAGTCAGATGTCTGACGAGCGATTATCGATTCAATGTGATTCGTTCGTGGTACAGGCAGAGAACATGCACTATCCACGTTATTGTCGCTGCATGGCACATACGTCTAACTTCAGAGGTAACTCACACTTTTTGACCACTTTGCTGACTGTCAAATTTGAAAATCGAGATTTTCGTGATTTCGTAGAATTCAAATTCAAGCCGCTGACCGAGTTCAATCATTTTCCACATACTGATGTATCATTCAAGAGGGTTCTGACAGTCACTGACCGACCTTGAGAACTAACAAATGGCGAAAGCGATATTTACGGTTAGGAAAAACTCAAATTACGACGATTTGCCCGAATACCGATATCATTTTCCGAAAAGATATCTTAGCAGGGTAAAACAAGTAGTCGGTGATTGGATTATTTATTATGAACCGAGTCGCGCGACAGCAAATTCCGAACGAACAGGTGGTCGTAAGTCATATTTCGCAATTGCCAGAGTTGACACAATTGAACAAGATCCTACACTAGGTAGCTTGAGTGAGAAAGATCTTTACATTTGAGTCAAATTTTACATTCGCGGTGACAGTTGTGCATTGTCGACGAGTTTTTCGACGGCGCGGTCCAGCTGTCGGCTTGCCCGTGCCACCGAGCCCGGTTCGGCGACGTGTTTCCCATCGGTCATCTGTGCCAGGCCATCGACCAGGATGCGTCGATGCACCTTGACCATGAAAAGGCACGCCCGCATTCCGTCTCGCGTCAGCACATAGCGATGGCTGTGGGGGATTTTCTCGATCACGCCATGCAGTCTGAGCCGGCGCAGGTCGTAGGTCATGGCACCGGAGGAGTATTCATCCGGTGACCGGCCGAGCAGTGTCGCCACCTGCGCTTTGAGCATTGCATTGCGGAACCCGCCGGGCAGGCACATGAAAAGGCACAGTGCCTGAAACAGCGCCATGGCGCGCGCGTTGCCGAAGGTCAGCGCGCTGGCCCGCTGACCGTCCACCACCTGTGGCAGGTTGATGCGGTCGAACGCATCGGCGCCGATGTGACAGTCGTGGCTGAGCGTCTGCGCCTCCAGCAGCCGACGGTTGGCCTCGAAGCCGACCTTCCTGAGCTGCGGCAGGTTCCCGAGAAGCCGGCCGATGCCGAAGTCGCGTGTGTTGTTGACGGTGGTCTCGGTGCGAAGCGCGCGTTCCAGCTTGAAGTACTGCTTGATCCCGGAGTGCTTGTAGCTGACATGCAGCGAGGGATCCACCCCATGGGTGATGACGCGCGTCGAGAACCGGCCCGGCGTGCGTTGGTTGATTCTCCGGTTGAAGATCAGGCTGACCTTGTCGGGACGCCCCAGGTCCAGATGGTCGCGGATCACCTGCTCGAACCACTGCCGTCCATGCAGCGGATGCCCGAACACCTGGGTGCGGGCGAACTCCGCCTGCAGGATCGAGTACCGGTAGCCGTAGCCGGCATCGCGGTCCTCCCCGGTGAACGGACTCGGCAGACGGTTCATCCACTTGCCGATCACCCGCGCGATGCGGTGCTCGTCAAGACCATCCAGAATCGCCTGCAGGCGGGCCGGGTCGTCACAGCTCAGTACGCCGTTGTCCAATGCCTCATAGCCGATGCCCGCCTTGTCCAGCTGACGCTTGGCGTACTCGTGCCCGTTGAGGTTCACCCGGCAGGTGTACGGAAAATACGAGCCCATCTTGATGAACATCGGTCCGAAGTCGTCATCCACCACATAGAAGTAGTAATGGTTGCACATCACCTCGCCGCGGTACAGCCACGGATAGCTGTCCCCGGTCTCGGGGTTGGTCCGCCGCGACATGCGGAACGCACTGCACCTCTCCTGCGCCTTGCCGACATACAATACCCGCTCGCCGTCATCACCGCCCGCCCTCAGCCGCCGCTGCGTCTCATCATCCTTTCGCTCGCCCTTGCGGAAACGCACCAGATCGATGCCGTTGTGCAGCACGAACGAGCCGATGTCATGAACAAACTGTTGGCTCATGTCGCGCATGAGTACCGTGGACGCAACCGGCCTGCCGCGGTGGTGACGGAAAAAATGGCTGGCGCCGGCACCGGTCTGCAGCATGGGCTGGTAGACATTCAGATACAGCCGGTCAATGCCCTCGATGTCAAGCGTGACCCGATCGTTCAGCAAAGTGGACAGGTTTTGGTTTATCATGGCAGTCAGCTCCGGGTTGTAATGATAGGGTTGTTATAACCCACCACCGCCTGATGCGGCCATGTACAGCTTCCCTGCGAGGCTGAATATCCTGCCCGGAGCACTTTTCCTCATTCAGGACCGGTATGCAACCTCCACATGACTCGACGGTTTGAGGTGGCACCTCGCTAGATGATCACTACTACGCCTATGTATCGGATTATCTAGAATTTGATCGGGCAGTTCCGTTTAGCGAAGGCGAGCACTTCTACGAGAGTAAACTTCAACATCCAAATGGTGGCCCAAATCAAGTAGCCTTCATGAATGCAGTAAGATTTATTCCTAATGATGAATATACCCATGTACTTCACGCAGGATTCAACGAGTTAATTGTTGGTAGTCCGCAACACACAAGAGAACCGAGAATAACACTTGAAGATAAGCGTAAAGACTTTGAACGACGGATTGTTCAGCAAGTCATCAACAGACCGTTTCGTGATGCCATTTTTTCAAAACAGGTGAAAATAGCATACAGCAATACATGCGCGGTGACTGGACTCAAAATTATCAATGGTGGCGGTAGAGCCGAAGTAGAAGCAGCGCATATTCGCCCAGTAAGCGACGATGGGCGAGATTCAGTAAGGAACGGTATTGCTTTGTGTAAAACAGTCCACTGGATGTTTGATCGCGGATTAATATCGATTGATGATGACTACACGCTTTTGGTGAAGAAAGGAAGCATTCCCGAATCGATGTTGGCCATGTTCAGACCAGACAGAAGATTGCGCGTACCCTTATCAATGACAGATGCGCCGCATCCTGAATACTTACAGTATCATCGTGACACCATTTTCAAAGGTTAGTTACACCAATTACCATAGTAGAGCACGATCCAATCCGATGATAGACCCGACTACGGCCACTGCAAGTTCACGAATTTTGCAGGTCTCAAACGTGAATTAAGTCAATACCGACTGAACCATGCTTCAGCCGGCCTTTAGTATTGCCATAAATTCTCGGTCGACATGGCCAATCCGGATAATTCCGGTTATATGCAAGTCGAAGTCGTTAATTATTCCTACAATCTACTCTATCAGAGCAGCCAAATCACCACCGCTCCACAAACGTTCTATCCAAAGTTGTAATGACTGCAGCGGAACGAAACCTTTCACTGAACAATTGTTGTCGTATAAAATTTACATAATCAATTAACATGGATGCCCTTATTGGACGAATCGTACAAAGAGGGCTTTTCAAATCAAGATTCCATTACCTAACCATTACCAGATGGGGTGTAGCCAAGCGGTAAGGCACCGGATTTTGATTCCGGCATACCCAGGTTCGAATCCTGGCACCCCAGCCAATCAGTTGGCAGCTCAAAATTACTGACCATCAGCATCAATAGACTGATATCGACTTGAGATTCGAGGTCCGCATATGTTGATTGAAAACATGATGCTTCTGACGGGCAACTCCAACCGTCAACTTGCCCTCTCCATCGCAGATTATCTGTCTGTACCACTCGGAAATGCGACTGTCGGTCGCTTCAGTGACGGAGAGATTTCAGTGGAGATCAGCGAAAACATCCGCAACATGGATGTTTTCATCATCCAGTCGACCTGTTCCCCAACCCAGGATACCCTGATGGAACTGCTGGTAATGATCGATGCCGTCAAGCGGTCGTCGGCAGGCCGCATCACATCAGTCATACCTTATCTGGGATACGCCAGACAGGATCGACGGCCCCGTAACTCCCGTGTGCCGATCACCGCGAAGTTGGTGGCGTCCCTGATACACACCGCCGGTGCCAACCGTGTACTCACCATGGATTTGCACGCCGACCAGATCCAGGGATTTTTCGACATTCCGACTGACAACGTTTATGCGAGACCCGTCATCATCGGCGACTTGTGGAAACATCGTCCGGAAAATCTCACCATTGTCTCGCCGGATGTCGGCGCGGTGGTACGTGCGCGATCCATCGCCGAACAGCTGGAAGCGCAGTTCGCGATCGTTGACAAACGAAGACCTCGTCCCAATGTTGCCGAGGTAATGAACGTGATCGGTGACGTGGAAAATCGCACATGCGTCTTCATTGATGACATCGTCGACACAGCCAACACGCTCTGCCAGGCGGCCGATGCCCTTTCGCAAAGAGGCGCACTCGCGGTCAAGGCCTATTGCACACATCCTGTGCTTTCGGGACCGGCAATCGAGCGAATCAATGACTCATGCATGGACGAATTGGTTGTATGTAATTCGATAAATCTTTCCGAAGATGCAAAGAAATGCGATAAAATTCGCAGTCTTGATGTTTCACAGCTGATCGGAGAAGCGATACGCCGGATCTACATCGGCGATTCGGTCAGTTCGATTTTTGTCGATTGATTTATCATATCCGCTCCGAATTTATAGACAAGGAACTTGCAGATGAGTACCAATTTCACACTCGACCTGACACCGCGGGACGAATTCGGCTCAAGCAGCAGCCGTCGGTTGCGTCGGGCCGGTCAGGTCCCGGTGGTCGTGTACGGCGCTGGAAAGAAAAATGCGCACTTTACAACCGACCACAACGCACTGATTCATAATCTTGATACCGAGGCGTTCCACTCCGCGATTATCGATATCAAGGAAAGCGGCAAGACACAGGGGGCCATTTTGCGGGAAGTGCAGATGCATCCGCATAAAACCCAGATTCTGCATATCGATCTGCAACGCGTCAAGGCGACGGAATTGATCTCCCTCAGAGTGCCGCTTCACTTTATCGGTGACGATGTCGCGCCGGGTGTCAAGACGTTCGGTGGCATATTCTCTCGTTTGATCACTGATGTGGAGATTCAGTGCCTGCCAAAAGACCTTCCTGAATATCTGGAAATTGATGTCAGTGAACTCGAACTGAATCAGGCTGTACACATCTCCAATATCGTTCTTCCGGAAGGTGTTGAATTGTCATCCGCCTATCAGGACAGTGATGATTACGCGGTCGCCTCTGTGACCCCACCGCGTGTCACAGTTGACGATATCGAGGGCGAGGAAGAGGAAATGATCGATCTGGAAGGCGAGCCCACAGCGGAAGCTGAAGAATCAGTATCGACCGACGATTGATTTCGTGTGCCCGCTATTCAGGCTCTGAATTCTTCAAACTCGTCAGTTTGACAATCAACTGCTGCACCAGCAGCGGAACAGGATGCAGACTCGGGCAATCATAGGGCTCGGCAACCCGGGCCGCCAGTATCAGGACACCCGTCACAATTGTGGGTTTCGTTTTGTCGAAAGGCTCGCGGCGCAGTGTCAGGTTTCGCTCAGGCTCAATCCGCGCCTTCAGTGTCATCTGGTCCGTACAAGGATCAATGAAGTTGCGGTCTGGCTTGTTCGACCTATCACATACGTGAACCGGAGCGGTTCTGCGTACCGTCTCGTCACCGACTACTACGAGATAGACCCCGGGAATACAATAGTCGTTCACGACGAGCTTGACCTGCCAACCGGTGTCGTCCGCCTCAAGACCAAGGGCGGTGGTGGAGGACACAATGGCATTTCAGACATCATTCAGCACTGCGGTACCGGAGACTTTCTAAGGGTCCGGATCGGGATTGGTCGACCACCGTCGCGTGCCGCAACCGTACCTTACGTCCTGAGCGTGCCGCCGCAATCGGAGCAGGCGTTCATTGACGATGCGATTTCCGATACTTTAGTGTCTTTGGATGACATTCTGGCAGGAAGGATTGAAATCGCAATGAATCGTCTGCATAGCCGCGCATCCGGCGACGACGAAAAGTCCTCCTCCGACTCAAGTCACTGACCACCAACCTGGAGAATTGGAAGAATGGGGTTTCGGTGCGGAATCATTGGCGTACCGAATTCAGGCAAGTCAACGCTGTTCAACGCACTGACCGGATCAGAAGTCCCCGCGGAAAATTTTCCATTCTGCACCATTGAACCCAACGTCGGATCTGCTGCAGTGCCGGATTCCCGTCTGCAGGTCATTGCCGAAACCGTCGGCGTCTCAACTGTCATCCCAGCTGTCATTGACTTCGTTGATATCGCAGGTCTTGTCGAGGGCGCTTCCCGAGGGGAAGGACTCGGTAACAGGTTTCTCGCGCATATCCGTGAAATGGATCTGATCGCACATGTTGTCGGTGTATTCGACAATGAAAGGAATTGGCAATCGGACATTGATGTGATCATTCTGGAACTGATACTCGCAGATCTGGATACTGTGGAAAAAGCCGCTGACAAGGCAATCAGACGTTCGCGCACCGGAGACCACGAACAGGCGAAACTTGCTGAAGTTCTCGCGCGGGTTGCCGCCGGACTGGAAAGCGGTGTGGCGATCAGGGATCAGATATTCGAAGAACAGGATCAAAAGACGATCGAACATCTCTCCCTTCTCACTGAAAAACCCAACTTCTACGTAATGAATGTGGACGAGAGCCGGTTGGGACAGAAGGAATTTGCAACGGCACTTGAACTGAATGATCCTGTCATTTCAATCTGTGCGGAACTCGAATCCGAACTCTCGCAGCTTTCGCCGCAGGAACAGACTTCATTCCGCGAAGAACTCGGAATGAAAGGGTCCGCCCTTGCCGATGTGGTTGCTTGCGGTTACCGGGTTCTGGGGTTGAGTACATTTTTTACGTTCAACGACAACGAAGTTCGTGCTTGGGTGATTCCGAAGGGAACCACTGCCCGGCAGGCCGCCGGCAAAATCCACACTGACATGGAACGAGGGTTTATCCGGGCAGAAGTCATGTCATGCGACGACCTGATTTCACATGGCAGTGAACACTCGGTTAAAATGGCGGGTAAGGTACGATTTGAAGGCAAGTCGTACGAACCGGAAGAAGGCGAAATCATTCGAATTCGATTCAATAGTTGACTCCGACCGATCCAGCTACTGCCCATCCCAGCGCACTACGCGCAACCATAAGTAATGCAGATCGACTTGATGAATCGACCAGTGTAAAAAACCTCTTACGCCGCCGCATCCAGTCTCCCGGTCAACGCATACTTGCTCGTGAAAAATCTTCCGAAATAGTGCGATCGATCAGATCCCAGAAGAAATTCGGGGTGATGTCGAAGTTTCTCACCGAGTACGGTCTGGTTTCAGACGAAGGCATCAGGCTGATGTGCCTGGCCGAAGCGCTCTTGAGAGTGCCGGACAACGCAACTATCGACACCCTGATCAAGGACAAGATATGCGGAGGCAATTGGACGCGGCACGTGGGAAAGTCGGATTCGGGTCTGGTCAATTTATCGACAAGGATTTTTGGACTGACAGCAGCGATTCTAGACGAAAATGGTCATGCCAAAATCGACGCGTCACTAAGGCGAAAGTTACAGAAACTCGCGACACCTGCCATTCGTTCATCGGCAACCCGCATCATTCGATACAGCGCGAATCAGTTCATTCTGGGCACAACGATTCAGAAAGCCTTGAATCGCAGCCGAAAGTGGACTCGTCAAGGCTACCGCTACTCCTATGACATGCTGGGAGAAGCCGCCATGACAGCCAAGGACGCACGACGCTACATGAATGCCTACAGTGAAGCGATCCGTTTTCTCTCAATACAGAGTCAATCGGACGATATCAGGGACAATCCAGGTATATCGGTCAAGCTTTCGGCACTGACCCCGAGATTTCAATACTCTCAGAGCAGTCTTGTGCTGGATTCACTGACAGAGTGCGTTTTGGAACTCGCTCAGCTCGCCAGCGATGCGAATATGGGTCTGAATATCGATGCTGAGGAGGTTGACAAGCTCGACCTGACTTTGGATGTGATTGAACGTGTGATGGAAAACGTGTCCACCAAGAACTGGGACGGATTCGGAGTGGTTGTACAGGCATACTGCCTGCATGCCTATCCGATGATCGAGTGGTTGTATGCGCTGGCGAGGAAGCACGACCGTCGGATCATGGTACGGCTGGTCAAGGGTGCGTATTGGGATACGGAAATCAAACACGCCCAGGTACTGGGAGTCGAGTCGTTTCCTGTATTCACAAGTAAATGTTCCACTGATGTGTCCTTTCTCGCCTGTGCAAAACGACTGCTCGAATTCAACGACCGAATTTACCCGCAATTTGCGACGCATAACATACATTCGATCTGTTCGATCATGGCGATGGTGGAAAAGCATCAAAGGTTTGAGTTTCAGCGACTGCATGGAATGGGCGAGGAAATACACAAAGTCGGGCGAAATCTGTACCGATATCCATGCAGAATCTACGCACCGGTTGGTGCACACGAGGATCTCCTGGCATATCTGGTCAGAAGGATCCTCGAAAACGGCGCCAACAGTTCGTTTGTTCATCAGATTGCAGATTCAGACGTCTCGATCGAGGATATCGTGTCCGATCCGATAGATGCTGTCACCAAGTTGGAATATGCCATCGCGAATCCATATATCGACCAGCCATCACAGATATTCGGGCCGTTTCGATTGAATTCAAAGGGCGTTGACCTGGAAAGACAGTCAGACCTTGCGGCGCTATACAAAGGGATGTCTCGATATTCGGATGCTCGATGGAACGCTAAACCCAGTTTTCTGACAACATCGACGGACAGAACATTTCTGGAAGTGCGGAATCCTGCGCGTCTCGATGATTTGGCAGGTGCAGTCGTTGAGACCCCGGTTGATTCGATCGACGATCTCATATCGGAAGCACAGCACGGATTCCAATCTTGGCGCGGTATGCCAGTCGAGGTCCGGGCCAAGGCATTGGACAAGACTGCCGATCTCTACGAAGCCAATGCACATGAACTGATCGCACTGATGATTCGAGAGACTGGAAAAACCCTTTCAGATAGTGTCGCGGAATTAAGGGAAGCGGTCGACTTCTGCCGATATTACGCGAATGAGGCAATGAGACTCGACAACATTGCAGACAGTGATGCTAGAGGCATCATCGTCTGCATCTCGCCCTGGAACTTTCCCCTGGCAATTTTCACCGGTCAAATATCAGCCGCCCTGGCAGCCGGAAACTCCGTAATCGCAAAACCAGCCGAACAATCGGCACTCACCGCGTCTCGTGCGGTTGAATTGATGGTTCAGGCCGGCATTCCGAAAAATGTCTTACAGCTGTCGCCAGGCCGCGGCGAAACTGTCGGTCGCGCACTGGTTGGTGACAGACGAGCGGATGGAATCTGCTTCACCGGCTCAACAGAAACAGCCCGGCTCATTCTGAACACCATGACAGCTGAAGGCAACTGGCAGGCGCCTTTCATCGCCGAAACCGGCGGACTCAATGCCATGATCGTGGATTCTACCGCCTTGCCGGAGCAGGCTGTCCGTGACATCGTTGCCTCCGCCTTTCAGAGTTGCGGGCAGCGCTGTTCGGCCCTGCGTATGCTATACGTCCAGAAGGACATAGCGACCCGCTTTCTCGACATGCTGTTCGGCGCAATGGATGAGTTGAGAGTCGGTGACCCCTGGTGTGTCTCCACAGATGTCGGACCGGCTATAGATGAATCGGCCCAACAGGCACTTTTAGAGTATTGCAAAACTATGACAGAAGCGGGAAGGCTATTGCATCAGACAACCATTCCAAATCAATTGAACGGCTATTTCGTGCCACCTACAGCACTTCGAGTCTCAGGAATTGAAGAACTGGAGGGGGAGGTATTTGGTCCCATCCTGCACATCGCCACATTCGAATCGACTGATATCTCCAGAATCGTGCAGTCAGTCAACACACGTGGCTACGGACTCACATTCGGACTGCATACCCGGATCGAGCAAAGATCCGAGACCATTGCCAGAAAAGTGAATGCAGGCAACATCTATGTCAACAGAAACCAGATTGGCGCGATAGTTGGATCTCAGCCTTTTGGTGGGCGGGGCCTGTCTGGAACAGGGCCCAAAGCCGGTGGTCCCTACTTCGTTGCGAGGATGCGCAAATTTGGTAGTTTTAATGACGAAGAACCTATCGGGTCTGATGCTGCTCGCGGCGATCTCGGATCCACGCTCCAGATGCTGGCGACCAGGCAATCTGCCTGGAGTGGCGAGCCTGACCGTTTCAGCAGACTAACCGCGGTTTTGAGTAAAAGACCAGATCTTGTGCAAAATATGGAACTCGCCAACCGACATACGCCTCTGTTCCAAGAGCTGGATGGCCCCACCGGCGAGCGCAATCAACTGTGCCTTGGTCCCAAAGGAGTTTTCATTTGCATTGAATCAATCGAACATGTACTGCACGCCTTGCTGGCTGGAAACGCAGTCCTGGGTGTGAGGGTTGGCGATGCTGTATTTGGGAAACTGCAGGATTCCGACTTGCCTGTCGCGTCAAGTGACCTCCTACCCGACCGGGACACCTTGATGTTTACCGAAAATCTGGCGGGAGTGTCCGTCGGTAACTGTACCGCGGATCTCAAGAGGCTACTTCGAATCGAAATAGCTGCACGCCCGGGTGCGATTATCGGTTTCGTCACAGAACGGAATGTCCCGTGGCAGTTCTGCTTGGAGAAATCGATTTGTACAGATACCACTGCTGCGGGTGGCAATGCCAAACTGCTCTTTGAATCGGTCACTGCTCAGGACACCAAACCAACGATAATAAACTGAACGAAATTACTATGGGACAGTGAAGGTCAACTGAGATGAAGACATGAATACGCAATACGACATGATTGTGATTGGTGCTGGAAGTGGTGGGATCGCCTCCGCGCGCCGTGCGAGCGAATATGGCGCGAAATGCGTCGTAATCGAAAACAGGAAACTTGGAGGCACTTGCGTCAATGTCGGTTGCGTACCGAAAAAGGTGATGTGGACTACCTCCAGGATTGCGGAAACGCTGAAAGATGCACCGGATTATGGATTCCTGATTGACAATAGAGGTTTCGAATGGGCAAAAATCAAGCGCACCCGTGATGAATACATTGCGCGCCTGAATAAGATTTACGCCAACAATCTGGACAAGGCAAATGCCGAGACAGTATCAGGCACCGCTCGAATTATTTCTCCGAATTCTGTTGAGGTCAGTGGCGCAACCTATAGTGCGCCTCATATCCTGATTGCCACCGGCGGGCAACCCACAGTGCCCGACGTACCCGGGTCGGAACTGGCCATCACGAGCGATGGATTTTTTGAGATGGAAGAACTTCCTAGAAAAGTCGTGATTAATGGAGCAGGCTATATTGCAACCGAATTCGCAGGAATGCTGCGCGGATTGGGTAGCGAGGTGGTGATGGTTTTGAGGAAGGATCAGCTGCTGAGGGGATTTGATACTTCAATGACATCAGTCGTCACGTCAGAAATGAAACGGAGCGGCATCAGTATCCTAACCAATACCTCTATCTCTTCCCTGAAAAGAGAAGCGTTATCACTGACTGTCGAACTCAATGATGGAACATCAATCACTGATGTTGACAAGTTCATTTTCGCAATCGGTCGCGGACCGCACACACAGGGACTCGGTCTAGAGAACACTGATGTCCAACTCGATGCACGCGGATATATCGAAACAGACAAATTTCAGAATACCACGCAGCAAGGCATCTACGCCGTGGGTGATGTCACCGGACGAGTTGCACTCACACCTGTGGCCATTGCAGCCGGCAGAAAGTTATCCGATCGTCTTTTCGGAGGCAAGACTGACGCTTACCTAGACTACGAAAACATACCCTCTGTCATCTTCAGTCACCCACCCATCGGTACTGTCGGTTTAAGTGAGCAGGTGGCACGTGCCCGATTTGGTGATGAAGTTAAGATCTATGTCAGCGAATTCCAAAACATGTACTATCAGGTTACTCGTCGCAACTCCCCTACTCTGATGAAGTTGATCACCATAGGTACCGAGGAGAAAGTGGTCGGCTGCCATGTTGTCGGCGACTTTGCCGATGAGATCATTCAGGGTTTTTCGGTTGCAGTCAAGATGGGTGCGCACAAACGGGATTTTGACAACACAGTTGCCATACACCCGACGGCATCCGAAGAGTTTGTAACAATGAGATAGTCAGTGTTGTTGTGCTTATGCTATCCTCTACAAGTGAAATGAGAAAGTTATCATGCAAACTAAACCTCAAGTCGGTCCCCCTGATCGTCATCGACTGAGCATCATACAACCTGACTATAGTCAATACGCCTTAGCGCGCTGGTATCTACAGTCTGTCGTGCCTTGTGCAAATCGTAGCTTTTTTACAGTGCCAGCCAACTTTCGGCAGAACCACCAAGCACTTCGGAAAGTCGTATCGCCATTTCTGGAGAAACTCCTGACTTACTGTTTATGAGCCGACTAAATGTACTGCGAGCGACCCCCATTCGGTCCGCGATGCCGTTCGATGTAATCCCCTCAAAAGGATCAATGTAAGTGCGCTGAACCAGTGCTCCCGGATGAGGGGGTTTATATTGTTGAAGATCCATCAGTGATAGTCCTCGTAGTTCACCAAGTTGGCATCGCCCCCGTCAAACTGAAATACGATGCGCCAATTTCCGGACACGTCAATCGCCCAGAGTCCTCTTCGATCACCGGTTAATTGGTGCAACCGATATCCTGGCTTATCCATGTCTTCGATGGTTTTCGCAGCGTGTATAAACGCAAGACGGTGGGCAATTCGAGTTGCGTGATTCGGATGAATTACTGCCTTGCTTACTTTGGCAAAAAATTTTTTAAATCAACTTATACGTAAGACTCTTTATCCTATCAAAGTTGTAGTTGAGTTTCGTGTTGCGCAACACGAAACTCAACTTGCAACAACTGCAAAGCAACAATACAGAATTAGTGTGCAAATGTAACATTTTTGCTATATAATTTGCATATACGACATCCTATAATGGAGAGGAGAAAGTGTCATGCAAACTAAACCTCAAGTTGAAAATATAGAATCTGATGTGGTGTTGGCAAAAGCTGTACTGAAAGCCTCGGAACAGTTGGGATTAAAACAGAAAGATCTGGCTAACGTATTGGGAGTTCATCGAACCTTCGTCAGTCGCCTTAAGCAAAATCCCAGATTGAGCCCATCCTCCAAACAGGGTGAACTGGCATTGATGCTAATACGTGTAGCCCGGGCGTTGTCCGCACTGACTGGAGGAGATGAAGTGTGGATAAGGCGCTTCATGCACTCCCCAAATAGCGTTACAAACGGAGTTCCTGCCAAACAGGTCGAAACTGTACAAGGCTTAACGGAAGTTCTTCGATTCGTTGATGCAATCAGAGGCAAAATATGATGATTTGGGTGGTGTGCGAAGGACAAAAGCAACTACAGCATCTAAAGGGCACAGTGCATCGAATTGTCGAAAGCCAAATACAGGTGGCAACCCGTGCGTATTCAGATTCACTATTCGAACAGGAATCGCTGGAAGAATTAATTGAAGATTCGAAGCCGTCTAACCCTGAAAACGCAAACAGCCTAAACTACCTGATTACCACACCATTTAGATATCCCCCTCTCAAATGGGGCTCACGTTTTGGATCTCCCGATAAACGTGGTATTTTTTATGGTTCGCATTCAATTTACACCACTCTCGCAGAATTTGCCTATCATCGATTTCTCTTTCGCAACTCATTCCATCTTACAAACACTGATGACGCGATTCGGTCTGAACACACACTGTTTTGTATCGACTATGTTTCTGATAAAGGAATCAAATTGCAAAAGAGCCCATTTAATCGTTTTAGATCAGATCTAACGGATCCAATAGACTACGAACAAACCCAAAAGATAGGGGAGGAAATGAGAAGTTCTGGAGTAGAAGTATTTGAATATGAATCTGCGCGTGACCCCGAGAGGGGAACTTGTGTAGGAGTATTGTCAATTAATGCATTCAAACAAAATTCGCCAAAAAGTCAGAGTCAATGGTTTTGTGATACGAATGCTCACTCAGTCATATTTAAGCGTAAACAGCGAACAGGTAAAACAAGCATAATTTCTTTCGATATTCAACTATTCTTAGTTAACGGCAAACTACCGGTGCCATCTGCATATCCCACAAGCAAATGACATCTTCTTACTACTACACAAAACTAAGTTAAACTATCGTTGGCAGTCTGTGCCAGTTATTTTCAAATGATGAATTCCCAGAATCACTCTAATGCAGTTGAAATTTCTATCGATTGAATCCAGACCGATGGGCCCACCCGGTCATTCGCATTTCCAAACCAGCCATCAGTGCGTACATACCGATGCCTTCAACTGCCAGAGCAATGAGGCACGCAAATACCAACGGCACCTCAAAATTCGCCTGGGCCGTCAGCATCATATGGCCGATACCTGAATTCGCGGCAATGGTTTCCGAAAGCACCGACCCGATGAACGCGAGTGTGATGGCGACCTTGAGTGCGCCGAAAAAGTAAGGCAGGGATCTCGGAATCCCGACCTTGGTCATGATGTCGAGTTTCTTGGCGCCGAGCGCGCGCAGTACATCCTCCATTTCAGGTTCGATGGTGGCCAAACCCGTCGCCACGTTCACAACAATCGGAAAGAATGAGATCAGGAATGCAGTTAGTACCGCAGGTAGCCAGCCCGCACCAAACCACAACACGAGAATCGGCACGACCGCGATTTTCGGAATAGAGTTGAATCCGATCATCAGCGGATAAAGACCCGAGTAAATTCGTTTGTCCCATCCGATGAACAGCCCCAACATCAATCCGAACACGATCGCCAGACCGAATCCAGCGAGTGTCGTCCACAAGGTCTGAATGGAATTCCACCACAGTGCATCTGAAAACTCGTACATCGCATATGTGATGTGTGTAGGCGCAGGGAGAATGTAGTAAGGAATTCCGAATAGTCGCACAGTAGCTTCCCAAAACAGGAAAAGCCCGATGGTGCAAAGCCAAGGGGATAACTTGACCCAATCAATTTGAATTCCATTTGATTCGGAGCGGTTTAGCATTTGAGTCTAACTGCGTGCTTCAGCGATGTGACCGCGCAGTTCCTGGGTAAGATCTGAAAATTCCTTTTCATAAGTCACTTCGATCGCACGCGGTCTTGGAATCGGCACTTCGCGCGATACGATGATTCGTCCGGGCCTTGCGCTCATCACGTAAACCGTATCCGCCAGAAAAACGGCCTCGCGTAGATCATGAGTGACCAAGATTGTGGTGAACTGCTTATCCAGATGAAGGTCACGGATGACGCACCAAAGCTCCTCTCTGGTAAATGCATCCAATGCTGCAAACGGTTCATCCAGCATCAGCAATTGTGGGTCGTGGATCAACGCCCGGCAAAGCGACGCTCTTTGCTGCATGCCACCGGACAACTGCCAAGGATATTGGCCGCCCGCACCATCAAGGCCCACTGATGCCAACAGCTCATCGGCCATTTGGCGATAGGAGGCGCGGCTTCTTCTGATCTTTTGTCGATGTGGACTGACAACTTCCATCGGAAGAAGCACGTTATCGCGTGTCAGCCGCCAGGGCAGCATCACCGGATTCTGGAACGCCATTCCAGCGATGGAAACAGGCCCATCGACCTGTTTGCCATCCAAGCGCACCGCACCTGAAGTCGGGAAGTGCAATCCGGTTGCCAGTTTCATCAGGGTGGATTTACCACAGCCTGACGGACCGACTACCGCGATAAAATCTCCTTGGTTGACCTGCAAATTGAGGTGCTCGACCGCCAGTGTGCTCTCATTTCCTGATTGAGCCTTGTAGCGGAGCGAGACATCCTCAATTTCTACAAACGCGTTCAAGGGAGTTATTGAACCATTCTGTCTTCCGCTGCAGGCAGAAAGCTTCCATCAAAAATATCTGCCCCATTCGGTCGTGACGTGAAGTCATAGGTCAGTGCGATCTGATCAATCGATCGATCAAGTCGATCCATATCGACCCCGCCGATACCATTCTGAAGAACTTCATCAGTCACGATGTTCTGATCAATTGCCATCTGTAATCGCTCCAACTCAACCGCTTCGCGAGCTACGTCGTTGTGGTTGATGACATGTTTGACGGCATTTGCAGGATCAGCAACAGTTGCCTGAAACCCTTTGACCGTTGCCCGGAGGAACCCTTTCACCGCATCGGGGTTTGATTTGGCGAATTCCGGATTGACAATAACTACATTGCCATAGAGGTCCAGCCCATGGTTACGCATCAGCAACACCGAAATATCGTCCTCAGGAACTGCGTTGGCTTTCAGATTGATAAAAGATGAGAATGCATATCCGGTAATCGCATGGACCTTGCCTTGAGCAAGCATTGGCTCGCGCACCGGAAATCCTACGTTCTCGATCGTAACCTGGCTTGCGTCAATGTCGTTGGCTTTGACGAACGCCTTCCATTGCGCATAGGCACCATCAGGAGCCGGTGCGCCGAGTATCTTGCCTTCGAGATCTTTCGGGGCATTCACTCCGAGCGATTTGCGTCCGACAATCGCGAATGGCGGGGCATTGTAGATCATAAAAACCGCCATCACCGGCAAGTCCGGATTCTTATCCCGAAACTTTATCAGAGAATTGATATCTGCATTTCCCATCTGGTAGGTACCGGAAGCAACACGCGGAATCGCATCAAGCGAGCCTTTTCCGGTGTCCATCTGGACATCAAGCCCCTCGGCTTTGTAAAGGCCCGTATCCCAAGCCAGAAGCAGTGGCGCGGCTGGCCCTTCCCACTTCCAGTCATTTGCAAACTTTATTGAAGTTTCCGCTACTGCAATACCGCAAAAGAATAATGCGAGTAACGGCACTAGTACTAACTTTTTCATAACTCTCACCCAAAATAACACTGTTTGAGCATTCGAACTCAGAGTCGAGTTGAACTTCCTAAAGAATTTTACCCAATAAAATCAGGAAATTTATTTATTTGTTCAAATTGGCGTGTCTTAACAAGTTGAACTCTTGAGACAAACACCATTCTGCGGGAGTCACAACGCGTCGCGAACAGCGTGAATGACTGCATCCGTCTGTGGCCTTTTCTGATGCCAGATGAAAAATGATTCTGCCGCCTGCTCCACCAGCATTCCCAATCCATCGCTGGCCTGTTTCGCACCACCCTGCTTCGCAACCTTTTGAAATTGCGTCGGCGCTCGGCCGTACATCAGGTCATACGCCAATTGCGTATTTGCAAACGCGCCTGACGGCAAATCGGGCGCATCGTCGGTCAGACCGCTTGATGTGGCATTGATAACAATCTCGTAAAACTGACTTCGTATGTCGTCTAGCCCACCACCCGCAATCGGCCCCATTTCAGAGAATTGACGGGCTAAATCCATTGCCTTGTCTTTTGTTCTATTGGCAACGAATAAATATTCGGGTTTTGCGGACAGAATTTCTCCGAGAATGCCCCGTACTGCTCCGCCAGCACCGACTACCAGAATTTTTGCAGACTCGATGCTCATTCCGAGATTCTGTTGAATGTCAGTGACAAGCCCGATACCATCCGTATTGTCACCGGCGATCTTTTCTCCCAGGGATAGAGTGTTGACTGCACCGGCCAGCCGTGCCCGATCACTCAGCACATCTGCCAGTTTCCATGCATTGAGCTTGAAGGGAACGGTAACGTTCAGACCTTGTCCTCCCCCCGCGTAAAATCCACTGACTGCCTGCTCAAAACCCCCTACATCAACATGGACTGCGCGATATTCGAGTTCGATGTCAAACTGTTGCGCGAACAGGGTGTGAACTATCGGGGACTTACTATGTCCGATCGGGTTGCCGAATACTGCATAGAGAGACTTCTTCGGTTCAAAATCAAAAATGTCAGTCATTGAAATTCACTGTATCAGACTGAATTTTCCGGTCATGGGTCGAACTGGTTCCATACTAAAGTTATACGACAACTCAATCGGCAAGAAGACGACCATTGTTCGGGTCATATGGCGGTTTGTCCAGTATTGTCGCTGGAAATCGGCAGCCGACTATTTCCACTTCCATACTCTGTCCTACGGATTCATACTTTTCATTCAGGTAAGCAAGAGCCAGTGAAATTCCGGTACGGTGGCCGTAGGCACCTGATGTCACAACTCCAATCACCTCATCGTCCGCGAATACAGGATGAAGATAGAATGGATCAACACCTTCATATGAATCAATTTTCAGCAGCTCCATTCGCCAGCGACCTTCGTTAGTTTCGCGACGAAGCATCGCGTCGCAGCCAACGAATTTTCTGTTTTCGGTCGCGACAAGATGTCTCAAGCCCGACTCAAGTGGCGTTCGTTCCGCAGTCAGATCCAGACCCCATGCTCGATACCCCTTCTCAAGCCGCATCGCATCGGTCGCAAATGTACCGAAATATCCAATTCCGTACTTTTGCCCTGCCTCTTTGAGTACAGAAATAATTGCCGACGCGTCCGATTTGTGAACATGAAGCTCCCAGCCTGACTCCCCGACATAGGAAATACGAATCGCCAGTAATTTTCGTTGTCCGATTTCCAGGGTCCTCCCGCTCAGCCAAGGGAACATGTCCTGAGAAAGATCAACCGATGTCAGTTCACCCAACAATTTGCTGGCTGTTGGACCCATAAGCCCGATTACACAGTAGTCTGATGTCTCTGACTCAATCCTGACATCCAGTCTATCAGCACGACGGCGAAGCAATTCGAAATCATGACGTAATGCGGCAGCGGCAGAAGTCAGATAGTAGTGATTCATCGTCTTTCGAAGTACTGTAAACTCAGAAAGCACACCGCCGGACCGACTCAGCGCATGGAGAAGGCCAACCCGGCCATCATTCTGTGGTGGTCGATTTGAGCCAAGTGTACTTAAAAATCGATGTGCGTCGTTACCCGTCAGTGAAAATTTACTCAGTGCAGTCATATCACATATTCCGACACCTTCGGCGACGGTACGACATTCACTGGCCACCGCGTCAAACCAGTTGGTTCTTCGAAAACTGTTGGTTGTGCGTTCGCGATTCCGCAGACTTCCAAACCAGTTCGGCCTCTCCCAGCCATAAACCGCACCGAAAACAGCACCGGCATCGTCAAGCTGTTTATGAATACGCGACTTCAGGCAGGGGCGGCCCGCCTCTCTTTCCTCTCGCGGAAAGTGGATCGCGAACTGATGGGCGAAGCTTTCCTTCGCTTTTGCGACTCTGTAACGACGGTCAGCATATTCGCCGAAACGCGTCGAATCAACGGAAATCGGGTCCATTGGAGGCTCGCCGCCAACCATCCACTGTGCGAGAAACCGCCCCGCACCACCACCTTCCATGACTCCCATAGAAGAACCCGTAAGCAGCCAAGCATTGTTAACTTCGTAGGCCGGTCCGATCAGGGGATTGGCATCAGGGGTGAACGTAATGGGGCCGTTAATGACATTCTTGATTCCAGCCCGCCCGAATGACGGTACCCTGCCGGATGCTGATTGGACGATTGAATCCACCCGATCAAAATCAGGTGGCAACAAATCGGCACCGAAATCGTCCGGCACGCCATCAATCGACCAGGGCTGAGCTTCGCGTTCGTAAGGACCGAAAATAAGTCCATCCCGTTCCTGTCGGATATACCAGCTCTCTTCCGGGTCCCGGATAATCGGCAATACCCGCTCCAGCGTCGCGACCTCGCGCATTGAATCGGTGACAAAATACTGATGGAGAACAGGAACAACGGGAAGATCAACTCCCAACATGCTTCCGATCTCGCGACACCAAGTACCGGCGGCATTGATCACATGCTCACACAATATTTCCCGGTTCGGAGTGATTACTCGCCATTCGCCACTTCGGGTCTTTTCGATCTCGATAACCGGATCGTCGCGATAAATTCTGGCTCCCAGAGCGCGCGCTCCACTGGCAAACGCATGGGTGACCTGACTCGGATCGACGTTACCGTCGGCCGGCTCGTAGATTCCCCCAATCAACCCTTCAATACTCGCCAGTGGATGCAGTTCGCTGATCTCACGCGGCGTAACGATCTGGAAGTCATGACCGACAAACTGTCCGATTCCACGGACATGTCGAAACTCATCCATGCGATCGGGACTTCGCGTAATCCGGAGTGCACCCGTTCGTCTGAAGCCGGCACTCATTCCGGTTTCCCTCTCAAGTTCATAACTGTATTGACGGATGCTGTCGGCGCGCATCTGCATGATTGTCGCATTGTGAGCGAAATGAGTGCACAGTCCGGCCGCATGCCAGGTTGAGCCATGTGTCAGCTCTCGTTTTTCCAGTAATACCGAGTCGGTCCAGCCCAATTGGGCAAGGTGATACAAAACTGATACGCCCATGATCCCACCGCCGACAACGACTGTTCTTGCAGATGATGTCACTGGTTTCATCCTCTCATTCGCATGCCGTCGGGGTCGTACGGCGCATCAAGGCAGATATGTGTTTGGTAACTGGTTCCGGCCACTTCGATCGTAAAGTTCCTGTCGAGAATGTTCGCCAATGACTCATCAGGGTTACAGCGAATCAGTCCAAAAGAGAGCAGTTTGCCCGTCCTCGGACCATATCCGCCTGAAGTTGTGAGTCCGACAATTTCATCTTCCAGGACGATCGGCTCATCATGCAACAGTAGCGGACGCTCACCGGATTCAACTACAACCTCCAACAGAATCAGGCACTGCTCTATTCCGGTCTCCATTTGCTCCTGAAGCGCTTCTCGCCCCAAAAACTGGGACTTGCGCATGTTGACGGTCTGACTAATTCCGGCTTCAAGCGGTGTCACATCGGGGCCCCAGTCATGTCCCCAATGTCCAAACCTCTTTTCCAACCGGCATCCATCAACTGCAAGAAGTCCGAGATGCGCGATCCCGAATTCAATGCCACATGTCATCAGTTTTTCGTAAACTGCGTCAGCGAATCTACTGCATACATAAATTTCCCAGCCAAGTTCACCGACGTAACTGCGTCGAAGGGCGACTACGGGAGCCCCTGCGATTCCTATTCGGCGACAAGTACCGAACTCGAACAACTCGCCCGAGCAATCCTCGTCGGTCACCCTCTCCATAAGCTTCCGGGATTGGGGACCCATCACACCGATGACTGCTTCAGTCGATGTCACATCGTCAATCGATATCGAAGGGTACCTTTTCAGCAACTGTCGAATACGTCTGAAATCTCGATGGCGTGCAGCCGCTGTCGAAATGATCCGAAAATGATTGGGATCGAGCCGCAGAACGGTCACATCCGCCTCAATCCCACCGCGCTCATTCAGCATGACGGTATACCGCGATCTGCCGGGGCTGATATCCATATCAGCAGCACAGAGAAACTGCAATGCGTCCAAACTGCCAACCCCTTTCAGCTCGATCTTTGTGAAAGGGGTCAGATCAATCAGCGCCACCCCGTCTTTCATTCGCAAAGCCTCTCGGCTGGCATATTGCCACCAGTGCTGCTCTCTGAATGTATGAATAAGTTTTTCATCCTGTCGGCCTTCCGCGAACCATAGTGGCCGCTCCCAACCGGACATAGAGCCGAAAACCGCTCCCTTTCCCCCGAGCAACCCATGCAATGGCGTACATCGTAAGTCTCTGCCGTATCGGGGCTGCTTCAATGGCCAGTGCATGGCGAATTGATCGTTGACAGCCTCACGCATTCTTTCTTTGAGAAAATGTGGATCGTACCATCTGGGATCTGCACGTGCCACATCAACTTCCCACAGGTCGTAGGGTGGACGGCCGTTTTGGATCCATCCGGCAAGCGCATGGCCGACACCCGCTGACGACATCACACCTACAGAATTGAATCCGGCAGCGACATAGAATCCCGCAACATCTGTAGATTCTCCGATCATCGGTCGTGTATCGGGTGTAAAGCTTTCCGGACCATTCATGAATGTGTGAATACCCGAATATTTCAGCTCAGGCACACGGTTCAGCCCCGCGCGCATGATGGGTTCGAAGTGACTCCAATCCTCGTCGAACATCAGAAATGGAATGTGCGGTCCGGCTGATTCCGGGTCCCATGGCTTGGCGTTGCGCTCAAACCCGCCTAAAACCAGCTTGCCTGTATCACCCTTGAGGTATAAGTCGGAATCAAGATCCCGTATGACTGGAACCGGATCAGGCAGGCTATTCATGGGCTCGGTGACAACATACATGTGCTCAACCGCTTGCAACGGCACGCGTACACCGGCAGTCGCAGCCAATTCCCTCGACCACAGACCAGCACACAGTACGACTATGTCCGAGTAGAACCGACGCCCATCCTCGAGCACGACACCTTTGACTGCGTTGTTATCGACAATGAACTGATCGACACCGCAGTTCTCCTCAATCACCACACCCCGAGTTTTTGCGCCTGCCGCATAAGCCAAACACAAGTCAACAGGTGACACCTGTGCATCTTCGGCTACCCACAACGCACCAGTCAGACCGTCGGTGCGGATGAAACTGACAGCACGAGACAATTCAGAAGGGCTTATTATCTCTGTGTCAAGACCAACCGCGGTTCCGACAGCAGCGATTCTTCTCAGTTCAGTCAGGCGTTCCTGAGTCTGTGCCAGCCAGTAACCGCCGGTGCGTCGATAGCCGACCGACTTCCCGGTCTCCCGTTCAAGCTGCGGAAACAGTCTGATTGCATGCATTGCAAGACGCGTCATGTTCAGTGATGAACGAAGCGGTCCGACTATGCCCGCCGCATGCCAGCTCGTTCCACTGCTGATTTGATTTTTCTCGAACAGGCGGACAGAGTGCTGACCTTCCGCCCCCAGATGATAGGCAACGGAAAGTCCTATGACACCGCCGCCAACAATGATCACTTCCGTTCGATTGTTCATCCCAAACAAGAACGTGCAAAAAAGACCTGATTCAGTTCAACCAACTGTCGCACACCGACCTTACAATACGTTTCTGGAAAACTACCGGAAAATATAATCCAAGTCATGAGCAACCTGGAAAAGGAAAAACAGCCAACACGAAGAATCGGTGGTCGACGGGCCAAACAGGATCGTCTCAGAACTTTCGACGCGCCTGGTACCGGCAGTCCGTACATCAAGCGAAATGTCGGTAGATTCTCGCTGCTTGATGAGGAGAGCATCGAACTCATCGAATCGAATGCGGACCGAATTCTTGCCGAAGTCGGGATGGACTTTCGGGACGACCCCGAGACTTTGCGGATCTTTCGCGATGCAGGTTGCGACGTGCGCGGCGAGCGAGTACGGTTTGACCCGGGATTCTGCCGGCACATCATCACACAGAGTGCTCCCCGAGCGTTCGTCCAACACGCCCGCAATCCCTCCAAGTCCGTGATGATCGGTGGCGATAATTCTCTGTTCTGCCCCAGTTTCGGACCACCTTTCGTGCACGACATGGACCGTGGCCGTCGCTATGCGACTTATGAGGATTTCGAAAATCTGACGCGTATTCACTATATGCTGAACAGCGTCCACCATTCCGGCGGCGTGGTCTGTGAACCGGTGGATCTGCCGGTTCATGTCCGGCACCTGTATATGGCGAAGGCCCACCTGACCTTGACCGACAAGCCATTCATGGGGGCAGTCACCGCACAAGAAAGAGCCGAAGATACGGTCGCGATGGTGAAACTGGTATTCGGTGAGAAGTTCGTCGACCAAAACTGCTGTCTTTACAGCGTAGTCAATACCAACGCACCACTTGTGCTTGATGCCACAATGCTTCACGCGCTCAAAGTCTACGCCCGTGCGAACCAGGCTGTCGTCGTCTCACCGTTTGTACTCGGTGGTGCGATGAGCCCGGTTTCGGTTGCGGCGACGTTGGCGCAGGTGCTCGCTGAGGTACTGGCCGGACTGTGCCTGATCCAGCTGATCCGTCCCGGAGCACCTGCGGTTTTCGGTACATTTTTCAGTCCGATCTCGCTGCAGTCGGGGGCAACGACATTTGGAACACCGGAGGGAATGCAATTCCAGATGTGCGCACGCTCGCTGGCTGACCGACTCGGTGTGCCGCTTCATTCGGTCGGTGCGCTCACCGCATCGAAAGTACCGGACGCTCAAGCCGCATATGAGAGTTCCACGCAGTTGCTCGGGTCGTTTCTCGCGGGTACCCATTTCATCATTCATGCAACCGGCTGCCTTGAAAGCCTGCTGACGACCGGATACGAGAAAGTGATCATGGATGCCGACCGATGCGCCATGCTTGAGGCTTTCGCCAAGAATGTCGATCTCTCGATCGAGGCACAGGCATGGGACGCATTCCGCGAAGTCCAGCCGGGCGAGCATTTTCTTGAATCAGACCACACTCGACGTAATTTCGAAACCGCGTTCTTTCAGTCAGCGATTTCCGACAGTCGATCGTTTGAACAGTGGGAAGCGGACGGTTCCACCTGGCAACACCAGCGCGCCAATGAAATTTGGAAGAACTTACTTGTCGAATATCGGCCTCCATCCATCGGACAAGACCTATCGGAAGCCATCGACGATTTCATCAAGCGCAGGGAACAACAGATCAACAAACTTTTTTGAGACACTCGGAGTGTACCAATGGATATCCATACAGACTGGTCAACATCAAATGTAATCGAGAAACGGGAACGGTATTACGCAGCCTCGCAGAGAAAGTTCCAGCCTTACCGGAAACCACTGATACTAAAGCGCGGCAACGGACAGTATCTGTGGGATGAACTCGACAACCGCTATATCGACCTGCTGGCTATGAATGTGTGTGTGTCGGTGGGACACTCCCATCCGGAAGTGAATCAGGCGGCCAGGGAACAGGCATCTGCACTATCCCACTGCACGACCATGTTCTATCACCCTGTTCCGGCACATTACTGCGAGGAACTCGCCGCCACCATGCCGCCGGACTATGAGTGGGTTGTCCATCTGACCAATAGCGGCGCCGAGGCAGTGGACCTGGCACTGATGATGGCTCGGGCACATACAGGCCATAAGGATATCGTTGCATTACAGGGCAGTTATCACGGCCCGACGTATGGTGCACAATCGGTTACGGGAATCTCCGGCTTCCGTCACGATGTCGCACTTCCGGGCAACGTTCAGTTTGCAATCGCGCCCAATGCCTATCGCGGTGCTTTCGGTGACAACGTCGGAATGTACCTGGATGCCCTGGATAACACAATTCAATTTTCCACGTCCGCCATGCTCGCCGGCATGATCATTGAACCCATTCAGGGGTATGGCGGCGCAATACCGATTCCAGCCCGTTATATCGCCGGTGCGGCGGAGCGGGTCCGGTCAGCAGGCGGGTTGATGATCATTGATGAGGTGCAGGCGGGTGTCGGCAGAACCGGGAAAAGCTTCTGGAGTTTCGACTACCTTGGTATTGTTCCCGACATCGTAGTTGCCGCCAAAGGTATCGGTAATGGCTATCCCCTGGCAGCAGTCATTGCGCAGCGAGAGTTTACTGAGGCGATGGCAGACAAGTTTCTATTTCATACCTATGGTTCGAACCCTGTCAGCTGCGCCGCTGGACGGGCAGTATTGCGGATCATTGAAAAGGACAGACTGCAGGACAATGCGGCCCTTGTCGGCAAACTGCTCCTGGAAGGATTGAAGAGTGTGCAACGCGATAACCCTGTCATCGGAGATGTCCGGGGAACCGGTCTGCTGCTGGCCGTCGAGCTCGTCAGGAATCGTACCACCAAGGAACCGGCGAGCGATGAGACTGCCGCGGTGTTCGAAAGCACCCGAAAATATGGCTTGGTGACCAGCAAGGCGGGGCCTCACCGGAACGTGCTTAGGCTCGTGCCGCCGATGTGCCTGTCTGAACAGGATGTGCCGGTCATAGTTGACGCGATGGCACGATCGTTTTCCGAGCTCAAGTAATCAGTTAAGCTCAGCCACCGAAGAAGAAACCGCCGATTATGCGGTTCGGATCAAGCGTGAACAGACCGGCAACTATGATACCGATAAAGCATCCGATCATCGCTGAGAAGTGAGCGCGGCGGTTGCCTCGGCGGATCATGACGATTGAATAAACCATGGCAATCATCGTAAAAATCGACAGACCGTGGATCCAGCTCATGCCGCCTTCTTCACCCAGTCCCCTGATACTGAAAGACCCGATTGCAACCATAGACATCACAACCACCCAGATTCGACCAAGCAGTTTATGTCGCTTGGTACCCTTGGGCGAGGATAGAACCACGACCCCCAGAATCAGCGCGCTGACCGCCGCCGCAATATGAGTTCCGATAATTGCCTGCACTGTCACTCCGTTTCAGATCATAGGTAGGCGAGCACCAATCCGCCAAACACCAACGCACCAAACCAGCTGTTGCCGAGAAAAGCCGCAAAGAACTTCTCCCGATCGTCCACTCTGCACGAATACTGGTGCCAGACCGCGACTGCTGAAGCACCACCGAGGCCAAGAAAATAGTACTGGTCCAGCTGTTCAATATATCCCACGAACCCCAAGATCAGCAATGTCAGTACCTGACAGATTCCAATGACCAGCCGATCACGGCTACCGGTCAGTACAGCGAGCGACTTCACTCCGATACGGACATCATCATCACGGTCGACCATCGCGTAGAAAGTATCGTAGGCGCCGGCCCACACGACATTGGCCAGAAGCAACAGCCAGCCAGATAACGGCACAGTATTCAGGTGAGCTGCGAATGCGATTGGAATCCCCCAGCCAAACGCGATGCCCAGGTAGAACTGAGGCAGGTTGGTAAAGCGTTTGAGAAAGGGATAGGACGCAGCGAGAAAGAGACCCACGGCAGCGAGCAGAATCGACAGCGTATTCAAAAACAACACCAGGATCAGGCTGATCAGCGCCAAAATCGCAATCAGGCACATCGCCTCTCGGACCGACACCTCACGGGTTGCCAGCGGTCGATCCTGGGTACGTTCGACGTGCGGATCGAAATCCCGGTCCGCGAAGTCATTGATCACACAACCACACGAGCGCATGACAAACACACCGATGACGAGTATCAGAACGATGTACGGTTCTGGTGACCCGCCGCCTGCAATCCATGCCGCCCAAAGCGTCGGCCACAGCAGCAGGAGACTGCCGATGGGTTTGTCCAGCCGCATCAGACGGGCATAAGCACCCAATCGTTCAGACAGCACTGTACTCACCCTCTCTCGGAGTCCAGCGTCGAATCAGTTCCTGTGCATTATCGGGGTACTGCTTAAGGATCATCTGCGCTGCCTGATTGACTTCGGTGATCATATTGATGTCACGCGGCAGTTCGGCAATCCGGAATAACTGTGAGCCGGTCTGACGGGTGCCAAGCAGCTCCCCCGCTCCTCTCAGTTTCAGATCGGTTTCGGCGATCTTGAATCCATCCGTGGTTTTTCGCATCACCTCCAGACGCTTTTTTGCTGACTGAGACAGCGGTGCCTTGAATAAGAGTACGCATTGTGCCCGCTCAGCACCCCGACCGACGCGACCGCGAAGCTGATGCAACTGCGAAAGCCCCAACCGGTCGGCACTCTCAATCACCATCAGGCTTGCGTTGGGCACATCGACTCCAACCTCGATAACCGTCGTTGCGACCAGTACATCGATATCCCCATCCCTGAACGACTTCATAATTTTGTCTCGCCTGTCACTTTTGAGGCGTCCATGAACCAGGCCGATACGATACCCCGGCAATGATTTCTTGATCACCTTTTCCGTCTCAACCGCGGATTCGACATCCAGCACCTCGGACTTTTCGATTATCGGGCATACCCAATAGACCTGCTGACCACAATCGCGCTGTCTTCTGACCAAGTCCAGCGCATCCCGCCGGTTGCTTGATGCCATGATTCGAGTCTGAACCGGCTGTCGACCCGGCGGCAGTTCAGTGATACTGGAGACATCCAGATCAGCATAGAACGTCATGGCAAGCGTGCGCGGAATCGGTGTCGCGGTCATCACCAGCTGATGAGGAACCAGTTCATCGCTTACACCCTTCTGTCGGAATGCGTAGCGCTGTCCGACACCGAATCGGTGCTGCTCGTCAACGATCACCATGCCCAGATTTTTGAACTCAACCTTCTCCTGAAACAGTGCGTGGGTACCGATAACAATGTTCGCCTGCCCGGAACGTATCGCCTGTTCGATTTCTTTTCGCGCTTTCGCAGGCAATCTGCCGGTTAGAAGATGTACTGCGATACCAAGTGGCTCGAACCAACCTGCAAATGACTTCAGATGCTGTTCTGCGAGCAGTTCGGTCGGTGCCATGATCGCGATCTGAAAACCTGAATCCACTGTCCAGGCTGCTGCAGCGGCGGCAACCAGCGTCTTGCCACAGCCCACGTCACCTTGCAGCAAGCGAAGCATGGGGGTGGACTTTTTCAGATCATCAAGAATCTCATAGATGACACTACGTTGCGAATTCGTCGGCTCAAAAGTCAGTGAATCCCTGAGCCGTCTCGAAAGAGTTCCTTTTGGACGCAAAGGCGGCGCACCGACCGATTGACGCAGTTCCTTGTGTCTTCTTCTGGCGATCTGGAACGACACCAGTTCCTCGAAGATCAGCCTACGGACTGCTGGCTGATGATTCTCTTCGACCTGCAGCTCAAACTCGCCCACCGGTGGTGCATGTACCATCTGCAATGCATCCTTGAGGCCTACCAGATCATTCTCCTCACGTGCCTGATCGGGAAGCGGGTCGCTGATGTCCCGTTCCAGGAACAAATCCAATGCGGATTTGACCATGTTGCGCATCTGCACCTGTCCGATTCCTTCTGTCAGACGATAGATCGGTGTGTAGCGGTCGTTCTGAATTTCGGGCGGAGGGGAATTGTAGACCGCGTATTCGGGATGCGCCATCTCGTACGCATTGCTGATCAGGCGAACCTCACCGAAACAGCGAATCCAGGATCCGCTCTCCAGGTTCTGCTGCTGCCGGGAGTTGAAATGGAAAAGACGCATACGCATTGAACCTGTGTCGTCTTCAATTTGTGTAACCAAACTCCGACGCCGACCGAAATTGACTCGTACATTGACGATTCGACCGGTCACCACTACGACGCGACCAATGGCGATCTCACCGAGCGGGGTTGACTTCGTGCGGTCCTGGTAACGATATGGCAGATGAAGCAGCAGGTCCTTGATCTGGAAAATACCGATTCTCTCGAGTGACGATGCCAGCTTGTCACTCACCCGCGGTAGGACTGTAACAGGCAGTTCTTCTGGATTTTGCTGAACCTCCGACTCCACCGCAACTACAGCGCCATGATGGCTTCCATCTCAACGCCTACACCTTTAGGCAGCGACGCGACACCAATCGCCGCACGCGCCGGATAAGGCTCGTCGAAATATTCCGCCATGACTTCGTTGACAATCGGGAAATTTCCCAGGTCTACGAGATAGACAGTCAGCTTGACAATGTCACCCAGTCCGCCGCCTGCGGCTTCGGCCACGGCTTGAAGGTTCTGAAAAACACGACGAATATGCGCGCGAATGTCACCCGCGGCAATATCCTGTGTCGCCGGGTCGAGTGGAATCTGACCCGAAATATAGACTGTGTTGTCTGTTCTCACAGCCTGAGAATAGGCACCGATGGCCTTTGGTGCCCTGTCAGTTGAGATTATTTCCCTTGTTGCCATCCGAAACATCCTCCCGGGTGAGACATCCGTATCCGAATGCCAAAAAAATCCGATCAAATTCTGTAACGGCCTGACCAGCCGTCCAATACGTCACGTCAGTCAAGAATTTTATTGCATACGCAACCCGAGTATTACGCCAACCTGTATCTCTGAATATGGAAAACAGAAGGTACTTTTTTGATCTTCCGGATAATTCTTGCCAGATGCTGACGATCAGACACATCGATGTCAAACTCCAGTGTAACCGATGCCCCATCGGTGGTGACAATTCGGCAGTCTCCGATATTCGCGTCCATCGATGCAATGTCCGTCGCAATCTGTCCCAGCAGACCGCTACGGTCCTCCGCATCAACACGAATGGCAACACGGAACACGCCTTCGGGTTTGTCAGTCCAGTAGAACTTCTGCCAGCGTTCTGGAGGAAACTTTGAATATAGAACATTGTTACAGTCAGCGATGTGAATGACGATTCCACCGCCCGCACTCCAGAAAGCGACGATTGAATCATTAGGTATGGGGTTGCAGCATTTTGCGTATTGTACGACCATGCCTTCGGTACCATCGATTGACACCGACATTACCCGGCGGTGGAACTTCTCGTCTGCCGAGGATTGATCTGCGAACAACTGCTTCACGATGACTGGTGCGAAGCGGCTCCCATTCCCGATCTCCTGAAGAATCGTATGCCATTCGTCAAGATGCAGTCTCTTCACCAGACTGTCCTTCATTTCATCGGAAATGATGGAATACTTTATTTTCTGGCTCTTGAGCTCGTTTCTCAGGAGTCGTTCGCCCATCCGGACGTAGTCTTGCGCCGTCTTATCCTTCAAGGCGCGACGAATCGCCATTTTCGCCTTCGCGGTAACCACGAATTTTTCCCACTGCGGATCCGGGCTCCCGAATGCCCGCTTCTTTATCTCCACCTGGTCACCGTCTTGGAGCACCGTGTGCAGTGGAACTCGCTCGCCTCCGATTGTGGCAGATTTTACCTGGTGGCCCAGGTCGGTATGGACGGCATACGCAAAATCAATCACGGTAGCACCTTTTTTCAGACGTTTCGATTCTCCTTGGGGCGTTACAACGAAAACACTGTCAAAATATAGATTGCGCTTGAGGTTCTCAAGAAATTCCCGCCCAACCTCATTGTGATTGACTGAATGGTCCAGCAAATCCTTCAACCACGGAATATCGCCGAGCTCGCGAATTTGCGACGGCCGTACGTTGGTCTTGTAACTCAAGTGTGAGGCAATGCCATATTCCGCGATCTCGTGCATCTTGTGGGTTCTGATCTGTATCTCCATTATGCGTCCGGACTCATCATAGACGCTGGTGTGCAGTGAGCGATAACCGTTGAATTTGGGAATGGCAATGTAGTCGTTGAACTCGCGGGAGATCGGCTTGTAGTTCTTATGAATGACGCCCAATGCACGATAGCAGTCATCTTCACTGTCGAGCACCACACGAAACCCGACGAGATCCTTGATTGAGGTGAAGGAGATAGACTGATTTGATTCGCGCTTTCGTCGCATCTTCTCATGTATGGCTGAGACATTTTTCTCACGCCACGACACATCCGCTGTGATACCGTGATCTTTCAGAATATTGGTGATGGTCTTGACGTGGCGATTTATGGAAATTGTGGCTCGAGACTTGACGGTTTTTCTGATTGCGTTGGAGATTGTGCGGTAACGGGAAGGGTAGATGGCCTTAAAACATAGATCTTCCAGTCTCCGATGCCACTCATGCATTCCCATCATGTAGGTCATCGGAATGTAGATGTCGCGAGTCTGATTGACGATTCTCTTGCGTTTGCCGAGGCGGTGCACGTCCAGCGATTCCAGATTGTGCATCCTGTCGGCGAGTTTGATCAGGATTACACGGATATCACCTGCCGCCGCAACCAGCAGACGTCTGAAATTCTCCGCCTCCTCGTCGTCCTTGTCCTTGAATTCAGTTCCTGTGACCTTGCTTACACCATTGACCAGATTGGCGACATCCTCCCCGAATTCGCGCTTGAGTGTTTCCCAAGTCACATCGGTGTCCTCCAGGGTGTCGTGCAAGATTGCGGCCATGATGGTATGGCTGTCCAGCTGGAGTTTGACAAGCATCTCGGCGACCGCCAGCGGGTGGTTGATGTATTTCTCGCCCTTGATCCGCCTTTGTCCCGCGTGCGCCGCTGCGCCTATCTCGTAGGATCTGCGAACTTCGTCAATTTCGTGCTTGTCAAGATACTCGGCCAGCAGGTTGCAAATATTGTCAAACTGCCGTTTTTCCCTGTCTGGTATACCAAGACGGCGATACAGTTCAATTAACTTGCTGCTCGAAGTCTTGATCAGCTGGTTCGCTGTCGGCATCCTCTGGCGTGTCGTCTTCGGCTCGCGGCTCTTCCAGTTCCTCCGATTGAAAATCAAAAGGATTGGCAATTGTCGGCATGTCGTCCTCGTCAAGAATGCTTGCTGTGATCAGGCCATCGGCAATCTCGCGAAGGGCAATTACCGTATTCTTGTCATTGTCCCGCTCGACCAGGGGCTCCGCGCCAGCGGCCAACTGCCGTGCGCGTTTGGTCGCGATCAAAACCAGCTGAAATCGGTTTTCAACCCTTTCAAGACAATCTTCTACAGTAATACGTGCCATTTTTTACCTCTGAGAGCTACGTTGTCAGGAACTGACGGAAATGTGTTCAATAGGTTACGTGAATAATTATATATGTGTAAAAATTCGGTTTTCAATTTATTGTCTGAGTTCGCTGATTTTGGGCAACAGGCAACCTGCCTGGGCGAACCAATACTTTCGGCTGAGAGCGATTGAATGAAATAATCTGTCGGTTTCGAGTTCCCAAACTATGACAGCACGACAACCAATCAATGTTCTTTTCTTGTGTACGGGCAACTCGGCGCGTAGCATACTGTGTGAAACCGCGCTCAATTCAATCGGAAAAGAGAGATTCAAGGGATTCAGAGCCGATAGCCAGCCCAAAGACGAGGTCCACCCGATGACACGCAAACGCTTGAAAGATGCGGCATCTCTGCAGAAGGTTGTCGTTCAAAGAGTTGGACGAGTTTCCTGGCGCATCTGCACCGGTGATGGAAATTGTGGTGATAGTTTGCGATAACGCGGCTGCAGAGGTTTGTCCGGTCTGGCCGGCATCGCCCGTCAAAGTGCACTGGAGCATTCCACACCCGGCAGCTGTTATCAGCGATTCGCTTGCATAGGAACAGGCTTTCGAGCAGGCGTGGAGATCTGCGAAAAACGCCATATCCGAACTGGTGAAAGCAATTGATGAAGAACCCGATTCAGTGGAGTTGTTGCAAAGGCTGAATGCAATGTCCTTGGACCCGCACTAGTTCGGATACGTTCGAGTGTGGTTGCGAGTATGCGTCCTGAAGCGCTAACTCAGACAATCGCGCAGTCCGTTTGAGCAATTCAATAGGCCCTATGGACCCCATGTGGATATGCGATAAAATTAAAGCATCATGACTTCCAGTGACTCCAACAAGGTTTCAGTAAAAGTTTGGGATTTGCCGATTCGAATCTTTCACTGGCTGTTGGCTGTGCTGGTTGCTGTCATGTTCATCAGTGCAAAACTCGAGAATTTCGATGTTCACATCTTCGCAGGCAAGAGTATCGCCGTCCTTCTCGTGGCCAGAATCATATGGGGATTCATCGGCAGCTCGAATGCTCGCTTCTCGGCTCTTTTCTTCCACCCCCGCGAGTATGTGAACTATATCGCTGAACTGCCTCAGAGAAAATCCGGTCACAGTGTAGCGCACAGTCCGATCGGGTCTCTGGCGGTTATTGCAATCCTTTCGATCATCTCTGTCCAAGTCGCAACCGGACTGGTTGCATCGGATATCGACGGACTGATCGAGGGTCCCTTTGCCTACTACGTAAGTTATGACACCAGTCGCTGGGCGACTGATATCCACCTGACCAATAAAACTCTGGTGCTCTATATCATCGGCCTGCACCTGGCAGCCAACGCGTTTTATTACGTCTATAAAAAAGACAACCTGATCGGTCCTATGATCACTGGTACCCGACAGGTTCCTCAAAACCTCTCGTCAAGTCAACCGGTCATGGCACCAATCTGGAAAGGTGTAGCCACCATCCTGGTCTCCGCAGCTGTCATGCTGTGGATTTACGACCAATACGGCTGATTCGTCAAAAGCGTCCGTGCAAGGTTGGGTCACGTGCTTTACGCAAACCGGTCACCGATCAATGATCGTGCTTCTTTCGAAATGTCTTGTGACAGGTACGGCATCCGTTTCCGCCCAATGCTTTGACACTTGCACCAATCTGGTCCTTGTCCCCTGACTCGAAAGCCGCTTCAAGCGCCGATGCCGGTTCCACCAAATCATTGGCAGCGGCAACAAAGTCGTCCCACTTCTCCCAGATGACGGCTTTGGCTTCACTGTCCTCAATTTGATCCATTCCGGTATCTTTAGGAAACAAGTCGGGTATGCCCGGTGCGTTTTCCGCGATTTCCGCGGCCATGGCAGCCAGCTCAAGCGGTTCGCCATCTCCCCTCTTCAGATAGTTCGAAAACGCTTTCATCGCGCTTCCCATGCCTTTCATGAATTCGCTTCTGGATTCCAGAACAGCCTCTATTTCCTCAGCAGACTTAGCCTTTGAGGCGTCATAGGCGTGTACGATCGAACCTGTCATACCCAGCGCAAGCAATAGGATAATTGGAAGTTTTGTTGTGATTTTCATAACTCAATCTCGATTTGCATGAATTTAGAGAAATTATAAAGGCGGCGGGGCAATTTCGAAAACTTAATCATCTGCCACGATCAGGTTTCTGATTAAGATATGGACTCCAGTAAAGGTGCCGCCCAACTTTTATGGATGCGAATATCGTCCATACTTAGACCGGAGAACTCGTAGGGCAGTACAAGCCAGCGATCGGTTTCGTTTACAAAATAGTCCGGTGCCGGTCGCCCCGCCACCGAACGGTACCAGACCGCACCCACCCGGGTATCCTCAGGCATGTTCCGACGCAACTTGCGACGCAGTTTTTCCTTGACCGCCTGAATGCTGTGGCCACTGCTGAACACATCATCAACCAACAACAATCGATGTTCGGACTCCAACCGATCTTCCAGATATTCCAGCCCGTGAACTTTGATGCCGGCAGAATCGTTGATCATATCGTCGTAGTACTGCATGCCCTGGTAGGATGTACGAATAGCAATATGATCAGAATCGATACCAAAATACTGCAGGCATTCCTGCACCACGATACCCACCGCACTGCCGCCGCGCCAGATGCCGGCAATAAAATCCGGATGAAATCCGCTGGCAAAAATCTGACGGCCAAGCCGGTAGCCGTCCAATATCAACGATTGCTCGTCAATGAAGAATTTTTCGGTATTCGGTGGCAGTTCCATAGAATAAAATTTTACCATGAGTGAGAAAATCTATATCCAGGCGCAGGATCTGCTCAACGATGCCGTTCGGCTCGGTGTAATGGTAACCAATAGCGGATTCAGACCCGGCTATATTGTGGGCATCTGGCGCGGCGGAACGCCAATTGGCATAGCTGTGCAGGAAGTGCTGGCATGGGCTGGTATTCAAACAGATCATATCGCGATTCGCACATCTTCCTATGATCATGCCATAGATCAGCGAGGGCAGCATGTGCGTGTACACGGTCTGGACTACCTGGTGGAACGTGTAAATTCCGAAGACGGCATGCTCTTTGTCGATGATGTTTTCGATACTGGGCTTACCATACAGGCTATTGTTGACAAGTTGCGTCGCAAAGCGCGGTTGAACACTCCGCATGATATCCGAGTCGCGGTTCCCTGGTACAAGCCCAAGCGCAACCGAACCGACAGGATACCGGAATACTACCTGCACGAAACAGAACAGTGGATCAAGTTCCCCCACTCCCTTGAAGGCTTGAGCGATCATGAGATAAAGAAATTCCGACCCGAAATCTGGACAGTATTAAAAGAATGACAGAAAGTAATTCTGCGGTACGCGGTTGATTGTTTTATGTCAGACGGAAATACTGCTGCATGTGTTTTTGCTGATAACTTGTTCGCCGACACCTGGATGGATGGGTCCGGCCAATGGCAGAACGACTGCGTACAGTGCTTGCCGGTCAAATCACAGCAATTCGATTTCAATAAACGTGAAATCTGTTGAATTGTGGTTAATGACGTTGTGCTCGACACCCGCGTTTCTGAAATAGGTCTCTCCAGCGGAAAGCTCTTTGATCGTCTCACTTCCATCATTGTCAACGATCAGCAGGCTGCCGTTCGATACAGATACTACAACATAGTCGGTCTCATGACGATGATGTCCTGTTTCAGCACCTGGTGCAAAACACCATTCCGTAACCCTGACTCGATCATTGTCAACTATCACGGTAGGAGTGCCTTCGGGTCTCGACGTATTCATGGTTTTCACCTTACCCGGCAAATTGGTTCAATACATTGTCTTCATGGTCATTGTAAAATTCGAAATCACTTACACGCTGACAATTTCCATTTCGCAATACCATGAACTTTTGTCTATTGTTGTAAAGACTCCATTGCAGTGAAAATATACTCTGGTATTCACTATTTCGGCGGGCGAATTGATGACAGTAAATCTTCTTGATCGTTACACTGACGAAATTGATCGTCTTCAGGAATCCAATCTGAAACGAGAGCTTGCAACGATCAGCGGCGTGGATTTCACTTCCAATGACTTTCTTGGTCTGAACCATGCCGAGCCCATCCGACTGGCAGTCCAGCAGGCGCTGAAAGACGGCATTGCCTTGGGTGCGGGCGGATCGCGTCTTCTTCGCGGAAACCATCATGAGCATCAGCAGCTCGAATCGGAAGCAGCCAGACAATTCGGCTGTGAGAAGACACTTTTCCTGTCCAGCGGATACAGTGCGAATGTCGCCCTGTTCACGACCCTGCCCAAAAAGCAGGATCTGATTGTCTATGATGCCCTGTCGCATGCGAGCATACGTGAAGGAGTGTTCACTGCGCAGACGAAGAGCGTCAAAGCCCGCCACAACGATGCGAACGCGGTTGAACATTCAATTGTCAGGTGGCGCAAGGGCAGCGCGCCATCAGCTGTTCCATGGATCGCGGTAGAGAGTCTGTATAGCATGGACGGCGACCGTGCACCGTTGGAAGAACTGATTTCGGTCGCAGACCGCCATGGCGCGATGCTTGTGATTGATGAAGCACATGCCACCGGTGTGTTCGGTCCACGCGGACTTGGACTGACGGAACCCTACCAGGGTTACAGCAACCTGATCGTACTTCATACATGTGGCAAAGCTCTGGGTATGTCCGGTGCGCTGGTCTGCGCGTCCTCCGAAATTATTGATTACCTTGTCAACCGGTGTCGCCCATTCATCTATTCGACCGCACCGCCGCCAATCATCGCAACGGCAGTGAAGGCATCACTGACTCTGCTGGCGTCTGAACCGGAACGAAGACAGAAACTTCATCAGCTGATCGAGACCGCCAACCGCGAACTTGAACGGCTCTTCGGAATCAATGGCAGTGGTTCGCAGATCATTCCTTTTGTTATCGGTGATGAGGCACCGACTCAGCAGGTCGCTCGTGAAATGCAGTGCGCCGGTTTCGATGTCCGGGCCATTCGACCACCAACTGTACCGGCGGGAACGTCACGTCTTAGAATATCGATCACACTGAACGTAACCGAACACGATATCTGTAAGATGTTTGAAACCCTACGCAAGATCATGAGTCGACTTGAGATTGAACCGAAACAAATCTGAGATGATGCCAAACCCAGCGAACAATAACGCTCGAGGGTTCCTGATCACCGGTACCGATACCGGCATCGGCAAAACGGTTGTCAGTGCGATGCTCGTCGATGCCCTCGGTGCCACCTACTACAAGCCGGTTCAGGCGGGCCTTGACGAGGAAACCGACACCGAATTTGTACGACGAGTCACGGGCTTGCCGTCAAATCAGTTCATAGCCGAGGCGTATCGGCTTAAAACACCCGCCTCACCGCACCTCGCAGCGGCAATTGATGGTATTGAAATCGACACGAAGCGATTGGCGTTGCCGAAGACATCAAATCCGCTCATTGTCGAGGGCGCCGGCGGTGTGATGGTACCGCTGACTGCGAATTTACTCTACATTGAGATGTTCCGGTACTGGCAGCTGCCCGTCATCGTCTGCGCGCGAACATCTTTGGGCACCATCAATCATACACTTTTGACCATCGAATCGCTGCGTCGCTGGTCGGTCGATGTTCACGGTGTCATCTTCGTCGGAGACCCGCACCGGGAAAACGAGAAGATCATTCCGAAAATGGGTGAAGTCAGAAGACTTGGACGGCTCCCGTTCCTGGAATCACTTGACGCGGAATCACTTCGAGCTGCGTTCCAGCAAAACTTCAACATTGACCAATTTACGAGAGTTCTCACATGACCGAGTCTGCTTCGCCGATCTGGCATCCATTTACGCAACATGCACTGTTTCCGGACTTTCTGGAAATCGATCGTGCCCAAGGCGCTTATCTTTATACAACTGATGGACGGCAGATCATCGATGCCATCGCGTCCTGGTGGGTGATTACCCATGGTCACTGTCATCCGGCAATGCAGGAGGCCGCACGACATCAGATTGAGCGGCTTGATCAGGTGATATTCGCCGGCTACACGCACGAACCGGCAGAGGAGACCGGATGCCTGCTTGATGAACTGACTCCGGACGGGCTTGACTATGTGTTCTTCTCCGACAGCGGCTCGACCGCGGTCGAAGTCGCTCTGAAAATGGCTTTGGGGTATTGGCACCATATCGGGTCTGACCGTCAGCGGGTACTCGTTCTTGAGCACAGTTATCATGGCGACACCGTCGGCACCATGTCTGTCGGAGAACGCGGTGTGTTCAACCAGCCTTACGACCCTTTGCTGTTTTCAGTTGAGAGTATACCGTTCCCATCCGACGGCAGAGAGCAGGAGACCATTGACGCACTTGAGCGTAGCTGCCGCAGCAACCAAGATGTCGCGGCATTTATCGTGGAACCCCTGGTTCTCGGAGCTGGCGGCATGCTGATGTACGGGGTTGAGACACTTGCGGAAATGAAGCGCGTCTGCGAACGATATGACGTACTCTTCATCGCCGACGAGGTGATGACCGCATGGGGACGAACCGGTACATTGTTCGCCTGTGACCAGGCTGATGTTGTGCCCGATATCGCATGTTACTCAAAAGGTATCACCGGTGGCTTTCTGCCTTTGGCTGTAACCATGTGCCACGAACGTATCTTCCAGGCACACTATTCGAAGGACCGCAGCCGGACATTCTTTCATTCAAGCTCATATACGGCGAATCCGATTGCATGTGCGGTAGCCGCAGCCAATCTGAAAATGTGGAAGGACCCCCAGGTGCTTGACCGCGTGGACCGGGTCACTGAAATGCAGAAATTCAAGTTATCGCAGCTTGAGAGTTCGCCTTGGCTGACCTCCCTTCGCCAGCGTGGAACAATCGCGGCGATGGACGTGCGGGTACCCGATAGCGGATACCTGTCAGGGATCGGTACCGAACTGTATCTGAGGTTTCAGAAAAGTGGAGTTCTGCTGAGACCGCTTGGCAATACGATTTACATACTGCCCCCATACTGCGTTACGCAGGATGATCTGGACAAGGTCTACGATATCATTTCAGATACGGTGTCAGACCTGTTGGGGTAGCGGACTCAGTCCTGCCATTTCGAGGTCACTTTCACCGAGCAACATCTCAATCGCGCGCAACAGTCGAATATAGAGCACTCGCTCCTGACTCCAAAGTTGCCGTATTGTCCGAAGGTTGTAGTGTCCGTCACCATCCAGTCGTCGAGCCATGCTGTACAAGTGTCCCTGCTCTTCGGCCAGCAGACGCTCAAGAGAGATGTCCAGAGCGTTTCGATCGAGCGCTCCCTGCAGAAGGTTGTACGCCCACACGGCACGGAACTCCACCACCAGAGACATGTAAAGATAAACCGTCCGGTAGTTTGCCCTCCGGCCGAATAACCGCACCATGCCCGCTTCAAGTCGATTGAAGTAGGCTCGGGCAGATGCCGGTGCCAGCAGCGCATCGGCCGAGTAGTCTATTTCCTGATCGCGCACACGTTCTGCATGCCGCTTGAAAAAAACCGCATGTCCGGTCTCTTCGTTGAGGTGTTTCAATGTCGGGTAGTCCATTACGGTCGCACGCTGAGTAGCCATGATCTTGTAACTGCCGATGTGCTCCATGTAAGACAGTGTGTTGAGAAACAGAACCGCGTCCCGCTCGTTGCCACAAAGACTCATGAACACGGACATGCTCCAATCGGCGAGGTCGTCATTACTGCGTTTGAACTCGCTCACCAATTCGTTCACAGCAACGGTCATAGCGCAGTCTCCCGGGCAAGTTGGTCGACTGAACTGCCTGTCGACGGCTGCATATCCTCAAGCCCCAGTTTAGTGAACAGAGCCTCATCGTGGTCATATTCGACATTGTCGGTTGTCAGCAGTCTGTCTCCGACGAATATCGAATTGGCACCGGCAAAAAAGCAAAGTGCCTGGAGTTCTTCCGACATCGACCTGCGACCGGCCGAAAGCCGCAACACGGACTTGGGCAGCATGATTCTCGCGACCGCGACGGTACGGACGAATTCTATGGGTTCAACCTGCTGCGCCTCGGCCAATGGTGTGCCCGGAATGGGAACCAGCATATTGATTGGAACGCTTTCCGGCGGATGTTCCATGTTCGCCAGCACCATCAGCATACTGCCCCGGTCCCGCTGAGATTCACCCATACCCAGTATTCCCCCACAGCACACTTTCATCCCTGCCTCGCGAACATAACCGATTGTCTGCAACCGATCCTCAAATGTCCGGGTGGTGATGATCTGATCGTAGTATTCCGGTGATGTATCGACATTGTGGTTGTAAAAATCGAGGCCGGCCTGCTTCAGTCTGACGGCCTGATCGCGATTGAGCAGCCCCAATGTCATACAGGTTTCAAGGCCAAGTGACTTGACTTCCGAGATCATCGTGCACAGGCTTTCCATATGACTGGGCTTGGGACCCCTCCATGCCGCGCCCATGCAGTATCGTGTCGCACCTTCCTCTTTCGCCGCCCTGGCATCGGCGATGACATCCTCGACCCTCATCAGCTTGCTGGCATCGACTTCTGTCTGATAGCGAATGGACTGACTGCAGTACTTGCAATCCTCAGGACAGCCTCCGGTCTTGATATTGACGAGTCGGCTTTTCTGAACCTGGTTGGGCGCGAAATTTTCTCGATGGACGGTCTGCGCCCGGTAGAGCAGGTCGTTGAAGGGCAGAGCGAACAGTGCCTGTACCCCCTTGCCAGTCCAAGTCTGATGGTCGGCGATATGATTCATAGCGACGGCTTAGTTAAGTGACAATAGAATGTTCGGCCGGAAACCTACAGAATCGGTTCCCGGCAAGCAATAATATATTACTTATGCAACTCGGCTATAGATGATTTCCCTGCCGGTCAGTTTGTATGATCGCGTCGGTCAATTCGTAATTCCTGTATATTCTGTGCACAGTATTACACTCATCGAACATGGACAGCTCAAAAATTTCTCAACGTCGCGAAGACTTCGGTCTCATAACCGGACAGGGCAGTTTCGTCGATGATCTGCACTCGCAGAAACTTCTTTTCGGACACGTCGTGCGATCTGCGTATCCACACGCTGAGATTCTTAATATTGGTATTCAGTCCGCAAGAACCCAACCGGGTGTCCGTCTGGTGGTGACTGCCGCTGATCTCCATGAAGCAGGTTACGGTGACCTCCCCTGTGCCTCGAGCCTGACCAACCGTGACGGCAGTTCGATGTTCAAGCCCCCGCGTCCCATTCTCGCACGGGATCGGCTGCGTTATGTCGGCGAACCGATAGCCTTTATTGTTGCCGATTCCATACACAATGCGCTGGAAGCCGCGGACCTGATCGATTTGGATGTTCGCGAGCTTCCGGGTGCCTCAAGTACCGAAAAAGCACTGCGCGCCGAATCCGGCATATGGCAAGATGCACCGGACAATGTTTGTTTTGACTCAAGCTTCGGTAAAGAACAGGAAACCGAAGAACTGCTGGAGCAGGCAAAGCATGTGGTATCGATTGTGGTGCATCACCCGAGAATGTCAATTACCCCGATCGAGCCGCGGGCGGCTCTGGCTCAATATGATGCCAGTACGAACCGCTACACACTCCACGCCCAAACCCAAGGCGTACACATGGTGCGACGGGTTCTGGCGAATGATGTCATGAAAATTCCGCTGGAGAATCTCAGGGTAGTCACCCGCGATGTGGGTGGCAGTTTCGGCATGAAGATATTCACATATCCGGAGTATGCTCTGGTTCTTTACGCGGCTGAGCAACTTGGCGACCCTGTGAAATGGACCGCAACCCGATCGGAGTCGTTCCTATCAGATGCACATGGTCGTGCAAGAATTGATCGCGCGCGGCTCGGTTTGGATGCAGAAGGAAAGTTCGTTGCGCTGCAGGTCGACACAGAAGCTGATCTCGGTGCGAGTCTTTCGTACGTCGGGCCATCGATTGCCGGTCAATATGCGTATACGGTCATCGGCCACAACTACAAATTTCCGTCAATCAACTATCGATGCAAAGGTGTGTTTACAAATGCAACTCCGACCGATGCGTATCGCGGCGCCGGCAAGCCGGAGATGGTTTCCACCGTCGAACAACTGATCGACAAGGCGGCTATTGAACTGGGAATGGACCGCATTGAACTTCGACGTAAAAATTTCGTCCAGCCCGACGACCTGCCATATTCGATGCAGAATGGACAGGTGATCGACAGCGGAGATTTTGGTGCTTTGCTCGACATGGCCTTGGAGAGGTCTGATTGGCACAATTTCTCTCAACGACGCAAAGATGCCTCGCAACGCGGTGTGTTGCGTGGTATCGGACTCGGTATGTATATGCACTCCACAGGTGGCTCGAAGGACGAGACAGGTGAGGTCAGACTTTGCCGGGATGGAAGGGTACGTGTCACCACAGGTACACAATCCGGCGGTCAGGGACATCAGACCACGCTTGCGTCATTGGCGGCCGAAGTGTTGCAGATCGAGCCTTCGCGTATCGAGGTGCTGCAAGGTGACACGGATGAGATACTTTCAGGTGGTGGTACCGGCGGCTCCTCGATGGTTTCGATTGCCGGTGTCACGATACAAAAAGCAGCATTGAAGATGCTGGCACAAGCTCGTGAAGCGGCATCGCATTTGCTCGAGGTATCGACCGCGGACATTGAATATGACTCAGGCGACTTCGTCATTTCAGGGACGGACCGTCGCGCAAGTCTGGGCGAAATCGCGGAATTCGTCGAAGAATCGGTCGAGGACATGCCCGACTGTGTGGGTTCGGTACCGTTCGAAGGTACGAACACCACTCACCCATGCGGTGCATATGTAGTCGAAATCGAATGTGATCCCGATACAGGTGTCATCGAGATCGTTCAGATCGTCGGTGTGGACGACATCGGACGAATTCTGATGCCGGCCATCGCGGATGGCCAGCTCCACGGGTCATGGGCTCAGTCTGTCGGTACATCATTGATGGAAATCATGCAGTTCGATGAGGATGAGGAAGGACATGTGCTGTCTGGCTCTCTGATGGACTACCAGTTGCCGCGCGCGGCAGATTTGCCATTTTTCACGCTTGAGAAACATACGACATTGTGCAAAACCAATCCATTGGGCGTCAAAGGTGTCGGTGAGGTGGCAAGTCTCGGTGCACCAGGTGCGCTTGAAAATGCAATTTCAGATATGCTTGGTGGTGGTTTGAAATTTGTATCGCTGGCCGGTCCTTCAACACCACAAAGAGTCTGGCGTGCGATTCTTGGAATCACTCCAAGGTGGTGATCAGACTGTCATTCATTGTTGTCGCGGGCGACCCGCCCCAGATAGCCGCCGTGATGGCGCAGTCCATACTGTTGCTTGGTGACTCCTTTCAGTTCCATCAACGCAAGTGTGATCGCATCAGCGATCGCATTCATGACCGCAATGCTGGAAGATGGTGTCAGGCCCAGTGGACACGGCTCCTGGATGTCACCCATTTCAAGAATCACATCGCTGTGAGCCCGAAGTTCTGAATCTGAATGGGAAGTGATGCCGATCACCTTGCCCAGTCCCAGGTGTTTTGCCAACTGCAGCATTTCGATGACCTCGCGGGTTTTACCACTGTTGGAAAAAGCCACGATGCAGTCGCCCTGTGAAATCACACCGAGATCGCCGTGCGCGGCCTCGCCCGGATGAAGATATACGGCAGGCGTGCCGGTCGAGCAAAGGGTTACCGCAAACTTGTTTGCTATGATTCCGGCTTTGCCCATTCCTGTTGTCAGCACCTTGCCCTCACAGGCATGCAGCATATTGACTGCTGTCTCGTAGTCTGTCGATACCTGGATGGATTGGATGGCTGATGCTTCAGCATCCAACACGTAGCGAATTCGTTGCATGACATCCATTGATTCAGAACCAGCCGCGGATCAAAATTGGATGAAATTATAATCCTCCAGAATATCCGGCCGTTGCAAACTATTGACTTCAATTTGCGAATTGAGTTTCGCAAGAGTTAAGGAGCCACTACAGAATCGAGCTTTATCGGAATTCACGAATATCGTCTGGGTGCGACTTCCAGAAGCCACAGCAAGAAGTTAAGTTGACAATGATTAATCAGTTTGAGAAAAGTCAATGAACAGGAAAGAAAAATTGATAACGAAAGATTTTGATCCGGATACAGTCCCCGATCTGTCCAGAAACGGTTGGCCGGAAAAGTTTGCAAAGGCTGAAGTTGGTCGAGGACATCCATTGTCGGAGAACCGCAAGGTCTCAACCACGATAAGGCTTTCGAGAGAAGTGGCCGATCACTCTCGGGCCGATGGTCGAGGTTGGCAAACACGGATTGATGAAGCATTGCGTGAATGGATTAAGCGGAAAGATTCGGCGTAATTGACAGCTAAACGAGTCAATTTCGATCAAGAAATTCCATCATTAGCTGATACTCGTAAAATCAACTCTCTTAAAATAGCAAAGGGCTTTGGAAACCAGTCCTCAAAGCCCTGATGTTAGCCGGCGAAACGACGAGGGTTATGAGTTAGTGATTGTAGCCAATCAATATGCAGCGTTATCATATTTCATGAATCTCATCCTGACATGGAGTAAATAATTCGCCGCGTTGCAAATCAGCGCGCGATTCATATTGTGTCAAAATAAACACTATACTTGGATGTAAGTAAATTAAAAACAATTAGTTACATAACATTTAATCCGAATTTTCGCAAAATTTGAGCAACATTGCAGGGTTTAAAACAAAAAAAGTACTTGCATTATTTTGATTTTTGTAAATAATTCTAATCCCTACTCCAGAATATGTCCTATTCAACCAGAGAAAGAATTCTCGTATGTCAGATTCAATAGTACACATCAGCGACACGTCATTTGACGAGGATGTTATCAATTCATCCATCCCCGTAATCGTGGATTACTGGGCTGAGTGGTGTGGTCCATGTAAAATGATCGCTCCGATTTTGGAAGAGGTTGCGGTTGAATATGCCGGCTCGCTGAAAGTTGCCAAACTGAATATTGACGACAATCCACTTACACCCCCGAAATATGGGATTCGCGGTATCCCGACACTGATGATTTTCAAGAATGGCGCTGTAGAGGCTACAAAGGTCGGCGCTGTCTCAAAATCACAGTTGACAGCATTTATTGACGGAGCAATTAACAATTGATCTGAGAAAGGTTATAATTTCCGCTGTCAATTTAGAATTCTAAATTCCGGCGGGTCGAATCGACCACAATTCTCTTCCCTTACATCCAAGTTACCAACTACTCACAAACACTTTCTTAATTCTCGGCGGCGCCTGCTGCCATATAACCTATTGTGTTATCACAGAGGCATTTTCTATGGGAATAAGCTTAACGGAGCTAAAATCAAAATCACCGACTGAACTGGTCGAAATCGCCCGTAGCGCAAACATTAACGGCGTGGGCAGGATGCGGAAGCAAGACCAGATTTTCGCAATCCTCAAGGCTGAAGCCCGAAATGGCGGCAGCATCACCGGCGAAGGCGTGATGGAGGCGCTTCAGGACGGATTCGGTTTTCTTCGATCGCCGACAAGTTCCTACCTTGCAGGACCTGACGACATCTATGTATCTCCCAGTCAGATCCGACGGTTCAATCTCCGAACCGGAGACTCGGTATCCGGACTGGTCAGACCACCCAAAGATTCGGAACGATATTTTGCATTGCTCAAGGTGGAGAAAATCAACGATGAGCATCTGGACAAACTCAAGGACAAGGTTCTGTTTGAGAATCTAACCCCCCTGCATCCGGACAAACGCATGCGGCTCGAACTGGGCAATGGCAGTACGGAAGATCTGACAGCGAGAATAATCGATCTTGTCGCACCCATCGGAAAGGGTCAGCGCGGACTGATTGTGTCCGCACCAAAGACGGGCAAGACCGTCATGTTGCAGCAGATTGCACATTCAATCACCGCGAACAATCCAGAAGTGGAGCTGATCGTGCTTCTGATTGATGAGCGCCCGGAAGAGGTGACCGAAATGCAGCGTTCAGTCCGTGGAGAGGTTGTCTCCTCGACATTCGACGAACCCGCCTCGCGCCACATACAAGTGGCTGAGATGGTGATTGAAAAAGCCAAACGACTGGTTGAACACAAGCGGGACGTAGTCATACTTCTCGATTCGATCACCCGACTCGCACGCGCCTACAACACGGTAGCTCCCGCCTCCGGAAAGGTTCTGACGGGTGGTGTCGACTCAAATGCCCTGCAGAGACCGAAGCGGTTTTTCGGTGCGGCAAGGAACATCGAGGAAGGTGGCAGCATTACGATTCTCGCTACCGCGCTAATTGAAACCGGCTCGAAAATGGACGAGGTCATCTACGAAGAGTTCAAGGGTACGGGAAATATGGAGATTCACCTTGACCGCCGTATCGCAGAAAAACGTGTCTATCCGTCGATCATAATTGCGAAATCCGGAACACGACGCGAAGAACTGCTCACTGAGCCGATGGAGCTCAAGATGATTTGGGCAATTCGCCGACTGCTACATTCGCATGACGATATCGAGGCGATTGAACTGCTGTTGGAGAGGCTTCGCGCAACAAAAACCAACGCGGAATTCTTTGCTTCGATGAAACGCGCATCCTGACAGGCCGACCGAAGTTATCGGGATTTAATCGACAGGGAGTCATCTTCAAAATTCTTAAGACTCAGATAATTCCAATCTGATAACATATTGTCTCTCGTAATTTTGTCAAAGAGTCGCACTGTCTGAACAATAATTTTCGGTCATTCTTCGAAAAACCTAAAACAGGTAAACGAAACCCATGAAACAAGGCATTCACCCGAAATATTCGACCATCAAGGTAACCTGCGTCTGTGGGAACAGTTTCGAGACGAGTTCCACCCTGCAAAAGGACTTGAACATCGAAATCTGTTCCGTCTGCCATCCATTCTATACCGGCAAGCAGAAGATCATTGATACCGCAGGTCGTGTTGGACGATTCAAGGAGAAGTACGGACTCTGAGAGTTCTTCCTGTCTGTCGTCAGCAAGTCTGATCCAGCACTGATGACATCCCAGTATAGTGCCCGGCACGCAACCCACCACAGTCTCGGAACATGTTGAATGGGCGCTTGCGCGTCTCGAACAATCTGATTCGTTCTTCGGACACGGCTGCGACAACGCTCGCGACGAGGCGATCTGGGCAACATTGCATGTTGCTGACCTGATTGATCATGAATTCGGAGCCATCTGTGATCGAAAACTGAGCAGCGAGCAGAGCTCGAAGGTTCAGGCGCTGATTCATGCTAGAATCGATTCCAGAAAGCCGTTGGCCTATCTGATTCGCGAGGCGTGGTTTGCAGGATTTGCGTTCTATATCGACGAACGCGCCATCGTACCAAGATCACATTTCGGAGACTTGATCCAAGACGGTTTCGTTCCCTGGGTCAAGCCGGAATCCGCGCGCCGCATACTGGATCTCTGCACGGGCAGTGGCTGCATAGCTGTTGCGATGGCACTGCATTATCCGAATATGCTTGTCGATGCAGCTGATATCGACCGTGATGCACTCGATGTGGCACAGATCAATGTCACACGCTTTGGTGTCCATAAACGAGTACGGCTGATTGAAAGCGACCTATTCGAAAACATTAACGACCATCGCTATGACCTGATCGTGAGCAACCCGCCCTATGTCAGCAGTTCAGATGCCGACAACCTGCCAGCGGAATACCAACACGAGCCGAGACTGGCGCTGGAAGCAGAAGATGATGGTCTCAAGATCGTAAAAAAGATTCTTGGAGAAGCCATTCAACATCTTTCCGATGACGGCCACTTGTTGATAGAACTCGGCGAATCGGCGGAATCCCTGGAGTCAGAGTTTTCAGATGTGCCGTTCTTCTGGCTGACTTCCAGAAGCGGCGAATCGGTGGTATTGCTGATCAGCACGGAACAACTGAAGACATACGAGTCCAGATTCGGCCAGTTCTGAAAATTAATTTCGACTAGATTTCAATCATTTCGAAGTCGTCTTTCGAAGCGGAACAGTCCGGGCACATCCAGGAATCTGGGATATCTTCCCAGCGAGTGCCAGGCTCTATTCCTTCTTCCGGCAAGCCAAACTCCTCCTCATAGAGGAAGCCGCATACCACGCACATATAAACCTTGTAGTCCATAGCAGAGAATTTGGATTCAACAATTCGGTACGATGATTCGGAAAGGTTGACAGTATCGATGAGTCAGTCTGCCAATGCAGACGCCGAAACAGTGTGTCACTTGTCTTTGTCGGTTGGCTGAATGCCGTACATCTTCAGCATCTGCTGCTGCATGTCGGTCCACAGTTGGAAATTCTTTTGTGTCATTTCACTGACCGAGGACATGCCGCTTGCGTGCAGCAACTCATTCAATTGGTTCTGATAGGCCTGCTGTTGGCCATTGACTATTGAAACGGTTTTGCTCAGATAGTCTGTAAAGACATTCTGAAACGCACCGCCATAGAACCGAATCATCTGACTCAGAATTTCGGTCGTAAACATGGGCTGACCACCAAGTTCCTGCTCAGCGATTACCTGAAGCAGAACCTGTCTGGTGATATCGTTGCCAGTGGTGACATCGGTTATGACAAACTCAACACCGTCAAGCACCAGTTGCCGAACTTCCGACAGATTCACATACTTCTTTTCGACAGTGTCATATAGACGTCTGTTCGAATACTTCTTGATGACTCTTGGGGCTTCCATGGCACGTTCAATACATATGCTGTCCGCCGTTGATGTCGATGGTCGACCCGGTTATGAACGACGCATCCTCATCGACCAGAAACAACACGCCTCTTGCGATGTCCTCCGCACGCCCTAATCTTCCAACCGGAATCGTGCGAATGATTTTTTCGAGCACTCGTTCCGGAACCGCGCGCACCATGTCGGTGTCGACGTATCCGGGCGCAATTGCATTGACAGTAATGCCTTTGCCGGCACCTTCCTTGGCAAGTGCCTTGGTGAACCCGTGGATACCGGATTTTGAGGCAGAATAGTTGACCTGACCATATTGGCCGGCCTGTCCGTTGACCGAACCTATATTGACGATTCGACCGAAGCCGCGTTCGCGCATGCCTTCGATCACACAACGGCACATATTGAAGCAGGACGAAAGATTCGTCTGCAGAACTTCGTTCCACTGCTCAAATTCCATCGAATGAAGTGTCCTGTCTCGGGTGATGCCGGCATTGTTGACAACAATATCGATATTACCGAGATCTTCTGTGATTTTGGCCACACCGGCCTGACATTGCTCGAAATCGCTTACGTCAAATTGATAGGCAGGAATCCCAGTTCTCTCACTGAACTCGCGGGCGCGTTCAACATTACCGGCATAGTTCGCCGCAACACTGTATCCTGCTTCAGAAAGCGCGATCGAAACCGCTTCGCCGATACCTCTTGTACCGCCTGTAACAACTGCAACCTGTGAAGTCATACATCCATCCTTGACGTTAATTCAAAACTGATATTTTACCACTGTCGGTCACACACACAGGTGTCTCCAGTTGTTGAAGTCCAAGTCGGTCAGACAATCTCCGACAACGCTTCCAATACCTTGGCGGGGTGGGTAGCCGCCTTCGGAACTCGTCTCCAATGGCGTACGATCTTACCTTCACGGTCAACGATCACCGTAGATCGGATAACGCCCACGGTTTTCTTGCCATACATCATCTTTTCACCGTACGCGCCGTATTCACTCATGACTTTGCGTTCCGGGTCGCATAGCAGAGTAAATGGCAAACTGAATTTCTCAACAAACTTGGCGTGGGATTCAGCGTCGTCCGGCGATACCCCGACTATTTCTGTACCAGTGGCGCGAATCTCATCCCAGAGATCCCTGAAACCACACGCCTCTTTCGTGCAACCAGGCGTGTCATCACGCGGATAAAAAAAGATTACAACGTTATTGCCACGGAAATCAGTTAACGACACATCACCGCCATCCGTCGACTTCAACGTAAATTCCGGGGCGTTCTGCCCTACAGTAACAGCCATCATCAGTCTCCTTCCATTTACGATCAACTGTATAACAATTATGGTATTTCCTCTCAAAAACTGAACACTGCGAAATACCGAGACAGATCAAATTCATCAAATTGCACAATGAACGATATCTATCTGAATCAAGCAGTTTGCCAGAGGCATTTCAATATATTCACTCAGCGACTTCTTGTCGAGTGTCTACGAAGGACAATTATGACTACTTGAGAGTTTATTGAAGCGCTTTACGATTGCTTGCCGGCTGTTCTACAAAAATGAATCGCTGGACAACCAATCACCGAAAGAGTATCTTTACTCTTGCTATGAGCAGAAAGTATTGCAGCATCAACCATCACATTCTTTCCAATTCACAATAAGTAACAAAGCTGATCAAACACATCTGCGTACAAAGGTCAAGCATATCGGAAAGCAACGCGGGCATAATGGATTGCGCGACCAGACTATCGGAATTGAATTCAAAACCTGAAAACAATGTTTAATCCCTGGGTGACACAAAACCCCGCTGACATCTATTCGATGTGGAGTAAAGCGTGGTCAAATACATCGTCGGCATCATCGGTATACGCTCAAATGCACGAGCTTGGCAATGCATTCCGTTCCATGTTTGAGGCAGGACCAAATTCGGCCGATCACACCAGCAGACAAAAGCAAATGGAACAGATGGTGCGGCAGTTCACCATGAATCCGACCCTGCCAAACTTCCCATCGATGATGGAATTTATGAATCATAACCCTTGGCAGCAGTTTTTTGACCAAGGCAGAACGCTGATGGGCTCACCGTCGACAGGCAGTCAGCCACCGGCACTGGGTATCGGACGAGAATACCAGGAGGACTGGACTGAGTTCCTTCGACTGCGGCAGGAGTATGAATCAGCGTTGCGGGAGTTCACGGCAGTGTTCGAAAAATTCACACTCGGCGCCAGCGAACGCTTTGTTGAATCGATTTCGGAAATTGATGAAAGCACAGGTTTTGAGGATGTTTGTCGACGGTGGATCGAATGTTGCGACGAGGAGTTTCAGAAAATCGCCAGTACCCAGGAATATTGCATTGCGTATGGCAATCTGATTAATGCCCACATGCGACTGCTTCGTCATGGGACCAGGATTCAGGAACAGTTCGCCACCATGATGGGACAACCCACACGAACCGAATTGAATAGCCTGCATCTGAAAAACAGACAGGCCAGTACGGAAATTGAGAATCTCAACCAGAAAATCCAGGATATGGAAAAAAGTCTGGAGCGCGCGCGAGCCTCACAGCGTAAACAAACATCTAGAAAGTCGAGCGCGCCAAGAAAACCAGTTGCCCGAGACAAGAAGAAAAAATAGCGATTTCTGATGCAGAATTTTGAAAAAATTCTTGAGGAATCAGTCCAGTTCCAAACAAAGCTTGCACAAGGCGCGCGGGTCGCTGCCAGTCTCGGTGAAATTCGCGTCGGAACGACACCCAAGGAACTGATCGATCAGGTTGACGAACTGTGCCTTTACCGATATCAGCCACTTTCGGATACTGAAACTACTACCAACCCATTGCTGATCGTATATGCGCTGGTCAATCGTCCATACATTGTTGACCTTCATCAGCAGCGATCACTGGTTCAAGGCCTGCTCGCAGAGGGTGTTGATGTTTATCTGATCGATTGGGGATATCCGGGGCCTGGTGATCGTCATTTGGATCTCGAACAGTATGTCTCGGTATTGATCGATCGATGTGTAGACCGAACAATGCAACACTCGGACGCAACACAAGTGAATATTCTCGGCATATGTCAAGGCGGTACCATGAGTCTTTGCTACTCGGCCCTGGAACCGAGCAAAGTGGAAAATCTGATCACAATGGTAACGCCGGTTGATTTCCACACTTCGGACAACATGCTCACGCACTGGTTTCGAGAGATTGATGTCGACCTTCTGGTAGATACCATGGGCAATGTTCCGGGTACTCTGCTGAACAGCATCTTCCTGTCGCTGAAGCCGTTCAAGCTGGGTGTTGAAAAATATCTGGATTTTGTCAAGATTTCCGATCAGCCGGAAAAGGTGGAAAACTTCATGCGAATGGAAAAGTGGATATTCGACAGTCCCGACCAAGCGGGTGAGATGTTCCGCGATTTCCTTAAACTTTTTTTTCACGAAAACCGCCTGGTAACAGGCGGGTTATCTATCGGCGGTCGATCTGTGGACATGAAGTCTGTTACTCAGCCACTGCTGAATATTTTCGCCAAACAGGACCACCTGGTCCCACCGGCATCGTCGCAGGCGCTGAAATATCTGACCGGGTCGAAAGACTATTCGGAACTCGTCTATGACACGGGTCACATAGGCATCTATGTAAGTGGCAAAGCCGGGCGCGACATCCCACTGAGAATTTCAAACTGGCTTCAAAAACGAAACTGATTTGAAACTGACCGAATCAGTTCTTTATTCGGAATCTGATCGATGGGAACCCGATGCTTTCCAGGAAAGCGCTGGTCTCGCTCAACGCACTCAGCTCATCAAAAGGACCGAGCCGGACTCGATAAAATTCTCCCCGATCCTCGACTGTCACCTTCTGGATGAATGCCTGCTGACCGTTCAGTGCAAGATTGGCCTTGACCGCGTCCGCATCCTCGAATTGGTTGAAGGACCCGACTTGCAGCACATATTTGGAACCTTCGGGAGCTGATGCGGGTTGAGCAACGGGTTGTTCCGGCTGCTTTTTCTCCTCTTCCGGTTGCGATACTTTGGCGGTCTGCTTTTGTGGTTCCGGAGCAATGGTCTGGGGCAATACGTACTCATCTTCCAGTAAAAACTCGTGATAGCCGAATTGAAGTTTTGGCAGGGAATCGGTAATAGATTCGACTTTCGTACTTTGTGACTCGGTCGCATCATCTCTGTTTTCGGCCAAATCGATCAGACTCTCGATTCCCGCCCCAATATCTGAAGGTCTGTCTTTCATTACCCCGAACGTCAGTGCGGTCGATATTACGCCGACCAGAAGTCCCAGTACGAACAAGCCGAACCCTGACGATTTTCGCCCGCCTCCTTTTCTACTCCGCTTACGTGCCATCTTTAGAAATTTCCGTCTGTTAGTTTGGTCGGTTACGACACAAGATTGAATGCTGGTGGTTCGCCTTCGACTCTCTGAATTGCCAAGTCGAGGTATTCGGTCGATACCTCATAACCGACATAGTGACGATTCGCTCGGACCGCAGCCACCGCCGTCGTTCCAGCTCCCATAAATGGATCCAGAACTACATCATCAGAGTACGTGTACAACTGAATCAACCGCCACGGCAACACTACCGGAAACGGTGCAGGATGCCCGACTTTCGATGCCGATTCGGTCGGAAAACTCCAAATGCTCTTCGTGAATTCCAGAAACTCTTCCCCGGTGATTGTTACCGATTTCGACTTGTCTCGCGGCTTGTTTCTGGAAAAGTCCTGTTTGGAGAAGATCATGATGTATTCGTGAACATCACGCAAAACCGGATTTGCGGGGCTGCGCCAACTTCCCCAGGCGCATGAAGAGCCGGCGCTGGCAGACTTGTTCCATATGATCTCGCCTCGCATGAGAAACCCCATCCTTCTCATTTCGCTGGTGATCATGGTGTTCAAGGGAAGATAGGGCTTGCGGCCCAGATTCGCAACATTGATACATGCCCTGCCGCCCGGCACCAGAACACGATACGTTTCCCGCCAGACATTGTTCAGCATCTCGATGTACTCGGCCTGAGTCAGGTCATCGTCATAGTCCTTACCGACATTGTAAGGTGGTGAGGTAACCATCAGATGGACACTGCTGTCAGGCAATTCGTGCATATGCTCGCTGGAATGATTGAATATTCTATCGAGCGAGCGTTCGGGGACGGACTGTTCAGACAAAGTTTCGCATCGGTCGCCAGTAGCGTCCCTGTACATTTTGCGCAGGTAGAATTCTTCGGAGTTGTGCCCAACACGACCGGTTGAGCCGAATCCCTGCATCTTGGTCTGACCCATCAACTCCTACCTGTTGCCAATGGATGTCCGTTCGGGTAATGAATTTGCGTTGATTGAATAGCGGCTCTCGGAATCGAAAACTGCAACCTCAACGGAGGCTGTTCCAAAACCATCCGCATCGCCGATAAAACTATATATCATTCGGTCTTTGCTGTCAACAATTTATATTTTATCAATAACTTACATGGAAACAGGTGCAGATACACCAATGATGTCAAGACCATTCGCAAGCACCTGCCGAACCGAGTCAATCAGGTCAAGCCGCGCACAACGCAATGTATCTTCACAGTCGAGTATTCGTTCCTTGTTATAAAAGGAATGAAATTCAGTCGCGACATCCCGCAAATAATACGCGATCTGGTGCGGTTCATAGTCGTTCGCCGCGCTCTGAACCACATCCGGAAATCTCGACAGGCGCCGAAGCAAGTCCATCTCCGAATCCTGCGTCAGTAAAGAATGGTCGCCATCAATCCGTTTGAGGCCGCGCTCGTGCATCTGTCTCGCGACACTGCAGATTCTTGCGTGGGCATACTGAACGTAATAGACAGGATTCTCGCCGGATTGTCGCTTTGCGAGTTCAAGGTCAAAATCAAGGTGCTGTTCTGACTTGCGCAGGATATAGAAAAATCGTGCCGCATCCCGGCCGGTTTCCTCAATCAGCTCTTTCAGCGACACAAACTCTCCGGACCGCGTCGACATGGACATCTTGACAGAATCGCGAAAAAGCGTCGCAAACTGTACCAACAGTATCTGAAGCCGCTTCGGATTCTCACCCGAAGCCTCCATCGCCGCCTTCATCCGCGTGACGTAGCCATGGTGGTCGGCACCCCAGATATTGATCACAAGATCATAGTCCCGCCTCATCTTGTCCAGGTGGTAGGCAATGTCCGACGCAAAATAAGTGAGATCGCCATTTGCCCGAACCACCACACGGTCTTTCTCGTCGCCGAATTCGCTTGAACGAAACCAGGTCGCGCCATCCGCCTCATAAAGAAACCCATACTCGCGTAATGCCTTGATTGCGCGATCTACATCACCTTGCTCTGATACCTGACTTTCATAAAACCAACGATCGTGTTCAACTCCGAAGAGCCAGAGGTCGGAACGAATCATCTCAACCATGTCAGTCAGGACATCTTGGCGAAGCCGTAAGAAAACATCTTCCCCCAATAACTGCCTGGTGCGGCTGATCAACTCCGTCAAAGTGGCATCCTTGTCGTCGAGCTGAATGTCAACCTGCGCAGCCTCGGCACAGACGAGCGAAGAGCCATCCTTGTGCTTGAGCTTTCGTGCACTCTCAACGATATATTCGCCTTGGTAGGCTCCATCGGGAAGTTCGATTTTGAGATCATGAATCTGCAGGTACCGAATCCAGACACTCAAACACAGGATGTCCATCTGGCGGCCAAGGTCATTCACATAGTATTCGGTGTCCACGTGATGGCCTGCCGCCCGCAACAATCGAGCGAGCGCATCACCAAATGCCGCTCCGCGACCATGTCCGACATGCAACGGGCCATTCGGATTGGCTGAGACAAACTCAACCAGAATACGACTGGCACTACCCGGGGCTGATTTGCCGAAACCGTCACCGTGCTCAAGAATTTCACCGACCAGCCCTGTCAGCGCTTCTTTTGCCAGAAAAAAATTGATGAATCCAGGGCCTGCAATTTCCGTCCGCTCCACAAAGCTCGCCGACGGGAGATTTGCCTGTATTCGGGTTGCCAGATCACGCGGTTTCATACCGCTTGCCCGCGCCATGCTCATTGCCAGACCAGTCGCATAGTCGCCTTGACCCGCGCGACGGGATGCTTCGACCGGTAGGGTTTCGGGAACAGCATCGGCTGACAGTTCCTCCGATGCCACGAGGCGATCAATGGATTGCGCAAGCAGATCCTGAATTTTCGCTTTCATACAGTTTGGAGATTCACATTAAATCGACAGGGTCCACATCCAGACTCCAGCGCAACTTGCCTCTTTGAGGAATATTTCGCAACATTTGTGTCCAGATGCTGAGAAACCGCTTCAGCGATCTGGAATTTTCACCCGATACAAGCAGTTGCGCCCGGTGTCGGTTGGATATCTTCTGTATCGGGGACTGTACTATATCAAATAGCCTTATACCGGAACAGGATTGACTCCTCAGTATACTCGCGGCATTGTCGAACGCCTGACTGAGGAATTCCAATTCTTTTCCGGCATCAGGTGAATTTGCGCGAAGCAGCGCATAGTGCGTATAAGGTGGTTGTCTTGCCGCCTTTCTCTGATTCATTTCCTGCGTGGCGAAGTTGAGGTAGTCGTGTGTGAGCAAGCTCGTAAAAACCTCGTGGTCCGGAAATAATGTCTGTATGTAGACATCGCCCGGCTTTTCGAATCTTCCCGCTCGGCCAGCCACTTGCAATACCTGCTGAATCATGTGCTCTGTCGCCCGAAAGTCCATGCTGTAGAATCCGGAATCGACATTGAGGATGCATACCAAAGTGACATTCGGAAAGTCATGCCCTTTCGACAACATCTGCGTGCCGATGAGAATGTCCACCTCGCGGTTGTGGATTCGCTGAAATTTCCGTTCAAACTCGGCATGGGATTGGGTGGTATCGCGATCGATCCGCATAACGCGTGCACCGATTATCTCGCTTCGGAGCAGCTGTTCGATTCGCTGGGTTCCCTCTCCCAACTGACTGATACGGTCTGACATACAGTCAGGACATTGACTTGGCATCTCAAATCTGGCGAAACAGTGGTGGCAGTGCAGTCGATGGTCAGAGACGTGATAGATCAGCTTCGCATCACAATTCGTACAATTCGCCGTCCATTTGCAGTCTGGACAAATGACCACCGGTGCAAATCCACGGCGATTGATGAAAATCAGACTCTGCTCGCGGCGATGCAGTCGCTTCTCGATTTCGCTCAAAATCGGAACCGCTACCCCGTCTCTGAGGAGCGACCTGTTGAGGTCGACAAGGTTCATTGACGGCATCTGGATGTTTGTTGCGCGCTCAGGTAGGTCGATCTTTTCCAGTCGGTCTTTTTGTGCGGCGAAGACTGTCTCAATCGACGGCGTAGCCGTTCCGAAAACCAGTGGAATCTCCAATGTTGCGGCACGGTGGATTGCAACCGAACGTGCGTGATACCGCACTCGCTCCTGTTGCTTGAACGAAGTGTCATGTTCTTCATCGACAACAATGATTGCGAGTTTACTGAATGGAATGAAGACCGCTGATCGTGTTCCGATCACGACTTTCGCATCTCCGGTACGCGCACCCCACCAGGTCTTGTGTCGCTGTGCGTCTGTCATCCCGGAGTGAAAACACGAAGCTGTGACACCCAGTGCGCGACTGACACGCTGCTCAAGCTGTGGAGTCAGTCCGATTTCCGGAACCAGCAACAAGGCTTGTCCGCCTTTGCGGAGAACCTTGTATATGGTGTGAAGATACACTTCTGTCTTGCCGCTGCCTGTGACACCGTGAACCAGGAAACACCGGTAGATGTCCAGTGCGCCAGCAATCTTTTCGACAGCCAGGGCCTGAGCATCTGTAAGATCCTGAATCAGTTCCGTGTGATCCGAATACTCGGAGCTCTTGAGCGGTTGTGCCTCTACCAGCTGTTTGGATATCAACTGCCGAATGGCGCTCTGCCAGCTTTTGCCTGTCTCGCAAAGTTGCACGCGGGCGACCGGTTGGGTCGCAGACTTCAGAATCTCAACGATCGCCTTTTGAACTCGCGCTCTCGAAAGCTCGCCTATGTCAAGGTTACGGCCAATATCGGACAGAACATAACCCAATTCGATGTTTGGCTGCAGCGACTTTCCGGTACGAACGGCGTTTGGCAGCGCCGCCCAGATGACCTCACCGATCGGTTGGTGATAGTATTGTGAGGCCCACTGCAAAGTACGAAGCAAGTCCTCGTCAATGACCGGTTCGGACTCAATCACAGAAATGATTGGTTTGATTTTGCCGGAATCGATTTTCGACTCGAGCCGCTGTTCGACGATGATGCCCAAGCGCGTTCCACGATGGAACGGAACTACAACCCGGCAGCCCACTTTCGCTGAATCGGGCGATTCGCACTGATAGTCAAACAGGTCCATGTGGCGTATCGGTAGCGCAACCCGAACAAAGTGCTGATTTTCGGATTTCGAACTTTGCGATAAAATTTCGTTCAACTCGTTCATTCTCCTGCTGACGACCGGCAATCAATCCCAATCAATTTTAGACCATCGCGCCAGACTCACCTGACTATACGTGACTTAATGGACACAGCGTTTCCTCAATCTCCAGTTTGGTCAGAAATCAATTCGTGTCTTCAGGATAGAATTCGGACTGTCACACCCTTGTCGAACAGCAGTTTTACTCGTAATTTCTCCATCCAATGCGAATCCAGTCAACACTTCCTCAAATTAAGCCCCAACCACGATAGTCTGGAGGCCGAAGCTGATGGACTCAATGCATTGTCGACCTCAGATTCGATACGCGTTCCAAGGCTCGTGGCCAGTGGCGAGGCAGAATCCATTGGATTTCTGGTCGTCGAATACCTTGTATTTCAAAATCGTGATTCAGACTTTGTCCGTCTAGGGTATGACCTGGCCAAGCTCCATCGCGCTTTTGGCACATCTTACGGGTGGCATCGCGATAATTTCCTGGGCGGCTCAATTCAGACCAACTCACTTCATCACAACTGGACTGAGTTCTTCAGGAACAATCGTTTGGGTTATCAGTTCGAACTGGCGTGCAACAACGGTTTCGGTAGCAGGTTGGAGGCATTGCGGGACCGGATACTGGACCGTGTCACAGCTATCCTCGATTCGCACAAACCTGAACCGTCGCTTCTTCACGGTGATCTATGGCAGGGTAACTATGGATTCATGGAAGGCGGAGTACCGGTTATTTTCGATCCTGCCGTCTATGTTGGAGACCGCGAAACAGATCTTGCAATGACCCGGCTTTTTGGTGGGTTTCCAAAGTCTTTCTACGAAAGCTATCAGAGGGAATGGCCGCTGCCGTCAGGCTGGGAACAGCGACAGGTCATATACAACCTATACCATATTCTCAATCACGTGAATCTTTTCGGAGGCGGCTACCTGCGACAGGCAGAATCGATGTGCAGGCAATTGCTGAACGATATATAGCGATATTGCTACCTTATGATGTCGTCCACATAAGGCCTATTGTCGCCGGTCCTCAGACTTTCGAAATAACGTGTGAGGCTTGCTCGAACCACCGGGAAGGCCAATTCGTCCCAGGGAATCGCATCCTCCGAAAACAATTCGACATCAAGGCTTTCCTCACCAGGCGAAAAGTCCGGGGTTTCGAGATGGGCGCGATAGATGAAATAAACCTGGCTGACGTGGGGAATGTTATATACCGCGAACAACTCGTCAATCTGCGCCACCGCCTTCGCCTCTTCATAGGTTTCGCGCGCGGCCGCATTGTACGTGGTCTCGCCCAGCTCCATGAATCCTGCAGGAATCGTCCATAAACCATATCGCGGCTCGATCGCTCTTCGACACAATAGAATCTGATCTTCCCAATTGATTATGCAACCCGTGACAATCTTGGGATTCTGATAGTGTACAGCGTCGCAGCTGTCACAGACATGGCGCGGAAGATTATCGCCTTCGGGCACTCTCCTTGATACCGTCGCGCCACAAAGACTGCAATAGTTCATCTTTTTTGGATCCCAATAATTTGACTGACCTGATCGTGCAATACAGTATAAACCGCGATTCGTATTGACATTGAATGTCGTAGCACATGACAACATTCCTGATCATCATTCCGTTCTTTGCCGTCATCGCGTGCGGGTTTTTTGCATCGCGGCAGGGAATCATTGATTCCGCAGGACGAACGGGACTCAATCGTTTTGTCTACTATTTCGCACTACCGGTTCTGATATTTTCGCTGATGGCGCAAGCTGACCTCAGGGGGCAGTTTGAATGGACTTTTGTCGTTGCCTATCTCAGCGTGGCAGTCACGCTGTTTTTCTTATCGTTCGTTGTCGCTCGTCTAATTTTCCAGTTGGGCCGAGGCTATTCAGTGGTGTTCGCAACAGCGTGTATATACGGTAATACCGGGTATTTCGGCCTACCCTTTGTAATCATCGCTTTCGGACAGGATGCGAGCGTCCCGGTGGTGTTGTGTACAACCATTGATCTTGCTGTCATGCTGCCGCTGGCTTCGGTGCTACTCGAAAAAACAGAACCCTCGAGCGGTGCCAGCAACATTTACACGGATTCGCTTCTGTCGATAGTCAAGAACCCCTTGATTGTCGCGGTGGTTCTAGGTGCTCTGTTCTCATTATCGGGACTCCAGATTCCAGAGGCTGCTGATCGTTTCGTGGTGTTGCTCGGGTCAGCTGCAGCGCCTTGCGCACTGTTTGCTCTTGGCTCAAGCATCGATGAGGACCGTGCTGATTTTCTACAGGCACAGATTTTTGTCATCAGTCTGATCAAGCTGGCGATCCATCCGTTGCTTGTCTGGTTCGCCATGTATCATCTGTTTTCGGTTGACGCGGACTGGGCGAGAAGTGCTGTGATCGCAGCGTCCATGCCGGTCGCAGTGACTGCGTATATTCTCGCTCAGCAATACAACACCTACATCGCACGCACTTCTGCTTCCATTCTTCTGTCAACTGTGGTTTCTGTCGCAACTCTGGCATTCATTCTGACGCAGGTCACCTGACTTCGCACGTCGACCCGCGCAGTCCAAACTATGCAGTTATCATATTATTGACTAAGGGAAGGCAGTGACTTGTCTCAACGTCAATTCTCTCGGCTCATTCGCCTTTACAAATTTTTTCAATTCGACACCTTCCTGACATAGGAATTTCGGACATGAATCTTCTGGTTGATATCGGCAATCAATACGCCAAATGGTCGTTTGGAGACAAGCAGGGATCCTTCGAATCATCACCGCCATCCTCGCTTGAACTGTGCTTTAAGGAACAGCTGCTTCCGCTTGACGGTGTAACAGCAATATATTTTGTCAACGTCGCAGGGAGGGAGGCATCCGAGAAATTCAGAAATTGGATATGGTCGGTATGGAACCTGGACCCGGTTGAAATACTCCCTCAGTCGGAACAATGCGGTGTCAAAAACCGCTATCGACAAATCCATCAGCTTGGCGCTGATCGATGGGCGGCAGCCATCGGTGCCTGGCACGTCACTCGAACCGCAACGGTTTTCGTCGACTGCGGTACAGCCATTACGGTCGATGGATTATCCGAATCAGCAGAATTTATTGGTGGGTCCATTATGCCTGGCAAGCAATTAGCTAAAGAATCTCTTTATCGCCGGGCACCTGGAATCAGTGAAACATCCGGCCAGATGCCCACCGGCATACCGGCGCGTGCGACTGTAGAGGCCGTTTCCACCGGTGTAATATTCTCGTTGGTGGGTGGAATCGAGATACTGGTCGACAAGTATCGTGAAATCACCGGCGAATCTTCAAGACTGCTGATCACTGGCGGCGACGCGCAAATCATTCAGAAACATTCCTCGAAGCAGTACGAATATGTACCGAACCTCGTGTTGGAGGGACTTTCGAAGATCGCTGACTCGGCTCATGGATGAGCACCTGGTCTGAATCCATGGTCAGAAAGTCTGCCATTCGCTCTCACCATCTTGAAAAACCGGAATTGAGCAGGATTATGTTTGTCTTATTCTTGGTACAGCGTATGCGACAAATGATTCTTCCACTTCGGAACAGTCAATCAGGTCGACAAAATAACACCCGTCTCCGAAATCGCACTCCGAATACCTGAAGTTTATCGAACAATATTTCCTCAAAGCCGGAACTTCGTTCAACTGTTCGGGATCCTCCTCTCGCAGATTGCCGCGAACCCGCGAATCCAAAACCAGTATATGAGGCAGAAACTCTCCTTCCATGCAAAGGCTCCCGCGCATCCTGAAAGCTGTAACACCCTTGGAGCGGAGCACCGCAGTCGCAAGTCTCGACGATAGGCCCTCACCTTCGCAATAGATTCCAGCGTTGGCGATCAGAAGGTTCGACTGCGCGGCGAACTCACTAGCCGCCACTATGCTGCGGGATATCCCCGCATCCTCATCCAATACCAGATAGGACAAATCCGCTTCCAAATTCGTGAATTGACGAACGACCTCGCGGTGGCGGATAAGATTTTCGGGCGTTGCAGCGATCAGGATTTTTTTGATGCCCGCCGCTGCCATCATTTCAATGGTAAAACATACGCGGGGAATGTCATCGACTCTTTCAGTATAGCTTCCGGTTACCGTTAAGGGCAGATAAGCCTGCGACCACCGTCCTAGTGCATATATCAATCCCTTGCAGTTCACCGAAAACCCATATAGACTGAAACCTGTTGGTCGTCCGACAGCCCGTGAAAGACGGCTCGCAGGCGGCTCAGTTCCTCAACAGACACACCGTTTGTGAGCGGACCCAGTGCGATCAGGTCATCCCGCTGAAGCAGAATCCCTCTCTGTGACAGCGCATCGCGTATTTCCAAAACGACATCGAGCGGATGAGTGGCAGCCGAATTCTGGTAATCGGAAATTGTTGATTTGTCCTGGTCGTACATCACAACTGAGTATTCAGCAAGTCGATCAACCCAGTCGACACCGGAAATAAGTTTCAATTCGCCACCGAGCACACACATTCGCACTTCGAGATTTGCTGCAGAGGTCACTGCATGGTGGTGCGGTTTGCCATCAGCCAACAGCGCATCCGACAACCGAACGCCTGGAATAACAGACTGCAGTGCTGCCAATGCCTCCATCCTGTCGGTTGCGATATTCAGTTCATCAGAGCCAACACGAAACAGCAACTCCGCCGAAGCACGCATGTGAATACCATACGAACGGTCTATAACCGCGCGGGTACCGGTAAACATGTTTTCCAGCAAAATGCCGGTCAACGGACCTGATGCGCTGTCGCCGCTTGCCGCTGCGTATCCGACATCCATCCCCCAGGTCGGCCGCAGTAAGGCGATATAGTAATCCTGAACCGCCACAGCGAGTGCGGGACTGACATCCAAGCCGCTTTCCAGTTGGTTGGCTTTGCTAAAGGCCTTGAAAATTCGGTTCGCGGTTTCCTCCACAGAAGAGGCGGCAGAAAGGTTGCTGGCACCTGCCGTCAGCAACAGACAGGTAAACAAACATACTACGTAGAAACGAGGCTTCATGTATGAGCGGATTTTGATTTCAATCGCGGTAACCCAAAGTGATGAATTTGAATAAAATAAGGTGATACCCCAATTTATTCTTCGTTTTTTCAATGTCATGAAATGATACTATCTAGCGCAGATTTTGACAATGGAGAGCAAATTCCTGAAAAGCTGGCTTTCTGCAAGCTGGACCCGGGATCCAACGTAGGGCTGTCGAACAATTGCAACCCTCACCTCAAATGGACTGGTGCCCCGGACGGGACGCGGTCATTCACACTGCTCTGTTGCGACCCGGATGTTCCAAGTCGCCCCGATGATGTCAACCAGGCAGGAAAAACTGTGCCTGCAAGTTTACCGAGAATTGATTTCTATCACTGGGTACTGGTGGATATTCCGGAATCAATCACCGAAATTGCTTCAGCATCTCATAGCAGTGAAGTCACACCTTGCGGAAAATCGGCAGATGATGCGCCATCAGGTATGCGTCACGGAATCAATGATTACACATTGTGGTTTTCAGGTGACAAAGATATGGGCGGTGAGTATTTTGGCTACGACGGGCCTTGCCCGCCGTGGAACGACAGTATCACGCATCACTACCACTTCACTGTCTATGCGTTGGACATCGAAAGTCTGTCTGTCAGCGGCTCATTTACCGGACAGCAGGTTGTTGAGGCCATGCAGGGCCACGTTCTCGATCAAGCTTCGTTAATCGGCACCTATGCGCTCAATCCAGAATTACAGTAACCCGTGACCGGTTACACTCGTTACATTCTATCCGCCGCTGTTGTCTCATTGATTTGGGTGCTCACCGGTTGTGCAACGCTCTATACACCGACTGCCTGTAACGCGCTGGACCCCGAAGAATACACGGAAACACCCGATCCCTTCGAATCGGTCAATCGCGCGGTGTTTAAATTTAATCTAAGTTCAGACAAGGCCATTTATCAGCCTATCGCGAGAGCGTACAAAAAGATCACGCCCGACCCGGTAGAATCCAGTGTTTCCAGCTTTTACAGGAATCTCAAGGAACCGCGAAACATGATCTCATCTCTGTTATCGGGGAGATTGGGTATAACGGCTCAATCCGGAATACGATTTACCATGAACTCGACTGTCGGAGTGTTCGGCTTGTTTGATTTTGCAGATAAGGCAGGAATTCACTATTCGGACTACGATTTTGGTCACATGTTCGGATCCTGGGGAATCGGTGACGGTCCCTACATTGTTTGGCCGTTTACAGGTCCGAGTAATCTGAGAGATTCTATCGGCTCTGCTACTCATCTGAATGTTACCTATGTGGAGAAACGTATCAAGAAGTCAGAACATCAACTTTTTGTTCAAGTCGGATCTGTGGTTGACAGCAGGGCTCGCCTGCTGCCGTTCACTGACCTGCTCGAACAACAGCCGGATCCGTATCTGTTTGCACGGGAAAGCTATCGGCAATCCCGCCTGAATACAATCTGTAATCCCTAAAATACCTTTTTCCTTCAGATACCTGCAGGTAATGGCAACTTATGCAGTCGGCGACATTCAAGGTCGCTACTACGATTTATTACGTCTGCTTGATCGCATCAGGTTCACTCCTGAGTGTGACAATCTAATCCTGCTTGGGGATTTGGTCAATCGCGGACCGAATTCTCTGGAAGTGGTCCGTTTTGCCATGTCTCACGCGTCGTCGGTCAGGACTGTGCTCGGAAACCACGACCTTTACCTGCTTGGCGCCTTGGAAAATGTCGTCGAACCTCGCGAACGAGATTCATTCTCAAATATCTTGACCGCACCTGACCGCGAGCCAATCCTGGAGTGGATTTGCAGCCAACCCTTGGTGATAGACGAGCCGAACCTGAACATTCTCGCGGTTCATGCCGGTGTTCATCCGTTCTGGACCCATAATGATATTCTCACATATGCAAAAGAAGTCGAACGGGTGATCGCCAGTCCCGGTCGGTCAGACTTCCTGACTCATATGCTCGGTAACAAGCCCCGTCGCTGGTCAGATTCCCTGTCCGACTGGAAACGTATACGAACTTTGGTCAACATCTTCACTCGCATGCGATATATCAAGCGAAACGGAAAACTCGACTTCAAGGAAGTCCGAACCCGAGGCAAGCAACAGAAAAATCTCATACCGTGGTTCGAGTTCCCCGGTCGAGTCAAAATCAAACCTACGGTCATATTCGGGCACTGGTCGACGCTAGGTGTCTACCAGCAGCCCGGGATCCTTGCAATGGACTCGGGTTGTTGTTGGGGGCGATGCCTGAGCGCGGGGAGACTGGACGGCGAGTCGTTTGCGATCACCCAGGTTTCCTGTCAGAAGTAGCCGTCATCCTGATCTGAACCCGGAATATTCGGAAATTTCATCAATTCACCTCGAACGTACATCTACAATGAACGGTTGACAACCACCGAATCAAGAACGCAATGTCCGATGCCCATAAAATCGACATCAATGTCGAAACTCACTACATAGCCAACAACTCCAACCCGGCAGAGCACAGTTTTGTATTTGCTTATGTCATTACAATCACCAACGCAGGGACCATTGGCGTGCAGCTGATGACGCGACACTGGATCATCACCGACGGCAACGGCGAAGTGGAGCATGTTCGCGGAGACGGGGTAGTCGGTGAGCAACCGCACCTGATGCCGGGTCATTCTTTCGAATATACAAGTGGCGCGGTGCTGGAGACTCCTGTAGGAACCATGAAAGGCAGTTATCAGATGGTCACCGATGAAGGGGAGAGTTTTGATGCGGAAATTCCGCAATTCGTGCTGTCTGCGCACAGCACTTTGCACTGAAACAGGAATGGTCAGATATCCAGATTTTGGACGGACAGGGCCTCTGTTTCGATGAACTCGCGTCTCGGCAGCACTTCGTCGCCCATCAGCACCTCAAACGCCTTGTCTGTCCGCATGGCGTCTTCGATCTTGACTTTTCGCAGCATGCGCTCGCTGGTGTCCATCGTCGTTTCGCGCAACTGATCTGCGTTCATTTCACCGAGCCCCTTATAGCGCTGGATGGATATGCCGTCGCGTGCGTCGTCAAGCAGCCAGTCGAGTGCTTCGATAAAACTTACATCGCCGACAGTCTTGCCGCTTTTGATGACTTCGACCGTACCTTGCGCATACTTGCTCGACTCCTCTTCAAATCTGACTATCGATTTATAGGCCTGTGACCGTATGAACTTGTCGTCTATCCTGTACACGACCTTGTCGCCGAAGTGCTCCCTGACGATTCGCAGTCGGTAACGCTGGTGCCCGTTCTTCTCACCGTCCAGTTCGATGTCAACTTCGTAATGCGTGTTGCCATTCAGTTCCTTTACGAGATTTTCCCTTAATTCCCGAGCAACTGCAGTCAAATTCGATTCATCTTCGAATTGTGCTGCATCCAGCACCGACATCTTGGCCAAGACCGCCAGAACATCACTATCAAATGATCTCTTCAGTGAATTGACGGCGTTTTTGGCACCGACATGGAGCTCACACAGCTTTTCCAAGGCATCGCCTGTCAGAGTCAGTCTATTCGATTCTTTTTCTGATTCGAATCGAATTTCACTGCCGTTTACCGCAACTTCCAGAATATACCCATTCAGTTCCTGATCGTCGTTGAGATATTTTTCGGACTTACGATATTTTGCTTTATACAGCGGCGGCTGGGCGATATATAGATGGCCGCCCTCAATCAGACCGGGCATCTTGTTGTAGAAAAAGGTCAGAAGCAAGGTGCGGATATGCGATCCATCCACATCGGCATCCGTCATGATGATGACACGGTGATAGCGCAACTTTTCAATATCGAATTCCGGCAAAACACCCGTGCCCAATGCGGCAATCAAGGTCTGAATCTCATCGGAGCGCACAATCTTGTCGAAAGAGGCTTTCTGAACATTCAGAATCTTGCCCTTCAACGGTAAAATCGCTTGAAACTTTCGGTCTCTCGCCTGTTTGGCCGAGCCACCGGCCGATTCACCCTCTACAAGAAAGAGCTCACTTTCGGCTGGATCTTTCTCCTGGCAATCAGCCAGCTTACCGGGTAGACTGGTTGACTCAAAAGCGCTCTTGCGGGCCATCGCCTTTTCCTTTTGCGATTTCTCTCGAATGGCTGCAGCGCTGTTCACCTTTTCGCAGATCAGTTTGGCGACCTTGGGGTTCTCTTCCAGGAACTCAGCCAATCCTTCGGACACCACCGACTGCACCGCACCTTCAACATTCGATGAAACCAATTTGTCCTTGGTTTGGGAAGAGAACTTGGGATCGTGAAACTTGATCGACAATATCGCGGTCAGACCCTCCCGGGCATCCTCCCCGGTAACCTTGATCTTCTTGCTGAGTCCCTGTTTTTCCATATATCCCGTAATAGTCCGGGTAACAGCCTTACGGAATCCGGTATTGTGGGTGCCGCCGTCTCGCTGATACACGTTGTTGGTGTAGCAGCGAATATTTTCGTTGTAGTATTGTTGACACCACTGAAGCGCGGCGTTTACCTGGACGCCATCCTGTTCATCGCTTACCGCAATAACCATCTCGTTCAGCGGATGTCGCACACGATTCATATCCGCTACAAATTCAACAATACCGCCTTTGTGGAACATGATCTGTTGCTGACCGTCTCGCTCATCATACAATTCAATTCGCACTCCAGGATTGAGATACGACAATTCCCTCAGTCGCTGGTGCAGGGTATCGAATCGAAATTCGGTATCCGAAAACACTTCGGAAGAAGGCAGGAAGCGGATGGTGGTGCCTGTATTTTCGGTTTCGCCGATCACTTTCAGTGGCTCCACCGGTACGCCGTCACGAAACTCCTGATAGTGAATCTCGCCTTCTCGATGAATGGTCATCGACAGATGCTCTGACAGCGCATTGACAACCGACACACCGACACCGTGTAACCCGCCCGATGCGTCATAGGAAAGGTTGTCAAATTTCGCACCGGCGTGCAGGATCGTCATGATGATCGTGGCACCAGGTAAATCTTCGCCGTTTTCACCCTCGCCCTCCATGATTCCAGTCGGAATTCCGCGGCCGTTATCAGAGACTGAAACAGAACCGTCGACATGTACTCTTGTTTCAATCCGATCGCAGAATCCCTGTGAGGCTTCATCGATCGAATTGTCAACCACCTCCGTGACCATGTGATGGAGTCCGGTACCGTCATCCGTATCTCCGATATACATGCCGGGGCGTGTACGTACCGGAACGAGTCCGCGTAACACTTGAATATTAGTGTGGTCGTAGGTGTCGCTTGAGGGTTTATCAGGTATCATATGGAGCAGAATTTCTAGAATTTCCGGTCTTTGACCTGGTCATCGGCCGGATGAATTGATTAAAATCAACTTTTTGATTTTCAGCGATCCTTCAACAGCATCACAAGAAAATTTGAGGATTCATTCCCCGGAAATTTGAGCAGGCACGCGGACTGGGCATTTTTCAGGTTAAACTCAACTTTGTCGTATTCTTTCATCACCTCGAAAATATCCAGCAGATATTTTCCGTTGATCTGAAAGTCAAGAGACTCCCCGTTTTGTTCGACATCCATTTGCTCATCAATCTCAGCTTGCGAATTCCTGGATGACTGCGCATGGATTCTCAATCTACCGTCCCTGACTTGCATCGATGTTGGCACTTCCGGACCTAGAATCCCAACAACTCTGCGAAGTGACGCAATAATATTTTCCCGCGTAACTTGAAAGACACGCGATAGATTGGCCGGAATCACACCCCGCCAGTCCGGATAGGTTCCTTCCAAAAGTTTCGAGGTAAACTTAATGTTGGGCGTACTCACCTGCACGTGATTGTCGTTGAATTCCAGTGTAACCGGTGATGAGAAATCAGCGAGCAACTTGCTAAGGTCCAGCACAGTTTTCCGAGGCACGATTGCGCGGTGCATGCTGTCATTCAGTCCGGTCACCACTTCAGTGTGGCACACCGCCATTCTATGACCATCGGTAGCCACTGTACGCAACTCGGATTCGTTCATTTCAAACAGCATCGCGTTGAGATAGTAACGTAAATCCTGAGATCCCATCGCGTGCTGGGCGCGTTGCACGATTGTCCGCAGGTCGGAACGACTGATCTGAAACTTGATATCCCAATCGCCTGCGTTGAGAATCGGAAATGGACCCGCCAATGTGTCCTGTGCCATTGTCTGCAGACTCAGGTGACTCTTCCCACTCTCACCTTCTGAATTTGCCGCTTCATCTGACTCGGTTCGGGAACCGATACCGTCATCCAATTTGTTGATGTTCATCATCCCGTCTGAAATGTCAAACTTCAACTGGCAATCTTTTGGTTGCTGCCGGCAGTATTCCTGCACCGTCAGACCCGGAAACGCGACCCGTCCAGATTCTGTTACCTGAACATCTGATACGAATTCACTGATCTCTATATCAATATTGGAACCTGTCAGTTGAATTCCGTTCCTTTCATCATTGACAGTCAGAAGAACGTGAGAGAGAATTGGAATTGTGGGATTTCGGTCAACAACAGTGTTGACTCGATTCAGAGGATTGAGAATCTGGTCTCGTTCAACAATAAACTGCATAAAAATTCCAAAGGTATTAATTATGTTTTTATTTGGCTTGTGTGCAACTAGAACAAGTCGACTTTAGCCAATATAATCAAGCTGTTATATCGAGCAATGCCTGTCGAAAACTTTCTGCAAAACAACTGAGAACATGTGTATCGACAAATTCGCTTGATGGTCCTCGAAGAACCTCAAAAACTTATGCACACATTATACACTGAAAAGCGTACAGACTGCTGTCAATAAGTCGTTGTTGCAGGTCAGCAAAGTCAAGACGAAAGTATATCTTTCAGGGTGTTGAACTCGGTTCTGAATTCGCTGTCTTTCTCAAGCAGACCATCGATTTTCTTGCTCGCATGCACCACTGTGGTGTGGTTCTTGCCACCGATTTCCCGGGCAATTCGGGGCAGGCTGTGGGTTGTCAGATTCCTGGACAGAACCATTGCGACATGCCGGGCCCGCGCAATGTTCGCTTTGCGGCTATTTGAATGGATATCGTCGACCCGAATGCGGTAAAAACGGGCAACTTCCCTGACTATCGTCTGAATATCAATGGGGCGGGCGTTGAACTCGAGCATGTCATACAAGACCTGTTTGACTACTGCGATGGTGATCCCCTTGTTTGTGAATCGATGACTGGCGATCAGTTGGTTGAGCGCACCTTCAAGTTCCCGCACGCTGCCGTAGATTTTTTCGGCGACGAACCTTGAGACCTCTGGGTCAAGTTCGACACCGCGCCTTTCCGCTTTGGATTCAAGGATGGCTATTCGGGTTTCGAGTTCCGGTGGTTTGACCCGGATCGCGATGCCCTGTCCAAGTCTGGATTTAAGGCGATCCTCCACGCCCTGAATTTCCTTGAAAAACCGGTCACTGGTGATGATGATTTGCTTGTTTCCCTCCAGCAGTGCATTGAACGTATGCAGAAACTCCTGCTGCGAGACATCCGCACCGGCAAAATGATGGATGTCGTCGATCAGCAGCACATCAAGGTCGTGGTAGAAATTCTTGAATCGCTCAATACTCTCACTGTCCTTTCTTTTCATCAGCGTGACCAGATGCCGCACAAAATTGTTCGCCCTGACATATCGGGTCTGCTTGTCGGGAAACCTTCGAATCAGCTCGCGTCCGGCTGCCTGCATCAGATGTGTTTTTCCGTTCCCGACATCACCGTATATGAACAGTGGATTGTGGTCACGCAGTCCTGGCTCTTCGGCCGCTCTTTGTGCCATGTACCTTGCCAGTTGGTTGGATTCACCCACGACATGCTGGTCGAAGGTATATTCCGGAGTGAGTTTTTCGAATCCGAAAGGTTGTTTGTTGTTCATCGCTGTCGCTTGGCGACTGTTTGGATTGGTTTTACGACTAAAAGTATTCCCGTCGGAATTGGCCCCGGAGTTTGATACTGTACCAATATTTACTGAAATTTCGTACTTTTGGCCGGTCAGAAATTCAGCGATCTCGGCAATTTGTGGAAGGTAATTTGATTCGATTTTCCGTTTTGTGAAGCGGTTGGGTGCGTTTAGTACAAGAGAAGTGCCGGATTCAACCGCGCTCAGAGAGCGCAGCCAGGCAGTTACTTCGGCCTCATTGTGGTCTTGCTCCAAACGCGAAAGAGTTTGTTTCCATAGAGCTGAAGGCATAATTTTTCAGACCATTTCTAATTCTTTAACTTGGTTTGAAATGCAATAATATTTGCATGAATATTCGGTATTTTGATACTCGAATGGAGCATGGCGTTCCATAGCCGATTGTAATGCACAGTTTACGCAGTCTGTCAAACTTTTTGAGGGTGATTTGTCTCCTTTCCGCTAAGAGATTGATTTTATAAGCCGTTCGAATCCATCAACTACAACTGGCAGCAAAAAAAATTCTGTCATTGCCAAATAAATTCATGTGAAAGTCACTGGATGGGCTGTTTCCTTACGTTTCGATAACTGCTGAAAAATACTTTGAAATTTCGATAAGGTATTGATTTGTAAATTAAATTTAAGACTTGATTTGACAAATGTAAGTTGTCCAGTCGATTGATCACGGCAAAATCAAGGCGACGGAGTCAGTCGATTCTACGTGAGAACAGACTGGATTCAAACCCTCCGAATATCGTATTCGCTTCACAAAATACATTGAGTATCAACAGAATAAATCACGGATTTACCAGAAAACACACCCCACCTGCGCGTGACAATAGTCTCTACTTTGGCATGCTGGCCGAGTGGCTCGATTTTCAGCTTGACCAATGTCGAAATAGAGCGCGAAAAGAGATTTGCAGGATAGCCTTCTATTGAACCCATCGGGAGACTATCGGTGTTGGCTCCAAAGCAACCTAAATTGGTAGTCGAACAAATCTACGAGGGCGATTGGGTGAACAGTGAAATTGCTATACTGTCTGTATTCGATTTGAGTTTGATTCAGTTCAATATAATCGACTAAAAGTGCCATAAAACGAATGACGGAGGGTGAATTTGTGCAGACTAACGCAGCCGTAGCCTATGAAGCAGGCAAACCACTTGAAATTGAGAGGGTAGAACTTGACGGCCCCAAGGCTGGAGAGGTGATGGTGGAGATCAGGGCCACCGGCATTTGCCATACCGATGAATTCACACTATCTGGTGCAGATCCCGAAGGGCTGTTCCCGGCGATATTGGGCCATGAAGGAGCTGGTGTGGTGGTAGATGTGGGTGAGGGAGTTACCAGTGTGAAGGCTGGCGATCATGTAATTCCTTTGTACACACCCGAGTGCAGGCAATGTGAGTACTGCACAAGCGGTAAGACCAATTTGTGTCAGGCGATTCGGGAAACACAAGGTCAAGGCCTGATGCCTGATGGAACCAGCCGCTTTTCCCTGGGTGGCAAGCCGCTATTCCACTATATGGGAACATCGACGTTTGCGAACCACACTGTCGTGCCTGAAATTGCAGTTGCGAAAATTCGTGAAGACGCGCCATTCGACAAAGTTTGCTACATCGGTTGTGGTGTCACCACTGGAATTGGTGCTGTCATGAATACCGCAGAAGTGCAGCCAGGCGATAATGTGGTTGTGTTTGGTCTTGGCGGAATCGGTCTCAATGTTGTCCAAGGTGCGAGAATAGCGGGTGCTGACATGATTGTTGGCGTTGACATCAATCCGGCACGAGAAGCGCTCGCAGACAGATTCGGTATGACCCATTTCGTCAATCCGAATGAAGTTGAGGGTGATATTGTGCCATATCTGGTGTCGCTGACGGGTGGTGGAGCAGACTTCAGTTTTGAATGTGTCGGGAATGTCGAACTGATGCGGCAGGCACTTGAATGCTGCCACAAAGGCTGGGGCGAAAGCATCATCATCGGTGTTGCGGGAGCCGGTCAGGAGATCAGCACACGACCGTTTCAGCTCGTCACAGGCCGGGTTTGGCGCGGCACTGCATTCGGCGGTGCCAAAGGCAGGACTGATGTGCCCAAGATCGTTGACTGGTATATGGATGGAAAAATAAATATTGATGATCTGATCACCCACAAAATGCCATTGAATAGGATCAATGATGCGTTTGACCTGATGCATGCGGGCAAATCCATCCGCAGCGTCGTCGAGTTCGCGTAAGTCGTTATGGAAGTTGTCAGCGAGCACCGCTGTTTCGGTGGTGTGCAGGGTATCTATCGCCATCAGTCCCGGCAAACCAAGACTCCGATGCAATTTTCGGTATTCGTACCTTCATCAGCTGGCGAGGGCGTGCGTCCCGTTTTGTGGTTTTTATCTGGATTAACTTGTACGGAGGAGAATTTTACGGTCAAGTCCGGGTCACAGAAATTTGCCGATAGCCACGGAATGATCTTAGTCGCGCCTGACACAAGTCCAAGAGGTGCCGGGGTCGAAGGCGAGGATGAGAGCTACGATTTTGGAACCGGTGCTGGATTTTACCTGGATGCCACTCAACCGCCTTGGAATGAGCATTACCAAATGTATTCCTATATCACCCAGGAACTTCAGAATGTGGTTTGCGGGAATTTTCCAGTCGACCGTTCACGACAGGGAATTACCGGGCATTCAATGGGTGGACATGGAGCGTTGACTATCGGTTTGAAGAATTCGGAGCTGTACAGATCGATATCTGCCTTCTCTCCGATCTGTTCACCGACTCGATGTCCGTGGGGCCAAAAGGCGTTGAGCGGGTATCTTGGGGAAGACCGTAGTGCATGGGTCCAATACGATGCAGTGGAACTGATCAGAGACGGTCATCGAAGCGGCACGATTCTTGTCGATCAAGGGGATGCGGACAATTTCCTTGATGAGCAGCTGAAACCGCAGCTTCTAAATTCCATTTGTACTGATACCGGTCAGCCTCTGCAGTTACGTATGCAGCAAAGCTATGATCACAGCTACTATTTCATCTCCAGCTTCATTGAGGACCACATTGCGTTCCACGCCTCACAATTGAAGTAGATATATCTGGGATCAACAATAGTTGTCCTGAGTTCATGAATGGTACTCCTGACTGTCAATTCTGTCGCTTGCGATAATGAGAAATTAATTGCTCAACGGAATTGAACTACATTATGTGGCAATCACATCGCACAAATTTAAAGCCCATTTCGTACTTGATTGTTATAATTTGGCAGTTGCTGTCCACTCCAAGTAGCACGGTTTGAGTTGTCGCAGCATTCGGATAGCAGAATTGAAAACAGAATATCGTGGTTTGAAATTATGAAACGTACCTTTCAACCGAGCAATTTGAAAAGAAAACGCAAACACGGGTTTCGTGCCCGCATGAGAACCCGTGGCGGTCGGGCCGTAATCAATGCACGACGAGCGAAAGGCCGCTCAAGGCTCAGTGCATGATAAAAATTCATCGCCGAGAGGACATTGCTTTCCAGGAGGCCTTAGATTAAAGCGGCGCGGTGACTATCGGACGGTTTTCCAAAAGAACAGGCAGGTTTCAAACCGGTATTTTCGGGTTCTGGTGCACGGCGAACCGAACCGAACAGGTCCACGTCTCGGAATCGTTGTTTCTCGCCGAGTATCTAAAAAGTCAGTTGAGCGAAATCGAATCAAGCGTCAGATACGTGAGTGTTTCAGAACCCATCAACATCATTTGATTTATCGCGACATGGTGATCATCGCGCACCATGCTTGTGTGTCGGCACCAAATGCTGAATTGCGCAACAGACTGATCAGACTATTCAAACAGTTGGAAAATTGAGAAGAATTCTTGTTTTGGCCATACGTGGCTACCAATATGTAATCAGTCCGCTGTTCGGTCCGTGCTGCCGGTTCCACCCGACATGTTCCAGTTATGCGGTTGAGGCGATCAAGAAGCACGGTGCGTTGAAAGGATCGTTCCTCACGGTTTGCCGAATCGGCCGATGTCATCCTTGGCATCCGGGTGGTTTCGATCCGGTGCCGGAGGCCGGTGAAAATAGCTGATGGACTTCAGACGTGCACTACTGTCCATTTCACTCGGGCTGATCTTGCTGCTGATTTGGCAGGCATGGCTGGATTTTCAGCAAAAGAAGGAGCAGATCACGCCGGTCGTCCAAACTGATTCCACCCCGGGTGTTCCGACATCACCGTCCTCCACGGGCCAGCCTCAGACTGCCGCAATCGGCGAAGTTCCTGAAACACCTACCGCTCCAACAGCAACAGCGCCGACTGCTGGCGTTCCAACGGCCAGTTCTGTGCTGGAATCAGCGCAACGCATCAAGATCCAGACCGATCTTCTGAAAGTGGAGATCGATACTTACGGCGGTGAAATTCGAGAAGCGAAGCTGCTTGAATACCCGGTCGAGGTTGATATGCCGGATGTCCCGTTTCGACTGCTGACGGATACCGGGCCTGGAATCCTGGTGGCACAATCAGGCCTGGTCGGAACGGGCGGCGAGTTTCCGAATCATAAAACGGAATTTAAGGCTGAAGCGGAATCCTATGAACTACTGGATTCAGATAGTTCGCTTGAAGTGCCTCTTCGCTGGACATCGCCCGACGGCATAAACTATTTGAAAACATTCACTTTCTATCGAGACAGCTATCTGATTGATGTTGATTTTACGGTCGACAACAGAAGTGGAAAGCGATTGGAAACCTATCAGTATGGACAATATCTGAGCACCGAGTATGTCGAGGAATCCGAGGGATTTTTGTTTTTCAAGGCCTTGCCGAGCTACAAGGGGGCGGCGCTTTACACGCCCGAGAACAAGTACGAAAAGATAGATTACAAGGAAATACGAAATGACAGTCCGGTGTTCGAGACGAATTCCGGATGGGTGGCAATGCTGCAGCATTATTTCATGACCGCGTGGCTGCCTTATGAAAACGCACCGTATGAGTTTTATACCAAGCCGCTTCATGACGCAAGCGGGCAGACACGCTATCTGGCCGGCTATGTCACTCGTACTCCAACGATTGTCGAAAACAATTCTGTCGGCACACTGCGCACCCAGATCTATGTCGGGCCGAAAGAACAGGACAGAATCAAGGATCCGTCCGAAGGCCTGATACTGACGGTCGATTACGGTTGGCTGACACCCGTATCTTCACCTCTTTTCTGGATTCTGCAGAAAATCAACGACGTAATAAAAAACTGGGGATGGTCAATCATTCTGCTGACACTACTGGTCAAAATTGTGTTCTATCCACTGTCGGCTGCCAGCTACAAGTCCATGGCGAAAATGAAGAAACTCCAGCCGAGGCTGAAAACTCTTAAAGAACGATATGGCGATGACAAGCAGAAGCTGAATCAGGAGATGATGCAGATCTATAAGAAAGACAAAATCAATCCGCTTGGCGGCTGTCTTCCGATATTGATCCAAATTCCAGTTTTTATCGCTCTTTATTGGGTCTTGCTGGAAAGTGTCGAACTTCGTCAGGCACCGTTCATTTTCTGGCTTGACGATCTTTCGCGCGCAGACCCTTACTATGTGTTGCCGGTGTTGATGGGAGCGTCGATGTTTGCACAGCAGTTCTTGAATCCGACTCCGTTGGATGCGCTTCAGAAAAACATCATGATGAGTCTGCCGATAGTATTTACCTTTTTCTTTCTGTGGTTTCCGTCTGGTCTTGTGCTTTACTGGCTCATCAACAATGTCCTTTCAATTGCACAGCAGTGGTACATCACCAGAAAGTTGGCAGCGATCTGATCGTTGAAGCCGATACCATTGCGGCGATTTCTACCCCCGCCGGCATCGGCGGCATTGGAATAATAAGAGTATCGGGGTCGAAGGCATCTGATTTCGCGCATGCCGTAACTCGCAAAGCCGTCATTGCGAGACAGGCAATGTTCACAGGATTCTTCAACGACGGTGGCGAACTGATTGATGAAGGCGTTCTTCTCTTCTTTCCGTCGCCCGGGTCCTACACCGGTGAAGACGTATGCGAATTCCACAGTCACGGAAGTCCTGTCGTGCTCAATTTGCTCTTGTCAAGGTTGCAGGAACTCGGTGCAAGACTGGCGGACCCCGGAGAATACACACGAAGGGCATTTTTGAACGGCAAACTCGACTTGGCTCAAGCAGAAGCTGTCGTTGATCTGATCAACAGTTCAACAGCCGTGGCTGCGCAATCTGCCATACGCTCCCTGAGCGGGGAGTTTTCTGAGCGGGCGCACAAGATCGTGGAAAAAATTGTCAATCTGAGGGTTTTCATTGAGGCCGCAATTGATTTCCCGGAAGAAGAAATTGATTTTCTGGCGAATTCAGATATTGCAGTGGCAATAAAACAAATCAGGCATGATTTGACAGAACTGATTGATCAGTCATCTGCTGGCAGCCTGTTGCGCGAGGGTATTACGGTTGTGATCGCAGGCCGTCCAAATGCAGGAAAATCTAGTCTTTTCAACCGGTTGGGAATGCAGGACCGTGCAATCGTGACACCGCATCCCGGAACAACCCGTGACACAGTGGATGTTACTGTCGACGTAAACGGACTGGCGGTTCGGCTGATCGATACTGCCGGATTGCGGGACATTTCCGACGAAATTGAAAAGGAAGGTATCTCACGCACAAGACAAGCGGTGCAGTCGGCTGATGTCGTTCTCTATGTCATCGACAGTGAGCAGGGGGTATGTAATGAGGACCTGCAGGAGATTGAGGGTTTGGATTCCACACGTTGTTCCGTCGTATGGAACAAGACCGACTTGATCGGGGATGCTCGGCCTACACTTTCATCCAAGTCTTTTCATCAGACTCATGTGTCCGCGTTAACTGGTTTGGGCATGGAAAAAATATATAAAATAATACAGCGGATTGCGGGTTATGAAGTGAATGAAGAAGGACTTTTCCTCGCACGTCGAAGACACCTTTCCGCAATGAAGCGGGCCGGCGAGTTCGTGGTGCGGGCGCAAGATGCTCTCGTACGGCAGTCGGCAGGTGAACTTGCAGCCCAAGACTTGTGGGATGCGATGAAATCGCTCGATCAGATTACCGGAACGCCTTCCTCGGACGAATTGCTTGGCGAGATATTCGCTAGTTTCTGCATTGGTAAGTAAACCAGGTAATTGGCACTCTCTCCGGCTCGAACTGCGATATTGTTCTCCGACTGAATTGGCATCGAACACAAAATGACTAATTTAAGTAAATCCCAGACCATTCTCCTGCAGATGCTGCTCGTATTGGCGGCGGTCGCTTCGGTTGTAATTTGGCAGTACGACTACTTGGCCGACTTATATATCCGAAACCAGATCACCCGAATCGGCTTGGTCATCAATGTTGCGATTGTGGTACTTTTTATTTCAGGTCTTTCGCAGTTGATTCGGCTGTTCTTTCTGTATGATCGGGAGGAGAAGGCACTGCAGCAGTTTTCTGACGCGATTTCGTCGGAAGATGTGGAGCAGAAACTCAATCAGCTATCCGAGAGCACCATCATCGGACAACGATATCGGATTGTGAGCGATTTTTTCAGTGCCCGCGCTGAGTTCAATCACAACGCGCTTGCCGCAACGCTACTTGCACACGAGACCAGCCGCACCAGTTTCGCTAAGTTTGTCAACAACATACTGATACTTACGGGAGTATTCGGAACGATAATTTCGCTGACTGTGGCACTTCTGGGAGCGTCGACAGCGATTTCCGATACCAATAGCCTGCGAGGTATTGATATTGTCATTCACGGCATGTCGACAGCGTTGTCCACTACCATGACCGCGATTCTGGCCTATTTTCTGTTCGGCTATTTTTACCTGAAGTTGCTCGACACCCAGTCTTACATCCTTGGAAAGATTGAACACGTAACAGCCACAGTATTGATTCCACAGTATCAGGCGGCTACCCGTTCACCCGAACAGAATTTAAACGCGATGCTCGCCGGGACAGTTGAAACAATCGAGAAATTTGACACTTTCATTCGTCAAATTCAGGAAATCAGTGCCAAGCAGGACGAGGTATTCACCAATTTTGAGAAATTGACCGACCAGAATATGCATCTGCTAACGGATATTCGCGGCATATTGCGTGCTGGATTCAGATTGCGCGACGAGTCTGACGAAGAAAACTGACCCCGGAGGGGAAGGACATGACTTGGAATACTGGCGGATTCGTTGATCTTCGCGTTCATCGGGCATCTGAAGCCAGTCACTCAGACGATAGCATATGGCCATCATTCACGGACATCATGATGGTGATCGTGATGATATTTCTGATGGCTTCCGTCATATTCATGCTACGAAATGTTCAATTGGGTAAAGATCTGCAGTCATCCCTCTCGGCTGAAAGCGACGCGACCCAGGAAATCCGCTCACTTCAAGAAAGAACTGCCTATCTATCTGAAATCATAAAACAAACAGAACAACGAGTAGTCGATTCTGAGCGCCTCAGGAAAGAAACAAGCAAACTCGCCGAGCAGCGCGGTACCCGAATTGCTGAGCTCGAATACGAGACCGCCGATCTTTATCGCACACAGGCGCAGTTGACTTTGGAATTGGAAGGTCTCAACACTCAACTCAGCGAGTCTCGGGTCGAACGTGCGCAACTGACCGAACGTATCACATCAATGAACTCGATTATCGCGGACTTGGAGTCTGTCAGTGAGAGCAAGACGACGGCCCTGGCTACTCTGCAACAGAACTTCGACCAAAAGCTGATTGAGCTTCAGACCGTAGAATCAAACCTTGAGGAAAAACAAATTGAAATCGCAACCCTGCAGGATTCCTTGGAAAATCTGCGAGCGGTTGAACTTGAACAACAAAAAAACATCGTGGAATTGATTGAGACCCGGATGGCATTGGAATCAATAAGCGAACTACAAAAATCACAAATAACTCAATTGGTTCAATTACATACTGAACTTGAACAGCAGTCTGAAAAGCAACAGTCAGAGATTGCCCAACTGACAGAAAGACAAGAAGAGCTGCAATCGCTGAGCGAGGAACAGGTCACACGCATCGCGACGCTTCTTGAGAATCGCGGACGACTTGAGTCCGCCCTGGAAGATCATCAATCGCAGATCACGCAACTGACCGTTGAACGAGACGATCTGCAGTCGCTGAGCGAGGAACAGGTCGCACGCATCGCGACGCTGCTTGAGAATCGCGGACGACTTGAGTCCGCCCTGGAAGAGCATCTATCGCAGATCACGCAACTGACCGTTGAGCGAGACGATCTGCAGTCGCTGAGCGAGGAACAGGTCGCACGCATCGCGACACTGCTTGAAAATCGCGGACGACTTGAGTCCACCCTGGAAGAGCATCTATCACAGATCACGCAATTGACCGTTGAGCGCGGTGAACTGGAAGCATTAAGTACGGAACGATTAGCCCGGGTCGCAGCGTTGCTGGAAGTTCGCAGCAGCCTTGAAGAGACGACAAAAGCACAATTGGTACAAATCACTCAGCAGGAACAGAATCGAATTGAGCTTAAGAAACTCGCCGACGCGCAAAAGGAACAGATTCAGCAACTCACCCTGACACAGACCGAACTGGAGAATCGTAGCGAAGAGCTTCGGACGAAAGTTGCGCAGTTGAGCACGACCATCGAGAATTTGGAAACTCTACGAAGTGAGCAGCTGACCGAGGTAGCGCAACTGATTGAAGCGCGAAAAGAGCTTGAGGAAGCAAGTCAGGAGCAGATTCAGCAGATTACTCAATTGATTCAGCAACGCACCGAACTGGAATTGCGAGGCAAGGAACAGCAGGATACGATCGTTAAATTGGACGATGAACGAAGTCAGTTGCAAACTCGCAGTGAAGAGCAAGCTATACAGCTTGCCAGATTGAGCCAGGAGCTTGAGCAACGCGAAAAGGAACAAACCAGGCAGGAAAGAGAGCTTGCGGTAATTCGGGCAGAATTGGACGAACGTAGCCGAACGTTGGAGCTGGTCACATTAACCAGTGCGCAGCAGGAAGCGGCGATAGAACAGTTATCCAAGACCGGTTCGGCACAGGAGTCAGATATCTCTCGACTGACTGCATTAGAAGTTCAGAATCTGGTCACAATCGAACGTCAACAGCAGGAAATCGCCAATTTGCAGATACAAATCAGCCAGTTGAATCTAGCAAACACCGATTATCAACAGCAACTATCAGCACTAAATCAAATGCTTGGAAGCATTCGCACAGTTGAACTGGAGTTGCGCGAACAGTCAGCAGCCCGCGAAGAGGAAATAAACGTGCAGCAAACGCAGATCGCGAGGCTTGAGGGCGACCTTTCGACCATGTTTCAAGAGAGAATCGACCTACAGAACCTGAATAAAGCTCTGGAAAGAGAGATATCATTTCTACAGCGCAGACAGTCCGACCAGGAAACACAGCTTGAGACATTGCGCTCTGTGACTGATCGACTCAGCGCGGATATTGAGAAAAGACAGCAGCAGATTGATACACTGACAGTTCAGAGGGAAGATTTACGGGCTGACAGACAGAAGTCGCAAAGCGAACTTGAGAAATTGAAGCGGGCCTATCAGGACCGATTGAACGAATTGGCGCAGTTGGAAGTCGCATTTTCAGAAAGAAGTCAGGAAGCACATGATCTGAGATCGGATTTAGTCGAGCTTCAGGAAGAGACACAGTTGATGCTGCGCCCGGCCAGAAGCCCCACGAACCGTTATGTTGTAGAGGTACGTTACACAAAAGATGAATCCGGATTCCAGGTGATTTCCTACAAGTTGCCGGATCAGACAGTGGCGACGTTTGTTGATCGTGAACAATTGGATGCAGTTCTTACAAAATTGAAATCTGAGCGGCCGGAAGGGCTGTATACGCGTATTGTGTTTCCTCAACAGGAACTTTTGACTTTTGAGGAGGCCTGGGGGTTTACTCAGCAGATTCTTTCCCGATATGACTATTATCATCAATAATCCAACAGCAGCTGACACATGAATCATCCTGAAATTTATGACGTGATCATAGTTGGTGGCGGACATGCCGGGGTGGAAGCCGCGATGGCGGCGGCGCGCACCGGCAGTGAGACCCTGTTGCTCACCCAGAGCATCGACACCATAGGACAGATGTCGTGCAATCCCGCAATTGGTGGGATTGGAAAAGGCCATATCGTGCGTGAGATTGATGCTTTGGGCGGCATCATGGCGACAGCAATCGACAGAAGCGGCATACAGTTCCGCCGTTTGAATATCAGAAAAGGCCCAGCGGTTCGAGCCACTCGCGCTCAAGCCGACCGCGCGCTGTACAAATCCACGGTTCGGGCAATGTTGGAGCAGCAGGACCGACTTACAATCTTTCAACAGGAAGTTGAGGACCTTCTGGTCGAAAATGGCACTGTGAAAGGGGTATTGACGCGATTTGGTATTCGAATCAGGGCGCAGGCCGTCATACTGGCGACTGGTACGTTTCTTGGCGGTGCCATTCATATAGGTCTTGAGAACCACAGTGGCGGACGTGCTGGCGATGCCGCTTCAAACAGACTTGCGAAGCGTCTGAGAGAGATGATGTTCCACGTGGAACGTCTGAAGACCGGCACACCGCCCCGAATTGACGGTAGAACCATCGACTACTCCAAGCTTGAAGTCCAGACCGGAGATGATCCGTCACTGGTATTCTCGTTCATGGGGTCTGCCAATGAGCACCCCCGACAGATTTCCTGCCATATTGCACGCACAAATGAGCATACTCATGACATTATTCGCGGAGCGCTTGATCGGTCAGCGATGTACGGCGGTGCAATCGATTCAATCGGGCCTAGATACTGTCCGTCGGTCGAAGACAAGATCGTTAGATTTGCGGATCGGACATCACATCAGATTTTTGTTGAGCCAGAGGGTTTGGATTCGGTCGAAATCTATCCGAATGGTATATCGACCAGTCTGCCGTTTGACGTTCAGTGCGAGTTCGTACGATCAATGGAAGGATTTGAGAATGCGATTCTGACACGCCCTGGATACGCGATCGAGTATGATTTTCTTGATCCGACAGGCCTCAAACCGACCTTGGAAACGAAATTGATGGCGGGATTGTTTTTGGCGGGGCAGATAAACGGAACGACCGGGTACGAAGAGGCCGCCTGCCAAGGATTGATCGCCGGATTGAACGCATCACGGTCGGTACAATCCAAGTCGCCTTGGTGGCCCGGCCGAGATGAGGCTTATATCGGTGTTCTGATTGACGACCTGGTTACCAAAGGCGCAGATGAACCTTATCGCATGTTCACATCAAGAGCTGAACACCGTTTGATTCTGCGCGAAGATAATGCAGACCTGCGCCTGACGGGAAAAGGCCGCGAACTCGGACTCGTATGTGACAACCGCTGGTCACTTTTTGTTGAAAAACGCTGTGCTCTGGTAAATGAGCGAGAAAGGCTGGAACAGCATGCGATTACACCGACCAAATCAAATCAGATTGCGATCAGTGACATATTGGGGCGAACCCTGACAAACGATACGACTTTGTTCGATTTGTTGCGAGATGCAAATGTCGACTATGATTCTGTGATGAAAATTCCGGGTTCCGGGACTCCTGTTGAAGATGAGACGGTAAAGGAACAACTTGAAATCGAGGCCCGTTACGAAGGATATATCGAAAGACAACGGTCGGCGATCAAGAGGACCCTGCACGCAGAAAGTGTGAATTTGCCGGACTCCTTGGATTACACCTTGGTACACGGATTGTCCAATGAAGTCCAACAAAAATTACAATCCAACAAACCGGATAACCTTGGCATGGCTTCCCGAATACCGGGCGTGACACCAGCTGCAATTGCCGCTCTTTCTGTACATCTGAAAAAGCAGGCGATGTTGAGATCTGCTTGAATTCGGGTTGTGTTACCGACCGACTCAATAGATAGCCAGATGGACAGCCCGGTTACGGATCTGGCGGATTCGCCTGTAGAGATGAGTCGGGTTCAGGCTTATAATATTTTACGTAACGGATTGAAAAGATTGAATATATCACTCGAAGAGGATGCCATCAACCACTGTCTGGATCATGTGCAAACGCTTGTAAAGTGGAATCGGGTCCATAATCTTTCGGCAATCAGGAGCATGAGCGAAATTTTGGTCAAGCATCTGCTGGATAGCTTTTCGATTCTTGAGTACGTAAAAGGGAAAGATGTCATTGATGTAGGAAGCGGGGCAGGATTTCCCGGCATTCCTGTTGCCCTGGCCAAACCCGAATCGCATGTTGTTCTATTGGATTCAAGCATGAAAAAATCCGAATTTCTCAGGCATTCAGTTGCACAGATGAGTCTGAGTAATGTGACCGTGATGTGCGAACGAGTGCAGAAGTTGGCGAAAGCCCGAATAAAATTCGATACCATTCTTGTGCGTGCGCTGGGTTCACTGGACACGATCGCTGATTGTTGCTTACCGATTCTCAGGTCGAATGGGCACATTCTCGCAATGAAAGGCAGCTATCCGAGTCACGAACTGAAAATTCTTCGAACAGCATGCGAATCTTCCATTCATCAGCTATCCGTACCCGGCTTGGAAGAAAAACGCCATCTAGTTGTTTTGAAAAGAAAAACGATTTAATTTCCGATTAGAATCATGGGCCGTGTTTTAGCCATTGCAAATCAAAAGGGCGGGGTTGGAAAAACAACGACAGGCATCAACCTCGCGGCATCGCTGGCACGCGCGAAGCGCAGGATTTTGCTTGTTGACTTGGACTCACAAGCAAATGCATCAGCCGGAATGGGATTTGGGACGAGCAGAAACGTCAAAGGAATATATGACGTTCTCATTGGTACGGCAACAATTTCAGAGGTGGTCACACAAACAGAATTTGGCGCGGATGCGGTGTTTTCAAGCAGGGATCTTGCCGGTGCACAAGTGGAGTTGCTTGATTTAGAAAATCGTGAATACCTGCTCCGACGCGCATTGAGCTCTCTGAGGAATGCCTACAGCTATATCCTGATTGATTGTCCGCCATCGCTGAACATACTGACAGTCAACGCATTGGTGGCGGCCGATGGCGTAATTGTTCCCACTCAATGCGAGTTTTTCTCCCTGCAAGGATTGATTGACTTGCTTGATACAATTGAGTCAGTTCGAGAGTCGTTCAATCCGAATCTGCAATTGGACGGAATTCTGCGTACCATGCATGACCGCAGAAACAAGTTGCACCAGGAAGTGTCAGAAGAATTGAGCAGTCATTTCGATGATCAGGTCTACCGTACCTTCATACCCCGAAACATCAAGCTTGCTGAAGCGCCGAGCCATGGGAAATGCGTACTCGACTACGATAAAAAATGTGCAGGATCAATGGCTTATCTCGCGTTGGCAGGTGAAATGCTGAGTAAGGAGGAGTTAAGATGAGCAGTCAGGAGAGATTAGGACAAGGCTTGAGTGCGCTGCTTGGATCAGCCGCGACCAAAACAGCGACGGCACCGGTAGGCAATGTGCGCATGATCGCTATCGAAAAGCTGCGCTCAGGCACCTATCAGCCACGCATGGAAATGGAAGAGGAACCGCTACGACAACTGGCGGAATCCATTGAGGCACACGGCATTATTCAACCGATCATTGCGCGCGAATCAGATAGTGGTGTTGGATTTGAGATTATTGCCGGGGAACGAAGATGGCGTGCGGCTCAGATGGCCGGCTTGCACGAAGTGCCGGTGATAGTCCGTACGCTGAATGATCAGTCGAGCATGGCGATGGCGCTTATCGAAAATATACAAAGAGAAGACCTGAACCCGGTTGAAGAGGCAAACATGATCAAGAGGTTGGCCGACGAATTCAGCCTCTCGCACGCTCAAATCGGTGAAAATATCGGCAAGTCACGCGCCACCATCACCAACATGCTGAGACTTTTGTCATTGGCTGCTCCGGTGCTTGAAATGCTTCAGAATCGTCAGATTGAGACAGGTCACGCTAAAGTCTTGCTTGCGTTAAGCGGTGAAGATCAGATTGATGCAGCACAGGTTGTTGTGCAAAATGCCCTGAATGTACGAAAAACAGAAGATTTGGTCAAACGGTGGGGCAATCGCGATGGCAAGTCGGATAAAATAACGAAGTCCAAGGACCCCGATATTTCCAGGCTTGAACGCGAACTGTCAGAAAGGATCGGATCAAAAGCGAACATACATGACCGAAGTGGAAAGGGATACATCAAGATCAGCTACAGGAATCTTGATGAGCTTGATGGAATTCTCGAACGAATAAATCTGAACATCGATTGAAGACAGAAACAGTTATGGAAATGGACACAAAACCGCAAATGCCCCACGCCACGATGCTGGTCATAGTCGTTTTCTCAGCATTGGTTATAAACGGTTGCGCCGAAATCGGTGGAAGGCAGCTGTCATTGCTGCCATCATCTCATGTACTGGACCCCTTGGAAGTGCCGCCGGGCATGACCCCTCTTCCAGAAGCAGAGCAGTTCCAAGTTCCAGCTGATTACGACCCGGCCGAACTTAAACCGGAAGATCTTCAGCCGGAACAGTTCAGAAACTATGCGACGTGGATTGAGTTTGAAAAATTCAAGGAATTTCAAAGAAGTGATCAGGGTATCGGCGTTGAAAAAGATCAGTATCGCGAGGCGGTAGCGCGCGGTGAGGATTTCTTCAAGGTGACATTGCTTGATACAGGACAGGACTCTACGCGGTTGCGGGTGGTTGATTCCGCCGGCTCAGTATTTGAGAGGATGAAGATTGTGCTTGAAAACATGGGTGTCAAGGTCATTGATGCAAATGAGGAAATGGCCAAGTTCGTTGTCTCTGGTGTTGACATAAAGAAGTTGCCGACCCTGCTCCAACGGATGGGAGTGAAAGAGTATCGGGGCAGAATTGATGAGTTGCATCTGGTAACGACGAGCGCCACCGAGACACAGGTGCTTGCCAAAACAGAATTCAACGTAGAGGTGAATTCTGAAGGCAGCAAAGAATTCATGACCCGACTGAGGTACTACCTGCTAACGAGCTACCAGCAGGATGAAGCGGGAACAGCACTGGCAAGCGTGTCTCCAGGCAAATGGCTGACCATGGATCAGGGACAGCAGACAATTGTGCTCGCCGAGAATTTTGATTCAGCCTGGGTTCGTGTTGGCCGAACGCTGGAGGCTTCGGGAGTGAGCATTGATGATCTGGACCGAAGCCAGGGTTTATATCTTGTCAGCTTCAGCAGTCTGGAAAAAGACAAAAAGAGAAGATGGCGACTCGCATTCTGGAGGAAGGACAAAAAAGAAGTGTCACAGAAAAACTTCAGGGTGTTAGTGACGGACTATGGAACCCAAACAAGAATTCATGTTGATGGACCGGGAGACGATGAGTCGGATGCCAAATACGGTGAACAACTGTTGGGAATCATTTACGAACGCCTGCTCACCTGAATCAGGCGCGTTGGTGTGGACTAGGGAGAAAATTCTCACGCCTCATTTTTAACCCGGATAAGGGCTTGGTATCGGTTCAATACCTGTCCATACCGACTTCAACTGCAGATAATCCTGGACTGCGCCGGGCCCCAGTTCCCTACCGTATCCGGAGTGCTTCATGCCACCAACCGGTGCAGCCGGGTCGACGCTTCGGTAGTGGTTGATGTAGACAGTACCCGCGTCGATTCTTTTCGCCATCCAGCCTGCCAGATCAAGATTCGATGTCCAGATTCCCGCAGCCAAGCCGTAGATTCCGTCGTTTGCCAGTGACAAGGCTTCCTGTTCCTCGTGGAACGATGTGACAGCAAGCACGGGGCCGAATATCTCTTCCCGCCAAATTCGCATGCCTGTCTTGACATTGTCAAAGACTGTCGGTTCGACAAAATAGCCGTTTGGACAATTTTCGGGATGGATTCGGTTTCCTCCGGCTCGGCATACAGCACCTTCTCTTTTTGCTGTTTCTATGTGTTCCAACACCTTATTCAGTTGCATTTTGTTTGCCAACGGACCTACTTGCGTTGACGGGTACATCGGATTGCCACATTTCAGGGAATGTGCACAGGAGATAATTCGGTCAACTATGGCGTCTTTGACTCGATGGTGCACGATCAGTCTGGACCCGGCGACGCAAGTCTGCCCATTGGACAGGAAAATTCCGGATAGAATGCCATTTACTGTGCTATTGAGGTCCGCATCATCAAATACAATCTGTGGCGACTTCCCACCCAGTTCCAGTGTGCTGGGGATGATGTTTTCGGCGGCCGACTTTGCCACTGACCGACCACCCAGATCAGATCCGGTGAATGTGACTTTTCGGACGAGTGAGTGGCGAACAAGTGCGTCTCCAATCTCAAATCCATAACCGGTTGTCACGTTTAGGACACCGCTTGGAATGCCAGATTCACATGCAAGCCTGGCAAACTCCAGAGTTGATGCCGATGCATGTTCTGACGGTTTGACAACTACGGTGTTGCCTGCAATCAATGCAGGAGCCAATTTCCACGCCAGAATCATGAGAGGCGAATTCCATGGTGTGATGGCGACAACAACACCGTATGGTACGTAGTGTGTTTCACTCCGAACCGCAGGAATCGTGTTGTTCTGCGCTTGCGATCCTATGTTTTTACCCTGTTCGGCAAAGTATCTGAACCAGCTATGCAATCCTGCGAACTGAGCGCGAACCTCGGCGATGCGTTTACCGTTGTCGCGAATCTCCGATTCAACCAGTTCCTCCCATCTGTTTTCCAAGGCATTGGCAAATTCAACTATCGCAGACCAGCGTTGATGTCCGGTAAGGGCGGACCACTCACCAAAGGCACGATGAGATGACTGTATCGCCTTATCAGCAACTTTCGCATCGCCTCGCGCAATAGTTGCCCAGACTTCACCTGTGGTCGGATCAAAACTGTCTATAAACTCACTGTTCCCGGCATTTGTGAAGTTGCCGTCTATGAAATGGGTGTAGTGTCGGATTTTTTCGGTCATTGCGCTTCGTATAGATGAAATTCAAAATCGAATTTGTATTTTATTAAAATACAAATTACACAAGTATTCGAGCTCACTGTTTACAATGATATTGGGTTCAAATTTAAATTGTATGAACCGCGGTACGGAAGTTGGCCAGTCGAATTGTCCACGCAAGGTGTGTATACCGATTACATTATTGCAAATCCAACTCTTTTAAGTTTGTAATCCAGCGAAACTAACCATGATGTCTTCCATGTCAATCAGAATCAGACCACTATAGCGAGGACTTTACGAATGGCTGACCTTGAAACAGTACTAAGAGAACAGCGCGAGGCAAAGGAAAAAGCACTTGTGGAGTTTATTGGACCGAGTGCGGCATATTATCGAAAAAAATTCAAGACTATTGACGAGACGAGAGGAATTGGCTTCACGTTCAACTGGACTGCGGCAGTTTTAGGTACCGTTTGGTGGATATCACGTCAAATGTGGTCTTGGTTCTGGCTCTTTCTGTTTGTCGAGTCCATAGCAATCGTTCAGATATCCCGAGGTTTTTTTGCCAACTTGGGAGCTGAGGAGTTCGCACGCGCGCAACGATTGCTCAAAAGTGCGGAAACACGAAGAATTGAAGCGGAACAGGCACTACAGAGCGGTGCGGATAACGCGAGTGCTTTGGCACAATCGGCTACTGCGCTTGAAAATGCCAGCAACAAAGCTTTTGTGGTGGCAGAACAAGCAGCGGCACAGGATACTCTGCTGGTTATTTTCGGAATTGCAAGCCTGATCGCAGTCAAACTGGCTCAGGGACTGATCGCGAATTATGCGCTCAAAGGCCGATTTGAAAAGTGGAATGTCAATCGCTCCATGGGTAAAGGAATTCCCTGGAAATTGGCTCTACCCATGGCCGGCGTAAGTGTGGTTACGGCCGGAGTCTGTGCATATCGGTTCACATCTGAACAGGTTCCGGAATGGCTTCAAGGTGTGCCCGCAAAGATTGCATGGCGGCGCAATTCCGAAACATGGGTTGACAACATGTTTCAGTGGCTGACTGAATCATTTGCCGGATTGTTTGGTGGTGTCACGCGGTTGATCCGAATCATTTTGGATTTTCTGGAGGTATTGATGATCGGCACGCCCTGGCCAATCATGATGGGTTTGATTATCCTACTCGCGTACAAGGTCGCAGGGATCCGAGTGGCAATTTTTACGGGTTTTGCATTGGCCTATCTGGGAATACTGGGATTCTGGGAGCAAAGCATGCTCACTGTCTCACTTCTTGGGTCTGCCTGTCTGCTTTCATTGATCATTGGAATTCCATTGGGAATCCTGTGTGCCCGAAAGAAGTCAGTTCGCACTGCAGTCTGGCCGATACTTGACCTTATGCAGACAATGCCTTCATTTGTATACCTGATTCCAGTGATAGCTTTTTTCGGAATCGGTAAACCACCGGGAATCATTGCAACCGTAGTCTTCGGTATGCCACCGGTAGTTCGTCTGACGGTTCTTGGATTGCATGGTGTCCCCGAGTATGTTCGAGAGGCTGCTCAGGCTTTTGGCGCATCGAAAACCGACCTGCTTTTCAAGATTGATCTGCCGCTCGCGCGTCCATCAATCATGACTGGTATCAATCAAACGATACTGATGTGTTTGTCGATGGTCGTAATTGCATCACTGATAGGTGCGAAAGGTTTGGGTGAAGAAGTGCTTGATGCGCTCAGCTATGCGAATGAGGGCAAGGGAATGTTAGCCGGTTTGGCGATTCTGTTCTGTGCGATGGTTCTGGACAGAATCATACAGGGACGCAGTCCCAATTCAAAGGAGAAGCTCGTTTGAACGAGCTAAATAAGTGCGTAATTGTTTATTTGGAGGAAATCGACATGAAAATTATCAGAAATTCGCTGATTGCGATGATGGTCAGCATCTTTTTCGCAGGCAATGCCGTTGCTACAGAAAGAGTGGTGGTCGGTCAGCTGAGTTGGGGCTATGCCAAAATCATGGCACATGTCATCAAGCTTGTTGCTGAGGAAAATTACGGAATCGAAGTTGAAATTGTCCCCGGCAACCATGCTGTTTTCTTTAAGGGAATGGGTCAGGGGAAAGGCGAGGTCGACATTCATCCTGATCTTTGGTTACCCAACAATCAAGGATTGATTGACAAGTATGTTCATGAGGAAGGAACTGTCGCATTGACTGACGTAAAATTCCCTGCAACCGATGCATTTTGCACGACACAGGAAGCGGTGGACAAATACGGTCTGAAATCGGTTTATGATCTGACCAGACCTGAAATTGTGGAATTGACCGATCGCAATGGCGATGGCAAAGGCGAAATATGGATGGGCGCTCCCGCGTGGAAATCGACAAAAATCCATCAGGTCCGCGCCCGCGATTATGGATTTGCTGACTTGTACGAACTCACGGTTAGTGAAGAGACGGTCATCCTTTCTCAGATAGATGCTGATGCGAAAGCGGGCCGAGTCATTGTTTGGGCATGCTATCTACCGCATCATATTTTCAATATGCATCCGCTGGTGATTCTGGATGAGCCAGCGCACGATCCCGAAAAGTGGCAGGTGGCGAATCTTTCGGAAGATCCGAACTGGTATGAGAACTCCTATGTGGCTACTGCATTTCCCCCGATCAGTTCGCAGATTGCCTACTCCACGCGACTTGAGACAGAGGTTCCCGATATGGCGAAACTGCTGAATGGCATCAAGTGGTCACAGGAGGTGATCAACGAATGGTCATTCGCGATCGGTGTGGACGAACGCGATCCCGCGGAATATGCCCGAGAGTGGGTGGATGCCAACAAGGAGCTTGTTCAGTCTTGGCTTGGCGGTTAATTTCGCAAATTTGACAACTTGGGTGAGTGGCGCCACAGTTCTCGGGTGCCACTCCCTAAGGTATTGGCGGTATTTCAACAGTTGGTTGATTAATGAAAAATCAAGTGATCAATGGGCCTGACAAATTGAAGGCATTCAAGCGACGCGGCGTTACGCCGGATATCGTATACGACTACCTTCTCGACAAAATTATCAATATGCACTTGTCATCAGGTGCGCGAATCGAAGAACGTGTCATTGTGGAAGAACTTGGAATATCCCGTACTCCGGTACGTGAGGCTTTTGTACGTATGGCCGCTGAGGGATTGATTGAAATACTACCCAATCGAGGTGCTTGGATACCCCCACTGGATATTGAGGAGGTTCGATCATTTCTGGAAAGTTTCGAATTTCTCCTACTTGCGACCGGTCATCTGGCGACTCAACGTCGCACAGAAGACGATCTGGAAAACATCGTAAAGCAATGCAAAGCTTATCAAGAAGCCGGCGAGCGACGTGATGTCAAGGCCATCATCAAAATCAACGAAAAGTTTCATCTGGCGATCGCACGAGCTGGACACAACGGACACATGGAACGACTCATGGCGGATCTGCTGAAGAAAGCTCTCAGGGTCGATTGGTTTTGGTACTCTCCTTCTATCAATTCCGGCTTGGATGAAGCCATCACAATAAGCGTCGATGAACACCACCGACTGACTGATGCCATCAAAGATCGCAATTTTACTGCAGTTGAAAACGTCACGATTGAGCATGTGCAGTCTTTTCGCAAACCGATCATCGACTATCTCAACCAAAGCGCGGCGAAAACTTTGGATTACTCGAACCTTAATTGAATCATGCTATTGCAACGCATCGCCTAGAGATTTAACTTTTTCATAAACCAATGGATATCCATGAGTAATTCCAGTCTTCTGAGTGACATTGACCACGCTCGGCATCTGCATTCATTTACCGACCTGAGTCGGTATAAGTTGCAGAATGCGTCGGTGATCTGCCGTGGAGATAGTGTCTTCCTATATGACGCTGATGGAGTCGAATATCTGGATGCCATGGCTAGCCTGTGGTGCGTCAATCTGGGTTACAGCGAGCAACGCCTGATAGATGCGGCGTTCGAGCAAATGTCACAGCTACCCAAGTGCCATACTTTTCGAGGGCGCAGTAACGACAAACTGATTACGCTGGCGGAAAAACTAATCAAAATTACGCCAGACCACCTGACTAAAGTTTATTTTGCAGGGTCGGGCTCCGAAGCGAATGAATCAGCAATCAAGATCGCCTGGTCTTATCACAAACAGCGCGGCGAGCCTCAAAGACGCAAGATTATCTCAAGAATTAATGGGTATCACGGGTCGACAATATTCGCCTCACAACTGTCAGGCATGAATGCTATGCAGCAACACATCAACACGAGCAACTCAGATGTAATCTATGCTGACTGCCCGGATTATTCTGCTCATGGATTACTGAACGAGGGTGCGTCGGAGTTCGCTGAAAGACTGGCAGACCAGCTTGAGAGTCTAATTTTAGAGGCTGGACCTGACACTATAGCGGCGTTTATCGCAGAACCAGTCATGGCAGTCGGTGGAGTGATCATTCCACCGGAAAAATATTTTGAGCGAATACAACCTGTACTCCAGCAATTTGGAATCCTCACGATCATCGACGAAGTAGTCTGCGGTTTCGGACGGACGGGGAATATGTTTGGGTCTCAGACTTTCGGCATCAGGCCGGACATCATGACAGTCGCAAAAGGAATCACCTCGGCTTATTTTCCGATGTCCGCGGTGACAGTTACTGATGAAGTTTACGAAACTCTGGTTGAAATGAGCGCACAATCCGGTGTTTTCAGTCATGGGTTCACCTATTCCGGACATCCGGTAGGTGCGGCCATCGCGCTGGAAGTCATTGATATTCTTGAAGAAAGAGACATTATCGGACATGTCAGGTCGGTCTCTGGAATCTTTAACCGAGAACTTGTGAAACTCCAAGCGCTGCCAAGTGTCGAAAATGTTCGGACTGTTGGACTGATGGCGGGATTCGACCTGGTTTCAAACAAGTCAAATGGAAAATTATTGACATCCCAATCTAATGCGGGGACGAAACTCGTGGATATTGCAGCATCGAATGGACTGTTCATCCGAGCGGTAGGCGACACCATTGTGATGGCGCCTCCGTTGATCATAACCGAGGCACAGATTATCGAATTGGTTCGCCGATTGAGTGATTCACTTCAGGAGATGATCGGGAACACATCAGCTGTCACGTCTGAACGATGCTGAACCAATCGAATGGTTCAGCAATAAAACCGACAAAACAACTGCGCGTCAGACCGATACGCTACGCCTGATTTCAGGCGGTATCTATCTCCAAACGGAGACAGTGCTTTTATTCGCTGGGTTGATCGGTGGGTTGGGCGTCGGGATTGTTTCGCAGCCATTCCTGATATTTCTGATATTGCTGCCACTCTTTCCAGAGCAGGTACTCCCTGTAAGCTTCGTCATCTTCACCTGGTACTCCATGCGCACCACCTTGGTTGAACAAAAACAACGGTGAACCCGCGGTGTCACCACCTTCTTTTGGCGCATCGGGCATAGGCGGATGCCCCGATCCCTGTTTCGCCTTTCTGTCGCCACCACACCCCAAGAGTGCTCCCAGTGCGAATACTACTGTAGCGAATAGAATCAAGGAAGATTTTTTCGACATTTAAATGACTGCCTGATCAGAATTTTCAACAAATGACTTTAAGAATGGCTGGCTATTATAGTGAACAATTTGAGTACTGGCGTACTTCGTCGCCAGACTGAGAAGATTCTATCTGTTGGATCAACTGTCCGACATGTGGGGCTATTCGTCTGACGATCAGATCAACGCCCGCTTCATTCGGATGAATACCATCTTTCTGATTCAATGCAGGTTCGGTTGCGACACCATCAAGAAAAAAGGGATAAAACAGCAAACCGTACTCCGCAGCAAGTTCCGGGTAGATGCTGTCGAACTTTTCATAGTAATCGGCTCCCAGATTGCGAGGTGCTTTAGCGCCGAAAAATAGAATCGGTAAATTTCTTGATTGGATTTTTTTGATCATTTCAGTCAGATTGTGACGGACGGATTCAACTGGTACAGCGCGAAACGCATCGTTATACCCCAGAAAGAGAATCACACCGGAGTATGGATCTGACAATACCCAATCGACTCGTGCGAGGCCGCCGTTGGTCGTATCACCGGATATTCCGGAATTAACGATCTTTACCGAGCAGCCACTTTCATTCAGTATGTTCTGAAGTTTTGATGTGAACCCTTGCTCTGGTTTGAGTCCGTAACCGGCGATCAGACTGTCGCCGATTGCGACAATCTTTATTGGTTCCGGTTGAGCGGCATTAATTCCAGCGGACAACAAACTCAAAACAGTGAATATGAATGTCGCTGATCTTACAAATGAGTTACCAAAGGTGCAATTCATTTTCGATGCTGAGCTGATCGAGTTGAGCTTCGCAAAAGACAAAATAATGGTTTACCAACTATGTTTTCAGACCCGAAGTTTTGGCGGGTCGAGGTCCGAACAGGGCGGTACCTATTCGGACGTGTGTTGCGCCTTCCCGAATCGCAACTTCCATATCTGCAGTCATCCCCATTGACAGAGTGTCAAGCGGATGTCCTCGTTTGACCGCCGAGTCCAACCACTTCCTCAGCCGGGCGAATATAGCACGTTGCTCATCAATATCGTCGACGGGTTCCGGAATGATCATCAAACCTCGCATGCGAATGCGGGGAAGGCTCGCGATTTCGTCCAGCAATGGCAGCAATTCCTCACCGGACACACCGGATTTTGTCGTTTCACCCTGAAGATTGGTCTGGACGCATATGTTCAGGGGTGGCCGATCATCAGGTCGTTGATCGTTCAGCCGCCGGGCGATTTTGTACCGGTCGACACTGTGTACCCAGGAAAAGTGGGTCGCGATATCCTTTGTCTTGTTGCTTTGTATGCTTCCGACAAAGTGCCACTCGATATCCAGGTCAGACAGTACCTGCTGCTTGCTGATCGCTTCCTGTACAAAATTCTCCGCGAAAAAACGCTGGCCGCATCCAACCAGGGTTCTGATCGCATCTGCTGTGTGCCGTTTTCCGACGGCGACCAGTTTTACGGATCCGACTTCCCTGTTCGCGAGCCTTTCGGCTGCGCGAATGCGGTCGACTACCACTCGATAGTTTTCAGCGAGGTTCGAAGTGTTCATGGACGATCACCAGCAACTTACACCTGATATTCAATTTTCAATATCCTGTACTCGTTATTATCGCCAATCAAGCCGTGCGAATGCCATGTTCAGCGCATTATTTTCCATTGAACATTACAATAGTCAACGCCAGCTGTCGCACAGGCATGCAGATGTAATCAACTTGAAAGAATCTTTGTATTCGGAGAACTTCACCTCGTGAGGGAATCAGCCCTACAAATTATGACTGATCCGCTTTTGGTGCTCGGATTGCTCATTTTATTGTGGGTTGTGATTTTTTTGCTGGTGAGGAGGCGTTCATCCACCAGCGTCAGTCATGACGATAGATCCGACCTGCTCGAGCAGATGAACGAAAAACTTGCCTCCCAGGAACGGCTGCTGACCAGCATGCTGGATGAGCGTCTGCAAAGAAGCGGTGACAACGTTCGACAGACCCTCGAAAGAACAGCCTCTGAAACCTCAAAGACACTGGGCGACCTCAGAGACAGGCTTGGGCAGATATCTGTACATCAGGAAAACATCAATGAATTGTCAATCAGTGTCACACAATTACATCAGGTGCTCGCAAGCAACAAACATAAGGGTGCTTTCGGAGAGCAGCAACTTGAGGATATTGTCTACAACGTGTTGCCGGCACAGAACTATGAATTTCAGTACACGCTTTCGAACGGCAGACGTGCCGACCTGATGCTGAAGATACCAGATCCGCCCGGCCCTATCTGTGTTGACTCAAAGTTCCCAGTTCAATCTTTTCAGGACATTCAGGATGCGCGCGTCGCACAGGACGCGGCCGGCGCCCGCGGAAGATTCAAGACAGCAGTCAAGAAGCACATCGCGGACATCGCGGCAAAATACATCGTAGCCGGAGAGACCAGCGATTTTGCGCTGATGTTTCTGCCATCGGAAGCGATTTTCGCTGAGATTCAGGGCAATCACCAGGATCTCGTGAAAGAGTCGCAGAACGCTCGGGTGTATATTGTGTCACCTACAACCATGATGGCAACTGTAACAGCGATCCGCGGTATTGTTCGAGATGCCGAACTGAGCAATCAGGCTCAACAGGTCAGAGAAGCACTGCTGAAAGTCGCTGGTGAAGTTGAAAATCTGGACGGACTGGCCACTAGACTGAAAAAACACTTTGACCAGTTACAGGGCGATGTATCCTCGATTATCCGCAGTATCCACAGTGTGAGGGACAAGATCGACCTTATTGGTGACACTGACCACGAAAGCGAGGTCAATCAGAAGGACTCGCAGGAAGCGAATATGCAGGGATGATCTTTAGCCGGATGGTTAATTTGCAAACTTCGCGTGAACGACCGCACGCTTCTGATTATTCCGAAAGATCAGCAAGGAATGCTGTATCGTTGACTGCGATGATTCTCAATTTTTTTCAACGCCGTACAGGTTATGGTTGACGTATTTGACAAAGCGAAAAGAAGCCAGATTATGGCTTCCATTACGGCAAAGGATACCAAGCCGGAAATAATGATTCGCAGGGCACTCCATCGAAAGGGTTACCGGTACAGACTTCATGGCAGAGCACTTCCCGGCACACCGGATCTGATATTTCGAAAATTCAACGCGGTGATCATGGTCAACGGTTGCTTCTGGCATGGGCATGACTGCGCCTTGTTCAGGATGCCGGCAACCAACCGAAAATTCTGGAGCGACAAGATCACGAACAATAAAAAACGCGACCAGAGGGTTCGGGCAGAGTTGCTTGATTTAGGGTGGCGGGTACTCATAGTCTGGGAATGCAGTATGAAGGGAAAGCAGCGAACGGTATTTGGCGATTTGATTCTGACAATAGAAAACTGGTTGCTGAGCGACCAAAGTGAGCTTGAGCTCAGTGCCGCCCATTTCAGTCTGGATGGCTAACAACCCATAAACGATTTTTTTGATTCAATTTGACTTCCAATGGTTGAAATCAGTTCAAACAGTCATATTTAGAAGGTTATGCGGGCGATCAATTTCCGTGGTCAACTGCGTTGGTCGTTTTGTCGAGTTTTAATCATTGTTTGTATACAGCGAAGAGTCAAGAAGGTGAATAGAAAATCTCAGTCCATAGTTACACTCAATGACCTGTGGCTGGTGCTCAAAAGTCAGGCCGGGGATGTCGAGATATTACGCGGTGTCGACCTCGATGTGCCATACGGCGAGAGTGTCAGTATTTCGGGACCGTCAGGCGCCGGAAAAACCAGTTTGATGATGATCATTGGCGGCATGGAAAAGGCCACCAGGGGGAGTGTTGTCGTTGCTGGAGTGCGAATCAACGATTCGACGGAAGAGGACCTTGCCAGATTCCGCAGACAAAACGTTGGTATCGTTTTTCAGTCATTTCATCTGATTCCAACCATGACAGCATTGGAAAATGTTGCCATTCCGCTGGAATTGTCGGGAGATAAAGATGCATTCGATCGGGCCAGAAATGAGCTTGCGGAGGTCGGCCTTCTGGCCAGGCTCGGCCACTATCCCAGCCAGCTTTCCGGTGGTGAGCAGCAGCGTGTCGCAATTGCCCGCGCGCTGATCGCACAACCCGACCTGATTCTTGCGGACGAACCGACCGGTAACCTTGACATGACAAACAGCGAACGAATCATGGATCTTCTGGTCCAACGATGTGCCGACAAGAACGCTACGCTGCTTCTCATTACGCACCAAAAAGAACTGGCGCGACGCTGTACCCAACATGTGGAAATGTCGGACGGCCGAATCATGACCAATTCGGAAGGATAGAGTCCGATGCTTTCGACCGTCCTTAGAATCGCTTACCGCGACTTGCGACGCGGGCATCGGGGATTTTGGATATTTCTCAGCTGCCTGGCGCTCGGCGTGGCGGCGATTACCGCCGTCATGACAATGTCTGCCAGTCTGGTCAACGGAATCGCAAGAGATGGCAGGATACTGCTCGGCGGTGAGATTGCGATCGGGCAGCAGTTTCATGACCTGACCGACGAACAGCGTCTCGAAATTCATGAATATTCCGAATCCATAACCAGATTTGTTGAAATGCGAACCCTGCTTCGCAGCGAGGATGTTCGCAGAAGTGTACTCATTTCGCTGAAGGCGATTGACGACAACTATCCCATTTATGGGGAGTTTGATGTGCGTGGCGGCGGAATTATGAGCGAATTGATCGATCGGGACGGAGAATCATGGGGTGCGATTGTCGATCCGGTTCTGGTCGAGTCAGGTCGTGTATCGGTCGGTGAGCAGGTGTTTTTCGGAAACGCGGCCTTTACTGTTTCCGGAGTGATAGAGAACGAACCGGACCGTATCGGCAGTACCGGTAGTTTTGGTTTCTGGCCGCGTGTCATCATTAGTGAAGATGCGGTCGAGGAGGCTGGACTGGTGGTGGAAGGCAGTCGAACTTACTTCGACTACCGTATCAAACTGAAAGAGACGGTAGACCCTCACGAACTCAGGGCGCTTTTGTCCGAGCGGCATCCCCGTCTGGATGTCCGCGACTTTACCAACGCATCACCAAATCTGGCCGAAGTGATCGAAAGGATCGGAGTGCTGCTGGCGCTTGCCGGTTTGACAACATTGCTGATCGGCGGAGTCGGTGTAAGCAACGCCATTCGAGCCTATATGGATACCCGGCTTTCGACAATCGCCATACTGAAATGTGTCGGTGCCCCGCAACGTCTGGTCTTCAGAATCTATCTGGCTCAGATTCTATTGCTTTCCGGTATTGGCATCGCGTTGGGTATGATTTTCGGAATTTCTGCGTCACTGGCAAGCGGTACCATCATTGAGAACTTGTACTCGGTCCCCATCGCGTTCTCGTTCAGTTTTCCCATTGCAGCGATCATCATCACCTATGGCATGCTGACCGCCATACTGTTTACGCTTTGGCCGCTTGCCTGCGCCCTCAACACCATGCCGTCCGCATTATTCCGAAATGCCGTGAACGCAGAAAAACGCAAAGCCTCATGGCTGTATGGTGTGATTTCTGCCCTGCTGGCTGTCGTGCTGGCCGTGATTGTGATCATGACAGCGTATGAAACCCGGTTTGCGGTCTGGTTTGTGATCTGCGTCAGTGCTGCGTGGGTCGCATTCAGGCTGGTAGGGCTGATCATTACCCTGATGTCTAGAAAATTCGGGTTCCGGCAACTGCCTGCTCTCCGGTTGGCAATCGCCAACCTCCATCGTCCGGGGTCTGCCACCTCTGATATCGTACTGGCAATCGGTCTGGGACTGTCTGTCCTGGTGGCGACTGCAATGGTATCGGCCAACATGGACGAGCAGATCAACAATCTGATTCCGGACAACGCACCGACTTTCTTTTTCCTGGGTATTCAGTCAGAGCAGCTTACTGAATTCGAGGAATTGGTGAATGCTGCCGATGGTGTATCGGATTTGAATGTTCTGCCTTATATTCCAGGCAGAATCACACAGATCAAGGGAATGGACCCGCTTGATGCTTTGGTAGACGAAGACAGCCGATGGCTGGTTGATGACGATGGCGAGCGTATATTCTCCTATACGGCCGACCCGCTTGAGGGAACCGAAGTGATCAGGGGTGATTGGTGGGACTCTGAATATTCAGGACCGCCCCTGCTTTCCATTCATCGGGATGTCGCGGAAGGTTTTGATGTCGATATCGGGGACACGATTACCATGAACATTCTGGGCCGGGAGATTACCGGTACCGTTCACAATGTCCGTGATCTGGAGTGGCGATCCATGCGTCTGAACTTTGCCATCATGCTGTCGCCGTATCCCCTGAACACGATTCCTCACTCAAGTGTCGGTACGGTGCGTGCACCACCCGAAGTCGATTATGGGTTACAGGAACAGGTGGCGAGTAATTACACCAACATAACCGTGATTCGCATCAAGGATGCCTTGGACCGGGTTTCCAACCTGATGGCGCAGGCAAGGACTGTGGCCAGCAGTATCAGTGTAGTCACAATCCTGGCGGGGATTCTAGTGCTGGCGGGTATTGTGATTTCGGAAAACCGTCGACGGGCTTATGAGAGTGTGTTGCTCAAGACGATCGGCGCGTCGCGCAGATATGTACTGGCAGCATTTTCGTTTGAATATCTTTTGCAGGGCGTGATTACAGCAACAGTTGCTGTCATATTCGGAACAACCGCATCGTGGGCAGTCGTTTCGGGGCTGATGGGTTGGGACTGGCACCTGATACCACTTCCAGCCTTGAATACAGCGATCTTGGGATTGGTCATTTCTCTGGTTTTGGGAATGTTGGGTATCCTGAGAGCACTGAGACACCGGCCGCTGATGTATCTGAGAAACGGATGAATAATCTGTTACGCCGATCACAATATGTGGATACCCAAGGCAAAACCAATGTTTAGGGTAATCTGAAGACATAAGCCCAATCGCAATTGTCGTACCAAACCCACCACCTCTGTCGATTACCGATGAAATCTGTACTGGTACCGAAGTCAAACAAAGTCCCTTTGTTGAAATGGAAATATAGTACGATTGCAGAACTTGGAAACCGCTGATGCGGAATATTGGTTCCTACCTGGAATACCGATAATTTAAAATCATAAATTCATTCCATTTTTCCACCGTCAACGGAGCCTTCTAAACTGATTTTCTCTAACGAAGAATCGCTCGACATCATCCGTCGTGGAACCGATGAAATCTTGCTGGATTCAGAACTGGTTGATCGAATTCGTACAGGACGCCAGCTTTGCATCAAGGCAGGATTTGATCCCACGGCGCCTGATTTACATCTAGGACATGTCGTTCTGCTGGAAAAATTGCGGCAGTTTCAGGAGCTCGGACACAAGGTCGTCTTTCTGATCGGCGACTTCACTGGACGAATTGGCGACCCGTCCGGAAAGAACGCGACTCGGCCGCCGATGACCACTGAAGAAATCGAGGCGAATGCGGCAACTTACCGAAAACAGGTTTTCAAGGTGCTTGATCCGGAAAAAACGGTTGTCCGGTTCAATTCGGAATGGTTCTCGGGGGAAAATTCAGCGATGATGATTCAGCTTGCTTCCCAGTATACGGTTGCCAGAATGCTCGAACGGGATGACTTCAAGAAGCGGTTCGCAAATCAGCAGTCCATTGCCATTCATGAATTTCTCTATCCTCTGGTTCAGGGCTACGATTCAGTGGCGCTTGAGGCGGATGTAGAACTCGGTGGCACAGATCAGAAATTCAATCTTCTGGTCGGAAGAGAACTGCAGCGACAGTATGGACAGCCACAGCAGATCGTCATAACAGTACCGATTCTGGAAGGTCTGGATGGTGTGCAGAAAATGTCGAAATCACTTGGAAACTACATTGGAATCGACGAACCGCCTAGTGAGATTTTCGGTAAGTTGATGTCACTATCCGACGAACTGATGTGGAGATACTTCGAACTGCTCAGTGCACGCCCGATGACGGAGGTCGAGAAGTTCCGAAAGCAGGCGGCTGAAGGTGCCAATCCCCGGGACTTCAAGGTTCTACTGGCTAAAGAAATGGTTGAACGGTTCCATTCAAGATATGACGCGGAAAGCGCGCATGCGCAATTTGTCGCCCGATTTCAGCAAGGTATTGATCCGGAAGATATAGAGCAAAAAGATGTATTCATTGAACAGTCGGGTATTGCGCTTGCGAACCTGCTGAAAGATGCGGGCTTGGTCGCGTCGACTTCGGATGCGCATCGCATGGTGCGGCAAGGTGCAGTGCGCATAGATGGTGAACGTATCAGTGATTCAAGGCAGGAAGTCGCCGCTGGAACATCGCATGTCATTCGTGTGGGCAAACGTAGGATTGCCCGGATTTCGGTACTGACAGACTCGACGTAGTGAATATCGCCTGAGTCAGGCGAGGCACTGATCCATCCAGTTCCGATAAAGGATTTTCGCGGTAGACGAGAGGTCGTCCTGGTACCGTCGAGCTTCGTTTCTCAGATTATCCGCACCACCGGTGCCAAATGTTGCGGTCAGCGCATGTTCGTACTCTGGGACAGCATTCCACTCATCAATCGTCTGCGGTCCGGTCTCGACGTGGAACTGAATGCCAAGCGAAGTGTCTCCGATGGCAAATGACTGCACCGCGCACACCGGCGACGACATCAGCACACTGGCATCATCGGGAAGAGACTTCACTTCCGCTCCATGCCATTGCAGCGTCTTGAAACTCTGAGGCAGGTTCTTCCCGAGCACGTGCGCCTTACCGGAATCAGTCAGGTCAACATCAAGCATGCCAACTTCCGGAGTCTGTGCCTTTCCTACCGACCCGCCGGTAGCCTCGGCGAGAAGCTGATGTCCCAGACATACTCCGAGAAACGGCATGTTGCGAATTCGAACAGCTTCATGAATAGCCTCTTTTTCCGCTGCCAGCCACGGGAACAGATCTTCCTGCCAGACATCCATGGGACCACCCATCGATATCATCGCGTCATAGTGCGAGATGTCCGGAATACCTTCTCCTTCATCCAGCTCAACGGCATCCCAGCTGATGCCATCCTGCTGCATGAAATCTCGGAAGATTCCCGGATGCTCACAGGCTATATGTTGGAGAACAACAATTCGATAATCACTTGCCATGTCTCATACTTCAGCCAGAGGTTATTTCAACAAACTAGGTTTCCATATAAGTGTCCGGTCATTCGACTAATGTCGGGTAAGGTCGTTTCAGCCTGATGTGCGCATCCCCGGTCGTGAACTGCCGGTCTATCCTCACCTGCTGACGATCCCGGTCCACCTGCCACCTCCTCACCGACCTCCTGCATCACCGCGCCTGCTGTTGCCCCTGCCCCTTATCCGCAACCAGTCGCAGATGCCGCGGCACCGCCCGTCGCACGACACCATTCGCACCATGATCGCCGCACGGCCTGAACCCCATGGGCGGCCGGGTCCACTCGTACACACCATCCGACACGTCGATCAGGTGAATGCCCGACTGCCACACCAGCTCCCGCTGCTCCCGGTCGATATTGACCACCGCAAGAATCGGATACACCGGACTTGACTCGAACTCACGCTTGACCGCGCGAAACACCCTCACCAACTCCCACACCTGATCCAGATGCTCAGGCGAGAACCTGCTCTTGATCTCCACTATATAGGCCGCACCGGTGCCGTTGCGGGCGACCGCCCAGCCATCCAGGTGCATGCTTCTGCTGTCGTACGACTCCATGTAGTCGGCATCGAAATGCTCGTCCAGTATCCGCCGGATGGAGGGTTCCGCAAGCGCCTCGGTGTAGCATCCGAGCCGGTTGCCGTATCCGCCGATCTGCTTGCCGTGCTCTTTCGTCTTCTCGGTCAGCGTCGCCAGATCTTCCCTGAGTTCCTTCCACCTCTCTTCCGAACGCTTCCGGATCTCTTCCGTCTCCGCACGCATTTCAGCGACACGCTGATTGATCCGTTCGGTCTCCTCGCGTATCTTCTGAATCCTTTCCTCAGTCGTCATGTTTTCCTGTTCCGGCAATTTCGCAACCTCGCATGTCAAGTTGATTTCCCCGTCGGCAATATCCAGCCAAAGGTCTGATGTCCGGTCCCGTCTCCATGATACTACGATACGGTGATTTGACCCGGTTGGATTGCCCGGCAGTCGGACCGGGATTGCCTGTCCGTAGCGACAAATTCGCGTTTCACAACCGCCGGTGTGCTCTTCACGCGGTCAAACCCTTACTCGACATTGGTCAATTGACGATGTATTAGGATGTTGATTATGACTTGTTGTTGAATGAAATTCATGTTCTCAATCATCGCGAACTGATCTGGATTGAAAATGTATTTGGTACAGCTGGATTTGGAAGTAATTCCGTTCCGATGAGCAAGTACCATAGAAGTTATGCGCCATTGTCGATGGAAATAGATCGACAATAATTCTCAACAAGTATACTTTATAATTATTTTTCATAGAATTTAATCTATGTTATTGTTTTTCACAGAATGGACGATAAATCACTGTTTCTGCACAATCGTAACAATTTTGTGATGGATACCGCCTTTCAGAATCGTTTTTCAGGTCTTGTTACTATTTTTCAGGAGAGGAGTCTTCCTGTGACAGCGTCATTGGCGGGTTACGCCGCGCTGATCAGAGCATATGATCTGCGAGTGCCTCTTCCGCGGAACCTCTGTGCCATTGGTGAACGGCACAAGTTTATAGAGAAAGACCGCTGGCGCATCTATACTCCGCGCTACATGCCGGACGCAAGTCTGGAAGGACACCTCATATTCGCTCTGAAATATGAAGGGCTTGATCTGGCAGTTCTCAAGAAGCTGTTTGCCGCGATCGGCCCCGCTCCAGTGGTAGAGTTGGTCAAAAGCAAGCCTACGGGCACTTACGCACGACGTATCTGGTTTCTCTATGAGTGGCTGATTGGCGCGCGACTTGATCTTCCGAATGCCGGTAGTGGGGAATATCCGCTAATCGTTGATCCGAAACAACAATATGATATCTCCGCGAAAACGTCTCCACGGCATAGGGTCAAGAACAATCTGCCAGGAACACCGGCTTTTTGTCCGTTGGTATTCCGCTCCAGAGCACTGGATGATTTTATCGCCGGGGACCTGCCCTCGAGTGTTCAGGAAGCCATCGCCGCTTTGCCGCGCGAATTGCTGGCGCGCACAGCCAAGTTCCTTTTTCTGAAGGATTCGGAGTCGAGTTTTGCCATCGAGGGAGAGCGCCCTCCGCAGAATCGTATCCAGCGATGGGCTCGCGCAATTGGTCGCGCGGGTCAGCAATCGATAGACTGTGACGAACTCCTGCGATTGCAACAAATTGTGATCGGAGACACCCGTTTTGTCAATCTGGGGCTAAGGACCGAAGGAAGCTTTGTCGGTCAACACGACCGTAAGTCGCGCATGCCAATTCCCGACCATATCAGTGCACGACCGGAGGATCTGGCGCGGCTTCTAGAAGGATTGGCCGCCTTCGACCGAGAATCCACCAAGCAGCTCGACCCGGTTGTTGCAGCATCGGTTCTGGCTTTCGGGTTTGTGTACATTCATCCTTTTGAAGATGGAAACGGTCGACTCCACCGCTACCTGATTCATCATGTTCTGGCACACCGAGGCTTCGGTCCATCGGGGCTCGTATTTCCGGTATCAGCGGTGATTCTGGATCGGATCAATGAATACCGAGCGGCGCTTGAAGACTACTCTCAACGCCTGCTACCGCTGGTGCAGTGGGAGCCGACGGAACACGGTAACGTTCGGGTGTTGAACGATACCAGTGACTTTTACCGGTTTTTTGATGCCACACCGCAGACCGAGTTTCTGTATGACAGCGTACAGCGGACTATCGAACTGGACATACCGCAAGAAGCGGAATTCTTGAAGCGATACGATGCTTTTCGGAACGATCTCAAGCTCATTGTCGATATGCCAGACCGCCTGTCGGATTTACTCTTTCGCTGCATTCACCAAAACGCGGGTACGCTTTCCCGTCGCAGGCGGGAAAGAGAATTCGCTGAACTGACAGAAGACGAGGTCTCGCATATCGAGGAAATATACCGTGAAGAATTCATCGGGGACAATAGTTGAACGCGAACAGAATTTGGTCCGAGAGGTTGAGCAGCCGCGATGCTTGTCATCGGCAACGAAAAGAAATGTGAGACGATTTCATCCGCAATATTTGCGGCAAATTCAATAGATACTCTGTCATGTCGGTAGCCAACAGAGACGATGGGAGCTGACGAGTAGCCACTGGTCAATCTCGTTGACGGCAGGTTACAGAGATAGAAATTTTAGAAGTCATTCACTAGCACTAAATGGAATAAATAGGAGCAAAGACAATTGGCTGTGACAAGAAGCCGATACAACCCAGACTATGCGGTATCACCCGGAGCTGTACTCAAAGAGCGATTGGAAGTACAAGGTATTTCACGGGCCGAATTTGCCAGAAGATGCGGGTGCACTGAGAAACTCGTTAGCGAAATTATCTCCGGCAAAGCACCGCTCGAACCGGAAACTGTGCTTCTATTTGAAAATGTGCTCGATGTCGATGCTAGAATCTGGTTCGGAATTGAAACTAACTATCAGATTCACAGAGCACGTAAAATAGTTGAGGAGGGATTGAATCAACCATGACAGCGATGAGATTTCATTCTGAACCACTTCAGGATGCCTGGCTGGATGCGTACGGGCATCTCAATGAGGCCTACTACCTTGTTCCGTTCACCAACACAACATGGATCATGCAGGATCATTTCAAGATTGGTGTGGATTATTTTGAGAAAACCGGGTGTGCGCTTTATACCGTGGAGACCCACCTGCGATACCTCAAGGAAGTCAGGAAACCGGCGACGATCGACGTGGAAACCATGATTCTCGGGTCGGATCCAAAGAAAATCTGGTTTGCACATGTGATGCTGGTGAAGGAGAAACTATGCGCGACCGCAGAGTTTATGCTGCTCCACTACAGCACTCGTGAAAACAAGACAATTCCTTTGCCGCAGGAGGTTCAGACCATGCTGGCTGAGGCGGAGATTGATCCGCGGCCGGATTGGGTGGGGCGACGGATCTCACTGTGTAAGCAGTAAAGTCAATTCCTGGCTTGGGTACGACACCTTTGGTGATCGCGCCACTCGTGCACGATGTACTTTATACTTTACTATCTTTATATCCAAGTTCAACCCGGTCAGTATGACCGAATAAGTCGCCAAATGAGGAGTATCAATCAATGAAGAAACCAAGTATGATTTCGTGGCTGGTAACAGGTCTTGCAATGCTTTTTTACGCCAACTCCGTAATTGCGGAAGATTGTGAGGATCTCGTGCTAGGGGCTGCCATATCGCTGACTGGTAAATATGCCACAAACGGCGTTCACGCAATGAATGGTTATGATTATGCCATTCAAAAGATTAAGGACGCCGGTGGTGTCAGGATCGGTGACAAGTGCTACAACTTCAGCGTTATCTACTATGACGATGAATCCAAGGGCGACCGCGGCGCTACACTGGCCGAAAGACTGATCAATCAGGACAAGGTTCAGTATATGTTGGGCCCGTACTCGTCAGGTCTGACAAAAGCGATTGCTCCGGTCACCGAAAAGTACCAGATTCCAATGGTTGAAGCCGAAGGCGCAAGTCGTTCGCTGTTCAACAAGGGATACAAATATCTGTTTGCGGTGTTGTCGACATCTGAGCAGTACCTTGCTTCCGCCATTACGTTGGCAGCCGAAAAAGCCACTGAGTCCGGTAGCTCTCCGGATGCGGTCAGAGTCGCGGTTGCGGTCGAAAACGATCCATTTTCCCTCGACATCCGGGCCGGTGTAATGGAAGATGCAGCCAAATATGGCATGAATGTCGTGATCGATGAACAGCTTCCCCGCGACCTTTCCGACATGAGTGCTATTCTGACCAAGGTCAAGCTGGTGAAGCCGGATGTATTGGTTGTCAGCGGGCACTCCAAAGGTGCGGCAACCGCAGTACGTCAGATTGAGGAACAGAACGTCAAGGTTCCGATGATTGCGATCACACACTGTGAAGCGGCTGACGTGGTTGGAAACTTCGGTGCTGCCGCAAATGACATTCTATGCTCAACGCAGTGGGCTGAAACCCTGACCTACGAAGATGAGATATTCGGTACCGCAGCGCAGTATGAGCAGGAATTCAAGGCTGCCTATCCCGAATACGCGGAAAGGAAGGTTCCGTATCAGACTGCGCAGGCATCAGCTGCTGTCTATGTGTTCAAAGATGCATTTGAACGAGCCGGGACGTTGGACAAGGAGGCAGTTCGCGACGCGATAGCTGAGACTGACCTTTCCACCTTCTACGGTCAGATCAAGTTTTCCGATGCCGGTAACAACATCGCCAAGCCCATGGTTCTGCGTCAGATTCAGGATGGCGAGTACAACGTCGTCGCACCGTCCGCATTCGCATCCCATGCGTTGAACTGGCCGAGAAACTGATTGCCACACGATACTGGCAGACCGGATGCTTCGGCAACCGGTCTGTCAAGTGGTCTCGGACAGTCTGAATTTGCCTGGAAACCGCGGCATAACGACAAGGTGAGAGCCTATGGACCAGATTCTGTCTAATATCTCACTGCTATTTGAGTTTCCAATTGTCAATCTGAAAATCATCATTGATGGATTGATGATCGGAGCCCTGTTCGCACTTTCGGCATACGGGTTGGCTCTTGTTTGGGGTGTGATGAATGTCAAGAATCTAGCGCAGGGAGATTTCGTAATTGCCGGAGGTTACATTGCCTGGTGGCTGGCAAAAAACGGCGTGCATCCCCTGCTCGGTGTGCCCGCCGCATTTATTGTAATGTGGGGAATCGGATGGGGCATCTACAGACTGGTCATCTGTCGGGTGATCGAGCGGGATCTTTTCACCTCACTATTGGCAACATTTGGTCTCGCAATCATCATTGCACAGATCTTGAATCTACTTTTCGGTTCAGATACACAGAGTATCGCGCTCGAATATCCCACGCTCTATTTCGCTGACGGATTTATTGATGTCCCGATAGCCAAGCTCTTGGGCGTTCTGATGGCATCGGTTCTCGCGGCCGGAGTAATCACTTTCATGAAGGTCAGCCGTATGGGACAGGCGATACGCGCAACCGCTCAGGATGCCCGGGCCGCCAGAGTGCTGGGCATCAATACAGAAAAAGTCTATTCCTTTACGTTCTCGCTGAATGCCGCTATCTGTGGCGCGGCTGGTGCGATTGTTGTTATGGTCTGGGTGATCCAGCCGTTTTATGGAATTACCCACTCGATCCGATCATTTGTAATTGTAACCGCGGCGGGTCTCGGTAATCTCCCGGGTGTGATTGCAGCGGGTCTTGGTATCGGTGCCCTCGAACAGTATGGCGCACATATATTTGGAATCGGTTATCAGCAGGCGGTTGCGGTCTTGTTGTTGCTGTTGGTTCTGCTAATTCGGGTACAGCAGCAGAAACGGGTTCGCAAGAGTCTGCAATAAGGTGATGTGATGACTGCGAAACGTCTTGCATTTTACGCATTCCTGATTTTCTTTACGCTGGCATCACCGTTCCTGTTGCCCGACTACAAGACTCAGTTGGCTACGCTATGGCTGATGATTATTGTTGCGATCTCCTGGGACATGACGGGCGGTCAGATGGGTTACAACTCATTGGGTAACATTTTCTTTTATGGGACCGGTATGTATGTTGCAGCCCTCATTGCCATAGCGATTCCGTTCGACGTGGGTGAATACACCAACGCGTTCAGCGATAAGATCTACAAGTTTACCGATACCGAGTATTTTCTGGGTGCTTTTGTCGGAATCCTCGGAGCCGGGTTGTTTTGTGCACTCAGTGCATTGGTGATCGGATACATAACGTTCGGACTTCGCGGGCCTTATTTTGCGATCGGTACACTGGGAGTCGCCATCGCGGCAGGCGAACTGGTTTCAAACTGGGATTGGGCCGGTGGCGGTCAGGGAATCTCTTTGCCGGTATTCCCCTACGACCTGGAACTGGGCAAGATCATGTTCTATTACATGTTTGCGACAACCGGAGTCATTCTGTTTCTGTTTGTCAGGTGGCTTTATCAGACACGGTTCGGCGCAGCCATCAATGCAATCCGTGATGATGAGGAAAAAGCCGAGGCAATGGGCATTCACACGCTCCGTTACAAACTGACAGCCTGGTCAATGTCCGCTTTTTTCGTCGGTGTGGCAGGAGGAATTTCCGCGTTCCAGTTGATTCATTTCGAACCGCTCGAGACCGCCTACCAGACCATCAACCTTGGAATTTTCATGGTTGTGTGTGTGCTGCTCGGAGGTAAGGGAACGCTATGGGGTCCGGTGATTGGCGCAATCCTGTTTCACCTGTTCAAGGAAGTGACGTGGAATTACTTTCTCGGATGGCAATGGGTCGCATTGGGCGTGCTGATCGTTGTAACCGTTGTGTACTTCAAAGATGGCATCACCGGTTGGCTTAAACTGGTTCGCCCGGAATGGTTTGGAATCAGGGTCGAAACAAAAAATCAGGGAAGCCCTGCATCATGACATCGATTATCAAGGTGGACCAGGTATCCAAGTCCTTTGGCGGTGTGGTCGCCAATAACGAGATTTCGATGCAGGTTGAGCACGGTAGTATCACAGGCTTGATAGGACCAAACGGGTCGGGAAAGACGACCCTGTTCAATTCGATTGTTGGTTACCACCCGATTGATTCCGGATCAATCAGATTTGAGGATGAGGAGATCTCCAAGAAATCGGTACAGGAGATTGCGCGTCTGGGATTGATCAGAACGTTTCAGCAGACTCGGATCTATGGTGCGATGAACTGTGTTCAGAACATGCTGATTTCGCTGCCACACCGGAAGATGAAGTTCAGCGAGTCTTTTCATCGACATTCCGGGTTAGATTTTGAAAAAGCCGATGCCATTTTGGATTTCGTGGGATTGTACGAGAAACGATTTCTGACAGCGGGGTCGCTGTCTTTCGGGCAACAGAAACTACTGGAATTCGCGATGGCATTGATGAACGAGCCAACAGCACTTCTACTGGACGAACCGACGGCAGGTATCAATCCGACTCTGATCAATGGTCTGATCGAAAGATTGAAGCGTGCGAACAGCGAATTTGGCATCACATTATTCGTCATAGAACACAACATGCGGGTCATCATGAATCTTGCCGACAAGATCTATTGTCTGGCTCATGGAGAACTGCTGGCGCAAGGTTCACCCGATGAGATTCGGAACGATCCTCGGGTGATCGACGCGTATCTAGGTGCACATTGAGTCTGACTGTGGCAGAGAACAACGACAATAAACCCGTTGTCGGCTATGGCAGCGGCGATGTAGAGACAGTGATCTCGGTGGATGAGGTCGCACGGCAGGCTGCGCTGATCGCTGAGCCGACTTCGATCGGGACATTGGATGAACTGGTTTCGGGAGAGCCATTCGTATCCATAGACAACCTGAACGCCGGTTATGGAAAAATGCAGATTCTGCACGATTTCAGTCTCCGTGTAGGCCGTAAACAGTCGTTGTGCCTGATCGGTCCCAACGGTGCTGGAAAATCAACCATCCTGCACTCGATTTTTGGCTTCACAAAAATTTTCAGTGGCAGAATCAAAATAGGATGCGGTGCTGACAGTCAGGACGTGACTGCCTTGACACCGAACGAGAAACTTGCCAATGCTGGTATAGCCTACATTCTGCAGAGCAAATCCATCTTTCCGGGTATGACAGTTGAAGAGAATTTATGGATGGGTGGATTTCTGAAGGACAGCCCCCAACAGGCCAAACAGACCGCAGAGATGATTTTTGACAAATATCCGAGGCTTGCGGCGCGCCGTAAGCACCAGGCGAAAGTACTCTCGGGTGGTGAAAGGCGTCTGCTGGAAATCTCGCGTGCGTTGGTGATGGAGCCCGAACTCTTGTTGGTTGATGAGCCTTCCATTGGTCTGGAACCAAGATTCATCGACATGGTTTTCGAGATACTGGATGACCTTCAGCATAAGGAAGGCAAGACAATCATCATGGTTGAGCAGAATGCCAAGAAAGGATTGGAGTTTGCCGATATCGGCTATGTACTGGTATCAGGAGAACTGGCAATTGCCGGTGAAGGCGACAGCCTTCTGAAAAATCCCAAAGTGAGCGAGCTGTTTCTTGGCGGTTAGCCCAAACCGTTGCGGGCAAGTCGGCTGGAGTTGATCAGACTTGTTCCGATTCTGCCGATTGTTCGCTCTGATTGAATAGCGCATCGATCAGTTTCTGACACTTCAGCACGCCAACTTGCTGATTGTCTTCATCAACTACACGCACATCCTGATTGACCGATAACACCCGACCGGCGACCTGAGCCAATCGATCAGACATTCGCACGACAATGTCAGGATGGGTTGGATCACCGATCTCATCCATGACGTGACTCACCGGCAGAAGTTTACCTCTGGATACATTCTTGGTGAACTCACCGACATAGTCGTTGGCCGGATTGGTGATCAGCTCCTCAGCTGTTCCGATCTGGACGATTTTTCCTTCGTTCATGATGATGATTCTGTCGGCGAGCTTGATGGCCTCATCAAAATCGTGCGTGATGAACACGATGGTCTTGTTCAGCACGGACTGCAAGCGAATGAACTCGTCTTGCATTTCATTGCGGATCAAAGGGTCCAGTGCGGAGAAAGGTTCATCCAGGAACCAAAGGTCCGGTTCCACCGCCAGCGAGCGGCCGATTCCGACGCGCTGCTGTTGACCACCAGACAATTCTCGGGGGTAATAGTCCTCTCTGCCTTCCAAACCGACAATCTGAATGATCTCTCGGGCGCGACTCTCTCTGGTGTTCTTGTCAATGCCCTGCACTTCCAAGGGAAAGGAGATATTCTGCAGTACATTGCGATGCGGCAGAAGAGCAAAGTGTTGAAACACCATTCCCATCTTGTGGCGCCTGATCTCGATCATTTCGTTCTTGCTTGCCTGAAGCAGATCGATACCATCAAAAATAATCTGACCATGGGTGGGTTGGATCAACCGGGCAAGACAACGGATCAGTGTGGATTTGCCTGAGCCGCTCAAGCCCATCACGACCAGTATCTCACCCTCAGACACGTCAAATGTGGCATGCCTCACGGCCGGAATGTATCCGCCTTCCCTGATGGCCTCGTCACTCGGCGCGTAGTTATGACTTTTAAGGAACTGCTCAGGATGATCACCGTAGAGCTTGGTTACATCCTTACAGGAAAGTTTTACTTTGTCGCTCATCTTGCTCAAAGTTCAAGTTGACCAATTCACAAGTCAATTTATAGCATTACGACCGCAAAAATAAAACTGGCTGCTATGATGCAGCCAGTTTTAAAATGAAATCAAGACCAACCACAATGTGGCTGGACTTTCGTTCTGCTCAGGTTACTGAACCCAAGGTTGCCACGTATCCTTGTGCTCGTCAAGCCAACGCTGCGCAGCGGCGTCAACTTCCATACCGTCAGTGTCAACGTAGTTGGACTGTTTGGCGATATCAAGATTCGTGAAGTTGATCTTGCTGGCAACTGCGAACGCTTTCGGATTTGTTTCCTTGAATTCGTGTGAAACGCCGATCTTCAGGTAACCGTCTTTCGGATTGCCGCAGTCGTAGGCCATATCCGTGTTCATCCCCCAGGCCGGGTCTTTTGTGCAAGCTGCATCATACTCGGGGAACTCCACGAACTCGCCTTCATAGAGCGCTTCAATGAAGTTGGGTGTCCAATTGAAAATCACAACAGGCTGATTCTGCTTGATTCCGGATTCCAACTCTGCCCAGATCGCGGCAGCGGAACCTGCATTCTTGACCACAAAGTTCATCCCAAGGGCCTCGACTCTTTCGGCATCGTTTTTGAGCCAGTCAACGGGGCCGCCAATGAATACGCCCTTGCCGCCGGAGTCCGCTCGGGTAAACTTGTCAGCGCATGCATCAAGTGCCTTCCAGTCTGGAAGTCCCGGACACATTTCCTTGACAAACATCGGATACCACCACTCTTCACGAGTCTTGGCATCATGTGTGGCGAGATCAATGACGCATCCTTCATTGACAACTTTCTCGAAAGCCGCACCGAATGCACCCTGCCAAACCTCATGGACGATGTCGATGTCGTTTTCGCACATGGACTGATAGACTGTCTGGCTGTCCATCGGAATATATTCGACTTCCTCACCAACCATCTCGAACAAAGCGCCGACAATTTTGGCACCAACCAGTTGACTTGACCAGTTATGAGTGGGTATTTTTACTGAATCAGCGTTGACAGCGCCGACAGCGGAAACACTCAACGCGGCGATCACCGCTATAAGTATTGATTTGAAATTTTTCACAACGTAAATCCTCAAAAAGTATATGATTGCAAGTTTATTCATGAACGCGAGTAATTTTCACCCGCAAATGATTCGGCTTATTGTATACGAAATGCCAATTGGTGGAGCCCAGAATTTTTTGTCGGATAAAGCGCTCTGCAATCAATGAGAAAACCGAAGATTCACAAGCAGATTTTATAGTCTGAATTCTGGCTGCCATAGCACTTGAGATGCTCGCCCGATTAATGCAAGGTTGCAGTAGTTGATGATTGAAAAATTGACAGTTGGTTCCAGGCGGTTTGCATTGTTTTTGGTTGCGACGCCTTTCCTGGTACTGATCGCACTTCGACCGATTCTTCCGGACTGGGCAATCACACCGCCGAAGAGCTGTCTTGCGGGCTGCGCAAATATCGATGGAATCATTCCGATCGTCGATATAGTCAACGCGATAATTGATTTTCTAAGAAAGTACGAAATATTCGGTCTGTTTACATTCAAGGATATTACCCGTGCCATCGCAGATGCAATCAAGATGCCTTTGGATTTTTCTGAAGGCCTGCTCCACAAAGGTTTTACTGATATAGGCTTTGAGCCGATAGCCTGGGTGATTCTGGTCGGTTTGGCCGCGATCTTCGGTTGGTACCTCAAAGGTTGGCGATTGGCACTGCTCGGTGGCGGTTGTTTTTTCTATCTTGCGTTATTCAGCAAGCGTGGAATCTGGGATCTCTCGATGCAAACGCTTTCGGCTATATCAGTATCGGCACCACTGGCCGGAATCATTGGGCTATCACTTGGAATTCTCGCTGCAAAGAGCAGAAGGGTCGAACATGTGCTTTGGCCGATTCTGAATGTGCTTCAGTCGTTGCCACACTTTTCCTACCTCATTCTTGTGGCGATTTTCTTTGGGGTCGGATCCAAGGCAGGGGTGATTGCCACGGTAATTTTTGCGTTTCCACCTATGACCAGACTGACTCTGCTGGGTATCAAGGGGATTCCTTCAGAAGTTATTGAAGCCGGCACAATGGCCGGCTGTACACCTAAGCAGATGTTGTTCAAGGTTGAACTTCCCTCTGCCAGGTCTGAAATCATGCTCGGTGTCAATCAGGTTATCATGCAGTGTCTTGCCATGGTCGTCATAGCTTCGTTTATCGGTCAGTCCGGTCTCGGATATGATCTGCTGACCCGATTGCAGAGACTCGCAATCGGTCAGGCCTTGGAAGTTGGAATCGCGGTCGTCCTGATTGCCATCGCGCTCGATCGTTTCAGTCAGGCCATGGCTGAAAAAACACCCAGTCACTTGCGACATGGACCTATCTGGGTGCGACATCCATTCATGAGCGCCGCCGTCGGGCTGATTGTCGCGACACTCGCCCTTTCTTTCGTCACCCCGCACGTGGTACGTTTTCCACAGGAACTGACCATTTCCACGTCACTGTTCTGGGATGCTGTGGTGGACTATATCACCTTGAATTTCTACGGACCGCTGGGTGCTTTCCGAGACTTTTTTCTGGTCTATTTCCTGATACCCGTCAGAAGTGCCATCACTTCAATTCCCTGGATTGCCATCGTCGCCCTGGTTGTGTGTCTTGGCTGGCGCATGGGCAGATGGAAACTGGCACTGCTGGTAGTCTCCTATGTCCTGTTCATTGCCGTCTCGGGATATTGGGTCCGAGCAATGATCACGCTTTACATGGTTGTTGTATCGCTCATGATTTGCGCGCTGATCGGCATACCGATCGGAATCTGGGCGTCGAGACGCGACTGGTCAACCAAACTTGTGCAGAATCTGTGTGATACCTTTCAGACCTTTCCTTCATTCATCTACCTGCTTCCGGTGGTGATGTTGTTCCAGATCAACGATGTTTCGGCTATTTTCGCCATCATCATCTATGCACTGATCCCGATCACCCGCTATACGATTTTCGGATTGCGCAACGTTCCGCATCACATCATAGAGGCGGCAACAACGTCTGGCTGCACGGAGAGTCAGATTTTGTGGAAAGTCAGAATGCCGATCGCGTTGCCTGAGATCGTTCTCGGTCTGAACCAGACATTGATGTTCGGTCTGTTCATGGTGATGATCGCGGGATTTATTGGTACAGTCGATCTTTCGCAGGAGATTTTCCGCGCATTGACCTTCAATGACGGTGGCAAGGGTCTGGTCATTGGTCTGTGCGTTGCGTTTATCGGACTGACCGCCGATCGATTGCTGGTCGAATGGGCGGAACGCCGAAAACGTATGTACGGAATCGCCTGATTCGCTTTTTGAAAATTACTACAAAGTTTTACGCGTAGTGCGCTGCCCATATCCGACTTTCCTTGGATTTGAATAACAGCGAGAATCCAATTCGTCAAGAATCCAGATGAAAGCCGCTGGGACGAGTCAGAGAATCTGACTGAGAAATTCCTTGGTTCGCGGGTCTTTTGCTTCAGTAAAGAATGTCGATGGCGGGCCATACTCGACTATGATGCCGCGGTCAGTGAAGTAGATACAGTCCGCAACCTCTCGGGCGAAGCCCATTTCGTGAGTCACCAATATGCAGGTCATTCCGTCCTCTGCCAGATCCTTGATTGTGATCAGGACTTCCTTGACGGTTTCCGGGTCCAGTGCCGCTGTCACCTCATCAAACAGCATAACCCGCGGATTCATCGCCAGTGACCGTGCGATTGCGACACGCTGTTGCTGTCCTCCCGACAGTTCTCCCGGATAGCTGTCCTCCTTGCCGGTGAGATTGACCCGCGTCATTAGATCGATTGCCCGTTCCCTGACCTCCTCGGGGTTCTGCTTGAGCACCTTCACTGGTGCCATCATGATGTTCTGCAACGCAGTCCTGTGCGGAAAGAGGTTGTACTGCTGAAACACCATTCCGACTTTCTTGCGCAGCTCGAGCTTGTCGAGTTTGGGGTCGTGCACCTCCTGCCCTTCAACCCTGATTGAACCGGAATTGATGTCATTCAATGCGTTGATGCAGCGAATCAGCGTAGATTTTCCCGAACCGGAAGGTCCGATTACGCAGACCACCTCGCCCTTCATGACATCCATCGAAATCCCTTTCAGAACTTCAAGTGATCCGAATGATTTGTGCAAGTCCTTGATCGATATGATAGGTTCGGCTTCTGTCCAATTCATAACCACACGTTACCATTAAAGTTTAGTCAGCCCATTGCGGGTCAGAAGTGTTGCTGCAATGTCAGAGTTTGACAGCATAACGTTTCTCCAGTCGAATCGTCAATCGGGCGATTGGATAACAATATAGGAAGAATATCATCAGTGCGAAACTGTAGAACGGCACAAGCAGTTCGGGATGATTGTTTTCTGACTCAATTGCCTGCCTGCTCAAGGTTATGAGCTCTTCCACACCCAACAGTGAGCACAAAGGCGTGGCCATTGTCAAAATCGCATACCAGTTCATCCATGGTGGGATCATGCGCTTGAAGCACTGCGGCAGAATGATCTGCCATAGTATCTGCCGACGGCTGAAGGCCAAAGACTCGGCAGCCTCCCATTGACCTGTCGGCACCGATTGAATTGCACCGCGAACGACTTCGGATATATTCGCCATAATGGGCAATGACAGCCCAAACACCGCTTTGAACCAGTCAGGAACAGATATGATCATGCTACCGATCGTAATCTCGAACGGCAGGGCCAGCAGCACGATGAAAAGAAGCACCAGCCAGGGAGAGTTGCGAAATAACTGAGTCGCAAATTTGGCCGCGAACTGTATCACCCAAACCGGTGAGATCTGGGCCAACCCGAGCAGAACGCCGGCCATGGTGCCGATCAGCATTGTCAGAACTGAGATCAGCAGGTTAAACAGAAAACCGCTCAGGAACAAGAAAGGAAGCCACTTGAACAACGCCTTGATGGCATCATCATAACCATAACCCGCGGCCAGTGCCGTGAGCGGCCAGATCAGGCACAGCGCAAATGCAACAGGAACAACCCAGGGGGCGGCACTCACCAGCCACGTACTGAATCCAACCAAACCATTTTCGTCGGCTCCCCTATATCGATAGGGCAACAGCACCGGCAAATCGGTGCTCGCCCGCGCCTGAACTCCCGGTATCGGTCGCGAACTCATCAGGATGCCCCGTAGCCTGGAATTTTCATGGACTTCTCCCATTTATGCATGCCGGCAACGAGAATTCCGACCAGTATGATGAATACGACAAAGAGAACTGTCATCGTCGGGTAGAGCGCGCTTGGATAGTCATTCCAGATGCCCACGCATTCGTAAAGCAGTTCGGGTACCGCAATCCCGATCGCCTGAGTGGTGGTTTTGATCAGATTGACCAGATTATTGTTCAGTGCTGGGAGCGAGACCCGAAACGCCAGTGGCAGCACCAATTCCACATACGACTGAAATCTCGAAAAACCCAACGAATCAGCTGCTTCCCGGGTGGATTCCGGAACCGCTTCAATTCCGGCTCTGAAAATCTCTACATTGAACGAACCGGCAAAAAACGATAGTGAAATTATGGCCCAGCCAACATTTGAGATGAGCGGTATCTCGGTCCAGCCGTCGGGCCCGGTGATGGTCGGCGTGATCTGTCCGAGTGCGAAGTAAAAGAAAAGCAGCTGGACAAACGGCGGTGTGTTGCGGAAGAACTGAATGTATCCCTGCACCAGCAACCGTACCCAGCGCTTCGGTGAGCCCTGCAACCAAGCACCGACAATACCGATGACGACAGATAGCAGTACACATGCAATCGACAACAGAATCGTCATTTTCAATCCGCCTACAAGCCGCCACCACTGAAATGAATCGTAGAAGAATATGAAATTCCAGCGAGGATAATCGTCCGCGAGCTGGAGAAAAAATGACGTGATCGTCTCGATCATTCAGACGGACTGTCGATTCTGTTTGTACAGACTGATACCGGCGATGAAGTCATGCCTCACCGCCGGCAGAAACTACTTTGAACTAGTTGCTCAACCAGTCTTTGTATTTTTCGTTATGGTCAGCAAGAAATGCAGTGGGCTTGATACCCCATTTTTTCTCCCATTCGATCAATTGACCACTCTGGTGCCAATTGAAAACCATACCGGACATGAAGCGGCCGAAAATACATTCATTTTCTGCAAGTGGTACCGCCAATCCCCATGGGTTGTCGTCTTCGGACATGAGCGGCATTTCGAAATCATCGAAATCACCTGATGCCAGATCGGAGCCGATCGAAGAATCGTCATACACCCAGGCGACACACTTTTTGTCGCGCAGGGCCTGTTTGGCTTCGGCATTTCCAGTGAATGCGACGATTTTCACACCGTAACGTTCAGTGACGATTTTGTTATAGAAAGCCCCTTGCTTTCCACAAACCGATTTGCCGCGCAATTCCTCCCACTCTTTGAATCCGAGTGCTTTGGGCGACATGATGTTGGTGCCTGAAGTGTAGTAGTTCGGCTGAGGAATTCCGACAATCTTGCGTCGGTCATCGCGGTCTGACATTGTTGCAATGAACATATCAGTTTTTCCCTGCTCAAGAAATTGCATGCGGTTGGACGACTGAACCGGAACAAGTTCCACTTCGACGCCCAATGTGGCACCGACGTCCATTGCCATATCAATTTCCATACCTACCAGACTCCCATCGGCATCTCGAAAGCCCCAGGGTTTGTAGTCTGCTTTAACACCTATGACTACCTTGCCGCGATCCATGACCTTGTTCCACACGTCATTCGTGCATTCGGCGATTGCCGTGCCGACAAATCCAAATGTCAACGCAATCAGTGTCGTCAGTGTGATAAATTTTTTCTTCATGGTATCCTCCTAAATTTAAACTCAAAGACAAATTCTGAAGCGAGTATTTTTCCTCTTTCAGACTTATGATTTGATTAAAACAGAATCAATATTTTACCCGTACACAATCAATTTGACAGCACTCGGGCTGATACTTCCTGATGAATAAGTATAGCACTCGTTTTTTGATTTCAGCAGTGTTTGCCTATGCTTGTGCTGTCTATGGAAAGAGTTTGGTTGAGGATCTTGTTAAATTGATAAACGACTTGCATCACTGATAGAAGTGAAAAGGAAATGCGAATTGACGGATTCTGAACAATTTGACGCTAAGGCAGATTAATTGACTGATCGCACTTCGGAGGCGAGCACTTTCGCTTGTACTGATCCCGACCGAGGTAACACATAAATTCAAAGCAAGCACTCCTTGTTGTGTATACTTGTTACACATACACATCAATTATCAGGAAAAACAACATGGCGAGGGTGCAGCTGGTACTACCGGATGAAGACCGCAGCCAATATATCCATCAGGCCAAAAAAGAAGGTCTGACACTGAGTGCGTGGCTTCGCGCTGCTGCTGCTGAACGGCTTGAACGGAAATCGCGAGTCCAACCGTTTGAATCTGTTGCGGATCTACAGGCTTTTTTCACCGAGTGTGACAAACGTGAATGCGGTGGAATAGAGCCGGACTGGGAGCAACACATCTCCGTAATTGATGAAGCACGCAAACGAGGTTCGGCAGGTTCGTGACCTTCGTCGACACCAATGTTTTCATGTACTCTGTTGGAAGGGCACATCCGCTAAAGGAAGTTGCCCGGGAGTTTTTCATTGTTGCGAGTCGCGAGCAGGAACCCTTATGCACATCTGCGGAAGTATTGCAGGAAATCTTATATTGCTACCTTTCTGTGAATCGCATGAGTGCACTTGAGGCAGCATTTTCACTTATCGTCAAGGCGAAAGTGGAAATCTGGCCCCTGGAAAGCGAGGACGTGCTTCTTGCTTATCGACTTCACGAACAGTTTCCCGCGCTGACAGCGAGGGACCTTTGTCACTTCGCAAGTTGTCAGAGACGCGGAATAGACCGAATAAAGACTTTCGACAAGGGGCTTGCATCAGCAGCAGGATCCGGGATTTGAGCATTGACTCCATTCATTGCGGAGTTTGCAGCTTCCCGACCATTCTGTTTCCCCTATGTCCGGATTAATGGCTGTCAACCGGTAGAACCTGACGGAGGGGTTTATACTATTGGCACGATAATCAAACTTCCCGCTCCGTAATTTGTGGACTACATCAGCACGCAAGGGAATGCTCCCGTTTTTAATTTTGAACTTGCCGCAACTTGTGGACTGGCGGCGGACGGCGGCTTGTACGTGCCGGTGTCATGGCCGAAATTCAGTCATGATGAAATCGCTTCGCTGAGGGGGTTGCCTTATACCAAAATCGCTGAGAAAGTAATTTCTCGATTTGTGGGAGATACCATCTCACCTGAAGAATTGGGGCAGTTGATTGAATCCGCATACGCGGACTTTGATGATCCGCAGATAGCGCCTGTACGCCAGCTTCGGGACGGTTTGTACCTGCTGGAACTGTTCCACGGCCCAACCCTGTCATTCAAGGACTATGCGCTGCAGTTTCTAGGGCGTTTCATGGACTGGAGCCTTCAGCGAAACGATAAGCGGCTCACAGTAGTTGGAGCAACATCGGGCGATACCGGATCTGCCGCGATCAGTGCAGTCGGTGGGTGTCCGACGATCGAGCTGTATATGCTGCACCCGTTTCAAAGGGTATCGGACATGCAGCGGCGTCAAATGACGACCAATCAGGACCACAACATCTACAACTACGCGGTCGACGGGACTTTCGATGACTGTCAGGCCATGGTCAAGGATATTTTTAATGATACAGAAGTCCGCGCGCACCGATCGCTCGGCGCGGTAAACTCCATCAATTGGGGAAGGATTACTGCACAGGTTGTCTATTACTTCTACGCGGCAGTTCAGCTGGGGTCTCCGGAAACGGCGGTTTCCTTTGCCGTACCCACTGGAAACTTCGGCAATGTTTTTGCGGGATATACAGCTTCTTGTATGGGATTGCCGATCGAGAGGATTGTGGTGTGCTCCAACGAGAACGATATCCTGACCCGATTCTTTGAAAACGGTGTGATGAAAAAAGAGGGTGTGAGACAGACCGTGACTCCGAGCATGGATATTGAGGTGTCCAGCAATTTTGAAAGATTTCTGTTTGACTTGCTTGGTCGCGATGGTCAGCAAGTGACGGATTTGATGCGCCGGTTGAGAGAAAAGGGACAGTTTGAGGTTGACTCAGACACGTTGGAACGGGCACGCGGTCATTTCGACGCCATTCGGGTGGATCAGCAGAAGACTTGTGATGCCATCGCTCGGCTGTATTCAGAAACCGGCATGATTATCGACCCGCACAGTGCTGTAGCACTTTCAGCCGCCGATCAATTTGATGCCGATTCCAGCAGTCCGTTGGTGGTGGTATCGACCGCCCACCCCGCAAAATTTCCGGACACGATCAAGCGATCAGTCAGTACTGACGTGATGATTCCGGCACAATTGGTGAGTCTACTGGATTTGCCCGAACGGTATAGACGAATTTCCAACAATACGGACGAACTGAAAAAACTGATGCTTGCTGCTTGAGAAATGTACCGAAAAATAAACTTCGCTAAACCAGGATATTCGGCATTTTCCAGAATGCTGATCGCGTATTTTTCTCTGTGGCTGGCGATCATTTTCAGCACGGCAAGTGCTGAAATAAGATCTGATGCGTCGACCGGAGCCTCTCTTGATGGAAGTTTTACGCAGGGTGGACTGGTTATCGGTAGAACCGAGGTGGGGGCGAAGGTTTCGTTTGACGGTAATTCGATTCGCGTCTCGGAGCAGGGCAATTTTTTGATTGGATTCGGTCGCGACGCCAAACTCATTTGGCCACTGGTCATAGAGCATCCTGATGGCCAATTGTTCGAGAGTGAAATCGAGATTTCAAAGCGTGAATACGAAATTCAGCGTATTGATGGTCTTCCTCCGAGTATGGTCACGCCATCGGAAGAGGACCTAAAGAGAATTCGAGAGGAGACCGCACTGATCAAGAAAGCGCGAATGATTGATGATGAAAGAACGGATTTTCTCGAATCATTTGACTGGCCGGTCCATGGCATCATCACCGGTGTATATGGCAGCCAGCGAATATTGAATGGTGAACCGCGCAGACCACACTACGGAATTGATATTGCCGCACCCGCCGGTACGCCGGTTCGCGCACCGGCGTCCGGCATCATGACAGTCGCACATCCTGACATGTACTTTTCGGGTGGTACCGTGATCATTGATCACGGGCATGGACTGTCTTCAGCCTTCCTGCATCTTGAAAAAATCCTGGTCGAAGAAGGAGAGTATGTGAAGAAGGGACAGGCGTTTGCAACGGTAGGTTCCACAGGAAGGAGTACCGGAGCACACATTGACTGGCGAATTAACCTGTTCACAAGTCGGCTTGATGTCGGGTTGCTTGTTGGCGAAATGCCTGCAGTCGACTGAAAGTCCTGACTTGAGATTGGTGTGATGAAATTTATTTGCAAATATCTTGGCATTGTCATTGGTTTCGTGGCAATGGGTGCGATCATCACCATTTCCAACATACTTGTCCAATACCCGATCAACGACTGGCTGACTTGGGGACACTTCAGTTTTCCGTTTACGTTCCTGGTGGCGGACCTGCTGAATCGCAGACTCGGTCCGTCGCAGGCTCGTACTGTTGCGTATACCGGATTTTTCGTTGCTGTGATACTGTCATTCTGGCTGGCGACACCGCGCATCGCGCTGGCATCCGGACTTGCTTTCATCTCAGGTCAGTTGACGGATATCGCTGTCTTCCATCGCCTGAGAAAACTTCAATGGTGGCGAGCACCGCTTATCTCCTCAAGCATCGCTTCAACCGTGGACACGATCATTTTCTACTCGATCGCATTCGCCGCGACCGGTCTGCCCTGGATAACGTGGGCGATTGGCGATTATGCAGTCAAACTGCTGACGGCGGTGTTCCTACTGCTTCCATTCTTTGTCATCACCAACAGAATTTGGTCCGACAAGGACATGGCGGCAGACCGAACTTGATCTGCCGATTTTAGAAGACTCGGACGGGAAGAATCGTTCGATACCGGATCAGTCTCCGATTCCAACACAAATTCTGCAGCGATATCCAGGTGGCTGTCGCTGCAGAAATTCCTCGGTATGATTTCCGGTCTTCAATTCCACAAACACCGCACCTCCGGAACCGGTCATCCTCGCTTCTCCGTATTGGCTAAGCCACTCCAGCGCTAGCCTGACTTCGGGGTAAAGTCGGCATGCGGTGTGTTCGAGATCGTTGCAAACAGCACCATCGTAGAAGTCCTGCAATGAGATTCTTTCGCGGTACGGCGACAGCTTGCATTCCTGAAACACCCGTCGGGTAGAGACTTCGACCGACGGTACAGCGACCAGATAACGACGCTCGGACAAGGATATCTCCGAGAGAATCTCCCCCTTGCCTTCCGCCCATGCGTTTTTCCCATGGACAAAGACCGGAATGTCAGCGCCGACTTCAGCACCAATCTCGGCGAGCTCGTCATCCGAGAGTTCGAGGTTCCACAGATCATTCAATGCGATCAGGGTCGTTGCGGCATCCGAACTGCCGCCACCCAGCCCGCTTCCAACAGGGATGTTCTTTTTCAATCGAATGTCTACCCCTTCAGTGCCCGGAAACAGGTCTCTGAGTGCGCGGGCGGCCTTCAAGGTCAGGCATTGCTCTTCCGGAATACTTTGCACATCGGATGGTCGACGTATCCGTCCATTGGGAGTGGCCTCGAACGCCAATTCGTCCTTCCAGTCAATGAATTGATAAACCGTTTGAAGTTGGTGATATCCGTTCTCCAAACGGCCCACGACATGAAGAAAGAGATTCAACTTGGCGGGGGCGTGCCAAATTTTCAATGAAACTCTCCGGTCCGACTATGGTAGCGGCTATGTAAGAATTATTCAATGCCCCAATCGGAGATGACAATTCGAATCTCTTCGATCTTCTCGTCAGACTCTTCAGAGGCTACCGAAGCCGCGTCTGCAACAATATTCAACCGTGTCGGGAGTTGATAACCGCCGACATCCCGGTATTTCGAAAAATTTACAGTCCAGCCAGCTTGTTGGATTGAGATCAACCGGCCTTCGACATCCCACACGTTTACGGAGACGAAATTCGGGTCAATCGCGCCGACCAACCAGTAGGTGAGTGCCTCCACCGGCAGCGATTGTCCGGTACGCTCTTCGAGTACAGCCTGTATGCTTGCACCAATGATCTTCCTGCCTTGCGTGTCTTCCAGCACAACACCATCCGAGTCCTGAACTATACGAATTCGACGCGAACCGAAATTTCCATACAGTTCCAATTGATGCGCGTCCCCATTCCGAATCCAGAGCATTCGGCCAATCTCACCTTTTGATCCTGCACGAACGCTGATTCGCCCCCGCAGGTCCCAGTGATCGACTGAAGATACAGTCGCGGCATGCGCTCGATACACATCAAGGTCCACCGATTCGATCGCGGTTTCGATGGTCGTGCAACCAGTGGTGAAGACCAAAAGCAACAAAATTATCAGTGCGCGATTCATCAGTTGACGAATCTTTCAACTGTTTCGATCAATATTCTGTCCTGGGGTGACTTTTTAAGCGCTCGGTCCCAGATATTTCTCGCCTTGTTCTGGTTCCCAATCACCCAGTACACCTCACCCAGATGAGCTGCGATAACCGGATCATCCCGCTTGTCGAGCGCGGTTTCCAAAAACTCAATTGCGGAGTCCGGGTTTCCGAGTCTGAACTGAACCCAACCCATGCTGTCAAGAATGTAGGGATCGTTGGGCCTTAAAGTCAGTGCCTTTTCGATCAATTCAAAAGCTTCATCCAGTCGATCGGTCTGATCCGCCAGTACATATCCCAGCGAATTCAGTGCTACGGGGTTGTTGGGATTTTGGTTGAGCACTGCTCTTATGTCAATTTCCACCGCCCCGACCAGGTTGAGTTCGGCCGCGATATAACTGCGTGCCAACAGCAGGGACGTATTGCCGGGGAAAACCTTCAATGCCATATCCAGTGTCTGTCTCGCCTCATCATACCTGTGAGCATCCTGGTAAACCTGACTCGTGGCCAAAGCCAGCCGTAGCTGCTCACGATCGTTGTTAGGTTTGTAGTCGTTTAGCAGCGAGATCGCCTTTTCCACACTCTCTGTTCTTGCAACGTATTGCGCTGAAAGCGAAACTCGTTGAAAAACGAATCTTGGTGACCTGATCTGATTGATCCATTCCTTGGCATCATCGTATCTCATCTGTGTCAGTGAGATTTCCGCAAGTCCCAACAACACCACCTGATCTCGCGGTCTGAGTTTCAGGTAGTCAAGATATTTTTCGTATGCCAGATCGAGATAGTTTGCACGGGAGTGCAGGTCACCAAGCTCCAATAGAGATTCTGCGTTATCGATCAGCTCAAACTGACTGACAGCTTCCCGATAATACCCTTGATCCGACAGATGTTTTGCATAAGTCTGCCTCAGTCGCGGTGAATCAGGATTGAATCGAAGATACCTCCGCGCGAATGATTCGGCCTCTTCCGTCCGATCAGTAAAACGAAGCAGGCTAAATTTCGCGTTTGCCAGCAAATCGGCATCTTCTATGACTTCCTCGGCCGCTTCCAGCAGGGCATCGGCTTCCTCATTGCTTTTACCGGCAGAAATCGCAAGATTGATTTGGATCAGACGGCCAGTTTGGTTGTCCGGGAATCTCGACATCACAACGTCAAAGAGATCATAGGCTGCCTCGGGGCTCAGATTGGAGTTGATGATTCGTGCAATCTCCTGGGTCAGCCTTGATTGATCTGTTCCCAGTTCCAGTGCCTTGTGAAAGTCGAGTGGTGCATCACGGGTGTCACCGGTGATGACTTTGACTGCACCTCGCCAATACCACGCCTCAAAATTTTCCGGGCTGAGCTCCACCCATAGATCTGTTGTATTGGCAGCAACATCCAAGCGGGAGTTTTCGATCGCCAGCTTCGATACTCTGGCTACAATTCTAGGGTCTCTGGTTTCGAATCCCACCTCCTCGAAAATTTCAATGGCGGTATGGGGATCGTTGCGGAAATAGGACATCTCGGCAAGCATAAGCTTCGACAACAGATCCGCATTCAGCGGGACATCCGGCAGCTCTGGCACTATGGAAACTTCGGTAACTTCGACCGAGTCAGTCTGCGTTGACAATTTGCTTGCGGTGCAGGCACCCAAGCTGATCACTGCCAGCATAATAACGGCGAGTTTTTCTATTGATCTTGCCTTCGGTTCTGTCATTGCTGAAGTCGTGTCTCGGTCACTGGACCGCCGTACCGATGATCTCAAATTATTTGGCCGGCCAGGTTCAAATCGCCTCGTAGTGTATGAAGTCGATTAATTCACTTCATTATAATGTGAGAATCATTTTACTTTCGGATTCGTGAGACAGACTCACGGTCGGTAAATTCCACGCCAAAGGGTTCAATTACTGTAATCAACAAAGTGATAAAGCCCGCCGATGAAAGATTCACTGAGAAATAAACTTGATGTTCTGACAGCTCGCCATGATACGTTGAGCACACAGCTGTCGGAACCCGAAAATCTGCGGATCCCAGAACGCTTGCGACAGCTTTCGATCGAGCTGTCCGAGATATCTGAAATTGTCCAGAAATACCGCGAGCATTGCAGTCTTGAACAACAGATGCATGAGGCAAGACTTCTGCTACAGGACGATGATGACCAGATTCAGGCAATGGCTCGGGCGGAGATACTGGAGCTAGAAGCGGGTATTCAGAATACCAGCGAGCAACTTCAACGATTGCTCCTGCCGAAAGATCCAAATGACAAACGCAATATTTTCCTTGAGATTCGCGCGGGTACGGGAGGTGACGAGGCGGCGATCTTTGCTGGTGACCTTTACCGAATGTACCGGATATATGTGCAAAACCGGGGCTGGAAAGTTGAGACCGTCAGTGAAAGCGAAGGTGATTACGGGGGTTACAAGGAAGTAATCCTCAGGGTAATCGGTGTGGGTGCTCATTCAAGGTTGAAATTCGAGTCCGGTACACATCGGGTACAGCGGGTGCCCAAGACCGAGGCACAGGGTAGAATTCACACGTCGGCCTGCACAGTTGCTGTGTTACCGGAAACCGAGGAAATCAGTGTTGACATCAATACCCAGGACCTGCGTATCGACACGTATCGCGCGTCCGGTGCCGGCGGACAGCATGTCAACCGAACAGATTCCGCTGTTCGGATAACGCATCTGCCATCAGGTATCGTGGTCGAGTGTCAGGATGAGCGATCACAGCATCAGAACCGTGCGAGAGCCATGGTCATGCTTCGGACGCGTCTGCTGCAGGCAGAGATTCAGAAGCAACATGACGAACGCACCGAAACCCGCAGACTCATGGTAGGCTCCGGTGACCGTTCCGAAAGAATACGCACCTACAACTTTCCGCAGAGTCGTGTCACCGACCATCGTATCAATCTGACGCTATACCGACTCGAGGAATTCATCAGCGGTGATATGGATCAGGTCATTGACCCGCTGACCGCTGAACATCAGGCCGCGTTGATGGCCGATATGGAGCTGGACGGACGATGAATCCTCCAACCGTGACGGTCGAGCAAGCGCGGCGTGCCGGAAGCAACCGGCTTCAATCCATAAGCGATACCGCACAACTTGATGTCGATATCATCCTTTCGGAAGCAATGTTGATGAATCGGAACATGCTGAACATGATGCCACATGTCGAGCTGAATGCGGTCCAACAGAACAAGTTTGAATTTTTACTCTCCAGACGAATGGCGGGCGAACCCATCGCTTACATAACAGGCTCAAAGGAATTCTGGTCGATTGATCTTCGCGTCAGTCCGGCGACGCTGGTACCGCGCCCGGAAACAGAGCTGGTTGTCGAGCGTACCCTGGTTCACTGCGATGATCTGGATTCGCCCGATATCGCTGATCTAGGGACAGGTTGTGGTGCCATCGCGCTGGCATTGGCCGTTGAAATTGTCGATTCGGCCATTACTGCAACAGACATATCAAACGAAGCTCTGAAGGTTGCTCGTCAGAATCAACGCAACCTGAATCTCGGAAATGTGAAATTTATCCAGGGAGATTGGACCGATACGCTGGCATCCATGCGGTTTGATGCCGTCGTTTCAAACCCGCCGTATATCAGGGAGGGCGATCCCTGTCTGATGGACATCTTCATGCAACATGAACCCAGGCTGGCCCTGACAGGAGGTAATGACGGACTGAGTGCGATTCGTCGAATTATCGAATCATCAGTCAGATATTTGAATCCCGATGGATGGTTGGTTATAGAGCACGGGTTTGATCAGGACGAAGCGGTTCGAGGAATCATGATGCGCCATCGTTACTCAGATATCTGCACTTTCAAGGATCTCGCAGGTCTACCGCGAGTCACGGAGGGACGGGTGTCGAAGTAGAGTCACTTTATAGTTCGAACTCGGCAACGACTGGAGTGTGGTCTGAAGGCCGCTCCCACTTTCTGGGTTCCTTGTCGATTGTGCATGCTGAACAGATATTCCGAAGTGCATCACTGATCATGATGAGATCAATTCGAAGGCCAAGATTCCGGCGAAAACCGGCAGCACGATAGTCCCACCAGGAATAGCTCTCGGCAGGCTGGTCAAACTCGCGAAAAGCATCGACCAACCCCAAACTGACAAGTTCCTGTAAACAGTCGCGTTCCGGTTTACTGCATAGAATCTTGTCTTTCCATAATTCAGGGTCGTGCACATCCTCATCCGCGGGCGCGATGTTGAAATCACCAGTAACGACGACCTTGTCGTAACGAGTCATTTCCTGTTTGACGAACGCCAGAAGGTGCTTGAACCACTCCAGTTTGTAAAAATATTTCGGATCATCGACTTCTCTTCCATTTGGCACGTACACGTTGATGACACGAACACCGTTGACTGTTACAGAAAGAACCCGTTTTTGGGGGTCGTCGTAACCCGGCAGATCGAGGATTACGTCCTCGACCTCCCCCCGCACCAGTGTTGCCACACCGTTGTAGGTCTTCTGCCCCGAAAAACAGGAGGTGAATCCAATTTCCGACAGTGAGTCTTCCGGAAACTTCTCATCTATGGTTTTGGTTTCCTGAAGACACAGCACATCTGGCTGATGTTCAAGACTCCAGTCTCTGACATGGGGCAGGCGAACATTCAGGGAGTTGACGTTCCAGGTGGCTAACTTAAGCACTGTAATATTCCTGTCATACCTTGAAAGGTCAGACAATAAAGATTTCAATATACACAATGCGTACTATGATACCAGCAGACTTGGCAGATCGTGAAGTGCGGGTTCGGACAAACAAGCGGAAAGACGCATTTCAGATCTGAAAATTCTTCTCGGAAAGTGTCGTATCGTTTGGCTTGAAACCGAGACTAGTGGGAATTCGTCGTCTCATAAGCGTGAGAATATAGGCAGTATAATGGGCTGTGAAAAGACAAGGAGAACGAAGGCGTGTATTGGATGAGTTCCACGACGCGCGTATGAACTTTGCTTTTTACTGAAAAAAGACTTTTAGTTTCCATTTGTGTCATATGGAGCGGCTTCGTAATTTATACTACTCGCCGAATTGTCCGCAGACAATTTTTACATCTTGATTGTGGCTATGTAGCTCAGCAGGTTAGAGCACGGCACTCATAATGCCGGGGTCGGTGGTTCGAGTCCACCCATAGCCACCACACAGCAATTTCCATCACATGGCAGTCAAAATGCACTAAGACTGCGCTTCTTCGAGGTGTTCCCGATAATCGCTTCGCTCGATTGTGAATCCGACAACCAACCCTGCGACCAAACCCCAGAATGGTGCACCGATGTTCCAGATCGTAATGTCAGATATCGTCACCACCAGCGCGACCAGGGAACCCATCTGAAACCGTCCCGAAAATGCCGTTACAAATGATCTCTGAAGGACTGGGAGCAAAGCCAGTCCGCTCAATACCGCGATAAACTCCGGCGGAAGTTTCAGGATCAGCCAAGTGGCGGTGAATGCCATGAGGCCAAAGGCGATACTCATAATGCCGAACAATACGCCCGCGGTGTATTGTCTCGCTGGTTCACCGCCGCTGACGAGCACCGCATTGGCCGGTCCGGTCACACACGCGGATACGGACCCGAAGACTGCGTTTACCAGCGATCCGACACCACAGGCAGTCGTCATCGCATTTGCGGGAGGTTTGTGACCGCTGTTGATCAATACCGCAAATCCCTGGGCATTTTGGGCGACCAGCACTGTGATAGCCAGCGGAATTACAAGCTCGAACAATGCCTGCTGAGAAAACTCCGGCATATGCATCACCGGCCAGTCGAACCAACGGACGACCTGCTCACCCTCAAAGTTGCCGGTAGACATGACAACCACAATACCTCCGACTAGAGCCGCGACCACCGGAGGGCAAATGGCTGTCAGTTGCGGTATCAACAAAACTACGAAGTAGGCAATGACCATGACTGCCGCGAGCAGTAGTTCGTTTTCAAACGCCAAAACCAGGTCAAGCCCGAACTGGAGAAAAATTCCGGCAACCATGGCCAAAACAATCGGCATCGGTGTGTATTTGAGCGCTTTTCTCACTCCGCCGGATAACCCGACCGCCCCTACGAGTATGCCGGTCACCCAAAATGCTCCGATCACTTCTGGAAAACTCAGATGATCGAGGGAAGACCCCAGCAGAACAGAACCAGGAATCGTCCAAGCGAAACTCAAAGGCTGTTTGTACGCGATCGAGAATACCAGTGTCAGCCCGCCACCCACGACGCAACCCGCAAAAATCCAGGATGCTATCTCGACCTGCGATAGGCCACCTGCAAGGCCGACCGAAACAATGATCGCGACAGGTCCTGTACAAGAAAACAGAATCGCTACAACGGCATTCGCGATGTAGACGGTACCAATGTCGCGGAAAAAATTGCTTATGCCGACAACCGGGCGCTGAATCGGTTCCAGAATCATTGGACTGACTTTATTTGTTGCATCGGTGCGACTGTCATCGCAGAACTGATCCAATTCCTGCTCGGGTCGAACAGTTTTCAATGTGGGGATAGTTTTTTACCATTCCGATATTGCCGAGAATACTGACTTGACCAAGGTTACAATTCGACAGAAAAAACATATACAGTCGCGTTGTCGCCGTGTTCCGGCATTCGACCGACAGTCCAATGATCGGAATCCAATAATTTTACAAGCAGTTTCGATTTACTTGATAAAATTTAGGTCGCTTTCATTCGTCGTAAAATCCAACGCATTCACGTTTTGAATTTTGACTGCATTCAATCGTAAACCCATCCCATGAAATACAAGACTGAGTCGAGCCAACCATTACTCGCATTCAAAATCGAGGGTATGCACGGCTTCGCATCACAGTCAATGCTTTGGTAGTTTATAAAGCCACCCTGCTTCGATTCACTTCATCATTCATCAGGAAATATCTTGTATTTCACCAGTCTGACAGAGCGCGTCGGTGGTAAGGGTTCGGACGCGTGGGAGATCCACTACGCGGCAATCGAGCGTCAGCGTCAAGGCACTGATATCGTCATACTTTCGATTGGTCAGGAAATGATTGAGAGTACGCCCGATGTCGTCATTGAGTCCTCATTTGAAAGCATAAGCAGCGGCCGGCACCACTATAGTGAAATCGGCGGAGAACCGGACTTGAGAGAAGCCATAGCAAAGCGATTTTCTGACGAGTCGGGACTGACAGTGTCTGCCGCCAATTGCGCGGTTCTCGCCGGTGCGCAGAATGCACTGTTTGCCGCCTCCCTGTGTACGCTTGAGCAGGACGATGAGGCGGTCATCATGGAGCCCTACTACGCCACTTACCCGGCAACATTTTCAGTTGGCGGCGCCGGCGTTGTTTCTGTCGCAACGCGAGCTGAAGACAACTTCATGCCTCGGGTTGAGGATGTTGAGAGGTGTGTCTCGAACCGAACACGTGTCATCGTCGTCAACTCACCTCACAACCCGTCCGGAATCGTTTATGACATCGACTTCATGCGATCCATCGTCGACATTTGTCGGGAACGCAACATCTGGCTTATCAGCGATGAGGTCTACAGCTGTTTTCTACAGCCTGGCGTACATCGCAGTCCTGCAACGTTGCCGGATGCATTTGATTCTTGCATCACTGTATCCAGTCTCTCCAAATCGCACCGGATGACAGGATGGCGGCTCGGCTGGATCATCGCAGCAGAGCCAGTCATCGAGAAGGTGTTCAACCTTTCGACCTGCATGAGCTATGGATTACCGATGTTCATCCAGGACGCGTCGATTACCGCAGTGGAACACACCGACAGCATTGCCAGTTTGGTACGCGACGAGATTGACCGCAAGAGAAATTCGGTTATTTCCTATCTGAGCGATATTGACGGTATCCGTGTCTGTGGCTCAAGATATGGTATGTTCGTCATTTTTGAGGTCAGGGATCTGGGTATTTCAGGTATCGATTTCGCTTGGCGTCTGCTGGATGAATATCAGGTTGCCGCTTTGCCCTGCGATGCCTTTGGCGACAGCGCAGAAGGCATGATCAGGCTTAATATCGGTGAGTCCGAGTCAAATCTGCGCACTGCTTGTGAACGCATCCGGTCTCTGGCAACTTCCCTGAAAGAGAGCAACCGGCAAGCAGTTGGCAAGGATTGAGTTGTCAACTCCTTGAATTAATCCTTTTCGGTGCGATATTAGTACCGGTGAATAGATCACTGTTAGTTTCATATGTGCAATATTATTTCTTGTTTGCTCAATATGTGAAATAATATTCGGTTCAAATAATACAATTCCCCTACTTGCAAAAAGATTATGCTAAATGCACCGCCATTCAGTTCTGAGCTGGAAGAGTTTCGCGGCACTATCCGGGCGTTCATTCGAAAAAATCTGCCGGAGGACATTCGGAGGATGGTGTCGGCTGAACAGATGGACCTGCCCCGTGAGGCGCAGGCTCGGTGGCACAGAATCTTGCGCGACCGGGGTGGGTGGTGCTGTCCTTCATGGCCGTCGCAGTACGGCGGGCCACAGTGGAATGACGCGCAGCAGTATATTTTTGAGCAGGAGTTGGCGCTGAATGATGCACCGCGTCTGATGATCTATGGTGTCGGCATGCTGGGTCCTACACTGTTCGAGTATGGGAGCGAATCCCAGAAAGAGACGATACTGCCCGATATCCTTGATGCCAATACATTCTGGTGTCAGGGATTCTCTGAACCCAATTCCGGATCAGATCTCGCTTCACTGAAGTGTGAGGCACAGCGAGTCGGAGACGAATACGTCATCAATGGTTCAAAGATCTGGACCAGTGAGGCACATATCGCCGACTGGATATTCGGTCTGTTTCGAACGAGCAAGGGAGCCCGTAAACAGCAAGGTATCACATTCCTGATGATTGACCTGTCGACTTCCGGAATCACCATTGATCCGCTGTTGCTGTTCGAGGGGACACACGAAGTCAATCAGGTGTATTTCGAAGATGTCCGGGTCCCAGTGGAAAATCGAGTTGGTATTGAGGGTGACGGTTGGGAAATCGGGAAATATCTTCTGGGTTTGGAGCGTTTCGGGACCGCTGAAGTTTCCCGCACCAAAGCCAGCCTTGAGCGGTTGCGGAGAATCGCCCATTCAGAAGTGCCCGGTGGTTCGCGACTGATTGACGATGCGTCGTTTGCGGAACAGTTCGACAAATTGGAAATGTCCCTTCATGCACTTGAAATGACCGAACGAAGATTTCTGCTCGGCGAAAACAGTTCAAATTCGCCAGGCGCGCAAGCCTCCATGCTGAAGGTGCGCGGAACCGAAATTCAGTGTGATGTGTTTCGCCTGACAGCCAGGACCGGTGCCCATTTCTCGCAAATCGATCTGCCCCGCGATCAGATTGATTGCGATTCAAATACGCCGTACTCGCTTGGCCACACTGCCAGAAATTACTTTAACTATCGGAAAACACCGATTTATTCAGGATCAAATGAGATCCAACGCAATATTGTCGCCAAGGCCGCACTGGAACTTTAGTCATGAATCAAAGTGAGAAAATCGAACAGTGCAACATGATTGAACAGACTGCGATGCGATTCCTGCACAATCGCTACCCGTTTGCAGTTCGCCAAAAACTGATCAATACGAATTCCGGATTCTGTCACGATCAATGGCGGGAAACTGCTGATCTCGGCTGGATGCATCTGCCTGTTTCAGAGCACTTTGACGGGCACGGTAGCGATGCTGAGCTCGTCGCAGTCCTGATGCGGGAGTTCGGTCGTCACAACTACCAGAGCCCGTATTTCGCCAGCGCAGTAGTTGCTGCGAAAGTGCTGGAAATCATGGCGGGAGACGCTGTACGGGCCGACATGCTGCATCAGATTGCTGAAGGGTCTGCGATCGTGTCAGCTGCGATTTATGAAAAGCAATCCAGGTATGATCTCCGCAACACCATCACATCAGCGACGGAATCGGATAACGGCTATATATTGCAAGGTTCGAAAGTCGGTGTGCAATACGGAAACATCGCCACACACTTTCTGATTCTTGCACGGACTTCAGGCAGTCAGCTTGATCATGGGGGATTGTCAATTTTCCTGGTGCCGAAAGATCGCGAGGGAATCGGCCTTGATCATTATCGTACCCATGACGGCGGACGGGTTTCTATCGTTCATTTGAATCATGTCGCAGCCGGGCGCGACAGTCTGATCGGATCCGAGAATCTGGCTTTGCCGAGATTGCAGGAATCCCTCAACTTTGCCATCGCCATGCTATGCGCCGAAATGACAGGAGTGATGGATTCGACATTCAAGCTGGTATTGGAATTCGTCAAGACCCGTACCCAGTTCGGCAGCAGTATCGGGTCCTTCCAGTCAATCCAGCACAGGCTCGTCGACATGTACATGCGCTGTGAACTGGCAACTTCCATGGGCAGGGAGGCGACGCGAGCGGTCAATGATCTCAGCGGTCTGGAACAGGACCGGCTGGTATCAGCAGCCAAGGCGGAGATCGGGAGGCTGGCGATTCTGAATGCAGAAGAGTCGATTCAGTTGCACGGTGCGATGGGAATGATGGATGAAATGCCTGTCGGCCATTATCTGAAGCGTGTCTTTGCACTGAATGCTCTTTATGGGGATGCCGAGCATCATCAGGCCCGTTATCGCCAACTGAATCAGGATCAGCAAATATAGCATTCTGACGACGCGCGCTATGCCGCTGCAGAACATCCGAAGCAACACTGTGAGACATCAATGAAGTATGAAAACATATTGCAGACTGTCGGCAATACACCGGTCGTGCGATTGAACAAATCATCGGCACCGGGTGACGTGGAAGTTTGGGTCAAGATCGAAAGTTTCAATCCTGCAGGCTCTGTCAAGGATCGACCGGCTTTGAACATGATTGAGGACGCTGAAAAAAGAGGATTGATCAAACCGGGTGACACAATCATTGAACCGACTTCCGGCAATACGGGAATAGGTCTAGCCATGGTGGCGGCCTACAAGGGGTATCGCGCGATCTTTACCATGGCGGAAGACATGAGTGAGGAGCGAAAAAGAATCCTGACCTCCTATGGAGCTGAAATCGTACTGACACCTGCTGACAAAGGGACCAAGGGTGCTATAGAAAGAGCGAGAGAGCTCGAGGGGCAGGAAGGTTATTTTTTCGTCGGCCAGCATTTCAATCCCGCCAATCCGCAGTCGCACCAGGCAACGGCAAATGAGATTGTCGAAGATTTCGGTGACAGTCTGGATTATCTCGTATGCACGACCGGAACCGGCGGTACCATCACCGGAATGAATCACTATCTCAAAAAGCAGATTCCCGATCTTACGATTGTTGCGACCGAACCCGCTGATTCGCCGATACTGTCAAAAGGCATCGCATGCAAGCACAAGATCATGGGAACGGCGCCGGGATTCATCCCGGAAATTCTTGACACAGATTCATATGATGAGATTCTTCCTGTGACGACTGAGGAGGCTTATCGGACAACACGCTATCTCGCAACAGACGAGGGAATATTTTCAGGCATTTCGTCAGGCGCGGCGGTTTTCGGCATGTTGACAGTGGCACAGCGCGAGAATTCCTCAGGCAAGACTCTGCTCGCGATCCTGCCGGATACCGGCGAACGCTATCTCAGCACAGATGTCTGGGATTGACATAGCTTTGATCACGCAGAATCAGACCGCGCTCAAAAGTGTCGCGGAGACACCATTGGCGTAAGTCAACTCTTTGCAGTCATTCGTTTACAATATGGAAAATGATTTTAAATCTGGTCCTGGTCTCATGTTGCAGTCGCGTATGAGTCCGCGCACAGTTTTTCCGACAGACATTCCATAGTGGACAAGAAACTTTACATCAAGACATTCGGTTGCCAGATGAACGAATATGATTCGTCAAGGCTGGCAGAATCGCTTGCGGTTTCCCATGGTTACAGCGAAACCGATGCTCCCGAAAATGCCGACCTGTTGCTGCTGAATACCTGCTCAGTGAGGGAGAAAGCACAAGAAAAGGTATTTTCGTTGCTTGGTCGATGGCGGCCTTGGAAAGTGAATAACCCGAATCTCGTTATTGGTGTGGGAGGTTGCGTTGCCAGCCAGGAAGGCGATGTCATTCTGAAAAAAGCTCCATTCGTTGATTTTGTATTCGGGCCCCAGACCTATCATCGAGTCAGTGAGATGCTTGACGAGGCCATATCCGCGCGCAAGCACAGCGTGGATATCACTTTTCCGGAAATTGAGAAATTCGACTGTCTGCCACCGAGACGTGTGGACGGTCCTCGTGCCTTTGTGTCAATCATGGAAGGCTGTAGCAAATACTGTAGTTTCTGCGTTGTGCCCTATACCCGAGGGGAGGAATATAGTCGACCGTTCGACAGCGTCATTACAGAAGTCTACGAACTTGCCGAACAGGGTGTGCGGGAAGTCACACTGCTCGGACAGAATGTCAATGCCTATCGTACCACCAACCATTTGGGCCATGACATGGATTTTGCCGCCCTGTTGCGATACATCAGTGAAATTGATGGCATTGGCAGAATCCGATACACGACTTCTCATCCGCTGGAATTCACGGATAGACTGGCGAGGGCACACCGCGACTTGGAGTCGCTCGCAAGACATGTTCATCTGCCGGTACAAAGCGGTTCGAATGATATTCTGACGAAAATGAAACGCAGATACACACGTGAGCGCTATCTTGAGATCATCACCAACCTCCGTAATCACTGTCCGGATGTCAGTATCACATCGGACTTCATCGTGGGGTTCCCGGGAGAGTCAGAGGAAGATTTTCAAGCGACAATGGATTTGATCGACGAGGTCCAATTCGATCAGTCTTTCAGTTTTCTATACAGCAAACGACCGGGCACACCGGCTGCGCAATTGCCGGACAATACTCCCATCGAGGAAAAGAAGGACCGTCTGCATCGTCTACAAGGCAAGCTGAACATATATGCCGCTGACTTCAGTAATGCTATGGTACAGTCGGTTCAGACGGTACTGGTTGAAGGGCCGTCAAAACGCAGAAACGGTCAGCTGTGTGGCCGGACTGAAAACAATCGCGTGGTTAATTTTGATGGGCCGCTCAGCTTGGTAGGAAAGTTCATCGATTTGCATATTACCGAGACCATGCCAAACTCGCTTCGCGGTGTTGCCGTTGCAACACACATCCAGGATTCACAAACTGCCCGAATTGGCTGAACCATCAAACATTTCCCAGGTCGAGAACGTTCTCGTATTGACCCCTGCCGACAGTCGGCGGCTTGCCAATCTATGCGGACAATTCGATGCCAATATCAAGTCAATTGAAGGACACTTCAGCGTCCGGGTCTCAAATCGGGGAAATCTGTTTTACATCGAGGGAGACGAGAACTCCGTACGTGATGTGGAATCTGTGCTTCGTGTTCTCTACGATGAGACTGAGAAGTCCGACCGACTCGATTCCAATGATGTTCAGGGTGTGATTTCTCGTCTGAACCAGAAGCAATCAAGCAATCAATCCTATTCCCTGAAAATCAGAAAAAGCACTATTCGGGCATGGTCGAAAAATCAGGAAACCTATCTGCGCAGCATTGAAAAGAACACCATTACGATTGGTGTGGGTCCCGCTGGCACCGGGAAAACCTATCTGGCGGTTGCCAGTGCTGCGCATGCTCTGGCCAACGATTCAGTCAGTCGCATTGTTCTCGTTCGACCGGTTGTCGAAGCCGGAGAACGCATCGGATTCTTACCTGGTGACATCGAAAAGAAGGTCAATCCATATCTGCGTCCGCTCTATGATGCATTGTATGAAATGTTGGGATTTGATCGGGTTGGCCGGTTACTTGAACGGAATACCATTGAGGTCGCACCGTTGGCGTTCATGAGAGGCAGAACTTTGAACGATGCATTCATCATTCTGGATGAAGCACAGAACACGACGGTCGCTCAGATGAAAATGTTCCTGACTCGCGTCGGATTCAATTCCCGTGCGGTTATTTCGGGCGATATCACTCAGATTGACCTCCCCCGCAGTACACAATCCGGACTTAAACACGCATTGCGAATCTTAGGGGGAATCAAGGATATTTCCGTTGTCAGATTCAACAATTCTGACATCGTGCGCCATCCTTTGGTTCAGACAATCGTCGATGCTTATGAACGCGATTCCAGTCAAACGGACTGACGGATGGTGAAGATGTCCGTAAACATTCAAATTTCAAGTTCGTCCAAAGACCTGCCTGCCGATACAGACATTGACGATTGGATACGTCAGACACTGCTTCATGTCAACCGTGTCAACGCTGAGGTGACGGTACGGGTGGTGGATGAGACCGAAATTACCGACCTGAACCGAGTCTATCGGGATAAGAACACCCCTACAGATGTGCTTGCGTTCCCACATCAGATTCCGGAGGGAGTCGATGTGGATCTTCTCGGTGACGTTGTTGTGTGTGCCGGGGTGATCAATCGGCACGCTATCGATCACAGGATTTCCCAACCGGCTCACTGGGCCAGAATCATTGCCCATGGGATTCTGCATTTGTGTGGATATGACCATGCTGAACCGAACGATGCGATGAACATGGAAAGGGCGGAAGCTGAAATCCTAGAAAAAATCGGACTTTTTCATACAGAACTTTCGAGACTGGCATCATGAGTGATAGAAAACTATCCATCAGTTCGTTGTCCAGAAAGGCGCGCAGCAAACTCGCCCGTGCGATAGCCCCGTCACCGGATTCGATGGACGAAATGATCGAACTCGTCGGCCGCGCGACCGAAAACGACATCATTGCGCCAGATGTCCACGAAATTATCCGACGTGTGATCGGGGTGTCCGAACTGAGAGTGAAGAATATGATGATTCCGCGTGCGCTGATGGTTACCCTTGACATTGATTCAAGCGTCGATGAAATTCTGAAAATTGTTACTGAATCCGGCCATTCACGATTTCCGGTATTGGGCGGGCATTCAGACAATGAACAACAGGGAATTCTTCTGGCCAAGGACATTCTGCAATACATTCAAGACAATTCCATCGAAGCATTCAGTCTTCATGACAATCTACGAGATGCGATGTTGGTTCCCGAAGCGATGCGTCTGAATACACTGCTCAAACTGTTCCAGTCAACCCGCAACCATATGGCCATAGTTGTCAATGAATACAATGGAATTGCCGGTTTGATCACCATTGAAGACGTGATCGAGGAGATTGTCGGCGAAATCGAAGATGAGTCTGATTACGACGAATCCGAAAGGATCACAAAGACTGCAGACAATCAGTACACGGTTCACGCACAAACTGAAATTAGTGACTTTAACGAGACTTTTAACGTCAATATCGACGAAGATACAGACACAATCGGCGGAGTTATTCTAAAGTTGGCCGGTAAGGTTCCGGATGAAGGGGAAATTTTCGATTACGAGGGACTGCATTTTAAGATCGTCAGTGCCGACCAGCGGAAAATTCTCTCTTTACAGGTAACTCTCAAGGATTCCGACAGGTAAGCCGTTCGACAGCGACAGCCGACGATCTGACGGTAGTAAATTGAAATCAGACCTGCTGAAGATTCTTTCGGCGTTCGGTGCCGGACTTCTCACCAATGTTGCATTCGAACCCGCTGGCGTATTTCCCTTAGTTTTTCTGACGCTCGCCATCCTATTCTGGATATGGAGCGATTCATCAGCCAGACTTTGCGCGTGGAGTGGATTCGTGTTTGCTTTGGGATTCTACGGTTTCGGAATCCACTGGATTTTCACCAGCCTTCACGATTTCGGTGCGGCCGCACCGGGACTCGCAGGATTCATGGTTTTTGCACTGGCTTGTTTGCTGTCATTCCTGGTAGCCGTCGGTGGGTATCTACAGGCACGTTTGCAAATTTCCATGACACTGCGTTGCCTGGCAGTCATTCCCGCAATTTGGGTCACTGTGGAGTGGGTTCGCAGCTGGATACTGACCGGATTCCCATGGCTTTACATCGGATACAGCCAGACAGACAGCTGGCTTTCAGGATGGGCGCCAATTCTTGGTGTTCTAGGGGTGAGTTTCATGGTTTGCCTGATCGCCGGGGTGTTGGTGCATTCATACAGAAATGGATTTCGGGTCGATATAGTTGTCATTGCAATAGTTATCGCATTGGCTGGGTTCTGGAGCAAGGCGATTGAGTGGGCGGCCGAAAGTCACCGACCGATTGATGTGGCGATAGTTCAGGCCGATGTCGGCATTCTAGACAAATGGAATTTTCAGAACGCCCGATCGAACCTTGAGTTTTTTGTCAGGCAGACCGAGGCATTGAAGAATCAGGATCTCGTGATATGGCCGGAGATCGCAGTGGTTCAGACGGACAAGCGACTTGAAAAACTTCAGTTATGGAGATTGTTAAAGGACCTTGCGCCGGATGTATTGCTGGGCCTTGTTGAAGAGCAGCAGAATGGTGACGGGGAAATTTACTACAACAGTGCGTACGGAATCAGCGACAAAGTTCAGAAATACCGCAAGCGTCATCTCGTTCCTTTCGGAGAGTTCATACCGTTTCGGTCTGTACTGGGTTGGCTGGATAACTACATCGAAATCCCGGAATCCGATTTCACATCATATGATGGGTTTCAGAGTCCCCTTATTCTGGCCGGTCAGCCGGCCGCCGTCTCAATCTGTTATGAGGATGCCTTTCCCCAGGAGATTTTCGATATGCTTCCTGAATCGACCTATATGATCAACCTCAGCGAAGATGCATGGTTCGGCGATCGCCTCGCACCGTTTCAGCGGCTGCAAATGTCGCGCATGCGAGCGATGGAAGCCGCCCGCCCGATACTTCGGGCTGCCAACAAAGGTATATCCGCATCAGTCGATCACAGAGGCAATGTCATAGCCCAATTGACGCAAGACGAAGGCAAAGTACTGAAAACACAGATCACGCCCAAGTCGGGTTCAACACCCTACATAAGATTTGGCGACAAACCGGTGTTGCTGTTGTGCGCTTTGGTTTTCATGCTCGCGGTTGTACGCAAGGCAACTACCCGAGAGACGAGCTAGACTAGCACGAGCGCGGCGAACCCGAGTATTGCGAGGAACCCCACTACATCGGTGATGGTAGTCAACGCGACCCCGGCAGCCAATGAGGGGTCAATACCGATCCGTTCAAGAAGTACGGGCAATACCACCCCCGATATCGAAGACACACAGATGTTGACCAGCATCGCGACCGCGACAATAGCCGCAAGTCCGTAATTCTGATACCAGAGAACGGAGATGAATGCGACAACCAGAGCCCATACCACTCCATTCAGTCCCCCGACCAACAGTTCCTTCTTCAGTACGTCCTTCGCGTTTGCGATTGATATCGTGCCGACTCCGAGTCCGCGGATGACATTGGTCAGAGTCTGAGTGCCGGCATTGCCGCCCATACTTGCAATGATCGGCATCAGGACAGCCAGCGCGACCAGCTTTTCGATGGCTTCCTCGAACTGGCCGATTACCCAGGATGCCAGAACAGCCGTGACCAGATTGACACCAAGCCAGATTGCACGCTTTCGGGCCGTCTGGAATACCGGGGCGAAAATGTCCTCTTCGTCGTCCAAACCCGCTGGAGCCAGCAGTGTACGGCTGGCGGAGTCCTGAATGACATCCACCACATCGTCAATCGTGATACGCCCGATCAATCGACCATTTTCATCAATGACCGGTGCCGAAGTCAGGTCATAGCGCTCAAAAGATGCCGCGACATCCTCTTCCGAATCGGATGGCAGGAATGTCTGAGGGTTTTCGTCCATGACGGCCGATACCTGTTGATTCAGGTCTGATGTGACAAGATTGCGCAGCAATAATGTGCCTCGCAGAATTCCTTCTCGGTCTACGACATAAAGTTTGTCGGTATGTTCGGGCAGGTTCCCTCTCAGACGCAGATACCGCATCACGACACCGACTGGAATGGTCTCGCGCACTATGACGGTGTCTACATTCATCAGCCGGCCGGCGGTTTCCTCTTCATAGGACAGTACCGCGCCAAGACTCTCTCGTCTATCCTCGTCAACCGCCACCATGACATCGGCGATAATCTGGGACGATAGATCAGGTACCAGTTCGGCAATATCGTCGATGTCCAGCGTCTGAATTGCGCGCACCAGGGTGCTTGAATCCATATGGCTGATCAGGTTTTCGCGAACACCGTCAGAAACTTTGGCAAGAATCTCACCCATGTCTGATTCGGCGACTTCAAACCAGATCAGACGTCTCTGCTCAGGAGGAATGCTTTCGAGTACCTGCGCAAGATCGGCCGGATGAAGTCGATGTATCGCGTCGCGTAACTCACTGGCCGCACCGTGTTGCAGGCGTTGCAACACAAACTCTCGAATTTCGGAATGTTCGCCGGTGGTCATGGGATTATTTGTGAATCAGGTGCGGTGAGAAGATTAACCGCTGCTTATGGAGGTTATAAGTTTAGCACACTCGTTTTAACACCTTGTATTTCGGAGTTTTATCGCTATTGTGAATGACCCGAAATCAGATTCAAAAAGACAGGTGATTGCGGGATTTGACAATCAACAGATTCTTTACTTCATCGAATCCGACACGGTGGGTGCCGGGTTCGTAATTTGCCTATGCGAATGCCTGGACAGTCTCACCTGAAGAATTGATCCGGTTCAATTGTTCCAGTAACTCGAGGCGTCTCGATGAATTTTGGCAGTTGATTATTTCACTCACATGTCCGACGACCTCTTCAACGGAGCTGTTCATCACTACCTGCTTTACTTCCAGTAACGTCGCAGGATCCATACTGAAAATTTTCAACCCCATACCGAGCAGCAGTCTGGTGTAGTTGCTGTCGCTTGCCATTTCCCCGCACAAGGACACCGGTTTATCGAATTTTTTTCCGGCATCGATTGTGTGCTTGACCAATGTCAACACGGATGGATGTAAAGGGTCGTACAAATAATTGACCTCGTCGTCCACCCGATCGATGGCCAAGGTATACTGAATAAGATCGTTTGTGCCAATCGACAAAAAATCCAAGTGCTGTGCAAACTGCTCCGCAGTAATTGCAGCCGCAGGCACCTCGATCATACCTCCGATCGGTACTGTTGAATCATGCTCTATATTCTCCTTCTTGAGGTCATTTGCGACACGCGCGACCGTTGCCTTGACCTGCGCGAGTTCCTCAAGGTTTGACAGCATCGGAATCATACACTGTACCTTGCCGTACACCGCGGCTCGCAAAATCGCCCTCAATTGTGTACGGAATATGTCGGGAGAACGCAGGCAGAATCGCACCGCACGCACTCCAAGTGCGGGATTGATTGCAACCTTTCCCTGTCTACGTCCACCATCTACCTGCTTGTCCGCCCCCAGATCAAGTGTCCGGATGGTGACGTTGTTCAGTGCCTGTACCACCTGTCTATAAGATTCGTACTGCTCTTCCTCACTTGGCGACTGCTCTCGGTTCATGAACAGATATTCGGTTCGATATAGACCGACACCAGTCGCACCTGATTCCAACGCGCTATCGATTTCCGACGGTAGTTCCACGTTTGCGAGCAGGGTCACTTCATGTTCGTCAAGGGTGATCGAATTCAGGTGCCGGATCGCCAGCAGTCGCTGGTGTTGTCGATCGTACTCCTGGTGTCGAAGCGTCAGTTCCTTCAGTGTCTCCTCGTCAGGATTGACGATGACCTGTCCGGTTTGACTATCGACCGCGACTGTCGCACCATGCGGAATATGTCTGACCTCACCGTGCAGACCGACAACAGCAGGAATCCTAAGGCTTCGGGCAAGAATAGCGACGTGTGATATCCGACTTCCCAAATCGGTTACGAATGCCCGCATTTTCAATTTCATGAACAGCACGGTATCCGCTGGAGTCAGTTCGTGAGCGACCACGATGTATGCGCTGAGGTCCTGTTCAGTTCGATTGTCATCTTCACCCCGCAAGACGAGCAATTGGCGATGAATCTGGGAAATGACCTGGCTGACATCATCTTTTTTGCTTCTCAGATATTCATCTTCCATCGACTCGAACACCTTGACCAGATCATCACGATGGATCATCAGTGCCGTTTCGGCACTGACAGACTCTCGATATATGATCTTTACGGTCTCCTCGCGCAGTGTTGCATCCTCGACCATCAGCACATGTGCTTCAAGAAATGCGTCGATTTCGTGAGGCGCGTTCTCAGGAACCTCGCCCCGCGTTTTCCTGAGTGACTCTGCGGTACGCTTCAGTGCGAGATCAAGAAATTCAACTTCCGTTGCGAGACTGTCGTACTCAATGACTTTGAACGATGTTTCAACAGCCGTCGTGTCCGCGACGAATGCTGTTCCTATTGCGATACCAGACCCGACACCTGACCCTTGCAGCAGAATCACTATTCGTCCTCCCCGAATCGTGAGTCAAACAGTTGCTGAATTGCTTCGTAGGCGTTTACTTCATCCGGTCCTTCTATCCGAAGCTCCAGTTCGGTTCCCTGCGTCGCAGCTAACATCATCAAGCCCATGATGCCTTTGGCGTTTGCAGATTTGGTACCGTCGATAAGAGTGATCTCGCTTTCAAATCCAGAAGCGACGCGAACGAGCTGTGCAGCTGCCCTGGCATGCAGACCGAGCTTATTGCGCACTTGAATGATGCTTGATCTCATGGGCTAAATAAGCTCGTTATGTCGCTTGATCACATTGTGTCCGCGGTCGGAAAACCGTTGCACGAGCTGTTCGACAACATAAACCGATCTGTGGCGACCGCCGGTGCATCCAATCGCGATGGTGAGATAGACGCGACCGGCATCATGAAACTTTGAGAGCCACTGGTGTACGAACCCATCGATCTGATCGATCATGTCTTGAACTGTGGGTTTGGTCGAGAAATACTCTTTGATCGGGTCTTCCAGACCATTGAATTTTTTCAGTTCCCCGATCCAGTAGGGATTGGGAAGACAGCGTACATCGAAAACAAAATCAGCATCCAGGGGCGTGCCGCGTTTATATGCAAAGGATTTGAACAGCAGCGACGAATCGCCAACGCCGAAACCGGCGGCATCCTCCTGAATCAGATTGCGTAACTCATGTGGTGAAATACTTGTCGTGTCAAAATGTTTGGCGGCCAATTCCGACAATGGTGCAAGCAGCTGCTTCTCCGTCTGAATACTTTCAAGCAGTGACATCGTACCTTCCATCAGCGGATGAGTTCGCCGCGTCTCTCCATAGCGCTTGATCAGCGCGCTCACTTCGGCATCAAGATAAATAAATTCAAACTGGATTCCGCTTTGTCGCAGGTATTGGATGTTGTCATAAAGAGAGTCCAAGAATTCTCTGTTGCGAGAATCGATGCCCACCGCGGCCCTTCGAAAAAACTCATGTTGAGATTCCAACACCGAGTTGATGAACGGTTCAAGCAGCACAATCGGAAGATTGTCCACGCAATAGTATCCGAGATCTTCCAGCGCACGCATCGCGACACTCTTGCCCGATCCCGACAATCCGGTGATCACCTTGAGGTACTTGGTGTCCTTGTCATTCTTGGTGCTTTGTTCCACGCTATCCCGCCTCGAATAAGTGAAATCTGGACGCCCGGTGATTTCGACGAATTACTGTTCGGCTCTCTCGATCTCGGACTCGATGTTCGAAAGCATGTCGTAAATTTCGTCGGGGTTACCGGCTTGCATCAACTTCGAATACAGATCGTGCTGCAAAAAGGCTTGAGCCAATCTGGACAGAACCTTAACATGCGAACCTGCACTTTCCTGAGGAACCAGTAGACCACAAGCCACACTGACAAATTTCTCTTCCCTTGAATCCACGCACAAGGGAGTCTCCATGCGTAATATGACACCGAGTGATTCAGTTAGAGATTCCAGCCGACAATGCGGTATCGCTACTCCGTCAGTGATCCATGTACTGCCGATCTGCTCGCGTTCCAGTAATGCCCGAAAAACTGTATCCCTGTCCAATTGATGCGGGCTGTTTCGAGCGAACATCCCCGCCATCTCTTCAATCATTCGTTTTAGGGTCGAAGCCTCACTCCCTGTGCGAATCCTGGTCGGTGCAAAAATATCCGCCAGCCGCACCGAGTGCAGGGAATCCGCTTCGGCTGACGAATGATCCGGACCATCGCTCATGATCAGTATCTGATGGTTCGTTGGCCGTCACTGTGTCGTCCATGATCAGTGCGAAGTTCCTTGTGCTTGATTACTTGTCGGTCGAGCTTGTTGGACATGGCATCAATTGCCGTGAACATGTCCGGTGCCTGTGACTTCGCATGAATAGACACCTTACGTGCGTGAATGGTCGCTTCCGACTGGTATGAAGATTTCTCCTTGTGCAGAATCACGTCTACCTTGGTAGGTTGACGAAAATGGTTTTCCACTTTCTTCAAGCGTTTGGTTACATATTTTCGGAGTGAATCTGTAACGTTCAGATGATGCCCTGTGATCGAAATTTCCATAACAATACCTCTAACTCACTCTAGGTTTGACAATTGGTTCGTCGCGATTAAGCGACGAACCTTACAAGACGGCACACGCATTTCAGCCCGATATTTCGCGATCGTCCTGCGCGCGATTTGAATTCCGCTGTCCCACATCCGTTGTGCGATCTGCTGATCGCTCAACGGCATCTGTCTGTCTTCAGATTCTACAATCTGAAGGATTTTATGTTTGATCGACATCGCTGACTCGTCCTCACCGATGTCACTCTTTATACGAACTGAAAAAAAGTGTTTCAACTCGAAAGTGCCTCTTGGTGTCATTATATATTTGCTCGAACACGCGCGGCTTACGGTCGATTGATGCAGATTGAGAGATTCCGCGACCTGCTGCAATGTCAATGGCTTCATGGCATGGTCGCCGTTCTCTAAAAATGCTGTCTGATGCATGACAATGGATTTGGCCACTCGCAGAACCGTATCGTTTCGCCGACTGAGATTGTCGATAAAGGTCTGTGCACCGGCCAGATTACTCTGAAGATACTTCCGTTCGGTGGTCTTGATTCTATTGTCAATCATTGATCGGTAGCTTTCCGATATCCTGAGTTTCGGGAGAAACGCCGAGTTCAGATAGACGACCCACTGCTCTCGTTTTTTGCGTGCGATGACATCGGGAACTACCGTCAACGCGGTTGCCCCAAAGTTGCCGGCCGGTGAGGGATTCAGAGACTGTATCAGTTCGACAGCAGTGCGAACCGACCGCAAATCACATTGCATCTCAGAAGCGATCTGTTCGATTTGCATCTCAGCAAGTAATTCGAGGTGATCGTTCAATATCGTTTTTGCGTCATGTCGCACAGGTACCGGGGCCTTTATCATATCCATCTGGATTGACAGGCACTCCGTGAGATTTCTCGCCGCAACGCCGGGTGGGTCAAATTGCTGTACAACCTTGAGCACAGCGGCAACTTGTTGCCGGTCGATGCTTTTCGGTAGGAATTCGGCGATTTCCTGGACTGTTTCTGTCAGGTATCCGCGTTCATCAATGGAATCGATGATCGCGTCGGCAATGGCGCGATCCGATTGCGAGAATCCGGATGCCAGTACCTGCTGAGCAAGATGATCGCGAATGGACATATTTTCCATCCGATTGGCGGCGAATTCCAGCATCTCATCGGAGTCGAGGTCAGTAGAATGCATGCCATTCGATGGCATCTCTCCCTTGAGCCATGTCACATCATGGTCATCCGGGATTTTCCGCTCAATCTCTTCAAGAAGTGGATTTGAGTCAAGAATTTCCCTGATTTCTTCCGCCAGTTCGGAACTGGATAATTGCAGAACTCGGACGGCGGTGCTGAATCGCGCGTTGAAAGTCTGCTTCTGGCGCTGGCGTAATTCTGCAGTCTGTCTCATGATGAACTAGACATTCATTCTACTGCAATACGACAAAAATACACAAAGGATTTTGATAATTGAGGCGAGATTCGACGAACGCCTAAACAATCTGGCTGAAGAGACTTGGAGCGAAATCTGTGATGGCCGAGTTGAACCGGCACAGCTTCCCAGTCTCCTAGATGTGGAAGTTCTCACCCAGATAGAATTTCTTTGCGCCGTCATCCGCCAGAATCTGATCAGCAGTGCCAGAGGCAATAACGCTGCCCGCATTCATAATGTGCGCTCGGGTGCACACAGTCAGTGTTTCACGTACATTGTGGTCGGTGATGAGAAAACCGACATTTCGCCGGCAGAGCATTTGAAGCAGTTCGGTCAGCTCGATCACCGCAATGGGATCAACGCCGGCAAACGGCTCGTCCAGCAATATGAACCTGGGCTCCAGTGCGAGTGCTCTTGCTATCTCGACTCGCCGTCGTTCACCACCGGATAGTGTTGAGGCTTTCTGATCGCGCAGGTGTTCGATATGGAATTCCTCCAGTAAGTCCTGCAAACATTCCTGTCGTTCGGAGTGCGTGGATGATTTTATGGTTTCCAGCATTGCCATTATGTTTTGTTCGACGGTGAGATTGCGGAATATCGATGAATCCTGGGGCAGGTAACCGACTCCCTTCCGAGCCCGGGCGTACATTGGCAGGTCCGAGATATCCTCCCCATCGAGCAGGACTGATCCGCTGTCGCAATTTTCCAACCCGATTACAGAATTGAAGCAGGTTGTCTTGCCCGCACCATTGGGGCCCAGCAACCCGATTATTTCACCGCTGTCAACATGAAGACTGACTGAATCGACAACTTTCCTGGACCTGAATGACTTGGAAATATTGACAACTTCCAGTCGACTGATTTCACCATTCATCATTGTCTGCAAATTCCGCGATTCACCTCACGTATACGCAGTACGCTCCGATCAATTCTGAACCTGAATTGTAATTGTCGTACGATCGTCGGACGATGTCTTGCTCCCATCGTCGAGCTGAGATGTCTGGAGCTCCCGGGTTGTCCAGTTGTATGTAACAGCTTGTGTATTGATGACGACATCACCTTGCATGAAGGTGACATCGCCGCTCAGGTCGATCTGATCAGTTGAATAGTGTACCACGGCCCGTTTCGCCGAACCGCTGGCTGGCTCTTCATCTGATTCCATGACCAAAAATTCTAAAGGATTCCCCGTTGCAGTGATTTTGTTGACACCATCTTCCAGCGTCAGAATCTCGACGCGATCCGCGGCCAGCTTCACGTCCTCGCTGACGAGGTCAACGTCACCTTCGAACACAGTGGTTGCACTGTCGTGATCATAGGTCGCTGTCACCGCTGTAATTGTTACCTCATCTTCCGCGAGCAACGTGCCGGACCAAACTGTAATGCAGACAGCCAATAATCCAATTACTGATCTGCGAATTCTATTCCTGAGTTTCATTTTTCACCAATCTAATCCATGTTCCACGTTTCAAGGTTCAGTTGCCCAAGTCACCCAATTGAAATGTAAATTTGCTCGTTGTCGATTTCATAATATTCACTTTGTCAGGATTGGTCAGAGAAATAATAACATCACCTGTCAACGACATTTTCTGACTGTTCTCATAATACCTTCCATTGTTTGCCACAAGCACACGTTTGAATCCTTTTGCATCAGTTTGTGATACTCGGGGCTTAATCAAATCACTGTGACCTTTCTCAGGAAACTGTAACAGACTATCTGCTTCAATCGTATAATTTACTTCCATATCAGGTACGACGCCGTTGATTACAACATCCTGAATGACTCGGTTGCGTTGAAAAAAATCAGAATCGTTCGATATTTCGCTGTCTTCCCGAATTATCAGGCTTGTTAAAGCAATCACACAAATTGCGACTATAGAGGTCACACCTGCCAACCTTCTCAGTTGTCCGCGCAGCAAATCCTTGAGTCCACTCACTTTACATCGCAGTCTCGGCTTTTAAAACTAAACACCCACCCAACTGTTTATCCGTTGTCGGAATCAAGTAAATCTATAGTTTCAATCGAAGAAGTTGGTTTCTTCTTTGGAGAGAAGAAAGTCTACGCTAATGTTAGCATAGAAATACCTCTTCGTGGTATCAGTGTGATTATGGGGCCGAGCGGCTGTGGCAAATCCACACTGCTGAACCTGATTGGCGGAAGATTACGCCCAAGCAGCGGCAGTGTCAAGGTGTTCGGACAACAAATTTCGAATCTGAATGAACCCAATCTTTTTCAGCTCCGTCGAAGAATGGGAATGATGTTTCAGTCCAATGCCCTGCTGACGGACCTGAGCGTTTTTGAGAATGTCGCATTTCCTCTGCGTGAGAACACCGACCTGCCGGAAAAACTGATCCGAAGTCTTGTACTGATGAAGCTCGAGCAGGTGGGCATGCGGGGAACTCAGGGACTCATGCCGTCAGAACTCTCAGGTGGCATGTCACGTCGCGTGGCGATGGCGAGAGCAACGGTCATGGATCCGGAATTGCTGCTTTATGATGAGCCGTTTACCGGATTGGATCCGGTTTCTTTGGGTGTGATCACCAAACTGGTCAGAGAGCTGACGGATGCCCTGAACACAACCTCCATTGTGGTAACGCACGATGTCGAGGAGGGATTGAGTATTGCAGACTACGTCTACTTGCTTGGTGACGGGGCACTGCTGGCAAGCGGAACACCGAAAGAGTTGCTCGCAAGCTCCAAACCTGAGGTAAGACAGTTCTTGCACGGTCTGCCCGACGGACCGGTACCGTTCCACTATCCAGCCGATGACTACCGAGGTGACTTGCTTGGGCGTTAACCAACTCACAAACTGGGTACGGTCAATCGGATCAACATCGTTGGGAGTTGTGGAGCGGCTGGGTTATGCGGTGATTTTCCTGTTTCGCAGTGTGGTCCGATTCCCCAAAGTGATCCTACGGCCTTCACTTGTTGTTCAGCAACTTTACTCGGTCGGCGTTCTGACGGTGGTGATCACAATTGTCGCAGGTGCTTTCGTGGGCATGGTTTTGGGATTTCAGGGTTATTACACCTTGGTTGATTTCGGTGCAGAAAGTTCACTCGGACTTGTAGTGGCATTGAGTCTTACCCGAGAGCTCGGACCGGTTTTGTCGGCCTTGCTGTATACCGGCCGGGCGGGGTCAGCGCTTACCGCGGAGATCGGCCTGATGAAAACAACCGAACAACTGGCTGCACTTGAAATGATGGCGGTCAATCCGATCCAGCGTGTCATCGCTCCGCGTCTATTGGCCGGGATCATCACCGTACCTCTGCTGTGCGCGATGTTTACCTTCGTCGGCATACTGGGTGGCTATTTCATCGGGGTGGTACAGCTCGGCGTTGATGCGGGTGTTTACTGGTCGACGATCAGTGATGGTGTGGATCTGTATCAGGATGTCGTGAACGGCATGATCAAGAGTGTTGTATTCGGTGTGATCGTGACCTGGATAGCAGTATTTGAAGGTTACGATTCCTATCCGTCGGCCGAGGGTATCAGCAGTGCGACAACGCGGACGGTCGTATCCGGTTCTCTGGCCATTCTGGGGGTTGACTATATTCTCACCGCACTGATGTTCAGGTTCTGATCGGCAAGAGCCTCGCGCGCAAACGGATTCTACGGGTTGCGTTCTTCGGTCAAGCGACACAGCAGACACTTCGGGTATCGATCGATCAATTAGTTCCATGGCAGTCATTACACGTCGAGAAGGATCAAGTTTCATTGTCGAGATTGACAATCCTCCAGTCAACGCGATTGGGCTTGATGTACGGAAAGGACTGCAACGATCGCTTGAACAGCTTCAGTGTCAGGAAGGTGTGTCACGAGCTATTCTGACGGGAAAGGGCGATATATTCGCTGCAGGCGGAGATCTGAAGGAATTCGACTCTCCACCGGTCGCACCTCACTTGCCGGATCTGATCGCGCAGATTGAGGCGTCGGAAGTGCCTTGGATTGCGGCCATCAACGGAACTGCACTGGGAGGCGGCTGCGAACTCACACTCGGTTGCAGGTACCGCATCGCGGTTCCGCGATGTCAGATCGGATTTCCAGAGGTGACGCTCGGAGTGGTACCGGGTTCCGGCGGTACCCAGCGACTACCGAGATTGACAGGAATTGAAAATGCACTGGAGCTGATATCAAAAGGCAAGCCGATTTCGCATGAGAATGCACTGGCGATCGGTCTGATTGACATGGTTTCGGAAGACCCCCTGACGACCGCTATTGAACTCAGTGAATCGATACTCTTGAATGCGAAGGTAATCTCTCAACTGCCTGCGCCGGAAGTTACTGCCGGAATAATCGATGTCAGTGGGAAGATTTCACTGCGAAATAAAGATCTTGTCGCGCCGGCAAAAGCTATCGAACTCGTTCTTAAATCTGCCGACTTACCGCTTGCCGAAGGTTTGAAATCGGAGCGGGAGACGTTTCTTGAGCTGCGTACCAACGAGCAGGCGCGTTCACTTCGACACGTATTCTTCGCCGAGCGCAGGGCAAGGTCCATGCAAGTTCCGAAATCTGAGACCGAGAGGAATGAGCACGTCGCGGTCATCGGTGGCGGGACGATGGGTTCAGGCATTGCATACGCGCTGCTGAACGCCGGTTATCGTGTAACAGTCATCGAGTCAGATTCCGAGTCTTGCAGTCGGGCGGTTTCAAATGTGCACAACATCATCGATGCCAGTATCCATCGCGAGTACATTACACAAGCAGATGGGCTGGACTATCGTGCCAAGTTGGTCGTAGGTTCTGACTATGCCGGCATTACGGACGCATCGGTGGCAATCGAAGCGGTTTACGAAGATATGCAAGCCAAAAAGTCTGTCTTTGCGATGCTGGAGGCAAACCTTTCAGACTCTGCGATCCTGGCATCAAACACATCCTATCTCGATCTCAACGAGATTGCGGGTGCTATTGAAGATCCGTCTCGCATGGTTGGTCTTCACTTTTTCGCGCCGGCCCACATCATGAAGCTGCTGGAAATCATCCGCGGTGATGTCACATCGGAACATGCGATTGCTGCAGGGTTCGCCATAGCCCGACGGTTACGCAAAGTGCCGGTTGTCGCGGGGGTTTGCGACGGCTTTATCGGAAACCGTATTCTGGCCCGATACAGGGAAGCCGCCGACTCACTTTTGTTGGAAGGTGCATTGCCTTGGGAAGTTGATCAGGCCATGGTGAGTTTTGGCTATCCGATGGGACCGTATGAGGCACAGGACGTTTCCGGACTGGACATCGCCTATGCAAACCGCAGGCGTCAGGATGCCACACGTGATCCGGATCGTCGATATGTATCAATCGCGGACAAGATGGTTGAAAGTGACAGACTCGGAAGAAAATTCGGACTTGGCTGGTATCAGTACCCCAATTCCGCTCAAAAGCATATTGATCGACAGGTCGAGGCGTTGATACTGGCAGAATCCAGACGCATGGGAGTGAGCCGTGTCGAATACTCTCAGAGTGAAATTCAGGACCGTCTTCTGTCGGCGATGATTAATGAGGCGGCGGATATTCTGAAGGAGGGTATCGCGCACTGTGCCGCTGATATCGACCTGGTTACCATATTCGGTTACGGATTCCCGCGCTGGCGGGGTGGTCTCATGCACTATGCTGATTTCATCGGAGTCGATCAGATATTGGCCAGACTGGAGAGACTTCAGAACGAAGATCCTGTCGCGTGGGCACCGAGTTCGGTACTGTATCGATGTGTCGCCGAGAATCAGAGCATTGCCGACTATCGGAATTGAAGCGGTGATGTCTCAGAGTGTCGCGGGCGAGAATGCCTGATGACGGGGTCGAGAGCAGTGATCAGACTTTCTCGATCGCGATGGATACTCCCTGACCCACACCGACGCACATTGTTGCCAATGCGATGTCACCGGGTCTTTTCAGTTCGAGTGCGGCACTGCCCGTTATACGCGCGCCCGACATGCCAAGTGGATGTCCGAGTGCGATTGCACCGCCGTTTGAATTGACATGCTCGGCATCATCAACGATGTCCAACTGACGAAGGACCGCAAGTGCCTGACTTGCGAACGCCTCGTTCAGTTCGACCACACTGAATGTCCGAGGAGACAAGTTCAGTCGCTCACATAAGCGACGGGTGGCTGGAACAGGACCGATTCCCATAATTCTAGGTGATACGCCGGCAGAGGCGCCACCGAGTATCCGGACGATCGGTTTCAGGTCGAACTGGCGGACAGCCGATTCGCTGGCGACCAGTAGAGCGGCGGCTCCATCGTTGACTCCGGAAGCATTGCCGGCGGTGACACAGCCATTTTTCCGAAAAAGTGGCGGCAACGCGTACAGACTCTCAAGTGTTGTATCGCGGGGATGTTCGTCCTCACTGACAGCTATGGGTGCTGCGTTCCGCTGCGGAACCTCAACCGGTACGATTTCCATTTCGAGTCTTGATAAGGCTGATTTGGCACGAGTCTGACTTCTCAGTGCGAATGCATCCTGGTCTTCCCGGGAAATCCCATACTCGTCGGCAACATTTTCCGCTGTTTCCGCCATCGAGTCGACTCCGTACTGCTGTCTGATTACTGGATTGACGAAACGCCACCCCAGGGTCGTGTCGTATATTTCTGCTTTGCGTGAAAAAGATTTGGTTGCTTTCGGCATGACGAATGGGGCGCGGCTCATGCTCTCGACACCACCGGCGAAGACCAGGTCAAGTTCACCGCTGCGAATTGATCGGGCTGCTGTGATCAATGCGTCCATTCCCGAACCACAGAGCCGATTGACTGTTGTACCAGGAACAGTATCTGGAATATCCGCAAGCAAAAGTGCCATGCGGGCGACATTTCTGTTATCTTCTCCCGCTTGGTTGGCGCACCCCAATATCACCTCGTCTATCTTTGCCGGGTCCAGGTTGGTATTGCGTGCAATCAGCGCCTTGAGCGGAACCGCACCGAGATCGTCGGTACGAACTCCGGAAAGTGCACCGCCGAATCGACCGATCGGTGTGCGGATGTAATCACAGATAAATGCTTCTGGCATTGGAAATTTGAACTCTGGTTGAGGTTTTAACGTTAACCCATAAAGTAATTATCCAATAATTTCGAACGAATATTGTGAAGTGACCCAACCGGGATGCTGTTCCTGAGTATTCAGTGATACGAAATGTCGGTACTTTCTCCAAGCATATACAATGATTCGACGTGCTTATAATGTTCAACCATAAATTCATCAGGATTTGTGCTGATTGAAGTTCATCTGGCGTTGTCAAGTAAGTTGATGGAAGGCACGAAAAACGAAAATGCCGCAATTTGGTTTGTTGATCGGCACGTTGAAGAGGGAAGATCCGACCAGGTGGCGTTCAAGGAGACTTTCGGTGAAAACCGAACTCTGACCTATGGAGAGCTGGCCGAACGTTCCGGTTTGGTCGCAGATGCCTTTTCCAAACTGGATATCCGGCGCGAAGAGAGAGTCGCCTGCCTTTTGCTCGACCAGATCGAATACCCGGAGGTATTTTGGGGGGCACTGAAATCCGGGGTTGTTCCGGTGTTGATCAATACGCTTCTGTCAACAGCGGTGTACGGCGCCATCCTTGAAGACAGCCGTGCAGTCTGCCTGATTGTCTCATCCGAACTGCTTGACAAGGTACTGCCTGCAATCAAGGGCAATCCCCATCTGCGTGAAATTGTCGCAGTCGGCCAACATGCACCAGAAGGAATGTCTGTCTACAGCGATTTTCTGGCAGATACAAGCTCTCGTCACGCGATCCAAGCCGACGGGGATGAGTGCGCATTTTGGCTCTATTCGTCGGGTTCAACCGGCAAACCCAAAGGTGTGCGCCATGTCCACAGCGCACTGCGAGCCACCGCGGAAACCTACGGCGCGCAAGTCCTTGAAATCGCAAAAGATGATGTAGTCTTTTCAGCAGCCAAGATTTTCTTTGCCTACGGGCTTGGAAACTCGATGACATTTCCAATGTCAGTCGGTGCTACCGCACTGATATACAACGGACGGCCCACACCGGACATTGTGCTGCAAGCTATCGAGCAGGAACAGCCGACGGTGTTTTTCGGCGTTCCGACCTTGTATGCGGCAGTGATCGCCAGGTTGGAAAACACGGATACGCCATCATCCAATTTACGAGTCTGTATCTCAGCGGGTGAGGCATTACCCGAAGAGATCGGGCTTCGTTGGCGGGAAATTTGGAATGTCGATATCCTCGATGGAGTCGGGTCCACCGAAATGCTGCATATCTTTCTCAGCAACCGATCTGATGATGTCGTATTTGGTACGTCGGGTACCGCTGTGCCCGGTTATGACCTACGTTGTGTTGATGAAGAAGGAAACGAGATAGAAGTCGGTGGAATCGGTGAGTTGCTTGTACGGGGAGATTCAGCAGCCGACGGATATTGGAATCAACGCGAGAAAAGTCGATTGACATTCGAGGGCGAATGGACACGTACCGGAGACAAGTTTGAATGCTCCGGCGGGGGACGCTACATTTATTGTGGCCGGACGGATGACATGTTCAAGGTTTCAGGTATCTGGGTTTCGCCGTTCGAGGTGGAACAGGCGCTGGTGGCACATGAAGCCGTTCTCGAAGCTGCGGTTGTAGCGGGCAGAGACAAAGACGGGCTTGAAAAACCAAAGGCGTTTGTTGTACTCAATGATGGTGCGGATGAGTCAGATGTACGAGAAGTGCTCAAGGAGTTCGTGAAAGATAGAATAGGGTTATGGAAATATCCGCGTTGGATTGATATCGTGTCTGAACTTCCAAAAACAGCGACGGGGAAGATTCAGCGATTCAAACTGCGGGAACATCAATGACCCGGATCGACTGGGATGATGGTGCCACTGGTTTTGTTCAAGCTGATGGGCGTTCTCTCGAATATGCCTGTTACGGCCCGGATCCGAAAAGCGCACCCACTTTTGTCATGTTGCATGAAGGCCTCGGCTGTGTGCGCCTGTGGCGAGATTTTCCAAAAATGGTATCGCAATCGACCGGGTTCAGTGTTTTCACATACTCCCGAGCCGGTTACGGTCAGTCTGATTCAGTTAAATTACCGCGTCCGTTGGACTACATGACAAAGGAGGCGCAGGATGTTCTTCCGGATGTTCTGAATTCGATCGGCTTGAGGCAGGGAATTCTTCTTGGTCATTCAGATGGCGCGACCATCTCTGCAATCTATGCGGGGTCGGTTTCCGACCTTCGAATTCGAGGCCTTATCCTGATCGCTCCACATTTCTTTGTAGAAGAGGTCGGCTTAGTGGAAATCGTGCGAGCTAAAGAAATGTTTGAGACAAGCGATGTGAAACTCAAAATGGCGAAATACCACCGAAACCCGGAAGTCGCTTTCCGGGGTTGGAACGATGCGTGGCTGCATCCTGACTTTAGAACATGGAATGTGAGCGATGTCATCGATCACCTGCGTATTCCAGTACTCGCTATACAGGGTGAAGACGATCAGTACGGGACACTGGCGCAAATCAGTGAAATTGAAGATCGGATCAATTCACCATTCGAGAAATTGATTCTGTCGGAGTGTGCGCACTCGCCTCACCTGAACCAGCCGGCAAAGACGCTCGCAGCTATAACCGAATTTTCAATGCGACTTGAAAAATTTGAAAGGGAACTCGTAAATACTACCTGATCGCGACCTGGTGTCACAGAATTTTATTCAGAGCAGTTAAGCAGGGTAGTATGATTTGAATCACCAAATAGTGTCATTCGGTTGACACGTTATAATTCGTTTTCCTGACTGCCTGTTCACCAATGCATGATCTGCGATTCCAAGTGAAAGTTGAAATATCACCAGCTACATTGTTTGCTCCACCTATCGGTTTTCCGAGTAGTGAAGTAATTGAGATAGATAATTGAAAGATTTCATTGACTTTCAGACCGACCCATCAAGATACCGACATTGGCGTGTTGAATACGAGGGTGCAATTGCCAATATCTATATGGATGTCGATGACAACGGTGGAATTTTTGATGGATATGACCTGAAACTCAACTCCTATGATCTTGGAGTCGACATTGAGCTCGCAGACATCGTTGAGCGCATGCGCTTTGAACATCCGGAGGTAAAGGTTGTGATACTGAAATCCGGTAAGGAGCGGGTATTCTGTGCTGGTGCCAACATTCGTATGCTCGGCGGTGCTTCACACAGCCACAAAGTCAATTTCTGCAAGTTCACAAATGAGACACGAAACGCTTTGGAGTCTGCAGAAGCAGACAGCGGACAGAAATACATCGCAGCGATCAAAGGCGCCTGTGCGGGAGGCGGTTATGAACTGGCCCTCGCGTGCAATTTCATCATGCTGACAGATGACAGGAATACCTCCGTTTCCCTTCCAGAAGTACCCCTTCTTGCTGTGTTGCCTGGAACAGGCGGTCTCACCCGTCTGACGGACAAGCGCAAGGTGCGCCGTGACCTGGCAGATGTTTTCTGTTCAACAGAAGAAGGGGTCAAAGGAAAACGAGCGCAGGAGTGGCGACTGGTTGATGAGGTCATTGCGAATTCCAGATTCGATCAGGTAGTAACTGAACGCGCCGGTGAATTTGCGGTTACATCCGACAAGTCGGACGTGTCTGAAGGCATTGTGCTGACTGATCTCGATCGCACGTTTGAGAGCAATGGAAATGTCAAATACTCCGCGGTTAATATTGAAGTTGACCGTGCATCCAGAAGGGCAACTATAACGATTCTCGGTCCGGACTCAACACCTTCGGACATCGAATCGCTTGTCGACGAAGGCGCAGACACCTATCTGCTCCGACTTGCCCGTGAGCTCGACGATGCAGTTCTTCATCTGAGATTGAACGAACTCGAGCTCGGACTCTTGATTTTCCGGTCGCATGGTGGGCACGAAAAGTTCATTGCTCACGAAACCCTGTTGCTGAACAACGCTCACCATTGGCTGGTCAATGAGGTGCTGCAACTGTGGAAACGGGTATTGAAGCGTATAGATATCACGTCACGTTCCATGATCGCCACAATAGAACACGGTTCTTGCTTCAGTGGAATTCTGGCGGAAATTCTATTCGCTGTTGATCGCAGCTATATGATGAAAGATGAGTTTGAAGACGACGACCGGCCATTCGCCCAAATTTCATTGACCGATGCAAACTTCGGGATGTTTCCCATGGCCAACGGCCTCTCGCGGCTGCAGACACGCTTTCTTGGCGATCAGAATTCTCTGGAAGCGGCAACAGACCGAAAGGGTGAAAGCCTTGATGCTGATGACGCTGAAAAACTCGGACTGGTGACGATGTCGCTGGATGAATTGGACTGGGATGACGAACTTAGAATATTCATGGAAGAGCGCGCTTCTTTCAGCCCCGACGCCATGACAGCAATGGAGGCCAATTTGAGATTCGCAGGTCCCGAAACAATGGAAACGCGAATATTCGGACGTCTGACCGCCTGGCAGAATTGGATATTCAACCGTCCCAATGCAGTCGGACATGAAGGTGCGTTGCAGCGATATGGCAGTGGCATGCGCGGCAAGTTTGACATGGAACGCGTCTGAATCGATTTGCAGATCAACAATTGAGGTAGTCAAGTGGAAGATCACGTAAAGGTCGATTACGACACTCGGATTCCCAACAATGTCGGGTTGAGTGCCGACCGGAAGGTTCTCCGTGCCTTGGAAAAATGGCATCCCGGTTTTATCGATTGGTGGAACCGGCTGATTCCGGCGCGTTATCAGGAGTCCATGGTCTATCTTCGAACCGCGGTTTCGGCGGACTCGAAAGGGTGGGCTAAGTTTGACTATGTGAAGATGCCGGACTATCGCTGGGGTGTGCTTCTGGCGCCGCGCCAGGAAGACCGTACGGTTCCCTGTGGCGAACATTATGGCATGCCTGCCTGGCAGGACGTTCCCGGAGAATATCGCAACATGCTCAAACGTCTGATTGTGATTCAGGGAGATACCGAACCTGCTTCTGTGGAGCAGCAGCATCTGCTTGCCCTCAGCGCTCCGTCGCTGTACGACATGCGCAACCTCTTTCAGGTGAATGTCGAGGAAAGCCGCCATCTTTGGGCGATGGTATACCTGCTCTTCAAGTACTTCGGCAGAGATGGCCGTGAAGAGGGTGAGGACCTCCTGCGTCGTTCATCTGGTTCTGAGGAAACACCGCGGCTGCTTGGCGCGTTCAATGAAAAGACACCGGACTGGTTATCCTTTTTCATGTTCACTTTCTGTACCGACCGCGACGGGAAGATGCAACTGGAGAGTCTGGCGCAATCGGGTTTTGATCCGCTCAGTCGAACCTGCCGCTTCATGTTGACGGAAGAGGCACATCACATGTTTGTGGGTGAAAACGGCATCACGCGAACCATACAGGCGACTTTGGAGGCGATGAGCCGCGCAGGTATCGACGATCCGGATGATGTTGAAAGAGTTCGCAAACTTGGCGTCATCGATTTGCCGACAATTCAGAAAAAACTGAATCTGCACTTTTCGCTCAGTCTGGACTTGTTCGGCCAGGAAATGTCAACCAATGCAGCCAACGCCTTCAATGCTGGAATCAAGGGACGCTACATGGAATCCAAGCTTGAGGATGATCATAGGCTTGTGGACGACTCGTATACCGTCCGAACCGTCAGGAATGGCGAAATTGTAGCCGAAGAGGTGCCAGCACTGACCGCAATCAATATGCGTTTGAGAGATGACTATATTCTCGACGCATCAAGAGGTGTCAAGCGATGGAACAGTCTGATCCGCAGAAACGGGATTCAATTCGAGATAAAAATTCCGAATGAGGCCTTCCATCGTCAGATCGGCGTTTTTGCAACTGTTCATGCGGATGTGGATGGAAACCTGATCGGTAACGAAGAGTGGAACCGGAATGTCAGTGAATGGCTACCGACGAGTGACGATGATGACTTCATTCAATCTTTGATGGCGCCCTGCTATGAGCCCGGTCAATTTGCCGGCTGGATTGCTCCACCGAGAGTGGGTATCAATAACATGCCGGGAGAATTCGAATATGTCAAGTTGCACATGGCGTAAGTGTTCAATGCGCTGGACGAGTAGTTTGAGGATTCCACCAACATGCACGATGCTGCCGGCCTGTCGCTCAAAGGCGGGTCGGTTCCAGTCGAAACTCCCTCAAAATGGAGTGTTTTTCGTTCAGCGACTGCCTTCCTTGACAATTTCCTGAACGACAGCCTGCCCTATCAACTCAACACCGGCAAAGTTCTTGATTCGCGGCTCTACAGTGGTAAATGTTTCAGGATCGAATATATGTTGCCAAAGACCGCAGGCATCCGCCAACGCGATGATCATGATATCTCTCGGGTCGGGAATGTCATTGCCCAACAGAATACCGGCGATTCGACGCAACACATCGCGATCTGATTTACCGGATTCATAGGTAATCGTATAGTCGCCGATAAATCTCAGCAATCGGTTCCGACGCCGCAAAAGAATGCCACGCTCAACCAGGCTTTCGGTCAGTCGGTAGACAATTCCGTCAGCACCCGTCGCAAAAACACGAACCCAATAACTTATCGTGCGTTTATTTGAGTCAGCGACAATCTGCTCCAACACAATGTCAAGTAACGGCTCGTTCACTGGCTCTTTGTTAACCACAAACAATCCTTTCAGGTCGGTATCTATGCGATTGTTGATCGCAAGTTCCATCAGGAGCGCACCACTGAGTGTGTTGCTGATTGTTTCGGACGGCAACTTGTCCGTCAGTCTGCCGGTATCCAGATCCAGCATTAGGATGAAAATTTCCTCACCGATGGTGATCATCCGAAATTACCGAACACCCAAATTTCATAGACTACCAGAGGAAAGAAACGAATTGGCAGGTGTTTAGACTTGCAAGTTGGCTGAGTGTTTATCTTAACGCAGGTTGTTGGATATTTTACATTATCCAACCGGCTATTAAATATGGTTTATAGAGTTGAGGGATTCACGGCGACTCTCGTCACAGTGTTGTCACACTAAATGGACCGACGCAATGTTATGAACATTCCGCTCTACTTGATCGCTCAAATCTCAATTTTGGAAACGCTGTCCCCGAAACACGCTCATCGATGTTGAAGCGGACTGTTCTGCCAGCATCCAGAACATGATCTTGACAAAAGGATATACTCTTTCGTATGATTCTACTATATACTATTTACGGAGACCGCAAATGCAGACTGTTTCTCTGATGACTGCGAACCAAAATTTTTCAAAATTGATCAAAAAAGTCGAGTGCGGCGAGAAATTCGTCATTACCAGACGCGGATTACCGATCGCCAAGCTGATACCTCATGGGCTGGACAAGACAGATGATCCCGATTGGGTTTCCGCGTATGAACGGATGATGGCACATATGGATGAAGGTGTATCACTCAAAGGCCTTAAAGTTAAGCGTGACGAGCTTTATGACCGTTAAAGGACGTTTCACTCTGGATACTAATATCCTGATATATGCTATTGACCGGGACACGGGTCAAAAACACGGAATCTCAAGAAACCTGGTGGGACAGGCTGCCTTTTGTGATTGTGTCTTAACGGTTCAAGTGCTCGGAGAGTTTGTTTATGCAACAACCCGCAAGAATCTGCTCGACATTTCTCACTCAAGGAACTTCGTGAACAATTGGTTAGAAGTGTTTCAAACAGTGTCTGCGACCGACTCGACACTTCTGGAGGCGATTGACACCGTAAAGAACCATCAATTGTCGTTCTGGGATGCGATGCTTTTGGTCACTGCCAGACAGTCGGGTTGCTCAGCACTCCTTAGTGAAAATTTGCAAGACAGTCAGCGGCTCCAAGGTATTGAAGTCATTAATCCCTTTGCATCAGATGCCTCAGCGCGCCTTGAGAGTTTCATTAAAAGGGATTTTCAATAATGTAAGCATTGATCTTGACTATGACGGTTGCCGCAAATGATTGTCGTGCACTGTCTGATTGGAAACAGACTATCGTCCAAAGTGTCAGTAATCAAAAATTTTATGAGCAACCAGCTAAGCTGAACAAACCGAACATTTGCGGTCAGTTATTACTTCAGTGGTTTCGCTACCATTCGAACACCTTGTCCATTCCCACCATTTTTACACCCGTGAGTGCGGATGCCTCCAAAGATAGGGCGCGTAAATCTTCCGATTCCAGATTGTGCACCGATGACTTGCCGCATGATTTTGCCAACATGGTGATTTCCATCGTAATGGCCGTCAGAAATCTAGCGACCCGCTCCGCACTTGCTGCAACATTGACTCTTTTCTCCAAATCGGGATCCTGGGTGGTGATGCCAACCGGACACAATCCTGTGTGACAGTGGTGACACGCACCCGGCGAAGTGCCCAGATTCCTGTAGTCCTGTTCATATCTCGGTGAGTTGCAACCAAGTGCGATCATCGCGGCATTGCCGATCATCACTGCGTCCGCGCCTAAGGCCAGACATTTGGCAGCGTCAACACCGGAGCGAATACCGCCAGAAATTACCAGTGATACCTTACCGGTCATTCCACATTCATCCAAAGCTTCCCGAGCAGGTTTGATCGCTGACAGCGTAGGGATACCGGTATGGTTCAAAAGAAGTTCCGGTGACGCGCCTGTGCCACCCTCGGCTCCGTCAACTACGACAACATCAGCACCGGCCTTGGCCGCGATCGCGACATCGTAGCGCGGCCGCGTCGCTCCGATCTTGACAAATATCGGAATACGGTAGTCAGTCGCCAGTCGCAATTCCTCAATCTTGACAGCCAGGTCATCCGCGCCAAGAAAATCCGGATGTCGGACTGTGGAGCGCTGATCGACACCTTCCGGCAGAGTTCGCATCTTGGATACCCGCGGCGACACTTTCATTCCGAGCAGCAATCCACCGGTGCCCGGTTTGGCACCCTGGCCCATAACCAACTCAAATCCATCGGCTTGCCTCAGATGATTGACATCTACACCATACCGCGACGGTGTCATCTGATAGACCAGGCACTGACTGGCTTGTCTTTCCTCGTCAAGCATGCCGCCTTCACCCGTACACGTCATGGTGCCCACCTTGGAAGCGCCGTAGCCGAGCGCCATCTTGGCGCTGGCGGACAACGCGCCGAACGACATGGATGCGATGTATACGGGAATTTTCAGTTCAATGGGTTTCTCAACACGACCTGTTCCAGCCCCCAGAATGGTGGTTGTATCGCAATTCTCCCGATAACCCTCAAGCGGCAGTCGGGTCATTGTGGCGGGTACGAATGTAAGGTCATCGAACGTTGGTAGGCGCTTGTTGAATGTGTTGTAACCGCGTACCTGATATCTGCCCAGTTGGGCCAGTGCCTGAACTTCTGCTATGGCTTCCGGTGTCCAACGGGCTGACCCGCCCTCATCATAGGATGAGGGCACACCCGCCGGCCTGTTCGGAATCGCATGATCGTTGAATGCGATTTCCTCTTCAGATGGGGGTTCAAATGGGAATTGATAGGACTTGTCTAGATCATCAGCCACGCGTTTGCCTCCCGACTTTCAAAATACCAAAGGCGTTCCCCCGAGACTATTTTCTGCCATTCGCGACTGGAGTCCGCCAGTCCGTACCGGCTCAGAAGTGATTCGACTGATTCGACATCCTCCGGTAATGGTTCAACGATTTCTGCATCAACGCCCAGAGATTCGATCTCGCCGACAACCCAGACTTCACCGGCCCAAAGCGCATCCGCGCAGGAGATGCCTGCGCCGCCCAATGCGATGATTTTTCCTGCATGCGACATGAAGCCGGACTGATATCCCAGCTTGCCCTCTACGATGATGGTGCCGCCTTTCATCGCCACGCCACATCTCGGTCCGCTGTCACCTTTGATGTGTATGGTACCACCCAGCATTGATGCACCGGTTGCCATGCCTGAATATCCTTTGACGGTGATGTGTCCGTCAGACATTCCCTCGCCGGTTCCCCAGCCGGCATTTCGTTCAATTTCTATAGTCGCGCCGTTGTTCAGGCCACCGCAATAGTAGCCGACACTGCCTTCAAACCGAACATTCGCACCGGCCGGCAGACCAACGCCGAGATTATGTCGAGACAGGGTCTCACGAACGTATACGCTCTGACCGTTGAGTGCCGCGGCCTTGATCTCATCGTTGATTTCGCGGATGTTTCTTCGTCCCGCAATTATTTCGACTTCTTTCATGCTGCCTTGAGATGCTCTGTATTTACAGGCCAGATTCTGACCATTGACGGTCCGTCGTAGTTGACAACATCCAACGCGTCCGGTAACACACATCGGACAGCCTGCTCTTCTGTAGCTGCTGTCAGTTCATCATTTTCCTCGACAGTGACCAGCGGTTTCATCGCAAATCGATCTTTTGCGAAACCGATTCCATTTCGGTCACTGATCATGTAGGTGAAAACGCCGTCGATTTCGACGATTGACTTTTGCAGTGCCTGCTTCAGACCCAGCCCTCGTCTCATCTGGTCGGAGATCCATACAGCGATGAGTTCACTGTCGTTTTCCGTCAGAAAACGGTAGCCGGCAGACTCCAGGCGGTCACGCCAGGTGTAATAGTTTGTGATCTGTCCGTTGTGAACGATGGCGACATCCGGGAAAGGGCGCGCCCAGAATGGATGACTCGCGTCCGGGAGTACGTCAGACTCGGTAGCGAGTCGTGCGTGTCCGAGTCCGTGAGTACCGCACATTGTTCGCAACTCATGCTTGTCTGCAACCGCCGACGCATCACCTGTATCTTTGATGATTTCGAGTGACTTTCCGACGGACTGCACCGCAATCCGGTCTGCAATCTGATCCGCGTCCACAATCCATTTGTCAAGATAACGCGGTTCCCTGATGAGCATTCGCACCGAATAGTGCGCCTCTTCGGTTTCGTTGATCTGTGGCTCTTCAAGCAGATCCGAGTCATGTTCTTTCAGTATGAGACGAAATTCTTCAAGATCAGCGTTCAGATTCTTTCGATTGAACCCCATGAGTCTGATTTTGTATCCGACGCGACATGGGTCAGAGTAGACTGCAAACCCGGTGGAATCAGCCCCCCTGTGAGACTGGGCGTCCATCAGCTCCACGAGATCTGTTCCGATCGGCCCAAATTCGCTCAATATTCGTCCTGCTATACCGCACATAACATCCTATCCCGTCACAATTGAGAGGTTCTTCTTCATCAATCCAAGTCTACAGTTTCCGACTGTTCAACCAATTCCCGATTCGGTTTTTCAAGCGCACCCCGTTGAAGCTCAAGTCCGTCCTGGATATGGTTTCTCATCTGCTGTATGGCAAGCTGTTCGTCTTTAATTCTCAGTACATCGCAAAGCTCCAGATGACCTTCCAGGGACTTTTCCAAATCTGTAGGACTGAATTCCGCGAACAGAAAATACGACCTGCTTCGATTCCATATACCGTCAAACATTTCCACCAGAACAGCGTTGTCTGTCGCCAGTACAAACTCCCGGTGAATTGCAAGGTTGGCTTTGAAGTAGTCCATAAGCGACTTCTGAACATCACCCTCGATTTTCTCGACGACTGACTTCAGACGGTCGATTTCGTCGGCTTGGGCATTCTGACTGAGCCATCCTAGCGCATAGCATTCGACAGCTTCGCGTGCCTGATACAGTTGCCGTACCTCGTCGTCGGTGTATTCGCGCAACTTGAACCCACTTCGCCCCACCCGCATGAGTACGCCCTCACCTTCAAGCCTGAGCAACGCGTCGCGGACAGGCGTACGACTCACCTCCATCCGGTCCGCAAGATCTTCCTGAATGATTCTTTGATGGGGATCGAGAGTACGATTCAGTACCGCTTGCAGAATCTGATCGTACACTTCATCCGACAATCGGGACAGATGCCTGATTTTGCTGAATGTCTCCATGACTAGAAACCTATTTCGTTCTTGGCATACATCGAGAATTTCCTGCTCCGGTCAGGCACGATCACCAAAATATGATTCCTGGATCGCCTTGTCTTTGCGCAGTTCATCCGCGGTACCACTGCCGATGATCCTGCCAGCTTCAAGCAGATAGATGTACTGGGCGAGACTAAGCGTAAAATTGGCATTCTGCTCGGCGATCAGAATCGTGAGGCCAAGTTCGGAATTGAGCCGCGTCAGGGCGGCTGCGATATCCATGCAGACTTTGGGTGAGAGTCCGATTGTCGGCTCGTCCACCAGCAACATGCGGGGACTGTTCATTAACGCCCGCCCCAAAGACACCATCTGTCGCTCACCACCGCTTTGGGTGCCGACTTCCTGGTTCTGTCTTTGTTCCAGAATCGGAAATAGATCGAATACCAACTCAAGGTTTGATTCTATTCCGGCGCGACTGGTGTAGGCACCGACCAGAAGGTTCTCCCTGACGTTCATCTGTGTGAAAAGATTGCCTCGTTCCGGGGCGTAGCCGATGCCCAGACGCACGATCCGCGAGGTGGGCAGCTGACGCAGGTCCTGATCCTCGAAAGTGATGTTTCCGGTTGCATGGTTCAACCCCAGTACTGCGTCCAGCAAAGTGGACTTGCCGGCTCCGACGGGTCCGATAATTGCAGCAATATCGCCCGCCTCAACCTCAATGGAGGCACTGTTCAAAGACATGGCCTTGCTGTAAAACACGGTCAGATTTTCAATTTGCAACATCATCGCTTTATTTGAATCCGCTATTCCTGTTCCCAGCCGGTGCCCAGATACGCGTTCTGCACATCCTTGTCCGCAACGACTTCCCGAAAAGTGCCCTCAGCCATCACCTCACCGAAATTGATCACCATTACGCGGTCAACCAATGGCTCCAATGCCTTGAGGTCGTGACTGACGATCATGTACGTCGTACTGTGTGTTGCCCGCCTGTTTGTGAGCAAATCCGAAATCTGCTCGATTTCCCCGACGGTCAGTCCGGCGAAGACCTCATCCAGCAGCAGGACATTCGGTTCGGTGGCCAGGGTGCGTACCAGTTCCAGGCGGCGCAAGTCGCCCATGGCCAACTCGTATGGAAACCGTTGCGAACGTTCACCACCAAGTCCAACGCTTTCGGCAATTTCCTGCTCCTTTTCGTCGTCGGCCCCGTGAAACAGCATATCGAGCAGGCGATTGGGCATCATACCCACTCGAATGTGCTCCTGAATGGTCAGATCATGAAAGGGACGCGGCACCTGATAGGTTCTCGCCAATCCGGCGATTACACGCTTGTGAATGGACAAGCGATCGATGCAGTTTCCGTCAAGAAATACACTGCCCTGATCGGGTGTGATCTCTTTGGTCAGTAGATTCAACAGTGTCGTTTTTCCAGCACCGTTGGGACCGATTATTCCCAGGGATTCCCCCGGATTTACGTGCAGGGAAACATTCTTGGTCGCCAACAGTCCACCGAAAGACTTTGTCAGCCCCTTCGCTTCAAGCATCGGCCGCGGGCGACTCTTGCCGCTTGTCGACAATGTGTCGAGAACCTGATTTTCGATGAAATCATTCATGTCGATTTTCTTCGCATGAATCCCTCGACAAACCAATTCACCGTGATCTCGATCAGTCGATGAATTCCACGAGGCTGAAGTACGTAGAGAACCAGTGTCGCAGTGCCGTAAATCAGATAACGTTCTGAACCTGGAATGTAAGGTCTTAGAAATTCGAGAAGCAGTGTGAGGAAGAAAGCACCCATGATGGGACCGGTAATTGTGCCTGCACCGCCGAGCAGACAAGCGACCAGGATGGTGAAAAGAAAACTGACATCGAACAGCCCACGTGGTGCGATCGACCCCAGATAATGTATGTACATCGCGCCGCCGAGTCCGGCGATCATCGCGCTGAGCGTGAACGCGAAGAGTTTGAGTTTTGTGGTATCCAAACCACAGGCGCGGACTGCCTCCTCGTTCATTCCGATCGAACCGAGCGCAGTACCGAGTCGGGTTTTGAAAAGCAACCACATTGCAAGCCCAAGTGTGAACATCACACCGAATGAAAGATAGTAGTTGCTCACTGCACCTGTGACGATACTCGGAAGTCCCGTCAATCCACGCGTGCCGCCGGTGATGTCCGGAGCCACGACCTGCACGAGTCCGTACATCAGTTCCATGAATGCCAGAGTAACCAGTGCGAAATAGGTGCCCCTTATCCTGAGTGCCGGGAGGAAAAATAGAGTACCTGCGATCATGGTTGCAAACACTGCCGCTGGAATTGTGATGTAAAGCGGCAGACCGAGATGATGTGTCAAAAGGGCAGTCGTGTATCCGCCGATGCCAATCAGAAATGGATGCCCGAAACTGATGTATCCGGTTCTTCCCGACAGGACATCCCAACTGATCGCGAATATTGCAATATAGTTGGCAAAAACAAAGATTCGCACTGTCGCGGTACTCGCGAACAATGGCAACGCCAGCATCGCGATGCCAAAAATCATCCACCCGAGGAGTCCCTTGTTCGTACCTTTTGCGAACACGACTATAACTCCGCTTTACCGAACAGTCCCTTCGGTGCGATGATCAGTACCAGTATGATCAACAGCATCGTTGCAACGCCTCTGAGTTCCGCGGCAATCAGCGTTGTCGTGATTGTTTCCAGCATCCCAATGACGTGTGCTGCGACCAGCCCACCGAGTATGCTGCCGATACCACCCACAATCACGACCGCGACTGCGATGATGAGCGGTGTCACCCACATGGCCGGTGCCAGTTGGGTATAGGTTGCCAGGAAAATCCCGGCCATTGCACCCAGACCTCCTGACAATCCCCAGATAATCAGGTTGATTCGATCCGTATCGATTCCAGATATGATAGCCCCTTTGGGGTCCATCGATACCGCGCGAATAGCGCGTCCAATGTGTGTCTTGCCGATAAACAGGAACAACGCCGCCAATACCACCCAGCTCGTGACAGCTGCGACCACAAGGTTGTAGGTGACAATCACATCACCCACCCGAAGAACACCGGGAATCAGCGGCCACATGGACTTGGGTGAAGGTGAGAAGACAACGACGATTGCCGCTTGAGTTACGATCGCGAATATCAGTGTGGATATCTCGATTGCGATTGCATCCCCCTTGAGTTTCCTGATCAGGATGAGGTAGACGATCAACCCGAGCAGGACACCCGCGGCGGTCGCAATCACAAAACTCGGCACCTTCCCAAGACCCAGAATCTGCGCAGTCTGGTAATAGATATAACCACCGAACATAATGAAGGCACCGTAACCAAGGTTCAGCACACGACCGACGCTGAAAATCATGGTGAATCCGATTGCAATCAGCGCGTAAAGCCCGCTGAGCAATAATCCCGGTAACAAAATCTGTATCAGCACAACTGAATCTGAAAAGTCAAACTATCCGAAAGTCAGTGACCCGTCTCCGGCGAATGTCACCGGAAACGGGTCAAATTTCTCGGTTACTTCACCCAGGATGGCTCCTGGAATTTCCCGGTTGCGAACTTGGGCGGATATATAACGGCAGAGGAACCATCCTCATACCACTGAACCACGACCATTGCCGGAGAACCATCATCAAACGGCGGTGTGATATCGAACTTTATGTTGTGCGTATATTCACGCTGAGTTCGGGGCTCAATCTCACCTCGCTTCCAGAATGCATAGCGAAACCATAGCTCGCCGTCCTTGTACAGCTTGAGATCTTCATTCTCCATTTCACGAATCCAGTCATCCAACGGTGCGAAGCCACCGGCCCGCTCCGCGGCTGCGAACGCCGTGTAGATGCCATAGTAGGCGTTGAATCCGTTGAAGTGCGGATAAATCGGACGCTCGTTCCCATATCTTGCCTGATAGCTTTTGATGAACTCAGCGGTTCGATCATCCAACGCCATGCCCACCGAAGGTACCGGGCTCAGTGTAGACGTTCCTGCTCCCAGTCCTCCGGTATCATTCCAGAAATCCTGTCCGAATGCGGCGACATTGACGCCCGTCATCGGGATCGGCACCTGCAGTTTCACATACTGTGATGCCGGAACCTGGCTTCGAACGGAAGATACCAGATAGATGAAATCGGCACCCGAGTTGACTGCTTTATTGAACAGAGGAGCGAAATCTACCGTATTGGCATCATAGATGATCTTTTCGCTGATCTCGATTCCAGCCTCAGGTGCAAGCAAACCTTCCACCAAACCGGCGATGGACACACCGAATGCCGTGTCTTCGTACATCAGCACAGTACTGGTGTATCCCATTTCCTTAGCCAGAACATCCTTACCGAAGTCAATGTAGAGTGTTGCCAACGCCTCATCGCATGCGATGTTCATAAAGTACATCTTGTACTTGTCGTATTCGTTGACCACAAGATCGATAATTCCGACATATGATGTCCAGGTGTCCAGTGTCGGTGTCTTGTATTCCGCCATACGCGGCAGCCATCCGAGCGAGACATCATCGATACTGCCGGAAATGATGAAATCAACATTTTCGGTCTCGACGAGATACTCGTACGCTTTGATGCCTTCGGCTACGTCTTCACGGGTATCGGCTTTGACAAACTTGATCATTCGTCCGTCAAGGACGCCCCCGGCGGCGTTAAGTTCGTCAATCGCGATCTCAGCACCTCTGATTGTGCTTAGACCGGTATCGGAAGCAAACGATCCGATGTATCCAACGACAATCGGGTCTTTGTCTTGAGCGATTGAAGATCCGCTCATTCCAAATCCCAAAAGCATTGCCGCAAACGCCAGCAATAGTTTGGATGATTTAGATATTTTCATTGCTTTTACTCCTGATGTGTAGATAAATTGAACACAGCCGGCTTCTTCAGAAGCAGGCCGTGCGGAAAAGTCGCTTTGCCCAGCGATAATTCATTGCAGACACCAGTCAGAAGCGAGTATTGGAAACTCTCTCGCACTCGCGTCAAACTGAGATTCGGCGGGCGGCAACAAGGCCGCGCATATGGCCTATCGGTAATCAACTTCGCCATTTTTGTCATGAATCAGTGCGTCAAATTCGATTTCAACCATCATTCCGGGCATCGTCAATCCAGCCTCCACGCCTGAGGTAACCGGATCAATGCCCTTGAATACTTCACCATGCGCGCGCACGAATTCACCTGCCTTGGAGATGTCCGACAAGAATGCACGCGTCCGTACGACGTGACGCATTTCCGCCCCAAGCTGTCGCAATGCGGTTTCAGTACGCTCGAATATGTATTTGGACTGTCTATATGCGTCATAAGGTGCATGCAGACGACCACTTGGTTCAATTGCGGTGGTACCGGCAACGAAAACAAAAGGTCCGACGCGCTTGGCACGACTGTAGGCACCAATTTCCTCGAACCGTCCGCCTGTTGACACTTTCGCAACCGTCATGAGTCCTTCTCCAGTCTCGAACGAACTGCACCAGCGGCCTCCTGAAGTTCTGCCAGTTCATCCGCACTCAGTGAGATTTCGACAATTTCAAGGATACCCGTTCGTCCGAGTACGCAAGGTACACCGAGCACGGTATCCTCAATCTCGTATTCACCTTCGAGCAATACCGATACTGGAACCGAACCAGCTATCGCGCCTCGAATGTGATTGATCAGCTCCACGGTTGCGTGGGCCGGTGCGATTGTTGCCGAACCCTTCTTTCGCAAGGCTACCACAGCACCTCCTGCTGCGATGGTCTGATCGCGGCACGCCTGTATCTGTTCCCGATTCAGAAAATCGGTCAATGGTCTTTCGCGTATCGTGGCTTTGGATACGATGGGTACCATCTCGTCCCCATGGCTCCCAAGCGCAATCGCTTCGACATCTGCTGCGTCAACACCTGCCGCCTGGGCCAGTGCATTGCGGAATCGAGCACTGTCGAGTGTGCCAGCCATTCCGAGTACACGTTCACGAGGAAATCCGGTGGCTTGAAGCATCAGGTGTGTCATCTCGTCCAGGGGATTGCTCACCACGATGACGATTGACTGTGCAGCCAGGTCAGCAATGGCGGTACCGATACTACGAATGATCCGCGAGTTGACCTCGATCAGGTCAGACCTGCTCATTCCCGGTGTCCGCGGCTGACCTGCGGTGACAACAATCAGATCCGAATCCGCCAGAAGGTTCATGGTTTCGCTGCCGGACACGCTCACCGAGGTACGCGTTGAACCCCGCGCATGCTCAAGATCAAGCGCGGTTGATTCAGCGAGACCCGGTAAGACATCAACCAGCGCAACCTGTCTGGCCAATCCCTGACTCACGCAAAGGTGCGCGATATTCGCTCCGACACCCCCGACACCCACAATCGCCAATTTGTCCAGTTTCCGTGCATCGGTGTTCATCCGTCGTCGTGGAGGCTCCCATGCCGGATTGCGCCGATAAAGGATTCTGCGCATCGCCGTGGTACCATCGAGACGATGATAGGCGGGTGACTCAACCGGGTGGTCGAGCAACTGGACATTGAGTCGCTCGGCGGTTTCCCTCGCCTGTGCCGTGACAATGTCACCCGAACGAATCTCGATAAACTGTCTACCGCGGCGGTGTGCGTCAACAACCTGTTCGTTGGCGATTACGGTGGATTGCGTCACTGCACACCTCGTCCTTCAATCGATTCAATCCCCTCACAAGCCGAATTGATGGCGATTTTCACAGATTCCTCGGTGCCCGAAATGAAAAGTCTACCGTATCGTCCCACCGCGCGAACCTGCACCATATCAATGACCGATGCCTTCTCCGCCTCGTTTGCGGCGATGGAGATATAAGCTGCAGGTGAGCACTCGACAATGCCAAGCGTCTGTCCGGGAACAACCAATGATCCGGCTGACCACTTGTTCAGCAGCTGTGCCTGGTAGGGTTCGACCGATGTGATGACCTGGGTCGACTCGATTCTCGGTTTGATGCGATCATGTAGACTCTGTCCGATTTCGGAAAGTATCGCATTCAGAGCGGCACTGATGTGAGAATTGGATGGTGACCGCAGGATAAAGAATCCGTATTCACGCTCAACAATCTGACTGGTTGCCTCAACCGGACTCGCTTTCAGCGCGATGTCAATCAAGCTGAACACTTCATTGCCGGGAGCGAATTCGCCGATCAGCACGGTATCTCCGGCGAGTGGAATCGACCCTTGCACCGTCGCACCGTTGTAGGCGGCGAATTTGGGTTGAAGGCGATCGATTTGCATCAACGCGCGAATTGTCAGATCTTTTGCCAAACCCTACTCTCCATACATCTCATTGATATCGCGCCAGGGACGCGATTGATAGGCGACGCGCTTGATGTTGATCAAGTGCAACGCTGTGACGTTGTCCGAAACGATCGAACCGGATGCGGTTCCCGTTCCCAGCATGAAACTGGGTTCCAAGGCTGTGGAAAACCCCATCGCACCGTGGAGTGCCGGTGAGTTCACGATGACCCGGTTCACTGGTACTGCCTGGCTGAATCTGGCGACGATGTCAGGATCATCGCTGTGAACGACACCTGTGTGCCCCCAACCGCCGAATCTGGCAATGTCAGTACAAATCTGTATGCCCTGGTCCTCGGAGCGGGCTTCGTACCAAGCCAGAGCGGGGTTCAGCTTCTCGGCGGACAGCGGCGCCTGCCAGCCGATTTCAGTCTGCTCACCGACCAGCACGCGGGTTCGCGGCGGCAACTCGATATCAGCGAGTGATGCGAGTGTTTGCGGAGACTGTCCAACCCGATCGGGATCGATCATGTTACCGCGTGGAAAAATCGCTTTGGCGAGACGTTCCGCTTCCTGGTTGCTGCAGAAGTAGGCACCCCGAAGCTTCATTTCGGCTTTCAGTTCGCGACTGATCGAGCGGTCGACTGCAATCGCCTGTTCGGCTACACAGGCGGTGCCGTAGTCAAAGCATTTCGATGATATGATTTGCTCGGCCACCTCCGCGAGATCATCTCGCTTGGAAACATGTACGTAGCAGGGTACGTTACCGGCACCGACTGCAAGTGTCGGTTTGCCGGACGAATATGCGGCTTTGACCATTGCAGGTCCGCCTGTAGCCATTACGACAGATGTACGTCTGTGTCGCATCAGTTCGTCGGTGCCATTCAGCGTTACGGTATCAAGGCATTGGACCAGGTTCTTCGGTGCACCGGCACGTTCTGCGGCCTCTGCCATAATCTGTGTCGTCAGGACACCGCACTTGACACCGCGCGGATGCGGCGCGCAGACGACTGCGTTGCCGGCCTTGACCGCACTCAGAGTCTTGTAGATCACCGTCGATGTCGGATTGGTGACCGGAATCAATGCCGCGACGACCCCCATCGGCTCACCGAAAGCAGCTGTTTTTGCCACATCGTCGCGCCACAGCAGGTTCAGAGTCTTGATGTCCCGGAGCCATTCTGCGACCGACAGCGAATTGAATAGATTCTTGATGCGTTTGTCCGGCACGTTCCCATAACCGGTCTCTTCGACCGCGAGTTCAGCAAGTCGATACGCTTCGGGTTCTATTGCTTTCGCCATCTGATCGACGATATTGTCGATATCCGAAGGATCATACCCGCGGAACTTCAGAAAAGCTTCCCATGCCGCGTCCGCACATCTGCGAGCGTTCGCGATTGACAGGAGGTCAGTGTCCATCATCTTTCTCCGCGTACCACCGACTCCAGATGTCGGCGTGTAATATCTGCGGAACCTGCATCAATTCCCATGTTTTCGAGTTTCCTTCCTGCAGTTTCCAATTTTCTGTTCAGACTGGCACCGGCTAGCGCGATCATTGAATCAGTGGCAGGGGTGGCGACACCGGCCAGTTTTGCCGCTGACTGCAGTGGTACGAGCGATCCGACAACCGCGCAATGCAACAGATCCACAGACTGCTCCTGGCTGGGAATCTTTCGGCTTCCGCTGCCCGCGATAGTTCCCGAGTATCGCCCGATCCATTCATTTCTGTCGGGGAGATCGCGTACGCCATACTGTCTGGCGGTATTGCGGCGTTCCTGCAGCAGTGTCTCCAGCAACGAAAGACTATTTTCATTTTCGATCAGTGAGCGCACAGTGCGGCGCTCCTCAAGCGCAACCGCACCTTCTGGCAGGGATTCCCCGGACTGGTGGATCAATGAGCCACACAAAAGAAATGCGACGCTTTCGACCGCTCCGCCCGCGTCCGACAATCCACTGTGGATGACCGATGGCACCAAGGTAATTTCGTCATAGATTGCATTCAGGGTCTGAATGCAATCGGTGCGACTGGACGGTAAAACGGCAGCAGTCGTACCGTTGCAGGTTGACAGATGAAGCGTGCTGGCATTTGTATCAGTCCAAAACGGCAGATGCTGCAATTCAACAACCGTATAGTCAGCACGACAGCCCCCGACATGCAGCAACCAATCTGTCTCCAACGCGGCAAATGTTCTCGCCGGCGCTACGACAAGTATCTGTCCATCGCGAAGATGGTCAGCCAGTACCATGGCGTAAGTTCGTTGTTTGTGAACCGGTCCGGTAAGGAAAATCATATCAGCCGAGGCGACTGCGGTATCCAATTCAGCGGTTGTCTGAATGGACGGGGATTGATCGCGATCGATCTGATAGGTACCGGTCGGACCGTCGCCGCGCAATGTGACACCACCTGTCGAGCGGATTGCGTCCATATCCGCGCCGTAGGCGCTGAAGAGCGTGACCGACAGCCCCTCGGCCAACAGCAATGCTGCCACCAGCCTGCCGTCAGCACCACCTCCGAGCACCGTCACTGCAGATACAGATGCAGCCTGCGGAGTTGGCTTGTTCGCGCCACTGCCTTGTTCGACAGCCTGTGTGAACCGTTCAAAGTCAGAAACCATAACCAGTTTTCAGACGAAAGTCATAGCGGTACAATTTGATTGAAGGCTGATGGTCCCGGATGTGCGCTGTCGCGCATTGGCCAAGACCGACTATGTTCAAACCTTCAGCTGCTCAGATTGTCGAGAATTGACTCAACTTCGTCATGCGGGCGCGGGATGAGGTGCACGGAAACCACTTCACCGACCTTGTTGGCCGCACTGGCGCCGGCATCAGTTGCCGCCTTGACGGCCCCCACTTCACCGCGGACCATGACGGATACCAGTCCGCCACCGACTTTGGTCTGTCCCAAAAGACTGACGTTCGCTGCTTTCACCATCGCATCAGCAGCTTCGATTGAGGCGACAATTCCTCGGGTTTCAATCATGCCGAGCGCGGTTTGACCGACTTCTGCACTTTTTGCCATTTAGGGCCTCCTTAAAATAAAAGAATGCAAAATCAATAGAATTGATGATTATTTTCGCGAGAGGGTAATCTCATCAATGATCGCGACAATCGTCGCGTCCACAGCGATATTGGATATCCCAGCCGGAATTCTTGCGGCAGACCCGCTGACCACCAGAACGAGCTCGCCGACACCTGCTCCGATACTATCGACCGCCACGACTGAGGGTTCAAGCAGGTTGCCCTCACCGTCCTGAATATCGACGACCAGCAGTTTGTGGCCTGCCAGTTTTGTATCTTTGACGCTTGCCGTAACGGTTCCGGTTACTCGCGCGATTCGCATCAGAAATTCTCCAGATATCGTTCAATTTCGGTCGGTGTTACCTGCGCGGCAAGAAAATCAACCTCACGCTGTGCCTGCTGTAGCAATATGGTCAGACGGTCCTCACCGATGACATCATGGAGCCATTCGGATTCCTGTGCCTGCTGAATTGCCGTCACGATATCCAGCGGGATTGGTTCGGCATCGGCCAGTTCGTATGCATTGCCGTCGCACATTTCAGTGGGTTGCAGATTCTGCTCGATTCCATCCAGTCCGGACGCGATTTCGGCAGCCAGCAGATAGTATGGGTTGCAGTCAGCGGAACCGTCGCGCTTTTCGATTCGTACAGCGTGATTTGCACCTTCGATCACTCTGAGTGCGACTGTACGATTGTCCATCCCCCAGGTAGTGTTGGTCGGGCAGAAAGTATAGGGTTGACGACGGCGGTACGCATTGGGAGTTGTAGCACTCGCTATTGCTGATTCCGCCATGCGCGCCTGCATACCGGCAAGATAGGATTTTCCGAATTCCGACAGTCTGCCATTACCGTCGGAGAACTGATTGGCACCGTCTTTCCAGACTGAATGATGCGTATGAAAACCGTTGCCTGATTCGTCAGAAAATGGCTTGGACATGAAAGTCGCATGATAGCCATGTATACGAGCAATGTCGCGTACTATTTCACGAAACATGACGACCCGGTCGGCGACCAGCAGCGCGTCATCATAGCGCATGTTGATTTCAACCTGTCCGGCGGCGTACTCGGGGTTGGACTGCTCGATCGGTATGCCCACATCATTGAGCTGGCGACGAATGGGTCCGATCACATGCTCAAGCTCGGCGGCCCGAGTGAGACTGTAGACCTGGATGCCGCTGTCCCTGGGTTTCATGGTTTCCGGATCCAGCAGGTAGAATTCCAGTTCAGCGCCGACCAGTACCGATAGATTGATCGATTCAGCGCGTTTCATCTGATCGACGAGCGCACCGCGCGGATCAATCGGTACGGGTTTGTGGTCCATGCCCTCCAGATAGCCCAGACAAATTGCGAGCCCGGGTTCCCAAGGTGTCGACACCGGTTGCGAAAGAGGAAACATGTGCATGTCGGGATAGCCGTTGTCAAAGTTCACGTAGGGCGTATCCCATACATCACTGGTCATATCCAGTGCCAGCAGGGCGATAGAAAGTGCATTTCCATTTTTACAGACATTCGGCCAGTTGCTGGCGGGAATTCGTTTGCCGCGCATGATGCCGTTGAGATCGCCAGCCCCCATGGCAACTGTATGTGTACCTTCCGGTAGAGTCTCAAATTTCTTATCTGTCATGCCGTTCTTCTTTCCGTTCGAAAACTGGTTGTTCACTCAAATTATGAATACTGTATACAGTATACGCTATACTAAGTCAAGCGTAGTAAATACGAATTGAGTCGGTTCGTAACCTAAAATAGATTTACTGATTACGAACAAGCTTTAGTTTTGTTGAATTGGATGATTATTGAGTCAGAAATTAGCTGTTTTCCTGCCTGTTTTAAGGGTTCGGAATCATTGAGCAAGGCATGCTGATCCATAGGGTTCCGAAAAGATGAAAGGCAGTGAGATTGTAGTAGTCGGTGCGGGTATTGCCGGTGTGATGAGTGCCTTGAGCCTGCAGCAGAAAGGGCATCGTGTCGCACTGGTTGATCGATGGGAGCCTGGACATCCGCGAGCTTCATCGACTGACTACAATCGACTGTTTCGTAATATTCACGGTGCGGACCGCATGTACACATTGTGGGCGAGGCAGTCGAGATTGCGTTGGATGGAACTTCAGGCAGAACTGAATTGTGTGCTCTATGTCGAATGCGGCGCGTTGGTGATCGCAACGCAACGCCATTCTGATTGGGAAGACGCGACATTCGCCACTTTTGATGCTTTGGGTGTGCCCTATTTCAAATATGACGTTGATGAGCTGTCAGTTCGATTCCCACAATTCAAATTCGACAATGTCGCGTACGGGCTTTACGAGCCGGAGGCTGGAGCCCTGATGGCGCATCGGGCAATTGTCGAGTCGACAAAAAAGTTTGTTCGCCAAGGGGGCAGCGTTCATCGCCACCACGTTCGGACCGACGAGCATGAAAGGCTGCATATCGACGGGAAGCGCCTGGAAGCTGATCTGGTTGTTGTGAGTGCCGGTCCCTGGCTTGGAAAAATGTACCCAAGAACGATCGCGCCGATTTTGGATGTTGTTCGACAGAATATCATCTATACCTCGACTCCCAATGCCGACACGACGTATGACAGTACCAGCATGCCATGCTGGATTGATCACGGCCACTCAGCTTACGGTGCACCTTCGATTGAGGGTAACGGGGTCAAGGCGGCAATCGCCTGGACCGAGGCCATAATTGACCTGGACAATGATGAACGGATTGTCGATCAGGCAACATTCACGCGAACCCGACAATATCTTCGAAATCGTCTGCCGGGGCTGGCCAGGGAAAGAGCTGTCGATCAGAAAGCGTGCCAGATAGCCATGACGCCGGACACACATTTCATAATCGACCATCATCCGCAACATGAGAACGTTGTGATCGTGGGCGGTTGTTCGGGGCATCTATTCAAACACGGTCCGGTACTGGGTGATTTTGTTGCAGGGGTGGGCTTGCGCGAATTTGGTACCGCGGAGCGATTCAAGATAAATTCGAGATTGCGACTATCGTTGGAGGATTCACCATCGGGACGATAGCGGAATATATGAGCAGGTGAAGATTTGTGCCTGTTGGAAAGGCAACTTCGCATGCAAGGCTTGACTCAATATGAATCAGATAGATTTGCCATTATTTTTCAGTCGATAAATTCATGTTGGGTTGTGATTTAGATGTGATTGTAGTGATAGAAACTCATAAAAGATCAGGAGGTTGAACGAAGATGAATCAGTTGAATGACAATCGGGGTTTGGCGATGACGGTCGCAAACCAAACAGCAGCGGACCATTTTGAAATCGCGCTTTCTCAGATGCTTTGCTATACGGGGGACCCGGTCGAAACGATAGAGATGGCCATTGCGGAAGATCCGAAGTTTGTTTTGGGCCACTGTCTGCGCGCACATGCCGGTGGTGTGATGGCGGATGCGGCTTTTTGTGATCATGTGCGGGAATCGGTTATCAACGCTGAGGCATTGGCGGATAAGGCCAATGATCGAGAACAAAAGCATATTGCAGCTGCCCGCAACTGGCTTGAGGGTAATTTCAATCAGGCGACCGAAACCTTGGAGTCTGTGCTGGTGGACTACCCGAGAGACACGCTGGCCTTGCTGATTTCACATCTTTTCGATTTCTACCGCGGTGATGCGCACAATCTGCGCGATCGGATTGCCCGGGTATTGCCACAGTACTCCGAAGACAGCGCTGAGTATGGCTACGCGCTCGGAATGTATGCATTTGGGTTGGAAGAATGCAACGAATATTCAGTCGCGGAAGAAACCGGCAAGAGAGCAGTTGAGATGAATGCCGGTGATGTATGGGCGATTCACGCGGTGGCACATGTCTTGGAGATGCAGGGCCGGCAGGATGACGGCATTGACTGGTACGAGTCACGTGTGAATGATTGGTCTGTGGACAATGGATTTGCAGTTCACAACTGGTGGCATCTTGCTCTTTACTATCTTGACCTTCACCGAATCGACAAGGTATTGGAGATCTATGACAATTCAATCTTCGATGGCACTGTTGCGTTGGAGATGTTGGATGCAAGTGCATTGCTTTGGCGATTGCATCTGATGGGAGTAGACACCGGCAATCGCTGGGCTGTATTGAGCGACAAGTGGGCTGAGACTGTAGAACAGGCCGGTTACTACTGTTTCAATGATGTACATGCGGTACTGGCGTTCGTTGGAAGCGGCAGGTATGACTTGGCCGAAAAAATGGTCAATCAGTTGAGAAGTGGCGCATCGAGTTCCAACGATTCCGGTAGTATGATTCGTAATGTCGGACTGCCGGTTGGTGAGGCCATAGTGGCGTTCGGCAGGGGTGACTTTGACGGTTGCACGGACCTGCTTTCCAAGGTTCGGTATACGGCCAATCAATTCGGTGGCAGTCATGCGCAGCGAGATGTCATCTCGCAGACGCTGATTGAGTCTGCCGTTCGGTCCGGTCGGCTGAATTATGCACGTGCGCTTCTTTCGGAACGGGCTGCGAAGAAGTCAACGAGTCCGGTCACCTGGCAGAAGACAGCGAGCGTATTAGAGCAGCTACAGTGTGGTGATGAAGCAGAACGTGCGAATCGGAAGGCGGAATCATTGCTTGCTTCTTCGAAAATGTCGGTGCATTGAGTAAAACACCGAGTTCACTTTTTCGTTAACGTTCACCACCACGATTACCGACGGTGTAGATTGTTCATGTGTCTCAATAAAAAGCCCTGCACAAAGGCAGGGCTTTTTCCGGTCCAAGGAACGGTTTGATTACATCATTCCGCCCATGTCCGGTGGTCCTGCCGGCATGGCAGGCTTCTCTTCCGGAATTTCTGCGACCATGGCTTCCGTTGTAATCATCAATCCTGCGATTGATGCAGCATTCTGAAGTGCTGCACGGGCAACCTTGGTCGGATCCAGAATTCCCAGATCAATCATGTCGCCGTATTCGCCAGTTGCAGCATCGTAACCGAAATTACCTTCGCCTTCCTTGACTTTGTTCAATACGACTGAACTGTCCTCACCGGCATTGGCAACAATCTGTCGCAACGGTTCTTCCAGTGCACGCTGGACAATTCTGATTCCGACGTTCTGATCATCGTTCGCACCGGTAAGGCCAGCAACGTCATCGATTGCTCGCACCATTGCCACACCGCCACCGGGAACAACACCTTCCTCGACTGCGGCACGGGTGGCGTGCAACGCGTCTTCGACTCGGGCTTTCTTTTCCTTCATCTCGACTTCAGTTGCCGCGCCAACCTTGATCACTGCGACACCGCCGGCAAGTTTGGCGACGCGTTCCTGCATCTTCTCTCGGTCATAGTCAGAAGTCGCTTCCTCAATCTGGGCGCGAATCTGATTGACACGGGCGTTGATGTCATCGGTGTCACCGGCACCATCGATGATGGTGGTATTTTCCTTGGTGATCTGAACTTTCTTGGCCGAACCAAGATCGTCGATTTTGGCATTCTCAAGACTCATGCCCACTTCTTCGGAAATCACCTGACCGGCAGTCAGAATGGCGATATCCTGAAGCATTGCCTTTCTTCGATCACCGAAACCAGGGGCTTTCACGCCGCAGACCTTGACGATTCCGCGGATGTTGTTCACAACCAGGGTCGCCAGCGCTTCGCCTTCGATATCCTCAGCCAGGACCAGCAACGGACGGCCGGATTTGGCAACCGCTTCCAGCAGGCCGAGCAGGTCTCGGATGTTCGAAATCTTCTTGTCATGAACCAGAATAAGCGGGTTGTCCAGCTCTACTGACATGCTGTCCTGATTGTTGATGAAGTACGGGGAAAGATATCCACGGTCAAACTGCATACCTTCAACGGTGTCCAGTTCGTTCTCAAGTGTGGAACCCTCTTCGACTGTGATCACACCTTCCTTACCAACGGTCTCCATCGCTTCAGCAATGATCGCTCCGACTTTTTCGTCGGCGTTTGCGGAAACCGTTCCAACCTGGGCAATTTCCTTGTAATCAGAACAAGGCTTCGACACTTCCAGCAGACTCTCAACAGCCTTGCCAACGGCTTTGTCGGTGCCCCGCTTCAAATCCATGGGATTCATGCCAGCGGCAACCGCTTTCAGACCCTCACGCAGCATCGCCTGAGCAAGCACTGTTGCGGTGGTGGTTCCGTCACCCGCCACATCTGAAGTCTTCGAGGCGACCTCTTTCAGCATCTGGGCTCCCATGTTTTCAAACTTGTCTTTCAGCTCAATTTCCTTCGCGACAGATACACCATCTTTGGTGACTGTCGGTGCACCGAATGACTTTTCCAATACAACATTACGGCCTTTGGGGCCCAATGTTACTTTTACAGCATCGGCGAGCACATTTACACCGGTAATCTTGCGATTACGTGCACTCTCACCGAACTTGACTTCTTTAGCAGCCATAATTTTGATTTACTCCAAATTTAATCGTTGCAGATAGATGATTTACTCGATTACCGCCATGATGTCGTCTTCACGCATCATGAGGACTTCCTCGCCGTCCTGTCTGAACTCGGTACCGGCATACTTGCCGAAAAGCACCTTGTCGCCAACTTTGACGTCGAGAGGACGAACACTACCGTCATCCTGAATCTTGCCGTTACCAACGGCAAGGACTTCACCCTGCATGGGCTTTTCAGCCGCAGTATCGGGAATTACGATACCGCCAGGACTTTTACGCTCGTCTTCGACCCTGCGAACGACTACACGATCATGAAGTGGACGAATTTTCACTTACAACCTCCAAGTTAAGGATTGAATAGTTAAAATTTGTGAACTTCTCGCGCCGAATATTCGACGCGCAATTCAATTTACTTCGGAACAAAAACGAAAATGATTCAACCAGTGAACCAGTTGAACCAATATTTCGACAATAATCTCCGATACACAAACCAAGGATTGTTAGCACTCACCTTAATTGAGTGCTAACAGATTATAAGGACTAAATTGTCAATGTCAATGTTTATTGTGAATAAATTGATATCAGGTGCGGATTTGACTCTCAACAAAGCTGGATCAAGACGGACACGACTTGATCTCCCAATTAACTGCCAGGTCGGTTTCACTCATCGCTAAGACGATGTTATCCGTAGACTACTTCTCGGTGCCTCATAATTCGCCAATCTACGTCTCATAAAGCACGTCGGAAAATCTCTCCGTGGTCTCCGCGCGATTTCGAAACCGGGCCTAGTCGAGATCACGTTTTAGCAGAAACCGGGTGAGCGTTCGCTGGCCATCTTTCTTCTCGCTTGCATAAGTCGCAATCATCACGTCCTCGCGGCCGAGAAAGAATTCGATGAAAGCGCCGTTTTTAAAATTGTGCTGTAGTACGCCGTCCTTGATTCCAGACTGGAGCTTGGTCTGGCTAAAAATTTGAAACCTATATTCGCCGTCCACCCTCTGGGAGGAAACACTACGGATTCTGACGCTGGCGGGAAAGTCGTAAGCACCTTCCCACTTTCCGACAAAATCGCTCGTGGGTCGGGTTGGATCTGGCCGATATCGAATCGCATGCGACTCCTCCCGGAGACTGACTCCCTGACCAGCAAGATATGCGCCCACAGCCGGTCCCCAGTGTTCGGGAAACTGCTCGGCGGCATGTCCGATTCCATCCGGAAAGTCGTCGAAGAAGACCCCCTTGCCACCCGCTTTCACAAACTTCTCGAAGTACTTTCGGGTGTTTGCCAGTGAGTAGAAGGGATCGCCGGGCGCGTAAACCCAAAGGGTGTTTTTTCCGAACGGAACGCCCCGGTTGAACAGCGTCTGGTTGACGTGATTATGTTCGGGGTTCTTCCCACCGATCCAACCGCCTACAAAATTGATTACGCCTCGATATAGATCCGGGCGTTGGCCGGCATGTGCAACACTCAGGATTCCACCCCGACTGACGCCGCTCGCGACGATTCTCTCCGGATCGACAAACGACCATTCGCGTACCACTTCGGTAACTGCGTCGATATCCGTCAGAGCACGGTCAGCACCAGGCAGTGAATATCGGGAACACACAGCGTAATGGTCCCGCTCAGGTGTAAATCCTTCGTCGTACATTCCTTCACTTCCGCCACGACCTCGCCGGGAGGGCACCACGACACACCAGTTTCGGCTCACGAAATACTCGATAGTACCGACGGGCGCCCAGTACATTGCGAACAGTTCCGGATTATCCCCCCACCCGGTCGACCCGTGGTGGTTGATCAGAGTAGGAAAGGGCCCCACACCATCCGGCCGGTAAATTCGCACGGCGAGTTGGACACACTCTCCATCGAGTACGAGTGGCGCCATCAACCGTTCGGAAATCACCTTGGGTGATTCTCTCATTTCGGAACCAATAGTCGCTACCGTAACTCAGACCAGTAATATTTGTTCGAAACTTATTCCAATAGCATTCAAGCGACCGATGGTAGTCCAGCCAACGCCATTGCGACCTCTTCCTCGGAATATGCCTGCTCGTGTATGTTTCCGGAGAAGTAATCTGTGTATGCCTGCATGTCGAAATATCCATGACCACACAGATTGAAAAGAATTGTCCGCTCAGTGCCTTCTTCCTTGCACCGATTGGCCTCATCAATCGCTGCGGCAACGGCATGATTGGCTTCCGGCGCCGGGAGAATCCCTTCGCTTCTGGCAAACTGGATTCCGGCATCAAAGGTCTTCATTTGTGTGTATGCGCGTGGTCGAACAAATCCGAGTTCTGTTACCAGACTCACCAAAGGTGCCATTCCGTGATACCGAAGACCTCCTGCGTGAAATCCGGGAGGAACAAATTTTGACCCCAGTGTGTGCATCTTCACCAATGGCGTAAGATTACCGGTGTCGCCGAAGTCATAGGCATACTGGCCTTTTGTCAATGAAGGACAATTCGCAGGTTCAACTGCAATGACATCGACCCGCTTGCCACCTCGGAACTGTTCGCCGAGGAATGGAAAGGTAAGTCCCGCGAAATTGCTGCCGCCACCTGTGCAGCCGATGACCACATCGGGATAATCGTCGGCCATGTCAAACTGTTTTAGCGCTTCCTGTCCGACAATGGTCTGATGCATCAAGACATGATTCAGTACGCTGCCTAACGCGTATTTGGTATCTTCCCTTTGGGCGGCTGCTTCAACGGCCTCACTGATCGCGATGCCGAGACTGCCGGTGCTGTCGGGGTCCTGCTCCAGTATCGTCCGACCGGAATTGGTTTGGTCACTTGGGCTCGCAACACAAGTTGCACCAAAGCTTTCCATGAATGCTCGCCGATAGGGTTTCTGGTCATAACTGACACGTACCATGTAGACTTCTATTTCAAGTCCGAAAAAAGACCCCGCCAACGAAAGTGCGGAACCCCACTGTCCTGCACCTGTCTCGGTCGATATGCGTTTGACCCCTTCATTCTTGGAATAGAAAGCCTGCGCAATTGCTGTATTCGGCTTATGGGACCCTGCTGGGCTGACTCCTTCGTATTTGTAATAGATTTTAGCTGGAGTATCGAGTGCCTTCTCCAGTCTTCGGGCGCGATAAAGAGGACTGGGCCGCCACTGTACGAGAATATCCCTGACAGGTTCAGGGATTTCAACATAACGCTCTGTGGACACTTCCTGCATGATGATTCCCATCGGAAAAAGCGGTGCCAGATCGTCCGGCCCGACAGGTTGCCCAGTTCCGGGATGCAACACTGGTGGAGGCGGCTCGGGAAGATCAGCCGCGATGTTGTACCAGAACTTTGGAACTTCACTTTCGGGAAGTTGATATTTAATTGTCTCCATGTAGTCCTCCTCTAGTCGAAATTGGCTTGACTCGCAGGCTGTGGCATTATTGTGAACTCCTTCATGGGATTCTTTGAATCACACGCGAATTTACTGCTGTCTTAGTCTTTAATCGAAAATAAAATTAACAAGAGTTTTTTTGTAAACCCATGGAGTTGTAAAACTTTGTTGAGTCTCACGTATACAATCCGCTTCGCACATGCCTTTCCCTGAACATTTAAAGAAACGCTCAGTAATTCTTGTAAAAACAGATGGTCAATACTCACAAATGTTTCCTGATTCGTCTCTCCTGCTCTTTATATACAGCATCATCCCGGTCTTCTGTAGAATTTTCAAGTATACGCATTTGATTTTTTTGATGCCCCAAGTGCTTGTATAACCTTTCCACTGTGGCTTCATGGACTTCAATACTGCCATCTGAAAGAATGTGCTTTACGGCCCGGCCTGAAGCGACTAGCGTTCGTGCGACCAGTAAAGCCCGATGGCAGTAAATAGGATCCTTTTCTGCACACATCAAAGCGATGTTGTTATGTTGGCTTTCGTCTTTCACACGCTGGATACCTAAATCAAACAATTCTGTCCGGGCCATCTCGCAGTATTGCTTGTCCGTCCTCCCGCCGAGTTCCTCACCGAGAAAGACATACTCAATTCCGTACTTGTTCAACTCGTCACTCAAATTTTCTCGATTGAAATGTGGCCGCCACCTGCTATAGGGCATTGACCGCACATCCCCCAAGATATTTATATGGTGCCCCTGCAATAGTTCAACAAACCGTGTTGTATTGTGCGTTGAATGACCAATCGTAAATATCCCAGTTGATCTATTTGTCCTGCTCATAATGCCTCCTCCGTCAGTTTACTATGGTGAACAGAATTGTTCTGCACACGATTGATTCTAATTTTTCGAAAATTGAAAACTGTCGACTATTTTGTTGGAGCACAGCTTTTTGACCAATCAAGGTGTGATCGTGGACTATGGGTCACCTACCATGTTTTTTTGAAAGCTAACTGTCCGCAGGCAAAGGGATTTCTTAGCCAGATTCTTTAAGCATAAAGATCATTCTGTCTATACCTCGATTAGTGATACAAAGTTTACGCCATACTCCGGTAAACTATCTATAACTTTTGGATTCATAGAGTTCATGTCGTGTAAGCCTTGTTCAGTTATAGAAAGTTTACGTCATGTTCCAGTAAACTATCTATGACTTTAGGATTCATAAAGATCGGGCTGTGTGTTCCTTAGTGAGATATAGAAAGTTTACGCCGTCTATCGGTAAACTATCTATAACTTTAAAGTTTGAGGATGTTTTTGTTATTGCCCGAAATACCCTGCATTATGAGTGAATCGGTTTGTTTTTTAAAATCTGATGCGTCTGTCAGGACGGCGAAAATTGATAGTGTCGCTGGCTGCCATCTATCAGAGCTTTGGGTTTAGTACTGCACAAAGGGAAAAATCAATTGCAACATTCGGACCGACAGGCATATCGCGGCTGGGATTCAAGTTTCCGGGAATTTCAGAACACTTCGAATTCGGTGATTCTGAACAGTCTTCGTTCACACTATCCGGATTCATCAGAATCACAAGTCACCACTTGGCGACGGACTGTTCCCCAACTGCAAAAGGAAATCGGCGAGGTTGTTCAGATCGATGCGGGATTTACACCGTTTACTGCAGTTCTCGAATATGAGCTGCCCATGGAATCAAGGCGAGCTGACGCAATTCTGCTGCTTAATGACAGTGTCATGGTCATTGAGCTCAAAGGTAAGACACACTCAACCGATGCCGATATTGATCAGGCCCATGCATATGCTCGGGATCTGAAACACTACCACCGAGAATGCCATGGACGCGATGTTGTGGCCGTTCTGATTCCTGAACGAATGCCCAGCACCGTGACAAAACAAAGGGATGTTTTCGTCTGCAGTCCAGACCGACTTGATGCATTGGTGGCGTTTCTGAGTTCGCGGACAAATACACCCCCGATTGATTCCGAGCGATTTCTTAGTGATCAGGCATACAAGCCTCTACCTTCGCTGATACGGGCGGCGAGAGACCTGTTTATACACAAAAGATCACCCCAAATTTGGAAATCAGTCGCCGATACCGACGACGCGGTGTGTGCGATCAGAAATATCATTGTAGATGCCTATCAGACAAAATCGAGGAAACTGGTTCTTCTGACAGGCGTTCCAGGGTCTGGAAAGACTTTAGTCGGATTGCGAGTTGTCCATATGCCGGAACTTGATCATCTGATACCTCAGAATGGAGGTACACCGGCGATCTTGCTTTCTGGCAATGATCCTCTTGTAAGAGTGCTTCAACACGTATTGCGCACAGAAAAAAGTGATGGTAAAACATTTGTCCGTCATATCAAGAACTACGTTAAAACATACCTTAAATCAGCAACACGGATTCCAAGTGAAAACATCGTTGTATTTGACGAGGCACAGCGTGCACATGATGCTGGACAAGTTGCTGAAGTACACAGAAGTTCTGGCTCAGAATCAACGCCCAGCGAACCGGAGTGCCTGATTCAATTTGCAGAACGCTGTAGAGATTGGTCGGTGGTTGTCGGATTGATAGGAAGCGGTCAGGAAATCAACAAGGGCGAGGAGGGTGGATTGAAATTATGGATGGATGCGGTTTCAAGCAGTCCGTCCAGCAGTCAATGGACAGTAATCGGGCCTGAAGAATTGAAAGTTCACTTTTCCGAACTTGAATTCCAGACCGAACCAAGGCTGAGTCTTGACCAAAACATTCGATCCCATTTTGCAACTCATTTGCATGAATTTGTCGCGCAACTTGTAAAACAATACCCGGACAGTTCACGCTTGGCTGGACTTGCGGAAACTTTGGAAAGACAAGGGCATGACATTCGGATCACGCGCGATCTTCAGCTCGCAAAATACTATTTGCGGCAGCGGTATTCAGACTCGCCGGAACATCGTTTCGGCTTGGTTGCCAGTAGTCGAGACAAGACGTTGGTTGGTTTCGGAGTACCCAATGACTGGCAGTCGACAAGATCATTGCGGATCGGCAACTGGTACAATGACGGGGAAAACGACACTGGACATCTCTCATGCAGGCATCTGGAAATCTGCATCACAGAGTATGAAGCGCAAGGATTGGAACTTGATGCAGTGCTCCTTGCTTGGGGAACAGATTTTGTTTTGAAATCTGGAAAATGGTCGATAGAAAAGGCCAGAAAATATAGGGATAGCAATGCGGTGCGTGATCCTTTTCGATTGCGAGCTAATGCTTATCGCGTGCTACTCACTCGGGGGCGTGATGCACATGTGGTTTTTGTGCCTCAACTGGCAGAATTGGACGAAACCTGGGAATTTCTCTGCGCGAGTGGCTGTCGGCCGCTTGACAACACCGAATAAATGAGTGCGCCTCAATGAAAATGATACTCATTCTGTACTACAGCCGAGATGGCAGTGTTGCGAATCTCGCGAAAATGATCGCCCGAGGCGTCAATAAAGTTGACGGATGCGAAGCAAAACTAAGATGTGTACCGCGGGTTTCAACAACCATTGAAGCGGTTGACGACGAAATTCCGTCAACGGGTCATCCGTACGTGACACCAGATGATCTTGAAGCATGTGACGGCCTTGCACTCGGCAGTCCCACCCGATTCGGCAACATGGCGGCACCGTTGAAGCACTTTCTTGATTCCACCAGCTCGCTGTGGTTGTCGGGAAAACTTGCCGGGAAGCCGGCCTGTGTATTCACCTCGACATCATCCATACACGGTGGACAGGAATCCACACTCATGTCGATGATTTTGCCGCTATTGCATCACGGAATGGTCATTGTCGGTATTCCATACACGGAACCGGAACTGTCCGATACCAGCACCGGTGGAACACCTTACGGCGCTTCTCATGTCTCGGGGTTTGCGGGCAATACAGCATTGACCAAGGATGAGGAGACGCTGTGCATGGCGCTGGGTGAACGATTGGCGCAAATAGCAAGTAAACTTCGGTAAAATCAGTACGAAAATTCCCAGGCATCAAAAAGAAGCCACTTTGCACGTGGTATTCCGATCCCGTCAAACTGCTCTCTTAATCATGAACTCATTCGATCTGTTCGGACCGTATTGCATCAATTCCAACCATGCCTTCAAGTACAGCTGAAACAGTTATAGTCGGAATGTCCGGAGGAGTTGATTCGTCCGTATCCGCGGCATTATTGCTGGAGCAGGGATTCAACGTTGTCGGACTCTTCATGAAGAATTGGGAGGATGATGACGATGATGAGTGTGGCGCGGCTGAGGACCTTGCTGATGCTCAAGCCGTTTGTGAAGTTCTCGATATTCCTTTGAAGACGGTCAATTTTTCATTTGAGTACTGGGAACGAGTATTCACTGGATTCCTGAGAGACCTTGTATGTGGAAAAACACCGAATCCCGATATTATTTGCAATGTTGAGATCAAGTTCCGAGAATTCCCGCTCTGGGCAATGAAACTCGGTGCTGATTACATCGCTACCGGTCACTATGCACGAATCGATCGCAACAATGGCACGTTGAACCTGCTAAAGGGAATTGACAGGGACAAGGATCAGACATATTTCCTCTATGGATTGAAGACCGAGGCGTTGCAGAAAGCACTTTTTCCAATCGGATTCATGACCAAGGAACAGGTACGATCGAAGGCTCGCGAGTTCGGATTTGAAAATTTCGACAAGAAAGGAAGTACTGGCATCTGTTTCATTGGACGGAGAAATTTTCGGTCGTTTGTAAGTCGCTACCTGAAATCAGCTGAAGGTTCAGTCACCGACCCGGAAGGCGAAGTTCTTGGTAAACACGAGGGAGCTTTTCTATATACCATCGGACAGCGCACCGGACTTGGAATCGGCGGGCCGGGTGATGCCTGGTATGTCGCGAGCAAGGATGTCATGAGTAACACATTGGTGGCAGTGCAGGGTCACGACCACCCACTCCTATACAGTCGGCAGGCCGATATATCCAATCTGACCTGGATTTCTATGAAATACAGATTGCCTTATCCTGCTCGCGCGAAGGTGCGATACCGGGGTGAAGAGCAAAACTGCCTCATCTGTCATTCGCAAGATCAGGGCTATTTTGTGGAATTCGAACAGCCTGTGCGCGCAGTCACTCCCGGACAATCCATCGTCTTTTACGAGGATGAGATCTGTCTCGGTGGTGCGGTGATCGAGGCCACGCGCTCCTGACATGCTTGCCGTTGGAATCACCGGAGGGATCGGTAGCGGAAAATCCGCAGCCGCGGATCGTTTCGCGGAGCTGGGAGTTCCTGTCATTGATGCCGACGTGATTGCGCGGCAAATTGTGGAACCCGGCCGACCTGCGTGCAAGAAAGTGATTGAAGTTTTCGGTGCCGAATTCGCCACAGCCGATGGTGGACTGGATCGAAGCAAATTGAGAAAAATGGTTTTTTCCGTCCCCGAGAAGAAAACTCAGCTTGAGAGCATACTGCACCCTGAAATTCATGCAGAAATTCTGCGTCAGCTGTCTGATCTGTCTGCGCCGTATGCTATCGTTGTGATTCCTCTGCTGGCGGAAGGCAATCGTACATATCCACTTGATCGGGTTTTGGTCATTGATGCACCTGCGAAGTTGCAGATCGACAGGGTGTCCAATCGCGACAACGAATCTGCACAGGAAGTCGAACGTATCATTCACCTGCAAGCGACGCGAAAGGATCGATTGGAGATGGCAGATGATGTCATCTCAAACACTGGTACAAAACAATCGCTTAGAAATTCCGTGGATGAGCTTCACAGCAAGTATCTGACGATTGCAGACGACATGGGTGACTAGAGGATGAGTGACTGCAAAGAAATTCAGCCGGATCTGATGCCGAATGCACAGACGGGCGGGTTTCATGAAGAGTCCGGGCAGGAACTCGGCGAACGACTGCAGTTCCTCCCTCATCAGCCGAAACAGATTGTAAATGTCGGGTTCCGTGCCAGCACGCTGAGTCGGTTGTTACGGTCGCACTTTCCCGATGCGTCGATGAATGCGAGCGATAAGTCGTTAATTGCAAACCCTGAAACGGAACACAAAATCACTGCATCCGATTCCCAAGATGGAGTCTCCGAACTGGAACAGATGTCGCTTGATGACGAATCAGCAGATTTGATCGTATCCAATCTTTCGGCTTCGTTTTGTGACCCAAAAGTATTTTTTTCAGAGTGCTATCGGGTACTGCGTGAAAATGGCACGCTCCTGTTTTCGATGTTCGCGACGAGATCGTTTCAGGAATTCCGACAGGCTTGCAGGAATTCGGGGATTGTGCAGGCTCATGAAAAATTTCCCGAAATGCACGACATCGGTGACTTTCTTCTGGCTGGCGGCTTCGCAAATCCCGTTGTTGACATCGACTGCAAGCGTTTGCGTTATCCCGACGTTGAATGTCTTATGGAAGTTCTCGAACAGTCCGGAACCAATGCCGCGTTGCTGCGCGACTCCCAACTTCCATCAACAAAAAGCGTACAATCAAACTTGGCTGGGCAGTTCAGCGAACTGGATGACAATGGCAATATCATACTGACAGTAGACATAATTTACGGTATTGCGTGGAAAAAGGAATTTGACGCCAGTACTGCGCAGGTGCATTTTCATCCAGTTTGAGCGTGATTGCCTTGACGAAATTTGATCTATTGGCGAGTTTCTCATGAATCTGATGACATCTCAGGAATATTGCGAGTCTTTGCAGGAATACAGTCCGAATGTATATGTTCGCGGTTTGAAGGTAGATAGCGTGGCGAGCCATCCAATGCTCGCACCCGGAGTGAATGCCATCGCGATGACCTATGACTTTGCGAGGATGTCCGAGCACCAAGACTACGCACTCGCCGAGCAACACACCTCAGGCAAGACGGTCAACCGATTTGTACACATAAATCGCAGTGCAGACGATCTTCTTTCGAAGTTGGAATATGTTCGAGCAGTCTGTCAGCTGACTGGATGCGCCATGCGATATTTGTCCATGGACGGCTTGAACGCCTTGTACCAGGCAACGTATCGGATGGATGCCGAACACGGCACCGAGTACAGTGCTCGTCTTGTCGAGCAGATGCACCGCATCCAGGAAGAGGATCTGACAGTCGGTATTGCGATGACTGATGCGAAAGGCGACCGTTCGCTGAGGCCCAGCGAACAGCCCAAGCCTGACAGCCATCTGCGTATCGTCAATCGAAGACCCGATGGGGTCGAAATCTCCGGTGTGAAGGCCATTGTCACCGCGGCACCGTATGTGCATGAGTTGTTCGTGCTGCCCGGACGGAACATGACACGCGAGGACAAGGACTTCGCGGTGGCATGTCAGGTGCCGATTGATGCGAAAGGACTTACGATAATTGCCCGGCCTGCGGGTCGTCCCGGCGACCCCACTGCGGAGTTCAGCAACAGATTCGGCCAGTCAACCGGTGTGTGTATTTTCGAGAATGTATTTGTACCATACGATCGGGTCTATATGTGCGGCGAATGGGAGTATGCCGAATATCTCACCAAGACGTACGCCAATCATCATCGACACACCTGTATCGGTGCCCGGGCTGGTTTCGGTGATCTGTTGATCGGCGCATCCGGAATGATGATTGAGACCAACGGACTTGATGTCAACGCGGAGCCTCATCTGAGAGACTCGATGGTGGAATTGATCAAAACCGTAGAGAGCTTCTATGCATGCGGTGTTTCAGCTTCGGTCTACTGCACCACGACACCGGCAGGCAACTGCGAGCCGGATGCGGTCTATTCGAACATCGGCAAACTGATGCTGGCGAATTCAATCTACGACATGCATCGAATCGCCAACACTGTTTCGGGCGGTCTGATCGTCACACTTCCGCACCCGGATGATGATCACAATCCAGACACGATGGACAAGCTGGATACTCTGATGTCAGCAAGTCCCGATATCCCACCGCATCGCCGGGCGACTGTCGCGCGGCTGATCGAAGATCTGACCGCCTCCCATTCCGGAGCCTGGTATTCGGTAATCAGCGTGCACGGTGGAGGGTCCCCAGAGGCGATGAAACGGGAGATTTTCAGGAAGTACCCCGTCGCAGACAAAGCAGAATTCGTACAGCGTCTGATTGAACGCGGTGTTCACGAAAGTTCCGAGAATACCACCAAACAACCCGGACAGTGCTGCGATACCGGTTGTGAACCACCTGAGAAGTCCACGATTCCAACTCGTGAGAAACCACAACTACTTCATTGAGGCGGGTCCGGTTCGCCCGAAGCAAGCATAGCCGGTAATTTAGCGCGTAGGTCTTCGCGAAGAAGCTCGGATATCATCAGATCTCCAAAGCCTTCGGCGATCGCATTCTCAAAAAGCGTCAATGCCGAATCACTCATTGATGAACCAAGTCCTGCCTGCCGGATCAACTGTTCGATATATCTTGAGTCTTTCAGCGCGTTTCTCACACTGAAGACATAACCTTCGTAGTCATTTTCATCGACGATCTGTCCGATGATCCTGTTCAACGCGACCGAATTTCCCGAACCCCGGCAGATGATTCGATAAAACTTCTCCCAGTCAATCCCAAGTGAATCAGCAGCGTGGAAAGTTTCGATGATGGACCTTACCATACCGAGAACGAGGTAATTGCTGATCAATTTGGCACGACCACCTGATCCTACCGGACCGAAGTGCAAAGCCGATGAACAGAAATTCCTTAGAATCGGTTCAATCCTTGCGAAGACTTCGCTATCAGCGCCGACAAAGGCACCAAGTTCACCTGCATTGGACTGAGCTTTTCCACCAGCCAGAGGCGCTTCAGCGAACAAAACCGATTTCTCCCTGAGACGTTCCGCCAAGACCAATGTCGCAGAGACTGAAGACGTTCCGGTGTCAAGCACCAGATGACGGTCATTCAGGACAGGCCAAATCTCGGTGATGGTGTTACTTACATCTTCTGAGTTTGGCAGACAAAGAATCACTATTTCGCTGGCTTTGACCGCTTCTGATTTCGATGTGTACAACCGTGCGCCTGATTGAACCAATCGCTCTACATTGTTTACGTTCCGATGCACTGTTACCGACACCTGATGGCCGCCATCAAGCAGATTCGATGCGATTCCGAACCCCATGGCGCCAAGCCCGATCACAGCTATTCGTTCACTCATGACTACTTCCCAAACGTGAAATATGGTCGTTTTACCCGGTTAGTTCACTGTACATTGTTCCAGTACGTGTTCGGCCGCTTGCTCTGCACCGTCAAGTACAAATGTTACCGCAGACAGTTCTTTCAGTGTTCCTCTGATATTCACGATATAAGAATCCTTCGCGTCTCGGATAAATTCTATTGCCGTTGCGCCTCGCAATATTGTGTGTCCGACATCAGCGTAAACTATCCACGGCCGCTCTTTGGGTGAGTCTGAATCAAATTGGTGAGTGAAAGGAAAGGAACCGGAATAATACAAATCATCAGTATCCCAGACTATACGAACAAACAGCCTGCCACTCTTCAGTTCATCGGTGTTACAGAAGAATTCCAGATATGTCCTGAAATCCAATGCGTAAGTTCTGGCAATGGGGATTTGCCCGTTCAGCAGCATCCAGTTACCGAACTTTTCCTGTCTGTCCTGCGCATAACAGACTGCCGCGAAGAGCCATGTGAGAATTACTTGGCAGCCGATCACTGTGAAACCAATTCGCATTGTTTAATCTATACCACTCAATGACTTACGAGTCCAACGACAATTTCGAACCCGCTCCAGCATTGAACCCTGCACTCACGAATACCCGCGCTGGAGTTCTTAACCGTTCAAGAATTTATTTCAAGTTTGGCGAAATTCATAATTTACAATGAATCCTGCACAAATCTAAACGCTTTCGTACCGAGGAAACCTTGTACAATGAATAGTTTACTGTCAAAAATAAATGTTCTAATTCAATCGTAGGGAGATGCAATGAACGGTTCAATGATAAAAATCGGTGCATCGGACGGAGGAGAGTTTGAGGCCTACCTGTCGACACCAGCACAGGGTTCCGGACCGGGCTTGATCCTGTTGCAGGAGATTTTCGGAGTCAACCAGTATCTTCGGGATATGGCGGACCAGTTTGCGCAGGAAGGATATGTTGTATTGGTGCCGGACCTGTTCTGGCGAATGGAGCCCGGGGTCGTTCTTGGTTACAGCGATGAAGATTTTGGTAAGGCTTTCGGCTTTTACCAGAAGTTCGACGTCGACCAAGGCATCAGAGATGTCGGCGACACGGTAGCTGCCCTGAGATCAATGGAACAGTGCAAGGGAAAAGTCGGTGCACTTGGATACTGCCTGGGCGGCAAGCTGGCCTACCTCACAGCGGCTCGCACCGACGTGGACTGTGCTGTATCGTATTACGGGGTCGCAATCGAGGCTTCTTTGGACGAGGCGGTAAACATCAACTGCCCGATGGTGATGCATTTCGCATCAGAAGACCAGTTCGTCCCACCGGATGCAGTCGATGCCGTCCGTAACGCGTTTGAAGGACGTTCGGATGTCGAGATTTACTATTATCACGGTGTCAACCATGCCTTCGCGACACCGGGACGTGACAGCTATCACAAGCCGTCGACTATGATGGCGTATTCACGAAGTCTCACGCTTTTGCGCAGCATATTGGGCCCGATCTATGATTTGAGCCAATTGTGGGACAAACACTGTGAGCACGAGTTTGTCGGCCGAGATGTCCCTGCCACGATGGCGACAATGGTTGATCAGCCTTATGTAAACCACATCCCCACCATGACCGGTGGCGTTGGCAACCAACAACTCAGCCGATTCTACCAGCACCACTTTGTGAATTCGAATCCGGCGGATACGAAACTGATTCCCATTTCACGGACGATAGGCACTGACCGGCTGGTCGACGAGATGCTGTTCTGCTTCACCCACGATTGTGAGATTGACTGGATGCTGCCGGGTATAGCACCAACCGGTAAATATGTTGAGGTGCCTTTGGTGGCGATTGTCAATTTTCGCGGGGACAAGCTGTGCCACGAGCACATCTATTGGGACCAGGCGTCGGTTCTGGTACAGATCGGCGTCCTGGATTCGGATGGTTTACCAGTAGCGGGTCAGGAAACCGCTAAAAAACTCATTGATGAAACCTTGCCTTCCAACACGCTCATGGCGAAATGGGCGACCAGCGAAGGTAAATAGATTACCTGATCATACGCAGGAGAAAATATAAATGCGACTCAAATCTCTAATTGTTATGTTTGCATTGTGTTTCGCCACAGTGGCGCACGTGCAGGCAGACGACGACACGCTGACCATTGCGTACAACGTCAACCTCCCATCTTGGGATCCTACAGTCGGCTTATCGGCAGTCAATCCGACCATACAGTCCATCTATAAGTCCGTTTTCGATCAATATGTCGATCAGAATCCGGACCTGAGTTTCAAGCCGGGGTTGCTGACCGGTTGGGGTTGGAACGAAGATCGGACAAAGATTTGGCTGGAAGTCCGCGATGATGCCTACTGGCACGATGGTAGCAAAGTTACCCCTCAGGATGTAGTTTGGTCGCTCGAAAGAGCCGGGCATCCTGATACAGGCAACCCGATCATGTTTGTTTGGAGCAAGGTTGCCAATTTCAGTATCGATGGCAATCGAATCACGGGCGATGTTGTCTCGTTTGAGCCAACACTGTTCAAATGGATGGCATTCCTTACCGCATACGTTCTTCCGCAGAATTATTACGAGGAAGTCGGAGCTGAAGGATTCGAGGCCGCGCCTGTCGGTTCCGGTCCATACATGGTTGACCAGTTCGAACGGAACAGCTTTGTAAGGCTGAAACGTTTTGACCGGTACTGGGGACCTCAGCCGGAATTTGAGACGGTCATTTTCAAATTTGTAACGGACGCAAGCAGCCGCGTCGCGGAAATCGAGAGCGGCAGTTCCGATATCACAATCGAGATTCCGTATGAGGAGTACGACAGATTGCGAGCCAAGGAAGGACTGGTTGGCCGCAGCACCCCGGTTTCCGACATCGGTATGATTTTCATCAATGATATCGAGGTGATGGAGGATGCCAATGTTCGCAAGGCACTCGCTCATGCTATTGACAAGAACGCGATTGTCGAGCACCTGCTTCGCGGCTATGGAGTCCCGATTGACACCTTGCAGGCGCCGCAGTACTCCGCGTTTGACTCTTCGATCAGTGTCGCACACGATCCTGAGAAAGCCAAAATGCTGTTGGGGGAATCCGGTTATTCGACAGACAATCCGGTCCGTTTCAAGATTCAGACTACACGGGGGTTCAAGCCCAAGGACTATGAGATGATCCAGGCCATTGTCGGCATGTGGCGAAAGGTCGGTGCCGAAGCTGAAATCGAGGTGTACGAAATTGCCAAGCACTTCGAACTTCGGGCACTTGACACGCTTGCACCGGCGGCATTCTACAACTGGGGCAATGCTATCGGTGATCCGTCCACGTCGACTGGATTTGCCATGTTCGGTCCTTCACCGCATTCGACCTGGGACACCGACGATCTGGACGCAATGATCGGCCCGCTTTGGGGTGAGCCGGATGAAGCCAAACGCATCGCAGGCTATCAGGCGGTTGACCGGTATATCGCAGAAAACGCCTACGTCATTCCGCTGCTGCAGTTCGTGCAGCCCATCGTACACCGGGATGGCATTGAAGTGACACCGCATGTGGCGAACTTTGTTCTGCCGCAGTCGGTCACAAAAACCAATTGAGTGTCACCGGCAATATCCAACACATAAGTGATCCGCTGCCTGAAAAGGCAGCGGATTGATTCATGGCCTCGCGTTTTCTCCTGCGACGGCTGTTACTGATTTTGCCGACACTGTTCGGCGTTTCCATCATTGTGTTCGTCCTGTTGCGGGTCGTGCCAGGCGACCCGATTGCCATGATGATTCCACCGGGTGCCAGCCAGGCGGATATCGACAACCTGCGACAACTCTACGGACTCGACAAATCAATATTGGATCAGTACCTGATCTGGTGCAGTGCTGTAATGGGCGGCGATTTCGGTATTTCAATCAGCCTGCGGCAGGATGTTGTTCACCTGATTCTCTCGCGTCTCCCGGCGACCCTGGAACTGGCTCTGTCGGCAATGGCGCTCGCGGTAGTGCTCGGCATCGCGCTGGCCATCGTCGGTACCTATTGGCAGAACCGCTGGCCTGAGGCAGTAGTCGACGGTATCAGTGGCTTCAACCAGGCCATTCCAGATTTTCTCTGGGGATTGATCTTTATCCTGGTACTTGGGGTGTTGTGGCCGATTCTGCCAATCTCCGGTCGAATCGACCCCAGAACAGGTATTGAATTCACCACCCAGTTCTATCTGGTCGAGAGCATACTGCGAGGTGAGTTCGCAATATTGATCGACCTTGTGAGACACATGCTTCTGCCAATGGTTGCACTGGCCCTTCCACTGACCGCCGTCATCACACGAACTCTCAAGGCGTCTCTGTTCGAGACAATGACACAGGACTACATCCTGCTCAGTGAGATCAAGGGGTTCACCAGATGGCGAATTCTGATCGTCGAGGCATTGCGCAATGCACTGATTCCCACAGTGGCTCTGTCCGGGGTCCAGTTCAACTTCCTTCTTGGTGGCACAGTGCTGATTGAGCGGATATTCAGCTATCCCGGCATCGGAAATATGGCCATCGGGGCCGTCATTGACCGTGACCTTCCTCTGATACAGGGGCTGATCATCACCTTTGCGATCATCTTTATTTTCACGAACCTGCTGATTGACCTGAGTTACCGTCTGCTCAACCCGAGAGTTGCCAATGAATGAGTCCGGTCGCAGATTCGGAAGCCTCAGTTCCGGCCATATACGTGTCTATTTGGGAGGATCGGTTGTCCTGCTGATGATCATAGCCGCGGTGTTCGCTCCTTGGATCGCACCCCACGATCCGCTGGAGCAGGATCTGATTAGCGGTCTGCTCCCGCCATTCTGGTCATCCGATTACGATTCAGCCTATCTGCTTGGTACCGACAGTCTGGGAAGAGATCTTCTGTCAAGATTGATATACGGTGCGAGAATCGCACTCATTGTCGCCATCGTAGCAGCGACTCTCGCCGCAGTGCTCGGTACGGTTCTGGGCCTGCTTGCCGGTTATTTCGGTGGCCTGTTCGATACCACCATCTCCCGTATGGTGGATATCTGGATGTCGTTCCCGCCGGTTCTTCTTTCGATCATTCTTGTCGCCGTCATCGGTACCGGGCTGCATTCGGTGATCATCGCTATCGTTGTGATCGACTGGACGAGGTTCTGTCGGGTCGTACGAGCGGAGGTGTTGGTACAGAGAGAACAGGAATACATCACCTCGGCAGTTACAATCGGACTCGGCCGCTGGACAATTCTGTGGCGGGAAATTCTGCCGAACATTGTGCCGCTGCTGATAACCCTGCTGACACTTGAGATGGGTATCGCCATTATTGTTGAGGCAATCCTCAGCTTCGTCGGCCTGAGTGTGTCGTCAGATCAGGCGACGTGGGGAGGTCTGATCCAGGAAGGTCGGCTATATGTGCATCAGGCATGGTGGGTGATGACGTTGCCGGTTCTATGCATCATCGCTTCGGTTTTGGCGTTCAATGCACTTGGCGATGGCTTGAGGTCAATTTTGGATCCTGTGATGCGAAGATGAAGTCAATATTGAACATCGAGGACCTCCATCTGGAAGTGAGGCAGAATCAGCTCGCAAACACGGTATTGAGCGGAGTCGACCTTTCCATCGATATCGGAGAGATTCATGGACTCGTCGGTGACTCCGGTGCCGGTAAGAGCATGCTGGCCAAGGCGATCCTTGGTATTCTGCCAGCGGCGACAAGAATCAGGAAAGGCGCGATTTATTTTGACGGAAAAGATATCACCCGTCTCGACCGCAAACAGCGTCGATATCTCGCCAGTCGGCATATCGCCATGATTCCGCAGGATCCGATGACTTCGCTGAATCCAGTTCGTCGGATCGGGAAACAGGTATGTGACGTATTGCAGTTGCATATGGGAATGGATCGGGGAGAGGCGCAACAGGAAACACAAAGTTTGCTGGATCAGGTGCAAATCCGGGAGCCGGAAACAGTGATGCTAAAGTATCCGTTCGAACTGTCTGGTGGAATGCGACAAAGAGTGCTGATCGCGATCGCTTTTTCATGCAAGCCGGAACTGATTATCGCGGATGAGCCGACCACCGCTTTGGACGTCACGGTACAACGGCAGATTCTGCAACTCATCAAGTATCTCCAGATGAATTCTGCAACTGCGTTACTTTTCATCTCGCACGATCTCGGTGTTGTCGCCAAAATCTGTGACCGCATCAGCATCATGCAAAGTGGACGCGTTGTCGAGTGCCAGACCGCGGAGTCACTTTTTGACCAGCCACAGCACGCCTACACCCAGTCACTATTGGAGACGACTTCGAAATATTATCGATTCGACCTCAGTACCAATCCTCACAGTGAGACAGTTGCCGAGCATCAAGATCATGCCTGAGACCACGAAACCGGAACACTCGTTACTCGATATTCGAGACTTGCGTCTTCATTTGCCCGATCGCGCCAGAAAACCCATGTTCGGGTTTGCTCCGAACGTTGAGATTCTCAAGGGAATCAACCTTAGTGTGAAAAGAGGCGAATCTGTTGGGATCGTCGGTGAATCAGGTAGTGGTAAGACATCGTTCGGCCGCACAGTCATGCGACTGTACAAACCGACCGGAGGTCAGATTCGATTCAAGGGGAATGACATTACTCACCTTTCGGAGAGCGAACTTCGCCCGATGCGTGCCGAAATGCAGATGATCTTCCAGGACCCCATGTCGGCACTCAATCCCCGACACCGGATCTATGTGATACTGACACAGCCACTGTGGGCGTTCGGAAAAGTCGACAGTCGGAAAGAATCAGAACGGATTTCCCGCGTCCTGCTGGAACGTGTGGGTCTTCCGACAGCATTCGTGAATCGCTATCCTCATGAATTGAGCGGTGGCGAACGCCAGCGTATCAATATCGCGAGAGCGGTCGCAGTTCGTCCGGAACTGCTGGTCGCCGATGAGATCGTCTCAGGTCTCGATGTTTCCGCGAAATCACGTATATTGGATCTGCTGCAGGGCCTGAAGGAGGATCTCGGACTGGCATTGATCTTTATCAGTCATGACCTTGCGGTTGTTAATCACATCTGTGATAAAGTACTTGTAATGTATGGCGGTGAGGCAGTCGAAACCGCTGAAAGTCATGAATTATTCCATTCGCCGAAAGCGGACTACACCAAGCGTCTGCTCAGTGCCATACCACTACCTGCAGTTGAGCACGGCTGGCTGCACGACAGTCAGTCCTTTCAGAATGCCGGCGATCTGTCGATGAAGGAGGAGAACAAAGTAAAAATGGACAGTCAATTCAACATTTCTGGCTGCGTTGCACTGGTAACAGGAGCAAATCGCGGTATCGGGCGAGAATTCGTCAATGCTCTGGCCAATCGCGGAGCGAAAAAGGTATATGCCTGTGCCCGGTCCACGGACGGCGTGGCCGATCTTGTCAACAATCACCCGGGTGCAGTTGAAGCAATCGAGCTGGATGTCACCGATCACGAACAGATTGCAGAAGTTGCGCAACAATGCGATGACGTGACTTTGCTGATCAACAATGCTGGGATCAACCGTCTCAACGCGTTCGTTGCCGGCGATGACATTTCGGCCGCACGCGCGGAAATGGAGACTAACTATTTCGGAACGATGGCGATGTGTCGGGCATTCGCAGGCGTGCTCGGGCAAAACGGTGGCGGTGCGATTGCGAATATTCTGTCAATTCTTGCGCGTGTGAACCTGCCCATGATGGGATCACTTTGTGCGTCCAAAGCTGCTGGACTCAGTCTGACACAGGGGGTTCGGGCGGAAACCGCGAAGCAGGGTACTTTGGTGCTCGCGGTCATGCCGGGTGCAGTTGACACAGACATGAGCCGTGATTTTCCACCTCCGAAAATGCTACCGTCGGAAGTGGCTGAGCAGACGCTTGATGCCTTGGAGTCTGGACTGGAGGAACTCTACCCGGGAGATATGGCTGACGGCGTGTCGAAAGGGCTTGATGCCGACCCCAAAGGCGTAGAGAAGGACTTTGCCCAATACCTGCCCTGAGTTTGAGTGGTTCGCGGGTCAGATCGTCCAACCGCCATCGACTACGAAAAACTGTCCGGTTGCGACTTTTGACTCATCCGACGCAAGATAGACGATGATCGGAGCAATATCCTCCGGTTGCGACATCTTCCCTGTAGGTTGACGGTTCAGCATTTCCTGGTAGGCCTTTTCATAATCGCCGCGAGCCCTCAGTCGTTCCTTGAGTGACGGGGTTAGAACAGTCCCGGGACACACTGCGTTGCATCGGATTCCCAGTTTAATGTAGTCTCGGGCGATGGCTTTGGTCAGACCAAGCACTGCACCTTTGGTTGCGCCGTATACACAGCGACTGGCGGCACCGGTGATCGCTGAAACAACACTTGCCATGTTGATGATCGAACCGCCTCCGTTTTCGATCATTGCCGGGAGAAAAGCCTCAATTACCCTGGCGTGACTTCGCACATTAATTGCAAGTGACTTTTCCCAGATGTCATCATTGGCTTCTTCAAGAGTACCGTGATGGACATATCCGGCGCAGTTGAATATCACGTCAGGTGTCGGCACTGTCTGCGGTAACCGGGCAATCGCTGCACTATCAGCCACATCAAGTTGAAGGCAACGAATGTTGTCTTTTTCCTTCTCCAGACTGGTCAGTGAAGGCGTATCGATATCAGATGCAAATACTGTAGCACCTTCATTGGCCATAGCAATCGCACTGGCTCTGCCGATACCCATCCCAGCCGCCGTCATAAAAACTATTTTGTTTTCCAATCTGCTCATAGAAAGATAATTCGTGATTGTGATTTTCAGTTTGAATTTATCAATTTAACGTACTTTGCATCGCAGGTGAGCAATAATTTTTCTGTTAAAATTCCATTCAAATGTCTGTACTGAGTTTGGATTCCTAACCTACCTGTCGCACTAGACACCAAATTATGCGCTGGAAAAAAACTGTCACAATGATCGAGGCTCATGCTGAAGGTGAGGTTGGACGTATCATCACCAGCGGAGTGATTGATATTCCCGGTACCACAATGGTCGAGAAGCTCGACTACATGAATTCCGACGGTGATGACCTGAGGAAGTTTCTGGTACTGGAGCCCCGAGGCTATGCGCAGATGAGCACAATGTTATTGCTGCCTCCGACAAGAGCTGAAGCAGATGTTGCCATGATCGTTCTTCAGGGCGACAAGGCGCATGCCATGTCCGGTTCCAACGCCATCTGCACTGTCACCACGATATTGGAAACCGGTATTGTCGAGATGCATGAGCCTGAGACATCTGTAATTCTGGATACGCCTGCCGGACTCGTTTCAGCAAAGGCGATTTGCTCAAGTGGAAAGTGTCGGAGTGTGGAACTGGAGATGCCGTCGTGCTATATGGACTCTACGAATGTAGAAGTCGAAGTGGATGGGTTCGGGTTCGTTCCTGTCGACATAGCATTTGGCGGAATATTCTATGCGCTGGTTGACCCCGCTGCTGTCAATCTGACGATTACTCCGGACTCTGCACGGGCATTGGTTGATGCCGGATCAAGAATTCAGCGCGCCGCCAACAGTCAGCTCACGATTGCGCATCCGGAATTTTCCGCGCTGAACGGTCTTTCATATGTCATGTTCGTCGGCAAGACTGATGACGGCCGACTGAAAGGCGCTACTATATTGCCACCGGGTCGAATTGATCGGTCACCATGTGGTACGGGTAATTCCGCGCGGATGGCCTTGATGCATTCAAGGGGCGAGGTACAGGTTGGAGATGAATTCACCGCTTTGTCCATCATCGACAGTGAATTTCGCGTAAAACTGTTAAGAACAACAGAAATTTACGGAAGAGAAGCGGTTGTGCCGTCAATCACCGGCAGAGGCTGGATTCATGGAATGCATCAAATCGGACTTGACCCCTCTGACCCCTATCCGAAAGGCTATCTGTTGTCTGATTGTTGGGGGGAAGCGTTCGACCTGCTCAACTAGATATTCCTATTTCAGTGGATGTTGTGGTTAATTTTAGCCGTTCTATCAAACAACCATCAAACAAACCACCTATCGTTATTTTATTTGAATTCAATGAGTTATGTTTTTGATAACCCCCGGAACAGTCTAAAATGTTGAAATCTGTCAAACAACCATCAAACAAAGTCCAGCCATCAGGTTCAGATCAATTCTCGAATTTTCGCTTTGGTGGCAGTCTCTCTACGTGGTATGGAGGTTTTTCGCGCAGTTAAGGTAAAGTGACGGGAGTCGCAATCCGGTGTGATTTATTTCTTCCGTTGGTAATGCTTTCCTGTCAGTGATTAGGCCACCTCCTATCGATTCCCATAGGTACCGATTTTCAATTTCCAACTCGAAAAGCTTAGATTTGACATCAGTTAGATTTGGACTGAATCTTGGAGAATCACCGAGAATATCTTCACGAGTACACGAGCGATCTCGAACTATTAATCTTCAAGATTCAGTAAGCCTATCCGATAAAACATCAATGAAGAACTTCAGCCGGTTGGATCGAGTTCGACCTCATCCTCGTCTTCTTCTTTTTTCTGCTTCTTGGCATACGTAAGCTTGGAAAAATAAAGCCCGATTTCGAACAGTATCCAGACTGGAATCGCCAGCATGGTCTGCGAAAAGACATCCGGCGGTGTTAGGAACATACCCACCACAAACGCGCCAACAATAATGTAAGGCCGCTTGGCAGCCAGACTCTCCGGTGTTGTCGCTCCGGCCTTTACCAGCAGTACCGTCGCGATCGGCACTTCAAATGCGATTCCAAATGCAAAAAACAGTTTCAATACGAAACTCAGGTACGCGTTGATATCAGTCATTACGGCAACGCCTTCCGGTGCCGTTCCGGTAAAGAATGCGAAAATAATCGGGAAGACGACGTAGTAGGCGAAAAGAATGCCAAGATAAAAAAGAATACTGCTCGAAACCAGAAGTGGCACCACCGCCTTCTTTTCATGTTTGTACAGTCCAGGAGCTACAAAGGCCCAAAGCTGGTAGAGCAGATACGGCATTGCAATGCCGACAGAAAACGCGAAAGCAAATTTGAACGGAACGAAAAACGGTCCATGAGGCTCTGTTGAAATCATGGTGTTGCCCTCCGGCAGAACTCCCATCAAGGGAGCCGCCAGATACTCGTAGAGTGTGTTGGCAAATGGTGCGCAAGCGACAAATATCACCAAAATGGCAATCACACCACGCATCAGGCGCTGGCGCAACTCCACCAGATGGGAGATGAAAGTGGTACCCGTTGCGTTGGGGTCCTGATTATCGTCTGCCATGCGTCGTGTCAGCCGGTAGCCTTGGTTTCTTCAACCACACCCGTCTCCTCTTCCTTGGCTACGGGTACGGGTTCAGGTTTCTTGAAGTCCGCCTTCACAGCGACCGTCTCGTTCGCATCGGAAATTTCTTCATTGAGCGAAGTGGCCGCCTCTTCAAACATTGCTTTGGTTTCCGTCATATCCTTATCGACAACGGATTTCGTGTCCTCAAGATCTTTCTTGATGCTTTTCAGCTCCTTGAGTTCGCTGGCATCGAGTTCTCGATCAATATCACGCTTGACTTCAGCCAGAGTTCTTCGTGCTTTGCCGACCCAAAGACCAATACTGCGCGCAGCGCGCGGCAATCGCTCCGGTCCGAGTATGAGCAACGCGATCAATGCAATGATCGCAATTTCCCAAAAACCGACATCAAACACGCTGGAACTACCTCACCTGACAATGCAATGAAGTAAAGATCAAGCTTTTTCTTTTTCAGCTGTCTCGACTTCTTCCGTGGCAGCCTTGGCGCTGGTATCTTCCAGAGATTCCTTGGACTCGTCATCCTCGTCCATATCTTCCTTAACGGACTTCTTAAAGCTTTTGATAGCTGTTCCAAGATCGCCGCCCATACCTCTCAACTTCTTAGTGCCGAACAACAACACAACGATGACAAGTATGATTAGTAACTGCCAGATGCTTATACCTCCTGGACCAAACATTTCCCCTCCCGGTTCAATTTTCAACCTCAAATAAAACGGTAATCAACAAATTATCACTCATATTAAAAAATATAGTCAACTTCGTGACTTTTTCTCTTCCAGTCCGGACACACCGAATCGACGGCTGAGTTCGTCAAGTACATTATGATGTGTAAGATCAAAACGTGACAACAACACCAGGGAATGAAACCACAAGTCAGCCGTTTCGTAGACAATTTGCTCGACATCGCCGGCCGCGGCCGCTTCCGCTGTCTCGTTCGCCTCCTCGACTACTTTTGCGGACATAACTTCCACACCCTGTTTGTGCAGCGATGCCACGTAAGATTGATCAGGTCGCTCGGCCTTTCTGGACTCGATGACATCCATCAATGCTGTAAGAATTTCTTTATCCACAATGCTACAGATTCTACTTTCTGTATATATCTTCCGGAATTTTCAGGACTGGATCGACTTCGCTCCATTCATTGTCTTCCAATTTCCTGAAGAAGCACGACTCGCGACCTGTATGGCAAGCAATGTTTCCGTGTTGCTCAACCTGCATCAGAATCACATCGGCATCGCAATCCACCCGAATTTCGCGAACGGTCTGTGTATGTCCCGACTCCTCTCCCTTATGCCAAAGCTTTTTGCGGGATCGCGACCAGTAAACGGCCCTTCCCTCAGATACCGTCAGTCGCAATGACTCAGGTGACATCCAGGCCACCATCAACACCTTGCCGGATTCGGCATCCTGCGCGATCGCTGGAAGCAGTCCGTCGTCAGACCACTTCAACTCATCGCACCAATCATCTGCCATACCATTGCTCCTGAATTAATTCGCAAACCTCGATACCTCTTGAACGCATGTGTTCTTTCGCCTGTGCGATTGTATATTCACCGAAGTGAAATATGCTTGCCGCAAGCACCGCGTCAGCGTGACCGAACTCAATTCCATCCGCCAGATGGGACAGTTCACCGACTCCCCCCGATGCGATTACAGGAACCGGGACTGATTCAGACACTGCTCGTGTCAGTTCCAGATCGAATCCGATCTTGGTTCCGTCACGGTCCATGCTGGTGAGCAGGATTTCACCTGCTCCCAGTTTACACAAGTGGATTGCCCAATCAATGGCATCCAGTCCGCGCGGCGTTCGACCACCATGTGTGTAAACTTCCCAGGCAATCGGCTCGCTATCAGGGATCCGACGGGCGTCTATTGCCACGACAATGCATTGCGAACCGAATCTGCCGGCAGCCTCCTCAATGAATTCGGGACGCTCCACGGCCGCTGTATTGATCGATATCTTGTCCGCACCTGCATTCAAAAGGTTTCTAATATTATCCACATTTCGCACTCCACCTCCGACGGTAAGCGGAATAAACACCTGTCGGGCGACATCTTCGACAATGTTGATAATCGTATCACGACCGCTTGAGCTGGCTGTTATATCAAGAAATGCAATTTCGTCCGCACCCTGTTCGTCATAGATGCGCGCAACTTCAACGGGGTCTCCGGCATCCCGGATATCGACAAACTTCACGCCTTTTACAACTCGACCGTCGTCAACATCCAGACAGGGAATGATTCTTTTGGCAAGAGGCATATCAGACAGCCTCCCCGCGAACAGCAATTTCGCGACTGGAAATCAGCTGCATCGCTTCCGTGTAGTCCAGTGTACCCTCATAAAGCGATTTACCGGCAATGGCACCCATGATGCCGCTGTCGCTGACATCAAGTAAATTTTCAATATCCCTGATATCGCTGATTCCGCCTGACGCAATCAAGGGTATGGATAGTTTTGATGCCAGGTGAGCAGTCGCTTCAACATTGACTCCACTCAACATGCCATCGCGCTCAATATCTGTATAGACAATTGCACATGCGCCGTTTCGTTCCAGTTCGCGAGCCAATACCAAGATATCAGCACGACCGCTGTCGGCCCATCCCTCAACAGCTGCTCGACCCTCGCGCACATCAAGACCCGCAATCACCTGTCCCGGGTACTGTGAGTTGATCTCGCTGACGAATGACGGATCGTTAACTGCGCGTGTACCGAGAATGACAAATTTGACCCCGGCTTCCATATAACTTCTGGCTGTCTCAACTGTCCTGATACCGCCGCCGACCTGAATTTCCATGTCCGAATGCCTTTCGGCGATCTTGCCGACAACATGAGCGTTGATGGGTTTTCCTTCGAAAGCGCCATTCAAGTCAACAATGTGAATTCGTCTTGCACCACAGTCAACCCAACGGTCAGCCTGACTGACCGGATCGTCCGAATATACCGTCGCATCCAGCATTCGTCCCTGAACGAGTCGAACACAGCGGCCGTCCTTGATGTCAATCGCGGGTATCAGAAGCATAAATGCAAAGGCAGGTGATGAATTGAGAAGTGAGATTATACGCCCGCCGCAGTGGCTTTTATTCAGCGGGTACCATTCCAGTCGATAAAGTTGGCCAGAAGTCGTAAACCCTGCTGTCGACTCTTTTCCGGATGAAACTGTACGGCGAACAGGTTTTCTTTGGCTGCAGCACAGACAAATTGCATGCCGTAACTGGCGGTCCCGGAAACCTCAGCTTGAATGTCCGCCTGCGCACAGTAACTGTGCACGAAGTAAAATCGAGTATCCTGTGGGATTCCATCCCAAAGCGGATGCCTGGCAGTCTGATGTACCTTGCTCCAGCCCATATGCGGGATCTTGATTCGTCGCCCCGCATCCACGAGTTCGTCGTCGAACTTTCGCACACGACCGGATAGGATGCCCAACCCCTCGACACCGCCGTCCTCCTCGCTGTGAGCGTATAGAGCTTGGAGTCCGAGACAGATACCGAGTACAGGCTTGGTTTCGACGGCAAATTCGACTGCCATTCTGATGTCGTCTTCTTGAAGTTCATTCATCCAGGTGCCGATCGCACCCTGGCCGGGGAGTACGAGTCGGTCTGCGTTTCGAATTTGTTTCGGATTATGTGTCGGAATCACATCCGCGGTATCGGCTACCTTCTCGATGGCATTGATTACAGAGTGAAGATTACCGGTGCCGAAATCGGCGATCACAACTTTGGACATAACAGCGGACTGCTGCAGTGGATGCAGCTGAAGAATGTTCTAGAGACTTCCCTTGGTCGATGGAATAGAACCTTCGGACCTTGGATCAAATGAAGCGGCCATTCGCAAAGCCCGTCCAAACGCCTTGAATACAGTTTCAGCGATGTGATGCGCATTTCTGCCACTGATGTTGGTGATATGCAAAGTGATATGGGCGTGATTGCACACCGCCTGAAAGAACTCGCGAATCAGGTCAACGTCAAAATCACCAACGCGTGCACGCGGGTATTCAACGGAATATTCGAGTGATGGCCTGCCTGAGAAATCTATCACCACTCTTGACAATGCCTCGTCCAATGGAACATATGCGTGACCATATCGAACGATACCGGACTTGTTGCCGATAGCATCGTTCAGTGCCTTGCCCAGCGTGATTCCGACATCCTCGACCGTGTGATGCGCATCGATGTGAAGGTCGCCGACTGCCTTGATCTTCAAATCGACCATACCATGTCGCGCGATCTGTTCGAGCATATGCTCGAAGAACGGCAACCCGATGTCGAGTTCTGAATTTCCGGTTCCTTCAAGATTCAGCGAAACCGCAATATCGGTTTCCTTGGTCTTTCTGTGAATGTCAGCTGTTCGATCTTTTGTTTTCATGATTGACATCTATGATCAGATCAATGGTCATCAAGCGAATTGTAATGAATATCAACATTATAGGAACTCAATGAGGGGTATACCAAAATTTGTAGATGTTAAGTAAAGGCTGCCTTGACCGGAAATTTGTGGCTCGAACCCAAAATGTCGATATGGACTTGGCAATAATTTGATCACCAAATGACAGAATTAGTTCGTGGTCGTATAGTACCATGTCCAGTACAATATCGTGTCTTACTATGAATCGATGGACATGAATACACCGACTTTGTGTTGGTCTTCGATCTCTCCGTCAACAACTATCCGGTCAAGACTATGATTAGACCCGGAAGCGTCAACCAGACTATATTACGTTGAGAAATTAGTCCGTTGAACCGCCCCATGTCTCGGTGTGCTTGCACCGTTCGTTGCCAAATTCTGTAGAACTGCGTTTACATAACTCTGAATTATGCCAAGAATCCGAAAATGCACGAGGAATGTTGCTGCAACTAATCGCACAAATACAGTAGTACAGGACAAAAGTCCGGAACTCGTGAAGTTTTTCTGAACCAACTATTCACTAATTTTATGAATCGAATTGACTTCGACAACACTAATTTTCATCGTGATGCGTCATGCTACATGGCATGTCGCCCTGCGTGAAGTGGGACGATACCCAAAAAAACCAAAGCACCAAATACACAAAGCGCAGTGCCCACGATACCCTTGAGCCAACGCAAACTATTGAGTCTTTCCTGCTGGTCCGCAAGTGTACCCATAACAAACAGCATCGGCAATGTGCCAACACCAAATGCAAACATGGTCAACCCGCCACTCAATGGATCTGCTGCGGTCGCCGCCAAAATGAGGGTTGAATAAACCAGTCCGCAAGGAATCCAGCCCCATAGCAATCCACCGATGATCGCATGCCGATGCAGTTGCGGCGACAGGAATTTCGAGAACATTGGCACAAGCTTCCGCCACAATCGACTGCCGGCTTTTTCAATGATGTTCAAAAGGTTCCACCACTGTGCGACGTGACCACCCAGAATCACCAAGAACAAGCCTGCCGTGTAAGACCCGATTACTTGGGCACGGGCTATTGGAAACAGATCTAACGCTTGTCCAGCAACTCCGCCAACCACAGCGCCGGCTATCGCATAACTCGTGACTCGTCCGAAGTGATAGCTGCACCAGTAAACTGCTGAACGTCTGAATGATGTTCGCATTGATGCCGAAATTACCCCGACCAGCCCGCCGCACATCACGATACAGTGAACCGAACCCGCAAGACCGGCAACAAAGCCCGCCAATATCGTTATGTCACCTGCTGACACTGGCCGACTGGACCGGTTTCAGAAAAAATCCTCCTTCGGCGGGATGGAACAGCGTCCCTTTTAGGCGCCATGTCTCTGTACCGGTCAGGATGTTCCACTTTCCAAATGCAAGTTGCGGAGGTAAGGCAGAATATATCCCAGAACCTTCGTGAACCAAGGTAACCAGGATATCTCGATTCGAAACCGTAGGATGATAGAACCCCAGTTCAAGCTGATCCGGCCAAGGTTCATTTGATTTGCTCCGAAGCTCGAAGCGCAACCGATCGTCTGTGATGCTTGCAATCGCTTCGAGACCGATACGTTTCGCATTCCGGTCACGCGCCAACTCCCGATTGATTTCCAGTCCCTTGCGGTAATAATCGTCCACAACCACACCATCAAAAGTCTTAACGGATATCCAGACAATCGATAGAGTCACAATGATCGAAACCAACGGGATTCCAATAACCATCCATACGATCGGAATCTGATACCAGCGATACTCTGAATCGGAGTTTGTCATCACAAACAATCGCACTTTTCCTTTGCGACATTTGTCACCAGATTACGCGCACCACATTCCCTAAGGAGCGAGGAAAATAGCTTCTGTCTCGGAATTTATGTCCGGATCATCCAAAGCAACGATTCGAAAAAATATTTCCTTACCGCCATGAAAGTCCACTTCTGCACGAACGGTCAGAGTAACGTCGGACACCTCGCCTGCGGTGACCAAAGATTGTTGTGTATCAATCAGAATCTGTGGATTATCAAGCCCTGAAATATTGATTTGATATTCATGTGCGCGCAAGTCCTTGTTGATAACATGTGCACTGAAGACATTCTCGATCAGTCCGCTGGACAGTTCCCGGTACAGCACATTGCGGTCTCTGGATACATCGAATTCAACCAAAGTTCGACTCGACAAGCCAAATCCAACGCCGACAACCAAAGCCAGCAACAATACACCGTATATGAAACTGCGCGGTCGGATAACCCGTGAGACCTTGTTGTTTAAGAGGTTTTCGGTTGTATATCGAATCAACCCCTTGGGATAGTTCATCTTTTCCATGATGCCGTCGCAAGCGTCGACACAAGCCGCGCAACCGATACACTCATATTGCAGTCCGTCGCGAATATCGATGCCGGTCGGACACACTTGAACACACATTTGACAGTTGATGCAGTCGCCCAGCCCTTCAGCTCGATAATCAATGCCCCGTTTTCTTCCGCCACGCGGCTCACCGCGAGCCGGGTCGTAAGAAATGACCAAAGTGTCGGAATCAAACATCGCACTCTGGAAGCGGGCGTAGGGACACATGTACAAGCAGATCTGCTCGCGCATCCTGCCGGCATTGGCATATGTGGCGACCGTAAAAGATGCCACCCAAAACAGTGGCCAGGGATGCAGGCTAAAGTTGATCAGTTCACGGAAAAGATCGTCTATCGGCTTGAAATAACCAACAAAAGTAATCGCCGTCAACATTGATACTGCAAGCCATGCGCTGTGTTTGATAAGTTTTAGCCAGACCTTGCCGAGTGAAAGGTCCGACCGGTCTAGTTTGATTTGCCGAGATCTGTCGCCTTCCACGCGTCGCTCGATCCACAAAAACACTTCGGTCCATACAGTTTGTGGACAAGCATAGCCACACCACAACCTGCCCGCCAGAGAGGTGACCAGAAACAGGGCAACGCCTGCTATAACCAGTAAAGCTGCAAGAAAATAAAGTTCCTGAGGCCATATCATCAGGTCGAAAATCAAGAATTTGCGGCCAGGCAGGTCGAACAATACGGCTTGTCGACCGTCCCAGTTCAGCCAAGGCACCAGAAAATAGATTCCAAGCAGTCCGACAACGCCGGTCAAACGGAAAAATGCAAACTTACCGTGAACTTCTCGCGGGCAGACCTTCTCGTGGGAAAGATATAGCTGATGTTGTGATTGTGCCACTTTCAGCAACCGGTTTCAGTCAGTGATTCGGGAAAGTAATGCGCTGAATGTGATTCCTGAAATGAAGGAATCTAATTGTGTGAATATCAGTTTGAAAAACTGATGACGTAGCCAGCCAACAAACTGGACTTGACTTCACCCAAAATATTCTTGTGAGCCGGCATTTGGTTGGTCACACCGTTCGCGATAACGTCGACAATTTCCTCAAAAGTACTGCCATGCACCCAGATACGGTCAGACAGCTTCATTCCACCAAGCATCGGATTGCCCTCGCCGTTCAATCCATGACACGCAACACATAAGGTTTTATATTGTGTCGCTCCGCGTTCGGCACTTTCCGCGTTTACGACTTCACCGCTCAGTGACATCACATAGTTTGCAACATCTTTGGTGGCTTCCAGGCCACCTATCACCGATCCCCATCCCGGCATGATACCTGTTCTTCCCTCGAGTATGGTATGAAGGATTGCTTCGGGCGAACTGCCGTATATCCAGTCGTTGTCTCGCAAATTGGGGATTCCTGGAGCTCCGCGGGCGTCCGCGCCATGGCACAGCGCACAATTTTGCGAAAAAAGTCGGGCGGCAGTTTTCATAGCTTCGGGATTTTTCGCCAACTCCACAGGTGTAAGCTGTCCATATGCTTCGAATGTTGCAGCATAGGATTCATTCGCTGTCGAAATTTCTTCCTCATACTGTCCGATCTGAGTCCAGTTCAGGATTCCTCCATTCGGCAACATTCCCGGGTACAACAAAAGGTATACCGCGCCAAAGATTAGGGTGATATACAGCAGATACAGCCACCAAGCGGGCAAGGGGTTGTCAAATTCCGTTAAATCTTCATCCCAGACATGTCCGGTTGTTTCGTCCGCACCGCCCGATGTGGTCCGGTTGGTGATCGCCAGATAGACGACAAATACCAGACTGACTACCGTCAGTACAAGTATCAGATAGGTCCAGAACTGATTTGTAAAATCCATTATCTCTTCTCAATGTGCGGTGGTCTGGCACCGTCATCCTCAAGCGGAATCTGTGCGGCGTCTTGAAACCGACCTTTCTGCTTGCTGCTCCAGGCCCAACAGACAATGAGGACAAATGTTGTCAACAACAAGACGGTCCATACGATATGAATCCACACCATCTTCATCTACTCGAACCCAGGATGGTGCCAAGACTCTGCAAATAAGCGACAATTGCATCCATTTCGGTTCTGCTTTCCAGCACTGCCGGTGCAACTTCAAAATCGGCATCACTATACGGATGCCCCAGTTTTTTTAGCGTTCGCATATTGGTTACGGTGGCCTGCACATCCACCAGTCGCTCAGCAAGCCATGGATAGCCAGGCATTATTGATTCTGGAACGACCGCGCGAGGATTAATCAGATGTAGCCGATGCCATTCATCGCTATACCGACCACCTACTCGCGCAAGGTCCGGTCCGGTGCGCTTCGAGCCCCACTGGAACGGTCTTTCGTATACAGACTCTCCTGCCACAGAGTAATGCCCGTAACGCTCAGTCTCTGCACGTAACGGGCGAATCATCTGAGAATGACAGGATACACATTGTTCCCGGATGTAGATATCGCGACCTGCAAGTACCAAAGGAGAGTGCGGTTTGAGCCCTTCGATCGGCTGTGTCACAGATATCTGAAAAAAGAGCGGAACGAGTTGAACGATTCCCCCGATACTCGCCAGCACGAGTATGAACACAATCATCAACCCGATATTCTTCTCACTTCGTGACAGCATGGGAGACCCGTTCCGGATTAGGCAGGTTTTGGAATCGGCGCTTCAACTGCATCGCCGGCCTGAATTGTTTTAAGCAGGTTGTATGCCATCAGCAACATACCCGCGAGGAATAGCGCACCACCAAGAAACCGGATGACGTAAAACGGCGCCATCGCCTGCACACTTTCGAGAAAACTGTAGGTCAGTGTGCCGTCCTGGTTTACAGCTCGCCACATCAGTCCCTGAGTAATACCGGATACCCACATCGAAGTCGCGTACAGCAATATTCCGAGACATGCAATCCAAAAATGAATTTCAGCCATCTTGATGCTGTACAGGACTTGTCCATAAAGACGCGGAATCAGGTAATACAGTGCTCCGATCGAAATCAGCGCGACCCATCCCAAAGCTCCCGCATGGACATGTCCAATGGTCCAGTCGGTGTAGTGCGAAAGTGAATTGACCGTCTTGATCGACATCATCGGTCCTTCGAAGGTCGCCATCCCGTAAAACGAAATTGACACAATCAAAAACTTCAGTATCGGATCAGTTCGCAGTTTCTCCCAGGCACCTGACAGCGTCATGATACCGTTGATCATTCCACCCCAGGATGGCGCCAGCAGAATCAATGAAAACACCATGCCGAGTGACTGCGCCCAGTCCGGCAGCGCGGTATAGTGCAGGTGATGCGGCCCGGCCCAGATGTAGGTAAAAGTCAGTGCCCAGAAGTGGACCACGGACAATCGATAAGAGTAAACCGGCCGTTCCGCCTGTTTTGGCACGAAGTAGTACATGATACCGAGAAATCCTGCTGTCAGAAAGAATCCGACTGCATTGTGACCGTACCACCACTGCACCATAGCGTCCTGTACACCTGAAAACAGCGAGTAGGATTTCAGGAACGACGCGGGCAGTGCGGCGCTGTTGACCACATGCAGCATGGCGACAGCTAGAATAAACGCGGCATAAAACCAGTTTGCGACATAGATATGTTGAATTCTGCGTCGCATGATGGTACCGAAGAACACAATCGCATAGACCACCCAAACGACGGTGATCAAAATATCGATTGGCCACTCAAGTTCAGCATATTCCTTGGTCGTTGTAATTCCGAGCGGTAGCGTGATCGCCGCAAGTACGATAACCGCCTGCCATCCCCAGAACGTAAACGCTGCCAGTCTGTCGCTGAACAAGCGAACGTGACAGGTTCTTTGTACCACATAGTATGAGGTTGCAAAAAGTGCGCAGCCGCCGAATGCGAATATGACAGCATTGGTATGTAAAGGTCGCAGGCGACCATATGTGAGCCAGGGAATATCAAAATTCAATGCTGGCCAAACCAGCTGCGCGGCGATAAGGACACCAACCAGCATACCGACGATACCCCACACAACCGTCATGACAGCGAACTGTCGGACAACTTTGTAGTTGTAGGTCAATTGATCAGCATCCATTCCATAAACCAAATTCAAATCAGTGTGTGAAACTCGGATCCAGTCCGAAACCCCAGAGCGTTACTGTCGCAGCGAGCACACCGACCAGCGCCACCAAACACACTGCAAGAATAGCGCTGGCCATCAAAAATGCCCGTTCACGCGACAAACCCATCAAAATCTCGGTGCCCGAATAAAGCAAATAGATCGAATATGCCAATGCTGGCAATCCAACCAGATAATTCAACCACAGTACAGGATAAAGTTGAACAACACCGGTCAGAAATAAAGGTGTGGGAGGATACGCTGCCAAACTGATGCACGTACCCAGAGAACAGTCGGTGCCATAGGTCTCGCTCATCCAGTGAATCAGTTTCCCAAGCGTCAAAATGCTGGCGAGTATGACAACGTAGTAGATGATCGAAATTGGCAAGGCACTTGCCGTTGTCAGACGAACAGGGTCAGTATACCCAATCGTCCAACCGACCTGTGTCGTCCCAAAATAAGCGCATGCCGGTGGAATCAGACCAAGAATTGCTGTGTGTCCAAGCAAAACCCTGACGGTCCCGTGCTCGTCATCCCTGATTTTCTCCCACGTCCTTTGCGGGTTAATCAACAAACCTATAATTCGATACATTGGTATTGCTTCGCTTAAATACTTGTGGCGAGTTGATTAACACTCTATGATACAGAAATTAACGTAGGCTAATGACAGTATTGGCTATTGCAACAAGCCCTCGGAAGTGATGGGTCAGCTGTTTAATGATTATGACCGGCAGTCACATAAGGATGGATGTCCCTGCCACCTGAATTGCTCGGTTACTTTTGCACGATCCGGCAACATTTACTCATCAGGCCGAGTTCTTTTCTCAAATGACCGACTGTTTCCACTGTAGAACACCGATTCAAGCGAATTGCACAGCGACCCGTCAGATTGCCGGGTCAACGCAATCGTTTTGTTGTGAAGGGTGCGCGACAGTTGCCGCGGTGATTCACGCAAGCGGGCTTGAGACTTACTACAAAAAACGCACCGCGCTGCCGCGCCCGGTTGATGAGTCCGGGCATTCTATGCCACTGGAATTCTCCGAACTGTTCGACGATCAAGTGATTCAGGATCAATTTGTGGAATCAGAAGACGGCGAAATCTTAAACGCGAAATTCATCGTTCATAACCTGCACTGCCCCACCTGTGTGTGGTTGATCGAAAACCGTCTGCAGCTTCTGGCAGGCATTCGCGATGCAAAGATCAACTTTCGAACCCAGAAACTCACTGTCAAATGGCAGTCAGGCCAACTCTCACTATCTCAAGTCGTCAAGTGCGTTCAGGAACTCGGTTATGGAGTTGTGCCATTCAGTCAAACCGTCTATGCGGAAACGATTCGAATCCAGCACCAGGACCTGTTGAAACGACTGGGAATTGCCGGTGTTTTCGGGATGCAGATCATGGTGATTGCCGTCGCTTTGTATTCGAGTGCTTGGACCTCGATTGAAAACACATACGAGGAGCTTTTTCGCCGGCTCAGCCTGCTGTTTGTTCTGCCGATTCTGTTCTACTCAGCCGCGCCTATATTTTCCGGAGCATTGCGTGATCTAAAACAGAAGACTGCAACAATGGATGTTCCGATTGCATTGGGATTGCTGATCGCCTTTGCTGCCAGCCTTTCTGCAACTATATCGGGTGAGGGTGAGGTCTACTATGACAGCATTGCAATGTTCGTTTGTTTTCAATTGATTGCGCGATTCATGGAACATGGCGCCTACCGTCGAATGACTGATTGCATCACGAACCTCAGCGCGTCCTCCCCTAGCTATGCATGCCGATTGACTGATCTGGAAACGTCTATTGAAGTGGTACCTGCTCTTCGACTGGCAATCGGAGACCGCGTTGTCGTCAAACCGGGTGAAATAATTCCGACTGACGGTACAATCGAGTCTGGAGCAACAGACATTGACGAAGCGATTCTCACCGGAGAGTCCAAAGTACGAAGGCGAGGTGTCGGAGATTCAGTATTCGGCGGTTCGGTCAATGCAACGAATTCAATCGTTGTCCGGGTTACCCGCCGAAGTTCAGAATCGGCACTGGCCTGCATAGTTGAACTGCTCGAAAATTCGGTTGAAAAAAAACCGACCAACCATCGTCTTACGGACATCATTGCGGGAAAGTTCTCCGTTGCTGTAGTTTTGCTTGCCGCTTGCGTCGCGGGGTTCTGGATTTTGAACGGAAGTCACGAATGGCTCTCGCACACAATTGCGGTTTTGGTTGTTGCCTGTCCCTGTGCGCTCTCGCTAGCGGTACCGACCGCGCTGACCGCAGCGGTCAATGCCGCCGCAAAGCGCGGAATTTTGGTGGCTCACCCGAATTCAGTCCAAGCTCTTGCTAAAGCGAATACTTTTCTGTTTGACAAGACCGGAACCTTAACCCAGGCTCTAGCACGATTGAATCACATTGAAACATCAGGGGTGTTGAGTCGGACTGAGGCATTGAAAATTGCCGGTTCGCTGGCACAGTTTTCCGACCATCCGATTTGCAAGGCGTTGACGGACGAGGTTCAGGATCGGTTCATCAATTCGCACGATGTTGAATCGCGGCATGGCGGTGGAATCCAAGGAGTCATTGATGGCAGAAAATACTATTTGGGTTCTTTTGAATATATCGAGTCACAAGCTCCTGGAGTGTATGGGTGCAGGTTACCAGAACGCTTCGGTCTGGTTGCGTATCTTTGTGACGACATCCGCGGGATTGCAAGTTTTCATTTTGAAAATGCACTGCGGGAAAATGCGAAGCCGTTAATTGACCTGCTATCTGAACCAAACACCCGTCTCGGACTGCTGACTGGAGACCGACAAAGTGAAGCCGAGCGAATTGCCGCTGAATTGGGGATTACCGAAATTCATGCCGACTGTTCGCCCAAAGACAAACTTGACATCATTGAAATGTATCAGACAGAGGGTGCTTGCGTCGCAATGATCGGCGACGGGGTCAATGATGCACCAACATTGGCTGCTGCGAACGTATCAGTCGCGCCGGCCAACGCGCAGCATATTGCAAAAGCGCATGCTGACGTTCTGCTGTTGGATGATCAACTGAGGCTGCTGGCCGTCATGCGAAATATTGCCCGTTTCGCGCTTAACGTCATGCGAACCAATTCGATTTGGGCAATCGCCTACAATCTATTAGGTATTTCACTCGCTGCTGCTGGATTTGTGCCGCCACTTGCCGCAGCAGTCGGTATGTCGTTGAGCTCTTTGCTGGTTGTAGGAAACTCGCTTAGAATTATGTCAGACCGAACGGAACTCAAGTAAGGACGTCATGGAAATCCTGTATCTGCTGTTGCCGATAGCCGTTATTGTTTCAATCATCATCGCGGTATTTTTCCTGTGGACAGTCAAAGCCGGACAATACGAGGACCTGGACGGTGAAGCTCATCGGATACTGATGGATGATGATCAGGTAAAAGCGCCTGTTTCAGAAGAGGCAAAAAAATAAACTTAAAAACGCCTCAGGAGCTTCAATCAAACTTGTCTACTTATAGATGCCTACCAAGCGCGGCTAAAACTTGCCTGTTTTCGTCGTCGGTACCGACAGTCAACCGTAAACAATTTGAAAGCAGTGGGTGATAGCCATGTAGATTCTTGATCAGTATCCCGTCCCGCTGCAATGCTTCAAAGATTCTCGTTGCACTTAGATCGGTGACCCTGATAGTTATAAAGTTGGTCTGCGTCGGATAGACCTTTATGCCACCCATACTCTTAAGCTGTGAGAGCATTGAATTCCTGAGTCGAATAACGGTTTCGGTACCGAGGCAGATCTCTTCCCAATTGTTCAATGCAAACACAGCACTCTTCTGTGCGAGCACGCCGATGTTATAGGGGAAGCGAATTTTCTCGAACTCAGTTGACCAACTGGGTTGGCTTGTCATATATCCGACTCGAAGCCCTGCGAATCCACTCTTGGATAGCGTCCGCACGATTACAAGGTTTTCAAATTTCTCCGACATGGCCATAATGCTCTGCCCCGAATAGGCATGGTATGCTTCATCGACGACGACCAACCCGTCAGAAACACGTACAGTTTCCTCAATCAATTGTTCGTCGAAGAAATTCCCAGTCGGATTGTTGGGATAAGCGATGAAAATACACGTCGGTCGATTACGTTCAATTGCGGAGAGCCAGGAATCCTTTGGCAATTGGAAATTCTCATCCAGATCAACACCAACAAAATTACCTCTCGTGTACTGGGCAATAATCTCATACATGGCAAATGAAGGTTGCGGTGCCATGATCGTTTTTCCATATCCACCGACCGCCATCTGCAGCAGTTGCAGAAGTTCATCAGAACCATTTCCCAAAGTCAATTGCAGGCTATCGGGAACTTCAAAAACTTCCTGTAACTTTTTTTTCAGTTCTGTCGCGGTCGGGTCCGGATAACGATTGACCTCAGCTTCGGCAATGTATTCCAGCCATTTCTTCTTGAGAGATTCACTGAAACCATAAGGTGACTCCATCGCATCGAGTTTCACGTTCCCAGTAAACGGTACAACCCGATAGGCACTGAGAGAACGAATCTGCGGATGCACCAAACCGGTTGATCTTTGTGTCTTGCTATCCATTGTCGAGATATCGATACTCTGCTGAGCGTGCGTGTGCAGTGAGTTGCTCTTCATGCGCCAGAATACTTGCGGTTCTTGCGAGTTCCCGAGACCCCTCTCTGGAACAATGAATGATCGATGTTCGCTTCATGAAGTCGTAGACTCCGAGAGGGGAGCTGAATCTTGCTGAACCTGATGTTGGCAGCACGTGATTCGGACCAGCACAATAGTCACCGAGAACTTCCGGGCTGTCCGGTCCGATGAAAATTGCACCCGCGTTACGGACCATCTTCGCAACTTCCTCTGCATTTTCCAGCATCAAACCAAGATGTTCGGGTGCCACCCGGTCAATTACCTCAACGAGTTCCTCGCGATTGCGTACATGAACAAGTGCACCATTGTTGGCCAGAGAATTCGCAATGATGTGACTTCGTTCCATTCTGGGTAGCATTGTCTGCATGCAGTCTCTCACTTCATCAAGTTTATCCTGACTCAGAGAAAGCAGAATTGACTGTGCATCTTCGTCGTGTTCTGCCTGCGCGAACATGTCCATGGCTGCCCATTCGGCGTTGGTGTTCTCATCGCAGACTACCACAACCTCCGAAGGTCCGGCCACTAGATCGATCCCGACATAACCGAACACCTGGCGCTTGGCTGACGATACCCATGTGTTTCCAGGACCTACAATCTTGTCAACCTTTGGTACCGTCCGGGTTCCGAAAGCGAGCGCTGCCACAGCCTGCGCACCACCGATGGTAAACAGCCGGTCAACACCTGCGATATGCGCGGCGGCAAGAACGGAATCCTTGATTTCTCCACCTGGGGCTGGTACGGCCATGATGATTTCCTTGACTCCCGCGACTCGCGCAGGCAGCGCGGTCATCAGCACCGAAGATGGATATGCCGCCTGACCACCTGGAACATAGATTCCCACTGTCCCAATAGCGGTCAGTTTCTGGCCGAGTCGAGATCCGGTTTCCTCCTCGTAGACCCATGACTGCTCAATCTGACGTTGATGATACCGACGAATCCGATCACCCGCTACGATCATGGCCTCTCGCAGATCGGGCTCGATTCGCACCGCGGCAGATTCCAACTCATCCGCGTCGACTTCAAGGTCTGTCATACTGTCAGCATCATTGCTGTCAAAACGCTTGGTCAGCTCAAGCACCGCATCGTCACCCTCGCGTCGAACTCTCGAGATGATATCGGCTACAGTCTGATCGGTTTCGTATGCGAACTCTACACCCCGTTCCAGAATTTCAGAGAACGCCTCGTCAAATTGACTATCGGACGTTGAAAGTCGTCGGATCTCAAGCTTCATCATTCCGCTTCCGAGCCGCTTGTTCGAGTTTCGATACGATATCCTTGAGCAACCTCTCCTTCAGTCGCAGAGAAGCCTTGTTCGCGATCAGGCGCGCGCTGATATCGGCAATACTTTCCACCTTGACCAATCCATTGCTGCGCAAAGTTTCACCGGTCTGCGAAAGGTCGACAATTCGATCAGCCAATCCGCGCGAAGGTGCGAGCTCCATCGATCCGGACAGATGCATGACATCGACATAGACACCCTTAGCCGCGAAGTGTCGACGAGTGGTATTCACATATTTGGTTGCAACCCTGAGCTTTCTTCGGTGCTCATCGGAATCGCTTGCTGATCGTTTTATTTGTGCGACCACCAATTCGCATTTTGATATTCCGAGGTCAACCAACTCGTAAAAACCTCCATTTTGCAACTCAAGCAGTACATCTTTCCCGACCACTCCAAGGTCAGCTCCCCCCAACCGTACGTAAGTCGGTACATCCGTACTTCTCACGACAATCAGTTGAACATTCTCATTATGAGTGTCGAAAAGGAGATTTCGTGATTTACTGATATCCTCAAAAGGCGCGATGCCGGCACTTTCAAGCAGCGGAGTGACTGCTTTCGCGATACGCCCTTTTGAAATAGCGATCGCAATACGATTAGTACGATTTCCCATCGTAGTCTGATCCAGGGGGTTCAAAATGCGGATACCGGTCAGCTGCCGCTGACATGCTCCGCATCAGCGTCCAAATGATCGTGAGATGTGCCGTTGTCGTGAACGCGCCGAATCTGCCCACCGAGCAATGCAAGTTTTTCTTCGATGCAGTGGTAACCGCGATCGATATGATGAATGCGTTCAATAGTTGTCTGAGATTCGGCCGCCAGTCCCGCTAGAACCAAACTCGCCGATGCGCGAAGATCAGTCGCAGTTACCCTGGCACCATTCAGTTTGGGAACGCCGTTTACCGTGACAGTACTGCCGCTTGTCGATATGTCGGCTCCCATTCGAATCAGTTCCTGCACATGCTGGAAGCGATTTTCAAAAATTGTTTCGGTGATCGAACCGGTTCCGTCAGCGATGCAGTTCATCATCAGAATCTGTGCTTGCATATCTGTCGGAAATCCAGGAAAAGGGGCTGTTCGGACACTGACTGCTTTAGGGCGTCTGCCATTCATGGAAAGCTGAATGTAGTTCTCTCCTACAACGATATCAGCACCTGCGTCTTGTAGCTTATCGACTACTGAAAGCAAATTTTCGGGTTGTACATCGAGTACGCTGATGTTTCCGCCTGTCACGGCCCCTGCCACCAGATAGGTACCTGCCTCGATTCTGTCCGCGATCAGATGGTGAGTGTGTTCTTTCAGGGAGTCTGATCCCTCAATCTTGATTCGACTTGACCCTGCTCCTTCGATCTTGGCACCCATTCCGATCAGGCAATCTGCCAGATCCACCACTTCCGGTTCCATCGCTGCGTTGTCGATTACGGTCGTGCCTTTCGCCAGACAGGCGGCCATCATCAGATTTTCCGTACCGGTAACTGAAGAAATGTCCATGAAGATATGCGCACCGTGCAATCTGTTTGCGGTTGCCCTGATGTAACCGCCTTCCAATTCGATATTCGCACCCATGGCTTTGAGCCCCTCAAGATGCAGATTGATTGGTCTCGAACCGATGGCACAACCACCCGGCATGTAGACTTCGGCATGCCCGAATCTGGCCAGTAAAGGACCGAGTACAAGCACTGAAGCGCGCATGGTTTGCACGATATCGTAATTGGCTCGGAAATTAGCGACTTTTCTGGAGTCGACCACCACAGTCATGTTTTCCTGAAGTTCGACCGTTGCACCGAGTCGACTCAACAAGTCAAGCGTCGTGGTGACATCCTGAAGGTGAGGAATATTACTGACGCGGAGCGGCTCCGATGACAGGAGGGAGGCGATTAGACAGGGCAAGCCTGCATTCTTGGCACCGGATATGCGGACATTGCCATTTAATGGAAGACCTCCGGAAATAATCAAATTTTCCATTGCGAAAACCTCTGAGGATTTTCTGCGTCCGGCCAACCAAAAAATCTAATTTGTTAGTTTACCGGATTCAGTTTGGATTGAAGTTCACCGTTTTGATACATCGACAGCAAGATATCGCTGCCACCAACGAATTCGCCGTCGATATAGACTTGTGGTATTGTCGGCCAGTTCGAATATTGTTTGATGCCTTCTCGAACTTCCATATCGCTCAAAACATTGACAGTTTCATACTGTGTGCCACAAGCTTCAAGAATCTGTACAGCTCGGCTTGAAAACCCGCATTGGGGAAACTGTGGTGTTCCTTTCATAAAAAGCACCACACGGTTGCTGCTTACAGTATCTCTAATACGATCTTCGACGCTCATATTTGCTTCTTCTCCCATCTAATGTCAATTAATTATGTGGTTCAGGATGACTGATTATTCCATTGCTCCGGAGTATAGGTTCGCAATGACAGTGCGTGGATTGTTTCATCCATCTTGTCTCCGAGTCCTCCATATACCATACGATGCTGCTCAAGCATGGATTTACCTGCAAAATCAGAACAGACTACCACGGCTTCGAAGTGTCTTCCGTCTCCGACCACATCAGCAAATGATCCGCTCAAACCCTCTTCGATCCAAACTTTTACCTGTTCAGGCGCTACCATGGTTATTCCTCAGCGACATTCTCAACGAAACAGCATTTCAATTTGTTATTTTACCACATCAGCGTATTACCAAATCTCCGTCCGCGGTTCCAAGTAGTTGCATTTCTTGATTTCCCGGCTTGATTTTCTGTGCAGAAAAGGCCTGTTGCGGGAAGTATTTCAGTTAGCGGACCAGTTCTTTTCTGAGCAATCAGTTGGATAAAGGTGCAGACGAAGTTTCGATACCTGAATTCACCCGGTTCCCGGAATTGAATCCGTCTCCGCCCGATAAATATCATCCAACTTGTTGACTCGAGCGATACGCGTCAGTACATCCGGAACATTTTTAAATCTGAGAGGTGTTTGGTTACTGCGAGCCTGCGAGAGCCACTCGACGCAGAGTGCTAAGCCGGCACTGTCGGCATCTGTGATAGCGCCAAGTTCAATGTTGATACTCTTGTTCCCGAACGATGAAAAATCCACGCTTCGGTGTACCGCCGCAACTGTATCCAAACGCAGTTCACCGGAGACGTGTACCCGAACGACACCATCTTCAACGGATGTTTCAACTTTCGCGCTCAAATGAATTAGCCTTGTGTTGTCACCCGAAACAGAAACTCGCCGATCACATCCTCAAGACTGAATGATGATTGCGTAAACTCGATCAAGTCTCCGCTTTTCAGAAAAATATCTTCACCACCCTGTTCAAGTCCGATGTATTGTGCACCAAGCAAGCCTGATGTCAGAATTCGAGCACTCGAGTCGATCGGGATGCGCGCGAATTTATCGGATATGGTCATTTCAACCTTGGCGCTGAAATTATCCATATCGACCGTAATTGCTGATACACGACCGATGTTCACTCCGGCAATCGTGACCGGAGCTTTGATATTCAGACCTCCGATATTCTCGAAAGTGGCGTAGACCTTGTAGTCATCCTCGATCTCAAAGATGGACGCACTATCGACTCTGAAGGCGAGCGACACGATCGCAGCGATACCTGCCAGAATAAACAATCCAACCCAGAATTCAGTCAGAGATTTTTTCACGTATTAATTAATTGGGTGGGAAGTGGTATGATTTGATGAAGGCCTGCAAACACGTCAGATTTGATCAACGCGCACTGCAATTGATGTTAATCCAGTGCGGTGAAATTATATCAAACACTACTGAATCTGATGTCAGTGCTCGCACCCTTGGGTGAAGGTAACTTCTGTTCGTCCAGTTATACTGACAGGGTGCTTCTTGTTCTGAAATGCTCTATATCAGAATCAGGGAATATGGGAATCATTCGTCGCGATAGAATAAACACAAACTTTAATATAATTTCCCTTGCGGTTGAAAATTCGTGAATTGTCTCCTGTGCTTTTTCAAGGGTGTGCTATCGCGCAAACAGACAAATGAATTGGTCGAGTAATTACAATCAGTTTCCTAAATTGGGATCATCGCGCATTGTAGTCGCGAATTTTCTGCGCAGGTACGCGGATTACGCACTATTTTTAATTCCTGTTTCGTTAGCGGTTGCGCTTTCGTTATCCATAGGACCAAACGAGACGGTCAACGACAGCGCACTCAAAGAACAAGCGATAGAGTTAATTTCCACAGGTCAGTCACCCGTCTCAGTTGATGCCGGAGTCGACGATCTAAAAATTTGGCAGGAGGTATCTTCAAACGATACCGATACAAGCACCTCCAGCAGTGTCGAGATTCCCTTAGAGAATTCTGTTTCGGAATTGACGGATTTGAGACCTGAACCAGGCCTTCGGGTTTCTGAGGATACATCGGATTTTCAACAACATGCTGTTACGGAGGAAAACCCAGAATTCATAATTCCAGATCAGGAATCACCAGAACTAAAGGTTGCGACTGTCCACGAAGAATCTGTCGGAGAGTACGATCAAACAGTAGCTGAGAAAGAATTTCAGTTGGAAACACCACAGGTAGACTTCTCGCTGATCAATTCAGTTTCGCAATTGAATGGATTAGTTCGTGAACCGGTATTTCGGGCCTCTGAAGATTCGACGGAGTCATACCCAAATTCCGTTGCGGAAAATATTTCCGAGCACGCAATCACCGATCAGGAAGCGCCAGTACAAAAGGTTGCTATTGTCAACCGAGAATTCGCAGGAAAGCACGATCCGACAGTACTGGAGAACAATTTTCGGATGGAAACCCCTCCAACCGATTCCACGCCGACTTTACCGGAAGATTCGGAAGTGAACTGGTCCACCACAATGTCCGCTCAGGCTGATGCACTATCGAATGTTAGCAACGAAAACATCACCGGTGGCATCGATATTCCCTCATGGAGTTCGGCTTTGGAACTAGCCGAAAAGAAACCCGAATCGGCGCCTCAGGATCCTCAAGAGTCATCAGAGTCACACAAAATTACAGTTGCGGAAAAAATTTACGAACACACGATCACGGATCATGTCGCGCCAGCACAAACGGTTGCGATGGTCGATCGAGAATCCACCGAACAGCACGATCTGCGAGTACCTGAGAAGGATCTTCGGGTGGAAGCGCTACTGACTGACTCCGTGCCGACTTTGCCGGAAAGTTCGGAAGTGAACTGGTCCACCACAACGTCCGCTCAGGCTGATGCACTATCGAATGTTGGCAACGAAAGCATCACCGGTGGTGTCGATATTCCCTCAGGGAGTTCGGCTTTGGAACTGGCCGAAAAGAAACCCGAACCGACGCTTCAGGTTTCCAAGCAGTCATCAGAGTCATACCAAAATTCTGTCGCGGATGATGTAGCAGAGCACATCTTGACAGATCAGGAAGAATCGGCACCAAAGGTCGCTTTGATCGACCGAGAATTCGTAGCAGAGCTCGATCCGACAGTACTGGAGAACAATTTTCGGATGGAAACTCCTCCAACCAATTCCACGCTGACTTTGCCGGAAGGTTCGGAAGTGAACTGGTCCACCACAACGTCCACTCAGGCTGATGCACTATCGAATATTACCACCGAAAGCATCACCGGTGGTGTCGATATTCCCTCAGGGAGTTCGGCTTTGGAACTGGCCGAAAAGAAACCCGAACCGACGCTTCAGATTTCCAAGGTGGCATCAGAGTCATACCAAATTTCTGTCGCGGATGATGTAGCGGAGCACATCTTGACAGATCAGGAAGAATCGGCACCAAAGGTCGCTTTGATCGACCGAGAATTTGTTGAAGGGTCTGATCAGACAGTACCCGAGAATGATGTCCAACCGGAAAGATCACCAATCGCGCCCGCGCTGTTTTCTGCCGGAATCATGGAACTGGATTCGTCAATGAAAATATCCAGTCAGGATGATTCACTTCGGCATTTCACCAGCGAAAGTATCACCGGCGATGTCCAAATTCCCCCAATGAATTCAGCTTCGGAAATGGCCGAAAAGAAACCTGAACCGGTGCTTCAGGTTACTGAGGAAATGTCAGAATCACACAGGAAAAGTGTAACAGATGCAATATCTGAATTCACGGTAGAGGTCGAGGAAGCTCCCGCACTAAAGATCGCGATGGTCGACCGAGAATTAGTTGTGGGGGATGATCAGATGAAACCTCAATTTGATCTTCAGCGGGAAACGGTACCGATCGAATCAGCGGTGAATTTTGCGCAAGACTTGGTATTGGATTGGTCAACCGCAATACCCAAGCGGAATGATGAATCTCCGGAAACTATCAGCGAAAGCGTCTACAAGAATATCGTCAAACCATTGGAGGGTATCAATTCGGAATTGGCAGAAAAGAAACCTGAACCGGCACTTCAGGTTTCAGAGGATTTTTCAGAATCTCTCCAAAATACCGCAGTGGATGAAAAGTCCGAATTGACAGTCGCTGATCTGGAAGTTCCGAAACAAAAGCTTGCGATGATCGACAGAGAATCTGTCGAAGTGCCCGATCAGACAGCACCTGAGAATGAACTTCAGTTGGAAACACCACCGGTTGACTCCGCGCTGATTTTGCCTGAAGGCTTGGAATTGGTTTGGTCAACCACGGTCTTCAAACGGAATGACACGCTTTCAAAAGTCTTACGAAACAACGGAATCAAACTAAAAACGATGTACCAATTGCTTGATGTGCCGGGAACCGACATGCTCAAGGTTGTCTACCCTAAAGATCAGTTGACGATTGCACGAGGCGGTGGGGGTGAATTGGTTGGAATTGAATTTCGGCGTGAAAAAAAGGGCGTTCTGATGTTTGTTTTTGCTGATGACGATGTTGAGTTGATCGATCCGGCTGTCGCTGAGAATGCAGGTTCGCTTCGGAATATCTTCGACAAGCAGCATCGCGTCGCAATGCAAGAAAAGCAAGAAAGTTTCGTCAATACAGTCGCAGCCGTTAAGGAGCAGGAACTGAAGTGGCACGAAGTGACGGTACGCAAGGGAGATACACTCGGTCGAATTTTCGGTCGACTTGGTATTTCAGGTGCACTCGAGGTGGCACACGCTCCATCGGGTAACTGGTTGAGTTCCGGACTGATGCCAAAACAAGAAATTCGAATTGCAACGCGCGCCGATGACACTTTCGCCATGATCGAAGTTTTCGATTTCAAATCAGAAAGAATTCGCATGGTCATTGCAGATGGTGAAGATTACACGGTCGGCTTCCGGAAAATGCAACCCGAAATTCGGGAATATCAGGCTTGTGCGACCGTTAAGAACAATCTATATAGTGCCGCCAAATCAGCAAAAATCCCGTTCACAGCGATTGACGAATTTGCGGATATTTTTGCATCAAGAATAGATTTCAGCCGTCAGTTGCAGAAAGGCGATCGTTATTGCATGATCTACGAGCGTAAGTTTGTGAAGGAGAGAATTGTCGGTCGGGTGGGAATTGTTGCTGCATCATTGGAACAACAAAACCATAAAACCCAGGCTTTCAGGGTCACCGATGAAATTGGTGATACTCGCTACTATGATCAATACGGTGAGAACATGCTGGGTCATTTTCTGCGGGCGCCTGTCAAGTCAGCTCGGGTTACGTCGGTCTTCAGCAACAATCGATTCCATCCAATCCTGAAAAAGTATCGCAAACACCAGGGAGTCGATTATGGTGCCGCGAGAAATACACCGATCATTTCAACTGCGGACGGTATTGTAGCCAGGCGCGCCAACAACCCGAGTGGATATGGAAAAGTGATTGTTATCCAACATGGAAGCAAGTATCAGACACTGTATGCGCATATGAACAAATTTGCGAAAAACACCAGTACGGGCAGTTATGTCAAACGAGGGCAGGTCATCGGGTATGTCGGTTCAAGCGGGCAGTCTACGGGTGATCATGTGCATTACGAATTTCGCGTAAATGGTGTCCATCGCGACCCACTGAATTACCCGATGCCAAAGGGCAAACCGGTACCTGCAGAATTGCGCGAAGAATTCGACCGCAAAGTCGCAATCCTGTCGCCCAGACTACAGGGTATTGATCAGACCATAGTGGTAGCCGTCTCTTCGAACCCTCAGCAGTAGTCCGCCTGATGAAACATTGTTGGGATGGTGTTGCGGATTTCCGGATGACCGATGACTGAGATGTATGTCGGTGTGATGTCCGGTACAAGTCTGGACGGCATCGATGCAGTGCTTGCTTCATTTGAACCCGGGAAACCTGTCCGCGTACATCACTGGTTGTATGAGCGTTATCCCGAGGATATCTATTCGACTCTTGGAGCGCTACTTGAAACGCCTCAGCCTGATACACCTCTCGCGCACCGAATTGACCGGATGTTGGGTGATCTATACGCCGATGTCGTACTGAGATTGATCGAATATTATTCCGGAGATCAGATCCGTGCGATTGGGTGCCATGGTCAAACCATCATCCATCAGCCAAATGCAGATCCTCCATTCACGTGGCAAGTCGGAAACAGTGATGTCGTTGCCGAAAGGACAGGCATTCCGGTTGTGTACGACTTTCGAAGTGCTGATATGAGAGTAGGTGGACAAGGTGCTCCGTTGGCACCAGCGTTTCATCTCCATGCCTTTCGAAGTGATATGGAATCGCGTGCTGTTGTCAATATTGGAGGAATTGCCAACGCGACCTATTTACCCGCCGATGCGTCGCAGAGTGTTATCGGTTTTGATACCGGCCCGGGTAACACACTATCTAATCAATGGATTAGCGAACACAGGAACTTGCCATATGACATGCATGGCGATTGGGCTGAATCCGCAAAAAAAGATGAAGGCCTGTTGGATCATTTGATGAACGATCCATATTTCCAATTACCGCCCCCGAAAAGTCTGGATAGCAGGAAGTACGATATTCACTGGCTGAAAAATCAGATTCATGGGTATGGAGAAGACCTGGATGCAGCCATTGTTCAGAGCACAATTGCTGCTTTGACCGCCCGATCGATTACGCGATCAGTCGAAATGTGGATGCCCGAAGTCCGAAAAATTTATCTTTGCGGCGGCGGTGCACACAATCGGGCGATAGTAAGATATCTTAGAACCGACTCGGGGATTGATGTCGTAAGCACCAATGAATTGGGCATCCCTCCAGATCAGGTGGAAGCTGTTGCTTTTGCTTGGTTTGCACGATGTCGGATGCTGAATCAGCCAGCGAATCTTCCGTCTGTCACCGGTGCCGGTAAGGCGGTGATTTTGGGTTCGATAGCCAATCCACCAAAGCGCATGTGAATGCCGAAGCGTCAGTATTGAAACAGACGCTTCGGCAGAGTTGATTCAGCAGTCAAGCGTGCTGTCGCGTTCCCAGTCCGAAACCTGCGAACAGAACTGATCCCAATCCGCCAATTTGAGCTTGCAGTAACTGTCCAGGATGTCCGACCCCAAAGCCGAGCGCAAAACCTCACTTGCTTCCGTAGTCCGAATCGCGTCCAGCAGGTTCAGCGGCAGTTTCTTGACATCACCCGCCAGTTCAGGGTTGGCGTACATGTCGATGTCCAGCCGCTCACCCGGATCTCGATTGTTTTCTATGCCATCCAGTCCGCCGGCCGCGATCCCCGCCTGCAACAGATACGGATTCGCTGATCCATCCATCAGTCTCAGTTCGAACCGACCCGCGTCAGGAATCCGGATCATATGTGTTCTGTTATTTCCCGTATAGGTTACTGAATTGGGAGACCAGGATGCACCGGAGCGGGTACGGGGCGCGTTGATTCGCTTGTAACTGTTCACCGTCGGGTTGAACAACGAGCACAGAGCTTGCGCGTTGTGCATTATTCCACCCAAAAAGCTGTAAGCCAGCGAGGAAAGTCCGACTTCGTCGGATTCGTCGAGAAACAGATTCTCGGTTGCATCGGAATTCCAGATCGATACATGCGCATGGCAACCGTTACCAGTCAGATCGGTAAACGGTTTAGGCATGAATGTCGCTCTCTGTCCGTTTCTTTCCGCAAGTGTCTTGACCATGAACTTGAAAAACACATGACGATCGGCTGTTGTCAGCGCGTCGCTGTAATCCCAATTCATCTCGAATTGACCGTTCGCATCCTCATGATCGTTCTGGTATGGATTCCAGCCCAGTTCGATCATGGCGTCACAGATCTGGCTGACAACGTCAAAATTCCGCATCAATGCCGTCTGGTCATAACACGGCTTCTCCTGTGAATCTCGGGTGTCGTGAATGTTCTTGCCATCCTGTTCCAGCAGCATGTATTCACACTCCACGCCGGTTTTCATTCTATATCCGCTATCGGTCATCTTTGCCAGTTGCCGTTTAAGAATGATGCGGGGGCATTGTTCCACTTCGACACCACCCATCCAGAGATCAGCGGCAAGCCAACCGACATCCCGCTGCCAAGGCAGAATTATCAGGCTTTGGGGGTCAGGGACAGCCAGCATATCCGGGTCTGCAGGCGTCATGTCAAGCCAGGTCGCAAACCCGGCAAAGCCTGCACCTTCCTCCTGCATGCCACCGATTGCGCCTGCCGGCACCAGTTTTGCCCGAAGCCCTCCGAACAGATCAACGAAACTGATCAGAAAATATCTGATATTCTCCTCTTTCGCGATTTTTACAAGATCCATAGCATTACTCCTTACTTGCTTTCTGATTGAAAGGTGTCAAATTCCTTGTTAAAAGTGTGACTTTGAATTCGTTTGTTGGTGGTGCTATTTTTCGCCTGGTATCCATGAGGTGCCGGCCAACGGCACCTGTGCCATCGCGGCAGCTTCGACAGTCAGGGCAACCAAATCTTCAGGTTCCAGATTCAGGACATGGCTCTTTCCGCATGCGCGGGCCAGAGTCTGCAGTTCGAGTACCATCGTCGATAGATAATTCTTGAGCCATCTCGCTCCTTGTTTCGGATTCAGGCGTGATTCCAGTTGTGGGTCCTGCGTTGTGATGCCGACCGGGCATCGGCCAGTGTGGCAGTGGTGACAAAATCCCGGCGCGGTACCGATTGCAGCATAGTCATCCTCGAAAACCGGACGATTGCAACCGATGGCAACCATCGCTGAGCTACCGATCGAAACAGCATCAGCACCCAGTGCGAGTGCCTTGGCGGCATCGGCTCCTGATCGAATTCCACCGGATACAATCAACTGAACCTTGCGATGCATGTCCAGATCGATCAACGAATTGACGGCTTGTCGTACTGCGGGCAGGGTTGGTATCCCGACATGTTCGATAAACACGTCCTGAGTGGCCGCGGTACCGCCTTGCATTCCATCCAGAACGATGGCGTCGGCACCGGCTTTTACCGCAAGCGCGACATCGTACTTCACCCGGGTCGCTCCAACCTTTATCAGGATTGGAATCCGGTAATCAGTGATTTCACGGAGTTCCTGGATTTTGATTTCGAGGTCGTCAGGGCCAGTCCAATCCGGATGTCTGCAGGCGCTTCGCTGATCGATGCCCGTCGGCAAATTCCGCATCTCTGCGACACGTTCGGTGATTTTTTGGCCGAGTAGCATACCGCCACCGCCCGGTTTGGCGCCCTGTCCCACAACAACTTCCAATGCATCGGCCCGGCGGACATCATCTGGATTCAGTCCATAGCGTGATGGAAGAACCTGATAGATCAAAGTCTTGGACGAATTTCGTTCCTCATCGGTCATCCCGCCGTCACCGGTGGTGGTGCTTGTGCCCATCTCACTGGCCGCCAGGCCGATCGATTCTTTGGCGTTGGCACCGAGTGCGCCAAAACTCATTCCGGCAATGGTAATCGGAATATCAAGATGAAGCGGGTGTTTGGCGTAGCGGTCGCCGATGATGATGTCTGTTGCACAGGATTCCCGATAACCCTCAAGCGGATACCGCGACATTGAAGCACCCAGGAAAACCAGATCGTCGAAATCCGGAAGCGACCGTTTTGCGCCAAAGCCTCGAATTTCATAGACACCTTGATCGGCAGCCCGATGAATTTCTGCGAGCACATGTTCCGGAAACGTGGAGGATGCACGCAAAGCACGTGCGTCGTAAGGTGGTTTTGCGCTATCTGATGGCATCGGCATTGTCAATTTTGAAATTGTAAAGAGTTCGGGCGGAACCATAACGGCGGAAGTCCACAGCCGGAAATTCAAACCCCGACTGTTTGAGAAGCCTGTCCAGTGCCTGAAGATGTTCAGGTCGCATTTCCTTTTCGATGCAGTCCGAACCCAGGCTGTCGACATCGCCTCGAACGAACACCTGCGCTTCGTATATCGAGTCACCAAGATCATGTTCTGCGTCACCGCACACCACAAGACGTCCTGACTGTGCCATGAATGCGCTGAAGTGTCCGACTGACCCACCCACTACAATATCAATGCCTTTCATCGAAATTCCGCATCGAGAACTGGTGTTGCCCCTGATCGTCAGTAGTCCGCCGTGACCGGATGCGCCGGCGTATTGGGAAGCATTTCCTTCAATCAGGACACTGCCCGAAACCATGTTTTCGGCAACACCCGGACCTGCATTGCCGCGTACGATGATATCGGCATTCTGGTTCATGCCTGCGCAGTAGTATCCGACGTGCCCTTCGACCGTTACCTGAACCTGGTGTGTCATGCCTACAGCAACAGCATGGCGCCCCTTTGGGTTATGGATAGTGAACAGTTCGATTTGACTGTTTTCGCAATCATGTAAAGCTTGATTGACATGTCGCAGGGAGTCTGTTGTGAGGTCGAATTCCATTGATCCCATACCGGTTTCTAAACGAGTCAGTCGCGTTCCCAACTGTAGATTTGTGCTGGTGAAGGTTCCCAGATATTTGAATGCTTGGCATCCGGAAGTTTTGCGATTGCGCGATATTCCGACGACATTGCGACCCAGTCATCGTTCTCGGCGAGTACGGCCGGTTTGCACGCGATGGGATCGCGAAGCACGGAAAATCCGTTTCGACTTCCAATCGCAAATGTGTAAAAACCGTCAAGTCCCTCGATTGCGGTTCGAAGCGCATCCACTACCGAATCGCCCTGCGACAATCTCCAAGTAAGAAATCCGGCAGCCACCTCACTGTCATTGTCAGTCTGAAACTGGCCTCCCTGACGGATCAGATATTGTCTGAGCCGATTATGATTGGATAATGACCCATTGTGCACAAGACACAGGTCAAGACCGGTTGAAAAAGGGTGAGAGTGTTCGGTTGTGACCGCACTTTCGGTCGCCATCCTGGTGTGTGCGATGGCGTGAGTGCCGGCAAAGTCCCTGAACCCGAATCGGTCAATCACTTCTGTGGGGTGTCCTTTCTCCTTATAGATTTCAATGGATTTGCCGATGCTCATGACTCGGAGATCCGACCAGTGCTCCCGAATCCATGGTTCCACCAATTCAACCGGAGTCTCGCTTGAAAGAATGGCGTGGCTGGCATGAACGGATAAACTGAACTCGCGTTCGAAGTGAGAAGAGATATCTGCTTGTCGCTGGTTCCATATTTCAGCTGGGTCGGTACTGAATAGAGAGACTTTCGAACCGGTCTCAGGCGCAGGGTTTCGATAGATGGCAACACCTGCACTGTCAGGCCCGCGGTCACCCATTTCTTCCAGCATGTCGGCTACGAATTCACCGAGCCGCGGCTCAAGGTCATGATTTTTCAGATATATACCTACAATTCCGCACATTGAGGATCGCCGAATACAAGTTAAGTTAATTCAAATAAAGTTGTTTGGATAATATTGAACGACAGAGTGGAATTTTCAGGTCTACCCGTCTCGCCGGCGATGCAAACATTCAACCGGCACAAAATCGAAAATATATTGTAAACTGAAATTAATCGTGTTCTGATATTTACATTCAACTAAAAATACTTCGTAGAATTGCCACGCGGCTGAATTGACTGTACTTCGCGAGGGACTGACCGAACAGGTAATTTGATGAATTTTGTCGACGAAAAAGTTGAGTTGTACGCAACTGCCCATTCCCAGCAACCGTCCTCACTCGTGCAGGAGATCGACGACTGGACAACAGCCAACTCAGATGCATCGAGAATGCTCTCCGGTGCTTTGCAAGGCGCAGTCTTGCAATTACTAGCTCGGATGGTACAAGCCAAGCGAATTTTAGAGATCGGGATGTTCACCGGGTATTCTGCGCTGACCATGGCAGAAGTTCTGCCGGATGAAGGAAAACTGATTACCATTGATATCGACGAGGAACGGGAAGCGATTGCAGATTCATTTTTCTCAAAAAGTCCTCATGGTGGAAAGATCAACATTCACATCGGCAACGCTTTGGATGTCATTTCCGATCTGGATGGTCCGTTTGACTTAGTCTACATCGATGCAGATAAGTCGAATTATGTGAATTACTATGAAGCTGTCATGCCATTGGTCCGTGTGGGTGGAGTCATTGTTGCGGACAACGTGCTGTGGAGCAGTACGGTGCTTGATCCGCAGACTGAGGATGCGCGCAGCCTTCATGAGTTCAATGAGCGAGTTTCAGCCGATGAGCGTGTGATGAATGTTTTGCTGACTGTCCGCGACGGCTTGATGGTCGCACAGAAAATCTGATCGTAGCTGACGTTTGCTTTTGCATTCATTCAGATATGAACTGCACCGCGTGACAGACGTACCCGCTCGAGTCCCGGCATTCCATTTCCACCGTCCCAGACAGATCCCGCGCACAGTCTGTGCACAGTCAATGGATGCCAATCTGGCAAATTGCACCCAGTCACCTACAGTCGTACATTACACGTCTTTCGACTCAATTTTGGGATTGTCTGCTTTGAACGCTAGAATGAAGAAAGCAAGTTTCTGATTTTGTATTATTATACGGACAAGAAAATTCGCACAAGCAGTCAGATCGAACGCTGCTGAATTCCCGGTAAGTTGAGTTTGAGGCGTTGAGGATGTTCCAAATGCAAATTCCTCAATCGCAGTGATTTTGTTTTGCATTTTGGAGAGTAGTATGAAGATATGTGTTGTTGGTGCCGGCTCGATGGGTGGCATGATGGGAGTCAAGCTCCATAACATCGGCGAGGATGTGACACTGATCGCACGCGGTCCGCATCTAGCGGCAATACAGGCGAACAATGGCCTTAAATTGATCATGAATGACGGTACTGTTGAGTTCGCGGGGGGCATCAAGGCAACAAACGATATCAATTCTGTCGGGGAGCAGGATCTTGTAATACTCGCTGTGAAAGCCCATCAGATCGCGCCTATCGTGGATGAAGTCAATTCCCTGCTCGGAGAAAAATCCATTATTCTTACGATACAGAACGGAATTCTGTGGTGGTACTTTCAATTGCATGGCGGCGAATTCAACAACCGGGTTCTACAGACGGTCGATCCGGGCGGATCAATCAGCCGAAATATCGATCCCAAACACATCATCGGTTCCATTTCCTATCCTGCCGCTGAAATCAGCGAGCCCGGTGTGATCAGACATATTGAAGGAGTTCGTGTGCCTGTCGGCGAAATTGATGGCATCGAAAAACAGAGAACCCGAGATCTTTGCGATCTGTTGAACCGGGCTGGTTTCAAGTCAGTGATTCTCGAGAGCATCCGTGCGGAGACTTGGCTGAAAGTGCTTGGTAATCTTAGTTTCAATCCGGTCAGTGCCTTGACACATTCAACGCTGGTAGATATCTGTCAGTTTGCACCCTCGCGGGACTTGATCGACAAGATGATGACTGAATGCCGCGAGGTCGCTCTGCGACTGGGTGTCGGCATACGTCTTTCCAATGAGCGAAGAATCAATGGTGCGGAGAAGGTCGGGAAGCACAAGACATCAATGTTACAGGATGTCGAGATGGGCAAGGCGCTCGAACTGGAAGCCTTGATCGGTGCGGTAATTGAAATCGCCGCGATGACCGGTACAAAGGCACATCATATTGAATCTGTCTATGCGTTGGTTCAGTTGCTCAACCACATGATGCAACAGGACGGTTTGTACGTTCAGGCACGGCCACTAGAGCGATGACTGTATTGCTTATTCACCACCCGTTCATAGAGTTTTGTAGAAGAATCCGAAGTGAAATAATTGTTCCGTCATGTTTTCTCAGAACTTACTTTGTGGGAGTTAACAGAGGAGTGAGAGTTCTCTCCTAAAAATCTTCACATTGATTACTGTTTGAGAAAAGTTGACATGGTGGATGCGCGCTCGGATATTGGTGTCAGGTCGCTAGCGATTGCCCTTGCGGCACGGACCTGATGCATACGACAACGTAGGAGACAAATTTTCGATCGTACACTTTCGATTTGCACGGCTACCGGATGGGCGTCTTGAAACAATATAAATGGCAAAGACGATCTAGTAAATCTCTTTGTTGACAGGTTTGCACTGATGAAAATCGCAGCCAAGTATTCTCATCTACACGGAGAGGAATTCCTCATGGTCCATAAGAAAAGAATTTTGGATGAAGTGCTTGAAGTCATAGCCGAAGTGGATGCCAATGCATGCAAAACCGAAGTCTACAAGGAACAACGAGCCAGAGGCAGATCGTTCTATTCACCAAGGGACCTGAGCAAAGCTTTTTGGAGTGGATTTGAGCGTGCTGGATGGAAGGATCAACATAAATTGTACCAGGATACTGTTGATGAGAACATTCTTCGCGACAACTACATCCTCTCACATTCAGAACAAAAGGAAACCATTGGAGTTGCTGGGGATATACAATTCATGTCTGACAACAAGACAGACCTCGTGAAGGATAGAGTAGCAGCTGAGATTCAGTTTGGAAAGTACGAATTTGTGGCGCATAGTCAATTCGTCAAGCACCTTGGTCTCTATGTTTTCGATCACATTGATGTAGGAATTGAAATATTGCCAATGAAAGCGTTGGAACAGAAAATGTCCAGCGGTTTGCCCTACTATGAGCGTAATCTATTGAAAGTAGTGCGACAAGGTCGAGGAGTACCGCGTGTGCCATTGGTTCTGATTGGGGTTGCACCATAGTTTGGTGTATTTGATTTAATTTTAGGAGAGCCAAGTGAACGAATACCAGTCAACTGACGATCAACTTAAGACTTTACTCGGGCTGACACATTCCCCGGTCGCAATCACATTTCTCAATGCTTTACCAGACAATGTTCCTGGAATTGGGACTGCCTATCCCGAGCCGACAGAAGACGGTCGTACCGGTGCTGTGGCGGCGAGTTGTGTATTTTGGACGAAAGCACATGACAGGACTTTCGCAACCACTCCATCGGATCATGGCAATTGCAGTGTCGGTAGTCTAACCCATGGATTGATTCCGCTGGAGGAAGCGGCAACCCGCGCCGATGTTCAGGCAATCTGCGAGGCGAAGTGGGTAGATCCGGAAATCTTTCCGCATATTCCGACTGTTGCCGAACGCCCGGAGAGCATAGTCTACGGTCCGCTGGCGGATGCGACTTCCGACCCCGACATCGTTCTTTTGCGTGTCGTCGCCAAACAGGCGATGCAGTTGCATTCGGCCGTCCCCTCACTTCAATTCGAAGGCAAACCACAGTGCCACATCATACCCATTGCGCGAGAGCAGCAAAAGCCTGCGGTCAGTGTCGGATGCATGCTCAGTCGGGTACGAACTGGAATGAACAACAATGAAATGACCTGTGCCATTCCGTTCGGACAGTTGAAGGATGTTATCGAAGCGCTCACAGAAGTATGCGCTGCTGATCGTATGGTAGCAGGCTACGCAAGCCAGGATGCCGCACGATTCCGTGAATGATTGAGGAGCCAAAAATTTTGCGGATTGACGGCTAACAATCGACGAGGAAAGTGATATAAATTATTCAAGTTTGGTATGTTCGGATGTCGCCCTGAAGAACTGGATTTATCCAGTATCAAAGTCCATCAAGATGACAAAAATACAGCAATTGCTCAAGTCTCAACTTGGAATTGATGGCCCTGAGATTTACCACAATCTCTCATGGTCGGATTTGTTTCAGGCTTCGTTGAAATTCGACCGCGGACGTATCGATCAGCAAGGCGGATACAACGAACAAAAAACGTACGCCACCAAACTGAAGGGAGACGGTCCGATCGTATTTCGTACGGATCCGGATTGCACCGGTCGTCCTGTCTCTGACACCTTCGCAGTCGCGTGGCCGGAAGTCGAATCCGAAATCTGGTGGAAGGATAGTTTGCAGAAATACGATCCGGACAAGTATCAACAATTGTTGTCCAGGGTAATTTCACATCTCAATCAGCACCGCGGCAGACTGTTTGTGCAGGATGTCGTAGTCGGTCAGGATCCGGAATGTTCAATCCCATATCGAATCATCGGTCAGTACGCAATTCACTCGATGTTCGCAAGAAATATGTTTATCACGTCGAACACCGCGGGCACTTGCGATGCTCCTGACGACGGTTGGACCATGCTGAATGTCCAGACATTTGAATGTGATCCGGAACGCGACGGCTGCCGATCCAACCGGGTCGCCATTCTGGACTTTCGGAATCGAATCTGTCTCGTCGCAGGCCGAGCTGACTATTGTGGATTGGTCAAGAAGTCAATTTTCACCGTAATGAATTACCTGTTGCCGAAGCGAGGAATCCTTTCCATGCACAGTTCGGCGAACATTGGTCAGAATAATGACTCCGCAGTCCTTTTTGGTCTGTCAGGAACGGGAAAAACCACGCTGTCCGCCGACCCGCAGCGTAAACTGATAGGGGACGACGAAATATGCTGGACAGATTCTGGGATATCCAATCTCGAGAATGGCTGTTATGCCAAACTGATTGATCTGGACAAAACTGCTGAACCGATCATTGCGGCTGCACTGTCCATGAAAGGGACGCTGATCGAAAATGTGCCCAATCTTGATGGAATTCCGTATGAGGAGACCGACCCGCAAGATTTTGATCTTTATGACAAGTCCATAACCGAAAATACGAGATTCTCATATCCGCTTTCATGCAATCCCAATCTTGCGGAAGGTGGGCGAGGTGACCACCCCTCGACCATTGTCATGCTTACAGCCGATGCGTTCGGTGTCTTGCCTCCGATTTCCGTTCTGGATGAGGATGAGGCGATGTACCACTTTGTACAGGGATTTACGGCGCGGGTTGCCGGAACCGAGGTTGGGCTCAAGGAACCGGAAGCCACCTTCAGTTCATGTTTCGGATCTCCCTTCATGGCACATAAACCCATGGTTTATGCCAATCTGCTGAAGAAAAAGATGCAACGTTCCAATGCGCGTTGTGTGCTGTTAAACACCGGTTGGATCGGTGGTTCTGCCGGAAACGCACCGCGTATTTCGATCAGTGCAACACGAGCGTTGCTTGATGCGGCGATGCGCGGAGAATTTCACAATGGCGCTTCGGGAATTGAGTTTTCAAGGCATCCGATACTGGGTATTCGTCATCCCATCACCTGCCGAGGTGTGGATTCCTCAATCCTTGATCCACGAAATTGCTGGAGCGATAAAGCTGCGTATGACCGAGCGACTCACCGACTGAGCGACATGTTTCGCCGAAATTTCAGTAAGCATCAGTTTGGCGATGCCGGCATACCGGAAATGATTTAGCGTGACCAAATCATCTGCAAGTTTGCTTTTCGAAAACCGCTTTGCAGTTGGAGAGTTGTCAAGTAATGACTGCATCAGAAGAACCTCCTTTTTCTGAACTGCGTAGGGAAATGATATTGGTCATCGCAGCACATGCGATGACATCAGGTGATCTGACAGGCCGTCCAGTCCTGTCAGATGCCGTCATGACTGCCATGTTGAATGTGCGGCGTCACCATTTCGTACCAGAAGACGTACGTCAGATTGCTTATGACGATTCCCCACTTCCAATCGGACACGGTAAGACAATTTCCCAACCATTCATTGTTGCATTGATGACGGACCTGCTTGATCTGGAGAAAACGGACAGAGTGCTGGAAATCGGATGTGGACTCGGTTATCAGGCGGCGGTACTGGGATACCTGGCGCGAGAAGTTCACTCAGTAGAAATTATTGAGGGGCTTGCTTCAGTCGCCCGTGAAACAATGCCCGGGCAGGGTATTGAAAATGTTCATGTTCATTTGGGCAACGGTGAATTCGGGCTGAGTGAACACGCGCCTTATGACAAGGTTATCGTGTCCACTTCGGCCGATCGAATTCCTCAGGCTCTGATCGATCAACTCAAGCCCGGTGGACGACTGATCATGCCCGTCGGCCCCGAGGACAACCAGAATCTGGCGTTGGTTCAAAAGGGAAGTTCAGGAACCTATACAGACAGCATTCTGCCGGTTCGGTTTTCCCGAATGATTATCTCGCACTGATTGCGAGGCGTGATACACGGGCAAATTGATTCGGACTGAGTTCCAGTCCGTAAATTCCGTCTTCTCGGGTGAGTTCATTCCATCAAATTCGAACATTATTCTCTGAATTGTTTTTACCAGCATTTGATTCTGATAACCATTTTGGTGGTTAACTAGTTCGACTATTCAATTTGTGATGGTAGTTGAATCGAAAATCCATTTAACTTTGCTTCTTCGTTAAGTTTTTCGCAAATTCTAATTTCATTATTACTCATATCATGTTTGCTATAAGATAGATCTGATGTCAGTTTCAGTACGGCATGTGGTGTTAGTGGAATATCACCAACTGCGGCATTCTTAATGTTCGTAAATAACATCATTTTGAACAATCCGTCTTTGATGTTAATTAATGTAGGTAGCCTCTTATTCCCTGAATTTTTTGCTTCGATTAAAAATAGTTTTTCTTCATCAATTTCACATTCATCTGTGGTTAAGTGGTAGATACCTCCCATGTGATCATTGATATTCAAAATAGCTTTTTCACCGACTACCTTTTCATCTGCATGCAAAATCTCCACTTCTCTTATTTGAGCCCTTTCGGCAAGTTTTCGACTACTAGAACTATGACCTCCGGGATTATTGAACATTTCGTGCAATTTCTGCATCCCTAAATCACGTGAATGCATGGCTACTCCAAGATCACTTCCGATTGACCCGTATTGATCTAGCGCTGTCTCTGCTAAATCAAGATAATGTGCCAATTGTTCTCTATTCCACTCCACAACTGAACCCGAATAAGTAGTTAATTTTTCGAGTTCCTGAGTGATTTGCTGGTAGTTAAATTGTTGATTAGTAATTTTTTGTGGTTTATCGGACTTTATCGCAGAATCGTAGTAAGAGATGATCGCGTAAACCCCAATCAAACTCATCATACTTATAGTGTCATATTGCAAAAAATCTCGATCTCCGTTTCTTCCTTCATCTTTTACCACGGGGATCACAGTTAATATTTTTGTTGATGGTGCCACACCAAATGAATCGTAAACTCGAGTAAATGGATACGATCGAGTGCGTTTTGGTGATACCCAACGACTAATTGAAAAATTCAGCCCGCTTGAATGTTTGAAGATGCTTGGCGAACTGCTAGAAAAAACATTCTGAATAGAGTCATGTCTAGCCAGATTTTGTTTACACATAACGGGGCGATATTTGAAATCTCCAATCTTAGCGTTTATCTCAAAGATAGCCATGATGAATCGATCTTAATTCTAACGGTTTCTATACACAACAGAAAATTGTGTATTAAATTCATCGAAACCAAGGGTTTGCTCGTCAATTCCTAACTTCTGTCGTATCACTTGCTCATTTTTAGCAAGTATTTCGTAACCAATACTATTTCGACCAAGATCTCTAGCTACTTTCATCGTTGTACCACTACCAAGAAATGGGTCAAGAACTGTTTCCCCTTTGTAGGAAAACAATTGAATAATTCTGTAAGGTAATTCTTGTGGAAAGGCTGCTATATTCTTTTCTAGCTTTGAATTTGGCAGAACGTTAGTCATATTCCAGAGAGTCTTATACCAACCATTTTCTTGGAATTCCTTTTTGTTGATTTTTGACTGTTCGCGTTCCGAATCTGATTTAGACTTGTAGATAAACTTTCCTTTTTGAAAAATCAATATGCTTTCAAGAAGATTATCAGGATAATAGTACATTGGATAAGGATTTTGCAAAAGTACTCCACTTCGCCTGCTAATTCGAAGATACCCATCTGGCTTTTTCCAAATAATGCGATCTCTATATCTAAACCCAGCATCTTGAAATATTTTTGTCGTATCTGCGACAATTGGATATTTTTCTCCGTTAACAAGCATATCATCGGTGTTTACCACCGCGATTCTCCCTTCATCTAGAACCCGAAATGTTTCACGTGCAAATGCACTAACAAGTTCCAAATAGGTAGCGTAATTCGGGTATAGGTCTTCGTAGTCGAATGGTGCATTGAAATACGGTGGTGAAGTAACCATCAAGTGAACAGATTGATCTTCAATTTCCGACATCTTTTCACAACTGCCGATTATGAGACGGTGAAGAGTTGATGCGGTAGTTGTAAAATCTAGTTCAGTAAACTGTTCTTTTGTACTAATTGCCATTTCAAATGAATAATTAAGCTTTCACTAATCAATAAAATAAATATTTCCGACTCTACATTATCGCAGACCAGTAACTCTAATTATGAGGTTTGATTGATATCGAAGCACTCCGGACAGTGAAAGCAAAAAGGATTGATAGATTTGAACAAGAAGGCGCGGCCTATCGAGGCTACCCGAGCTAAGATTTTTCGTGGGGACGGCGCGGATGAAAGATAATGTCGTGTAAGTCCTGTCAGCCAGTATAACAGTTGGACCCGTTCGACACCGACAAAGTGTTGAAGAAGCGAAATCATGTGTAGACACAGTCGCGGGACTGTCGCAAGAGTGCACAAGTCTGATCGTACACCGCAGGGAAGCCGAACTCGACTTGGTTCATGATCTGCAGTAGATTGGACGGTCCGTAACGTATGTCGAACTCTGAATGTAGTGACTGACAGTCGATATGGTCGGGATTCTCTAGTACGTGGTAATTCAAATTCAGACAGGACGCTTGTGACTCCGAATGATAAACCCACTGAAGCACGAGACACGGAACAGATTCACACCAGTAGCAGGTAAACTCGCGAGATTTTTGACGGGGGCGATTTAGCGCCAACTGACCGAAGTCGCCATTAAAGGAGGAGATGAAGCCGCATGTGACCCGAATCAATCTAGGAGAATCCAATTCTGAATTGTTGAACAGTTCGAATGAAATCTTACAGACGTGTAAATTGGAACAAACAGGTCAAGGGCTCTTAGTCTACTAACATATACCGGAACATCAAAAAGACGACAAAAGGAAAAATATGGACAAATTTCTTGAAACTGTGAAGAGGCATGCGAATGTCCTAATTGCTAATTCCACCAGCTCGCTATTCGATCACCGTGGTAGCCGTGGGTTGAAGCGAGAAGAATTGATTAGAGAATTCTTGCGACCGTTACTTCCCCAATGCTATGGACTGGCAACTGGAGAGATTTTTTCGACGGATGGAGGCGTTAGCAGACAGGTCGACATTATTCTCTATGATTCAGTATTTTCTAATGTGTTCTTGAGCGAGGGTCGTGAGCAGTTGATTCCCTGTGAATCCGTATTCGGTACAATTGAGGTAAAATCAAATCTTAGTTCCAAAGAACTCAATAAGAGTGTCGAGAACATAATGTCGGTGAAGGGCCTAAGTCGTGAAGCTTCGACCATGCTTGATATTCTACCCCACACCCGGTTTGGGGTAGGAGCCGGACTTACATTTGATCGGAAGATGATGAATCCATATCTCGGTTACATTCTTGCTTATCAAGGAATTAAACCGAGATCGGTTGTTAACAAATTAAACGGTTTTATCAAGGATAATTCAAATAGACAATTGCTTCCCGACTTTGTGTTCAACATAAATGATGGATACATAGTTTTTCGGACGAAAAGGACAAATAACACCGCAACAGTGGCTAAACAAGGTGAAGATTTCGAAAGGTATTGTGGCCTAAATATGTCAGAGGTTGAAGTTGTGTCTATGTTGTTTCTTACGCTAAATATACAATTGAATCAAACGTTACTTAAGTCCCGAAATTTGAATGATTACTGGCTGAAAATATTTGAATCTAGTAACAATCAAATTCAGTAGGTTCTCCAGTTTGTTCGGGAAAATCGAATCTATCTTATAAAAAAACACACTCAATGCACCGAAGAAACCGGCAAATGTTGATATTCGCAGAAGAATTTCACTTCAAATCTGAATTTCTTGTTAAAAAAGACAAAATCAACCGTCTGCTGACGGTATATCAGAAGTAGCCGATACAGATTCAATAAAACATTATCACCAAAGCAACTAACAAAAAAAGTTGTATCTCTGAATACATATGAATTCTTGGGTTAGATTGGCAAAAATGTGTGGCACGGTCCTAAAGCCAAGAAAGCATATTATGAAACGAGCGAAGAACTGAATTTGTTTAGAAAGAGGTAAAAGGATCGAATATGAAGCGAAAGAGTAAATCCAATTATGTTGAACATATTGAACGGATTGACGCAACGCCGGAATCAGTTGCAAGATTGATTATGAAAGCTCCACCAAAGAGCAAAGTCGACTGGCGATTGTGCAAAATTTGAAGGACCGAGCGGTTGTTTTTACAGCGTAAATCGCTCTACTTTGTGGTGCTATAGCTAGGATTGATTGTGATTCCCACGACTCTTGTAATTCGCAAAGCTGAATAGGCGTACTCGAAATTAAAAATTAACTTTCGGAATCGAAATTGAGGTGGGTTTCGATATGCTCTGCCAGCCGCAGTGTATGATTTTTTACGAGCAGTTCAGCATTGTCAGCATCGCGAGCTTCCAGCGCTTCAATGATATGCATGTGATCGATCACTGAATGCTTGGCTCGACCGGGGTCGGAGATGCTCCGCAAACGAATGGTTTTTAAATGCAGAAACAAATTTTCGGCAATTTCAATCAACGGTTGGCATCGGCTCATTTCAATGATGGTTCGATGAAACTCGATGTTTGTTTCCGAGTATTCGTTGATGTGTGCATTGAACTTTGATCCATCGTAGGTTGAGAACAGTTTGCGAAGCTTGCCGATTTCCTCGTCAGTCGCGCGTTGTGTCAATAGCCGAGCGGCCATACCTTCCAGAGCCGCCCAGACGTATACCATATTCAGGATTTCATGAATGGATTTTCGTACAACAAAAGCGCCGCGATGCGGAATGGTTTTGACAAATCCCTCGTTTTCAAGCCGAATCAGACTTTCCCGAATCGGCGTTCTGCTTACGCCAAGCTGGTTCGCCAGTGTTCTCTCGTCCAAGCGCAGATTGACATCCGGTACATAAACATCCATAGAAGAAATTGCATCGCGCAAAGAACGATAAACGCGATCTTTCAGAACGTCCGGATCCTTTAATCTGTTAATGGCAAGATTCATCAGAATTTGTTATAAAAGTTACAAAAAGAAACGCTAAAATGAATTCGCTTCTGAACATCAATCCGACCACTGGATTGCATCGGGTTCAGTTCGGAATTCTCGCTGGTTGAAATCCGTATTATATCTGCCAAATAGGCAATGATTCAATAAAAACAATGACTTTTGTATTTTGCAGTTAGGATCTGGGCACGTTGTGCAGGCCGTGATGTCGGAATTGCATATTCCATGGAGTAAAGATAAAAAATGGGTTCGAAAAAAAAGGTGAAACCGTTAAGCCGTTATATCAGACGCTCTCTAAAACAGTATTTCGATGATCTGAATGGTACGGACCCAAGCGACCTTCACAATCAGATGACCCAGGAATTGGAAAGACATCTATTTGATTATGTGTTGAAACATACAAACGGAAACCGAAGTCGGGCGGCGGCGATATTGGGAATGTCCAGAAGCACGTTGCGTAAGAAACTGACACAGTATGAACTTGGTACGGTAGAGTCTCGAACGCTCAGCAGAAACCCGGAGCGCTGAGGAGAGAATCGATTAACACCGAAAATCTGATAAAACCTTTCAGGGCACTGATCAGCGTATCAGATAAGACTGGTATCGCCGATTTTGGCAGGGCACTTGCCGAGAATGGCGCAGAGATACTTTCTACTGGCGGAACAGCTCAGGCACTTGCGGACGCTGGAATTGAAGTAAAGTCCGTATCCGATCATACCGGTTATCCCGAAATGATGGATGGGCGGGTCAAAACCTTACACCCCAAAATTCATGGGGGCATTCTGGGCCGAATGGATATCGACCTTGAGGAAATGCAACGAAATGACATCCAGCCCATTGATCTGATAGCGGTCAATCTGTATCCTTTTGAAAAGGTTTCCAGAGACCCAGCCGCCAGTTTCGAATCTGTAGTGGAAAATATTGATATCGGCGGTCCAGCAATGATCAGGGCGGCAGCAAAGAATTTCGACTGGACATGTGTCATCGTTGACAGTTGCGACTACGAGGCGGTGATTGAGGAAATTCAATCACTTGGTGGAACACGGCTGGAAACACGGCGCCGACTGGCGGCCAAGGCATTCGCAAGAACCGCCTATTACGATTCGGTTATTGCAGACTATATGCGCCGACGAGATGAATACGGTTCCAATTATCCAGATGCACTGAGTCTTCCCTTACGCAAAATCCTGAACATGCGTTATGGAGAAAATCCTCATCAGTCGGCTGCTTTCTATGTCACTGGCAGCGGTACGACAGCATGGTTTGAGAATGCGACAATGCATCAGGGAAAACCGCTGTCTTTCAACAATGTCGCGGATGCCGATGCGGCTTACTGCTGCATTGAGGATCTTGAGGAGCCTGCCTGTGTAATCATCAAGCATGCCACCCCCTGTGGTGTGGCTTGTGCCGATGACGTTACCACAGCATACGAGTTGGCTTACAAAACCGACCCAACTTCCGCATTCGGGGGGATTATCGCGGTCAATCGCACACTCGACGCGTCGACTGCAGCCCGGATACTCAACAATCAGTTCGTTGAAGTCATTTTGGCTCCGGATGTAGAGAAAGAAGCGCTGGACCTGCTTGACCGCAAGCAGAATATTCGGGTGTTGGAATATCCACCCCAGAGTCTGAAGTCGGAAACCGGTTTGGTTGTGAAGACAGCCTGTGAAGGTGTATTGTTGCAGGATATGGACTCGGAGATCCTGGCGTATGATGAACCCCAGGTAGTGTCTTCGACGGTGCCGGACGAGCGTCAGATGCAGGATTTGCTGTTTGCCTGGCGAGTCGCGAAGCACGTCAAATCCAATGCGATCGTGTATGCGAAGGATCTGGCAACGGTCGGTATCGGTGCGGGTCAGATGAGTCGGGTTGATTCAGCACAGATCGCTTCATTGAAGGCGGCTTCAGCGGGATTGGAAATAGCAGGCGCGGTGATGGCATCAGACGCTTTTTTTCCTTTTCGGGATAGCATTGACACGGCGGCTGATGCAGGGATAACAGCAGTTATTCAGCCTGGCGGTTCCATGCGTGATGACGAAGTGATTGCGGCCGCAGATGAACATGGTCTTGCGATGGTGTTCACTGGCATGCGTCATTTCCGCCATTGAATAGGGTTCTGATTCTATGCAGATTCTCGTAGTCGGTAGCGGAGGACGTGAGCACGCACTGGCATGGGTGGCCAGACAATCGGATCTTGTCGATCACGTCTACGTCGCACCTGGCAATGCTGGAACCTCGCTTGAACCTGACACTACCAATATCAAGATCAGTGCAGATGATATTCAGTCTCTTTCGACCTTTGCAATAGAAAACGCAATTGATCTGACTATCGTCGGTCCGGAAGCCCCCCTGACACTCGGTATCACCGATCGTTTTGTCGAACGCGGTCTCCGATGCTTTGGTCCATATGCGAAAGCCGCACAGCTCGAAGGCTCGAAGGATTTTACAAAGAGATTTCTTAAACGCCATGGCATTCCGAGTGCGGAATTTCAGACTTTCAATGAGTTTTCGGCTGCATGCGAATACATCGATCGTCGCGGCGCACCCATTGTCGTCAAGGCGGACGGGCTGGCTGCAGGAAAAGGTGTCATTGTTGCAGGGACTGCGGATGAGGCGAAAGAAGCCGCCGAGGACATGCTTACCAATCTCAGGTTCGGCACAGCAGGAGCAAGGGTTGTGATCGAGGACTGTCTTGCCGGAGAAGAGGCGAGCTACATCTGTATCGTCGATGGTGAGGATGTCCTCCCGCTTGCTTCTTCGCAAGACCACAAAGCGGTGTTCGATGGTGATACAGGTCCGAATACCGGTGGGATGGGTGCCTATTCTCCGGCACCGATTGTCGACCCTGAACTGGAACAAAGAATTCTTCAAGAAATCATTCAACCCACCGTGAAGGGGTTGATGAGTGAGGGAATTCGATATACCGGATTTCTATATGCCGGTCTTATGATTGATGATAGAGGAAATCCACAGGTACTTGAATACAACTGTCGTCTGGGCGACCCGGAGACGCAACCGCTTATGTTTCGTCTGCGATCAGACCTGATCGAACTGATTCTGGCGGCACTGGACAACAGACTAGCCACAGTGAGCGCCAGCTGGGACGAGCGCGCCGCGCTCGGTGTGGTTCTGGCGGCTAAAGGCTATCCGGGAAACTATTCGAAAGGAAATCGGATTACCGGTATAGAAGAAATGGATTCGAAGGATGTCAAGGTTTTTCACGCGGGTACCGCGTTTGATTCAGACGGCAATCTGACTGCCGATGGCGGTCGTATACTTTGCGTAACTGCACTGGGGTCGACGGTCAAACGAGCACAAAATCGGGCCTATGAGATGATTTCAGAAATATCGAAGGACGAGATGCATTTTCGAACCGATATTGGAAATAAGGCATTGGCCTACACAATGATAGATTGATTGGTAATTGGGAGGTTACATTGAAAAATAGCTTTGTCGCTGTCATGATCGGGTCGGATTCTGACCTGAAAGTCATGAAGTCAACATTGGATGTATTGGATGATTTGGGGGTATCGTGGGAGATAAGGATTCTGTCGGCACATCGAACACCGGATCAGGTACGCGAGTATCTCGCAAGCGCGGATGAGCGCGGTTGCGCTGTCTATATCGCGGCGGCCGGATTGGCCGCACACCTCGCAGGCGCTGTTGCTGCACACACACTGAAACCAGTGATTGGCGTGCCGCTTGACGCCGGTACGCTGGGCGGTCTGGATGCTTTGCTCGCGACTGTTCAGATGCCCGGAGGTGTCCCGGTCGCGTGCGTTGCCGTGGGGAGTGCCGGTGCGAAGAACGCCGCCTACCTGGCAGCGAGAATTCTTGCATTGGGAGACGATGCGGTGGCTGGAAGTCTTCGCAGATATCGGGAAGACAATCGAGCATCGATTCTGCAGAAAAACGAGCAGCTGCAAACCGACCTCAAGAACTGATGTGAGACAGTTGAATGCGACCGGTGTTGTCAGAGCCGCCAGATTGATCGGGACGGGAGGTGTGGTTGCCTACCCGACCGAAGCGTGTTTTGGTTTGGGGTGTGACCCCGAAAATCGATCAGCGTTGAAACGAATACTGGAAATCAAGAGTCGACCCGCCGGTATGGGGATGATTGTGATCGCGCATTGCATTGACACCCTGTTACCTTACATTTCGATCAGGCATGAGGCGGTTCTCGATGAACCGTTGGCGAGTTGGCCAGGTCCGTTTACATGGATTTTTCCCGCCAGTCGGAAGGCTTCGCAACTGTTGTGTGCGAATCACAGCACGATCGCAGTGAGAGTCACCGCCCACCCCATAGCCGCGCAATTGACTCGACTGGCTGACAGTGCCATTGTGTCAACATCGGCCAATGTGCACGGCAGGTTACCGATCCGAGACTATGGAATGGTTCGAAGACAGATGGGGTCGAAACTTGATTACGTCGTTCGAGGTCCGATCGGTGGACACAGAAATCCGACACAGATCAGGGACGCGCAAACCGGCCAACTGTTGCGTGCCGCCTAATCTGGGAGTTCTGGAGTATCCGGACGTGACGGTGACACCGAAACAGATAGAGGAGGTTGAAAACTTCCTCCAGCATCTGCAGAACCGCATATGTGATGAGTTTGAGCGTTTGGATGGAGTGGGGAAGTTTGATCGCGACGAGTGGAACTTTGCCGATGGAGGCGGCGGTGATTCACGTGTATTGGAATCGGGTAAAATTTTTGAAAAAGCCGGTGTGAATTTCTCTTCGATTCGCGGTGCGAGTTTGCCAATGGCCGCGACAGAAAAGCGGACACATCTGGAAAGTCGACCCTTTTTCGCAACCGGCGTTTCTCTCGTAGTCCATCCACTGAATCCGTACGTGCCCACGACGCATATGAATCTTCGTTTCATTAACGTTGAAGGAGGCAATTGGTGGTTTGGCGGTGGATTTGATCTGACACCGTATTATGGATTTATTGAGGATGCGGTTCACTGGCATCAAACCGCTGAAGCCGCATGTGCTGATTTTGGAGACGACCTTTATCCGCGACTGAAAAATTGGTGTGACGAGTACTTCTATTTGAAACACCGAGATGAGAATCGCGGAATTGGTGGATTGTTTTTCGATGATTTCAAAGAGGGTGGCTTCACTCAAAGTTTTGAGTTTGTTCGCAACATCGGGTCACATTTCCTGGAGGCGTATTTGCCGATCGTCAAAAAAAGAATGGGTCAGATCTATGGTGAGCGGGAAAGACAATTTCAGTTGATTCGTCGCGGTCGCTACGTAGAATTCAATCTTGTATATGACAGAGGTACTTTGTTCGGACTTCAGTCAAACGGCAGAACGGAATCAATATTGATGTCGCTTCCACCGAACGTTACGTGGCGTTATAACTGGCAGGCGGAACCAGGGTCTCCGGAACGGGAGCTGGTGGACGTATTCCTCAAACCACGCAACTGGCTGAGAGGATCCAGTGGTCTGTAATGGGCAGGATGATTCTTGTTGTCTATCGCACGGTGATGTTTCTGCTGTTGCCTGTGATTTACGTTCGATATCTCCTGAAAGCCGGATTCACACCTTCTTATCGGGAGAGAATCGCGGAGCGGTTTGGGGTTCTCCCGGATCGCGTACCCACCGGAACAATTTGGATTCACGCGGTTTCGGTCGGTGAGGTCAACGCCGCTGTCCCTTTGGTTAACAATCTCCTGCAAACCCAGAATCGACCGGTGCTGATCACCTGTGTGACACCAACAGGCTCGGCGCAAATCAAGAAGTCACTCGGTGATCAGGTTACACATGTCTATGCCCCAGTAGATGCCGGTATCATTGTTAGAGCTTTTCTGCGCAAATTGAAACCGGCGATAATTGTGATCATGGAAACAGAGATGTGGCCGAATCTCATTCATCACTGCACTTCTGCGAATATTCCGGTGTATTTTGCGAACATGCGCCTTTCGGACAGAACCTTTGCAAGAGCTGCCAGACTCAAACCATTCAGTGGATACGTCCTGAATGATGTGAACGCTTTCTGTGTCCAAACCGAAGAGGACCGTCGACGAGTCGCCGATATCGGAGTTCCGGACTCAAAGATCAGTGTTACAGGCAATCTCAAATTCGATGTCATCGCACCGGAAGAAGTGTTGGCGAGAGGAAAGGAGATCCGTGAACGTTTGGGTCAGGATGATGTTCAGGTCATGATATTGGGGAGCTCACACGATGGTGAGGAAACTGGATTTCTTGATGTGCTGGAAAGGCTGAAAGAGGAATTCCCGATGCTTATCGGAATTATCGTGCCGCGACACCCGGAACGCTTTGACGCGGTTCATCAAGTTGTGACTCAACGCGGGCTGCATGTAGTTCGCAGGAGTCAATGGAATGCTCAGTTACCGGATGAGGCCGAAATTATATTGGTTGATTCAATGGGGGAGTTGATGGAGTATTACGCTGCCAGTGATGTCGCCGTGGTTGGCGGAAGTTTTGTAGATGTCGGCGGTCACAATGTTCTTGAGCCTCTGATGACAGGAACCGCATTGATTTTCGGCCCGCAGATGTCCAATTTCCGACTGATCTCTCGGCTTGTGCTGTCGGCACAGGCGGGTTTTCAGGTGTCCGACCTGGATGAGCTGGCAATGAGTGCCAGGAATCTGCTGGGAAACCCTGACTTACACCGGGAAATGGTAGGCAGGGGATATCAGTTGCTGGCGGAAAATCGAGGTTCGGTGGAGCGGACGTGCGAAAGATTATTGTCCGCGTTCTGATTCTTTCGTTTAAAGCTTATTCGAGCAGGCTGTTCATGAGTTCCAGGTCAGCCAGGCTCAGCGTGCCGACCAGTTGTCTGATCAGGATAGAGTTTTTCAGGTAATCGTAACGGGCGCGGTGTAGATCGCGTGTAACCTGAAACAGGTCGTGTTGTGCATTGAGTACGTCGATGGAAGCGACTGTACCTACGTGAAAACTCTGGTCGGTCACATCCAAAGCAATTTCACTGGCGTTTCTTGCCGCTTCAAGTGCTTCGATTCGATTGTAGAGACTCACGAGATTGAAGTATGTGCGTGACACGTTGCTTCTGATTTGCTGAGTCACCGCGAGTTGTTGCTGAACCTGGGACTTGTGGTTCAGTGCGGCCTGTTTCTTGAGTTTCCGACTATGTCCGGCAACTGAGAATGACTTGCTGACGCTGAGCGTAATCACAGACCGCTCTGGGTTCGGATTTCTGGGTTTGTCGCCGTATTCCCGGCGTGTCAGCCCGAGTACAACATTAGGGCCTGTATCCGCGCCAGCGGCTCGAATCGAAGTCTTTGACATTTTGACCAATTCACGTTGAATGGCCAGATCCGGATTGTTTTCCAGGGCCAGATCAACCCAGTGTCTGACGTTGTCCGGCTTGAGTACGGGCATCGCTAGATTTTCCGCAAGCCGGTTCAGGTGATCAGGTCGACTGCCAATGATTTCGATCAGAGAGAGCCATGCGGTTTCGATAGCGCTTTCATCGCGAATTTCCGCTGCCCTTACCAAGGCTTCGCGGGCCGTTGCATTCTGTATATCACTATTGGTTCCGAGGCCGACATCAAAGCGTGTTTTGGTGACTTTCAGGAACTCTGCAATTGCCTTGACTTCGCTGGTTGTGGTATCCAGATCGTCCTGTGCCGCAAGAATCTCAAAATAGGTGTTTACAACCCTGCGATAAAGATCTTGCTGGGCTTTCTGAAGTTGCAGTTCCCCGATCACCACCTCTGATTCGGCGATATCAAGTGCTGGTCTCAATGCGGTCGTATAAAGTGGAACGTTCAAAGTGATCTCACCCGAAGTGGAGTTCACTTTATTGGCATCCAAGACGCGCTGTTCATTGAAATTCGCTCGCAACGACACGGTGGGGAGTGCCTTTGATCGTGAAATCGCAGTCTGCATGGAACTTGCTTCGGAGGAAAACTTCTGCGAACTCAATGTGGCATCGTTTTCGAGTGCAAGTTGGTAGATATTCAGAAGGTCTGAAGCGAAGACTCCTGAAGTGAATGCACAACAGAATATGAAACTGACTATTCGGTTGAATCTCATCAAATTCGGGCTATTTACAGACAAATTGGAATAATAGCTTCTTGCTATCTTGAAAAGTTTAATGTTTGTACTGAATGGAAAAAGTTCCGGTCTGACGTGGACTGACTGAATCTACCACAACTTATGTCTCAGATGATACTAGAACACGAAACGGCTGGGCTGTACGATATTATCCAGCGCCGGCAATACTGTCTCAAACAGATAAGTGGTTTTCCATGTGACCGGGCCTGTCTTCTCTACCAGAATCGCAGTCATTATCGGTTCCTCGCCGATTATGGCAACCAGTCGTCCGCCGACATTCAGGAGTTCACGATAACTGTCTGGAAGCTCAATGACGGAACCGGATAGAAATATACAGTCGAATTGTTGGTCTGACCGCCATCCTTGCCCACCATCACCTTCGATCACCCGCACGTTGTTGATTTTGTTTTCAGCAAGATTATTGGTTGCAAGATCAGCAAAGGCAGTCCGGATTTCCACTGTCTCCACGGACTTTGCACAATAAGCCAGCAGTGCGGCCATGTATCCGGTACCGGTTCCAATTTCCAGAACCAGATGATCTGGATCAGGCTCAAGAGCCTGAAGCAATCTGGCTTCAACTTTTGGTTGCATCATAACCTGATTGTCGCCGATCGGTATGTTCATATCGACGAAAGACAGCTCATGATGCTCATTCGGAACGAAATGCTCCCGTGGTACGGCCGAAATCGCTTCCAGCACTTTCGGATCCAGTACATTCCATGGCCGGATTTGCTGTTCGACCATGTTGAATTTTGCTTGTTTGATATCCACTATTGTGTTCGATTCCCAGGATTTTGCCCGAAGCGCGAATACCTGAAAGATTTATAATGGCTCAGCCGAGAGATCAGTCACCTTCACTGTCATTGAATTAGTGGAACTGCTCCGACGGGACGGTGTATTGACCACCCTCCAGATCGCCGAACAGTTTTGTGACCGCCGGATGATCGACGGGGTTGCCTGTTTCGTCCGGCATCAGGTTTTGTTCGGAAACATAGGCAACATATGTGGTTTTTTCGTTCTCAGCCAGCAGGTGATAGAACGGCTGATCTTTACGGGGACGGATGTCGTCTGGAATTGCATCGTACCATTCCTCGGTATTGTTGAACTCTGGATCGACATCAAAAACCACTCCCCTGAAAGAGTAGTAACGATGACGAACAATCTGTCCCAGTTTGAACTTCGCTGATACTGACATTTTGACCTAACCGATATAACAGTAGATTGTACTTTCTAATATAAGTTTCGATTTATCAATTTCAAGATAATTCTAGTTTCAGGACGCATCCGGAAAATAATTTCTGAATCATGAGGACAAATGAACAGTGACTGATGTCACAAGAATACTTGATGGATTGAACGCACAGCAACGTGAGGCTGTTGTAGCGCCTCCGGGACCACTACTGATTACAGCCGGTGCAGGTAGTGGTAAGACGACCGTGCTTGCCCGTCGGATTGCCTGGTTGATTGAGGCAAACGGTATTTCTCCGCATCGAATCATTGCAGTCACCTTCACGAATAAAGCTGCACGGGAAATGAAGTCGCGTGTGGAAAATTTACTCGGAAGGAATTCAGCACCCTATCAGATCGCGACGTTCCATGGATTCTCAAATCGATTTCTGCGAATGCATCACGAAGCTGCGGGATTGCCGCGAGACTTCACCATACTGGATCAGGATGATCAGAAGTCCTTTATCAACCGACTGATCAGGGACGGTCAGCTGAACGTGCGGAACAAAACCCCCAGGGACGTTCAGTCATATATCAACAGTAAAAAAGAACAACAGTTGCGAGCCGCACAAGTCTTTGGTGAATCTGATTATCGCAATCAGATTATGGGTCCTATCTATGAACTTTATGAACGGGAATGCAACATCCGGGGTCTGGTGGACTTTGCGGAAATCTTGCTTCGCACTGTTGAGGTGATGCAGCGTAATGAGCTCGTGCGTAATGCGATGCATGAGCGATACCATCATATTCTGGTTGATGAGTTTCAGGACACCAATGCGATCCAAATCGAATGGCTGAAGTTGTTCGGCAGTCATCTGAACTACATTACCGCGGTCGGTGATGAGGATCAGTCGATCTACGGTTGGCGCGGGGCGGTGGCGAAGAACATGCTGAGTTTCGGCTCAATTTTTCCGAACACAAGGTTGGTTCGTCTGGAAAAGAACTATCGGTCAACGCAAACAATTCTAAGTGCTGCCAACTCCGTTATTTCCCGCAACCGAGATCGGTTCGAGAAAAATTTGTGGACTGACCGGGAAGGTGGGGACCCGATTAGGTATTACGGTGCTTACGATTATCGGGATGAATCGCAATTTGTTGCAATATCAATCAAGACCTTATATGAGGCAGGGATGCCGTATTCAAGCATGTCGATTCTTTACCGAACCCATGCTCAGTCCAATATTTTCGAGAACACACTGTCCTCATACAAAATTCCTTTCCGGATATACGGTGGAGTTAGATTTTTTTCGAGGATGGAGATAAAAAATTCACTCGCGTATTTACGATTGATTGTTGACCCGGACAACAATCCTGCATTTCAGCGAATTATCAACGACCCGCCGCGCGGAATTGGTGAAATCACCCAACGACGCGTTTTTGAACTTGCCCAACGCGAGGATGTTTCTTTCATGGAGGCTGCAAGAATGATCGTGCAGGACAAATCAGAGCAGATACGGATTAGAAAGCCTCTTAAGGATTTCATCGATATGATAGACGGCATGGATTCCGATTGTTCGGAACTTACACTGAGTCGAATCATTGCGCATGTCAACGCGCAATCCGGACTTCGTGATTACTATTTGTTGAAAGACACGGAAATTGATAAGCCCCGAGTAGAGAACCTTGACGAGTTGATTAACGCTGGCGAAAACTTCGTCCGAACGAATATGGATGACACCACGTCAAATGAGTCGATCAGTGACGGGCGAGAAGCGATCACTCCATTTTTGGATAGTGTGACACTGGATGCGGGTGATACGTTTGATGAGGCATCAGACACACTGAGCTTGATGACTCTGCATCAGGCCAAGGGGCTTGAATTTCCTGTCGTATTCCTGGTCGGTATGGATGAAAAGATGCTACCCCATGCAAATTCAATGACTTTCGGCACCCCGAGTCAAGTCAACAATCAGATTGAGGAGGAGCGTCGCCTGTGCTACGTGGGTATGACTCGAGCGCAGGACCAACTGTATCTGACACGTGCGAGTTTCCGTTTGTCGTTCGGTAGCTTGGATTCGTATAGACCATCACGATTTCTCGACGAGATTCCTGCCGAGTTTCTTCAGAAAGCTAAACTTGACTCTGACAACGAATCAGCGAGTTTTGATACGTCTACCATACCATTTGATTCGGAGGAAGAACTTGAAGATCTGCCGGGTAAACTGGTTCGCCACAAGAAGTTCGGTGAAGGCACTGTAGTCGATGCGAACATAGAACATTCATGTACGATAATCCGGATAGATTTCGAGGACGTTGGCGAAAAACTGCTCGTTATGGAATTGGCCGGTCTTGAGTTTGTTGGCAATTAGGCATCAAGAACCTGGTGCCTCGCCGGCTTCATCGATGGCTTGGATGCAAGTGTATAATGCTCTTTCCTGTTTCTTTGAAATCAATTTGATCGGTTGGCCGGTCGATTTATTACAAAACGTGTCGGATCAGTGGACGCAATGCAAAAGACTGTGGAATTTACTCAAATGAAGGAAGGTTCATTTGACGACTACCAATTACTTCACAGTTTCGAACAGGAATTTTCAAAAAAAACCGCTGACCGCGTGCTTCAGCATCTGTTGGAACTCGAGAACAGTTTTGCGGGGTATAAAGTTTCCAGACTGGAACATGCTCTTCAGTCTGCGAGTAGAGCATGGCGAGATGGTGCGGGTGAGGAAATGACGGTGGCGGCACTGCTACATGACATCGGAGATTTGTTAGCACCTGAAAATCATAGTGAGGTTGCAGCTGCCCTACTTCGGCCGTATGTGTCGGAAAAGACCTATTGGATTCTGAAGCATCATGGGGTTTTTCAAGGATACTACTTTTTTCATCATCTGGGTGGTGACCGAAACGCTCGCGAACTTTACAAGAATCACGAGTACTATCAGGCATGTGCTGATTTCTGTGAAAACTGGGACCAGAACAGTTTCGACCCCGAATATGAATCTCTCCCTCTCGAGTTTTTCGAACCCATGGTTCGACAAATTTTTGACAGGAAACCATTTGGTGATCACGCGAAGTGTGAAACCTGATTGTCAACAAACTAACTTATTCAAACTACATGACTACTTCATTCAGCGATCGAGACGGCGTCATCTGGAATGACGGAATATTGGTGCCTTGGCGCGAGGCGACTGTACACATACTTACGCATTCCCTGCATTATGGCGTCGCTGTATTCGAGGGTGTCCGTGCCTATAAGACTGACAAAGGACCAGCGATATTCCGGTTGCAGGACCATACAGACCGCTTTATGAATTCAGCACATATCATGCGAATGGATTTGCCATTTGATCGTGATACACTGAATGAAGCGCAGTGTACGGTAATTCGTGAAAATGCGCTGGAAAGTTGCTATATCCGACCGATTGCGTTCTATGGTTCAGAAGGTATGGGGTTGCGGGCAGATAACCTGTCTACGCACGTGATGATCGCAGCATGGGACTGGGGCGCGTATCTAGGGGCAGATGGGCTGGTAAACGGAATTAAAGTAAAGACTTCATCGATAGCGCGACTGCACGTCAATGCGCAGATGTGCAGGGCTAAAGTCTGTGGGCACTATACCAACTCGATTCTTGCACTTCGAGAAGCGATGGAATATGGTGCCGAGGAGGCCATGTTGCTTGATACCGATGGATTTGTCATGGAGGGTTCCGGTGAGAATCTGTTTGTTGTACGCGACAACAGGGTGCTTACACCAGATCTTGCATCAACACTGGAAGGAATAACACGGTCTACCGCAATCCAGTTGCTTCATGAGATGGGCTATGAAGTGCAGGAACGACGAATCACGCGCGATGAGGTCTATATCGCCGATGAGGCCTTTTTTACCGGGACTGCCGCGGAAATCACACCCATCCGCGAACTTGATGGAAGATTGATCGGTGGTGGCAAACCCGGTCCGATCACGCTTGAGCTGCAAGCCAAGTATTTTGAAGTGGTGGAAGGACGAAGTGAGAAACATCAGCATTGGCTGACGTACATTTGATTGGAATACGATGAGTTCGGATACATATCAGCCCAAGCAAGGTGAGACACCAAATTCGGAAATGCTGATCAAGGTCACCGAAGACGATCTCCCATTGCACTGTCCGTTGGAAAGTATGAGATTGTGGGATTCACACCCTCGTGTTTATCTGCCAATTGAGAAAACCAGCAGCGCACTTTGCCCTTATTGCGGAACTCACTTCGTACTGGTGAAATGAAGGATGGCTGCGATATCACTTGCCTGGCTTTCTATTAGAAGTTCATATCCCGACCTCACCAGTCAGTTTATGTTTTTTGACATCAGCTGAACGGAATCGGCTAACGTGGTCATGCCTTGGACCCATAAAGTTCGAGCATTCGGTATGATCGACGATCGCCTCGGAAGTTACGGTAAATTTCTCGCTAAGCAACACATACGAGCCAAGGTTTTCCAAAAGGACGCCGACATTTGGTTTGACATTGTTGAGCCACCTGGGTCAGCTGCGCATTGTATGGATTGGACGGATACTTTGAGGCGTTCGATGCAGATTGTCTCTGAGGTTCCTGAACTTTCTGCTGATTGCGATACTGTCGTTTTGATAGGAACTGGAGGAGCATGTCTGTCAGCAAAGGCGTACTCAAGCGTGCTGGGTTATGAGGTCAGCACAAAATTAAAGGTTGTTGATAGCACATCACCGCAATTCCTTCGCTCAATTCTCGAAGATCCTGCATCGAAGAACAAGTTTCACCTCATAGCGAGCAAGTCAGGTGGTACGATTGAAACTCTTGATATCGCTAGAAGTTTGTTTGAGCGCGTTCGAATACCCGAAGGGTTCTGTGTTGTCACCGACCCGGAGCCGAACTCCCTGAGAATTTGGGCGGAAGAAAATGCTATTTCAGTATATTCCTCTGACCCATTCGTACCCGGCCGTTATTCTGCACTCAGTACGCTAAGCCTTTTGCCGTTGAAACTGCTCGGACATGATCTTCAGGGGATTCAGAGCGGTTATGATGAATTCATTGAAGATATATCGAATCATGAATCCAGCGTAAGTCGACACGTAGATCAAACAGCAACGATACTTGCAGCGCTTGCGTCCGAATCAAGCGGCAGAATCTTGCTTGCGGCTGAAATTCAATTGCTACCGGTACTACAATGGGTTGAGCAAATCGTTTCTGAGAGTCTTGGCAAATCTGGATTGGGTATCCTTCCAGTGATTGAAGTTATGCAATCAGAGGGTTGGCCGAGCAATCGATTGCAGATACGAGCGATATCCGAAAATTTCGAGGTGGCTTCGATTTTCGATCTTCAGTTAAACAATTTGCGACAGACTGCGCGGTTTTTCATGTTCTGGCAAACCGCAATCTCAATAACCGGTTGGCTTTTGAACATTGATCCATTTAACCAACCGAACGTTGAGCAAAGCAAACGTAGGGTACTGACAGCCCTTCGGACTAAAGGAACGGCGCCAGAATACGATCTGGACCCGGACAATGCAGTTGAAGTTACCAGCGAGTCGGTGAATGCAATTCGGTCAATACTGCAGCAAATCGGGGAAAGCGCCCAAACTCATGACTACATCTGTCTGCTTGCATTCGCTGAACCCAGTAACGAGATGTGGGATAGGCTGACACGGTTGAAAGTAAGAGCGGGTGAGTTCACCGGTCTAACAGCAGTACTGAATTTCGGGCCACAATATCTGCATTCAACAGGTCAGTTTCACAAAGGTGGCCCCAGAACCGGTCACTATCTGATAATCGGTGTTGAAGAAAATATCGAATTTTCGGTCTGTGATCGACCCTATACTTTCGGTGAGCTATTCAACACGCAGCTTCACGCAGATTTGGAAGTTCTCCGTCAGTCCGGACGGCCGGTTTACTATATAAAGCTGAAACAACCTGCATCAGAAAATCTTGATGAAATTCTGGAATTGCTTTAGAACCTGCCAAATCGGTCGAATCGAACCGAAGTAATTTGATATGTCGTCAATAAGTCTGAGCCAGTTGTTGAATTCCGTTGCGGATGCCGGCGCCGATTTGTTCAGGAAATCCTCAGCGAAAAAAACCACACCTTTGATGATGATTGCATGGTGCGAACAGTTGCTTTCTGCCGCAGGTGAGGCTTCGGGAATTACTCTTGCCCGACAGATTGTGAATGGATACAACGCATTGTCTGACAGTCAGAAGCTGGAATTTTTCCGAATCCTGAAGTTGAACTACGAAGTTGATATCGACGAGATTCTTAAACTTGCGAATGACTTTCACGCCAGACAGGACGGCGACAGCTACAGCAAACTGTTTTCGGCGGTCGAGTCCAAGAGGCAGGAAATTTTCCGAAGGATCAATCAGGCGCCGGATGGAATTTCCACATTGGTCTCCATGCGCCGTGACCTGTTACACCTGAAACGCGAGGATTCGAGCCTCGCTTTGGTAGAGAATGATCTCGCCCACCTTCTGAATTCCTGGTTCAATAAAGGATTCCTCACTTTGCGTAGGATCGATTGGAACACTCCCGCGGCGATACTTGAAAAGGTCATTCAATATGAAAGTGTGCATGAGATAAAAGGCTGGGGAGACTTGCGCGGCAGGTTGGCTGCCGACCGCATGTGTTTCGCTTTCTTCCATGGCACAATGCCTGACGAGCCGATAATTTTTGTAGAGGTTGCGCTGGTCAATGGTATGACAGCATCAATTGAAGCGTTGATCGATCGCGAAAGAAGCGTGACGAACCCCTCCAAAGCTGACACAGCCATCTTCTATTCGATCAACAACTGCCACGAAGGACTGCTTGGAATTCCATTCGGCAGTTTCCTCATAAAGCAGGTACTTCTCGAAATTCGAAGTGAGTTTCCCAAAATAAAGACCTTCGCCACACTGTCTCCGGTTCCTAGATTTAGAAAATGGCTTGCAATAATGTTGGAGGACCCGCATGGTGATCATGTCACAGACGTTGAGCAAAATGTGCTGGAACTACTTGATCAACCGAACTGGCATGAAAATGAAACGACAGCAAAGCAGCTTCGTCCTATTCTCATTCGTCTGGCGGCGAGGTATTTTCTGAATGCGAAATCTGGAAGTGAGCCTTATGATCCTGTCGCCCGGTTTCATTTGAGAAACGGAGCCAAGTTGGCTCGAATAAACTGGCTTGCAGATTTATCCTCAAATGGATTGAAGCAATCTGCCGGAATTTTGGTAAATTACGTTTACGACCTCGATGAGATCGTCAGGAATCATGAGGAGTATTCAAGCAACCAGAAAATCGCAGCGGCACCGGCAATCAAAAAACTGGCGCGAAACCGACCGGCAAATAACCGGTTGCCAATCAGGCCAACAGTCGGAAATTCAGATTAGTCCAATCCGTGCAGATAGGTTGCGAGATCTTGAATCTGCTGTTCGGAGAGACGAAAGGCGATGGTATTCATTTCCTCATTCTTCCGTACACCAGATTTGAACTCGCGCAAAGAAGTGACCAGATAGTTCTTGTATTGACCTGAAATTTTCGGGTAGCGGGCAGGGAGTCCGTCTCCTGAAGGCCCGTGACATGCCATACATGCAGGTACGGCATATTGAGAGAGTCCCCTTCTGTAAATTTCGCGACCTCTCTTGGCGGCGGTCAAATCAGATTCGCCGATGCTTGCTTTGGAAAATTCGAATTGAGAGTAATAGGCATCAAGATCCAGCATGTCCTGTTCAGTCAGAGTCACCATCATTCCTCCCATCACCGCATTGGGTCTTTCACCTGACTTATAGGCTGCCAACTGGCTCGCGGTGTAGCCAGGAATCTGTCCTGCAATTTTTGGGAACTCAGGTGCCACGCCGTTACCGTCGATACCGTGACAGGCGACGCATGTGGTGGACTTTTCCTTACCTGCTGCGGCATCACCGGCCGCAAACACCGAGTTAGTCAGGGTACAAAGAAGCCCGATGGATGAAATCAGAGTTAATAATTTCCTTAACATTGACAATTCTGCGCTGCGTTGTAATTCCGAGTGTTTGATTGATCGACTCCGACTGTAATCGTCAGAAATTAAAATCACGCGCTAAATATATCATGAATTGAAACGCGCGATTAATTTAGCGACAGCACTAATCCCACCCCCCGAAACCCCACTCCGAATTTCTTTTCCTTTTTTGTTCAATCACATCGCTGGTGACAACTGCTTCAGTGTCAGCAGTTTTGTAGATTCGTCCGCGACGGTCGCCTTCAGCGACAAGCCGACGCGAATTCGTGAGATGCTGCAGTCTATATTGGAGTGTTCGTCGGGGTATGTTACCAGTAGTCTCCTTTTCAATCGTCTTTAATCCGACTCCTTCCGGGTGACCGGAAACAACAAGCAAAATCTCTCGTAGATCTTCTTCTGGCATTTGTTTTGGCATGACAGCACAATATTATATGAAGATGTGACGTATGAATTGAATGGCTACTGCGCTTTTTTATTTTCTCGGCAACTATCTTTCGTATGGAAATAATGTTGGCAACATCAACTAAAATATAATTGCGCATATATAGGATATAAGCGCAATAAATACACAATAATGCGCAACAAACCTAATTCAACGTAATTTACTGCATTACCTAAGCGCAATTAAGAATCTATTACGCAACAATGGGTTGATTAATTTCTGATAGTTGATGCATTGTTCGGATTCGGAACTGAGTCTCCCTCCGATACCCAATCGGCAAACCCTGTAAAATGGAACCGATAATCTCCATACTTCACCGAAGTGAATTAGCAGGGTGGACAGTTATCGGAGATGGTGACTTTTGATCATGGTGGGTAATTGTGACGATAAATCTGAACGGTGCCAAGTTTATTACCGCTGCACACAAGCCATCGCAGTGGATGCAGGATCATGGTTACGAAGTGGCGTTCGCGGGCCGGTCAAACAGCGGAAAATCAACCGCACTCAACGCCATTGTCGGTCATAAGCGGCTCGCAATCACCAGTAAAACACCCGGCCGCACACAACAAATAGTTTTTTTCCAGATTGACACTGAGCGGAGGCTCGTTGATCTCCCCGGTTACGGATATGCAAAAGTCCCACCCGAAGTACAGAAACACTGGGCTAGTGTCATCGAGCAATACCTGACGACACGACGTAGTCTTCGAGCGATGATCATGACCATGGATATCAGGCATCCCCTGAAGCCATTGGACAGTCAGCTGCTCAGTTGGTGTATTGAGTCATCAGTGGATGTTCATATCCTGTTGACAAAAGCAGATAAATTGTCCAAGTCGAAACAGGCGAACGCAAAAAGAACTGTCGAAAACGAGTTCAAGGGTGAAGATGGTGTCACTCTGCAAGTGTTTTCAGGGAGAACCGGACTAGGTGTCGATCAGGCTCGCGAACGAGTGATTTCACTGCTCAAGAACGATTTAACCCGATAGCAATCCGATTGTCCGTGTGCTTGCGTCCAGTTCATTCCTAGTCGAGAATACGCGATCAGCGCTACTGGAAGCTCCGTTGCAGATGTTGTCGTACTAAACCGAGGTATCCTTGACTTGGTAGCAGTAGCGCTTCCTTCACATGCCTCCGTCGTCGTGATTGGCGGAGGAGTTATGGGTTGTTCGACACTCTATCACCTCGCGAACGCCGGAATCAGTGATGCGATTCTGCTGGAACGTAATGAACTGACATCGGGCACCACCTGGCATTCGGCTGCACAGGTCCGTGCGCTGCGGTCGACAAGAAACCTGACGGATCTCATTCGCTATTCGATCGAATTGTATTCCAGACTGGAAGCAGAAACGGGCCGACATACGGGGTGGATCAACAAAGGTTCGCTATCCATTGCCACCTCTGAAGATCGGCTGATACATATCAGGCGCCAGGAGACATTGGCACATTGTTTTGGAGTGCGCGCGCATTCCATATCGGTCGGAGAAGCAAAGGAGCGATGGCCGCATATGAATGCCGATGATGTCATCGGTGCGATCTGGTCGCCAGACGACGGACGGGTGAGCCCGTCAGACTTGTGTGCGGCGATGATTAAGGGCGCAAAAAGTCGAGGTGTTAAGGTTTTTGAAAATACCAGTGTTCAGAGTATCACTACGCAGAATCACACTGTCAGGTCAGTGCAAACGAATCGCGGCTCGGCGAAGTGCGATGCCATTGTGTTATGCACCGGTCTATGGAGTCGTGACATGGGCAAAATGGCTGGTGCTGATGTACCGGTCTGGCCGTGCGAACACTTTTACCTGCTTACCAAACCGATTGCAGGGATAACCGGAAATCTGCCCACCCTTTCCGATCACGACAGTTGTCTTTACATTCGCGATGACAGCGGAGGTCTACTGGTTGGCTGCTTTGAACCAAGAGGCAAACCGATTTCACCGAATCGCATCGGAGAAGAATTTGCATTTCAGTTGCTTGAGGAGGACTGGGATCATTTTGAACCGATGATGGTCAACGCATTGCATCGTCTGCCTGCGCTTGAATCAGCAGAAATAAAAATGTTGCTGAACGGTCCGGAGAGTTTCACACCCGATGGGTCTTTTCTGTTGGGAGAATCCGCACAAACCAAAGGACTGTTCCTTGGTTGCGGTATGAATTCGGTTGGTGTTGCAAGCAGCGGCGGGGCTGGAATGGCGTTGGCCCACTGCATTCAGCACGGGCATATGCCAAAGGACTTGAGCGAGGTTGAACCGAACCGTTTTGCGCCGGAATTCAATTCAGTCGAATTGCTTGCGGCCAGGGTACCGGAAGTTCTGGGAAAACACTATGAAATCACCTATCCGGGTCGGCAGTGGACAACCGGACGTAATTTGAGGGGGTCACCTCTAGACAAGGTATGGGAAAAGGAAAACGCGCATTTCGGTCAGTTTTATGGTTGGGAGCGACCGCTTTACTTCAACAAGACTATTGAGCCTGTGCTGTCATTCGGCAAGCCGAATTGGCATGAGAATGTGGAGCGTGAAGTTGGTGCGGCACACAAGAATGTCGCTTTGTTTGATCAATCCACGTTTGGCAAGATTGATGTCGAGGGTGACAATGCCTGCGAATTTCTCAACCGGCTCTGTACCAATCAGTTCGATCGGAAAGTAGGGCGTGCGATCTATTCCTCCATGCTCAATGAACGCGGTGGTATCGAAAGTGATTTGACTGCAGTACGTATTCGCACTGACCACTATCGACTTTACGTCGGAACGACATCATTGAAAAAGGATTTGGCCTGGCTGAATCGACACCTACGCAGCGGCGAAAAGATAGCACTGACCGATTCGACCGACGCGTATGCAGTCATCGGCTTAGTGGGTCCAAAGTCTCCCGAAATAGCCGTTGCTGCCGGAGCTGGCTCACTTAACGCACTCGGCTATTTCGAGGCAGGCAGTACAAACATCGCCGGTCACCCTGTTTTAGCGGTCAGGCTTTCCTATGTCGGTGAGTGCGGGTGGGAGATGACTTGTCCGGCTGAAAGTGCAGAGGAAATCTATTCGACTCTGCGGGTCCTCGGTGCTGAATCTGCAGGTTTGTTCGCGCAGACTTCTATGCGAATCGAAAAGAGGTTTCTTTCTTATGGTCACGAACTTGACCGTGATATCACGCCGCTTGACGCGGGCTTGGATTTCACAATTGACTGGAGCAAAGACTTTATGGGTAAGGCGGCACTGCAAGCTAAACGAAAGGCTGGTACTGAAAACAGGATTGTATCGATTCTATTCGATGACCTTGATGCAGTTCCGTTAGGTGATGAAGCGGTATTGAAGGACGGGAGAATTATTGGAAAAACGACCTCGGCGGCTTTCGGTTTTCGCATCCGCGCTCCCATTGCGCTTGCCGCAATTGAAGATGTCTCCGTGCTGAAAGATACTGCCAGTGTTGAAGTCAACATCGCTGGAACCCTATTCGCTGGGAGTATGCTGACCGGTGCCGCGTTCGACCCGACAGGGTCGCGAATGAAACGAATCTGAAGCTTAAGGTAGTTTTTCAATAAACTACGACATGAATAAGCCGAGTTCTTCGTTGAAGCGTCACAAGGACGATTCTACCGGAGGGCGCTCAGTTATTCGTGGGCCTGAGCCCAGTTCATTCCTATCCCCGCATCAGCGACCAGCGGTACCCGAAGCTCCGTTGTATCTTCCATGAGTGATTTAACGTTTTCGCAGACCACTTGCTTCTCGGACTCGGCGACTTCGAGAACCAGCTCATCGTGGACCTGCATGATCATGCGGGATGATGGTGCATTGTCCAACAGCCAACGGTCCACTTCGATCATTGCCAATTTGATGATGTCAGCAGCCGTCCCCTGAAGCGGTGCGTTGATTGCGGTGCGCTCCGCATGCTGGCGACGGCCGAACTGCTTCGAGTTGATGTCGGCCAGATACAGGCGGCGACCATAAATGGTTTCGACATAACGATCGTTGCGCGCTTTCTCGCGTGTTGTATCCATAAATTCTCGAACTTTCGGATACCGAGCAAAATACTGATCGACGTAGTCTTTCGCCTGGTGAACTTCAATCTGAAGTTGACGCGACAACCCATATGGCGACATTCCGTACATCAATCCAAAATTGATCGCTTTGGCATGGCGTCGCTGATCGGCGTTAACCTCATCAAGGCTGGTGTCAAATACCTCCGCCGCGGTGAATCTGTGAACATCCTCACCCTTTGCAAACGCATCGATCAGCCCCGGGTCCTCCGAGAAATGCGCCATGATACGAAGTTCAATCTGAGAGTAATCAATTGAAACCAGTACAAATCCCGGTTCGGCGATGAACGCCTCTCGAACCCGTCTGCCCTCGGCAGTTCTGATAGGAATATTCTGAAGATTGGGGTCCGATGAGGACAATCGGCCAGTTGCGGCAACGGCCTGATGATAGGAAGTGTGTACCCGCTGGGATATTCCGTCAATCATTTCCGGAAGTTTGTCTGTATAGGTGGACTTCAGTTTAGCAACGCTTCGATGATCCAGAATCCATCGGGGAACGTCATAGTACACCGCAAGATCGCTTAGCACTGACTCAGAGGTGGACGGCTGTCCGGTCGAGGTCTTTGAGGCGACTGGAAGTCCCAGGATTCCGAATAGAACCTCTCCGATCTGCTTTGGTGATGAGATGTTGAACTGGGTACCTGCGCTTTCGAATATTTTCTGCTCAATCGATTTCATTTCATTGTGGAGTTCGGCGCTTTGACGTGCCAGTGAATCCCGATCAATCTTCACGCCGTGATTCTCCATATTCAAGAGTACCGGCATCAGCGGCATGTCGATCTTCTCATAAACAGTTTGCAGACTGGAGATTGATGAGACTTTCGGCCAGAGATACTCGTGCAGTCGATAGGCTATATCAGCATCTTCTGCAGCGTAATCAGTTGCAGCATTGATTTCCACCCGATCGAACGTAAGTTGGTTCTTACCCTTTTTGCCGGCAACATCCTCATATTTGATGGTTGTGTGGTCCAGAAATTTCAGTGCCAGATTGTCCAGGCTGTGCTTGGGTACAGCTGTGCTGTTCAAGACGTATGACTCAATCATTGTGTCGTACAGATCACCCTTCACTTCGACACCGTATTTGGCAAGAACAACCGCATCAAACTTTACGTTCTGGGCAATTTTCGCAATTTCGGGATTCTCGAATATGGGCTTGAGTTGTTCCAGCACGTAATCCCGGTCCAATTGTTCCGGCACGCCTGGATAGCTGTGGCCGACTGGTATGTAGAATGCTTCATTTGCCTGCATGCTGAAAGACAGTCCAACCAGATGCTCATATCTCATATTGAAACCTGTCGTCTCAGTATCGAATGCGAATGCCTTGCATCGTGAGAGTCTTTCAACAAGACCGTTGAGCGCATCAATCGTAGTCACAGCGTGGTTTTGCGCAGTTGGCTTCGGCTGATCTTGACTGGTATCCAACTCCGCCAGCCAGGATCTGAATTCAAGGTCCGAATAGATTTCTCGCAGACGGTCTGTTTTTCCAGCGAATTTGACAAAACTGTCGAGATCGAATTCAACGTCGACATCCGTCTTCAGGGTAACGAGCTGTCTTGCAAGCTCCAGTTGCTGAAGGGAGTTCCGTAGGTTATCTCCGGTTTTTCCGGTGAATCCGTCGGCATTGTCAATAATGCTGTCCAGTGAGCCGAATTTTGCCAGCCAGGTTGCCGCAGTCTTTTTACCGACAAGCGGCACTCCGGGAATATTGTCGGACGAGTCTCCCACCAGAGAAAGAAAGTCGACAATCTGATGTGGCAGTACGCCGTACTTCTCCTCAACCTGCGAAGGGCCGAGAAACAGTCCCTTCTGTTCATCCAGCATGACGATATCGTCGGTGACCAGTTGAGCGAGGTCCTTGTCACTACTCGCAATGACAGTTTGCAGTCCGTATTGGGCCGCTTCGACGGCGAGGGTACCAATGACGTCGTCCGCCTCGACTCCAGTGATGGAAATTGACTTGATACCCATTGCCTCAACCAGCTCGCGAACGATTTCGTATTGCGAACGTAAGTCATCCGGCATTGGTGGGCGGTTGGCTTTGTATTCGGCATAGATGTCATCTCGAAAAGTTTTGCCCTTTGCATCAAAGACAACTACTAGATAGTCAGGAGAATAGTCCCGAATGATCCGATTCAGCATATTGGCAACACCGTAGACTGCACCTGTGGGACGTCCGTCTGCCGTACTCAGATTAAAGGCGTGAAATGCACGATACACGTAGGCTGTGCCGTCAACCAGAATGATTGTTGGATTCTGTTGTGTCAAATCAGCGACTCGCTAAGAAAACTAGTTGGATTCAACTATGATTATTTCATAATTCGGTCTGGTTTTGGGTAAACTGATGCATCCGTTTGCGAATTGCAATGGGTATCGACGAGCAATCTCATATTGATTCCGGGTCAGGTCGAAATGCCAACATGAACTCCGGGGGAAGCTCATCGAAATTGTCAGCAATTTCAATCTTGCCTTTCATCGAACCTATTTTCGGCACATTGGGGTTTTGTTGCACGGGGTGCAATGTGACAACCGGTTGACCATGACGGGTAATAGTCACAACTTCGCCAGATTCTGCTTTGCGTATGACATGACTTAATTTCACTATTGCCTGAGTGATGGAAAATTTCATAATTTCAATGACGATTATCACTGGTGGCTCCTTTACGAGAGATAATTGTCTTGTATCTGATTGATAACATTGCTATAAATCATTGTTTTGGGTGTTGGCGATTTCAGCAAGGCCTGTCTCGCTTGAAGATTTTTCAAATCCAGCTGTTCCCCGGTGTCAGTCAAAACGCTGGTGAATTCAAAGATCCAGACTGGTGATTTAGTTTAACGTACTGTTGGCAACCATCAAGAAGCGGTGGAATCCGGATGTCAGTCTCTACACTTATTGGCAAATTCTGCTTACCATACCGTTTGGGAAATGCCGCTAAATCAACTGTTTACGGACTACGGATACAAAGAGGAACCGGTTGATCAGCCTAAATAGTTGAATTTATACAATTTTTAAAGGGTACACCAGTGGACGATTATGACTATTTTCTCAGTCTTTATATTCAATTTGCATTCTCAACTCATGTTGAAATGGAAAATCCGAGGCGCGTGATTACTGTGTGACTTGGTCTATCGACAGGCAAATTTATCGGCTCAAAGGTATCTTCCATAGTAAGTTCATAGTCAATTCATACACACTCGCCCGTCAGTGTCCACAAGTAGAAAATCAGGCTTTCTTTGATCGAGTATTGAATTAACATACGTACCCCAATAGACCATTCTTTCAAATTCACAGGTCGCTCAAATGTCAGACTCCATGATCCGCGTCACCAATCTCACGAAACGATTTGGAGAGATCATCGCGGTTGATGACCTGACATTTTCTGTGCGACAAGGTGAAGTGCTGGGTTTTCTGGGTCCGAACGGTGCGGGCAAGTCGACGACAATGAAGATGATTGCCGGATTCCTCAAACCTGATCTCGGTTCAGTGCAAATCGACGGTATTGATATGGCGCATGATCCCATTGAAGCCAAGAAAAGACTGGGATATCTTCCGGAGGGTATCCCGCTTTATGGTGATATGCCGGTACAGTCGTTTTTGACGTTCATTGCCAGAATTCGTGGTTTTGACAGTTCGCAACTTGCAAATCGGATAGCCGAGGTTATTACCGATGTTCAGATCGGTGATGTGCTTGAGCAGCCGATTCATACATTGTCAAAAGGTTACAAGCGCAGAGTCGGGATAGCGCAGGCATTGATGCATGACCCCCAAGCGTTGGTGTTAGATGAACCGACTGACGGACTGGACCCGAATCAGAAAGATCAGATAGCCGCCTTGATCGGGAAAATATCTCAGAAAAAGGCAATCATTCTATCCACACACATTCTGACCGAAGTGGAATCAGTCTGCAATCGTGTCATGATCATCAATCAAGGAAAGGTTGTTGCAGATCAGCTGCCCGCTGCTATGGCTGAGGTGTCCGAGTTTCACAACTCGGTTCATCTTCAGTTGAACGGATGTAGTCCGGAGGAAGTTGGACAGCACCTTTTGGGTATTGATGAAGTTGCGGACGTGTTGTATAACAAAAACAATGGGTCATTTCGATTGATTTCGAAAAATGGCTATTCACTGGTAGATCGCGTGTGGACAGTCGCGCAGTCAAACGACTGGGACGTGCGAACTCTATCCGAAGAGAAGGGGAAACTTGAAGATGTATTCCGTCAACTCACAGGAAAACGATAACCTTAGCTCAACATTGTTTCGGTTGGGATCCGCTCTTGGTATCTTCTTTTTGTCTGTCGCGCCGGTTCAATCTGATCAGGATGGCACGCTGGTCGATGTGGTCGAGATATCCAATCGTCCCGCGGTTGTGACAGGCGAAGTGATAAACACTTCCGACGAAGCCACGTCTACTGCAGCGTCCGAACAATCTCTCGACACAGACGAATTGCCCGACAATGTGAACTACACTGAGTACCGGTATGGTGCCAGCACAGTCAGAGAATTTCGATCCGGCGATACTTTGATGTATATCGAAATCATTCAGGACAACGGTAGTTCCTACGTCATCAACCGAGCGGGCGATCAAAAGTCCGAATCAACTCGAAAACGATCTGGCATGGTTGTCACGCGCTGGTGATGACAGGTTCCAGCCGTACCGGTGTCTATGTCGGTGAAGATCTAAAGCGCTACGGTTTTCCCGCCGGTCATCCGTTCGGCGTGGACCGTCACGATGCGTTCTGGAACGAGGCTGTCCGAATCGGGTTGGACAAGCAGGTGGAAGTTCTCACACCGGTAGCCTGCGGCGAAGACGATCTCGTGCGCTTCCACGATCCCGGCTACGTAGAATTCCTCAAGCGGAAATCCAAAGAAGGCACCGGATATCTGGACGGCGGCGATACACCGGTATTCCCAGGTGTATTTGAGGCGTCATCTTTCGTTGTCGGTAGCGATCTTGATGCGATCGACAGAATGATGAAGGGTGAGTTCAGCCGGATATTCATTCCGATCGCAGGACTTCATCACTGCGGACCCAGTGCAGCAGCAGGGTTCTGTGCGATCAGTGATCTTGGTGTTCTGATTCAGACCTTGCGCGAGCGGTATGGAATTCAACGAATCGCCTATGTGGATATCGATGCGCATCACGGTGACGGTGTGTTCTATGCATTTGAATCGGATCCCGATGTCATCATCGGCGATATCCACGAGGATGGACGGTTCCTGTATCCAGGCACCGGATTTGCCTATGAGACTGGCAAGGGCGAGGCAGCTCAAACCAAGCTGAATATTCCTGTCATGCCGGGTAGTCGCAATGATGTGTTCTTCGAGTCTTGGGGGAAAATCGAGGAATTTGTCCGTGCATTCAAACCGGAATTCATCGTATTGCAGGCAGGTGCGGATAGCATTGCCGGAGATCCGATCACGCACATGGAATTCACACCCGAAGCCCACGGACATGCTTGCCGCAGACTGTGTCAGATCGCTGACGAATTCAGCAATGGCAGAATCATCGCAACAGGAGGAGGTGGATACAACAGGCGTAACATCGCCCTCGGTTGGTGCGAAGTCCTGCAGGCCATGGTTGAAACTGCGTAATTCGGTCTGCTCAATCGAAGCTTGATTTCATCGTCCGATAATTTTCGATACTTGAACTGAAATATCCACTTGGTTCAAGGACCAGAACCTAAGTTGAAAACCAAGTGAAAGAGAATTTCAGTCAATTACTTGTCGTTTACCAATCATTCGTTCGATATGATATGTCGACTGCATGATTTGCAAAAATTCGGTTCCAAAGAATTCAGAGCGTTGGTAAACCGAAGTGGGATTAACTTTGATTCAATTCCATTCTCTGGGTTTTCTAAGCTTGAATCCACTTTTTGATTTGACCTGATGACGCAGTTGACTATCCTTAAGTTTCTTTCGACCGATGGTGAAATTTGCCGTTGCAATACTTCGAAGTTGATCTGATTTTCTATTTGGTGGGAGTGCGACAATTACCCGCTTGTCTTGATAGCGTTCTAGCACGGCATGAATAGGAGGCACTAAATCGCTGTCAGCGGAAATTATGAATGTGGTGTCAAACTTGTTGTCCTGTGCGTCATTTAACAATTGAACCGCGATTTTCACATCAGTCATCTTTTCTTGAAAATTTGCCATGAAGATTTGCATTTCAAACACTTTTGTTGTTTCGGAAGATAGTGTCCAAAATGCAGCTCGGTATCGGGGAGCGTCGCCGTTGCTCCAAATCAAAAAGTTGACGTTTTCTCTTTTGTATGTGTCTTCCATTGCCCTTTATACGGACAGTGAAGTAGTGAACTTCAACCAAATTCTGATTCGACTCGAGTAGATTTTTTGAAAGTTCGTGAATGTTCAGCCAAACGGAACAGTGCCATTTTTTCGACTTTGGTCCGTAGTACAGATTGAAACCGTCAACGTATACAGTTACATTGTTCATTGATTCGACAAAAATAGTTGATAAATGACAAGACTTATATTAATAGGCATTGACCCCGCCAGCACCAGTACCGCCGGCCCGATGCCCATCAAGGGGTGTTTCTTTTGGCCTGAAGTTTGAGACCAGAATCGAGTCCAGGAGTTGATCGTACAAACATTTCTTCCCAATCATTTTCTCGGAACTGTGCCAAAAATTGCTATCGCTTTGCCAGATAACTGAAATTTTTGACAGATTCAGCACGGTCTGCTGTTTGGCGTTCGGCAAGGAATCTGACGCAAACACTGCTATTCCGACTATTGCTTTTCACTCGACTCGCGTTGATCGTGATCGTCTCAAAATACTCTATCAGAGTGCGGAAGCAATAGACTTCAGCGGCTTCCTTCAAGCTGAGTGTTGGTGACTTTACGCTTCGCATCGGGCGTACGATTGGTTGTAACTAACTACCAGTTCGCCATGTTCACGCATATCATCAAGGTGCGTGTTCCAAAAAAAGTTCCTCCCAGATTTCGCGCATACCCCATTCGACCTGGCAGGCTACGTGTACAAAGAAAGAAATGTACCGGGAGTTGATACTCTGACCGCATCTGCAAAGAGAAGGTACTGATGCCATTGAATGCACGCTCGACCGGGCGCAAATGCTCGTAATTTCTTCACACATCCGAAACCGGTTATGATGCGCTCATCCAGCGAGCTGCGAATAACACGAACGCCGTAGAGTACCAATTCAACGGCAATACTGCCGGAATCGGTCAACACGGATCGGTGATTTCCACGCCCGATTAGCAGGGCGAGACGGGTACGTAAATATTCGCAACATCATTTTCTCTTTAAGAATTATATTTACCTATATGGTAATATAATTTATAATCATCTTAATGGAAATCACATTCCAGACATCAAAACTTCAAAAGATATGTGAAAATTCGCAATATGCCACCCGCCTTCTGGGACCGGACAATGCTTCCAAACTCCGAGTACGTCTGGATGATATCGTCGCTGCTCACAATGTAACGGATATTGTTGCAGGCAAGCCACATCCTCTTCTAGGAGATCGTGCGGGACAGTTGTCGATTTCGTTGACAGGCGGTACTCGGCTGATCATTAAACCAAATCACGACATAGTACCAAGAAAAAGCGATGGCAGTGTTGATTGGATAGCAGTTACCGCCGTCACCGTATGTTACATAGGAGATTATCATGATTGATCTAAAGCGCAATTTTCAGCCTGACTGGATTTCACCGCCCGGTTCTACCATCTCGGATCTAATGGAAGAACGCGACTGGAGTCAAGTGGAACTTGCCGGTCGACTTGGATTTACCACCAAGCACCTCAATCAGCTGATCAAAGGCAAGGTCTCTTTGTCCGAAGACGCAGCCTTGAGACTTGAGCGCGTTCTGGGTTCAACAGCAAATTTCTGGTTGAATAGAGAAGCGATATATCGTGAGCGACTGGCAAGGCAGGAAGCGCGGCAACGCTATGAAAAATCGACTGGTTGGTTGAATATGCTACCGCTTTCCTGGTTGAAAGAGGTCGACGTAATTCCGGATAGACGAATAACTGAGGCCAGAAAACCGGAACTTGTCGAAACGTTACTACGATTTTTCAGTGTGGCTTCCCCAGAGGAATGGACACTTCGCTATGAAAATCTACAGGCATCGTTTCGACGCGGGCGTAAAACTGAATCCGATATTGGTGCGATCACAGCATGGCTCCGAATGGGAGAAATAGAAGCTGAGAAAATGTCCATACCGAAATTCAATGAAGCAAAGTTCAAGAAATCTCTGAATGAGATACGCAATTTATCTGTTCTACCTCCTTGTGAGTTCGAACCTGAACTTCAAGCATTGTGCAGTGAAGCTGGCGTAAAACTGGCTTTGGTGCCTGCCGTTCCCAAGGCTCATGTCAGTGGTGTCGCACGCTGGCTGAACCGGCATAGCCCGCTTATTCAGCTATCACTTTATGGAAAGACAAACGACAAGTTCTGGTTAGCGTTTTTCCACGAGGCCGCTCATATCCTGCTTCATGCTGGCGATAAACGAAGTATTTTCCTGGACAGCTTGAGCGATGATTCTGATGACAGTACGCAAGAAAAGGAAGCCAACCAATGGGCGGCGGACAAGTTGATTCCGCAATCAAATATTGACAATCTGTTCGAAGTTCGAACAGCTGATGAAATTGAGTATTTTGCGCGCAGCATTAACATTCATCCGGGTATCGTAGTTGGGAGACTCCAACATGAAGGATTATTGGATTATGCGACGCGCCTTAATCATTTAAAAATAAAATTCGATTTGAAATAAGTAAGTATTCCGAACGGAATCAGGCAGAATTGGACTACCTTCGTAGAAGGCTCGCGGTCGGGTTCGAGCAAGCAGTTCGTAAAGACATTGTGATCGAATTTGGAATCGATTAAATTTCAGTTATCCTGTTAGCGTAAATGAATTATTTCGGTAGGAATGACGTTCGCGAATATGACATGACAAACCTCGATTAGGGTTATATTTACATACTTTACAAGATACGTCCGGACATGAATGATCATGTTCGATTTCACTTTGAACAACACATACTGAAATAAAATACATTGACTCTTCTCACTAGCCCCCTGCACAAAATTCATCTTGAATTAGGCGCCAAAATGGGGCCTTTTGCCGGCTATTCCATGCCAATTTGGTACCCCGAAAAAATCATTGCCGAACATAACCACACGAGAAATCAGGCTAGTCTGTTCGACATATCGCACATGGGACAGGTCAGCATTATCGGATCTGACGCGGCCTGTGCCCTTGAGGCCTTGATTCCAACCGACTTGAAAAATTTGCCACACAAAAAAATGCAGTATTGCTGTTTCACCAACAATCAGGGCGGCATCCTTGACGATTTGATCGTAGCGAATTTAGAGTCGGAATTTTTCGTGGTGATGAATGCAGCCAGTAAGGAACAAGATTTAAAATATTTGCGTGACAAAGTTACGACAGCTTCAGTTGAAGAATACTCCGAGAAAGTTCTGTTGGCGCTGCAGGGTCCGAAGGCAGCGGACGTGCTGGAAAGATTTTATCCTGGAATTGTAGAACTTGATTTCATGACGATTGACAAATTTGACTTGAACGGGATACCTTGCATTGTGAGTCGTTCCGGCTATACCGGAGAGGATGGATTTGAACTTTCAGTGCCGGGACAGAGTGCCGAAGAGTTGGTACGAGTGCTTTTAACACAGCCTGAAGTCAAACCCGCCGGTCTCGGAGCACGAGATTCGTTGAGACTCGAAGCAGGGTTGAGGTTGTACGGACAGGACATGGACACAACAACGACACCCGTTGAAGCGGGTATTCATTGGACGATTTCAAAGGCCCGGCGAACTGGCGGCGAGCGAGAAGGTGGGTTTCCCGGTGCCGACGCGATATTGCGGCAAATCGCCAACGGTCCTAAACGGCGAATGGTAGGAATACGTCTCCACACAAAAGCACTTGCCCGCAAAGGAACAGGAATTTGTCTGGATGACGGTACCGAAATCGGAGTCGTAACCAGTGGTATGTTCGCACCTACTGTGCAAGCACCGATTGCGATGGGATATATTGAACCGTCGCAGGCGAATGTTGGAACCGCCGTCAACCTTCAAATTCGAAATAGTTTGGTTTCGGCTGAAATCGTAAGATTACCATTTGTCAAACATCAAAATCGCAATATTGCAAAGACATCAGACATCTCAACTGGAGGGAATCAGAATGAGTGAGATTCGATATACACAGGATCATGAATGGGTTCGAGTTGTTTCCGAGAATATTGTTGAAGTTGGAATTACCGATTTCGCTCAGGATCAGCTCGGTGATATCGTTTTTATCGAATTGCCGGAAGTTGATGTCAGTGTTGACGCATCGGATGAAATCGCGGTAATCGAATCTGTCAAGGCTGCTGCAGAATTGAGATCACCCGTATCGGGTACGGTCATCGAAATCAACGAAGAACTGGAGGATCAGCCTGAATTGGTCAATGAAAATCCGACGGAGGATGGCTGGTTTTGCAAATTGGAGATGTCCAGTCCGGAAGAGCTTGAAGACCTACTGAATGAAGATGAATACAGCGAATATGTTGCCAGTCTCGAATGAATCACTGTTGGAGATGAGAACCACTTGATCTATGCTGATTCCAAATTTAATTCCTTTCTCATCTCTTCGCGCATTTTGAACTTCTGCGGTTTTCCTGTCGCTGTCATAGGCATCTCGTTTACAAATCGAATATAGTGCGGCACTTTGTAGTGTGCTATTTTTCTCCGACAGAAATCCCTGATTGATTCCTCACCGGCGTAACTGTTCGACCGAAGAACGATCCATGCACACACTTGCTCCCCGTACTTTTCGTCCGGCACACCGAAGACCTGCACTTGTGCAACATCTGGATGTGTAAGTAAAAAATCCTCTATTTCCGCCGGATAGATGTTCTCTCCACCTCGTATCAACATATCCTTGATCCGTCCGACAATTCGGCAGTAACCTTCAGCGTCGATCGTTGCCAAATCGCCGGTGTGCATCCATCCGTCAATAATGGAGTTTTCAGTGATTTCCTCGTCGTTCCAGTAACCCTTCATGACCAGGTAACCTCGAGTCAGCAACTCGCCCTGATCACCCATCGGAACCGTACTTCCGTCCACATTGACAATCTTTACCTCGGCATGAGGCTGAATTCGACCAACCGTCGAAACACGATGATCAATGTGATCATGCACCTCAGTCTGAAATGAAATCGGACTGGTCTCCGTCATGCCGTACGCTATGGTGATTTCTCGACAGTTCATATCTTGAATCACCCGTTTCATCAAAGTTATCGGACAAGGCGCTCCGGCCATAATTCCCGTTCGCATCGCAGATAAATCGAATCGGTTGAACTCCGGGTGGTCCAGCATTGCGGCGAACATTGTTGGTACGCCGTGTACCGCCGAGCATCGTTCCCTTTCAAGTGCAACAAGTGTTTGATGTGCATCAAAAGATTCACCAGGAAATACCATCGCCGCTCCATAAGCTGCTGCTGACAAGTTTCCGAGTACCATCCCGAAACAATGGTAAAGCGGCACTGGAATACACAAGGATTCTTCCGGCTGAAGACGCATGGCCCGGGCACAGAATATTGCGTTGTTGACTATATTGTGGTGAGTCAACGTAGCCCCTTTAGGCGCTCCTGTTGTTCCTGAAGTGAACTGAATGTTGATGGGATCGAATGCTGACAGTCCGTTTGAAATCGAATCGAGACGCCAGCGGTGGCCGCCGCCTCCCCGGTCCATGACTTCATCAAAACTGAAAACCCCAGGTGCCGGGTCAGGACTCAGCTGAATCACCGTTCGCAATGATGGCAATCGCTTGGAACGAATTCGCCCAGGTTTGCAGTCTTCAAGTTCAGGCGCAATTTCTCGAATCATATCAAGATAGGCTGAGGATTTGAATTGTGTTGAAGTGATCAGGGCTTTAACCCCCACCTTGTTCAGGACATACTCCAATTCGGAAGTCCGATAGGCCGGATTGATGTTGACCAGTATCAGTCCAATCCGGGCTGTCGCAAATTGTGTAATGAGCCACTCCGGACGATTAGGTGCCCAGATTCCGATACGGTCGCCTTTGTACAGATTCAGGTCAAGCAATCCAGCTGCCATTCGATCGACCCGTCTGGACAACTGAGAGTAAGTCCACCGATCTCCGGTCGCCTGGAAGACCGCGGCAGTATGGTCGCCAAAGCGATGAACCACATCTTTGAGAAATGCAGGAATGGTCGCGTCGATTAGCGGCGGGCTCATTTGCCCCTTGACGTGGGAGAGCCCGTCGACCGGAATGATTGTTCGTTCGCTGAGCGACTGACGGACCATCACATCCCGCGCCAATCGTCAATTTGCTCAAACGCAGCTGCAGCTCGATAGATGGCAGATTCCTGCCATTTGCGGCCTACGATCATCATTCCGACCGGTAATCCATCACTCATGCCGCATGGAATCGACATTGCAGGATGACCAGTGATATTGAAAGGACAGGTATTCACAATCATCTCAAATGCGCGTTGACAAATAAGTGACAGCGGAGCATCTTGCGGCGGCAGAGGAGTTGCTTTCATTGGCACTGTAGGTAAGAGCAACAGGTCATACTTGCCCAGCACTTTTTCGTACTCATAATGTAACAGCCTGGCTAAATTTTGTGATTTGGCGTAGTAGTGCCCTCGATGATGTTTCAGATAGTATTGGCCAACGAACATGGAAATCTTCAGCGTGTCGGAAAGTTCGTCCGCTCTGACTCTCCAGTTGGCGTGAAAATCAAGTAGCGATGTGTTGTACATCCCTTTCCAACCGGTTCCCATTCCATTGCCGTACATCATTTGGTTGGTTAATCCCTCAAGTGCTATCGGTACCCAGATATCGGCACCCCAAAGATGTGCGGGAATCGAAACTTCATCGACAGTTGCGCCTAATTGTCTGAACGACTCCGCTGCCGTACGATTTTTTTCGTCCACATCGGGTTCAGAGCTGCTGTGTCCGAAGCCTTCTTTCAACAATCCGATGCGAAGTCCACTGACACCTTGTCCGATAGCATTCAGATAATCGTCCACCTGAGGGTTGTACTGTCTTGGATCAAGCCAATCTTCGCCTGCGAGCACCTGTAACATCTTCGCGTTATCTCGCACGTTCCGCGTCATGGGCCCTGTATGGTCAATCGTTGTTTCGATTGGCATGATTCCTGTATACGGAACCAGCCCATGAGTCGGCTTCATCCCATAGCAACCCGAGAATGCCGCGGGAATTCGAATCGATCCCCCCTGATCGCCGCCAATCGCCAAGTCAACAAAATCCCCGGCAACAAGTGCGGCAGAACCGGACGAAGATCCTCCAGCGGAATAACCCTTTTTGTGGGGGTTGTGAACAGGTCCTGTCGCGCTGGTATGACTTCCACCGGACAGGCAGAAATACTCGCAGTGCGCCTTGCCGACAATTGTCGCTCCGGCGTCCAATAACCTCGTGACGATAGTTGCATCGATGTCCGGTGTATATCCTTTGAGGGTTGATGCACCATTCATCATTGGCACGCCAGCGAGACAGACGTTATCCTTGAGTACCACTTTCTTACCGAGTAGCGGTCCCTGCGGAGCACCCCGAACCTCAGTCTTGACATGCCAGGCGTTCAGGGGATTTTCCTCGGGAGAAGGGCGATATCCAGCGGTCCTGGGATATAGGACTGGTGGCAGGTAGTCCGGCATGGAGTCAACGGAATCATATGCGTCAATTGTGCCCTGCATCACATCGAGAAAATCCTTTATTTTCTCGTCTGTCATATGCATCCTAAATCCCTCGACAATTTTCTTGAGCTGGGCATGCGTTGGTCGTTGAGCAGTCATGTAAGCGTTCCCCTTTTCTATCGTGTGATTTCGCATCGATGGCAATGGATTACGTTCTGCAGATTCTGTTGTCCTTCCCATAGTTGGTTGAACAGCTTTCTTTGAATCGGCATTTTCGATCAAGGTCGGGTTTGATGTGGGTCTTGATGCGGATGTCGAACTGCCGAACCCTGTGAATTGTTCAGCCAGTTCTGACTTGGTTGAGCCAACACTTTCAACCTCTTCCGATATGACACCTTTTTGTATTAGAAGTATTCGGTCGCAAAGGCTGGCGATGAAGTCGAGGTTTTGTTCCACCAAGATAATCGATACCCCGCGTCGGCGATTCAAGTCCTGCAGAAGTTCGATGATGTCCTCGATTATTGAAGGTTGAATGCCTTCCGTTGGTTCATCAAGTAAAATCAGGTCAGGTTCTGAAATTAAACAGCGGGCAATGGCGAGAAGCTGCTGCTCACCTCCGGAAAGCGCACCACCGCTTCGGTCGAAAAGGTGCTCAAGTCTAGGGAAATCAGCGAGAATTCGCCGTATTGCGTCTTCTTCATCGTCTTTCAGGGCCGCTATCCCCATTCGGATATTGTCAAGAACCGAGAGATTGGTAAAAATTCCTCGACCTTGTGGGACGTAGCCGATACCATGCAAAATTCGTTCATTGACCCGCATATCTGTCAACTCCATGTCGCCGTAACGAATTGAGCCTCCGGTTGTCGGGACAATACCCATGATTGTTTTCATGAGCGTGGTCTTGCCCATTCCGTTATGTCCGAGTACACCGACAATCTCACCGTCGCTGATCGCAAAATCTATACCATGAAGAATCGGCACGTTTCCGTAACCTGCACTCAAGCCCTTTACCTCGATCAGCACTTTCACTTTTCGGACCTGTCTGATCGATGTCCAAGATAAATTTCACGAGCGATTGGATTGGAAGAGATATTTTCCAACGTGTCTTCCATCAGGATTTTTCCCTCGTGAAACAGCGTGACTGTCTTTGAGATCATACGGATGAACTGCATGTCGTGTTCGACCACGATCAGAGTCGCGGTTTCATTCATAGCCTTGATGAGGTCCGCCGTGCGCACTGTCTCCTCGTAAGTCATTCCGGCGGTCGGTTCATCAAGAAGCACAAGCCATGGTTCAGTAACTACAACCATACCCAACTCGACCCATTGCCGTTCTCCGTGAGCGAGATGTCCGACGAATTTTTCGCGAATTCGTCCAAGTTCAAGTCTATCGAGCGTTTGAGTTGTCAAATGACGCGCCCGTGCTGAGTCGTGCCAGCGTCTCGCTGACAACCAAATGTTTTCTTCCGTTGAAAGTCCGTCAAACACATTCGGAACTTGTGTTTTGATTCCAACTCCAAGTGAGGATATTTCATGTGGTTGATGTCCAGCCACCTGTAGATTTCGGATCACAATGTCACCGAAAGTTGGACGGAGTTGACCAGTAAGACACTTGAAAAATGTCGACTTGCCAGCACCATTGGGTCCGATCAGACACCGCAACTCATTCTCCCAAATTGTGAAATTGACACTGTCCACCGCGCGAACTCCACCGAAGTGCATTGAGAGATTCCGAGTTTCTAGAACAATCTCATTCTTATTCACCCGTGACCTCCATCTTCTGAGTATTTGAACGTTTTCGCCTTGCACGAACTCGACGTTCACGCACTCGTTGGATGCGACGATCTTTACGTTCAATCATCCAGTCTCGGACAGTGGGCACCAGACCTTTCGGAATTGCCAGAACGAAAATGATCAGGATGATGCCCAGAACCAGATTGTTATTGAATGTCGATTGTGTTCCAAGGGCTGAAGAGAGGTAAAAGATACCGAAAGCACCGAGCACTGGACCGATCAACGTACCCCTGCCTCCGACAATCACCCAGATAATTGTGAGTGCCGAGTTGTACAAACTGAATACGTCCGGCGTTACGCGCCCAACTCCATTGCAGAATAGTACACCACCAAGCCCAGCGACCCCTGCGCCAATCATGAATATCAGTAATTTGTAGAGTCGAATGTCGTATCCGAGCAGCTCTGCCCGTAATTCGTTTTCCTTTATTGAAACGACGACTCGGCCGAATTTTGTCCGCACCAGCCATGCCGTAAAAACGTAGACAATGATCAACATTGCCATGGCAACATAAAACACATGTTCCGGAAATAGGAAATACGCGTGCTCCCACGGCAAATTCAATGATGGTGAAGTAACTCCATTGAAACCACCAAGCAACGCATCGCCAATTTTGTATTCTGGTCCCGAAGTTCGACGAATCAAACTATAGAGAATCAACGACACCGTAAGTGTGATTACAGCCAAATAGACATCGCTGACCCGTCCGTAGAACATGAAGTAGCCCAACGCCGCTGCGAAAGCAATCGCAACAACTACGGCGATCAGAATTGCGGTGGTTGCGTCCCCGGTATTGATCGCAGCGACTGTGTAGGCATATGCACCAACACCGAAAAATGCTGTCTGTCCAAAACAGAGTATTCCGCCATACCCCCATATCAGGGCCAGACTGAGCGCGAGCATGGCGAGCGCAATTGCCGTGGTCAGATTGATGATTGCGAACAGTTCAAGCACCGTTGGAGCCAACAACATGAACAGGATGCCAATTACAGCTATCGTGATAGTGGCGCGCATGTCCCGTAGTGCAGTCACAGGCTTTTCCTGAAAAATTTTCCGGTTATGCCTCTGGGCATGAGACGCAGCAACAGAATTGCTGCGAAGAGAAGCGCAACTTCTCCGATCGTCGGTCCGGTAAGAAAGGATACGATTCCGTTGACACCACCCAGTACAGCCGATGCCGATACAGTTCCTGCCAGAATCACCGCGCCACCAGATATTACGGTAATAAAGGACTTCGCGATATATGCCACACCTATGGTTGGAAGTACTCCCGTCACCGGTGCAAGCAACCCTCCTGCAAAACCGGAAATCGCCGCTCCCACTCCGAAAGTCAGCATGTAGATGCGCGATGTGGATATGCCGAGTGCCGATGCCATTTCTTCATTTTGCATCGTCCCACGGGCGATTAGGCCAAGTCTTGTCCACTTGAGTGTGAGAAAAATAACCAGACAGAGTGCCGCAGTGATTCCGATGAGGAGCAATTCGTAGGCTGAAGAAGTGTAATCTCCGATTGACACAACCCCCAGCGGTGGCGATATCGTGGTTGCGGTTGATGCGCCGAAAATGGAAGTGACGAGTCCGATCAGAAGCAGGCTCAATCCCCATGTCGCCAGCAGCGTATCGATCATTCTTCCATACAACCAACGAATCAGCAATCGCTCCACCAATACTCCGATCACACCAACTACCAGCGGGGCCAGAATCAGCATTGAAATCCAGATATTGACCCCGGCATTTGTTGCGATGACAACTGTGTAGCCGCCGAGCATGATGAACTCGCCGTGGGCAAGATTGATCACCCTCATCATCCCAAAAATGATCGCCAACCCAAGGCTGATCAGCGTCAGGTTGGCGATTCCGTAGATGATTTGGGTCCCGAGTGCGATAGCGAGGTTCAGATCCAAAGAAAGGTACCCGTCGGAATTATTGTTTTATTGAATCTTAATGCCGGCGGCTTCCAAACCATTCTCGAAGTAAAAAGTCGATTGGTTGGGGTTGCCGACCAGGTCACAAACCAGCAAGGTGTCGGTTGGCGGTTGAGCCTCATAACTTTCTATGATGTTGAATGACTGATCCTTGAGTTCCGCAAGGTATACGTTCTGGAGCGCGTGATTGGTCTTCGGTTCAATCGCGACCGTCCCGGAGGGACCATCAATTGAAAGACCGGCTCGCAGGGCTTCGATCACTTCCATGCGATCGATTGAACCAGCTTGGTTTACTGCTTCTGCCCACAGGTAAGCCCCTTCATATGTCCGAGCCGCAAGTTCGTTCAATGCAGGTGCATCATCCCCCATGCTTTCCTTGAAGCGCGATGTGAAACTTGCGTTCGCTTCGCTTTCAATTTCCTCAAAATACGAATACGCGCAAATCATCCCATCACCCTCTTCGGCCGAGATCAACTTATGCTCGTTTCCAATTCCGAACGTTGTGGACGCGATGGGTATTGACTGGCTCATGCCAGCAGCTGCATATTGACGATAGAATGACACATGAGCACCACCTACAAGCGCGGACATGACCATGTCCGGTTTTGCCGCCTGAATTTTCTTGATGGTCGTTCCGAAATTGGTAACGTCGAGCGGGAAGAATTCGGTCTCAACAACCTCACCGCCGTTGTCGGCTACGTACTTTTGCACCCACTGCGCGGTAATCTGCCCATAGTTGTAGTCAGCGGCAACGACATATACTTTCTTTCCCCATTTGTTCATCGTATAGGGGACGAGTTTTTCAACAGTCTGTGCCGGCGTGGAACCCGTGCAGAAGCAGTTGAAATCACAAACGCCACCTTCGTACAGGACGTTGTAGAAGTACAGTGTTTTAAATCTTGCCAAAGTGGGTCGGATCGCTTCTCTGGAAGCCGATGTGATCCCGGCATGGACCACATCCGCCTTGTCTCCAGCTGCCGCCTGCGTCGCGAACTGGGTATACAACTGGATAGTCGATTGCGGGTCATAGACCTTGAGATCGATTTGTCGACCAAGTAATCCACCGGCAGCATTGATTTCTTCAATTGCCAGCCTGGTTGTATCAACCATAGGTTTGCCATAGATATCCAATCCCCCTGATTGATCAAGAATACTTACGAATTTGATGTCATCCGTTGCCGCTTGCACACGGCCGATAATCGCTGGTGCAGCCAAGGCAATTGAGGCACCGGCGAGAAAGCGTCTACGATTCTGATTAAATGTCATGAGTAATTACCCCCGATTGAAAAATATTGATTGTTAAAGTTGTCTTTGAAGATGGTGATCATTCCTCAGGCGGCTTGTCATCACTACCCTGAGTGATCGAATCACTGATTCCCTGAATTCCTTCTCCGATATTGAGTCCGACTTCGGCACCGAGTTTCTTGGCTGCCGGCAGCTGAAGCGCGAGGTTGAGAATGCTGTCCACAATTTGATTGGTCGCAGACTTCTCCGAACCGGATTCGCCGCCATGTGCGTTTGAGCCGATTCCGGAAATCTGATTGATTCGTATCGTTTCGATTTTTTCCGCCGGCTTCATCATCTTCGAGACGATTTCCGGTAAAATCTTGATACGAGCCTGATCGAGTTTGAGGCGTATCAGGTCAGGAGTCTGCGAGTTTTCCGCCTTGATCAGTTCCGCAGTGCCTTCAGCTCGTGCTATAAGTCCATCCTTTTCTGAATTGGCCCGATCCAGTGTCGCTTGCGCCTCTGCTTGCGCCATGGTCAGCATCGTCTCAGCCTCGCTTCTAACTCTTACTTCGTCCACTTCTGATTGTTCGTTCGCACGAATCATTGCAAGACCTCTCTCGCGTTCTGCAATGGCCTTTTCCTGAGCGGTTTTCACCTCTTCCTTGGCTTGAACCTCCTTAGAACGGACAATCTGTGCTTTTGCTTCCGCTTCTGATTGCTCAGCTCGCTTCTCTGTAAGCTTGACGGCATTTTCGATCTCTGCTGACTCAGTCGATAACTTTGATTCAAGTTCTTTGTGACGAAGTTCGCGGTCGCGCAATACCTCAGACAACCGTAATTCTCGCTCTCGTCCTATGCGCGCCGAATCGCGACGTCTTTCGGATTCTGCCTGTTGTTCCGCTACGTCCGCCTGACTTTTGGCACGGACTGTTTCGATATTCTGCTGCTGAACGATTGTTGATTCCTCCTCCTCTTGAGAAAGCAGCAATTTGCTCTTGGTTGCATTGAGCTGACTTTGCCGAACCGCGACATCGGCTTCCGTCTCAATCGCTACCCGCTCTTTGCGGTTCGTTGCGATGATTTCCGCAAGCCTTCGCATTCCAAGTGCGTTGAATGCGTTGTTTTCATCCAATGCATCAAAAGCGGTTTGATCTAGTCGTGTCAGGGATACTGACTCGAGTACGATCCCGTTCTGGGCCAAGTCGTCAGTCAGCATTGCCCTGATTTCGGACGAGTATTTCGCTCTCGCGTCCTGGAGACTCTCCATTGAATAACCTGCCGCTACCGAGAGGACGGCATCTACCAGTTTACCTTCCAGTGTTTCTGCAAGTTCGGAGGCACGGAAAGTCTTTCCGGCAAGTGCTTGAGCAGCCGTAGCGACCCCTGCCGTAGTTGCTTCAACATGAACGTAGAATTCAACCGTGACATCGACACGCAGACGATCTTGTGTTATCACGGAACGCGAGCCGGTACGTTCAATTTCCAGCTTTGATGTCCGCATGTTGACTTCGGAAATCTTGTGAAGGAAGGGTAGTGCGAAGCATCCACCATCAAGCGCGATTTTCTGTCCGCCCAGACCCGTGCGCACGAGTGCGACTTCGCGTGAAGCTTTTCGGTAGTAACGATTGAAAAATAAAACCGTAACAATGGCAGCAACTATGACTACGGTTGCGATAAACCAACTCACTATTCAAAGCCTCCTCGTGTATTCAAAGAAAAAGAACGACCGATGCACGTCATCATTCCTACTCAATCGCTGTATCAAATCCGTGCTCTATACCTAAGCCAGGACAGCTAATCCAAGTTTCGCTACTTCAAACAATTCTAGTAATAATTTCCATATCAAGTATTTCTATGGCAATTAACTATACGCAATAATATTTTCCTAGTCAAATAATTCCAAGTCAAATTTTTATGGAAGATAGACTCAAACCTTTACCATCAATGATGATGGGGTCTGACTCGCAGGCAGATAATGATTAACAGATATAAAATATAATCATATATATTCAATCAGTAAAATAATAACCTCTATTAAAAACAGGATTTAGATTAGATTTTCAGATACAAACCAAACCTTAGGCTTAATGTTGTGTTTAACCTACGACGGATGGAGTTTGGAACTGAATCGTGTAAACTTCACCACTACCATCATTCAGTTACAAATGATGATTTACGGAATACCTCAAATGTGTGATTGGGCACAATGTGCGAAGTGGGAGAGCATTGGGCGTGTCCTATTGGTAGCCAGCGTTGCCATCTTTGCTATCTTTGCACACCCCTCAAAAGGAGCTGGATTTCAGGAATTTACAGACATCGATGTGAAATTCGCAGTTTGGTATCCGACAGATGTTCCGGCAACTCTACAACGTCTCGGTCCGTTCGAGACAGAGATAGCGAGGAATGCACAGCCGAAATCAGGTAGGTTTCCAGTAGTGATGTTGTCGCACGGCAATGGTGGGAGATATCGCAACCACTACCTGACGGCCGAAGCGCTCGTACGTGCAGGATTTATTGTAATCGCACCAGACCATCAGGCGGATTTCTTGATTGGCGGGGGGAAAACTGCGGCGGCACTTGATCATCGCTATCTTGAATTGTCTCGTGCGCTTCAAGTCGTGCGTTCTGACCCTACGCTCGGGCCGTCTTTATCGGACGGTCCGGTTAACGGATTGGGATATTCGTTGGGCGGTGCAACAGTTTTACTTGCCGCTGGCGCGGTGTTTGACAGTGAGATTGCGGCACGCCATTGCGCAGAGAATCAAAATCAAGATTCCGAATTCTGCGATGACCCGGGTTTCATTTTTCGTCTCATTCAATCGTTCAGGTTTGATCCAACCCTGCGTCCGACTTCTGACCCTTTCCAGCATAAGGCATTCATTACCGGCCGCCTAATCATGGTGGCACCGATTTATCAGGGGATTGATGTCCGAACTATGCCGAGTATTGAAAGTCTTACGATTGTTGCGATTGATGGTGACCAGATTGCAAAACCTCGGTTCCACGCCAAACCGTTGCATGAAGCTTTTGTGGAAATAGGATCAGTAGAATATTCAACAATCGAGGGACATCATTATGCATTCATCGCACCTTTCCCTGAATGGCTCACCTCACAGGAAGACATACCGGTTGCTGAAGACCCAGTGGGTTTCGACCGTCGCGAGTTTATTGAAAATGCAAATTCGCTGGTCTTGAGTGCGTTTACTTCGGAATGACATTCTCAAGGAGAAGGAAAACAGTTGGAACCTGAGACAGTCTTGATAGACGAACCAGAGCTCGGTCTTCATCCCTTTGTCTTGTCTTTAGATGGTCGGTCGCGCGCAACTTGAGAATGTAATCCATCCAACTATTGCGAAAGTCGATGCATCAGCATCGGCTTTCTGATTTTTTCGATTGGCGGAAGATGAAGTGACCCATCACTGCGCCCTGTATGCCCAATCTGCCCGCGCTCCTGCAACTTTTCCCCTCACAATCATAAAATTCGGGTAGCAACTGCGGGAATTCGCATAGACGAAGTGAATCGATTCCATGAACGAACAAAATTGAATTTAGCCGCATTATCGAATGCGGTGGACTATGTCTGACAAACGTGTCCAGATTTTATGGAATCGGGGGCAACACCCGCTGGAGCGAAAATTCATGACCCTGAGCCTCCGCCAAATAAACTGAGTAATCAGCAGCACCAACTCCAATTTTCCAATGCGCGCGTTTTGGTCCGGGAATCGACAGACCGAACTGTTGTCCTGGAGTTCGAATTCTCGTGATAGATCTGCTTCCCCAGTAGTTTTCGTTCAGACAATTCGCAAGAAAATGAACACCTTCGTATACCGACTCCCCAAGTGCATTGAGTGTGGGTGCAGAATCTCCGAAATGCTGATGATAGGTTTCCTTGAATATTCCGTTGGCGGAAGAGGGAATCTGACTGAAGTAACCCGCTGAGCAATACAATCGTTCAGTATTATTGGCACCTATGGCGAGTAGCATGTTCTCCTCAACTGCACAAGACAGTCTCAATGTATGGGAATCCAAACCAGAATTGGAAAATTCTCGATTGAACCTGACACTGTCGTCACCGACTAGAGTCAGCAAGACTATATCCGGTCGAAAATCTTCCAAACTCTGAAGTGAATCACTGAAATCCTGCGAACCGAACGGATAGTAGTGTTCAAGAATCACTTCGCCACCAATCACTCCCAATACTCGACGCGCCAGCTTGTTGTTGCGTCGGGGCCAGATGTAGTTATTACCAATTAACGCCCAGCGCCGATATCCCAAATGACTGCCAAACCAAAAAAGTGCAGGAAAAAGCTGACTTTCAGGGGTTTCGCCGATACAACATACCTGACTGGGATTTCCTCCACCTTCGTGCAATGGTGCGAAGATATAAGGGATTCTGCCATTGAGACGTTCAGCTATAGCATCACGCACGTCAGATGTATGCATTCCGGTGAGAGCGTCTATTTCACCGTCTTCAACGAGACGCTCTGCATGATCTGCAACATCCGAAGCCTCACCACCGGCATCGACGATTTTCACATCCAATTCAAGACCCGCAATTCCACCTGTTCGATTGATCTCATAGACTGCCAATTCGCCACAGGAGCGGCAAGACGGTCCCCATATTCCAGCAGGTCCGCTTTGTGGAATAAACAGACCCAAAACGAATTTATCTCGTTCTGTCGGTAAGAAAAATTTTTGTCCTGTCAACTTACTGGCAAGACTTGGAATTATGCGTCGGTCACTCATTTTGACTTCTTATCTAGGTTTGCCGTCGCAAAATCAGTCTATGTGAAAAATTGTTGCCTACTATAAATTTACACAATGCAACTATTCTGTGCAAGTATAAATTTTTCCTTTTTAATCACAGATAATTTGATGTTTGTGGGGTCGTTCACAACACTCTCGTAATTCAAAATGAATAGAAAAATACGGTGTTATTCATTTACAATGAAAGATCAATTGCTCGTTTAGGTTCGACGAAAAGTCCCTGATGCGGAAGAAAACAGAAAATATCATCGAATCCGCCTACGTCGCGGTAAATACCAGATTCGAAGCGTGTCTGAACGCACAGGGTACGACAACAAATCAATGGCGGGTGATCGAAACCTTGAACGACAATCCCGGGCTTACTCTAAAGGAACTTTCACGTCGCACCAAGATCAAGATACCCGCGCTCTCCAAATTGGTGGACCGTATGGTGCGAGATGCACTTGTTCATCGAAAACAGAGCAATGTCGATCGTCGCAGCATTCAGTTATACATCTCTGACCACGGAAAAGAGACACTGCAGCGATGTCTGCCGGATGTTGATGCTTTTCGATCAACTCTTGAAGAAATTCTAGACCCACATACAAATTTGGTATTGCAAAGAGTGGCAGGGATGGACCGTGAATCAGTTCCTGTTACAGCGACTTCCGAAAAACAATTTCATTGATAGAATTTTTATTTTCTTGTGTACGAATTTGGAACATTGATCGGGTTAGGTTCGTTTGATGTCTAAAGAATCAGTTCAAGATCAATACAATTTCTTACCAACCCTCAATGAATTGGAAATCGAGAATGATTTTGTTCGCAGGCATATAGGGCCAGGGGCATCCCAGATACAGCACATGCTCGGAGTGCTTGGTGTCAAGTCCCTCGATGAGTTGATTGACCAGACAGTTCCACCCAAGATTCGTTTCAATCAGCCCTTGGATCTGCCAACGCCTGAAGGCGAGAACGAAACGATCAGCTATATACGAAGAATGCGGGAACGAAATGTCGTCATGACCTCCATGATCGGTATGGGTTATCACGCAACTGTCCTGCCCGGGGTGATTCGAAGAAACATACTTGAAGACCCCGGCTGGTATACGGCATACACACCCTATCAGGCTGAAGTCAGCCAAGGCCGCCTGCAGGCGCTGCTGATTTTTCAGGAAATGGTCGCAGATCTGACCGCAATGGAATTGGCCAACGCATCATTGCTTGACGAAGCGACAGCTGCCGCCGAGGCGATGACAATGGCAAAGCGCATTGTAAAGGTCAAATCATGGAAGTTCCTGGTTTCAGAAGACTGTCATCCCCAAACAATCGCCGTAGTCAAAACACGGGCAAGATCACTCGGTTATGATGTTGTTGTCGGAGATATCGAAGTCCTGGTCGAAACAGAAAACAATTACTTCGGCATCCTTTTGCAGTATCCCGCGTCCAGTGGCAGGCTGTTTGACATATCGAAAGTTGTGGACCGTGCACATTCAGCCAAGGCGATTGTCACAGTCGCGACCGATTTACTAGCCCTTTGCCTGCTAAAACCTCCCGGGGAGTTTGGAGCCGACATCGTAGTCGGCAATAGTCAAAGATTCGGTGTACCGATGGCGTATGGCGGCCCGCATGCGGCCTTTCTGGCGACTCGCTCGCAGTATCGCAGAACAATTCCCGGTCGCCTGATCGGCGTATCAGTCGACTCACGCGGCAAACCCGCACTTCGTATGGCTTTGCAGACGCGCGAGCAGCACATTCGCCGAGACAAGGCGACCAGTAACATCTGCACCGCTCAAGTATTGCTGGCGGTAGTTGCTGGCATGTATGCTGTCTATCATGGTCCTGACGGCCTGAAAGCCATCGCCGCGAAAGTTCATCGATTCATTCAGATTGCAGCGGAGGGAATTCGTCGGCTCGGTTACGAAACGGTGCACGACAGCTACTTTGACACCATCACCATAAGTGCACATGGTCAAGCCCGTCGTATCGCAGCACGCGCTCGCGAAATTCGAATCAACCTGCGTGTTGTCAATGCCGATCAGCTGGGAATATCGTTTGACGAAACGACAAAACGGGTACATTTGGAACGTCTGTGGAGTATTTTCGACACCCGCGCCAATTCCAGATTCACCATTGACGAGATCGATGCCGAAATAGAGGATTCCATACCGCAGGAATTGAGGCGGTCCAGTGCGTTCATGACTCACCCGTTTTTCAGTCAGTATCACTCCGAAACACTCATGCTTCGCTTCATCCGTCAGCTTGGCAGCAAAGACATTGCGTTGAACCGATCCATGATTCCGTTGGGTTCATGTACGATGAAACTTAACTCGACAACGGAAATGACCCCGGTTACCTTTCATAAATTCAGTGCGATTCATCCATTCGCACCGCTGGACCAGACGCAGGGATATCACCAGTTGGTCGAAGAGCTGGAATCCATGCTCTGCGAAATAACCGGATTCAGCGCAATCTCGTTTCAACCCAATGCCGGCTCACAGGGTGAATATGCTGGACTGTTGGTTATCAAGCGCTATCTGGAAGAGCAGCGACAAGGCCACCGAAATATCTGCCTGATTCCGCAATCTGCACACGGTACGAATCCCGCCAGTGCCGCTTTGGCTGGAATGCGCATTGTTGTTGTGAAGTGCGATGATCAAGGCAATGTGAAGGTCTCCGATTTAGCTGAAAAGCTGAAGAAATACAGTGGTGAAGTAGCGGCTTTGATGATCACTTACCCTTCGACACATGGAGTATTTGAAGAGGCGATTGCAGATATTTGCGACATGGTTCATCAACACGGTGCACAGGTCTATCTGGATGGCGCAAATATGAACGCCATGGTCGGAATCGCGCGCCCTGCGGACATCGGTGCGGATGTTGCGCATTTGAATCTTCATAAGACATTTTGCATACCACATGGCGGCGGCGGCCCAGGGGTCGGTCCCATCGGAGTCAAACCGCATCTTGCGCCTTATCTGCCGGATCATGTTGTCGTCGAAGGTGTCAATCCTTACGCCAGTCATAAACCGACAGTCGGTACCGTCTCCGCAGCGCCTTGGGGTTCTGCCGGTATTTTGCCGATTTCCTGGGCTTACATTTCATTGATGGGTGCCGAAGGACTGAAGTTCGCCACCCAAGTTGCCATTCTGAATGCAAATTACATGGCGACAAGACTGGACTCCCACTTTCCGATCCTATACAAGGGAAGAAATGACCGGGTGGCCCATGAATGCATTGTCGATCTGCGGCAAATCAAAAAGTCTACGGGTATCACGGTTGAGGACATCGCAAAACGACTGATCGATTTTGGGTTCCATGCGCCAACGGTTTCGTTTCCAGTGGCCGATACCATGATGATTGAACCAACCGAAAGCGAAGCCATGCGTGAAATCGATCGCTTCTGCGATGCGCTGATTGCAATTCGGCACGAGATCGACGATGTTGAATCCGGTAAGCTCGACCCAGACAACAATCCTTTGAAGAATGCACCGCACACATTCGACCTGCTTGTTCAGGATGATTGGAAATTACCTTACTCGAGGCAACAGGCGTTCTTTCCATTGGAGTGGGTATGGAACGACAAGTACTGGCCGCCAGTCGGCAGAATTGACAATGTTCACGGCGACCGCGAATTGGTTTGTAGTTGTCCTCCAATTTCTGCTTGGACTGATGATGAGGCAGACCAGTCTGAAGCAGCTTAGTCCACTAATCAGGTGATTGATGGATCACAGAAAGTAGTTCTTTTTTCTTGATGTTTCCGAATCCTGAGGGCTCGGCTTTGTCACAGACGAGTGATCGATTGGATTGATTGAGCAAATTTACTGCGACTCACTATAGCAAGTTCAGAAAAATTGCATTTAAATATAGAGTTTTTAGCAATTTTTCACTATTATTTCGTGCAGATGGGTTGAAGGGCTTTTTGATTCTGTCAATGCCTTTCCACTTTTTAATATCAAATCAATCATTCGGAGGAGTTATTTCATCATGGAACGTAGAAAATTTCTCAAAACTGGTGCCCTCGCGGGTACTGCAGCGGCAGCCGGTACACTGGCGGCACCTGCAATTTCCATGGGGCACAAGGAGTTCAAGTTGGTCACCTCATGGCCTAAGAATTTCCCGGGCCTTGGCACTGCGGCGCAGCGTTTCGCCGACCGGGTCACCAATATGTCTGATGGCAAGATGACTGTCAAGGTATTTGCCGGTGGCGAACTTGTGCATCCGTTGAAATGCCACGACGCGGTTCAGGAAGGAACTGTCGACATGTATCATTCGGCGGAGTATTACTATCAAGGCAAGGCACTTGCATATTCGTTTTTTGCGTCCGTGCCGTTCGGTCTGATTCCGGCAGAAATAGATGCCTGGATTCATCATGGCGGTGGTCAGGAACTGTGGGACGAAATCGGTGCTGAATTTGGTGTCAAACATTTCGCTTGCGGAAATTCCGGCTCGCAAATGGGTGGCTGGTTCAAGCAACCGGTGACTTCGGCAGAAGACTTCAAGGGCCTGAAAATGCGTATGCCTGGTCTCGGTGGTCGCGTCATCGACGCCATGGGCGGCTCATCGGTCACACTTGCCGGATCGGAAATCATGCCAGCACTTCAGGCGGGCACCATTGATGCCACCGAGTGGGTCGGTCCCTGGAACGATCTGGCGTTCGGTTTCTACAAGGTGGTTAAGTTCTATCACTATCCTGGATTTCATGAAACAGGCACAGTGCTTAGTTTCGGGATGAACAAGGGTGTATGGGACGGATTGTCAGCAGCGGAACAGGCGATCATTGAAAACGCTGCCACAGCGGAAAACAATTATGACCTGGCTGAATTCAATGCCAATAACGCATCCGCTTTGGACACTTTGCTCACCCAGCATGGTGTTGAGCTGGTGGAATTTTCCGACGAGGTGTTCACCACCATGGGCGAGGCCGCTCGTGATGTTCTATCCACGGTTGGAAATACTGACCCGTCGACCAGGAAGGTTTATGACAGTTTCATGGCTTTCCGGAAGGATGTAATCGGGTGGTCCAAGTTGTCTGACCAGACTTACATGAACAAACGTGCACTGGTGAACTTCCATTCATGATCGTTGTTTGATCAATTGTGGTCAGATCAGATGAATCCGCTCCATAATATTGGAGCGGATTCATTTTTTTGAAGACGATTACAAGATCGCTTCAGGGTTGGTCCTTAAAATGCAGTGTTGAAGAAAGAGAGGACTAACCTGTGAAGACGGCGAACCATCGATTGTTTGTGATGTGGTGACAAAAGTCATTGATACGTAACTGTGGCAGTTTCCCGTGAATATTGACTTCATTGAACTTTGGCACTCACTGGAACGCTTGCCGCTTCTATTCAGCATTACGGTCTATCTGCTGGTTTTGGCAACCGTCGCTGCTTTCTTTGCTATTCCCGTCGTGCTGATGTTTCGCTCTGAGCCACATCAGATCATTCGTAGCTTTCACGCGGACAGAGACGCTGCGAAATCGATGGACGGCTACCGAAGTGTGTTGCGTTCGGTGGCTTCCTGCCTGACTCTTTTCAATACCGTGATTGGTCGATTCGCTGCATGGCTGGTACTGTTCATGACGTTGATGCAGTTTGTGGTTGTAATCATGCGCTACGTATTCGCCTATGGATCTATTCAGATGCAGGAATCAATCTGGTACATGCATGGTCTTCTTTTCATGCTTGGTGCCGGTTATACACTGGCGAAAGAAGGACACGTCCGGCTTGATGTCTTTTACCGTGAGGCGAAGGAACGAACCAAAGCCTGGATCAATTTGGTGGGCTCATCGGTTTTTCTGCTGCCTTTCTGTATTGTAAATTTCGACTTTGCGTGGTCTTTGGTTCGCAATTCGTGGGCGGTCCGGGAGGGCTCGACCGAAACGGTGGGACTCCAATATATCTATCTGTTCAAAACGGTGATCCTCGTATTCTCGGTTTTACTCGTCATTGAAGGTATTTCTTTGGCGATCCGCAGTATTCTGCAACTCACAGATCCGTCCGATGAGTCGCTTCGACAGCAGGCACAGGAATGATTGAGTTTATTACGACACCTGAATTTCTGTGTGCGGCGCTGTTTGTCTCGGTGATCATTCTTTTGCTGTTCGGTTTTCCAGTGGCATTCAGTCTGGCGGGTGCCTCAATGCTTTTCGCATTTATTGCCGCTGCGTTCGGATTATTTGATCTTGCCTATATTTCCGCCTTACCGCAAAGAATATTCTCCATCATGCGCAACGAGGTCCTGGTCGCTGTACCCCTTTTTGTATTCATGGGGGTCACACTGGAAAAATCGAAAATTGCCGAAGAACTTCTGGACAACATGGGCAAGTTGTTTGGCAGTATAAGAGGTGGACTGGGATATTCGGTATGTATAGTCGGCGCATTGCTCGCTGCCTCGACCGGTATCGTCGGTGCGACCGTTGTTACCATGGGTTTGCTGTCCCTGCCGACGATGCTTCGTCGCGGTTATAACCCTTCGCTCGCCTGTGGATCAATCTGCGCTTCAGGCACGCTCGGTCAGGTCATACCACCCTCAATTGTACTGGTTCTACTGGGGGATCAGTTGTCAACCGCATTTCAGCAGGCGCAGTTTTCAATGGGGAATTTCTCACCTGACGCACTGTCCGTCAACGATCTGTTTGCGGGTGCCCTGATTCCCGGTCTGGTGCTAGTTGGCATGTATATCGTCTACCAGATCATCATTGCGATCACCCGCCCGGAATCCTGTCCTGCGATCCCGCGCGACGAGGTCAGGACGGAAGACGGCAAATCCATGTTGAGAACAATGGTATCTACATTGTTTGCGCCATTGGCTCTGATTGTAGCCGTGCTAGGTTCGATTCTGGCCGGACTTGCCTCTCCGACGGAGTCCGCTGCCATGGGAGGAACCGGTGCGCTGATGATGGCCGGCTACAGAGTAGCTCCCAGACGCGGGCGTCTGATCGTCATCGGTGGGATTTGTCTCGCTATCATGCTGTTGATCACAGTTCTGTTTGATCTTCGCATGCAAAGAGAGACACTGACCACGCTGGAATGGGCAGCTGTCTTTGTGGCATTGGTTTGTGCAGTCGGTCTGGTCCTGGGAATATTCACTGCCATACTGCGCGTGTATGGCACGCGTGATCAACAGGGTGAATCCATTCTGCCGCAAATCATGCAGCAGACCTTGATCGTGTCGACCATGGTGTTCGTGATCCTGATCGGAGCATCCATGTTCTCGCTTGTGTTTCGGGGACTGAACGGTGATGAGGTTGTTGAGTCTGTGTTGCACAATTTGCCTGGCGGAACGCTGACTGTACTGCTTTTGATCATGCTGGTGATGTTCCTGCTGGGATTCATTCTCGACTTTTTGGAAATTATTTTTATCGTCGTGCCGATCGTGGGCCCGGTACTGCTTCAGATGGAGGTCGCACCCGGTGTGCCAATGAGTCCGGTGTGGTTGGGCGTGATGATGGCGGTCAACCTTCAGACCTCATTTCTGACACCACCATTTGGATTCTCGCTCTTCTATCTTCGCGGCGTGGCACCTTCGACCATCCAGACAATGCAGATCTACAAAGGCGTGATCCCCTTTGTGCTGATACAGTTGTCGATGCTGGTGGTGCTTTGGTTTTTCCCGGCACTTGCTACATGGTTGCCAAGTGCGATATACGGGCCTTAGCCCATCGTCAATCAAACCGATGTATCTATGATCCCTAATGAATTAAATCGGCGGAATACAAAATTAAGGGAATAATGGATTGGAGCTAGAATCGAAATCGTCCTGCCTTTCCGGCTGCAACACATCAATATCGAAACAGTTCAGGCGCGAAAGAAATTTTTAAGGTACACGGTGCAAACCGCAGCGACATCGCTCGCATGATCCTAGCCTGAGCAATCTTGGGCATGTGACCCGTTGTTCCAGCTGCACCAGTTCCTAAGAGTTTGGAATTGGAACCCCACGGGAAATTGACTTGCCGTATCGAAAACTCTCTAAGAAGAAAGTTCTTTACATCAGTTCTCCCATATATTCGATTTACTGTAAACGAATCAATGGTTCTGACCACTCGTTATCGCCCGTGATGGGAAAACTTTCAGACCATATATGCAGTTCTAAACGGGATCGTTAGGTGTACACTGCGAATGTCGGAAGCAGCTCACCAGATGATCATTCACCAAACCTGCTGCCTGCATAAACGAATAGCAGATGGTGCCGCCAACAAAGCTGAAACCTCGTTTTTTCAAATCCTTGCTCATCGAATCCGACAAGGCGGTATTCGTCGGCACCTGCAGCGGTGTTGACCAGTTGTTCTGAATGGGAGATCCATCAACAAAATCCCAGAAATACTGATCGAGATTTAATCCGGCCTCCTGCATGTCCAGACAAGCCTGTGAATTTTGGATAAATGCCCTGACCTTCAGCCGATTTCGCACGATTCCCGGATCATTGAGTAACGCCTGAACCTTATCGTCGCCATAGCGGGCGATTCGCTCGGGATCAAAGTTGTCGAACACTTTTGTGTAGTGCGCTCTTTTGCGCAAAATGGTGATCCAGTTCAACCCGGCCTGTGCTCCTTCCAGACATAGCAATTCGAACAATTTCCTGCTGTCATGCTCCGGATTGCCCCATTCCAGGTCGTGATATTCGCGGTTCAGCGGGTCATCCTCACACCACCAGCAACGTACCAAATCAGCCATCGCAGCAACTCAGTAAAATCTTGATTTCAAGGTTCATCTTGTATATAGCGCCTTTCATAAATTACAGCGGATTGCAGAAATTCAGACTGTTGTATACAACACTCGCACCACGTCCGCAATTGGTACCGCCTCGCTCCCCGCCAAGACGCGCGTCAACCATCTGTACCAAGCTCAACAGAGTCTAGTTTCACACCATATATCCTTTACTTATCAATTACTTGTGTTGATTCATTTATACGGTCGAACATGCTTGTGATCAGTGGTAATTGGGAATTGTCTTGAGTGGCAAAATATCTGTGATGCGTCTATTGAGGTGGATTCGAGGCTGGGTGATGATTTTTCGTTCACGGTAATTTTGTACTCAGCTTTTTCTGAACTGAGCGTTGCATTCAGTCAATATCACGGTGCATTATGCCCTTTGAGCTGGTCAACTGAACGATCAATCCCTTCCGACAGCTCCGTGTAAATATCGCAGAGCTGTCGCCAAGCGCGCTCTGGGATGGCAACAACTCCATTACGGAGCCTTTTGTGATTTCGCGCGCGCTGACCTGGAATTTCAACACGTTCAAATCCTGGTGCTGGCGGACATCCACGAACTTCAGTCAATATTGCTTCGACAGCTTTTGAGTATGCTGAACTCGACTGCATTGCCTCAGTATCTAACGTGATAATCAACCAGTTTCCTTCGGTTTTTGGCTCTCCCAGTAAGGCGTCTGCAACGATCTCACCAACCAGACCGAGCCCATAGCCTTTGTGTTCACCCGCAGGAAGAATGGCACCACCATTAAAGTAATCCTCTGGATCCGTGGTTGGATTTCCTTCGCAATCAATAAGATATCCTTCGGGTAGACGTGCTCCAGCTAAACGCGCAGCATATACCCAGCCGCCTGCAATCTTTGAGGTTGCAAAATCAACCACCACCGGATCTTCATTTCCACCCGGCATCCCAATGGCCCAAGGATTGCTTGGAAACAGGGCCTTGGCACCACCATACGGTGCAACCTGTCGCCACAGCTGTCGGTTACCACCTCCAATACAGATTGTCATAAATCCTTTTTCCGCAGCATCATCTGCATAAGCACCTATTCGTCCAGTATGGCCGACATTACGAACAGCAACGACTGATACACCTTTTTTTCTCGCCTGCAGCATACCTCGTTCGTAGGCTAATTCCATGGCTGGAATTCCGACACCTCCACCTCCATCGACAGCTTCCCAGCCATTGTCACAGTTCACTATCTTCGGAGTTGCGTCAGGTTTCATAAATCCCGATTGAAACTGCTTCGTATACTCTAAAGCGCGCATGACCCCGTGGCTTTCCACCCCACTGAGGCTGGAATCAATTAAATGGTTGGAGACTGAATTCGCAATCTCTTCCTCACAACCAAGAAGTCTAAATATCGCAGAAATTTTGGTGAACGCATCATCTCTAGAAACTTCAACCCGGTCGCACACAAGTTGAAACTTGGCAGAAGGGTTCTTCATCAATCAGGCTCCCCCATAATACATTTGGTTTTGTGGTGTGAATGTTCCGGAATCTTTTTGTCCTGACAACCGATGATTAGTGCCTGCGGGACAATTCAGCGTCGAACTGTATCCTGCAACGGGTTCAGGCTGATGTGACTGGTCGACAGTCAAATCGACTTGGTCTGCATGAAACAGTGCATCCCTTCCCTGCCGTTTTCCCGTCCATAACCGAATTGTTCAAAACCGGCCACCGATGACTGTATTGCTGCATTGAAGTAATAGTTCATATATACCGCCCCTCACTCAATCTTGTCTGCAATGCACATCGCCTGTGTAACTTTACGCGACCATATCCCAGTTGCGAGTTCGTGGTTTGAATCGTTGGCGATTCTTGTAACCTCCTCTTCGGGCTGTCACGATTCGGTAGATGCGACTCGCCCAAACGCTTCATACTAGCACCAGATCTGTATCGCTCGGCACTTCCTGAAAATTTGCCGGGCCAATGTAGTAACGTTAATTCAATTATTCTGACTACAATTAGCACAACAAATCAATTCAAAGGTGGAGACAATTGATTCCAATCTCGGGTTATGCAGACTGATGGTGTGTCGGTCACAATCAGACAATCCAGTTCAAAGTTAGCAGCCAGCTTGACGAATCCTATTCAGTCCGGCTCGTTCAAATCACCTGCGCAGACCCCAATCAAATTGGACCCGGAATAATTAAAGAGGATTTAAGCTTAGTCTATTCTGGTCAATTTCCGTCACGAAAGCAACCCGTCAAACTCGGATCCTACGCTCGGGTAGAGGTGGAAGACAAATTTGCGCATCAGGATCCTTTCTCAATTGCCAACTATCATAAGTCCACATTTCAGGAGTTTTTCAGACATTGGCCAATGTTCTCAAAATAGACATAAGCAAGTCTGGCAAGCTGTATTGACGATAGGAGCGATATTCAAATTTCGCTAGGCGGCAATGCCCACATTGAGTCTCATACGAATGAAAACTTGTGCGGAATGCAAAAAATTGCAGCTCTGGCTTTGCCAGCTTAGGTTATCAGAACAGCGGCGCGTGAGCCGCTACCAGGGCAACCTGAATTTCCCGAATCAATTTGGTAGTTGCCTGACCGATAAGGTCGAGTCGGATGATTTGCTCGATTCTGGGACGCAATCGGGTGAGTTCTGCCTGACCGATCAGTGTTCGAAGCATATTGCTGGCATCCAACAGACATACCAGAACGATGTCTTCCTGATCGGGAATATCATCGCTGTACAGAAGATTCAACACTCGCCGCTTGCTTTCTCTTTCAACAGATTGGTCAATCGTGGGATAGGATTCAGTCTTGACCAGCCACAATATCCGTTTCTCTGTTCTGCCTAAAATACCTCTTTCAATCAACCGGTTGATACTGCTTTCCAGGATTTCTGCACCTTCGTCGGCAATGGCGTTCACCCAGTACTTCAAGTCCTGATTGGTCGTGTTGCTGTCAATTTTAGTCAGTATGGCATCAAGGACGGGTTCGCCGGTTGGATCCTTATTGATGATGTAGAACGAATCTATATCGCTGTCTACCTTGTTTCTGATTGCCAATTCCATCAAAATTGCACCGGCAAGAACAAAATGCAGTGTCAATTGAGGAACCTGGATCAGAGTTCCTTTCTTTTCGTCCAACAGCAGAAGTAAAACTTCTTCTGCGAGGGTGATATTCCTATCTTCTGTTCTATCGTTCAAGATTCCAGTCCTTTTGAGATATCAATGTCAAATACATGCTACTTCCTGATGTTGAAACTCATTTTAAGTCGAATAAATACCCAAATGCAAATTTAGCATTTTCACCGGTGATATTCTGCTGTTACTGTATTATTTTGACTGATTCAATTGGCGCAGTTTCAGCCAGACTGGATATTCCGGGCATCTATGATGATATTTTCGAGTTAGTCGGGCTAAAATGAACTTGGGCTGCGGTAAGATAGACCAGAATAACAGCATGACAGATTCGGAATTGCATTTGAAAAACGGCGCAGTATCTGAAATTGATAATGTCAGACGAATTTTCTTTGACGGATATTGGATACGCTATTACAGTCCACCTCAAGAGACTTGGACGGCAAAGAAGAATTTGATTTCCGGATTGACGAGAAGAACGTTTCATCATACAGAACCAGGCATAAATACTCCGGGAGAGAATCTTGACCGTGCCCGAACCGCCTATGATGAGGCAGAGTCCGAAGAAGAAAGGCGGGTCAACGCGGCGATGCTGGCAGGTGCGCTGTTCAATCGGGCGACCGACATCATAACCTCGGTAGTGGAGCTTGAGGACAAGGGTGTCCATATCAGTTTGGACAACGAACTGGTGAAACAGTGCGGAGAGTGTCTTTCCGAAGCGATGGAACTAGGGAAATCGGTCCGACATTTTAGCGGCAACGAAGGGATTGACGAATTGTGGGGAGAGCCGTTAAAGGCATTTTCGATGTCCACGGTAGACTTCTATGAATCAAGATACGTCAAGATTGCGCAGACAATGCGAGATATTGACAGAATCAATGAAGTGCTGACGCAAACCCTGAAATCCTTTGAGGAATTCAGCAATGCATGGCCGATTTTGGTAGATTATGCGGAATTTGCGAAACTCAACTGCGAAATCATGAAAACTGATCCTGATTATTTTTCCATCTGGCCGAAATTTGTAACAAGTTCCGATCAGTTACAGAAGTTGGTTGAGACTATTCTTGATGAGAACAGAGGCCACATTGAGCAGGAGATTCTGGATGGTTGCCTGCTGTTCGAGCAGGGACGAAATCTAATCGCATATATTTCAAGTGCTCGAGTTCCGATGCCAAAAACAATGAACCGTTTTTTCGATGACTGCGATGAGTTTTCGCAGAACAGATATCGTGCACAGGGAGGATGAAAATGACTGTGAATGAACAAAGACGAAAAGCAGTGCGTTCCACTGTCGAACGTATAAGAAACATTGAAGCGACACACGGTGTAACCAGAACCGGACTTGAACAGATCGAATTGCAGCTGCGGGAACTCGCGAATCATGAGGATTGGTTCACCGAGAGCGAGTTTCCAGCACCGGAGCGGAAATCCGAAGATTCATCGTTTGTCTATCGAATTTCGGAAGACCCACAGGACAATCGCTTCGCTTTGTATATCCAGTCGGCGCGCGCACCGACAAATACCCCCGCACACAACCATGATACATGGGCGGCGATCACCGGCATCCGGGGCGAAGAACTCAATCGGTTCTATCGGCGCAGCAACGGTGGTGTCGAAGTGGTTGGATCGCACATGGTGCGACCGGGTTCCGGAGTCAGTTTTCTTCCGGATGATCTGCATTCCATTCATATTACCGACAACGAGGCCGTCATCAATTTTCATATGTATGGACTCGGTCTGGAATATCTGACTGAGCGCGAATACTATGACACAGGGTCCGGCAGTTGGAAGAAGTTCAGAGACCGTAGTAATATCGTTGATGCAGGTTATGTTACGCGATGAATCACGAGATCAGTGCCGAAAACCTGAAACAGCGAATCCTGGCCCGTGAAGAAATTGCGATTATCGACGTTCGAGAAGAGGGAATCTATTTCGACTGTCATCTGTTTTGGGCAACCAATATCCCCCTGAGTCGATTGGAATGCCTGGTTTCCGAACTGTTACCGCGGCTCAGTATACCGATTGTCGTCTATGACAGTGGCCCGACAGGCAAGGAGACTGCTGCCCGACGTGCTCGCATACGCCTTGAAGAGCTGAATTACACGGATATCAGTGTTCTCAAAGGTGGAATCCAGGGCTGGAAGGCTGCTGGATTCGAGCTCTTTTCGGGATTGAATGTACCCAGCAAGACTTTTGGGGAGTATCTGCTTCAACAAAGAAAGCCACCCGAAATACTCGCCGAGACACTTCACAGCCGCTTGGAAGCGAATGATGATCTTGTTGTATTGGACAGCCGTCCGATGGATGAATACAACGAAATGAGTATCCCCGGTGCGATTGATGTGCCCGGAGCGGAACTGGTCTATCGGGTGTTCGAGATAGCCGCAAACCCTGAAACTGATGTTGTTGTCAACTGTGCGGGACGCACTCGCAGCATTGTCGGTGCGATGTCCCTGATCAACGCTCGAATTCCAAACAATGTCAGTCTGCTGAAAGACGGCACAATGGGGTGGCATCTGGCTGGTTTACAGCTTGACCATGGTAAAACACTGGAAGGTGCACCACCCTCCAAAGAGAATCTCGCCAAGGCGGTAGCCGCTGCAGACCGGGTTGCCAGGCGGTTTGAGGTTTCCTTTGTGGACTATCAGATTCTGTCGAGATGGATACAGGATTCAGATCGATCGCTATACATTTTCGATGTCCGCACGCGGCAAGAATATGAGACCGGACATGTGATGGGATCAACTCATGCCCCCGGGGGCCAGTTGGTACAGACTACTGACGAGTTTATCGCTGTTCGCAATGCCCGTACGGTGTTGGTTGACGACAAGGAGGTGCGTGCAATCATGACTGCGTCATGGCTGATGCAGATGGGACATCGCGATGTTCACGTACTCAGGGGCTCTTTAAGCGATATGGAGATCGAAACCGGCGTAAAGAAAGTACCCATTGCGGGCTATCGGGAGTGTGAGACGATCGAACCCGGTGAGTTGAGAGCAGCCTTGCAATCGGGTGAGAAAATGATGGTGGTTGACCTCTCTTCAAGCCGAAACTATCGCCGCGGCCATATTCTTGAAGCACACTGGTGCATCCGGCAAAGACTTGACTCCGCATTGGTTTTCCACCAACCGGTCGGATTGCTTGTACTCACTTCAGAGAACGGTGTCCTGGCACATCTGGCAGCCGCCGATTTGATCAAATCAGATTTCAGACAGTTGATTCGGGTGCTCAATGGTGGAAACCGCAATTGGAAGGCTGCTGGCTATCCGTTGATTGACGGCATGGACAATCTTTTGGCAGATGTAATTGATATTTGGGACAAGCCATATCATCACGATACAGATCAGGAAGAAAAAATGAGATCCTATCTGGAATGGGAAGTCCAACTCATGGAACAGGCGGACCGCGACGGCACAGTTGAGTTCTACTGTTAGCCGCGTTGATGCGTGGCTGATTCAGTCTGTGACGCCAACCAGGGTCTCCTTGACGATATATTTCACCACATCCACCAACGCCAGTTCATTGGACCGGCCTTCGTCGATTGACTGATTGTAAACAGACAGTTGCTGGTGAGCGCTCGTGCCGCGTTCAATAATGTTTCTGATGTTCTGTACTTCTTCGACACAGTCGAAATATTCCGCATCTTCAGATGTTATTTCGATGATCTCTTCTGCGAGGTCCGGAAAGTCAACAATTTCTCGACGTCCGAAATCGATCAGCCCGCGGTCAATACCGTAACGCTGGGCGCGCCATCGGTTTTCCTGTATCAAAAATGTCGAGTACTCCCGCCAACGTTGATTTTGCAACTTCAACCGATACAACAACCTCATCCAACATCGATAGACACAAGCAATCGTAATCGCATCCTCAATGTTGGTGCAGATGTCCGTCAACCGCATTTCAAGGGTTGGAAATCGCCCGCTGGGTCGGAGGTCCCACCAAATCTTGGTTGCGTCTTCAATGATTCCAAGATCAACCAAAGCGTTGACGTGATTCATATAGTCTGTATAGCTGTGGAACAGCGGTGGCAGGCCGGTTCTTGGCATTTGATCGAAAACAGATACCCGGTAAGACTTCATCCCCGAATTCTCGCCTCTCCAGAACGGTGACGATGTACTGAGTGCAAGAATATGAGGCAATACGTAGGAAGCCTGGTTCATCAAGTCGATTCGCAACTCGTCATCTGGAATTCCGATGTGGACGTGCATACCGCTGATATAAAGTCTGTGCACAATCCGCTGCATCTGCTCGGCGAGGTCCAGATATCTCTCATCATCTGTCAATAATGTCGAACCGAATGAAAAAGGGTGAGTTGAAGAAGCCATGATCAAGCAGTCATGCTCGCGGGCAATTCTGGCGACAGTACCGCGCAATCGTATCAGTTCCTGTCTGAGCTCCCGGGTGCCGGTACAGACTTTGGTGCCGACTTCAATCTGACACTGCAGAAGTTCTTTGGTAACCTGCTTTCCGAGTTCCTTCGCACAGTCTGCCATCAGAGCCGGAGGCATCTTCGAGACGAGATTCAGGGTCCCTATATCGATGACAAGGTACTCTTCCTCAATTCCGATGGTGAATTCTGGTTGATCGCTCACTGAATTATTCTTAATGACGGGTTGGATTGGATGGCAAATATAGTAGAGGAATTATTCTATCTGGACTTTCCATGCGTAACCACGAAATTGTCCTTCTTACAACAAATCAACGACTAGCTTATCAGACTGCTCCGGTGTTATGGCCGTGGGCTTTCCAGACTCAGGAATTTTGTTCATTGTCATCACTTTGCGCAATTTTTATTGGCCCTAATTTTAGTTGACTTCAAAACCGCAAATATCGGCTCGATTGTCGGCGCCTCAGAAATGTTCCACGTCTCTCAGCAATTCAACCCCGGGGCGACCGTTTGCCGTTGCGGCCCATCCAACCAGATCAGGACGGGGTCCAAAGAGTGCGAATACTTTACCATTTCGATCAGGACCAGGTTGAAGTCCTGCATCTACCTGCCAGCCATGTGCACCATCCACCTTTAGTGCGGCCGACCGGACGGTAATTCCGTTTGTGTACATTCGATGTTGTTGCGCAGCTTTTTGACATGCTGACCAAGTCTCAAGTCCACCCGTCATAGTTTCATGTGGTAGATCAGGTATCCGCGTCGGGGCATCTCCGATGTCCACTGCCCAAAGTGCTCGGCGAATGGTGAGAACGTCTTCAGGATTGTCAATCTCCTCATGGCGGAGAAACTCAGCCTAGGCTCCGTCAGGAGTATCACAGAAATAGTGGGTCAACTCGTCGTCGAGGTTCCATCTTCCAGCAGGCTGTGATGTGACTTCGCGCAGAAAGGGAAATCGAGGATCAGTGTGGCGGAATGCGATCACGTGATGGGGGACGACACGAGGGAGCGGGCGAGCTCGCGCACTCGCAGTGGATTTTCGTCATCGGGTAGCCAGTGGTCAGTGAGGAATTGGGCGGGCGAATGACCGTCCAGTCGCTTGCGAGGACGAGAAAACCAACGTCGCACGCCGATGCTGTTATACGCACCTGAAAGGTCACCGACTGTAAAGGCCAAAAAGTGAAGCCGAGCTGCGACCGTGTCGGGCGTGGATCGGTTGCCTGAGAGATAGCGTCGGACACTGGATTGGGAGATGCCGAGGAGTTCCGCCAGCAAGCTCAACCCAAGTGTGCTGTGTAAAGTGCGCCATTCGTAGGTGGGGGCAGGCGATTCGTCCAAGGCCTCGTTGATTCTCTCCAGCAAGGCAGTTAGTCGAACTGAGTCTGAAAATGGCAGACGGTGGAGTTCCGACAGAATGGCTTGCCCAATTCCAGCCTCTGACATACCTGTCTCAAGTTCCTCCATGGCCGAATTGTCCAAGCACGTAATCTGTTCAGGCAACAATCCCATTGCGTCGGCGCGGCTCAGTGCTCCTATTGCCGCCTCAGCAAGTCTAGGATCGTCGAACGGACTCTGAACAGATTGAATTTGGAGATTTGTCATGCTCCAAATTATATCCGGCCAACTCAACGCGATCAATTGATACCCACTTTGTCTCCTCCTTTGGTGTCTGCTCGACAGAAACTAATACTGCTGTCTGTGTGATATCGTCGAAGACTCCGGTACGAAAGTGTCGGTAGGCATGCTAATCAACCGCCGAATCGCCGCATTTTTCTGCCGTCCGATCATTATCCCGAGCAACTGTGCGGCGGGCATTGGTGGCACCTTCTGCAATATCATCAGATCGGAGAGAAACGACATGCTTATGTCGAGTAGGGTGGAAAATGTTTTCGGGGAACGACATCAATACAGATCACAATGCTCGCACCCGCTGAAATCGTCGGTCATGAAATTCAGCTTGTGAAGACCGAAACAGAGGTGACAAGTGTCCGTTATTGTTAAAATGCGGCAGGAATGAAATAATTTGGGTGTAAGAACCAGCGTCCGTAAATTTAAACAAGTGGGGTTCCAGTATGAGTTTCGATTTTCGCAGTGACACCGTCACCAAACCGACTGAAGCGATGCGCAAGGCAATGTACCGTGCGAAAGTGGGGGATGATGTCTACGGAGAGGATCTGACTATAAACCGACTTGAAGGGATCATGGCAGAGAAATTCGGTATGGAAGCCGGAGTCTTCGTCACCAGCGGAACACAAGGCAATCTACTGGCTCTGATGGCCCATTGTTCCCGCGGAGACGAATACATTGTCGGGCAGTTGGCTCATACTTACAAATATGAAGGTGGCGGTGGTGCGGTTCTCGGGAGTATTCAGCCGCAGCCACTCGATTTTGCCGAAGACGGATCTATCGATCTGGAATCGGCGCGACGGGTAATCAAGCCCGATGACGACCACTTCGCCAATACACGGCTGTTCTGTCTTGAGAATACCCAGGCTGGCCGAGCGTTGTCCATGCAATATCTTGATGACGCTGAACAGTTTGTCCAGTCGACCCAACTCGCTTTCCACCTGGATGGAGCGCGGGTCTTCAATGCTGCTGTTTTTCACGGCGTTGAAGTCGACAGGATCACGAGCAGGTTTGACACGGTCTCTTGCTGTTTTTCCAAAGGTCTAGGTGCACCGGTCGGTTCGATACTATGCGGTGGTCGAGACGTAGTTCGAGAGGCGCGACGCTGGCGCAAGCTTGTCGGAGGCGGACTGCGTCAGGGCGGGGTTATCGCAGCGGCCGCCTTGCACGCGGTTGAAAATCATGTTGAGCGATTACAGGATGATCACGACAATGCGAAATGGATCGCGGAGCAACTTTCTGAATTGGACGGAATCGATGTAATCTTCCACAAAATGCAGACCAATATGGTATTTGTCATGGTAAGCGATGGCAGAGTACAGGAACTCGCCGAATTTCTACGCAATCGCGACATTTTCGTCACGCCCGGCGAACCTATGCGACTCGTGACGCACCTTGATGTTGATCGCGACGCAGCGATTCGGCTGGTCGACGCAGTGAGGGATTTCATGGATGAAGTGCGCGCGAATGTGCCAGCCTCAACTCCCGTTCATTCGTCTTCCTACGGATTCAGCAACGACGCATAAGATCTCAAACATCATGGTAGCGCCGACAAGCGCGGTATTGCCTGATGGATCAAATGGTGGCGCGACTTCGACAACGTCACCCCCGATCAGATTCAGCCCCTCAAGCGCGCGGATCATCATCTGCGCTTCCAATGTGGTGAGTCCGCCCACTTCCGGTGTTCCTGTTCCAGGTGCGTATACCGGATCTAGTCCGTCCACATCAAAGCTGATGTAGGTTGGACCGTCACCGACAATTTCCCGCGCTTCCTCGATAATTGACTTCCACCCGCGTTCGGCAAATTCTTCCATGTAGACTACGCGCATACCGGTGTCGTGGCTGAACTTCCAGATATCCAGATCATTAAGTGAGCCGCGAATTCCGATCTGGACGGTTCTCTTTGGATCAAGGAGATTTTCTTCGACCGCTCTTCGGAACGGTGCGCCATGATGAAATTTAGATCCCAGATAGTCGTCCCCCGTATCGCAGTGTGCATCAAAATGCACCATACCGACAGGTGCCTTTTTGGCGATTGCCCGGAAAATAGGCAGTGTTACGGAGTGGTCGCCACCGGCAGAGACCGGAATGATGCCGAAGTCGTGTATGCGTTGAAAATAGTTTTCAATCTCATCGAGACTCTCTTCGAGGTGAAAGGGTTTCTGGATCCATGCATCGCCCAGATCGGCAATTCGGCACAGATCGTAAGGGCAGATTCCGGACGATTGATTCATGCGCCTCATCAGACTGGATTGATTTCGAATCTCACGCGGTCCATGTCTCGCGCCGGTCCGATTGGTGACACCCCCGTCAAACGGTACACCGACCAGCCCGACATCAATGTCCTTCCAGTCTTCCGAATGAGGCACGCGCATGAACGTCGCAATCCCGGTGTAGCGGGGACGTTGAATCGGATCGTTAAAGGCTTCATACTCATACATGATTTGTCTCTCCCGTTTAGTTTTGTTCCCATCAATATATTACCGCAATACGGGGCGAACGACACCCGCGTGTTTTTTTGCGACCGTTCTCACTTCCGGCCGAAACCAGGGTTTCAGTTGCAGCAACTGCGATTGTGTCAGATTACAGTGCGTTGCAATTTGCCAACCCATTGCGACTTCCGCGGCACGTCTCGATCCATCATCTATTTTGAGCGCGAAACCCAGCCCGTCGCAATACGAGGTCATGCCGGCGTATACGCCTTCGGCACCGACTTTTACCAGTGCCAGGTTTTCCGTTACTCTGGGTACGACAGTGCAGAAGCGATTCTCGCCACCAACCAGTTCAGGAAACTGCGCCATTGCAGAACGGACCCGTTCGGCGGAAGTGCGACGAACATCTGAACTGAATTTCGCGACGGCCAATCGGGCAAATGCCAACGCTACGCCGCGCAGGGACATCCCGGTGACAGGAATCCCACAGCCGTCCAGACCGGCCGGCCCTTCATGCAGGGACTCGTCACTCAGTTCCCCAAGTGTCTGAAGTACCCGTTGCTGAACCGGGTGTGCATGCTCGACATATCCTTCGATCGGCAGGTTGCTGTGAAGGGCGACTGTGATAAAGCCGGCATGTTTGCCCGAGCAGTTGTTGTTGAGCGCGGTGGACTTGATCTCGCGACGAATCATGTCATTTCGCGTTTCCCGGTGAACGGAATCATGAATTCCGCATTCCAAGTGCGATTCGTCCAATCCGAGGTGCTCAAGCCATTGCCTGACTGAATCAACATGCGAAACCTGACCTGAATGCGAAGCACAGGCAAGCGCGATGTGCTCATCACGGAGTTCGTATCGTTCCAATGCGCCGGATTCTACCAGAACCATTGCCTGTAGCGGTTTGATGGCTGAGCGGGGATAGATTGGACGGCTGATGTCACCGAATTCGGCTATAGTTTCACCATCGGCGTTCACGACCGCGACGGCACCGCGATGAAAGCTCTCCACCATATCACCGCGTGTGACTTCAACTAGAATCGGGTTGGCTGAATCCTTCAATCAGGATGCTTGCAAGGTTGGTTCTGCACTCGAAATATCCGATGGAATTTCGTATATGATAGAGCCAACATTATAAAGGATGGAACCAGCTGGAATTATGAGTGTGCTGATTGTCGAGCGGGATGAAGATCTTAAGATTCTGCAGCTGAATCGACCGGAACGCGCGAATGCGCTGAACGTGGAACTGGTACAGGCCTTGATTGATGAGATCGACAGGTCGTCCGATGACGGAACGCGGACACTCGTCATTCTCGGCTCAGGACGTTCGTTCTGCTCCGGATTCGATCTGGGGAATCTGGAAGAGAAGACCGATGCCGAAGTTGCGGAACGAATTGTCAATGTCGAGAAAATGCTGCAAGCCCTGCATCATGCACCTTTTCTAACAGTAGCCCTGGTACAGTCCATGGCGTTCGGAGCGGGTGCGGACCTGGTTTGTTCGTGTCATGTGAGAATTGCTGAGCCAGGCAGTCGATTCTGTATGCCGGGACTGAATTTCGGAATTCTGCTCGGTACCCGGCGTTTGAAAGCACGAATAGGGGCCGACAACGCAGTGAGTGTTTTGATCAATACCCGGGTCTTTGATGCAGAAAAGGCGGTTGAGATGGGTTTTCTGACGCACGTCGCAAGCCAGGAATGCTGGCAGCAGCATATTGAATCCGCGAGAGCGGCGGGAAATGCAGTTGCAGATGGACATGTTCGAAGAATGTTGAACGTAATTGTCAACGACACCCGACAGGAGGATATGGCAGATCTCATCGATTCGGTGAGTGAACCGGGATTGGTTCGGCGAATAGTCGACTACCGCAATTCAATGCGAAAAAAATCAGGAAAATCTCAAGGTTGAATCGATGAAACACATACGCGAATTTTTTGTCTATGTCGGACCGTTGCGCTCCATGCTGTACATACTCATGCTGATTCTGTTTATGTCAGCATTCTTTTCGATGGGTGAGACCCAGAAATCAGGTTTCATGATGTTTCCGACACTGATCGCACCGGCGATTGTCCCGATGCTGTTTTTTGTGAATTTGCTGGACGCAACGATGTGCAAGATCATGATGTCGGGCAAGAACGCGGCACAACGTAGACGGTACCGTCACATGATCTGGTACGATCTGATCAGTCTATTCGTGCTGTTTGCGGTTTGGACTCCGTTTTACAAAAGACTTCTGCAGCTCTGAACCATTTCAATTGGATACGACTGGAATCGGCTTTGCTAGTCCGGTGACGATTTCCGTATTGTCGGTGTGATTGAATACCGACGGGGAGATGATGATCTTACAGTCGCGACTTGAACCGCCAAGCACGATCTGCTCACAATCCATGACAGCACTGTCAACCCACAGTGGCAGATTGTCAGGTAGCCCGATGGCGGTGACTCCGCCCAGAGTCATCCCTGTAATTGCCCGAGTTTCCTCGGCACCTGCGAACGAAACCCTTCTTGCCCCCAATTTCTTTCTGATCGTGTGATTGACGTCCAGTCTGCAGTGCGCGAGTACAACACAGGCTGCAAATTTAGGCTCCCCTGACTTTGACTTGACGACAATTGTATTGGCACAGTCTTCAAGCGCGTAGCCGTAGTGCTTGACGAAAATTTCCGTATCCGCGAGTTCCGGATCGCAGGGAACCAGTTGATAGGGAACTTGCAGCGCATCCAGAGTGCGTACAAGCGTTTTTCTCTGTTTGTCATTCATATTTTCGGATTTGATCGTCGAACCGCCAGACTCAGCAGAACAATACCGCCGATTATAAGAGGTAGAGATAGAATCTGGCCCATGGTGACCCAGTCGAAAAGAATGAACCCCAGCGGCACGTCCGGTTCGCGGAAAAATTCTACGGTAAAGCGGAACAATCCATATCCGGCAATAAATATGCCGGTGACAGCACCGGCCGGTCGGGGTTTCGCAGAATAAATCCATAGTACCAGGAACAACACCAATCCCTCCAAAACTGCCTCATAGAGTTGCGATGGATGTCTGGGAAGCTGTTCCGGGTCCGCTGGGAACACAATTGCCCATGGGACATCTGTTGTTCGCCCCCACAATTCTTGGTTGATGAAGTTTGCGACACGACCGAAAAATAGTCCTATGGCGCAAAGTGGGCTGGAAAAATCAGCGACTCGCAATAAAGGAACATCTAACCTTCGACTGAAAATCCAACCTCCGGCAAAAGCACCCAGCAAGCCACCGTGGAATGACATACCGCCTTGCCAGACCTTCAGAATCTCTATTGGATTCCCGATGTAGTATTCAGGCTGGTAGAACAGCCCATAACCGACTCTTCCTCCGACAATCGCTCCGAGCGCCACGAAGAGCACGAGATCAATGACATTTTGTGATTTCAGATATGTGCCGGGAAGTCCTGCGCGAATTCTACCTAGAACAACGGCTGCTCCGATCCCAACAGCGTACGCAATCCCGTACCAACGAATCTGTATGAATTCAAGATCGATTGCAACGGGGTCGATGTCAGGAAACGAGAACATAGGAACTGTTTGGGAATTATATGAAAGTCAATTTTTTCCTGTTATTACGCATGAAACTATCATGCCGAGGTTACTTTTCGATAAGGTTAGGGAGAATGAAGGGTAAGAGGTCAAAGGGTCCTGAGCGGTACGAAAGAGTAACTTTGTCAACAGCTGATTGCGATTTTGACTTAGTTGAAAGTAGGAATGGATTTGTAAATTCGGACCAAGGCGGAGCAGTATTCGCAATAATGTGTACAATTGAAAGTATTATATTCAATAATACATTATAATAATGACATGATTGAAAGAGAAATAACATCTTATCTGGTCAGGATGTTCAGGCAGTACCCATTTGTTACTGTAACCGGTCCGCGCCAGTCTGGAAAGACGACACTTTGCCGTGCAGCGTTCCCCGAACTGAAATATGTCAATCTGGAACTGCCGAATCAGCGAGAGTTTGCGGAATCGGATCCTCAGGGATTCCTCGCACAGCTGGGTGAAGGGGCTGTCATTGATGAGATTCAGAGGGTTCCGGATCTTTTGTCTTATCTACAGGTGTTTGCTGATGAATCCGGAAACGACAGCCTCTTTGTATTGACTGGAAGCGAACAGTTTCAGCTTTCGAATGCAATCAGCCAGTCTCTTGCCGGACGGACGGCGTTACTTCGTTTGTTGCCTTTCACATTGGCTGAACGCAGTCAGACTGGCGCAAGCAACGATATCGACGATATTCTTTATACTGGGTTTTATCCCAGAGTTCACGCCAAACAGCGCGACCCCACTCAAACTCTCGGTGACTATTTGGAAAGTTACGTAGAAAGGGATATTCGGCGAATCGGTGAAATTCGAAATCTCTCAAGCTTTAGGCAATTTGTACGTCTATGCGCCGGGCGCGTCGGTCAACTCGTCAATCTCTCACAACTGGGTGCCGATGCCGGAGTTTCCCATACGACAGCACGTCATTGGCTGACTGTTCTGGAAGCGAGCTACATCATTTTTCAACTTCCGCCGTATTTCACCAACCTGAGAAAAAGGTTGATCAAATCGCCCAAACTCTACTTTTACGATGTCGGACTGGCCAGTTATCTCATCGGAATTGAACATGCCAATCAAATCAGCACACATCCGCTTCGCGGCGCTCTATTCGAAAACGCCGTAGTTGTGGAGGCGCTCAAGTACCGATTCAATCAAGGCCGCCGATCAAACCTATCTTTTTATCGGGATATCCGAGGTTTGGAATGTGATCTCTTATACGAATGCGGTCAAAACATCGGTGCATTTGAAATCAAGTCGGGTGCCACGATTTCATCCAGTTTTTTCAACTCTCTCAGAAAAGTTTCGGAACTGTTGCCGCAAATCTCAACGAGAACGGTAGTCTATGGTGGTGCTGAACAGCAAGTCAGACAGGACGGTCAGGCTGTTCCACTCTGCGCATTGCCAGATGTGCTTTCTCAGCTGGACGGACAATAGCACACCCTTATGATTCAGCCGAAAGGCGGACTTCAATTTTGTTGGAGTCCGACTATTTGATTCGCTACTGTGTACCCAAAGTCATCAGGTCGTGCGCCGCCGACTTTGTCAATTCATTCGAATCTGGGTTATGGCCGGAATACCTAATGGACTGGAAACAAGGCAAAAGTGAAACGAGTCTATCTGCAAAAGCATTTCATCGGAATCATTTGCAGAGCGGATCAATCACAACTGCCGGAAGACAGACAATTTTTTTAGGACGTCTCAAGCGGTGTCTTTTCCGAAAAGTACCGCAAGTGGCACGTACGTTCCTGTTTACTCTTTCGATGTCTTGTCTATTTCGTCAGCCACCCAATCCACAAAGGCCTTTACAGTCGCAACATTCATCTGATTCGAATTGTCACCTGAAAGTATGCCGATCACATTGTGCGGAACCACTTTGCGGACACCGACATCACCCTCGAGCAGATATTGCGCGGCGGTTTCGTAGTTTTCTGGCTCCGGGTCACCGAGAAACGCCGCATAACCCTGTATGCTGAATTTCACGGACTCCCTCGCAGGTACAAGCGATTCCTCAGTGAACCCTCCTCCCTCCAGCAGTACTGCCGCCTTGAGCTTGTGCCGTGCCTGGTCTATAAATGTAATTGCTTTTTTCAGCCGAATCATGTGTAAATCTTCTTCGCCATGACTGTCTGACGAATAGAATTCCTCGAAGTTTGCAGTCGGATTCGGAATCATTCCAGAGGAGGCGAGTTTCATCATGGCTTGATAGGAGCCGAAATCGATGGTGCTGGCTTTCATGTCCAATTTTCCCGACAGTTCACTTTCGACCCGAGTGGTTGCTTTCGCAGATGCGTCAATGACAATCAGTACCGAGTCATCGGATACGAAAATGTATCTCAGAGCACCACCATGCTCGGCAACAAGGTCGTCTCGCAACTGATCGAGCGTCGAAGGCTGTTCATCCTCAACGGGTATTTCAGTATCGCCGTCTCCCATGACCTCTTTCAGTTTCTCCATGAATGCAACACGACCACTGGGTAAATCCATTTCCTTGACGTCCTCTCGCCCGTCAATGACACCTTCCGCGAGCGCTCGTTTCGCACTCAGCAATCCCAGCATCCGATGTTCAATCGTAAATTCACTGATCAGGTTGATGACCGAGACAGGTCTTTCCTGATGTTTGCGCCAGACGCGGGAAATTCGCTGTTCAAGACGGGCAGGATTCCATGGCTGATCGATATTGATCACGGTATCCGCAACCTGCAGATTAAGTCCGACTCCGCCGGACTCCGACGACAGAAACAGTCGACACTCCTCATCCTCCCGGAATCTCAGGATTTCCTCGCGACGACGGTGCTGCTGCACGCTTCCGGTATGCCAAGAAAACTCCATTTCCTCCTCAACGGCAAATTCCCGAATCAAATCAAGCATTCGTACCCATTCTGAAAACACGATAATCTTGCGATCAGGATCCTCGAGCAGTTCAGGTATGACCCTTCTCAGCTCATCAAGTTTCGGACACACACGCGACTCGCTGTCAAGAATATAGGCGGTGTCACAAACCATCCGCATACATGCCAGATATCTTTGAAGTCGCTCGAACTCTTCAGGTGTCAGCGGTCTGCGTTTCTCGATGCTGGTCAGACGACCGACCATTGCCTTGTAATTTTCGTAAATCGGCTCCTGCTCCGCCGATAGAGGAACAAAAAAGTTCTTCACCGTCCGTGGAGGCAGATCTTTCTCAACATCCTCTTTTCTTCTTCGAAGCATTATCGAGGAGAGTCGGTGCGAAAGCTTGTCCAGATTCTTATAGCCGACCGGCTTGCCATACTCGTTAAGCCTGTAATATTCCCTGTTGAATCTGAAAAGCGGGCCCAAAAGATCAGAATCCAGAAAATCAACAATGGAGTAGACTTCATCAATTCGATTCTCAAGGGGAGTTCCGGTCAAGACAAACGCGTAACGACTCTGAAGCCGCTTGATTTCGGTGGCTGTTTTGGTTCGCCAGTTCTTTATGCGTTGGGCTTCATCCAGTATGATCAGATCCGGATGCAGAAGTTCCTGGATTGTTTCTCTGTCGTACAGTATCTGTTCATAATTGCACAGTGTGAAAAATGTACGATTTCGATAGGCCTTTTTGCGGGCGGTTATGTCACCGAAAACAATCTGTGTCGGCATGCCTGAAAAAAGTCTGATCTGCTCTTCCCATTCTGTCTTCAGCGAAGCGGGCGATATCACCATAACACACTGTATCCCCCTTAAATTACGTAAAAGCATCGCGGCAGCGACAGCCTGCACAGTCTTGCCCAACCCCATGTCATCCGCCAGCAATGCGCGTTCGCCGAAAGCCAGATGCAAAACGCCTTCAATCTGATAGGGCAACAACGGGAGATTGAGAAAATTCAGGTCGTATGTTCCGGTCTGCAGTCCTCGTTCGAACCGACTTCGTCGGCGTTTTTTCCGCCGTTCGTTGAGCTTGAACTCGACCCAGGCATCCAAGTTTTTGGAAACCCGCAAACTGTCGCTGTTGAATTGTTCCAGATGCCTGAGCGAACCCAATGCGGTTCTAGAACCACGCCGCAGCTTTCTCACCAACCGCTCAGTTTCCCGATTGATTTCCGAGTCGGAAATGACAGTTGAAGCTGACTGTGCGACAGCTACATTGCGTTTGCCCCGCTCGTCGAGAAAGACCTCTATCCGTGGATTCGGGTGGTCTTGGAGTTTTTTCGGTAGATTTTGTCGGATGTGATGAACTGCACCTTCAATATGCTTGCATGTCCCCAATCGGTTTGTGAGGAAGTCCGTACACTCGCAGGAGTTGATTCTTTCTGTCAGCGAACGAATCTCAACGATGTAACTGATGCCACTTGTCGATCGTACTTCGTAATCGGAATAAACTTCACCGGATTCTTCAAGTGGTCTGACATCGCTGATTTCAGTTTTTCCTCTCCATTGACGTCGTCTGATTTCATCCTCATCAGATGTTGCCCATCCGGTGAACTGAGGGGGTCGTTCTTTCTGCTTTATTTTTGGTGACGATTTCTTTACTGAGTTGGTCATTTGATCTTCGAACTAAGAGTCATCTATGTTGAACTGATTGGCTGCAATTGCGATAGAATCATTCGCTCTTTGAATATTCTACCGATGCTGATAGGTCGATTGTACAATTTCAGGCTTTCTCACCTTGCCCAATATCATATGGACCCGAGTCGGAACTGAAGTCGGTCAATTCGAAGATTATGTGCGGTTCGGTTCCGGGAAAGATAGTACGAATTTCGCTGAGCTGATGAAGCGATGGTACCAGCATACGCTGACTGGTGAAGTTGACGAAATCGAATATGCGGGAGCGAAAGATTTGGCTTTCCGGTATGGTTCTGTCGCTGGCAAACCACTTCTCGGCAGTCTCGTCGGCCTGTAACTTTCCGATCGGCTCGACGACTGCCATGCCAGCTCTTTCATACTGACCGGAGTTCTTTTTGCCCCTTGTTCACCAGTTCTTTCCCTGACCTTTGCGAAATTTCACCTGTAGCATGACAGAATTCAGGGACAATGACAGGAATAATCTGACTTTTGCAATTAGTTCCAAATTTTTTTGGTGAATATGCAACAATATATTTTTAATATAGACTTCTTCCGGAACGAATCGGTATTCAATACTTGGGAATTAATTTGTTGACCACACAAAGATCGCTTGAGCCATAAAAATTATTCATAGTTTTCCATTAATGCAATCACTGAGTGAATTTCATGTTGTCAGGTATATACGTCTCAAGTTCTTGGCATACATTTGAATCTGATTTACAGTTCCAAACAGCGTTGAATTCGAAGAAATTGAAAATAAATATGATCCTTACAACAAAGTCGCTGATTCATGAGTAGTAATGAACCTAAAACCAATCGCCTGATTCACGAAAAAAGTCCCTATCTGCTTCAACACGCCTACAACCCCCTTGGGGGGAAGAAGCGTCGATTGGTATCCTTGGGGGGAAGAAGCCATCAGCCGGGCGAGAGAAGAAAATCGTCTGATCCTGCTATCTGTCGGATATTCCGCCTGCCATTGGTGTCATGTCATGGAACACGAATCTTTTGAGGATGAGAAGGTCGCGAACATCATGAACAAGAACTTTGTTTGTGTCAAAGTGGATAGGGAAGAACGGCCGGATCTTGACATCATATATCAGACCGCTCATCAACTGTTCAACCAACGGGCTGGGGGTTGGCCACTTACCGCTTTTCTCACTCCCGATGAGCATGCCCCGCTTTTTGTGGGTACGTATTTCCCGCCGACAGCGCGTTTCGGGATGCCAGCTTTCAGTGATCTGCTGAAGAACATTGCCGCTAGATACCAGGAACGGAAAGGAGGCCTCGACGAACACAATGCAACGATGAAAGACGCCTTCCAGCGACTTCGACTTGTTGATGGAGACTTCAACCTGCCGGTGGACAACTCGTTGCTGGAAACGGCAGTCAGGGACCTCTTCTCACAATATGATCCGGTATACGGGGGATTCGGTGACGCGCCTAAGTTTCCCCACACCACCCAGTTACAGCTATTGTTGACATATTGGCAGGTCGGTGATCGCGATACACGCTTTCTTGACCGCGCTTTGGACATTGCCGTTCATACACTCCAATCGATGTCTCAAGGCGGTCTGTACGATCATCTAGGTGGTGGATTCTATCGTTATTCGGTCGATGCTCGGTGGGAGATACCTCATTTTGAAAAGATGCTCTATGACAATGCACTCCTTATGCCGTTGTATGTCGATGCGGGAATTGCCGCTCAGAGAACCGACTTTCACGAAACGGCGATTCAGACCGGATTGTGGGTCATTCGGGAAATGCAGTCCGAAGCCGGAGGCTATTTTTCCACACTTGATGCTGATACAAAGGGCATGGAAGGACAATTTTACGTGTGGAAGGTCGACCAACTGAAAGACATTCTTACGTACGAGGAGTTCAAGGCGATGGATGTTCGTTTCGGATTGCGAGGTGAACCGAATTTCGAGGGTAAATGGCACTTGAGAATCGTCAGTTCGTTGGACCTCACTGCCGATCGGGCCGGACTTCCACCAACTGAGGTTCCATCACTGCTTGAACAGGCGGCCAAGAAATTGTTCATTGCGCGAAGCGAGCGTACACGACCCGACCGGGATGAGAAAATTCTTACATCTTGGAACGGGCTCATGATCAAATCGATGTCCAACGCGGGTAGGATGATCGAGCGGCCGGATTTCATCGAATCGGCACAGAAGGCAGTTAACTTTGTAAGAAGCCACATGTGGAAGGAAGGCAGACTGCTAGCGACAGCGACAGACGAAGAAGCCCGACTGAATGCATATCTTGACGACTATGTATTTCTCGCGGAGGGGATAATGGAGCTGTTGCAGGCACGTTGGAGCAGCGAAGAGTTTGAATTCGTCATCGAGTTGATGGAGGTATTGCTGACGCATTTTGTCGACGAGCAGTACGGCGCATTATGCTTTACATCTGACGATCACGAAACACTGATCACCCGTACGATTCCAACCCACGACGACGCAACCCCTTCGGCAAATGGTATTGCCGCACACACGCTGACTAAACTGGGGCACATGACTGGTGAGCAACGTTATCTCAATGCCGCTGATAAAATTTTACGCGCAATTCAACCGGCCGCGCTTCATATGCCGTCCTCTTTCGGTGCGAGTCTCGTCGCGATTGAAGAGATGGTCAACCCAGGTACCTATATTGTCATTCGCGGAGTACAAGATAAGATCAATCGATGGTCGGCCGCGTGTGCGAAAGCCGGATCTTCGAATCTGATTGTGTTTGCGATTCCTGATGATGTAGGTGAACTGCCTGGACTGTTGGCTGAGAAGAGGCCTTCCGATGACTCCTCAACTGTTGCCTACGTCTGTTGCGGATTTCAATGCCTTGCGCCGTTTGACTCTCTTGACGAATTGCTTGAAGCGATCCCTCGACGCGAAAATCGCCGGTGATTGTGGCTTTACCTTTAGACCAGAACAGTAAAGTGCCCAACTGAAGTATGAGTGAGTGTCTGTCTGAATTTTTAAATTTCCCAGATGAAATTAACCACGCTTCGTGGTAAATTTCTTTTGACCGACAATAGACAAGATATTGGCTGAGTGTTTCCATCAGAATCTACGCGTTGTCTCACTTAATTGTTAAGATCGTATCCGTCGAAGTTAACTAAGCCGGCTGGGTATCCTTTGTGCGTAGGGACACAAATCTGATTAAGGTGATGGGAGGTTCTTTGTGGGGGTGGAACCGAGCAAACCAAGTCAGTATGCCGCTTTAAATATCCGCTGCTATGCTTGGTTTTCGGTTATAAATTTTCTTCCCAAGAGTACACTCTGATTTAACTATGGTTTTTAATCTTCCTATTAATATCAAACATCTGCTGAATCAGTGAACCGTCGAAAGCGAGCGAATCGAATACAAATCCGACTGGAATCCCAAAGCCGTGATTCATACGATGTGCGCTTTTGCCAACGACTTTCAGAACTTGGGTGGTGGTTACATTGTAATTGGAGTTAGCGAGGAAAACGGAAAACCGGTTTTGCCTCCAATCGGATTGAAATCTGAAAGAATCGATTCAATTCAAAAAGATCTGTTGAATTTGGGGAATTCAGCGATAGCACGGGCATATCATCCGGTAACATCCACATGTGTAATTGACAGTAAAACCATTCTGGTATTGTGGGTACCGGGCGGGGCAACACGTCCTTACCGGGCGAAAGTCAGAATTGGAAAAATGTCCGTGAATGGGCTTGGTATATTCGTAAGGGTACCAGTACCGTAATGGCGAAAGATGAAGACGAACGAGAGCTGATGTCGCTTGCTGCGTCCGTTCCGTTTGATCATCGATATCAGCAGACTGCCCAAATTTCAGATTTGTCGCCGCATCTGATCAGAGAGTATCTCACCGAGATCGGTAGTGATTTGGTATTCGATGCAGGTCAACTTGATTCGGAAGCGTTGGGAAGACGGATGAATATTGTCGGTGGTCCCAAAGAAGTATCGTTTCCCAAAAATGTCGGTCTGATGTTCTTCAACAAATCTCCGAGTCGGTTTTCCCCGCGACACAAATCGATGTGGTCTAATTTCCGGACGGTCCGGGAGGAGATCATTTTGAGGAGAAAGAGTTTCTGGGACCATTGGGAGACATGATCAGGGAGTCAATCGACTATATTGATCGAAATTATCTGAAACAGATCGTAATCAAACACCCTGACCGACCCGAAGCAGAAAGAGTCTGGAATTTTCCGCTTGCTGCTATTGAGGAAGCGGTCGTCAATGCAGTCTATCATCGGTCGTACGAGATTCGAGAATCGATCGAGGTACGAATAACACCTGAGGATTTGGTAGTACTCAGTTACCCGGGGCCCGATCGTTCAATTCGACTGGCTGACTTGAATTCCGGAGGTGTAGCCAGTCATCGCAATAGAAATCGCCGAATTGGTGAGTTTCTTAAGGAGATGGAGCTTGCAGAGGGTCGTTCAACCGGCGTGCCCAAAAATTTTTCGGACAATGAAAAGCAATGCGTCACCGAGGCCTCAGTTCGAAACTGATGAGAACCACAGTTATTTTATTGTGAGATTACCGGTTCATTCTGGAATCAGAAAGAATGATGACCAAGTAAGTGACCATGTAGCCGAAAAACGAGTTGAAGATGAAACTGTACAAGTGATTGACAATAAAACAGGAAAATTTACAAAACAGATGGCTCAGCAAGACGCTAACCAAGTAAGTGACCAAGTTTGGGCATTGTTGGATGTGCTGTCCAGCGGACCGCTGGGAGCCGCAGTTGCAATGAAAAAACTCAATTTGAAACATCGAACATACTTTCGGAAAATTTTTTTGCGACCAGCATTAGACCTGGGTTTGATCGAAATGTCTCAACCGGATTCTCCACGCAGTCCCAGTCAGGAATATGGATTGTCGGCAAGCGGACGCAATCTGATTCGCAATCGTTAGACTTCCGGCGTTCTGTTTTGTCAACCTGCCTTTCAACTGCAAGTTAACACGGAATCAGAAATTGTCTTTCAGGTACGTTCGTTATATGCCTGAATTTTTGACAATCATTGATTTGGAATTTACACTACCTCGGGTTTCCGAACAAGATGCAGAATTCCTGAAATGGAGAAATTGAACCGTATAACCATTGACTATTGAGTTATCAGCCGGGTGTCATCAGAAGACTGCCAAATGACCAGCGATCCAAAGGCATCCAATCATGCTGCCACCGATCAAACAGCCGTGGTGTGGTATAGGTTACCCGGCAATAGACCGGACAAAAAAAATCGTATTTTGTGGACTGTTTATTTTTCTTAAACCCGAGAGCAATCTGCTTGAAATCGCGCAGGAGTCAGTCGACTCGTGTAGAATTCGTTAACAGTCAACTCTTCGCAACCATGCGCCGTATGAATGCCAATATCAGAAACACAATTGTCGCGGCTGCCATCGTAACAATCAATCCATTTTCGTTCCATACCGTCATTGCAGCGCCACCCGATGCAGGTGCAACGGAACCGCAGATACCCCACATCACTCCGAACGCCGCATTGCCTGCTGCTAACTGAGCACCGCGGAATCGCTGTCCCATAATCGTTAGTGCTACTGTATAGATGCCAGCGGTAGCACCACCCCAGATGAGCAGTACTGGCCAGATGATGATCTCGGTGCCGATGACAAATGGTACGGATATGACCGAAACCAACACCACCCCTGCGCAGACAAATAAAAGATAATAACGATTCATCCTGTCTGCGAGTGAACCGATAAATGGTTGGGCGATCATAGATCCGATAGCAATGACTGTCAGAAACATGGCGGCCCATTCTGTTGATACGCCACTCTTTATTGAGTAAACCGGCAACAGTGTGACAATTGCCGCTTCCTCAAAAGACATCAGGGCTGCCGCGCCTACCAAGGTCGGTGCCAGCACGATGAATTTCAAGACATGAGAAACGCGTCCTCCGGAAAAATCGGGCTCAGATCCTCGTGTCCATCGAAGCGGGATTAAAGATAGTGCAATGAACGCAAATGCTACGAAAAATGGAAGGTTTCCCTCGATACCCAGAAATACGATAAACAATGGAGATATCCCCAAAGTCGCGCTGAATGTAAAAGTGTAAAGTCCCAGAATCCGGCCTCGCGTCCGATCTTCCGCGATCTCATTAATCCAGGTTTCCGATACAACAAACAGAACTGTTCCCGCAACACCCATGACAAATCGACTGACGAACCAGACATTGAGATTATCAAAGGTTATCATCATTATGATCATCGCCAGCTCAGTACAGATTGCGATGAACACGAGACGAGCTACATTAAACGCACGTATAATCAGTGGTATCAGTGGTGAGGCGATGATTGAGGCAATGAATGGCATCATGCCCATAATTCCTATCACGAGTGGTGTGTGTCCCCACATCTCCATTTTCAAGCTGATCAGCGGGTATATGAAGCCGATGCTCAGCCCATAGACCGAGATGACCGCAATTATTGAAAGCAATACCCGCCGGTTGAATGGGTCCGGAATTAGATCTTGAATGTAGTAACGCACTATACTGCGATCGCGATGCCGCTTCGCCTGCTGTCGCCGAAACCTTCAACCTGACCGCGGCAGTACTTGGCTGTGTGTACACCACCGAAAAACACATTGCGACGGTCAAATCGCGTGCTCTCCGGATAGTCTTCAATGACCCGGTCTATTGCAGACGACTCAAACAGATTCTCATAATAGGCTTCGCGCTTGTGGTAGTGCAGTCGAGGGGCTCTCACGGCATCCTCAACCGGCATTTTGAAATCTATAAGATTGATAAGTACCTGTAATATCGCAGCGGGAATTCTATTCGACCCACCGCTTCCGGTCGCAATCAGTTCACTTTGATCCGACAGTGCGACTGTCGGTGCCATCATTGAACTGAGGCGAGTGTCAGCGGGCCAATCAGTCAAACCATCGGGATTGACATCATGTTCCCCCAGCATGTTGTTCATCATGACCGCAGTGCCGGGAATGAGCGTGCCGCAGCCCTCCCCATTACTGACAGAGACGGCCACAGCGTTTTGATCGCGATCAATGATTGATACATGAGTCGTTCCTCTCGGTGCTTTAGCATACGAGTCTGCGATTTGCCTGAACATCTTGACGAGTTCGGAATCAAAACCCAAATCATGAGTCGTCCTTTTCTCGCTCAATGCGTCACACGCAGCAAGTGTCTCAAACATGGCGGCTAAGTGTTGAGACGTGCCGAATTCCCCAAATTCAGCACCGGATTTATTTTGCCGAGATAGTCCGAGGGCAATAAGTATTCCTCCGCTTGAAGGTGCGGGATTGAGAAAAACGCGATAACGGTTGTACTGGGTACGGATTGGATTTCGAAGTTCGACCTGATAGTTGGCCAAGTCATCGTAGTCGACCAGGCCGCCGTTTTGAGCGGTCTCATGGATCGCAGTCGCAATCTCACCCCGGTAAAACAGATCATCTCCTTCAATCGCCAAAGTTTCAAGCAGGTCGGATAAATTCGGAAAGTCAATTGTCTCTCCGCATTCTATCGTATTGCCCGGATTGCGCCGGCTTTCGTAAATTGATCGGGCTGAGTCGCTGAGATAGATTGGAGTGAGTATCTTGAAGATATGTGCCTGCATTTCGTTGACGACTATATTGTCCTTCAGAGTGTCCAGCGCAGGCTGGATCAATTCGGTCATAGGAATTGTGGAATAACGACGCGCGATCTCAAATATTCCCTTGACGTACCCAGGAACTGCACTGGTTCCGCTGCCGATTATGAATTCCTGCTGCGCACTGCCGAAGTCACATAGGAAGCTCCGAGCGTTCAGTTCTTCAAGGTTTTTGCGGATGCGGGGGGTCTGAACAAAAAAATCATGTAGAACAGGTGCTTCGTCATGCTTATGTGCCATGAGAAACCCGCCACCACCCAAAGAGGCGAGAGCCGGTTCCGCAATGCTCATGACATACATCGCACCGATGGCGGCATCGAATGCATTTCCACCGCTACGAAGAATCTCCGCAGCGGCGTTCGCTGTTTTCTCGTGCCCGGCAGTTACGATACCCTTGTTCATCGGTCTGTTACCAATTTGAGACTGAAATAAGATTAGTTCGAGGTTAATTGATGTTGATTTGGTTGAATATTCGCCTTACGGTTCGATCTACAGTCTGTATCTCATTGATTTCAGACAGATGTCACTGGCTCCCATATCATATTCGCTACCGGATTACTCTCTCGATTAGAAGCAAAAAAGCTCAAAAAATCAGCTTTAGGATGGATTGAACCTTTTCGAACATTTTGCTTAACTTATCGAAACATTTGATTTTCAGAAAATTCACCTGTTATCTCCATGAACCTAAATCATGCTTTTTTTCGACCTATATAATCAACTATATTATTCGCTGATGTTCAATTCATACGAAACAGAAACGAGCAAATGACAGGTCATATCAAGATACCAGAAAGCGGTGAGAAAATTACACTAGCAAACGGGGCACTGAGTGTCCCGGAAAACCCAATTATAGGGTATGTAGAGGGCGATGGAATCGGCCCGGATATTACGCGGGCGTCAATGCGGGTGTGGGATGCAGCGGTCCAGTTGGCCTACGGAGGAACCAGAAAAATTCACTGGTGCGAACTCTTCATGGGTGAGAAGGCAGGAGAGATATATGATGGAGATTACTTCCCTGATGAGACGCTTAAAACAATTCAGGATCTGATCGTCGCAATCAAGGGTCCGCTGTCAACTCCCGTCGGTGGTGGCTTTCGTTCGCTCAATGTCTCGCTTCGTCAGGCACTCGACTTGTATGCATGCATCCGTCCTGTGAAATATTTTTCGGGTGTTCCATCGCCAATGCGTAAGCCGGAAGAAGTGGACGTTGTGATTTTCAGGGAGAATACCGAAGATGTCTATTCAGGTATCGAGTTTCCAAGCGGCTCACCGGAAAACGAGAAGTTGGCCAAATTCTTGCGAGAAGAGATGGATGTCAGCTTTGAGGAAGGCGCAGGGCTCGGCATCAAGCCAGTCAGTGAAGCGCGTACGAAACGACTGGTCAGAAAAGCTATTGAATACGCGATAGCGGGTAGACGCGAAAGCGTTACCTTGGTGCATAAGGGCAACATCATGAAATACACCGAAGGTGCATTTCGCTCTTGGGGTTACGAACTGGCACGTGAAGAATTTCCTGACGAGACGATCACGGAAGATGAGGTGTGGGATGAATTCGATGGCGAGGTGCCAGAAGGCAAGGTTGTCATCAAGGATCGAATCGCTGACATCATGTTTCAGTTGCTGCAGTTGCGTCCGGCAGAATTTGATGTTGTTGCGACCACAAACTTGAATGGGGACTATCTTTCGGATGCGGTTGCGGCTGAAGTCGGTGGGATCGGAATCGCACCGGGCGCGAATATCGCAGACCACGTGGCGGTGTTTGAAGCCACACACGGAACCGCTCCAAAGTATGCCAATCAGGACAAGGTGAATCCTTCGTCACTGTTGCTTTCGGGTGTCATGCTGCTCGAGTATATCGGTTGGCGCGAGGCGGCGGATTTGATCAATACCGCATATCCGAAAGTCATCGCGAATGGAACCGTAACTTACGATTTTGCCCGACTGATGGGAAATGCGACTGAAGTGTCAACCAGTGAATTTGCGACTGCACTGATTGACACAATGAAAGCTTGATTCAATCCTTTGAGCGGAAATTCGGATCGGCGGCACGCCATAGATACCAGCTGGCGACGCTGCGGTAGGGTTTCCAGCGTTTGCCATGTTGTTTCAGTTCTTCGGGACTCGGCATGTCATTCAGGTTGAACGCAACTTTGAAACCGCGCCGCACACCCAAGTCGTTGTCAGGCAGAACGTCGCTCCGACCAAGATTGAAGATCAGCAGCATCTGCACAGTCCATGGCCCAATACCGCGTACAGTTGTGAAAGTGTCAATCAGTTCCGAGTCAGTCATACTCTGAATGCCTGTAGGTGTCGGTAACAAGCAGGCATCTTCCTTCTCAGCCAAATCCCAGACTGCCCTGATTTTCGATTGCGAAAGCCCACAGGCGCGCAACTGATCAAAGTCGGTGGCAATCAACTGTTTTGGTTTTGGAAATTCATCATCGTAGAGTTCCAGAACCCGGTCCAATATGGCTTTGGCTGCATGCCCCGAAAGTTGCTGATAGACGATTGATCGAAGCAATGCCTCGAAAGGAGTCATATCCGAGCGTAGTTCCAAACGATACGCGCCGATCTCCCTGGTCAGGTTGAACAGTAGATTATCAACATTCTCAAAATGTCGAATTGCGGCTTCCGGATCGTAGGGGTATTGGATCGAGCAATCGGATGTCCAGACCATCAGTTTTGAATTCTTTCAGCGAGTTCAGGAACGAGTCGAATTTCAATTCGACGGTTAGCGGCGCGCCCTTCGTCCGAATCGTTGGAGGCGATTGGACGCAGCGGACCGTAACCGACAACCCGCACACTTCCTTCAGGAACGCCCTGTTCGATCAGGTAGTTGGCTGCTGCTGCCGCTCGGGCCGCTGACAGTTCCCAGTTGGTCGGATAAAATTGAGCGAGTCTGGCTGAAATCTGCTTACTGTCGGTGTGACCTTCAACGCTGACGATTCTGCCCGGAAAATTCAACAGCTGCTCTGAGATTTTCGCAAGAACCGAAAATCCGCGTTCGTTCAGTCTGGCCGAGCCCGACTCATACACGACATCCGACTCCAGGGTAATCGCGGAGTAATCGGAAATCAGCCTTTCCATCTGCGTCTGTTTGTCTTGCAGTTCGTCGGACAGGGTGGCAGTCAGTTCTTTTTGAAACGAAATGAGCGCGTCTGTATCAGACTCGGTGGTGCGAATCTGTTTACGAATACGTCTCAAATGTTTACTTGCGTATCGTAAGCGGGTGCTGAGATATTCAACATTCGCTTTGGTATCGACAAGTTCCACATTGGAATGATTCAATGCGACTGTCAAATTCTGAATAATATTCTGCAATGACATGTTTTCGGCGACAAGTGCGTCATTTGCTTGCCTGCTGTCTGACAAATCGGTTTCCAACTGAGATTTTTCTGCAAGTGAATCCTCGTTCACGGTTTGCAAGCTGAAGTTCTGGGCATTGGCAACTCCAAGATCGGCGGTCAAGGTTTGGATTTTCTTGTTCAGCTCCGAATTCTCGGTTTGCAAATTAGTGGTCTGCGTATTTGAGATTTCCAGTTTTGACAGCAAGTCCTGTACTTTTGTATTCAGATCAGATTTGTCGGATTGCAGTTTATCTGTACCTGCACTCGCTATCTCCAATTCGGCAGTCAAATACAGTACTTCCGCATTCAAGTCGGAAATTTTACTTTGCAGGTTGGCAGTATGGGCAATGGCTGTTCCAAGATCAGCTGTCAAGGTTTGCACTTTCTCGTTCAACTCCAAATACTCGGTTTGCGATTGGGTTGTGTGCACATCTGCGATATTTTCGGTTTGCACGTTAGCTGACTGAGCATTTTCCGGATCACTCACCAGGATCTGTTCAGTCGCATCTGGGATTGAGCTGTCCGATTGCGATTCGGCAGTCCGCGCATCCGCGCTGTTTTCAGTTTCCTGGTCACTCGCGGGGGCTTGCTCTGTCACAGCTGGGGTTGAGCTGTCCGGTTGCGGTTCGGCAGTCCGCGCATCCGCGCTGTTTTCAGTTTCCTGGTCACTCGCGGGGGCTTGCTCTGTCACAGCTGGAGTCGAGCTGTCCGGTTGCGGTTCGGCAGTCCGCGCATCCGCGCTGTTTTCAGTTTCCTGGTCACTCGCGGGGGTTTGCTCTGTCACAGCTGGAGTTGAGCTGTCCGGCTGGGACTCGACCATCTGCGCACTCGCGTTCTTTAGTTCAAGTTCGCGCGCTTTAGCTACCTCCAATTCCGCAGATAACGTTTGCACTTTCTCTCTCAGATTGGAGACGGTGCGTTCGAGCTGTTCTATCATCTGCTGCGATTCGCTCGATTGCGGAGTGGAAGTTGAAACAACGGTTTCAGGGACGACGATTTTCATTTCGCCATTTTGTACTTTGGCCAGTATCGATTCCAGTTCGGCTTTGGCTGTGTTGTTTTCGATATTTGCCTGGTCTAGTTGCTGGATTAGTTGCTCAATTTCGCTGGATGTTCCACTGAGTTCGCCTTTCAGATTCTCATTCAGCGTACGCAGTGCTGTGTTTTCTTCGATAAGTCCTCGATGTGCCAGACTCAGATCATCGACTTTATTTTGCAGACTTTCAATCTCACCGGTAAGCTCGGTGTCGGGCATTTCAACGGTTACAGTTTGAATTTCAGATATGCCATCATTTGAATCGAGATTGTAGACCCAGCTAAGAATAGCGACAACAGCCATCACAATTGCGATTATCCAGGCAAGATTGTTAGTTCGCACAGTCAGTTCCTCAATTGAACGATTGACAAGAATAGTCGGGATGAAAGCCTGTAGGGCACAGGTTCTGATTCAGAAATGCTGAAGATATGATTGTAGTGGCATACAGTTAAGTAACAATTATATATTTGATTTAACCTCAGTCGTGTATTGTATTGCGTTTAGTCAGCCGAATGAATTGAAGTTTAATCGAAAATCTTATTCAATCTACAAGCCCTTCGATGTTTATTGTTGACTTGAAGCGTGATTCCGAAGTAATGATTCGCTCCAGGCGCATTTCCCCTAAAATTAGCGATGAACCCGACGAAACGACTGGACTTAGAAATTTTTCTCTTTTCCATCGTCACTCAGTTGGACAGAATTCAGCCGATCTCCCAGGTTGAAACACAACATTTCCCAAGAGCATCCCACACTTCGACTACATCAGTTCTTTGTTTATAGCCGGTCAGAGTCGCCCGACTTGAATCCCCGGAAATGACAGATTTCAGTGCCATCAAGCTCACCTGATGCGCGACGACTAGAACTTGCGGCGCGGTTTGCATTGCGCAAAGTGCCTTGAAGAAATCTCCAACCCGTTTCTGCACCTGATCAAATGACTCGCCACCCGGTGCTGGGGTACGAAAATGTTCGAGACGCCAGAGTTCATAAGCCATCTTGCCAACTTCTCGCTGAATTTCATTTTCAAGTCGTCCATCATATTGGCCAAGATCAATTTCGATTAATCGGTCATCAACCGTAACGTTTGAAGATTCATGTGCAATTATCTTGGCTGTTTCTACCGCACGTGACAGGGGAGAACTGTAGATGTTGTCTATACAGACGTTCTTTGAGCGAAGAGTACTACCGACAGTTCCTGCTAGTGCTCTACCCTCAGGGTTCAATGGTGTGTCAACACGACCTTGCCAGCGGTGCTGCTGGTTATAATTGGTTGGTCCGTGCCTGATCAGTAAAAGTTCCACTTAGGAATTACAATAGTGTGAGAGAGCGAATCAGTATCGAGTGTTCAGAAGAAACAGCGAATTCTTTCAGAATATAGACCAATCATATTTCGATCAAATGAAAAAAGCATTTCTTCTAGCAATTGTCGTAGGGCTGATTTTAGTTTATTTTCTGTTTGATCTCGGGCAGTACCTCAATCTGGAATATTTTGCACGGCAACAGGACAAAATTCTGGCGTACCGCGACTCATTTCCTGTACGCACCGCCGCCATCTTCTTCACTCTCTATGTCCTCGTGACCGGACTTTCATTGCCGGGTGCGGCGATTGCCACACTGATTGGCGGTGCGATTTTCGGACTTTTTTTGGGTACCGTCCTGATATCCTTTGCATCAGTCATCGGTGCTTCTTGCGCTTTTCTGATTTCACGGCATATCTTGCGAGACACAATTCAGAATCGTTACGGCGAGCGGCTGCAGACTATCAACAAAGGGATCGAAAAAGACGGCGCGGTCTACCTGTTCACATTGCGAATGGTTCCGCTTTTCCCGTTTTTCGTGATCAATCTGGTCATGGGGCTGACACCGATGCGTCTAGCGACCTATTTTGTTGTCAGCCAAATCGGGATGCTGCCGGGAACGGTTGTCTATGTCAATGCAGGTACTCAACTCGCCAAAATTGATTCGGTCGCGTCGATTCTTTCACCGACCCTTATCGCATCTTTCGCATTGCTGGGCATATTCCCCCTTATCGCGAAGCTCATCATCAACACCCTGAAATCCCGCAAAGCTCTCGGAAAGTTCAAGAAACCGAAAAAGTTTGATTTCAATACGGTTGTTATCGGTGCGGGGTCTGCTGGACTTGTCGCTGCCTACATCGCTGCCGCGGTCAAGGCCAAGGTCGCTCTTATTGAGAAGGGGAAAATGGGCGGTGACTGCCTGAATACCGGATGTGTTCCCTCCAAAGCCATTATCCGAACTGCCAAGTTTCTGTCCCATGTGCAGCGCAGTCACGAATTCGGTGTGCACACAGCTAGTGCAGAGTATGATTTCAAAGATGTGATGGACCGAATTCGTGGAATCATCGGTGTAATTGAGCATCACGATTCTGTAGAACGATATACAGGACTGGGCGTAGACTGTTTCGCGGGTCATGCCTACATTGAGTCCCCGTATTGTGTGGATGTGGAGGGTGAGAAACTGACCACCCGCAGCGTCGTGGTCGCATCGGGTGCTGAACCAGCCATTCCACCGTTACCTGGTATCGATGAAATTCCATACTATACGTCGGATACGATCTGGGAGATAGAGCAGTTGCCCAGGCGACTGCTGGTATTGGGCGGTGGGCCCATTGGCTGTGAACTGTCACAGGCGTTCGCCAGACTAGGTTCCGAAGTTACCCAGGTCCAGAGACTCGATCGTATCATGCCCAGGGAAGATCGGGAATTTTCCGAGATGGTTCTCGAGCAGTTCAAGCTTGAGGGCATCAATGTGAGACTGCAGCATTCGGCCAAGCGTTGCATATCCGAAAACGGGTCGATGTCGCTGATCTGTGACCATGCAAGTCAGGAAGTTCAAATTGAGTTCGATGTATTATTGGTTGCAGTTGGTCGACGTCCCAGAATCAAGGGGTTCGGACTGGAGGAACTGGGGATCGAGCTGAGTGACAGCGGTACGATAGAGGTCAACGAATTTCTTGAGACCAACATTCCAAACATCTACGCAATCGGCGATGTAGCCGGTCCGTATCAGTTCACTCATTTCGGTTCTTATCAGGCAACATCAGCCGCTTCAAATGCGCTGCTGAGGCCATTTTTTCGACGCCGGGTCGACTACTCGGTGATACCTTGGGCGACATTCACTGAGCCCGAAATCGCGCGTGTCGGACTGAACGAACAGGAAGCAAAGCAGAAAAACATTGATTACGAAGTGACGGTTTACGACTTTAAGGACCTGTCACGGGCGATTGCCGACAGCGAGACGAAAGGTCATATCAAAGTGCTGACTCCACCGGGGAAGGACCGAATTCTGGGTGTCACGATTGCTGGCGAACATGCTGGTGACCTGATACACGAATTCGTTTTGGCGATGCAGAACCGGCTGGGACTGGGTAAGATTCTGGGAACCATTCACATCTATCCGACTCTGGCTGAATCGGCGCGGTTTGCAGCCGGAAATTGGAAGCGCAATCAAGTCTCCGAGCGTACCATGCGCATACTCCGGAGATTCAACAACTGGCGTAGAAAATAGATACCGCCCGCTTCGGTTTATTTCAATGCGGTTGACCCCATGCCATTGTCAAAAATGGTGTAAAGCCGGTGATAGTGTCCCCGACGATCCATCAGTTCCTGATGTGTCCCGGTCTCGACGATGCGACCCTCGTTGAGTACGATGATACGATCAACATTCTCAATCGACGAGAGACGATGGGCAATGATGATCACAGTACGACCTGCACCCAGTGCGTCCAGTGCCTGACGCACCTCAAATTCTGATTTTGTATCGAGCGATGAGGTTGCCTCGTCAAATATCAGAATTCGCGCATTTTTGATAAATGCTCTTGCGATGGCGATGCGTTGCTTTTGCCCCCCTGAGAGCCGAACACCTCTTTCACCCACCAAAGTGTCGAACCCTTGCGGTAGTTTTTCGATGAACTCCAGCGCGTAAGCGGAACGGGCAGCCTCTCGAATATTTTCCTCTGTAGCATTGGAGATGTCACCGTATGCGATATTCGCCGCGATTGTGTCATCAAACAAATATATGTCCTGACTGACGAAGGCAATGATTTTTCGAATTTCGGAAAGCCTGTATTCTCTGATATCGACACCATCGATCAGAACCTGTCCACTCTGTATTTCATACATGCGGGGAATTAGTGAAGTCAAGGTGCTTTTCCCGGCACCCGAAGCGCCGACCAACGCGATCGTCTCGTGAGGTTTGATTTCCAGTGTCACGTCATCAAGTGATCTGGTTTCGGTACCTGGATAGTGAAATGTGATATTTCTGAATTCCGTTCGCCCCTCTACGTCTTCCTCATGGAGGTCACTAAAGCCAACCTCGACTTCCGGGTCCTGATCAAGAAGATAGAAAACACGTTCGGCTGCTGCTAGACCACGCTGCAGCATGTCATTGACATTCAAAAGCCGCTTGAGTGCGGTCGAGATCAGCGCAAGAGCGGCCATGAAGGAAACGAATCCACCCACTGTGAGAGGGTCCTGTAAATCCCGCGTCAGGCTGAAGTAAACAGTACCCGCAATCACCATTGCTGTAATGAATTCAGCCATGGGAACGGTGAGTTCGTTGGCGATCGCCTGTTTGAACTTGAGTCTCCGCACTTGATTGGCAACACCGCGCAACCGATCATGTTCATGTTTTTCCATCTGGTTGAGTTTGACCAGACGATGATTTGCGGTGACTTCCTGCAGACGTTGCAGGAAGTTTGCGTTCATCTGCATACTTCTGCGATGGAGATAGCGCAGCCTCGAAGCGATAAACCTTACCAGCAGGGATATCAACGGCGCTGCGATCAGAATAATCAGACTCAACACCCAATCGAGAATGAAGATCCAGATCAAAAGACCGATGATGGTGAGCGATTCCCGCACCACGGTGACGAGTACATTCGACGCCGTCTGCGTCAGTTCGTTCACATCCGAAGATACTCGGGAGATAACCTGCGCTGCAGGGTTGTTGTCGTAGAATGTCGTTGGAAGTGTCACCAGCCTTCCGACCAATTCAGACTGGATGTCGTACACAACTCTTCCCATCACCCAGTTGGTGCACACACCGTTCATGTAGCCTGCTATGCCGCGAACGGTAAATAACAGGATCAGAATGATAGGTGTCCAAAATATGTACTTGGGATTCCGGTCAACAAAACTTCCGTCCAACAACGGCTTCATGAACATGGCGACTCCCGGTGTGGTTGCCGCAAACAGCGCCACGAATGCGAACCCCATGAAGAAGTAAAGCTTGTAGACCATCACATACTTCAGAAGGCGACGATACAGTCGCAGGTCCTGCAGGATGGAAAATTTGGCAAACTTGCTGGCCACGCTTCGTCTTTACCTATTTGGTTCCGTGTAGGAAAACATGTAGCCGGTAGTGCGCCTTAATGCGTTGAAAAATTTGTCGGGTCTGGACCTAAATGCGGTAATCAAGGCAAATTCGGCTGTCTGACCGGACCAGTTTCGATAGAATTTCGAATTTGTCGGGGAATTTGTACGGTACGACAGCGAAACGTCAAGGCGGTTGATTATGTTCACGTAAGATCTCGCGGTGTGTTTCCCGTATTTTGGTCAAGCTGAATTTTGCACGAAATTCGTCGTTGCTACAGTTGTAGAAATTTATTATATAATCTGCGCTTTCTCAGGATACTTACGCACGCAGCCGCTTGCTGCACGATCAATTTTCAGTTCATTTGGATTCATTATGAAAACTATTTCTGCAAAAGCCAGTACTATCGAGCGTGAATGGTTTCTGGTCGATGCCTCCGACAAGGTTTTGGGTCGTCTGGCTTCAGAAATTGCCAAACGCCTGCGCGGCAAACACAAACCGATTTATACACCACATGTCGACACTGGCGACTATGTGGTTGTGATCAACGCTGAAAAAGTTGTTCTGACAGGCAACAAGGAAAACGCGAAAGTCTATCATCGTCACTCGGGGCGTCCCGGTGGGTTGAAAACTGTTCCGGTCAGTACCATGCGTGAACAACACCCGACCCGAATCATTGAAGCCGCAGTTCGCGGCATGATGCCGAAAGGACCACTCGGCAGGGCAATGATGTCGAAACTGAAAGTCTATGCAGGATCAGATCAACCGCATGAAGCACAATCACCGAAACCCCTCAATATATAGGGAAACATTGAATGGCTAATACACAGGCATCTGAAGTTTATTATGGAACCGGCCGGAGGAAATCTTCCACCGCCCGGGTTTATCTGACAAAAGGCAGCGGAAACATCGTTGCGAACCAAAAACCGATTGAGCGATATTTTGGTCGCGAGACAGCCCGCATGGTTATCCGACAGCCACTGGTTCATTTGGATATGCTGAATACTGTAGATGTCACAGTCAATGTACGCGGCGGCGGTCCAAGCGGTCAAGCCGGTGCAATTCAACTGGGAATTGCGCGTGCCTTGGTGGATTACAACGAATCAAATCGGGCGGCACTTCGAAAAGGGGGCTTCCTCACCCGCGACGCCCGTGAAGTTGAAAGAAAGAAAGTCGGTTTGCACAAGGCAAGAAAACGGCCGCAATACTCGAAACGGTAAGTAGCTTCTTTCACCCGGTAGCCAGTTTGGATTCTGATACTGGGGAATCGTCTAACGGCAGGACAACGGACTCTGACTCCGTCAATCCAGGTTCGAATCCTGGTTCCCCAGCCAGAATTTCGACCCGCGCATTTCACTCACGTATGCCATATCCGCGCCTGAGCAGAATCATGCACAGCGTGAAAAGGATTGCGATGCAAGTGCCGATTACTGTGAACGAAGCCAGCATTCCAACATCACTTGAGCCCAGGAAAGCAAAGCGGGCGACGTTGATGACATATAGGATTGGATTTGCCAACGAGACAAGTTGCCAGAATTCGGGCAGCATCTGAACTGAATAGAACACGCCCCCGAGATAGATCAGTGGGGTGAGCACGAAATTCGGAATGATGGAGATGTCGTCAAACTTACGGGCGAACATTCCATTGATCATACCTCCCAGAGAGAATACCAGCGCAGTCAGTATGAAAATGGTTATGGCAATGATTGGCGAGACGATGTCGACGGTAGCGAAGAGCGAGGATACAACCAATACGATCGTACCAACCAGTATACCCCTGACCATGCCACCGACCAGATACCCGATGAGAATCACGTAATTCGGTACAGGAGACACCATTATCTCCTCGATGTACCGTTGAAACTTCGCTGAAAAGAAAGACGACGCGACATTGGTGTAGGCGCCGGTGATCACTGACATCAGAACCAGGCCCGGTACAATGAAATCAATGTAACTATGTCCTTGCATCGGACCGATCCTGGGGCCGATCAGGTTGCCGAAAATAAGAAAGTAGAGACAAGTCGTTATGACTGGCGGGATAAGCGTCTGTGTCCAGATTCTCATAAATCGGGCGACCTCTTTACGGGTCAGCGTATAGAGTGCGATTCCGGTATATTCGAAAAGCCTATTCACGTGATTCATCCGATTGCAGCGTGGTGGCTTCTGTCTTGAGCAGTTCCATGAACAGTGTTTCCAGACGATTAGACTTGTTCTGTATGCTGACTACAGAAATTCCAGTCTGTGCCAGCTCTTCGAAAAGTGGATTGATTTGACTTCCTTTGGGGATGTCCACTTCGATGGTTCGTTCATCTCTCAGTCGCATTGATTCAGTAATTGCGTCCGGCAATGCATTGATCGGTTGCTGAGTATGGAGTACATACGTTTCCTGCTGCAGGTGCTTGAAGAGGGACTTCATATCGATATCAAGGATGATTTCGCCCAGTTCTATGACACCGACGTGCCTGCACAACCTTTCCGCTTCCTCCAGGTAATGTGTTGTCAGGATTATGGTAATGCCTTCCCGGTTGATTTTCTCCATATAGTCCCACATGAGCAGTCTTGCTTCGAAATCGATTCCGGCGGTGGGTTCATCGAGAATCAGTAATCGCGGCTCGTGCATCAATGCCCGGGCAATCATCAGTCTGCGTTTCATGCCACCTGACAGCTTGCGGGACATGGTATGGCGATAGCTCCACAATCCCAGAACGGAGAGATATTTCTCAGCCTGTTTTTCCGCGAGTGACCGTCTCACACCGTAGTATCCTGCATGGTTGATCACGATGTTCCACGGTGTTTCGAATTGACTGAAATTGATCTCCTGCGGCACCAAGCCGATGTTCGACTTGGCACTTTGAAAGTCCTTGTCGATGTCTGTTCCGAAAACGTATACCTTGCCCGAAGACTTGTTGACAAGGGAGCAGGTAATCCCGATCGTTGTCGATTTTCCAGCACCGTTGCGGCCGAGCAATGCATAGAAATCTCCTTCCTTTACGCTGAAGGAGACATTCTTCAATGCTTCCCTACCGTTATTGTAAGTTTTGCAAAGATTGTGTATAGACAGTGCGTTGTCTAAACCGGCTGAATGTTTCACGAGAGGGTGACGAATTCGATGGAATCAGGTTGAACGGAAATCAGACCAATATTTCTTGGATGGACAAGTCGAACCGAGACATCGCGAGAACGGTTTTGCCAAAGGTGTGGATTTGATATGCAAACAAAATATGATATTTTCATAAGTCATTGATATTATTATACTTGATAACCCTTGATGATTGTATGGATTGTATGTTTACCCCACTCTAAATTTCTCTGACTTTGGATTGTAGCATTTCAAATACAGCTGAATTTCGACCTATAAAATATCGAAACATAGTGTACATGGTTTGAATCAAGACAAAAATTTTATCGCTGAGCTGATAATTTTACCTGTCAACCGATCAATTGACGCAGAAATGGGATTGTCCCGTTTGGAATTGAAACTCCGAACCGCATTGAATTGAGTGCTTACGACCCTGAGTTTGCAGCGCAGATGGATGCAGCGGAAACCATTATGCGGGAGGACCGTGATGTGCTCAAGAAATTGCCTGAGTAGTGAACGAGCCAAAATCGATTTCAGATGCGATCGCGCATGCGATTCACCGCAGGCAAATTGCCGAACATGGCGGTATGGACGGTGTACGTGATGCAAGTTTGCTCGATTCCGCCTTGTCGAAACCCAAGAACTTGTTCCATTACGCCGACCCCAAGCCTTCCATATCTGAAATTGCTGCCACCTATGCTTATGGAATCGCTCGTAATCATGCGTTCATCGATGGCAATAAACGCGCCGCTTTGGTGGTCTGCCGTCTCTTTATCGCACTGAATGGCGTGGAGTTTAAGGCAACCGCTGCAGACAAGTACCAAATTTTCATGAAATTGGCTGCTGGCGAGGTTACAGAGGAGGAATTGGCAGACTGGCTTTCTTCTCACTCCAGAAAATATGTACCGTCAATTTCGATTTTCAGTCGCTAGTTTATCTATAATGATGACAGACCTTGAATTCTCACCGATATCGGAAGGAATAGCATCATGGCGAAAAACAGTAACAAGCAAAGAATTAATAGTACGCATTCGACGACCACTATTCATACAAGAGATGGTCATGAGAGTCGAAAAGATATCCGTGTCTCGCCGACTTCCAAACGCATCATTGAGGAATTCATGGTAGAGCGTCGGAATGTCATGAGAGAACTGGCAAATCGCTAATCGGCACTATCGCGTTTCCTGGGATGATGCCATTCATGGACACGAACAGGCGCTTCAGTTTGGCGGTGCCCCAGGAATCATCAACGAGGACTCAATCAAATCAGCTATTGGCCGGCCTTACACCGGATACCACCGGTTTATCCACCAGAAAGCTGCAGCTTTACTTCATGGGATTACTTTAAATCATGGATTTGTTGATGGGAATAAGAGAACTGCACTGAATCTAGCGGCATTGTTGATCCGACGGAGTGGGTATCAGTTCGTTGATACCAGTGATGCGGAGTTAATTGACATTGTTACGAGCGTCGCACGGGGAGATATGCATTATGACGATCTCTCAGAGTGGTTCCGCACTCATGTGGGTCGTCTTAACGATTGAAAATTTGAAGAGCGCGGAATCAATCAGGTGCTGGACAATACAAGAATTTGAATTCAAACTGGCACCTCACCAATTATTGCGGTCTAAATCTCTCCGGACTCGATTCCGCTGTATCTGACAAACGGCGCACGCCCCTTCCAAGTTACCAACGCGCGTGAAATTCAAACAATCAGACCTATCCGTATCCAGTCCCGTAGAACTCCAGCATCGCACACAGAATCATACAGCACGGCAGCGAAATATCGCTGTTTTTCGACATAGCGTAATTCCGCTTTGAGTTTAGGGCGTCATGATTTCGGTGAAAAATTTAACGCCCGTCCTATAATATTCAGTACACAGTCACAAAAATTCTATATTTGAATTTTCATCAGATTCTGAGTGAATATGGATACCACCTCGACCCTTGCCATTTCCGATAGCGCCGCCCGACGTGTCGGCAACTTGATGTCGGAATCCGACATCGGGCTGCGAGTCTATGTCGAAGGTGGTGGATGCTCCGGGTTTCAGTATGGGTTTCAACTCGAGACCGAGCAGCAGGACGATGACTTCGTCATCGAACAGAAGGGTATAACCATGCTGATCGACTCCCTCAGCATTCAATATCTGATGGGTGCCGAAGTCGATTATCTGGATGACTTGATGGGTGCCAGGTTTTTGATCAACAATCCCAATGCGACCACCACTTGTGGGTGCGGTTCGTCTTTCTCGATATAACGGTCAGCCAGCCCGGTTACCGCTGATTCCCAATAAGTTATGTTTGAATCGACTGCTCTTTTGCTGGGCAGTACCGGGGTCTTCTGTTTTTTTGTCGGCATCCTGATCGGAATTTGCGGTGTCGGTGGAATAATCATCATTCCATTTCTCGTCTATGTCGCAGGCATAGATATTCATACTGTTATTCCCGCCTGTATGGCTGGCTTTGCTTTTGCAGCAGTTTTCGCGGTTTATGCGTACGCCCGTCAGGGATCCATCCGATGGGATAAGGCGATTTACCTGATTGTAGGTGCGGCACCAGGCGCATATCTAGGATCCGTCACATTACTGGTACTTTCGTCTTTTGTCCTTGAGATTATTGTCGCCGCGCTGGTTATCTTATCGGGTATCAGGGCCCTCAGCCGAAACGCTGCGAAATCTGTTGGGTCCGGAATCGAAAAGACTGGCGGCGGTGTACTGGTCTTGGTGGGATTTGCAGTCGGATACGGTTCCTCAATCAGCGGTACGGGTGGTCCTTTATTACTCGTTCCAACACTGCTTCTGCTCGATTTTCCAGTGTTGTCAGCCGTCGGTCTGAGTATGGCGATACAGATTCCCATCAGCCCGTTCGCAACTTTGGGGCATATCATTCACGGTTCAGTGAATTGGCTGCTCGCAATTCCGATTGGCATCGGTGTGGCAGCCGGTATTACCTTGGGCGCAATCATCGCTCATCGAATTACCGCCCTGTCGATGGAACGGACGGTCGCAGTGGTACTGCTGATCAGCGGTGGACTGATCGTGATCGAACTCCTGATATAGACCAGGACTCGTCGATGGCTACAGGACCCGAATGGATTTTCTTTCGGAAGCCGAGAGCGTCAAGGAAATATCCTGTCTGATAGTTCCCGCTTCCCAGATTCTAAGTCTGTATTCACCCGGGGCTATATCCGTCCAGCGAATGGAAGTGGGTTCGCGGACCAGTTCATAGAATGGGTTCGAAGGCACGAAGATCCATCCGTGCATGAACGGATGAAGATCACATCGTACACTCAGCATACCGGTTGCTTTGATAATCTTTCGGACGGTAATACTTTTTAACGGTGTCGCGACATTGAATACAGTATCGTTGTCATCAATGACGTGAGTGTTGTGCAATAGTTCATCTCTATTTTCGATTTCTATTGTGCTGCCTGGTGAAATGATCTGAAAAGTTGGTATAAACTGATTGTCTTCAATGATGATCTGACTGATGTCATCATTCTCGGGAACAGGTGTAAGAGGAGGGGGCCATTGTTCAAGGTAGATGATTACAGGCGCGACTTTGACCGAGTCAAGGTGAACTTCCACCTGTGCTCGGTTTCGGTCAATTGTCAGTGTGGGGATCTCGAAGTGCGAGCGAAAGACAAGTACGGAGATCGCAAGCGTAACTACAATCACCGTGGAAATTGCGAGTTTGCGTGATCGTTGCGATCTTCCAACGGGTTGCTTCTGTCTTGCCTGGCTCAGTCTGAGTGCATGACGACGTGCCCGAGCTTGTTTGGCGCGCTGAACGATGAGACGATACAGAAGTCGCAGCATGAATCCAGTTGTTGCGAGTCGAAAATAACGTAATGACAATTGCAATCAATGGAGTATACCAATGAAGCAGTATCGGAGAACAAAAGACTTGGAGACCGGCGATGAATGACTCAGGTATTCCATTCTATCTCGCTCAGAATCAAGAGATCGAGGTATTCAGGTCTGCGTACCGAAGGCAGCTCGCTGTACTGCTCAAGGGACCGACGGGTTGCGGAAAGACTCGTTTTGTCAGACACATGGCGGCGACCCTCGGCCGACCGTTGTACACGGTTGCCTGTCACGATGAGCTTTCGGCAACCGATCTGCTCGGTCGATATCTGATCAAGAATGACGAGACAGTCTGGCACGACGGGCCGTTGACGCTGGCGGTCCGAGAGGGCGGGATTTGTTATCTGGACGAAATCGTAGAGGCCCGCAAGGACACGACGGTGATTCTTCATCCGTTGTGCGACGACAGGCGAACGATCTATCTCGACAAGACTGCCGAAGTGATCAAGGCACCGCCGGAGTTCATGCTGGTAGTCTCATTCAATCCCGGTTATCAGAATCTCTTCAAGAATCTCAAACAGAGCACAAGACAGCGATTTGTGTCGCTGACATTTGATTTTCCTGAAATGAAGCAGGAGGTTGAGATCGTAGTCACTGAAACCGGGGTCAGCATGGATACCGCGGAAAAACTGGTGAAACTCGGCAGGCGATTGCGAGAGGTGGAAGGCCATGATATTGAAGAGACAGCATCAACCCGTCTCCTGGTACATGCCGCGCATATGATTCAAGACGGTCTTGATCACCGGTACGCAAGCGAAGCTGCACTTGTAGACTCGCTTACCGATGATCCTGTCATTCGAGAAGGATTGATGGAGATTGCGCATGCCTACTTCTCTTAGGAGCAACTATCTCGCAGATGGCATATCGGTCTTATGGTATGGACTGCTTTTTGGATTGGCGGGTCGGCTTCGCCATCCCCAGTATGCAGTGAAAGGTCGGGATCTGTGGCAGGGTTTGGACCTCTATTTTCACGCGATGGGTGGTGACCTCCAGTGCAAGGCGAGCTCTGGTGCCCAACTGAACCCCGCGGTTCAGATGACCGCGCACGGGGGAGTTGATCTGCAGGCATGGTCCGAACCGGGCATACTGCATCTGCCGACGCGAATCAACCGTTATCCTGACCGTGAACTCAATCGTGATCTTTACTATTGGCTGGCAGCTGTACTTGCGTTCAGCGAATTTTGTCCGGGAACCGAAGTACTGCCACCGGGTGTGCGCCATTTTTTGCAGGGTGCCGCCACGACCAAACGGCTGCTGACCGCCTTTCCAAGTCTGAAACAACGATATCGCAGACTTTGCGAGCAGGAACTTGAGTTACGTAGGGCTGCCTACCCTGACCCCACAGAAAAGACACGAAATCCGTCGCTGGTACTTGAGACTGCCATTCGACGGGAGCTCGGTGCCGATATCAGCCATGTACATGACTCACTGACCGAGATGATCAAGCAGGCGAAATCGGATCGGACGGTTGCTCCGGATTCGAATTGGGTGGGTAAAACTGTTCCCTTCCTACCGGTGCCACTGTGGAGCTACCGGACAGCCCATGTTGAAAAATTCAGACTGCCACTGTTGAGAGCTACGAGGAAAAAACGCGAAGACGCGTCGGAACAACCACAGAAAAAGGCTGTTTTTGATCTTGAAAATACCCCGGAACCGAAGTCGGGCCTTGCTGCGATTCGTGACCACTACACCTACCCTGAGTGGAACTGTCTGACCCATACCTATATGAGAGACTGGTGCAGGCTGATCGAGCAAAAGCCGAAAGGAGGGTATCACGCCGAGCTGGATTCCCAATTTACCGAACTGGTCCACCGTGTACGCAGACGATTTTCGCTGTTGCGTCAGGAGTCACAATGGAACCGTTTTCTTGAGGATGGAGAGGAGCTCGATATCGATACCTACGTGACCTGCGCGGCTGACAGAATCGGATGTGGGATGCTTGAGTCGACCTACTACCGACAGAAAGTGCATCAGTATCGGGATATTTCAGTCATAGTCCTGATGGATGCCTCGCGCTCAACAGAAGCCTGGGTTGGCGGCAGCCGGGTGATTGATGTAGCCAAGCAATCCATGGCAGTGCTGGCACAGGTTCTGGATTCGGTTGCTGACGATTTTGCGCTTTATGCATTTTCAAGTGACAGCCGACTACGGGTTCGCTGTGATCGAATCAAGACTTTTGAGGACGCGTACGATGAGACGATTCGGCGCAATCTATTGGAAGTCAAACCGCAGAACTACACCAGAATGGGACCAGTGATCAGACATCTCGGCGCCAAGTTGAATGCTCGAAAGTCAAGACAAAAACTTCTCGTTGTCCTGAGTGATGGAAAACCACATGATCCGACTGATCAGTACGAGGGGCGGTACGCACTGGAAGACACGCGTAAAGCCTTGATGGAGCAAAGGTCCAAAAGTGTGATGTGTTTCGGCTTGACGATCGACCAATCCGGCCCGCGCTATCTGAGTCATCTGTTCGGTCCCGGGCACTATGCGGTATATTCGCATTTGCATTCTTTGCCCGATGTGCTGCCAGGGCTGTATGCACGGCTGACTGACTTGAGACTTCAGTGAATACTTCGGTTGCACCATGCAATTCAGAGTTATTTCTGCGATGCCGTCAGCGACTTATAATTGGGTTTGAAAAATAGTGATTCTTATCACCATAAGCGTTATTGACTCATGCGAAAATTGATCAGGGGAGCAGGGACTGAAGTGACGAATAGCCTGAAACGAATAATCTTTTTTCTGACTGTATTCCTGGCGTTGGTCTTCGCGCCGTTTCAACTATCGCAGGCAGAAGGAATTGTCATGCTGGTCGGTGATGTGTTGCCGTTGAAAAATCAGGTTGTTTGGCGCAATCTAGTCAAGATGGCCGAAAGAAAATCCGGCGAAAATGTGATTATTGCAGCCGCACACTCCCGCTCAAAACTTTATGGCGGATTCGCTCAGCGCGCGTTTCAGCGCTATGGTGAGTCATCAAAACTGCTGCCGGTCGCCGAAGTGTTTCAGGAATTCTCAACGGATTATCGTTTTGCTGGCGAGGACAGAACACTGACGGACCAAGTTCGGGCTTCAAGTTCGGTATTCTTTGTGGGCGGTCTGCCTCAGCGGTTGTCGAAGATAATGTTTACGGGCGAGGACGGCACACCAAGTGATCTCGCTTCAGCTGTGCAGGAAGCGCACGCATCCGGCAGTATGATCATCGGTGGCATCCCAGGTGCGACCGTTCTGTCAACTGAGGTGGATCCAATTGAGGCTCTGACTCAGGGCCGAATCGGTTCCGAATATCTGTTCGATGGATTGAATCTGATCGGACCGAATTGGTTTGTGGATCAACATTACTTCGGTAATGGAAGATTTGCAACCGGGCTTGTTGCCATGCATCAGCTCGATATCAAGTTTGGGATCGGAATTGGACTGGATACGGCAGCGGTTGTTCACAGCGACATCGTCGAGGTGATTGGGAACCGCGGCGTTACGATCATCGATTTGTCAGGTGCAGACTTCGGCCAAACAAAAGATGGTGTCATCATTCGAGGTGTTCGGTTCAGCTATCTTGAAAACGGCGATCGATTTGAAATGCAGAACATGGTCACGATACCCTATCAGGAGAAACTGAACGGTTTCGAGCTTGTACCACATGCAGTCGCCAGTGAGAAACCTGCAGATGATCGTTTCATCTCGTCACAGGAAATTTTTGCGCGCGGTGAAATCGTTCGGCTGATGGTTGAGGCGCTTGAGGCAAAATCCGGGCAGTCACAGGGTTATGCCCTGCATCACGATAGTCGCGATGGATTTCATTTTCGATTCTATACTGGACCGGATAGCAGGGGATGGTGGGCGACCGACGATAGCGGGGACCATTACACGCTTGAAAATATCTATCTTGATATAAAGCCGCTGAATCAAGACTGATCTGCGGTCCTGATGGAGAAACTGAAATGGGTGAACATAAACACGCACATCCGCCGACGCAGATGGAGATCAGGGTGAAGGCACTGGAGTCGCTTCTGATCGAGAAGGGACTTGTCGACCCACTGGCGCTCGACGAGTTGGTTGATGTATACGAGCATCGGGTTGGGCCGCAGAACGGTGCGAAAGTTGTTGCCAGGGCCTGGTGTGATCCTGCTTATCGAGCCAGGCTGCTTGAGGATGCCACGACGGCAATTGCCGAATTTGGATTTGAAGGGCGTCAGGGCGAGGACATGATTGTACTTGAAAATACACCGACAGTTCACAACATGGTGGTTTGTACACTCTGTTCATGTTATCCATGGCCGGTACTCGGGTTGCCGCCGGTTTGGTATAAGTCGCCACCGTACAGGGCGAGGGCGGTATCCGAACCGAGAAGTGTTCTCAAGGAATTCGGTGTCCAATTGGAAAAGCACGTCGAGGTTCGGGTCTGGGACAGTACTGCAGAAGTGCGCTACCTGGTGATTCCGATGAGACCGAAAGGAACCGAGAATCTCAGCGAAGTTCAATTGGCCAGTCTTGTTACTCGGGACTCCATGATCGGTACAGGAATTGTCAAACCTCCGGAGTCAGCCCGGTGAAAGGTGCGCACGATCTCGGCGGTAAGTCGGGTTTCGGACCTATCAATCCCGAACAGGATGAACCTGTGTTTCATCACGACTGGGAGAAAAGAGCGTTTGCGCTGACGCTTGCGGCCGGATTCTTGGGGAAGTGGAATCTGGACATGTCGCGTTATGCCCGCGAACGAATGGATGACGACGATTATCTTGCTTCGGGTTATTACGAAAAGTGGATACACGGTCTTCAAACCTTGCTTGTGGAAATGGGTATTTTGACCCAGGAAGAGATTGAACAGCGTATGCGCCAAATCGCCTCGGATGGAGAACTCGATTGACCATGTTGAAGGGAGAGGATGTATGGGACACGCTCCATCGGGGTAACAGCGCTCGAATGCCGGCGCGGTCTGCGGGCAAGTTCGCACCGGGCAGCCGGGTGAGAGCCAAAAGCATGAATCATCCGGGTCACATACGTCTACCGGAATTTGTGCAGGGACGCGAGGGTGTTGTCGCGTCCGATCAGGGAACATTCATTTTTCCGGACGAACATGCCAGTGGCAGCAGGTGCTCACAACGGCTGTACAGCGTTCGATTTGAAGGCGATGAGTTGTGGGGAGGTGAGTCCTCACAGTCACCGACTGCAGTTTTTGTGGATCTTTTCGAGTCCTATCTGGAGGTGGTATGAGTACACGGACAGAAAATCTGCAGCAGTTTTTTCAAGATGGAGAAGAACCGATTTTTGAAGAGCCGTGGATGGCACGTGCATTTGCACTCACTGTAAAGCTTCATCAGCAAGGTGTTTTTTCCTGGTCGCAGTGGAGTGAGTACCTGGCTGACGCCATCAATGCGAAGGCGGGGGATGATGGTGACGGCTACTATGAAATTTGGTTGCAGGCTCTGGAAAACCTGCTACGTGATGAGAAGGTAGTAGATTCGACAGATTACATGCAGGAAATAAGACGAATACAGAATATTGTCGCCACACCGGACTACTGACCCGCTTCAAGGATCTGAAAACCGGTGCCAGTTCGAGAATTGTCTGTCTTTCAACTGTATGACACTGTACAGAAGACTTGAAGCGAGCAGTTACACTACTCCATCGCTCCATTCAATCCACTAAGGAACCTATGCATTCTTTTCTCGCACAAGGACAATTGAAGCTGAAATGCCTGTATGTCATCGCGTTTCTGTCTGTTTTTCAAGTTGTCAGCGCGGACAGTGAGATTCCTCGTGTTCGCATTCTCGATCAGATTCTAGAGGTTCCCTCGAGATCTGAACCTGAAATCCTGGCGAGCCAGATTCTGATCAGGCAAGGGAGCGATGGATTCCGACTTCCTGAACAATTCCAGCAACTTTCCACCGAAATTCAGTTCGTTCTGCAACTCGTGCGAGAATCCAATCCTTCCATAGCCGATGTATCTGTTACCGAAGCCTATTCTCCCGGTGCTGTAATCGTCACGCCTCAGCCAGGATTTCTCAAGCGCGTTCAGTCAATGGTCGGAGGTGAAGCCGAATCAGTTCCGTTTTCTTCAGGCAGCTGGAGATTCGATCGGTTCAACACGAAATTCGGACTATACGCGGTAAATATTTATCCGCAACTTAATGTGATGATTCTGTACTACGACCCCGGGATCAATCCTCAGTTTTTCTCGTTTCTACTCGCCTCTCGTTTCAGTGATCAAATCAAGTCTGCTGAGCCCGACTATTATCTGGGAGATAGGTCCAATATCAGAATCAGCAAATCTGGCGAAAACTGGTACGTCTTGGTCAGACGGGCCTGGGGTGATTGTCCTTCCGGTTGTATTAATCAAGAACTGAATTTCTTTATGATTAATGAAAACCACGTAAGGTCAATTCCATTCGAAGAAGCCCAGACGCGCAGTGAATTTGTCAAGCTGATGGATTCACTTCGCCCCTTGGATCAGTCAAATCATCTACTCTGAGTTTCGTTTGAGTTAGATTCGGAGAAGTCGGGAACGTATTTCAACACGAACTTTTCGAGATGTACAATCCAATCAGCAAAAATGTTGATACCGAACTAAAATCACGATGAGGTCAGAGTGCATACTTGCAAGAATTTGGCACAATTCACGTCTTTACAAAGGGTATAATGTATTATAGTTGACAAACTTGGCATTTTAGAATATACTTTCCAGCAGTGAAATTTCAATCATATCTGAAATGAGTAAACGAAAGGATGAACGAAAACGGGTCAGTCTGTACGAGTTCATGAATCGTTTTGACACTGAAATCGCAGCGATGCGATACATTGAGTCACTGCGTTGGGAAGACGGTCGCGTGTGTCCGAGGTGCGAATCGAAACAGACCCGTCAAGCCAGTCACAAGACTATGCCATACTGGTGCAAATCGTGCCGCAAATACTTCAGCGTCAAGACTGGCACGCTCATGGAAGGCAGCAACCTTGAATACAAACAGTGGATGATGGCGATTTACCTGCTGTCGATTTCGCTCAAGGGTGTGTCAAGTTACAAGCTTGGAAACGACATTGGCATGCAGCAAAGATCGGCATGGTTTTTGAATCACCGTATCAGAACCGCCTGGGCGAACAACGCATCAAAGCTTTTCGGCTGTGAAGTGGAGGTCAACGAAACTTATCTGGGCGGCAAAGAAAAGAACAAGCATCGAGGTCGGAAATTGAACGCCGGGCGGGGAACTGTCGGTAAAACTGCGGTGGTTGGCATTAAGGAATGCGCCGGCAAACGGCTCAAACACGCTGATCTGATCGATGGACTGGATGGCAGGATTCACTGAGTGGCGTTGAATCTTGTCAAAGCAACCTCGAAAGCCGACTCCGCCGGGCGATGTTCCGCCCATGACCGACTTCGAATTTGACGATGTCGTATCCATTCTGATGGGCGTCAAACCGAAGTCCCTGCGAAAACCGGGAAAGAAGAAATCTTCTACAAAATCGGAAAAATCAGACTGATTTTTCAAGTGTCAAATTTAATACATTATTCCCAAATTTTAATTGCAAAAGAATCGGTACACTACTATGTCATTTGATCCTTCGCGAGATTATCAGATTACCCCGACCACAATAAAGATAAAGGATTTCCATGACTATGCCGAAGAGTACGTCATTCGGCCTCCTTATCAGCGCAAGTCCGTCTGGTCCGTCAAAAAACAGCAAAGTCTCCTCGATAGCATTGTTCGTGGGTACTATGTGCCGAAACTTGTACTCAGAAAAGTGAGGCTAACATCCGAAACGACGCTCCGTGAGGTTGTTGACGGCCAGCAGCGAATCACAACGATTCAGCAATTTTATTCTAACGATCTACGCCTTCCCAAGTCTTTAATCTCTATACATCCAGAGCTTCCAGGTAAATCTTACTCCGAGCTTCCCACGGACCTGAAGAGATATATCGACCGACAAGATTTTCATGTAGACATAATTGAAAACATAGAAGACCCACGGAACTCCGAGCACCAAAGACTTGCGACGGAAATTTTTTGGCGACTGCAGCAGGGCGAAAGCCTTAACCAGATGGAAATCGCCCATGCTCGACTGAATTCTCTGGGGCGCAACTTCATCGTGAAATACGAAGACGATATTACGTTTGACTTCGATACTTATCAGCCGATCGATAGAAATTCTCACAAGCATAAGTTTTTCCGAATCCTGGACCGACCCAATGATCGCATGCAGCATCTCTCCCTGCTGGCACGGATGATTCTTCTAGTAGCCAATGGCCCGACTGATTTGAAGGACAGTGCAATAGTTGACTGGATTGACAAGACCACAGAAAAAGATGGAATCGGAAGACACTGCTTTGAAAATCAAAAAGAAGCGAGAGAAACGCTCAATAATCTCAGTTTTATTGCTAATCTTTTTTCGAATGATCCCATGACCCAGAACGGCGGTACCGTTAAGGAACTCAAACCTGACTATGTTGTACTTAGCCTCTTTTTATTAGTACGACACGTTAAGAAATACTACGTGATCAACGAGATTGAAAAAATCTACTGTGGAAATTCTATGTTTCGTTTCACGAAAGATTTCGCGGGGATGATTTGTCTGATTCGCTAATGGTTCAGTTCCGCGAGAACCGACAGCATAGTGCGGCCGAGGTGCGAATGCGGGAACTGATTATTCGACAGGCGTTCTTTGAATATGCATCCAACGATGGATACGATTTAAAGCAAAAGGATACTCAACGCGCATTTGATGAAAGTCAAAGAATTGCAATTTACCGGCGCGACCGTGGGATGTGTCAACAGTGCCTTGCCGACGGATATGGAGATAAGGCGTCCACCGTGCTTTGGTCTGAATACGAAGCTGATCACATTCTAGCGTATAGCCACGGTGGTGAAACCGATTTAACAAATGCTCAACTACTATGCAAGCGGCACAATCGCCAAAAAGGCGCATGATCTTTGCCCTTTGGTACAGGAAGCCACGGAAACAGTACTGCCAGAACTCGGGTCGGATGGCGGCCCACAGGATCATCAATGATCAGAGCAGTTCGCGGCCGACACCAACGGCGGCAATCGATGCTTGAGTCATATAAACCTTAGCACTTGAAAGTCTGTTTGTAGAATTTACCCTCAGAAAGCTACCCTACTCAATATGGCATCACCGACTCGTATACATGAATGAAAGCCAACCCAGACTCACCATACTTCTCTTCTTTACTCTTCCAAGAATGCGTCAATCGACGTATCTTGCCGTCTGTCATTTATTTCGTCCCCATGGCGCTGTTGCAACTCGACAAAATTCCATTGTCATACCTTGTCCTGGCACGCTGGCTGAGATTCACCTACCTCAACTCAAACAAATGTCCAGACATCTGGGCATTCAGAACTGAGAAAATCAAATGGTCCAACAGCAGATGAGGTCAAGACGACCGGCGTATACAGCCGAAGACGCTCTTAGTGAACCTTCCGTTAGCGAGGCGATTAAGCGAGGCATCATAGATATTAAGGACAATCGGATAACCTATAACTTAGGTATCAAGAATACCTACAACTGGTCTGACCCTGAGGAGTGGGTAAGAGCTCGAACGGTAGCATTCCTAATCGTTGATCGAGACTATCCTGCAAACCGGATGGGAACTGAGGTCCAAGTTCCAAGGCGCACACCGAGTGACTTTGCAGACCTCGTAGTTTATCGAGATGATCGTAGGAGACAGCCGTATCTGGTCGTTGAGAACAAAGCTGCTGAACAAACAGTAGCCAATCGACGCCAGGCTATCGAACAAGCATTCGGGAACGCGAATTCGCTTCGCGCTGAATTCGCCTTATACGATGAGTTCAATGAAAGTTGTTTCTACGATGTGGGAAACTATCCGTCCATGGAGCGGGTCAACAATCTCCGAGGAGGAGTGGAGGCGATCCCTCGACAATATGGTGAAGTACCCGAATTCCCGCACATAGCCGGACAGTCGGGAGATATTGCATCAGCTCCACCGAGTCACATCGAAGCTCGCATTCGACAGGCACACTCGATCATCTGGTCAGGTGGTAAGCGAGACCCATTAACCGCATTCGACGAATGGAGCAAACTCCTATTCGCTAAGGTCATTGATGAACGCACCACACCAACCAACCAGCCCCGGCGCTTCCAAGTCGGATCCAACGAAACAACAGCTTCGGTTGCAAATCGACTTCACCAGTTATTTTCCGATGCTTGTAACGAAGATTTATCAATCTTTCCAGATCGCATTCGTATAAACCTTCCCGACCGAAAGATATTTGAAACTGTTGCTGCCTTACAGGCCATCAGTTTCACAGGAACTGATGTCGATAACATCGGCATCGCCTTCGAGAGTTTTTTCGGTTCAGTATTCAGAGGCGAACTCGGCCAGTATTTTACGATGCGGCAGCTAGCCCGCTTCACGGTGTCCATGCTTGGCATCAACCACAATCATTTCGTTCTGGACCCGACAGCAGGGAGTGGGGGGTTTCTCCTCGAAGTCCTTCTGCAAGTTTGGCATAGCGTTGATCGTGACTTCCATGGTCAGCGCCCTGAGCACATTCATCGAATTAAGACCGACTTTGCCTTGACTAAAGTTTATGGTATAGAAATCCATGACGTGCTTGCTCGCATCTGCAAGATTAACCTACTTCTTCACCACGATGGTCATACCAATATCGAAGGTGATCGCTCTTGTCTGGATTCTAACTTCACAATTCCACGACTCGCGTCACCCCAAGGCCGTTTCCACCGGATCGTGGGGAATCCGCCGTTTGGTGACGAGGTCCCTGAAGGTGACGAAGATCACCTTGGTTCTAACACGTTAAGTAGCTTCTCCGTCGCTAAAAACCGAGATTCGGTCGCATCAGAGCACGTAATCCTTGAAAAGGCGATTAAATTCCTTGAACCCGGTGGACATCTTGGTCTGGTATTACCCGATGGCCTATTGAACAATCAGGGAGAGATTTCAAATTGTCCGCAAGTTCGTAGGTATCTAGCGGAAACGGGTTTCGTTGAAGCAATTGTGTCTCTGCCGGACCACGCATTCCGAAAATCCGGCGCGCAAAACAAGACCTCCATATTTTTCTTCAGAAAGTTTACTGACACCGAGGCGAAAGCCTTTGCCCGCGCACTTCAGGAAGCGCGGCGAACTGTGGACGACGAATCGGCAGCGATTGCTGTAGCTTGGAAATCGATGGATCATCGAACTTTCTTCGCAGAAGCGAACTTTATCGGCTACACTCCCACCGGGGTTACCAGTGAACGAAATGAGCTATATCGAGGCGAGACAGGGGGTAGGTTGGCTGATGACCAAGCAGGAACCATCCTCGGAGAGTATTCTGCCTTCCTTGAAGATCCCGAGAACTACAGTGGCCGAAACTCACCAGACTGCATGGCCGCAAGATTTCACGAAATCTGGAACTCACATTCCAGTCATAGACTGGATCCAAAATACTACCTTTTCAAGCGCGAAGAACAGAACGTCACCCCTGCTGGATGGGTTCGAGCACCGATACAGAAAATCATGCGGCGCCGGGAAAATCAGGTTGATCCGTCCTCCTCACCCGATAATCAGGTGATCGTGATGACCTTGGGGCAAAATGGAGAAATACGTCCTAGAGAGGCTGGCAAAGGTAAAAGTCCACCTAGGTGGTTAGGCATGTATTTTAAGGAAAGTCCCTCAAAATGGTTCGTAGCGCACGCCGGCGACGTTGTGTTCTCCTCAATCGATTTATGGAAGGGCTGCATTGCCGTAGTCCCAAGCGAATTTGATGGAGCGTTGGTAACGAATGAATTTCCGATTTACGAGGTGGTGGACGAACGCCTTGATCCGGAGTTCCTCTCCTGTTTGCTCCGAAGCCGTTACTATCAGAGAGCATTTCGCGCAATCACAACGGGCCACAGCAATAGACGACGAACGCAACAAGAGGATTTTGAAGCACTTGAGATATGCTTCCCGGCTGACCGGAAGGTACAGGTAGATTTGATTTCAGGAATACAAGCGGCAAGGAATAACCATAGAACCTCAACCCAAGAATTGAATCTTCAATTTCTTGAATTCAGCGAATTGATTGATGGGCGAAATACGTAAGTGGTACAGCCGCACTGCTTACGGACATATCGAGTTTCCCTTTTCCGAAACCGTATACATCCTGCTGTACGACTCATATCGGTCCTCGAGCTAAATGACCGGATTTCCTCTCGCCATGATTCCGCCATCTTTAAGTGAGCACCTACCTGCAGGTATTCATGAACTTTCCGGAGTCGAGATCGCTGATGCGGGAAGACAAAACATCACCACACTGGCCCAAAGGACAGTTCCGTATTGTGTAGACGTATGCTGCTCAATAATCATCCGTGAGCGATCACCAAGTGATTCCATGAGATGCTTAATGACAGACATGCAGTACTGAGGAACACCAAAGAAATAAAATTCCCTACATTCAATTAAGGTGGACCCGATTCAACAAGGGTAATGGAACGCTAAGCATGCTCCTCTATCCAGTTCACCAGTTTCCCCGCCTCCGTGATTGCAGCCCGCACTTCTTCAGATGAAGCATACACAGCAGGTTTTATCCAGTAACTTCCTCCCAAACTCAGCTCTTCTAACAATTGTCGTTCGTCATCTCTCATGAAGAACGGACTGGGAAATCTAGTTATATCCTTATCCACGTACCTGACATGCATTGAGGTTATATCTTCGGGATGCTGGTCACGGTTTCGTGCCAGTATCATCTGTTCAAGAAGCCCGAGGTCAGCGGGGCAATCGTCCCACGATCGACCAGAGATATGCTCGAAGTAAGCTCTGTAGCCATTCAGATACCCCTTCTTAAAAGCATGTTTTCGCTTATCTTTATCCCAAGGAATCCCAAACTCCTTCTCCCACGTTTCGAAATAGAGATTCAACGTTACCGAAAGCATCGTTATGCATGTCCGTCCCAACACCTCCAATGCATTATCTGCCTCTATCCACTCCTCAAGATAAGGGGGCTCCCCGTCTTCGCTGTATGGTGGGTTGTCGAACGGTTCTTCCTCGGAATCAATTTTGCGTTTCGTCTCGTCGAAAGCTACAGCCGAGTTCTTATAGAAGTACCAGATAAACCGTGTGCGCTCCCGAAAAAAATACAAAATGTCCATCTTCCCCCATTATGCGAAGTCCTTCTTCATAGTTAAAAATACAAGTCGCAAAACATTATGATCAAATCTCGGATGAATCCCTGAAAAATTAGCAGATCGTCCAGATTTTGCGAGAGTGCGCTTATCTGATCAAAACTATCCGAGTAGTACCATTTGGAAATGCATTAGATCAAAACTACAACACTTCATAAGTATGACCCGCCCCGGTATACAAATACAGTTATCACATTGGAAGAATGGGCTATTGCCATACATTGAACCCTTTCGCAAAATTTCAGCAAGATCGTGTGTGTCGCGCTTAGAAATCGGGAAGACTGGCGCAATCTCTGACAACCTTCGTTATATGGTGGTTGGTCGCAACGCGCCGCCAGGTGGTCAGGTTTCCAGTACGTACATTTCCCGCGCTGCAGTCCCAGATATATCGGTCACCGACAGAGTATTGTTGTCCGAAGTAATCCGCAGAATTCACAAGGCTATTACAGATTTGCCTATATTGCCCCAGACCATTTTTCCTGATACTTGTTCCTTTGTAAATCCACCACTCATTGTCTGTCGTGTATCTCAAACTTGCAGACGGTGAAAATATTCTCATGTCTGACTGCGACAGTTTTGGATGAGCAATGCAATAGTCTCCAAAATTCGGCTTTCGCTCGCTTGTCTGCAAATTGGAACAGTATTCCAAATAAAATTGCCACTCCAGTCTATCTACATAGTTGACACCTCGGTTTAACTTCCCCATTGAATCGGGGAAATTTGTCGAAGCGATTGTGAATGATCGAAACTGGTCAATCTGTGGTAACTTTTTCACTACGTTCTGGATTGAGTTGACAAAAACGTTCAGTGGTTCAAAATTAGGTGCTTCCAAATCCAGAACGAGGTCAACATCAACTAATTTGATTTTAAGGTAATTCACCAACGACTCCAAAGTCATTCGAAAATTCGGTCTTACCAAGTCCCTGAAATGAAGTCTTATACAGACTCCATTCTTATCGTGATTCACTATTGACTTAATTGCTTTCTGGTACGAACTATTTCTGGAAATGCCAGTTACTGGAAATATATGACTATTTATCTTTCTTACACTTGCAAAAACATAATTCAAAGGATGAGTTCCATTATTCATGCGAATTGTCGATTCGATATAGTTTAAGTCTATACATGCGGCTCGATTGTTCCATTTTTGTTTCAATCGCCTTGAAAACGGTTGCAAGTGCTCGCCAATTGATTTCGCTTTCTTTTTGTTTTCGAAATCCCACTCAATTGGTGGAATTTCAATTAGGGGAAGTAATTTGTCTTTGATACTGCTTTCTAGCTGCTCCAAAGCCAGATACTCGCCTTGGCGCCATTTTAATATCGGCATGTACATGGGTCATTGACGGGCTTGAAAAGTGTTTGTCACTTCTGTATGGCCGATAGCGTCATTCAGTATCGAGTAATTCTTGTGCTCATGTCTTATTCGACCGGCGACGATTGACGGATGAACATTGAACTGGGCAGCCTCCTCTCGTACGGTTTCCACATCCAGACTGAATCTGGACAGGCAATTATTCCAGAATCTGTCAGGTAGTAAATTCTGCAATGCAAATTCATCTGCTTCTTTTTCCACTTGATCCATATCATGAACATCTAAATCATCAAAAAAGTCTTCGGATTCCATTTCATCAAAATGGAGACAAATATGCGCCAACTCGTGAAATAGTACAAACCAAAAGTTATCCAGTCTGTCATACCTGACGGTTATGGCAACAATCGGTGACCTATCTTCCGGATGACGGATAGCCGCACCATCAAGATAGGTATGCGGAAGATGTCGTTCAATGATGAAATGAATACCGCTATTCAGCAACTTCTCCCGCGCCAACAGAGGTCCGTCATCATATTGACTCAACATCGCCAATTCTCGAAACCAATCGGCTGTAAGTTCTTCTTTCGCGAAATCCCGTGATAATTTTTGATACTTGGTCAAACCGACAACGCGCGCCTGCCATGCCATGAGTGCATTGTCGTCTGATTCAGAACCAGAACGAACCTTTTGCCTGTGCCTGACGAGTTGCTCAGGACTATAACCGGATTGAAAGAAAAACTTTTCGATCAGGTCTGCATATTCTCTTTTTGCCTGGTGCAGTGTTCCCGAAAAATCCTCAAACCAACCTCGCCTATACATTTCATTGATCGGAAATTCTGTAGGCTCAGACGGTCGTATCGACAGGGTTGTGAAACTCGACAGATCCAATTCCAGTGCATTAGCTACACTCTCCAATGTCGATAGATTGGCTGTGTAATAGTCTTCGGCTTCATAACGCTGGATTTGCTGTGCTTTGAGATTCAGATTGCTGGCAAGATCTGCCTGAGTCCAGCCACGAATAATTCGCGCCTTGATCAGTGCTTGTGGCAAATCCTGAAGCGAACCAACCAAGATATCAGTTTGATCACCCGATGTCAGTTTTTCATATTCAGCAATCTGTTCACATAGAATTTCATACTCACCTTGCAACTGGTCCAACATTAGTTGAGCTACAAGCGGGTTAACTCCTGACTCAATCTCAAGAGTCAGATCATATTCATCTATAGCTGATTTGAATCGGTCTCTCTGGGACCGTGTGATTTTGAATTGTCGTTCATTTTTTATCATTCATCCCTCCATGTAGTAATTTCACTAGGTAGCTTGAGTGAGAAAGATCTTTACAAATGAGTCAAATTTTTGATTCATGATGAAAATTCGCATAGAACCTACACATGACTCGACGGTTTGAGGCGGAGCCTCGCTAGATATTACTCAAGCAATAAAATTCCCTTACGTTCTCCTGTTTCTCGGTCTTTTTGAAAAAAGTCCAAAATGGTAAGATTAGATGGAGTATTGAATTTGATCATTAAAAATTCTCCACCAAATTTTTTTTCTGTTCGGTTCGAGGAGGTAAATCATTCAATATAGTAGAGTCAACTTTACCTAAATTGACACCTTCTGGGTCCCAACAGGCATCGAAATTCCCAGGATGATTCTTGGACGTAGTAAAACTACCATCAAGATAAATGCGCTGACAACCTGCGGCCACCAATGATTCAGAGGCTGAGCAAAAGCCTCTGAACAGGTGCATCCGATAAGGGGTAACAGCAAATTCTTCCTTAATTTCCTCCAGTGTTGCCTTGTGTATGCCCGGTGGCAGAACATAGTGCGGGTGAGATTGAGTCAGTCTTATTAACTTCGGGATCAAAAAAATTAAACTCGATATTTAGATGTTAGATATATCCGTGTAATGACCCGAAATTAACTTGACACAGTTAATTTGCACAATTTAATGCGAAAATTAACACAATATTTATGTTGTGTTAGTATGGATTATAGATATTTTATTATACAAAATTAATAGTACATGAGTTGTCATTTGCGGGATGCAGAGAATGTAATCTCTGATGACAGCTGGGAAGCCAGCGCAGTCAGTCAGATAAATTTGTGTAAACCGGTAGATTTCATGATCGATACCCCTAGCTTGCAGAGCAACTAAGAAAATTCATCAGACTCTGATTACTGACGCAATGCGTAGTGGTTTAAGTTGACGGTTCTATGGCCTCGAAGCCAATTGCCTCAGCGATTCAATATTGTCGGTCCAGCACTCTTTGTCATTTCCATCATTTCGATCGTTTCCTACGAGTTCAATGCAAGAATTGCTACGACCGTTAATGCAACGAGAGGTATGAAAGGTAACGCGAGACAAAGAAATTACAACATTGTCGATAGCGTTTTCAGTAACTTCCTACCGCTACAGGTAATTGATGTTGCTGTGTCTGTGTAGACTCCTTATAGTCAAAAAGTCATCTAACCTGAATGCCTAGGCAATAGAAGGTTTTGTGCTGTCGGAAAGCCAGTTTCGCCAACGGTTTTGGGAAGGGTGAAAATAACATTGCCCTAGAAAGCAGTAGATTTGAGGAAGTTCAGCCTGATTCTGGAGTGATTTCCATCCTAGCCAAACGTAGTCGAAAAACTGAGGAAAACCCATTTGGGCTGTGAATTTACGCCGGATCGACAGACATAGTCAGCTAAAAATAATATACTAAATATAATAACATATAAAATTGTGGAAATATAAATCCCTATTTTAGGTGTCGAAAGATGACTTCTCCGAACAGCTAGGAATAAATAATATAAATATAACAAATACTTATAAACTTTATCCTTGAAAGTAAAATGTCAAGATAGATTGTAAGATATTATAATATAAGATATCAAATAAATCGGAAATGGAGCATACGCTTATATTTCGATTTGAAACGAAATTTTCCTGATTCGCACAAAGCTAACCGAAGTTCAACAAAAGAGGTGCTCAATATGAACCGAAGGAAAATTATTCGAAAAATTGTAGAGAATGTACGTTTACAAATAGTCCCAGGAGCCACAGAAGATTGGACAAATACGGATTGGACCCGGAATGTTCTTCGCGTGTTGTGTAGGGCAGGAAGAGCCGAATTCGGCTGTGGTGTTTGGACTACAGGGCATCCGGAAGAAGCAAATGGACCTGAATGGCTATATGACCAAACTTGGATATATCCAGATCCGGAAGGTCGGACGCAAGATTTAAATATTGAATGGTCAATTCTGATGGTTGCAGAATGCGAATGGACTAGAAATTTAGGGCATTTACACGATGACATCCTAAAATTATTTCAAGCGAGAGCAGAAGTTCGGGTAATGATTATAGACGCGGCTCGTTGGGGTGATGGAAGTACATCAGAGACAATTGTGCGTGAATTCAGGCGATGGATAAGCCTGTTTAGAGGTTCCCAGAAAAATGATGCTTACCTAATTATTGCGTATGAAGAGGAAACTGAACCGTGGAATTGGCGTTTTTTTCAGATTCACAGCAAAGGATTCGGAAAAAAGCCAATGATTCGGGAAGTTAGCTGAATTTGATGAATTGGCTGATTGATTGGAAAGAGGTTGGGTAATATGAATGCACAGCATTTTGAAGAGACAGTGCGCGAAATTGAAGGAATAACGATAAGAATCCGGTCGCGGAAATACGACGAGATTGGTGATTTTCGATATGAAAGAAAAGCCGCGGGAAGAATGACCGTGCGGCATTGGTTGAACACTAGAATCTATCCGTCGGTGGGTGATGATATAGAGGTTTCCGTAATTGATGGGGCGGGGTTTGAACCTTACGGTCAAACAACATTAGATACTTTGCGAGATAGTTACAGGAATGAGAGATAAATATTCAATACAGGAGGAATTGAAAATGCGCACTATGAATTACAGCCATTGGTTAAATGAATTGAAAAAAGAGCTTGAGAAGCACCCCAAACTCCAAGCGAATTCAAATGAGAAACTTAGATGTTATCATCAAATTGCAAGTGAAAGTCGTATATCGGAGATAAAAGTATGCTCTGCTATGAGTCAAATGAGTAAAACGATTAATAAAATGAGTAAAGCGAAAAAATTATTTGATACAGTTGAAGAGTACGAAGAGATCGATGAAATGATCAAAAGATGGGCAGATTCTCCGGTGGAGAATATCAATCACGAATTAACGACTGTGAGAAGAATATCTGCTGCAATTGATGAATTAAAAGATGATGATTAATTCCTTGATCTCGATGTCGAGTCGGAGTCCGAAGTTTTACGAATTGAAAAATTTACATCCATACGGCACATGGAGGAATTAGGAAAACAATTAAATACTGTCTTGCTGACAGGGGTACAGTTGAAGAATATACCAACAACATCCGAAAAAAAGAGTCGGAAATTTAGGTTATGTTGAAGGACGAACGACCTTTTGGACTCATTGAATTTGATACGGTTAGTCGACAAATACGCAAGTTTGGAAGAAGAGGAGTTGACATCGAAATTTGCTACCAAATTGCGATGAAGATACTAAAACAACTTAAGGTATCTGGCGACAATATTGCAACATTTGTCAAAATCGGCGAATTTCGCCAGTTTTTTGAAAGGCCTCCATCGGTTACCTAATTGGATGCAATGGAAGAGCGTCAAAAATTTGGGCTTGGCGCTATCCGCGGGAAATAATCATTGCAGAGAATGTCGAAGGGGATGTGAACTGGTCCTGTTTTGAACGGGACTCTCAGAGTTCGTTGCGTCGCTGGAGTACTAATGGTTTTAATGGTTGGCATCCCAGCGACGGCAGTCATATGAGTTTGAGTAATCTGGTAGATCTTAAATTTGACTATCCCCAGCTGGTCAAGCAACTAAGCCAACCTATCACGTTAGAAACTGTCCACTGATGCAGAGCGCAGTGGATTCAGTTGAATGTCCGTGTAGCTTCGAAACCCTTTGCTTCAGCGATTGAGTATTGTCGGTCCGGCACTCTTTGTTGTTTCCATCATTTCAATCGATTCCACCGAGTTCAAGACGAAAATCGCCACGATCGCGAAGACAGCGAGCAGAATGATGGGAAGTATGATACGAAGAAAAAAGCCCATTGTCGGTGCGATTCAACTGCTGAATATGAACGTCAGTAATCTTCCAGATTACTGTGTTTGTTACGGCCTTCTTTGGTGGCGATGTAGTAGCGACGCCAAGCGATGGCAATGAGCACGAAGAACGGAAGCAAAATACAGGCAAGAAAAACGAAATACAGGAACCACGGAACGCCCAGTGACATTTTCACATAGACATACGGACTGATCTGGCCCGCCGAAGGTTGTGACACCAGAAGCACGGCCCAAAGTGCCAGCGCGGTATAACGCGCTTTCCGTACCAGATTCACTAACCTTCCTTCGCGTTCAGAATCTTGTCAATTTCCAGAGTCAGAAGACCGAGCTCGGTCTGACCAGGGAATACCGACCGGACTGTTCCCTTACCGTCGACCAGGTAAGTCCATGGCTCACCCGTTACGCCCCACTCAACCCAGACCGGACTATCCTTGTATCCATCAACATGTACAAATGCGAAACGGTCTCCATACTGCTCGGCCATGACTGCGACCCGGGTGATCTGATCGACACACATCGTGCAATGTTGAGGAGTGCCGAAGACGACAAGGAACGGTTTGCTCTGACCGACAAGATCTGCAATTTTCCACTTGTAAAGCGGCACCTTGGTATCCATGGAGGAAATTTCGTACCACTCGTTCGGATCAGACACAGTCAGATTATTGCTTTTCGGAACCTGATCGCCGACGCTTACTTTCGCTTTCGCTCCCGGTTTCTCGCTGCAACCGGCTGTCAGGGAAAGTAACAGCGAAATCGCGATAACAGAATAAATTTTTCGAATCTTCATCTTCAACTGGACTATACTAACCAACTACACATATTTTGACTGTTTAGTGAAAATTATGCAAGAACTACCGCTACTGACAATTCTCGCTCTGATCGTGTTCGGGCTGGGGGGAGCAATCGCTCTCGCAATCGTCCCCTGGGCATGTATCGGAACAGGATTGTACAATCAAAACAAAGAATACCAGTCTGGTCCGTCCGAAAACGAATCATAATCGGTTCGTGCACTGAAAATTTACTCGGTAACATTACTGTTTACCTTGAGCGCAAGTAGATAGGTCGCCAGAAAATCAAGATCATCTTCAGATAGGTGGTTGTATGGCGGCATCTCCAATCGGTATGTCTTGTTACTGACACCTGGCCACGGAGATTTCAAGTAACTGATAAGCCATTTCCTGTCTCTTTTGCTGCCAACACCATCCAGACTCGGGCCGTACGACGCACCATTGCCAAAAATTTCGTGACAGGCCAGACAACCTTCACGCCGATAAATCCCTTCGCCTTTGAGGGAGCTCGCAGATTCTTCATATATGAACTGCACCGGTGGCGGTTTCAGATAAATGATGCTCCCCACAACTACGGCGAATGCAACTATCAAGACAGACCCTGCAATGACTATCCATTCACCTGCCGTGAATTTCATAGCGATGTCCGGAGCAGTCAGTTGTAACGGTCGTCGTCGCCTTCCGTAAATATCTGGTCTTTGATGTTTTCGTCAAACTGATTGTTTTTGTACGCCCAATAAATGACGATAACGATGGCAATCAGCATAATCAGTCCAGTTGCCGCCCAGATAAACGGGATCAGTGTTTCAGGGTTCAAAATATTCGCCTTTTTAAGTTTAGGTTGCCAACTTCAGGAGTCAGACGCTACGGGTTTGATCGGATAGTTGGGTGAGTTCGGATTCGCTCGAAGGCCCGACAGAAACGCAGCCAGTTTCGTTCGGTCGTCTTCTTCAAGAAGCCGGAAATCAGGTCCGAGATTCCCATGATGGGCAGTGCCAGGGACAAGAGTTTCCGGATCTGTCAGATATTGATGAAGCCATTCACGTGTTCTGCGTGTGCCCACACCGTCCAGTACCGGCGCGACTCCGACTTCTCCGGTCCCCATCGCCCGATGGCAGCTGTTGCATCCCATCTGTCGGTACACAAGATGTCCCTGCAGTCCTGTTTCGTCAAACTCATAGTAGTTTTTTGGCGGGGGACGATCCTCTGCGGTGAATTGACGATAGCCCTTGCCTACTGCGGCAATGACGACAATAACTGCAAATCCAAACATAATTTTTTCGCCGAGTTTCACAGGACCTCTCGAAAGTCATATTCGCTTGCTAAAACACAACATGAAACAGTAGCTCAACCGCCGCGTATACAACGACGAGTACAATTCCGACGACACCCAGACATAATACGATTTTTTCAACCCGTTTGAGTTTCGTCAGTGGTCCCAGCACAAAGCGTGACATGATGACGTAAACGAATACGCCGATAACTATCAGCGCAAATATCAGTGCTGATATTTGATCTGTAAATCCCACCGAAAGCAGGTTGGAATTTTATGATCGCGAATCCCCGTCGCTGTTCTTGTTATTGTTGCCGCGCTCTTTCCACTTTTGGATGTTGATGTACCAGATGATGCCTGCGATGCACGTGAGAACTATGATGATCTGAAACAGCACCATATAGTAACCCCAATCCCACCAGGGTTGCTTGCCCGTAGCACTGACAAAAGTTGTAGTCACGGAATCGTAACGTTGGCCAAATCCCGGCCACGGCATAGTCCAGAGGAAAGCCTGAAAGACGGTGACACCGACGATCAGAACGAGCCACCATGGGATCTTTCCGTTTCCTTCCTTTATGCCGTCGTATTCCTCGTCGCCAAAGCGACCAAAAACTTCACCTCGATCTTCTAGTTCGTTTTGATCTGCCATCTTCTGCAGTCTCCCATTCAACTTATTTCAATGTATCCAGATAAGCGATGATTGCATCCAGTTCGTGATCGGTCAGATGCGAGAACGCGGGCATGATCGAACCCGGCGTAACCGCTCTTGGGTCTCGGTGATGAACATAATGCCAGGCCTTCACACGATTTCGACTTGCGATATGAAGCAGATCCGGGGCCTTCCGGTCCGATCCGAATAGACTGGGTGCCTCGCCCTGAACGTCACCGGCGACCGGCGGTTCACCGAAATACGCCCAGTCCTGAGTCTGTTCCGGCAATAGGGTGTGGCACCACCAGCAACCTTCCCGAATGAAAATCTTCTTGCCTTTTCCGGCCAGAGTCGGCGTATCGTCTCCCCTCATCCAAGGATCGTGGATTGTCCACGCGCTGTGCCCGAGCATTTTTTCCTTTTCAATGGCCAATTCCGTTTTCGGAATCTCGTTCATGTAGGTTGAACCGCCGACAATCGTAATCGCCACGGATGAAAAGATCACCAAGACTACTAATACTGCACCAGCAACATATTTCGGCATGATTGATATCCTCTAACGTCTGTATTAACTGGTTGCAGGCGCAGGCGCTGCCTGACCCCCGCTTGATTCGGGAACGATTTTCTTACCATATTTCGCGGTCATCCACATATTGTATAGAAAGATCGGCTGAGCGAATATGATTAGGGCACCGAACAACACTCGACCCACCATGTATGGATGCGTTGCAATGACCGACTGGATGTAGGGGATTTCATAAACTTTGGCGGCACCCTGCACCAGTCCGGCTGCAGTCAGCACCGACCAGAATCCGAGGAATCCGATCGCCATCATCCAGAAATGCAACCGAGCGAGTTTTTCGCTGTAAAGCTCCCGCTTGAGCAATTTCGGGAGACCATAGTAGATCGCGCCGATTTCGATGAAACTGGAAAATCCCAGTAGTGCAAGATGCGCGTGGGCAACAATCCAGTGCGTTCCATGAATGTACCAGTTGAGTGAGCGGGTCTGTTGAAATGCACCTTGGATGTTCAGCGGAATCGCGAACAGTACACCTGTCAGTGCCCACTGCAACGGAATGTTCTTTGTATACATCCACCACTTGTCCTTCATGGTCATCAGCATGTTCACTACAAACGCCAATGCCGGAATCATGATCAACACACCGGAGACAGAGGCGAAAGATTTCAGCCATTCGGGTATCGGCGCTCCCATCAGGTGATGCGCACCGGGAGTCGAATAGAATGCGGCGATCGACCAGAAGTGCAGGTGGCCGATCTTGTGGCTGTAAAGCGTATTGCCTGAAATTTTAGGAATGATGTAGTAGGCGATCGCCGCCGATACCGGCGTGATCCACAATCCAAGAATGTTGTGGGCATGCCACCATGTCATGTACGCTTCCGCAAGACCTGTTACCGGGAACAGATCCGGAACAGCACCGATGAAGTAGCTGAGAATGATGAACAGCAGTGCGGCACCGAAAAACCACATCGTCACATAGAGTCCCTGGGTCTGTCGGTTCAGCATGGTGAGCCAGATATTGACAGCCAGCGGAGTGAAAACAAACAGAAGCACGAATACGTCAAGCGGCCAGATCAGGTCCTGATACTCACGGCCGGAAGTCATGCCATTGATCAGGGTGAAGAACACAGCCACCATTCCGATGTTCCAGGCCCAGCAATTCCAGGTTCCCAGCTTCTCGCTCCAGAGCTTCGTCTTGCACAATGCGGGTGCCATATAACACATCGCACCGGCGAAGGCCATCGAAATCCATCCAAAGATCACAAAATGCACATGTACCGGCCTCACCCGACCGAAGTGCAGCCAGGGAATGTCATTTGGAAAGACATCCGGCCATGCCAGTCTCATTGAGGTGATCAGGGCCAGAAACACTCCGATATTGAACATGACGATTGATGAGAAAAAGAAATGCTTTGCTGCAGTTCCCTCAGCATAATCGTTTCGTGTGAGTATGTTAGTTGCCATTATTTTTTTCTCCGAATGCAGTTGTGACCGGCAATTGGAATCACTTGCCCTGTTTGATCATCATTCTATTCATGTACCAGAAAGTCAGTGCCGATATGACACCGGTTCCGATTGAGATTACGAACCCCCAAACCAGCAAACCAGTCCACTCCTCGTGACTGCGCATTCCAATCAATGGCAGGAATGCCAGCTGAAATACGGTACCGAGCCCGACACCGACAATGAATCCGTTGTACAAGAAATTGAGTAACCGATGCATCAATGACCTCCGTTACGCTTGAAAACCGTCAGAAAGATGTTTGTGATGAAAAGCCAATAGCCGAATCCCATCAGAATCGCGGTGGTGATGATTGCGATATGATGGATTGCACCGACCGCATCCAGTGCTTGCTGGTAGGTCATTCCATCCAGCACCATGTTGCCCTCGATGATGCCGAACAATACCAGCGAACTGAAAAAACCGAGTACGCCTATCACGGAAAACCAAAAAGATGTGTTGGACAGCGTACGGCTATATATTGGCCTGTGTAGGATTTTTGGCAGAATGTAGTAAAAGATACCCATGATTGCCAGAGTGACTCCGCCGACGAGATTGATGTGGGCGTGCGCCAACGGGTCAATCATGTGACCGGCAGGACCGGTCGCGCGGATCCAGAGTGCGAACTCAGGCAAGGTCTGCAGAACACCCTGAACCGTACCGATCAGCAGGTTGACCACTGACATGACCATGAATTTCAGGATCAGCAGCGAATCGGTATCGATCGCTGTTTCCCGAACAGGTGAATCAACCATGACGTCTGCTGCAATACTCATTGATTAACGATGTTTGTATTTTATTGCGAGATACTTGATGTATTTGATTATCTGTCCGCGTTGGACTGCATTTAAGCGGTTACTCCACCCTTGCATGGCAGAGCCTCGAATTCCGTCCCGTATGGCTTCATCCAACTGCTCATCAGTTTTCATTCCTATGACATCAACCACGAGGTTACTCGGCTTCGGCACCATGCGATAACTGAACTCACCGTTGCCGCTGCCATCCGAACCGTGACACAGCGCGCACAGCTGAATGTAGTAGCTGCGTCCGCGCTCAAGTTCCGCAAGACTCGCACTCTTCGGAACCAGCTGGTAGCTAATCGGTTCATGTACGGCAATTCCAATCTCTACTCGATCTTCCGGGAACAGTACGACCGCTGTCGAAGCAAGACATACGGCGAGCACCAGACCTGTCGAAATCCAGATTGCCGATGGTGACACGTTCAATCATAGTCCTATGTGTTAGGGTTTCCTATTGGTTTTGCAGCTGAGCGACTTTGGTTTCCTGCATGGCCATCATCTCATTGCGTGCTGTTTCCAGATCGAATTCAGGACGCAGTGAAATAACGTACCACACCAATTGCCAACGCTGGTCCTCATCCAGGAAATCAGCAAATGAAGGCATTGGTGTTCCGTCAAAGCCCGTTGTAAATGTCTGATAGATACCTCTCGGCTCACTTGAGCCGACAAACTGGGATGCGTCAGTAAAATCTCTGGGAACGATGGGCAGACCCGCATCGTCCTCCAGTCCCGGTGCCGAAGGACCGTCGCCCCTGCCAGTCGGACCGTGACACTGTTCGCACTGCATTAATTCGTAGACCTTTTTGCCTGCTTCAACCATGGCGAGGTTCGGCATCGGCGGCTCACCGATTACTATGGGGTCTTCCTGCCATTCGGCTTCCTCTTCCCAGCGATCGGAAAAACTCTTGATATAGGCAATGACCGCCCAGCGGTCGCGTTCCGGTAGGAACTTGAATGCAGGCATGTCCTGCTCCAGTACCAGTCCTCGTGAAATAGACCGGAACAAGTCGGCATCGGTGGGCAATGAACCGCTTGGGGTTGATCTGAGCTTGTATACCGCTTCGGTAAAGTCGCGCGGTTTGCGAGGCAGCTGATGTTCTCCGGCATATTGTTCGCCGAGTTCCCAGACAGCGCCATTACCGTCACCTTCGACTCCGTGACAACCAATGCACAAGCCTCGGAAAACCCACTCACCATGTTCGAGCAATCGAGCGGTGACTGGGATGCCTTCGCTTACAGGTTCGACATTTCCGGTTGCTGCCGAATAGTCAAATAATGATCGTCCGGTTGTTACCTCACCGGCTTTTCCGCCCGCAGGCTGCAAAGACAGAGCGATCAGAGAGACTGCTCCGACTGCTACGACAAGTGAGGCTGTTGCGAGTAGTTTTTTCACGGGAAAGACAACTCCTTTGTGAACAAAAGTCGACATCTGCCTGTTGAAAAGATGCCAACTGAAAAAAACAAGAGGGTGCGAGACAATTCAAAGAATCAAATTGCCGCCGCACCCCGAATTTTTTACTTCATCCTCCTAAGGATCAGATTTCCTCCAGGAGTGCAAGCATTGCAGATCAGTGGCGTCCCGGATCCAGAACGGAACCGCGATTAGACCAATACATGTATGCTTCCAAAGCTTTCATCGCTTCACCATCCGGATCGATCTTCTCACCCTCGTTGGGTTTTTCGATGCACCAGTTGATCATGTCACGCAAAGTTGCGAATTCGCTCATTTGCTCCTGGAACTTCGGAAACTCGTGAGGATGCACGTCCGATGAGAAAGGATGACACATGGCGCAAGCCATACCGGTACTCGAGAGATTGAGTCCCGGTTCGGTTCCGCCGTGGAACAAGTTGTCACCTCGGATGACTTGTTCCATGAAAGCATCCGTGAATGCCTGCAGTGTTTCTGCATCATGTGCGACTTTATGCGCTGAAGCGCGATTCACCATAAAGGCAAAAGCCAGCGATACACACACAACCGCAGTTACAAGGGCAAGCAGCCCTTTGGTTTTAGTGCTTAGCATGAAATTTTCCTCCATGTTGAATTAGTCGCCGGTCCAGCCGCGATCCGCGATTCTGGGTGACAATACCTGATTCTGATTGTCGCCAGTACCGGAGTCTGCGCGGGTAGTACCGAACACCTGTTCGCGCCACATCATGTACTCGTTGTCCACGAAGCCGTCCGCCATGCTCATCTTACCCCAGCCGACACCATCGAAATGGTCGCCCGGATCAACTCGCAACATGGGTTTCGTGATTTCCGGAACACCTTGCGGCGCATACGGCCATGGCCAGGAAGTGGCCAGCATACCGATGCTGCGCATACCACCGATCTCATTGTAAAGTGGCTGATGAACGTGACCATGAATATTGGTTATGTTCTGCCAGGGTCCAATGATTTCGTGAACTTGACGCCAATCCCGAATCCAGAAATTCCATGGCGCATAGCATTCCCAAAGTGGTGTATGCGAGAAGATGATTACCGGCGCATCTTTCGGCCAGTCGGACAGTGCACTGGAGAGCCATTGACGGTTTTTGCTTCCCAGACCGGACCAAGGTCCAGCTTGTGATCCGTCAAGTGCTTCCATGTGTCCCATTCGCTCTTTGGGGGTCATGCCTCGGGCTGACCAGTAGTCAGGTGCATTACCGACCGTATCAAGCCCGATAATCAGAACTCCCTTGTGCTCGAATGACCAGGGTGACTCGCCGAAATGGTTGTTCCAGGCATCACCCATGTCGAGATACCAGTCATGTTCGCCCGGGATGAAGTGTTTCTCAATGGTTACTTCCTTGAGCAACTCAGCACCGAGTTCGAGCTCGACTGGATCACCGCGTTGGGCAAGGTCTCCTCCAAAAATCATGAAGTCGAAATCACTGCCCATTGCTTGAACTTCGCCGAATGCACGAGTTGCCTTGTCGATGAATCGCTGATTCAGTGTCTGTGGATAAAGATGTGTGTCTGACACCCACGCGAAGCTGAACGACTCACCGGCGGCGTTGGCGACCTCCATGGAGGACAGGGTTTGAAATAACCCTACCGCACTGCCTGTGGCTATCGCACCTCCGGTCAACAGCGATTTGTGCAGGAAAGTTCGTCGAGTGAGATCGACATTTCCTCCTACAACCCTATCGCCACTACCTTGTTTCCTTTCTGGCATAAACTCCTCCTGCTAAATAGCATAGCTACACAAAAATTCATTTTTTCTTATTGTTGTCATTCTAATATTAGCGAACGAACTGAAACGTATTCCAGCTAAAAACTAATTGTTGTCTTCGACTTCAACCTCCAAGTTCGATCGATAATTCTGTTGTTTCACCGGCTTTGATGGTAACCGGTGTTTCGGTTTCACCGATCTGCTCCTGCCATACGACGAGCGTGTAGTCGCCCGGCGGGACATCGGCGATCGAATATGTGCCATCACTGCCAGTCTGCATAAAGTATGGATTCGGCACAACTACGACCCAGCCCAGCATCCAACCATGCGCATCGCAATCGGTTCGCACCGGCCCGATTCGTTTTAGTATTTTTGTAACCTGGGCATCCTTGAATGGCAATGCGACATTGAAAGCAGTGGCTTTGCCGTAGTAGCCGTGAGTATTGTGCAAAACCGGGTCGGAATTCAGGATATCAACCTTGCCGCGACGGGCGACCTGCACATGGGGTTCGAATATGCACGCGATATTGTTGATCAAGGGGCGTCCCATATCGGGCCAGGCCTTGCCTGAAGCGACATCTTTCAGGAAAACGACGGCATCCTGAACAGCACCACCGTCGCCAACCATCACCAGTGGAATCTTTCGCGCTTTACCGCAGACTTCCTTATCTTTTGTTGGAAGAACAGTTCGATTCTTTATCACACCGTTATATGTGATCGTACCTTGAACAGCTCCACCATTCGCGACAGCTTCCTCCTTATACTTGGCAGCGTGTGCTGTGGCTGAAAATACAAGCGCTAGGGTGAAGGTAAGTACAACTTTCAAACTGCGGCGCATTCTTCATCTCCTCCATAGTTATCTTAGTATTCTATAGTGTTCATTTGTGTTCTAGAAATTCTATATATATTTATAGAATATTTTTGTCAATAATTATTTTTATATATTGTAATTCTAATCGAGATGTAAATACACAAAATATATTCACCGTATATTTAACATTCTCGAAATCGTGTCAGGCGACCAGTCTCAAGATGCGTTTTCGTTCAACGTTCAGTCTCACTTTGTCGGCCGGACAACCTGAGATTGTCAACTTCTTTTTCTGATTTTCGCAATCGTCGCAGCGTGAACACGAGATTCATCGCGAGCACCGCGAACGTGATGCCGTATGCGCTCCACACGAATTTACCGTGTCCGCCCATGGCGATGAATTCTGCAAAACTCATTTGACCGCTCCGGCTTCCCGTACCCAGCGACTTGAGCATTCATATTCCAGAATCAGCGCCCGCGCCCGAAGCATCAGCAGGTAGAAAAAGAAAAACGTGAATCCGACCCACATCAACAGTAGCGGTGCAAGCATACTCGAATGAATTGACGGCACACCAAACTTGGTAATCGAAGCAGTCTGATGCAGCGTGTGCCACCACAATACAGAATAGTGGATGATGGGTATGTTCACCACACCGGCGAGCAGGAGAATCGCCCCTGCCTGCTGAGCCTTGCCTCGGTCCTGTATCGCTGACTGCAGAGCGATGAATCCGAGATACAGGAACAACAAAATGAGTTCCGATGTCAGACGCGCGTCCCATGCCCACCAGGCACCCCACATCGGTTTGCCCCAGATCGATCCCGTAGCCAGCGTTATGAAGGTGAACGAGGCGCCGATTATTGCGGCAGCGGTGCTCAGAAGATGTGCAATCTTGATACGCCAGATCAATCCGATTGCGGCATTGAAAGCCATGAACACATATATGAACATGGACATCCAGGCGGACGGTACATGCACGAACATGATGCGATATCCGTCGCCTTGCTGATAGTCCGGAGGCGCGACAAACAGTCCCAGATACAACGCGGTGACTACGGTGACCGCGGCGAGGCTGCCCAGCCATGGTGTCAGCCGACCCGCCAGACTGAAAAAGTATCTCGCCGAACCGAGGCGATGAAACCACAGGAACACGATCAGTCGCCCGCCATCAGTCGCAGTGAACCTGCGATAGCGAATGGCGCAACCGTGAGACTGAACACCAGGAAAGCGCATAGCAGTGAAAGGTGCCCACCGACAGGCTGCTGTGAAGCGGAGGCCATGACTGCCAGTACCGAAAATATCAGGACGGGTATGCAAAGCGGGAGCGTCAACAGTGACAGCAGAATGCCCGCTTTTCTCTGAGTGACGACAAGTGCCGCGCCGAATGCGCCGACAAGACTGAATACGGGTGTGCTCAATGCGATGGTCACTGCAAGTGTTGAAATTGAGTTGGAATCAAGGTTCATTAGTATACCCAGTACCGGACTGACCGCAATCAGGGGAAGTCCGGTAGACAGCCAGTGAGCCAGTATCTTGGCGAGCACAAGCAAGGACAGCGCCGATGGCGCCAGCAACAGCTGCTCCAGGGTTCCATCTTCATAATCGTCGCGGAATATCCCGTCCAGAGACAGCATGGCCGATAGAAGCGCCGCTGCCCAAACCACACCGGGACCGATGGTCGACAATTTGTCCAGGTCACCTCCGGCCGCGAACGAGAATAGTGTAACGGTGACGATGAAGAAAATCACAGGAGTTGCCAAATCGCCCGGATTTCGGAATGCCAGCAACAGATCGCGCCGCAACAGCGTCAGGAAAGCGCTGTTCATGACCGAGTTCCCAGAGTAATTTCCCTTGCCCCGAATCGATCGTAGTCGAGTGGCTGGTGCGAGGTTGCGATACACAGGCCCTCGGATGCGAGATGCTCAGCGACCAGATCAGACACGATATGTCGGGCGGTTTCATCCAGACCGGTAAATGGTTCATCAAGCAACCAGAGGCGGGCGTTGGAGGTCAGGAGTCGTGCCATTGCGACGCGGCGTTTTTGTCCGGCAGAAAGATAACGGCAGGGTATATGTGCGAGAGTGGGGATGCCAAGCCTGTCCAATACCTGTGTCGGGCTCAGATTTGAATGGGCCGAGTTGATTCTCTGAAAGAACTGGAGATTTTCGAGTGCTGTCAGATCACCCTTGATACCATTCTCATGTCCGATGTAAGCCAGTGCTCGATGGAATTCGGTTTCACAGTCTGCAAGCGGCACACCATCCCAGAATATTGCACCGTCATCGGGGCGGATCAGTCCGCACAGCATGCGGAGCAAGGTTGTCTTACCGGCACCGTTCGGTCCGCGAACATAGATGATTTCCCCGGGAAGTGCACGGAAACTCAAATCCCGAAATAATTGATGCTCGCTTCTTGATCCCGCGATTTTTCGTGCTTCAAGCATTTGTTGTACTCTTGCTTTTGTCATGCGCCAAAGACAGAGACTCATGGTTGAACCAACTCGGAAATTCTGATCCGAGCGAAGAGAAACTTTTGTTTTGCTTCAGTGCGATGTCAATGACTTTACGCGGGCAAGATATATTTTGGGATGGCATCAGTGACTTATGACAAACAGCAGGTCGGCTAATCTCTTGAATTTGATCTATGTGGCAAATTATGCCGAACGGTGCGTTGTTGGTGCTACAGCCCAACGCAGGAGATTGGGATTGAAGTGAGGAAAACGCCTCCCTGTTTGGGAAATCGTTCGAGATATTCAAGTTTAATTTCCGAGACACTGCTCGAGGCTGACTCAAACGCTTCGTACGGCACAAGAACATTCAACAATTTGGTCTTCTCAGAAAATATCTTATTGACTGCAGGGTCATATTGCTGACCATACACATTGATGACGGTCAAGCCGTCCGGGAATCGAGGCGTAATGACTTCCTTGAGGAAAATTTTCCAGTTATCTTCACTGACTGCCTCTGGATTGTCTCGGTCCCCGCGACCAAAATACAGATTGAAAGTCACCCATGGAGACATACCTTCCGGACAAGCTGGTTCGTGAGCGACCGTCTGTTCGCTGGCAGTCAATGCCATGAAAATTACGATAATTCCAATCAAGCCGGATTTGATTTTGGAGTACTTATGCAAGATCTACGTGAGTTGATAGATTAATCTATAACGGATTAATCAAAATTTTACTCAATCGTGTTCGATAGTTCTCACCGGAGATAAAGTCGGTTTCCAATTTGAACGTTAGTTTGTCGTCAAGAACCTTTATTTGTTGAGTTGTCTCAAATATTCGACCAACTCATGCATGCGAGTTGTCGGATTATCCGTATTCGCATTCTTAGCTGCACTCATCGCTTGTTTGGTATTGGATGTGGCTTGATCGATTCTCGTTTCCAACTTTGAAAACCAATCTTTGGTCCCCTTCGCGTAATTCTTTACATATTTTTGTAAATCTCGAATCAAGTCTTCGCACGCGCTTCTCGTGGAGGTTCCAGTGCAGGGCTTCGTACTGTACTCAAAATGTAGCAGAAACCAATATTCAAAACATGGTACAGAAGTAATGGCAGAGTAAACCCCTGTTGGTCTAAATTGTTCACAATCTTTGGTCGCTTGAAAATAACTGTGATGTTTGTCTTTATCGAAAACGCAGTAGACTCTATCGTATGTGTCTCCTTTCTGTTTTTCTTCAGAATACCGACGCTTGGCATATCGAACAACACTTCTTGGCGATGAGCCGCTATCACCTACAATATCTATATTCTCACGATTTAACTTCAGGGAACTACGTAATTCCTGCAAATAGTTCTTCTCTGTCTTTGCTCCTTCACAGACAATAAGAACCCGATCATAATCTTCGCGTCTCGACCGACGACGAGCAAGGTTTCTTGCTTGTCGCTCTTTCCGCTTATGGTGTAGATCATCACTACCCACTCACTGCACCTGAGTTACCTTGAAATCGCCAATATACGGCAAGGCTCCATACCGGCCTGAAAGATACCTTTTCTCCAGATTTTCCACTTTTTTACGAGGTCTGAAATCGGTGAGAGGGAACAATTCAGTTGCTTGTGATACGTTCTTTTCGCAGAACCAGACCTGATCCCTTCTCAATGTATCTGAGTCAAGAACATATGTGTCGTGAGTTGTAAAGACAAGCTGAGCGTTACCGCTCCGATCGACGTGAAATAAATTGATCAGAAACTTTAAGATCAATGGGTGTAATTGGTCATGCAGTTCATCTACTACCAACACATAGCCGTGCTCTAGGGTATCGAGCCAAGGTCCCGACAAGTCAAATAATTTTTGTGTCCCATCAGATTCGTCTTCGAGATCGAAAACAACCTTTTTGTGTCTATCGTTGACGTGAGCAGTCTTCACCTTGGCAAAAGACTTGCCTTTCATGTCTTCTTCAATTTGACGCTTGACTGATTCTGGGAAGTCACTCGGCAAAGCGCCTACATCAATTGGTTCTATCTCCACTTCGATATCATCAATGCCAACGTCTGCGGCATGCATGAATTCCATCACTTTCTTCTTTGTCTCCTCTTGCTCACACAATTCAATCGAAAAGCCTTGACTCCAATATCCAACCCCCAACACATGAAGTTTCTCAGAAAACCACTTAAAGACTGGTTGCAGCTGCTGACTATTCAGTTGAATTGCAGTAGAAAGAAATAGGGCATTGGAGCGCGTAGCATTTTGCCACAAATGTTTCTTTCCACTGAGTTTGTCCATATTTCCCCAAACATATTCCTTATTTTCGTCGTCAAATCGACGATCGATCCATCGCTGTGGTCGACCCTTGGGGTAAGCCAATAACCATTCTTCAGTGATCCGCTCTTTGTTTGCCGCAAATCCATATTGATAACGCACATTCTCGCTAACGAAACTCATTTCAAAAACAGAAGGATTTGTTACACTGTGTTCATCCAAACGGAACGGTACAACTGGCAGAATATCACCAGATTGCGATTCCGATGCAGATTTGCGAACTAACCGTACCATGATTTGCATGGCCTTAATGAGATTAGATTTTCCTGCAGCGTTTGGACCAATAATCCCAGCACTACGCAAAAGGGATGGCGTACCCGGAACATTGTGATCAATGGTGTTGGTATCGACCAATTCGTTACCGTGACCCTTTACCAGACTCAATCTGGCGGGCTCTCTAAAAGACAAGAAATTTTCTACTGAGAATTCGACAAGCATGGATATAAAACAACTCGAAACCTGATTAGCGCACCAAATTTACCATTTTCTTGCAAATATCTAACATTAATCCAAAGATTTTGGTAAATATGTTATTGTCAAATCGTAATTTGCCTTTTCAATCTGATGTCGACTGGAACCTCGGTCTAGAGAACGATTCATATGTCGCGAGTGTCATGACATATTGGTGATAAGTGATAAAGTACATTTAGCTAAGTCCTCATGCGCTTTACTGATATCCGCCAAGAGCAGTGGTGGAAATCGCGGCGTATTTCAGCTGGAATCAGAGCGGACTGGTTTCGTGGCTGACGGACTGGTAGCCTGATCGGCTTGATTGCCAACGAGTATCACCGCTGTCCGGATTCACATAGATTTAGAAAGAAATGACACCCGAACGCAGTAAATTTGTTTCCAGAAACAAGACTTACGCTCGAAGAGAAAGCAGAATCACGCAAGCACAGCAACGCGCGCTCAGGGATCTCTCGCAACGCTATGTGCTGCAGGAAAACGAGTCAGCCATCGAACTGACCGAGCTTTTTCCCGGAGTCAATCGATATGCTGTCGAAATAGGATTCGGTGACGGTGATGCCCTGGTGGAGCTTGCTGCCGAAAATCCGGGTACCGGGTATATCGGAATTGAGGTTTATCGTCCCGGAGTGGGCAAATGCCTGATGTCATTGGATAGCCGCGGTCTTGATAATGTTCGGGTCTGTACCCGAGATGCTCGCGATGTTCTGGGCGAATGCTATCCGAGCGGGTGCCTGGCAGAGATTTTCATACTTTTCCCCGACCCGTGGCCGAAGAAGCGTCATCACAAGAGAAGACTGGTCAACCCGGATTTTGTCGATCTCTGTGCGGACTGCCTGCAAACTGAGGGGCGAATTTATTTTTCCACCGACTGGTCCGACTACGCGCAAGTCACACTTGGACATCTAGAGTCCAATGGCAAGTTCGACAACGTCGCCGGGACAAACCGATATTACACGGGTGAGGGACTGCGCCCCCGCACGCGTTACGAACTGAAAGCGTTGGCGCGCGGCGATCGGATCTACGATCTCGTCTTCAGTCGGCGTGCACGGTGACTTGACGTTCGATACATCCAGCTGTCTCAAAACTGCTCGACATTGTCGGCACGCCCGACGATGACGATGTCAGCAGGCCGTCGTGCAAAGATACCGTTGGTGACAACACCGGCAATGTCATTGAGTCGCGTTTCGACATCGGGTGGATCAAGCAGGTCAAGGTTGCGTACATCCAGGATCTCGTTGCCGTTATCCGTTGTGAATCCGACGCGAATTTCAGGTAATCCGCCCATACCGATGATTTCCCTGGCTATATGGCTACGGGCCAATTGAATGACCTCAACCGGAAGCGGGAATGCTCCCAGAACATCGACTATCTTTGTCTCGTCAACGATGCATACAAATTTCTTGCTGGCGGCTGCAACAATTTTCTCCCGAGTCAGTGCGCCGCCGCCACCCTTGATCAGGTGACGGTTGACGGTGGCTTCATCGGCACCGTCTATATAGATTGGCAAGGGCCCGGTACGATTAAGGTCGAGTACCGGAATATTCAGTTCCCTCAGTCGGCGCTCGCTCTCAACCGAGCTCGCAACCGTACCGTCGATCTTCCCCTTGATTCCGGCAAGCAGCTCAATAAATATATTGGCGGTTGAGCCGGTGCCGACGCCTACAACATCGCCCAGTTCAACATGATCAAGCGCGGCCTGTGCCGCTGCGTGTTTCATCCTTTCCGTATTCAATTCGGGCTCCACTAGTCCATTGTGATTCAACTGGAATTGTACCGCACCACCTCAGTCTGTTGGTCCGGCAGTACAGAGACAATCGACTGTTATGATATTCATTGGCTTTCGTCCACGTGAACTATGTGCAGTACATGCTTTGCTCTGGAGCAACCGACATAATTCTCAATGTGGTAATCACGCCCGATATCCGATAAGGATGGTGTCAGCAGAATCACCGCATCTGCCTCGAGCCCCTTGAATTGGTGCAAGGATGCAGTCAGGATGCTTTTGTTGTTCCGCCACAGATTGATGGCGTCAACGATTTTTGTGTCTTTCGCCTTGCTCGGCCAGAATTTTCTGGCATATCCCGGTGTCAATATGACAACCTGAGAAAATTTCAGTCCATGCTTGTCAGGTCGGCAAAGGTCTTTGGCTATCTGATCCGCTGTCCGGAACGCGGACTGCCAGCCACTTTCGCTGTGGGTCTGCGGTGCAACTCCGGATGGCATGTCCATTTTAGTCTTAATCGGTTCGTCGATGATGGCCGCACAGTGTCTGGCAATTGCTGTTGTGTTTCGGCAGTTGGTATTCAGCACGAAGGGTGTTCCGAATTCGTCCGGTAGAACTACCGGGTTGACTTTGTCGAACTTCTGCCTCGGGTCATAAAATATGTAATAGCATGACTTGTGATCGGGGTCGCGAAATACATACTCAATACTATCCCACCAAAGACTCGGGAAGTCCTGTCCCTCATCGACGATGACCGCATCGAATTTCTGATCGGATGACAGACGATCACAGGCTTCAACGAGTAGTTCCGGTGCGACTTCATTCCAGAAAATCTGATCTGATGCTCTCTGAGAATCGACGAACTCGATACCGGCCATTTTGCAAAATTCGTCGGTGAGGCTGTGAAAAGTGAATATCCAGAGCAGGTCGCCAAACTCATCTGATACGATCTCCAGCAGCCAGTCTTTGAGGGCGCGGTTGTAACAGACCAATAGGGTTCGAATCCCGTTGGCCGCCAGTTCTTGTGCTTTGGCGATTGCAAGCAGGGTTTTTCCGGTACCTGCGCCACCCCTGATGGCTGCAATATTGTGTTCGCTGAGCGAGCTGAGCAAATTCTTCTGATCTTCAGTTGCGCGGTGCAGCATCGCTTCCTGATTTTCAATTGCTCGGTAGAGGACAGGTACGATCTCAAATTTTGGCAGCAGGGCATATTGGAGTCGTGCAAGTTTTTGTTTGTCCATACTGATTTTTGACGTGCGAGCGAACAGTTGGAATACCCGCCGCACAGCCCTCTGCATCTGACCGAGAGTGTTCGCGTCGAATATCTGCTCACGCTGTGCACTTGCCGGATGCGGTCCCTGAAAGATACCGTCTGGAAACATGACTGCATGTCCATAGGTATAAGGAAACTGGTCACACTTCAGATTTGAATTGACGAAGTCGACGATTCTGTACATATTGCGGTTGACCTGTTGGAATGGGTCTTTGATGGGCATGAACTTACCGCCACCCGATGGAATACGAACCCAAATTTCCTCATCGGGCAGATACTTGATGACTCCCCCTTTTACTTCAACGAACAGGATTCCGTAGTTCGGATCGAGTACGATGAAATCGCATTCTCCTTCGACGATTGTGTGCGATTCACGTCGTACCCAATTGAAACTGTGCATCACGACATTACTGTCGGGGAGTTGATCAACCAGCACAGTCGCGACTTTGCGTTCGGATGCGTTTCGGATCTCTGACGGGTTTAATTTGGGTACTAGGCGTGCCATATTCCTGTTGCGATTCGGGCGACTGACTATGGATTCAGTGTAATCCGAACACCTGTTCGGTGCCTGAAGATGCTGACTGCGTCCGGAAGTCGGGCATTATAATTTGGGTAACGCAACCGCACCCGTGATTTACTCTGGATCGACAGCAAAAATATGAAACTGCATATCCTTAATGATTTACACATCGAATTTGACGATTTCATTGTGCCGGAAACAGACGCTGATGCTGTCATTCTCGCAGGTGACATCGGAGTTGGGTTTGGTGGTCTGGAGTGGGCGTCAAAGCGTATCCCCGACAAACCCGTGATCTACATTCTTGGTAATCACGAATTCTACGGTCACGATATCAGGATTGTGGATCAACTCAAGGCAAACGCAGCTGAGCATGTCCACGTGTTGGATAACGACGAGGTGATAATCGACGGCACACGATTTCTTGGCTGCACATTGTGGACCGACTTCAAGATTGATGGTGTGGCAGGTGAAATTCGGGCTATTCTGAATTCAAAATCTGGAATGGCTGATTTCTCCCTGGTCAAGATCAACAGCAAAAAATTTGAGCCGGAGGATTCCGTGCTGCTCCATGTACAAAGCCGGACCTGGCTTTCTGATCGACTTGAGGATTCATTTCCAGGCGCTACCGTCGTGGTTACACATCACGCTCCGTCGTCGCGCTCCAAGCATCCGAGGTTCGAAGGTCACTCCCTGAATCCTGCATTCATGAGCAATCTGGAATCTCTGATGGGTGAGGATCGTGTACAGCTGTGGTTGCATGGACATATGCATGACTCCTTTGACTACGATGTGTTCGGTACAAGGGTGGTCTGCAATCCGCGGGGCTACTCACCGCGCGCGCTCAACCCGGACTTCCGTTCCGATTTCGTCATTGAAATTTGATAGACTGCTGAACCGGACGTGACCGTTCTCGGATTGAACATGATGTGGAAAAAACAAAAGTATGTCTTGTCGATGATATCGATGGCATTATTCGCGAATTTCACAGACGCTCACGCCCAGGTTGAGTCCCAAAGTCCGTTGCTCTTCAATGGGTTCACGGCACCTTGGCAGATGATCCTGACGCTGGGAATCTGTGTTGGGCTTTTGGTATCCATTGCGCCGTACATAGCGGCGTTGTTGGATGTGGCGGCGAGAGTTGTTGAATCGCAGGACAGGCAAAAGAACAACAATGCTCTGGGCAGTTTCATTCTATTTTTGTCCTGCCTGGCCGGTGGCTTGCTCAGCGCAGCATTGATTTCAGGAAACGTCGGTGCCGTTGAAATTGGCACAGTCTTGCTGAATGACACGTGGATGCCTGTCGTTTGGGGATTTATTCTAATCCTATCGGCTCTTTCGCTTTTCGGACTCTACCAGATTCCAATTCCGGAATCATTATCGGCAAAGTACCAACATGGCCACTCTCCTTCAATCATTTATCGTGTCCTGCTACTGTTTGTATTCGGTTTTTTGCCTGTGCTCGTCCTGTTCACAGTCTTTGTGCCACTCTTCATACCGGTGTCTGTTATGGCAGAATCAATGCCGTTTTTTTCGGTCGTCTTGATTTTTGTGCTGGCATGGAGTGTTTTGCTGGTTACAGTGCCAAGAAGCATTATGCCGATGCTGACACTGATTCAAGACCAGGCCAGCGACTGGAAGCTTCATACCAGACACCTTTTTGGTGTCCTGCAGATTGCAGCGGTGATTCACCTTGTGGGTATGATTCCTGATGTTCCTGTACTGCTTCTTTGGGGTTTGCTGCTCGTTGTGACGGCGGTATATCTCGGTGCGACTCAAAGAAGTACATCAACGGCAAATGCCTCAAACCGATTGCTGAAGGGAGCTGGAATTGCGGTGATGGTCTGGGGTGTTGTCGTCTTGGTCGGTGCATCTGCAGGGAACCGTGATATCACCGACCCGTTGCCTCAGTTGAGCACGATCATCGCCGGTGGGGGCTTGACAGAATTGAAAGGCACGGGTAATACTGACACAAAGGTATTCGCCTACGTCACAAGTGCAGATCAGTTTGAGCAAATGCTGACCAGTGCGAAAGCAGCCGGTCGCCCAGTTCTTTTGGACTTTTATGCTGACTGGTGCCTGGATTGCAAGAGAATGGATCGAAGTACATTCAAGGATCCGACAGTGGTCGCCCGTCTGAACGAAAAGTTTCTGGCACTCAAAATCGATGTGACTGATCCGAATGACGAATTTGGGCGCGATACGAGAAAACGATTTGGGGTTTTCGGTCCGCCGGCTCTGGTACTGTTTGACGGACAGGGAAATCATCTCAGAGATCTTCTTGCTTACGGCTATCTCAATACTGAAGAACTGCTGCAACTCCTGTCAAAAATTCCGCCTGTATCTCCCGGTGCCTCCTGACACAGTCTGTCGTGATCGTTGACGAGTATAGTCCGTGATTTGCTCAAGATATTCCCTTACCCAATGAGTTCGCTTCAATCCAATCTGCTGCATAAATGCGTGCTTGGCGATAAAACTGATTGACTATAATTTTTGCTCGTTGGGTATCTTCCAGATCCTGTTTCAATTCCCTCTCGATGTATGATCGGCTAGTATGAATTATTGTTTCCGTTCGATTTTTTCTCCTGAATCGCTATGGTAAAAGATTATCTTCAGCGAATTCTTCTGGCCAGAGTCTACGAGATTGCCGAGGAGACTTCTCTGGATTACGCCTCAAACCTTTCGCGTCGGCTCAATCACGATATTTGGCTCAAGCGCGAAGACGAACAGCCTATTTTCTCCTTCAAACTTCGAGGTGCCTACAACAAGATGACGAAATTGTCGCGGGCAGAACTCGAAAAAGGTGTCGTCGCGGCTTCTGCCGGTAATCACGCTCAAGGCGTCGCACTGGCCGGTCAGAAACTGAACTGTCCGGTAACGATTTTCATGCCGATCACCAGTCCACAGATCAAGGTCAAGTCAGTGAAAGCGCTTGGTGCCGAAGTCAAGCTGGTAGGGGACAGTTACGCTGAAGCGGGAGTGGCTGCCGCCGACTACTGCAAGCGTTACAACTACCGTTTTATTCCTCCGTATGATGACCCTGAGATCATCGCAGGGAATGGAACCATCGGGCGTGAGATTATGCAGTCGGTTCCCTACGGACTCGATGCGGTTTTCGTGCCTGTCGGCGGTGGTGGGCTGATCGCAGGTGTGGCAGCCTACATCAAGAACGTCAACGCAAAAGTCAGGGTGGTCGGAGTCGAACCTGAGGATTCGGACGCTATGTACCAGTCGCTGCAGGCGAATCGAAGGATCAAACTCAAGGATGTGGGAATTTTCGCGGATGGTGTTGCTGTCAAGCAGGTCGGCCGGGAGACATTCCGACTCGTAAGACGCTATGTTGACCAGATTGTTCGAGTCAATACCGATCAGATCTGCGCGGCGATCAAGGATATCTTCGAAGATACCCGCAGTATTGTGGAGCCGTCAGGCGCACTGGCTGTAGCGGGTATGAAAGAGTATTGCAGAAATGAAAGCGGGCGCAGGCGTAAGTTTGTCGCGATCAATTCCGGTGCCAACATGAATTTCGATCGACTCCGCCACGTCTCCGAGCGAGCGGAAATCGGTGAGCGAAGGGAAGCAATTCTCGCCGTGACAATTCCCGAAAGACCGGGCAGTTTCAAGAATTTCTGTTCGACCATCGGAGATCGAAACATAACAGAGTTCAACTATCGGTTTTCAGATCCAGATCAGGCACATGTCTATGCAGGTATTCAGGTGGAGAGCGAGAAGGAAATTATCAATTGCGTTGTCGATCTTGAAAGAAATGGATACCCGGTGTTGAATCTGACAGACAATGAAATGGCGAAAATTCATGTTCGACACATGGTTGGAGGCAGCGCGCCGAACGCGTCCAACGAGAAGGTATATCGATTTGAGTTTCCTGAACGCCCGGGTGCGCTTTTGGGGTTCTTAGAGAAAATGGGCAGCTCCTGGAACATCAGTATGTTTCACTACCGCAATCACGGTACCGATTTCGGTCGTGTACTCTGCGGAATCCAGATCCCCCCTGATGAAATGACCCAATTCAGAAAATTTTTGGATATGGTGGGCTATACGTACATCGATGAATCGGACAATCCTGTCTACAAGATGTTCCTGACTTAGGTTCCAACCGGGGATTACAGTGAGCGGTTCATCAGAAATGAATGACGTGGAATTTGTGGGAGTTTATGTTGTCCCCGGCGAACCGCCTGTCGCGGCATTGAGAGATTTGGCCGGTACGCAGCTGTATGACCGCCAGGGACTGACCTGGCGAATTCAGGAAAAGAGAAAAGTCGGCAAGAATGCGAAGGCCGAGGAGCAGGCACTCGCCATTATCAACCAGTACGATGAGTCAAACAACGGATTCAGCTGACCGACCCGGAAATTCAACAAGCCGCGACAACGCAGTCTGCGATGTTCCATGGCCGTATCCTGATCAATTCCCCGAACTGCTGTCGAGCGAAATTCATCTGTGGTCGGGGTCTCTTGATGTAAGTCCGGAACGCATCAGGTATTACGAAGCTTGTATGGACCGCCGGGAGAAACGTCGCGCTGAGCGGTACAGTGTTGAACTTTCGCGTGAACGGTTTATCTGTGCCAGAGGCATACTGAAAGAATTGCTTGGCAAATACGCTGATGCCGAACCTGATACGATTTCCTTCACCTTGGGTCGTCTTGGAAAGCCTTATCTTCCGGAGAATATATCTTCCGAACTGCAATTCAATTCGACCGATACGCAGCAAGCGGCGCTGTTCGCATTTTGCAGGTCCGCTGAGATCGGGGTCGATATCGAGTTCCTGACCAGAAATGTACGGCATCGGGAAATTGCACAAAGAAAATTTTCCTGTCAGGAGTATGATCAGTATCTGCAGCATCCGACTTCGCGACAAAAGAATTATTTCCTGAAGATCTGGACTCGAAAGGAAGCCTATGGGAAGGCGAGGGGAGTCGGAATCAGATACCGCCTCAACAGCGTCAATCTGGTGGATGATGCGGGTTCAGACCGGCTATCCGTTCACGACGAGACCGGGGCAATATGGGAAATTGTCCAATTTTCCCCTGAGCCTGAAGTCATCGCCTCTGTTGTGGTTGCGGGCACAGGTTGGAAATTCAGATGCTTTCAACTGCTGGGTACAACCCCGGAATCTTAAATGGCTTAGTTCCCAGCAGACAGGGACAGGATGTAATTCCACTGTTCCTCAGTCACCGGAGTGATGGACAGCCGATTTCCTTTCTGCACAACCCGCATATCTGAAAGCGGTTCATGCTGTTTCAATTCCGTAAGGGAGATGATATCGGGGAATATGGTATCGAGCTGAACATCGAACATCAGCCAACGAGGATTGTCGGGGTCGCTTTTGGGGTCGAAATATTTTTCAGTCTCATCAAAAGCGGTATGGTCCGGATATGCCTCCCGGACGATTCGCATTGTACCGACGATTCCCGGGACTTTGCAGCGGGAATGATAGAAAAAAGCCTGATCTCCGACTTTCATGTCGTCACGAATGAAATTACGCACCTGGTAGTTTCGAATTCCATCCCAGTGGTCTGTCTGGTCCGGTTCGACTGCCAGGTCATGAATGGAGTAGACATCGGGTTCACTTTTCATCAGCCAATAGTTCATGATTCACACTTTCGGTTTTGTTGCTTCGAGGAGGTATCGATCGACTCATATCACTGCTGTCTGGGCATTACTGGAAACGCTTGATACATGCTATTGTTTCAATGGGGAATAATTGACGTAAACAAGGGGTCGGAGATTTGAAATCGATCAAAATTTCTCTCCGGCATTCCTAAATGTCAGTTCAACGACAACGTCCAGGGTAATTCTATCATGTATGAAGGCAGTCTGTTTTTTTTACGATTTATGAATTCTGTGCACTCGCATACTTTCCATCGTTCCGTGGACCGCCAAGCGACACTTGAATCTGTCTTCGAACAGATTCTTGCAAGCTGTACGACATGGGATTATTCAACGCCAATTCCGATGGCTGATCGTATCGCAACGGACGCTACCGGCGCATGTTCGGATGTTCGGTACGCTTGGGATTGGAGTCTGACAGTGTCTCGCGGGTTCGCTTGGATGTCTCCTGTACTAGGTAGCTTGAGTGAGAAAGATCTTTACATTTGAGTCAAATTTTACATTCGCGGTGACAGTTGTGCATTGTCGACGAGTTTTTCGACGGCGCGGTCCAGCTGTCGGCTTGCCCGTGCCACCGAGCCCGGTTCGGCGACGTGTTTCCCATCGGTCATCTGTGCCAGGCCATCGACCAGGATGCGTCGATGCACCTTGACCATGAAAAGGCACGCCCGCATTCCGTCTCGCGTCAGCACATAGCGATGGCTGTGGGGGATTTTCTCGATCACGCCATGCAGTCTGAGCCGGCGCAGGTCGTAGGTCATGGCACCGGAGGAGTATTCATCCGGTGACCGGCCGAGCAGTGTCGCCACCTGCGCTTTGAGCATTGCATTGCGGAACCCGCCGGGCAGGCACATGAAAAGGCACAGTGCCTGAAACAGCGCCATGGCGCGCGCGTTGCCGAAGGTCAGCGCGCTGGCCCGCTGACCGTCCACCACCTGTGGCAGGTTGATGCGGTCGAACGCATCGGCGCCGATGTGACAGTCGTGGCTGAGCGTCTGCGCCTCCAGCAGCCGACGGTTGGCCTCGAAGCCGACCTTCCTGAGCTGCGGCAGGTTCCCGAGAAGCCGGCCGATGCCGAAGTCGCGTGTGTTGTTGACGGTGGTCTCGGTGCGAAGCGCGCGTTCCAGCTTGAAGTACTGCTTGATCCCGGAGTGCTTGTAGCTGACATGCAGCGAGGGATCCACCCCATGGGTGATGACGCGCGTCGAGAACCGGCCCGGCGTGCGTTGGTTGATTCTCCGGTTGAAGATCAGGCTGACCTTGTCGGGACGCCCCAGGTCCAGATGGTCGCGGATCACCTGCTCGAACCACTGCCGTCCATGCAGCGGATGCCCGAACACCTGGGTGCGGGCGAACTCCGCCTGCAGGATCGAGTACCGGTAGCCGTAGCCGGCATCGCGGTCCTCCCCGGTGAACGGACTCGGCAGACGGTTCATCCACTTGCCGATCACCCGCGCGATGCGGTGCTCGTCAAGACCATCCAGAATCGCCTGCAGGCGGGCCGGGTCGTCACAGCTCAGTACGCCGTTGTCCAATGCCTCATAGCCGATGCCCGCCTTGTCCAGCTGACGCTTGGCGTACTCGTGCCCGTTGAGGTTCACCCGGCAGGTGTACGGAAAATACGAGCCCATCTTGATGAACATCGGTCCGAAGTCGTCATCCACCACATAGAAGTAGTAATGGTTGCACATCACCTCGCCGCGGTACAGCCACGGATAGCTGTCCCCGGTCTCGGGGTTGGTCCGCCGCGACATGCGGAACGCACTGCACCTCTCCTGCGCCTTGCCGACATACAATACCCGCTCGCCGTCATCACCGCCCGCCCTCAGCCGCCGCTGCGTCTCATCATCCTTTCGCTCGCCCTTGCGGAAACGCACCAGATCGATGCCGTTGTGCAGCACGAACGAGCCGATGTCATGAACAAACTGTTGGCTCATGTCGCGCATGAGTACCGTGGACGCAACCGGCCTGCCGCGGTGGTGACGGAAAAAATGGCTGGCGCCGGCACCGGTCTGCAGCATGGGCTGGTAGACATTCAGATACAGCCGGTCAATGCCCTCGATGTCAAGCGTGACCCGATCGTTCAGCAAAGTGGACAGGTTTTGGTTTATCATGGCAGTCAGCTCCGGGTTGTAATGATAGGGTTGTTATAACCCACCACCGCCTGATGCGGCCATGTACAGCTTCCCTGCGAGGCTGAATATCCTGCCCGGAGCACTTTTCCTCATTCAGGACCGGTATGCAACCTCCACATGACTCGACGGTTTGAGGTGGCACCTCGCTAGAATTAGAATGGAAAGAGCAGAACTGAGACGGCGTTCGGATGAATGTGACAGCAGTATAACTGTGCGCTTCGGGCGGCGGACCAACTATCCGTTACCGGTTAGATGCTGCGCTGAATTCAGCCGCATGATTCCATGGCTCGGTGACCGAGAACTGCGCTTCACATTCAGCAGAGCAGAAAACAAAATGTCACGCCTGGTACTGTCTTGGGAATTCAGTTCAGTGAAATCAAAACCGCATTGTGAGACTCTATCCAGAATAACCCCGCAAAATCAACTCACGGTTTGAATTGATAGATACGTTGATCGGTAACCGCCCCGCGTAACGGAACATCCCACGCATTCCGGCCGATATGCTCCAGGTGTTGGAATTCATGGGCGACACCCAAAACATAGGGACGTTGCCAAATGCCAGGTAAATTCAGCTGGCATAATGATCGGTCGTAAAAGCCCCCTCCCATTCCAATTCGGTTGCCCTGATCGTCGAATGCAACCAGCGGTGTCAGTATAAGATCAAGTTGCCGGGCGAACAGCCACCCATCCCTTGCCAGGTTCGGTTCTGGAATTCCGAACCGGTTGAGCCGGAGAGTCGCGCCCACCTTGAATCTTCCAAACAGCAGTCGATTCTCTCCACCCCTGTACAGTACCGGAAGATAGCATTGCTTATGATTTGCCAGCGATTTGACCAGCGCGCGAGTAAGATCAATCTCCCCGTCATTCGGCCAGAAGAATGCAATCCTGCGACTGGTCATATAGATCGGATGTTTTTGAAGCTGCTCAGCAATACGTCGGGATGCAAGATGCTGTTGCTGACGTGTGAGAGATCTTCGGTATAACCGGATTTCTCTTCGGATGCTTGATTGGAATGAGGACATCAAAGGTGCAAAAATTAAAAGCCGCCCGCACGTGCCGTGCCGTCACCGGAAAACCTTGAACCAACATGTTCAAGTGGGTGACTGGTGTGCCGACTTCAGGTGCTTTGCGACAAGGCAACGCTCACAACGGTCGACTCATTTTGTCCCCGAATTATCCTTTAGGTTCAAAAGCGATAGGTCGACTCGAACACTACAGGCGGCAGTTAAAAATTGCCGATTTCAAAGATTATAGAGTCAATCGGCTAAAGTTGCGTCGATTTTGTCTATCAGTTCGTCGAATTCGAATTGATCAGCAGAACTGTTATTTTCGATGATTTGGGCAGCGAAGTTCAACGCAGCGATAATTGCAGCTGATTCGAGTGTTACCGAGGCGGTTGCTGCCGAGTTCTGAATATTGGAGATTTCCGCATTCAGCACACTCGCCGCATTGAGCAAAATTTGCTGTTGATCCGGAGCGCACCCAAGAGTGACATCCCTGCCTCCGATCTTGATCTTCAAAGTTTGTGAGGGGTCTTCCATAATCAGTTGTTCTTATATGATTGATTGGCTTTTTTCAAATTGCCGATGATGTCCTTTATTTTCCGACTCGCCCGGCGATTTCTATCGTAAAGCATTTGATTCGAAACCAAGAGCTCATTATTTTTTTTGCGCAACTCGACATTCTCCGATTTCAACGAATCGTAACTGGCAATCAATTCAAGAACTTTCTGTTCAAGTAAGTTTTGTTTGGTCACTTCTTCAGTCATGGTTTCAGCATTCATATTCGTATATGAGATTATGCTTTAAGTTTATGTTTAGTCAAATTGAATTGACGAATGATTTTATCAATTTGTTTTCTTGCAAATTGGTGAACATGTCTCGATGCAGGTTGTCAGGGAAATATACCCGGCGTTGAAAAACGCGAATCTCGAAAATCAATATTTTTCGAGAAACAGCGTTCAGCTCTACCACATTCTATATCTTGTATCGGATGACATCCGACGAAATTTTTTGATATGGCGTTGAATTGTTAAAATAGGTATTTCCGACAGGAGAATTCATAGTCAGATCAATCAAAATTCGGAGTAAGTCATGGTTAATCGCAGAAGCGCACTGAAAGCAATCGGATCGGTTCCTCTGGCGGTAGTTGCTGCAGGAACAGTCACACCCGCCGTTGCGACCGAAAACAATGTTGAGGCAGAACTTTGGATGTCAGATGGTTCGGTTTCGGGCTATTTTCTCGAGCCTGAATCAAGTCCGGCGGGGGCCGTCATTCTGATACATGAATGGTGGGGACTGAACGACCAGATCAGAAATGTTGTTCCCAGGTTCGCTGAAGCCGGATTCCTTTCCCTGGCTGTTGATCTTTATCAGGGGCAGGTCGCCAAAGATCCCGACACCGCACGCGAGCTGATGGGAGATGTCCATCCGGACGTTGCAACAGAAACATTGACCACATGGGTTGACTGGTTGCGAGAGCACCCCAAAAGTAATGGTAAAGTCGGAACAGTAGGTTGGTGTTTTGGTGGTGGGTGGTCCCTGAATGCGTCAATCGCGACACCGGTTGACGCTACTGTCATCTACTATGGTCGCTGTGCGAAAGGGCGCGAAGAGGTACAGAGCCTCAGCGGTCCGGTGATGGGCCATTTTGCGACCCGCGACGAGTGGATCAATCAGGAAATGGTATCAGGATTCGAACAGGCAATGGATGCCGCAGGTAAAACGTATAGCAACTTCTGGTATGAAGCTGATCATGGGTTTGCGAATCCTACGACCGAGCGTCACGACGCGGAAGATGCCAAACTCGCTTGGAGTCGAACTCTCGAATTTTTCAATCAGCATCTGAGCTGAGATCGGTACCCAAGATGCAGACAGGCCTCAAGAATGTGATTTTTGGAACCGGTCATTCCCAAGGCAATGCCGATGATATCCGAAGAATTCCGGAACTTCTTTCGCAGCAGGTCGTCGGTCAGAATCACCTGATTGAACGTTTGTTGATCGGACTGCTTTGTGGCGGACATTTGTTGCTTGAGGGATTCCCCGGCCTTGCCAAAACGCGATCAGTCAAGGAACTATCAAAATACATTCAGGGAGAATTTCATCGCATCCAGTTTACGCCGGATCTATTGCCGGCGGATTTGACTGGCACTGATATCTATCGTCCGGAAAAAGGTACGTTCGAATTTCAGAAAGGTCCGCTATTTCACGAGATCATTTTGGCGGATGAGATCAATCGGGCACCGGCCAAAGTCCAGTCAGCGTTGCTCGAGGCCATGGAAGAACGGCAGATTACTGTCGGCAATCGAACCTATCCGCTTCCGGATCTGTTCATGGTCCTGGCGACTCAGAATCCGATCGAGCACGAAGGTACCTATCCACTGCCAGAAGCCCAGCGCGACCGCTTTCTCATGCAGGTGAGGGTTGGCTATCCGGACAAATCCCAGGAGCAGCAAATTCTCAGGATCGCCCGTTCGGAGGCATTGGCCGATCAGGCAGGCACATCCCCTGACAAGCTGCAGGTCACGTATGGCTCCATTCTTGCGGCCCGGTCACAAATTTATGAAATTCATATGGAACCGATGGTCGAGCAGTACATCGTTGAATTGATCGACGCATCGCGCAATGTCGGGCGATACGATTCGGATCTTGAGCGTTGGATAGAGGTGGGTGCCAGTCCCCGCGGCACCATCGCTCTCGATGTGTGTTCGCGCGCCAGAGCATGGCTGGATGCCCGGGATTATGTTTCTCCTGCTGACGTGCAGCAGGTTGCGTTGGACGTGTTGAGGCATAGGTTGCTGCTGACATTCGAGGCGGATGCCGAAAACGTGGATGTCGATAAGGTAATTCAGAAACTGATCACGGTGGTTGCCGTGCCCTGATTGGAACGGCAGATCATGCTGACCGGAATCGACGTATCCACAGAACAATTGGTTCTATTGCGACCGCTGGCGCACAGCTTGTATTTGCCCGAAAATCTGGGTGCCCTGTTTGTCGGCGAGACTCGATCAGCCATCCCCGGGCGCGGGATGGACTATGAGGAATCCAGAAAATACACACCCGGTGATGATTCAAGAATGATTGACTGGCGTGTTACCGCACGCACGGGAACCGCACACACCAAGGTATTTCGTGAAGATCGCCAGCGAATGGTATATCTGATAGTCGATATGACATCATCCATGCGATTCGGCACTCGTACAGCGTTCAAATCAGTGGTTGCAGCAGAAGTTGCATCACTGATTGCCTGGGCGGCACTTGATCAGGGAAATCTGGTGTCGATTACAGGGATTTCTGATTCTCAGCTATACCGGTCGCGATTCGCGTCAGTCGCACGCAGTCTGACTCGACAACTGGCTGTGCTGTCCGACCTCAGTCGACATTCGGATGCTGCCGCCGGCATTGATGGACTGGGCGAATCATTCGCGTCAATTGCCAGACGTGTGCGATACGGTGACATGGTCATTGCGATCAGCGATTTTTCAAACCTCTCAGCTTCCGCTATCGGATCGTTCGATTTTTTCTGTTCGAAAAAAGCTCTCAATCTGATCCGGGTATCTGACAGAGTGGAGCGTACCGCGTTGCCTTCGGGATATTATCGAGTCACTGATGGTACCAGTTACGCTGCACTTCGTATCTCTTCGAAACGGCACTCAAGAAATCTGCAACGCGTTCTGGATCAGAGGAACGACAGATTCCGGAATGTGGTGACCAGATATCGGATGCCTTTGATCGAGTTGAGTCCGGGTGATGATGTGTCAAAGTCACTGAACGCGGCGTTTAATCGTAGGTTGCGAGTAACGAGGCGTGTAACCCGATAGTGGCATTGTCCTGATCAAACGCTTCTGATTCGATGTATACAACACACAGTCTAGTTACCACACAATCATCTCATCGTCATGCCGGTTGACACGTCCTTGCTCGATCAGTTGAGGGATATCATCCCGCCTCCGGATCCGGGGATTTGGCCACCCGCCATCGGCTGGTGGCTACTCGCAATTATGATGGTCTTGTTACCTCTCGGATTCAGATATCTGCTCAACTTGATGAGACAACGCCATGCAAGGCAGAACATCACACGGGACATTTCACAGGCAGCGACACTTCAGCCGGAACAGGCTGCGATCCGACTCTCGATTCTCATGCGAACAGTTGCGATGAGCCGATTCCCGCACTCTTCGGTTGCGGGACTGACCGGTGAGGACTGGCTGAATTTTCTGGATTCCAGTGGTGAAACAGACCAGTTCACGCAAGGCCCGGGACGTTTGCTGATAACCGCACCCTACGAACGACACCCTGCCTGCGATATTCAATCTCTTACGCAAGTGTGTATGAAATGGGTGACGCGCGTTACCTAGGGAGTCGTGGGATGTTGAAATTCATCTGGATTTGGATGCTTGTTCTTTTGCCGTTACCCATCATGGTGCGGTGGCTTGTTCCAAAAAGCGATCAGATATTGCCATCGCTGAAAGCACCGTTCTTCCATGAAGTATCCAAGAGTGGGTTAACGGCTGACGCACCTTCTCCCGCGTCAATTGTCGTCGCTGCAATACTATGGACTGCGTTGGTGGTTTCGTCTGCCCGTCCGGTTTGGATTCATGAATCTGTGGAGGTTCCCATATCCGGTCGAGATATCCTGATTGCGCTGGACGCTTCGGGTAGCATGGATCAGCAGGATTTTTCAGAGAGCAAGCGGTCCAGATTCGAAGTTGTGAGACGGATTGCAGGAGATTTCGTACTGCGCAGAAAAGGTGATCGGGTCGGATTGATTTTATTTGGCGATCTCCCCTATCTTTACGCGCCTTTGACTTTTGATGTCGATACAGTACATGAATTTCTCAGTACCTCGCGAACCAGATTTGCCGGCGCACGTACGGCGATCGGGGATTCAATCGGGCTGGCTGTCAAAGTACTGCGCGATCGACCGGCGGAAAACCGAATTCTGATACTGTTGACGGACGGTGAGAATTCCGCGGGATCGATTGAGCCCTTGCAGGCCATGCAGTTGGCTGTGGACCATGGCGTTCGAATCTATACGATAGCGATAGGCGCACTGCCGGAAATACCTGTCGCAGCAGGTGATGTAGCGGGTGGCGTACTCGGCCGAATCGCAGCGAGCACCGGCGGAATTTATTTTCACGCATCCAATCCGCGCGATTTGGAAAGAATTTACGATGAGATCGACAGATTTGAGCCGATTGAAGACGAAATGACACGTAAAGTGACTGCCATGGAGCTGTATCCATGGCCATTGATTTTGTCACTTCTATCATTGCTGACACTCGTGTTTTGGAATTCGGTTTCGGCGTGGCTGGGTGTTTATACCCGAAGGATTGCGGGCAATGTCATTTCCGATTGAATTCGTTTTTTTAAGACCGTGGTGGTTGCTGCTGCTGTTCTTGGGGCCGTTTCTTTCATTCGCGATCACACGACGGGGTTCAGACAGCTGGGCGGCAGTCTGTGATCCCTTGTTGTTGCGGCACCTGGTATCCGGTGGAAATAACACATCGGTGATTCTTGTTCGTATTTTGACACTCTCAACATGGACGCTCGCGGTACTTGCACTTGCCGGACCAGCGTGGGACAGGGAAAAAACCGATCTCTTTGAGAATCTGGAGGCGACTGTGGTTGTACTCGATCTGTCTCAATCCATGAACTCCACCGATTTGCTTCCCTCCAGGTTCGAAAGAGCGCGCTACAAGTCGATCGAGTTGATAGAAAATCAAAACAGCCGGGCGACTGGTCTCGTCGTGTTTGCGGGAAGCGCTTTCAATGTCGTCCCGGTGTCAGATGATGTCGCGACATTGACACACCTCATTCAGTCTATGCAGACCTCGATGATGCCGGTGCAGGGCAGCCGGGCGAGTCTTGGCATCGAGCGTGCCCGGCAGATGCTGAAAGGTTCGGGATATCCATCCGGGTCCGTTGTCCTGATAACCGATGGCGTGGACTCTGCCGCTATGCAAGCGGCAAAAACTTTGCATGACGAGGGTTATAGTCTGTCAGTCATAGGAGTCGGAACCGAATCCGGTGCCCCAGTCATGACATCGGGTGGTGAGTTCCTGAAGGACTCGAATGGGAACCTCATCACGGCGACCGTGAACTACTCGGAGTTGACGCAACTCGCGGCGGCAGGTGGCGGCACATTTTCTACGATCTCAGAAGAGGTGTCTACTGTCGTGCCTCAGGGGTCTCAATTTGCTGCTGATGTGACAGGAACTGACGAATTGGCGACAATTGCACAGTGGAAGGATCGAGGTCCGTATTTCCTGATAATTCTGGTACCTTTGGCTGCCTTCCTGTTTCGACGGGGATGGTTGCTGGCGATTGCTCTGATTTTGGTCTTTCCGGCACAGCAGTCTTTCGCGTTTGAGTGGTCCGACTTGTGGCAGCGACCAGACCAGCGCGCGGCGGCTTCCGTGCAAGCGGAAAAATATGATGATCCGGTCTTGCAGAAATTCCCGGAGTGGAATGGCATCGCTCTTTACCGCGGTGAGGAATTTAGTCAGGCCGCTACAGAATTCTCACATTCGGATGATGTCATCTCCATCTACAACCTCGGCAATGCTTTGGCGATGTCGGGAGATTATTCCGAGGCGGTCGACCAATATGAGGCTGCGTTGCAGATTGATCCGGAATTTGATAGCGCTCTGTTCAATCTGGATATCGTCAGACAACTGCTGCAGCAGGAGATGTCGGAAAGGTCTATGGAATCGGAAAGTCGGAATCAGACCGACAATCAGCAGATGGAGACAAAAGACACCGCGCCCGATGATTTGTCTGCGTCACAAAATCGGGGAAACCAACAGGATAGGCAGGATGAGGGAGATTTGAGTCGTCGCAGTGGACAGCACGCGATGGGTGGCGACAGATCGGAAGAGGACGATATGTTGACGGAGCGGGGCGATTCCAGTGAACAGATTGAGCTGCAGGCCAATCTGGACGATGAGTTGAATCAGGTGATGGAACAGTGGTTGCGACAAATTCCGGATGATCCAGGGGGGTTGCTTCGACGCAAGTTCCACTACGAATATCTGCTTCGCAATGAATCTCATCCAATGGTCCAGCCTTGGTAGTTGCGAGACGAAAATGAAAGCTGTTTTGCGTATTTGGATTTTGGCTGCGGTGATGATGCCGATCCTGGTGTCTGCGTCCAACCATTCAAACTCGATCAAGGCTTACCTGGACCGGGAAGAGGTCTATCTGGATGAATCTGTCAATCTGATAGTGACTTTCGAGGGTGTCGCCACTGATGTCAGTGGCAGTCCCGACTTGTCTATACTCGAAAACGAATTTGACGTTGTGAGCGAATCGACGCAGACAAGTATTCGGATTCAGAACGGTGTTTCCAAGGTCATACAAAACTGGATATATGGGATCAGACCCAAGATAAAGGGCAGCCTCACCATTCCGGGTATTTCAATCGGTCGGTACAAAACTGAGCCGGTGAAAATTAAGGTAAAGGAATTTACCGGAAATGTACGAAAAGCGGGTGAAGACCTGTTTGTGGAGATTGAGGCCAAACCGCGAAATCCATATGTTCAGTCGCAAGTGATTTTTGTAGCCAGACTGTTCACTGCAGTTGACATTGCGCAGGGCAGTCTTTCAGACCCCGTTGTGAGTTTCGCTGATGTGGAGCAATTGGGAAGTGACCGCAGATACGATTCAAAGCGTGGCGGCAGGAATTATGACGTGATAGAAAAGCGTTATGCGATATTTCCGGAACAGAGCGGAACACACGAAATTTCACCCGTTGAATTTACAGGAGTTGTTTCCAGCTACAACCAATCCACGTTACAGACGCAGTACCGACGCGAGCGCATCAGTTCTGAGCCGGTGGTTCTCCACGTTCGTCCCAAACCGCCCTCCTACTCGGGCAAGACCTGGTTGCCGGCCAGCGATCTGCAGATGTCGGATTCTTGGGGCGGACACCTGCCCGATCTGGAGATTGGTAGACCTGAAACCCGGAAGATTTCAATCGAGGCTATTGGGTTGCGCGCGATTCAACTGACTTCTCCAGACTACGAAGCAGACGGCTCACTGCGAATTTACAGCAACAGTCCAACGCTGAATACCCATCAGACATCATGGGCAACCGTCGCCCGGCGTGATGAGGAATTCGTTTTCATTCCCAGCGCAACGGAAAACGTGATGATACCGGAATTCAGGGTGGTCTGGTGGGATGTTGACGAAAACAAAGAAAAAGTAGCGGTACTGCCGAAGATGACGAACGTCCAGCCGACATCAGGAACTGCTGTTCCAGCGAGCAGTGACTCTGGCGCTGAACCCTTGGCATCAGCGTCCACTGACTCTCATTCACCCATAGTGGTCGAATCTGAACGGGTCTGGATGCTGATCAGTTTCGGAATGCTGTTTACGTGGCTGCTGACACTCGCCGGCTGGTACTACAGCCGTAGGAAAGAAGCCGCGTCACGGACAGACGAAATCGAAACCAGAGACCGGCATACCCTGACTATTCGAAAATCCATAGGTGAAATCAGAAAAGCCTGTCGAGACAACGATGCCGGCAGAGTCGCTTTTGCACTACTTGATCTCGCTAGATTGTGGTGGCCCGAACGATCACCGAGAAACCTGATTGACCTTGGGATGAAGGTTGGTGACAGCGAATTCAACCGCGAATTGCGGCATCTGGATTTGAAGATTTACTCGAACGATGTACAGCGTTGGGATGGCGATCAATTCTGGAAGCAGTTTGTACGTATCCGTAAAACCATACAATCCCCTTTGAAAAGAAGACGCGGTAAATACTTTTTTGCGCGGTCAGATCGGCATTCCGAAGACTTGTGGTTTGAAAAGGAATTCTCGACCGACTGATCACTCTGTCATGTTGTCAAGCATAGGAAGAATCAGACTGTTTTAATTGCCTGATCAGCTGAAACAGCGCGAGTCCGAAAAACATCATAAAAAAGACAAGAGTCCAGCCTGGAATGCTTAGTCCGAGAAATGTCCATTGGGTTTCCGCACATTCGCCTGTACCGCCTAAAATAATTCGGACCGCATCCATAAATGGATTATTCGCCAAGATGAAGCCAATTCCGGGAAAGCATTCGGGAATTCTGTCTGACGGCAGATGTTGCAGCCACACGTGTCTCCCGGCAATTGCTGTACCAAATACCGCAAACACCATCAGAGCAATGCTGTATCGGATTTTTCCTCGCCTGGAAGGATTATGTATAAACGCGGCGAAACCCACCAATCCGATCAGCATGATTGCGACTCTCTGTACCATGCACAAGGGGCATGGTTCAAGATACATCACATACTGCATATAGTAGGCAATTGCGATAAATACCGCACAGACACCAAAGATACCCAAATTACAGACTCTAAAACTCGTCATTTGGATTAGCTCAATTTCGCTGCTTGATGCCGGTTGAAGTTGGATGTTACCGAAGGATTATATAGAACGGTCAGGAAATTGAGATTACGAATATAATTGCGTTGAATTAATTTTTCACTCGGGAAAATACACTTTGTCACACGAGAATATCCCTCTTGAATTTTGTTCCGGGAACAGTGATTGATATACAACGTCGATTCGGGTTACCCGCGATATTCACTTATAGTGTTGCCAATCGATTCAGCGGACATGGATTTTCTGACTCGCAACCAAGAATGCGTCAGGCAAATTTGCATTGAATGAAGAATAATATGAGTTGAATTCTAATTCCATGGGCATATACTCCAAACATTCATTTCAGCAATCGCAAAACATGGATTAGGACCCAGGTGACAACACTTTGTGTACCCGCACAATCGGTCACTGACCGGCTGCATCTCAACTTGTTTCGTTGGGCAGACTGAATGTAGAATAACTGAATTAGAGTGCCGACAATCTTTCAGGCAACTTTGTCTTGATTTCAACCAATCCGATTCCAGGACCCGGGTGTCCTCTGAATTGACCGAAAATTGAATTATGCGGATATTGCTAATCAATCCCAATACCAGCGAATTTGTAACTGATCGAGCAGTTGATGCGGCACGGACGGTTGCTGGTTCCGATACGACAATCGAAGGTGTGACCGGCAAGTTCGGTGCGCCGATCATCAACAGTGAAACTGACATGGTAGTTGGTGCTCATTCAGCAGTGGACCTAGCCGCAATTCATTCGACAGGTTTTGATGGGATCGGACTTGCTATTTCATTTGATACAGGTCTCGCAGCACTGCGCGAGATGCTGTCGATACCGGTTGCAGGCATGGCGGAAAGCTCGATTCGGCACGCGCTTACGCTAGGTGAGAGGATTGCGTTGGTGTCGTTCGCCAAGCGTACGCGGCCGCTGTACGAAAGATTGGTACTGCAATACATGAACCAAGACAATCTCGCGGGTGTCCGATGCATGGAGGCACTTTCTTTTGCTAGTATGAATAATCCAGATTACCTGCAGTACAGAATAGCCTTGGAAGTCGCAAAAACCACGCGCGCACTGGAATGCGACGTAATTATCCTGCTCGCGACTGCATTTGCAGGTCTGACTGGTGAAGTGGAACACAAAGTCCCGGTCATCGACCCTGTAACGACAATGATCGATGAACTTGAGTCATCCGCAACAGATGATCGAATTTCTCGACTACTCACCGATCAAACGTACCCCCAAAACAAGTTAATGCTTGGTGTGTCTGAAGAGTTGGGAAATTTCTACCAAAATTTACCGGTGGAGTGAATCGTTCCAGCAATGTTCTGCCATCTGTTGAGAAGAAGAGTCCGACTAGAATAATCCGTCAATTTTGTTCTGCTATAATTTTTCGCCGTACTGTCAAAATTCTGAATATCTGGACGGTATGGTGGCACTGGTTTTCATGTGACCGATAAACCGGTGCTGTTACTTTATATATGACAGCTCGAGGAGAAATGATGGCTGACGAACATGTCGATCAGGATCGCCGTCGGTTTCTGACAGGCGTCACAACAGGAGTGGGTGCGGCTGGTGTCGCAGCTGCCGCAGTGCCGTTTGTTGCCAGTATGACACCGAGTGCGAAAGCCCGCGCGGCTGGTGCCCCTGTACTTGTGGACATCGGGGATCTGGAGCCCGGAAAACTGCTCAAGATCGAATGGCGTGGCAAACCTGTTTGGATTATCAAGCGAACGCAGGAAATGCTCGACTCGCTGGAGACGGTGAAAGACGAGCTGGCAGATCCTGACTCGGACCGAGAACAACAACCTCAATACGCGCAGAACGCCACACGTTCCATTGATCCGGAGGTGTTAGTCTTGGTCGGACTGTGCACCCACCTTGGTTGTTCGCCCCTTGAAAAACTCAAACCGGGGGAATTGGATTCGGATTGGCAGGGTGGTTTTTTCTGTCCTTGTCACGGTTCAAAATTCGACTTGGCCGGGCGTGTGTTCAAAAATGTTCCCGCACCGACCAATCTTGAGGTTCCCCCACATCGGTTCCTATCTGATTCTCGAGTCGAGATCGGTGTTGATACGACTAAGGAAGACTTGGCGTGATTGCGAAACTTCGTAACTGGATTGATGAGCGTTATCCCGCGACGAAAGTCTGGGAAGAGCACGTCTCTAAATACTATGCACCGAAAAATTTCAATTTCTGGTATTTTTTCGGATCATTGGCACTTCTTGTTCTGGTCTTGCAGATCGTAACGGGAATTTTCCTGACCATGCATTACAAACCCGATACCGAGCTGGCATTTGATTCGGTAGAACATATCATGAGGGATGTGTCGTGGGGATGGCTGATGCGCTATCTGCACTCGACCGGCGCCTCATTGTTCTTTGTGGTGATTTATCTGCACATGTTCCGAGGGCTGCTCTATGGTTCTCACCGCAAGCCGCGGGAACTGTTGTGGATAGTTGGAATGGTGATTTATCTGACGCTGATGGCGGAAGCCTTTTTCGGCTACCTGCTGCCTTGGGGCAACATGTCGTATTGGGGTGCGCAGGTGATCATTTCGCTGTTTGCGGCGATTCCCTATATCGGCGAGGGCCTAGCCGAGTGGATACGCGGCGATTTCGTAGTGTCCGATGCAACCTTGACACGATTTTTCGCGTTCCACGTCATTTTGGTCCCACTCCTGTTGTTGGGTCTTGTATTTGTGCATCTGGTCGCCCTTCACAAGGTCGGGTCCAACAATCCGGATGGCATCGAGATCAAGGCAGACAAGAAAGAAGATGGAACGCCAAAAGATGGCATTCCGTTTCATCCGTATTACTCAGTCAAGGATCTTTTTGGCGCAGGTGTATTTCTCTTTATCCTGTTCGGTATCACGTTCATCACGCCCGAGCTGTCGGGATGGTTTCTTGAGCGCGCGAATTTCGAACCGGCCAACGCACTGCAGACTCCACCGGACATCATTCCGTTGTGGTATCTGACACCCTATTACTCGATACTTCGTGCGGTTACCTATCCGCTATTTGGTGTGGATGCAAAGCTATGGGGAGTCCTCTCCATGGGGTTTGCGATATTTTTGTTCTTCCTGCTTCCGTGGCTGGACAGATCGCCGGTAAAGTCCATTCGATATCGAGGCTGGATGTTCAAGACGGCATTGACCGTATTTACCGTTTCATTTGTGTTGCTTGGCTATCTGGGTACCAAGAATCCGCAGGCGATCGATTTGTTTCTGTTCACCAATGTCAGGTGGGCACAGATCTGTTATTTCCTTTATTTCGCATTTTTCTTGTTGATGCCGATATATACACGGCTTGATCCTGTGAAACCAGTTCCGGACCGGGTGACGTTCAAATGATCAGATTAATCGTTTCAATATTGTTGCTGTCTTTCACCGGGAATGTCTTTGCGGCATCAGGGGGTTCGGAAGATCTGGATTCAGTCTATGTCAATCTGGATGACCGCAAATCGTTGCAGCAGGGTGCTGCGACGTTCGCGAGCTACTGTCTGTCTTGTCATGGTATCAAATACATGCGATATAACCGGATGGCGGACGATCTTGGCATCAGTGAGGAAGTGTTGCGGGAGAATTTTCTTGTCGGGTCACAGAAACCATCAGATCCAATGGATATAAACATGTCAGAAGAGGATGCGAAACGTTGGTTTGGCACCGCGCCTCCCGACCTCAGCCTGACAGCGCGATCACGCTCTCCGGATTGGATTTACACGTTTTTGAGAGAGTTTTATGTTGACGATGGCTCCGTGACCGGATGGAACAACGACCTGTTTGAGGACGTAGCGATGCCACACGTGCTATACCAGCAGCAACAGAATTTCGAGCCGGAAGAGTACGACAGTCTGGTTCGCGATGTCGTGAATTTCTTGGTCTATGTGGCTGAACCGGCAAAGCTCGTTCGCTACAACATTGGGATACTGGTATTACTATTTACGGGTCTTTTTACAATCCTTGCTTATCTGTTGAAGAAGGAGTACTGGAAAGACATTCATTGAGTCACTTGAAAGTTCCATAGTTGCCCCTACATATAAAATTTCAATCCGTCCAATACGTAGAGAACCTGTTGAACTCGGAAAATGGCAGAAGCAATTGAGAATCGAAGATCTGGGATGATTCTGTTTTCGACCGAGACTTGCATTGAGGGTCATGCTTGCCGGATGGTACTGCACGAAAAGGAAGTGGAGTGCGAAGTTGAGTATGTCGACCTGAACCGCAACCCGAATCCCATCATCGAACTGAATCCGTATGGTGAGAGCCCGACTTTGATGGACCGGGATATGGTCCTCTATGGTTCACATGTTGTGGCTGAATACCTGGACGACCGTCTCCCTCATCCACCACTGATGCCACCTGATCCGGTTAATCGCGGCAGGGTGAGAATGATGATTTACAGAAGTCAGCGCGACTGGTTGCATAAACTCAGGGAACTGGACGAAAGGAAGCAGAAGCCGAACAAGACGTTCCGCACCGCGCTCAGTCGCGATTTATCCAGTCTGGCTCCTTACATGGCGGAACAGGAATTCTGGCTGGGCGAAGAGTTTAGCCTGGTCGATTGCTTCATTGCCCCCTTGTTGTGGCGATTGAAGCATTACGGAATTGAACTGCCGTCTCAAACACGTTCCATTACACAATACGCCAATCGCATATTCGGCAGAGAATCATTCCGCAAAAGCCTGAGCGATGCGGAGATGGAAATGCAGCTTGATTGATGCAGCCATGCAAAAAGAGGTTTCCAAAGTGCCGTACTTGATCGACGCAATGCGAAATTGGGCGATGGATTCAGGGTACACACCGTATCTGACGATTCAGGCTGACTATCCCGAAGTGAATCTTCCATTCGAAAAGATCGAATGCAAAGACGGATTGGTTACGCTCAATGTTCATGAACGCGCGCTGAGAGGCTACACGGTTTCCGAAGGTTGGATATTGTTCGAGACAAGATTTTCCGGAGAAAGTCACCATGTGGACTTACCGCTGGAGTCAGTGGTTTCGCTGGTTGTCCCCGAAGTGATGAATCAGATGGTTTTCAGAGAGTATTGTCCGGAATCCGTACCACACGATAATTCATCGGAAATATCGGACAAATCGCCACGCAAGGGCAAACCTAACCTGCGCCTTGTTTAGTGAACGATAGCAAACTACAACATTCCCCAAGCGGTTCGCAATTGCCGAGAATTCGCAGTACGACTATTCTGTCAGTGCGTCGAGGCAACAGTGTGGTACTCGGTGGAGATGGCCAGGTGTCGCTTGGTGATACCGTAATCAAGTCGAATACCAAGAAAGTTCGTCGCCTGTACAAGGACCAGGTACTGGCTGGATTTGCGGGTGGTACCGCGGATGCATTCACTTTGTTTGAGCGTTTTGAGGGAAAGCTGGAAGAGTACTCGGGGAACCTCGTTCGATCAGCGGTTGAACTGGCGAAAGACTGGCGAACAGACCGATTTCTCAGACGGCTGGAAGCGTTGCTTGTCGTCTGTGACCTGCATGAATCCCTGATCATTTCAGGTAACGGTGATGTGATACAGCCTGAAGACGGGTTGATGGCAATCGGGTCGGGTGGCAACTATGCCAAAGCGGCTGCCAAGGCGCTGATTGAATCAACGGACCTGAATGCCAGGCAGATTGTTGAGAAAAGTCTTGCCATCGCCGGCGAAATCTGTGTGTATACCAATCACAGCATAACGATAGAAGAGCTGGAGGCTTGATAGAAAGTGTCGGAGATGACACCCCGGGAAATCGTCCAGGAGCTGGATAAACACATCATAGGGCAACTGGAGGCCAAGCGCGCGGTTGCCAATGCGCTACGCAATCGGTGGCGGCGTCTCAACGTTGAGAACGAAGACATTCGCGCGGAAATTACACCGAAGAATATCCTGATGATCGGTCCTACCGGTGTTGGAAAAACTGAAATAGCCCGTCGGCTGGCGAAACTCGCGAGTGCTCCATTCCTCAAGGTTGAGGCATCCAAGTTTACCGAGGTTGGATATGTCGGACGCGAGGTTGACTCGATCGTTCGCGATCTGTTGGAATTGGCTGTCAAGATGGTGCGGGAAGAGAATTTTGAGATGGTCCAGGCACGCGCAGAGGCGGAAGCGGAAGAATCTGTACTGGATATCCTGATTCCCCCCGCTCGTACTGATTCTGGCGACGACTACGAAATATCCGGTCCGAATGATGACGACGATATGCGAGGTGGTTTTTCGCTCCATCGTTTCGACGAGAAGACCGATGTGGTACCTAAAGAGGACAGTGCAGCCAGAAAGGCATTCAGAAAGAAGATCAGGCGGGGTGAGCTGGACGACAAGGAGATCGAGATCGAGCTCAGTACGTCGATCGGTGTCGAGATCTTTGGGCCACCGGGTTTTGAGGAAATGACCAGTCAGCTGCAGGGTATGATGCAGAATCTGGGAAACCGAAAGAGCCGCAAACGGAGGGTGACCGTTGCGCAGGCACTGAAATTGCTGACCGATGAAGCGGCCGAACGCATGGTTAACGACGAGCAGATCAAGCTGGATGCCATCAGTCGGGTAGAGGAGAATGGCATAGTATTTTTGGACGAAATAGACAAGATCGTCGGCCGTTCACACCACACCAGTGGTCCGGATGTTTCCCGTGAAGGCGTTCAGCGCGACCTGCTTCCACTGGTTGAGGGTGCCACAGTCTCGACCCGTTACGGCATGGTGAAGACAGATCACATATTGTTCATTGCCTCCGGTGCGTTCCAGCTGACAAAGCCGTCGGACCTCATTCCGGAGTTGCAGGGTCGCCTGCCTATCAGGGTGGAGTTGAATGCTTTGACCACCGAAGACTTCATTCGAATTCTGAACGAGACAGACAGCTCGCTGACGCAACAGTATTTCGAACTGATGAAAACCGAGGGGTTGGAGTTGGAATTCGTCGATTCGGGAGTGCAATGTTTGGCTGAGTTTGCGTGGCGAGTGAACGAGTCGACTGAGAATATCGGTGCCCGCAGGTTACATACGGTTATGGAGCGTCTGCTGGAGAAGGTTTCTTTTGAAGCTGCCGACCGAAGCGGTGACAAAGTTGTCATCGACAAGCCGTTTGTTGAACAGGAGTTGAAAGGACTCGTCGAAGACCAGCAACTTGCCCGTTACATCCTCTAGTCACTTTCCTCTGACAGCATCGGTGCTGTCATTTCCACACACTCAGTTCGCAGTTCTTTCGCGGATTTCCGGTCGACGACACCTGTTGCTTTTCCCGTTCTGTACCTGGATTCCTACACTGACGCATACAGCCGCCGCGAATTTATTGTTCCCACTTTCTACGGTGTCTTTCATCGTCGCAATTGTCGGCTGGTGATTGCCGGGCGAAAGACTGACTGGCAGTGTTATCGCACACTTGATCCTCATGCTTTTGACTGATTTCCGGAAACAATCGCGAAGTGAGTATACAGGTAGATTTTCGGTTCCGACGGCGTATGATTACAATTCAAGAAGCGGAGGATACTTTCAAGATTGAAAATGATTTCTTTGTTTATATTTAATAACAATATCAATTAGTTATATTTATCTCGCTGAACACTATGGAACAACCATGATTCCCAACCGCAACCATGGCATTTAACGGGAAGAGAATTTCATCAATGGATAATGTGAAACCTAATATTGAAGATCTGGACAGGAAGAATCGCGAAGTTCAGTTTTATATCGGCTGCCTGCACGCAGAAGGTGATGAAATGCCTCAAGACTTCATCAAAGCTGCGTACTGGTATCGTAAGTCCGCGCACAGGCATTTCTCGGCGACATCTACTACGATGGCAACGGTGTGAAGCAAGACTATGGCACAGCTGTACGCTGGTTTCGCAAAGCCGCTGTAAACGAAGATATCGAATCACAATTCGCCCTTGGCGGAATGTACTTTGCAGGCGACGGCGTTTGCAGGCGACGGCGTGGAGCAGGATTACGCCGACGCCCTGCGCTGGTTTCTCGAAGGTGCCGAGGCGGGAGATATCCATGCGCAATTTCAGCTGGCTACCATGTATTACGAGGGTAAAGGCGTGGAGCAGGATTTCAGCAAAGCGCTTCACTGGACCCGCGAGGCCGCCTCCGCTGGGCTCATTGCAGCGAAGGAACTACTTGGTTACATGTACTTCAGGGGCGAGGGCGTTGCAAAGGACCTTGTGAAAGCCTACGCGTGGATGACTTATGCCGCAAAACATGGTAACTCTTCCGCAGACTATGCGACGGAACTTGTTTCAGAAATGACGGACGACGATATTGCCAGGGGCAGGGACTGGTGAAACAGTTCGAGAAAAACTACCTTTCAGAAATTGAGAAAGGGGTTCTATCACTGCTCGACCGAAAAATCGATCAGACCAATTCCTTAACTGATTAATGTCTTCATGTCATCCAGATTGGAGCAGGACTTTCCTACATGATAATTCGACTTGCTATTGTCCGTGTAATACCTCGCTCGTGCTTTTATCAGCCGAAATATAGCTTTGTTGACCATTTGCGCTTTTGATTGCCGCCCTGAAAATCTATCCTTATCTCTGCTTCACGTAATCGTCCACCGATACATGATGTACCTTGCAAGGCGAGAAACACTTCCCGGTGATGCTTGATTGAGTCAAGCGAACCGAGGTTACAGCATTCATGCGAAATTTTTTCCGCTGGGACTTGAAAAATAAATTTCTGTTCCCATTTATTCGTTCAGATGATTCACGATGATCGGGAATCAATCAACTGAATAAATTTTGAGGTGAAAAAATGAATCAACTTGTTAGATCCAGAGAATGGAACAGAAATCCTGTTTCTGTTTTTGATGCGAATTGGGATGTCTTCAATCCGAGTTCGATGTTTCGGAATTCGGCAAGACTCGGTGCCGGTGTGCCTGCTGTCGATATCAATGAAACTGATACCGCGTACGAGGTTGTTGCTGATCTGCCAGGAATTTCAAAGGATGCGCTGGACGTTTCGGTTACCGACAATGTCCTGAGTATTGTGGTCAGCACTCAAGAGGACAAGGATGAAAACCTTGAGGGCCGTGTGATACGCAAGGAGCGATACCGCGGAAAGGTTACCAGATCGTTCAAACTGAGCGATGCTGTGGACAGCGAGAACATTCAGGCCAGTTACAAGGACGGTGTACTGTCCATCTCTGTCCCGAAGAAGGAGTCTACGCAGTCCAAAAAGATTGAAATTTCTGTTCACTAACTCCTTTCTCTGCTCAATACCAGACAATTGAGCAACCAATTGAGCGACTGTTTGAAACCAGTCGCTCTTTTTTTTCGCAGTAGGTAAATCTGCGAGTTTGAATTTTCGGATAATACAGACAATTTGAGAATCGGTAGTCGGCAGGTTATGACAGTCAAAAAATCCAGCGCAAGGAAGTCAGCAAATATTCTTCTAGAAGGACTGCCTTATATTCATCAGTTTCATGGTCAGAGTATTGTCATCAAATATGGTGGTAACGCGATGAACTCGGTGGAACTGCAAAGGGATTTTTGTCGCGATATCGTGTTGATGAAAAGTGTGGGACTGAATCCTGTGATGGTACACGGAGGCGGGCCACAGATCAGTCGGGCAATTGAAGAAGCGGGTCTCAAGTCGAGATTCGTCGATGGTCTGAGGGTGACTGACCGAAAAACCATGGATATAGTGGAAAAAGTCGTCATTGAAACCATCAATCGCGACTTGGTGCAGATGGTTGTTGAGGAGGGATGGGATGCTTTCGGACTTGGTGCAAATCTCGGTGGCACTTTCATCCAGGCGAAGAAACTGAATACTTCATATAAAGACCCGGATTCCGGAAAGCCGGTGGAGTACGGATTTGTCGGAGATGTTGAGAGTATCGATGTTCAACTGCTCCGACTCGATTCCAGCGACAGTGCAATCCCGATCATCGCACCGATTGGAGTCGATCAATACGGCCAGACTTACAATATCAATGCTGATACAGTTGCCGGTTCGGTCGCTGAGGCAGTTGGTGCCGAGAAGTTGGTCCTGCTTACAAACGTGCCTGGCATTCTGGATTCAGAAGGCACATTGATATCGGCACTGACAACTTCACAGCTTGAAGGTTTGATTCAGGACAAAACGATTTCCGACGGAATGCTGCCGAAGGTACGTTGCGCAAAACATGCATTGGACCGTGGGGTACATACCGTTCAGATCATTGATGGTCAACTTCCCCATTCAGCGTTACTTGAAATATTCACTGATGAGGGTGTCGGAACGCTGATCACCAGCGATGAATCCTTGGTTCAGCCCTGACAGACCGCGGTCAGTCCAGTCCGGTAATTTAACCCGCACTCGCGCGATTCGGTGATGTGCAGGCGAAAAACCCTGGCCAGCCTCAAGTCTCGCTTACGGCGACAGATCCATTCTCTTTTGTTAGGTTCCTGGCTTTCTGGATGACTCCAATTCCTATGAACATGAGCACCGTCGCTATCCAGACAAGTACTGGCAGGACTTCATCATAGACGTAGGCACCGACAAATATGCCGATTAAAGTGACTGAATAAGTTACTTGGCTTGAATAAAGTGCGCCGGACATCTTTACCAGAGTAAAGAACAAGCAGAATGCTGTTGCCGTCAGAACACCTTGAAATAGAGTCAGACCGGCAACTATTGGTGGCGCATTCCAAAGTGGATACAGCGGCTCAAACGACAGCGTGGCGAAGAGCATGATTGCGGTTGCAGCGATCAGCATACAGGTTGCCATGTCCATGACATGCAGGTCTGCCGGTCGGCAACGCGCGGTATAAACCAGATTGATCGCGTAGAACACCGGAGCGATCAGCCCTACAAGGACGCCACCTAACGGCGCCTGCATTTCAGCAATGGAGTCGGGCATCAGAATGAGGACGATACCGACGAAAGCTAACAGTACCCCAACTGTTTTCAACGAATGATACTTTTCCGTTCTGGACATCAGGGCGATTATGTAGGTAAAAATTGGTGTCGCTGAGAGCAGAAGAACCATCAGGCCAGCCGGAATTTCGGAGACTGCGAAATACATGGCCGTAGTGGGAATTGCACTGCCAGTAAGTCCACAGACGATGTAAAACACAAGATGTCGGGGCGGCGGTCTTCTGCTTCGGATGAAATTTATGGCACCGAGAATGAACGATGATATGAAGAAGATCCAGAATGAGTAGCTCAGCGGAGATACACCATGCATATTGACATATTTGGCGATACTCGGTACGCCACCCCAAATCAGTCCCAGAACCACAATCAGGGCGACAGGCAAGTAACCAGTTGCCAGCGCGAGGCCTGTACGGTGAGAGTTCACAATTTCCGGAATTGATAAATTGGCGCGCCTGATTCAATCTAGTGGCGTTGTGGTCCCCAACCGACGACCACGTTGGCAAACCTTTATGGTCCGGCACTCAGAATCAGTTCTGTTCATCTCCAGATGGCTGGCGAGGCTCGAACATCAGGGCCACTCCGTTATTGCAGTAGCGTTTCCCGGTTGGTTTCGGACCATCTTTGAAAACATGTCCGTGATGTCCGCCACATCGTGTGCAATGATACTCAGTTCGAGGCATGATCAGCTTGAAGTCGGTGCGTGTCTCAAGACTGCCCTCGATCGCGGTATGAAAACTCGGCCAACCGGTTCCACTGTCGAATTTTGTGCTTGAGTCAAATAACGGTAGACCACAGCCACGGCATTTGTAGACACCATCAACATCGTTCTTGTTGAGATTGCTACTGAAAGGGTGTTCTGTTCCTTCCTGACGCAGTACGTGATATTCGTCCGCGCTCAGCAACTCCCGCCATTCTGAATCTGATCTGGTAATTTTTTCCATGATTTAAGCGTGTTCTTGCTAAAAGGCAAAGAGAAGTTGAAATTAGAGCAACACAAAGATAACAGAAATAAACTCACTGTGAGATAGTTTCTTGCAATTTTGCTTGCCCCGAGCACAACTTAAACTAAAATTTCACCTTTCGTCGCTGGGGACAGATACCCAATAATTTTGATCGGTTTTGCGGATGATGCCGGATTCAAGGTACGAAGATCGCGGTAAGGGTGTATTCCTGGTTCTGACTGCTGGAATTTTTTGGAGTTTTGCCGGCCTTGCTGTTCGTCTTGTCGAATTCGCCAATGAATGGCAGATCCTTTTTTTCCGGTCGACCACACTGGTCGCCTTTCTCATACTGTATCTGCTGGCTTCGCGCGGTCGTGCGGTTGTTGACGCAATTCGCAGTTGCGGTCGGGTCGGATTCTTCGCGGGATTTTCACTTAGCCTCGCGTTCTGCACCTGGATTCATGCACTGACGCATACCACCGTCGCGAATGCGTTATTCCTGCTTTCCACGGCACCTTTCATAGCCGCACTTGCCGGTTGGTGGTTACTGGGCGAAAGAGTAACCAGCACTCTCATATGGTTTATTCTAATGGCCACCGTCGGGGTTGCAGTTATGGTGGCGGAAGGATACCAGTTCGGTACTCTTTTCGGAACAATCATGGGACTGTTATCCGCAACAGGATTTGGATTGTTTGCTGTTTTTCTCAGAATGGGGAGAAATACTGATCTGGTACCAGCGGTTCTGTGGGCCGGTGTGTGTGCAACAATTATTTCCGGTTTGATAATTCTGTTGACCGGGGTGGGCTTTGAAATCACGGTACGGGATTGGATGCTCTGTGCCTCCATGGGGATCTTTCAGGTCGGGGTTGGATTGGTCATTTTCACGCATGGTGCCAAATATCTTCCAGCCGCGGAAATTACACTGCTTTCGCTTACCGAAATTGTGCTCGGACCAATCTGGGTGTGGCTTGTCATTCGCGAAGTGCCAGGAATTCTCACTGTAATCGGTGGTGCAATCGTTCTTTTGGCTATTGCCGGTCAGTCATTTTTCACGCTGAGGAAGGGAGCATAGATTGCTGTCGGATTACAATCTGATGTGATTCTTGCTCAGGCGGTGAATCTTCGGGCTAATGGAAGTGACTATAATATCGGTTCCCGGTATTGAGGCAAAACATGTATTTCAGATTTTTGGTCAGACATTCTGATTGCCATACAAGAACCGGGTCGATGGCAGATATTTCGGAACATTTCTTTCACACCTGTTGAGGAACAGATATGGCTTGGTGGGGTAAGGCGATCGGCGGTGTTTTGGGCTCTATGGCATTTGGCCCGATTGGGATCATACTGGGCATTGCGATCGGCAACATGTTCGACAAACGGCGAGCCTCAGTTGGCAGTGGTGGATGGAATGTGCAGGAAAGAATGCAGACTGTGTTCTTTACTGCCACTTTCTCAGTACTCGGATACATAGCGAAGGTCGACGGTCATGTTAGTCCACAGGAAGTTCAGTTTGCCGAGGAAGTCATGCGAAGCATGCGCTTGGACGCAGAAATGCGCGAAGTCGCCATCCAGTTATTTCGTCAAGGTAAACAACCGGAGTTCGAGCTTGACCCGATACTGGAACAGTTCAACAAGGAATGTGGCAATCGAAAAAATCTCAAGCGAATGTTTGTCAACGTTCTGTTGAGCGGTGCCTTATGCGACGGTACAATTGATGAAGTCGAGAATGAAGCGATTCGCGATATCGCTGACCGTATCGGAATTTCGAACCGCGAATACGCGGAACTGTACAACGAGATTCTGGGCGGATCCCGGCAGACTGGAGCCAGTCAACCATCTCTGGCCGATGACTACAAGACTCTGGGGCTGAGTGAAGATGCGGGCGATGACGAAATCAAACGGGCCTATAGACGAAAGATGAATCGACTGCATCCGGACAAGCTTGTGTCTCAGGGCTTACCGGACGAAATGATCGAAATAGCCACCGAGAAAACCAAGCAGGTCCGAGCCGCTTACGAACGAATTCGAGACCGCAGAAAACAGGCTCAGACTACACATTAGTTCTTAGTCAGGTAACCACCTGAGATGATCTAGACTAATCGAACCGAGGAGATCACAATGTCAAAAGCGATGCGAGTATACGAAGTTGGAAATCCCGACGTAATGAAGTGGGAAGAGGTCGACCCCGGTAGCCCCGGCGACGATCAGGTACTTGTTCGACACACCATGGTCGGGCTCAATTTCATTGATGTGTATTTCCGAAAGGGAGTCTATCCAGCACCGGGTTTTCCTTTTGTACCGGGTCTGGAAGGAGCCGGTGTCGTAGAACAGACTGGGGCTGGGGTGTCAGACCTTTCTGTGGGAGATCGTGTTGCCTACGCTGCGCTACCGTTAGGTGCTTACGCCGAATGTCGTCTTATGCCAGCTGACCGACTGGTCAAGATACCGGATTCAATTGATGACGAAACTGCCGCCGCGATGATGCTTAAAGGATTGACCGCGCAATATCTTCTGCGGCAGGTATATAAAGTCAAAGCAGGCGATACGATTTTGTTTCACGCGGCGGCCGGCGGAGTGGGCTTGATTGCTTGTCAGTGGGCGAAACATCTTGGTGTAACTGTCATTGGGACGGTCGGCACGGAAGAGAAGGCCGAACTTGCCCGGCAACATGGCTGCGACCATCCGATTATTTACACCAGCGAGGATTTTTCTGGACGTGTGAGAGAGATTACCGATGGTAAGGGCGTTCCTGTTGTCTACGATTCTGTCGGTTTGAGCACTTTTGAAAAATCACTCGACTGCCTGTCGCCAAAAGGGTTGCTGGTGAGTTTCGGACAGTCATCGGGCGAGATCGAGTCATTCAATCCGGTCCTGCTGAGAGTGAAAGGTTCCTTGTTTCTGACAAGACCGACTCTGATGACTTATACGGCCGAGAGAGAAGATCTGGTTATGATGGCTGATGAATTATGCGACATGGTGACATCCGGCGCAGTCGGAATACCTGTCAGGCAACGTTACGCGCTGGAAGACGCAGTTGAGGCACATCGCAGTCTTGAGTCGCGCGCTACGCAAGGTGCGACTGTTTTTGAAGTCTGATCGGGATCAGTTCAGCCCATCAAATAACTGGACATCGACCATATCACCAGGATTTGCAGTAGTGGCATGGTCATCCAGAAGAACAAAGCAGTTCGCTGTAGACATACTGCTTAGCAGTCCGGAACCCTGCTGGCCTGTACTGGCAACTACTGGGTTGCCTTTGTCATCTTGCGACAGTACCGCACGATAGACTTCCGATCTGTTGGGTTTCTTTCTGAATCGGGTTGTCGCACGGGCTTTTACGACGGGTACCGGATTCACGTCGGATTGCCCCATCAGCCGACGAAGCGCAGGCTGGACCAGTCGATAGAACGTTACCATCACTGCAACCGGATTACCCGGCAAACCGAAAAATAGTTTATCTCGGATCTTCCCGAAAGCGAACGGTCGGCCGGGACGAATCGCTATTCGCCACAGGCTGATCTCTCCGAGTTCCTGTAACGTATGGATTACAAAATCCGCACTTCCGGTTGAGACACCGCCAGAGGTGATGATCAGGTCTGCCTTCTCGCTGGCATCAGCTAGTGCTTCCTTTGTCAGGATGGGGTCATCCGGAATGATACCTAGATTCAGGGTTTCCAAACCCATACCTTGCAACAACCCAATCAGTGTGTAGCGATTGCTGTCGTATATCGCTCCGGGTGGTAATTGTTCACCTGCGTTCTTGAGTTCGTCACCAGTCGAGAAAACCGCAACAATCGGTTTTCTAGATACTTTAACCCTGCCGACTCCAACCGATGCGAGTACACCCAACTCGGCTGCGCCGACCTGGACACCAGCTTCAACAGCGATTTCATCACGTTCCAGATCCTCTCCGGCCTGTCGGACATTCTGACCTGACTTATGTCCCGCCGAAACAACCGCAACCCCATTCTCCAGCCGAACGTCCTCCTGGATGATCACAGTGTCTGTTCCCTGTGGCATCACCGCGCCGGTCATGACTTGTACCGTCTCATCTGGCTGACATTTGTTTGTCCAGGGTTTGCCTGCCAACGCGGTTCCAACCACTTTGAATTCGCGGACTCCTTTTGAGGGCAACGATTCGCCGCATACGGCATAGCCATCCATCGCCGAATTTGCATGAGGCGGAACATCGATTGTCGAAGCGACCGGGTCTGTGAGAACACGCCCGACCGCATCCGGTAGCGAGACGACTTCCGTATCGGCAATAGGAATGACCTGTTCAAGCAGTGCCTTTTCAGCTTCAGCGACCGGAATCAGCCCGATTCGAGGATCAAAGCAATCGTTTGGGTTTGGCGGTGATAAGTTCATCATCGGAACTGTCGTTTGATCAGCAAAGAAAAAATTTCACGTATTTGGTATGAGGTTTGATACACCGTCGGTAGCAGTTTTCACTACAATTGTAGTGAATCTGAAAACCATAGGAGAAATCAAGTATGAACGAAGATGTTTTTAACATACAGGTTCGCAAATTCTTAAAGAAAGTGGGTATCGAGTCTCAGCGTCAGATTGAGCGTGCAGTGCGTGATGGAATCGAGTCCGGTGCACTGACAGGGTCTGAAACGTTGAATGCGACTGTCCAGCTGAAAGTCGAAGCCGCAGGCGTCGATCACACCATTGAGGATACTATCGCGCTGGATTAGATTGTTGAGTCAGTCCAGTTCAACCGCATACTGATCCATTTCAGGTTTCTCAGCGATCAATCCCCGAGCCACCAGAAAGTCAGCAAATCTGCTGTAACGTGCATGGTCGAGTGCGCCGGGTCGTAGTGCGAATCTAGGCAGCGTGTCGCGCCACGCGCGGCGATTCAGTTCGTCATCCAAGGTTTTGTCGTAACTGATGAAATTGTTCCAAGCTTCATCCGGGTGATTAATCATAAATTGCACGCCGCGTTCCACAGCATCGATAAATTTTCGCATCTTGGGGTCATCGACACGATCAGTATGCGTAACGACAATGAGTTCGTCATAACTGGGTATTCCTTCCTCTTCCAGATAGAAAGCGCGTCCGGGTTCGCCGTGCAGGTCCATTTGATTGAGTTCAAAATTTCGGTACGCACCTATAACTGCGTCAGCCTGGCCGGACATGACAGCTGGTGACAGGGAGAAATTGACATTGATCAGTTCAACGTCTTCAAGACTCAGGTCATTGGCCTCAAGAACTGCCGCGAGCAATACATCTTCGAATCCAGCGACCGAGTATCCGACTTTCCGGCCTTTCAGGTCAGCGATGGTATGAATATCGGAGTCGTCCAGAACGACAATACAGTTAAGCGGTGTGGCGACCAGTGTGCCGATCCTCACCAGTGGTAATCCCTGTTCGACCTGAAGGTGAAGCTGCGGCTGGTAGGATATCGCAACATCACCCTTTTTGGCGGCGACAAGTTTTGGCGGATCGTTGGGATTTGCCGGGGCGATCAACTCAACATCCAGACCGGCGTCCGTAAAAAACCCCTGAGCATCGGCAACAAACAGCGGACCGTGGTCCGGGTTGACATACCAGTCAAGCAGAACAGTAAACTTTTCTGCGGCGTGGAGGGACTGGCCCATACATAGAAGTGATAGCAAAATAACAACTTTCAGTCTTTTCATTTTGTTCAAGAAGCCTCCAGGGTGGTTTCTGTTTGCCAGAAAACCGTTTTTTTGATTAACAGATCGATGCCAAAATACAACAGTACAGCGAATCCTGCCAATACGGTCAGAGCCGCGAACATCAGGTCAATCTGCGATCTTGCGTTGGCATGCAGCATCAGATAACCGAGTCCGGAACTGGATCCAACCCACTCTCCGACTACTGCACCAATAGGCGCGACTGCCGCAGCAATCCGTAGTCCGGAGCCAAGTGATGGCAGAGCAGCGGGCAGGCGAATGAATTTCAGTACCGTGTGTTTGGATGCACCCATGATCCGAGCCATGTCGATCCAGCTGGCATCGGTATTCCTCAATCCGTCGTAGAGTGCTGCGGTGACGGGGAAATAGATGATCAGTGTTGCCATTGCAATTTTCGAGGCCATCCCAAATCCAAGCCACAGCATCAAAACCGGAGCAATCGCAAACACAGGCAGTGCCTGGCTTGCGACCAGAATCGGCAGAAACCACGCGCGAACCGGCTGAAACTGCAAAATCAGCCAAGCACTGCCGATCCCAATTGCACAGCCGAGCAGCAACCCGACAACAATCTCAATGATGGTAACGGCGGCATGAAATCCAATCAGACCAAAATTTGCTACCAATGCAGTCGCCACTTCCAATGGTGCCGGTACGATAAAAGGCGGCACCCCGGTAGTCCAGACGATGATCTGCCAGATTGTGACGAGACCGGTAATGATGACAATAGACTTAAGCCACATTGCCCACTGACCCGGGATGTACCAGTTGATTCATGAGATCCGCATAGGCGATGCTTACGTCTATGTCGGATAGTTGTCTCGGTGGTGAGCCCGGGGGATCGATACGCTGCGCGACCGTAGCTGGACGTCCGCTCAATACGTAGATGTAATCCGCCATGCGGACCGCCTCCAACGGGTCGTGCGTTACCAGCAACGTGGTTCTTTTTGAAAGCATTGTACAGGCCAGATCCTGCAACTGGTAACGGGTCGTTGCATCCAGACCTGAAAACGGCTCATCCAGCAGATTGACAGGACGGTCCTCGATCAGGGTTCTCGCCAGTGCAACTCTCTGACGCATGCCGCCCGAGAGTTCATGCGGATAGCGTTCGTCCGCACCGTTGAGTTCGACTTTCGCAAGCAGGCACTTCGCCAGATCGACTTGTTCCTTACCGTTTTCGCCCCGCAGCAACGACCCGATCATCACGTTGTCAATCACTTTGAGCCATGGCAGCAGCAGGTCCTGTTGAGCCATCCAGGCAATGCGTCCATCGAGCGGATTGTTGTCGTTTGCAATTGCCGACCCGGTGGCGATATCTGAAGGAATCAAACCCGCTATAAAACGAAGCAGGGTTGATTTGCCGGATCCACTTTTCCCGAGAAGGCAGATCAACTTCCCTGATTCAAGAGTCAATCTGAAGTCGTCAAAGATACACTCCTCTCCATAGTTGAGGCTGACTCGGACTGAAACGGCAATCATGAATCCGGAATAGTTAGGCGGAACGGGCTCTCAGATACGGCAGGCTCGAAACTCTCGACCACTCAATCTGAGTATCCTTTGTTTCCCTGAACGAGCGGGTAATTCTGTTGGTGATATCATCGTGTTGGGCAAGATCATCCAAAACCTCATCTGCCGCCTTTCTAGCCGCAGACATCACATCGTCTGGAAACTGGAAAACCTGTGTTCCATGCACAGCGATCAGCTTGTGCAATGCCTCAGGATTGGACTTGTCGATTTCCGTGAGGCTGTACGCATGCTCAGCGATGCATGCAGTATCGATGATTTGCCTGACATCATCTGGCAGGCTTTGCCATAGGTCCCGGTTTATCACGAACTCTCCAGCCCCATTGGGTTCATGAAATCCAGGGCCATAGTAGTACGGCGCGCTTTTGTAGAATCCCATAGCCAGGTCTGACCAGGGTCCGAGCCACTCTGCAGCATCGACTGCGCCCGAATGCAGTGCCGGACCGATATCGGGCGGTGGCAGGGTTACCGCGACAGCACCAATCCGTCGGAACACTTCGCCTCCCAATCCAGGCACCCTGTACTTCAGTCCGGCGATGTCCTCAAGGGAATTGATTTTCTTTTTGAACCAGCCTCCCATTCCGATACTGGTGTTGGATGCGAGAAACGGTTTCACATTGAATGGTGCATATAGTTCGTCCCAAAGCTGCTGTCCACCATTGTGGTAGATCCACACCATATGCTCCTGAGGGGTCAGTCCAAACGGAACAGCGGTAAAAAAAGCGCTGGCACGCATTTTGCCTTGCCAGAAAAACGAGGCGCTGTGTCCGAAGTCAGCGGTGCCGGCTCCGACCGCATCAAGGACCTCAAACGGTCCTACCAGTTCACCGGCCGCAAATACCTTGATCTTGATTCGTCCGGCACTGAGAGTTTCGATTCTCCGAGCGAGTCTTTGCGCGGTGGCGCCGGCGCCGGGACTGTTCTTGATCCACGACATCGCCAAGCGGAATTCCCGTTCGTCTGCACGGCTGATACTGGGGGCTAGGGCAGCGGCTACACCGGCACCCGCACCTTGAAGAAAATGTCGACGTTGCATGATGATCTTCCTATGTCCAAGTTTGGTGAAAATGATGTATCGGTCCGTGTCCGGTACCGATGTTCAGTAAGTCAGCACAGGCGATAGCCTGGCTGACGTACTGTTTGGCATTGAATACCGCAAGTTCCATACCTTGCTTCTTTGCCAGTTCGGCACAGATCGCCGATGACAATGAGCATCCGGTGCCGTGCGTATTTTTTGTTTCGGTTCTTGGAGCTGACAGGTATCTGAAACTGTTTCCGTCGAAATACAGATCGGTACTTTCCGCGCAGTCATGATCGTGCCCGCCTTTGAGCAGAATCGAACCACAACCAAGTGACAGGAGACGCTCCGAGGCCGCCTCTTTGTTGGCGTTGACAAATTCTTCCTTGCGTCTCAAGAGTCGGGCAGCTTCCGGAATATTCGGTGTGATAATCGATGCGATCGGAATCAGTGTCGATTTCAGTGCCTCTATCGCATCATCCTGCAATAGCGAATCACCGCTTTTGGCGACCATAACCGGATCCAAAACTATGTGGCCGATCGAATGGCGTTCAAGTGCTTCTGCGACTGTCACAATCACATCAGCGCGATGAAGCATACCTATTTTCGCAGCAGTAACTCTCAGATCACCGCACACCGCATCAATTTGCTCAGCAACGAACGTTGGCTCGACTTCGTGTACGGCAGTTACGCCGATTGTGTTCTGCGCGGTCAGTGCGGTGACTACGCTGGCACTGTAAACTCCGAGCGCAGACATGGTCTTGATATCCGCCTGAATCCCGGCGCCACCACCACTATCTGAACCTGCGATGGTCAATGCGATAGGAATATTCATCACATCCTCATCCTATTTCTGTAATCATTGATTCTGGTTTTGAATTCCTGTGCCACCAGGAGTGGATTCTCGGACTCACAGATTGCAGAGACGACAGCAACCCCGTCAACCCCACATTCCAGTATCGACTCCAAGTTGCGCGTTGTGATTCCACTGATGGCGATAATCGGAATCTGCGGGTCCCGCGAGCGTAACAGGTTCACAATTTCTTCAAGTCCGTCGAGTCCGATCGGCGGGTCTGAATTGATTTTGCTACGCGTGTGAAACACACCGCCAACGCTGACGTAGTCCAGCAACTGAAGAGGAGCGCTTTGTGCCTCGCCAACCGAACGAACCGTAAGTCCGAGATACGCCTCATCACCCAGCATCGTCCTTGCCTCTTCGACGGCCATGTCGTCCTGTCCGAGATGTACCGCATTCACACCAGTCGAAGCCGCGATGTGTGCATGGTCGTTGATAAAGACAGGAATGTTCTGTGAGCCCAACGCATCGACAACGCCTGCGACCATGTCGACAAGTTCTTGCGCGCGCAAAGTTTTAGATCTCAGTTGAATGGCGGTTACTCCGCCTTCGACAGACGACAAAACTGTTTGCGCGACACTGTTATGGATGCACTGTTCGGGATTGATGACAAGATAGAGCGACGGGTCGAACATTCCGTTGCGAAAAGATTGTGCAGAGCGTCTCGTCGCACGCTGGTTTTTACAGTAGCGATTCAGCATAAAGGCAATCAAGAAAGTTTCCGATAAAAGTGCCCGGCCCACGCGATACAGCAGCAGCGGTGTGACCGATCGAACCATATGTCTTTGACGTATCGACTGCGGCTTCGAACTCTTCGTCTATGACTGTCAGAACTGCCGCGAGTAGTGCTGAAAATGCACAACCCATCCCAGTGATGCTCTCCATCCATGGATGCCCGCAAGCGATGTCTCGAGTTCGGTTTTGAGAGACGATCCGATCGAATTCACCGGTTGTCATTACAACGATTGAATGTTCTCGGGCGAGCTCTTCCCGGGTGAGATCAAGACTGCGGCAAATCGCATCAATCTCAGTTGTGTTGCCTCGAAGTACACTGGGCTGCAGTTCAAGAAGTTCTTTACAGAAATCCAATCGGGAAGTTGAACGGTCGCACAACGCTGGGTCCAGCACCCATGGAATCCGATTGCTTGATGCGGCGCTTACAGCGGTTATGATCGCCTTGTACTTGTAACGTGTGAGCATGCCCAGATTGATGCTGAGTGCATTGGACGAAGTCGTGAATTCCGCGACTTCCTGAGGATTGTGTGACATGGAGGGGGTGGCACCGGATGCCAGAAGAATGTTGGCGGTTAAAGAAACGGCGGCTTCATTGACGATGCAATGAACGCGTGGTCGAAGCGTACGGATTCCGACGAGTGCGCTTGATTTCGCCAAGGACTCAGAATTGTCAATAGTACCGGTCATTAACCTCTGTCACCGAAATACCTTACAATACGGCGAAAGAGAAATTATGCCCGGCCGGCGAAGCCCCTAGACATCCTGATTCCCTACGCCAGCATAATCTGGATCAGGTTCAACGGGTTGGTAGATTCCAACGTCTCAGCCCTTGCGGGCACCCCGTCAAGATGTAGAGGGTATTTTAGCACTGAGCGCTGAGTCTGCGTAGATGAAAATCAGTTCAATTGAGACATTCAACGATGAATACATCGGCTTCGTCAAGGTGACGGCTGATAGTGGCGATTTTGGTTGGGGACAGGTTTCGCCTTACAACGCTGACATTACATGTCAAGTCCTTCATCGTCAGATCGCGCGATGGGCGATCGGCTCGCGGTGCAACGATTTTGATGACTTGGAAAATCGAATCTACGAACGCGAGCACAAGTTTCCAGGAACCTATCTGAATCGCGCGATGGCTGGACTGGATACCGCGTTGTGGGATATGCGAGGACGTATCGAACAGAAACCGGTTGTCGAATTGCTCGGCGGTGATGTCGGAAAACTTCGCGTCTACGGCTCATCCATGCGTCGTGATATCACCCCTCAGCGAGAACTTGAAAGATTCGTACGTCTGCGCGATCAGTATGGATATGATGCTTTCAAGTTTCGTGTTGCCGCAGAATGTGGTCGCGATGTTGACGAATGGCCGGGCCGCACTGAGATGATCGTGCCAACCATTCGTCGTGGCATCGGTGATGATGTTGCCCTATTGGTGGACGCAAACAGTGGATATTCCGCTGAACGGGCGATATCGGTGGGCAAGATTCTTCAGGACAATGGTGTGTCGCACTTTGAGGAACCGTGTCCATATTGGGAACTTGAGCAGACGCGGCAAGTCACGGAAGCGCTCGAGTTGGATGTCACGGGCGGCGAGCAGGATTGTTATCTGCCGGTTTGGCGTTTGATGGTTGACATGGGTGCGGTGAACATCGTTCAGCCGGATGTTTGCTATATCGGTGGCATTACGCGCGCACTCAAAGTCGCGCGCATGGCGCAGGATGCTGGGTTACCAGTTACCCCGCATGCAGCAAATCTTTCAATGGTGACGGTGTTCACCATGCATCTGCTTGCAGCACTTGAAAATGCCGGCAAGTATCTGGAGTTTTCGATCGAGGATGAAACGTACTACCCATGGCAGCAGGGGTTGTTTCGAAATCCGCCATTTGATGTCGAAGATGGAAAAGTTACCCTACCGTCCGATCCGGGTTGGGGTGTCGAGATAGAGCCGCGTTGGTTGGATGGTGCGAACTATATTTCGAGTGACTGAATACCGCGGTCAGTCGGTCTCCAGGCACATCTGCCAGAATCCGGTTTCGAGAATGGTCGCTTGGCGGTAAGTGTCAACCAACTGCTCGAAACGCGAATTCCCGCCGCGCTCGACACTGATTCGCTCCAAGTTATTGATTGAGCGGATCGCGAGAGCCTGATATTCCTCACCGGCGTACATCTCGATCCACTCGCGATATGGATTTTCCGCCAGGGTAGAGGAATAGTCGAGTTCAAGTCGAACACCGATTTCAGCGTATCCGACTACACATGGCATCAGGGCTACATAAAGGTCCAGCAGGTCACCACTTTGACCTTTGTCCAGAACATATCTCGTATATGCCAGGTTTTCCTGGTATTCCGGAGCACTCTCGAGCTCGGATTGGCCCACACCGAATTGTCTGCTGAATCGGACGTGCAAATCCATTTCGACATTGAGCGTGGAGTGCAGGATTTCGGACGCCCACTGCATATCTCGCAAGCTGGATGACTTGTAAGCGGCAAGTGCCCAGGCGCGGGAGAAATGTATGAGAAACACATAGTCCTGCTCCAGGTACAGTCGAAAAGATTCCATCGGCAGAGAACCGTCGCCGATACGTTCAACGAATTCATGACGGCAATATTCTTTCCATTCACTGGAGCAGGCTTGTTTCAGACGGTCAAAAATGGATGTTCCGTAGTTTTGTTTTTGCATGAATTGGACCTCTTGAAGAGCTTCGACCAGTTAGTTGTCGTATGCCGCAGTTTCGATTCTACCGAATGGACGAATTGGAATCTACTTCTGAAAATAGGGACTTTGGTTACATCTGTGACAATCAATTACTGCAAGTGAACAACTTGGTCCGCAACGCGAAACAGAGGTTCGCTGTTGCTGTGGACGGTCTGTAACATGATACCAGTCAGCACCAGTTCGCAGTTGGTATTTCAGATTGGTTTATCCAAGAATTGACTTGGTCGAAAAATTTCGCACTCGGAGAATAAATCGATCAATTTATGTTGTTGAAATCATTCGGTTTATGAACCCGACACCAGTGTAAGGCTGTATACGATACCCACCATTTAAGCTTAAAAAAATACGCGTCTTGAGGGTAAAGACGGCGGCGGTTTGTCTTCTCATGTTACAGGGCGATTATCTTTGCCACAATCATCTCTGTTAGACTGACGGTTATTCGATTCAGGACCACGACAAGCGCAGCGTACGCAATACATGATCCTGCAGGGTCTTTGGAATATCGAGCTCTTTTGCCGTTTGATGCCATGTTGAAAACGCATCGACCGTTTGCTCAAGGACGATCTTTTCGCGATTGCGCGGCAACCTGGCATATTTTGCAAGATGTTTGAGGTCCTGCATCGCGAAGTCGCTTGTTTTGCTGTTAATGCTCAACTGGTGGAATCTTGTGTATTCACTGCCTTCGGCATGACAAAGATCGTACGCCGGCGTGATGTCCCAATTGCCCTGACGATCCATCGTAAATCCAAAATTTTTTACATGATCGTCCTGATTGCACCCAACCACATTGAAGACAACACGGCGAAACTGTTCTTCAATTGCACTTTGCGGCACGTCCAGCTGGCGCATCGTCATGAACAGTTGCTCGTAAGAATTAACGCCACTTTCATAGTAATCAAAATGTGCGAGTGCCGCGAAGGTCTGGACAAATTTTTTTCTCCCCTGTTCATTGCGATCAAAGCGTCTGGTCATGAAGTGGTTGCGGCCGTTCTCGCTGAATATGTGACTGTCCATCATTCCGATACCGCAAGCCTTCGCCATCAGATGATAGCTATATTCCAGTAGGCCGTAGCCAGACGGATCGGCCACACCCCAATCTCCACTGAACGCAACACCATCGAATTTAATCAACCAATGTTCAAAATTGGACGGCAGATCTATCTGCCCCGACCGAACCTCTTTTGTCCGCGGGTTGTAAGCAATAACAGCCTTGGCGCGGGCTCCGCCCGCCGATGTCCCAACACTGAGAATATCGAACAACGCGCTTTGTTCATTACCGGGCACGAGTCTGGTATCTAGAGTTTCTCTGTCGACGAAGGCCATTGACGCAAGTTCAACGAGATGAGCGACTTCGAGGCGTTTGTCCTTTGCTGTTTCAGTCCCCATTGAAGGCTCATATTCCAGCGCTCCCATGCTTCGCGTTCCGGTGTAACAGAGGCGGTCTACAGCATTGAACTCAGTTGGCTGCCGTCCGGTCTGGGCAAGCCAGACATCAATCAGTCTGTTACCGTATCTATCCGGCAGACTGTCAGCAATCATACCGGGCAATCCATGAAACGATCTGGAATGCAGGTCCTGGAACTGATAAATGCGACCCTTGCGAAGCGGCATGGATAGCGGGGCTGGCTCGATACCAAAATTGACAAATGCCGGGTCATATTCAAACCGGGCGTATCGTTCCGTGTGATCCATCGAAACGTATCCGATCGTGGTACCCCATAGTTTGACGGTTGTCGTAGGCATCAGGCATCATCTCCCCATACGATGCCAGACAAAGAAGAGTGAATTTTGCGTTTCCGAGATTTTCCGGCAAGGGCTTCAACCATAGGAGAATTGAAAGTCTCCGGCAGCAGTGTATCGATGGCAGACGCCATATGCAATGCTTTGAGAAGTTTTAACCATGATGCCATCTGACAGTCCTGTCCACTTTCGATTCGACGGAGTGTGGCGACGCCTATGCCGGCTTCATTTGCCAATTCGGTTTGCGAGTAACCTTGCGCCTTGCGTATTTTTGCGAGACGTTCGGCAAGTTCCTTGAGAATATCATTCTCTGGTGTAATTTTAGTTATTTTCATAATATCATTAGTGATAGTATTATTTGATAAATTGACAATATTATATCATATATGATATTTCCATTGACTATATCTCAGTTTTATCCTCGGTTGGCTGGTTTCAAAACGGTCATCCACTGTGGTTTGTCTGTTGCACAACGCAACCACCCGCCCGGTGTTGTGGCCCAAGGAACTGTCTTGCAGTCCGAAAGATTTATCAGCACAAGTTCATTTGCAAATGGAAACCTATCCGGGATCAGTGAAACAGGTTACAGGGATTTGTCAATCGTATGCTTGACATCGCCCAGCAATTTCAGATTAAGGAATATTTCGTGAATGGCTTCGATACTACTGTCGAGCAGACTCGACGCGAATTGCGTCAGTATTCAACTCAACCTGGCAATAGTATCGTTATTGGTCAACCTAATGTCAGGTCAAAGAGGAATTTGAAATTGAATACAAGGCAACGTAGACACCAAGCGGTGCGCAACAATTTACTCAACAGCGACTCTCTCCATCCGAAATGGAATTTCTTCACCCTTATCGTGTTCATCAAGTAGGCGAGCAAATTGAAGACCTGGGTACACTGCGGCTTCAATCGTACCCGGTACTTTACAGTCACCAATTCGGTCAATCGACCTAATGTTGGAATCATCCCGAGGCTGCCAAGCAGAGAAAAGGCTTGTGAACAACTCATCACTTTGCAGCTGACTGGTTACCAGTATCAAGTTGTCACATTGAATCGTTGTTTCACTGCTGAATACACGCACTCACATTCCACTTGCTGCTGTTTAATCGCTGTCATATCGCGTTCAGCCAAAATGTCAACACCGAATTCAATCAGCCATCTTTGAATAACATCCGTGATTAGCGGCTAACTGATCACCCCGTCCACTACGAAAAAGTGTCTGATGCACTCGTGTGTCAGGAATTCAGAAACTGCCTGCAACACCGATGTCCGAGCCGTTCGGCCCGATCCCGCAGACACCTTGGGAAATGTTGGATTTTAATGAATAGTTCGAATGCTCGCCTCATACCAATTGAGCGAGTAGTGTTTTGGCCGGTGCAATGATCGGTTCATGGAACTCAAAACAGTTCCGTTCGACAAAATCCAAATCCATCGCAACCTGAAATGCATGTTCCGCTTTTGTTTGTTTCTGAAAGTACTGCAAAGATTTAGAAAGTCGAGCGTTCTTGCTCGTTTTGACTTCTACAAGAAACCATGGTGTTTTATTACGCGACACCAGAAAATCCACTTCGTTTTTCTGTTTATCACGTACGAAATGCAGATCGAATTGACCTTGTCCTGTATGAGTCCACCAATGAACCGCCTTGAACAGTGCGCTTGCGACGAAATTCTCAGCACGGGCGCCTGAATCCTCAATTGGTGACCAATCCCAAAGATAATATTTGGGCTCTTTCCTTAACGCTCGAGCAACATTGGCATGCCAGGGCTTTACCTCAAAACAAAAATAGAGAGCTTTCAGTGTCGCGATCCAGCTCTTGATTGTATTGACCTGAACCTGCACTTGACGCGACAGACTGGAGTAACTGGTCAGCTGTCCAACTTGATGACGTAAAAGAAGTGCCAAGTGCTCGATCTGCCCCAGTTCCTGAATCCTGGTCAAATCGCGCAAGTCCTCTCGCAACAGCCTCTCGGTTCGCGTGGAAAGCCAATTTTCATGGAACTGTTGATTCGATAGCAAAAATGGTTCCGGAAACCCTCCAAAATTCCATAGGGATTCCCATTGGTCCTGTCCAATTTGTTTCGGCTGCGAATCAATCACAACACTGTTGTCTGCCCCCGTACATTCGGCAACTGAAACCGGATGCAGTGTGTAGGTAAAATATCGCCCCATCAAGCTGTCCCCACCTCGTGAAAACACTCGAAGCGAAGCGCTGCCTGTAACCAGGAATCTCATATTCGACTCGTAACGGTCAAACATGCCTTTCAGAAAATTACGCCAGTGTTTATATTTGTGCAATTCGTCAAATATACACAGTGGTAAGCCATCTGATATTCGGTCTGCACCGACTTGCTGCGCGATAGAATGAGGTCCGTCCATAATTGTCCTTCTGTCCGATGGATCGTCCCAATTAAAGTAGTGACAGTCATTCATCAACTCACCGATCGCATTGGCCGCAGTCGTTTTACCCACTTGTCTGGGCCCCGATAGAAATAGCATTTGACGATGTCTATGAAGATGTCTCGCAAATTGTCCCGACAGATATCTATGCATAACTAAACTTATATACAATTGCAAAAAAGTTATTACTTTTTTGCAATTGTATAATAAATGGTCAAAAAATATGTAAAATTTTAGTCTCTGAGCCAACAGTTCTGAATAATTTGCGTGTATTTAACCATTCATACATATAAATGCAAGAAAGTAATGACTATTTTGCAATTGCATAATATGAAAGTTAGAGCTGACGCCTGTTTGGTCAAGACCAACCTGCATTTTTGTGGAGACATTCAGGGCGTTTTGGTTAGAGACAATTTTGTAGCTTCTGGAAACCAAGACATGTCAGCGTACGGTGGGTGGTCGAGAAATTTTAACCTGATGAGTAGAATCTGAGAGGAACTTGGATAAGATTCAGCGCGTTCGCAAATAGAAAATTGATATATATTTGTACTCGAAATAGATTGAATATAGAAATACAGGGTTCGCCTACCGCGGTTATCTTGGACTCCTCAAACCAACCGCAAAATCTCCCCATAATGGGCAAGCGTTATGCTGTATGAATCTAATGTCATCTGGGATTGACAGAATTATGGTATTTGACACTAAATTGGCTCGACAGGATACACCCGGTTGCTTAGGTGTGGTGCATTTGCACCATTCCGGTTCCGCGCTGATGCCTACACCCGTGATCGACGCATATCGCGGTCATATTGAACTTGAAACAGTTCGTGGTGGTTATGAAGCAGAAGAGGAGGCCAAGGAAAAATTGAATGGTGTCTACTCCTCCATTGCAAGGATGATCAACTGTTCCGCCAATGAAATTGCCTTGACCGAAAGCGCAACTGTATCGTGGAACGCCGTGTTTTACGGAATCGCACAAACATTTAGCTCGGGTGACCGGATTCTCACATCGAAGTCAGAGTACGTCTCGAACATGATTGCCTATTTCCAGGTAGCTGAGCGAACCGGTGTACAAGTTGAGGTTGTACCGGATGACGCGAACGGTCAATTGGATGTGCGAGCACTCGAATCCATGATCAATAACCGGGTAAGGCTGATATCGGTCACACATGTTCCGACCCATAACGGGCTTGTCAATCCGATCAACGAAATTGGTGAGATTGCAAGTGACTACAACATTCCTTATATCGTCGACGCATGCCAGTCGGCCGGCCAGATGCCACTTGATGTGGTACAGATCGGATGCGACGCACTCTCGGCCACCGGCAGGAAATTCCTGAGAGGGCCGCGAGGGACAGGATTTCTCTACGTGCGAGAACAGATGCTCGAAAAGTTTCCACCAGTTACATTGGACCTGCACGCAGCAACCTGGACCGGTCCCCAGACCTACGAGCTGCAGCCTGGTGCGAGGCGTTACGAAATGTTCGAATCCAATATCGCAGCTCGAATTGGGCTCGGTGCGGCGGTCGACTACGCAATGTCTTGGGGTTTGGCGGATATTTATTCGAGAATTCGCTTTCTTGCAGATCGGTTGCGCGAGCAACTCAGCCTGATCGACGGGGTTACACTGCGCGATAAAGGCAAAGAGAAGTGCGGTATCGTCACTTTCACACTTGATGGATTCGATGCTGAAGAGTTTCAACTCCTGATGCGTAAGAAAAACATCAATGTCGGTGTATCCAAACGAAACTGCGCCTTGACGGATCTGGATGAATGGGGCGTGGGATCATTGATTCGAAGCCCGGTGCATTACTACAACTCGGACGACGAAATCGATTTTTTTGTCAATGAGGTTAAAAACCTGACTGAATCGCCCGACTGACGCTTGAATCGGTGGTAGTTTTCGCACTTTCCCAAGTCAGCATTGCCCGTTTTCGGCTGGTACCCCACCGGTATCCGCCGATACCTCCACACTTCCGAAGCACACGATGACAGGGAATGACATAGGAGATGGCATTTCGGCCGACAGCCGAAGCCACTGCCCGAACCGCCTTCGGCCGATCCACCAAACTTGCGAGTTGGCTGTATGACACAATCTCTCCGGGTGCGATTTCGAGCAACGCTTCCCAGACTCGGATCTGCAGATTGGTGCCCTTGAGATGAAGCATGACTGACTTGTCTGCGACTTCATCGGTTCCGAAAATCCGATCGATCAGTTCCGCGGTTCTGTCCGGATTCATGACTAGGTTCGCGGCCGTCCATTGGTCGCGAAGCGCAGCCAGTCCTTCTTCGCCTTCGTGGAAACTCATCCAGCATAACCCTTTGTCTGTTGCGGCAGCAAGACATGTTCCAAATGGCGAGGCATGCCAGCCGTACTCGATAGTCAGCGAATCGCCGAAGTCACGATATTCCTTGGGTGTCATTGCGTAGACATTCACTATCAGGTCGTGCAAGCGACTGGGGCCCGAAAGACCGGTGTCTAAGGCGACATCCAGCATATCAGACCGGTTGCGCAGAAGTTGACCGCTCAACTGCGCGGTCAGGTATTGGACAAACCTTTTCGGTGAAATTCCTGCCCAGCGCTTGAAAAGCCGCTGAAAATGGTACTCACTCAATCCGACATGCGCAGCAACTTCAGCAAGCGCGGGTTGATGCACATAGTTCATTTCGAGGTACTGTATGGCCTTTTCAATTTTGAGGTAATCGTTCATCTGGTTACGACTCCGATTCAAGTGACTTCTTGGAAGTCATTGTCGGAAAAATGCGACTGCCTTGCAATCCGAATCTTGCTATAAAATGGCGTTTCGTTTGTCTGTTAACTGTAACAAAACCAAGAGTGTATGCTGAAATGAAATCAAGCTTACCCACAAAAGCGCGTGTTGTAATCATCGGTGGTGGCTGCGTCGGCACCAGTACTCTGTACCATCTTGCGAAAATGGGATGGGAAGATATCGTACTGCTTGAACGCAGGGAACTGGGTTGTGGAACAACATGGCATGCCGCAGGACTTGTCGGTCAATTGCGATCGAGTTACAACCTGACGCGGCTCGCGCAGTATACCGCTGAACTGTTCGCAAGTCTCGAAGAGGAGACCGGCCAGTCGACCGGACTTCGCGTAAACGGCTCCATCTCTGTCGCTTCCGATGATCAACGATTCGAAGAACTCAAGCGTTCGGTCTCCATGGCTCGCGCATTCGGAATTGAAGCGGATGTAATCGCACCGTCGCAAGCCAAGGATCTTTATCCGGCACTGCACATCGACGATCTGGTTGGCGCGGTATTTATCCCCAAAGATGGTCAGATCAATCCCTTGGATCTGGTCCAGGCCTATGCGAAAGGTGCGAGAATGCACGGTGCAATGATTCGCGAGAATGTAAAGGTAACGGACATCATTGTTGAAAACGAGGCGGTGCGCGGGGTTCGTACGGATCAAGGTGACATTTCGACAGAAATAGTCGTCAACTGCGCAGGCATGTGGGCAAGACAGATTGGATTGATGTGCGGCGTTGAGATTCCGTTACATGCGGCCGAGCATTTCTATGTCGTGACGGAACCGATCAGTGGGTTACCTTCAGACCTGCCCGTTCTTCGCGATCCAACAGGTTATACGTACTACAAGGAAGATGCGGGAAAACTGCTTGTTGGCGCATTTGAACCGAATGCGAAACCCTGGGGAATGGATGGTATCCCGGAGGATTTCTGTTTTGATCAGTTGCCGGAGGACTGGGACCATTTCCAGGATGCACTGAACAACGCATTGCACCGGTTACCGGTTCTGGGTGACGCAGGCATACATACTTTCTTCTGCGGACCGGAGAGCTTCACCCCGGATAACCGATACTATCTGGGCGAGGCATCAGCGGTGAAGGGGTTCTATGTAGCCGCAGGATTCAACTCGATTGGAGTTCAGTCATCCGGTGGTGCGGGTAAAGTGATATCCGAATGGATCGTACACGGGCATCCACTGCATGATTACTGGGATGTAGATATTCGCAGAATCGCGCCGATGCAGAATAACAGCCGCTATCTTCATGACCGGATTTCAGAGACGTTGGGACTTCTTTATGCTATGCACTGGCCATTTCGACAACCGGAAACTTCCCGAAACATCCGCAAGTCGCCGTTGCACGACCGTCTCGCTGAGCGCGGTGCGTGTTTCGGTGAGACATACGGCTGGGAACGAGCTGACTGGTACGCGCCCGGTGAGCGTAACCCGCAATATGAATACTCCTACGGCCGCCAAAATTGGTTTGAGAATGTGCGTGCGGAGCACGAAGCGGTGCGAAACAACGTCGGCATCTTCGATCAGACTTCCTTCGCCAAATTCATGGTCGAAGGTCGAGATGCCGAGAGGTTTCTGAATCGAATCTGTGCCAACAATGTTGCAGTCGAGGCAGGACGGGTTGTATATACGCAGTGGCTGAATGAACGCGGGGGAATCGAGGCTGACCTGACAGTCACGCGTCTGTCCGAGAACTGTTATCTGGTTGTCACCGGTGCGGCAGTTCAACAGCGAGATTTGAGTTGGCTGCGACGACATATTTCGGATGACATGCATGTTGTCGTAACTGATGTAACATCCGGGTATTCCGTGTTGTCTATCATGGGACCGAAATCGCGCGATCTGATTTCGAAAGTGACAACAGCCGATCTATCAAATGAGGCATTTCCATTTCTTTCGTCAAAGGAAATTGAACTTGGCATGGCTTTCGGTCGGGCTTCCCGAATCACCTACGTCGGAGAACTAGGATGGGAGTTGTATATCCCTACTGATTTCGTTCAGCATGTCTATGATGAAATTGTTGCTGCCGGAGAGGAATTTTCGCTGGTTCACTGTGGATACCTTTCGCTGAATTCGTTACGAATTGAGAAAGCCTATCGTCACTTTGGCCACGACATCTCAGACGAAGACAATCCGATAGAGGCAGGACTCGGGTTCGCAGTGGCTTGGGACAAGGAGGGGGGATTCATCGGCAGGGAAGCACTCGTGCCGATTCGCGGTCAGACACCGGATCGACGATTGGTGCAATTCCTGTTTGAGGACCCCGAACCCCTGATCTACCATGAGGAACCAATCTATCGTGACGGTGTGATTGCAGGGCGCGTAACTTCCGGCATGTATGGCTACGCACTGGGGGCATGCGTGGGACTCGGCTATATCGGAAGTGAGGGCGGCGTATCGGCAGAATTTGTCAATACCGGAAGCTACGAGATTGAGGTGGCGGGAATGCGATATCCGGTCAAAGCCTCCCTTCGGCCGATGTACGATCCGCGTTCGACGCGTCCTAAGGCCTGAAATCCGAATCAGGACTGATCGAAGCTCATCAACCGGAGCGTTTCGTGAACGAAGAACTGTTTCAGGACGATCCCTATCTGAAAGAGTGCAAAGCCGTCGTATCGACAGTCGACGAGCAGAAGGGGAGTTTTACGGTCGATCGTACTGTCTTTTATCCCATGGGTGGCGGGCAGCCCGGTGACACCGGTGTGGTCTTTGACAGGAGTGATCGAGAAATCCGAATCACAGATACGCAACGCAATCGCACTACCGGGCTCATCGATCACTTTGTTGAAGACCCGTCTCAATTGCCACAGGTCGGCGACGAATTGTATCTGGAAATTGACTGGGAGCGGCGTCATCGACTCATGCGCATGCACAGTTGTCTTCATCTTCTATGCGCAGTCATACCGGGGACAGTGACAGGCGCGCAGGTCTACGATGGACGCGGCCGCGTAGATTTTGATACCTCAGAGCCCTATGACAAGGATCAGCTTTCTTACAGTCTGAATCTTCTGGTCCAACAAAAAGCAGAATGCAAAAAACTGAGTTATTCGATTTTCGAACTCGACAAAAGTCCTGAATTGGTCGACAGTCTGTCAGTACCGGTACCTCCAGTGGAGGGACCGGTCAAATTGATTCACTTTGACGGAATCGACATACAGCCCTGCGGAGGGACACACGTTGCGAATACCGAGGAAATCGGTCGCGTAAAGGTGACGAAGATCGAAAGCAAGGGCAAGCGCAATCGACGGATCTCCGTTGTGCTGGACGATTGAACATCGTCATCACAATGCAGTTCAGTAAACAATTGATTCACCTGAAAGGAGGATGCCATGCACAAGGGTAGTTGTCTTTGTAAAACAGTGACATTTGAGATAAATACCGAAATCCGCCGATTTCATCATTGCCACTGTCAGACCTGCAGAAAAGCGCACGCGACCGTGTTTGGTTCAAGTGCGTTGGTCAAAGCTTCGGAATTCCGTATCTTGAGCGGCGAAGATGAGATCTCCCGATACAGATCCTCACCTGGCAAGACACGCTTTTTCTGCAGCAACTGCGGCACCCATGTATTTGCCACCTGTACGCGCGATCCGGGAGATGTGATACTGCGTATCGGAACAATCGATGGCGATCTCGGCATCAAGGCACAGGGACATATCTGGGTCAGCCATAAACCCGATTGGTATGATATCGGCGACGATTTGCCGCAGCATGCGGAGTGGTAGCTTCGGTACCGCTTATCTCAAACAAGCAGGCGTAGTTCTTTGCAGCGGACTGAAGTGATGTCAAAATCCTTCGTTGTTGTCACCGAGATCAGGTTGTGGCGAGAAGCACGATTGTTGACTTGACGATGTCATCGACGGTTGCCCCTCGGGAAAGATCACTGATCGGTTTTGCAAACCCCTGAAGTATTGGGCCAATCGCCTGGGCGCCCGCAAGATACTGGGCAATTTTATAGCCGATATTGCCGGAGTTCAGATCCGGAAATATCAGTACGTTGGCCTGACCGGCCACTTCACTGGAGTGGCCGATTTTCAAAGCGGCGACTCTCGGATCGATTGCTGAATCAAACTGGAATTCGCCGTCAACCAGCAGGTTAGGATTCTGTTTTCGGACCAGCTCGACGGCCTCGGTTACCTTGTCCACTTTCTCATGGCGCGCACTGCCTTTGGATGAGAAAGACAGCAATGCGATTCGCGGTTCGCCCTCAAGCAATTTTCGGGCATTGGATGCAGTCGCCAGCGCAATTTCCGAGAGTTGGGTGGCGTTTGGATCGATGTTGACGGCACAGTCCGCAACGATCAGCGTCTTCGGTGGGCTGTCGGCTGTTTCCGGTACCAGTAACAGTATGTAGCTCGACGCGGTCGTAACGTCAGCCGGTGTGCCAATCATTTTCAACCCAGCCTCGATCACGCGGGCTGTCGGTATTGAAGCACCGGCGATCAATGCGTCTGCATTGCCGAATCGCAGCATCATAGTTCCGAAGAGCAGGGGATTCTTCATCATTTCCCGCCCTTCCTGCAAACTGACAGGACGCCTGAGCCTGGTGCATCCGTCCGCGTAGCGCTCCGCGTTCTGCCGGTCTTGGGAAGGGTCGATGATTTCGATCCCATCCAAGGAGACTTTGCAGGTACCGGCGATGGAACGGACTTTCTGTTCCTCGCCGGTCAGTATTGGAGTCGCAATCTTCTGCTCCGCCAGTACAGCGGCGGCGCGGATTGCCCGCTCGTCAGTGGCGTCAGCGAGAACCGCGACGCGCGGTCTTTGTTGCGCCAGACGCGTCAGTCGATCAAGATCGCTCACCCGTTATACAAACGATTTATATTTGTCGAGATGACGTACGGGCTTGCTCAGCGCATCACGTCTGAAGGGGTCTCCCAGTTCTCGGGTACACATCACCTCGATAACGGTAGTCTTGCCTTCGTTTTGCGCCTCACAGGCTTGGCGAAGCGCATCACCGACCATGTCGAGATGATCAACTACGATCCCTTCGGCCCCCATTGACTTCGCAATACCAGCCCAACTCGGATTGTCGAGATTGACACCCTCAAAACGGCGTCCATAGAAATCGACCTGGTTCTTCTTTTCCGCTCCCCACTGTCGATTGTTGAACACTACAGGGGTGACGGCAATGTTTTCCCGGACACAGGTAAGTATCTCGCCCATGCTCATCGCCCAGGCACCGTCGCCGACGTAAGCGATTGCTGCACGTTGTGGGGCTGCTGTCTTCACGCCCATGACGGTCGGAAACGCGTAGCCGCAGTTACCGAAACTCATTGCCGCGAAGAAACTTCTTGGCCCATCGAATCTCAGATAACTGTTGGACACTGAGCAGATGTTGCCGATGTCTGTCGATATCGCGGCATTGGACGGCGTGGCTTTTTCCAATTCTCTGAGTACTTGCCGCGGGTGGAGCATGCCTGCATCTTCTTTTGATACCAGTTGGCTCCATTCATCGGTTTCTTCGGACCATCCATTCAACTCGGACTCCCAAGCCTGCTTCTCGCTGGCAATCTCGTCAAGACGCGCATCGCGATTCTTGAGGCAGGCAACCTGTTCGCGGTTCTTGACGCGTTCAAGCAGTGCTGAAGCCGATTCGCCTGCATCACCACAGATTCCGACAGCGATTTTCTTGACCAACCCAATTTTGCGGTAGTCAACATCGACCTGAATGATCTTGGCGTCCTTGGGCCAGTAATCCATTCCGTGCTGGGGCAGGGTACCGAACGGTCCCAATCGCGTACCCAGGGCAAGTACGACATCAGCCTTGGAGATCAGTCGCATACCAGCTTTCGAACCCTGATAACCGAGCGGTCCACACCAGAGCTCATGGCTGGCAGGAAATGAATCGTTGTGCAGGTAACTGTTGACGACCGGTGCTGACAGGTATTCGGCGAGTTCGACACACTCCTTGACTGCGTCGCCCATAATCACACCACCACCTGAAAGGATGACGGGAAATTCAGCTTCCGCGAGCAGACGGGCGGCATCATCCAGCGAATTGGAGCCGCCGGCACCTCGTTCAATCACCTGCGGTTGGGGAACCGGTATATCCACTTCGCCATAGAAATGATCACGGGGGATATTTAACTGCGTCGGTCCGCGTTCGGCCATGGCCATGTCAAATGCACGGGCAGTAAACTCCGCCATTCGTCCGGGACTGCTGACATGAGCCTGGTACTTGGTGATCTTGGAAAAAATTGGAAGCTGTTCGGTTTCCTGAAATCCACCGAGTCCCATCGTGTTGCTTCCGGTTTCAGGTGTGATCGCCACCACCGGTGAATGCGCCCAGTAGGCGGCGGCGATTGCGGTGACGAAATTTGTGATTCCCGGACCGTTCTGTCCGATACAGACACCATGACGACCACTTACTCTGGCATAGCCATCGGCCATGTGTGCCGAACCCTGTTCATGTACTGTGGGGATAAAGCGGATTCCTGCAGCAGGGAAAATGTCAAGCGCATCCATGTAGGCGGAACCGACAATTCCAAAGACGTCAGTCACACCGTAGGAGGCAAGTGTTTCGACAAATGCTTCACTTGATGTCATTCGTGGCATAGTAGTATTTCCTTGTTTTTAATTTAACGGGCAAATATTAATCCAGTCAGCCTAGACCCAAGGCTTGTTCAGCTGGAATGTAATCGTAGTTCAGACTTGAAGCGACTTCGCTGTACGTGACCTTGCCGTGACATACGTTAAGACCCCGTAGCAGATGCGGGTCACGTCGAAGTGCTTCTTTATATCCTAAATTCGCGATGCTTGTGGCAAAAGGTAGTACAGCATTGTTTAGCGCATAGGTGGATGTTCGGGGAACCGCACCGGGCATGTTTGCGACGCAATAGTGTGTAACCCCATGCACATCATAGGTAGGGTCGGAATGCGTTGTCGCACGCGAGGTCTCGAAGCAACCTCCCTGATCAATCGCGACATCGACCAGTACCGAGCCGGGTCGCATGGCTTTGACCATCTCCTCAGTGACTAGACGCGGCGCAGTCGCGCCTGGAATCAGCACCGCACCGATCACAAGGTCGGCATCAACTACATGTTTCTCAAGCGTACTCCTCGTCGAGTAGATTCCATTGGTGGAGCGACCGAACTGCTGCCAGTGCTCGTCAAGCACCCGAACATTGCGATCGAGTACGAATACATCCGCACCCATGCCCACAGCGATATGTGTGGCATGCGTGCCAACCACACCACCACCTATGATCACCACCTTGGCAGGTTCCACGCCTGGAACACCGCCAAGCAGAATACCGGTGCCACCATGTGGGCGTTCAAGGCACCAGGCACCTTCCTGCACCGCCATCCGACCGGCTACTTTTGACATGGGAGCCAGAAGTGGCAGAGCTCCGCTGTTGTCGGTTACGGTCTCGTATGCGATGCACACGGCACCACTATCGACGAGATCCCGCGTCTGCTCCGGGTCCGGTGCCAGGTGCAGATACGTGAACAGGATCTGATCTTCCCTGAGCATTGCTCTTTCCGGCGCAAGTGGTTCCTTGACCTTGATGATCATGTCGGCATTGTCAAATACCTCTTCGGGAGTTCCGACGATTGTTGCCCCGACTGAACGATAGTCGTCGTCGCTCGCACGGATTCCCTCACCGGCGTTGGTTTCGACTGTGACACTGTGTCCGTATCCGACCAACTCCTGCACACTACCGGGTACCAGTCCGACTCTGAATTCGTCGGTTTTGGTCTCCTTGATCACTCCAATTTGCATAGTACGAATTCCCTTCCAAATCACTGCGAATGAAGAAATTAAAACGAGTCAATATGATAGTGTATGTTGGTGTTTCTGAGCATTTTTATTGGATTGTTCATCGGTTGTTCCAACTTAAAAATTGTCAAACCGCAATCGTGTTGACTGTAACCTTCAAACTTGTAAAATACACACTTGAAGTAGTTTGATTCAACTGAGAACGTCTTCAACATCAATTCAACTGAACAGCGAATTTCGAGGTCTGGATTTATGCGACTGGAAATGGACAATTTATGGATGCCTTTTACGAGCAATCGCGATTTCAAGGCCGATCCGCGGATGATTTCTCATGCCAAAGGTGTCTACCTCTACACGCCTGACGGCAGACAGATCATTGATGCGTCATCCGGGCTTTTCTGCTGTGCGGCAGGACACAGTCGAGATGAAATTGCGACAGCGGTTTACCGGCAGTTGAATGAACTAGCCTATTCTGCACCATTTCAGCTGGGACACGAGAATTCATTCGAACTTGCCCGTCGTCTGACTGAACTGACTCCGGAAGGGATGGATCGGGTATTCTTCGTCAATTCCGGCTCCGAATCGATCGATACCTCGATCAAGATCGCGCTCGCCTATCACTATGCAAGGGGTGAGGCACAGCGTCAGCGCCTGATTTCCCGAGAAAGGGCCTACCATGGTGTCAACATCGGTGGTACTGCACTCAGCGGCATGGTGAAGAACCGACAGGCGTTCGGATTGACTATGCCCGGAATCGCACATTTGCGACATACATGGTTGCCGGAGAATCGATTCGAGCGAGGCCAACCTCAACAAGGCGCATATCTGGCGGACGATCTGCAACGTCTGGTCGACAACTACGGTGCTGAGACAATCGCGGCGTGCTTCGTAGAACCGATCGCCGGTTCAACCGGTTGCTTGGTCCCGCCGGTGGGGTATCTGGAAAAATTGCGGGAAATCTGCGATGTCAATGGCATCCTGCTTGTATTCGACGAAGTGATTTGCGGATTCGGTCGTACAGGTGAGCCGTTTGGGTCGCAGAGTTTTGGCGTCACGCCGGATCTGATGACCCTGGCCAAGGCACTGACCAATGCCGCACAACCGATGGGTGCGATCGTTGTCGGCAGGCATGTTTATGACACCATTGTGAACGCAGCACCGGAAAAAGCGATTGAGTTGTTCCATGGCTACACGTATTCGGGACATCCAGCCGCATGCGTCGCAGGACTCGCGACACTGGATATCTATCGGGACGAGAATCTGTTTGAGCGCGGTCGGCAGTTGTCAGGTTATTTCCAGGACTCGATATTCGCGCTTCAGGACTATGATGTCGTGACGGATGTGCGAGGATTCGGAATGATCGCGGGTGTGGATGTGAAGCAGGATGGCCCTCCGGGAAACGCCGGACTGACGATTCAAAAGCGGCTTTTTCATTCGGGACTGCACGTGAAGGCAACCGGTGACGCGCTGATTATCGCACCACCTCTGGTTTCAACCGAAGCGCATATCGACGAGATATGTGAGAAGTTCGCAGGAGTATTCAAAAGCTGTTGACCAACAGCAATGGAAATATAGTTTTTACGTAATTTCATCGGTTGACAACGATGTTGGATTTGCCGTAAATTATGAACTGGTATAAGTATTATCTGAGGCGACTCGGAATTTCAATTTGTTTTACGCCCTTGACGTATAGTGATTGGAATTGCTGATACGACAATTTGGTGAATTATTATTATCTTAAGCTTTAATCTACTGGAGGAATGACTAGACACATGGTTATGCAAAAAAAAGACGGCGTTAGTCGTCGAAAATTTCTTAAGACCACGGGAGCTGCAGGTACCGCGGCGGCGGTTGGTCCATGGGTGATAAGCCCGAAAGTTTTGGCTTCTTCAGGAGAAGTCAATGTCCTGATGTGGTCGGACTATCTGCCTCCGGATTATTTGGATGCGTTCAAGGCCGAAACAGGAATAACTGTCAATTACACCGGAATTGGCTCGAACGAGGAAATCATCAACAAGATGAAAGCCACCAAGGGCAAGGGTGTTGACATCTGCAGTCCAACCAATGTCCGCTCCGGACAGTGGATTGATCTGGAACTTCTGCAACCCTGGGATTACAGTCGAATTTCCAATATGGCGAACGTGAATCCGGCCATGCTCAAGGTCGGTGACAACGAATGGAATTTCGGTGGTGCAGGCTCACATTGGCTGCCTCAGATATGGGGTACCGAAGGTGTTGCGTGGCGAACCGATCTCTACTCCCCTCCCGGTGGTGAGCCAAGTTACGGAAACATCTGGGACGGCTCTGCTGAAGGTCATACCATGATACGACCGCATTCGGGTATGCTCGGTGCCGGACTGTACATGGAGACAATCGGTGAGCTGGATGCCGGTGATGTCTGGCGTGCTTACGAAAGTGAGGAAAAGATGCGTCCGATCTGGTCGAAGATTACCGATTTCTGTATCGCCAACAAGAAAGAAATCCAGATTCTGTGGAACGATGCGGATTCACAGAAGAACGGACTTCTGAATGACGGTGTTCTGGTCGGACAGACATGGGACGGTCCGCCGCTGGCACTCAAGAATGCTGGCGAGCCGGTTCATTACCAGGCGCCGAAGGAAGGCTCGATGGCTTGGGTGGATGGAATGTCGCTTTCGGTAGAGGCGGCGAACGTCGATCAGGCCTACGCATTTGTGGAATTCGCGTTCCGCAAGGAGCCTGCAGGCAAGGCAATCGACACCCATGGCTACAATTCGGCCGTGATCGGTGCCGACGCATTCGCCGGCGATGCTTACAAGAAAAATTTCTCGGAAGCGTATCCAGGTTCTGCACTGGCCAATCTGAATCCTTGGCCGGCTGAACCGCAGTGGTATGCGGATGTCCGAACTGAGTATCGCAACAAGTTTGTGAATGCCTGATCAAAGGTAAGCTGGGAGGCGCTCGCGACGTTGATTGCGGGCGTCATCCTGGCAGTTGAAATTGCGTCGACTACGCATAGAGAGAATTAGGAGGCCCGATAGGTATGAGCGCAGATGTACGACTAGAGGACGTCTGGATCAGATTCGGTGACTTTGTTGCCGCACGTGAAATCAACATTCATATACAGGGCGGAGAATTCTTCACAATTCTAGGACCGTCCGGATGCGGCAAGACGACCCTGCTAAGGGCTGTATCCGGTTTTCTGACACCGTCAGAGGGCAATGTGCTGATCGGTGGCGAAAATATGGCGGGTATCGGTCCGAACAAACGCCCGACCGCATTGATTTTTCAGAATCTCGCACTTTTCCCCCTGATGACCATATGGGAGAACATCACGTTTTCTCTGGAAGTGCGAGGTGCAAGCAAACAGGAACGTCGTAAACGTGCGGACGAACTGCTGGAGTTGATCGCACTGCCCGGACAGGGTGAAAAGATGGTCAACGAACTGTCCGGTGGACAGAAGCAGCGGGTGGCGATCGCCCGTGCCTTGTGTGCGGAGCCTGAGGTGTTGTTGTTGGATGAGCCTCTTAGCGCACTTGATCTGAAGCTTCGCCAACATATGCGCACCGAACTGCGCTCCATCCAGCAGCAGGTTGGAATCACTTTCATCTACATCACCCACGATCAGGGCGAGGCATTGACGATGTCGGACAATGTCGCCGTCATGCGCGAGGGTGTCGTAGAACAGATCAGCGACGGCACTACGATTTACGATGAGCCCGATACAGCATTCGTTGCGTCGTTCGTCGGGGAGAACAACCGATTCGACGGCAAGGTATCGTCGGTGTCTGAAGGAATTGCGACAGTCGATACAGCTGAAGGAACGATTCTGGCGCGCGTGAGTGCAAATGCGGATTCACAGGTCGATGCTGGTGATGATGCGTTTGTTTTCGTCCGACCTGAAGCCATTCAGTTTATCAACGGTGCAACAGTTGACAACCAGATGAATACGAAGGTCTACCATGAGGAGTTCGAGGGACACTTCTGGCAGATATTTCTGGATGTTGACAAAAGCCAGAAGCGAATCAAGATGTCCTACGTGAACGATGGTGCGACACGCGTCCATGCACGTGGGACGGAACTTGCAATCGGCTTCCCGATGCAGTCGGCAATCGCACTGCCTCAGGGAGCGCTCGCCGCCGAATAGGGAAGTATTACAGGGAACCGCCTCATGGTTTCTTACTGGAAGAATTTCTTTCTCAAGAACGGTACGGCTGTTGCACTGTTTTTGATCATCTCAGTCGGTGTCTGGCTGTTCATGATGATCATTCTGCCACAGCTGTTCATGCTCGATTTTTCGATTCGGGCCAATGTTCCGCCACCGAAGTTCGGTACCGAAGAGCATTACTATACGCTCGAACACTACAGGTACATGCTTTTTGGCAGCGCGCAGGCGAGCGGTACGTTCAACGTCATTGACCTGACGGTATTTTTCAGAACTATCGCCGCCGCCCTTTTTGTCACGCTCATCGACCTTGCACTGTGCTACCCGATTGCTTATTACCTGGCCCATGTTGCGACCGGTGGTTGGAGTCGACTGATGGTGCTTTCGCTGATTGTTCCATTCTGGGTCAATGAAATTCTGCGTGCATTCGCGTTCAAGATCATTTTCGGCTCTACAGGTGTCATCAACAATGTATTGATTGCCATTGGTATTCTCGATTCTCCCTACGATTTCATTCGCAATGACATTGCGCTGTGGGCAGGTCTCAGCTATGCCTTTATCCTGTTGATGATTTTCCCGATCTACAATGCAATTGAGAGTCTCGACAAGAATCAGATTGAAGCGGCACGGGATCTCGGATCCTCGTGGGTGAGAATTCATCGGCGAATCGTGATACCGCACGCAAAGCCGGGTATCAGTTCCGGTTGTACCATGGTATTCATGCTGACAGCCGGAGCGCTTGCTGCGCCGCAGATTCTCGGTGGTCCCAGCAGTCTTTGGTTTACACAGATCATCTATCAGGGTTTCAACCAGGCCGGCAACTGGGCACGCGGGTCCGCTTACGCAATCATCCTGCTGATTTCGTGTATCGTCCTGGTGCTGGTGATTATGAAGATCTTTAAAGTCCGGTTCGGTGAAATGATGAAATGATTGCGGAACGGGTACAAAAATATCTGGTCATCGGATTTGTCGTCCTGTTTTTCGTTTATCTGTTCGGCCCTTTGATCGTGATGGGGATCACGGCGTTCAACACGTCGGCGTTTCCCAGAATGGCACCTTGGGACTGTTTCACAGTGGAATGGTTCGATGTCCTAATGCAGGATACACGTCTTATGACCGGGTTACGCAACAGCGTGTTCATCGGCCTCGGGGTGGTCGTGCTGGCGGTGCCGATCGGGTTGGCTGGTGCATTGGTGCTGATGCAGGCCAGACCGCGTATCCGACCCTGGTACTACACGATTACAATCGCACCCATTCTGGTTCCCGGCGTGGTGCTTGGTATCTCAACCTTGCTCTTCTGGGACCGGATTGGGCTGCTTCTTGGAATGGGGCACGATTCCTTATTCTATAACGGTGTGTTTCTCACGATTGTGGGGCAGGCAACATTTATTTCGGCATATACGATGCTGATTTTCATCGCGCGTCTGCAACGGTTCGATCCGGTGCTGGAAGAGGCCGCACTTGATTTGGGAGCGACCCACGTGCAGGCGTTCCGCAAGGTTCTGCTGCCATTTCTCAAGCCGGCGATCGGATCAGCGGCTGTACTGGCGTTTCTGGCTTCATTCGAGAACTACAACACAACGATTTTCACCATTGTCCAGAGCAGTACGCTGACGACTGTGCTTGCGAGCAAGGTGCGCTACGGAATTGATCCTTCCATCAGTGCTTTGGCGATGACCATTGTTTTTCTCACTTTGGTCGGTGCGGTTCTGTATGAGATTTCTCAACGACGCCAGAACCGAAAGGAGAAAGCGCAGCAGGCGGTTGCTCGCGGTGAACTGAAGAGTATGACCAAACAAAGATCATTCTTCGCGGAACCGGCGTTCATTATGTCGGCGCTGATCGTATTCGCCGGACTGGGAATTGTATATTTCTCGGGCACCATTGGTGTCGAAGAGTGTAAAGCGATTGTCAAGGCAGAGAAGCAAGCGGCGATCAAGTTGCGGGTCGAGCGACGTCAGCAGCAGACGATGTTTCAGATGACGGCTGAGCAGATCGGCACCGAGCAGTCTGAGCAAGAAGCCGCTGAGGAAGAAGAGAAAGTCAAGGCCAAGGGAACCGAAGGCTATCAGGGAATTTTCGCACCTCAGAATTTGCAGGAACAGGCCGGCGATTCCGGTGCAGAAGAAGAGAAAGTCAAGGCCAAGGGTACCGAAGGTTATCAAGGGATATTCGCGCCCGAGAACCTGCAGGACCAAACCGGTTCCAATCAGTGACCGTTAACTCAAATTGGTTCTTCCAGTGAGCCCTATGAACGCCAGAATACTTACCACGTGTATCGGAGCCTATCCGAAGCCTTCGTTTCTTGAGCTTCCGGATTGGTTCAATATTCCGGCCGGTCCGGATACAGCGAATCCAACCAAGTCCTGGGCAGCAGCGATGGCGGCGATGGGCGACTCGGCTGAACAGAATCTCGCCGACGCGTGCCGCGAGGTGGTGACGGACCAGGTTGAGGCAGGAATCGATATTCCGACTGACGGAGAAGTCAGTCGAGAGAACTACATTCACTATCACTGCCGACACCTTGAAGGATTTGATTTCAATCGACTGACCATGCGTGAACTTCGAGGTGGTACCTATAGTGCGGAGTTGCCGACAATCAGCGGGCCTGTGCGTGCCCGGGATACCGGATTTCTTGTACATGACTGGAAACGCGCTCAGTCATTCACAGACCGTCCCGTGAAGATTACCATGCCGGGTCCCATGACAGTGTCGGATTCCAACGCCAATGAATACTATGAATCGGAAAGTGCGCTCGGCGCGGCTATCGCAGATGCGTTGAACAGCGAGGTTTGTGCCCTGGTTGATGCCGGATGTGTGAATATTCAGGTTGATGAGCCGGTTTTTGCCCGTAAACCTGATGTCACCCTGGACTACGGAGTGGAGAACCTGGAACGGGTTTTTCATGGTGTACCGGCAGGCGTTACCAAAATCATGCACATGTGCTGTGGCTATCCGGACCGGATAGATCGACTTGACTATCCGAAAGCGGACCGCAATGCGTATTTTCGAATTATCGGCGCGGTGGATGAGAGTTGTTTGGATATGGTGTCCATCGAAGATGCGCATAGGCACAACGACTTGTCATTGCTTGAATTGGTCAGCAGAACCAAGGTGATCCTGGGTGTGGTGGCGATTGCCTTGAGTCGAATTGAAACGACAGAGCAGATTGTTGTCAGGCTTGAAGAGGCGTTGGAGCATATCGACAAAGACCGATTGATTGCCGCACCGGATTGCGGACTGGGATTACTCGGTAGAGATTTGACGGTTGCCAAATTGCGCAATATGTGTGAAGCAACTGAAAAACTGTCCACGTCGGCGTGAATTCCTTCGCTGAAATTTGAATTGATTTGTCCCTGTGCACGACACCGGTCATCGGTATAGATGTGCTGCAGACCGCGCAGCACCACCGGAATGTCGTCGCGGTCCTTCGGATTGAAGCGGATCGAGCCGATCGGCATCTCACCGAACTGATTCTGCTGGTTTTCCGTCTTGCGAATCGGTTGTCACCTCGAAGATTTTGCGGATCCGAGGCATTGGGCGGCGAAAATCGCCTTTTTGTCCCCTTATTTTACCAGAACCGAACAATCTTCGCCTGAGAAAATCGCATGATTGTTTATTGTTATCAATGTTTTATACAGTTTTCTGGCAAACACTATCTAATCCTTCTTCTGCTTCGCGGAATTTAGAAAGGAGAGAATAACAGTTTTCGGAAACAAGCTCGATTTGACATTGCATCGACACCGTGATATAAACCGATTTCCAAATATACCCGTCGGCAGCGTGCTGTCGACTCAGGGGCTGCCTTTGGTAGCCCCTGCTTTTATTCGGAGTTCGTATGCTAACCCGCGTCTATGTTGATGGCTTCAATTTATACTAACGGGCTCTAAAGAATTCACCTTTCAGGTGGCTAAATATCGTCGAGTTGGCTCGTCGAGTGCTTCCGCAAAACCTCCATGTGGATAAACTTCTATATTTCACTTCACGGTCATCCGGTGCTCTGAATCCAGATACTCCATACAAACAACAAGTCTATCTGAATGCGCTCAAAACAATACCAGAATTGGAGATTTACTATGGCAATTTTATCGCTAAGACGGTATTTCGCCCGCTTGTGAACCTGCCGATTGCAGATAGGCGGATATTTACACCGGAACCGGTAGTCTTACCGGCTGGTAATCTTGAGGTTGAGGGAAGCTCTATTCGAATTCTACCTGTATCCAATTCATTACGTAGTGATTCGAGGGTACGGAATAGCCGACGAAATTACAGAACACCGGAACCAAATGCTCTACTTGCAGAGTTTCACACAATGGAAGAAAAAGGTTCGGATGTTAATCTTGCAGCTCATCTCTTAAACGACGCATGGAATAATTCATTTGATGTGGCAGCAGTCATTTCAAACGATACCGACCTTGAAACTCCCATTCGTATGGTTGTCAACGAACGGCGGAAACCAGTATATATTATATGCCCAACCTCAAGTGGTGCAGCATCAAGGTTAAAAAATGCCGCTAGTCACGTTCGATACATACGTCCGTCGATGTTGAGAGCTTCTCAGTTTCCTCAAACTATTCCAAATACAAATATTGTAAAGCCATCCGATTGGTAACATGCCAAAAACCATGACGGCACTATCATTCTGTAGAATTTTCGGACCCTCTTGTGACAATTCACACCGAAATTTGGTAGATTCCTATCCGACTCATGCTTGAATTCGACGCAACCGCACCGCTGATAAATTTTTAGCGCAATTTTCGGGATTGCAATTTGGTTGTCAGTGCCGACAATGATAGAATAATGCGCTTGTTAATTTCACCAACATAATTGAAATTACCATTGTTGGGAAAGTTGTATCGGTTAAAACAAACTGATAACAACGCCATTGGAGGCATCAAGTCAATCAGTATTCCGATTTTCCCAAGTTTAAAACTAAAATCGACTCTATTTTACGGAGACTACTATGAACTTAAAAAAATCCGCATTCGCAGCGATTCTGGCAATTGCTGTATCTGGTGCAGTGCAAGCTGCTGATGAGGTGAATGTCGCATTCTTTCTGGAATGGGCGACACCGAATCAGGTCGCCAAAGTTGAAAAACTTTACGACGATGCTCTGGGCGTACCAGTCAATTGGACTAACTTTGATGCAGGCACGCAGATGACAGAAGCAATGCTGGCCGGAGATATCGACATTTCCTACAGTCAGGGACTTGCTCCTTTCATCAATGCCGTCAACGCAAACGCACCAATCAAGCTTGTCGCGATCGCTGTACAGTATCCGGCAAATGACTGTGTGGTACGCAATGGTGAAGGAATCGACAAAACCAATGCTACGGAACTTGAAGGCAAATCTGTCGCGGTCCCGATCGCAACTATGGCGGACTACAGCTTTCGAATGATGATGCGCGCATTGAGTGTTGATACGAACAAGATCAACGTCGTGGACCAGGTTCCGGCTGATGCCGCCGTGTCACTCGCTGATGGCGCAGTCTCAATGGCATGCGGGTTCGGTGCGGATTCCATGGCGAAGATGTACGAAGTTGGTGAGCCTTTGATGTCACCGGCAGATAAGGAAGCCGCTGGCATCATCAGTTTTGATGTGGTTTCAGTGACCGAGAAGTTCGCTCAGGAGAATCCTGACATGGTGAGAACATTCCTTGCCGTCACCGATGAAGCGAACGCAGCATTCGCCGCAGACCAATCCAAGATTGATGTAATTGCACAGGATGCCGGGCTGAGCGTTGAAATGACGCAGAATCAGATGTCTGAATTCCACTTCCCGACCAACGCAGAGCAGCTTTCAGACTATTTCAATGACGGTGGTCTGGCCGCAGTAGCCATTGCAGTGGTTGGCGGTGCATTCGCGACCGCAGAAAATCCGGCTTTGGATGATTACAGCGCGGTTGTTGATACCTCTTTCCTGGAGTAATCAAGACTTCCTGATTGCCATGAGTCAGACCTGAAGATTGAAAGTCTGGCTCATGGCGATTCGGGATAGTTCCCCCTCTTCCTCGACCTATCCTGCGACGCATCCGGCATCATGAGTGATCTGGTAGCCGACAATCTCAACATGGAATTCTTCATGCCGGAAGGCGCGACGGTCCATGCACTCAAGGATGTTTCCTTTACCCTGAAAAAAGGAGAAATTCTCGCTGTTCTAGGTCCGTCCGGTTGCGGAAAAACCACTCTGCTCAATATCGTAGCGGGGTTCTTGCATCCTACCGGCGGAAGCATCTCGCTGGGCGGCAAAATTATTGAAAAACCCGGCGTTGATCGCGGCATGGTCTTTCAGCAGGGTGCCTTATTTGAATGGCTGACTGTCGCCAACAATGTCAACTTCGGTCTTCGCATGAAGAATGCCGATCCCAAGGAAACCGCCGATAAGGTGGAGGAATGGCTTGATATTGTGGGACTTCAGGGGTTTGGCGGAACGCCGACCTATCAGCTGTCCGGCGGTATGCAGCAACGAGTCGCGCTGGCACGATGCCTGATCAATGATCCGGATGTCATCCTGATGGATGAGCCCCTCGGAGCGCTTGATGCGCTGACACGTGAAAAAATGCAGTCATTGGTATTGAAGATTTGGAAAGAAACCGGAAAAACGATCATGATTATCACCCATTCAGTTGAAGAGGCTTTGCTGCTGGGTGAACGTCTGTTTGTCATGGCGCCTCGACCGGGACGGCTGTACAAGGAATACGATCTTCCGTTCGCAGAGATGGGTCTTACCGGCGACTCGCGCGAAATAAAGAATGCCGATGATTTCACAGAAACCAAAGAAGAGATACTGGCCATGATCTGGAACATGGAAGAAGAGATCATGGGCAAGGTTGAAACCTCCTGATTCGCATTGATTCATGTTCGTAGTCGGCATAATTTTCGTCTGTCTGGTTATCGCTTTGGTGTGGTCGATTTTCTATGGGCGAAAAGTAATACGAACTGAACGAACTGACGCCGTTTTCGGCAATCCGGTTCGCGCACTCGGTGGTTGGCACTGGGTAGTATGCGGTGTTTCCAGCCTGATGATTTTTTGGTTCTGGTTTTCATGGGACGCAGGTAGAGCGTTTTTTCCCGGTGCGGCAAATGAGTTGTGCCAGGTTGCCAAGTTGAACCGAGCTGTCAATCCCATTCGCTCCGCCTATCCAATCGACAATCGATTTCTGCTCGGGACCCGGTTGCTGGACCGGGACTTCAAGCAAATTGACCTGCTCTATGTGTCTTTGGCCCAAATCAATTTCAACGATGTAGACCGTCAGGAACTGAATGAGGTTATAGGCATCATGCGCAACGCACTTGAGGCACAGGCCAATAGCAATTATCTGTCTGACGACACTGTAGAAAAGTTCGACGAGGCGGCGTCCAGGATAGATCAGGTTGCGGCTGATTTGGTTGATCCGGCCTATCCGGGTCCGGCCGACAGCGACGCATTGGAAAAAGCGCTCAGCCAACCAGGCTGGGGCGAATCAAGCACTGAGATTCCTGCTCTGCCGACGACTGATCGAGGGCGCGCGTTCGATGTTGCATCGGAGGTCATGGAGGGAATTGCCAAGGACTACGGAAAAATTCGCAATGACGGGCCACAAATTACGGCAATGATTGACGAGATCAGTCAGAGGATAGACGCATTCGTCATCGATGAAAGTGGTACAGAAAACGATATTCAGCGTCGGAAGGAATTGCTGAGTCAGGTCAAGAAGATTTCGAAACGGATAGACGACCTAAGGGTATTCCCTTCGCAGACAACTGATCGGGTGGAAGCCGCGCTACGGAATCTCGACAGCGCAATGGATTCCCGACAAGGCATGCTGAAGGTCATAGACATTTGGGCGATGCCCGGCGGCGAAATCCTGGCGGGTAACAACGCCTGTTCGGAACAGGGTTCCGGACGATGGTTGCCGAAGCCCTCTGACACACTCGCGACATTCGTATACATGGCAAATCCGGACAAAGGGTATAAGGGATTTCCTCTTCTCTGGTTCAAGATGAAACCGGTGTCTGAAATGGTGGGGTTTATTCTGCCCGACTGGATTACGATTCTGGTTCCGGGTGAGCATGCGCGTCACAACGATCAGGGTCTGATCGAAACAAGTTTCAAAGACAAGGTCTACAACGTTGCCACAGGCAACTTCAACTCATTTTCGGTACCGGTACCGACCGGCCATATCTGGGACTCGATCATGCGAGTTCTCGCCGGTTTGTTTCTTGGGGTCATATTGGGTGTTCCTTTGGGAATCTTCATGGGTCTTTCCAGATTTGCCAAGGGATATTTTGACCCACTGGTTGAGCTTTACCGACCGGTCCCACCTCTGGCCTGGGCACCCCTGATCCTGACAATTTTCGGAATCCAGGATGATGGCAAGATCTTTCTTCTGTTTATGGTAGCGTTCGCGATCATGGTGATTTCAGCTCGCACCGGCGCGACCGGAACGCAGTTGTCGAAAATTCACGCCGCACACTCTCTTGGCGCTTCAAGTCGACAGATTATCCGACAGGTCATACTGCCGAATTCCCTGCCGGAGATACTGACCGGAATCAGGATATCAATCGGTGTCTGCTGGGGAACACTTGTTGCCGCGGAAATGCTCGCAGGGACTACAGGAATCGGCTTTGTCGAGAACGTTGCCAGAAAGCAGTCAGACTATGAGATCATCTGGATGACGATCATCGTTATGGGAGTGCTCGGTCTGATTTTCGATGTCATCATGCGTTTTGTGATCGACAAAACCATTCCCTGGAGAGGGAAGGGATAGCTGAATTTCGACCGGATTGTTGGTACGACAGACAGTCGGTAAATCGGTCCGGCTGTTCCAAGTGAGTTTACTCGGTGATATGCGACTCGAGTCGCTTTGCACCTTCCATAGCTTCGTTCGCACACCAATACTTGAAACCACCCAGGCCGCGATTCTGCCATTCCAGGTGAGCCTCTTTCCAAGCTTGCATCCTTGCCAGTTCGATATCTTCCTGTGAGAGGTTGGCTTTTTCTATTTCGTATTTCAACGCTTTCTGGAAACCCGTGAGCACGTTCTGGCTGACCAGACCACAATAGGCGGCTACCTCAAGGTCGTAGTGAAGCTGAACCAGGCGTTCGTGGGTGTTGGCGACCGTAGGTATGATCGACAGCGCACAGGCAGTCAGGTAAAGCAGAATTCTACTCATTTCAAGGTTGTATATTTTTTGCTATACTGCAATGTAAATTAACGGTTAGACAACTATGTAGGTTGGTAAAGTCATGGATATGCAAGTTAAAGAAACACTATACCACTACGTCAACGGCAGACGGGTAGAAGGTCGCAGTGGTCGCTATGGCGATATTTTCAATCCGGCGATCGGTGCTGTCGTCAGACAGGTGCCTTACGCGAACGCCGAAGAAGTCAGTGGGGCGGTCGACGCCGCTGCCGAAGCGTTACCCGGATGGTCTGCAACACCGCCGGCCGCGCGCGCTCAGGTGATGTTTGAATTCCGCGACATAGTGAAAAAGAATATCGATTCGATCGCAATGGCATTGTCTGAAGAACACGGTAAAACCGTGGAGGACGCGAAAGGATCAATCGGCCGAGGTTTGGAGGTCGTCGAATTTGCCTGTGGTATTCCACAGTTGCTGAAAGGTGAGATGTCGGAACGAGTGGCAAAGAATGTCGAGAGCTATTCCATTCGACAGCCGGTTGGGGTTTGCGCCGGAATCACGCCGTTCAACTTTCCGGCGATGGTTCCGATGTGGATGTTCCCGATCGCGATTGCATGTGGAAATACTTTCGTTTTGAAGCCATCGGAAAAAGACCCGTCCTGTCCGCTCATGCTGGCTGAGATGATGAAGGAAGCGGGGTTGCCCGACGGTGTGCTCAATGTTGTCATTGGTGACAAGGAAGCGGTGGATTCCATTCTGATGCATCCCCGCGTCGATGCCGTAAGTTTCGTCGGCTCGACTGCGGTTGGAGAGTACATTTACCAGACTGGTTGCAAGCACGGCAAGCGAGTTCAGGCATTGTGCGGCGCCAAGAATCACATGGTCGTGATGCCGGATGCGGATATGAATCAGGTTGTCGATGCTGCGATCGGTGCCGGCTATGGTTCGGCCGGTGAACGATGCATGGCGGTGTCGGTCGTCGTTGCGGTTGGAATGGACACCGCGGACGAACTGGTCGAGCGACTGAAACCACGGGTAGCAGATCTGAAAATCGGACCTTACACCAATTCAGAAGCTGAAATGGGCCCGCTCGTCACGCCGGATCATTACGGCAAGGTCAAATCTTATGTAGACCTCGGCGTTGAAGAGGGTGCCGACCTGGTTGTGGATGGACGTGACTTCTCTCTTGAGGGCTATGAGGACGGTGCATTTCTGGGCGGATGTCTGTTCGACAACGTTAAACCCGAGATGAAAATCTATACGGATGAGATTTTCGGTCCCGTACTAAGTGTGGTTCGGGTTGACAGTTATGACGAGGCTGTCGGCCTGGTCAGTGATCACGAGTATGGCAATGGCGCGGCGATCTTCACTAGAGATGGTGGCTTTGCTCAGGATTTCATTTCCAATGTCAGGATCGGTATGGTCGGAATCAACGTTCCTATTCCCGTGCCGGTTGCCTATCACAGCTTCGGCGGATGGAAGCGTTCACTGTTCGGTGACCACTACATGCACGGACCGGAAGGGGTTCGATTCTATACGCGGATGAAGACTGTCACCGCCAGATGGCCGACTGCCATCGAAGCCGGAGCGAAATTTCATTTCAAACGGGGTAGCGATGACAACTGACGATTGTTTCGGTTTTCTCGCAGGCCGGCACTGAAACGGCAGATTTTGGTGCCGGCCTTGCTTGAGTGTCTCAACCGGTAATTTCAGGACTACAAGCCTGGTCCAGTCGAAGATTATCGATAAGCCTCACCCCGCCGATCTTTACGGCGACCAACGCGACCGCGCGGTCAAATTCACCGATCGGTGAGTTTCCTTGCCAGTCATCGGGGTCCCGGATTTCCGCATATTCGACCACAATGGAAGGTTCGTCAAGAATCGATTTCATGACGGCACTCAACTCCTGGCTGTCGCGTACTCCGCTGTTCCAAAGCTTTTTGGCTTCAGTCAGCGCGCGATATATATGCGTGGCTGTGGATTCGTCCTTACTCGACAACAGCCGATTTCTTGAGGACAGGGCCAGTCCGGAACTTTCACGGACTGTATCACAGGCTATGACTTGAGGGTAGCCGAGTTTTTCGGCGAGATGTCGCACAACCAGTGATTGTTGATAGTCCTTCAGTCCAAAATATGCACGGCACTCACCGACAAACCGGAACAGGCGATTCACGACTGTACACACGCCTTCGAGATGTCCGGGGCGATAATCACCTTCAAGTCCCGATGCATAAGGACCCGGATCCAGGATTTCAACCTGTTCCAGATTGGAAGCCTCTGGAAACATATCCCGACTGGTTCCGCAAAACACCATGTCGCAACCGAGTTTCTCAAGAATCTTGTAATCTGATTCAAGATTTCGCGGATACTTTTTGTAGTCGTCGGGATCGTTGAATTGAAGGGGATTGACGAAAATACTCACACAGGTGACATCATTTTCGTCGATTGATCTTTCGATGAGTGCCTTATGCCCGGCATGCAGCGCACCCATGGTCGGAACGAATCCAATACGGAAACCTTGCGAACGTTGTTTCGTACACCAATCTGAAGCGGATGAAGGATTTTCGATGATTTCAAGCATACCTTTGACAAGCAAGGTGCGCTGTAGTTTGACCGGTGTTGTGTGTTGTTGCCGCTTTATGTGTCGAGACGTACGAATTCCTGCGGTCAGTCTATCTGCAGGAGAACCTTACCGATGTGCGAGCCAGATTCAAGTCTTCTGTGTGCATCGCGAACCTGCGTCATGGGAAATATTGAATCGATGACTGGTTTCACCTCACCGCTATCCAGCAAAGGCCAAGCACGCTTTTTCAGCTCTCGAGCGATTTCGGCTTTCTGCGAAACTGTTCTCGATCGAAGCGTTGAACCTGTAACTGTCAGCCTTTTCAGCATTATCGGCAACACATTGACTTCGGATTTCAATCCTCCTTGGGTCGCGATAATGACCAGACGACCTTCCATTGCGAGACACTTGATGTTCTTGGGTACGTAGGCGCCTCCGACAATGTCCAGTATCACATCGACACCTTGTCCGGAAGTCCACGACTTGATTTCCTCAACAAAGTCGGCTTCCCGATAGTTGATCGCGTAATCTGCTCCTAGCTCGATGGCGGCGTCACATTTTTCCTTGCTTCCAGCAGTTGCACAGACTTGGGCACCGAGTGCCGCGGCAAGTTGAATCGCAGTCGTTCCGATACCACTGGTTCCACCGTGAACAAGAATTCTTTCCCCTTTCTTCAGGTTTCCCCGCATGAATAAATTGGTCCAGACCGTGAAAAAAGTTTCAGGGACCGCACCGGCTTCGACCATATTCAGTGATTTCGGGACAGGCAGGCATGAACTTGCAGGTGCAGTGCAATACTCGGCATACCCTCCACCGGCAAGCAGTGCGCAGACTTCATCTCCGACCGACACATCGTACACGTCCGGTGCGACCGCCGCAATGGTTCCTGAAGCTTCTAGCCCGAGTAATTCCGATGCGCCGGGTGGAGGCGGATATTGTCCGTTACGCTGCATGACATCGGCACGATTCAATCCGGCCGCCGCGACTTTGATCAGCACCTCTCCGCTGGCGGGTTCAGGAATCGGTCGTTCTGTGATTACCAGGACATCCGCGTCCCCGTATTCGGTGATGTCAACGACTTTCATTGTTGAATCACTCATCGACGACTTCCTTCAGGCTTGAAGTGTATCGTCTGATTTTGTCAATGTAGGATTGGTTGAATCGTTTCAGCATGTCAATTTCGCTGTCGTTCAATTTTCTGATTACCCGACCAGGGGACCCTACAACAAGACTGTAATCGGGGATTTCCTTGCCATCGGTAATCAGTGTATTGGCTCCAATGAGACAGCTCTCACCGATACGTGCGTTGTTGAGCACAACCGCGTTGATTCCGACCAGCGCCCAATTGCCGATCGTACAGCCGTGCAGCATTGCCTTGTGGCCGATCGTTACGTTGTCGCCGATATCCAGCGGACACCCGGGGTCGGTATGCAATACACAGCAGTCCTGCACATTCGTTCCATTGCCGACGGTGATTCGTTCGTTGTCGCCTCGAATGACAGCACCGAACCAAACCCCGACATTGTTTCCGAGCACCACATCACCGACAACTGTGGCGGTTTGTGCGACAAAGACATTCTCTCCGCGTTGCGGCGTTCCATTATCGAGAGTGTAGATCATTGTCCGTAAATCAGAATCGGCCGGGCCGTCGAGAAAAATTTCGTCTGATGAATTCGGACAGAATTGATCCGAGCAGTCCGGCAAAAGCAGGCTTAAACCGATCAGACAAGGGTTCCTTGCGAACAAATGTCACTTCATAGATATCGGAGGTCTTGCTTGCCTCAAGCAGATAGTCGTCGCTCGTTCTCAGCTCGTCCACCAATTTGAGATCAAGCGCCCGGGTTCCGTACCAATGCTCGCCGGTCGAAATCTGATCCACATCGACTTCGGGTCGGTTGAGATGGACGAATTCCTTGAACAGGCTGTGAACATCTTCCAGTTCTTCCATGAACTTTGCCTTGCCTTTTTCGGTAGGTTCGCTGAACATGCCAACGGTTCGCTTGTATTCACCGGCGGTGTACTCCTGCCAGTCAACATTGTGTTTTTCCAGCGCACGATGAAAGTTCGGAATCTGTGCCAGTACGCCGACGGAACCGACCACTGCGAAAGGTGCAGCGATGATCTTGTCCGCAACACAGGCCATCAGATACCCGCCACTTGCCGCGACCTTGTCAACTGAAACCGTCAATTGGATTTCCTGATCCTTGATGCGTTTCAGCTGGGAGGCTGCGAGCCCATAGCCATGTACAACGCCGCCCCGGCTTTCGAGCTTCACGACGACCTCATCCGGCGCTTCGGCGATAGTGAGTACCGACGTGATTTCCTCTCGGAGTCGATCGATCTCGCTGGCTTCAATATCGCCTTCAAAATTGAAAACAAATATACGTTTTCTGTTCTCCGATTCTTCTGTATCCTTCTTATCCGAAGATTTTCGATCCTTTTTCTGTTTTTTCATCCGTTCCTTGTAGACTTTCTTCGGAAGCTGAACGGAATCAATCGCGTTCGACATGGCCTCATAACGCCGGTTGATATTGTTGACTTCCAGATGCTCTTTCTGGTGCTGACGCTGGCGCGCCGCGATGGCGGCAATTACCATCACCGGTATCAGGAATGCGATGACAATCGTGATGGTTTTTGCGAAAAAAAGTCCGTACTCAGCTAGATATTCCATTGTGTATTCAGTTCAGTAGTCGTTGTGCAAGGTGAAAATTCTATCACATGAATCCAAGTCGATGGATGCTCACCGGCGACTTGGCAAATTCTTCAGCAGGGCACGTCCGGAACCCAGACGTAGCCGTCGTCATCAGCCAGGTAACATTCTCTAAGACCATGCGGCTTATCCTCGGAATCGGCCAACACGGTGTATCCCAGATCCCGGGCTCTTTTCTCCGCCTTGTCCGGATCACAGTCATGTAACCGGATTTCGATTCCGGTCCCGCGTGCGGAGACATTGGAGATAAGGTCATAAAGGTTGTTTTCAAGATAGGTGTGATCGGCATGCAGCATCCACTCGGTTCCAAATCCTCTCAATACTGCGATATCAGGGTCGGAGTACACCACGTCGGCCTGCAAAACCTTGGTCTGGAAAGCTATTGATCGATCAATGTCTTGCACCAGCAGATTCAGTGTCATTCCCTTGAGCGAATGCCCGTAATCCGGCGCGGGCATCCACGGATCGCCAGTTCGCTTTTTCATATCCGACAGACCTCGGGATTACTTTTGTTTGCTCCAGGAATCCCGCAGGGTGACTGTCCGGTGAAATACCGGTGCCTTGTCATAATCAGCGGCTGAAGCGAGAAAAAAGTAGCCTGTCCTTTCAAACTGGAATCGACTTCCCTGCGCCGCCTTGCCGATTTCAGGTTCGATCACTGCGTTTTCAATTTCCACGAACGAGTCCGGGTTGATCAGACCGGCAAAGTCACCGGTTTTCTTGGTAGCAGGATTCGCGACATTGAACAGACGGTCGTACAGCTTGATACGGGCATTGCAGGCATAGTCCTGGGATACCCAATGAATGGTACCCTTGACTTTGCGTCCGTCGGGCGATACACCACCCCGGCTTTCCGGGTCGTACCGACATTTGAGCTCGACAATATTTCCCTCCCCATCCTTGACAACCTCTGTGCAGGTCACGAGATAGGCGAAACGCAGTCGCACTTCGGAGCCGGGAGACAGCCGAAAGAATTTTTTAGGTGGATCTTCCAGAAAGTCGCTTCTTTCAATAAATATTTTTCTGGTGAACGGCACTTTTCTCGTTCCGAGTTCCGGTCTTTTCGGGTGGTTCATCGCATCCATCCAATCGGTTTGCCCCTCCTCGTAATTCTCAATCACCACAGGCAAGGGGTCAATGACCGCCAATGCTCTCGGAGCCTCATGATCCAGATTCTCGCGCAGGCAGTTTTCCAAAACACCCATTTCAATACTGTTGAAGTTCTTGGTAATCCCGATTCGATTGCAGAAGTCATGAATCGATGCTGCGGTGTAGCCGCGGTTTCGCAGTCCGGAAATAGTCGGCATTCGCGGATCATCCCAGCCGCTGACGAGGTTGTCGTCAACCAGTCTGGTCAGCAGTCTCTTGCTCAGGACGGTGTATTCCAGCGAGAGTCTCGAAAACTCGATCTGTTCCGGTCTGTACGGTGCCGTAACGTTGTCTATGATCCAGTCGTACAGTGGACGATGATCCTCAAACTCCATTGTGCACAGGGAATGCGTTACCCCTTCGATCGCATCGGAAAGCCCGTGCGCGAAATCATAGAGCGGGTAGATACACCAATTCGTACCGGTCAGCGGGTGTGCCTCGTGCTTGATTCTGTAAAGCACCGGGTCGCGCATGTTGATGTTTCCTGACCCCATATCGATTTTGGCTCTCAGCACATGTGTGTTCTCCGGGAATTCTCCCTTGCGCATACGGTTGAACAGGTCGAGATTTTCTTCAACAGACCGATCCCGATATGGGCTGTTTTCGCCCGGTTCTGTCAATGTGCCGCGATATTCCCGAATTTCGTCCGGGGTCAGACTGTCCACATAGGCCTTCCCGTTCCGAATGAGTTCGACCGCGAAATCGTACAGCTGTTCGAAGTAGTCCGAGGCGTGTTTTGTCTTTTCATTTCTGGCGTAGCCAAGCCAGTTTACGTCATCAATGATGGAATTGACATAGTCAATATTTTCCTTGCTAGGATTGGTATCATCAAATCGGAAATTGCAGGTACCGCCGTAGTCTTCGGCAATTCCAAAGTTCAGGCAGATCGACTTTGCATGGCCGATGTGGAGGTAACCGTTGGGTTCCGGTGGAAATCGCGTTACCACGCGCCCATTGTGTTTGTTGTCGGCAATATCCTTATCGATTATTTGCCGAATGAAGTTGGTCGCGTTCAATTGTCAATGGTATGGTACTGCTGGATTTCGGAAGTCTGCGTTGGCGTGAAACGACACCGACTTTAAAACCAGAATGATTGTTGAAAAATCCCGTTCAGGATACAGTTCATGAAATTTGCATTTTTGATGGATCCGCTGGAATCCGTCAAGGCTTACAAGGATACGACATTTTATATGATGCTCGCTGCGCGGGAGCGAGGTAACGAGGTATTTTATTTCAATCAGTCCACGTTGCAAGCAGGAAACAGTAGTGTGAACGCCTTGGTATCTCGTGTGGATGTTCACGCTTCGGTCGAAAAACCGTTTACGGTGCGCGAGACTCGGCAATCGGACTTGTCGGAAATGGATGTTGTCATGATTCGTACCGATCCACCCTTTGACAGGAGTTATCTGTATTCGACTCTTTTGCTTGATCTGCTGGGACGGCATACCCGCGTAGTCAATCGACCATCGGGAATCCGAAACTGGAATGAGAAACTTGCTGCGCTGCACTATCCACAACTGACACCACGCACAGTAGTTACCCGAAGTTCACAGGAGATCCTTCAACTTTTTGATGAATTCGACCGGGTCACGCTGAAGCCGGTTGACGGGCATGGCGGCAAGGGAATTGTCTTCCTGGAAAAGAATGATTCCGGCAACTACCGCAGGATCGACGATATCACTCAGGGTGGTCAGCAGATGATCATTGCACAGGAATATCTCCCGGCTGCGCAGGAAGGGGACAAACGAGTCCTGCTGGTGGAGGGGGAGCCCATCGGCGCAGTACTGAGAGTGCATGCTGAAGGTCAGGAATTGAACAATCTGGATCAGGGGGCCGAGGCGGTACCGGCTGAATTGGACAGCGACGATTTGCGGATATGCAACGCGCTCAAATCCGGGCTGGAGCAGCAGGGAATATTTTTCTGTGGAATCGACATCATCGGTGGCAAGTTGATCGAGATCAATGTGACCAGTCCAACATGTCTGCAGGAGCTGTGCCGGTTTTCCGGTGTTGATCACCATCATGCAATCATAGAGAAACTTGAGTCCTCTTGAGTGAGAACAGTAAATGAAACGGTAATAGCCTGATGACAGTGGTAACCCGATTTGCGCCAAGTCCAACCGGTAACCTTCACATCGGTTCGGTTCGTACGGCACTTTTTTCTTGGCTCTATGCGCGTCGACACAAAGGTGAATTCCTGCTGCGGATTGAAGACACCGACCGTCAGCGGTCAACACCGGAAGCGTCGGAACTGATCATCAATTCGCTTGATTGGCTCGGTCTGTCGCATGATGGTGATTTGGTCTATCAGTCAGACCGAACTGCGATCTATCAGCAACGGGCCCGTCAGCTGATTGAGGCTGGTCGCGCATACCATTGCATCTGCAGCCGGGAACGCTTGGATGCCTTGCGCTCGGAACAGATGAAGCAGGGACTGAAGCCTCGCTATGATCACAGATGTCGCGAACTTGACCTGGCTCCCGATGAATCCACCGAATCGGTCATACGCTTCAAGAATCCACTGGACGGAACCGTTGTAGTTCAGGACATGGTGCAGGGTGATGTGACCTACGACAATATGCAGTTGGATGACCTCATCATCATCCGTCCGGACCAGACACCGACCTATAATTTTTCTGTTGTCGTAGACGAGATAGACATGGGTGTCACACACGTCATTCGCGGCGACGATCATCTCAACAACACGCCGCGGCAGATCAATCTATTCACCGCGTTCGGTCAGAACCCACCAAAATTCGGTCACGTTCCGATGATTCTGTCTACAGAAGGTAGGAAGCTCTCAAAAAGGGACAATGTTGCCAGTGTGCTTGAATATAGAGACATGGGTTATCTGCCCGAGGCCGTGCTGAACTATCTTGTTCGACTGGGCTGGTCGCATGGGGATCAGGAACTGTTTTCGTTGGACGAGTTGATTGAAATGTTCGACGCAGAGAAGATTCACCGTTCTCCCGCATCGCTTGACCCCAAAAAATTCATCTGGATCAATCATCAGCACATGATCAAGTCAAGCGCGAGAGATATCCGCGAGCGTTCGAGAAGCTTTTTCGACGATCTTGGTATCGACATCGAATCTTCACCGGTGTCGGTTGAGCAGGTTTTCGAAGTACAGAAAACCCGTTCAAAGACGCTTTGCGAATTTGTTGAAAACAGCAGGTATTTCTTTGAAGATGAGATTGAATATGATGAAACGTCTGTGCGCAAACATCTGACTGAGAAGGCGCGTGGTCCACTACAAGATTTTCGTTCTGCATTGATCGAAGTATCTGAATGGACGCAAGACAATATCCACGCTGCACTGGTAAAGGTAGTGGAGACCAACGGCATTAAATTCGGAGAACTGGCACAACCGGTTCGGGTCGCGTTGACGGGTGGTACGGTCTCACCGGGTATCGATGTGACAGTGGAGTTGATTGGAAAAAGTCGTACATTGGCACGATTGGGTCGAGCACTTAGTCTTGTTGGGTGACCCGGCTAGACAAATCATGATTACGTATGCGAACGCAAACACTATAATGCTCAGTACTGAAACGATCTAGTTGTTCATTGGGGTCATAGCTCAGTTGGGAGAGCGCTACAATGGCATTGTAGAGGTCGGCGGTTCGATCCCGCCTGGCTCCACCAGAGGAATATGATTCGCACCTTTGTCTTAGTGGCCAGGTGCGAATTTTTTACAAAGTGTCGATCGACTAAACGCAACCAACTCCAGTGATGAACGTTAAAATACCTACTTTGAAACGATCCAGTGCGCCACGCGTGCTCTTCGACGCTTTTGCGACCTTGTTACGTTTCATACTGGACGGGCGTAGTCGCCAATTTGAACGTCAATAGGCATTTTCAGCACCTCTTTACCTTCTTCAATTTCCTCTTCTGCAGGGATAAAAGCGCTGATAAATCCCCCAGCTTGACGAGTGACTCTGCGAATTTTTCCGGGCATGACTTTCGTTATAGTGCTGTCCAGCGTCGAGATTTTCTCTTGAACGTGTATGGCTCTTGCCCGACCGATGACTACTTCTAGAACACCCAAGTCATCACCAGTGGTAGGATCAAATAAGCTTTCACCTAATCGGAATATCAGATAGTTGTCACCTTGCTTCGCGTCAGAATCCTTGCCCCGATTGATCACAAACGTGTATTGATCAATCAGATGAACAACCTGCGGCAATTTACTGTAGTCTGTCATCTGCAAAGATCCCTGGATGAAGTCCTGGTCGAATGATCAGTGAATCCATCTGCTGTTTGTCTAACGCATTCCAAATGTCCTTCCAACATTGCATGCCCTCCTTCGTCGGAGCGACCTTTATCTGGACGAGGTCGTTCAACTGGACGTTAATGACCTCGCCCACACAAACAAGTCGCTCCAGTTGGTCTTCAACGATGTAAACTGATATTGCCACCCCCACTCCTAGCCACGGTGAACGCTCGACGATCAGTAGGTGATCATCTCGGAGCACCTTCTTCACTCTCGGATTACCAAAATAGGTTGGGCAATCGTACTCAAGAACGCACCTGGCCAAATGAAAAATCAACACCCAATGAACTCCGAGAAACGCAATCCATTCAATCCGTTCTTCGATCCACTCCAAAGAGAACGCTGCTGCAATGGCAAGCATACTCGCAACCACCGCCAACGCACCGCCAATGCCCTTAGCATGCCACACAACCTTCGAATGCGGTCTGTTCATCCAAATCTGCTCGACCTGACCTTGTTGCTGTTCAGTCTATTGCTGCCTATCCGTGCAGGCAAATTAAACACGCTGTTCGTAGACTCCGAAAACGGCATGAACTGCGCTGAGTTCGTTTAGCGTCGTGCCTACAAATTCCGCCCGGTCCGACATCATTCATCAAATGGCTCACCATCGCGAATCGCGCAGGGTCACTTAGATCGTACAGAGCGTCGATTGCTAGGTTGGTCATGTCTCTTTCGATTGAAAAATCCTATCTTGAACTCATTGTTGATCAGTCGAAATTATAAATGTAAACATACTCACCCCCTTAATTTTACACTTTCAGGATTCGGTCTTTATCGTTCCGATTGAGAACTGAGCTGGCAGGTTTCACCTGCCGTAGGCCACGGATTTCACATCTAATGATATTTTCGTTGCTGTGCTTGACAACAGGGGCAAGGGTGCGCCGGACAATTTAGTATGCTACATAGACCGTCAAACCAGATATCGCCGGACGGCATCACGCCGAACTCGTTTTGCTGGTTTTCCGTCTTGCGCATCGTAAGTCACCTCGAAGATTTGGTGAAATTTTGGACATCCGGTGGCGAAAACCGCATTTTCAGCCCTTATTTAATCAGGGATAATCTTCATATCACAAAATCGCATGATTTATAACTGATATCAATGCGTTGTACTATTTTCTGGCGGACACTAGTGTGGTGTCCTAAATACATATTCAATTATTTTTCGCAGCAAGGGCACTTCGACCTCTTGCCACCTTATCCGTTATCTGCTTCACAGATTTCGTCCATATCAGCGGTCTGGGATTCTCATTGTAGGTATCCAGATAGTTTTTCAGGCATTCCTCCAGATGCGCAACCGAAGTGAACACCCCGCGCCGGATCTGCTTTTCCGTGAGCGTCGAGAAAAACCTCTCAACCAGATTCAGCCACGAGGAGCTGGTCGGTATGAAGTGAAGATAAATCCGCTTTTTTACTGTCAATCCACTCCAGCACGTTCTTGTGCCTGTGCGTGCTGTAATTGTCCAGAATGATATGAATCTCAAGCTCCCTGTCGACCGTCTTCTCCACTGCCTTGAAAAACCTCAGCACCTCCTGATGACGGTGTCTGCGATAGGTCTGCCCGATCACCTCCCCCGATGCCATGTTCAGCGCCGCAAACAGCGAAGTCGTCCCATGACGTTTGTAATCATGGGTCACTGTGCCGCAGCGTCCCTTTTTCAGCGGCAGTCCCGGTTGCGTCCGGTCCAACGCCTGGATCGAGCTTTTCTCGTCAAAACTGAACACCACTGCATTGTCCGGCGGATCCATATACAGCCCCACCACATCCACCAGCTTGTTTTCAAACTGCGGATCACTGCTCAGCTTGAACGTCCTGATCAGATGCGGCTTCAGTCCATTGGCGATCCACACACCCGGTTCACAAAACTGTGGGTGGTCCCCATCGCCCTCGCCATGCTGCGACACGACCAGTGCGTCGCATCCGAAGGCGTGGTCCGGGTCGTCGCCTCGATGATCTTCATACGCAATTCCTCCTGCTCCCCGGAATTCTTTCCGCCGTGGTTGCCGCCGCGGGGACGCTCCTTCCGGATCCCCGCCATCCTTTCCTGCGCAAACCGATTGCGCCACAGACTGACTGTGGGTTGGGACACCCCCAGCTCGGCGGAAATCTCCTTGTTGGTCTTTCCCTCCGATGACAGCAGCACAATACGCACCCTCCGGTGAAATCCGACCGAGATGCTGCGCGACGATGAAAGACGTCTCAGCTCCGTGTTCTCTTTGTCCGATAGTTCTATTGCAGCCGCTACACGCATACATCCTCCTCCAGGCCGGTGTATGCTGATTGTACTACAGAACAGATTTATAATTAAATATATAATCAGGACACTACACTAGCTATACATAATCTTCGAACGAAGTAATTCGTTACATGCACTATCTCCGCTCTGGAAGCCAACTTATATTAAGGACAGACATCTCAGAGACCGCAATAAAGGAAGTTTCATCACTTTTCCAAATGGCAGCTTATTTTAGTCACGTTAAACATTGTGATTCCACTCGACTATGTAGAACTGCACTCATTTTGGTTAAAAATGGGAATGTTGTGGGTTTCCTGTTCAGACTGGTTGTTGCTGATTTAATGAAACATGAATATCGTAAATTCGCCGAAATAAAGACCATATCAAACCCAGCACGAAACCAATCGCTTGTGTCTGGTAGTTCGGGGCGAATTCGTAGCCATCTTCCGTTTGATTCAAGTTATCTTAGCGTCGCTCAGTCTAATTCTAAAAGAGGAAGACTCTGCACGATCTTAGTGGTTTCAAGGCTTACGGTGATAATTTTCAAGAACAGATCTAGAGGGTAGCGGGGGTCGCCAATAGTTTCAATTGCGTACCGGTTCGAATCGCTTATGATCCCACTTACTTTGTCAATTTTCTCACATTGTCTCTCCATAACCCACGACAGGGCAGATTTACCGTTAACTACATAGTTCCAGGCTTGCTCGGGAATATCACGAATCGTGATGTGAGCATTGTAAATCACCGTTGAACGGTCCTTGTGCTCGCCAGAACCCGGATGGTGCATTTTTGTTACCCTATAGGTCGTCTCTGAGCTGTCTAAAAGCAGTTTGCCACCAGTGTCTATCGTAGCTGGATAAGGCTCAACTGTCTCGTAGTCGACATGCAATTCTCCAAGGCGCTTCCCCGCGTCACGGAAGACACGGTAGTCTTCAACGGACTTCGCGAATGGAATTCGGGGTAAATCCTTGGCTAGGTTGGCTGAGAAGCGGTTGCGATAATCTTCGGAGTGAAGCAGTCCGTAGATGTAGTGAAAAATGTCCTCTCGTGTAATAGACTCAGACGGGTACGCGGAAGTAAAGCACTCTAATCCAAAGTCAGTAATGGCATCTTCGCGGCTATAACCGTGATGCTGATCGTGATCTCCGAAAAGGTTGTTGTTATGTGAATTGATCTCTTCATAGAGCCAGAATGGAAAGTACTGACCTGTGTCAATCGTATGTAAATTTGGCAATGTATCCATCATTAGAACTGAAAAACCTGACCGTCCGCCTTTCCCAGTTACTGCAATTATCCTGTTCGGTAACCTATGATTTGGGAAAATTCGAGGTATTTGACCAACCCTATCGTTAAAGCGACGACTGTAGAATTGCCAATTCTTCGTGAATGGACGATACATACAGGGCATAAACATACCGTCATTCAATGCTATAGACTCGCCGCGTTGTAGTTCGTTTTTGAGCTTCGTAGACCAACTTATTTTGGTTGTATCGTTGTTAACGAATTCATCTATCTTTGAATTTAAAGCATTTGTAGTTTCTTCCATTTTTTGTGCGGTCTGCCACCGCGATAGCTCGCTATTGTAGAATTCGATAGTCGATTGAATATTTCTTAGCAATCCCGTTTGAGAGGGGTTGATGCACCAAGCGTCTCTGTTGGTAGATACACCCAAAGAATAATTTCTAAACAGAAATTGTCCAGTCTTATCTTTTTTGTCACCGATCTTCAAATGTCTTTCGAAGTTCTTATCTCTCTGGTCCAGCCAGTCTCCATGTTTGTCGGGTGTTATTCTTCTCCACCCTCCATTTTCATCGATCCCGCGAATGCTACCCAGCTTCTTGATAATGTTTAGTTTATCTCGTCGATCTAGATAATCTCCTATGTCATGGAATAAAATTCGTCCCTGCTCCAAGGCATTCCGATTCTTGACGAAAACATTGATGGCCACAGGGGTACGGGAACCTTCTCCAAACACATTGCCTTTTTCTTTCTTTCTTTGTTCACCGGAGGTATACGCATTTCCTCGTAAATGAAACACATATACACTCGAAAATTCCTTGATTAGACATTTTCGCAATCCGTCCATTGCGTTACCATCAATCCAACCCGCGTTGGTGATATAGGCCATCACTCCGGCCTCACCAAGCCGGTCACTGCCCCAGCGTATCGCTCGAATATAGCTGTCGTAGAGATTTTGCAGTAGACCAGCTGTCGAGAGTTGTGCATAGGTAGACCGTATACGGTTATCAAGTTGAGTATATGCGACGTTTTTTGCGTTTTCGTTTTCACTTTTCTGACCTGCAGAATAAGGTGGATTCCCGAAAATAACGCGAATGTCTGTTTCCTTTTGCCGTTCCCGCCGGTCCGAGTTGTCTTTCATGTAGTCCGACAGCAGATCATCGCTCTCATGCAACTCGAATGTGTCGGTAAGGCAGATTCCCTCGAAGGGGAGGTATTCTTCACGCTCAGCGATCGAGTGAAATACCGTTTCGATGTTGATCGCAGCGATATAGTAAGCGAGTAGCACAATATCGTTCGCGTGGATTTCCTCGCGATACTTTCTTTCCAGATTCTCAGGAGCGATCAGTCCCGACTGTAGCAATCGGGTGATGAATGTACCCGTGCCGGTGAATGGATCCAGAATGTGCACTCCCTTGGAGCCGAGTGTTTGCCCGAATTCTTCCTGCAATACCTCATTCACCGATTTGATGATGAAATCCACAATTTCCACCGGTGTGTAAACAATGCCAAGCATCTTGGTAGTGCGTGGGAATGCACCGCGGAAAAACTTATCGTACAGTTCAACAATCAGTTTTTGCCGCGCCTGTGGGTCGGTTATCCCTACAGCCCTTCTGCGAACTGATGCATAAAATCCCTCCAGATTATTCGACTCCTGATCAATCTGAGCTTCATCAACTACTGACAGAATTTCAGTCATCGCTACTGAGACTGGATTGTTTTCTACAAATTCATGGTTTTCGAACAGCGCATCGAAAACTGGCCGGGTAATCAGATGCTGTGCCAGCATTTCGATTGCGTCCTGATCTGTAATTGATTCATTCAGGTCATCTTGAAGTTCCGCAAGAAAATCATGGAAGAATTTGCTGGCATCACCTTCCGGATCGTTGACGAGGCTGGTGATCCGAGTGATGTGACGCTCAGCTATCTTCGCTACATCTTTTGCCCAATCCTCCCAATAATCCCGAGTACCGCACTTTTCTACGATCTTCGCCATTACAGCACGTGAAAACTCATCAATGACATAAGGGATGCTTTTCTGGTGGCTATTGTCATCTAACGACGAAACATCCCCTCCTCTACCGATCTGTATCCCGGCAGGACTGGACCTGGTTGGCAAATCATCGACCACAGCGGTCACTGCCTTCATCTCAGTATCTTCTGAAGGAACTCTGCCGTCAATGACAGTGATTCGGTTACTGACATTCTGGCCTAATCCTCCTTGGTTTATTACAGCGTCTAGCCTCTCATCGTGTGCGCGAAGGCCATTAAGAACCTGCCACACAACGCGGTACCTTTTGTTGTCATTGAGTGCCTTGTTCGCTGGAACACCCGGTGGAACGCCGATCGGGAGAATCACGTATCCCATCTTTTTCGTCCTGTCGGGTGTCTGACGCATAACCCTTCCCACAGCTTGCACAACATCGATCTGACTCCCGCGGGGATGCAGGAACAGAATCGCATCAAGAGCCGGAACATCGACCCCCTCGGTTAGGCATCGCGCATTACTCAATATCCGACAGACGTTGGTGTCGGTGTCTTCCTTGAGCCAATCGAGTCGCTTTCCTCGCTCCCGAGCCTTTTGGGTTCCATCCACGTGCTGGACTTCGCACAATAGGTCCAGCAAATTTTCGTTATCACTTTCTTCCCGATACTCCGAGATTACACGTTTAAATTCATCCCGAAACAGTTTTGAATTCCTGATACTGTTGCAAAAGGCGAGTGCGCGACGCATCGGTTCAGGGTCTTGAACACTACCTTCCATCAGCCCTGACTTGGCCAGTGCTTTCCAGCAACCCACAATTTTGGTCGCATCGTCCAGGAGAAGCTCACTGTCTTTGTCTGCGAGTCGCTTCTGTACTGCACCGCTGATCTGTCCCTCATCCATGGCCAGAACGATAACTCGATAGTCCGTAAGAATGTTGGCATCAACAGCCGACGCAAAACCATAATGAAAAAGAATCTCACCGTAGATTTCTGTGTCGTCCATAGAAACCAGAACGGCTTCAGCATCCCGAGCCTTCGTTTTAGCATTCTCGCCGTATATACGTGGCGTTGCAGTCATATAGAGCCGTTTTTTTCCGCGAATTAAATTGTTGTCATGCACTTTGACGAAGTGTGATTCATCCTCACCGGAAAATTTCACACCTGTAGTCCGGTGTGCCTCATCGCAGATAATAAGGTCAAACTCGGATAGACCATGCTCCTTCTGAGAAGCAGCTATCACTGATATTGAGTGATACGTCGCAAATACAACCCGCATAGTCGAGTTATCCCATGTGGCGACCGATTTCGCCAGAGTTTCGGCGTTTGTAGTCGCAGGGAAGGCCAGATCCGTCACATCAATTTCTGCAACATCATTCATGAATCGCTTACGTTTCCCGACTTGACTGTCGGAGCACACGGCAAATGCAGTAAGAGGAAGAGTTGCATCGGCACACCACTCCATCACAGTCTGTGACATCAATGCTAAGGACGGAACGAGATAAAGCACATGTCCTGCGGTACCTACTAAGTCCTCGGCGGCCCGTAAACCGATCAATGTTTTCCCTGTACCGCAGGCCATGATCAGTTTTCCCCTGTCGTTCTCGGCTAAACCGTCCCTGACTGCTTCCAATGCCTTGACCTGATCATCACGAAGAGTTTTTGGAGTAGGCTTCTTGATCTCGCCCGTACCTTCAAAAGCAGACCAATCAACCTGACTTTCGCGAAGATCACGCAGGCTAATCCTCCAAACCGGGGGCGACTGATCCTCGATCATTCTCTCGGCATTCTCAGTCCACGGCATTTCGGAGGTTTCGACAAACAGACGCTCCGTAAATATGTTTTTACCGGAATAGGACATGAAGCTGTCGATGTCATTCTTGTCTATCCGGTGGTCGGGTGCATAGAACTTACATTGAATAGCCACATACTTGCCATCATGCCGAGTGGCAACAAGGTCGATTCCGTCGTCGCCTTGGTACTCCTGATGACTTTTCGCCCAGTCGGAAAAACTTTCGACACGTTCGAAGTGGTTTGCTCGGACCGGGTCAGTTACCAACCATGTTGCGACTAATTTTTCGAAAGCGGTTCCCTTTTCCCTTTCGCTGAGTGCGCTTGCCCTATAGGTCTCAAGAAGTTGATCCAGAGTGCTCATGAAAGATTTATCGTTCGGGTTTTAAGATTCCGAAATTCTCTTGAACTACGGATAACAGAATTTTACATGTACCAAACGCGGTCAAATTGAAAACTACGTCAGTCGAACTTCCTTAGCAATTCAAGAGAAATTTCATACTTGAAAAATATGGTATCGACTTGGATTGTAAGTGTTTTTGCGTACTCAACTAAAAAATAAGTTCCAGAAATTCAACTGAAAATTCAATTGAAACAGTCCTTAGCTGATGAAAACTTGTGTACAGTGATACAAATTTTCATTGGTAGTAACCGATCACGAATTTAGCACATGGTCAATGCGCAAGCATCGGATTGATCGGCTTGACAACTGATTTTCAGATGGAAACTAACCCACACATCAACCGCCATGTTCATCACAAATGAATTCTGAATTCAAATCCATATCGAAATGTATTTCTCTCAAACAAATTTTGTTAAAATATATTAAAATGTAATACATTGTCTGAATTTATATTATCTTTAGCAACATATGAAACAGAAGCAGAACGAAGAGGTTACGGTTAGTTTCCGAGCCTTGCCCGAGGACGTAAAGAAATGGCGGGCATTGGCAAAAAAGGATGATCGATCACTGTCATCCTGGTTGCGTATCAGTGCACGAAATGCCGCCGAAAAGAATAAACCAATAAAGGATGACTAGCGTTCCCGAAGGAAACTTTTCAATAGACGAACAGGACAATCAGTTTTTGGAGACAGGATGGGTCGGTTTTCTGACGCGCGGTGCGTCAAAGAAAATTCTTTACTCAACTTTCGAATGATTATCTCTACCTAGCAATGACAGCGGAAATCGCCATACTTAACAAGAGTGCTGTTGCCCTAGCTGCGGACAGTGCGATGTCGCTCGGAATTTCCGGCAAGATATTCCCTGGTAACAAACTGTTTGCCTTGACCAAATGGCATCCTGTCGGTGTGATGATATACAACAATGCGGAATATATGGGTATCCCATGGGAAACAATCATCAAAATTTACAGATTGGAATTGGGTAAGCACGCTAGACCTAGTATTCAGGATTACGTCGATGGCTTCTTAGCTTATCTTCAGAGCGACCACTTTTCCACAGAAGAACAAGTGAAAAATAATTTCCTGGAAATTGCTAATGACGAGTTTGAAAAAATCTGGCGGACAGTTAAGAAAAGCGAACGTAATTTGAATTCTGATGGCAATTCCTTATCCGTACAAGATCGAAACAAGTTAATTGTCAGCATAGTCGAAGAAAGATTACTTGAACTAATTGAAGAGACAGATGATTCTGAGTTAATTCAGAATTCCGAAATCGAAACACTGGTATCAAAGTATCGGAGTCAAATTGATGAGTTGATTGAACAAATTTTTCATGGATTGGAAGTTACAGAGTCGGTAAAGTCAGATATCCTCAAGATATTGCGAATATCAACCAAGAGCAAGCAAATGTCCGGGAGTTATACGGGAATTGTTATAGCTGGATTCGGTGACGAAGAAATTTTTCCTTCAGTAATTGAAGTTGTCGTTGATGGTATGATTGGCAAAAACCTCAAATATAAATTACAGCAAAAGTGCCAAATTGGACAAGATACAGATGCAGCCGTAATTCCCTTTGCACAAGGTGAAATGGTCAATCGTTTTATGGAGGGTGTTGATCCGGAATTTCTCAAATTCCTATACATGGCTGCAGAAAATATTTTGAATCATTATGGTCAAACTGTCCGAGACGAAAGCAATCAACACGACAATCAAAAAAAAGAAACAATAGAAAATTCACTAAAAGTAATGATGCAAAATTTTCACGAAATTCTGATGAATTATTGTCAGGTAGAATTTGTTCAACCGATTACTCATGTCATCAGGCATTTACCAAAAGAAGAACTGGGTGGAATGGCGGAAGCATTGGTCAGCCTCACGTCGCTGAAACGTCGCGTATCATTTGAGCAAGAAACGGTAGGCGGCCCCGTTGATGTCGCGATTATCTCAAAAGGAGATGGATTTATTTGGCAGAAAAGGAAGCACTATTTTGAATCAACTCTGAATCCGAGTTATTTGAATCGTCAATTTGTAGATGTCTACAGAGGAGGTAAATTGAATGAAATTCAATTTGGACTATGAAGAATCGAATTCACGAAAGAAAATTTCTGGACCTTATTCAATCTACGATTGGGAAACGGAACGAATCAAAAAGAAGGCGGAGAAAGCGGCCGAGGAAATAATTATGAATGCTAAGTCGGACTATGAAGAATCGAATTCACGAAAGAAAATATCTGAACCTTATTCAATCTACGATTGGGAAACGGAACGAATCAGAAAGAAAGCGGAGAAAGCGGCTGAGGAAATTATTAGAGAATCTCGTATCAGAGAAGTCTTAAGAGAGATTTTGAAATCGGCTCGTACAGAAAAAAGAGATTAGGGCACCTCTATTTATTCGAAATACACCTTATGTTCACAGCGCAAAAGTAAGACAAATAAAGGACTTTTGAAGCGATCGCTTTCATGGAAACAGAATAAATAGAGGTGCCCATTAACAGTTTGAAATTTTATGCCTTCTAATATTCGTGACAATATCTAAGAATCATCCGGTGTCATGAAGCAAGTTTTTCACGACCTTATGGTTAAATTTCGTCAGGAAGAATTTGTTCGACCGATTACTCAAGTCATTCGATATTTACCAAAAGAAGAACTAGGTGGAATGGCGGAAGCATTGGTGAGCCTCACGTCACTGAAATGTCGCGTATCATTTGAGCAAGAAACGGTAGGCGGCCCCGTTGATGTCGCGATTATCTCAAAAGGAGATGGATTTATATGGCAGAAAAGGAAACACTATTTTGAAACGACTCTGAATCCGAGTTATTTGAACCGTCAAATGGTAGATGTCTACAGAGGAGGTAAATTAAATGAAATTCAAGTTGGACAATGATGAATCGAATTCACGAAAGAAAAATTCTGAACCTTATTCAATTTACGATTGGGAAACGGAAAAAATCAGAAAGAGGGCGGAGAAAATGGCTGAAGAAGTTTTTCGTAAAGCACGTGTCAGAGAAATCTTGAGAGAGGGTTTCAAATCGGTTCGCGAAGAAAAAAATAGTTGACAGCTTGTAGATTCTCGTGCTGATTCGCTGTATACACCATATAGTCATCAATGGTCCCGGTCAGAATTCTTGACTCGTAAATCGAACTTCCCCTGTTACTGCCCCAACGGTTGATCGGAATGTGCGAGTAGTTGCCGAAAGCTCGGTTTACCAAGCACGAAGATTAAACATTGACATTTTCCAGTTATTTGTCAAGCAGTCTGGAATTCAAAAATGTTTCTGTCCGATTAAATTGGCTCACCTTTCTTCAGACGATCCAGCAATTCCGTAACTTTCTCAATTGAAGTTACCGAAATGGACGGGTCCAGTCTGTAGCATTCTGAACCTGGATATACAATCCACAGGTGCTCAAGTTGCAAGTCGGCAATTGCAGTTCGCCTGGAACGTGACGAACCGACCGACTCGTTGCATTTAATTTCAAAACCATATCTTTTGCCACCTATAGTGGTCATCACATCGAGTTCCGCGCCACCGTGAGTTCTCCAAAAGAAACAATTCCTGGATTGTAGGTGATTGACTATTTGCTTGACGGCAAATCCTTCAAAAGATGCGCCGATTTTCGGGTGGCTTGATAATGTCTGAAATGAATTGAGCTCAGGCAGTGAATGCAGAAGACCTGTATCCCGAACATAAATTTTGGGTGACTTAACCTGCCGCTTTTTGACGTTTTCGTACCACGGCCCCAAGACTCTGACCACATATGCTGAGTTCAGGATGTTCAGGTAATTTCGGGCTGTACTTTCATTTCTACCGATTGCCCGAGCGAGCTCCGCACCGTTCCAGATTTGTCCATGATAGTGCGCAAGCATCAACCAGAATCTTCTGAGTGTTTCTGATGGTATTGTAATTCCATATCGCGGTAGGTCACGTTCAAGGAAAGTGGTAATAAAACTTTCTCGCCAATCGACCGATGCTTCATCGTCATCTGCCAGCAGACTTCTTGGAAATCCACCCCTGTGCCAGAGTGTCTGCCAGTTAATACTTGGGACTTCGTCCATTGAAAAACCGCTTAAATTGACAATACCGACTCGTCCGGCGAGTGATTCCGCTACCCCTCGAATTAATGTGGGTGACACACTTCCCAGCAATAGGAATCGAGATTTACATTCCGGGCTGTCAATAACAACACGCAAAGTTTCAAAAAGTTCCGGAATTCGCTGAACTTCATCAATGACAACGGTACCGACCGTATCCAAAAGGGTTGACTCGGGATTCTCCAGACGACGATCAGCAAATCTTTCCAAGTTGAAGTAATTGATTTTTGGATCTGCTTCCGTAAACAGACGGGCTAATGTCGTTTTTCCGCATTGACGGGGACCGACAACAGTTACAGCCGGATGAACTTTGAATAATTGCGTAACCCTTGCTGACGCACGGCGATCAATTATTAACTTGCTCAAATCAATAATCCTTGAAAATACCGAAATGAATTAAGGATTTTCAAGGATAACTATAAGAATTTAATTGATCAAATTGTTAATTACTTCAATCGTGATCTGACATGCGTCAAAATCTAAGTTTCAATCACGATAGTTGGATTTTTAAGGTAATGAGGTGGTGATCTCTCCAAAAAAAGCAATACTCTAAACATCTCTAATAGTTGGCCTGATGCGAACACGTAATTTGGGTTGAATTTGGGGCTATCCGTTAGGGAACTTCCGTCGAATGTCTTCCGCATAGTCATTTATTGATTACCATTCGATTTATAAAGCGATGTAAGGGCATAAAATCAGTCAGCAATTCTGAACGAATGTACATATTTTCACGCTAACTTGGAACTCATCTAATTTTTTCCTGGTATTTTTCGTTAGTATCTCGAATTGCCGCTGTTCGCTGACCGACTGTTGTCGAAGGGTCTCCATACTCATTGGTTTCCCGATAGCGGCGTTGTAACTGATTTGATGCCCGAAATTCCGCGTCTTTAACATGCTTTACGAGTTCGTGATAGCGATTTCTTTTCCCCCATTTCTTCTTGCTATGCAGAAGCTGTTGATAAAGTTTCTTGACATCTTGGGCATTGTCAGGTTTGTCGTGATCCTGAATATGTAGAATCAACCATACTTCGAACCACCTATTTGAGCGTCCGATACAAACACCGTTCGCATTGCACAATTTTACCGCTTCGTCGAATTTTTCATGAGTGTCACGATCGAAAACTGCCCAAACTTGATCATTTTTGTTGAATGAACGCACACGCTTTTGAGACCGAGAAATGGATTTATTCAATTCTACTGCATGCGTCGCAATCGTGTGTGGGACAGCACCAACGTAAGGAAACTCTAGGTTTACGTTCGATTTCGGAGTCAACGAGTCTTTTAGTGCACGAAAATAGTCTGGCTCTGTTCTCTTACCTTCGCAAAATATGTAGAAATTCGGTCTGGGTTGAAGACTTGAATGACCTCGCTTTATTCTAGATGAATTTCCGTGCCTTCTACTCTTGCGGTTCATAATATTGAATGGGGTTGTCAGAAGGAGTAGCACCATACCGGCCTTCAAGATAACATCTTTCAAAATTATCGTCCTTGCGAGTCCGAAAATCGGATAACGAATACAACTGAGTTGCACCGGTTTGATCTTTTTCCGTAAACCACTTTTGGTCCCTGCGCAATAAGGATGTATTCATCAAGCGGGTATCATGAGTAGTTGCTATGAGTTGAGCACCTTTGGAATTCACATCCGATGAGCCAAATATTTTCAATAGAGTTTCAACAGCGTTGGTGTGTAAACTGGCATCAAGTTCATCGATGTAAAGTAACCCACCGCTGTCAAGAGCGGAAAACATACAGCTAAGTAGGATCAAAAGCCGTCGAGTGCCTGCACTTTCGCGGTCTAGTTCGAAATAATATGTTTCGTTATTGGATCCAAGATGTCCCAGCTCAATTTGATCACGGTTAGCATCTGGTTCAAATTGGATAGTCGGTTCGCCGAAATGCTTTGCAAAAACATTGGCTATGTCCCGTTCTAATTTTTCACTTTCTTTTGACCTTTCAATCTCTTTTCGTCTGAAATCAACAATCCCAGTATCGATCGTTCTGAGATAATCAATTACCCGCTGGTCTAGTCCATTTTCGTTTTCATCGAGTAAATTTCTTGATGCCACAAAACCTGGAATAGCATTATCGCGAATGATTTGAATATCTTCAAAAAATCGATAGATTTTCAATAGATGTGAATGATCATTCTGAGCAGCCGCTGACAGAAATAGGCTGTTCGCTCTTGTTAGCCTGGCAATATTTTTGTTATTACCCTTTAGATCACGACCAAAATCATAACTAGTTCTCGTCCGCTCAAATAGCATTCGCTTTCGCTTTTGAGGATATGAATACAACCACTCGGATTCAAATCCACGGTCTGTTGTCTCAAATCCGTAGTGGTACCGCACGTCTTCTACGACAAAGTCCATGTCACAGATTGTTGGATTTCCAGAACTGACGTGGTCAAGCTTAAAAGCCTTGCGTTGAACGCCACCGTCCGGTTTACCCTGGGCTTGAGAATCCAACACCATTTTCCGCATAAATGAAATTGAATCTATGAGATTACTCTTGCCTGACGCGTTGGCACCATAAATGACAACTGCGGGTAGTAGATGTCCTTGACTGATCGCTGAACTCGTAATCAATCCTCGCTCGTCATCTTTGAGTGAGGTTGCCATCAACGAGAGTTCTTGCACGTCTCGTAAAGAAAGATGATTAGATACTCTGAATCTCAATAACATCCGACATCTTCTCAATCATCATATATCTTGCAAATATATTCCTTAAATTGTGAAAATCCGACATAATTAGTTCCTAATATACAGTAGAATCACAATTTTGATATATTGCAAAGCTCAAGTCAAGTCAAAGTAGATCGCCTCGTCACCGTTGACTGGCCGCTTTGCAGGGATGTCTGGTTGTAAAGCGTTATTCGAATTTGACAATCTTCAGGTTTGATTGCATCAAACTGACTTATTGTCATAAGTGGAACAAAATAAATTAGGGGCTATTTCTGTCCCTCAGCATACTTAGTCACCCCGAATGAAGACCATCGATTAACGTGTACGAATTGTACGTTAATGTCACTCATAGTCCACTTGATTTGCTGAACAACCTGATACAGAGTTCTATGGTACTAGAATTTCAAATGTCATTGACAAAGAGCTTTATGACAAAAAATTAGCCCCGAGGACGAATCCCCGGGGCTTGTGTTTATGTCTGAAATCAAATCCTGTTTTACAGGACGGGAATCAGCTGTATCGATAAGGAACGCCCACCTTCTCCATAACCTCGGAATACTGACGGAACGCATCCACCACCTTGCGGGTTCGAGGGCTGATTGAAGCTAGGTCTTCCCAGAACTCCTTAGAATCCTCGACAACCTGATCCCATTCATCTGCCGGGATGGTAGTCAGTTCCATTTTCTCGCCTTCCACTCTGAGCTTGGCTTCGCCGCCCCAGTACCAGACCTGACGATAGTAGTGCGAGTCATTGCACGACATTCGGAACAGTTCCTGGAGATTTGCCGGGAGTGCATTCCAGCTCTTGGTGTTCGCAAAGTAGGAACCACACCACGCACCGGTGACGTTGTTGAGCAGGGCGTAATTACATACATCCGCCCAACCGACTTCATAGGCTTCAGTGAATCCGCACCAGGCGACGCCGTCCAGCTCACCGGTGCCGATCGCGACCTCAATGTCATCCCAAGGCAGGGTGACCGGTACCAGTCCATAGCGCGACAGGAACCTGCCGGCAGTGGGGACACCGAAAACCCGCTTGCCCTTCATGTCGGCAAGCGAACGAATCGGATCCTTGGTGAAAATATGCAGTGGGTCCCAGGCACCGGCACTGATCCACTCCACACCTTCGACCTCACCGTACGCTTCAGCCCAGATTTCATCCAATCCGTAATACTTGAACAGCACCGGCAGGTCCAGGCTGTAACGGGTGGAAAACGGGAAATACCCGCCAAACACGCTGATATCGACCGGAGAAGCCATTGTGGCGTCATCACTTTGTACCGCATCCAGCGCACCTGACTGCATGGCTCGAAACAGCTCGTCTGTCGGAACCAGCTGATCGGCATAATACAGTTCGATCTCCATCTGACCGTGTGCGACCTTGTTGAATGCCTCGATCTGAGGCAATACTACGTGAGCACCGAGAGGTGCACCGGAATACGACTGCAGTCGCCACTTGATGGGGTTACTCTGCGAGAAGGCATATGGTGCGGTTCCTGCAGCCAGAATACCTGCGGTCCCTGCGCCAACCTTTTTGACAAAATCCCGGCGATCGTTGTTAGCCGGGCTGATGGTTTTGTTTTTATCTGTCATCATCCTACCTCTTTTTCAATTGAAAAGCGATTCGCCTTCATGACTGGAGAATCACCTGGTGTATATCTGGCCCGGCAGCCACAGAGCGATCTGAGGGAATACCATGACCAAAGTCAATGCGACGATCATGACCAGCACGAAAGGCGAGATGGAACGATAGATATCGCCCAACGTGATTTCGGGCGGTGCCATGGCGCGCATGAGAAATAGATTATAGCCAAACGGCGGCGTCATGTAGGCGATCTGGCAGGTGATGGTATACAGCACGCCGTACCACACAGGATCAAAACCCAGAATTTTCACCAGCGGAACATAAAGTGGCGCAACAATCACGAGCATCGCTGTATCGTCCAGGAACATGCCCATGAACAGATAAGACAGCTGCATCATGATCAGCACTTCCCAAGGTGTCAGGTTCCAGTTCGTGATGAACAGGGTTTCGATGGCTCGGGCTGCGCCGATCCCGTCAAAGACTGCCCCGAAGCAGAGTGCGGCCAAAATGATCCACATGAACATGCAGGAGATACCCAGGGTCTTGCGGATCGTCTCCTCCATGACCTTGCGGTTGAGCCGGCGCTTGACCAACGCTGCCAGCGTTGCGGCTGTGGCTCCAACCGCGGAACTCTCCACCAGACTGGTAATGCCCATGACAAAGAGTCCTGTCATAAAGAAAAATATCAGAAACGGGATGATCCCGGCCCGGAGCAGTCGCAATTTTTCTGACATGGGCATCTGTCTATCCTCAACACTCACTGTCGGACCCAGATGAGGTTGCAGGCGACATCGAATGACAATGTAGATGATGAAAAGGGCGGCCATCATCAGCCCGGGCAATGCCCCGGCCAGCCACAGCTTGCCCACGGACTCCCGGGCAATCATGCCATAAAGCACAAGTACCACGCTTGGGGGTACAAGAATCCCCAGGGAACTTCCGGCTTGCACCACCCCTGTAATCATGATTTTGTCGTAGCCCCGTCGCAGCATCTCGGGCAGAGCGATGGTGGCGCCGATCGCCATCCCGGCCACACTGAGTCCGTTCATGGCTGAAATCACCACCATGAGACCAATGGTACCGACCGCGAGCCCACCCTTGAGCCCACCAAACCATACATGGAACATCTGGTAAAGATCGTCGGCAATACCCGATTCCGACAAGATGTACCCCATGTAGATGAAAAGCGGCAAGGTCAGCAATGGATACCACTTGAACAGCTTGAATGCCGCGGTGAACGGCATTTCTATGCCTCCTTCTCCCCAAAGCAGCAATGCCGCTACCGTGGAGACAATACCAATGGCAGCAAATACCCGCTGTCCGGTCAGAAGCATCAACAGCATGGATGCAAACATGATGATGGCGATAGCTTCGTAACTCATGCCAGCTCCACCCCGCGAGACTTGGCCAGATCCTTGAAGAACGTGGAGATGGCCTGTAGTAGCATCAGCAGTATCCCAAGCACCATGATGACCTTTATAGGAATCACCGACGGGTTCCACATCGAAAAGAGTCGTTGGTTGGTTTCAATCGCATAGATCGTGCTGGAAATGGAGCCGAACAACAGTACGATCAGGTAAACCACCAGGAAGATCGCGGTGAAACTGTCCATTCGTGCTTTATTCCGCTCGGACAGCCGGTCATACAACAAGTCCATACGGACATGTGTTTCAAGCTGCATGGAGTAGGCGCCGCCCATGATGTAATAGGCGGCCAAGGTGAATTGAGCCAGCTCCACACACCAGAACAGAGGAATGTTCAGTACATTTCGAGTAACCGCATCCAACAGCAATGTTCCGATCATGACAAAGATCAGAAGCATTGCAGTTCGTCCGAATCGCGTGGAAACATAGTCCACCACTCGGACATATTTCACGATCAAGGACGGCATTTTGGTGCTGGTTTCCGCGTCAATTTTTAAGCAAAAAAGCCAGTATACATTTTCAAGATGATTGTTGCGGCATGAATCACGTCAATCCAACCATCTAATCCTCGTTTGGATCCCTGGTGTACGCATTGGCAATAGTCGCACCGATCGTCGTATTGATACGGACAACTGATCTAACTGATTCGTCTTGTCAGCAACAAGCCGCTGGACCATCCCAGCATAAGAATTTCCAAGAATGACTTGGAGGCCAAACGCTCAACCAGCTTGTCGACATTTACCTGGTGCTGCCCGGGCCAATTCGGCTGAGGAAGCAAATCGTCAATAAGGTATAGTCCGTCTGGTTTTAACTTCGATAGTGCTACGTCGACTTGTTCGAATTTTCCAGGCCAGGAATCTGCGAAAATCAAATCTATAGAGCAATCTTCAATTTTATTCAACTCGACAGCCCATCTTCGAGAACAAATGTGACTCCCGGGTCTTCATCCAGATGCTTTTTCGCAATTTACTGAACATTGGCGTCATTATCGACACTGGTGAGCGTTGTACGGTCTTTCATTCCGTCCATTATCCAGCAAGCTGAAATTCCTGTACCGGTACCCAGTGCCAGAATCTGTCCATCGGTTATGACTGTTGACAGAAACCGCAATAGACTACCAGTCTTGATGTCTGAAGACATGTCAAAGCCCATTTTGGCGGTATCATCTAAAATGGCTGATAACCGACTTGGCTCTCGTATTCTTGAATCATCGAACATATTTAAACTCTGAAGGAATATTGGAGACATTAGATGATTGATAGGGTAGAAATTATCAGCGCACTGCAAATGAATACCGCATTCCATGCCTGCCGCGTCGATTATGTAAGGTGGTGTTTCACTGCAGACCGCATGATTGATTCGAGTATATTGAATTCCGATCAATCGTTGATGTCGCACGATCCATGTGAATGCGGAACCCGCGATATTCAGAGGCTTAGTCCATCTGAATATTGGCTGTTCAGCAGCGGGTTTGGTAAATTGGAACAATGACAGCAGAATTCAATTCACCGCCAGTTACCGAATCTCACGAACCTGACCGCCGCACCCGTAATCCATCCCGGCAGATTTATGATGTGCTGATCGTGGGTGGCGGAGTTGTGGGATGTGCCGTAGCCCGAAGACTCGCCTTGGACAGCCAACGAGTCATTCTGGTTGAGAGGGCGGCTGATATTCTTGAAGGTGCCAGCAAAGGCAACAGCGCCATTTTGCACACCGGTTTCGATGCGCCTCCAGATTCGGTCGAACTGGCCTGCATCGCCGACGGATATCAGGAGTTTCGGGAAATTCACGGTAAGTTCAACTTGCCCTTGCTGGAATCCGGTGCCATGGTTCTGGCGTGGGATGAGGAGCAGGCATCCAGAATCGATGACATCGTGTCCAAAGCTCATGCCAATGGCATCACAGATGTTGCCGCGATCGATTCGGACGCTGCGCGCGCCCGAGTGCCCTCACTCGGACCGGGAGTGAAAAGAGCCGCATACATTCCCGGTGAAAGTCTGGTAGATCCCTGGTCCACGCCCTTGGCCTACCTGCACCAGGCACTTGCCCATGGAGCCACTTTCATGAACAGTTGTCAGGTACAGGCGGGAGATTTCGATAGCGGAAGATGGCGCGTATCTACAACTCAGGGTGAATTGCAGGCACGTTGGCTGGTCAACTGTGCCGGACTGTACGGTGATCTGCTGCATCACCAGTTGATTGGTGAACCCCTGTTCCGAATCCAACCGCGCAAGGGCCAGTTCCTGGTGTATGACAAATTGGCCAATGTCCTGACCGACACCATCCTTCTGCCGGTTCCGACAGAAAAGACCAAGGGAATCGTGGTATGCCCCACGATTTTCGGTAACCTACTGGTAGGTCCCAGCACAGATGATCAGGAAAGTCGTGACGACACAAGTGTGGACAATGCGACTCTGAAGCGATTGAAATCAGTGGGTGAGGGTATTTTGCCGGACCTCAGGGACTACGACGTGACGGGTGTCTATGCGGGGATTCGCCCTGCAACTGAGTCAACGGATTACCGGGTCCAGCTGGATGGGGAAAGGCAATATCTCTGTGTAGGTGGTATCCGTTCAACAGGCCTGAGTGCGGCCTTGGGAATCGCTCGACTTGCGTCAGAAATGATCCTTGATGATGAGTCTTCGCGCTGCACACCTGAGAGCATTCAATGGCCCACTGTCCCGCAGATCAGCGAAACCGGTGAACGGGATTGGATGCGGACGGACAACGGTAGCATTGTCTGCCATTGTGAACTGGTTACCCGCAGAGAAATCGAGAATGCTCTCCGCGGCCCGCTTCCGGCGCGTTCGCTGAGTGGACTCAAACGACGCACCCGAGTGACGATGGGTCGATGCCAGGGATTTTACTGCAGTGCTGAATTGAGTGATATCACTGCGGGTTGTTTCGGCTCTCCTATGGATATTACCGAACAATGATTGCCGGTGGGGCAGAACCGCGTGTTCGCTGCGATGTTGCCATTGTCGGTGGCGGTCCCAGTGGTCTTGCCGCAGCTATTCAACTGCGGAAAGCAGGAGTCGGACACGTTATCGTTCTGGAACGGGATGCGGAGGTCGGCGGCATCCCGCGGCATTGTGGACATCCCCCGTTTGGATGGCGGGAATTCCACCGTGTTCTCAAAGGTCCGGAATACGCTTCTCGTCTCCGTGAGGCTGCCATGGTCGAAGGGGTGGACATTCGTACCGAAAACACCGTCGTACGAATCGGTACCGGGCCGATACTCCACGTTTCAACATCAGCAGGGACAGCAATAATTGAGGCGGCAAGAGTCCTACTGGCGACGGGGGCAAGGGAGACTCCAAGATCAGCTCGTCTGATATCCGGCACCCGTCCAATGGGTGTTCTGACCACAGGTGCATTGCAGTCCATGGTATACCTGAAATCCCATAAACCATTTTTGCATCCAGTCATCGTAGGCACTGAACTGGTTTCATTTTCCGCATTGCTGACTTGTCGGCACGCAGGGATTAGTCCCGCTGCGATGATCGAGAAACGCGGACGGCCCACTGCCTGGAGGCCATCAGTATGGTTCCCCCGGCTACTTGGTGTACGCTTGCTGTTGAATACTGAACTGGTATCAATTGAGGGAGAGGACCGGGTCCGGGGGGTGTCGGTGCAACTCGGCTCAGGACAGATTGAGCGAATTCCCTGTGATGGTGTGGTATTCTCCGGACAATTTGTCGCTGAATCCACCCTGGCACGCATGGGGCACCTCGAAGTGAATCCAGGAATCGGCAACCCTGTGACCGATCAATTCGGTCGTTGCTCGGACCCGGACTTTTTCGCCGCTGGCAACATGTTGCATCCTGCAGATTCATCAGGTCGATGCTGGCGGGAAGGAACCTGGACAGCAAATAATATAGTCCGATCGCTTTCCGGCAATCTGTCTTCGAACAATGACACCGTTACTGTTGAGTCCAATGCTCCCATCATTCGCTATGTCTTCCCCCGGAAACTGGCTTTCGATCCGCAGTCGACCGGAGATGTATCCCTGTGGGTGAAATTTTCCGGTGAAGCGCGGGGGACACTTCATCTTATGACGGGCGATCGTACCATTGTTTCGAAGCGCGTCCGAACTTTGCCCGAAAAGCAGGTGAAACTGGCGGTCTCTTATGGTATCTTTTCGTCAAAACCGCTTTCACTCAATTTGGTGTTCGAACCATCCGGTTAACTCGATGAACATACTCGCCATTGATCAGGGAACCACCAGCACCCGCGCACTGGCGGTGGATTCCAATGGAAGTGCCGAGATCACTTCAGTAACCCGCCATAAGCAATACTACCCCCAACCGGGGTGGGTGGAACATGATCCACTGGAGCTGGTTCGTAATATCGAAAGCGCGCTGGAGTCTGTGGACAAGATTGCTGCATTGGGAATCGACAATCAAGGGGAAAGCTGTCTTGCCTGGCACTCGGATACGCTGGAGCCTGTTTCTCAAGTCATTGTCTGGCAGGATAACCGGACCGGAGACGAAATCGAGCGTCTGGAGCGAAGTGGGATTGGCGAGGAAATCATGAATCGAGCCGGCTTGCCCCTGGATTCATACTTCTCAGCGAGCAAATTGGCGTGGATCGTCAACAACATTCCCGAAGCGCGTCGATTATCGAAGAACGGGAAGCTCAAACTGGGCACGACAGACGCCTACTTTCTTGATCGGCTGGCTGGAGTATTCAGGACGGATATCACAACTGCTTCCCGCACCTCGCTGATGAATCTTGAGACGGGGCAGTGGGATGAGACGCTATGTGAGGTGTTCGGTGTCCCGATGAATGCGCTGCCTGAAATTGTACCCACGACCGGAAAGCTTGGCACAGTGACCAGTCGTGGCACTGAGATACCTATAACGGCCAGTGTAGTAGACCAGCAGGCCTCGCTGTACGGCCATGGCTGCCGTGAAGCCGGTGATGTCAAGATCACCTTTGGCACAGGTGCGTTCGCTTTGACGGTAACCGGGCACAAGGCACTGCGATCGCCCGATCAGGGACTGCTTCCCACTGTGGCCTGGCAACATGCGGATGAGCAGGCAGTCTACGCATTGGATGGCGGGGTATACAGTGCCGGTTCGGCTATTGAATGGGCACACGGTATCGGACTTTTTGGGGACTACTCGACGCTCAACTCGTTTGACAATCCGCCGGCAATCGACCGGGATTTGGTTTTTGTACCGGCCTTGTCCGGGCTGGCCTGCCCACACTGGGACCGATTCGCCGCCGGCTTGTGGATAGGATTGTCCCAGGACACAGATCGCGACAGTATGATGCAGTCGATCCTTGAAGGCGTTGCCTTGCGTACCGCAGAGGTGATCACGGCCATGTCATCACTGACAGAAGTCGGCGACGAGATATCCATTGATGGTGGTGTATCCGTCAATCCATATTTTTGTCAGTTCCTGGCAGACAGCCTTGACAAAACCCTCGCCGTCAAGTCGTTCCCGGAAATCACCGCCATCGGCACAGCGCAACTGGCAGGTGCCGACATCATCCCTGCTGACGAGGGTGAGACCCGAATTCAACGCTATATGCCCTCGCCGGTCGGGAAAGACCGAGCGGAAAAGTTTGCTGATGCAGTTGCCCGATCTATGCAGTGGCGCACATCTGGGTGAACTTTGAAACCTCTGAGAATTGGGAGGAAATACCCGTTCGTGATTGTCCGATGTGAATTTTGGGCGCGACCACATCCAATTTCAGCATGCGACCTATACTATAATTATTGACCTCAGTTTCATGTGAATACAAACAATGGTCAGCGGTCCGCTCGCACATGGGTTCTGTTTTTGGTGCGAATACAGTATCTGAAACTGACAAGCTTCCAAGGGTGTGAATCAATTACGTTTGGGTTCACCAAAACCTATATAATCCGCATTCTTGCTATAAGCGTCCGTCCCCATCGTCTAGTCAGGTCTAGGACACCAGCCTTTCACGCTGGCGACGGGGGTTCGAATCCCCCTGGGGACGCCATCTGCTTCTTGCAGCCTACAAGATTTCCGCCGGTCCACAGGCAGGAATTAGTCGGAGACTGGAATCGATGAAACTTTCACCCCTCTTTTTGCGTCTTGCTCTGTTCGTCGTCCTTTTCCCGCTTGCGCTTGCAGTTCACGCCGAGTTCAAGAAAAGCCCGAATGATCACCGGGAATACCGAGTACTTGAACTTCAAAATCGAATGCAGGTATTGCTGATTTCAGATTCCGAGACGGATGAATCAGCAGCGGCGCTTGCGGTGCGAGTGGGCGGTCAGGATGATCCCGAAGATCGCGAGGGCATGGCTCATTATCTTGAGCACATGCTTTTTCTGGGGACGGAGAAGTACCCTGAACTTGATGGTTATCGCAAGTTTATCGAACAGAACGGTGGTATGACCAATGCCTACACCGCGATTGATATTACCAACTACAACTTCAGCATCAAACCCGAGTTTTTTGCACCGGCGCTTGACCGATTCGCCCAGTTTTTCATCTCACCTCTGTTTCCGGAGGAGCAGTTGGGAAGAGAGCGGGCTGTTGTCGATGCTGAATTTGAGATGCGCAATCAGCGCGACTCGGTTCGACGCTGGGCGGCGCTGACCTCGAATTTCAATCCGGAGCATCCCTCATCGGGTTTCTTTACCGGTACGGCGGAAACATTGCAGGGCGATTTGGGACCGGAACTGATTGAATTCTATAACCGTCGCTACAGTGCCAATCTGATGAACCTTGTGGTTCTCGGTCGTCAGTCGCTTGACGAACTGGAAGACCTGGTCGTGAGCGTGTTTTCCGACGTGAAGGACATCAACGCCGAGGCTTTGCATGCTTCCCAGCCGCTCTTCAAGCCGGATGTTCTGCCAGCTGTGCTCCGGATCAAAACTCTCAAGAACAACCCTTCTTTAGAGTTCATGTTTCCGGTTCCCTCCCTCGATCCGTTCTGGCGGGAGAGTCCTGAATCGTATATCGCGCATCTACTGGGGCATGAGAGCGAGGGGAGTTTACTCTCGCAACTCAAGGATCAGGGTTGGGCAGACGGTCTTTACGCGAGCTCCTCCGATATAGGGTTGACAACTCATGCCATTGCCATGAGAATATCACTGACACCAAGTGGCTACGGGAATTGGAAGAAAATCGGCGCGTACGTCTTTCAATACATTCGGGAAATCAAGGCGCATGGAATCAATGAATGGCGTTTTGGCGAGATAAAGGCTATCAATGAAATCAGTTTCCGATTCAGTGAGGTGAATAGCCAGCGGGACTTCGTAACCGGTCTCGCGAGCAGATTGCACAAGTATCCCCGTAACGAAATACTTCCAGCATTCTACCTGGTGGAGAACTACGACCCGGATTTGATTGTGGATATCCTTGACCGTATGACACCCCACAATGTTCTGGTAGTACTGTCATCTCAGGATGAACAGACCGATCAGGCGACACGGTTTATAGGGACGGAATTTTCGTTTGTTGGCTTGGACCGGGACATAGTCGAGTCCTGGAAAAGCGACATTGCAGATTCTGCCGAATGGTTGCCGACACGCAATAATTTTCTGCCCCAGAATCTCGATCTTAAAACTGCGGATGAACCAGAGATTCCCGAGAAAATAGTAGAGCAACCCGGCTTCGAGCTGTGGCATCAAACAGACACGTCGTTTGATGTGCCGCGTGCCAGTTTCTTTGTCACATTCCGTACACCTGTGACAAAACGAAGCGTCGAGGACTCCATTCTAAATTCCCTGTTAATCAGTGCGATCAACGAGCAGCTGAATGAGTTCACGTATTCGGCAGCGATAGCCGGTCTCGAGTACAGTCTCTATACACACCAACGAGGTTTCAGCATTCGAGTTTCGGGCTACGATGACAAGCAGTCGAATCTATTGGCGGAAATCATACGCGTTGTCAAGAATCCAAAATTCGACCCGGAAGTATTTGAGATTCATAGAACAGCGATGATTCGAGACATAGAGAACTCACGGCGTGACAGTGCTTATCGGCGGGCGATTACGGAATTCTACTCCTACATTATTGAGCCGAGTTGGACTGAAGAGCAGGAACTGGCAGCACTGGACAAAGTCACGTTGAACGATCTCGCGGTGTTCTCGAACAGTGTGCTGGACAAGATTGACGTGGTTGCCCTGTCACATGGTAACGTACTCACGGAAACTGCCGAGAAGATGGGTCGAATCATCACTTCCGAAGTGTTGGATGACGCAGAAGTAACTCAGGTCGAAAAGAGCAGGATTCTGCAAATGCCATCAGGTGGCGGCCCCTACGTCCACCAATTCCAAATTGAGAACAGCGACTCCGCGATCATTGTCTATCTTCAGGGTTCGGATCGTTCAGTTCACGATCTCGCCAACTTCCTGTTACTCGGAAGTGTGATTCAGACACCGTTCTTTTCGCAACTGCGCACCATTCAGCAGTTGGGTTATGTGGTGTTTTCAAATGTGGTTCCAATCGGAGAGGTACCCGGACTATTATTTACCATTCAGTCCCCGGATAACACACCGGAACAGATGGAAGCGGCGATTTCATTGTTTCTCGAAGAGTTTGATTCGTGGGTTATGAATCTTTCGCAAGAGGAGTTCGAGGCCTATCGAACCGGTGTGATCAAACAGGTTGAGGCCAAAGATACCACATTGGGTGAACGCTCACTTCGTTACTGGCATGCATTGGACCGCAAGGATTTCGATTTCAACTATGATCAGGAACTGGTTGCCGCGCTTGAGGGTCTGCAGCGACCGGAATTTGAGCAATTTGTACGTGATATTCTGGTCGATCAGAAGGAACAACGACTGATCGTGATGGCATTCGGTGAAAAACTCGATAAACCTTCCGAATCGACATTAGCGGAAGGACAACTCATCACCGACAGGGATGCGTTCAAAAAGAATGCCGAGTACTTTCCACACCAGTGACTCGACGATCCGGTATGAGCGCTGAGATTGATCGTCTGGCCGCTGATGTTGGTGGCGTTCTGCTTGATAGAGGAATGAAGCTCGCAACCGTGGAGTCGTGCACAGGTGGGTGGATCGCGCAGACCGTTACTGATATTGCAGGGAGCTCAGCTTGGTTTGAGCGCGGATTCGTAACTTACAGCAATGAAGCGAAACAGGAACTGGTCGGGGTTCAGGCAGACACATTGTCTGCATACGGTGCAGTAAGTCGCGAAGTCGCGGTGGAGATGGCGTTGGGTGGCATCGAGTGCAGTCGGGCTGACGTCGCTGTTTCAGTCACAGGTATTGCAGGTCCTGATGGCGGTACCATAAAAAAGCCCGTCGGTACGGTTTGGATCGCGTGGGCAAATCGGGACGGACTTTCCGAAGCGATCGGTCACAGGTTTCAGGGCGATCGCCGTGCTGTTCGTGAAGCCTCGGTGCAACAGGCGTTACTGGGTCTGAAAAATTTTCTGAACCTGGATGAATGAGCCTGAAACACAGCGACTCTTTGTCGCGTTGTGGCCGAATCATGAGGTGCGCAATCAGCTTGTCGACATTCAGGCTGAATTTGGGCTATCCAAGCTGGGCCGACTCGTGCCTGCTCACAATCTCCATATCACACTGCAGTTTCTGGGTGATGTCACAATCGCCGAGGTGGATCCGACCAAGCGGTTTGTAAACGATCTGCAATTCTCTCCTTTTTCCATTGAATTCGACTGCGTTGGATCCTGGCCGCGAAACGAAGTTGCGTGGGTTGGCTCAAAAATGCCATGTCAACAGCTGGATGGTCTGGTTGCGACTATTAGAGGTGGGTTGTCTGATGGCAGCCGTAAAGCGAGAAAATTCGTCCCACACATCACGTTGGCTCGCAAGGTGCGCAGGAAATTACATCAACCGATCAAGCCATTGCATTGGCCGGTCGACCGTGTTGATTTGATTCGTTCGGTATTGGACAGCCAGGGGTCGCGATACGAGTCCATCGCACACTCCGGGAGAGTGGAATCAGTCGACCAGTTGTGCTGATACTGTACCGAATACACCGAGATCCGCGGTGACCCGATTTCCGGCTTGGATCGGTTTGGGCAGCCCGCAAACACCGGTAGTGATCGCCTGTCCTGCTCTGATCGCAATGCCTCTGGATGAAAGTTTGTTTACCACCCATTCCAACGCAGCGAGTGGATCTCCAAGCGCATCGGCACCTGTTCCCTCGGTGGCAATCTGACCGTCGATAATCAGCTTCACTGGCGATTCTGCGAGGCTCATATTCCGCCAGTCTACTGATGTAGCAGGCCCTAGCACCCAATCTCGGCTGCAGGCGCAGTCAGCCAGCAATGCCGCAGCACCGGCGTTGGCGAAATCGCCGATCCTTGAGTCCGGCAGTTCAAGGCTGGGATGAAGGCCTGAAACAGCTGCAAGAATTTCCTCCCTGGTGTACGGTTCACTTTGGCCTGGCAGTTCGCGTCCGAATCTGAAAGCGAATTCCGCTTCGGCAACTGCCATGTAATTGCCGGCCATCGATAGAATCGCATCTGGCTCAAAGATATGGGATGAGAGATACGGTCCTTCCAGCGGACCACTGACTCCGATGTGCTTCTGACCCCCGGCGCTGGTCGCAGCGATTTTCCATCCGCCTATGGTATCGTTGGCCATTTCGGGATAGCAAAGTTGGACTTCCCGACCCTGTCGCTCACTTTTTGGCCTGGAGTCTTCCGGCAATGTCTGTACGGTTTCTCCAGCAGTGCCGAGTGCCCATAGGGTTGCCGCGATTCTTTGTGTAATTTCACTCATCGTCGAATTTCCCGGTGTTTCCGGGAGGAACAATTTACCATTCAGCGTTCCAGATACTGGCGCTTTTCCTTGACATCTTCCCATTCGGCCGCGTCCGGCGGCGCATCGACGATGGTCGATATAACAGGCCAGATCAGACTCAGTTCAGCATTCAACTCCAGAAATTCCATCTGGTCCTCTGGAATGTCGTCTTCAGCGTAGATCGCCGTGACCGGGCATTCGGGTTCGCACAGGCTGCAGTCAATGCATTCTTCCGGGTCAATTACAAGCATGTTCGGCCCTTCGTGAAAACAGTCCACCGGGCAAACTTCTACACAATCAGTGTACTTGCACCTTATGCAAGATTCAGTAACGATGTACGTCATGATCCGAGTTGAAAGGGGTTCAGGTGTTGTTTATGTCGTAGGAATTGCGCAAAATTATCACAAATTCCAAGAATGGATATCCGATTATATTTCGACTTTGCGGAATTGTTCGGGGCATATCTCCATCAGTTTTCAAAATCACATTCGAAAATAAACGCTCTGCTGACTAATCCTCTTCGAGTCGCTTGAGCAGATAGAGGGTTTCCAATGCTTCTTTTGGACTCAGTTCGTCCGGGTCGACATGTTTCAGTTTTTCCAGAGCGGGTGAACGATCACAGGGCTTAGTGTCGAAGAAAGAAATCTGTGACTGTCTGGCGCTCATTTGTTCCCTGTTGCCGGCAGATTCAGTCAGTTGTGAAAGTTTTTCACTCGCCACTGAAACCACCTTGCTCGGGACACCCGCCAGCCGCGCTACCTGAATGCCATAACTCTGCTTGGTTGCACCTTGTCTGACTTCATACAAAAACACTATTTTACCCTCATGTTGCACTGCGGTAAGATGAACATTGCTTGCGCCGGGAGAATATTCGGCCAATGCGGTGATCTCAAAGTAGTGTGTTGAAAACATACAAAGCGCCCGAATGTCAGTCAGTAAGTTATCCGCGCAGGCCCAAGCCAATGCCAGTCCGTCGAACGTGCTGGTGCCGCGACCGATTTCGTCGACAATCACGAGACTTTGCTCAGTCGCCCGATGTAATATAGTCGCCATTTCTGTCATTTCGACCATGAAAGTGGAGTTGCCTGCACTGAGATCGTCTGAGGCACCGATACGTGTAAAGATCCGATCGATCGGACCGATCGTTGCGGATCTTGCAGGAACATAACAGCCGGTGTATGACAGCAGAACGATTACTGCTGTCTGTCGCATATAGGTACTTTTCCCACCCATGTTCGGACCTGTGATCAGAAGCAGACGGTTCTGTTGTTTCAGCTCGGTATCGTTTGGTACGAAGGGTTTGTTCTGAGTTGCTTCCACCATCGGATGTCTGCCGCCAACAATCGAAACCCCCGGTTCATCCACCAGAATTGGTCGCTGCAGCGAATCGGTGATCGAGAGACGGGCGAAATTACAGAGTACATCTAGCTGAGCCAGTGAATCAGCTGATTTCTGCATTCTGGAAACAAATGGCTGAAGGTATTCCAACAGCTGTTCATAAAGCAGTTTTTCCCGAGCCAGGGATTTTTCCTTCGCACCGAGTATGGTCGATTCGAATTCAGAGAGTTTCGGGTGGGTAAACCGTTCGTTGTTCTTCAGTGTCTGACGTCGAAGATAATCCTCGGGTACCAGGTCAGCAGCCTGGCGCGGCACCTCGATGTAGTAGCCGTGTACGCGGTTGTAGTGAATTCGAAGATTACGAATTCCGGTTCGATTGCGTTCGCGAATCTCCATCTCGGCCAACTGTTGTCCGGAATCATCGCGAAGTTTTATCAGTTCGTCGAGTTCGGTGTCGTAACCCTGTCGGATCACACCACCGTCGCGAATGGTTGCGGCGGGTTCCTCACGAATTGCGCGTGCGATCAGGTCGGATGCTTCATCAACAGTGTCCATTGCTTTACACAGTGTCAGTGCCTCAGGACAGTCATTTGGTTGGATGAGTTCCACGAGTGCTGGAATGGATTGCAATGATTCTCTCAGTCGAACCAGGTCGACCGGCCGGGCAGATTTGGTCGCCACTCTGGAACTGATGCGCTCCACATCAGCGACACCCTGCAGAATTGTCCTGACCGAGTCCGATATGTTGTATTCAAGCAGGTGCTCGATAATCATATGGCGTCTTTGCACCGCCAAGCGATTCCGAACCGGTTTGCGGAACCAGCGGCGCAGCATGCGTGCGCCCATGGCGGTCGAGCATCGGTCATACAGATCGATCAGGCTGTTCCTGGTTTCATCTGACAGATTTCTCTCGATTTCCAGATTGCGCCAGCTGCAGTCATCAAGAACCAAGTATTCATCCGAAGTTTCGAATTTCAGCTCTTGGATATGCGGCAGTTCGGAACCGTAGACATCAATGGCGTACTGAAGCAATGCACCCGCTACCGCGGTTGCTACAGGATACTGATCGCAGTCATACGCTGTAAGCTTATCCACACCGTACTGAGCCTTTAGAAGATCGGTGGCACGCTCATAGCTGAAGTACCAATCGGGAACTTCCTGAACTCGGTCTTCGGGCAACTGTTCTGTCAGCACAGCGGAATCTGCGGTCAGAATTTCCGCCGGTCGGACTTGGTTAATTTCAGATTGAACAGACTCCGTAATGTCTTTGGCCAAAAAGCGTCCGCTTGAAATTTCAAGCACGGCAACCGCCTGTTTGCCGTCAACCTCATGAACCGCCATGATCAGGTTTTCGGTTCGTGCATCGAGAAATTTCTCATCGGTCAGTGTGCCGGGCGTAACCACCCGCACAACCTTTCGTTCGACCGGTCCTTTCGCTTTTGCGGGGTCACCGATTTGCTCACAGATGGCAACCGGCACCGAGAGCTTGATCAGTTTCTGAATGTACTGATCGACACTATGGTGTGGAACACCTGCCATTTTGACCGGGTTGTCTGAATTCTTGTTGCGGCTGGTCAGGGTGATATCCAGCAGTTCAGCGGCTTGGACAGCATCTTCGTAGAACAACTCGTAGAAATCACCCATCCGATAGAGCAGGAGCGTGTCCGGATAATCCGCCTTAATGCGCAGATACTGTTGCATCATCGGAGTGATTGATGATGGAGCTTCAAGCATCAATTGGTTGTCGTTGGGTTTCCTGTCGAACAATTTTGATCAGATCGTCATATATATGGGGATTGCCTGCAACTACCATACCAGTTTCAAGAAATTTCTGGTCACCTTGAAAATCCGACACCATGCCTCCGGATTCCTGAACCAGGAGCGTACCTGCCGCGATGTCCCAAAGCTTGAGCCCGGATTCCCAGAACCCATCAAATCTACCACAGGCCACGGCAGCCAAATCCAGTGCCGCTGAGCCCGGGCGTCGGATTCCGGAAGTCTTTTTCGCCAGTTGCCGGAAGATTGCTGTCCAAAGATCCAGGTTGTCGTCATCCCGAAAGGGAAATCCTGTTCCAATCAAGGTCTCAGCCAGATTGTGAGTGTTACTGACGCGAATTCTCCGGTCATTGAGCAGCGCGCCCGAGCCTCTTGTTGCGGTAAACAGTTCTTCGTGAAGAGGGTCGTAAACGACAGCATGCTCCAATTGTTTCGGACTGCGTATTGCGATTGAAACGCAGAACTGAGGCACACCTCGGAGAAAGTTGGTGGTACCATCGAGTGGATCAATGATCCATTCATAATTCTTACCGGGAAACGAATGCTTTTCCTCGGCAATAATCGCATGATTGGGATAAGCTTCACGGATCGTTTCAACAATCTGCTGTTCAGCTTTCAGGTCCACTTCGCTGACATAGTCTCTCGCGCCTTTGGCGTTGTATCGCAACTGATCGATGCGATAGGATTTGTGCATGATCGTTTTTCCGGCGAGGCGCGCGGCTTTGACAGCGATGTTTACCAGCGGGTGCATTTGGATGTTGGCGTGCGTTCGATTGTCTGATAGATACAATATAATTTTTTGTTCTGCCCGACCCGCTCGTCAGATGTGGCGAAGATGAAAGGCCTTTCAATCTGGTGTGGAATGAGTGTGATTTTCGGACACTGAGGCAGACTGATTGATCGATCAGTATCCGGCACACAAACCGAGTAGTTATTCTATATGATTCACGGTATTTCGGTACGCGTGATTTTAGTGCAAAGCCGCATGAATTTTGCGGCAAGATTCATCAAACAATAGGTTAAAACGCATGAAAACGTATCAGTTATTTATCGATGGACAATATACGGATTCGTCGGGTGGCGAATGGATCGAAAGTATGGATCCTTACTCGGGCGAGATCTGGGCGAGGGTTCCGAAAGGAAACGCTGATGACGTAGACCGGGCAGTCGGCGCCGCGAAGCGGGCATTTGAGAGTCCTGAATGGTCGGGGATGAGTGCAAGCCAGCGAGGCAAGCTGATGCGCAGATTGGGCGATCTGGTACTCGAGAACGCGGATCATCTGGCAGCCCTCGAAGTCAGGGACAACGGCAAGCTGCTTGCGGAGATGAAGGCACAGATGCTGTACCATCCTGAGTGGTGGTACTACTTCGGTGGACTTGCAGACAAGATCGAGGGTTCGATCATGCCGATCGACAAGAAGGATGCCTTCTCATATACGATGTATGAACCGCTTGGCGTTGTCGCTGCGATCACCGCCTGGAATTCTCCGCTTCTGTTTATCGCCTGGAAATGTGCGCCGGCGCTTGCCGCTGGCAATACCGTCGTTGTCAAACCTTCTGAATTCACCTCAGCAAGCTCATTGGAATACGCTCAGCTGGTCAAGCAGGCAGGGTTCCCCGATGGTGTGTTCAACGTCATCAGCGGCTATGGATCTGATGTTGGAGCCACCCTCGTCGACCACCCCGATGTTGCCAAAATCACGTTCACCGGATCAGATCTTTCCGGTCAGAAAATCTATGAGAACGCAGCTCGCAGTATCAAGCACGTATCGCTTGAACTTGGTGGAAAGTCTCCGAACATCGTTTTCGAGGATGCGGATCTGGATATGGCAGTCAAAGGTGCGGTCTCTGGAATCTTTGGTGCAACCGGACAGACCTGTGTGGCCGGTTCCAGGTTATTGGTCCAGGAAAGCATCCACGACGAGTTTCTGGACCGACTGCTCGAAATGGCGAAATCCGCAAAAATGGGAGACCCGATGGATGCGGGCACGCACATTGGTCCGATTACCACCAAACAGCAATTTGACAAGGTTGTTTCATATATCGAAATTGCCAAACGGGAAGGTGCGGAACTGGTGTTCGGTGGCGGTCCCTGTCAGGTTCCAGGTTCCGGGGGAAATCAGTTTGTCGAACCTACTATTTTCACCAATGTCAGAAATGAAATGCGAATCGCGCAGGAGGAGATTTTCGGTCCGGTATTGTCGGTGCTCAAGTTCAAGGATGAGGAAGAGGCCATCAAAATCGGTAACGATGTTGTTTATGGCTTGGCTGCCGGTGTCTGGACTAACGATATTCGTCGTGCTATGCGATTCACCAAGGCTCTCAAAGCCGGCACGGTCTGGGTCAATACCTACCGGGCGTTCAGTTATATGATGCCATTCGGGGGAATGAAAAGAAGTGGGCTCGGACGCGAGAGTGGTGTAGCGGCGATTCGCGACTATTTGCAGGTCAAAAGCGTCTGGCTGTCGACTGCAACGGAACTGCCGAATCCGTTTATCCTGCGCTGACTGAAGTGAACGACTGATCGACAAGGTGCCTGTTCGAGTAGTTCTTGTGGAGCCAACCCATCCGGGGAATATCGGCGCGGTCGCACGCGCCATGGGAAACATGGGCGTGTCTGACCTGAGTATGGTACGCCCGGTCGACTTCCGAGTGGAGGAGGCTAGAGTTCGATCAGCCAAGAACGAGGAAATACTCGCCAATGCGCATGAGTGCGAATCCCTGGCGGAAGCCATCGGCGACTGCTCGTTCGTCATCGGTACAAGTGCCAGAGTCCGTACCATAGGTTGGCCGAATCTGTCACCCCGGGAGGCGATGGGGCAGGTTGCCAGAGTAAGTGAACAGGGTGAGAAGGTGGCTTTGGTTTTCGGACCCGAAAGAGCCGGTCTTTCCAACAGCCAGATCGATCAGTGTGATATCCTGGTACGAATACCTGTCAGCGACTCCGCACCTTCGATCAATCTCGCCGGTTCGGTTCTGATCCTGTTGTACGAGTTGCGGGTCATTCAGTTGGAAAATCTTGTCGATGACTCCGAACCGGTTCAGGAGCCGAAACGAAAAGAAGACAGGATGGCGACTCGAAAGCAGGTACAGGGTTTCTTCGAGCATCTTTTTGATGCAATGGAGAATGTAGAATTCATCTCGGGCAACCCGCGGGATATCCTGAAAAGAAAGATCAGGCGAATATTCCTCAGACCCGGACTGACCGAGGATGAAGTCAACATTTTGAGGGGTTTTCTTAAATCCGTCAACAAAAAGACAGCGGATGTCGAGGCAAAATCAGATTGAACCATGCGCCAACGTAATTTGAACGGTTTGCAGTGAGTGATATACAATTTCACACATTGAAATCTGAAAAAAGACACCCATGTGACTTGTACAGTCACGACTGAGAAAAAACATGGCCATTACACTGACAGAAACAGCAGCCGATAGAATTCGCACCTACCTGGACAAAGGTGATGGCAGTGCCCTGCGCTTCGGAGTTCGAAAGACAGGATGCTCCGGTTTTGCCTACGTGGTGGATATCACGTCGGAAGCTAACGCCGACGACCATGTTTTCTCTAGTCGGGGAATCGATGTATATGTCGACCCGAGCAGTCTCGAACTGATCGACGGGACAACCATCCACTTTCAGAAACAGGAACTTGCCGAATCGTTTGTCTTCCGGAATCCCAACGTCAGCGCGGAGTGTGGTTGCGGCGAGAGTTTTACGGTTGACTGAGGTTCCGTCGACCTCAGAATTCAATATTTCGGCCTTCGTGGGTAACTGTTCGGAATCTGCACCGAACGAATTCCACAACACTCAACCCAGCGACCGGTTTGTCTGCCTGATCCAATGACAGTCTCGAATGAATTGAATACGCCTTCAGTTTCGATTGAAACTTTGGGTTGCAAGGTGAATCTGTTTGAGTCGGAGTATATCTATCATCAGTTGCAGTCGGCGGACTGGAACAAGGTCGACGACGAACCAGCAGATCTTTGTGTCATCAACACCTGTACCGTAACGAAAGAGGCAGACCGGCAGTCGCGACAGGCTATCCGGCGAGCGATCAGGAACAATCCCGATGCCACAGTTGTGGTTACCGGTTGCTATGCCGAAATGCAACCGGAAAAGTGTGCTGAAATTGAAGGTGTTGATCTTGTAGTACCGGGAACTGAAAAACTGAGAATACCTGAGATTATTTTACGGGGATACGAATCGAAGCAGTCAATCTTCAGAAGCGACAGCGATCTGTCAAATTCACTGCCAATCGCAGCGGTTACCGGGTTTGAATCAAGAACTCGCGCCTATCTTCAGATTCAGCAAGGATGCGACAACGGATGTACATTCTGTATCATCCATGAGGCGCGCGGAGCCAGTCGGTCTATTCTACCCACGACGGTCTCCCGACAGGTAGAGGGATATGTCCGTCAGGGATTTCGAGAGATTGTTGTCTGTGGCATTGATCTCGGAGCTTATGGATTTGACCTGTCTACACAGGCAGGTGGAGCTCTCTCTCTTTCGTCGCTGGTTAGGGAACTGGCCACCCGATACCCGGACCTCAGATTCAGGCTGAGCTCAATCGACCCGGCGCATATCACATCAGAGTTGATAGCGGTTTTCGATGAGTTCGAGAATGTCTGTCCGCACCTGCATCTTTCGTTGCAGAGCATGTCACCGATCATTCTCAAGCGAATGAAAAGACGATATGTGCCCGCTGATGTGTTCCGGGTAGTCGATTCGCTGTACAGGACGCGTCCCGACCTGGTGCTTTCAGCGGATGTCATGGTCGGATTTCCAACGGAGTCTGATGATGACTTTGAGCGAACGCGGTGTGCGTTGCACGAACTTCAAGTCTCCTATCCGCATGTATTCGCCTATTCTGAAAGACCTGGCACGCCCGCCGCGCGTATTCCAAAGCAGGTTCCACACGAGATACGCAAACAACGTGCGCGGCTGCTGCGGCAGGAAGGTGAGGAGATCCGCAAGAAGGCTCTCAGACGTTTTTTCGGTCAGCGTGTCAGGACTTTGGTCGAAAACGCAGTTGAGCCCTCATCTCAGTTGACAAGATCCAGAATGGCGAATTTTGTTCCGGTGTATTTCCGACGTGTCGGTGGAGCCGAACAGGAATACCAGAATTTGGAAATTACAAATTTCTGTAGGGATGGGTTAATGGGCGAAACTTCCGATTTTCGTGAAAAGCAGCTCGACCAGCCCGTTGTCGAGAGTTCTTTTGGAGACATTTGAGGGTTGCGTCAGATATGTCCCTTGCATACGCCGGGGAAAGATAACAAATCGCACCGACTGGTTCGATTCAGAATAAAATAGCGGAATCTGTTTCTTGACCAGACGAAGAGACAGCCTGCGAAACTTCTTCACCCGGATTAAACTAATTTCTCACCTTGATTATGAGGACGCTTATTCCATGAAACTTGAAAGAACACTATCAATTATCAAGCCAGACGCAGTGCGACGAGACCTCATTGGTGAAATAAATCGCCGGTTTGAAGCTGGCGGCTTGTCAATTGTCGCGTGCAAAATGATGCACTTGACCAAACAACAGGCCCAGGGATTCTATGCGGTACACCGGGAGCGGCCGTTCTATGACAGCTTGGTGGATTACATGCAGTCGGGGCCGATTCTTGTGCAGGTGCTTGAGGGCGACAAGGCGATATCGCAGAATAGGGCGATCATGGGTGCGACCAATCCTGCAGATGCCGCGCCGGGTACCATTCGTGCAGACCTGGCGGAGTCTTTGGAACGCAATTCAGTTCACGGTTCAGATGCTGTAAACACAGCTCAGACTGAAATCGCATTTTTCTTTTCAGATGAGGAAATCCATTCCAGAAACTCCTGATCGATGGCGGGACCACACCGACTGAAATGAATGTCAATCTATTAGGTTATGATCGTAATGCGCTGACTGACTTTATGGCGGAGCTCGGCGAGCCGTCCTATCGTACTGATCAGATCCTGAAGTGGATTCATCAGCGTCATGTGACAGATTTCAACGAAATGAGCGATCTCAGCAAACTGCTGAGAAGTCGTCTTTCGGAAATTGCCTCAATAAAGGGTTTACGCGCGGTCGGCGATATTGCGTCCGAGGATGGGACCCGAAAGTGGCTTCTGGAACTGGACGACGGTAACTGTGTTGAGACTGTTTTCATACCCGAAGATTCAAGAGGGACGCTTTGCATTTCGTCGCAGGTCGGATGTTCGCTCACATGTTCTTTTTGTGCGACTGGAAGACAGGGGTTCAACCGAAATCTTTCCGTTGCTGAGATCATCGCTCAGGTTTGGTTCGCAATCAGAGAGCTGTCTACCGATCAGATCAGGCGACCGATCACCAATATCGTACTCATGGGGATGGGTGAGCCTTTGCTGAACTATGAGCAGGTTGTCCCGGCGCTCAGGCTGATGCTGGATGACTGTGGTTACGGGTTTTCCAAAAGAAAGGTTACACTGAGCACAGCTGGTGTGATTCCAGGAATCTATCGTCTACTGTCAGACTGCCCGGTAAGTCTGGCTGTTTCTTTGCACGCACCGGACGATGAGTTACGCAATCAGCTTGTTCCGATCAACCGCAAGTATCCAATCTCGAATTTGATGGTAGCGTGTGCAGATTATGCGAGATTTGATCGACGTTGGCGCGTCACTTTCGAATACATCATGATCAAGGATGTGAACGACTCGATCAGACATGCCAAAAACCTCGTCCGGATTCTTGCAGACGTTCCGTCGAAGGTGAATCTCATTCCCTACAACTCGGTTGCCGGACTCGACTACGAGAGGTCTTCCAAGGAGTCAATCGATCGGTTTCGGGATGTACTTCTGGCTGCAGATGTCATGACCATAACGCGCAAGACCAGAGGCGACGAGGTCGCTGCAGCGTGTGGCCAGTTAGTCGGCCGGTTCAAGGACCGTACCAAGCGATCAAGTCGTCTGGGTACCGCCTTGCCCGACATCGTGCTGGCTGAATGACCGCGGAGGTGATCTGAAATGTCGCTGAAAATTCAGTCGGTACGCGGGATGAAGGATTTGCTTCCTGGTGAAATCGATCTATGGCAGCAGGTTGAGCAGGAGGTTCGTGATGTATCGGCATTGTATGGCTACAGTGAGATCAGGTTGCCGTTGCTGGAACGAACGGAACTATTCAAACGTTCGATCGGGGAGGCGACTGATATTGTTGAAAAGGAGATGTACACTTTTCTTGACAACAACGACGAAAGCATGACGCTCCGACCTGAAGCGACCGCGAGCTGCGTGCGCGCCGGAGTCGAGCACGGCCTGTTTCACAATGCCCGCGCAAGGCTATGGTACATGGGGCCGATGTTTCGATACGAAAGACCTCAGAAAGGGCGATATCGCCAATTCCACCAGTACGGAATCGAAGCGTTCGGCTGGCCCGGACCGGATATCGATGCAGAAATTATCGATGTCGGAAGTACGCTTTGGAGACGACTGAAAATCGATCGGTTTGCCAAGTTGGAAATCAATTCATTGGGTACACCCGACTCCAGAGCTTCCTATCGTAAGCAGCTTGTTTCGTATTTCGAGGCAAATCATGGCGAACTCGATGAGGACAGCAAGAGAAGACTGAAGACAAATCCATTGCGCATACTTGACAGCAAGAATGCTGCGATGCAGGATGTGATTCGCTCGGCACCTGTTCTGATGGATTACCTGAGCGATGAATCCAGGGAGCATTTCGACCGATTGCTGGGACATCTGCGTGATCTGGGTATCGACTATGAAGTCAACAATCGACTAGTTCGCGGACTTGATTACTACTCGGGTACAGTATTTGAATGGGTAACCGACCAGCTGGGCGCGCAAAATGCGATTTGCGCAGGTGGTCGATATGACGGCCTGGTCGAGTTGCTCGGTGGACGGGCAGTTCCCGGGGCCGGATTCGCCATGGGTCTGGAAAGGCTTGTTGAAATCGTCCGACTTGGGGATCTTCAGCCTGAATCCGCTGCAGCTGATGTGTATATTTGTATGTTGGGTGATGAAGCGCAGAGAGTGGGACATTCAGTCGCACAGACGCTACGACAGGCGGGTGTATCGACTGTATTGCATTGCGGTGGAGGCAAACTCACCCGCCAGCTCAGGAATGCCGACAGGCTCAACACTGCCATTGCTATAATTGTCGGTCAATCTGAATTGGAAGCAGGCAACGCGGTTGTCAAGAACCTTAGAGTGGATGAACCGCAGAAAGTTGTACGTGTTTCCGAAATTGTTGAAACCATTAAACAGATGCTGAAGGCAAAAAACTAATCCTGAACCGGAGTCGAATCAGATGACACCCGAAGAAGAACGTCTAGATCAGATAAAGGAGTGGTGGAAGGAGTACCGCTGGACGATTGTCGCGGGAACCACACTCGGACTCGGTGCAATCGGAGGCTGGACGGGTTGGAACGAATACACCCGAATCCAGCAGGAATCCGCGTCCGCACTTTACCAGGATGTTTCGGTCGCTGTGGTCCAAAGCGACTATGAAGGGGCGTTGACAGCTGCTGAGCAGCTACTGGACGAGCATGGTTCGTCAGGGTATGCCGGCAAAGCCTTGTTACTGATGGCGCGAGCGAGTTATGATCACGGTGATTCCAGTCAGGCCCGCCGTTATCTGCAGCAGGCAATGAATGAAGCAACAGAAGAAGCCACTGTTCATGTCGCCAGAATCAGACTGGCAAAGCTGATGATTGCCGAGCGGGAATATCAGGAAGCGCTCAATCTGCTTGACGTTGACAAACAGCAGGGCTTCGATTCCTATTACCTTGAACTGAAAGGCGATGCCTATCGCGCACTGGGAATGGACAAACAGGCTCATGAGGCATATCTTGGAAGCATGGATGCACTGAGGCCAGGTTCATCATACGAACAGATACTTGCATTGAAATTGAATGATACTGTCAGCGAATGATTCCAGCATGAAACTTCGCCTGATCATCGTAATCGCCATTTGCCTGACGCTTGTCTCCTGTACATCAAGCAGAAAGCGTGGCCCGGATCCAACACCCCTGACCAAGATTACTGCTTCCGCGCAACTGGTTCCTTTGTGGAGAAGCAGTTTCGCATCGGGACGTAGCAACGCGGGCAGTAAGTTTATAAATTTGCTACCCATAATTGTTGACGACCAAATTGTCGGCGCGTCAGCGGATGGTGTGGTTGCGTCCATCGACAAGAGTAGTGGCAAATTGCGTTGGTCAACCAATTTGGAAAGCCAAATCACGGCTGGAGTGGGGGAAGATGCGGGTACTGTTGCCGTAGTCAATAGTGCACGTGAAGTGGTGGCATTAAGGTCGGACTCCGGTGAAGTTCGATGGGAACAGCCGATTGAACAGACCATATTCACTCCGCCATTGGTTTATCGTGGATTTGTAATATTGCAGACCATAGACGGCGACCTGCTGGCTATGGACGCTTCGACCGGGGAATCGGTGTGGGATGCATTCTATGACCAACCTGAGTTCGTAGTTTTTGGTTCTCCGAGACCGATGGGAATCGGGAATCTGGTTCTCGTAGGCAATGCGACTGGCCGAGTGTTCGCGACTGATCTCACGACTGGTTTGGAAAACTGGCAGATCTACTTGGGTGGTATAGGTACTGAAACAGCGCTGAGCGATGCCGAAACCATACCTGTCATATTTGGCGACAAGCTCTTCATTTCTGACTACACAAAAGCCGTTGTAGCATACGATCTCACCGACGGAAGTCTGTATTGGGAGCATCGCAGACAATCCAAGCGACGCTTGGCGGTGGATTCAAGCCAGGTCTACGGAGCGGACCTGAATGACAAGGTGTTTGCGCTTTCGCGCAGTGATGGATCGGTCAAGTGGGAGCAGGAATCGTTACTCCACCGAAAATTGAGGAATATTGCTCTGGTGGGTGAGCATCTTGTCGTGGCAGATAAACAGGGCTATCTCCATATACTGGATACCGATACCGGAAAAATTATCGGAAGAGCAAAGTTAAAGAGTGAAGTCCTGTTCGGTGGGTTGCTTACCGACGGCAACAGGCTATTTGTCAGTTATAGATCGGGGCGTATGGATGCGTTTCGACTGACCTCTGTCCAGTAATCACCACAAGCTGCGTCTGCGAGCAGAGCGACCCCGAACTTCGGATGTCAATCGACTGGATTACTCGGATCAGCTGACGACGAAAGTGTCCTATCCGCTGTAGCATGTCGGAAGTCGGGCGGTTTTGTCTGGCCTGAACATCACACCGATTCCAGCCACTTCGCATTACGCTTCAACTGTTTGTTTCAATCAAGCAATTGCATAGCGCCGCTTTCAGGAATGTTTAAATCTTAGAATATCAACTACACCGCAGTCGATCTCGTTGGGGAAGTTTATGCTGCCTGTTATCAGTATTATTGGTCGCCCGAATGTCGGGAAGTCCACCTTATTCAATCGGCTTACCCGAACGCGGGATGCGCTTGTCGATGACATTCCCGGAGTGACGCGTGACCGGCTCTATGGAGTTGCTCAATTCGGTGAGCGTAGCGTTCTCATTGTCGATACGGGCGGAATCGGTGAAGAAGATGACAGGATTTCCCAGTTGGTATTCGAACAGGTTGAGTCGGTTTTGGAAGAATCAGATGCAATCGTGTTTCTGGTTGATGCAACCCAAGGTCTGACAGTTGCTGATGAACAGATCGCGCAACGACTCGGTAAGATCAGCCTTCCTGTGGCAATCGCAGTCAATAAAAGTGAGGGGTTGGCACCGGAACTTGCCTGTCTGGAATTTCAGTCGCTAGGGTACAGTGAACCGATCGCGATTTCAGCGCGTCGCGGCGGTGGAGTGGCAAGATTGTTTGAACCGATTGTCCAATCTCTCCCCCAGAAAGAGGACCCGCTCTGGCTTGATCCCGGACCGAAAATTGCCGTTATAGGTCGACCGAACGTGGGTAAGTCCACGTTGATCAACGCCATCTGTGACGATCACCGCCTGATTGTCAGTGATGTGCCGGGTACGACCCGAGATAGTGTACTGGTACCGTTTGAACGAGGCGGAGAACGCTATCGCTTTATCGATACGGCTGGTGTACGCAGACGATCCAAGGTCGGCGAATCACTGGAGAAGCTCTCAGTTGTAAAGACCCTGCAGGCAGTGGAGGCGGCCCATGTCGTCATTCTCATGTTGGACGGTTCGGAAGCCGTAACAGACCAGGATGCCACATTGGCGGGTTTGATCAGACGGGCCGGGCGCCCGGTTATAATCACCGTGAACAAATCCGACCGAATCACACCCGCCTCCCGGGTCGACATCGAAAAGATGCTGCAGCGAAAACTCGCATTCGCACCGCATCACGAGTCGCTTTATATTTCAGGTCTCAAACGTCAGGGGTTTTCGAAGCTGCTCAAATCGATTGATCTGGCTTACCGTTCAGCGATGAACGATATGCCTACTGCGATATTGAACAGAACTCTGCAGGATGCTGTCAGTCAAATGCCTCCACCGCTGTCCCGGCGTCGTCCGGTCCGACTGAAATATGCTCACCAAGGCGGTCGTAACCCACCGGTAGTCGTTGTGCACGGAAACAATGTCAATTCAATTCCCGATCACTACAGACGCTATCTGGAAAAGTTTTTTCGCGAGCGGTTCGACTTGTTTGGTGCAGATGTTCGAGTGGTCTTTCGTTCAGGTAGAAATCCGTTCGACAAGAACCGCGACTGAGTCGGGTCAGGTGTCGACTGAGTCCACTTCGAGATTCAGGGTGCCGTCCGACAATTGTGCCCTGACCTTGTCACCACCCGAAACAGTGTTCACACGAGATACCACTGAATTGTCATCGGTACGGCGTATGATCGAGAATCCGCGATTCAAGGCGGTGGCGGGGTTTACGGACTCAAGTCTGGCCTTTAGATTCTCAACCTTGTTGGACAGGAATCCGAATTGTTTCGAAAAATGTATTTCGAGAAGTGTCTTATTTTCTGAAAACTTTCGACCGAGAAGTTCAATCTTATTTTTCGGTGATACCGCCAACAGGCGTTGATTCTGTGACATGAGCCTGGTGGAATATGAATTTAACTTTTCACCTGCAACATGGACGAGGCGGTTTTCGACCAGTTGAAATCTTGCCTGTTGATTCTGTATTCGCTGTGCAGGATGTACCAGGCTTTTCTGCGCCAGGTCCACGTCCTGCGACAGTTCATTGATTTTTCCGCTTATCAGGCTGTATAGCCGGGTCTCGCGGTTGGTAAGCATTTCAAGCAGGTCGTCACGGGAGGGTGTACTCAAACGCTCTGCGGCTGCAGTTGGCGTGGCCGCCCTTAAATCAGCGACAAAATCTGCGATAGTTGTATCGGTTTCATGTCCGATACCGGTGATTATCGGTAATTCACTCCGGTAGATTGCGTCGGCCACAGCAACTTCGTTGAATGCCCAGAGATCCTCAATACTGCCACCTCCTCTGGTAACAATCAGAACATCCTCACTTTTTCGCCTGTTCGCAATGTTGATTGCATCGGCGATTTGTTCGGCCGCGCCCTCGCCCTGGACAGCGGCAGGGTAGATCAATAAGGAAATGGATGGGTTTCTCCGTCTGAAAGCCCGAATAATATCCTGCACCGCCGCGCCGGTCGGTGATGTGATGACACCGACGCGGTTGGGAAAGGCTGGCAATTCACGTTTGCGGCCGCTGTCAAAATAACCCTCATTTTTCAGGAGCCTTTGGCGTTCCAGGAACGCTTTATATAGCTCACCCTCGTCTTTGAGTTCGACTCCGCTGACAATAAACTGATATCTGCCCCGGTTCGGATAGAGTGTAACCTGACCCGTCAGAATCACCTCCAGACCATCGGCTGGCAATTTTCTCAGTCTAGAGGCTGTTCCTCTAAACAGCGCGCAATCAATCTCCGCCGATTGATCTTTCAATTTGAAATAAGTGTGACCTGACTGTGCGGTTTGAAGTCCGGAAACCTCCCCCTTGAGTCGAATTTCTGTAAATTCCTGCTCAAGCAGATTCTTGACCTTTCTGTTCAATTCGGTGACAGTGAGGACGCGTGTGGATTGTTTACTGAATTCGTCCAAGTGACACCTTTTGGCGGATATTGAATGGTCCTGTTTCTGAGAATTTGAACTTTATGATTATTGTGACAATTGTATATTGCCTAAAAATCGAAAAATAACCCCTTATTTCAAATCAGAAAAATTTATAAACGAGTTTAACGAGTTTGGATTACCGTCGAGTGACGATCGCCGTAACCGAAATGCTCAGTCGGCGGCGTTTTCGAATTTATGTGTGTTCCACAGCCTATCAGGAAGCCTCTCCGTACCTGGCTTTTCGTTTATTTCCCGAGTTTCTGTATGTGCACCAGGGGTTCTACTCCGTCTGAGATGTGGAACACTGAATTCGTTGAATAAACCGTCAATTTAACGTTCAATCTACTCCTAAATTTTGGGATTTCACTCTATAATTGGCAAATGGAAAATATTGAACATGCACTGACGTTCGACGACGTTCTTCTGGTCCCCGCAAATTCGACTGTACTGCCAAGAGACGTCAACCTTTCAACGCCCCTCACGAAGAAAATACGTCTTAATCTGCCATTGCTTTCGGCGGCAATGGATACCGTTACCGAATCAGCGATGTCGATCGCCCTGGCACAACTTGGTGGTATCGGAATCATTCATCGCAACATGTCAATAGAGAGACAGGCGGCGGAGGTTCGCAAAGTCAAGAAGCACGAGAGCGGAATAGTGACTGACCCGATTACAGCGAAGGTGAACATGACTATTTCACAGGTTGCAGACCTGATGAAAAACAAGCGCATATCCGGTGTCCCGGTGCTGGATGGCGATATTTTGGCAGGCATTGTCACCAACCGAGATCTTCGTTTCCAAATACTCAGCGACAAGAAAATCACGACGGTCATGACACCGAGAGAACGTCTGGTAACCGTAAAGAAACAGGCAAGGAAATCCCGAATTCTCGAATTGCTTCACGCCAACCGGATCGAGAAGATTCTGGTTGTCGATGACTCGTTTCATTTGGAAGGATTGATCACTGTCAAGGATATTCTTCAGTCGGACGTATATCCGAATTCGTGCAAGGACGAAGCTGGCAGATTGCTTGTAGGGGCGGCAGTCGGAACATCAAAGGATGACCTGGAAAGAGTCGGTAGATTGGTAGACGAAGGTGTGGATGTGGTTGTCGTTGATACGGCTCACGGCCATGCGCAACGGGTGCTCCAGCAAGTCAGGACTATAAAAACAAATTTTTCCTCTGTTCAGTTGATTGCGGGAAATGTCGCAACTGCAACCGCAGCGCAGGATTTGGTAGATCAGGGTGCCGATGCGGTTAAAGTTGGAGTCGGTCCCGGTTCAATCTGTACAACGAGGGTGGTTGCCGGCGTTGGCATACCCCAGGTATCTGCGATTTTTGACGTTGTCAGGGCAATTCGAAATCAGTCGATTCCTGTCATTGCTGATGGCGGAATCCGCTTTTCGGGTGATATCACCAAGGCGATAGCCGCGGGTGCCCATTCGGTTATGGTTGGAAGTCTGTTGGGCGGGACTGATGAAGCGCCCGGAGAGATCGAGGTATATGAAGGCCGAACCTATAAGTCCTACCGCGGAATGGGATCAATCGGTGCGATGGAAGGCGGTGGTTCGAAAGATCGATATTTTCAGGAGTCCGAGAACGAGTCGATAAAACTGGTTCCAGAAGGTATCGAGGCTCGTGTTCCCTATCGCGGTGCAGTGAAGAACATCGTACACCAGCTGATCGGCGGGTTGCGTTCGGGAATGGGCTACACTGGATGTGGTGATTTGGAAACTCTTCGTAAGAAAGGGCGCTTTGTCCGTATCACCAATGCCGGTGTGCGTGAGAGTCATGTCCATGATGTAGACATCGTCAAGGAATCTCCAAACTATCAGCGATTATGATGTTGTCTTCTGCGGCTGATCATCATTCTGCCTCGCCCGAAGATAAGATACTGGTACTGGATTTCGGATCGCAGTACACGCAATTGATTGCCCGCCGAGTTCGGGAATGCAAAGTCTTCAGCGCAATCCTACCATACGACGCGTCGTTTGAGTCGATAGACAGTTTTCAGCCCACGGGTATTATCCTTTCCGGTGGTCCTGCAACCGTTACCGAAGAATTCACTGCCAGAGCCGCACCGGAAGTATTTGAAATGGGCATTCCGGTTCTCGGGATTTGTTATGGAATGCAGACCATGACCGCTCAGCTCGGAGGTAAGGTGGAGAACGCCTTGGTTCACGAATATGGACATACAACGATGGAGCTGATCGACGAGTCCGACCTGCTCTATGGACTAGGCGAAAAATCCGGTAATGGTAGCCTGGGAGAAATGGATGTTTGGATGAGTCACGGTGACCGGGTAATCGAACTTCCAGAAGGATTTACGGCAAGCGCATGCTCCGCCAACTCTCCATACGCAGCAATTAGTGATGTCAAACGGCAATTGTATGGATTTCAGTTTCACCCGGAGGTGACTCACACACCCAAGGGAAAGGAAATCATCGAGAGATTTCTTTACCGCGTATGTCGATGTTCGCCCAAATGGGAATCAGAATCAATTATTCAGAATCAAATCGAATCAATTCGTCAGAAAGTCGGATCTGATCGGGTACTTCTGGCTCTATCAGGTGGTGTCGATTCTTCAGTCTGTGCGGCTTTACTGCACAAGGCCATTGGAGATCAGCTGACGTGTATCTTTGTCGATAACGGATTGCTGCGGCTTAATGAGGCGGATACTGTCTATCAGACCATGACCGAAAAGGTCGGTGTGAATCTTATCTCGATTGATGCTGCCGATAGGTTCTATTCTGAATTGGCTGGTGTGGCAGACCCAGAGGAAAAGCGCAAGATCATCGGTCGGGTGTTTATCGATATATTCCAGGAAGAGGCAAGTAAACTCAAAGATGTCAAATGGCTGGCTCAAGGCACAATCTACCCGGATGTAATCGAGTCCGCGGGGCTGAAAACAGACAAGGCGAAAGTCATAAAAAGCCACCACAATGTCGGAGGATTGCCGGAGTCACTGCATCTGCAACTGCTTGAGCCGTTACGTGAACTGTTCAAGGATGAGGTGCGCAAGATCGGTACGGAACTCGGATTACCGTATGAGATTGTTTATCGTCATCCGTTTCCTGGTCCCGGTCTTGGTGTTCGAATACTCGGTGAGGTGAAAAAGGAGTTCGCCGACGTTCTGCGACAGGCGGACGCGATTTTCATCGAAGAGTTGCACCGACACAACCTGTACTACGAAGCAAGTCAGGCATTTGTGGTGTTTCTGCCTGTCAAATCCGTCGGGGTGGTCGGTGACAATCGCGCTTACGACCATGTTGTGAGTCTTCGTGCGGTACAGACTCAGGACTTCATGACTGCAAATTGCACGGAAATTCCACACCGGGTTCTTCAGGTCATTGCCAGTCGGATTGTCAATGAAGTTGCAGGGGTCAGCAGAGTCACGTACGACATCACCAGCAAACCCCCGGCGACCATCGAGTGGGAGTGATTTTAGAGTGAGCCGGTGAATTTCAAGAAAACCAATGTCAGTTCCCCGACTTTTCTATTTCATGGTGGAAATTAGTTGCGTTGGATTGTTCGACACTGCGGGGATTTGTCCCTCTTCTCAGTCTGGTATCAGGAGGAATTGATAACTCACCAGTATGACATAACCACTGGTGACATTGCTCAAACCCCAAAATTGTATTCTCGTAAGTTTTCGTGAATATTGAGGACTAATCTGCTCCGCAGAGATTTACTTGATCATACTGGAGCTGAATTGAACCGATTAACAACTCATTCTTCCCAATTGTTTGCTGTCCCTCGAATTGAACTCTGTCGAGAATACTGCGACTGAAAACACAGTTTACTCAATATATTGAGTAAATTATTAGCATGTCCAAATATTCAACATATTCTCGGCCTATAGTCGCCACGCTGATCAGTCGATTGCAGGAACCGCCGCGTTTCATTCAGGTCCTGATCGGTGCTCGTCAGGTTGGTAAAACCACCGCGGCAAATCAAGCAGCTGAACGATCGCAGATTGCTTACCACTATGCAACAGCAGATGTCCCTGGTCTACGTAGCTTGAAGTGGATTGAACAACAGTGGGAAATTGCGCGAAAGTTAGCCGAAAATACCACAGACTCCGGTTCGGTCCTGATACTTGACGAAATTCAGAAGATTCCCCGGTAGTCTGAAATAGTGAAACTACTCTGGGATGAGGACAGACTATCAAATACAGATGTCAAGGTTATAGTACTCGGGTCCACTCCACTGCTTATGGAGCGGGGATTGACCGAGAGTCTTGCAGGACGATTTGAAGTATTGAATCTGCCACATTGGAGCTTCACAGAAATGCGAGAAGCTTTCGATTTCAGTCTTGATGAGTACTTGTTCTACGGAGGCTACCCCGGGGCCGCACCGCTTTCTCAAGACTTTGAACGCTGGGCTGACTACATCAAGAACTCACTTATCGAACCAACTATCGCGCGGGACGTTCTGCTGTTGACCCGGGTTGACAAGCCTGCACTGTTGCGACGCCTTTTTGAGTTGGGATGTACTTATTCCGGACAGATCCTGTCGTACAACAAAATGCTGGGACAGCTTGAAGATGCAGGCAATGCCACTACACTTGCCCACTACCTCGACTTGTTGGCCAAAGCGGGCATGCTGATTCGACTTCCGAAATATGCCGGACAAGTTGTTCGGCAACGAGGGTACAGCCCGAAACTTCAGGTATTCAATACCGCACTGATAACGGCTCAACGCGAAATACCAATCAAAGACGCACTGAATGAGAGTAATTTTAAAGGACACTTGGTTGAGTCAGCTATCGGTGTACATTTAGTGAATGCTACCGCAAACAGAAAAATAAAGGTTTACTACTGGCGTGAAAACAATCTGGAAGTTGATTTCGTAGTCGAGACAGGATCAACTCTGACAGCAATCGAAGTCAAAAGTGGTAGAGTTAAGAATTCTGTTCCAGGCATCAGTGCTGTTGCTAATGCATTTAACCCGAGTCGTGTTCTACTGATAGGGAGTAGGGGGATAAGTGTGTACGAATTCCTTTCAAAATCGGTCGAACACTGGCTGTCTTGACTGGATTCGAACTGCTTACACCATCCCCTCTCTTTACTGATGAGCGCTTGATGTGGGGAAAGTCAATTCGATGTAAGTCCTCTTCCGTATTTGAGATAAATTGTTCGTTCGCCGCCTACCTTTCAATCAGCGCAAGATACTTCACGCACTCAACCGGATGGTGGCGACAATGTTAACGGAAATGAATTTTGGACCGAATTGACTACCTTGAACACGATCTGCGGTGAAGCGAGTTACACCCCATCGATGATAATGACATTTGAATTACTTGCGCTGTCGCGAAAAGCTTTGAGTTCAGCGAATTCCGGGGAATTTTCCCAATCTGCCGCTTTCTCGGCACTTTCAAATTCCAGCACTACCAAGCGCGAAGGCTTCCAATCCCCCTGTAAAACTTCAACGGCACCGCCTCGTACTATGAATTTACCCCCGTAAGATTCCACTAATGCTGGTACTCTTTCGATAAATTCACTGTAGACATCCATATCCGTAATTTCAGTATCTACAATAACATATCCAGCCATTTTCTCTCCACTCCTCTGTCGATTTACTACTACACATCCGAACTGTCACTAACATCCGTCAAATAGGATGCAATAACAAACCCAATACAGGAAAACATATACACTGATAGCAGAATTATGTCAAACACCGCAAGAGTCGTTTTGAGCCCAAGATTAGGTGGCGGCCGCAGAACTGCCGATCAACGATGCGACAAAGGTGACGCATGACGATTATCGGACGGAATTGGCTGCTTGGAATATGATCTACAGCAAGGCGATTTTAAACCCCCTCGACTACTATGACGTTAGAATTGCTGGCACTGTCGCGAATTGCTTTGAGCTCAGCGAATTCCGGAGAGTTTTCCCAATTTGCCGCTTTCTCAGCGCTTTCAAACTCCAGCACTACCAGGCGCGAAGGTTTCCAGTTTCCCTGAAGAACTTCAACCGCACCGCCTCGCACTATGAATCTACCACCGTAAGATTCCACAAGTGCTGGCACTCGTTCTATAAATTCATTGAAGGCATTGGCATCTGTAATCTCAGTATCAACAATAACGTATCCGGCCATTTTCTCTCTACTCCTCGATCAGTTTACAACTTCGTATCACTACTGTCACTAACATCCATCAAATAGGATATAGCAACAAATTCAATACCAGAAAATCTATACACTGCTTGCAGAATCTTGTCAAGAGACCACCAACAATAATACTTGAATTGAAAGCCTTATTCGAACTTTGCCGATCAATCCGGCGGACGAAACGATTAGTTCAGAGTTGCGAAATTTTCATGTATCAACTGCCTGAGAGGCACTCAATCCCCTCCTAGCACTGAAATTGAAGAATTCAGATCGAATATAGCCTTGTGCAGGATAAGACTTCAATCAATGATCGGATTATCCCTATGTGTGATTCAGAAGCTCAAAATCAGCGGATGGAAATGATTTGCTGACTTGGCGGAATCCAAATCTGGGTAAAAGGCGGCCCCGACGGTCAGAAATTTCCAAACCCAATTGAACGTTGAGTGTTGCCTGGGTGGTTGTGGCGCAAATTTCGACAACAAACCATGTATTTGAAGGCCACAGAGTTAGGTAAAATAGCATGAGTCGAGACATTCATTTACTGCAGAACACATCTACCCGACGTTCCACTTCAGTCATCCAAAGGGTGGAGACTGAAACAAGAACCAATGTAGTCCGAATTTAAGTGCTATGGCGAAATATCACAATTTAAGGCTTTGAGTAATCTATCAATGTATCTCCATCTCAGACAGCTCATGCGAATAATTACGGTCGTCGCATTCGTATTTGCTGTCAATGTCGGTTTCGCGAAGGAGTTGAGTCTGGCTCACTTTCTTGGGCCCAAGAGTCCTAACAACTTGGTATTCAAGGCATTTGCCGAGAAACTTGCAGAAGTGTCGAACGGCGAGATGTCAGTCAATATGTTTCCGGGCGGCTCACTGAATTCGGTTCCGCCAAGACAGTACTCTATCTTGCTCAACGGTGTAGCCGATATAGTGTTCGCTTTGCCGGGGTATACTGCGGATTTGTTCCCAAAGACGAATGTATTGAACTATCCCGATATTTGCGTCAGGGCAATTGACTGTACTCGCGCACTTCTGAATGCGCAGCATGAACTGGAAAAGGAATTCGATGCCAAGATACTGGCAATTTGGGCAAGTTCCGCTCCAGTTCTGATTACACGTGATAAACCGGTGCGCGCATTTGAAGATCTGCAAGGAATGAAAATACGCGTGACATCAAAGCATAATGTGCCGTTTGTCGAAGCCCTCAATGCAAGCGCTGTAGCGCAACCGGTTACGGTAATCCATCAAAATTTAACAAATGGTGTAATTGATGCCATTACGGTTCCTCCATCAGCCATTCGTTCATTTAGGCTTCATGAACCTGCAAACTATGTAACGACATACTTTCCGGGTTCAGGATTTGCATTCGTTCTTTTGATGAACCAACAAGTCTATAGCAGTCTGACTGAACGACAAAAAGGTTGGGTTGATACTGCGTCCGGTGATTGGCTGTCACTTTTTGCGGGGCGAACTTTCGGAAATGCGGATGATACAGGTCTTGAGTTTGCACGGGATGCCGGTGTTGAGATTGTTGAATTGACAAAATCCGAAAGAACTCGTTTTGGCACCGCGATTCAACCTACTTTGGATGCCATCCTGCAACAGCCGGTCGGCGACAAAACAGTGAAGGAAATCATTCAATTGATGAAACAATGACAATTGTCAGGCTCGCGTGGTGCGAACAGCAGCTTAACCGAATAGCCAGGTTGATCGCAACGATAGGTGGAATTGCAATTGCCTGTCTGATGGGTATCAACATTATCGCGATCTTTTCGAGGTATATCCTCAACAATCCTATTTTTGGGGTTGAGGATCTGTTGGCAGTGAATTTGACAGTTTTCGTCGCAGCAGCGGTTGCGTTTGGTGGGCTGAATCAGGCGAATATCAGTATCAACGTAATCAGGTTTTTTACGAAAGGTGTCTTGTTACGGTATACAGATATTGTGGCACAGACGCTCGAACTTCTGATCGTTGGTTACGTCACCTACAGCCTGTTCTCCATCGGTTCATGCGGATTCGCTTGTGGGGCAATGACGAGTAACCTGTCAATTGTACACACACCCTTTTATTACCTTCTCGCCTCGGCTATGGGGTTTTATTGGTTGGTTGTTCTGATCAATCTCCTCAATAATGTGATTGGCCGAACAGGTCGGTATTCGAATAACTTTATGGAATCATGAGTGGGGTCACGGTTGCTTTAATCGGGACCGTGTCCCTGTTGCTGTTGCTGTTTATTCGAATGCCGGTCGGTTCATCGCTCATGCTGGTCGGCGGTATTGGGATCTACTTGATCCGTCCGCAAGCAAGCCTGCCCGTTATCGCCGGTGAAATTTTCAATCAGGCATCCAACTATTCGCTGACGATCTTACCCTTGTTTATTCTGATGGGAAACCTCGCCACCATATCCGGCATGAGTCGTGAACTTTACTCGGCCGCATATGGCTGGTTTGGTCATCTCAGGGGCGGACTGGCAACGACTACGATAGTCAGTTGTGCTGGATTCTCCGCATTGTCGGGGTCATCGCTGGCGACTGCATTGACATTGGGCCGAGTCAGTCTGCCTGAAATGCAACGCTTGAAATACGACAGAGCGCTTTCCACCGGAATAATTGCAGCAGGTGGCACTCTGGGAATTCTGATTCCTCCTTCAGCGGGTTTTATCCTATACGCAATCCTGACCGAAGAGTCGATCGGGAAGCTGTTTATCGCCGGCATTATCCCTGGGTTGATGCTTGCTTTGTTGTTTATTCTAACCATTTGGCTTTTAGTCTTCGCCAACCCATCCAAGGCACCCCGTTCCACAGAAGTAGTGCCTCTTTCTCAGCGCTTGATTTTACTCGGTCGCGCAGTTTGGATCCTATGCATCATTGTTTTGACAATCGGTGGGATTTATCTAGGAGTATTTTCAGTCATCGAGGCAGCGGGAATCGGTGCTTTCCTCGCGCTGCTCGTCGCGATTGCACGCAAAAAAATGAACTGGGCCAATCTCAAATTAGTAGTTACCAACACACTCAAATCCACCTGCACGATATTCATGATTCTCTTTGGCGCGTTTGTGTTCAAGACATTCATCAGCCTGTCACAGGTTACACCGGCATTGACGCATTGGGTTGAGGCGCAAGGGTTCACCGCCATACAGGTGGTAATCGTGATTATTTCAGCCTGTGCTGTAATTGGTACTTTTCTTACCGGATTTGCGATACTTATACTTGCCATTCCGTTTGTTCAGCCAATTCTGCTGGCGCTGAATGTAGATCTGATTTGGTTTGGCGTCCTTTTTGTGGTGGTAATCGAAATGGCACTCATTTCACCACCTGTGGGACTTAATGTTTTTGTGGTGAAATCCATCGCACCCGACATTCCACTTGAAACGATTTTCCGCGGTATCTTACCGTTTTGGTTGGCCATGTTGGTGGCAATAGTGTTTCTTTTGTATTTCCCCGAAATTGCACTATTTCTGCCGAGTATGATGTCTTAGCAGAAGTTGTCAAGCCACCGCTTTAGGTGTCTTCACACGGACAGTTATGATATCGGTGTTGAAATATTGCTGATGGCGTACTGATGAAGCAATGTGTTTCAACAGCCGAATTGACATTTCCCGCTCAACAGATTCCACGGTAACCTGGTCGCCGAGTAGTGCAATTTGGTCTTCCAGGTTTTCTTCGTTGGTTGATATGACAAATTCAAGGACTGCTTCATCATCTTCCTTATGTATAGCCAAACTCAGATGCTTTCCTTCATGTTCTTCAATTTCATCTGACTGATGAAACATCAATAGAGTCTCTTCGCTGGCAGCGTTCAGGCGTTCAGTCATCGTTGGATCCCAACCGTTGCGACGCGCAAACGCTCCGATGAATTCGCGAATCTTCGCTAGAGACCCAAGTTCTAACGGTAATTTGATTCGGCTGCCACGAGGTTTGGACAAGTCCAGAAATAGAGAAATGAAAATTGCTGTGAGTCCGCCCATGATTATTCCGCTCTCCAACAGACCACCGAGGACTTCGGAGGCAATTTCGGGAAATATCATGCCGTTTTCAAAACCAACTCCAACCCAGAACCCAACTCCAACGATCAAACTCTTACGGTAGTCGAGCCCATCCTGCAGAACGGTTCTGATTCCGATGACAAAAATAGTTGCCATTATGTAGGTCAAAAACCCCGCAACAACGGGAGATGGTATGGCTAGTATGACAGCCAGCCCTTTAGGAAAAAATGCCAAGGCAATGAAGATCATCCCGGTGGCTATCCCGACATTACGAGAACCGACTCCGGTAGCCGGGGTGATTGAGATACTTTGTGGACGAATGGATTTAGGCACCGTCCCCAATAGACCTGTCAGAATATTACCGACTCCGATTGCAACGACTGAACCTTGAACTGACCGGAAATCTATAGCTCTGGACTGTCGCCAGGAAACTCCTTGAATGGCAATGGATAGGCCGATAGATTTAAACGTGTCAACCATGGCAATAAAAATGAACGCAGGGAGGAGAATCCAGAACCCCGGACTGAAGTTGAAATCCACACCTTGCCATTCACCTTCGGAAAGTCCGATCCACGACGCTTGTGCAACGCGATCCAGATCATAGATTCCAAAGTATCCAGCGACTATTGAACCTGATATAACACCGATGACCGGTGCCCAAGTTCGCAATACTCCCTTTGCCTTCAATGAGATGCAGGTCATGATCAGTAATGTGGCAAAAGCAATGATCGGAGCGGCCTGTACCGGGGTTCCGTCTGGTACTTTTTGCGACATACGAAATGCTATCGGCATCACCGATACCGGTATCAACATGATGATTGTTCCTATGACAGGCGGTGTCAGCATTCTTCGTAACAGGGAGAGTCGTAATGAAACTGCCAACGGAGCAAGGGAGGAAATGACAATCAATGTGGCCAGCAACACCAGTCCACCTTCGTTTACAGCGGTTATGGATACTCCGATGAAAGACGCGGAACCACCCATCACGAGTACGTATCCAGCACCAATTCGGCCAACCTTCACTGCTTGGAAAACGGTAGTGAGACCGCAGATCAACAATGATGCCAGCACAACCCATGAAATGTAGTTTTCGGTTGCACCAGTTGCCCGAAAAATGATAGTGGGAATGAATACAACGCCGGGCAAGACAAGAATGGCAAGCTGCAAGCCAAGACCGAACGTGAGCAGAGGGGGAGGGGATTCGTCCGCTTGGTAGCGAAGGGAGGATGTTTTGCTTGAATTGTTGTTTGTCATAACCTAAATGGTAGTGAGTCACTGCCTGACATTCCAAAATCGACAAATAAAAACGCAAAGTATTTTGTTCATAGAATTTTCAGAGGTGACCGAAATTCAATTCAAGTTCAAGCTCAAAATGAACTTAATTTCGAATTCGGATAATAATACAAAAGAAATCTACCAGTTTGCGTTAATCGACTATTTCAAATGGTGATTGTCTACCTATTCATCAGGTGTGCCGTTCGTTGAATAATTCTTGCCTCCCGATTCAATAGGCGAATAACAAGCCAATTGCTCGACTCCAAGTAGTTACAATTATCCGCGATTTAAATTTTTCGCCTCCAGTTCATATTCGATGCAGTCCACCGATGCAATCAGCAAAGACCTCAGCCGCCTGGTTCAAGGTGAGGTAATGACCGGTATATTTGATCGCGGACGTTATGCCACCGACGCGTCAATCTATCAGATGATGCCATTGGCGGCGGTCGCGGTTAAGGACCAAACAGATGTCGAGACGACTGTACGGTATGCAAAGAATCATGGAATTCCGATATTGCCAAGAGGCGGGGGAACATCACAATGCGGACAAACCGTCAACAATGCCATCGTTCTGGACTATAGCAATTACATGAATCGATTGATTGATCTGGACATCGAGAAACTGCGTTGTCGGGTCGAAGGTGGAATCGTACTTGACGAACTGAATAGAAGGCTCAGACCGCACGGACTCTGGTTTCCGGTTGACGTATCAACTGCCAGCCAGGCCACAATCGGCGGCATGGCCGGAAACAACTCCTGTGGCAGTCGATCGATTCGCTATGGGCTCATGCGAGACAATGTCATCGCGATCGATGCCTTGCTGCCCAATGGAGAGACGATCGATTTCGACGAAGTGGACGTGAAAGCTCGTCGAATTCACCCGTTGTATGACAATTTGCTGGATATGGGTATTCGCGAGCAGCAAGAGGTTGCTGATCGATTTCCCGGCGTATTACGGCGAGTCGGTGGATATAACATCGACGCACTGGTTCCAGAATCTGAAACCGCTAACCTTGCCCATCTGCTGGTCGGTTCGGAAGGCACACTGGCCTGCTCGCACACTATTGAACTCAGGCTCTCACCCATTCCGGAACACAAAGTCCTGGGCATCTGTCATTTTCCGAGCTTTCATGGGGCCATGGATTCCGCGCAGCATATCGTCACACTGAAACCGACGGCGGTGGAACTGATTGATCGCACAATGATCGAGTTGTCCCGAGATATCCCGCTTTTTCGGCGTACGATCGATGAGATGGTCAATGGCGACCCGGAATCTTTGCTGCTGGTTGAGTTCGCCGAGGACGATCAACATGAAAATTTAAGACGACTGCGAGCCTTGGACGAAATGATGTCGGATCTCGGATACAGATTCTCGAATCCTCGCGACTCCCGTGGTGGTGTCATCGAAGCAGTCGAACCAGCGTTTCAGAGTTCAGTTTTTGATGTCCGGAAAGCCGGACTGAACATCATGATGTCGATGCGAGACGAACGCAAGCCTGTCTCTTTCGTGGAGGACTGCGCCGTGGAACTGGAAGATTTGGCTGAATACACTGTAAGACTCAACGAGATATTTCGAAAACATGGTACTCGAGGCACCTGGTATGCACATGCTTCTGTCGGATGTCTGCATGTACGGCCAATTCTGGATATGCGACAGAAACAGGACATTCGTGCGATGCGAGCGATCGCGCAAGAATGCTTCGACATGGTTTTGGAGTACAAAGGCTCTCACTCCGGGGAACATGGCGATGGTCTGTGTCGGTCCGAATTCCATGAGAAGATGTTCGGAAAGAGAATGGTGAACACATTTCAGCAAGTCAAGAACCTGTTTGATCCTGAAGGCATCATGAATCCCGGCAAGATTGTGAATCCGCCGAAAATGGATGATACGCAGCTGTTTCGTCATCCTCCGGAATATGCCGTTCCCGAATTCAAGACAGCGTTGAATTGGCAGGGATGGACCGGAGCCGGTGGTGGATTTCAAGGAGCTGTGGAGATGTGCAATAACAACGGAGCGTGCCGCAAACTTGCAGGTGGTGTGATGTGCCCTTCCTATCGCATAACCAGGGACGAAAAGCACGTCACCCGTGGCAGGGCGAATGTGCTGCGATTGGCAATATCCGGTCAGCTTGGCAGGGACGCCATGACTTCTGAAGCCATGCACCAATCGATGCGGCTTTGTGTGAGCTGCAAGGCCTGTCGCCGGGAATGTCCGACAGGTGTTGATATGGCAAGGATGAAAGTCGAGGTTATCGCCGCGCGATTCGAAAAGTACGGCGCTTCCTTAGATCAGAAAATGATCGCGAATCTGCCGAGATACGCACCATACGTCGGGCGGATTTCCGGGTTGGCCAATCTCCTCCTCAAATCGAGGTCGATACGTTCTGTATCGGAGCCGATTACAGGGTTGAGTCGATTTCGCCCGTTGCCGGAATGGAGTCACAAGCCATTTTTACGGCCTGAATCGCTCGGACCACCCGATGGCAGGCCGGTTGTGTTGTTCGCCGATACGTTCAACACTTGGTTTGAACCTGAAAACCTGCATGCGGCGCAGGCGGTGTTGGCTGCCGCTGGATATCGGGTTGAGCCTGCATTGGCAGCCCGTGGCCAGCGTCCGCTATGTTGCGGCCGTACCTACCTGACAAACGGCATGGTGAGTCAAGCCATACAGGAAATTGACCGATTGCTGGAAGCGCTCAGACCTTACTTGGAAAAGCAGATTCCGATCGTCGGTTTGGAACCGAGCTGTATTCTGGGCATGAGGGATGAGATACCCGTGTTGGTCCGCAGTCAACAGGCTGAATTACTGGCTGAAACGTCTTTTCTGTTTGAAGAATTTCTAGACAAGGAAGTGACAGAGTTTGACCTCAAGCCAGTCTACGGTAACGCACTCGTTCATGGGCACTGTCATCAGAAATCATTCGATCAGATGACTCACGTCAAGCGTTCACTGGAGCGAATTCCCGGTCTGACATTCAACTCTGTCAACTCGGGTTGTTGCGGAATGGCAGGAGCCTTCGGGTACGATCGAAACACCTACCGTCTATCGGAACAAATGGGTGAGCTTGATTTGTTCCCTGCAGTTCGGAATGCAGCAGAAGATACGATGATCATCGCGGACGGAACCTCGTGCAGGCACCAGATTGAACTGGGTACGGGCAGAAAGGCAATGCACTTCGCGAGAGTCATGCAATCCGCCTTGCAACTTCGGAGTTCCTGATTGAACCCAAATGAATGTGATCATCTACAGCATTGCGAAATTGGTTTCGCGGTGCTACGCTATGCTTCATGTACGGCTTTAAATTCACAACACCGGCGGTAGAGGATTGAGTTCCAGTCAGTTTGATTTCGACCCATCTCGAGCACTGCCGATCTCATCCTTTCGAGACCCGCTGTGGTTCGCGGCAGAAAAAGACAACATCTGGCATGGTGACTGGGTATTCGTAACCACGGAAGATGCGTTGCCGGCACCAGGCGATCAGATTCCTGCCATGGTTGGAGACCAGCCGGTGCTTGTCCTGCGCAACCAGGCGGGAGAACTGACAGCGATGTCAAACCTGTGTGCCCATCGTGGCACCCTGCTCGTCGAGGAGCGGATCAATGCACGACACATCCAGTGCCCGTATCATGCCTGGACCTACGATGAAGCTGGACGACTAATTGGTGTGCCGTTTGCACCAAAAGACTCGATCGATAATACGGAGCACTGTCTCCCGGTGTATCGGCTCGAGTCCTGGCATGGACTTGTATTCGTGAGTCTTGAAGCTGATGTCGAATCACTCGCGGAACGGTTTGAGGCTATTGAACCCTATGTGTCGGAGTACGGGATAGATTTGCTGCAACATCACTCTGACCAGCAGAAGACAGAGATCTGGGAATGTAACTGGAAGATCGCGATCATCAACGCCATGGAGAGCTATCACCTGTTCAAGGTCCATCCGAAGACGCTAGAACCCTATACACCCACAAAAGGAGCCTATTACGTAGTCGGATCTGCCCGCGCGACTGCCACTGGCGGCGCAGTCAAGGATGAAGACGACTATCTGCTTATCAGTTTGCCGCCAGGGTTTGTCGGTGTATTCACTTCAGACAGTTTTGTCTGGCAATCCGTCAGCCCCATTGATACGCACCGATGTACCATACGTACCGGCGGTGCCTTCGCTGCCAGTAGTTACGACAGTATTCTCGGTAAGCTTGACGAGTGGTTCGGCACGAGCGAATCGTACGCATTGACGGATTTTCTCCATGAGGACAAGGCAATCTGCGAACGAATTCAGCGCGGCGCAACCGGTGATTTTGTCCCAGGCCGGCTCGTGCCTCTGGAACGAGTTGTGGAAGATTTCGGACACTACCTCAAATGGCAGCTCAGTGACATCGAACCGCCGGAGGTTTACTCAGTACCGGACAATCGGGAATGATCAAGCAGGTGATTGTGCCGGTAATCCGCATGTTCAGCAGTCGGATCGCGGACACGCTCTCACCACCCAATCGCATAAGACGAATCCAACTGCATTCATTTTGGCAGCGGTCTTGGACGAGATTAATTCGACTTGATTTGTAAATCTTAGCCCTACTTTGGATCAACGACCTTTGAAATTCGGTTTACGTTTTTGATTGAAAGCCGATATCCCTTCTCTGCGATCGCGCGTTGGTACCGTTTGATAGTAGGATTCAAGCTCGAATGACAATCCATCTGACAAAGCCATGTGAAGACCTCCTTGAATAGCCTGTTTGGCCTGTCTGACGGCAATCGGAGCATTTTCGGCGATCTTCTGCGCGATTTCCAATGTTGCAGGTATCAACTGATCTTGAGGTAGCACCTTGTTGACCAGTCCCCATTCAAGCGCTTGCGCGGCTGTAAAGGGTCGCCCGCTGAGTATGATCTCCTTCGCTCGTTTTTCTCCTACAGCACGCGCTAGAGTTTGGGTGCCTCCCGCCCCGGGGATAATACCAAGGCTGGTTTCCGGTAAAGCGAATCGCGCGGTTTCGACGGCGTACAGAAAGTCGAGCAGGCAGGCGATCTCGCATCCTCCACCAAAGGCAGCACCGTTGATAGCCCCGATTGTCGGGATGGGACAATCCTTGACAGCCCGGACCATTCGCTCAATTTCCAAATGCTGATGAGTCCACTCCCGGTCATTCATTTCTCTGCGCTCCTTGAGGTCGGCACCCGCACAGAACGCCCGGTGACCGGCTCCGGTGAGAACGATGCAACGGAGTTGGGCATCACCCATGCCTGGGCTTTCGAACAATTCATGGAGCTCACAGGCCATTTGGGTATTGAACGCGTTTGAAACCTCGGGACGATTCAGTGTAACTACAGTAATATTGTCGCTGACTGGTTCAACGAGCAGCGTATCGTATTGATTCAGCTTCATATCTGAGAGCAAAATTGGGTTGGTACAGGACCTGCGGTGAATCTGTTGGAAACGGAACCGATTATAAGACTCTATGTTTTTACAGGGCACCTTTCGCGAATGGCCGCATCCTCGACAATGTCGTTTCAGGTCAACTATATAATCGAAAATCCAACTCCTGACCATGTGCAGATGGTATCACCAGCACTTCGGAGGCGATAAATTTATGGCGTATTCACTTTGCAATTGATGAGCATCACTGAACAACTTTCCATGAACTACGAGAATGATCATCAGGACATTCGGGACGGTGTCAGAAAACTCTGTCTTGAATTCGGATCAGAATATTGGCGAAATTGCGACCGGGATCGCGTTTATCCGACTGACTTCGTTAAAGCACTGACCAGGTCCGGCTACCTGGGAGCACTGATACCTCAAAAGTACGGAGGATTTGAGTTGCCGATATCTGCGGCTACGGCCATATTGGAGGAAATCCACCGTAGTGGTGGCAATGCTGCTGCCTGCCATGCGCAGATGTACACCATGGGAACAGTATTGCGTCATGGCTCGGAAGAGCAAAAAGCCCAATATTTGCCGGGAATTGCCGATGGTTCGCTTCGACTCCAAGCGTTCGGTGTGACTGAACCCGGCAGCGGAACTGATACCACATCGTTACGGACCACGGCGATTCGTAAAGATGACACATTTGTTGTCAATGGGCAGAAAATCTGGACTTCAAGGGCGGAGCATTCTGATCTGATGCTGTTGCTATGCCGAACCACCCCTGTCGATCAGGTGAAAAAACGATCAGAAGGATTATCGGTTCTGCTCATTGACATGCGCGAAATTCCCCGATCACAGTTGACCATACGTCCGATCCGTACCATGATGAACCACTCGACCACCGAGGTGTTTTTTGAGGATATGGAGGTGCCGGTGGATTCTCTGATCGGCGAGGAAGGGAATGGTTTCAGGTACATTTTGTCAGGAATGAATGCAGAACGCATTCTGATCGCGGCCGAGTGCATAGGAGATGCGAAGTGGTTTATCGAAAAAGCGGTGAAGTATGCGAATGAGCGAGTGGTTTTTGGCAGATCAATCGGACAAAACCAAGGCATACAGTTTCCGATCGCGAAGTCTTACTCCGATATGCGGGCAGCCGAACTGATGCTCAAGGAAGCGGCCAGACGTTACGATATCGGCGAGAATCCGGGAGAAGAGGCGAATCTGGCAAAAATGCTGGCAGCTGATGCATCTTGTGCGGCAGCGGTAGTCTGCCTGCAAACCCACGGTGGTTTTGGATTTGCCGAAGAGTTTGATGTGGAGAGGAAATTCCGCGAAACCAAGCTCTATCAGGTGGCTCCGATTTCCACCAATCTGATACTCAGTTATGTTTCGGAGCACGTCTTGGGTATGCCAAGATCGTACTGAAATCTACCCGATTGGCTGAATTTCCAATTCGTACGGTTGCCAACGCCGACTGGTCAATCGAGATCTTCCAATAAAGATTCGCGCACATTACCCGCTATCGGCGTTACGCTGTGATTGTAAAAATCATGACGGATGCCTATCGAAAACTCGCATCCGGATTTTACGGCATCAACAAAAGAGTCGTCCAGCTCAAATCTCAGGTAGTGTAACTCGGAAGTTTGTTCCTCAGGTGCTCTTACCGGAAATTCATCTGCGATAGCCCAAATACGGTCGTTTTCTCCTGCATCAATCCAGACCCGGTCCTCGATACCGGATAGTTGAATCAGTGCGATTCGCCGCTCCTCAACATCAGGAAACTCAACCATGAGAGTTGCTTTCCAGTTGTTTCCGTCGGGAATCAGTCGATTGTAAGTTTGAAGTTCTTCTTCAATTGCAGATGAGTCGCAATTCTTTTCGAGTTTCAACATTTCCTGTAGCTGGAATTGAACCGTCATTCGGTCCTCAAATATGATTGTGGCGTTAGGACCAACTTGAACGCTTCGATTTCTCTTGTGTTCCACGACAGCACTCCGAAAACTCTTTTGTTGTTCGGAATATTCTTCAAGCGACATCAGATCGCCCAGACTCAATGGTTTCATCTTTGGATTTTGTGGGAAATATTCAGCAATTGCGGGTACAAAAAAAGAGGCATTCCTTCTCAAGAAGAAATGCCTCCTCTGTGTTTATTGAATCAGGCAATATCGAATCGGTCGAGATTCATCACCTTGTTCCACGCATCTACGAAGTCCTGTACGAACTGAGGTTCCGAATCGGAACATCCGTAGTGTTCTGCGATAGCTCGAAGCTGCGAGTTCGACCCAAAGATGAGATCAACCCTCGTAGCAGTCCACTTTACGTCACCGGTTGTGCGATCGCGTCCTTCGAACAGATCATTTTCTTCAGATGTCGGCACCCACTTTGTACCCATATCAAGCAGGTTCACAAAGAAGTCGCTGCTTAGCGAACCCGGTCGATCTGTGAGAACACCGTGCTGAGACTGCCGAGCATTGACATCGAGTACACGCAATCCGCCGACAAGCGCGGTCATTTCGGGTGCAGTAAGAGTCAGCAGCTGCGCACGATCAATCAGCAGCTCATCTGCAGATACGGTGTGCTTTGCCTTCAGGTAGTTGCGGAACCCGTCAGCAGTCGGCTCAAGTACGGCGAATGAATCAACATCAGTTTGCTCCTGCACCGCGTCAGCACGACCCGGAGTGAAAGGAACCGCCACATCATGCCCCGCGTTTCTTGCGGCCTGCTCAACACCTACACAACCGCCAAGCACAATAACATCAGCGAGCGACACTGCTCTTCCATTTTGTAGAGACTGGTTGAAATCCTGCTGGATACCTTCCAGGACCTGCAGTACTTCAGCAAGCTGATCCGGCTGGTTGACTTCCCAGTCTTTCTGTGGCGCAAGTCGAATACGCGCGCCATTGGCTCCGCCGCGCATGTCTGAGTTACGGTAGGTCGACGCTGAAGCCCAAGCTGCAGATACCAGCTGAGATACCGACAGTCCGGAAGACAGAATCTTCTCCTTGAGACCGGCAATATCCTCATCACCGATCAAACCATGGGTGACAGCGGGAACAGGGTCCTGCCAGATCAGTTCTTCATCCGGCACTTCCGGCCCCAGGTAGCGTACACGAGGTCCCATATCGCGGTGTGTCAATTTGAACCATGCACGAGCGAACGCGTCCGCAAACTCATCGGGGTTCTCGTGGAAACGTCGAGAAATTGGCTCGTACACAGGATCCATCCTCATCGCCATGTCCGCCGTTGTCATGATCGGAGCATGCTTTTGGGAAGGATCGTGTGCATCTGGAACTGTATCTGAACCAGCCCCATTCTTCGGAACCCACTGATTCGCACCGGCAGGGCTTTTTGTCACTTCCCACTCGTAACCGAATAGATTCTCAAAGTAACCCATATCCCATTTGGTTGGATTGTTGGTCCATGCACCTTCAAGTCCACTGGTGATAGCATCTCCAGCAACACCGGACCCATGAGCACTGGTCCAGCCAAGACCTTGATCCTCGATGGCAGCACCTTCCGGTTCCGGTCCGACAAGGTCCGCATCTCCGGCGCCATGACATTTTCCGAAGGTGTGTCCGCCAGCAGTCAGTGCGACGGTCTCTTCGTCGTTCATCGCCATACGGGCGAAAGTCTCGCGAACATCGACTCCGGAAGCTACCGGGTCGGGATTTCCATTCGGTCCTTCGGGATTGACATAAATCAAGCCCATCTGCACGGCACCGAGTGGATTTTCCAGATCGCGCTCACCGCTATAGCGGTTGTCTCCGAGCCACTCTTCCTCAGTGCCCCAGTAGATATCGTCTTCTGACTTCCATACGTCTTCGCGTCCGCCGCCGAAGCCAAAAGTCTTGAATCCCATTGATTCCAAGGCACAGTTCCCGGCCAGGATCAGAAGATCGGCCCAAGAAATTTTTCGCCCATACTTCTGCTTGATCGGCCAAAGTAACCGGCGAGCCTTGTCAAGGTTGCCGTTATCCGGCCAACTGTTGAGCGGTGCGAATCTCTGGTTGCCTGTTCCGGCACCACCGCGACCGTCACCGATGCGGTAGGTACCGGCAGCATGCCAGGCCATTCGAATAAACAATGGTCCGTAGTGACCATAGTCGGCCGGCCACCAGTCCTGTGAATCGGTCATCAATGCATAAAGGTCATTCTTGAGTGCGTCATAGTCCAGACTCTTGAATTCCTCAGCATAGTTGAAACCGTTTTTGATCGGGCTCGATTCGGAAGATTGCTGGTGCAAAACGTCAATGTTCAGCTGGTTCGGCCACCAGTCCTGGTTTGTGGTGCCACTACTGGCACTGCTTGCTATACTTCTTTCCAGCATGCCATTCTTTACCGGGCATGCACTTGTTTCAGTCATAAAGTATTTACCTCTTGCATTCTGAAAACTACAAAATTTGTCCCTGAATCCTCATTATAGATGATTCCCAAAGCGATTAATTCAACCCTGCAATGGTTATTGCAGACTATTTATTTTACATGCTTGAGTACTTGATCAGGATCTATCATCTACCCACACCAAATGCCGAGCTGCCATCAACGATTCCTTCTGTCAGCTGGCTGGTCAGGGTGGAGCAGATCGGATATATCACTGCCCGAAAGCACCAAGATATGCTTCAACGACTGCTTTATCCTTGCTTGCTTCCAGACCCGAACCAGTCCAGACTATACGTCCGGTCTCGAGTACCGCTACGTGATCTGCAACTTGAAAAACCCGTTCTGTGCTCTGTTCGACCAACACGATTGCAAGATTCTGCGTTCGTAACTCTTCCAGAACACGATAGCACTCATCTATGACGATGGGCATCAGGCCCAACGACAACTCATCAATTAATAATACGGACGGGTTTGCCATTACCGCTCTTCCAACCGCGAGCATCTGTTGTTCGCCCCCTGACAGTGAACCTGCGAGTTGCTGTCGACGTTCAGCAAGTCTGGGAAAGGAGTCGAACACCCTTTCCCGGTTGTGACTGAGTGCCGGTTTGTCCAGATTGGTTCCGCCGACGGTAAGGTTCTCGTCAACGGAAAGATCAGGGAATATTCGACGGCCTTCAGGGACAAGCGCTATGCCATGACCGGCTCGTTTGTGTGCTGGAAGATGTGTTATTTCTTTTGTATTCAGGTCAACACGGCCACTGACTACAGGAATGATGCCGGCCAAAGCAAGCATTGTGGCCGATTTACCCGCTCCGTTTGCTCCGATCAGTCCAAAAATTTCCCCTGACTGTACTCTGAAGGAAATTCTGTCTACCGCAATCAGATCTCCGTAACCACAGGTCAACTCAGATACGTTCAACATGAGAGATTAATGTCTTCCAAGATAAGCTTGTCGAAGTTTTGAGCTGGCCATCACTTCATTTGTAGGTCCCTGCATGAGGCGTCGTCCATTGTCCTGGACAAAAATTTCAGGACAAATCCTGGAAATTTCTCGGATGTTGTGCTCTATCAGCAATACGCTGCGCTGTTCGTTCACCAAAGACGAAATCAAATCAGCAACACCTTCAGCCTCTTTCTGATTCAGCCCACCAAGTGGTTCATCAAGTAAGAGCAGTCTGGGATCCAATGCCAACGCGCGCGCTATTTCAAGTCTTTTGACGAATCCGAGTGGTAACTCTCCGGGCATCGAGTTAGCCATATCACCTAATCCGACAAAGTCCAAAAGCTCTTTTGACTTCTCTTGTTCTTTGCGACGGTCAGTTCTCAAGAGTGCCCTGATAGGATCCCCAGTATTGTGCATGCCGGCTGCAAGAGCGACATTGTCAATGAGTGACATGGACTTCAAAGGTCGTACGATTTGTTGAGCAAGTGCCAGACCGCAGCGCACCCGCCTGTAAACCGGCCACTGAGTCAAATCCGTTCCGCGAAAAATCACTTTACCCTGTTGTGGTCTTAGAATTCCTGTGATGACGCGCATTAAAGTTGTTTTACCCGCACCATTTGGTCCGATGAACCCCAACAACTGATTGTCTCGAATTTCGAGTGAGACATCGTCGACCGCGGTCACTCCACCGAATTGCATGGTGACGTTCTCTACAGAAAGTAAAGTCACTTTTGGGCAAACCTCAACCAAATTATTCGCGCCAGTCCAGCGATGCCTTCGGGTGCAAAGCGCATTGTGGCGAAAACCAATATTCCGTAAATCAACAGTTTATAGTCGTCAACAAACTGCAACATCAGCGGCATTACCGACAGCAGCCCTGCAGAAATCACAACTCCCCAAATCGAACCGATTCCACCAACGATTACCATCGCCAGTACTGTAACTGATTCGACGAAACCGAAACTGTCCGGACCAATAAAGCGGATATGGTGAGCGTAAAGACCACCGGCCACGCCCGCCACAGCCGTTCCGGTTACAAATGCCAGTAACTTGAATCTCGGTACATTGATTCCGAGAACACGTGCGGTATCTTCGTCATCTGCTACCGATACGAAAGCAAATCCCAGCCATGAACGACGTATATGTACCAGCAATAAAATGAAAAGAACAGTGCAAACAAGTGACAGCAAAAGCAAACCTGGTCGTCCAAATGCGACAGATGGAATTCCGGAAATTCCAATCTCACCGCCGAGCGCATCCTGTTTCCTGACGAATCCGACAAACAGAAAGCCTACCCCCATAGTAGTTATAGCCAGAAAGTCATGACGAACTCGGAGCGAGGCAATACCAACGAAAATTCCTACAAACCCGGCCACAATCGCAGCAGGGACCAATGCAATGATGAGCGATACGCCCGCTTTGGTCAAAAGGGCTGCCGTATATGCACCGATTCCAAAGAAAGCGGCATGACCAAGGCTGACTTGACCACAAAAGCCGGTAATTAAATTGAGTGACAATGCGAATAAGATCGCGATTGACATGGAAGTTAGGACAGCGATTTCGTAAGCCATGCGGTCAAGTCCTGCTGAACAACCCATGTGGACGAAGCATCAGTACCAGAATCAGGAACGCAAACGCAATCGCGTCCCGGTCCAGCAGATGTCCGATATAGATTGTTCCGAAACTTTCAATTATCCCCAGTGCCAGTGAAGCGACAAGTGCGCCTCGTACTGAACCCATGCCACCCAACACAATTATCGCCAATGCCTTATAGGCCGGTACAGCTCCCATTGTCGGTTCAACGAGATTATTCAATAGCGCGACCATGACACCTGCGAGGGCGGCAAGTGCGGAACCAATAAAGAAATTGATAAACCTCACTTTTTCAATATTGATTCCAAAACTTGCCGCGATCTCAGCATCCATAACAGTCGCACGCCAAGCAATCCCAGTACGAGTTGAGGCGGCGAGCCAGCCCAGAAAAGCAATCAATACAACGGACAGTATCAATACCAGAACGCGGGCTTGGGAGAGATAGAATCCCGACAGAATCTCAATCTGCTGTTGAAGAGGCGGGTTGGTGAAAGACATGCCGTAGGCACCGAATATGATTCGATACACCTCTTCAGCCGCAATAAAAATTCCGATGGATGCGATCAGAGCCACTAAAGGGGGCTTGCTCAGCAGCGGTTTGTAGGCCAAGCGATACACGCCAATACCAACGAACCCGATCGTGATCATGGACACAAGTATCGCAAGCGTGATGCTACCGGTCTCATTTGTAATGATTACCCCAATATAGGCACCAAGTGTATACAGGGCGGCGTGCGCGACATGCAGTATTCTGAGCAGCCCATAGACCAGCGTCAACCCAAGTGCAATCAGCGCGTAGATCGCTCCCTGAATCAGCCCTTGAATTGTCAGTTCAAGTATCAGCATGACCAGACGGTGTGACCCTGGACTTCGGACTGATTCAGAACGCTTCCTGCAATTACTTTGATGGAGGTGCTAGAAGTTCCGGATCAGAAATGACAGCATAATGACGCCACATCCCGTCCTTGACGACCTGAATCTGCACATCCTTCTGCACCTCTCCAAGGTCATTGAAGGAAATCTGGCCGGTAGAGGCGTCGACGTTCGACGAGGCAATCGCATCGCGCAGTGCCGCCGCACTGCTGTCACTCGCTCGACTCAGAGCATCCGCCAAGACCAATACAGCTGTATGTGCGGAAGCAGCAACCATGTCAGTCGGGTAACCAGCCTTCGCCTGAAATCCACCGATGAAATCTTGTGTGATCTGCATGGAAGAATCTCGGTCAAGGGAGGTTGTGATGATTACACCTTCGGCGTCGGGACCGGCAATTTCTATGAACTTCTGGCTATCGTAGCCTTCTTGACCGATAATCGGCACCGCTACCCCCGCTGCACGAAGCTGCCTTACCAATGGACCTGCAGTGAAGAAGTAGCCCGAAGCATAAATTGCATCAGATTTGTCACTTTTCACCTTGGTCACAATCGATCCGAATTCTCGGTCTTTAATCGAGTACTCATACTCGTTAATTACATCAATGCCGAAATCTGCCGCCTTTTCCTTGAAGCCATTGGCCAGTGACTTGCCGAAATCATTGTTCAATGTGATCATGGCCACTCGCTTCAGACCCATCATATCGCCAATGAGCTTTGCACCTGCACGACCTTGCACTTCGCCCATGAATGAGGTTCGAAAAACATAGTCTCCGGCACGTGTGATATCCGGGTGGACAGCGTAAGCGGAAATGTAAGGTGTGGAGTTTTCCTGATAAATTGTCGCAGCGGCGCGCGTCGCGCCTGAATAACTGCCGGAAATCCCTGCGACCACATTGTCTTGAGTGATCAGCTTGACCGCGAGAGGTGCGGATTCCTTGGGACTGGCCTGATCGTCATAGACCACAAGCTCAATCATATTTCCATTGACACCGCCGGTGGAATTGATCTGCTCAACTGCAAGTTCGGCACCAACCAGTGCTGAATTTCCATCTGCCGCTGCAAAACCCGTAAGCGGTACGTTGAAGCCGACTTTGATCGAATCTGCCGACGCAGTAGCTGATGCCAGTACCGCACAGGCAACAGACAACAACAAGTTTTGAATTGACTTTTTCATGGTTTAATCTCCATAAATTAATAGGTTAGTGATTTACCCTTTTTGGGTGATAACAAGAGAATCTGCCCATAGGATTTCTCAGAGTGATAATCCACATCGGCGAGTATTCGGTAAGTCAGTGATCGAATTTGTCGAATAAAGCATCAGAGTACAGTTACTTGATGTCCAATGTCAGATACGGTCTACTTCAATATCGCGGGAAGATCAAGATTGTTTTCGCGTGCGCATTCGATTGCGCTCTCGTAGCCCGCATCAGCGTGACGCATTACACCTGTTGCGGGGTCATTCCATAAAACGTTTCTTATTCGACGGGCTGCTGCATCCGTTCCATCACAACAAATGACCATGCCTGCATGCTGGGAGTAACCGATTCCGACTCCTCCTCCATGGTGTATCGAAACCCAAGTCGCGCCTGCTGCACAATTCACCAATGCGTTCAGAAATGCCCAATCCGATACGGCATCCGAACCATCCCGCATATTTTCCGTTTCACGGTTTGGTGATGCGACCGAGCCTGCGTCCAAATGATCCCTGCCAATGACTACCGGTGCACTGATCTCACCATTTCTGAACATCTCATTGAACGCGAGACCCACTTGATGCCGTTGCCCAAGTCCCAACCAACAAATTCTTGCCGGCAACCCCTGAAACTTTATTCGCTTCTGAGCCATATCCAGCCAGTTGTGCAGATGGGGATCATCGGGAATCAGCTCCTTTACTTTTTGGTCGGTTTTGTATATGTCATCTGGATTTCCAGATAACGCGGCCCACCTGAATGGCCCCATTCCCCGGCAAAATAAAGGTCGAATACAGGCTGGAACAAATCCTGGAAAGGCAAATGCATCCTGAAATCCCTCGTCCTTCGCTATTTGGCGGATGTTGTTTCCATAATCCAGAGTCGGTATTCCCTGGTTATGAAAATCTACCATTGCCTCAAGATGTATCCGAATGGAACTGCGCGCCTCGCGCTCAACCATCTTCGGGTTGGACTGCTTTTTCTCATGCCAGTTTTCGATCGACCATCCCAACGGCAAATACCCATTTGTCGGATCGTGTGCGGAAGTCTGATCTGTGACAATGTCAGGCCAAATTCCCCGCCTTACAATCTCTGGAAAAATATCAGCGGCATTTCCGAGAAGACCCACAGACTTCGCCTGATTCGCATCGGTCCAGATTCTGATCATGTCTAGCGCCTCATCCAGTGATTCGGCTTTTTCGTCGAGATAACCGGTACGCAAACGAAAATTTATGCGTTCTGGATCACATTCAACTACAAGGCAACTCGCACCTGCCATTACTGCGGCTAAAGGCTGAGCGCCGCCCATGCCTCCAAGACCTGCTGTAAGTATCCATTTGCCATCGAGGCTTCCGTTGTAATGTGTTCGTCCCACTTCAGAAAATGTTTCGTAGGTTCCCTGAATAATTCCCTGGCTGGCAATGTAGATCCACGAACCAGCGGTCATTTGACCAAACATCATGAGCCCTTTTCTATCCAATTCATTGAAGTGTTCCAATGTCGCCCATTTAGGAACTAAATTTGAATTTGCAATCAGCACTCTGGGGGCGTCACGATGAGTCTGGAATACCCCCACTGGCTTACCGGATTGAATAAGCAGCGACTCCTCAAGACCAAGTCGCTTCAGCGTAGCGACTGTGATGTCGTAATCTTCCCAAGTTCTGACTGCTCGTCCGATGCCGCCATAGACAACAAGTTCGTCGGGGTTTTCAGCTACGTCCGGATGCAAATTGTTCATCAGCATCCGGAGAGGAGCTTCTGTCAACCAGGATTTCGCAACGGGTTCAGAGCCTGTGTACGGGACAATAACCCTTTTGTTTTTTACCGGATAATTCATACCCTTATTTCTCCTGATAAATTCAGTTTGCCCGCTAACGAAACGAGCGCTTGTAGAATGCGTTTAAGTTCATGTCGCAGAATTTTCGCCCTGGTTTCGTCATAGGTCCATGGAGGCTTCTCCGACATGTAGGTGGATTGTGCAAGTTCCATTTGAATTGCGTGGATTCCATCGGCAGGTTTTCCGTAATGTCTGGTAGTCCAACCGCCACGAAATCGGCCGTTGACTACAGTCGTAAAACCAACGCTTCTTTCACAAACGGTACGAACCTCGTTTTCTATCGACAGGTCACACGAAGTGCTGTTGTTGGTTCCAATATTGAAATCAGGTAAACGCGATGGGAATAGATTCGGTATTTTTGAGCGAATGGAATGGCAATCGTAAAGGATCGCAAAACCATGTTGGGATTGAGTTTTTTTGAGTGCTTGTTCAATTGCTCTGTGATAGGGCATAAAAATTTGACTGCGTCGAAGTGCAATCTCGCGATCATCGGGTTGCTGTCCCGGAAGGTAAATTGGCTCCCCATCGAAAGTAGTCACTGGACACAAGGTTGTAGTCTTTTCATTGGTGTACAGCGACGAGCCGAAAGGGTCGCGGTTGGGATCGATCACGTATCGATGAAACAGTGCCCTGATCACCGTCGCATCCGGCAGAAGACCATCATACAGTCGGTGAACATTCCAGTCAGTGTCGGCAAGTTTTTTCCCGGTCGCCGCGAAAGTGTTCATTATTTCTTCGGGAACAGATGTTCCTGTGTGTGGAATGGCCAGCACAACTGGAAGGGTTCCCTGTTTGACATCGAATAATTTCACGATGAGTCAGTCAATCACTAAAATCGATCAATGGAAGTCCACAACGATCGCTGTCACTGAACGCCGCCAAAAATCCGCTCCTGCAAAGGATTCAAACCGATTTGGTACGACAGTTCGGATGGGTGCGATGCATTCCACACAGCCAGGTCGGCTCGAAGATCAGGTTCTATTCTCCCGGTATCTGACAAGCCGAGGGCTCTGGCGGCTTGTTGAGTGGTACCTGCCAGTGCCTCTTCTGGCGTAAGCCCGAATAGAGTACAGGCAAGATTCATTGCTGTCAATATTGATACGAGAGGCGAGGACCCCGGGTTACTATCTGTTGCGATAGCAATCGGCACGCTGTGACTTCGCAGCAGGTCTACAGGGGGAGGTTGGGTTTCCCGTAGAAAGTAGAATGCACCGGGCAATAACACAGCGACCGTTCCACTGCTTGCGATAGCTGTCACATCCGCTTCATTTGCGTATTCCAAATGATCAACTGACAACGCTCTATATCGAGCTGCGAGGCGTGTTCCGCCGCTGTTTGACAACTGCTCAGCGTGCAATTTGACTGGTATGCCCAAACTTTCGGCTCGTTCAAACAACCGCTCAATTTGAGAAGTCGAGTACGCTATTTGTTCGCAAAATCCATCTACTGCGTCAACTAAGCCTTCCGAATAAGCCATTTCCAGAGTGGGGATACAGATTTGCTTGATATATTGTTCGGCGTTGCCGCTATATTCCGCGGGGATGGCGTGAGCTCCGAGGAAACTGGTTTTGATCCTTACCGGACGTTGTTGCACGATCGTTCTGGCGGCGCGCAGCATTTTGAGTTCAGTGGCGGGGTCCTGTCCATAACCCGACTTGATTTCAATGGTTGAGACGCCTTCAGCGATCAAGGCGTCAATTCTTGGCATTGCACAGGCAACCAGTTCATCCTGGGTCAATTTCTGCGTTTCGCGAACTGTCGAATGGATGCCACCACCGGAATTCAGAATTTGTTCATATGTTGCTCCCTGAAGCCGCATCTCAAATTCCTTGGCCCGATTTCCACCGTACAAAATGTGGGTGTGACAATCAATCAAGGCGGGAGTAACCAGCCGACCTTCAAGGTCACGTCGTGGCCAAATTCGATATTCATCGGGTAGTTTATCCCTCTTTCCACGCCAGGCAATTCTATCTCCGTCCAGGGCTATGCCAGCGTCCGCTATATATCCATAAGACGGTGAGCTTGTGGACATGGTAGCAAGGCTCAAATTCTCTAGAATCTCTCGGCGCACACTTAGAAATTGGGAATAAAAGTATATTTTATTGCTTTATGTATATACATTATATTAATATATATGATTGAAACAAATCGAGAATTGGATTTCAGAATAGTTATTGCAATATTCAACTTAGCTTTGCTTGCCGGTAAAATTGTCAGGCGATGACTACATTGTGGGCTGAACAGGCCTTAACGGACCAAGGCTGGCAAAAGAATGTTCGAATCGACATCAATCAGGTCGGGCGAATTGAATCTATCCAAGCGGGTGCCGAACCGACAGGAAACCGCGTAAAGATCGCTCTCCCGGCTCCGGCTAACTTACACAGCCATGGGTTTCAACGGGCTGTTGCAGGTCTTACCGAGCGTCGCAGTCTTCATTTGAACGACGACTTCTGGACTTGGCGGGTGTTGATTTACAAGTTTTTGAATCAAATTCAGCCGGTTGACATTCAGGCGATTACCGCCTATGCCCAAATGGAAATGCTGGAGAGTGGGTTTGCGTCTGTTGCAGAATTTCATTACGTTCACCATCAATCTGATGGCATCCACTACCAAGACATTGCCGAACTCTCAAACCGGATTGTTGAAGCTGCGAAAGAGAGTGGAATCGGACTAACTCTTCTACCGGTGTTCTATCAGTATAGTGGCTGCGGAAAACAACCATTACTGCGGGAGCAGCGTAGATTTGGAAATGATTTGGATGGTTATGCAAAGTTGTTCGAGCGGGCATCCCATTCAATTGAATATGCTTTGTCCGACTCACAGATTGGATTGGCGGTTCATTCCATGAGGGCTGTGGATACTGAAGGGATGCATTCAGTTCGTTCGATAGCACCTCATTCAGTCATGCACATTCATGTTGCGGAACAAATTAGAGAAGTTGAAGAAATTGAGATACATTACGGAGTTAGACCGGTCGAGTGGTTGTTGAAGAATGCCGGCCTGAACGAAAACTGGTGTCTGGTTCACGCTACACATATGACGGAGCACGAAACTTTGGAGCTTGCCGAATCGGGTGCGGTTGCAGGTTTGTGCCCAATTACAGAATCCAATCTTGGAGACGGAGTGTTCAATGGTCGAACCTACTTCGAGTCAGGTGGTAGGTTTGGAATAGGAACCGATTCGAATATCAGAATCTCCCTGAACGAGGAACTCAGGACGTTAGAGTACTCCCAACGACAAAGTCATCAGGCTCGAGCGGTACTTGGTGAACCAGGTATGTCTACAGGACGTTCGCTGTATGATGCGATTGTTCAAGGAGGCGCTCAAGCATTAATGCGAGATTCCGGGTCACTGCAACCAGGTAAGCTCGCAGACATCCTTATACCAGACGCAGATTGTGTAGACCTGACCGACAGAGTCAACGATGATATTTTGGATTGTTTTATCTTCGCTGGCAACGATCACATGATCTCAGAAGTTTGGTCCGCCGGAAGGCAAGTCGTGAAAGAAGGTCGTCACATTCGTCATTCAGAAATTACCCAACGATACCTTTCGGTAGTCAAACAACTAGATTTGAGGTTCTGAAAGTGACATCGGGTCATTCTTGGCAAAGTATTCAGACCGACGTAAGAAAGCGCATAGTCGGTGGCGTATGGCAGCCTGGAGAACTATTGCCTACAGAAGAGGAATTGGCAGCTGAATTCAATTGCGCTCGGGCAACCATTAATCGAGCACTTCGTGGATTGGCGGAAGCTGGCCTCCTGGACCGTCGCCGAAAGGCAGGAACCAGGGTGGCAGTTGACCCGACCCGCTACGCAAGACTTGAAATAAACATTATTCGATTGGATGTCGAACGGCGCGGAGAGGTCTATCGACATGCTCTGATTGAACGGAAGAGAACCACTCCTACTGATTCGATTAGAACGCGTATGAAGCTTAAGATTGATACAGAACTACTCTACATTCGGGGATTGCACATCGCAGATGAAAGTCCATTTATTTATGAGGAGCGCTGGGTGAACGTAACACTGATTCCAAAAATTCTGGAAGCTGATCTGGACGTGGTAAGTGCCAACGAGTGGTTAGTTCGAAATGTTCAATTTTCAAGCGGAGATATATCCTTTTCGGCAACCAATATTGATGCCATGGAAGCTGAGCTGATCAATAGCCGGGAAGGGAGTGCCGCTTTCGTCATTGACCGGACAACCTGGCAGGACGAACAATGCATTACATCAGTTCGCATGGTTCACAAGCCTGGATTTCGAATGAGAACCTTACTTTCCTGATTGCAAGACTTAGTTTTTAACAGGCAAAAAGTTGTGGGTACAAATCCTCCAATTTGTTACCTTAGTTATGGCAGATAGTCTCCACTTTGCGGGAAATCTCGAGCTGAGAACCCGATCCAAGGCCCATGACCAGGGCTTCCGGCTCACGGGCAGGGAGATCCGGAAATTCTGACAGAACCCGCTCGCCGCAGCCTTGAACCGCTCCACATCTTCATTCTTGAATTGCAAGAACCCAATTTGCATGCAGCCTGTTGAATTTCATCACATTCCCTTTGTTGTCAGCGTCCGAGTGTTAGAATAATGACACAAAAATAGATGTGTTGAATAAGCAGGCGGAGGAATCTCCCTGATCAGCAGAAAAGTCTACCCTGATAATTTCGTATGAGTTGAAATCTGAAGAACTGTGAACTTTGAAGAACCCTTGTGCAGAAAGCAACGAATTTATATGGTTCTGGCTTCGATAGGTCGGTATGTCTATATAGGCTGTAAATCATGCAGACTGATATGAATGATGAAAATGCCATCACTTTCGGCATCGAAGAGGAACTGTTTCTGGTAGACCCGGTATCCGGAAATCTAATCGACAATCCGGACCAAGAGATATTTGAAACTTGCGAAACTACCAGCGGTCCACATAAAGTGGTTCGTGAGTTCTTGCGCGCACAGATTGAAACCAACACGAAAGTTTGCAGTTCCATAGCGGAACTGCGTAACGCTCTGCGTGAAACTCGAAAAATCGTGGTGGATGCAGCCGAGCGACACGGAGCCAAGGCACTGGCCGCCTCGACCCATCCCTTTGCGACGCTCGGGGAACGGGCAGTAACAGAAGGGGAGCGTTACGAGCGATTCGCAATGACATTTCAGGAGGGTTTACGGAGATTTGTTATCGGCGGAATGCATATTCATGCCGGTTTCGGCAATACGGAAAGCAGGATTCCTGTTATGACCGCATTGCGACGCTATCTGCCTTTGCTACATGCACTGTCAACCTCATCACCGTTCATCGAAGGACGCGATACCGGTTTCAAATCCTACAGATTGACTTTGGTTGGAGGCCTTCCGCGTACCGGGATGCCAGGCGCGTTGAAATCCCGGAGCGACTATGACCGCCTTCTAAGTGAATACCAGAGAATGGGATTTGCCGAAACCGGCGGCGATCTTTGGTGGGACATTCGCCCCTCCCATTCATATCCGACAGTTGAGTTGCGTATTTGCGATGTGTGTCCGCGCATTGAAGACACCGTAAGCATCGCTGCAATCTATGCCTGTCTCATACGACGACTCTCACGGCTTCAGCGCGAAGGAGAGCTACCGGAAGAACCGCTCACTGAACTGATCGCTGAAAATCGCTGGGTTGCACAGCGCTATGGCGTGTTCGCGTTTTTTGGCGACCAGTTATCTGAAAGTGGTCGAGTTGACATCGACGATTTGATGGCTGAGTTAATTGAAGAGCTCATCGGCGATGCTCGTGACCTGGGTTGTGAGTCAGAGATACGTCATGCGCAAACGATAGTGCGCGATGGCACCAGTGCCGACCGCCAGCTTGATCTTTTCAGGCTGCGGCAACTCGAAGGTGACACACCCGAGGAGGCACTGCAGCATGTTGTCGAATTGATACTTGCTGAAACCCGCGAGGGACTGGACGAACTGTCCGTCTGAAAGCAGCCTGGATTGATTTCAGGGTGAGTCAACCCTCTCCCCATTTTCAACGACTGTGTGAAAACCTGCTTCAACCTATACGGGCATTAGCCAAATCGGCAGGTGGAATAATAACTTATAATGGCTGTATTGATTTCGTTACGTCAGATTGATGCATGGCAAGGAACTGAATTCATCGCATAATGCAGGATTTCAGCTCTGAAATCGTTTTCCAACCAGTCTTGTTGAGAAAGAACTCATGGAAAGTAAGGACTACGAGCTCGCAGAAGAGCAAGATCGTGAGACGCGGACATTGGAAGAGTCTCTCAGAGAGTTGCAGCAGATCGTCGACGGAATGGAGAACGGCGATCAATCTCTTGAGACATCCCTAGATGAGTTCGAGCGCGGAATCAATTTGATTCGGCAGTGTCAGCGAAAGTTGGAACAGGCACAGCAACGTGTGGACATTCTGACCGCAAAGAACGACAAGGACACGATCACACCATTTCAACATTCTCAGTCAGACTGATGTCATTCAAGCAGGACTGGATTCGCTGTCAGAAACTCACCGAGCAGGCGCTTGAAGAGCGTTTGCCACCGGCAGACCTGCCCCCGGAGACATTGCATGAGGCAATGCGCTATTCCACTTTGAACGGAGGCAAAAGGTTCCGCGCAACATTGGCGATCATGACGGGAGAAATGCTCGGTGTCGAAACCAAGCTCCTGATGCCCTCGGCAGCTGCCGTTGAATGCGTACATGCGTTCTCATTGGTACATGATGATCTCCCATGCATGGATGATGATGATTTCCGACGCGGAAAACTGTCGTGTCACGCAGTTTACGGAGAGGCAATGGGTGTTCTGGTCGGTGACGCGCTCTACAGTCTGGCGATAGAGATACTCGCAAAAGATGGAAGTTTGGTACACTTACAACACAAGACTGGGAAATTGGTCGCGGCATTGTCGGAAGCTGCAGGTTCGACCGGAATGATCGGAGGTCAGGCACTGGACATCGCATTGGCTGATTCAAACGGTGGTATCGACCTGCACACGGTTTTTCGTCTGAAGACAGCGAAACTGATACAGAGTGCCGTAAAATTAGGCGCGATTATGTGTGACGATCTTGAAGAACAGGACTACGAAGCATTATGCGAATACGGAGAGGCTGTCGGTCTGGCCTTTCAGTACATCGATGACCATCTTGACGGGGAGCATCTGGAGGAAGATCTTCTTGACAAGGCCATCGACCTCAGAGATCAGGCTATTTACGCGGTACAGAGATTAAATGGCATAGATTCGAGCAATCTTGTTCAGGCTGCGAATTTCGTGGTTGAGCGCAAATATTGATCGCGGGGTAAGTTATGAATAAGACACAAAAAGAAACACCCGAACCCGATAGCGGGATCAACATGAGTCGGTATGATCTTCTCAGGAATATCAATTCACCGGCTGATCTTAGAAAACTGCCTGCTGACAAGCTGACTGATGTAGCAGATCAGGTGCGCGAGTATCTGATCGAAGTAACCTCAAAGACCGGAGGTCACCTCGCACCGGGTTTAGGCGCTGTGGAGCTGACTGTCGTATTGCATTACCTCTACGACACACCCAATGACAGGTTAGTCTGGGATATCGGACACCAGGCTTATCCGCACAAGATTCTGACAGGGCGTCGCGAACAAATGCATACGATCCGACAGCATGGTGGGATCAGCGGATTTCTCAAGCGAGACGAAAGCGAATACGACTGTTTCGGTGCGGGCCACTCCAGCACGTCGATATCAGCGGCATTTGGCATGGCCAAAGCGGCCCAGACCAAGGGAGAAAAGCGGAACGTGGTCGCTGTAATCGGTGATGGTGCAATGACTGCGGGTCTGGCCTACGAGGCTTTGAACAACGCCGGTACGTCAGACACCAATCTGCTTGTCATTCTCAATGACAATGAGATGTCCATCTCCCCCAATGTCGGCGCGGTGTCCAACTATCTCGCCCGGGTGTTGTCGGGCAAGACCTTCATGACCGTCCGCGAGGGCAGTATGGCCGTATTGAGTACGGTGCCACCGGTTAAAGAACTGTCAAGTCGGGTCGAGTCGCATACGAAGGGTATGTTTCTTCCCAGTTCACTGTTTGAAGAGCTCGGGTTCTACTACGTCGGCCCGATAGACGGGCACAACATCAAAACACTGTTGCGTACCATCAAAAACATGCAACGCATCAAGGGACCGAGATTTCTGCACATTGTCACGCAGAAAGGAAAGGGGTTTGATCCGGCAGAAGCCGATCCCTTGGTTTATCACGGTGTGGTGCCATTTAATCCGGCAACCGGAAAGATGGAGAAAAAATCCGGCGGCGGTCCGGTTTCCTATACCCAGGTTTTCAGCAAGTGGCTGTGCGACATGGCTGAGAAGGACGATAGGCTGGTGGGTATAACACCTGCCATGCGGGAAGGTTCCGGATTGGTGGAATTTGAGAAACGGTTCCCGGATCGCTATTACGATGTCGGCATTGCGGAACAGCATTCCGTCACTTTTGCAGCGGGACTGGCATGCGAGGGAATGAAGCCGGTTGTAGCGATCTACTCAACGTTTCTTCAACGTGCCTACGACCAGTTGATTCATGATGTTTGCGTACAAAATCTGGATGTGATGTTTGCGCTGGATAGGTCAGGTTACGTCGGTGGCGACGGTGCCACTCATGCCGGTGCATACGATTTTGCGTACATGCGATGTATTCCGAACATGGTCGTCATGGCGCCTTGTGACGAAAGAGAATGCAGGAATATGCTATACACGGCATACATGCATGAAGGCCCCAGTTCTGTTCGCTATCCCAGAGGCGCGGGTGTGGGCGTTGAGCAGGAAGAGGAGATGACACAACTGGAGATCGGTAAGGCATCAGTGGAACGTGAGGGCCGTGGAACTGTAATCCTGTCATTCGGAAGTATGCTTGTACATGCGATGCAGGCTGCTGAAAAGTTGGATGCGACGGTTGTCAACATGAGATTTGTGAAACCGGTCGACGAGGAAATGATCTTGCGAATGGTGGACTCTCATGATTTAATCGTTACAGTTGAGGAGCATGTCATACTGGGTGGTGCAGGCTCCGCAGTGAACGAGGTGCTGGCGAAATACGGTATTCTCACAAGAACGGTCAATTTGGGATTGCCTGACCAGCACGTCGACCACGGCTTTCCCAAACTGGTGTTTGCCGAGCATGGAATGGATGCCGACGCAATCATTCGACAGGTTGAAATGATCAATGATCAGGAAATCAAGGAGTACGCAACATAATGAATTTACCTGAAATCATTCCGGTACCGATAGATCTCAAGGAAAAGTCGATACCCGATATTCAGTCCAAGGCTGACACACGGCAACTGGCGATTGATCAGGTCGGTATTAGAGCAATTCGTCATCCAGTCAAGGTACGCGATCGCAGTCTCGGAGAGCAATACACCATTGCGACTTTCAACATGTACGTCGGACTCCCGCATAATTTCAAAGGGACTCACATGTCGCGGTTTGTCGAAGTGCTCAACGATCACGACAACGTGATATCGATTCAGTCATTTCGGGACATAGTAAAAGAGGTGGCCGACAAGCTGGATTCGGAAACCAGTCGAATTGAAATGACGTTCCCTTATTTCCTGAATAAGGCTGCACCTGTGACCGGAGTGATGAGTCTTGTTGATTATGAAGCCACACTATACGGTGACCTCAACAAGGATGAGGTGAATATTACAACGAGTGTCGTGGTGCCTGTTACCAGCCTGTGTCCGTGTTCGAAGGAAATATCCGATTATGGGGCGCACAATCAACGTTCGCATGTCACAATTACGGTACGTACCGATGGGTTTATTTGGCTTGAAGAGTTGATTGAGCTGGCAGAGAACAACGCAAGTTCCCAGTTGTATGGGCTGCTGAAACGACCGGATGAAAAATTTGTGACGGAGCAGGCGTACGATAATCCTAAATTTGTCGAAGACATGGTTCGTGATATAGCCGGCCGGCTGATCGAAGATGACAGAATTATCGCCTATACCGTTGAGTCCGAGAATTTTGAATCCATTCACAATCACTCCGCCTATGCGAGAATCTCCGGGGTCAAGCAGGCTCAAAACGGTAGTCTCAGCATAGTTGAGTAACAGTATTGGAGATTTAGGCTCGAAAACCTGAATTTCAGGGGGCGGTTGGCCGAGAGTGAATTCCGAGGTTGATCAGGTTCTGTTGCGACGGCTCAGATCAGACCTGCCTCAATCTGTGCTGGTCGTTGCTCCGCAGCTGTCCCCGGTCCTGCTGGAATTCTCGAATGAAACTGAAAATTTGCAAATGACACATGTCGCGTTTGAGAGTCTGGAAAAATCAACGTGTCAGCTTGAACGGTACGAATTTGCCGCAGTAATGGAATCAACATTTGAGAAACTTTCCAATCGTACCGCACAACAATTGGTGGCAAGATTGCGGGATCTCCATGCAAAATTGTTGTGGGTGGCTGTTTCAGATGGTCCGGACAGCGTGTTTTGTTCGAAGGACGCAATGGCACAAGGTATGCGGATGGTCGACCCGACAAAATTCGGCAGCAAGGATACCAAGTGGTTTGAATTCAGTCTCAAGTTCTATAAACCCGTACCCAAGTGGTTGAACGCAAGGGATTGGGCCAACCCTGACAGATGGGATAAGGATCGCTGGTAGCGGATGAAACGCAGGACCAGACAATGAAGTCATCAAACTATCTGCTAGCGACTGTTCGGCAGGTGCCTGCCGATGTTGAAATTGTCAGCCATCGACTCATGCTGAGGGCCGGGATGATCCGTCAGCTTGCCTCCGGTATCTACAGCTGGCTGCCCACTGGACTTCGGGTGCTGAACAAGGTGGAGAATATCGTTCGTGAAGAAATGAACCGGTCTGGTGCACAGGAAGTGTTGATGCCGTCTGTACAACCCGCGGAAATCTGGCGCGAGTCTGGTCGATGGGATTTCTTCGGACCCGAATTGCTACGCTTCAAGGACAGACATGATCGTGATTTCTGCTTGGGTCCCACACACGAGGAAGTGATTACAACGCTGATCAACAACGAGGTTCGCAGTTATCGTCAGCTACCGGCAAATTTCTATCAGATGCAATGGAAATTCCGAGATGAGATCCGTCCACGATTCGGAGTGATGCGCTGCAGGGAATTTCTGATGAAAGATGCATATTCATTCGACGTGGACAAGAAAGGGATGGAGCAGTCCTATCATGTCATGTACGATGCCTACTGCAGAGTCTTTGACAGACTCGGACTGGACTATGTAGCTGTCGAGGCTGATTCCGGCGCGATCGGTGGAAGTGTGTCTCATGAATTTCATGTTCTGGCCGATTCGGGTGAGGACGGGATTGGTGTCAACACCAATGCAGGATTTGCCTCGAATATCGAATTGGTTCCCTTGCCGCCTTCAAGCGAGAAGCGAAATCCGCCATCTCAACCCATTCGGTCTGTTGACACGCCGGGTGTACGTACGATCGAGCAACTGTGTGACAGTCTGGATGTATCAGCTGATTCAACGCTCAAAACACTGCTTGTACAAGGCGAGAAACAACCTGTCGCAATGGTTGTGAGAGGAGACCATGAACTGAATCTGCTGAAAGCGGAGAAAGTTCCGGGAGTAACTGTGCCAATTCAATTCCTGTCACCACAGCAGGTGGCTGAGGCCGTTGACGCTGAAGTGGGCTCAATCGGTCCGGTCAATCTGACTTCGGTATCCAGCGGTTCAGAAATTCGGGTTGTTGCTGATCATTCGACTCAGTCAATGTCGGATTTCGTTTGCGGTGCCAATGTCAGCGAAAAACATTATGTCGGAGTCAACTGGGAACGAGATCTGACCAATGTGGAATTTGCTGATTTGAGAAAGGCGGTGGATGGTGACCCATGCCCTGGATCCCCTGAAGAGACCCTCACTGTCAAACGCGGAATAGAAGTTGGTCACGTCTTTCAGTTGGGCACGAAATACAGTGAAGCCTTTGATGCGACTTGCATTGATGCCGAAGGCAAGAACGCGATCATGTGGATGGGATGCTATGGTATAGGTGTTTCGCGTATCGTGGCTGCCGCAATCGAGCAGAATCACGATACGGCCGGCATAATCTGGCCGGATCCGATCGCTCCGTTTTCAGTATGTGTCGTGCCGATCAATTATCACCAATCTGAAAGTGTTGCGAGGTTGTCTGATCAAGTCCACGATCGTCTCATCGCCGCGGGTGTTGAGGTGCTGCTTGATGACCGCGAAGACCGGGCAGGTGTAAAGTTCAAAGATATGGACTTGCTAGGTATCCCGCATCGACTGGTAATTTCAGATCGTACCGTCGCTAGCGGTGAGATCGAGTACAAGCACCGCACAGATGAACAGGCAATCAATCTCCCCGTTGAAAGTTTGGAAGCCGAGATACTGAGTCGAGTTCAATCTCGCTGACAGCGACATTCATCCTGTATAGAACAGTGTAGCGAGGCGGTTATCGCGATCCACCGATCAGGTACGTGAGTCGCAGTTACCCGGAAGTGCTAGCGAACGAAAAAAAGATCACATACTAGTTCATGAGAAGGTTCCCATCTGATCGATCGAACATCCGATAGATGGGTTCCTTGCCAGAGTTCAGACTCAAGTTGTTCCAAGCTTTCCGGACTCCCTGCGGCAAGTATTTCAACGGTGCCATCTTCTGCATTTCGTACCCAGCCATTGATTCCGAGACGATTTGCAGTGTCTTTTACGAATTTTCGGAACCAGACACCCTGAACGAGACCGGAGACAACCAACTTTCTGGTTTCGATCATTCCGAAGAGCTTGCGTGCTGTATGTCCGGCACCTGAAGGTAGTCCCTGACTCGCGAGCTCAGCGAGTTGTGAATCTGCTCATAAATCACGAAGTTGACCAAGATGTTCTTTACGTAGTTTCTTGTTTCGTCGAACACAATTGTTTCGACCCAGATTGCGGGGTCGGAAGCGCGAAAGGAATTTTGCCACTTTTTAGCTCTTCGCGGGCCGGCGTTATAACCGGCAAGAGCTTGAATGGTATTGTTGTCGGTCTGGTCCAGCAGTTGCTTGAAATAAGCTACGCCGAGTCGGATATTCAGTTCAGCGCGTTGAAGATCGTGCACACTCGGTCGTTTCAATCCACTTCGGTTGGCCGTGATGCGTGCGGTCGAGTGCATAAGTTGCATGAGTCCTGTTGCGCCGCGTCCAGAACGAATATCGCGTATGAAATTACTTTCCTGTCGCATGATCGAATAGATCCAGGGCTCCGGAACACCATGCCGGAGAGATTCTTTTCGAACAATTTCAGCGTAGGGTGACGGATGTGTGACATTCATTTGCAATTGTGTACGATCGGTACGGTAACTGGCTTGGATCGCTCCGTCATGCCAACCCCAAAGATGAAACTGAATCGCTACATGATGCCAGAAGTCTGAATCATTCCTCCTGGTCGATTTGAGTTGTTTCAATTCCCGTCGGGCATGGTAGGGTTTGTTCATCACCAGCCACTCTCGAATACGCGGTATCGCCGGCTCCAGCATCGCTATGTCTGCGGTATGATTCAGATGGATGGAGGGCACCGGCTGGTGGATTGTGTACGGTAACCCTAACTGATCTGCCGCGAGAAAGCCGTAATAGCTGTATTCTGTTGACAGATCCGACCAGACAAGATTGGCGAGTCTTTCGTCACCGGTCTCATACAGAGCACGCGCTTTCCAATATTTCCATTGCGATAGATTTGCCTCTTCGGTGGACATCAGGTCGATGGTCTGCAGAACCTGATTCCAATTTTCAGTTGCCAAGGCACTCCTCGCCATCAGTCGCAGCGACTTCCTGTCATATACATCGACGGGTAGATTCCATAACCAATCGAAACTGTCCTGATGTTGAGCCCAAGCCAGTCTAAGTGCTATCCTCTTTTCGATATGTGGCATTCTGTCGATGGCGGCTGAATCGATGTTGCGGAGTTCTGACCAAAATCGGGCGGCATCACCTACATCGCGCCTGGCCATTCGGACAATTCCGTGATTGATCACCCCTTGACCTTCTTGTGACTGACTCCACTTGGAAATGTTCTTCGTAATGTGTTTCTTGGGTTTTCTATGTACTGCGTTCAATTGTTTCCCCCAGTACCGGAAATTTTTGGAATCCAGCAGTCCTGCGAGATAGTCGGTCATTTGTCCATCGTTTCGAGCCTTGGTGAGCAACATTCTTTCGAAAATCAGCCGTTCGTCGATGATGTCGGTATCAAATCCGTATTTAAAGACGATATCGCACTCTTCGGGTTGCGAACGGTTCACCAGCCAGAGTTCATGTATGGCATTTTCCAGCGGTTCGGTGACTGGAGCCGCCGAATTCTTTTTCTTCAGTTGAATCATCGCATGGGCGACGTGGCACAGTGTTTTGGTATAGGTTGAGCTGGAATAGTGCCTGACAACGAGTTCCCAGTCTCCCTGACGTCTGAGTCGCTGCAACCACCAGTTTGCGAATTTGGAAGGGACTGGAATTCCCAATTCAGCAACTACCTGTGAGATCTCCTCGTTGCTGAACTGGGATTGTGTCGCCCGCACTTCTTTCAGCCGAAGATACGGGAATAGCGGGTAGGATTTGAGACCCGACCGAATCTTCAACCAACTGGCAATTCTGCCATGGTCAAGGTGCTGGGTTGCCTTGATATAGGATTTTCGCTGTTCGGTAAGATCAAATCCCGAGTCGGCGGAGGATATCGCTGATACTGTCAGCAAGAACACCAAGACGCAAGTGCGTCGAAGAAAGGTCTTTAGTGAGCAATTCTGCATCAGACCTGTACGCTCAATTGGTACAAATTTGCAAAATAGTGCCTGAAGCAACAAATGATAAATGGATTGCCACTGATAAGCATTGTGTGGCAATCCATCCTGAACTGTTAGTCGCAGTCGGGATTAGCCTCCGAGTTAGGAAACCTGAAACTGTTTATCACAAACACGACTCGTTCCCGACAGTCGAATTATTTACGCTGTGATCATCGCAGTCAGACAGTTGGCTCGGGACGGGATTGCGCTCCACCCAATTGTTGCCTTACATTGTCGATGCGCGATACTCGGTATCCGATGCCTCAATTTCTCCGATTGACCAAGCTCCGCGATTCTTGGCATGCATGACGGCCGCATCAATCATATCGCGATTCAGATCACGTTGAATTGACAGCTCCTGGCCTGGAAAGATCAAATCAGCATCTTCAATGCTCTTGTTACGGGCATAAATCAACGGCCAGCGAAACGGATCATTGTAAATCGATGACATTCCGGCAATCTTCCAAAGACTTTCGCCACTGGATACAACGTGAACATCATCAGAGACCACAAGCGGCTCAACTGTGACTTCCGTCTCTGTCATGACTTCTTCTTTTGGTTCCTCCATGGTCGTCATCTCTGCTTCCGCTGGAGGGGAATAACCAAATATTGCTCGAAAAAGCTGACACCCTGACACACTGAATGTCAACAGGACAACAAGAGCAAGTAATACGCCGCGAAGGCTAGTGGATTTCATTCGTTTATCCATGTTGTGAAATCACCTCAAAATAATGTTTATTTGGAATGTTGGAAATCCAGCATTCACGAATCGTTACACCCCATATCTAAGAAAAGGAACAGTCTGCACCATTCAAACATCAATTATATGCAAATAAATCAAATAAGTTCAATATCACATATTGTAATTTATTGCTAGTTGAGAATGATATACATAGCTTTTATTCACCGTTTTGACAAAAAATGAACGGCACCGTTTATTCTTTTCTGATAGATATGCTTTGGAATCCATTCAATTTACGGATTGGAAGGATAGACAAATCCGACATGGTATTTCGTCCAATTTCAATGATTTTCAAGCGTGTCGGTTCATTTGCGACTGCTGACCGAAGTAAGGGCTTGAAATAAAAACTTGCATAATTCACCCAAAATCACAATAATTCACAGTAAGAATAGCAAATCTCCGATATTGTTGAAAATCCGGAAGGCTGTCGGACTATAGGCTATAAATTTTTCAACCGCAAGACAATGATGTCTTGCAGCCCTTAACAGAGGTGAATTACTATGCGAAAAATCTGCATAATGCTGTTTGGAGTTGTCTCGTTTCTGACTATACCGTTGGTCGGATCAGCTGAATCCAAACCTGTAGGGATCACACCGGATATTATGTCGGTGCCTTTTGACATCGCTGGCGCAACCGTCACAGTCGAACGCAATCAGGATAACGGCGCGACAGTTAATCCTGCATTTGCAAAAACATCACGTCCATGCCCACCGTTTTGCATTCAGCCGTCAAGTCTTGCAGTTGGTGTCGAGACAATCGGAGAGATTGAATTGATTGCCTACGCAAAAGATATGAATGGTGGAAATGAAGATATCATCGTAATTGACTCGCGCACTCCCGACTGGGTGGACCGAGGAACCATTCCAACTGCCATGAATGTTCCATGGACCAATTTGAATCCCGCCAAAGGTGCGACACCGTTGGAAATCGCAGAAATTCTTGAGGAGGTGTTCAACGTAACCGAGAGCGAGGGATTGTTTGATTTTTCAAATTGCCGGACTGCGGTCATGTTCTGCAACGGAATGTGGTGCGGTCAGTCACCGAACAATATCAAGAATCTACTGCGACTGGGTTATCCCGCTCACAAAATCAAGTGGTACCGTGGAGGTATGCAGAATTGGGAGAATCTCGGATTGACGACCATTCGTCCCAACGCATAACCGTCTGACGGTCAACTGATTCAGATAAGGCCGCCCGGAGTCGATGCTTCGGGCGGTTTTTCGGTTTTGTAGCAGCTGCGTACCGATCAAACAAGGATGGGCCGGTAGCGACAGTCTGAAATTTCTCTGACAAAAAAGCAAATTCGACATTGCGTGTCACATGCCAGCTGCAGACCGTCATTATTGGATCACGAAGTTTAATCCATAAACTGCCGGACTCTTTGACAGTCTGAATTTTGCCGAATTTTCAATCAGTCATGGGAAATTATGTATCCCATTTTTCGTAGAGCTTTACAGAATTTCTCCTCAAATTCAGTCTTTACAGTCTGCCTGTTCTTTCCGGCATTTTCACAATATTTCCCAACCTGCTTGTCGGCGACCAGTCTGGAAGCGAGTTCCTCCTCCGCACACTCGAAAACCAGAGCTGTCCCCTGCAACTTGATGGCCTTGCTCTGTCTTTCGACCTGTCTGAAAAAGCCGATGATGCGCTCGGGAAGAATCTGTTCGTCTCTTGCTTCAAGAAAGCTCTGCAATTCCGAAATTGTTCGCCCTGATTCCAATGCTGTCAGAATATTGTCTAATTCCATCTGACACAGATTTTCGGAGTGAAAGGATGCGAAAGCCTGCATGAATATCCTCCCGTCTTGAGGAAATTCTTCTGACAACTGTACGTTCCGATTGGGCAGGACAGAGAGTGAACCTTTAATTTCGCGCTCTTTTGGTTCATAAGCATTCCGCAAACCCAGGCAGAATGCGCCTAGAGGATTCAATCGAAAATACACAAGACCATCATAGCGACTCAGGAAATACAATTCATCGGTACCCCAAAAGGTTTTCAAGATCTCCGTTTCTGTAATCTCTTGGATTCATGTATGCCACATCAACCAGCCCGAGAGTGGCGGCATACTCGAACAGCAGGCACAGAATGTATCGGGCTTCCAAGATTTCCCAAACATCGTTGTATCCGAGTGAGCCAAAATTTGCGTCAGCAATGTACAAAGGCCAGGCATCCCGAGTAAGCTCGAATTGATGATCAGTAGCCCGCATATATCGAGAAAATTCATCAAAATTAACCCATTCACCTATCGGACACAGTTTAAGTGCATCCTCAATCACTTTACGACGCGCTGCTGGATTCGTCATTGACCGTTTGCCTTTCCCGGGGGAGCACATTCCTCAGCAATTCGATCCTGTCGGCTTTTCTGCTCGGTATTTCAGATTTTGGAATATTCAATTAATCGATGATTTTCTTGATATCCTCCGAATTGGACTGATCAAGTATGGAACCGAACTTCAGGTCTGGTAGGTATCTGTAATTACGCATGAGTTTCAACTCGATTTGAGGCTAACAAGCCGTCTCAATTTTGCCCCAATCACCCGGTTCAATGAAATTTTTTGTTCAAGGCGAAACCAATTGTGCGGTGAAACCTCATCCGGAAACATATCCATCAGCCTGATCAGGGTGAATTCATTCCGATACACTGCGCGTGTTGATTTTCTCGTTCATCCGGGACACCTTATTGGCGGAACTGATGCAGAAAAATTTATCTTTGGTTCAGTGCAAGGTGCAAAAGCATGGTAATTGACGATTTCGTTTGAGCCGCAATTACACTGTTTCAATCAGTCGGCTGAAAGAGACACTGTTTCGAAAGGTCGGTCATGTGACCGCGGCTGAGACTGCTCGGTGATGCATCCTCCCTGATTGAAGCGTGTGGACGGGCGAGGCACATAAGGCGCGTCAGCCAGCGGGCACCGCCCTGAGATGTCCCCGAGTCGGTCCCGGCGACACCTGCGTGAACGACACCGGCTCAAACCCCTCGTCATTCACAATGCTTGCACTGTCACCGGTCGCACGAATCACGAACAGTCGCTGCTTCTCGGCATAGAGTTCGGCATGCGAAAGACTGCGAATATACGCCACCGCACCATACACCCGCTTCGTCCGGTACTCCGGCAAAAACCGTGTGAACATCTTCATCGACTCTATGAACCGGGTCACGTCGTCCGGTCTCAGAGAGGTCTTCACCTCCACCACCACAACATCCTCACCGTTCCTGACGATGATATCGAATTCCCTGTTATGGCGCCGGCCGTCGTCATCGTCGTAGTGTGTCTTCACATTCGGTAGTGTCCCGGTAATGTCGATGCCGCGCTCACTCAGCAGCTCCACCAGACTTCCTTCCACCAGTGACTCCACGAACCGGCCCCAGTTGCTGTTCAATTCGCTCAGCTGCTTGCCTGTCTTGCGTATTTGATCACCCGTCTTTCGTATTTGCTCATCCGTCTTTCGTATTTGCTCATCCGTCTTTCGTATTTGCTCATCCGTCTTTCGCATTTGCTCATCTGTCTGCTTTTGCCGCTCTTTCAACTCCCTTAGCCCCTCATCCGTCTGCTTTTGCAGTTCCCTTATTTCCTTTAGGCTTTCCCTATCTTCCTGAGAGAGGGCGCGTATTTCTGCTATTTCGACCTGAGCCTTCTCCTGGTAGGCACCAATCGATGCCATGCTCTTCTCGAATTGTGCTCGATATTCTCTGATTTCATTTTCTATCGTCTTTTCGTTATCCATTGTTTCTCACCATTTCGATTGTGTTGCTCTGTACGTGCCTGTCGTTGGCATGAAAACCATGTGTTCTGAATCTCAAAGATGGGATCATTTTATTGGATTGCAAGAACCATTCATCAACTCTTTTCGCAATCTTTATGTGCGAAATTGACTATGTTCCGAATCATCGGGAACCGGTCGCGGTGCAATGTTTCCAAATGCTTGCCCGACAGCAATAACAATGTTGTATCCCGGCAGTGATCATGAGTTTTGATGGCAATAGATGCAATATCCGATTATCGGTTGATTCATTCTATTCCTGTCCGATGCGGTCGGGAAAGAGCCATAATACTGGGATTCATTGCCAAAAGACTGCCGTGACCGAATCACACTGATCCACGATCAGCAGTACTCACATCATCAATACAACCGAGACATTGCGACCAATCACTATCGAAATCAGAACTCAATCTCAGTTGCAAAAACACCGGCAACCGAATCGTAATCACACTTTCGTCCTTGCAGTTCGGTCAAATATATGATCTATTCGTGATTACTGCGCGCTTACCGCGTCTTTCTTGAGGGCCAACAGAAGCCTCCGCATATCCTCAGGAATACCAGCATGCCACTGCAGCGATTCAGTGGTGGCCGGGTGGGTGATGCTGAGCCTCTCGGCATGCAATGCCTGTCGGCGAAAGCCTTTCAGCGTTGCCAGCAGCGCTTCATCGGCACCGACTGGAATTTTCGTTCTGGTCCCATATTCAGGGTCTCCAATCAACGGATGCCCGAGGTGCTGGAAATGTACACGAATCTGATGGGTACGCCCCGTGTCAAGTGATACCCGTACCAGAGTGTGCATACGATAGCGCGAGACGATTCTGTAGTGACTGATCGCGGTTTTTCCGTGACCCGTTATCATTTTCTTTCGGTTGCGCGGATGTCTGCCTATAGGAGTATCGACAGTACCACCGGAAATCAGCCTGCCATCAACAACCGCGAGATATTGGCGCTTGGCGAGACGATTCTTGAATTGCCTGACAAGGGCAAGTCGCGTGACCTCGGTTTTTGCGACGACGAGCAGTCCTGATGTATTTTTGTCGAGACGATGGACAATACCTGCTCGCGGCAAGGTGCTCAATGAGCTTGCGTGCCTGATCAATGCGTTCAGAAGCGTACCGCGTTGGTTTCCGGCACCTGGATGTACCACCATACCGGGCGGTTTATCGATAACAAGCAGGTGATCGTCTTCAAATACGATCTTAAGCGGAATATCCTCAGCCAACCAGTCCTGGCTTTCAGGTTGGGGAATTTCAACCCGAAGCTGCTCACCCCCGGAAACAATCTTCCGGCGGGAGGGAGTACTCTTATCCAAATGAACCCGACCGGAATCCAACCAGGACTGGATTGTCGTTCTCGAATAATCCGGCAACATCAGAGCCAGCGCTTTGTCCAGTCTGTAACCGCGGTATTGATCGGGTATGGCTATCTCGATGTCCAATTTCTGAAACCTCAACAATAGCGAAATTCAAACTCACAGCCGGTTCGCCATCGAGACCGTTATTGAGCAATCGGCAAAATTTGACTTTGTATAATGATACCGCTAAATTCAATGATGTCGTTGGTTTCACGATATCGGTGCAGACTGTTAACCATACCGTGCGTGTGTCAGCCGAACATAAGCGGTAGTTCCGGGAATTCTATGAAATTCAATCGAATTGTTCTTGTTTTGGTAGCCTTTGCTTTACTCGCTCTGGTGGGATGCGGTGGGAAGAACAAAGACAGGATACGCTCCGAGAGCGAAATGTACGAGCGCGCGTATTCCGCTTTGAATTCAGGCAATTACGAACAGGCGATCAAGCGCTATGATGAGCTCAAGGCGGCTTACCCGTTCGGTGAATTTACCACCCAGGGTGAATTGGAAATCTGCTACGCGCATTACAAGATGAAGAATTCAGATGAAGCTGTACCGTGTCTGAACGATTTTCTGACCTTGCATCCAACCCATCCTCATATCGACTACGCCTATTACCTGAATGGTCTGGCTCATCTCCCATTACGGGCACCGAGAATCGGTGAGAAGTACTTCAAGACACAGGAGCAGTTCAGCGATCACGATGCGGAGTCGGCAAGGCAGGCTTATGTGGCATTCAATGAAGTGATCGAGCGTTTTCCGTTCAGTGAATACGCGGAATCCTCACGCGAGATTCTCGTCAATCTGATCAACACCTTTGCCCGCCACGATTTGCGGATCGCAAGATTCTATCTGTATCGGAAGGCTTATGTCGGTGCGATCAACCGGGCCAAGCAAGTGCTATTGCGCTACCAGACATCACCGCATACCGAAGAAGCGCTGGCAATTCTTATTTTTGCATACGAACAGCTTGAGCTCGACGAATTGGCCGCGGACAATCGACGGGTGCTGTCCTTCAATTTTCCGGGTAGCAAATACCTCGGCAATGAGCGGATCGTCCTGGACGAAGAGGTATTGGAGCGCAACACCAAACCTTTGCTGTTCGGCGTTTTCCGTTAGTAGCGATTGGTGATCGGATAGCGCCGGTCACGCCCGAATGCCCTTATGGTTATTCGTACCCCGGGTGGTGCCTGTCTGCGTTTGTATTCATTCCGTTTCACCATCCCGACAACTCGATGGACCATTTCCGCATCAAATCCTGCTCGGGCGATTTGCTCGGGATCCCGTTCTTCCTCGATGTACTGTTCCAGAATGGCGTCAAGCAACGCGTAGTCCGGCAATGAATCGGTATCGCGCTGATCTTCCGCCAGCTCGGCCGTGGGGGCGCGTTCAAACACGATCTCGGGGATGACATGATTAATTTGTTCGTTGCGATATCGGGCCAGTTCGTAAACCAGCATCTTCGGCACATCCTTGATGGGAGCGAATCCTCCGGCCATGTCCCCATAGAGGGTGGCGTAGCCCACAGCCACTTCACTTTTGTTTCCCGTAGTGATCAGAATTTTTTTCTTCTTGTTCGATATTGCCATCAGAAGTGTGCCGCGGCAGCGTGCCTGTATGTTCTCTTCTGTGACATCCGGATCAAACTCGTCAAATACGGGAGAGAGTTGATCCAGAAACGCCTCAAAAATTGGTTCGATTGGGATGACTGAGTGAGACACACCGAGTTTTTTCGCCTGTTCGACCGCCGCATCTATGCTGATTTGTCCAGTGTATCGCGAGGGCATCGAGATAGCCTCTACATTATCCGTTCCGATCGCGTCGGCAACAAGACATAGCGTGAGAGCCGAATCGATCCCTCCCGACAGCCCCAGCACAGCACCCTGAAATCCGTTCTTGCCGATGTAGTCCGCGACACCGAGTTTTATCGCGCTGTAAATACCTTGAATGCGTTCCGGAACAGGTGCAACTGAATTCGGAACCGGCGTTATCTGATCACCTCCGGTAAACGTTGAACGCACTACAGTCTCTTTGAAATGTGCAGCCCTGGTGACGATTGAACCGGTCGCATCGGAGACCAGGGAACCACCGTCAAAAACCAGTTCGTCCTGACCGCCCACGAGGTTCACGTAGACGATGCTGACGTTGTTCTTCCGGGCACGGGCGGTGACTATTTCATTCTCTCGGTAGGCAATTTTGGCGGTGTCGAACGGGGATCCGTTCAAAGCGAAAATCATCTGTGCGCCATTGGCGACAGATTCCTCCACCGGACCATCATCCCAGACATCCTCACAGATCGTCAGACCAATCCGTACCCCATCAATTTCCTGCACGACAGGTGCAACACCCTCACTGAAATATCGTTTCTCATCGAAAACACCGTAGTTCGGGAGCTTTTGTTTGAGGTAGGTGGAAAGCCGCCTGCCATCGTCAATGATGGTCGCGGCGTTGAACAGTCTGCCCGACTCGCGGTGGGGATGCCCGACGCACAAAGCTATTCCGGGTACGGCATCGGTCAGTGCTTGCACTACCGATTCACAATCATCGATGAATTTTTTACGGTGAAGCAGGTCTTCCGGCGGGTAGCCACAAACAGTCAGTTCCGGGAATACCACATGCCGGCAGTTCAGTCTGTCGCGAGCGTCGATGGCAGCGGTAATGATCCGATTCCGATTCCCCTCAAGATCACCGACAACCAGATTCAACTGGGCCAACGCTACGCCAAATTCTGAAGCCATCAGATATACTTTTATCGTAGTCCAATCGTAAAAAAGTTGGCAAATGGTACGTCAGTCAACAACTTGCAGTAGCAACGGAAAGGAATTGTTCAAGCAGGAGATCATCCAGTCAGTCAATCAAGTCAGTGCGCATGAATGGAATCGGTGTGTGCCGTTGGATAGTCCATTTCTACGCCACGAGTTCCTCAACGCCATGGAACAGTCTGGATGCGTATCAGAGGAAACAGGGTGGCGACCGATGCATATTGTATTACGAAAATCAGACGGTCTGGATTCACCCCTTGCAGGTGCGTTGCCGCTGTACCAAAAATATCACTCATGGGGTGAGTTTATATTCGATTGGCAGTGGGAAAACGCTTATTTTCGTCATGGTCTGCAGTACTATCCGAAGCTGGTGTCGGTATCACCGTTCACCGGTCTGCCTGCTCCGAAACTGCTCACGGCACCCGATGCACCAATCGACGAGGTGCGCAATCAACTGACGGAATCCTGTCTGAATGAAGCCAGTCATTCGAATCTGTCTTCGCTGCATCTGCTCTTTCTGAATCCGGATGAACTCGATTTTTTCAGCAGCAAGAATCTGATACCACGGCGCAGCAACATCAGCTTTGTCTGGACGAACAACGGTTATCGATCCATGGACGAATTTCTGTCAACTCTATCGAGCAGAAAGCGGAAGAAAATCAGACACGAGAGAAAGTCAATCAGTGATAAGGGCATAGAGATCAAGGTGATACCGGGTGCTGACATGCAGGACTATCATTGGCGTTCCTTTCATCTTTGTTATTACACCACTACCCGAAAATATGATTCATTTCGATATCTGAACCATCAGTTCTTTCAGATGATCAGAGAGTCCATGCCGGAAAATCTGCTACTCATTCTGGCCGAGCAAGACAATCGACCCGTGGCGAGTGGACTGTTCTACCAAGGTGGTGGAAAACTATACGGACGCTACTGGGGCGCATTGGAAATCGTGCCCAATCTACATTTCGAAATTTGCTATTACTCCGCCATCGAATACTGTATTGAGAATGGATTCAGCCAGTGCCACGCTGGTGTTCAGGGCACACACAAGCTGAGTCGGGGATTTTTGCCGGAAGTGTGCTATTCCGCGCACATGTTCAACAATGTGCAGTTTTCCGAAGCAATACGCCACTACACCGTTGAGGAATCGCACAGCGTGGATGTTCGTCAGGAATATCTTTTTGACTTCTCTCCTTATGCCAGGGATATGAAGGCCGGGAATTGATCACGTTTTTATCCCCCAATTCACTGGAACCAGGATTCCCCGAGCTTGATGCACCGGGGGATCAGATATACCCGGTCGCGGTGGGTGGCGACCTCTCCGTCGAAAGATTGCTGATGGCCTACAAGCAAGGGATTTTTCCCTGGTTCAGCCACGATGAATTGATTTTCTGGTGGAGTCCCGATCCTCGCACGGTGCTATTTCCAGATCGGTTGAAAGTGTCTCGAAGTCTGCACAAGAGTATCCGGAACCGAGGCTATTCCGTCACAATCGACAAGGATTTCGAAGCCGTCATTCGAAACTGCGCGACAGCTCGGCGGCCGAGAGAAGAAAGTGTCGACACCTGGATTACCAAAGGAATGCTGAACGCTTACTGCGAACTCAATAGGCTTGGCTTCGCGCACTCGGTGGAAACCTGGTACGGCGGTCAGCTCGTCGGTGGGTTATACGGAGTCAGTTTGGGAAGGGTGTTTTTCGGTGAGAGCATGTTCTTCAACCGGACTGACGCGTCTAAGGTTGCCCTGTTTCGCCTTGTTGAAAAATTGCGTGAGTGGAACTATGTGATTATCGACTGTCAGGTATCGACACCACTTCTCAATAGTATGGGGGCGGAGGAGATTCCACGAATTGAATTCCTGAAAATCGTCAAGAATGGAATTCAACATATATCTGGTGACGGAGGTTGGAGATGTGCAACACCATGACGAAATTGAACCGAATTATTGTCCGGGTCGGGGCCAGTTTGGCAGTTGCAGCGCTGCTTGCTTCGACTGTGACCGCTTCACAAGAGATCGTTGATTTCACTTTGCCCGACATTCATGGAAAAACCCACAGCCTTTCAGATTATCGAGGACAGTGGGTGATCGTCAACTTCTGGGCAACATGGTGTGCCCCGTGCATAGAGGAAATTCCTGAATTGATTGAAGTGTCACGACTGACGGATCCTGTCACACCGGTTGTGATCGGAATTGATTTCGAGGAAATCGATACCGAGAGCTTGCTGAAATTTGTCAAAGCTCTCAAAATGGACTATCTGGTTCTGCGGATCGGAGAACAGCCCCTGATACCATTTGAACCGCTCAAAGGCATGCCGACAACATTCATCGTATCACCTGAGGGAAAGATTGTTTATCGCAAGATCGCGGCAGTGACCAAGGAGATACTGGTCGAGGAATTGAAAGCTCTGACCAGGAGTGAATAGATTCGCCTTGACAGTCAGACATCCCCACCTGAAACTTCGAACAACATCGTAAAGTCGATAGCGTGTACGTTTTTGGTAATTGTGCCGAGCGATATGTAGTCGACCCCGGTTTGTGCCACCTCGCGGATGTTTTCAAGATCGATGTTGCCTGAAGCTTCGAGTTCAACCCTGTGTGCATTGATCTTTACCGCTTTCGCCATGTCATCGATACTGAAGTTGTCCAGCATGACTCGGTTCGCTCCACTTTTCAGAGCACGTTCAAGCTGGTCGAGACGTTCGATTTCCACTTCGATCAATGAAGGGCGTACCTGACGATCCGACAAATTCCGCAGGATCGAATCGAGTGACTGTGTCATGTACTGGTGATTCTCCTTGATCAGGATTCCGTCGTAGAGTCCAATTCGGTGATTGGTGCCGCCACCGACACGAACGGCATATTTTTGGGCAGTGCGCAAACCCGGTACGGTTTTGCGTGTGTCGAGAATTCGTGTCTTGTGACCGGCTATTGCTTGTACGAACTTGTTTGTCACAGTTGCAGTTCCCGAAAGTGTCTGCAGGAAATTTAGAGCTGTTCGCTCGCCTGTGAGCAATGAACGCGCATTTCCTATGAGTCGGCATACTGTCTGATCAGCGCGGATTTCGTCGCCTTCTTCAAAGAGCCAGTCGATGCGAATGGAAGAATCGGTCTGATGGAACACTTCATTGAACCAGGCAGAACCACAGAGAATTGCAGGTTCTCGAACCCTGACGGTCGCTTCAGCATGTGCGCGGTCGTCAAGCAGAGAGCTTGTTACATCACCATCGCCAATGTCTTCGCGTAAAGCGACACGAACGACATCCGAAATGTCGTGGGGAAGTTCTAAATTTTTCGTTTCACACATGTCCTCTCGGTACAGTCGACCAGGAATTGATTATTGCCATTTTCATTGACCGAGAGTTCTTCAGTAATCGCCGAAGTCCATCAATTTGCCATGTACTGGGGTTTTGGTACGCGCATGGTTGACATAGGATCGCTTTCTTTTCTAGAGTTGATTCAGGCAATTTGCAATTTTACTTGTCGATTTGTCTTTGTAGTGTCTTTGGGAATCAGTTACATAAGATTTGTAACCGAATCCTTCCGCTAATCTTGAACAAACATGGTCGGATTTTCCTGCGCTTAATTTCTATCAGTGGCATTCGTGGAATGATGGCCCTAGACAAAACGAAATGTGTGTCACACAAAATCACTGCGTTCGGGGTGATTCTACCTCAAGTTCATGGCGGTGAGCAATAATCAAAATGGGTCGATGATAGTTGTCGTTCCCTGCTTGCATTCTCGTTGATTTACCTTGTACTTGGCAACATGAAACTCATTCAGAAATCTTTGAATACCCATATCAAATTCACTTCCGAAAGATTGTCACTTGGATCTATCCCTACTGTAAAATTGCACCATCGATGTCCAGTTAAATCGCTTGACAATTTGGAAATTTATTCAAAATAGGAAACGGAAACTCATGAAGACTACAAATTTGAAATTATCCAATTTAACCCACCAGCGTGTAACACGACGAAAATTCATACAGGCATCCGGCGCACTGGGTATCGCCGGAACCGTGCCAGAGTTGTTCGTTGGTTCCGCCGCGCTCGCAGCGACCCCTGCCAGAGGCGGTCACATCAGCATCGCCATGCCGCATGGTTCATCGACAGACTCGACAGATCCGATTCATCTGATCAGTGGTCACAGTATTATGATGTTTTATACCATTCACAATACGCTGACCGAGGTTCGGCCAGATGGAAAGCTTGTTCCCCTGCTCGCGGAATCTTATGAATCAGGCGCTGATCCGACTGAGTGGATTTTCAAGTTGCGACCCGGTGTAACCTTTCACAACGGAAAGAACGTTACATCAGACGATGTGATCGTATCAATCAATCGCCATCGGGGCGACGATTCAGCGTCTTCGATGAAGACTTTTGTAGAAGATGTCGAATCCATTTCCAAAGATGGCGACTACGTTGTCAAATTTAAACTGAAAAATCCCAGTGTCGACTTTCCAGTGGTATTGAGCGACTCCGTACTGTCGATTCTACCGTCGAAAGACGGAAAAATTGAAACCTTCGGTGTCGGTTGCGGCTCTTACGTATTGGACGAATTCGAACCTGGTCAGTACTCAAAATATTCACGGAACCCCAACTACTACATGTCTGACCGTGCGTTCGTTGATACTGCTGAACTGTTGACAATCGCCGATGCCACCGCGCGTCAAAACGCCCTGGTAACAGGTGCTGTCGATGTTATCGGCAATATCGATCGGACGACTGCCGGATTGCTGGAAAGACAAGATAATGTCAATATTTTGAATATCCAAAGCCCGAAACACTACACCTTTCCCATGCGAACCGACTTGGCACCTTTTGATAACAATGATGTTCGAATGGCGCTCAAACTGTCGATTGATCGGGACGCTGTGCTCGATACGGTACTGAGTGGCTTTGGAAGTCTCGGAAATGACCATCCCATCTCACCATCGAATCGTTATTACAACCACGAACTCGAACAGCGAGTCTATGATCCCGAAAAGGCCAAATGGCATCTCAAGCAAGCCGGTCTCAGCAGTTTGAAAGTTGAGCTCAGTGCTGCGGACAATCTTTACGCTGGCTGTGTCGATACTGTTGTCCTGTTCAGTGAACACGCCAAGGCTTCGGGAATCGAGCTGGTACCGAATTTGGTTCCGGATGATGGTTACTGGAAAGATGTCTGGCTCAAACATCCCTGGAGTTCAAGCTACTGGAGCGGCCGACCAACCGAAGACTGGATGTTCACGCAGGCATATTCGGCGACTTCCAACTGGAATGAAACCTACTGGAAAAATGACCGGTTCAACGAACTTCTGGTTGCCGCACGGTCCGAATTGGATGAGGACAAGCGACGAGATATGTACTGGGAGATGCAGGCAATCACCCGAGATGACTCCGGTGCAGTTGTCCATGCATTCGCAAATCATGTTTCAGGGTATGCAGATAATGTCGGCATTCCCGAACTGGTAGGTGGCAATTGGGACTACGATGGCTACAAATTGATTGAACGCTGGTGGAAGAAAGGTTAATCGATTACCGGCATTCTTCGTGAAATCAACAGCAAGTTCGGCGATATATGTGAATCGCTGAACTTGCTGTTTGTTCGAATTCAATGGGTGGGTCCGACTCGAAATGGTTTATCGTCTGGCGGCAGGCGAAGACAGATATATCCACATGTCTTCAAAACACCGATTGTACGGGCAATTAGCGCTGGCAGTCGAGCATCCCCCGGGGCTCTGCAATTGGCTTCTGAACATCCACATCATCTGCTTTGCGGGGATACCTGAGCGAATTCTTATCGCAAGACGAAATCGCAGAAAATTCAAACCCGATTCAGCCGCTCGCTGATTTCCGAATTTGAGTTTCATGTCCGCCAAACCACGGTATTTTGACGTCAGCAGTTTCCGTAATATTCTGTATCAAATTCAAAACCATCAAAGGAAAGGACAATTTCATGAAAACCCGGTTGCGAGACCCCCTTTGGAACAAAACTCCGGTCCAGTCTAGTCTGGATTTTTCCTCACCGGGCAAACGTTGCGGTGACTTGCGATTGAGGTATTCCAATAATCAGTACGCGTTGGGTTACATCCCCATTCCCACCGGTGTTGTGGTCAACGGAAACGGGCCGACGGTACTTCTGACCGGCGGTGTGCATGGCGATGAATTTGAAGGCCCCATCGCGCTGATAAAATTTCTGAACGATGTTGACGTTGACGCTGTACGGGGCCGAATCATCGTCATTCCAACACTGAATGCACCGGCTTTGCATGTTGCGGCCAGAGTTTCGCCCCTTGATGATGTCAACCTTAATCGCGCTTTTCCGGGTGATCCGAAAGGAACTCCGACTCAGATAATTGCCCATTTCATCGAAAAGGCGCTGATGCCAGTGTGCGATGTCGCAATTGACCTGCATTCCGGCGGTAAAGCATTCTGGTTTTCCCCCTGTGCCATGGCAACTTACGACAATGATCCTGAACGCCAAACGAAGACTGTCGAGCTGGCCGAAGTTTTCGGTTGTCCTTATGTCTGGTTGATGGGGATGTTCAATGACGACCGGACCGTCAACGGAGCGGCTTTACGCAACAATATCCCTTCTATTGCTGCCGAGCTGGGTGGCGGTGGCCAGGCCACACCCGAGACAGTCAAACTCGGTGAGCAAGGCATTCACAATTGTTTGCGACACCTGAACGTACTCACAGGCGATCAACCCTTGCAACTGCAGAAAGCGAAATTTTTCAAAATCATCGATGCCAATCAACATATTTACTCGACGCATCGCGGATTGTTTGAACCTGCGTTCTCGCCTGGAGACTCAGTTGTCGCGGGCGACCCCGTTGGCTATATTCACAATATCAGTCAACTCGACACACCTGCTGTGCGTGTCGAGTTTACAGTCGATGGCGTGGCATTCGTACGCTGCCACCGCGGACTGGTTGAACACGGAGAACTGCTCGCGTTGGTTGGAGTCGAATCTTCAAAGCCTGATGGAACATTCGAACTTAACGCCTACGACTGAATTGAACGAAAAAACCACCGTTGTATCACAACATAGGAGAAAGGACTTAATATGCTACCCTGAACCTTAATTTGTGCAACAATATAGGTCCTGAGGGTTGTAATCGAATTCATATCGGAAAGTCTATATTACACCGCGATATAAATTTGCTGGTAGCGTCTTGACTGACGAATGCCGGGAGTAGAAAGATCATGTCTCACGATATTTGGAGAATTTTCAGTCCACGCCTTAAATCACACGCATCAAGAACCGCCTGGATTCGCAGACAGCGAGATGCGGAATCTATTTCATATTCATACGGAACCGTGCGCGAATCCGCACTTCATATGGCAGGTCGTCTGCGCGAGCAAGGCGTGTCGAAAGGCGACGTTGTCTCCGTTATCGGACCCAACGGTGTCGAATGGGGTATTGCCGCATTCGCCGCCTGGCGGGTGGGTGCAATTCTAGCTCCTGTTCACATCGGCTACAGCGAGGATGATATCCATACCCAGATTGCCGCATTGAATCCAAAATTGATCATGGCACATGAAGCGGATTCAAAGATCGCTGGCATCGATACGCTTAAAATTGCAATTGAAGTCGGAAACGAACTCACGGCTGAGGAGGAAAAGGCTCCTGACAACGACCTGAGCTCGGAAGAAGCGGTTCGAATCTACACTTCCGGAAGTACAGGTGTGCCCAAGATTGTTCGCCTTTCGCATCATAATCTATCCTCGAATGTGATCGCTTGCTCGAAAGTCGTAAAGATTGATCACAACGACAGATTTCTCAGTCTTTTGCCACTTTCACACACATTTGAAATGGTGGGTGGAATGCTGTTGCCACTGTACTGCGGAGCATCAATCGCCCTGCCCAAAGTGTTGACCGCGCAGGAAGTGCTGGCAGCCATGCTGGAAGAAAATGTGTCGGTTGTTCTGGCGGTTCCACGGCTTTATCGAAATATCAAGCAGGGAATGGAGAAGAAATTTCAAAGCGGCAGTTTCCTGCTTCGGGGTTATGTCTCGTTGCTTGCCAGTCTGCCGCTTGGGGTGCGAAGCCGATTGAATGCGCCGTTGCGTAAGAAATTGAGTCCGAATCTCCGCTACTGGGTGAGCGGCGGAGCTCGGCTTGATCCGACCATCGCCCAGTTCTTTCGTGATCTGGGGATCAGTCTAAGGCAGGGATATGGACTGACAGAGACCTCTCCGGTAGTCTGTGTCCAGGAGGCATTCCCCGACAATCTCGACAGTGTGGGATATGCGATAGAAGGAGTGGCAGTCAAGATCGATGATCCTGATGAGCTGGGAAGCGGTGAAGTGCTGGTCAAGGGGGACAATGTCATGCTGGGCTATTCGGATGAGTCGGCGACGCAGGAAGTGATGAAGGATGGGTGGTTTCGAACTGGTGATCTGGGAAGACTTGACAGTTCAGGAAATCTGAGCCTGACGGGTCGAATCAAGAGAACCATTGTCACCGAGGGTGGCAAGAATGTGTATCCCGAAGAACTCGAATCGCTGCTTGAGCGCTATCCCGAAGTCAAGGAGGCCGGGATCGTTGAATTTGATCATCGTCCCTGCGTTGTATTCGCCATGGACGATCCTGAGGCCAGCGCAGGTCGGGCAAAGGAGATTCTGAAGGAGTTCAACGCCAAAGCATCTGCCCACAATCACATTACCCGATGCGCGGTGATCGACGATCTGCCAAGAACACCGCTCGGCAAGACCGCCCTGACCAAGCTCCCCGAAGTGTTCGAGCAGAACGAAGTGCGCTGAACGCTCATTTCAATCGGGATTTGTCCCTTTTAAATCAGGCACTTATGACTGCTGCGGCTGGATTCTGGTCAGAACATTATGATGCCATGTCTGCCTCGATAACGTACCGGACATTGAAATATTCCGGTTCGTCCCTATTTTCAGTTTCGTAATCAGAATTCCGAATTTGTTGGTATCGGGTAAACGAGATGAATCCAGAAAAATTCACTACGAAACTTCAGCATGCACTGGCTGATGCCCAGAGCCTGACGATTGGACGGGATCATCAGTTCATTGATCCGGCGCATCTGATGGTGGCCTTGCTCGATCAGAAAGGCGGTACGGTTCATCATCTGCTCGCACAGAGTAATGTAAAGATGCCACAGCTTCGAACCGAACTGGGCAACTATCTGGATGGGCTTGCACGGGTTAGCGGAAACGATGGCACGGTGCACTTGTCGCAGGAACTGGCGAAGCTCCTGAATCGGGCTGATGCACTGTCCCAGAAACGCGGAGATCAGTTCATATCCAGCGAGATGGTGGCACTTGCCGCTGTTGACAGCAAACACAAAGTCGGGAAAATTTTACGGGATGCGGGTGCTGACGGCAAGATTCTGGAAGCAAGAATCGATCAGATGCGTGGAGGACAAACCGTCAGCGACGCGAACAGTGAAGAGCAGTTTCGGGCACTTGAAAAGTACACGATCGATGTAACCGAGCAAGCCCGACTGGGGAAGCTGGACCCGGTTATAGGGCGAGACGACGAGATTCGGCGTACTATTCAGGTGCTTCAGCGGCGCACGAAAAACAATCCGGTGTTGATTGGCGAACCAGGTGTTGGTAAGACAGCAATCGTTGAAGGGTTGGCCCAGCGGATTTCCGATGATGAAGTTCCGGAAATCTTGAAAGGCAAGCGCCTGCTATCACTTGATCTCGGTACATTGATTGCCGGAACCAAGTTTCGCGGTGAGTTTGAGGAGCGACTCAAGGCCCTGCTCAACGAACTTACCCGCCAGGAGGGAGAGATTATCCTTTTTATCGATGAACTTCATATGATGGTTGGTGCCGGCAAGGCGGAAGGGTCCATGGACGCAGGAAACATGCTGAAGCCTGCGTTGGCTCGCGGCGAGTTGCATTGTGTCGGTGCGACAACGCTTGACGAATATCGCAAACATGTCGAGAAGGACGCGGCACTCGAACGCCGCTTTCAGAAGATTATTGTTCAGGAACCCAGTCTGGAGAGTACGATCGCGATACTTCGCGGCATTAAGGAGAAGTATGAGGTTCATCACGGGGTGGACATCACAGATCCGGCCATTGTCGCTGCGGCTCGACTTTCCCATCGCTACATTACGGATCGCAATCTGCCGGACAAAGCGATTGATCTGGTTGACGAGGCCGCCAGTCGTATACGAATTGAGATCGACTCCAAACCGGATGCGTTGGACCGTCTTGATCGAAAAATCATTCAGCTGAAAATCGAACGGGAAGCACTCAAGAACGAAACCGATCAAGCTTCCAGGACAAGGCTTGACAAGTTGGAAAGTGATCTCAGTCGACTTTCGAACGAGTATTCCGAACTCGAACAGCTGTGGTTCGGTGAGAAGTCGGCCGTTATGAGTTCACAGCATATCATGGAGCAGCTTGACGCCGCGAGAATCGAGGCAGGTAATGCACAGCGAGCGGGTGATTTGGATCGTTTGGCCAAACTTACTTATCAGACCATTCCGGAATTGGAACGACAGCTGGAGAGCAGTCGCTCAGAAGACGATCGGGAGTTCGAGCTGCTTCGAAGTAGTGTGACTGAAGAGGAAATCGCAGAAGTGGTTTCGAGTGCCACTGGAATTCCTGTCAGCAGAATGCTTGAGGGGGAACGGTCAAAATTGTTGCGAATGGAGCAGGAAATCGGCAAGCGCGTCATCGGTCAGCAAGTCGCGGTCGGCAGTGTTTCCGATGCGATCAGGCGATCGCGAACCGGCTTGTCGGACCCGAATCGACCTTATGGTACATTCCTGTTTCTGGGACCGACAGGTGTCGGAAAAACTGAACTGTGCAAGGCACTGGCGCAATTCCTGTTCGATACGGAAGATGCGTTGATTCGGATCGACATGTCCGAGTTCATGGAGAAGCACTCGGTCGCGAGGTTGATCGGTGCACCACCGGGTTACGTGGGATATGAAGAGGGCGGGCATCTCACCGAACTTGTCAGGAGACGCCCATATTGTGTCATTCTTCTTGACGAAATCGAAAAAGCCCATTCTGATGTGTTCAACATCCTATTGCAGGTACTGGATGATGGTCGACTGACGGATGGTCATGGACGCACGGTTGATTTTCGTAATACGGTTGTTGTCATGACTTCCAACCTTGGTTCGGACCTGATTCAGGAAATGACGGGCGAGATGCCGTACAGGAAAATCAAGCGGGCTGTCATGAACAAGGTTGTACGGAATTTCCGCCCCGAATTTATCAATCGCATCGACGACATGATCGTATTTCATTCGCTTTCACGCGATCACATCAACGACATCGCGAGAATTCAGATCAAGTTGCTTCAGGACCGGCTTGCCGATCAGGACATACATCTGAATTTGAACGAAGAAGCAGTCGGTTTTCTTGCGACGACCGGGTTTGATCCGGTTTACGGTGCGCGACCTCTCAAAAGAGCGATCCAAAACAGATTGGAAAATCCGCTCGCCAAGGAAATCCTATCGGGGAAATTTGCCACCGGCGACGAGATTGAAGTGAGTTTGAATCAGGGGAAAGTCGAGTTCGCAAGATCGCAACTACCTGTTGAGGTATAAGACACAACCAGATTCGTTTGATTCTCGTACAGTTCAGGTTGTGCGGCTTTACCGTCTGCACTGTAGATCTGGTTGCAAATTCCAAAATTGAAAACTCAGATTCCATTTCAACTTGACGACGAGTTCGAGTATGGGGAGATTCACGATGTTTCTCCTCTGATCAGGCGGATCGTCGCAAAAAATCCAAGTAAATTCACCTATCTCGGAACCGGGACGTACATCGTTGGACGTGGGAAGGTCGCGGTCATAGACCCCGGGCCGCGACTGGAAAGTCACATTTGCGCAATTGCCGAAAGTCTGGCTGACGAGACGATCACGCATATCGTCGTTACTCATACACACAGTGACCACTCCCCCGCGGCACGTCCGTTGCAGTCAATCTGTGGTGCGCCGATTTACGGGTTCAGGGCTATATGTACGGAAGACGAAAATGAGGGATCGGATCGATTGGAAGAGGATGTCGACCATGCGTTTCGTCCTGATATCGCGGTAAAAAATGGCGATTTGCTGCGCGGTGGAGGGTGGAATTTGCAATGTGTTCATACTCCAGGCCACATGTCCAATCATATGTGCTACCGACTTATGGAGGAAAAGGCGCTCTTTTCCGGCGATCATGTTATGGGCTGGTCAACAACTGTAATCATACCTCCTGACGGTTCGATGTCGGACTATCTGGCGAGTCTCAAAATGTTATTGGATTGTGACGACCATATCTATTATCCGACTCATGGATCACCGATCAGACAGCCTGATCAATTTGTACGTGCGTGCATTGAGCACCGACGACAGCGTGAATTACAGATTCTGGAGTGTTTTCACAACGGAATGTCGAATGTTATGGAAATGGTGCCGGTGGTTTATCGGGACACTGACCGATCATTGCATGCACCGGCAGCAAGATCGCTTTTTGCGACTGTAATCAAATTGTTTGAAGAAGGCAGGGTGAGTTGTCAGGGCATTCCAGCATTGGATAAGAACTATTGGCTGGTTTGAGCGCCTGATTCGAAGTCAGTGAAACTTTCTGCTGAAGACATCCACTGCATTGACCAAAACCGACACTTTTTTCGGATCGATATCCGGTTTGATTCCGTGTCCCAAGTTGAAGATGTGTCCGCTGCCGTGACCAAATGACTCAATGATTTCCGCCACCTGCTGTTCGATTTCGTCATTGCTGAGTCTCAGTGAATCAGGGTTCAGATTGCCCTGAAGTGCGACCCGGTCACCGACCCTCTGACGGGCGTCACCAATATCGACAGTCCAATCTACGCCAATCGCACTGCACCCGGTATCAGCGATGTTCTCCAACCAGTTTCCTCCGCCTTTGGTAAACAGTATGGTGGGAATACCAGGCACTTGTATGGACAGTTCCTCAACGATCTGGTGCATGTAACGCAACGACAAATCCAGATATTGGGGAGTGTCGAGCAGTCCACCCCAAGTGTCGAAAATCATGAGTGCCGAGGCTCCGGCTTTAGCTTTGGCCGCAAGATAATCGGTTACGGACAGGGCGAGGATATCGAGTAATTGATGCAAATCTCCGGTTTGCGTTTTTGCAAAAGTCAGAATCTTTCCGAAGTCAGTCTTGGATCGACCTTCAATCATGTAGACCGCAAGCGTCCAGGGACTTCCGGAGAAACCAATCAGCGGAACCGAACCGTCGAGACTGTTTACGGTTGTGCGAACAGCGTCCATTACGTAGCCGAGGTCGTCTTCCGGGTCAGGTCGTGCGAGTTTTCGAATGTCAGTGCCTGAATTGATCGGATTCTCAAATACAGGTCCTACCGATTCCTCCATTCTGAGTCCGAGTCCCATCGCATCCGGAATTACCAGAATATCGGAAAAAATTATCGCAGCATCCAGATCATATCGTCTTAGGGGTTGCAGAGTGACTTCGCAAGCCAGTTCCGGTGTTCGGCACAGTGTGAGAAAATCGCCGGCCTGCCGTCGGGTTTCACGGTATTCGGGTAGATATCGGCCAGCCTGACGCATGATCCACACGGGTGTGCGGTCAATGGCCTCTCTTCGCAAGGCCCGCAAAAACCGGTCGTTCTTCAGCAATGTCATTGGTCGAAGCGGTCAGCTGCCAGCCAGCGTATCTGTGATTTCAATCTGGAATTGCGCGGCGGCATGACTGGGATCAATTGCGTCTCGGATCGGCCTTCCGACGACCAGGTAGTCGGCACCCGAGTCAAGTGCGCCCTTGACGGTCATAACGCGTTTCTGATCATTGGCGGAGGTGCCTGCACTGCGAATTCCAGGCGTTACAATCTGAAACTCAGTTCCCGTTTGTTGTCGGATGAATGCCGCTTCGCGGGCGGAAGCGATCACGCCAGCGCAACCCAGACTCTGCGCATTTTGTGCCCGCATCTTGACCAGATCCACAAGGTTCATACTGACACCCATACCCGTCAGGCTGTCTTCATCCATACTCGTCAGAACCGTGACAGCCAATATTGATATCTCATCGGTTGCCTGAACAGCAGCCTCAATGATCTGACTGTCGCCGTGTACTGTCAGAAAAGTGATACCCAGTCCATTGAGATTCCGAACAGACCGACTGACTGTGGCAGGTACATCAAAAAACTTGAAATCTGCAAATACCTTGTGTCCGCGCTTGACCAGTGCCTCAATCAATCTTATACCGGTACCACTTGAGAACAGTTCCAGGCCAACTTTGAAGAAATTGACGTGGTCCCCGATCCTGTCAACCAGATCCATTGCCTGACTGTCTGTAGGGACGTCGAGAGCGACGATCAGGCGGTCACGAGTTGGAATTTCGGCCATCAGGTGTGTCGATTAAGATTCAATTTGCGTTGACGTAGCTCATGATTCCGCGTGCGGCCTCTCGCCCCTCGAACACCGCGGTGACAACCAGATCCGCACCCCTGACCATGTCGCCGCCGGAGAACACTTTCGGATTGGAGGTTTGAAAAGGATACTCACTGTCATGGCTGGCTTGAACGCGCAAGAAAGGATCGGTCTGGATGTTATGTTCGGCCATCCAATCACTGGGACTGGGGCGAAACCCGAATGCAATGATGACACTGTCACATTCTATCAGTTGTTCACTACCGGGAACCGGTTCGGGTTGGCGACGTCCTCGCTCGTCCGGCTCGCCAAGTCTGGTTTCAATCACCTTGACCTGCTCGGCCCGACCATTACCGATAATCTCCAATGGCTGCCGGTTCCACAGAAATTGCACACCTTCCTCTTTCGCATGCCAGACTTCCCGTCGAGATCCCGGCATGTTCTCCTCGTCACGCCGATAGACGCAAGTCACTTTTCCGGCCCCCTGTCGAACCGCTGTTCTGACGCAGTCCATGGCCGTGTCACCGCCACCGAGTACAACGACATCCTGATTATTCAGATTGATTGGCAACCATGAACCCGGGTCCCAGTTCTCGACTTCATAGTTGTTGCCGATCAGGTAGGGCAGTGCCTCATGAACACCGCTCAGATTTTCTCCCGGAAAACCGCCTTTCATATAGGTATAGGTTCCCATGCCCAGAAAGACTGCGTCGTAATCGTCCAGAAGCATCTGAAAGTCGATGTCTGTTCCAACTTTGGTATTCAGTACGAACTTCACTCCCATTTCTTCCATGACCTCGCGTCGTTTCAGCACGATTCTTTTTTCCAGCTTGAAAGGGGGAATTCCAAACGTCAGCAGGCCGCCAATTTCCGGATAGCGATCAAAGACTGTGGCACTGAATCCGTTTCGTACCAGCACGTCGGCACAGCCGAGTCCGGCGGGGCCGCTGCCCACGATGGCGACAGTCTTTCCATTGGGTTCGACGCTGGAAATATCGGGTCTCCACCCTTGGTTGAATGCCTCGTCTGTGATGTATTTTTCAACCGCGCCGATGGTAATCGCACCGAATCCGTCATTCATCGTACAGGCACCTTCACACAGGCGGTCCTGAGGGCAGATTCGACCGCAGATTTCCGGTAAGGAATTGGTCTGGTGTGATAGTTCCGCAGCCTCGAACAATCTGTCTTCGGCGATCAGGCCCAGCCATTCCGGAATGTAATTGTGGACAGGGCATTTCCATTGGCAGTAGGGATTTCCGCAGGATATGCAGCGCGCCGACTGACCGGACACGACTGCCGGGTCATATTGCTGGTAAATTTCGTTCCAGTGATGGATGCGATATTGCGCGGGATCCTTCGGTGGACTCTGTCTTGGCAGATCCAGAAACTGAAAATGATCTTTCACGTCGATTCCCCAACCATGGGCTGGCCTATGCGGCTTCCCTGAGGGTTTCCATCAAGTCCTTGATGTCTGCCGCTTTCGGCTTGATCAGCCAGAACCGTCCGACCAGTTCCAGGAAATCATCTCGAACTCTCTTGCCCCATCGGCTACCGGTCTCATCAACGTATTCCCCGATCATTTCATGAAGAAAACTCAGGTGAGGCTCCATGTCTTCATGTGTCAGCCGATGGATATCGATCAACTCATGATTGTAGCAATCGACAAAAATCCTTTCCAGATCCAGCACGAACGCAATTCCGCCGGTCATGCCGGCGCCGAAATTCACTCCGGTTCTGCCGAGAGACAACACCGCTCCGCCGGTCATGTATTCGCATCCATGATCGCCGCATCCTTCCAGTACGGCAATGACACCCGAATTTCTGACTGCAAATCTCTCTCCTGCGGTACCGGCGGCAAAAAACCGGCCGCCGGTCGCACCGTACAGACAGGTATTGCCGACAATCGGTGTCAGCTGTGATTCGAGTGGACTGTTGTGCGGAGGTCTGATCACGATTTTTCCACCCGCCATCCCCTTGCCGACATAATCATTGGCATCGCCTTCCAGATACAATTCCAGACCGGCCGCGTTCCAGGCACCGAAACTCTGACCAGCGATACCTTTGAATTTCATCTTGATCGGTGACGATAGAGGTGTCGGCGACTTGGCGATCTCGCCGGATAATCTTGCGCCGATCGAACGGTTGATGTTTGCAATCTTGTAGTCAAACTCGTCGCCTTTTCCTCGCTTGATGCATGGTAGGGCATCCGTCACCATTTGTTCGGCGAGCGGACCCTTATCCCAAGGTTCATTGCGCACGCTCGTACATCGTCTGGACACGTCGTCCGCCACATCGGCCAGCGAAAGCAACGCACTGAGATCAAGCCGTTTCTGTTTGTTGGACTTCGGTTCGATCATTTCCAGATATTCCGGTCGGCCGATCACTTCATCAAGGCTCCTGACGCCAATTGAAGCCAGAAGCTCACGAACCTCTTCCGCAACGAACCTGAAGTAACGCACCACCTTGTCCTTGGTACCCTTGAAATGTCGTTCTCGCAGACTTGAATTCTGCGTGGCGACTCCGGTTGCACAATTGTTCAAATGGCAAACCCGCAGATATTTGCATCCGATCGCGATCATGGGAGCGGTTCCGAACCCGAACGAATCTGCACCGAGCATTGCTGCCTTGATAACGTCGAGACCGGTCTTCAATCCGCCGTCAACTTGCAGTCGGACACGGTGACGAAGTCCGTTCATTCTCAGAGTCTGCTGGGTTTCAACCAATCCCAGTTCCCAGGGGCTGCCGGCGTATTTGACTGAGGTGATCGGGCTTGCGCCGGTTCCGCCGTCATACCCGGCAATCGTGATCAGGTCGGCGTATGCCTTTGTTACGCCGGCAGCGATCGTACCGACACCGGCTTCAGACACCAGCTTAACCGAAACCAAAGCCTCGGGATTGACCTGTTTGAGATCAAATATCAGCTGTGCAAGATCTTCGATCGAATAGATGTCATGATGTGGTGGCGGTGATATCAGTGACACACCGGGTGACGAATAGCGCAATGAAGCGATCATTTCACTGACCTTATGTCCGGGTAACTGTCCGCCTTCGCCGGGCTTCGCGCCTTGAGCGATCTTGATCTGAAGCACCTCTGCGTTGGTGAGGTAGTGGGGTGTGACACCGAAACGGCCTGATGCGACCTGTTTGATCTTTGAAGTTCGGGAGCTACCGTAACGCTTCGGGTCCTCGCCACCCTCACCGGAGTTGGAGCGACCGCCAATTTCATTCATGGCTTCGGCGAGCACTTCGTGGGCTTCCGGCGACAGTGCACCGAGTGACATTGCCGCGCTGTCAAACCGTTTGAGAATCGATTCCACCGGCTCGACATCCGCCAGGTCGATCGGTACATTCCCGTCGGTTTTGATACGTAGCAGGTCGCGCAGTACCATCGGTGTTCGATCATTGACCAGTGACGCAAAAATTCGATAGTCATTCGTATCGCCGCTTTCCACGGCTGCGTGCATTGCGTGAACGACATCCGGGTTGAAAGCATGGTATTCGCTGTCAGTCGAATATTTGAGCAGCCCTCCATGACTGACTGGCGTTCTAGGATCCCATGCCGCATCCGACTGTTCAATCAGATCGTTTTCGATGTCCTCAAAATTCGTACCCTGAATCCGTGAAACTGTCCCCTTGAAGCACAAATCCACCACTTCATCATGAAGTCCCACTGCTTCAAACAATTGCGCGCCGCGATAGCTCGCTACGGTCGAGATGCCCATTTTTGACATGATCTTGAACAACCCCTTCTTGATTCCCTGACGGTACGAGCGTATAGCCGACAGGGAATGGCTGTCGGGTACATCCTTACCGACAATGTTGCGTACGAGGGCATAGCTCAGATATGGGTAGATCGCGGTGGCTCCGTATCCGATCAAGACTGCAAAGTGATGCGGATCCCGAGCGGTTGCCGTCTCGACAATGATGTTTGCATCACATCTTAAGTCCTCGTCGATCAGCCGATGATGCACCGCACCGGTTGCGAGCACCGCGGGTATCGGGAGTTTGTCCGGTGAAACGTTGCGATCCGACAATGTGAGAATTAGGTCACCCGCACGAACCGCCTCGACAGCCTCATCGCTAATGCGCCGGATGGCATTTTCCAGACCTTCGCCTCGCGGGTAGTTCAGGCTGATATGGTACACACTGTAAGCCGGGTCGACTTCATCCATGATCGTATAGAATTTTCGTCCCGACAGGACCGGTGAACCGATGATCAGTCTTCTCGCATGTTCAGGATTCTCCTCAAACAGTCCGAACGACAGACCGATTGTGGTTTCCAGGGACATGACAATTTTTTCGCGCAATGGATCGATTGGTGGATTTGTCACCTGCGCAAACTGCTGCCGGAAATAATCATATATTGAGCGTCTTCTATCGGACAGTACCGGTAACGGTGTGTCATCACCCATCGAACCGACAGCCTCAAGTCCAAGTTCACTCAATACGCGGATCACCTGCTCCTGCTCCTCAAAGGACACGTCGAACATCTTCCTGTAGATGGCGAGCTCGAACGGATTGAGTGCGGTACTGGAATGCGTGTCATTGAGGAGTCTGGTATAGACTCGCTGCTGTCTTTGCTTGAGCCAGCGACTGTATGGCTGGCGGTTCTTGAGTTCCTCGTTGATATCATCGGGCAGCAGCAGGGCGCCGGTTTTGGTGTCCGCCGCAATCATCTCACCGGGTTTCAATCTTCCTTTGGCTATCAGATCCTCTTCACTGTAGTCATGAACACCGATCTCGGTACATAGTGTGATATATCGATCAGCCGTGATGATGTAGCGTGCCGGTCGCAGGCCATTTCGATCCATGACACAAGCGGCATATCGACCATCTGTGAGAACAATGCCTGCCGGTCCATCCCAGGGTTCAGAATGCAGGGAGTTGTAACTGTGGAAGGATCTTAGATTTGAGTCCATGGTATCCACGTTCTGCCATGCCGGTGGCACCAGAATCTGCATGGCTCTGAAAATATCCATACCGCCGCTGACGAAAAAGTCCAGCATGTTGTCCAAACTTGCTGAGTCAGAAGACTCGAAATCCACAATTGGTAACAGTTCACGAACGTTTTCGTGAAGGGAGTCGGCAAATTTGCCACTCCTTGCGATCGCCCAGTTGCGATTGCTCTGTATGGTGTTGATCTCGCCATTGTGAGCCAGCATACGGAATGGCTGTGCGAGGCGCCATGTGGGGGCGGTGTTTGTTGAAAAGCGCTGATGGAATACTGCAAGTGATGATTCCAGTTCCGGATCATCCAGTTCGAGAAAATACGCGGTTAGGTTGTCCGGCATGAACAATCCCTTGTAGACCATCAACAATGAAGACATACTGCAGATATAGAAACTACTGTCGGAGTTCAGGAGTTTTTTTTCGGTTGCTCGACGGGCTGCGTACAGGCGGCGCTCGAATCTTGCTGTCGACAGTCCTTCCGGCGCGTTGATCAGGATCTGCTCAATCCGCGGCTGCGTGGAAAGCGCCGACTCGCCGAGTGCCTCGGGATTGACAGGTACCACTCTCCATCCGGCAGGTTGCAGTTCTTTACTGATCAGTTCCTGCTCCAGCTGGGTCCTGGCGGTATGGGCGATAACCGGGTCCGGATCAAGGAAGATCATTCCAACGGCGAACTTCCTTTTCAGACTGATATTCTGCTCGACAGCACATCGACGCATGAATCTATCGGGAATTCTGAGCATGATTCCACAGCCGTCACCTGATTTCCCGTCGGATGCAATGGCGCCGCGGTGGGTCAGGTTGCACAGTGATTGTACGGCTGTTCGAACCAACCCATGTGACGGTTGACCATCCATTTGCGCGATCAGACCGAAACCACAGCCGTCATGTTCGAACTGCGGACGATAGAGTCCGGTATCGCGAGATTGCGAATTCATGGAATAAATTAGTCCTTTTGCCCGGTAATCTAGCGGCGAATACAGCCGTGATGGGCGTGCAATTAAAAACTTTGCGGTCAAATGCTATGAATATTCACGCATTCCGCTTACAGTCAACCTATCAAGTATAGCGACTCAGAGGAAATTTCGGAAATGATTTCACTCGCCGAATATCAACGTTACTCCCAATAATATTACATAAGCGCATGACTACGGATCAAAAATGACCATTGGATATGGACGAATCAGGAGTTTCGGTCAGGCCATCGAGGCCTTGATAATCTTTCTTGCCAGTTGTTTGGCCTCCTCAAAGTTGTCTACGACATGATCATTCGGGATTCGATGCATTACATTCAACGCATTCATGTTTTCAAGAATTGATTGAGGAAGTCCGCAGACAATGATGGCGATACCACTCACCTCCGCAACTTCAGTGAGCTGTTCGAAAATTAGGACAATATCGTCGTCGATATATTGGGTCGCTGAGAAATCGAAAATGATGATCTCATGGTCTTTGATATCTTTGGAGGTACTGTTCACCAGTTTTGTTTTTGAGGCGATCGAAATGGTTCCATTTAGACGAATCAGGCCTGTGCGCGCCGAGTATGGGTCCGATTCTGTCTTCGTTTCATCTTCACCAAGCAGATGTAAGTCAAGAATGGCTGCGGATACGATGCTGTCCAGTTCGAATCGTTCAACTGTCTTTGCATGTGTCAATGCGGATGCGATCAAACCCACTACCACGGCGGAAAGCAAATCGACAAAAACCGTTATACCGAACGTAAGCAGAAAAATGACGAGTTGGGAGCGCTGTACAAGATGAATACGACGGATGATTCGTAAATCTACGGCATCCCAACCTACCATGATCAACACTCCCGCCAGGGCGGCAAGTGGAATCCGTTCAAACCAATCAACGAATTCGACCAGGATCAAGGTCATCATGATCGGATAGGACATTCCCGATACAGTGGTACTTGCGCCAGCGCGGATATTTGAAACTGTCCCTGGAATTGAACCAGAACCGGGCAGCCCCCCGATCAATCCGGAAATAGTATTCCCGATACCCTGACCGATCAGCTCGCGACTTGGCTGATGACTGGTTCCCGTTAGTGTATCAGCAACCAGCGAGGAGAGAAGGCTATTGACTGATCCGATCAAGGCCAGTATCAATGCGGGTTCGAGTGCCCGCAATACGAAGTCGGAACCGGGCAATACAAATTTAATCTCTGGCAATCCTGTATAAATATGTCCCACAATGGGCACGTCAGATAGCCAAAAAGCACTGAGAAGGGTACCTGCCAACATTGCCAGCAGCGGTGCTGGAATAAAACGTCCAAAATTCCGGGGCCAGAAAATTGAAATTGCAAGCGCGACTGCACCGATGGTTAGCGCGTCGAAATTAAAGGAATGAACGTTATCGTACAACTCACGTAAGTTTCCCAGAGCTCCGCCGGATGCCGACGACATTCCGACTAGCGGCAGCAATTGGATAGCGATAATGATTACACCGATTCCCGACATGAATCCGGAAACGACTATACGCGGCGTGTATTGAATGTAACGGCCAACCCCAGTAAGTCCCAGCAAAATCTGGAGAATTCCGGCCATCGATACAATCAGGAATGCTTCGAATATGTTTTGGGCATGACTGGTCACAATCACCGCAATGGCGACAACCATCGGTGCTGTAGGTGCTGAAATCTGGGTCGATGTTCCTCCGAACACCGAAGCGAAAAATCCCACAGCAATGGCACCGTAAAGGCCCGCGTTTGGTCCCAGACCGGATGCGACACCGAAGGCGATTGACAATGGGAGTACGACTACGGTGACTGTCAGACCGCCGAACAGGTCTCCCTTGAACCGATCAAGACTGTATTCAGATCGTAATAATTGTCTCATCTATATCCGAATAAAATATTTTCGGTCTCTGCGAAGTTGAGTGGTATTCGGTCCGATGGAAGAATGGAAGGCGCTGCCTTAGTTCTTGTGAATCTACGTATCGCACAATATTGTGCTTTTCGCTGAACTTTCAGATGCATATTGTTCAACCATCTCTCGCCGGAAACAGTTCCGATTTTTATTCGATAATGAAAAGGTGTCGTTCCACCGCATGCTCGTATCGGAGTCTGGGTAAACAAAGTGGGTCCGGGTGTCCGCTATTGGCTTCAATTCTGCTGCTTCAGACGAATGACGCCAGCCTGATCAACAATCATGAGTTGTTGTGAACACAGCATTGAAGTTCGGCAGCACACAAGGCGATTGACATCCTGTTCGCAAATCCAGAAAGAGGTTTCGAACGCCACCGCGGGAAAATCATACATTCTTGGTGTAACTGTCAATCAGTGACCATCAGAACCATGGTTTTAAAAATTCCTCCACCGATCTTTACAGGATCAAATGCCGCGACTTGAAGGAAGTCAGTTCGAGTTGAGTGCTTCATTTCCAAATGTCTCGACAGCATTGAGTGTTTCCTCCACGTCGTTCCAGGCTGTATTGTGGTTGATGATGCAGAGTCGGAACGCAAATTTATTTCGAATGAGGGTTGAAGAAATAAATGATTTGTCCTCCCAGAACATGCGCACCATTACGGCCCTGTTTATCTCTTCCAGGGTCTCCTCATCAAGCTCCAAAGCCTCAGGGTTGTATCGGAAGCATATCACTCCCAGTGTCACCCGGTTCAGCTGCTCCAGACCGGAACGTCCGCTGATATGAGCTTCCGCACGGCTGGCGTACTCCATTCCCCTGGACACCGCCCGTCGAAACGCAGCCATGCCGAACGTCTGTACTGACGTCCAAATTTTCATGGCGCGCGCCGAACGGCTGAGTTGGATTCCTCGGTTAGCGATGTTCGGATGGTTCGTCCCCCATACAGTGTCTTGAAGTATATCGGGTTTCATGGAGTACACATTTTCAAGACTGCTGAGGTGCTTGACCATCACGCAGCCGACTTCGTACGGTTGATAAAACCACTTGTGCCCGTCAAGCGTTATCGAGTCAGCCCGTTCAATTCCGTCTAGAATTGCCTTGCCTCTCTTCGTTATGATCGCGAAACCACCATACGCCGCGTCAACATGAAACCAAATGTTTTGCGCTTCACAGAAATCCGCCAACTCAGGGAGTGGGTCGACTGCACCGGTCGCTGTCGTGCCGGCATTGGCGACTACGATCATTGGATTGTATCCGGCTTTTCGGTCGGCATCGATTGTGCCGGACAGTGCATGAATATCGAGACGAAAATTATCGTCGCTCGGAACCCGACGAATGTTTTCCGGCGAAATTCCAATGACTCTGGCCGCGCGTACAAGGACCGCATGACTTTGATCACTCATGTAGATGGTTGAGCGTTCGGGGGAATTAGCGAATTCCCGAGCTGCAACGAAAGCTTCAACGGTGGCCGCTGAAGTGCCACTGGTCAGCAGGCCGCCCGCGGTGTCTGGAAGTCCAAGCCACTGGCGAAACCAGTCAAGGACAACCAGTTCCACTTCGGTCGGACCGCTTGCAACGAGCCATGTGCAGGAATTGATATTGAATCCTGCTGCCAAATAGTCTGCCAGAATTCCAGGCCAAGTGGGTGATGACGGGATGAATCCGAAGCAACGAGGGTGAGCATGGCGTAAGGCAAACGGCAGAATTTCGCTTCCCACTTGTTTGATGACATCCGCTGCGGGTCGTCCGCTTTCGGGCGGTGGCCTCTTCAGACTGTCGTCGAGTATATCTCGAAATTCACCATCCCACGCATCGTTGTCGGGTAGGTTCTTGAACCAATCTACCAGTATTCCTGATGCAACGCTCGCCAATTCAAGCATATCGTCGGGATTCATTTGAAGTTCGCTTGATTCCCCGTCGACGACATTTGTGGTTTGTTCCTTGAAACTCATTGTCTATAACCTATCCTCATTTTCATAGTCAGGTACAACTTAAATTCCCCAAGAGTGGGAATTCAGCAAAATAAAATCGATCTAATTTGTTATTGTCTCGCCAAGCGGGATACTCCCGGAAATTCGATTCCCGTATCTACCAATCCATGTAGCAAGTCAACAGGTGGTTAATTGAAAAAATTTTGATCGGTCGATTATCGACTGATATACGAATTTTCTTTAAGTTCCATCAAACCTGGGACCGCGGCCTGGAAAATGGGAATATACAGGAAATCGAACTGACTGTCCCGAATTGAACCCTTGCAGATAATTTATTACATTCGGATTAACGCCTGTGCAGATCAAGATTGTGCCAACGAACGGCGGCAGGGTCATGTTCGTTTCCTCAAAAATATCCAGCGACCGAAAATACGATCACGTACAGGCGGTTTGAAGTGCAGTACGAATCGCCGATATCCTTCGACACCCTTTAATTTGAGTCATCTCATCGAAGCCTTGATAATCTGTTTTGCCAGCTGTTTGGCCTCTTCGAGGCTGTCTACAACATGGTCGTCTGGAACAAGGTTCAGGACATTCAAAGCCATCATGGTTTTGTAGATGGTTTCTGAAAATCCACACATGATGATGCCGATATTGTCATGAGCCGCCACTTCCGTGAGCTTTTCAATGACCAGGGCAATGTCGTCGTCGATATGCTGGGTTTCAGAGAAATTGAATATGATAACCTCATGATCTTTGATATCTTCGGCGGTACTGTTCACCAGTTTTGTTTTTGAGGCGACTGAAATGATCCCATTCAGACTTATCAGGCCTGTACGCGTCGAATATGGATCCAATTCTGTCGACTTTTCATCTCCATCAAAGAGGTGCAGGTCGAGAATGGCTGCCGATACAATGCTGTCCAGTTCGAATCGTTCAATCGTCCGAGCATGCGTCATCGCAGCAGCGATCAAGCCGAGCGCAACAGCGGCTAGCAGGTCGACAAACACAGTCAAGCCGAACGTCAACACCAGTATTCCCATACTGGGTCGCTGAATCAGATGTATGCGGCTGACGATCCTCCAGTCGATGACATCCCATCCCACCTTGATCAGCACTCCTGACAAGGCAGCCAGCGGGATCGGCTCCACCACATCACTCATTCCCAGCAGGATCAGCAAAAGTATGATTGCGTAGGAAATTCCCGATACAGTGGTGCTGGCGCCGGCCCGGATATTTGCCGCTGTACCCGGTGGTGAACCGGATCCCGGCAGGCCTCCGACAAGTCCTGTAACTATATTTCCGATCCCTTGTCCGATCAGTTCACGATTTGGTTTGTGACGGGTTCCCGTCAGAGTATCTGCCATAACCGCCGAAAGCAGGCTTTCCACTGATCCAATCATGGCGAGAATGAACGCCGGTTCTATCGATTCCCAAAGAAGATTGAATCCCGGCAGTTCAAGTTGCAGCGCCGGCAGTCCACTGGGGATTTCTCCGATTACCGGCGCGTCGGAAAGCCAGAAAATACCGACAAGTGTTGCCACTGTCAGCGCCAGCAGTGGTGCTGGCACGAGTTTACTCAGACGTGAGGGCCAGAAGATGGAAATTCCAAGTGCGATCACACCGATGATCAAGGCGTGGTAATTGGCTGACTTCAAGGTCTCCGGTATCAAGTGAAGGGTTTCGACAGCACCTTCCGATACTGGCGACGCACCGAGAAGCGGTAGCAATTGAACAATGATGATGATCACACCGATTCCTGACATAAATCCGGAAATGACGACTCTCGGCGCATATTCAATATATCGACCGATCCCCGACATTCCCAACAATATCTGGAACAGGCCGGCTATTGAAACAATCAGGAACGCATGGGAAATGTTATCAGCATGGCTGGCGACGATGACCGCGATTGCGACCGCTACCGGCGCACTGGGTCCTGATATCAGGGTTGACGTACCTCCGAAGACCGCGGCAAAGAATCCGACGGCAATTGCACCGTAGATACCGGCGCTGGCCCCAAGACCTGTTGCGACTCCGAATGCGAGGGACAAGGGGAGCACGACCACTGCGGCGGTCAGTGCGCCAAATATGTCCCCTTTGAATTGAGCGAGGTTATAGCTGGGCTGTAGTGATAGTTTAATTGCCATGAGTGTTGAATTTCTGAGTCACATGGACTTTCCGTCACTGAAAAATGCAATAAGAACGGTTTTGAATCCGGTCGACAATGAATCGCCTAAAATTGTACTGGTTGCTGAATGAAGGCTTCGGATTTCCAGAACTGCTGTACCGCAGGGTAAATTTTTTGCCTTCCACTGTTCTAATTTTAGTATCTATTTTTTTGCGGTAATTTTCAATCGCGGGAAACGACCGGATAGTTCGGACACAATTGCGGAATTCTGAGTCGGTAATGTGCAAGGCAATCGGAATGGGAGAGTTGTAAAATACCCGATATGCAAATGCATCCTGTTTCTCATATCAAACTGCATCTTTCCAAGGCATAGGGGACCGAAATCACAAGGCCTTTATTCTCCGGTTTCCACGATTCACTGAAGAAAAACCGAAACTGATGTCATTAAATTGGAACGAAATTCGTATTCGTGCCGCCGAGTTTTCCAGAGAGTGGCAGGATGCTGCATACGAAAAAGGCGAGACACAGAGTTTCTACAATGAATTCTTCCAGATATTTGGTGTAAAACGACGCAGGGTTGCTCGTTTTGAGGAGCAGGTAACCCGATTGGATGACTCACGCGGCTACATTGATCTCTTCTGGCCGGGCGTGACCTGACGCAAGCGGCAGACCAGGCCGGTGAGTATTTTGATGCTGTAAAGGACTCGGAAAAACCGCGCTATCAAATGGTTTGTGATTTTCAGACTTTCCAGTTGCTCGACCGAGAGAAACGAGAACAACGAACTTTCGCTCTTGAAGACCTGCCTCAGCATGTGGAAGTATTTGGCTTTATGCTGGGCCGCGAACCGCGAGATTTCGGCCGGCAGGATGCTGTCAGCATCAGGGCGGCAGAACTTGTGGGTCGAATTCATGACGGCCTCAGAGAGTCCGGGTATCCTGCTCATGATTTGGAGAGATTCCTGGTGCAACTGGTGTTCTGCCTGTTCGCTGACGATACTGGAATCTTCGAACCGCGCGACATATTTCATGATCTGCTACTTGATCGAACGAATGAGGATGGCTCGGACATAGGGATATGGTTGAAGCGGGTATTTGAGATACTGAATACCCCGGTTGACCAGCGTCAACGTAAACTCGATGAGGATTTGGCCGCATTCCCTTATGTCGATGGCATGCTGTTTGAACATGACCCGGTCACGGCAGATTTTGACTCTGTGCTTCGAAACAAGTTGCTGGAAGCCTGCGAGTTCAACTGGTCAGAGATTTCACTAGCGATTTTTGGGTCGTTGTTTCAATGCCTGATGGACAAGGACCTTCGCCGCGCGATCGGAGCCCACTACACGACCGAACAGAACATACTGAAAGTGATCGGACCGCTGTTTCTCGACGATCTCAGAGACGAATTTGAGGCAATCTGCAAGTTGAAACGAAATCGGTTAAGTCGGTTGCAGGAGTTTCAGCGCAGGCTCAGCGGATTGACATTCTTCGACCCGGCTTGCGGTTGTGGGAACTTTCTGGTCATCGCGTATCGCGAATTACGGCAACTGGAGATTGATGTACTCGGACAAATGATCAAGTCCGGACAGCTGGACCTGCATGCCCAGAGTCTGAGCATCGTTGATGTCGATCAGTTCTATGGCATCGAACTGGAAGAGTTTCCAGCACGAATCGCCGAGACTGCGCTGTGGATGATGGACCACATCATGAACAATAGATTGGGAGAAGCGTTCGGAAACGTCTACACTCGCATTCCCCTAAACGCAACCGCTCATATTGTGTGTGCAGACGCTTTGGAAACAGAATGGAACGATGTTCTGCAGGCGGCAAATTGCAGTTTTATATTAGGCAATCCTCCCTTTGCAGGTTCCAAGTACCAAAGCCCGGCACAACGCGCCCAGGTTCATCGAATTGCCAGATTCAGTAACATAAAGGGCACGCTTGACTATGTGAGTTGCTGGTTTCTGAAAGCAGCCGCATATGTCGAAGGCGAAACCAGAATTGGTTTTGTGGCAACCAACTCGATCGTGCAGGGTGAGCAGGTAGGTCAGTTGTGGTCGTTGATGTTCGACCGGTATGGACTCGATATCACATTCGCACACAGCACTTTTTCGTGGTCTTCCGAAGCACGCGGCGCGGCTCATGTCCATGTTGTAATCATCGGGCTGGTGCGAAGCGGGCATCGGCCGAAGTCGGTGCGGCTATTCAGCTACCCTGAAAATGCAGTCCAGCCGGAGGAAAGTCGGCATAGGGCCATCTCCCCGTATCTAGTTCCGGAACTTGAACGCTATCCGTATGTGGCGGTGCAGGCCAGTAAACGTCCGATCAATGGTTTTCGAACACTAAAGACAGGTTCGAAGCCAATTGACGATGGGAACTACATTTTCAAGTCGCGAGCGGAAAGAGATGCTTTTCTGGACAAGGAACCTGGCGCCATTGAGTTCATTCGTCCCTATGTCGGATCACGAGATCTGATTAACGGTACTACCCGATACATACTGGCACTGCAGGATGCGTCACCGGACCAGTTGGCGAATCTTCCGGAGGTACGGAAACGAATCAAAGCGGTGCGCGAGTTCAGGCTACGGAGTGGCAGTATTCCCACGATTAAACTCGCGGACACGCCGTTGCAGTATCACATCAATGTCATACCTTCCTCTCCGTTTCTGGTGATTCCGGTGACGAGTTCTGAACGTCGGGAGTATGTTCCGATCAGTTGGCTGGAGCCACCGGTGATCCCCAATGTCGATACGAGAATACTTGTCGATGCGAGTCAAACGGATTTTGCGTTGCTTACGTCGAGGATGCACATGGTCTGGCTTCGATTCGTCGGTGGACGACTGGAAAGCCGCTATCGCTATTCCATCAGTTTGGTTTACAACGTATTTCCGCGTCCCGAAGGTGATCTTGACATCTTGGAACCATTCGCGCAAGCGGTGCTTGAAGAGAGAAAGCGGTATTCGGATACAACATTCCTGAATCTGTATGATCCGGATTTCATGCCGGTCAGGTTGCGTAAGGCCCATGCTAATCTGGACCGCGCGATAGAACGACTTTACCGTCGCAAGCCATTCGATTCAGACCGGGAAAGAATCGAATGTCTGTTTGATCGTTACGAGCAGTATGTCCAACCTTTGCTCATCACCAGGCGAGGCTACAGAAGTTTTGGGCGGAAACTTCCGTCCGGTGTATTTGGATAGACGAACAGTCTTGAACCTTCCCAATCTATTGATCATCTGCTCGGACGAGCATGCCCGCAAGTTCAGTGGCTGCTATGGTCACCCGATCGCGAAAACCCCGACGCTGGATAAACTCTCCCAAAAGGGAACAACATTCGAAAGTGCCTATACGCCATCGCCGATCTGTGTCCCGGCCCGAGCCTGCCTTGCGACTGGCCTTGAGGTTCATGAGACGCGTTGCTGGTCGTCAGCGGAACCGTATTTCGGACAACCTGAAAGTTGGATGCACCGCATGCGGGAGCTGGGATATACGGTGCTGTCATTTGGAAAACTGCATTTCAGGTCGAATCAGGATGATAACGGATTCACTGAAGAGATTTTGCCCATGCATGTGACCAACGACGGTTTGGGATGGCCGCAGGGTCTGCTACGGAATCCTCTCCCGCCTTTCTGCGAAACCTTTGAACTCGCGCATCAGACAGGCCCCGGTGAGAGCGATTACACGCAGTATGATCGAGAAATCACTGCGGCGGCATGTCAATGGATCGAAAAGTCCTCCTTGAAGACGGCCAACACCCCCTGGATTCTGTTTGTATCTTTCGTGAGTCCACACTATCCGCTGACTGCACCAACCGAGTTCTACGAAATCTATGATGGTTACACACCTGATGACAGTGTGGTTCCCGCATCCGCCAGTTCCATCAATCATCCGGTTCTGAAAGAAATCCGACGATTCTGGGACTACGATGACTATTTTGATGACGCGCTCCGAATACAAGCACAGAAGTGCTATTTCGGACTGGTCAGTTTTCTCGATGAGAACATCCGGCGAGTGCTGGAATCCGTTGAAATTGCCGGATCGCTTGAAGACACGATTACAATCTATACCTCCGATCATGGTGAAATGCTGGGGCATCTGGGTTTCTGGACAAAATCGGTCATGTACGAATATGCCGTTGGCATCCCACTAATAGCCTGCGGTCCGGGGTTTGATCGGGTTCGTTGCAAGACCCCGGTGTCTCTGACTGATATCGCGGCGACCGTTGAACATGCTGCAGGTATCGAGTCAGTTGACAACGAACACTTGAAACCTCAGGCGTTACAGATCGTCGGCAGGCAACACGACCTCGATAGGGTAATTCTGTCGCAGTATCACGATGGTGGAACTCCCGAGAGTTTTTTCATGATTCGATATCGACAATGGAAATATGTCTACTACGCTGGCGGCCACCGACCACAGCTGTTCAATCTGGACGAAGATCCCATGGAGCTGGTTGATCTGGCATCTGACGAACGCTTTCAGGCAGATAGACGGCAACTTCATCGACGGCTCCTGCAAATCATTGATCCGGAGCATGTAGCCGGACAATGTGAAATTGATCAGAAGGCTAGAATTGATGAGCTGGGTGGTCGGGAAGCAGTCTTGGCTATGTCAAGCTTCAACCATACTCCAGTTAACTGATCAGCTGCGTTGAGTTTCGATTCTCGGGGTGCAAATACCGCACTCAATGCAGTCAGCATCATGCTGTGGGTTTGTCCGCAGTTAAAAATATTCGGTATTTTCAACAATATAATGCCACAGAAATATTCATACCGATATGAAGACGCAATTCGCCACGCCTCACCCGACAGCGGATATTGAAATGTCCGCTGAGGAACAACAACGTTCCCGAATGCTCAGTGAACGGATCCTGGCGCAGATCAGAGGTTCGGACCACAATGCCATACCGTTTTCGAGCTATATGAACCTTGCCTTGTATGCGCCGGGTTATGGTTACTACACATCCGCGGGAAAAGTTGTCGGCACCGCGGGTGACTTCATTACCGCACCGGAAATAGGGGACGTGTTCGGCTCGCTTCTTGCGACCAAAATCGCTGACAGTTGCAAACAGTTCGAAAGTCCACCCACGCTGTACGAGTTTGGTGCTGGCAATGGGACACTCGCGGTTCAGATTCTGAAAGAACTGAATCGCCTGAATGTTGAAATCGAACAGTATGAAATAATTGAAGTCAGTCCTGTACTCAAAGGAATCCAACAAGACACCTTCAGTCTTGCGAAGCATCAGGTCAGTCAGAAGATCAGGTGGCGGGAAAACCTTCCGCAATCTGGATTCGAGGGTATTGTGATCGCCAATGAGGTTGTTGATGCAATACCAGTCGAACTTTTTCTCAGGGTTGGCGATGAGTGCCTCCAGGGGTTCGTCATCGAAGCTGATTGTGGATTTGAATTGGAATACCGTACACCAATCCAGCCAAATTTTCGTAAATCCGTCAATGCGCTTGATCTGTCGGACATGGATGACGGATATTGTTCAGAGCTTCACTGTCAGGCTGAGGCGTGGATACGCACTTTGGCGGAAATAACGAAATCCGGGTCGATTCTGATTGCCGATTACGGTTTCCCCGAACACGAGTACTACCATCACGACAGAAAACGGGGAACTTTGGTTTGTCATCGGCGACACAGACTTCTATATGATCCGTTTTCTTATATCGGATGTCAGGACATCACGGCACACGTCAACTTCTCAGGGTTGGCCCGAGTGGCGGCTGAAACAGGAATGGAAGTGAATGGATTCACCAGTCTTGGCAGTTTTGTTGTAGACATCGGAATGATTGGCGGCATATTTGATCCGTTAGCGGAGAATTCCGTTGAATGTGTAAGGCAGCTAGACAAATTAAGCAGTCCAAACGAAATGGGTGAGATTTTCAAGGTGATGGAATTGACGAAAAACTTCGATTCAACTGGATTGGGGTTTAATTTCTCAGATCGAACTCATAGTCTCGGCGTATCTGACTCGGCGTTGGGATTCGCGGATTGAACGTAGTTTTGGGTCAGGTGCTAGTTCCATGACAGAATATCTGAGTTCGGGCTTACTCGCATTCATTCAGGGAGCGACTGAATTCCTGCCGATTTCAAGCTCGGCTCACTTGGTGATCTTGCCGCATTTTTTTGGTTGGAGAGATCAGGGACTAGCGTTCGATATTGCGGTTCACGTGGGAACGCTCACTGCATCGCTCACCTATTTTCGAGACGACATCCGGAAAATTCTGGTTGCCTGGCTGAGGTCATTTTCGAGAAGGGAAAATTCACGGGAAGCGAAAACAGGCTGGTTTATTGTTATAGCCAGCGTTCCGGTTGCGGTAGCAGGTGTGCTGTTTCATGGATTTGTCGAAAACGAACTCAGAAGTCCTTTCGTGATCGGATCGGCAACAGTGATCTTCGCACTTTTGCTGTGGTATGCGGATAGATTTCGAAGGGGTGGTCGTACACTGGATTCAATGAACTGGAAGGATGCAATGTTGATCGGTATGGGACAAGCCGTTGCACTGATTCCGGGAACTTCAAGATCGGGGATCACGATAACCGTCGGTCTGTTGCTGGGACTCTCAAGGAAGGAATCTGCAAAATTCGCGTTCCTTCTGGCAATTCCGGCGATCACCATGGCCGGAGGATGGCAATTGCTGGTTCTGGCTGCTTCCGATTCTGTTACTGACTGGTTGTTATTCGCGTACTCGGTTGTGATATCCGCTGTTGTCGCATACCTTTGTATTCACTACTTTCTGCAGTTTATTGAACGTGTCGGAATGATGCCTTTCGTGTTATATCGATTGGTGCTGGGAGTCGCGATATTCGCCTTTATCTGAGAGCACAGATTGGATTGGTCGGCGAATCAAGAGAATTCCCTCCAAGGTCAGACTCCCGCGTCGAAAATGCCTTGTCGCCGTTCATCTATAATGATTATTCGACTTCACGGCAACATTTGAAATTATGTACGAGCATGGTTTTTCAAATTCTCTCCAAATTCACATTCCGTCTTGCTTGATATTACGGGTTGAGACGGAACGTTTGGATTAGGCGAATTTACGGGTAATTTGCGTGCAAGATATCCGAATCGGAACGAGAGGCAGCGAGTTGGCTTTATGGCAGGCGAATCATGTTGCCAATCAGCTTAGAAATCTTCATTCCCAAATTCGGGTTGAAGTCGTACCGGTCAAGACGGAAGGTGACAGACGGCTTGATGTCACGCTGTCGCAAATTGGAGGCAAGGGTTTGTTCATCAAGGAACTTGAACGCAGTCTCCATGAGCAGAAGGTGGATATCGCGGTCCATTCCATGAAGGATGTAACCGTCAACCTGGATCCTGAATTCTGTATCGACGTTATCCTCGATCGCGGTAATCCATACGATGCACTGGTATCCAATCGTTATGGGTCGATCGATCAACTTCCTCCGAGTGCGACAGTTGGAACTTGCAGTCTGCGTCGCAAGAGCCAATTGCAGGCTCTTCGTCCGGATTTGCAGTTTGTCACTTTAAGGGGAAATGTGACAACCCGCGTGAAGCGATTGGATGCCGGTGAATTCGACGCAGTTATTCTTGCGGTATCAGGGCTGCGAAGGCTGGGACTAGAAAATCGAATTACACAGGTACTTGACGGTAAGGATCATATCCCCTCCCCGGGTCAGGGTGCACTGGGTATCGAATGTCGTCGTCGCGATACGCGGATATTGGAATTGATCGCGCCTTTGAATCACGGACAAAGTAGTATTGCGGTAAATGCGGAAAGATTGACCAACCGAGAACTAGGCGGCAGTTGTGTTGCTCCAATAGGAATTCACGCGGCAGCGGATAGTGAACGAATGAAAATATCTGCGTTTATTGGTAGTGTCGATGGTAGCAGACACATTCAGGCATCCATTGATGGTGCAACTGATGATTCGACAACGATTGCACAAAGCTTGGCGGGTGATCTGAACCGACAAGGCGCTCAGGAAATTCTCAATGCCTGGGAGACGGATTAGCCCCGGCGCGAACAGGAGCTTGGAAGGAGTCAGTGTACTTGTTACACGACCGTCCGCTTATGCCGGGTATTTGATCGGTGAAATCGAAGTGCGGGGTGGGCATGCAATCGTACTCCCGACCGTGCAGGTGGAATTCACGGTGGAGGATTCGGGATTTCCGACGCTGTTGCGCGTAGACTCGGAGCGAAAGATTGTGATTTTCACCAGTCGCAACGCAGTTGATGCAGTCACTGAATGGCTGAGAAGTAAAAATGCTTCATGGCCTCCTGCTCTGGAATGTGCCGCAGTCGGTCGCAAAACAGCACAGGCGATCCAAAGTTCATTTGGTGTTGACGAAGTGGTTTATCCCGATGTACATCATGGAATCGATGGTTTGATGAAAACCGACAGAATGCAGAATCTGAAACAGATGCCTTCGGTGGTGATTGACGGCGGGGGTGCGAACTCTGAAAAGTTGTCGGATATCTTGAGGCAACGAGGCTCGCCTTCGGTTGCACATTTTGTTGTCTATCACAGAAAGTGTCCCGATGTTGAAATCGAGTACGTTTCGGATTATTTGGGTCAGGGTTCGATAGACTATGCTGTGATAACCAGCGTATCAGGTGCATCCAACCTGCTTGAAATTCTGGGAACACAGTTGGCAGCCCGATTAAGGGCATCATGTATTATTGCTTACAGCGAGAGGATCGCTGACTTTTTGCGTTCTGAAAACTTTGACAGGGTAATCGTTGCTGGCGAGTCGTGCGATGACGCGGTAATTGAGGCGATTGAGCATTCCGTTCAACCTCGAAGAATAAAAATCGCGAGCAAACATTAGCGTAGCCGAGACGAGTATGAGCGAGTAAATTCCAGGATAGAAAAATGGCTGAAGAAACGACAGAACCGGTTTCACAAAACTCATCAAGTCAAACCGAGGCTTCGAAGCAGAAGCGCAAACCCGGAAAAACCAGTGCAGCCGCAAAATTCTGGATATTTGTTACGGTTGTGTTTTCTCTGGTTTCGCTCAGTGCTGCCGGTTACTTGTTCTATCGACAGGAGTTCAGGATTCTTTCACAGTTCGATTCGGAGAATGAGCAGATTCGAGATGTCGATAGTCAGGTTTCGGAGTTGACTGAAAGTGTTGCTCGTCAGAACAGTCAACTGAGTGCTGAGTTTCAGAAACTGGTCGAAGAGATTGACGAGATGGATGAAAAGCTGAAGCGTCTCGAAATCAAAGTGCGACAGTCGGACGAGCAGCTCGCGCGGCAGGTTGAAGGTGTCAAAACCTCCATCTCCGGGATATATGAAAATCAAGAGGATGAGACAGACGACTGGAGACTCCACGAGATCATTTTTCTCATGGTCATGGCAAAACATCGGATTGAGATCGCCGGAGACGTGGATTCTGCACTACTTATCTGGCGGGTCGCCGAGGAGCAGTTCCGAAAGAATTCCGACCCGCGACTGTTTGACGCGAAGTTAGCGATTGAGAACGAGATCGCAGTTCTCGAAAGTATACCAGCCGTAGATTTGGGTGACGTTGCAAGTCGCTTGTTGAATTTGGCCAGTGATGTCGAGAAGTTACCTCTCAATCTCTCGCTCAACTCGACAGCACGAATGGTTGACAGCGAAATTGCGGATTTCGATCAGTCTGTCGAGGAGGCGAACTCAGCAGAATCCGGAATTCTCTCAGAAGTCTGGATTGATATCCAGTCGCTTGTCCGTGTGAAAAAAATTGATCTGTCCGAACAGTCACTGCTTAAGCCGGATATGAAAATTAATGTGGTGGAAAACTTGAAGTCGGCATTGTTCACCGCGCAATCCGCGGCAATTCGTTCCGATCAGCAACTATATCAAGGTAATCTCGAGTACGTCAGTGATGCCATCGACCGACATTTCTCTACCGACTCATCATTGGTAGTCGAGTTTTCCGACAAGATCAGCGAACTGATTGCGATCGATATCGATTTGGACATTCCAGACCTTTCGCGTTCCATCGAGCTTCTAGAACAGGCGCTCAATTCCGGTATCGCGGAATAATTCCATGATCTACCTGCTCCTGTTACTGATTCTGAGTGCGATTGTTTCCGTTGTAACGATCTACGTGATCGGCGAGCCGGGTTACGTATTCCTGCAGTGGAGCGAATGGCAGATCGAAACATCTCTGATTCTTGTTGTCTCGACGATCTTTATTTTCATCATTGTCTTGTATCTGCTATTTGCGATCGTTAGCGGAATTTTCGGAATTCCCGGTCGCATAGGCCGTTCCTATCGAGAATACAAAGAAGCAAAAAGACTGATAAAGACCGGCCAGGGGTTCAAGTCTCTTCTTTTGGGTGATTGGGACAAAGCTGAGAAGTTGTTGAACAGTATGGCAAAGCACCTGCCCGACCCTGAATTCAACTATCTGGCCGCCGCCTACGCAGCCGAACAGCGCGGCGACTCAGGGAAAAGGGAGGAGTATCTGCAAAAGGCCAGAGGAAACAATGGAGACCACAAACATGTTGTCGCACTTGTCAATTGCCGATTTCAGATCGCCAGAGGTGAATATGAGGAATCGATCGAGGAACTGAAGAGACTGTGTTCGCATCTCCCAAACAACCCTGTCGCGTTCCGAATGTTGGCTGAAGCGTATCAGGCGACCGGCGACTGGGCGGCTTTGGATCAGCTCCGTCCTCACCTGCAGAAATCGCAAGCCTTTAAGCCAGATGAACTTCAGTCGTTGGTCTTCCGCGTGCTGCAAAACCGTTTACGCTCAGCAGAGACAGCTGGTGACCTGCTCAAAATTTGGAAAAGACTGGCCGCGCGCGAGCAAAACAGTGCGGAACTCGGGGTATTCTATGTTCGCAGACTTCTCGAATATGATCGTCACCAGGAAGCGGAGAAGACAATCCGAAATATCCTTGGTCGCAACTGGCATTCCGAACTCGCGTATCTGTATGGATTGCTTGGCGGTAGTCTGAACAATCATGATTTATACAACACCGCGCTCAAGTGGCTGAAAGAGCATCCTGAAGATCCGGACTTGTTGCTCACAGCCGGAAAACTCGCAATCCGTAACGAACTCCCGGACAAGGCGGTGGAATATCTGCAGGCCTCCGCTGACAAAGGTGGTAGAACTGAGTCATCGGAAGAACTCGGAAAACTGCTACTGGAGCAACGTCGCATCGACGACGCTGTGAATGCCTATCGGAAAGCACTGTCGGCTAGCACCGACTAGCACCACCATCGGTTCAGTTTTCTGATTCCGACGGATAAAGTGTATCGGTGGAAAATTCGAACGAGTCGTAAAACAGATGATCTGCGTCAAGTCCGTGGTTTGGAAATATTTCGCGAATGACATCAATCATGGGGGGTGGTCCACTGGCATAGACATCATAATCCGCCAAATCGGGGTAGTGACGCAGTACGGATTCGTGTACCCATCCTGTCTCACCCGTCCAGTCATCCTGCGGAAGAGGTTCAGACAATACCGGAGTGAACTTGAAGACTGATGGTTGCTGATCGGCCCACGACTGTGCGGTTTCATACATATACAAATCGCGATACGAGCGCACTCCCCAGAAAAGGTGAATTGGACGTTTGACGCCATTACTCAGGGCATCCTCAATCATCGCGTTCAACGGTGCGAATCCTGTACCGCCGGCGATCAGGATATTCGGACGCTCGGAGTCTTTCCGCAGAAAAAATGTGCCGAGCGGTCCTTCGAAGCGAAGAATGTCGCGCGACTTCATTGATTGGAAGATATGAGTGGTGAATCGTCCATTCGGGACATGACGAACGTGCAGAGTCAATGATTTGCCATCTGGTGGATTGGCGATGGAGAAACCGCGTCGCCGTTGATCACGCATCATCACATCGATGTATTGGCCGGGAATGTAGTTGAAGAAGGCTTCACTGGGCAACTGCAGTTTAAGTTCCATCACATCATGTGCCAGAAGATTCAACGCCTGCACCCGACATGGCAATTTCTGGATATTGATGTTGGACAGAGTTGAGATCTCTTCGGCCCGCACCTCAAGATTTTCCATCGGACGAGCACGGCAAAGCAAGATGGCGCCGGCTTCCCGCTCATCATCGGTCATGGCAGATTTGTCATACGGGTCGTATGTGACCTTGCCTGAGATCAAGGACGACTTGCACGCCGCGCATGTTCCATTTCTACAGCTGTAGGGAACTGCAGCACCCTGGCGCAATATGGCATCAAGTATGGTTTCGTCACGACGGACGGCATAATCTCGTCCCGAAGACAGATTTATGACTTGAAATTCGGACATCAATTTTTCCACTTTATGAGAAAATGCCCATCATATACAGGAAAAAGAATCAAACAACATTTTAAATCATGCCTGAACTCCCTGAAGTCGAAACAACTGTTCGCGGCATTTCGCCGTTCTTGGTCGGCCGCAGAATCACCAACCTTGTTGTACGTGAACCCAGACTACGCTGGCCGATACCCGAATCACTCGCGGGTCAAATTGCTGACGGGCGGGTAACGAATATCCGTCGGCGTGCCAAGTACATCCTGATTGAGTTTGAATCCGGTCACGTTCTTATACATCTTGGCATGTCCGGAAGTCTGAGATTCGCCTCCATTGGCGAACATTACAAATTCCATGACCATGTCGACTTTGAAATTGACAACGAAAGGTTGTTGCGCTTTCACGACCCGCGTCGGTTTGGATGCGTATTGTGGATTGATGGTGACCCTGCAGAATTCAGGCTGTTGAAAAATCTCGGTCCGGAACCGCTGACTGACGAATTCAACGCGGGTTATCTGTATAAGGTGTCGCGAAATCGCAAGACTGCCGTAAAGAACCTGATAATGGACAGTCGCGTTGTGGTCGGTGTCGGCAATATCTATGCTTCAGAAGCATTGTTCCGAGCGGGTATTCGGCCCGGAACCCGTGCCAGTCGAATCTCCAAGCCGAAATACCATCGATTGGTTACAGGGATAAAAGATACGATGAATGCCGCAATCACTGCAGGTGGAACTACCCTGAGAGATTTTGTCAATGGTTATGGTATGCCCGGCTATTTCAGTCAGCGACTTCTGGTCTACGAAAGGGCAGGCAAGGCCTGTAGAGTATGTCAGACCTCAATCAGCAGAAAAGTGATCGGACAGCGTTCGACTTTTTACTGCCGGACGTGTCAAAAGTGAGTCAAGGCTGGTTGTCGATTGCTGGAATATCAGCGATGATGCGTCGGTATTTGTCCAACAGCTGCATTTCGGTTTCAGTGTTTTGCGGGTCAACTATGATGCATTCAACCGGGCAGACTTCCACGCATTGCTGAGTTTCGAAGTGCCCGATACACTCGGTGCATAAAGACGGGTCGATCTCGTAGATTTCCGGCCCCATATAAATTGCGTCATTCGGGCATTCCGGTTCACAGACATCGCAGTTGATGCATTCGTCAGTTATTAGAAGAGCCATAGATAAGGTTCGAATTCAGATTTCGAGGGTTTGCAACTGGTTTTCTGTTTCAATTGATGTCCATCGAACAAACGTAATGGAGCACTCTGATCATTTGGAAATCCGTACAACACTCATTTCAACATTGTCTTACAACTACAATATTTTAAGGGAATTTCCCGTATCACAAAATCCAGAGATTCCACCGGATCATGAATGATTATCTCATTGATATGCACAACGTGACTGTCTATCGCGGCAGCTCGAAGATTCTCAGTGAATTTTCGCTGCAGCTTCCACGCGATCAGAGCATCGCGATATTGGGCCCCAACGGGGCAGGGAAGTCTACTTTGCTGAAGATGTTGATGCGCGAGCTTTATCCTGTGCGCAATGAAAATTCATGGGTTCGAATTCTCGGCAAGGATACCTGGAATGTGTGGGAACTCAGACGGAATCTCGGGTTTATCTCACAGGACCTGCAGAATCGGTACCTGGGTTTTGTGAAGGGATTCGAAGTTGTCATGTCCGGATTTCATTCCAGTGTCGGTTTGTATGACCACCAGCAGTTTGAATCTTCATGGATCGACCTTGCGAATCGTATCATGACAGATTTGGGAATAAATCATTTGCGCGATGACGAATATTCACGCCTGTCAACAGGTGAACAGCGAAGATTTCTTTTGGCCAGGGCTTTGGTGAGCGATCCGAGTACACTGGTCCTGGATGAGCCTACTAGCGGACTTGACCTCAATGCGACTTTCCACTATCTTCGAATTATCAGAAATCTGATAGAGGGCGGAAAGCAACTCGTGCTGGTTACCCATCATATCCATGAAATTCCACCGGAAGTCTCTCTCGTAGTGCTGCTGAAGAACGGTCGCATAATCGGGTTTGGCGATAAACAGGCCCTGTTGACTGACGATAAACTAAGTGATCTTTATGAAACTTCAATGAATGTCGTGTCGGCGAATGGGTATTATCAGGTTTTGCCGGGTGCTTGATTCGAAATATGCGTAACTGAAACTTGCCCTCTGAATCATGGCCACAATTTGCGGTTATAATTTGATGGCAGCCGATGTGATTGCCATTCGCGCTTGATGCATCGGCAACTTCTTGTTGGAATACGTACTGCTTTTGTACTGTCCGAATCTCGAATTAACTTGTGTCTCAATGAAAATCAATACTGAATCTGTAATTGTAGGAGCGGGTCCCTGTGGCCTGTTTCAGATTTTTGAGCTTGGATTGCTTGGAATCAAATGTCATATTGTCGACTCTCTGCCGATGACGGGAGGTCAATGCTCGACACTGTATGCGGACAAGCCCATATACGACATACCGGGCTATCCTGTCGTAGGCGGACAGGAACTGGTTGATCTGCTCGTAAAGCAGGCTTCACCTTTTGAACCGGGATATGTGCTCGGTGAACAGGTTACAGGTGTGCAGAAGCGTGATGATGGAAGATTTGATGTCACGACATCATCAGGTACCGAATTCGACGCTGGTTCGATCGTCATTGCAGGCGGTCTTGGCGCATTTGATGCCCGTCCACTGCGTACACCGGGCGCGGCGCAGTACGCCGGTCAGAATCTTAACTATCACGTTGCGGACAAAGAAAAATACCGCGGTAAGAGAGTAGCGATTCTCGGGGGTGGGGATTCAGCACTGGACTGGGTGCTGGAACTTCATGGAATAGCCGAAAGCGTTGTTCTGGTTCATCGTCGACAGGAATTTCGCGCTCAACCGGCCTCAGTTACGAAAATGAAGCAACTGGCTGAGAGTGACGGGGAACGCATGACCTATCACATTGCCCGTATCGAAAGAATTCTTGAAGAAGATGAGAAGCTTTCGGGGATTCGGATCGTTACTTTCAGCGATGATCCGGAAACAATTGATATTGAATTTGACGAGTTGCTTGTTTTCTACGGTCTTTCACCCAATCTCGGTCCGATCGCAGAGTGGGGTTTGCAGTTGGACCGCAAGACGATCACGGTGGACACAGAAGACAGTCAGACGAACGTAGCCGGTATATTTGCGATTGGGGACATCGTCTCCTACCCGGGCAAGAAGAAGTTAATTCTGTGCGGATTCCACGAAGCGGCGATGGCTGCATTCGGGGTGCAGCACTACCTATATCCGGAAATCAAACAACGAGTGCAGTTCACGACAACCAGTCCAATCATGCATGAACGACTGAAGGTGGACGGCGAGCTTTGATGTGTGTTTGATGTCGAGTGACCGGTCGAAGACAAGCAAATCATGGAGTCTGTGGCGGTGAATGCCGCTTTCAATATACCCAACCGAATGGTAGCCGGAGATTACCCAGATATTATTGTCGCCCGCTTTCATGCCGGATCAGTTGAGTGAGAAATCCGACCTAAATTTGCAAAAGACCCTCTCTTTCAACAAATTCCACAATTGTTTCGACACCTTTGCCCACTTTCAGATTGGTGAAGACGAACGGAAGCTCCCCTCGCATACGCTTGGTATCGTTTTCCATTACGTCCAGCGACGCTCCGACGTAAGGTGCAAGGTCGGTCTTGTTGATTATCAATAAATCGGAGCGCGTAATACCGGGACCGCCTTTGCGGGGAATCTTGTCGCCAGCTGAAACGTCAATCACGTAAAGCGTCAAATCGCAAAGTTCGGGACTGAAAGTGGCGCTCAGGTTGTCGCCACCGCTTTCGACGATAACGATGTCCAGATCATCGAACCGGTGGTGTAGCTCGTCGATGGCAGTCAAGTTCATTGACGCGTCTTCCCGAATTGCGGTATGCGGGCAACCGCCAGTTTCCACACCGACGATTCGGTCTTCTTCAAGACTCTTGCTGCGTACAAGAAACATTGCGTCTTCTTTGGTGTAGATATCGTTCGTAACGACCGCGATCTGGTATTTGTTACGCATTCGCTTGCAAAGCGCATCCACCAGTGCGGTTTTACCAGACCCGACCGGGCCTCCGATACCAATTCTCAATGCACGTTGATCGTTCATTTAAATTTCCTTTGGTTATGAGCGGAAAAGCCGACTGTACTGCTGTTCGTGCAGTGCGCTGCCAATCGCAAGCGCCGGTGAAGTCTGTCCGATTTCCGCGTCGCAGATTGTCCGGCTGCGCTCTACCAGATGCGGTATGCAGTCGCGCAGGTGGAGCAGCATTCTTTGTCCGTCCGTCTGGCCCAGCGGGACCAGCTTGACTGCAACTGCAACCTGATGGTCGCACCACGCCCACAAGTAGCCTAACTGCATATCCTCTTCGCAAATGTTCCAATGGCAGGCAGCGAGGCTGAAAAGGGTAGCCCAATTGCTGTCGAAAGTGTCTTTCCAATCTCGTGCGCGTTCAACACCGAGATCAGTCATCAGTCGCGCCAGCGCGATGCCCATGTGTTGATCTTCGGCAAGCAGTTCAGCTGTTTCGCGCGAGGCCGATAGAATTCGACTCCACTTGAGTACTGAATCCAGGTCGTTGTTTGACCACGCCAGGTACAAGCGGCTGAGAACCGGCAAATCCAAATGACAGATGTTGTGGGCCGCGAGCTCGGCAATCCAGTTTCTGGCACTCGCATAGTCATTCACCCAGTTGGCTCTGACTGCAGATTCAAGTCCTGTCGAATAAGCGTAAGCACCGATTGGCAAAGTTGGACTGACCAACTGCAGCAGGGGCAGCAGGCTGGCTTTTCGCGTCGCCGAATTCATTTCAGTGATTGTGGTTTTGATAAGCGCCCGCTTCAGGTTCGAACGCTGCCTGTTCGACAGTGACATTCAGACCGAACTTGCGGACCATATCGTCGAGAACATGATCGTGAAGATAGCGAATCCAGCCCTTCCCGATTTGAAGCGCGACGTGTCGGTTGCCCAGATGATAGGCGACCCGGATCAGTTCGAGTGCATCTTTGCCGTGCACGGTCGAAACGGTTTCCAATGCAGACTTCACTGTCACCACATAACCGTCATCGCTGCTGAGTCGGTCTCCATCGCGAAGCACCGTTCCGTGCTGCAGACGCACGCCAATTTCCTCTCCGTTGTCGAGGAATGCACGCAACAGACTGCGTTGACGCTTGTCGTACGGCAATGTCAACAGCGCGTCAGCCGGTGCTTCCGTCGAAACCATTCGATTCAGTTCGCGCATGATCAGAACAGAAAATAGCGTTGTGTCATCGGCAATTCAGTCGCGGGCTCGCAGTACAGCAGTTCGCCGTCCGCTTTCACCTCGTAGGTTTGGGGGTCAACCTCAATATCCGGCAGGTAGGTATTGTGAATCATATCTGCTTTGGTCACTGTCCGGCAACCTTCCACCGGCACGATGCGCTTTTTGATTTCGAGACGCGCTGCAACATCGCTTTCAACAGCGGCTTTCGAAAAGAATGTCATGCATGTCTGCGACGGCGCGCGTCCGAATGCGCCGAACATGGGTCGATAATGAACCGGTTGTGGAGTTGGAATGGATGCGTTCGGGTCGCCCATCGCTGCTGCGGCAATCATGCCGCCCTTGATGACCATAGATGGCTTAACCCCGAAAAATGCGGGTTTCCACAGTACCAGATCAGCCAACTTGCCGGTTTCGATTGAACCGATCTGATGGGCGACTCCGTGTGAAATTGCTGGATTGATGGTGTATTTCGCGATATACCGCTTGGCACGGAAATTGTCGTGTTCAGCCGGGTCGGATTCCAGCGAACCCCGCTGTACTTTCATCTTGTGCGCGGTCTGCCAGGTTCTTGTTATCACTTCTCCGATACGCCCCATGGCCTGTGAATCGGAAGCGATCATTGAAAACGCTCCCAGATCGTGCAGTATGTCCTCGGCCGCAATTGTCTCGCGTCGGATGCGGGACTCGGCAAATGCGATGTCCTCGGCGATATTCGGATCAAGATGGTGACATACCATCAACATGTCCAGATGCTCGTCTACCGTGTTGATCGTATACGGACGCGATGGGTTGGTACTGGAAGGCAAAACATTTTTATGGCCGCATAACTTGATGATATCGGGGGCATGACCGCCACCCGCTCCTTCAGTGTGGTATGCGTGTACAGTACGTCCGTCAATTGCCGCCAGCGTATCCTCGACAAAACCCGATTCATTCAGAGTGTCGGTGTGTATGGCAACCTGCACGTCGTATTTGTCGGCGGCAGTCAGACAGCAATCGATCGCCGCGGGTGTAGTCCCCCAATCTTCATGCAACTTGAGACTCATCGCGCCTGCCTCAATTTCCTCATGCAGTGTGAGCGGAAGACTGACGTTACCCTTGCCCATGAAGCCGAAGTTCAGCGGCAGGTCCTCAACCGACTGATACATGCGTTGAATGTGCCACACACCGGGGGTACAGGTTGTCGCATTGGTGCCTGTCGCAGGGCCGGTGCCGCCGCCAATCATGGTCGTGACCCCGGACATCAGCGCATCTTCCGCCTGCTGCGGACAGATGAAGTGAACATGGGCGTCAATCGCTCCGGCAGTGACAATTCTTCCTTCCGCGGCGATGACTTCCGTACCGACTCCGATGACAATGTCGACACCCGGCTGAATATCCGGATTGCCAGCCTTGCCGATCTTGATGATCCAGCCGTATTTGATGCCGATATCAGCTTTGATGATTCCCCAGTGGTCGAGAATCAGCGCATTTGTGATCACCGTGTCCATGACCTCGCGGCCGCTTCGGTCGCTCTGTCCCATTCCGTCCCGAATGACCTTGCCACCGCCGAATTTCGCTTCCTCGCCGTACACAGTCCTGTCGTCTTCAACCTGAATCCACAGCGATGTATCCGCCAGTCTCACACGATCGCCCGTGGTCGGGCCGAACATTTCGGCGTATGCCGTACGGTCAATCCGACTCATCAAGCGCCCCTGAAATCATGCCGCGGAATCCGTATACGCAACGCATTCCGCTGTACTCGACCAGTTCCACAGTACGCCTATAGCCGGGCTCGAAACGTACGGCGGTACCTGCCGGAATATTCAATCGAAATCCGCGCGCCGCATCGCGGTCGAAATCCAGTGCGGAATTGACTTCGTAGAAATGGTAGTGCGAACCCACCTGAATGGGCCGGTCGCCGGTATTGGCAACGCTTATCGACTTTGTCTCGCGGCCGGAATTCAGTTCGATTTCACCCGCTACGGTTACCACTTCCCCCGGAATCATGTTGTCATGCTCCGTTCAGACAATCGGATTATGGACGGTCACCAACTTGGTTCCGTCCGGAAACGTGGCTTCGACCTGAATGTCATGCAGCATTTCCGGCACGCCCTCCATGACATCGTCACGCGTGAGCAGTGTGGTGCCGTAAGCCATCAGTTCTGCGACTGTCTTGCCGTCGCGGGCGCCTTCAACGATTTCAGCAGAAATCAGCGCGACAGTCTCAGGGTAGTTCAATTTCAGTCCACGTGCCTTGCGTCGTTCCGCGACCAAAGCGGCAGTAAACAGGAGCAGCTTGTCTTTTTCTCTCGGCGATAGTTCCATAGCGATTCCGCAAGGCTAAATCAGATCATTCCATCTTTTCAAGTGTTCCAGATGCGGGGATCAACGCTTTTTTCCCCTACAACCAGAGGCCGCAGTATCCGCCATGCCTGCCGTAAAACCTCCTTTGCCTGCTCGGCATCCTCACCGAGGTAGCGGCAAATGAGAACACCTTGCAGTTCGGTCACGGCGAACAGAGCATTTGAATCTGTAACGATGCCGGTACGCACCGCTTCCACTAAGGAAGGGTCACTTCGGGAGCATGCGAACAATCCGACAACAGGATAGTTCTGTAATCCCCAGACGGCTCTCATCACGGGGTGACCCGTGACATATCGCGCTCGCTCAAGAAGAAGCGGCACATTGTTCCGCCACAACTCGAAGCGATGCCGGACGTTACAGTGACGCAAAAATTCTCCGCTTGCGGGTCGTCCCAAACAGGTGATTTCACCGCCCATAAAGATTGCATCGACATCCAGGTCAACTCGGACCAGCGCATCCGAGTTCGCTCCGTCAAACAGAATGGTCTCCTGAGGCAGCCATTCGATGGAGGCGTGTGAAGCGATTCGAATTTCAGTACGCTGAATGGCTGTCCTGCCATTGCTGCGATAAATTTTAGTTGCCCCAGGGGTCGTTAACAAGCCACGTGCGTTCTCGTCGATTTCAATGCGAATTTCAAGTCCGTCTCCGCCAACAATGCCACCGGGTGGATGTACAAGATAGACATGGCAAACTGCATCGGATTCCGGATAGAACGGGCGCTGAACGCGAAGCGGACCACAATGGGTGCGGTCGAGCAGTACAGTTTTCCCATCGCGATGCGCAAATCGCAGTCCAAGTGAAGCGCGCCAGCCTTCTCCGTCGAGCGAAAGCGAAGACTGGTTAAGTGTGTGCCGCTCCACATCGGTTTGCGGAAATTCAATTTTCAAGTCAATTCCCTATTAAAAAAAATTGATTTTTAGTGCTCTTGATTTCGCGACAGAAAATCAGAAACCAAAAAACCTGTTTATTTTCGATAGTTGGTCATGACACCCACTTCACCCGCTGGGTGAAAAGCCACAGACCGTCCATAAGAAGGCAGTGAAATTGTAGCATACGAGGTGGCAGGCACTGAGAACATGTCCTGGTTCGATACCTTTCCAAATCAGGCAGCCTGCTCAGCTGATTCAATTTACTCATTCGGGATCAATATTGCCAGCGCATCGATTCATCTACGCTCTTATGCAACCGGACTGGCTGTGATGTTGGATTGTCGATATTCGTGTTGTGGCGAAGAAATATCTCGATAACCGCATCAACTTGGCTGACAAGCGGCGAATTTCTGCTCAACCGAGATCTGGAAGCCGACTACTTTTCGGATGAAATGTGACATCTTGCACAATACAATACTTTTAATGTTTGCCAACCTGGATATACGGATTCTCAAATTATGAGTGGATATGCACAAGTCCTTCACGCGCTCGGCCCTCCGGAAAATTTGCGCTGGGAACACTGGCCGATTTCCGCACCTGCCTCTGATGAGGTGCGTCTGCGTCATACAGTGATCGGATTCAACTTCGCTGACACCTACCATCGCGGTGGTATCCCACACCCCTGGCCTGTTCCACCCTGTCCGGTGGTGATTGGATTTGAAGCGGTCGGAGTCGTAGAAGACATCGGTAGTGAAGTGAAAGGATTTGAAATCGGCGACCGGGTAGCTTATGCAGTACCGCCGCTTGGCAGTTATTCAGAGGTTCGAAACTATCCCACCAAACACCTCGTCCATGTTCCCGATGGACTTCAGGACAAACAGGTTGCTGCATTGCTACTCAAGGGCATGACAGCCTACTACCTATTGCATCAGACTTATTCTGTCCAACCCGGTGACACGATCTTGGTCCATGCGGCTGCGGGTGCCATGGGGCAGATTTTGTGTCAATGGGGAAAGGCACTTGGAGCGACTGTAGTCGGAACGGTCAGTACCGAAAAAAAAGCGCAAGCCGCACACGAAGCCGGTTGTGATCACCCGGTTGTACGTTCAAATGAGAGTTTTGTCGACAAGGTTAGGCAGGTGTCCGGTGGAGAAGGTGCTGCTGTCGTGTATGAGTCTATTGGTAAAGACACACTCCAGCAATCACTGGACAGTCTGCGTCCCATGGGTATGTGCGCCGCCTATGGTCATGTCTCCGGGCCTCCTGATCCTGTCGACATCATTCGCGATCTGGGCCGCCGAGGCTCACTTTTCATCACCCGTCCGGCAATCATGCACTATGTTGACAAGCGCAAGGATTTGGAAATCGCAGCTGAAAAACTATTCGAAGCGATTGGCAGCGGTATAGTCAAAGCCAATGTCAACTATGAATATGCCCTTAAGGATGCAGCCAAGGCACATCAGACAGTCGAGAGCGGAACGACTGTTGGAGCGACGGTCCTGATTCCTTGAATCCGATGACACCCGCAAGGCGTCCGTCAGAAACTCGTCGTCTGGCTGAATTGCCAGCCTCGGCGATGATGGCGGCATCACGGAAATTTTCGCGAGCTGCCACTGATGAAATTGATTCGCTGGGATGAAACTGCTTCACTTATATGGTAAATTGAAGTTATCGAGTCAAATTCTCTGTACAAAAGAACTATCTGGTGAACAACACGCTCAACAGCAACGAACTGTACAGAAGGCGACATGAATCCGAAGCGAATTTGTCCGAGCACCTGAACCTTCGGATCCATCGTTCCCTAAGCTGGTTGGAACGCGCCGAGAAACAGACTGACGAGGATTCCGCGTTCATATTCTACTGGTTGGCATTCAACGCGCTTTACGCCCGAGAGCGTATTGACCATGTCGAACTCATGGAAAGCGAAAGAGACATACTCGGGCAGTATTTCGATAAGATTGTGATTTTGGACAAAGATCACACGATCTATGATGAGTTTTGGCAGCGATTCTCTGATCCGGTTCGGAATTTACTGGCAAACAAATTCGTCTTCCAGCCGTTTTGGAACCATTTCAACAACATTCCCGGCAACGATGACTGGGAGCAACGGTTTGAAAAATCCAAGATGATGAGTTTGGTCGCGTTGAAGCATGAGGACACCGGAAAAATCCTCAAATTGGTATTTGATCGTCTGTACGTTCTGAGAAATCAGGTGTTTCACGGAGCGGCGACGTGGCACAGCAGTGTCAATCGCGAGCAGATCAGGGATTCATTGAACATTCTTGCGTTCCTGGTACCGATTCTGATTGATCTGATGATGAAAAATCCCCAGGAGTCTTGGGGGCGACCGTACTATCTTGTGGTCAAGTAAGGGGAGCCAAATCCATAGACAAAATTACACTGTATGAATTAATCTACCCGAACGTCAGAAACCGGAAATCAACAATCCAAATAAGATGCCTGTCGAAAAAGTAGGTTTGCCAGTTGTACCAGACCCAGTCAATCAACATTCATGATTTTTCCCGAATGGCGATTGTCGTCTGATGTACGTTTTTGCAAATTTAATCGAAAGTCGTCTTACTGTCTGTATCAGACTGTCAATTTCCCGACCTTTCTTCGCAGACCTTCCACAAGAATAAACTCCCCTTTTCTTCCATTTCTCAAGGGTCTTTTTCCGCTTGTTCGCTCAATTAATAGATGTCTTATTTCTTTTGCATCTCCTGATCCTTCAAATCCAAGTCATGACTTTTTTGTTGAATATCACGTCAAACACCTCTGACATCAGTCCACCAGATTTCCCTTTCGTGCCATCAGACAGTGGCACTGTTTGATCAATCCTATCCTGCTAAAGAAGTTTGTGTCGGTTCAAATTCACGTGAAGGCAACAGGTTCAGCGGGTTCCTGGAAACAGCACAATTTATGGTGAATTTTCTGAGAAATTATCCAATGACTTCGGGTACTGAAGTTGGTTTACCTCGATACGAGAAAAACCGAACTTCAAAATACCGTTCTTTTCAAACGAAACATCTTGGACATCTTCAAAAAGAGAACTGACACTGACTTTCCGCATGCGAGCTCGTCAATTCCAGCGAATTCGCTAATGGTACTCGGTTCCGCCTCGTCGAGTCAGGTACCTTTCCGACTTGTATTTCAAAACCAGTCTGTCCGGAGCTTCTTTGCCAAACTGATTGACCAACGCGAATTCGTTCAGATGATCATGTTCGCGAGCGCGGACAACGACACCTTCCATCATTTGGGCGGTGTCAATGTGGCTGTTTTCTGCCGCTAGTCGCTGAATATCTTCAATTCCGGAGTAATTTATCGATTCCGCAATGATCGGGACAAAATCAAAGTTCGAATGATTGGTGATCAGGTCCGCCGCGTCCGAAGAAGGCAGATAGGAGCCGACTCTGGGTTTTCCTATGTAAACGTCGAAGATAGAAAATGTGCCTTTTGGCATGCTGTAGCCCAAGTCCTGAACACCTTTGCCGTAAATTTCGCCCAGCAGGTAGAAAGGCTCCCTTTCGCCTGCAATGGAGTTGCTGACACAGTGGCGACGTAACTCGTCGAAATCTTCTTTCCGTTCATTGAAAGTCTTCACATAGAGATTGTTCTCGTTTACCTCGTTCAGTTTCAAAACCATGCCTTTCGAGGACATACCCTTTGAAGACACGATATATTCACCAGTCCACTCCGGGTTCCAGCCGAAGCAGCACCAAGTTCCATGAATTTTTTCCGTGACCATCACCTGCTGCTGCATCATTACATCGGGATACTTCTGTATATTCTCCAGATCATAGTGAATCGTCATTCCCGACGCATGTTCTATCTCACCTTCCATGTGTGTTGGAATTTCCGGTATGTATTTGACGACACCCAGCAGGTCTTTTACCTCCAGGCCTTCTTCGCACTGAATATCACTCAGCTTGTGACCCGTCACAGGATAAAGAAGACCCTGCGAAAGCACACCCCTCAGTTTGATTGCCTTGACTCTGTTTCTCTTGGAACCTGCCAGTCTGCCAGTCAGATTCAATTCCTCCAAAACGTCTTCGGGTACCACCGAATCTTCAGGGATGTAAGCCGCCAAGTCTCCGTCCTTGTACTGCCCCTTCCTCACTATGCTTTTGTAGCCGCCGATGACAGCTATCTCCAACGCATCCGCATTGGGATGATTTTCTATTGTTAGTGTTCTGATGTTGACTTCAAAGCTCATGATTTCAAACCCTCCGTTGTTTATCATTCAATCATTCTTGGGCTGCCTGCTCAAATTTGGATAAGCTTCCGACATAGGCCGTCTGGCCCAATCTCATATGTCCCAAAACTATTCAAGAAATGCCTCAATTTGATCCAGAAAAATAGATCCCCAATTTCTCCATCTCTTGATTCCCTTTCTTCACTTGTTCACCTGTATTTTTCACCTCCTTGTCTTTCAGATTCTGTTTGCCATTTTCTCGTTTCAAATTGAAGGCCTCGGGCCTCATCTTTTTGAATATCCCTTTCTGACTATGTCCTCAAACAGCAGGATGACCCTGTCAGTTTTGTCTCGCCCACGAAGTCTGTGCCCGGGGCGGACTCGTTCAGAGTGGGATTTCACTGATGGAATCAGCGGTCGGTAACCAAAGAGGAACAAATGCGCGGTATTGCACGCTTTTGTCTGTGCAGCAATTATATGGTTCCGGTTGTTCGGCTGACCCTGACCGAGACTATCCGGTGATTCATTCTCTCCGCCTGGCGTGTGCAGCCGGGCGGAACGGATAATGCGCGTCGGGTACCAGAAGGTCAGCCAGTGGGCACTGCCCTGAGATGTCGATGCGGTCGTCGCGAAAAGGTGTTCGTAAACGACTCCGGTTCGAAGTCCTCGGCATTCACGATGCTGGCGCTGTCGCCGGTCGCGCGGATCACATACAGCCCCTGCTGACTGGCATATTCTTTGGTTTTCGATTCGCAGCGGATATACGCCACCGCACCATACACCGTACTCGACGCGTATTCCGGCAGATACCGCGCAACATCCCTCATCGTATCGACAAACCGGTCCACATCGTCCGGCCTCAGCGTGGTCTTGACCTCCACCACGACCACCTCCTCACTGTTCGCCACCACGATATCGAACTCCCGGTGGCGGCGCGTGCCGTGGTCCAGCAGATAGGACGCTTCCACACGGCATGCGGAGCGATGGACCTCGATCCGGGCAAGTTCAGCAGGCGGACCAGGTCGCCCTCGACCAGCGACTCCACGAACCGGTCCCAGTTGGTGTTCAACTCGCGCACCTTGAGGTCTGTCTTCTTCTGCTGCTCGTCGGTCTTCCGCATCTGCTCGTCGGTCTTTTGCATCTGTTCATCGGTCTTCTTCTGCTCCGCGGCTATCTCCGCGTGCAGGGCGCGTAGCTCAGCCATCTCGACCACAGCCCTTTCCTGATAGGCGGCAATCGAAGCCAACGTGGTCTGAATCTCCTTATCTTTGGCCGCCATCGAAGCCATGCTCTCTTCAAACTGCGTCCTGTATTCCCTGATTTTGTCCTCTAACTCCGACTTCCTGTCATTGTCCATTGTTTCTCACCGTTTCGAAATGTGTCGTTCTTGCATGCCCGTCATCGGCATGGAAGCCACGGTTGCTGAATCTGACAGATAGGAGGCATTTTAATCAATTTCAAGAGCCATATGCTGACTGTTTGCACAATTCGAGGGCATTTGACGTGCGGTTTGAAGACGGTAGAGTTTATGCTCGTTTCGATTTCGACCGAAACCTTGCTGACTGACTGATAGGCGACAATACCACCTCCAGTGCACGCCTACAGTCATTCGGTACGATGTGATAATTTTTATGGCAAATATGTAACCTCAGCGGAACGACCGCTGACATCCTGTTGAGTTACAGGTCTTTTGCGTTTCGGGACGTGATCCTGATGCATGATCGCTCAACATTATCAATGCTACATCCCGGTAGCGATTGAAGACAGTCATGCGCCTTTCGAATGTCCGATGCATCCGTGAACTCCAACACATGCTGGTTTTGCGAACTGACAGTCGGAGTCAGCGATCGATTTCAGTTTATGGATTCCGGTCGCACCTCCACCAACGTCGGTCGACTCAACTGAAATCCTTCCTGCATTATCTGCGACAGGTCACGCAGTCTTTCAAGACGCAGTGCACGACAGCCAAACCCTTCTGCCACCGAGATGAAGTCGGGCATCTGCAAGTCAACGCCGACCAACGGAATCTTCGACTGTTTGAAATTATCGCGGATCTCTCCATAACCATCATTGTTCCACAACAACACAACGATCGGTAACTGATGCTCAACCGCAGTGGCGAGTTCCTGGATCGAGAACATAAAGCCACCGTCTCCCGCCACGCACACTACGGGACAGTCCGGTTTTCCCAGTTTCGCACCGATCGCCGCAGGCAGTGCGTATCCAAGTGTCCCGTAGCCGGTGGTGGATGTCAGGTAGGTGCGGGGACGTCTGGCACGGTAACAGTAGTTTCCGCTGTAGACGAGCTGTGTGGAGTCGGCGGTAACAATGCCTTCATCCGGAAGTGAATTTCGAATCGTCTCCCAGACACGGAGGTGTAAAGGTGTATTTTCATACCAATGGGGCCGCGTGCGCTTCAGCAGGTCCTGTACGAGTTCCGCTTTTTCAGTCCGGGTAATTGCCGGACTCTTCACCTCAAGGTGACCAAGCAGCTCGGTCAGCTGTCTCAATGCGTGCTGTGAATCCCCGACGATGCCGATATCCGGCATGGCATTGCGGTAGACCTGTCCGCCGTCAAGATCAATTCGGATCAGTTTCCCGTCAAATTTGATGTCACCACCGCGACTCCAGATATCGGTTTCCGACAAATGAGTTCCGACAGCAAGAACGACATCGGACTGCTGAAGAAAGTCAAGAACCGGAGGGTGCAGGAGGTTCGCGCCCAGACTCAGGGGATGGTCCTCCGAAATCACGCCCTTGGCGGAAAATGTCGTGACTACAGGAGAATTCAAGAGATTGACGAGTCTCTCGGCTTCGATGGACGCGCGGATTGCGCCACCTCCCAAAATGATTGCTGGATTGCCAGCATCTTCCAGAAGCTCGGCAGCCTGTTCAAGAATACGCACAGGCGCATTGGGTGGATTCAGTCGGGCGGCGGCGGATTGCTGCCAGGTCACCGGTTTCTCGATGAGATCAATCGGAATTTCAATATGGACCGGTCGCGGCCGAGACGCGTCATACACCGAATAGGCCCGAGCGACCACTTCCGGCAGCGATTCAACATCCAGGACCGTATGGCTGAAATTCGTGAAGTGTTCCGTGAGCTTTTGCTGCCCGGGGACCTCATGCAGGTCACCTTGATCCAGTCCGAGACTGGCTGTCTTGTTGACACTGGAAACAACCAGCATCGGCACCGAGTCGGAATAAGCCTGTGCGATCGATGTTGCCGCGTTGGTTATGCCGGGTCCGGTGATCAGGCAGCAGACACCAACCTTGCCGGTTGCACGGGCGTAGCCGTCGGCCATGAATCCGGCGGATTGCTCGTGTCGAGGCGTAATGTGTTGAATTCCGACCTCGGCAATACCCCGATACAGTTCAAGCGTATGCACACCGGGAATTCCGAATATGACATCGGTCCCGTAACTTCGGAGCAGCCGCATCAATGCCGTGCCACATGTCGGAGATTTGTCAATCATCATATTCAGGACTTCGTGGTTTGAAATTCGAAACCAATTTTACAGCGTCAATTGCGACTATGTAATTGCGCACAGTCGTGAGTGTCATTCGCGCTGTTCGGCAGTGGCGGCCCTATGCCTCCGCAAAGAAGCGGGAGAGATGACGGTGAGTATGGACAGCAGACCGATCACGCCGGCCCCCCAGAATATCGAAAACGGGTTGCCGAGGTCGAGTAGGAATCCAAAGAGGGGCGGTCCGAGTATGCCACCCGCATTGAAGCCTGTTGTCACGGTCCCGAACACCTTGCCCATATCCTTGGCGGGTGCGAGCTGCGAGATGATCACGTCCCGAGAGGGTGCGATGAATCCGTAGAACAGACCCGCGATCATCATCGGTATGGCGAGTACCCACAAGGGCATGGGTACGAATGTGATAAAGAACATGCAGGCGGCGACACCAATGAAACAATTGGTGACAACAAGGTCGTGTCGGGTCCATCGATGTGCGAAAAATCCCGCCGACAGGATGCCCACAGCGTCCGCAAGCAGAAACAGCCAGATCACGATTCCAGCGTGTGCCAGAGGGGAGTTGTAAATTTCAGTGAAAGCGGAGACTGAGAAATCATAAAGCCCGGTGCTGCTCATCGCATAGGCGAGAAAAAACAGCCAGCCGAGCAGGACCGGCGGGCTCAGCAACAGTCGAATACTGCTTTTCCTTTCGTCAATGACGCGTTCTGAATCAGCGATCTGAGGAATTTCAACGTTGCGAAATCCGACGATCAGACATGCGAGAACCGCCAGTCCGAGGGCTCCGCAGAGCATCAGTGCATGGTACCATTCGACCCCCAAGGTAATCAATACGATCACAATCGGTGCTGAGGTACTGCCCATCTGTCCGCAGAACGTGTGAATCGAAAAAGCCTTTCCCAAACTTGATTTGTTGACTGAGCGGGTCAGAATGGAGTAGTCACACGGGTGATATACAGCGTTTGCAATACCTGCGATTCCCATCAGAATCAGATAGGCATAGTAGGTATGAAATATTCCGAACAAGACCAGTACGACGGATTCGACAGCTACGCCAGCGATCAGAATCAGTCGGGCTCCATAGCGATCGACGATGAATCCGATCGGTGTCTGACAAATCAAGGTGGTTGCACTGAATACCGCGTAGCCAATTCCAAGTTCGGTGTAGCCGATTCCATAGACTTCGTAAAGAATCGGAAACATCAGCGGCAGCAGTAGGAAATAAAAATGGGAATAAAAGTGCGCTGCTCCTACGACGCCAACGATTTTTCGTTCACGCGAGTCCATGTTGCGTTTTACGTTCATGGGAATCCGATATTCCGACTACTTGACGTGCAGCTCGACTATATCGAGATCATGAAGGATATGGTCCGGTCCGACCTGTTGACCGTCAAAGACATGTTCCCCCCAGACTTTCGCAAATCGAAACGACTGTGCGAATTCCTTGTGAACCTGACGCGCTACATCCGCTACTGTGCCACCCGCTATCAGCGTAAATGGTCTCTCGGTATCTGCAGGTTTACCTGGAACCTTGGTGTAAACCCTGACAATCTTCATTTTTTCAAACAACATACGCGAAAGTGCATCAAGATTTTTACCGGTCAGCGCGGAAATCGCGATCGACGGAAAACTGTAATTCACAAGGTCATTGAGCGCATCCAGTTCTTCCGAACTGTCAGCCAGATCAATTTTATTGGCAACCAGTATAGTCGGAAGTTCAATATGAAATGGGTCGGCAAACTCAACACCCTCATCCGATTGCTCACTCTCCACACCTTCGAACTGATCATTAAGGCTGATTTTCTTGCTTGCGAGTTGGCAAATGACATGTTGTATGTGATCGATACACTCTGGATTCGTGATGTCAATAATCAACAGCGCCGCATCCGCAGGCTGGAGTGAATTGACGACCCAAGGTTCGAAAAAGTCGTCCGAGATCGGAGGCAGGTCGACCAGTTGGATGTAAATATCCTCATACGGCATCATGCCCGGCAGAGGCAGCTGTGTGGTGAAGGGGTACGGTCCCACTTCCGACCTTGCTCCGGTCAAATTGTGGTGAAGCTGCGACTTCCCCGAATTCGGCGGGCCCAGAAGTGCGATCTGTGCCGCACCTTCAGGTCTCACCGAATAGGATGGTCCGGTCCGTGCACCGCTTTTCCTTGGCGCGGACAGTTCGTCGGTGAGCTGTTTGATCCGGGTTTTGATATCACGCTGCAGATGCTCGGTCCCTTTGTGCTTCGGAATGGTACGAAGCATTTCCTTGAGGCACTGCAGTCGGTCTGCAGGCTCTCGCGCATCGCGAAATGCCTGTTCGGCTTTTTTGTACTCAGCTGTTACGTTCGTTGGCATCGAATGATTTCAAGGCACCTGATTGTATGCTTCTATAATACTCTGCCATCATGGTTTTCTCACCGCTTACCGCGGATAACATTATCTCAAATGACTGACAGGGTATTTCTGATTACCGGTGCTTCCAGTGGTATCGGTGCAGCGACAGCCCGCGAAGCGTCACGTCGCGGATACCGGGTGGTACTCGCTGCTCGCAGGAAGCAGAAGCTTGAGCAATTGGCTGAGGAGCTCGGCGGCGCTGAGCGCGCACTCGCTGTACGGTGTGATGTGACCGAATGGAGTGACCAGCAGGAGATGATCGGTCGCACGCTCGACAGGTTTGGACAGATTGATGTCATTTTGGCGAACGCCGGAGTCTACCGATTTGGTGGCGGCTTCGTGGAAGGCAATCCGGATCACTGGAAAGATATGATCCTGACGAATGTCTACGGTGCTGGACTGACTCTGAGGGCCGGACTTGTGGCATTGAAGAGGAGCAAAGGACATATCCTGCTGCTTGGTTCGGCAGCCGGCCGCAGACCCATCGCCGGTTCCATGTACGGCGCGACCAAGTGGGCGGTGACAGGAATGGGTCAGAACCTGAGAGAGGAACTTCGCGGAACCGGGATTCGCGTCACGATTGTTGAACCCGGAGTGACGAATACGGAACTTTTTTCTGAGAGAAGACCGAATGCCATGGAAGTCGAAGATGTCGCCGAGGCAATTCTCTTCGCGGTTGAACAGCATCCTCGGGTCGACATGCATGAGATATTGATGTATCCGACACCTGAGCAGGAATCGGAATCGTAGTTTGACAAACTGGTTGAATCGGGAGAAACGAGATGGCGGAATGTCCCGTGTGCGCACTGGAGATTGAATTCGCGGAGGATACGATCGAGGGCGAACTCATTGAGTGTGATGATTGTGGTACTGAATTGGAAGTGATCAGCGTAGATCCGGATGTAGTCGAGGAGGCTCCGGAAACCGATGAGGATTGGGGACAGTGATCATCGTCCAATCGAATTCGGCTGAAGAAGAGTTTACGTGAAGGTTGGTTTTCTGCACTCCCTGATTCGGGTTGAAGAAAAGCTGTTGCTCGCAGAGTTTCGCCGCCAGTCCGCTGATGTGGAGATGCTCGACGACCGCAATCTTATTTTCGACTTGGAACAATACCCGAGACCTGATGTTGTCCTGGAGCGATGCATCAACCATTCGCGCGCGGTCTACAGTCTGAAATTGCTTGAAAACGCCGGCATTCGCTGTATCAACAGTTCATCTGTTGCAACGATCTGCGGCGATAAGATCGACACCTCGATTGAGTTGGATCGATTCGGTGTGGCGCAGCCTCAAATCCGAGTGGCTTATTCGCAGGAATCCGCACTGAAAGCCATCGAGCAAATCGGTTACCCGGCGATACTCAAACCGGTTGTCGGCTCGTGGGGACGGTTGCTCTCGAAAGTCAATGACCGCGAAGCGGCTGAAGCGATTCTCGAACACAAGGAGAGGCTCGGCAGCTATCAGCATTCGATCTTCTATATTCAGGAATATATCGAGAAAAAAGGACGCGACATCCGATCGTTCGTTGTGGGTGAAAACTGTATTGCGGCGATCTACCGAGAGTCCGAGCATTGGATCACAAACACTGCGCGAGGCGCGGTTGCCTCGAACTGCCCGGTGACCGATGAGATTGCCAGTGTGTCGCTGGCTGCCGCGCGTGCTGTCGGCGGTGGCATTCTTGCAGTCGATCTATTCGAATCGGCTCGCGGACTGCTCGTCAATGAAGTCAACTACACAATGGAGTTTCGGAACAGTATCGAGCCGACCGGTGTGAACATTCCCGAGAAAATTGTCGAATTTGTCATCTCGGGGAGCGGGTAGTCAAAGCAAATGATTCGAGCTTCAATCTTGGGGGGCTCCGGCTACACAGGCGGGGAGTTGATTCGTCTGCTGTCAGGACATGAGCAGGTTGAGATCAACCGGGTCGCGTCCGCCAGCCGAGCCGGCAAGCCCGTACATTCAGTGAATCCGAACCTGCGCAAATCCTCAGCTGTGAAGTTTTGCTCACCCCAGGAACTCACCGAGTGTGATGTGCTGTTTCTTTGCCTGCCGCACGGCCGGGCGATGAATGCCATTGATCACTATATGGACCTCGCTCCGAAAATCATTGATCTTGGTGGTGATTTTCGGTTTAGCGATGCCGATGAATTTGAGCGCTGGTACGGAAAGCCGCATTCCCGACCTGAGTTGCTTGAGCAATTCTGTTATGGCATAGCGGAACTTCATCGGGACCGAATCGCAGAATCGGACTTCGTCGCCTGTGCAGGTTGTAATGCAACCACATTGATTCTCGGAGCATTGCCGGTTGTGCGTAATTTTGATGTTGAGTCAATTGTTGCTGAAGCGAAAGTAGGGTCAAGCGAAGGCGGAAGTCAGTCAAGTGATGGCAGTCATCATCCCTTGCGACGCGGTGCTGTCCGGTCATACCGGCCGATCGGGCATCGACATACCGGCGAGATGATGCAGGAACTTGGGTTGGACCGGATCAGTTTTTCCGCGACATCGATTGAAATGGTAAGAGGGGTCGCGGTCACCGCACATGTGTTTGTCAAGGGTAACGTACCGCCGGAGAAGGAGTTGTGGAAAGCCTATCGCAGTCAATATGCGCAAGAGCCGTTTATCAGAGTCGTCAGGGAACGGTCCGGTCTGCATCGATTGCCGGAACCGAAACACCTTGCCGGAACCAATTATTGCGATGTGGGATTTGAAGCCGATCCGGATGGCGGACGAGTTGTCGTGATCAGCGCATTGGACAACTTGATGAAGGGTGCTGCAGGACAGGCGATTCAGAACATGAACATCATGTTCGGCTTGCCGGAAACCTCGGGTCTCGAATTTACCGGCCTGTTTCCGGTCTAGCTGTCGGTGCGATCAAATTGTGCCGTTTGCTTTATCTCCATGCCGAGCATCCGGTCAGTATGAAAGCGCATCTGGAACGCTTTGCGTTGACGGCCAAAAACAGTCCGGAGTATCAGGGACACGGTTGGGGATGCGCGTGGATGAACTCAGACCAGTGGAATTTCTATCACAGTCTCAAACCGATCTGGGAGGACGATTTCGGACAGTTTACCGACTGCGATTACTTTCTGGCTCATGCGCGAAGCGCTTACCAGAATGAAGGTATTGAGATTCAGAACAATATGCCGTTCACCGATGGTAATCGGGTGTTCATTTTCAACGGTGAGTTGCGAGGCGTACGCATAAGAGAGGAAGGCAGAATCGGTGCCGAAAAGGTGTTCAATTTTGTGCGACGCCATGACAGTGGTGATGTACTGGATGCGATTCAGAAAGCGGTCCGTCTTCTGATCAGCAAATCGAGATATGTCAGGGCCATGAATTTCATCATCGCGGATCGGCAGAATGTGTGGCTGAACAGCGAATTCAACGAGTCTCCGGACTATTTTCAAATGCACGAACTGGTACAGGATGGCATGCACATTATCAGTTCGGTACCCTACGCGGATGAGTCCGGTTGGACAGCAATCGACAATCACATCGCACAACGGATTTTGTAGGCATGTCCGGGAATTCTTCCGATCAATTCGATGCGCAACCCATCATCGTCAAGGTTGGCGGTGGTTCTGCCATCAACATTGAAGGGTTGGTCCGTGATCTGGCCGAAGAGACCGAACCGTTGATCGTCGTTCTCGGTGCCAACGCTGTACGTGACGAACTGGCTCAAAGACTCAATACACCGACGACGATGCTCCGCTCGGTTTCCGGATATGACAGCGTTTATTCGGACCGGAATGCGATCGACGCGATCATGATGTCCTATTCGGGGCTTGCACGGAACAGGTTTGTCGAGACCTGCCAGAAATTCGGAATCAATGCTTTTGGGATCAGTGGACTCGATGGTCGAATTATCCAAGGTGAGCGCAATCGCGGCATTCGTGTACGGGAAAACGGTAAGACACTGATTAAACGGGATTTTTCAGGCAAACCAAGACAGGTTGACAGTGAGCTGTTGAGGTTGTTGACTGATCGTGCTCTGGTGCCTGTGCTGAGTATTCCGATTTCAGATAAAGATGGTACGGCACTGAACGCGGACAATGACAATATCATCACAGTACTGCACCGTGAATTGCGACCAAAAACGATATTTCAGTTCATTGAGGCACCGGGATTGCTGGCCGACCCGAGTGATCCATCTACACTGATTCAAAATGTAGACGCATCCCGGCTTCACGAATACGAAGCGACGGCAAAGGGTAGAATGAAACGAAAACTACTCGCCATACGGCAACTTTTTGAACAGGGGCAAACGAAAGTCATCATATCCGACGGTCGCTCTGAAACACCGTACCGGGACGCGATTGCAGGAAAGGGTACGATTATCCAATGATAGAGGAAAAACAATTATGAAAATCTCTGAACTTGAAACTTCGCTCGGCACCGGTTCGTATGCCAGCCGTGAGATCACTTTGGTCAAGGGATCCGGTGCGACGGTCTGGGACGATACCGGTAAACAGTACATCGACTGCACTGCCGGAGTCGGTGTCGCAAATATCGGTCACTGTCATCCCGAGCTTGTCGACGCAATTCACAAACAGGCCGGAAATCTCATCATTGTGGCCAATGCATTTGCCAATGATGTCAGAGTGCGTTGCATGGAAAAGCTCATTTCGATCACCCCGTCCGGACTGGACCGGGTTTTTCTTTGCAATTCAGGTACTGAGAGTATTGAAGCCGCAATCAAATTCGCGCGTCAGTCGACCGGTCGGAAAAGTGTGGTAAGCACAATGCGCGGGTTTCATGGTCGAAGTCTGGGTGCGTTGAGCGCGACGCACAGGAAGGAGTATCAGGAACCGTTCGCACCACTCGTACCCGGATTTAACGCGGTGCCGTTCAATCGTGCGGAAGCCATGGAAGAAGCGGTTGATTCAGACACTGCAGCGGTTATTCTGGAATTGGTTCAGGGTGAGGGTGGCGTGCGTCCGGCGGATGCGGAGTATGTCTCCGCGGTCAAGCAAATCTGTCATGATTCAGGTGCGCTGTTGATAATTGATGAAATTCAGACAGGATTTTGCAGAACCGGAAAGATGTTTACCTGCGAGCACTTCGATCTAAAGCCTGACATTCTCTGTCTGGCCAAGGCGATGGCAGGTGGTCTACCAATGGGGGCGATACTCGTTAATCACAAAATCCAGACTGTAGTCGGTACCCATGGGAGCACTTTCGGTGGTAATCCGCTTGCAAGCGCTGCCTGCTTGACTGCGATTGATATCATGGAGAAAGAATCGCTCGCGCAACGAGCAGCGGAACTTGGTGATGCGTTCGTGAGCCGACTGAAGGAGCAGAACCTTCCACGAGTTCGAGAAATCAGGTACAAAGGCTTGATGATAGGCATCGAACTACGTAAGAAAGTCACTCCGGTGCTTATGGAGCTGCAGAACAACGGAATTCTTGCGCTGCCAGCCGGATCGACTGTACTGCGACTGCTTCCGCCGCTTGTGATTACACAAGAGCAGTTGGATAGCGTGTTCGATGGGGTGATTTCTGTCCTTGGGGCTCATGAATGATCGTATGTCTATCCTGAGGCAGATGAAGTTCGGTGATGGGAAATGACGGATTTTAAGGGTCAGATAACAGCGGCTACCGAAAAGGCGGCGGATTTTGTTTACCGCTGCATACCCAGACCGGGTGTTTCGGGTGTGGAGTGGGGAACCTGCCAGCTCGTTGCCCACCGCGGCTGTCACGACTCCGGCAGGACCATGTACGAGAATACCCTGGCTGCTTTTGAGGCCGCCTGTCAGGCGGGAATCTGGGGAATCGAGTTTGATATCCAATGGACGCGAGATCAGGTGCCGGTTGTGATTCATGATGCCGATACCTCGCGGCTTCCCGGTTCGGCGTTGCTTGATATTGGTCGTACTGAATTCGATCAACTACGCCAGAGCTGCCCGCTGGTGCCAAGTCTTGATGAGGTCGTGGCGGAATTCGGAGGCAGGATCCATCTGATGATCGAGCTGAAAAGTGAAACGATGAATTCTCAAGTCCAACAGTCATTGAGTGATCATTTGCGTAATCTGGAACCGATACGGGATTTTCACATCATGTCATTGGAGGCGGCTCCTCTCAGAGCGCTCATTGACATTCCTGTCGATGCGAGATTGGCGATCGCGATCACCAATACCAAAGAAATGTTGCGCGAAACACTGAGTGGCGGAATCGGTGGTCTGACCGGACATTTCCTGTTGCTCAATCGCAGAATGCGCAGGCAACTGGATGAGAAAGGCATCCCCTGGGGGACTGGGTTCGTGAATTCCACCAATCTGCTTGCGCGCGAGATCAGGTCCGGCGCACGGTGGGTGTTTTCGGATGCCGCACAACAAATCGCCGGCAAGTTGGACCTGTCGGCATGAGTATCATTATGTACAGACATCTGGAATGTGAATCGATGCCGGATGAAGTGGTTTTTCTAACGAGAGGAAGGTTATGAAAATCGGATTTGTAGGTCTCGGGAATGTCGGCGGGAAACTCGCGGGCAGTCTGTTGAGAAATGGGTTTGACCTGACCGTTCGGGAATTGGACAAGGAAGTTGCGCGGCCGTTTCTGGACGATGGTGCTAGGTGGTCAGAGACTCCGGCTGAGTTGGCGGCTTCAGTGGACATGGTGATAACCTGTCTGCCGAGTCCGGCTGCCTGTCGCAGCGTGATGGAGGGTTCGGATGGTGTGCTGGCTGGACTGAGGCAGGGAAGCATATGGGCCGAGATGAGCACGACCGACGAAACCGAAGTAGTTCGTCTGGGACAGATGGTGGGGGAAATCGGCGCTGACCCGATTGATTGCCCGGTATCAGGCGGTTGCCATCGCGCTGCGACAGGGAACATTTCGATTTTTGCTGGTTGTGACCGTCCCGTTTTTGATCGTGCTTTGGTTGTTCTCAAGTCCATGGGACGCCGAATCCTGCACACCGGTCCACTGGGTACGGCCTCGGTGCTCAAGGTTCTGACGAATTATCTTGCGACCGCGAACCTGGTGACATTGTGTGAGGCACTGGTGACCGCGAAACAGGCCGGACTGGATTTGAATACAACATATGAGGCAATTCGGATCTCGTCAGGGAACTCGTTCGTCCATGAGACCGAAAGCCAGGTCATTCTGAACGGCAGTCGGAATATCAACTTCACAATGGATCTGGTGGTCAAGGACATCACGCTGTTCCAGGATGTGGCGGACAGGGCAGGGGTTTCACTGGATATCAGCCCGAGACTCATTGATATATTTCAGGATGGAATGAAGCGATACGGACCTCGAGAATGGTCTCCGAACATCATCAAACGGCTGGAAGAGCAATGTTCCACCATCATTCATGCACCTGGATTTCCGTCGGAAATGTCGGACGACGAGGAAGAAGTGCCCGGCTTCGAAGTCGTTCCGTCACGCGGCAACGGAGTATAAGGGAATGACAGACACCATGGACGTGAGGCATTAGAGAATGAATCTGCAAAAACCCATCAAGAAATTGCTGGTCGCGAATCGAAGCGAAATCGCGATTCGAGTATTTCGTGCTGCATCTGAGCTCGGCATTACGACGGTTGGCGTCTTTGCCGAGCAGGATCAGTATTCATTGCATCGGTTCAAGGCTGACGAGAGTTACCTGATCGGCGTCGGGTTGGGGCCGATCCAAGCCTACGGAGCGATCGACGATATCTTGGATGTCGCCACCGACCGAAAGGTCGACGCAATTCATCCCGGTTATGGGTTTTTATCTGAAAACCCCGATTTCGCACAGCGGTGCGAGGATAGTGGATTTCGGTTTATCGGTCCGACACCCGATATCATGCGTCGTCTTGGCAATAAGGTTACCGCCCGCGAGGAAGCGCGAAACGCGAATGTACAGGTTTTGCCGGCAACCGACCCATTGCCGGAGGATCCAGATGTGGTCAGGCAGATCGCGGCCAAGATCGGTTATCCCCTGATGCTGAAGGCGTCCTGGGGTGGCGGTGGACGCGGTATGCGCATGGTTGATTCTGAAGCGCAACTGCAGGATGCTGTGCGAATGGGACGCAGTGAGGCGCAGGCAGCATTTGGTAATCCCGAAGTCTATCTTGAGAAACTGATTCAAAATGCCCGTCACGTTGAGGTGCAGTTGTTGGGCGATACGCACGGCAACATCGTTCACCTGTTCGAGCGGGATTGTTCGATTCAGCGACGGAATCAGAAAATCATTGAACGTGCACCTGCGCTGTTTCTGTCAGACGATCAGCGCCAAACCTTGTGTCAATCGGCACTGCGACTGGCTCAGGCTGTCGGCTACATCAGTGCCGGCACCGCGGAATTTCTGTACGACGACGATACAGGTGAGTGCTACTTTATCGAAGTCAATCCTCGGATACAGGTTGAGCATACGGTAACCGAAGAGATAACAGGAATTGACATCGTCAAGGCACAGATCCGTATCGCGCAAGGTGCCAAGATCGGTGATGTTGAGAATTCCGGGGTGCCCGAACAGCAGCTGATCGCCATGAACGGGTATGCGATGCAGTGTCGGGTAACAACCGAAAACCCACAGGAGAACTTTATTCCCGATTACGGAAGGATCATGGCCTATCGGGGAGCTGCCGGTTTCGGTATACGTCTGGATGGCGGTACGGCATATTCCGGTGCTGTGATCACCCGATACTACGACAGCCTGCTGGAGAAAGTGACCGCCTGGGCACCGACGCCGGAAGAGTCATTGCGCCGGATGAATCGGGCGCTTCGGGAATTCAGGATACGCGGAATCGCGACGAATCTGGAATTCCTGGAAAATCTGATTAAACATCCGACATTTGTCGCGGGCACTTATACAACGCGATTCATCGACACCACACCCGAACTTCTGCACATACCCAAGCGTCGTGACCGCGCGACCAGATTGCTGAGTTACATTGCGGATGTAACCGTCAACGGCAACCCGGAAGTCGCCGATCGACCGCGTCCGGCAGTATTCAGCGAGCCGGCACTGCCACAGATGGATGGTCGCTCCGCCGAAGGAACCCGTCCATTGCTTGAGAAACTCGGACCGGAACAATTCTGCAAGTGGATACTCAAGCAGCAACGGACGCTGGTGACCGATACGACATTTCGAGACGCGCATCAGTCATTGCTGGCTACCCGATTTCGAAGTTATGACCTGGTGAATGTCGCGGAATCCTATTCACGTAATCTGCATCAGCTTTTCAGTATTGAGTGCTGGGGTGGCGCCACATTTGATGTCGCGATGAGATTTCTTAAGGAATGTCCCTGGCAGCGGTTGCGAGATCTGCGCGATAGAGTTCCGAATATTCTGTTTCAGATGCTTCTGCGCGGTGCGAACGGTGTCGGCTACAAGAATTATCCTGACAATGTGGTAAGAGAGTTTGTTCTGCAAAGCGCGGAATCAGGGGTGGACCTGTTTCGTGTTTTCGACTGTCTGAACTGGGTGGAGAACATGAGAGTATCCATGGATGCGGTTCTTGAGTCGGGCAAACTGCTGGAGGGAGCGATTTGCTACAGCGGCGACATTCTCAGTTCAACGCGCACCAAATATTCTTTGGACTACTATGTTGATCTCGCCGGACAGTTGACTGATGCTGGAATTCATATGCTCTGCATCAAGGATATGGGCGGCCTTCTGACACCTGCCAGCACGGAGGTTCTGGTGCGGAAATTGAAAGAGGTAACCGGATTGCCGATTCACTTCCATACGCATGACACCAGTGGCATTGCGGCAGCAAGTGTACTGGCAGCGGTGAACGCCGGCGCGGATATTGTCGATTTGGCGATGGACTCGGTGTCGGGCATGACATCCCAGCCCAATCTGGGGTCGGTGGTGCGCGCACTGCGGGATAGTGACCGGGATACCGGCATCGATGCCGCGACAATCCGGTCTTTTTCGGCCTATTGGGAGAGTGTACGCAAGAACTACACAGCATTTGAGAGCGATGTCCGCTATGGCGCGTCGGAAGTCTACCTGCACGAGATGCCCGGCGGTCAATTCACAAATCTGAAAGAGCAGGCTCGCGCATTGGGATTGGAGCGTCGCTGGCATGAGGTGGCCGAAGCTTATGCAGAAGTCAATGATATGCTCGGTGATGTGATCAAAGTCACACCGACATCGAAAATGGTTGGTGATATGGCACTGTTCATGGTGAGTTCGGACCTGAGTCGGGCGGATGTTGAGAATCCGGACCGAGAAGTTGCTTTTCCCGAATCGGTTCAGTCATTCTTTGCCGGGGAACTGGGTCAACCGCCGGGCGGGTTTCCCGAAAATCTGCGCAAGAAGGTGCTTGCCGGTCGTCAACCGATCGATGATCGGCCAGGCGAGAATCTGCCGGTGGCGGACCTCGAGTTATCGCGCAAGCAAGCCGAGGACCGTGTCGCGAGGATGATTTCCGACGAGGAGTTTCAATCCTATATGATGTATCCGGCTGTATTTGCGGACTACATGGCGCACCGACGTCAGTTCGGACCGGTCCATGTTCTGCCGACTCCCGTGTTCTTTTACGGAATGAAACCGGAGCAACAAATCTCCGTCGAGCTGGATCCGGGAAAAACACTGGTTATCCACTGTCTCGCCATCGGAGAGACCGATGCTGACGGGCAAGTCCAGATTTTCTTTGAGCTGAACGGACAACCGCGTACCATCAAGGTGGCCAATCGTAAATTTTCCCACATGCTGGAAAAACGCAGGAAAGGCGACAGTGATAATCCCAATCATGTCGTTTCACCGATGCCCGGCATGATTTCTTCGGTCGGTGTGACCAATGGGCAATCAGTACGATCGGGTGATATTCTGCTCACCATCGAAGCGATGAAGATGGAAACCGCGATCAGAGCGGAAAGAGACGCGAAAGTCAGCGATTTGCTGGTAGCGGCGGGTGACAACGTTGACGCCAAGGATTTGTTGATCGAACTGGCATGAATGCAGTGGTTTTCGGTAATCTGAACATTGATGTCAAAGGTTCAGACTGGGAAGGCGATGAGTTGCCCAACGTTGAACTCCATGAATTCGCTCCAACGCAAAACCGTCGTTACGAGGATTGCTAATTGCATATAATTTGAAGTGTTTAGATACCTCGTCCCATCACGGGAAAACAGATTTCAAATGAGTTGCAACCGCGTTGCCGAGCTGAAGCAGTTAGAACACCGGCGGTGCAGGTCGAATCTCTATTCAGGGATTTGAAGGCATTTTCGCAATGATTTGTCATTCCACTCTCATTTCTCCTTTATATATGCATTCCAGCATCTTCCAATGTGACCGGAATGTCCTTTCAACCGTTTCAAGACCACTAGATTGTCATGTCAGAAAAGAGCAGTAATTCGAATTCCACAGGGATATTTTCCGGTAGTGTGGAGTATCTTGAAAGTCTATACGAAGATTACCAGGCGGATATTCCGGAACTGGCTGCCGACTGGAAAGGAAATTTTCAGACTTTGGATGCGAAGGTCGATGAGCAATCTGCCCAGCCTAAAGATAAAACTTCGTCGGACGGCTATGTCAGTCAGGACGACATCCGCAGACAAGCGGCGGTTCAGCGTTTGATTCGACGTTATCAGGTCTATGGACATCTCAACGCCCGGCTTGATCCGCTTGAGCTCAGTGACGAATTTTTCACCGCAGACCTGAGCCTTGGTGTGGTCGGTCTTGCCGAGAACGATCTGGACGAGAAATTCAAGTTTGATGCGGTCGAAGATTCCGCATCAATGCCCCTTTCAAAGATTTTGGATTTCTTCGAGAAGACATATTGTGGGTCTATCGGCTATGAATACATGCATATCACTGATCCAAAGCGGCTCGAGTGGATACAGTCGAGAGTCGAAAAATCAAATATGCGTCCAGTGATTACTGATTCTGACCGTGTGAATATTCTGAAGTTGCTGACCATGGCGGAGTGCATGGAGACTTACCTGCACATGAAATATGTCGGTCAGAAAAGATTCTCACTCGAAGGCGGCGAGTCTCTCATTCCGATGCTGAACGAACTGGTCAATCTCTCCGGTGAGTCGGGAAGCAAGGAAGTCGTAATCGGAATGGCGCATCGCGGGCGACTGAACGTCTTGGTCAACATACTCGGCAAGTCTCCTGCAGAGGTGTTCGGTGAATTTGAAGGAAATCTCCCGGTTTCCGACGAGTACATGAAAGCACATGGAGATGTCAAATACCATCAGGGATTTTCGGCCGACATCAATACGTCCGGAGGAATTGTACACGTCGCGCTGGCATTCAATCCGTCGCACCTGGAAATCATCAACCCTGTCGTTGAGGGTTCGGTCAGAGCACGGCAGCATCGGCGACGCGACAAGGAAAAGACCGAGGTCACGCCGGTGTTGATTCACGGTGATGCGGCACTCGCCGGTCAGGGTGTGGTGATGGAAACGCTGAACATGTCGCACACCCGCGGATTTGATATCGGTGGAACAATACACGTCGTCATCAACAACCAGATCGGATTCACCACAAGCAACAAGCTTGACGCGAGGTCGACGGTCTATTGCACGGAAGTCGCAAAAATGGTGCAGGCGCCGATATTCCATGTCAACGGTGACGACCCGGAGGCGGTGATCGCGGTTGCCCGCTACGCTCACGCCTATCGGATGCAGTTTCATACAGACGTTGTCATCGACATGGTTTGCTATCGGCGGTATGGCCACAACGAGGCGGATGAACCGATGATGACCCAACCGGTGATGTATGAAGCCATCAAGAAAATTGATCCGGTTCGACGGAAGTACGCTGCTGAATTGGATGCTCGTGGTGTCGTATCCTCGGTCGAGTCACAGAAAATGATTCAAGACTACCGGGACAATCTTGACCGTGGCGAAGTTGTTGTCGGACAGATCATCGATCCCGCCAAGACCGAAAAAATGGTGGATTGGTCGAGGTTTATTGGTTCGGATTGGTCCGATCCGGTTGATACAACCATTACCTTGAAAAATATCTCCGAACTTTCCAAGAAACTGGCCGAGTTGCCCGAAAATTTCACCTTGCACAGTCGTGTACGGAAAATCATGGATGACCGCGGGAAAATGGCTGGCGGCAAATTGCCGATTGATTGGGGTTTTGCCGAAAACATGGCGTACGCGTCGCTGATTGACGAGGGATTTCCAATTCGTCTGACCGGTGAGGATATTGGGCGTGGAACGTTCTCGCACCGGCACGCATTGCTGCACGACCAGAAGAGCCGCGACGTATATTGCCCTTTGAAGACCATAAAGGCACCGGAAGATTGCCAGATGTTCAATTCGCTTCTGTCGGAAGAGGCGGTACTTGCTTTTGAATACGGCTATTCAACTACAGATCCCGAAACCCTGGTGTTGTGGGAAGCTCAGTTTGGCGATTTTGTGAATGGTGCGCAGATTGTCATCGATCAGTTCATCAGCAGTGGATTCGCGAAGTGGGCGAGATTCTGTGGGCTGGCACTGTTGTTACCGCACGGCTACGAAGGACAGGGTCCGGAGCATTCCTCAGCGCGACTCGAGCGGTTTCTTCAGATGTGTGCCGGTGACAACATGCAGGTCTGTGTGCCGACGACACCAGCTCAGATGTTTCATCTGTTGCGCCGTCAGGCTATCCGTCCGTATCGGAAACCATTGATTGTCATGTCTCCGAAAAGCCTGTTGCGGCATAAGCGATCGGTATCCGATGTAAGGGACCTCACACGATTTGGCTTTCAAAACGTTATCGATGAGACGGACGAAAGTATCGACCGCGAAAGTGTTGTTCGATTGATATTGTGTGCGGGTAAGGTTTATTTCGACCTGCTGGAAATGCGCGAGCATCTGGGAATCCAGGAAATCGCAATTGCGAGACTCGAACAGCTGTATCCGTTCCCAACCAGCGAACTTAGTTTCTTGATGCAGTCCTACCCGAATGCAACGGAAGTTGTGTGGTGCCAGGAAGAGCCCCAGAATCAGGGTGCGTGGTATCAGATATGGCATCGGATGAATGCGTGTCTGATGAAGAATCAGAGTTTGAAATCTGCGTCCCGAGAAGCGGCTCCGTCACCCGCGGTCGGTAACTATCGCGTGCATCTGGCACAGCAGGAACGACTTATTACACAAGCGCTCACAGTCAGCAGAAAATTTGTCTCCAGTTCAGAAAAGCGGAGTGTTACAGCCGATGCAAGTTGAAATCAAAACCCCCATGCTACCTGAGTCGGTCAGCGAGGCGACATTGCTGTCCTGGAAAAAATCTCCAGGGGAGTTTGTCCAGCAGGACGAACTGCTGATTGAAATCGAGACAGAAAAGATTGTGCTTGAAGTCCCAGCGTCCGCAAGCGGTGTACTGCGGGAGTCCCTGAAAGCTGAGGGGGACACAATTTACGAGGGTGACCTGCTTTGTGTGATTGACACAGAGGCGGAAGCACCGAGTTCGGCCGACCCTGAGCCAGTGGCTGACCCTGAGAGTGACGGTGCCGATACGTCAACCGAATCGGCCGATGACAGACATGGCCCTGCTGTACGCAGCATTGCTGCGCAGGAGAGTATCGATCTGACCGCGATAAAAGGTACGGGCAAGGATGGACGAGTGACCAAGACTGATCTCGTAGATCAGGTAAAAACGCAAACCGCGCCGATTCAACAGGAAGAAAAACAAGAGGCCAAACCAGCACCGGAGCCTTCAAAACCGGTCGTGGTCCAAAAGGAAGTGTCGGGCGACCGCGACGAGCGACGCGAACCGATGAGTCGTATCCGGAGAACCATTGCGGACCGGTTGATTCAGGCCCAGCACGGTGCGGCATTGCTGACCACGTTCAACGAAGTCGATCTGAGCGAGGTGATCGCGCTTCGCAAGAAATTCAGGGATGAATTCGAGAACAAACATGGCGCTAAACTCGGCTTCATGTCGTTTTTTGTCAAGGCTTCTGTCGAGTCGCTCAAATCCAATCCAGCGGTCAATGCGATCATCGAGGGCAGCGACATTGTCTATCACGACTACTGTGATGTCGGTATCGCAGTCTCTTCGCCGCGAGGACTTGTTGTCCCGATTATCCGAAGTGCCGAGAAGATGAGTTTTTCAGACATTGAGAATCAAATCCGGGATTTTGGTGAGCGTGCAAGATCAGGATCGCTGAAGCTTGAGGAACTCAGCGGTGGGACGTTCACGATCACCAACGGCGGTATTTTCGGGTCTTTGGTGTCAACGCCGATCATCAATCCGCCGCAGAGTGCGATTCTCGGAATGCACAAGATTCAGGAGCGTCCGGTAGCCATCAATGGTGAAGTCGTGATCCGGCCCATGATGTATCTCGCATTGACCTACGACCACAGGATTATTGACGGGCGTGAGGCGGTGACTTTTCTGGTCGGAATCAAGGAAGCCCTGGAAGACCCGTCTAGACTGCTGCTGCAGTTGTAACAGGTCAGTTCCGTGATCGAGAAGTATGATGTTGCGGTAATCGGCGCGGGTCCTGCCGGTTATGTGGCTGCGATCCGATGTGCCCAATTGGGGCTCAAAACCGCATGTGTCGATCGCTGGTGCGATGCGCAGGGAAAGCCGGCTCTGGGCGGAACCTGTCTGAACGTCGGCTGTATCCCATCCAAGGCATTACTGGACTCATCGGAAAAGTACCATCAGATCCTGACGAGTTACAGCAAACACGGTATCGTTGTCGATCAGGTGTCTATGGATGTCTCGACGATGATGAAACGCAAGACACAGATCGTCCGCAGTCTGACCCAGGGGATTGCGACGTTGCTGAAGGCAAATGGGGTTGATTCATATCATGCCCATGGCCGATACGCCGGTGACGGAACAGTCGAACTTGTGGATTCGGAAAGCGGTGAGAAAACCGACGAGATCAAGGCGACAAATGTCATTCTGGCGAGCGGTTCGGTTCCAATTGAATTACCGAACATTCCTTTCCAAGGCGGTCTGATTGTTGATTCTGCGGGCGCATTGGAGTTTGAGGAGGTTCCAGAGCGACTTGGGATAGTCGGCGCAGGTGTCATCGGTCTCGAATTGGGAAGTGTCTGGAATCGTCTGGGATCGCAGGTGACTGTCTTGGAGGCATTGCCCGACTTTCTATCCGGGGTCGACATCGATATCGCCAAGGATGCTGCGCGGCAGTTCAAGCGTCAGAAGTTGGATATCCACTTGGGCGCGCGGGTGGAATCTGCCGAGGTGGGTGATGACATTACGGTTCGCTATAACGTCGGTGGCGAAAAGAAGGAATTGAGTGTCGACCGGCTGATTGTATGTATTGGTCGCAAGCCATGTACGGATAATCTCCTGACTGAAGATAGTGGTGTCAAACTCGACGAGAGAGGTTTCATACAGGTCGACGAAGACTGTAGAACCGACGCAGCCAACGTCTATGCGATCGGTGACTGTGTCCGAGGTCCGATGCTCGCTCACAAGGGATCCGAGGAAGGCGTTGCGGTTGCTGAAAGAATCGCAACCGGTCATGGTCATATCAATTACAAGACCGTTCCGTGGGCGATCTATACGGCACCGGAGATCGCCTGGGTAGGGGCAACCGAAAAGGAAGCGGTCGATGCCGGGGTTGAATGCAGTACCGGTAAATTTCCATTTGCTGCCACCGGCCGTGCGAAAGCGATGGAGGATACGGCAGGGTTTGTCAAGATCGTTGCGGATTCCCGAACGGATGAGATACTCGGTGTCCACATCATCGGTCCGCATGCGTCGGAGCTGATTGCCGAGGCAGTTGTCGCAATGGAGTACCGGGCGAGCTCGGAGGACCTGGCACGGACAATACACGCACATCCCACCCTATCTGAAGCAGTACATGAAGCGGCGTTGGCCGTCGGTGGCCGAGCCATACATTCTGCCAGATAAATCCTGATGCCAACATCCGCATCCGAGTCGACAGCAAAGTCAATCGCTGACGACATCTTCAAGATGTACGATATCCGGGGAGTTGCCCATGACTCCCTGAGAAGTCAGGACATGTACGCGATAGGCTGTGCGTTTGGATCGGTTTCGGTTGAGAACGGAATCTCTCAGACAGTTGTCGCCTGTGACAGCCGAGAGTCCAGCCCGCAATTCAAGCAATCCATCATTGACGGGGTCCGATCAACCGGATGCAATGTGATCGATATCGGGACGGTCGCGACACCTCTACTGTATTTTGCGACGCATCAGTTTAAGACGGGTACCGGTCTCATGGTTACCGCGAGCCACAATCCAACGGAGTACAACGGTGTGAAGATGGTGCTGAACGGTTGGAGTCTGTACGGTGCCGAGATTCAAAATCTCAAGGAACGGATCAGGAACAACGACCTACTGGACGGCGATGGAGGATTGTCAACGGAGTGTGTTGTCAATCAGTACTGCGACTCCATCGGATCTGATATCCAGTTAGATCGGCCTTTGCGAGCGGTCGTTGACTGCGCGAACGGTATCGGAGGTGTGTTCGCGCCGCGAGTTCTGCAACAGATTGGCTGTGATGTGATCGAGTTGTTCTGTGATGTCGACAGTACTTTTCCAAATCATCCAGCGGACCCTACGGTTGTAGAGAATCTGTCGTTCCTGATTGACAAGGTGCAGGAAGTTGAGGCAGATGTAGGTCTGGCGCTTGACGCCGACGGAGATCGCATGGTAGCGATCACATCATCTGGCGAGATTGTCTGGCCGGATCGATTGATGATTTTGTTTTCACAGCATATTCTCAGGAAAAATCCAGGACGGAAGGTTGTTTTTGATGTCAAGTGCACACGTTCACTGCCAATTGCAATCGAGTCCGCTGGCGGCGATGCGATCATGTGGAAAACCGGACACTCGCTGATGAAGACCAAAATGCGAGAATGCGACGCGGTTTTCGGTGGGGAGTTGAGCGGACATTTCTTCTTCAATGATCGATGGCCGGGATTTGACGATGGTATATATGCAGGTGCGAGATTGTGTGAAATTCTCGCTGAAGATAACAGGTCACCACAGGAGGTGTTTGACAGTCTGCCTAAGGGAATCAGTTCACCCGAAATCAGATTGCATGAAGAGAATCCTCCACAACTGGTTGAACAGTTCAAGCGGCAAATGTCATTCGACAATGCAACCGTCAGTTATCTGGATGGTATTCGAGCGGATTATGATGATGGATTCGGTCTATTGCGGGCATCAAACACCGCACCAGAAATCAGTTTGAGGTTTGAAGCTGATTCAAAGGACAGTCTGGAGCGGATCGAGCAGACATTTCTGGAAGGCATCGAAGCGTCAAGACGCTCACTTGACGGTTAGTGCGCATCGACTGCGTAAGCGGTCTGAGACCTGTCGGCTGTTCGGTTACTCGACCTCGATCCTATCCACGTTTCGATATCCCCTTGGAAGCATTGTTCCCCTGAGGGTACGTTCACCTAGATAGCGTTCACGTTCGGCTCTCTTTATTCGATACGGTCTTCCCCGAGAAATAATCGTCAAGGTCTGCTTACTTGAAAACACCTTCAAGTGATCAACCCGTTCACCATTGTCTCTGGCACCTTTCGGAATATTGATCAACCTGACTCCTTGCCCTTTTGATTGAAGCGGGAGATCCTCAACCGGATAGATCAGCAATCGCGCGGTACTTGTGATGACAGCTACAAAGCCATTGCTCAGATCGTCGATGCGTTCCATTTGGAAAGCCTCAACACCCTTTCTGACGTTCAGTACGGCTTTTCCAGAACGGTTTTTGGTGATCGCATCCATTAGTTTACAAACAAATCCGTTTCCATCTTCTGACACCAATAGGCAGTGTGTATTTTCATCTCCCAGGACAAGACTGATAAACCGCGAATCGGCCGCGGGCGACAGCATTTTGGTCAGAGGTTCACCGAAAGATCGCGCTGAAGGCAGATTGTGAGCGGGTAGGGTGTAGATTCGTCCATGTGAGTCCAAAAAGATCAGATGACCGTTCATCCTGCCCGCTGTGTGTTCAAGATATCCATCCCCTTCGCGGTAGTTCAGCGTTTCCAAATCGAGATCATGTCCTTTTGCCGATCGCACCCAACCGTGTTTGGACAGGATAACAGTAATGGGGTCTGAGGCGATATGTTGGTCTGCTGAAAAGGCACGCGCCACTTCCTGTTCGCGGACAGGCGAACGTCGGCTGTCGCCGTGTTTTTCAGCGGCATTCTTGATTTCCTTGATCGTCAGGCCTTTCAGCTTCGCGTCTGAATTAATGATTTCCTCGAGTTGATCGCGTTCGGCTCTCAGGGCAAACTGCTCTTCCCGAATCTTGATTTCCTCCAACTTAGCGAGTTGTCTCAGCCGGATTTCCAGTACTGCCTCCACCTGTTCGGTACTGAGCTCGTACCTGTTCATCAATTCGGATTTCGGGTCATCCTCATAGCGAATGATATGAATCACCTCGTCGATGTTCAGATAGACAATGAACAGGCCGTCTAGTATGTGCAGTCGTTTGTTAATGAATTCCAGACGGCTCTTCAGTCGCCTGAGTATCGTGTCTTTTCTGAATGTTATCCAGTCCTGCAATAGTTCCTTGAGGTTGTGAACTTTGGGTTTACCGTCGAGTCCGATGAGGTTGAGATTGACACGATAGGTCTTTTCCAGGTCCGTCGTTGCGAACAGGTGGCTCATCAGGGTGTCTCGGTTGACACGATTGCTACGAAGTTCGATCACAAGTCGGACCGGGCTGGATTCGTCTCCCTCATCGCGCAAATCCGCAATCATGGGCAGTTTCTTTGCGAGCATCTGTGTCGCGATCTGTTCCATAATTTTGGCACCTGATACTTGATGGGGCATCGCATTGATCACGATTGAGGTCTTCTCGTCGGTCCATGCGGCTCTTTGTCGGACGATTCCCAAACCGGTTTTGTACATTTCCAGAATTTCTGACTGGGAAGTAACAATTTCTGCTCCCGTCGGAAAGTCGGGTGCCTTGATCAATTCACAGAGCTGTTCAATCGTTGTTCTGGAATTCTTGAGCAGTCGGATACAGGCGTCCGCAACTTCGTGTGCGTTATGCGGTGGGATATCGGTAGCCATACCGACAGCAATACCGGAAGCTCCGTTCAGCAGGATATTTGGCAGTTGGGCAGGCAGTCTTTGGGGTTCACTGAGTGTACCGTCAAAATTCGGAACCCAGTCTACGGTACCCTGGGAAACTTCCTCAAGCAGAACCTGGGCGTACGGTGTGAATCGGCACTCGGTGTAGCGCATCGCGGCAAACGATTTGGGGTCGTCGGTTGATCCCCAGTTCCCCTGTCCGTCAATGATCGGATATCGAAATGAAAACGGCTGTGCCATCAATACCATTGCCTCGTACGCAGCGGTATCGCCATGGGGGTGAAATTTACCGATAACGTCCCCGACGGTACGCGCTGACTTCTTATACTTGGCTGCCGCACTGAGTCCGAGCTCAGACATGGCATAGATTATTCGTCTCTGAACGGGCTTCAAGCCATCCGCGATATGTGGGAGTGCCCGGTCAAGGATGACATACATCGAGTAATCGAGGTATGCCTTCCGAGCGAACTCCTCAAGTGGGATTGACTCAGTATCGGTTGGCGGTGGCGGAGGGGTGCTGATCAATTCCAGCGACAATTGAGTTGCCATGACGTTCAGATTTCCGCTTGGTTACCGACTTCCATCAGCCAACTTTTTCGTTCGGCAACTTTCTTCTTGCCGAGTAGCATGTCAAGTGTATTGTCCAATCTCGACGATGATTCTACGCGAAGCTGAACCAGTCTGCGCGTATCGGCATTCATCGTGGTTTCTTTGAGCTGAGCCGGATTCATCTCACCAAGTCCCTTGAATCGCTGGACTGAGATTTTTGCTTTCGGTTTTTCCGCTTGCATTTGGGATCTGATATGGTCGAGTTCTTCATCGTCCAATGCATATCTGACATCCTTACCTGCGTCAATCCGATAAAGCGGTGGCATCGCAACGTAGACATTGCCTGATTCGACGAGACTTCGGAAGTGTTTGACAAACAGTGCACAAAGGAGTGTTGCTATATGTGCACCATCAGAGTCGGCGTCTGCCAGTATGCAGACTTTTCCATAGCGCAGGCCGGAGATATCAGAAGAGCCCGGGTCGACACCAAGTGCGACCGCAATGGAATGCACCTGATCGGATGCCAGCACCTGTGCCGAAGCGACCTCCCAGGTATTCAGGATTTTACCGCGCAACGGCAAAATTGCCTGGGTTGCGCGATTACGCGCCTGCTTCGCAGAACCCCCTGCTGAATCTCCCTCAACCAGAAACAGTTCGGTATCCTGCGTAACTTGGCTGGTACAGTCGCTCAGTTTTCCAGGCAGTGCCGGACCGGTTCCGGTTTTCTTTCTTTCGACCTTCTTGGCAGCGGCTTCTCTCCTGCGTGCATTTTCGATGGCCAGGTGAGCGATTCTCTCCGCTTCGGATATATGCTGGTTCAGCCACAGACTGAAAGCGCCTTTGGCGATAGAGGTGAGAGATTTACCCACGTGTCTTGAAGACAGGCGATCTTTCGTCTGTCCGACAAACTGCGGGTCTTCCATTCTGACTGAAAGTATGTAACTGCAGTGTCGCCAGACATCCTCCACGGATATACGCAGACCTCTCGGCAACAGATTCTGAAATTCACAGAACTCTCGAACGGCGTCTGTAATCCCGGTCCTGAACCCATTGACGTGGGTACCCCCAAGTTCAGTCGGAATCAGGTTGACATAACTCTCGGTGACTGTGTCTTTTGCTTCGGGTGTCCAGCAGACCGCACAATCGACCTGTGTCTCTTCATCTTTTCGATGAACAATAATCGGGTCGCTGGGGATTCTTTCGCTGCCGTTCAACTGCCCGATGAGATAATCCGGCAAACCCTCCTCAAATTTCCAGACTTCATTGTTGCTTTCATTGTTTTCGTCGGTAAAGGTGAGTTCCAACCCCGGACAGAGAACTGCCTTGGCCAGCATCAGTCGCTTGAGTTTGGCAACATTGATGCGTACGGAGTCGAAGAACTTGGCATCCGGCCAAAACTGAATTCTAGTTCCTGTGTTTTTTTTCGGGACTGGATCGACTTCGTCGAGACCCTGTACCACATCGCCGTTTGCGAATTCCATTCGGTACTTCATGCCATTGCGGCGAATAGTAACGACCAGCCGCGTCGAAAGTGCATTCACGACCGAGACTCCGACACCGTGCAGGCCGCCGGAATGCAGGTAGTTTTTTGATGAGAACTTAGCACCGGCATGCAGGCGGGTCATGATCACTTCGACACCGGAAACGTTTTCCTGTTCATGGGTGTCGACCGGAATTCCTCTGCCGTTGTCTTGAACACTGATTGAGTGGTCGGCATGCAGAACCACATCAATTTTATCGGCGTGGCCGGCGATCGCCTCATCGACGCTGTTATCTATGACTTCCGCGGCGAGGTGGTTGGGTGTGTCGGTCTGGGTATACATCCCAGGCCGCTGGCGAACGGGCTCAAGTCCTACTAGGACTTCAATGGCAGAGGAGTCGTAATTGGCAGTCAAGATTGATTCGCGATTCGAATAATCAGGCGGAAAGTTCCCATAATTATAAACTTTAAGTCGGTACTATCTCAACATCAGTGCAGTACGGGACGAGATGTATTGTTGTTATTTTCGTGTCGGCAAGTGTCCGAATCAGTTTGCAGCCGTCCGTATTTGTTTCCAATCCGGTGTGGGTCATGAATGCGCACGTCATCGCTGAAACCATGTCAATTTACGAACGACTAATTGAATTAGATGATTTTTAAAGGAACATTATTGACTTTGTCGCATAAGTTTGACGGTGTGTCGCACAAACGACATTTTGTCGCATAAATCTGTCAAATTTGTATCTCAAACCTACGCTAAATTGATTGACATGAAAAAGTCGATACTAGAACATAGAGCGAACATCGTAGAAACTGTGGTGTGTTCTCACCCCGACGGCATCAGTATCCAAAACATACAAGATGAACTGAACGAGGATATCACTCGCCGTTCTCTTCAGCGCCTCATCAAGCGTTTAATTGAAGAAGGTCGCATCGTCAAAAAGGGCGAAAGCCGTGGAACCAAGTATTATCCTACTGCTGTCAATGCCACGAGCAAGGTTCAACAGACTGCGGCATTCGGAAGTGAGCCAGTAAGTAGTTTGTCGCTCTCCAAAGACGCGGTAGCAATTCAGAACTACGTCTGCAGATCGATCTTGTCGCGAACACCGGACGGTTATGAGCGCGAGTTCCTTTTCAGCTACAAGCCGAACGACTCTGCGTACCTTACCGCGACCGAGTGTACACATCTGCAGAAAATCGGTACCCCTGTATCTGCTGAACAACCGGCGGGGACATATGCCAGACAGATATTGAGCCGACTGCTCATTGATCTGTCATGGAATTCAAGCCGTCTTGAGGGGAACACTTACTCACAACTCGATACGAAACGGTTGATTAGTTTCGGAAAAGAGGCGGATGGAAAGAAGCGACTCGAAGCTCAGATGATACTGAATCACAAAGACGCAATTGAATTTCTAGTAGATTCGGCGGGTGAGACGGGGTTCGACCGTCGCACATTTCTAAATCTGCATGCTCTGCTGGCGAACAATCTGCTACCGGACGAAGCTGCGATCGGCCGCTTGCGTAAAATTCCGGTCAGTATAGAGCAATCTGTATTCCATCCCCTTGAAGTGCCTCAACTCATCGAAGAATATTTCAATCAATTCTTAGCCATCGCCGACTCAATTGTCAATCCTTACGAAAGGGCGTTGTTCGTGATGGTACAGTTGCCATATCTTCAGCCGTTCGATGATGTGAACAAGCGCGTCTCACGACTGGCTGCGAATATACCGATGATCAAGTCAAACCTCATACCACTTTCATTTACCGAAGTGCCCGACAAAATCTACACAGAAGCGATACTTGGCGTATATGAACAAAACCAGATTAATCTGCTGAAGGAAGTATTCATCTGGGCATACGAGCGCTCTGCATATCGCTATGCGGCGGTCAGGCAATCAATTCGCGAGCCTGATCCATTCCGTATGAAGCATCGCACGACCATGTTTGAGGTAGTGCGACTCATCGTGCTTGAGCGACTGAGCAGAATTGACGCGTTCAATAGAATCACTGCTTGGACTGAATTGAACATTGAGGTTGATGAACGGGAGCAGTTCCGACAGATTTGTGAAAACGAGGTACTCTCGCTTCATGAGGGCAATTTCTTCCGCTACAAGGTAACACCATCACAGTTCAACTCATGGCAGGAAATCTGGGTCAAGCAACATTAACACGAATTCCTGTCGACTGAGAAAGAGCGTTAACTGAATTGGCGTTTATCGCGACTTGGTGAGTAGAGCCGCGGTTTTGCCCCTCAAGGTAATCGTTGCATCACGACACCGTAGTCTCGATTGGCTATCCATGCAAGGTTTAGCAGTTATCGTGATTTAGTTTGTTCCCGAAGAGAGTTACTTGCTGTTTGTATAGAAAATTTCAGTAGAATTTGGGATCGTCAGAGTGCAGATTGTAGTGGCAGAATTTGAAGTAGGGGTACAATCAAGTAAAACGATTATTCGGAGTGAATATGGACGGGTCAGCTAAAGCCGAAACAAGTGGAAATCAGATAACAGTCGACTGGAAGCAGAATGGTATTCCGGATATTGATCTGTCATCGGTATCATCAGTTGCTATCGAGGAGGACATAATCGATCGATACCAGAATGATGGCGCTGTACTGATACCGGGGCTATTCAAGGACTGGGTGTTAAAGCTTAAGAGTGGACTGCAGAAAAATCTCGATTCCCCTGGTGACTATGCATTTCCGTGTGAGAGCATTCCTGAAGGTGCGCCCGGCAGGTTTTTCGACAGCTACTGCAACTGGATGCTTATCCCCGAATATTTCGAACACATAACAAAATCATGTGCAGCCTCTGTAGCGGGTCAGTTGATGCGGTCCGCTGAGTCGCAATTCTTTCATGAGCATGCTTTCTGCAAGGAGCCGGGCACTCAAGCCGCAACACCCTGGCATCAGGATATGCCATATTACTGCGTAGATGGAAAACAGACTGTCAGTCTGTATATTGCGCTAGACGAAACACCTGCGGAGGTAGCTGTCCGATTTATCAAGGGATCTCACCGGTGGGACAAATTATTTCATCCGGTTGCCTTTCTGGACGGCGAGGATTTCGAGTCAAGTGAGGAACATCTTGAAGCCGCACCAGATGTGAATGACAATGAGGACGACTACGAAATTCTGTCGTGGGATCTTCATCCGGGTGATTGCATTGCATTTGATTTCCTGACGCTGCACGGTACGACAGCCGGAGAAGTCAAGACGAGAAGGCGAGCAGTGTCGACGAGATGGCTTGGAGATGATGTCACCTACTGTGAACGAGCCATTGAGACATCACCACCTTTCCCAGACATAGGGATTGAACCGGGCGAACGAATGCGAACGGACTGGTTTCCTGTTCTTTGGCAGCGTGGGTAGTCAGTAAATTGCCAACCGAATGAGTTACGCAGAATCTCAGGCGCAATCGCTTCACAAAACTCACGCATAGTGATCCACCAAATATTCGAACATCAACGTTGGATGCGTCAAGCACTAACGCAGGCCCGTTTGGCTCTTGAAGTGGATGAAGTGCCGGTGGGTGCAGTGGTTGTTCGTAAAGGCGAAATCGTAGGCGAAGGTCATAACCGCACGATCATTGATCGTGATCCGAGCGCACATGCGGAAATTGTTGCATTGCGCGCCGCATCGTTGCGGATGGATAATCATCGACTCCCTGAATGCAAAATGTACGTGACAATAGAGCCGTGTGCGATGTGCGCCGGTGCGGTTGTCCAGGCGCGGCTGTCGGTACTGATCTATGGTGCGGTGGATCCTAAATCAGGTGCAGCGGGTTCAGTGATGGATGTTTTGTGCCATCGAGCACTGAATCATCAATGCGAGGTTGTGGGAGGAATTCTGCAAGATGAGTGTTCGGAATTGATTCGGGAGTTTTTTAAGGATCGCAGATCCTAACTCATGTGTTGAATTGGTTTTGGTTCTCTCGGTTTCAGGGATTCAACACTTTATAATGTGAGGCTCCCAACACGTTGGACCGGATTCGGAGAGGTACCGAAGTGGCCATAACGGCGCGGACTCGAAATCCGTTGGGGGCGCAAGCTCCACGTGGGTTCGAATCCCACCCTCTCCGCCAATTTCAGCAGAAAATTCTTGTCGCCTGATCGGGAAATTCCATCTTCCCAAAAAAAGATTATTGCGACATTCTCAACTGTGCTTCAAGTATCTCTTCGGGCCAGGTGCTCTTGATGAAGGCGAGTACCGCGAGAATCTCCTCATCGGTGAGAATGCTTTCGTAGGCGGGCATATCGGTGATGTAGTTGGGACCTGCGAATATCTTCACTCCAAACTTTGTCAGTTTGAACAGGATTTCATCCGAGTGATGCCAGGTATGGCCCGAAGGATCATGCGGAGGTGCCGACAGAGCGCCACTTGCCTTTCGTTTCGTCCAGTTGGGTTCACCCTCCAGATTGGCGCCGTGGCAAACGGCACAGTGTTGGACATAAACTTCGCTCCCAAGTTTCACCATTGAACGATTTGTATGATCTGCGTGAAATTCCTGATCCGCGAATGTTGCGGTAGCACCACCCAGCAACATAACTGCAATAAGAATTACATACGAGAAGACATTGGTTGGAAATGAGATCATGATAGCTATTCGACTGCTGTTGTTTAGTTTTAGCAGAATATTTGTGTCACATGACTGATTAGTTCCGCCTGCTGAAAAATCCTGAGAACATATCTTCAACCGAACAGTTCTAACCTAGGAAACACTCGTGATATAGCCACTTCCTTGAGTATATGATGTAGATTTGCGACGGAAAGATTATGAGAAGTTCCCGAGAGGCCAACATCTCAATAGAATGAATGTTGATTCTGTCGAATGTGAGCACGGTACTACCGTTAGGTTCATATATCTACGATCTACTGGATGCTGAAAATTTGTTTTCGAGGAGCTATTGAGTATTTTTACTCAATATAATATTATATTGTTATGGCAGTCTATGAACGAACCCAAATTAGGACATTATTCAGCCGCTTGAGCGAGAAGCCCGAGCGCCTCACAATCGTGACCGGACCGCGCCAAACGGGCAAAACCACGATGGTTCTGCAGGTGCTTAGACAGCTAGATCAACCCTCCCAATATGTGTCCGTTGACGAACCTGATCCAGCTTTTCTTCACCCTGTCCCAGACTTTGGTGGCCTGACTCCTGAATTCTCGGAACACTCCGGTGTTCCGATTGACGACTCACGAGACACACGATGGCTGGTACGTATTTGGGAACAGGCCCGAATCGCTGCAGAGCGATCGGACCGGGGATTCATTCTCGCAATCGACGAGATTCAGAAAATACCACACTGGTCCGAGACAGTCAAGGGTTTATGGGATGCGGATCGCCAGCACAATCGGCTCCTCCATGTGATTTTACTGGGCTCGGCCCCGTTGCTAGTGCAGAAAGGAATGAGCGAAAGCCTTGCTGGCAGGTACGAGATCATTCGACTCATGCATTGGTCGTTCGCTGAGATGTCAGCCGCATTTGAATTCGATCTCCAGCAGTACATCTATTTCGGAGGCTATCCCGGGGGTGCCTCGCTAGTCCCGGATCAGACTCGATGGCGCGCTTATATTGCTGAGGCATTGGTTGAACCCAATATTGAGCGCGACATTCTGGCAATGCAACGAGTGGACAAGCCAGCGCTCCTGAAGCGGCTGTTCCAGCTCAGCTCCGAGTATTCCGGGCAGATCCTTTCGTACAATAAGATGCTCGGCCAGCTTCAGGATGCCGGTAATACGACGACTCTGGCGCGTTATTTGGACCTCCTGGCGAACGCGGGTCTAATTGTAGGTTTACCCAAGTACGCCGCCGGAGCTTATCAACGGAGATCCTCCAGCCCCAAACTCAATGTTCTCAACACCGCGCTCATGGCTGTTGCGTCAGGATACACGTTCGACGAAGCAAAGGCCGACCGGAGCTATTGGGGGCGTCTTGTCGAAAGCACGGTAGGCGCGCATCTGTTCAATACGTGCACCCCCGAACATCGACTGCACTATTGGCGCGAAAACGACTACGAAGTGGACTTCGTCTTGACACGCGGACGAAGAATCGTAGCCTTCGAAGTGAAAAGTGGCGGCCGTAAGTCGAGGATAGCTGGACTTGAACGATTTGCGGAAAGCTTCGATGTCCAGACGACGATGGTCATCGGCGAAGGAGGTCTTCCCTTGTCGGAGTTTCTGTCAACACCCGCCTGGGAATGGTTCGATAACCTATGAGTAGCATCGTTCGACGCAGATTTCGAGAAATCAGCGAGATCAATAATGATGTGCATTCAGAAATTCCGTCTCGACCCATAGAAGAATGGAATGAAAAGGCGGCCTTAGTGTTACTAGGTCCTCCGGGCGCGGGCAAGACCACAGTTTTCAAAGATGAAGCCGAACGCCAAGGCGGGTGCTGGGTTACTGCGCGGGATTTCCTGACCTTCGACAACAATCCCGAGTGGTGCGACACTACTCTATTTATCGATGGACTTGACGAATCCCGGGCGGGGACCACCGACGGTCGTACACCTTTGGACAGTATCCGTGCAAAGCTAGATCGAATGGAGCACCCTCGCTTTCGCCTGTCATGCCGAGAGGCGGATTGGTTCGGTGCGAGTGACAGAGACCACCTCAAGAAAGTAGCGTCCGACGGAACTATTACGGTTGTACGACTTGAGCCTCTGAATGATCAAGAAGCTCGCGAAATGCTTACAATTTTCGGAATCGAAGAACCGGGGAATTTCATTGACTGGGCTAAAAGCAAGGGTCTAAAGGGACTACTGACCAATCCTCAAAGCCTCAAGATGCTCGCGATCGCGGTCGGATCAAATAATGTTTGGCCCGACTCCAGGTTGCAGGCATTCGATATGGCTTGCCGTACCATCCTGCTTGTGGAGCACAATGTAGAGCATCAGGTCGCACAGGCGGACCACAGTAGTGTTTCCGACCTGATGGATGTCAGTGGGAGACTCTGCGCCATACAGTTATTGACTGGTGCCGTCGGATATTCGCTATCCGGCAATGACAGTAATCGAGGTTTGCTCGGACTTGATTCGGTGACCGGGCAGGATCGAGCGAATCTTCTCCGTTGCCTGAAGAGCAAACTGTTCGAAGCTCCGATACAGGACCAGAGGGTACCCGTTCATCGACAGATTGCGGAGTTTCTCGCCGCCAGATACTTGGCTGGTGTTGTTGACAACGGACTGCCGGTTGGGAGAGTTTTCGCATTGATTACCGGATTCGATGGCGCGGTGGTTTCCGAACTGCGCGGGCTTTTGGCATGGTTCGCGGCCCACAGCAAGCCCAGCAGGGTGGAGGCCGTCGCACGCGATCCTCTTGGAACAGTTCTCAACGGTGATACGAGCAACTTTTCATCGAGAGAGAAGTACAGTTTGCTTCAAGGCCTTCAGCGAGAAGCCGACACAAATCCGAATTTTGTCCGGACTCTTCAGTTGGATTCGCAACTCGGTGATCTGGTCTCTTCCGACATGAAGGATAAGTACTGTAGGATTTTGACTGCACCATCGCGAGACGACCATTGGCAAGCCTTCGTCGTTATCTTGATCGAAGCACTCCGATTCGGAGAGCGCATTCCGGAACTTGCCGATCCGCTGATGACCTTGCTGCGCGATGACAAGTGGTGGCCGAGGATAAGGCTTCGTGCGATAGAGTCGTTCATACGGCACCGGGGCAACGATACGAGCACCTTCAATGAGCTCAAGGCACTTACCGCCGACATCTATGCAGACAAAGTGCCTGACCACAACGACGAACTGCTCGGCTATCTGCTGTTTACTCTCTATCCCAAAACCATACCGGAGACGGAGATCATGCAGTATCTCCGTTTCCCGCGAAGATACAACTACTACCTCGAATATGAATATTTTTGGATCGGATTCCTTCCCGAGAATTCGACAATAGATCAACTGGTCGTGCTACTTGATAAACTCGCCGAACGTTACGGCTCGTTTGTTTCGGAAGACCAGGTACATGCACTTCCCATTGATTTCATCCGCCGATTGGTAATGAGTCTTCTAGCTAGATATCTTCGGTTATCTGAGGATGAGGTGGACTCAACGCGTTTGTTCCACTGGTTAGGACCTTTAACGCATGCAAGCGACTGGACAAACGATGGGGGCATAGATGAGGAGGAATTCAAATATACCCGGAATTGGCTGGAAAACCACCTAAGCGTGTGGAAGACCCTGCTGACCATGGGCCTCAAGGGGTGCATTGGCCGTTGTGAAAACAGCCAAACATATGGGTTTGCCGACTGCATGCGTAAGGAAGAACATGGTAGGCTTCTCGGTGCTGAACCGCCGTTGGACTTTGGTATCTGGTGTGTGGATCAGGCAATTGGCATCGAAGACACGAATGCTGTCGAGTGGCTCCTGGGCAAGATCGTGGTGAGCCTGCACTACGGCCGTTTCAACAAAGACTTTTCCCGCAAAGTTGTATCCGATCGTCTGGCCGGACACGTTAGTCTCCAGAGTATATTTGAGCGGCGAATGAATGAGTTTGAAGCGATAGATTCCGAAATAAATGTTTCCAGACACCACCGCTATACACGGTTCAAGGCCGACCAGCCGGACTGGCATAGCCAAGTGAAGCCGCACGAGGGCAAACTGCGAGAAAACACCGCAAGCCCCGAGCTTCTATGCGAACTAGCCAAAGTATATTTTGGTGGATACTCCATTCGAGGCGATTCACCTAGAGGACGGCTGAGTGCCCTCTTGGCCGAAGATGTGAACTTGGTCGAGGCTGTCTTGTGCGGGTTTCGCAAGACCATTGAACGGGATGATCTGCCGTCCGACAGGCAAATCATACAACTCGGAACCTCGAAACGAACGCACCACCTTGCGTATCCATTTATGGCTGGTTTGGAAGAGATAACCAGGACCGCACCGTCCGGCGAGATAGGATTGGGCGAAAAGCAATTAAGGCTGGCTTTGGCGGTTCATTACACTGTACCTATGTGGCCTACCTTGCGACAACCGGCGGGTCGACCGCCGCGTTGGTTTGGTTGGTTACTATCTAACCGTCCCGATGTTGTTGCCAATGTGCTGGCAAAATCCGCTCTCTCCAAACTGCGCAACGGTGCGGAATCACCTGCTGGGCTTCAGGAACTGGCCCATTCTACGGACCACTCAACTGTCGCTGCGCTCGTAACAATTTCTCTTCTCCAGAAATTTCCCGTGCGTTGCACATCCAATCAGCTGTCCAGCTTGAACCATCTCCTACTGGCTGCCAGGCATCACTGCGAAGTCGAGTCACTTCTTGAGGTGATCAACAGGAAGCACAATCATCGCAGTATGAATGTGGCGCAACGTGTCCATTGGCTTGTCGCTGGCCTGTGCATCGCGCCCGAAACTTACGTCGATCGACTGGATTCCTACGCCACTGCCGGGGAACGGCGTATTCGCTTTCTGGAAGAGGCTGTGACCAGACAATTCGCTCCCTCCCGCGATCTCCAGTGCCAGCAAAGCGTGCCAGCTTTGAAACTCCTGATTCGACTTATCGGTTCCTCCAGCAAACCACATTCCTATAGTACCGACGACTCGGATGAGGGTGATATGGTCAGGCCAGAGATGAGTTCTGCGTTTCAGGTTCGAGCTTTGATTGAGCGACTGGCAAAAATTTCGACAGCAGATTCTTCGCATGCGCTTGAAGCGTTGTCGTCTGACGAAAATTTGAGCCCCTGGCATTCTCTTCTATTGGACGCTACCTTTCGGCAGAAAGCACTTAATCGTGAAGCTGATTTTACCTATGCCGATCTAACTCAGGTGCTTGCCACGCTGGATCGCGGTGCACCCGCGAATGCAGCGGACCTGGCTGCGCTGACTCTCGAACACTTGCAACAAATCAGTATTAATGTACGCGACAGCAACGCGTCCAACTGGCGCCAATACTGGAATGTGGATCAATACAATCGTCCATTGACACCTCGTCCGGAAGACGCTTGCCGTGATGCGCTGTTGCCGGATTTGAGGAACAGATTATTGCAACTCGGGATTGAAGTTCAACCAGAAGCCCGCTATGCTGACGACAAGCGTGCGGACATTCGTGTTTCCTATGGTCGATACAATGTACCCATTGAGGTCAAGAGAAGCTGTAATCGTAGTCTCTGGAGTGCGATTCGAAAACAGCTGAAGTCTCGCTATATCAGAGATCCGGGAACCGGAGGATATGGCATCTATATTGTCTTTTGGTTTGGAGATACGGAAGATTGCCGACCGACACCATCTCTGACGGGATTGCGGCCAGCTGATTCACAGGAACTCCAGAATCTTTTGACATCAACGCTGTCAGCAGACGAGCAACTAAAAATCCGAATTTGCGTCATCGATGTCACCGTTCCCACTTCAAACGTCTAGGCAAACATGAGATCGACTGACTGAACTAACAGTTAAACGACATGACCAGAGCCAGCCGGGATGTGCAGTCCTGACTCAAGCTATTGATCTGGATTTGTGGTGCGCCTCCAGAGCGACTTCTATCTCTGAAATCACCATTACGCGGGTTGGCTAATCCCCCGACCGGGTACCATCCGAGTTGCGAAAGGTTTCCAAGACATTCACTTCGCGGATGTCTTTGACCGCGCGATCAATTCGATAGGTTTCCTCAAAAGATATCCCCTTTATTGCGACATTCTCAACTGTGCTTCAAGTATCTCTTCGGGCCAGGTGCTCTTGATGAAGGCGAGTACCGCGAGAATCTCCTCATCGGTGAGAATGGTTTCATAAGCGGGCATATCGGTGATGTAGTTGGGGCCTGCGAATATCTTCACCCCATACTTCGTCAGTTTGAACAGGATTTCATCCGAGTGATGCCAGGTATGGCCCGAAGGATCATGCGGAGGTGCCGGCAGAGCGCCACTTGCCTTTCGTTTCGTCCAGTTGGGTTCACCCTCCAGATTGGCGCCGTGGCAAACGGCACAGTGTTGGACATAAACTTCGCTCCCAAGTTCCACCATTGAACGATTTGTATGATCTGCGTGAAATTCCTGATCCGCGAATGTTGAGGTAGCACCACCCAGCAACATAACTGCGATCAGGACTGCATACGAGAAGACATTGGTTGGAAATGAGATCATGATAGCCATTCGATTGCTGTAGTCTTAGTGTCCAAAAATCATCAGTCAGTTTCAGATTTAACGCGAGTTTGATTATATTAGAATGCGAATCAATCGTTCACAGTGCGACAAGTAAAACTGCATATCGGGCAGTTTTACCAATGCCAATTAATATTGCCGATACAAGCCAATTGACCCGTAGCCATCCAGCGGCAACACACAATACGTCACCGATAATAGGAACCCAGGACAACAACAGGGCAGGTGAGCCATATTTGGAGACTCTTTCAATAGCTTTCTGAACGCCTGTTCTGGTGAATTGGCGTTGCGGAAACATCCTCCCCAAAAGATAGCTGGTCATTCCACCGATGGTATTTCCGATAGAAGCGACAGCCAGCAGAGTCCAAAACCCGTATTCGGCCAGTGAATCAAGATAAACAAGTATCGCTTCCGATCCCCCGGGAAGAACGGTTGCGGATAGCAATGCGCTGAGGAATAATCCGCCCAGTTCCATCACTATAAAATGATGGAGCGGCCAAGAGTTTCAGAGAATTTCAATTTAAAATCGATGTTGGATCCAAACGGTTTCGATTGATTCGATGCATGGTGGTGTGGGAAGCAAGCACCGATGTTCTGCTTGGTTCTTCGATCATATTTTCCTCCTGTCAGTGCCATACGTCAGACATTTCTGCCTTGCGGGACGCCACAAATTCTTCGAGTTGCGTTTTGATTCTTTCGTCCATTGCGGGCTGCTCATAATTCGCCAGCATTTCTTTCCAGATGCGATTGGCGCGTTCAGCAGCACCAAGACTGCCATTTTCTTTCCATGTTTCATACGGACCAGTGTCAGGTAGCATGGTTTCGTAATTGGCATTGGCATAATTGGCCAGCGTATGACCGGTTGAGAGAAAATTTTCTCCCGGACCTGCTTCCAGATAGCTTTCCTTTGTCAGGTTTTCCTCGCTGACTTTCATGCCCTGGACCATGCGAATCATTGCGCCGCAATTGTCCAAGTCCATGATGAATTTTTCATAGGACATTGTCAGTCCGCCTTCAAGCCAGCCTGCCGCATGCCACACCTGATGAGAACCTGACAGAACTGTCGTCCACATGGCATTGGCACTATCCTGCATCGCCTGTCCATCCGCAGCATTTGCAGCGGTGATCTGCCCTCCTCCCGAACGAACGGGTACGCCAAGGCGGCGACCCAATTGTGCCAGTGCCATAATCACCAGATTGGCCTCAGGGGTGCCGAAGGTAAGCGACCCTGTCCGCAAATTCATTGTGGAGTGAAAACTGCCCATTACTACCGGGCAGCCGGGACGCACCAGCTGAGCGAGTGCAATACCTGTCATGGCCTCTGCCAGAGTTTGGGCCGCAATCGCGGCTGGGGTGACCGGCCCCATCGCGCCGCCGAAAATGGCGGGAGAAACACAAACGCATTGGTTTGCGGCAGCGTATGCGCGCAGTGCACCCGACATTGTTTCATCAAAAACAAAGGGTGAGTTGATGTTGATATTGCCCTGCATGATCACATTCTGATCAATAAAATTGCTCCCAAAAACGATGCGAGCCATGTCGATTGTGTCTCTGACACGCTCTGGAGAGGTCACACTGCCCATAAACGGTTTGTCAGATAAGGTCAGATGCGCAAATACCATATCAAGGTGGCGTTTGTTGACCGGCACATCGACGGGCTCAACAACTGTGCCGCCTGAATGGTGTAGATAAGGAGTTTGATATGCAAGTTTTACAAAGTTCTGGAAGTCGTTGATCGTTGCATATCGACGACCCGCATCCAAGTCCGTGACGAAGGCAGACCCGTAACCCGGCATAAAAACGATGCTGTTTCCACCAATTTCAACAGTTCGCTGAGGGTTTCTGGCGTGCAGTTTAAAGGACTTGGGTGCGGTGGCACAAAGGCGCCGGGCAAGTCCGTCAGGAAACCGTACACGCTGTCTGTCTATTTGTGCGCCAGCTTCAGCAAAAAGTTCGGTCGCGACTTCGTCTCCCCTGAACTCCATCCCGATGTTTGCAAGAAGCCAATCGGCATGGTTCTCAAGAGCCTGAAGTGCGTCCTCATCAAGCAGTTGGTAATGTGGAATTTGCCGGTATTGAACCAAGCTGTCTGAGCGGTTGGCTGGTCTTTGGTTACGTCTTCGACCACGAAGCCCTACGCGATTGAACGCCGGCTCCGTCTTTTCGGCAATATGACGTGCGTCGTGTTTTACCATCTTCGCAGATCCAATAATTTCAGATAAATTACTTTACCAGAATATCGGTCAGGTAAAAATCGAATTATCTTAAACTCAGTGTTCAATCATTTTAAACTTAAATTAACTGCTGTCCGATAAACGAGAGAAAAAGTTCTTGTATATGTTTGATTATCCGATGTTCAGATAACTGTTTTTATATGCACTCTCATCGCAGATCAGCCCAGTGGATCTGTCCATCGGGTGTGCGCAGACACGCTGGCAGCGGGTATTCTATTTGGCGCGCACGACAGGCACAATTTGTCGAACAGGTGTCACCTTGGGCTATCGCCGAAGTAAAATCGAAGCCCACCGTTTTGTTGGCATAGTACGATACCCCCGAACGACGGACGTACGCGAGCTATTGAATGAGTTGCTTGCGAATGAAAAAAATTATGGCGGAGAGGGAGGGATTCGAACCCTCGGTACGCTATTCACGCACACACGCTTTCCAGGCGTGCACCTTCGGCCGCTCGGTCACCTCTCCGAAATTTGACAGAAAGAACGTGTCCTGTCTTTTGTCGAATTGCCGTCAGTTTCAATCGCAGAAACTCAAATAGCTCAGCAAATTATAGCCTGTTGATCGGGTAGAGCCGTCATACAAGATCGCGACGCGGTTTCGGCAAAGTTATTTCTTATACGCCATGGATTGCTGTCATAGGTCAAGGGGGTGATCAGCTCACCGTAAACTGGCCCATCATGCCTCGGTCCTCGTGCTCCAGGATGTGGCAGTGATACATGTAGGGGAATCGTTCGGTTGCAGGGTGATCGAAACGAACGACTATCTCGGACCAATCATCGTCATCCAATACCACCATGTCTTTCCAGCCTTGCTGGTCGGGTGGCGCGGCAGCACCTTCCATTTGCTCGATCAGGAAAGAACAACCGTGCACGTGAAAAGGATGCGCACCTATATTGGATCGGATACGCCAACGTTCCCAGACACCGCGTTTTACCCGTTCGTTAATGACGTTCATGTCCATCGCCGCACCGTTGATAGTCATATCCATCATGGCATGACCGCCATCATCGCCTTGCATGGCGAGTTCAAAGTCGCGGGTGCGCACGATTTCACTTTCTTTGGGGCGGACAATTGTTGCCATCTTATCAGGTAAAAGTGCAGTCTGTGCAGACAGTGTTGTATCGACATGCAAAGTCAACGATGGTTGTGGCATGGGTTTCGCGGATCGACCGAAAATTTCCAGCAAACGATTGAAGATATTGTTCAGGTCATCGTCAAATTCATCTTCAAACAATGTCAGCAGTTCAGCGGAATTGCCATCGGCCATGTCAACGACAATTTCACATCGTTCTCCAGGTGCCATCTCCATCATCGTCAGCGGTACCGGTGATTCCAGGAAACCGCCGTCGCTCGCAATTTTGTAAAAGGTGCGGTTATCTGCAAAGCCAACGATGTAAAACCGGGCATTGGCACCATTCAACAGCCGCAACCGAACTTTTCCAGCTGGGACCGAGGCGACTGGGTTTATCGCACCGTTGATCGCGACAGTCTCACCAAACCAGCCGTCTTGCCCTGCATCATTCAGTGAATAGACCAATCGGCCTTGTGCATCGAAAGTTCGGTCCTGAATGATGACAGGCAAATCGTCAACGCCATATTGACGCGGCAGATCCATTGAATCGGAATCATCGTCATCAATGATGATCATACCGGCCAGGCCGCGATAGACCTGATCGCCAGTCTTGTTGTGCGTATGGGAGTGGTACCAGCATGTGGCTGCCGGCTGTACAATGGATATTGCGGGCTCCCACCGACCTCCCGGTTCGATTTCCAGCTGCGGTCCACCGTCAACATTACCGGGCACGTGCAGACCATGACCGTGAATGGCCACGCCTTCAGTCAGAGTATTTCGATAGTGCAGGTTGAGTTGGCTGTTTTTCCGAGTTCGAATGGTTGGTCCCAGGTAGTCTTGGCTAAACCCCAAAGTTGGTGTCTTGACACCCGGTTTGAACGACCACTCACCACCGCGAATTTGCAGGCTAATCGGCTCTCCCTGAGTTCCGTCAACAAGTGGTGGAATCGGTAATTTAGAAGGTGCGAAATTTGACCAGACGGGTTGAAAACAACTGGCACCCAGCAGGGTGGTGCTGCTGATCAGAAATTGTCTCCGGGAAAGTACGGGTGACATACAAAACCTCGCTATTTTTGATTTGAAGAGCAGGTCAAATCAGTCGATGAATTCACTTAATCGCTCATGAGTTGCAGGGTCCAAAAACCCCTTGACTGTTGCTTCAGTTTCCAATTTTATTACGTTTTCAAGCACATCGGCGTTGACATGGTTCAGGACTCTCTTTAAATCTGTAACAGCATTGCGCGAAATCGACGCGATACGCTGTGCCGCCTGATGTGCTGTTTCGTAGACTGAGTCTTCGGAAACCACTTTCCAGGCGAGCCCCATATCCAGCGCTTCAGATGCGTCGAAAACCTCGCCCAGAAGCATCAGTTCCTTGGTCTTTACAAGTCCTATCATTTTCGGCAGCAGATAGGTAACGCCGCCGGTAGGAAACATCCCCCATTTCAGTTCGGGGAAGAAACAACGTGTGTTGTCGGCAAATACTGCAAGATCACAGTTGATTGCCCACTCAAGTCCACCACCGACTGCCCACCCATGGACCGCCCCTATGACAATCTTTTCTCCGAGCACGATTCGACGCGTAATGTCCTGGATTGATTCAATGAACGCCAATGCTTCCTGTTCACTACGAGCCTGGTTGTCGAATTCTTTCAGATCATCGCCCGAGCAAAAAGCCCGCCCGGAACCACGCAATACGATTGCGCCAATATCCGGGTCAGCATTTGCATTGTCGAGTGCCTTGCATAGCTCTTCGAGCATTTCAGAATTCATGGCGTTCAATCGGTCTGGACGATTCAAAGTGATTGTTCGGACATTGTTATGTGTGGACGAAAGTACTGTATTGCTCATGTTGATTTACTCTCTGATTACTCGTTTGGTCTTACCCTCGGTTCGGGGAAATGATCGTGCTGGAAACATTTCGACCTGTGCTGAGGCACGTACCGTTTGTCTGATCTCGAATTCAACCTTCTCTTGCAAATCCGCACTCGCAGAATCCTGTGTCGCCAGTTCGGCCTCAACACAGATTCGATCATAGGGCCCGGCACCGCGCAAACGGATACGGAACTCGCCGGATAGTTCGGTAAAGCTGTTGATGACGCCGCGTACAGCGGTCGGGTAGACATTGACACCGCGGACAATGATCATATCGTCGCTGCGTCCGAGCACCCGAAAACGCGGTGTGGTTCGACCGCATCTGCATGGTTCTGTACCGGTTATGGTCACCATGTCATTGGTACGGAAGCGAACCAAAGGCTGTGCTTCATGTTTGAGATGTGTGAGTACAAGCTCTCCGGTTTCGCCTTCTTCAAACGGAACGACTGAAAGAGAATCAGGACAGATCAGCTCCGCAAATAGGACATCATGCCCTACAAAGTGAAGGTCGTTGCTTTTTTCACATTGCCCGGCGAAATTGCTGAATACGTCAGCCATCCCATAGTTTGAGTTTCTGACCGCGTAGCCCCAGGTATCTTCGAGCTTGTTTCGAAAAGCCTCGCTGTCGAGTCCGGCCTCGCCACCGAATATGCCGACCCTCAGGCCCAGATCCTTGGGTTTCAAGTCTTTGAAGTGATCAGAGATTGTCTGCTCCAAAACCGCGGGATATGAAGGTGTTGAGTGAATGGCATCAACATCAAGATCCAGAATGGTCTTGACCAGGTGTCGGCTGTCACCGACCCCAAAAGGAATCACGGTTGCTCCTGCAGTTTCCAACGACAAGTGATCCGTTACGCCGCCCATCCACATCTGATAGTTAAGGCAATGGACGATTGTATCCCCCGGTTTCAGTCCAGCCGCCCTGAAACATCTGGCGCCGATTCGCGCGGTCTGGTGCGCATCCGACTGGGTCAGGGCAGCATTCATTGCCTGTCCTGTAGTTCCTGAGGTGCGGTGCAATCGCACAATGGAGTCTGGATCTGCCGCCAGATAGTCTCCGAATGGCGGGTGAGCAATTTGAGAGTCCCGCAACATGGATTTGTTGCACAGCGGCAGGTTCGGAAGCTCTTCAAGTCTTTGTGGAATCTGAATTCCTGTCCACAGCCGTTGAAAGAAAGGAGAATGATGGAGGACATATTCCCGCTGCGTCTGCCATCGTCTCTGTCTCAGTCGAGCGACTTCAGCCGCAGGTAGAAATTCTTCGGCACCCAGATTGAATGAGTCCAGTTTCACGCTTCTGAACCTGGTCGGATTCGGGAATTTATGATAGAGTTCAACCTTCTACGAATAACTGTATAATTTATTCAAACAATTCTTCCATGCTGTATTATTGCTGGTAACTTTATACTTTATCTATTGTTGAGATGGTCGAAGTCAATTCAGTCATGATATCGAATTTCTCTACTGCGGTAGCTGCGTTGTCTTCTCAAGCGCAAATTTACAAAAGCCCGTCCATCTTTTCCACCACCCAGATGGTATTCATCACCTAGGAGGGTAAATATGAATGACAAAAAGTCTAACGGTATCCGAGACTTGGTAGCGACTGGAGGCCTCTGGAAAGGTCTCCATCCTGGCATGGGTATCGCATCAAAGGCGATGGTTGTGGCGTTCGTCGTCTTCACGGCACTGAACGTGGAGTTCGCGAACGGCATCTACTCAGCGGTTCGAGGCTGGATCGAGTCCGCGCTCAACTGGTATTACGTGAGCGCCTTGGTAATCATGTTCTTCGTCTGCCTCTACCTGATGTGCAGCCGACATGGGTCTGTCAAGCTCGGAGATGACAACTCCAAACCGGAGTTCAGCAACTTCTCGTGGTTCGCGATGCTTTTCTCGGCTGGAGTCGGAATTGGCCTGCTCTTCTTCGGAATCGCAGAGCCGATGTTCTACTTCGACAACACGCAACCATGGGGTTACCCGAACAATCCGTTTGCGGACCGGGCCCTGGTCACGGAGATGAACGAGGAGCGCGCAGTACATGCGATGCGAGTCACCTACTTCCATTGGGGATTCCACGCCTGGGCTGTCTACGTGATGATCGGTCTTTGTCTGGCGTACTTTGGATTCAGGAAGAAGCTGCCCTTGACTCTGAGGTCTTCCCTGTATCCGATCATCGGCGAGAGAATCTACGGGCCGGTCGGGCATGCAGTGGATTTGCTTGCTGTCTTCGGAACAGTCTTCGGCGTTGCAACTTCCCTCGGTCTCGGCGTGAGCCAGATGGCCGCTGGTCTCCATCACCTGTTCGGTATCGACCCCGGGGTTTTCACGCAAGTCATATTGATTGGCGTGATTTCCGCTGTCGCAACCCTGTCAGCGGTGTCCGGAGTCGGGAAAGGAATCCGAATCATCTCGGAGTGGAATATCTGGTTGTCGGCGGTTCTGCTGGCATACTTCCTGTTCGGTGGTCCCGCTCAATGGCTGATGGGATTCTTCGTGACAACCATCGGCGATTACCTGTGGAATGCGATCCCGATGGGATTCGCTACTTTCAACGGTGCCGGTGAACGTGACTGGCAGGGTGGCTGGACCATCTTCTATTGGGGCTGGTGGATTTCCTGGGCTCCATTTGTTGGAATGTTCATCGCTCGCATCAGCCGGGGACGTACCATCCGAGAGTTCATGGTGGGCGTAATGTTTGTCCCGACCACGCTGGCCTTCTTCTGGCTCTGTATCTTCGGTGGCAACGCGATGTATCTCGAGCTGACTGCTGATGGTGGAGTCGGAACCGCGGGTATTGCAGAGCTTGTCCGAAATTGGAATCTGCCCGCTGCCCTCTACGGCACCATCGAGTTGATGACTGGATTGAACTGGCTCAACTGGATCATGGCCGCCTTGGCCACATTCCTGTTGGCGACTTGGTTCATCACCTCCTCGGACTCCGGGACGTTGGTGATCACGACGATGCTCAGCATGGGCGATGATCATCCACCTCAGAAGTTCCGGATTGTTTGGGGACTCGGAGAGGGACTCGTCGCGGCGGTTCTTCTTCTTGCAGGTGGTCTCGGTGCGTTGCAGACAGCATCCATCGCGGCGGCGTTACCGGTGAGTGTGATCATGCTGATGATGACCTACGGTGTCGTGAAGTCGCTGAGTGAGGACTCATCGGCTGTCGTAGTCGAGCCAAGCCAAGCGGCCCCAGCGGCTGCAGAATAACTATTGCAGCAACTGCTGAAATCCAGCAGTTGACTGCGATAGCATGACCAAAACCCGTGTGGGAGAATCCTTTCTCCCACACGGGTATCCCTGTCGAGTAACGTCGTCAAATCTGGACGACCGTTCTCTTTCCCCATCACACCAAGAATTACGCGGTTTCCAGATTGCGCCTTGGTTTTGTGGACTCTTTAATTCCTAAACCATCACCGCAAAAGCAACAGATGGGTTGCTTTTGTTGCATATTACGCTAGAACTAGACGAAAGCAATATATATATTGCTTTTCATGCTTACGACAACAAATTCGTCTAAAAGCAATATATATATTGCTTTTAACAAAAAAAGAAAGTAATATATTGCTTTTAGCAATAAAGCAACTTATACATAGAGATGAGATCATTACTCCAACAACTGAAAAAGCGACGCCTTGACTTAGGCCTTAAGCAAAGCGACATGATGATGCGCATAGGTGTTTCACGTCAGCAATACCAGCATTTGGAATCAAAAGGAAATCCCAGGCTTGATACATTGGAGTTGATTGTGACAGGTCTCAACAGCGAGATTATGCTTATACCCGGAGAAAAGCTAAATGCCGTTCTTGCAGTAATTGAAAGCGATGAATTTGAGAGCGAAAGCACCGATGGAACTCGCTCAGATACAGAAATAGAAAATGACCTTTCATATAACCCCTGGCACGGCTTGCTGGGAGAAGACTCGTGAGTGACGAATGCAGAGTGCTTAAATTAACCCTGTATGAAAAGCTTGTGGGCTACTTAGCGGGATACCAAAATGGCCGAAACGTGCTCAGCTTTGCCGATGAATTTAAGGAAGATCAGGGTCGGCCGACATTCAGCCTGATTACTCACCCTGCATTTCCTCGCTCAAAAAAGTTGATGGCAAAGCCTTGGACAAGAAACCAGCGTTTACATCCGACATTGTCAAATCTGTTGCCAGAAGGTGCGCTAAGAGAGCTGATTGCCCAAGGCCTGAAAATACATGTTGACAATGAGTTTCATATGCTGTCCCATTTAGGAGAAGACCTGCCCGGAGCGCTTGTGGCAACTCCTATGGAGCCAGATGAAGTGCCAAACAGTGTTCTCTCCGCTTACGGAAATACCGAGGTCGTGAAATTCAACAAGATGTCTCAGGAGAAAATATTTTCACTAGCTGGTGTACAGATGAAATTTTCCATGAAGGGAAAAGATAAGCGCTTCAACCTACCTGAAACAGGCGCCTTGGGAGACTGGATTGTCAAAACGCCCTCAACCAAGCACAAGGATGTACCGTTGAATGAATACACCGCGATGACACTCGCCTCTTTGGTTGGTATTGAAATACCTGAAATCAAACTGGTTGAATTGGACAAACTGGACAATCTACCGCAAATAAACTTGCCGGATGAAAGCCAAGCGTTTGCGATTAAACGTTTTGATAGAGGCGAGAACAAGAGAATTCACATGGAGGATTTCGCGCAAGTTCTGGTGAAGTATCCTCACGAAAAATACCATTCCGCAAACTACGAGCAAATTGGCAGAATTTTGTATGAATTTTCTGGTGGTCGACTGAAGGATATTCAACAGTTTGCAAAACGGTTGCTGGGTAATATCCTGCTGGCAAATGGGGATGCTCATTTGAAGAATTGGAGCCTAATCTACGCGGATCAGTTTACGCCGCGACTGTCGCCAGCTTACGACATCGTGATGACAAGAGCTTACATTGATGATGAGCAAGACTTTGCATTGAATCTAGGAAAGACTAGGAATTGGTATACCGTGTCCTATGCTCATTTCGAATACTGGGCAGAAAAATCAAGCCTACCTTGGCGGGCAATTAAGCCTCATCTTGATGATGTATTGGATAAAGCAAAAACATTGTGGCATCAAGCCCTCCTTGACCTTCCCATGAATGACTCGCACAAACAAAAACTTAGAGAGCACTGGAGTAATTTGCATGAAGATTTCAGACTCTAGCACTTCATTTTTTCTACTGTTCGCGCTGAAGATTTGGTGGCTCCACTGCAAAATCGAATAATAGCATCTCGGATAGATTGTATATCTGGCATGATCTAATTAGACGACGGTCCCGAGATTTCGGAAAAACCCCTTGCGTTTTATGCCAGGATGGCGTTTTGATCTATCAGTTACCCAAACTTGACCAAGCATCCTGATCAATCATGTTGCGTTGCTCCAGTGATTCAAGCGGCCCGAACGCTACCGGGATGTCCCGTGCCGCAGCGGTCATCGCTTGCTACCGGGATTCATCTTTCCGCAGGTCGAACAACTCCAGGCGGATGTCTTTGGCAACCTCTTCGACTTCCCTTGCCACCCTAGGCTCCAGCCCCAATTCCCGTTCGAGCGCGATCATCAGCGGAAGTAGAATATCGCTGGCGGGCGACGACCCGATCAGGCCTCGCATCCGCTCCGTACCGATGCCGGCCGAAAGTTTGGCCAGGACCACCAGCACATCCCTAGGCAACATGTCCAATTCGGGGAGGATCGACAGGGCCGCACCGATGTCGCCAGCGCAGGCGTCGCTATCGCCTTTCGCCAGATACGCCTGGGCCCGGACCAGATGGCAGCGCATCCTAGTGTCCGGCCTGCCCGCCCGCTCCTGCATCAACGCACGGTCGAGAAATGCGATGGCGACGCTTTCCCGTCCCCCGACAGTCAATTCATACCGCGCCTGCCAACACAGGGCAGATTCCGCCGCGTCGCGCAACGCCGGCCGATTACTCGCCTCAAAACGCCGAACAACTTCTTTCCAAACCACGAGCGCCTGATCGTAGCGGTTCAGGAGGGACAGGACCGCTCCCTTGTCACTGAGTGCCTGCGCCAGTAATACCTGTTCGTCTCGATCCGTCGGTACATCACTCGTCTCGAGCCTCTGAATGACCTCATCGCAGATATCCAAAGCGGCCCGCAACTGACCGCTTTCTACAAGCTCCCGCGTTGCACGCAACATCTCCAACATGGCCGATGAGGCCGGGGAAGACTCGCCCGTCTGAAAAAGCAGTTCCTCGCTATGATCTCCCATAGAGGGCGGTTCGACAAGATGCCCGAATGCCGACCGGTAGATCGCCAGGGCATTGCCGTCGAATACCTGCGCATCCTGCGTCATGCGGGCGCCAAACTCTCTCAGTTCGTCGGCAGAATAGAAGGCCTCCATGAAACGGATCAGATTTTCCACGACGGCTGCTCCGTTCCGGCTGCGCCGCAGCTTGTAGTAGATGCAATGGAGCGGTTCGGCGGCAGCATACTTTCTCTTCCTTCCGCCCCCTTCGACGACAAGCGCTCCCCGTTCCAGCAGACGCCCCAGCATGGTTGACACGACCCGCACATCCATGCGCGCACGCGCTGCTATTTCGCCCGGAGTCGAGTTCCGCCAAAGATCGAGGACGGCAATGTAGACACGTCGTTCGGTCCGTCCAAGGGAATCGAGATAACCTCGGAAATACTCGGTGTGCTCGTCGATCAGCATCACCAGCTCTTCCATCAGACGGCGCAAGGACTTGTGTTTCTCTAAACCAGCGATAATGACTAAAAGTCGCGGACTTCCCCCAGAAATGATCTCAAGCGACCTGATTCCCCGCCCGGTCATCTTGTCACCGCTGACAAACTCCCAGAGGTTGCGGCATTGTTCCGTGGTCAACGGCTTGAGGTCGATGGTCCGGAACATTTCGAAAAATGGCTGATCGGCATCGTCAAGTCCGGCGAAGCGGGCGGTGGCTGATGCGATTAGGATGATTTGCGGTTCCATCTGAAGGACGTCTCGAAGTTTCCAGCCGAAAACCGTATCAACATCCTTGCAAAGATCCTGAAGGTTTTCGACCATCAGAACCAGTTTCAGGTTCAGCCGGTCCGCGGCATCCAGAACCACTGCCCGGACGAGATCTTCCAGAGTTTGTTCGCGCCAACGCTCACTCAGTGCCACATGGCTGTTGCGCAATTCGTCGGCGAGCTGGGGGTTGAGCGAAGTGCATTCCCGGGCGAGGTGGAACAGGGTCTCGAGCCAGAAGTCAGTGAGACTAAAGATCTCAAGGTTCTCTTCCATGAAGCAGACGGGCAAAAGGCGCTGGCGGAATTCCGTGTTAGTACGGATTTCCGCAGCCACCCTTGCCATCAACATGGTTTTCCCGCGACCGCGAGGAGCGACGATGAGTGCATGCTGGCACGACGGTGAATGAAAGTTACCTCGGAGGACGTGAAGGAGGATGTCAAGCTCATGTTCGCGTACAACGAACTGTTCTTTCACTTCCTGGTCTGACTGGTACGTCCCGGGACTGAACTTACGGATTTGGCGATGTCGAATCCCGGACATCAATCCGACTCCTGCGGCAATTCGTCGGCTATTCTAGAATCGAGGGGGGTATGGTGGTCCCGAAACCGTGCTGTCCACCAGTCGCGCAACAAATGAGACGAGAATCGATGGCCATCTTCTTCCACCACGAGGTAGCCGTCGTGTTCCAAGACTTCGATCGCCTCGGCGACGCATTCAGGCGCGTCTTCCATGATCTTGATACAAGCGTCTGTTAAATTGTGACGCGCTACCGTCGTGAATTTCCGCAGGATTGCGGCTTCCGCAAGAATATTCATAGCAACCGAGTAGCCGTTTTCGTCAAAGGCATCCCTGAGTCGAGTTTCATAGTGCGCCAAATCGTTCTGTCCGAACGGGCCAAGAAGTTCAGTGCGGTAAACCGTTTCGACATCCGCGACAATCGCATTTTGCCGGCCTTGTACGGCGAGAAAGTCGCTCAACCGGGCAAAGAAGGACTGGACATGGTGAGGAATGCCAATCCCAAGTTTTTCGTATACGGCTTCGGCGACACCGGTCTCCATCAGCACTCCATTCCCTTTAGCCAGATGCTCGAAACATCTGATGCAGGCAGAGCGGTCCCACGGTCCGAGGCGATAGGGGTAGAGATAGTTGGTTCTGTCTGTGATCCCAAGTCTGCGCACCAGCGGCTGGAGGCCGACACTTCCGGAAACGATGACGACGGGTGCGCTGTCGTCGAGTTCCTGCAATGCTCCGCGCAGCCAGCTCAGAAACTCTTCGACACGGCGCGAGTCACCGTCATTGGCATGCATGCGCTTGAGGAAAATGGGCAGCTCGTCAATGGCGAGGAGCACAGGCTTGTCATGTGTAGAGCAGTCACGTAACAATTGTTCGCCGTAGCGCCTCCAAGTTCCTGCATCGAGGCCGCCACGGACCTTGACCCGGAAGTCGAGCGCACTGACCTCCTCGACATTGTCGGCAAACCAGCGGCCCATCGCACCTGCGAATCGCTTTGCTATCGGACGAACCGAATGAGTGGCTTGAGCGATGCTTGCCACGACATCTTCCGGACAGGTTGCCCCTTCCACATCGGTGAAAAGAAATTCCCAGTCTTCCACTTCAAGCTGGCGGCCGAGCTCTCTGACAATACTGGTCTTTCCCATACGTCGCTGACCGGTCAGGAGTATATGATTGCGACTCTCCACCAACCGTTTCAGGACTTGTAGTTCCGTCTCGCGGTCGAAGAAGTCGTCCCCGCTTACCCAGCGGCCGGTGGCTGATTTCATAGCGCACCTCCACACACCATTATTCAACAGAATTGTCGCATAGTAACATACACCAAAATTGTTGTCAACAGAATTGTTGTAAATATTTTGTTGCATTGCGCAGTGACGTTTTTCCTGCGTTTATGCATCGCAATGACGGGTAGAAGTTATCAGGCCCAGGATCAGCAACGCTCATATTGAAGATAGTTCGTGCCTGCCCGAAACTCCCGTTGTCTGGGAATTGCAAGCCCGGGTTTCGCCGAGCCTGCGCGTCCAATAACATTCATTCAGGCAGAAAATATTTCGGCATATCTGGGTTTGGGCGGATACTGCGCCGCCGGCACTGGACGGCTCCTACAGGGAAATCTTGAAAACTTGTAAGCACTTGCAATGTCCGGCAGGTTTCCGTACTATGAAGCGATCAATGGAGATAGTACCATGCTGAATTTTAGAAACACTGCTGCTGCAATTGATGAGCGGAAAACAGCGCGCATGGAACAGCGTACCAAACCACACGTCAAGGCACAGATACAGCAGGCGGCTCTTCTGCTCGGTGTTGATGAGACAACTTTTGTAACCAGTGTATCACTGGAGCGCGCCCAGGCAACTATTGCCGCCCACGAACGCACGGTACTGTCCGCCGCGGACCGTGAAGTGGTTCTGGCCGCCTTGGAGACGCCAGCACCGCCGACTGAAGCACTGCAGGAAGCCATGGCGATGCACGATGCCCGAGTAGTGAAGGGTGACTGAAGCTGGAATTAGCCTGCGGAAGATATCCATCACTCCACTTGACCCGCACAGACACGACAGGAAGTCATTCTCGTGCGGGACTGTTCGCCTCGACAACTTCCACAAACGCAGTGCCAGAAAAAATCAGTCGGGAGACATTTCGCGGGTCTGGGTTGCGACGGAAGTAGGACGAAATGAAATTCTGGGTTATTATGCACTTAATGCTCACTCGTTGGAAGGAGACGATCTCCCGCACAGCCTGACGAAAAACGCTCCTCGATACGGTGGTATACCGACAGCCTACCTATCGATGATCGCTGTAGACCGTTGCCACCAAGGACGTGGCATTGGAAGAATCCTGCTCGTGAATGCACTAGAGCGTGCAATGGCTGCAGCCGATCAAATCGGGCTGAAAGCTGTCGTACTCGATGTTATCGAGGACGGCGGTCCCGATATTACTGAAAAACGACGTGAGTTTTATGCTCGGATGGGGTTTTTAATTTTGCCAGAACAACCAATGAGAATGTTCATCAGTATTGCTGAACTTCGAAAGAATCATTAAGATTCTCGCAATCGAATCGAGTGCCCCATCTTTTCAATTAAGCAGGCATGGATTCCATACCAAAGACGAGCACTAAACGAACAACGCATTCAAAGCGGTCAAAAACAATGGACAATGACAGGACTATACAGGACATAAAAGCGGAAATTCGCGCCATCCAGAAGGAGACAGAGGCGATAATGAACAGCCCTGCCTTCGAGGACAGCGCGTTTGAAAGCGACTGGAGCAGGTTTGTGGATTTCCTGAGAGAGGGTGTCCTGGCTGAACTGCTGAACGACCTCGGGATCGATGTCCGTCTCATGGCTGCTCTAAAGGTGTACTACACCGAGAGCAACGGCAGGCGCAGTTACAAGGAGTACGACATTGTAGCAGAGAGCGCCGAGGAGTTGGTTGTGGTGAAAGTCGAGACCACGTTGAGACGGAATGACGTGAAAGAGTTTGTCAAGGAGATGAAGGAATTTACAAGTTACAGTCCGGCATACAGGTCAAAATCGGTATTTGGCGCGATGGCGTATAAACATTGCGAATCGGAATCCGACCTATACGCCGAGCGGCAGGGCCTGTATGTGATTCAGGCGACCGGTGACAGTGCCGGCATTGTGAATGCTGAGTGTTTCAGGCCGGTATCATTCGCGAACGGAGCTTCGAGACGGCCAAGGGGACATCTCAGGTTGGTATCCTCTGACTGACTTTCCAGTGCAGGTCGTGTACTATGTTACCGCGCCCGGGTGATTAAGAAAATATAGGGCACGGAATTGGTCGGGGTGAGTGGATTCGAACCGGCGAACCCTGCCTTTCGAAGGTAGTGCTCCTGACATCTTGTAGCCAATGGTAGAGCGGTACAACGTTAAAATGAATGAGTCAGCAAGCGATACCCAGAAGACTCTAGTCGTCTTTGATTGACTTACTGAAGTAAGGCACCGAGGCTACGCGCACACGAATTTCTCGCACTTCATGCTGTTCTGCGGTTTGTCGGCGGGAATCCGGCTCTCCCCACAATAGAACCGCTTCCGTGCCCGGTTCGGAAAATTCGGTTTCAACAAGCGCAGTGGACAGTATTGCACCCGCGTTTGACGAAAACGACATTCGTTGCGAAATACCGATGTGGCAGCCATTTTTTTCGACGCTGTCGACCGGAAAGGATGCATACACGGGAATCGGCAAAGAAATGTATTTCGCACGAGGCCCTTGCGGAATCAATGCATTGCGCATTGTCGCAAATACATCATCGTTGTTCCATACCAAAGTAACTTTGGTGCGCTTTTGGTTATTGTGCCGTTCCCTAAGTGCATCGCGGCCGATAAATTCATGCTCATAGTGAATAAGGCTTCCGTAACCCAGTTCAACCGGGTCGACGTAGTAGTCAGAAATTTCGTCAGATACAAAGCTCCCGCCAAGCGATCCGGTCGCCTCAAACGAGTCAGTCGGAATCCACTCACGAAATGCTTTCATTTCCGGACCGTCATAGATTGCGGGAAGCGGTCGCGGCATCCATCCCGACTCTTGAGATACAGTCCCAAAAGTTATGGAACCAGCCTTACGCAGGCCAAATTTCTCTCCGGTTGTTTCGATGGCTTCTCTGACAGAACTCTGATCATCCCAGTCGCCAAAGATTTCAAAACCTGGCTTACCTGCCATTCCATGACGTAGTGCACGGACGCACTTATCTGCGATTCTTACTTCTCCGATATGAAAAAATTTGATGTCCGGTAAAGTGACTGCGCTCACCTCCTGCATCAGAGCCAGCGCGTTGGGCCCCTGCAATTGAATTCGGAACTTGTCACGACGCTTGCGCGGAACGATCATGCTATCGTCGCGGGTGTAATCGACACGGTAATCGGTTTTTTCACAATTGAACTGAACCCAATTACTGGCGGTGGGTGGACCTACAATGCGGAGTGAGTCGTCAGTTTCAAAAAAAATGATGGCATCAGAAATAAATAGGCCGTCCGGTCCTGTCATAACCAGCTGTTTGGCCCGCATTGGCTGAGCATTATCGAAACGGTTGGTCGCAAGTTCCGAAATAAATGAAATGACATCCGGTCCTTGCAAATGCAGCTCCGTCATGTGATAGGATAGTTCCAATAGGGCTACACTTCCCCTCCAAGCCCTTTGCTCATCCCGCCAGTTTGTAAATTCCGCGGGAATTCCGGGGAACGGATGAGGTCCCATGTTGGAAGTGCGTAACAAATTGATTGGGCCTCCTGCCTTTTCGATGGCCTCTTCAAGACTCGCAGGAGCGTCTGTCATTCTCTGATTCATCTGAAATCAGTATGCTGTATTGACCAGCACATGGATGGTTGTTCGAAATGTAAAAAGTTGGCCAAGGCAGTAAAACACGTCGCTAATGTCGACGATACCGCGCCAACAACGGAATTCGCCGCGTGATTACGTCAAACAGAAACTGACTTCCCGACCCCAGGAGACCCAGCAAAAAGATTCCGACTACCATCAATGAAGTCTGAAGGTTGAGTCGCGAGTCCATAATGAGAAAGCCGATGCCTTTGTCCACGGCGATGAATTCTGCCGACACCAGCGCAATGTATGCAAATCCAATTCCACTGCGCATCCCCACCAAGACATACGACGCGGCAGATGGCAGAATGATTCGATAAAACACCTGGAATCGTGACAGCCCCAAGCAATATGCAGCCCGCATTCTAGTCTTGGGAACTTCCCTGACCCCGGTCATCGTGCTCACGGTCACGACCACCCAGGTGATATAGGCAATAATGATCAGTTTTGGCAGTTCTCCGATACCGAACCATAAAATCATAATGGGTACGAGAGAGATCGGCGCGACGCCTTTGAGGAACTCGAAAATAGGACCAACTACCGATTCCACACGGCGCAGTTCGCCCAAGATCAACCCGGTGACGATTCCGACACAAGCACCGATAAACCAGCCCCAACCGACCCGCCACAGACTGATGCTGACAGAATCCCAAAGCAGGCCTGACTCCGCCTGCGCAACAGCTTCCTGCCATATGGAAGATGGGTGGGGAAGCAGAGTTTCGCTGACCAACGTACCGCTGGCCAGACTCCACACAACGAGACCGGTAGTGATCGACAGCACCGCAATAAAGAAAGAGCGATGGGTGTGAAACTCTGGCAGCGGTGCTTTCATCAGACTCGACGCTTTACCGACCAACGCGGCATCAAATGCTCAATGGCGAACTGTATGGTGCGGTCCAGCAGTATACTCAGAATGCCCAGTCCCAATATCCCGACAAATATCAGAGTCGGGTCATAATTTTGCCGCCCGAGAATAATGAGATACCCAAAACCGTTGGTTGCCCCCATCATTTCAGCGGCCACGACAACCATGACACTCAATCCTGTTGCTGTACGCATACCGGCGAGAACCGCCGGGAATGAAGATGGAATGACGACCCGAAAGAATGCAGATGTGCCAGCCACACCAAGCGTATTCGCCGCCTTGATGCGTAACGGTGGGACTTGCACCACGCCTTCCCTGGCACTCAGAGCCACCACATAGACGCTGACGTAGAAAATCAGGGAGTAGCGAGCGAGTTCAGTCACACCGAACCAGAGTAAAGCAAACGGGATGAGTGCGATCGCCGGGATAGAATTCGCCATGCGCACATACGGGTCGAACCACGAGTTGATATCACGCGATACACCCATGGCGCATCCGAGCACAGCGCCAAGTGGTACTCCCACCGCAAGTGGAACCACCAATCGCTGCAGGGTTGCGACCAGGTGGGTAAATATTTCACCGGACTTGGTCATGTCCGCAACGGCATGCGCTACATCGATCGGTTTCGGAAACAAAAGTGGAGTCCCCACCATAACTGCTGCAAACTGCCACAGGACCAGGAACAGCAGAATCCCGTAGATCGCTCCATATCGTTCAAGATGCATATGCAGATTCCTCTGTCAGATGTCCGTCCGCGCCCTGATCAGTTCCAATCAATGATTCGATATGGCGGTAGGCGTTAATAAATTCCGCGGCGGCGGGGTCTCGATCATGCGGCAATGCCGGCTTAAACGCATCCAGAATATGTGCCTCCGGACCGCTTGAAATCACCGTGACATCGGTCGCCAGGATCAGCGCTTCAGAAATGTCGTGAGTGACGAATATCACAGTCTTATTGGTCCGTTGCTGAATGTCCTTGAGCTCATACTGCATGCGACGGCGGGTGATGGCATCAAGCGCCGCAAATGGCTCGTCCATGATCAGAACATGCGGATCCATTACGAGACCCCGTGCGATCTGGGCGCGTTGTTTCATGCCACCGGAAAGCTCTGAGGGAAATTTCTGCGTATCTTTGCCGAGGCCTACGAGTTCGAGTGCTTCTATGGCCTTGGAGTGTCGCTCACTTCTGTCCTTTACAAGTTTCTTGAGTCCGAACTCGGTATTTTCCTGAACTGTCAGCCAAGGAAAGAGGGCATTGCTTATGTCCTGGAATATGACCACTCGATCCGGACCGGGGCCCTTGATCGGTGTATCGTCAATGGTGATGCTGCCTTCAGTCGGCAGCTCAAATCCGGCGATCATGTCGATGAGTGTGCTTTTACCCGAACCGCTGGGTCCGAGAATACACATAAAGGAGCCGCGCTCGACTGTTAGATCAATTCCAGAGAGGACGACAGGTCCGCGCGAGAATTGCTTGGACAAGCCACGGATTTCTAATTTTTTCCAGTCCTGCAGCACGCGCACACCCACCAACGAGGGAAAATCTGATCAGTTGAGGTATGAGGAATTTATATCGCAAATATAGATATATCCTTCAGCAAATCGATTTTCCCCGGTGGTTTGTCGGCGCGTGTCTATTACATTCCTGTAACCAGATTGGGGTCGAGCTTTTTGATAAAAGAGTAGTCCGCCGCCATATCCCAGTCGACCGGTTCTTTCAGGATCTCAAGCTTCAACAGGAACTGTTCGATGTTTCGCATCTGTGAGCGGAAAGCTTCATCGCTTATCAGATCCCACTTGACTCCGGCTACAGTATGTGCGACATCATCAGGTTTCAGTTTGGTGAATTCCGCAAGAGCCTGAATACCTTCGTCTGTATTATCGGTAAGAAAGTCAGAGCCTTTCTTGACCGCCCGCATGAAGGCATCCATTTCTCCTTCCGGTACCGATTCAAGATATGCCCTGGAAACCAGCATGCCACAATACAGTGAATATCCCACATCACCGGTTGTAGCGAGAATCTTGAAGTCATCGCTGAGCCCCATGACTTTTCGGTCGAACGGCTTCCATAAGGATATGGCAGCGACATCGCCGTTTACCAGAGCAGGTACCTGGTCGAAAGGGGCGAGATGTACCATCTCTACATCATCCACAGTAAGCCCGCCGGATTGCATGTACCTTTCCAGCATAAACTCGGATCCGGACTTGCGAAATACACCGATCTTCTTCCCTTTGAGATCGGCCGGGCCGGTTGCGTCCTTTGGTCCCATCACAAAAACCATTTTGCTGCTGTCGGAAAATTGCGTGACGATCACGGCATCCCCGGCAGCTGCCATCATTATCATGGGCTGGTCGCAAGTAACCAGAAATTGTGCGCCTCCCGAACGAAAAGCCTCTGACGCGGCCGCGCCTGCCTGAAATGTCTTTACGTTGACGTCAAGTCCTTCCTCTTCAAAAAACCCTTTCACATGTGCCACAAACGGCGGTCCGAATACAGGACTTACACCGGAGAATATGTTGATTTTGGTGGCTGCGATTGACGAAAGCGGCACGATTGCAGCACACGCCGCGATGATCAAGGTGACAAAATATCGTTTCATTCTAAAACTCCTCTTTCAAGATGTTACGGATTAAAACTTGCATTGTGAAATCATTGCCTGTAAGACTGTTCTCGCTGACAGCATGTTTTCAGAATCTTAATCGGTTCGGATGCCTTTTGGATGTTCGGACTCTGAGTTGATGAAACAAATTCCGGAATAGTTTCAATAAACGAATTCAGCGGTCTGGACTTTCGTGCTGTCACTTGTTTCCTGAATCGCGAAATTCAAAGTGCCGAAACTGCGATTTGCGTTCGGGTTCAATTGTCTCCGCCCCACATGCTGATGACAGAATCGATTGAATTGTGTTCGAGACTTCGCTTGATTTCCGCCACAGCATTGATACCGGTGCGGAGAATGCTATTGCGCATTTCACGATGTGCGGTATCAGCGTCTTTTCTGATGATGGCCTCAACAATGCGTTCATGTTCCAGGGTAGTCTGTCGGCGCTCTGCTTCCGATTGGAATTGAAATCTCTGATAGGGCGCTATCTGTACCCGTAAGTACATCGTCGCTGAGGCAAGGCTTTCATTTTGCGCAATCTTGGCGATCATGTCGTGAAAGTACCGGTTTGCGTTGGCGAAAGACTCGTAGTCTCCGTCTACTATCAGCTTCTCGCAGACTGCGTTCAGTTCCTGCAGTTCCTGTTTTTCAGGGAGAGTTCCCCGGATTGCCGCCCAATTGGCGGTGAGACCTTCCATTTCGGCTGCGGCTTCGTAGCCTTGGCTGATCAAATTCAGATCCACCGGCGCAACAATAGCGCTTCTTCTCGGGCGCAGGCGAATCAACCCGGTTACGGCAAGCTGTCGCAATGCCTCCCGAATTGGTGTCCGCGATACACTGAACCGTTTCGCCAGCTCAGCTTCCTCCAGGCGATGATTCAGGCCAAGCGAACCGGAAAGGATTTCATCCGCAAGTTGACGGCGGATCTTGTCAGCGAGAGTGTTCCCCTCATCTGAAATGTCATGCGAGGCGGGGAGATGTGCCAAATTCTCTGCCATGTCTCAGGTTGTATCCCAAAATTGTCTGAATATCAATATGATTATACAATTATGATGAATATTTAGCTTATTGTATACTATATAGCAATAAAATTCGTTTGATGTATATTTTATTGAGTGTTTCAGCAGCTCTTGACTTTTGGGTACGCTGAGACCACCGAAGAGAATATAGAGTCTGGTTGAGGACCCGGTGAATGCTCAATGACTTGGAGTATATGTTCAGATTTTGCAGACACCGGGCAATGGCAGAAACCGGGCAAACCTAAAGTTCGCTGTCAACTCGGTCAGTCTGCCATTACATATTAAAATGTTTGCTGTCCGTCGGTTGAATTTTGAAAAGCTAAAGAGAATCTATGAGAGTCAGGCAAATCAATCACTTTTCCATACGCACTGCAAATGCCACCGAAACGATAAAGTTCTATTGCAAAGTGCTGGATCTCGTGGTTGGGTCTCGCCCGCCGTTTAAGTTCCCGGGTGCATGGCTTTATGCGAATACCGAGCCGATTGTGCATATCTTGGACATGTCTGGTGCAGATGATGAATTGATTGGCTATCTTGGTGAACGTGAGTCCGGTTCAGGGACGGGGGCATTGGACCATATCGCATTGGAATGCGACGACTATGAGGGCTTTCACTCAAAACTGAGCGATCTCGGCTTGGATTTCGAGGAGCGTTGCCCGCCCGAAACCAACCAGCGACAGATATTTGTGCGCGATCCGAACGACATTACAGTTGAGCTGATATTTACCGGACGCAATTGAGGATAGACGTATCGATACAGACACAGTGCGTATCGAATCATTGTCCAACACCATCAAGCCGCCTATTCCAACTCACCTTACAGATGATTGATCATTAGTATCCATGCTCTTACGGCAGAAATAGGAGTATCTAGGTGTCGCCAACCAATCTGATAGTAATCATGGCCGATCAGCACAATCCCAAAATGCTGGGATGTGTCGGCAACGAATGGATCAAAACGCCGAATCTGGATCGACTTGCGCGCAGAGGCACCAGATTTTCCAGTGCATACACGAATTCACCGTTGTGTGTTCCCGCAAGAGCAAGTTTTGCTACCGGACGCTATGTGCACGACCACCGTTGCTGGGATAATTCGATCGCCTATTCTGGAAGTTTCCCAAGTTGGGGACATTGCCTCCAGCAGACTGGTAATCCCGTCGTCTCAATCGGCAAGCTTCACTATCGTTCCGAACAGGATGACACAGGGTTTGACGAACAAATCATACCCATGCACATCATGATGGGGGTCGGTGACCTTCACGGTTCCATACGTCCGGATCTTCCGGTCAGGTATCAAGCCAGGCAGTATGTAGAAGAAGTAGGACCAGGCAACACCAAGTACCAGGAATATGATCGAGACATAACACGTCGCGCCTGCAACTGGCTGCGCGAGGCGGCGAACCGCGAAGACGACAAACGCTGGGTGTTGTTTGTTTCCATGATCTGTCCCCACTTTCCGATTGTCGCACCGCAAGAATATTACGACATGTATCCATTCGACAGCCTGCCGGAGTTCAAACCTGCTGATGAGGAGCTGTTCGGCAAACACCCATGGTGGCAGGGGTTTAACAACTGTTTCATTTACGAGCAGTTTATCCGCGACGAGGAACACCGAAAAACCATACTGGCATCCTATCTGGGCTTGTGCAGTTTTATGGACAACAATGTCGGTCAGATCCTGGATACGCTGGAAGAATCAGGGTTGGACGAGTGTACCCGGGTAATCTATACCAGCGATCATGGAGACAACATCGGGGCGCGTCGCATTTGGGGAAAATCCACCATGCATGACGAATCCGCGGGGATTCCGATGATCATCGCAGGATCTGACATTCCACGAGCTAGAGTTTGCGATACACCGGTTTCACTTGTGGATGTCTATCCGACGATCCTGGAAGGTGTCGGAGTGCGACCTCGCACGCGTGACAACGACTTACCCGGTCATTCCCTGTTGGGGATTGCATCCGAACCTGATAACGCCAATCGGGTGGTATTCGGCGAATACCATGGCGCTGGCGCCATTTCCGGTGTATACATGGTTCGGATCGGGCGTTATAAGTATTTACACTATGCCGGCGGTTATGATCCGGAACTCTATGACCTGGTGGACGATCCCGATGAGTTGCGAAACCTGGCTCCAAACCCGGACTTTGTCCGAACACTGGAGAAGTTAAAGACTATTCTTCTTCACATTGTCGACCCGGAATCGGTGAGTGAGACTGCCTTGGCGGATCAAGCGCGCCTGATTGAACGACATGGTGGTCGCGACGCCGTTATTGGCAGGGGTGCGGCAAACAACACACCTGTACCCGGGGAGGAGCCCGACATCATTGAGTTGCATACCATGTAGATCTCAAATCCGGACCGCTCTTCCCAGCTGACCTAATTTGACGACATCAATGTCGGTAAGGGTCAAGGCGACTGATTTCACGCTACACGTAAATCTGTGGGCAAGATATCGGTATTGACGAACGGTTTGCTGAAACTGGTCGGGGTGAGTGGATTCGAACCACCGGCCCCTGCCTCCCGAAGGCAGTGCTCTGCCAGACTGAGCTACACCCCGAATTCTTGATGGTCAGAAGTCTCGACTGACCGCAAACTCAATTAACTTGAAAAGTACATCCCTGCAGGCTGAATCCGGCAGAAATTCGAGTTTCTGCATTGCGCTGTCCCGGTACTTACAGGCGAGGCTGACAGTATATTCAAGTGCGCCGGTCGAGGCAACAATCTCACATATCCGGGTAACATTTGCCTCGTCCGGGTTGTCAATCGCAGACCGGATAATTTCTCTCTGCTGTGCATTGCAGTAGTCGCGCGCGTAAATCAAGGGAAGGGTCATCTTTCCTTCCATCAAGTCGTCGCCAACTTCCTTGCCGATCGTCTCTGTGTCCCCGGCATAGTCCAGATAGTCATCGATCAGCTGAAATGCCATCCCCAGGTTGTATCCGAATTCCGCCATTTTACGGCGGACATCTTCCGGTTGGTGTGTAATGATCGCCCCGAACTGTGCACCGGCCCAGAACAGGGGTGCGGTCTTGCGGTCGATCGTGTCGAAGTAATCCTCCTGCCTGGTTTCGTAGGCATGCATCTGCACAAGCTGCAGGACCTCGCCTTCAGCAACCTTCCGCATGGCGCGGGTCATCACTTCGAACACCTTGAGGCTGTCAGCGGATGCGAGCAGCTCAAACGCCCTTGTCGAGAAAAAGTCGCCCACCAGCACACTCGCGGGGTTGCCCCAGATGGACTTTGCGCTTGCGCGTCCGCGTCGCATGGTCGAATCATCCACGACATCATCGTGAAGCAGGGTGGCTACATGTATGAACTCCAGAATCGTCGCGAGCATGATGTGATGGGGTCCCGGATAGCCGAATGCCCGGGTACCCAGAAGCACGGTGATGGGCCGCATTTTTTTCCCACCGTGTTCAACGATGTGACGGCCGACTTCCTGAATCAGGGGAATGTCAGAGTCCAGCGCCTCAAGTACGTAATTCTGCATGGCATCCAGATCGTCCTGAATGAACGAGCGGATCTGCTCCAGTTGATCCCTGGAATCTTCAATCACTGGCGGCGCAGTCGATTTCTCAGCATCTGTTGTCAGACTGCTGTTCGCGCGTACGTCAGGTATCTCAATAGTTGGATTGGACATGATTGAAATAAAGGGGGATTACAGTCATTCGGATACTGTTTAGATTTTACAGGAAATATCTGCCGAGATGATTCTGCGATTACGGCGCTTGGAATCGAGACAGGCGGGAGAATTTATTGAAAGTTAGGTATACGAAGGTGTTCAGACGGAGTTTGCCGAGTTTCTTTCCCAGAAAACTTCGTCCTTGTAGCCCTGAATACCCGAATCACTTTGGGCGAGACGGATCCGTTTCAACGCCCAGCAAAGGTATTCCTGATTGCAATCCACGCCGAACCATCTTCTTCCCAGCTTGGCAGCGACCACCGCGGTGGTGCCGCTGCCGAGAAACGGATCAAAAACGAAGTCATTCTCTTTCGAGCTGGCAAGCATGAGCTTTGCAATCAGCTTTTCGGGCTTTTGTGTCGGATGATCGGTGTTTTCCCGCATCGACCAGAACGGAACGGTAATGTCAGTCCAGACATTGGAGGGAAAAGTCAGACGGAATTTTCCATCTTCCTCTTCCAGCCAGTCTTTCGGTTTGCCGTTGATCCTGTACGGTGCGATCACTTTTCGTTTCAGTCTGACTGCATCAGCATTAAAGAAATATTGGTCTGATCTTGTGCAAAACCAAATGTCTTCTGAATTGTTTTTCCAGTTTGATCGGGCACCGCGTCCTTTCTCCCGTTCCCAGGTGATTCGGTTGCGTACGTGGAACTTGGATTCCAGGATCGGTCCGATCAGGACTGAGGTGCGCCATTCCGAGCAAACATAGACCGTGGCATCGGGTCTTAACGTTGGCAGGAGGACATCCAACAGACTTTCAAACCAGGTCTGATACTGTGAGTTACCTCGGGATTTGAACTTGGTGCCGTGATAGTCTTTGCTGAGATTGTAGGGTGGGTCAAGGATCAGGAGATCAACAAACTGTTCCGGCAAACATGTGACGAGTTGAAAAATATCACCCTGCGCCACTTTGTTGGCGATTTCCTGTATGGACATCTTCGTATTTGGCTTCAGTATCTCCCCGGACAATTTAAAGAGTTCCTGCCTGGAGCAGGTGAGGCTGCGGTTTCGAGGCGCTTTTTTCATGGCGTCACGCTATTGATACGGAAGTCGGGGTCAGGTCGGTACGCGGCGGTGAAACGCTTCGATCAAAGTCCCCTTGTCCATGTATTCGAGTTCTCCGCCCATGGGGAGCCCGCGCGCAAGGCGGGTAATCCTGTATCCATGCTCGGCGATCCGTTCCGACAGGTAGTCCGCGGTTGCGTCACCTTCCAGGGTGATATTCATCGCCAGAATGATCTCATTCACAGGATTGGACTGGAGAACCTCAAGCAGTTCATCGATGTTCAGGTCATCCGGACCGATTCCGTCCATCGGTGAGATTTTTCCCATCAAGACGAAGTACAAACCGCGGTATACACCGGCTTCCTCAAATGAGTTCAGATCAGCGGGTGTCTCGACGACACAGATCTGTGATCGATCGCGCGCCGGAGAATTGCAGATACTGCAGACGGGCGACTCACTGAAGTTATTGCACTGCTTGCAGTGGCGCACCGACTCGACGGCCTTTTGCAGGGCGTCGGCGATTTCTGTCGCGCCTTTACGGTCGCGCGCCAATAACTGAAATACGAATCTTTGAGCTGTTTTGGGTCCTACGCCCGGCAAGCGTCGGAGGGCCCTGGTCAGATCGTCGACTGCTTTCGCAACAGTCATCTCAACACGGTAACCCGGTGGCTAAAAAGGGAAGTCCTTGGTGTTGAAAGGAAGATCTAATGCAATGTTCGAAATCTGTTCCTCATTCATCTGCTCAACGCGTTTGACTGCGTCATTGATCGCGCCGACAATCAGATCTTCAAGCACTTCGCGATCATCTTCCATCAGGGATGGGTCAATCTGCACGTCAACCGCGTCAAATCGTCCTGTCAGGACAACTTTGACCAGTCCCGCACCTGCGACACCCGTTACTCTCTGCTTGTGCATCTCATTCTGGGCTTTCTTCATCTGCGCCTGAATTTTGGTTGTCTGCTTCAGTATTTCCTTGAAATCTTCTGTCATTTAATTTTCCCGCTTCAAATAAACGTGTCTGTCTTCAATCCTGTTTCGGCGTGACCTCGTCAAGTTTAGCGCCGAATTCATTCATCAGGAGCATCGGCAGTTCCTGTCCGATGATGGTCTGCTGCGCTTCCGAAACTCGATTTGAATGTTCCCGTTCCTGTTTCTGTTTGAGTGTCTCGTTTCCGTTTGCGCCTTTTTCGACAACCAGTTCGATTCTCTGATTGGTCATCTCATGCAAAATTGCTTCCAGATTCGTCCGGTTTTCCGGCCGGTCCATCGCAACCGAGTTTGCCGCAGGCGCGTCTACGATTATAGTATTCCCCGAGCGGGACTTGAACGACAGATTTAGAGCGAACAGTTTGGTTGGGCCTTTGAGGTTGCTTGCATTCTCCAGAAATTCAAGCCAGTCTTCCGAGGTCTGAATGTCCCTGGCGGGTGTGCTTGGAGGCTCTTTCGGACTTTCCGGTTCCGGGGAACTCATCTTGTAGTTCTATCGGTTGATTCGGATTCGTTGGTGGTGCACTGGGGGCTGCAACTGGGCTCTGCGCGAGTACTTGAAGTTTTTGATTGTGCGGGATGAGGAACCCTGTCGTTCTTTCCGTTGACCAGTGGGAGAGCCCGATTCCGGATGGAAGGCGAGCATTCTCATTAGCACCATCTCAAATCCGGTTTGAGGATCGGGTGCGAGCGGCAGGTCTCGCTTGCCGATCAGTGCGATCTGGTAATAGAGTTGAATCTCCTCTTTTGAGAGCTGGGATTCGAGTTGTTTCAGTTCGTTGATATTGTCCGCTCTCTCGGTGACGATCTGAGGTGTGACCTTGAGCAGACTGAGTTCGTGAAGTTTGAGCAGAACATCATCCAGTGCACTTTCGTAATTGACAGACTGTTCCGACATTCTGGCAGTGATTTCGAGCATCTTGTCGGGGTCCTGATTTGCAATCGCTGTCAGAAGCTCAAACAGAAAATCCTGCGACAGCATTCCGAGCATTTCGCGGACGGGTCCTTCCTCAAGTTTGCCGTTGGTATAGGAAATCGCCTGATCGAGAATACTGAGTCCGTCGCGCATGCTGCCTCGCGATTGCCGGGCGATACTGTTGATTGCATCAGCACTGAACTCGATGTTTTCCTGCTCCAGTATCGTGGTCATCTGGGCGCTGATCTCATTTGAGTCCATAGCCCTGAGGTTGAACTGGATACAGCGCGACAGGACGGTTACCGGCAACTTCTGTGGATCGGTAGTCGCCATCAGGAACTTCACGTGTTCCGGGGGCTCTTCCAGCGTCTTCAGCAGCGCGTTGAAACTGTGACCGGACAACATGTGGATCTCATCGATCAGATAGACCTTGTAACGACCCGCGGTTGCGCTGAAATGGACATTTTCCAGCAGTGCCCGGGTATCTTCCACTTTGGTTCTTGAGGCGGCATCCACCTCGATCAGATCGATGAATCGACCCTCGTCTATCTCGTTGCATGCGCTGCACTCGTTACATGGGGTGGAACTGACACCTGACCCGCAGTTCAGGGCCTTGGCGAGAATCCTGGCCAGAGTCGTCTTGCCGACACCGCGGGTTCCTGTAAAGAGGTAGGCATGGTGCAGTCTTTCGTTATCGAGTGCGTGCTTGAGTGTTCGCACGACATGTTCCTGTCCGACAATTTCCTCGAAATTCCTTGGACGCCATTTCCTGGCTAAGACTAGATAACTCACTTTTGCCCCAGACTCAAGTCGTTTTTTCTCCGCAATTCGAGAAGATTCGGGCGGCGGTTACGATCCGCTGGAATTCAGTACCCGCATCAGCTGCTACGGCTGCTTCCTTCCGGACCTGACCGGGTTCACAACCTATCGTCACTGTAGTAGCGAACCGTACCCGCCATATATGTTCGAAGTTAAAATTACTGTCGCAATCAAGTTGGCATTATAGGGAATAAATTATTTATTCGGCACTGACAAAACCACTTTCGCAGTGTTGGATTGACACGTGTGTTTTACCCCTGTCGCGACATGAGGTGAGGATAAGGTTTGACGAAAATCGGAAGTTGACCTGCGGATCATCACTTCGACGATTCCCGAGATTACGGAACTGGCAATCAGCCAGATTGTCCAGGATTCGAATTGTACCGGTCCGAAATCTCCTTGAAACCGAAACATATTCGTATAGAATAGGGAAACAGCCCGCTCTTTGAAAAAGTGGCGGGTTTGTAAATTTAAGAGGATTCTATTCAAACTACGGAGTAGCTACCATGAAGAAAATTGATGTTACGAGACGAGATGTGTTGAAGACCGCTGCCGTTGCAGGTGGACTCTTGGCTATGCCTGCGTACGTTAGAGGCGCCAAAGCAGACCATGTCCTGACATTCGGACATACGTTTGGCAAGGCCACAGAAGATGTGATGATTACCGGGCTTCAGCAATGGAAACAGAAAGCTGAAGAGTATGCAGACGGGAAATTGCTGATCGACATCCATGAAGCCGGCAGTTTGGGCGGTCAGAATGTCCTGCCTCAGAAAGTGCTCCAACAATCCATCCAGGGTTGTCAGCTTTCGACACAGAATTTCACCCCGTATTCCGCGGTTTACAACCTGCTGGATTTTCCATTTCTGTTCTCCAGCAATGAAACGTTTGAGGATATGTTGGGAACCGAGGCATTCCTTTCCAGTCAGTTCATTTCAGAACCGCACTCCAAAGGGTTTACGGTATTGCCCGGCATGTGGGCGAACGCTGGTCATCGCGTTCTTGGCATCAGCAAGACAAAGAATCTGGTCGTCAGGAATCCGGAAGACCTCGATGGCGTCAAGATCCGTGTCACAGGGTCGAAAGTTGAACAGCAGTTTTTCAAGCTGACACCGGCTGACCCGGTCTCCATCGCCTGGGGCGAAACCTATCAGGCACTGGAGCAAGGTGCGGCTGATGCGCTGAATGTAGGGCTCGGTCCTTTGACCGCGACTCGAATATTCGAGACTTTGGGTTCAGCAACCCTGACAAGAATCAACTTCAACTGTCATATCACACTGCTCAGTGCCAAATGGTTTGATGGCTTGCCGGGAGACGTGCAGGACGCGATCCTCAAGGGTGCCGCCGAAAGTTTCGCGTTCCAGCGAGAAGGCCAGGCGAAGGCGAACGAAGAAATGATTTCCATGTGGCAGTCGGCTGGCATTCAGATTGAAGATCCGGCACCGGATGTCAAGAAAGTCTGGGTGGAAAGTTTCGGGCATCAGCGTTCCGAGTGGGATGAGCTCAAGGAAGCCTACGGAAAGGATGTCTGGACTCAGTTGGAAGGCTGGGCCAGCTAAAACCTGATTTTCATGCAGTCCGCACCATCGCGCGGACTGCATGTATTTATTTCCAAGCCGAAAGATTTCCATGCGGTTCGACAGGGTCGTCTCATTTATCAATATCGACTTGCCGACTTGGTTCATCAGAATCGCGTACTCCTACCTCAGCCTGATCATCCTGGTGGAGGTTATCAGGCGTTACGTGTTCAGTGCGTCGAGTCCATGGGGTGAAATGTCGGCTCGCTACGCGTTTGTGTATCTTTCCTACATCGGCGCGGCCGAGGCAATCAGGTTGCGTCGCCACATCCGAATCGATCTGATCATCAATCAATTTTCAAAGCGGCTTCAGAATCTGTTCAACTTGTACATCGATCTATTGACCACCGGTTTGGCTGTGATCGTCATCTACCATTCCTGGCAGGTGATCAAGATCCAGTGGACAGTTGACATTGTGATGGAGTCCGCGAATCTGAATCTGGCATTTGCCTATGCGGCACTTCCGATAGGGTGGGGGTTGCTGATCATCCGTATTGTCCAGATCTGGTACGGGCGATGCAGGGCTTCCCGGTCTGTCGAGGCTTGAGCTGCGGAGACGAACATTGTGACCGGTGATCTGACAGGTGTAATCATCATCATCCTCGTCATGCTGGTCCACTTGGCCATCGGCGTTCCCCTGTTCGTTGTTCTGGGACTCGGAGCACTCGCCATCATCCTTACCTACGATGTCTACTCGGTGGCGGCATTTGGCGATACGCCATTCAGTTCAATCGACAGCTGGGCCTTGCTTGCCATGCCACTTTTCATACTGGCCGGAGAGATCATCAGTCGCGGGAAGACTGCCCGTCATCTGGTGAATCTTGCCGAAGCCATAGTCGGTTGGATGAAAGGGGGTCTGGGCATGGCGACCATATTCGGTTGCTTTCTGTTCGCGGGCACCAGCGGCTCCAGTTCAGCGGATACCATCACCATCGGAAAAATCATGATCCCACCCATGCGCGAGCAGGGCTATCTGGGCAGCTATGCGGCCTCACTTGCCGCGTCGGGCGGAATACTGGGTGTGATTGTTCCGCCGAGTCTGATATTCATCATCTATGGCGTTACGACAAACACCTCCATCGGCGGTCTTTTTCTGGGTGGCATTCTGCCTGGTCTGGTGATGGCGGTCACCATGTGTTTCGCAAACTATTTTGTCTGTCGATACAGCCGGTGGGGATCCATTCAGAAATCCGAATTTCATATGAAGAAACTGGCGCGGGCGCTGTGGGAGGCCAAGTATGGAATTGGTGCACCTGTAATCATACTGGGTGGTATATATACCGGCGTATTCACACCCACAGAGGCCGCCGCCGTTGCGATCGGGTACGTGACCATCGTCGAACTTCTGATTCACAGATCCATCACAATCCGAGATATCGGACACAGTCTGGGTTCGGCGGCGATCGCCACGGGTATGCTGGCGCCGATCATCGCGTTCTCGATACTGTTCGGTGAGACGCTTTCAATTCTTCATGTACCGAGGGCCCTGATTGATGGATTCATGGCCATTGAAGTGGGGCTGGCGGGATCGGTTGCGATCATCGTTGTCGTGCTGCTGATCATCGGATTCATACTTGAGCCGATCGCAGCGATACTCGTCGTGATGCCGATCCTGGCACCGATCGGGAGCGCATTGGGGTTCGACCCGGTCCATTTCGGCGTATTCGCTGTATGCGCCTTGGGTGTGGGTTTCATAACACCGCCGGTCGGCATCAACCTTTTTGCCGCGTCGGCTGTGAGCGGTGAGCAGTTCATCGACATTGCCTGGAGAGCGATACCGGCTTTCATCGGCCTGATGATCGCGATTGCGATCATTGCGATGTTTTCCGGTCTGACTCTTTGGTACAAATAGCTAAAATTCCGTACAATGAGTCAGATGGATGATCATAAAAAAATTCGAGAGCTCGCGGCAAAGTATTTCGACCTGCTGTATTTTGCGCGACACTGATCTGGTCGATGTGTGTTTTCTGCTTGACGCAACCGTCAACTCGATCGAAGACAATCAGGTCGTCAGTATCGATATGGACGGGTTCAAAGCGCGTCTGAAAGGCAGACCATCGCCGTCGAGCATCAATGAGAACAGAATCGATGCACTGAAGCTCATTGAGATTGAATCGCCCAGCACGGCCTTGATGAAAGTCGAAGTGCAGATTCTCGGTGGGCGATACCATGACTATCTTGTACTCATGAAACACAGCGATGAGTGGAAAATCATCACCAAAGTATTCCACCGTTTCGCTGACTGATATTTTTGACATTGGCAATTGACAGCCCTGGTGAAGTGATATGAATAAAGTTGTTGAAGTTCTTCCGTTTTCCGACATTCCACGTGTAAAACGAGGCCGCGGAATTGTTAACCACCTGATCGCAAGCAAGCAGATCGGCGCCCAGGCCATTCACTCCGGAATCACATTCATGCCGGCGCGTACCGCTGTTCCAGCCCATACGCATAATGCCGAGGAGCAGGTTACGATCCTGAAAGGGTCGTTGAAAATCATATTGGATGGTGATGTGGAGGTGGTCTGCGGGAAATATGATTCCACCTTTATCTCCTCGGGTGTCCGGCATGAGCTGATCAATGACACCGACGACGAGGTCCATGCACTGATCACCTATGGATCAGCAGATGTCACGCGCACGTTTTCCGATACCGGTGAGACCGTGGAAATCGGTTCCGACAAAGACAAGTTTGAAGAGTAGATTTCACGGCTCAAGGACGAGTCATTCCCAGCTGCCAGTGTAGGAAGACCTTACCGCGGTATTTTCCGGTATCTCGTCACTCATAGAGTGACGGATAAAGAAGTTTCATTCTGAAGTGCGCTCGTTCGAATTGAACCGGTGGGTGTCCCTGGCATGCAGACTGTTTCTTTGCGCCTACCATGCCGCAATCACGCGACACTGATCTGAATCGACTCACTGTGTCGATGGAAGACTCTCGCTGCCACGCACTGGAATGATGTGTTTTCATATTATCCATCACCGGAATCCTCTTCAATTGCGAATAGCGTTGGGCAGTCTTGATGACAGAGTTTGCTACGGCGGGAATTCGGTGATTCCGGCTCCAACCAACTCGACGTGACCGTAGAATTGGATTCCGGGGTCTGAGTTTATTTGTTCGTTCGTATGAGTATCCAAGCCTATTGGCGGAACTGCGTTTCGCGACAGGCGAGTCATCTGTTTTGAATTTGTATACCATAACCGGATAGTTATAGAATTGGCTGGCGCGTGACGAATTAAGATTGTTGGTTGATTGGTCATGCACTGATGGATTCCAATTCGACAGGAGTGACAATGAAAGACCAAGGCAGTGAAAATAGAACCCATGCTGTGGAATCCTTGACGGCATCACCTCGCGCAACCTATCAGGATGTACTGGATGCACCACCGCACATGGTTGCTGAAATTGTAGATGGTAAGCTCTACACCAATCCGAGACCGGCGATGCCTCATGCTGTAGCGAGTTCGAGGCTTGGAGGTATCCTCGGTTCATCTTTTGATTGGGGTGACGGAGGCCCTGGCGGCTGGTGGATTATTGACGAGCCTGAGCTCCATCTGGGAGCGAACATTTTGGTACCGGATATTGCAGGATGGCGACGCGAGCGGATGCCCGAAAGTCCAACCGGAGCTTACTGCACGCTGGCTCCGGATTGGGTATGCGAAGTGCTTTCCCCTTTGACGCGGAAGCTTGATCTTGATGTCAAAAGGTTAGTCTACGCCCGGGAGGGTGTCAGCTATCTTTGGTTGCTGGACCCAAATCCCCGAGCGCTGGAAGCATTTGAACTGCGCGGCGGTGACTGGGTGCTGATTGAAAGGTTGCTCTATGACGCATCAGTTTCGTTGCCGCCATTTGACGCAATCAGTTTCGATCTTGGTAATTTGTTTCCACCACCTGTAGTCCACAAACAGCCGCCAACCAAAAGGACAGCTGAATCTGAACTGACTTGAGCATCGACTGAGGTTCAGTTTCTCAAATCCTGTTTTCAACGGTTTCACGACGTTGCGTTCTATTCGGTGTTTGTGAATTCAAGGATTCACGATCGTGATCGATGCGACATCGGGTTGGCGATATGACATTGGTCTTGTGAAGGCTACTGGAATACCTCAACAGATCAGTGATTGGACGCATATCAGAATTTGAACTGTACTCGCGAGGATAGACTGAAGACCGGTGCGCTACGGTACAGCCATTTGGCAAGGACATGTCGCTGTTTGATCAGCGGATGGATCGCGAAGCCCGATGCCGGGGTTTTCATAAGATGGTATGCCGGGTGGCAGTCTGCAGGATTGACCAATAATTCACCTGCTCCTACGGTGTTTATCGACATCAACCCGGCTGATAGGATTCGTTCCATCAAAGGTTTTGACAGCAGGTTTGTTTGTTACAATAATTGTCAACAATTGTCAATTTCACACACCGATCAGAACATCAATTGCCAGGCAATATTCCATCAGAATTCATTCAGGAACTCCTCGCCCGGGTTGATATCGTAGATGTCATCAATTCCCGGGTGCCGCTGACTAAATCCGGACGTGAATACAAGGCGTGCTGTCCGTTTCACAATGAGCGTACACCCTCGTTTTTTGTGAATCCCCAAAAGCAGTTCTATCACTGTTTCGGTTGCGGCGAGAGCGGGACAGCTGTTTCGTTCCTGATCAAATATGGCAATCTGCAGTTCCGGGAGGCCATTGAGGATCTGGCTTCGGGAGTCGGCATGGAAGTCCCCGTCACTCAGCGAGGACGACCGGTCAGCGGCGATTTTGAAAGATTGCTGGAACTGATGTCCAACATTCAGTCAGCCTACAAGAACGAACTGCATCGTTCTGAGTATTCTGTTCCACGGGACTATCTGAAAGGGCGGGGTATTACGCGCGAGTCCTCACTCAGGTTTGGTATCGGATATGCACCGGACGAGTGGGATTTTCTACTGAAGAGGTTCGGCAAGAATGATTTCGATCGTACCCTGCTCGATAAGGCCGGTCTGATAAAAAAGAACGATAAAGGCGGATACTACGATCGTTTTCGAGGCCGAATCATGTTTCCGATTGAGGATCGGCGAGGGCGCGTCATTGCGTTCGGAGGTCGAATTATCGGAGCAGGTGAACCGAAGTACCTGAACTCGCCGGAAACGATGCTTTTCAAGAAAAGCAATGAGCTGTTCGGTCTGTCAGCGGCACTGACGCCCATCCGGCAGGCTGGGAAGGTGCTGATCGTCGAGGGATATACGGATGTCGTGGGCCTGACACAGGGTGGTGTGGAATATGCAGTCGCCACTTTGGGTACGGCAACCACGCCCTATCATGCGCGGGAACTTTTTCGCGCTGCAAAGGAGCTCGTATTCTGCTTTGATGGCGACAACGCGGGGCGCAAAGCTGCCTGGCGTGCAATGGAATCGGTACTTCCGATGATGTACGACGGCAGACTGGTGAGTTTTGTGTTTCTGCCACAGGGCGAGGATCCCGACTCCATGATCAAGGAAGAGGGGAAGGATGCATTTGAGGATCGTATCCAGCAAGGGAAACCGATTGCGGATTTCATATTTGACGAACTTGAGAGCAGAACCAACATGAACCGTCATGACGGGAAGGCGAGACTGGTTGAGGATTTCAAGCCCATTTATGCCAATATGCCGGATTCTTCGCTTCGCAAGTTGATGCTGAATGATCTGACGAAGAAAACCGGCTTGAGCGAACAGTTTATTGACTCCAGACTTTCGCAGACGCCAACCCAACGCAGTCACCAACGAAATGTGCCGAAACCTACACCAACCGGTCCATTGGATCTTACGTCGAAAGCACTCGCAGTACTCGTGCAAAATTCTGAATTGGGATGGTCACTACCAAGTGTACGCGAGTTAGAGATTCTTAAAGATCCGAAAGTCAGGTTACTGGTCGAAGTAATTAGATTTTTAAATGAGCATCCAAAAATCAGTACAGCAGCGTTAGTTGAGAATTTCAGGGAGTCTGAGCACTTTGCGACCTTACAGAAGTTTGCGGAGCTTGAGCACAATGTAGCGCGTGGCAGTCTAAAGGGTGAATTCGAGGGGATGATCGAGAAGCTGTATCAGCGCGTGGCAGACGAAAGGAGAAGGAACTTAACCCAGAAGTCCGACATGACATCCGAAGATCTTAGGAATATTCAGGAGAGTCTTGAAAGTCGGCATTTATCTGGAACCAAACACTAATTTAACCCGGCTCATATCGGCAATCCTGAAGCATCGTGCTAAAACTCCTCCGCCCTTTGGAGTCCAAGAATAGCGGGCTACGGACTCTGAATCTGACTATATAATTTGTTACAAGAACGCGGAATACTTCGGAGATGACATATGAATGGCACAGCTCTTTACGACGTTACAAGCGAATCTACAGATGCGAAACACGTTCAACGACGCGTTGAAGACTGGGAAGAACGCGTGAATAACTTCTACATAAAGATCAGTGATTGGTTGCGAGATGGATGGGAATCACGCAAAGGTACGCCCGTCGTCATGCATGAGCCGTTGATGCGTAAATATGGAATCGCAGCCAGGCAGATTCCAACACTTGAACTCTTCAACCAGTCGAATGATATTCAAACTTGAGCCTCGTGGACTGTGGATCCTCGGCACCAGACGACAACGGAGAAGTAATGGATCTGGATGTTGAACGCCTCCTCGGTGCCGTGGAACGTGACAGTGTCGTCCCTGAAGCGCGACGGACAGACTGCTCGCGCGGTTGTTCTTGCCCGCAGATACGCGACGACAGTGGAGGGACCTATGGGATGCCGTGACGAGTGACCGGAACGTATCCCACGCTGGTTCCTGCCAGTCAGCGGTCGAAGCGAACTCGGTGGTCGATACCAACTGAAGGGAAACGCAGGTGGCACGATTCAGGCACTGCGAGCGTCCTTCGTATCTCGGGTTGACGTGGGAGTTCGGCGGTGACGTGAGTTGGGTGGAGGCGCGTTTGTGTAACGATGGTACCGGCCGCTCGCGTCTTACAATTACGCATACATTTAAACTGGTGTCGGACCATTGGCACGAGTTCGGTCCGGGTGCTGTCGGAGTAGGTTGGGAGATGGGCTTGCTGGGGATGGAGCTGCATCTTTCGCGGCCGAACGAACCCAAGTTGGACGGAACAACGTTTCACACGACTCGTGACGGAAAGGCACTTATTGTCGATAAGTAGCGCGGCATGGGGCCGGGCGGCCGAAGCGGCGGGAACGGATCCTGACGTTGCGCGCGCAGCGAAGGTGCCCAGCGTACGGCGGCCTTTTACACGGGCAACACGGTCGTGTCGGATTGATGCATGCTTTCGATGTGCTCCGCGACTCGGATTGTAGCGGTGCTTATTGTCTATTCATTATCTGTTGTGGGCGTTGAATTGTTCTTGCCCGCAGCTACGCGACGCAGGACCTATGGGATGCCGTGACGAGTGCGGAACGTATCCCACGCTGGTTCCTGCCGTCAGCGGTCGCCTTGAACTCGGTGGTCGATACCAACTGAAGGGAAACGCAGGTGGCACGAATAGGCACTGCGAGCGTCCTTCGTATCTCGGGTTGACGTGGGAGTTGGCGGTGACGTGAGTTGGGTGGAGGCGCGTTTGTGTAACGATGGTACCCCGCTCGCGTCCAATTACGCATACAACTGGTGTCGGACCATTGGCACGAGTTCGGTCCGGGTGCCGTCGGAGTAGGTTGGGAGATGGGCTTGCTGGGGATGGAGCTGCATCTTTCGCGGCCGAACGAACCCAAGTTGGACGGAACAACGTTTCACACGACTCGTGACGGAAAGGCACTTATTGTCGGAAGTAGCGCGGCATGGGGCCGGGCGGCCGAAGCGGCGGGAACGGATCCTGATGCGCGCGCAGCGGCCCAGCGTACGACGAACTTTTACACGGGCAACACGGTCCGGATTGATGCATGCTTTCGATGTGCTCCGCGACTCGGATTGTAGCGGTGCTTATTGTCTATTCATTATCTGTTGGGCGTTGAATTGTGCAAATATCGACAGCTTGAATATCTGTTGAATTAATCCTCCCTCCTCCAAGTCAATGTGAACATTAGCATCGGTGATCATCAATATCAACACTACCCTCCAGTTTTCGACTCATGTGAAATTGATAAACCGACATGCCCAGTAGTTCTGCTGCTTTTGATTCTCCGATGTATTCTTCGGCCAACGCTCGACATACGAGTTGTTTGAACCGAAATGTACTTTCCTTGGGGTAGGGTTCACCGGGTTCTTGTTTTCGCCAGCCTAACTTGCCGAACTCAATGAAGTACCGTCGTTTCAAATTCGCAGATATCACACCACACTGCTCCAAACGCATAAGGATCGCCGTCATACTGATGCCGAACTCATGCTTTAGTAGCAACAGCTCAATTGGTTCGATCGTATGTCGGTGCTTTCCCATAATTTCGACCACTGCTTTCTTCGGCAATAGAAATGCGCCGGCAAATCGATTGCATGCCTTCTCCTCACCAAGGTTTTTGGCCAAACGGTTGAGCAGTACAAGATGACCCAGCTCATGAGCCAATGTAAAGCGTTGGCGGTCGCCGGATAAAAGGCTGGCAAATACGACAACCGGAATCTTGCCGATTCGGCCGGCCAATCCGTCAAACTGATTGACTCCTTCCACTTGCGTACTGATGATCATGACACCTTTGGACTCCATTGCAGTGATAAGTTCTGGTATTGGGTCCAACCCCAAGTTCCATACCCGGCGCATTTGGTTGGAAATTTCTTCGATTTCCTCAAGGTCGCCTACCTCTGCGGGAAGTTCGGCAGGCAATGAAAATGTCGGAATGGGACAGTCTGTATCTGGATACAGGTCAAGCAGCATGGACCATCGCTCAGCCTGATTCATCACATCTGCTGTCAATCGATTGAGTAGTTTCTTTGGGAGGTTGGATTTTTTTCGATACTCAATTTCCTGAAGTTCAACCTCTACCGGCCGGAAAAAATATTCAGTGCGTACGTTCAGTGCATCTGCCATCTTCAGCAGATTGTCTGACGACGGCATGTTGACGCCGTGTTCATACTTCTTTATTGCATTGGCAGATACGCCAACCTCTTCAGCCAGCTTACCCATGGAAAGTCCGGCTGCTTTACGTGCGCGCTGCAAGCGTTGAGCAAACATATCGGTCCTCCAAATTTGTTCTCATGTAGGTTTATATTTTATTATATAGTATCTGTTTTATAAACCTACTTGTGCAAACAACTCCTCGGACTCCAGATTGCTTCCCATGGACCTGTCGAAAGTTAACTTTCAAAGGCAGTTCAGACAAGGTTCGAATTCTTCTTAGCCGGGCCCTCCAAGTCATATATGGACTCCCCGCTTATTGTTCAGTCGAAAAAGTGTTTAGAAACTGTCTACCCCATAGAAGTTTCTTATCCGCATCGCTCAGTTCGGCTTCCTCGCATACGCTACCCCAATGTTGTTCGATAGCCGTAATGAGCTTTTCAAAAATCTTGCGGGCTTCCTCCTCAGACAGCAAGAAGTTATGTGCCGTTTCAAGACAGGATTTGAGCCAGCTGAGGTTGTTGCTACCACAGATCAACATAGCTTGTGAAGCTTCATTGCCAGCGCGGTTTTGCGGACATATGTCATAGGCAGGTGTGAGTGTTAAATCCCTGCCATCCCAAAAAGCGGCATGGTTGCGCGCATGATCATCAGTATTTCCGCAAAGAATGTTGAACACGAGCCGAGAGAACACTTCCTCAAGGGTTTTTCTAGGGTTTGTGAAGCGGTGACGGATGATTTCAGCGAAGGTTTCGTAGCTTGCGTAACGTGCCATCATCTCATCCAGGCCAAGCAATGTTAATACAGAGACCATGGCCTTGCGCAGCCAGACATTGTGTTTCGGAAAGCGATCAAATCGCTCGATCAGGAGCACGTCTTTACCAGCAGCCTTGGTCAATTGGACCGGTGCAACATTCAGTTCAGCTAACGCGGCCAGCCGCATTGCGATGAACTCAGCCTTGACGACACTGTAGAGATCAGTGCCAGAGGAAAATTTTGCAATGTACTTTCTATCCTGGTCTTGAATCAGGGCTTTTGGACGCGCACCGCCGATCGAGCTGCCATGGAACAATGCTTGATCCAACTCAGGCGTGAGAAGAATCCCCTGTTCAACCCGATCGGAGGATTCAATCAGCTCTTCTATGCTTGGGTTTTCCACAGTACGCGGCACGTATTCAGTTGGCGAGCCTTGAAAATCGAGCGCACCGATCCGGTCTGAACCGGATTCCAGCAGATACGTCAATTCATCCAACTCATCAGTATCTGTGTTCGCACCCCTGCGTCCCAATAGTCTATTGATAATGACACGTCGCCCCCATGCATCAGGTGAGGCGTCCCGGATACAGCCGGGCATGGCCAAACCTTCTGACAGAGGCAATACCCCAGTTTGCAAAGGTAGTTCCGGCTCATAAATTGAAATGGCGGGCTCACTATCGCCAATTCGTTCAAGATAGCTCCTGCCGTAGTTGAACCGGATATTGCCATTGTCAGCTTCCAACCGTCCGGCTACAACAGGTTCCGTTGCGTTCGGCAACCATATCCAGACGAAAGCTTCTTTCCCGCTGCTAGAAGTCATCGTGCACCGGCTTGGCTTTACTGCGAACAGACTTTGGCAACAATTCCAGTTCTTCTTCGGTACGGTGCAGATGCTTCGTCAGTGTGCGTTGATCAGCGTCAAATAGTTTTACGCCGACTATGGCCGCAACTTCGAATACCGCGCCAATTTCGCATTTTAGATTGCCTTTCTCGATGCGTTGTAGCAGTCCCCTGGAGATTCCAGCGCGATCTGCCACTTCCTGCATAGTGAATTTGCGTTTTTTTCGCGCTGCGCGAATCAGTCGTCCGAGAAGGGCGGACGCAGTTTGGTTATAACGTGAGTAGGTGCGTGTTATGGACTTAGGCATTGATTCACTTTTGTTTCATATATGAACCATAAAATTAGTTTATGGTATTTCTGTGAATCATTATAGTGGTTTCTTACCACTTATTCGAAACTCAGGCGAGCGATACGGGATGTACCAAAGTTTTAAGCGCCATGCCAAATCAATCGGTACGAAATTCGATAGATGTGTCTATAGGAAAACTTCAGGTGACGTTTGCTCAATTAAAGTGGTAACTGGGAGGCAGTTCTTATGCAATATCCTTTGAGTGGTCGAACCCCGATCGAAATTTGAAAGATGACATCATCGGGATAGCTAGATGCCTTCCAGGCGAAAAGCAGATTCGCATCGCAATTAGGAACCAATTTTCGCTATATGAAGCGGAAAATTAGTTCAAATTTCATCAAGGTTCGCAAACAATACAACCGACCCACCCTCGCAACGTATCCGAACTGCGGTTGTTTATATTCATGTGAGATTCAGTCAAGTAAGATAATGTTCATCTATAGCTTGTCCCTACAGGGCAGACTACCCAAAGATAGAGGAACATGGAGATCAAGTGGCGAACTGGTACATAGCGACGCTCTGGTGCAAGAAAGTACTTGCGTTCTTTCCTCTATCATGTTCATTCCATGTACTCTCCGGTACGACTTCACTGCACAACCAGCCGCAATGTCTTGGCACGATAGTCAGAAATATTTACTGAACAGTAAATAAGAGAGAATATTTGTGCTTGACTCAGTCATTACTGAAAGACGACTGCTTGAAGATTTGCTTGAAACCTTATGGAGTCTGCCCGAAGTACAGGCTGAATTGAGCGGGGGTATACAGCGGGGTGTCCCGATTCAGGGGTATTAAAAGGATGGTCCAGTCGCGGTTGTCCATTTTGAATTGCCTGAGAGTGACAAGTCTGGTCAGCGAAAAAACTGGATACTGAGACCGAGATAGGTCAACAGTGCGATCGAACGACTTCTGGGTCGGATCGGATGATAGACGGCATAGCACCTAAAACAGTTCTCTGTCAGACACTGGATATCACCCTTGATTGGCGGGCATTCGATTACGATTGTAATCCTTTTGCCACACGTATCAGCAAAACTAGGATCAAGAATATAGCAACTCTTTGAAAAATTTCGCTAATCTGCCGCATTCAGCCGGGACTGAAATTCTGCAGGGGTAATTATAGGAATCGCAAAATCGTCATCCAAAGAAAGCAAGTCCCCATCACCGGGAATTAGTGCACGAGCATTTCCCACCAAGGCAAGCTCTAAAAAACATCTGTCATTTGAATCTCCGCATTCCGGAATTTCCGGACGTTTCGATATTGTTACAGGTTCACACCAAGCGAGATAGTCGGCAAGCATAACTTGTTGCTCGTATGGGGTCAAATCGAATTTTGGATAAGTGAGCGTACGGATGAGTTCCATAATAGTTTGTCGGCTGGTCAGCGGGTAAATCAATTCTGATTTCCAGGCGTTTCGCAGCCATGTCAGCGAACCTTCCGTTAACAGCAAAGTTGACAATAGAACATTCGGATCAGTGACCACATGCATCTGCGTCACTCATACTTGCGGGCCCAAGCGAAGGCATCAGCAATGTCGGCTTCAGTCACACTCAATACAGCCAATTTGGCTCTAACCGTGTCGGCCTGCAATAGGTTGACAGGTGTCAGGACAATACGTCCATTCTCGTTGGCCACGTAAAAATACTCAATCCCTGGAAAATCAGAAACAACTGATTTTGGAAGAGTCAACTGATTTTTGGAAGTAAGTTTGGTCAACATGGTTCGCTAATGATATTGGTAAAACAAGGAAATACGAATAACTTAATGCATTATTTTCTTTTTCATGCATTTTGATTTAAGACCGCGTATCGGAGATGATTCGACTATTGAAGAAGTCGAAAGAGGGACAATGGCAGAAATTGGATACAGATAGTCATGCCTCCGATATATGATTTTTATGTCGTGTAACTGCATCTACTGAATGTCGCATATTTGTAGAATAGCATTATGGTTCTCAATACTTTGGAAAGCAGGGTCAGATCCAGACTGAGTTGCAGCAAGGATTCGGTCTTCACACCCATGGATTTCCTGGACCTGTCAGACCGCGACCAGACAGGCCGGGTGTTGAGAAAGTTGGTTGCCGAGCAGTCTCTTGTCAGGATTGGCCGCGGTTTGTATGCGAAGACCAAGACATCCTCAGTGACAGGGAAAACAATACCGGTCAAACCCCTACCTGACTTGGCAAGGGAGGGACTGACTAAAATCGGTGCACGTGTTGTGCCCTCGCGTGCTGAGCTGGCCTATAACTCGGGCAAGACAACTCAAGTGCCAACAGGGAGAGTTATAGCAATCAAGGGCAAATGTGTTTCTCGCAAGATCGGTTATGACGGAATTTTCATTAATTTGGAACGTGGTGCTTGACATTGAATTGATCAACCATCCAGCGACGGCAATGAATGTTGATGCGTCTTTCATCGAAAGGGACTAGTTCAGTGCCGATTATATGAAGATGGTATGGTTGACTGTACCGACGTTGGGAGCATCCGTTGGTCCGTTGTCTCTTGTAGACTACATGGCTTACCAGTGCGGTCAACAAAATCACGAAGAACTTTTGAGTTTGGAGTGCAAACGAAAGATACATGGTTACACCCATTAAAATAATGATCGTTTACAGTTACGAATCTAGCCCATAACGTGATTTCGACTGGAAATTTATCCACAATATTGGCGAACATCAGCAAAATGTTCGGATAGTAAATTTTTAAGAATTTTCGAAGTCTGTAGAGTCAAAATGTACTAGATGCCGGAACAAGGGGAAAAAGTGGAACAGAAAAGGCGTTACAGATATCCGCCTATTGAAGAGGCACTCTGCGAGTTTCGCTTTGTTCCAGATTCAAATTGGGACTTGACGATTCCAGGAAAACTCCAGAATGAACTTGGCGAAGAGTATTCCGGCAAGTCGAAAGAACAAAGAGTATTAAAATTCGGATTGCAAGTGACAGAAGGCGATCCTTCAAATATTGAACAAGAAGATGGCTTGCTCAAGGTTCAGTTGGCCACACAAGACGGTAGACGGACAATTGGAATTGGCTCGAACGTAATTAGCATTCATATGTTGCGTCCGTATCAATATCCGGAGAGCATTGAAAATAACGGATGGGACGAATTTCAAACCCGTATAAAATTAGCCCTGAATGCTTATAGAAAGGTTACAAACGCCGAATCAGTTGTACGGGTTGGTGTCCGCTACATCAACAAAATTGTGATTCCCGACTCGAACGTGAAAGTTGAAGAATACCTTAGTTGCGCCAATTTGGAATTGGAAGGATTGCCGGAATATTATGGAGATTTTTATAGTCGCGTGGACTATGTTTATGAAGACAAAGTGAAACTGAAATTGTCTTATGGATTACTAAATTCCTCGTCCAGCAGTGTTGAATGTCTACTTGACCTTGATGCAATTTGGCAAGGTGGATCATCAATTGCTATCGAAGGTTCAATGCAAATCGCTAGCGATTTGCATGAGCGGGTAAGTTCAGTATTCGAATCGGTAATAACTGATAAAGCAAGGGAGCTTTTCGATGTTGATAGACTATAGTAAATTAGATTATTCGACAAATACTTCAAACTATCCGGAAAAATTCTTCATCCCTGATATTGCTGTAGAGTTTGGTAAGCCTTCTCATAACTTGGACAACAGTCGAGAGTCTTTGGCAATTTCGCATTTACAAGCACTTCTACAGATGAAGATTTTAAATTCTTCTACAATCAATATCTTACCTCATCAGGAGACTGTACCATCAGACCCCAAGGTCTGGGAAGACTTATATCTACTGATTATCGATACATCATATTTCGAACGAGAAAGACGTGAGAAGGATCAATTAGTCTTGAAATTGGGAATTTCACTTGATGGCGAACGAGTCGAAGATGGTATTACTCATCCTGCGGAAAAAATAATTGATGATGCACTGAATTCGACAAATAAAAGGGCTGTATATACATGGCTCAGTGAATTGGCTGTAGATGTCGGGTGCCCGGACATGGCTGCCTCAGTGCTACGTTGTTTGGGTCGGCGAAAGTTGGAACCACTTGAATGGCGCGTTCGAGTCGTGAAGGATGCACTAGCCGTCGATGATGTGGAAATTCGAGACGCTGCGGTACAGGCTGTGGAATCTTGGGGAGAAATGGAATTTTGCAACGTACTCGAACATCATTCAGAAGTAGTTCCGTGGCTATGTAACTATATCGAAGATGTAATCAATGATCTCAGAGAGTCAACCTAGTTTGTGGACCTAGCCAGAAAGATCTCCCGTGCAAAATGGGATTCAAATTTGAACAATGAACGCGGGTTAGCGAAGGGAGAGATCTCGGCAGACGCTGTGACAGATGATCTTCGAACTCAGAATAATACCTTGTCTTTTTGGCAATGTAATTCGAGCGAGAATAGTAGTATTGAGAATGCAGCATTAGCAATCGCAGCTGCAGGAAACCGTTTGGACAGGCTCGATATCGTTTGGTTGTCCGACAGCGAGTTACGTAATGATGGTTTTGCTCTAAAGAGAACTGACGGCAGAACACCTGTTACAGACCTTGTTAAATCGCATGTTGATATTTGCAATCTCGATTACGTTAGACTCGGCAATATTGCTAATCATTTGAAAGTTGCAGTTCAAAACGAGCAGATTAGTCGGCTTTCAAAAAATCAAGTCAAAAGGTTGCTGACATTGGCAGTCAGTCAGGGACGCATTGCGCTGAAAGATCTCAGTGAAGAAATAAGGAACGAAATTAGTGGACAGGGCGAGCAAGATTGATTCAATTCTACCTGTAAATTTGTCAAAGAAATTCGATGCATGGTTTTAGAGTCGCGTGGCTTCGGATACGTTGTGACCGTGCCCACTAAGTCTAGATTGCAAATTCTGTTGAATTCGCTGTAGTTCATTCAATAGTTGGTTGTCTCGTTACGATTTTTTGGAATATTCCAAAAATGACGATGCAACCCCACATGCTTCATAATTCGCCGTCGAGTCACCACGTGACTACAATTGTGTCAAAGTGCTGTCACGACGGATCAAATTATTCGTCAGTCATTTTTGCGATTTTGGTACTTCTAACCTATCGTCAGTATGAATCGATAAATAGAGCATCTACTGAAAGTTGTAAATTTGTAGAATGGCATTATGGTTCTCAATACTTTGGAAAGCAGGGTCAGATTCAGACTGAGTTGCAGCAAGGATTCGGTCTTCACACCCATGGATTTCCTGGACCTGTCAGACCGCGACCAGACAGGCCGGGTGTTGAGAAAGTTGGTTGCCGAGCAGTCTCTTGTCAGGATTGGCCGCGGTTTGTATGCGAAGACCAAGACCTCCTCAGTGACAGGGAAAACAATACCGGTCAAACCCCTACCTGACTTGGCAAGGGAGGGACTGACTAAAATCGGTGCACGTGTTGTGCCCTCGCGTGCTGAGCTGGCCTATAACTCGGGCAAGACAACTCAAGTGCCAACAGGGAGAGTTATAGCAATCAAGGGCAAACGTGTTTCTCGCAAGATCGGTTATGACGGAATTTTCATTGTTTTGGAACGTGACACTTGACATTGAATTGATCAACCATCCAGCGACCGCAATGAATGTTGATACGTCTTTCATCGAACAGGGAACACTACGCAACCAGAGTCGGAGATCAGGGCCTGCAACAGCGACACCCGGTTTGCACAGCCCCACTCGGCGCAATTTTCACGTGACAATGATCAGGCACTGCACAGATCACGAATTCGATCGCATACTTGCCATCATCAACGAGGCTGCGCAGGTCTATAAGGGCATCATTCCGAACGATCTTTGGAAGGAGCCCTACATGCCCGCTGAGGAACTGGCGGATGAGATCACCGCTGGAGTCATCTTTGACGGCTATGAAATTCCCCATGTCGGACTGGTCGCTGTGATGGGTGTCCAGATTGTCGAGGACGTGGCATTGATCCGACACGCCTATGTGGTACCTGAATATCAGCGCTCAGGGATTGGATCGGCGTTGCTCACCGGGCAATGTGCGCGCCTGGATCGTCCGGTTCTGGTCGGCACCTGGGCTGAAGTCAAATGGGCGATCGCATTCTATCAGCGGCATGGGTTCAAATTGGTACCGATGTCGGAAAAGCCAACATTGCTGAGAAAGTACTGGACCGTTTCGGAACGGCAGATTGAGACCTCGGTGGTGCTGGCAGACTCACAATGGCCTCTGTCGCCATGAGCTATCGCACCCGGAATCAGAGTGCGAAACATGCGCAGGACGTTTCGGCCATAACGATTGCGAACTACAACCGTATGGCGGTTGCCTACAGCAATGGCACAGCAGACCATGATGTCAGCCAGAACATCAACGCCCTGCTGCAGGCGATCAATGCCGATGGTCCCCACGTCATTCTCGATCTGGGATGCGGACCCGGTCGGGATCTGTGTCAGTTCAAGGCACTCGGCCACGAAGCAGTAGGCCTGGACGGCTCAAGCGAGTTCGTCAGAATGGCCCGCGCCAGATCGGATTGTGAGGTGCTGCATCAGGACTTTCTCAGGCTTGATTTGCCATTCGCCCGATTCGACGGGATTTTCGCCAACGCCTCGCTCTTTCATGTACCGATCAGTCAACTCGCCCGGGTCCTCGGCAACCTCGCCGCGACTCTCAAGAACGGTGGTGTCCTGCTGTGTTCGAACCCGCGAGGCAACAACCAGGAAGGCTGGGTCGATGGACGATATGGATGTTTCCATGATCTGGAAACCTGGCGCACCTACGTTACCGACGCAGGTTTTCAGGAACTGCACCACTACTATCGTCCGACAGGACGGCCGCGGGCGGAACAGCAATGGCTCGTCACGGTATGGCGCAGGAGTTCAGATGTCAACACGAATGGCGTCCCGTCTCACCGGTGTCCGCCGTAGCTTTTCCGAAACCGAGCCTAAAATGAGTTCCCGGTGCCGTTGATGACGGCTCCGCCTTCGTCGAAGCAACATGGTTCGAGGTTGGAAACATCATGTCGCATGCTTCAGTTGCCGGATGCCATCAAGACTGAAGGGGGTGGTGCAAGCATTGGAACTGCTGTGTTGCCTTTAGTGGCGGTCGAAATCCTAATCGAAAACCAATAATTGCAGATATCTACCGCCTTGTCATGGATGGCGATCAGCGGGTTGCAGCCCATAAGAATTGCTGATCGTATTGATTGAGGGTGGTGAGTCGAGTATAGAATTGCACAAGGCCGTTTCGTTTATTTCGAATATACACTATATTTATACCATCGAATCTGCAATCCGGCCAACGGCGAAAGAGACTTCACAAATATGCATAGGAGACTACGAGGATGGTTCGACCAGAATTACGGTTACCGGACGACGAAACGGTAAAAATGGCCCGTGCAAGCGCGGCTGAACTCAGTCGATTACTTGATCAATCGCCGGATTTTGACCGAGCTCATGTCAAGATTGACGGACATGACCTGATTCTACCGCTACAGGCGCTTGTTCTGCTTCAAAGCCTTTTGGCTGAATTGGCTCGCGGCAATGCGGTGACCATTGTCCCTTTACACGCCGAACTGACCACACAGCAGGCAGCTGATTTCCTGAATGTTTCCAGACCTTATCTGATTGGTCTGCTGGAGAAAGGTGAACTGAATTTCACCAAGGTAGGAACCCACAGACGCGTACTGTTCAAAGACCTGAAGACATACAGGAAACTGATGAAAGAACGAAGTTATGCCGCTATGGATGAATTGGCCAAAATAACCCAGGAAGCTAAATTAGGATATTGATGAACTGATAGGAAATATCGATGAAAACATCAAAAAAAGATGCCCGTTGTGTTTGGACGGTTTCACAAGCCAAGACTCATCTTTCCGAAGTCTTGCGCCGCGCAGAAGAAGAAGGGCCACAACAAATCGGTAAGAGGCGCCCCTTTATCGTCATACCTGCAAGGCAATGGAACACGAACAGCTCTTCGCGCAAGCCGCTGGGGAAATGGCTGGTTGACAATATCCCTCGGGGAGTCAATCTGGATTTCCAATACGACAGGAATACAGGACGAGAGATGCCCTGATTGCGGGCACCGCCAAAGTAAACGGTCCTGCCCCTGCAACAGGGAATGTTCGGGACTTTGGATATCTTGAACTTAAACTGATCAACCCTTGGGATTCGCCATAGCCGCGAATTGTGCACTCCATGCCAATTCATGATGGATCAGCGCTTATTGCCAATCCAAGTTCGGCTTGGGGGTCAATGATTACCGAGGTTCGACTACAATTCTGCTGGGCCCACCAAGTTGAGTTTTGAAGTTTTGACAAAAGGAAAGCCATAGTAACTACTCCCACTGTTCAGGCGGGCAAGGTATTAGGGTTCACAATCGGGTATGAAGATCATCTCAGACTGCCCAAAGCCGGTTGAGGCGGATCAGTCTTCCAACCCTTACAAAGCCCCTGATGTGTTCAATCGATCATCTCCAGGCCACGACATTCCGCAAGCGCCGCCAGACGCGATCGTCTCCGTCAGACCGCGGTGCCGACAGTACCGTAACAGACTCCGCTCGCAAGTCCAACAGATTGCGATCATCGCTCCCGAACACCATGGCAATCAGGTGAACGCCGGCCTCACCGAGATGCTTCTCCGCATAGCCGCGGCCCTTGACCTGCTCCATCGCCGCATCAAGCGCCTTGGCGACCGTATGCCTGCGTTTGCCCTTGATCACCTTCGCCTCGGTCACAAACACCTCGCCCGCATGCCGGACCACCAGGTCCGACTGACCCCGGCTCGACTCATCCTCCCCCTGAATGACCGCTCCCACCGCATTCAGGTGCATGACCAGCATAGTGAGATAGTATCTCTCCACCTCGGCATTCAGGTTGTTGCGATACCAGCTGTGCGGAATGGCCGCATAAATCGTACGCAACCAGCCGAGCAGCCCCTCGAAATCCTTCGACTCCAGACAGCCCAGCACGGCATCCGCGTCACGCCTCACCTTCGCTTCATTACGCCCCATATAGACCAGAAAGTCCAAATTGAAATTCTTGCTCACCTCAAAGTTCGGATACTCCAGGGTATAGATCGTGTCCGGGTCATCACGCCGCTGCTCGCCCACCGTCAGATAGCCCGACTGGAACATCAGCGCACGAAGGTCGATGTCGCCGACATCAAACCGGGTCAGCTGTTCTCTATTGATCGTTCCGCCGTCAAGCTCCATCAGCGGATAATGCCTCTCCCTGATCAGCCGGTACAGATAGGTCGGTGTCCCGCTCTGAAACCAATATGATTCAAATTGCCTTTTTTTCAACAGAAACAGGATGTCCCAGGGATTGTAGAGCCGGTGCCCGCCCAGCCAGCTGTAGCCGTTGTACCAGCGGCGGATCTCCTCCCGGTCCAATCCCTCAAGTTCCGGCGCGAACACCGTGTCAAGCTCGTCATCGGTGAATCCGCAGATCGACGCATAGCGTGGGTCCAGCGAGATGTTCTCAAGGTTGTTCAACCCGGAGAACAGGCTGACCTTCGAGAACATCGTGATGCCGGTGACAAACACGAACCTGACATGTCGGGCACAGCCCTTGATGATGCCGTAAAACCCCCGGAGATAGTCCCGGTTCGCTCTCGCCACCTCAGGATTGTCCAGCACTTCCAGGATCGGCTTGTCATACTCATCGACCAGCACCACCACCTGCTGTCCGGTACTCCGATGCAACAGTCGTATCAGCTCTTTCAGACATTGCGAACCCTTGCTGCTGATCTCACCCAGTTCAATACCGGCGTCATCCGCTATCCCTTTCAACTCGCCGCGGATATGCTGATCAAGCTCTTCGGGACTGTTGTACTGATCGTCAAAACTCAGGTGCACGACCGGATGCCGGACCGACCAGTCCCAGCTGTCGTGGATCGCAAGCCTGCGGAACAGCTCCTCCTCTCCGGCGAAAAGCTCATGCAGGGTGTCGACAAACAGACTCTTGCCGAAACGGCGCGGACGCGAAAGGAAGTAGTAACTGCCCCGATCAATGAGATCACGCATGATCGGGGTCTTGTCGACATAGTAGCTGTCGCGCTCGCGGAGTTCGCGGAAAGTCTGAAATCCAATCGGAATGAACTTCCGTCGATCGTTCTGTTGCCTTTCGTCCATGATTCAATCATATCATGGCTCGCATGCCAGACTTTGAGTATCGTCCGGACTTCGCATCATTTGTCCATGGGAGGAATCATGAACCGACAAAATCCAGCATGCTCCGCGAGACGGCGGTATTCTTGTTTCCAGTGAGATTTCGGAACGGCATGTCCATGGAACCTGATAACACCGCAAACTTCCAGTCTCTGCCGGACAGGTACCGCCTCTGCCATGTTGATGATGTCCATTCGAGTCAGAACTGTTCCCGCAACGATTCCAACTGCCGAATTTGCGAGACAAGTTTCCCACTCACCCGCTTGTTCAGGGGCGAGTACAAGCCATAATTCCTTTCTTCTCAGTGAATACAATAATTGCATCAAGAATAGAAACTTGTCCGCACAGCAAGTTTACAGCGAAATTTGTAGTGATATTAAGTAATGGGACTTGAACGCAATCGCGGCGAGATTGCACCAGATACCCTGATCGACCGAGACCCAGAGATTCTGGGAGGGACCCCAGTGTTCGCCGGAACCAGAGTTCCGGTTCGCGTTCTGCTGGAGCATCTAAAAGCTGGTGATCGGTTAGAAGATTTCCTGGATGATTTCCCTTCCGTATCGCGAGAACATGCGGTGGCGGTGCTTGAATGTGCGGTAGCCGAACTGGTAGGTAACGTACATTGAGGTCTTACTTGACGTATGCTCCATGTCAATTTGTGTATGAGAGCAATACTACTGGTGAAGAAACAGTTTGCAATTAAAACCACTCCTGAAATTCTTTTCGGAACAAACTTTTTCGCTTTGTGCCATTCTTAAATTTGGGATGCCAGTCAGGATGCATGCGGAACGAGGCCACGTGTGCATCCCAACCACTCCGTGACCCGCAGAACTGTTTTGAACAACCAGGAATTGGACAGGAATAGATATTCCCAGAAGATTTAGTTGAATGTCTGTAAATCCGAGTGTCTGTATCTTGCGTGGATGACGATATTGACGAACGCTTATTTTGAGATCGTGTCATCAATTGTCGGCCCTTTAGGGTTGGGTTGACAGTTTCTAGCAAGAGCATTGATCCTTCCGCAATTCCATCAATCCAGTCCTGTCTCGTCAGAGGCAGTCGATCAATAACGCAACGCATGACAGCAGCAGCCGTAAGATGTGCATCGAAATCATCTTCGTTCTCTATCAACGCATCGAGACCGCCAAGGTCAATGTGGTTTCTTGTAACCCAATTGGCATCTTTAAGACATTCGCAGGCTACTTCACGTTGTTCTTTTTTGGTCTTATGCACTATAAGCCTGCGTGTGGGGAGTTCGTCCACCAGCGCAGTGGCATAGGCAATACCCGGATACGTTTCACACAGGACAACAGCGTCTTGGTGGAAATGATTAGACAAGTCGTTTTCGAATGGCCAGATTGTAAATTCCCGATCGCAAGTTAGGGTTGGAATCAATTCACGCCAGAAGCTTCGGGTTCCGGCACCCACGACACCTGGAATTCCGCTGACGGCAAAAACTGGCTTCGCTCCAGTTTCGCGATCGATTCGACGACGAAATCCATCGTTCACTTTCTCTGTGAACGACGTGAGTCCTCCTTTGACAGGTGGCACACGAAACCAAGGTTCACAGACATGCCACTTATTCGGATCTTTGTTTCTGTTAAAGAAGTTGCTATCTGAGTCAATATGACTCAACCAATGGACGAAATTCTTCGGTTGGTCCTGACCACTTTTTTCAAGCACCATACGCCAGTATCCGTTCGAAACGCCTAACACAACGTCGACTCCAATCAGCACGGGGCCGCTTTGTCGAAGTGAATTCGCGAGCTCCAACAATGCATTAAAGTTCCAGGACCCTTTCGTTGGAGCCTTCCTTATTGAGCGTTTCTCTATATCTGCGACGTATACTGATCGTTTCGTTGGATCTTTGCTCCAATCTGCAGAAATGAAATATGCGCACATGAGTAACAGTCCAAGTAAATGTATTAGATACAGATATGTCTTCTAATATATGATTTTAATGTCGTAAAAATGCATCTGTTAAGTGTCGTATTTGTAGAATAGGATTATGGTTCTCAATACTTTGGAAAGCAGGGTCAGGTACAGATTGAGTCGCAGCAAAGATTCGGTCTTCACACCCATGGATTTCCTGGACCTGTCAGACCGCGACCAGACAGGCCGAGTGCTGAGAAAGTTAGTTGCTGAACAGTCTCTTGTCAAGATTGGCCGCGGTTTGTATGCAAAGACCAAGACATCCTCAGTGACAGGGAAAACAATCCCTGTCAAACCCCTACCTGATCTGGCAAGGGAGGGACTGACCAAAATCGGTGCACGTGTTGTGCCCTCACGTGCTGAGCTGGCATATAACTCGGGCAAGACAACTCAAGTGCCGACAGGGCGAGTTATAGCGATCAGGGGCAAGCGTGTCTCTCGCAAGATCGGTTATGACGGAAAATTCATTGTTTTGGAACGTGGTGCTTGACATTGAATTGATCAACGATGTTGCGACCGAGATGAATGTTGATGCATCATTCATCGAAAAACACTACTACGCAACCAAAGTAGTCCAGGCAATCGCTGATTGTTCCCATAGCAGGATTACGCCTATATTTTGTGGTGCTACAAGCCTTTCCAAAGGATACGGGATTCTCAAGAGGTTTTCCGAAGATGTGGCCTTTCGTGCACAATTCAACGTCGGCACTTCGGCCCCGCAATGGAATCGGTTACTGACAATGTTTCCTAAATTATCATGAATAGGTTGGGAATTGCCGGTTCATTAAAGTAAACATGCATATCGCGTTGCAATTACTAAATGCTCCAATACGGAGGAATCTGTTATAAAACTCAAAAAGCCGGAGATTGCGACGAGTTTAATTAGTTCGTTACTAATTACAGGGAAAGCTAAATATTAGGAAAAATCATTCCTGGGAGATTAGCGAGTGTACGAAAAAGCCTTTAACAATATCGAAAAAGCACTTAGAGCTGAAGCTGGCATAGGAAACGAACTGGATTACGTAGAACAGATTTCCTGGGTTCTGTTCCTGAAGTATCTTCATGATCTTGATGTGGAACGTCAGGCACGAGCGGAATTGGGCAGTGAAGAGTATTCACCAATAATTTGGTCCGGATATCATTGGAGTGATTGGGCTTTTCCGAAAACGTCGGATGGAGGTATAGACTACAATCGGGCTATGGTTGGTGATGACCTGATTACTTATGTGGATAACGATTTGTTTCCCTACCTCGCATCTTTTCGGCAATCGGCTTCAGGTCCGCGCACGATTGAATATAAGATAGGGGAGGTGTTCACTGAATTAAGGAATAAGTATCGCTCTGGATACATATTGCGTGACGTATTGGAAATCGTTAACGGCTTATCGTTCAACACTCAAGTCGAGCGACACGAGCTTTCAGAACTTTACGAGAGCCGAATCAAACGTATGGGCAATGCTGGCCGTAACGGCGGAGAATACTACACACCACGTCCTCTGATTCGCGCTATGGTTAAGGTCATCGATCCGAAAATTGGAGAGACAGTTTATGACGGAGCTGTCGGGTCTGCTGGTTTTCTATGTGAGGCCTCGGATTACATGCGACGCGGGAATATTACTGCGTCGCAGTACGAGATGCTCCAGCGTGACACCTTCTTCGGGCAAGAGAAGAAATTGCTTGCTTATATTATCGGAATTATGAACATGGTGCTACATGGCATTGAAGCCCCCAACATTGTTCATACCAACACGTTAAACGAAAATGTGATGGATTTTCAGGAACATGACCGGCACGATATCATTTTAGCCAATCCACCTTTCGGCAGTGGTGAACGTAAAGAGGTTCAGCAGAATTTCCCAATCCGTTCTGCTGAAACAGCCTATCTATTTCTACAACATTTTATACGAAAGCTACGCACTGGCGGTCGTGCCGCAGTAGTAATTAAGAATACTTTCTTGAGCAACACAGACAATGCCTCAATAGCATTGAGATCTGACTTACTAGAGTCATGTAACCTCCATACAATTCTTGATTGCCCGCAGGGAACATTTCAAGGTGCCGGTGTCAAGACGGTGGTATTGTTTTTTGAGAAAGGGACATCCACAAAGAATATTTGGTACTATCAACTTAATCCGGGTCGATCACTAGGCAAGACCAGCCCGTTGAAAGACAAAGATTTGGTAGATTTTATTGAATTACAACAAAATTTGGTGGATGGACCTATGAGTTGGTATGTTGCTCGGACAGATTTGGATGAAGAAACACTGGATTTGACAGTGAGAAATCCCAACGCTCCTAAAGAAACTCCTTTACGAGACCCTGAAGAAATTATCGTTGATATTCTAGCCCGAGATGCTGATACAGTGAACATACTTGAGAACATTCGGGGGATTTTGTGAGTAATCACTGGTCGTTAGAGCGATTAGGTTCGGTATGTACTGTCATATCAGGCCAATCTCCAAAAGCATTTTATTACAACGACCGAGGGATTGGCCTGCCATTCTATCAAGGTAAAAAAAACTTTACTGACCGACTGCTCGGTCGTCCGTCGACATGGACAACCAAAGTGACAAAAGTGGCTTACGGTGGCGACTTCCTTATGTCAGTTCGAGCACCTGTGGGACCAGTTAACCAGACTACTGAGAAAATTTGCATAGGCCGAGGATTGGCTGCAATTCGTCCTAGTGAAGTATTAAACCCGGATTACTTGTGGTATGCATTACTATGGTTGCAACGAAATATCAAAGGTAACGTTGGTGCTGTTTTTGACAGTATCAACAAAGAAGCAATCGAATCACTTGAGATACCTATATTCCACCTTGAAGAACAACATCGAATTGTTACTATTCTAGACGAGGCATTTGAAGGGTTGAATCAGATTAAATCGTCTACGGAATCAAATATTGCTGATTTGGAAGAATTCAGAATATCATTCTTAAGAAAAGTTATGAGTGACTGGGACACTGTTGAACTTTATAAAGTAGCTACCATCGTGAATGGAGGCACACCAAACACTAAGGTAGTCGAGTATTGGGGAGGCAAGGTGCAATGGCTAACGCCGAAAGACATGGGAGGTATGTCTAGAAGGGAGATTGAGCAAACTTCACGTACACTCACAGAGAGTGGATTAAAAAATTCATCTGCGCGAATCGTTCCGCTAAATTCAGTAATTCTTTCGACTCGTGCTCCTATTGGTCACCTCGCGATCAATTTAACCCCAATGGCATTTAATCAAGGTTGTAGAGGGTTGATTCCCAGTAAAGTGCTTGATCATAGGTTCCTGTATTTCGTGTTATATATGAACACAACATTGCTGAAGGAACTTGGGACTGGAACTACATTTAAGGAGCTCTCGGCAACTAATCTAAAGTTACTTCCAGTTCAAATTCCCCCAATAACAGATCAAAAGAGAATTGTCGCTCTGCTGGACAAGGTGTTTGAAGGAATTGAACAAGCTCGTGCCACCTACAAAAAGAAACTTTTTGACTTAAACAGTCTTCGACTGTCTCTCCTACAGCGGGCTTTCTCAGGAAAGCTGACTTGAATTATCGGTCAATATGGACCTTCATAAAGAATCCGAAGCAGATACCCGCGCTGAACGAATTGATCCAGTACTGAGGGCATCTGGATGGGGTATTATTGAAGGTTCTCGAATTCAAAGAGAGGTAATTTGCCCTGGTCGAATTCAAGTTGGTGGCAAGCGTGGTAAAAGCCTTTCGTGCGATTACGTTCTCTTCTATAGAGGCCACAAGCTTGCCGCTTTAGAAGCCAAGCGAGCAGGACTTACTCATCGCGAAGGTGTGGGACAAGCAAAAGAATACGCCAGTCGCATAGGTGCGCGCTTTGCCTACGCCTCAAACGGAATTAGGTGGTATGGAATAGACATGATGACCGGAAAGGAAGGCGATATTGACCTTCCGTTTCCAACACCGCAGGAACTGTGGGAACAGACTTTCCCCGAACCAAATAAGTGGAGGAACGACTTTGGAAAAATAGAATTCGAGACTGATGGCGGAAAATGGCAGCCACGCTACTACCAGCACAATGCAATTGCAGCAGCGCTGGAAGCTGTTGCCAGAGGGCAACGACGCATACTGCTTACTCTGGCAACTGGGACTGGGAAGACTTCGATCGCGTTTCAAATTGCGTGGAAATTGTTCTCAGTAAATTGGAGCCTTGCAGGAGAGCCAACTCGACGTCCACGTATTCTATTTCTTGCCGACCGCAATATTCTTGCGGACCATGCCTACAACGCATTTTCCGCATTTTCACCGGATGCAATGGCTCGAATTAACCCCGACTCCCTTCATCAGAAAGGCGGTAAGGTTCCAAAGAACGCGAGCATATTTTTCACCATTTTTCAGACATTCATGACAGGCGAGGAAGAACATGTCTACACTGACTACCCTAGTGATTTCTTCGATTTTATCGTAATTGATGAATGTCATCGGGGCGGAGCAAATGATGAAAGTACATGGAGACAAATTCTGGAATACTTTGAACCAGCAGTTCAACTTGGCCTTACTGCGACACCTAAGCGTCGAAATAATGTGGATACCTACGAATATTTCGGCGAACCAGTTTACACGTACGCCTTACGGGACGGAATTGAGGATGGGTTTCTGACACCATTCAAGGTTCGTCAAATGACAAGTACCATCGACGAATACGTTTATGTGTCAGATGACGATGTTGTTCAAGGGGAGGTAGATGAAGGGGATTACTTCGCGGAAGATGACTTCAATAGACGCATAATAATCGAAGAACGAGAGCTGAGCCGTGTCCGCGAATTTATGTGTCAGACTGACCAGAGTCAGAAAACGCTCGTTTTCTGTGCTACTCAAGATCATGCCGCGTTAATCCGAGATATGATTAACCAGACTAAAGATAGCAATAACCCTCACTATTGCCATCGGGTGACATCCAATGACGGAAAGGTAGGCGAGCAGCATTTGCGAGAATTTCAGGACAACGATAAGACCATTCCGACTGTATTGACCACTTCACAGAAGCTATCGACAGGTGTGGATGCGCTAAATATTCGGCATATCGTTCTGATGCGTCCAATCCGATCAATTATTGAATTCAAACAGATAATCGGAAGGGGAACTCGCACGTATGAAGGTAAAGACTACTTCACGATCTGGGATTTTGTCAAAGCTTACGAAAATTTCAATGACCCCGAATGGGATGGTGAACCTGAGAATCCAGTGCAACCAGATTCACCTGTCTCCAGTCCGACGATACCAGACCATCCTGAGACACCGATAGGACCTATTGACGACTCTCCTGAGAAAATAATTATCCGACTTGCTGATGGGAAAGAGCGTGCCATCCGATATATCGCTACTACAACTTACTGGAGTGCAGATGGCAAACCCTTAACAGCCAATGAGTTTATTGAGCAAATTTTTGGTGATCTTGCGGATATGATTGCCAGCGAGGATGAACTTCGTGTACTTTGGTCCGACCCAGGCAATCGGCAGAAATTTCTCGAACAACTTTTTGATCGCGGGTATGACAGAGAACGTTTAAACGAAGTTCGTTTATTAATAGATGCGCCAGATAGTGACTTGTTTGATGTACTGAGTTATGTACTTTATGCCAATCCGCCAAAGACTCGCCATGAACGTGCTACTAATGTTCGGCAAATTGGATTCGATAAATCGAATGATGAAACGCGACAACTACTTCTTGGAATTCTCCAGGCTTATGAAAGCGAAGGTGAGGAAGAACTCGCCGTATCCAAGCTCGAATCTTTTTTGGTCAGTCGATACGGCAGCGTTATCGACGGACAAAAGATTTTGGGTAATCTATCAGTTGTCCGAGCCGCATTTAAACGAATGCAGGCGTGCCTCTATTTGATTTGAAAAATTTTCTTCGACACAAAATTTTTGAACATAATAAATGCGATTAAATTCTGATTTGTCAACCCGCGACAAGGTAGCAAACGTGGTTCAATTTAGGTGCTCTGTTTTCAACTAATGCGACTATGTAATTCTCCAGCCCTAATGCAACTCTATAGTTCGGGAGGAGATTGTGGAGTTTGTCGCTATGCCGATTAGGTGATGGACACATATTTTCGGGCTGACAAAGACGACACTTGAATTATCACCGCTAGAGGAAATGGACCGGGTTGTATGAGGATTCGTCGCTTTCTGTTTCTATCGCTTGGTTTAGAACGTGTTTATCCACCACAGGGTCGAAAGCACCCGAATAAAACCATTGAGAAGCTAATAGAGCCGGATGGAGCGAGAGTTTGTCGGCGAAATATTCTAGCGCTTGCGGGCGTTGTGGTCTTGGCTGGAGCCATCGGTGCCAACCCGCGCGATTTGGTTGTGCTTGGCGTAAAACCTTCCAATGATTGGGGAGTTTTGGTTCTCGGTTCGGTGACCGTTCTAGCCCACATATATTGGTACGTTTTGAGGTACTATCACATGAAGGAGGATGCAAGGATCGAGCAGTACCCGGCAATTACCGGCGCCAATTCAGAATTTGTGAAGATCGAGTGGAACGATTTTCTGTTGGTCCGAAGAAGTGCCGATCTGTTTTCGAATCGGGCAGCTTTTTTATTGACTGGCCTATCATGGTTGTACCTAATGTCGTGGATTGTCGATAAATCTCCTGGGTAGTAATTTACAAGTTCCTTTTGAGTTTTGGGAACCTCAGGATGCAAGCTTCGGAACGCTTACCTTGCATTTAGTGAATTAAACCAATGAATGTAGAATGTAATCGAGCTACTTACTGTTCCAACTCTTCCTGATTTTCTAACACTCGCAACATGCGAAATCCCATGTAAATTGCTTCGCGCGCAATTTTCTCTGGAATTTGTTGTCCGTGTATCGCCGCGTTACAAACCCGAAGTACGTACTCGAACGATTTCTGCATGTCTTTGTATCGTGGAAGAAATTTTGCAAGTCGACGAAACATTGTCCGGGCTGTCAGAAAATCTCCTCGTCTCTCCAAAATGGTGTGGAAATCTGCCTGCTGCCTAAGTATTCTCCTTAATTCTCGCTCCAAATCCATCCTTAAGTGAGCTAGAGCATAGTCCATATCCAAAGTTACCGAATTGAAGTATGCATCAAGAGAATCTCTGTCTTCTTTGTTTAAGTCTTTGAATTCGGATAGTTCTTCATTAGCCTCCTGCACTTCTTCCTTAGAAGGAAACACAATTACTTTTTGGTTCGTAGATACAGAAATCGAGTTAACCACCGAACTCACAGTGGATATTAACTCTCGAGTTTCGCTGCGTACTTCCTTAATTTCTGATCGCACTTGTTCAACCTTTGCTTCAAACTCGACGAGCTCTCCGAGTTTTAAACGTTTCGTAAGTGGCAGGACGAAGAAAATAACAAACAGTGCCAAATAGGTTGCGGCTGTGTATGTTAAATTCCCGGTCGGAGGAAATCCCACATGAACATGGAACGCCCAGAGGAAATAAATAGCGATCGTTCTTGAAACAATTGACAAAAAGTATGTCTTAAGCAATGAACTGATTTTTTCCATCTGGAGTGTCATGCGATGTTATCCCTAATCACTCCCTCTTCCAGTGCACTTCGTGAAAATTGACTAAAGGACGGAGCCTATTGAATCTCCGATGTAAGCATGTATGGGTTTAAGCGGTGAACAACTCGAAAACCGAAACTACTGACACGAGCCGATGGGCTCGCCACCGGAAATCTTACGCGAAACGATATACGGAGGTTACACAGTTCAACCATATACAAATTTCCACACAGTACGCATAGTGTACAACACCACCCGAAACCTAAGTGCTTCCATCCGCTGCGCACCGTCTCGCAGCAACGCGGTCAAACAATCAACCGAATTCTCTCCATTATCCAGCGAAAATAGATTATCCTTATCCATAGTGGCGTATCTCTCTGGTTGTTTGTGAAATTTACATATCTGCATTTAACCAGATACGCCGCTTTTTATTCAACCGCCGTCACGCACTACTTTTGACCATATCCCGTGTAAGTTCGCATTGTTTGCTGGATTTGTTGAGAACCTACGATGATTGAAAAATTTTCTGAACGTCATGGCCATAAGACTGCAGACGCTGAAATTGTTGTACGTGAAGACGCACCGGAAAGTCTTCGTTACGCTATACCGGTTATTGCAAAGGATATTGGCATGAATCCAACCGCCATGCGACAGGTGATATGCCAAACCTTGTTAGTCCCACCCGATTCCTACAACTGGTCTGACTATCCTAACGTTTGGAACGAGGTGAACGAACTTATCTCCGGTTGTGCCTGGTTTAAAGTTTACGACATCGCAGAAGCATTACAGGAAGCTTTCGCTAAATTTGATTCTGATAGCGCTTTTAGTTTTGAGAGTCGACTAAATCAGTTTTTTCGGGAAAATGGTATCGGCTGGGAAATGGAGGATGGTGAGATTCTGTTCAGAGGTTCGGAGGTATTTTCTAATACTACAGAGGAAGCAGTTGATACTCTCACTGAAGACGGTAGGTATAGAGCAGCCAACGAGATACATGAAGCCCTACGAGATATATCCCGTCGTCCTGAACCGGATGTCACCGGGGCAATTCAACATGCATTCGCCGGTTTGGAGGCGATTGCCCGTGATTTGACTGGTCAATCTAATCTCACCCTCGGCCAACTTGTTCCCCATCTCGATTTACCCTCGCCGCTTGATATTGCAATTGATAAATTTTGGGGCTTTGCTTCCGATCGAGCTCGCCATATTCGGGAAAATCAAACTGTGGATAGGTGCGAAGCAGAATTACTTGTAATTATTGCCTGCGCGCTTTGCACATTTCTATCAAATCGTGGTGTGATCGACGTGTAAACTTCGTTCTAGTGTATGTCTAGCCTTCATCTGGCTCGTTCGTTCGGTTCACCAATAAATTTTTCGCAATCGTGTCCAAGAATCACGGAACAAGACACAACTACTTTCGGCAAAGTTCTTGGTCAAAATATTGTTTTGACTACTCTGCTAGTACCACTAACCAAATCTTCGACTTGTTCTTTAACTGGTTCTTTCTCTTTGTCGTGACCACAAATATTTCTTATATCAGCAAGGTGTTGAATAGAACGCCACTGAGCAACATCAATTAATTTCTCATTCTTCAATCTATCATTTAAATCACCGATGGTTAGGTTCTTTTTGCGAATTACCAGATTGTGATTCTCACAGACCTGTTTCAAATGTTTCTCGATCACAACTCCACATATCACGCCTGCGGAACGAAGAAACCCAGCTTTGGCCAGGCTACGTGCACCGTCAATTTCCGAATCGAACATATCAGCCTGTAGAATTCCCTTCATATCAAATAAAGAACTCGCAAATACTGATTTTGCTGATTCAAGGATTCGCAATTGTTGTTCAAATTCTGGAACTGCAGCTTTACCATCCAATTGGATTTTCTTGTTGTACTGATTTGTGAACCGCAAACCTTGTAATTTGTCTCGGATCATGTAATTTTGAAAGGTTATGTCTTTCCGAACTCGCGGATATTCATAATGTGACCTGAAGTCTTCAACTCTATCGGGCAGAATTTGTTTCAATAGAGCAAGAGCTTCGGAGTACCAACCTTGATACTGCTTGTTAAAATTGGGAAGCTTGGATTTGATGGTGTTGAGGTCCAAATCAGGTTCTTCAAACCCAATTCTTGTCAAGAAATCTTCTCCGTAGCATTCTACAAACAATGCCATACGCAATTCTTCTCCGAGTTGAAGCAGTTGGGTTAAATCCTTTACAAATTTTTCCTTTTTCGTCATTGAACCGTGTTCCTCTTGATCCATATGTGAATGTTCCACGCACCAATAGCAATATTATGGCAAACAGGTGTTGTAAGAGACTGAATCGATTCGGGTTGATAGCGGCAGCGCGTTCGTAGTTTGGTGTAATAGTGTTCGTCAGAAACTCAACATCTCGTTTTACTGACTACGGCTATATTGACCAAACAGCCGATACCTACGGAATTCAATATTTGGGTTTTCAATCAAGTCGTACTAGCCGCCCGATTGTCTGACAATGTACTGCGCAGTGAAAGGTACTATATTCTTTTATACTGACATGAATTAAATTTTTCGAGAGCTGAAATTATGGCAATGGAACCAAGAAACTACTCGATGGCAGATCTGTTTGAAATGCAGTGTGTGTACTTAGTGCCAAAATATCAACGCCAGTATGTATGGAGTCTGGAAGATCAATGGGAACCTCTATGGCTAGATGTAACCGAAATTTCGAGTGCTCTTTATGACGATGCGCAGCGAAAAGGAGAGGGCGATATAGACACTAACCACGTTGATTCGCATTTTCTAGGTGCTGTGGTGTTGAAAGTGGGAGGAAGTACGCCTGAGGCTGCGAAAATCTGGAAGGTAATTGATGGTCAACAAAGAATTACGACGATTCAGTTGCTCATGGCCGCCACGTACAGTGCTCTTCGAAAATATGAATTAAACAAAGCAGCGGGCAGAATAAGTTTGTTGATCAAAAATTCTACAGGTGAGTTGGATAATAAATTCAAGATCTCACATAAAGAGTCCAGCTACGAACAGTTTTCGAATGTGATGCGTTCAATAAATTCTGAAAGATCGATTCAGCTGGAGGGTAACCCAATGGTTGAATGCTATCGCTATTTCTGCGATAGAGTAGAGGAGTGGTTTCAAGATCGGAAAGATAATTCGCTACTTGCGGCAAACGCTCTGATCATCACGTTGATCTCTAAACTCCGATTAGTCGCAATTTATTTAGATCAAAAGGATCCCGAACATTTGATATTTGAATCTCTTAACGCGCGCGGTGAGCCATTAACTGAATGGGACAAGATTAAAAATTACTTGTTACATAAATCGGATAGTAATCCTAATGTTGATCAAGATGAGATCTACGAGAGAAGCTTGATTCAGTTTGACGAAACTTGGTGGCGGGAATATGAAGGGCGAGGTGCACAACAACGACCTCGAACCGATATATTCGCTGATTACTGGCTTGAATCACGATTACATAGATTCGTTGGTGTAAAGAGAGTCTATAAGGAATTTAAGAAATATATTGACAACCGCGACCAAGATTTGGAGTCGGAAATTCAACAGTTTTTTTGTGATGCCGAGTATTTTCGAAAATTCTCGTTTATCGATTACAACAAGCCCGATGAGGAGCGGAAATTTCACAACCATCGAATTTCATTGTCTATCGGTGCAATATGGCCGTTACTGCTTCATTTGCAACGAATGGGAGTCTCCGATCCGGTAAAACAGAAGATATTTGTGTACTTGGATAGTTATTTTGTGAGAAGAAAAATATGTAATTTTCAAGCCCGCAGCTACGATCAGGTCGGTATAGAAATTTTGAGCGAATTGGAATCTTCCAACCGAAATGGAAATGACACCGCAGAATTGATTCGTAAAAGACTTTTTGACTACACTGATCGTACAAAAATCTGGCCTCGCGACCAAGATGTACGTACTTCAGTTGAAAAGGATTGGCTACCTCGAAATATACGAACCATTCTGCTTCGCGCTATCGAAAACCGCTTGAGCAGCGATAGTCGAGCAGGAGGTTATTTTGTTAAAGAGAGCATCCATATCGAACACCTCATGCCAGAATCATGGGAGCAGAACTGGTCTATAGACGAGTCTACATCCGAGACTCTGGATATTCGAAACCGATTAATTCAGACGATGGGCAACCTTACGATGCTTAACGGTCCCCTGAATTCTAGCTTACAAAATAGTTCATGGTGTGTAAAAAGAGAAGAAATCAAAAATTCGGACAATTTGTTTATCAACAAAATATTGCTTGAGGAATACTACGAGGATTGGAATGAAAATACAATTCGCTTACGAGGAGAATCAATTGCGGAATATATCTTGCAACTATGGCCTTGTGATTAATGTGAAAGTTTGAATCCAAATTTTTTGGGTTCCACTAGGTAGCTTGAGTGAGAAAGATCTTTACATTTGAGTCAAATTTTACATTCGCGGTGACAGTTGTGCATTGTCGACGAGTTTTTCGACGGCGCGGTCCAGCTGTCGGCTTGCCCGTGCCACCGAGCCCGGTTCGGCGACGTGTTTCCCATCGGTCATCTGTGCCAGGCCATCGACCAGGATGCGTCGATGCACCTTGACCATGAAAAGGCACGCCCGCATTCCGTCTCGCGTCAGCACATAGCGATGGCTGTGGGGGATTTTCTCGATCACGCCATGCAGTCTGAGCCGGCGCAGGTCGTAGGTCATGGCACCGGAGGAGTATTCATCCGGTGACCGGCCGAGCAGTGTCGCCACCTGCGCTTTGAGCATTGCATTGCGGAACCCGCCGGGCAGGCACATGAAAAGGCACAGTGCCTGAAACAGCGCCATGGCGCGCGCGTTGCCGAAGGTCAGCGCGCTGGCCCGCTGACCGTCCACCACCTGTGGCAGGTTGATGCGGTCGAACGCATCGGCGCCTGTCACCACCGATTTAAATTCCCCACTTTCACCGATTTAAATTCCCCACTTTACGGAGTGTGAGGATTTGCCTTTCCGCCCGCTAGCGGGCGGAAAGGCAAAATCGGGGAATTGTCCTATGGTTTGGATTTTGACGATTCATTCCGAAGGACACGATGCATGATATTACATAGGGAGTTTTATATGATTCATCAACTGAAAGACGAGGGGCTGAACATCTCGCAGATCGCCCGCAGGCTGGATCTGGACCGCAAGACGGTGCGCAAGTATCTGAGCCTGGACCGCCGCGATCCGGATGCGGTGTGCGTCGCTTCGAGAGCTTCGAAGCTGGATCCGTACCGCGACTATCTGCTGGAGCGGATCGGGCGGTATCCGCAGCTGAGTGCCACGCGCCTTTTGCGCGAGATCCGCGACCTGGGCTATCCGGGTCAGGTGTCGATCCTGCGCGACTATCTCAGCGACATCCGTCCGGCGGCTCGGCGTCGCTTTGAGTTGCGCTTCGAGACGCCGCCCGGCGAGCAGGCGCAGGTTGACTTCGCCCGTTTCAAGGTGCACTTCAACGAACAGCCCGATCGGCTGCGCGTGATCTGGCTGTTCTCCATGGTGCTGGGGCACAGCCGCTGGCTGTGGGGCCGGTTCTGCGACGACCAGAAGCTCGACACCGTGCTGCGCATGCATGTGCTGGCGTTCGAGTCGCTGGGCGGGGTGCCGCGTCACATGCTGTATGACCGGATGAAGACCGCGGTGGTCGATGAGGACGACGACACCGGCGAGGTGATCTACAACCGCTCGCTGCTGGGGCTTCTGGGTCACTACGGCGCGTTCCCGCGCGCCTGCCGCCCGTATCGGGCCAAGACCAAGGGCAAGGTCGAGCGGGTGTTCCGATACGTGCGCTCGGACTTTTTCCTCGGCGGCTCATTCGACTCGCTGGCCCACCTCAACGCCTGTTTCACGAGCTGGCGCGACGAGGTCGCCAATGTGCGCCGCCATGCCACCACCGGCAGGATCGTCGGCGAGGCCTTCGAGGCCGAGCGCGGACACCTGATGACGTTGCCGGTGATGTGCATAATCTACAGTTATGTGGACAGTGAATCTACACAATATGGACATTGAATCTACAGTTATGTGGACGGTGAATCTACAGTTATGTGGACGCGGTCTGACGGATTTGGATTGCGGTTGAGGCGGGGATGCGGCGGCGTTTTTTTTCGGCACGATATTGAACCGGTCGGCGGTTTGTTCTTCAATGGGGGTTTTGAATCGGGAGCCCGGATTGCAGGAGGTGCCGGCCATGTCCAGAAGGAGAGTGCATATGAGGAAGATTACCGAGATTGTCAGGCTGCGGGAAGATTGCGGCTGGTCGTACCGTCGCATCGGTGCCGGGCTGAACATCAGCAAGTCGGCGGCGCACAAGCTGGCGAAGCGGGCGCGGGAGGCCGGCATCGGCTGGCCGCTGCCGGACGGAGTTGACGAGGCGGGGCTGGCGCGTCTGGTCCATGGCGATCGCCCGCCGGCATCCGATCCGCTGCAGATTGATTTCGAGTGGGTGTCGCGCGAGATGCAGCGCAAGGGGGTGACCCTGAAGCTTTTGTGGCAGGAGCTTTGCGAGCGGGGCTATCCGCATGGCTATGCGTGGTTCTGCCGCTGCTGCCAGCAGTGGGAGCGGCGTACGCGGCGCACCATGCGGCAGCGGTATCGTCTGGGCGAGGCGGTGTTTGTCGACTACGCCGGGGCGACGGTCGGGGTGAGCGGACGCAAGGCGCAGATTTTTGTGGCGGCGCTGGGGGTGTCGCACTACATCCATGCCGAGGCGAGCTGGACGCAGAAGGTCGATGACTGGCTCGCGAGCTGCACCCGGATGTTCGAGTATTTCGGCGGGGCGACGCAGATGGTGGTGCCCGACAACCTGAAGTCGGCGGTCACCCGTCACCGGCGCTATGATCCGGAGCTGAACCCGAACTTCAGGCAGTGGTCCGACCACTATGCCACGGCGATCGTGCCGGCGCGTCCGGCCCGGCCGAGGGACAAGGCGATCGCCGAGAATGCGGTGCAGCAGGTGACGCGGTGGATCATCGCGCCGTTGCGCGACCGTGAGTTCGAGTCGCTGTCCGAGCTCAACGGCGAGATCCGCCGGTTGCTGGAGACAGTCAATGGGCGGCCGTTCTCGGCGCGCCCGGGCTCGCGCACCGAGGTGTTCGAGCAGCAGGAGCGGGCGGCGTTGCGGGCGCTGCCGCTGCTGCCGTACCGCCACATCGAGGTGCGCACCGCCAAGGTCGGGTTCGACTACCATGTCAGTTTCGACCACCACTGGTACTCGGTGCCGCACCAGCATGTGGGCGGCCGGGTGCGGGTTCACAGCGACGGGCATACGGTTCAGGTCTACAGTGACCGGCGGCGTATTGCGATGCATGCCCGAAGTGACGTGCGCGGCGGACACACCACCTGCGAGATGCACATGCCGGACAACCATGCGCATCGGGCGAAGTGGACACCGCAGCGGGTGCGCAGCCGTGCCTCGCGGGTCGGCCCGCACTGCTCGGCATGGGTCGGTGTCCAGCTCGACGGCGCCCGTCACTTCCACCAGGTCAGCCGCCGGCTGGTGGCGGTTCTGTCACTGGGTTCGAAGTATGGCGACCGGCGTCTCGACGATGCCTGCGCACTCGCCGGACGCTACGGGCTGTCGCGCATGAACCAGATAAGTGAGATTCTGGAAAGCGGTGCCGACCTGCGCCGCCGCGACCAGTGCGAGCTGACACTGGAGCTGGCGCAGGATCATGAGAACGTGCGCGGCGCGGCGGCGTTCGAGTGACCGGGAGGTGGACCGATGAGTGACAATGTACTGACCGATCTTCGCCGGCTGTCGCTGGGGCCGATGGCCGAGGCGCTGCAGCATCAGATGCAGCAGCCCGGCACCTACGACGATCTCGCGTTCACCGAGCGGCTGTCGCTGCTGGTGGACCATGAGCTGCAGTGCCGCCACCAACGCCGCCAGCAGCGGCTGATCCGGGCCGCCGGGTTCCGGATGGCGGCGACGCTCAACGATGTGCACTACGGCAACGCACGCAACCTCGAGCGACGACAGATCGCCGAGCTCGGCCAGTGCGACTGGATCGGGCGCAACCAGAACCTGCTGGTCACCGGACCGTGCGGCTCCGGAAAGACCTATCTGGCCTGTGCCATCGGGCACGCCGCCTGCCTGCTGGACCATACGGTTCGCTACCTGCGCATGCCGACGCTGCTGCAGCTGTTCGGGCAGGCGCGCGCCACCGGTGAGTTCCTCAGGGTCATGCAGCGGCTCGGTACGGTGGAGCTGATCATCATCGACGACTTCGGGCTGCGTCCGCTGGAGGCCGTCGACCGCCACGACCTCCTGGAACTGATGGACCAGCGCTACGCACGGGCCTCGATCGCCATCGTCAGCCAGCTGCCGGTGGCGCAGTGGCACGCCGCCATCGGCGACGCCACCCTGGCCGACGCCATCCTCGACCGGGTGGTGCACAACGCCCACCGTATCGAGCTGAAAGGCGAATCAATGCGGAAACGAAACGCCATGCACACAGCTGACGCGGAACCGAACCCGGCGCCACCACCCGCCCATGACCAAACCTGATGGAAAACTCCACACCGCCGACGTCAGAGTGCTGAAGCACTCGGCGGTGCGGTTTTTCCACAGGTGTTGCTCACAGGCTCGCACACAGACACATTGACACACGGAGGGAAATACTGTCAAATAGCGACAGACGAAAGCTGAAAACAGGACCACCGCCAAGGCGGACAATGACCGTTTGTCCAAATTAGTAGATTACGCGTCCAAATTCAGTAGATTAAGCATGATGCGCTATCCGGCGCTGGTGGCGGTCGAGCGCAAGGTCAACAACGAGGGCATGGTGGCCTGGCGCGGCAGCACCTATTCGGTACCCGACGGCACCGACAGCCGCATCGTCGAGGTGCAGGCGCTGACCTGCGAGGTGCGCATCATCGACCGCGGCGAGATCATCGCCCGTCATCCGCTCGCCGACACCCAGGGCAGCCGGGTGATCGACCCCTCGCATCGCATGGCGGTGCCGGTCACCGAAACCGAGGGCTCGAATGCGGCGCGCCGCCCGCTGTGGTTCTACGAGGCGGTCGGACAGCGGCTGTCGTCATCATGAGCGCGGCCGTGACCGACACCATCCGTCAGCGCCTGGTGTCGCTGAAGATGCCGTTTGCGATGGAAGCGCTGGAAGATGTGGTCAGGCGGCTGGAAAACGGCCAGATCAGCGCACTGGAGGCGATCGAGACGCTGCTGACCGAAGAGCTGAGCTTCCGCGAGACCCGACGGCTGAAGGTGGCGCTGGGCACCTCCAGGCTGTCGCCGCCGAAGACGCTGGAGACCTTCGACTTCGCGTTCCAGCCGTCGCTGGACAAGCAGCGCATCCATGCGCTGGCCGGACTGGACTTCATCCGCCGCGGCGAATCGGTGCTGTTCCTGGGCCCGCCCGGCACCGGCAAGAGCCACCTGGCCTGCGCACTCGGCGTGGCCGCCGTCAAGGCCGGCAAAAGCGTCTACCGCTGCACCCTGGCCGAACTGGTCGACGCGCTGTCGCTGGCCCACCGCGCCGGACAGCTCACCGCCAAGCTGCGCTTCTACACCCGGGCCGCACTGCTGATCGTCGACGAGATCGGCTACCTGCCCCTGCCCCGGGAAGGCGCCAACCTGTTCTTCCAGCTGGTCAGCGCACGCTACGAGAAGGGCGCCATGGTGCTCACCTCCAACCGCGGCTTCGCCGAATGGGGTGAGGTGTTCGGCGACCCGGTGGTCGCCACCGCACTGCTCGACCGGTTGCTGCATCACGCCGTTGTGGTCCGCATCGAAGGCGCCAGCTACCGCCTCAGGGAACACCGCGACCTGATCATGCCGCAACCGGATCAACACTCGCCGTCGAGCGGCAGAAAACCGCGTGGCAGACCGAAAAAAACAAAAACGGAGGTGTCGATCTATAATAGCGGCTGATCACCGCATCGCCCGAAAGTGGGGATTTTTCGTCGGTGCTTTTGGGGAAAAATTAATCGGTGCCTACAGCGCCGATGTGACAGTCGTGGCTGAGCGTCTGCGCCTCCAGCAGCCGACGGTTGGCCCCGAAGCCGACCTCCCTGAGCTGTGGCAGGTTGCCGAGAAGCCGGCCGATGCCGAAGTCGCGTGTGTTGTTGACGGTGGTCTCGGTGCGAAGCGCGCGTTCCAGCTTGAAGTACTGCTTGATCCCGGAGTGCTTGTAGCTGACATGCAGCGAGGGATCCACCCCATGGGTGATGACGCGCGTCGAGAACCGGCCCGGCGTGCGTTGGTTGATTCTCCGGTTGAAGATCAGGCTGACCTTGTCGGGACGCCCCAGGTCCAGATGGTCGCGGATCACCTGCTCGAACCACTGCCGTCCATGCAGCGGACGCCCGAACACCTGGGTGCGGGCGAACTCCGCCTGCAGGATCGAGTACCGGTAGCCGTAGCCGGCATCGCGGTCCTCCCCGGTGAACGGACTCGGCAGACGGTTCATCCACTTGCCGATCACCCGCGCGATGCGGTGCTCGTCAAGACCATCCAGAATCGCCTGCAGTCGATCCGGATCATCACAGCTCAGCACCCCGTTGTCCAGCGCCTCATAGCCGATGCCCGCCTTGTCCAGCTGACGCTTGGCGTACTCATGCCCGTTGAGGTTCACCCGACAGGTGTACGGAAAGTACGAGCCCATCTTGATGAACATCGGGCCGAAGTCATCGTCCACCACGTAGAAGTAGTAGTGGTTGCACATCACCTCGCCGCGGTACAGCCACGGATAGCTGTCGCCGGTATCGGGGTTGGTGCGCCGCGACATGCGGAACGCACTGCACCTCTCCTGCGCCTTGCCGACATACAATACCCTCTCTCCGTCATCGCCGCCCGCCTTCAGACGCCGCTGCGTCTCATCATCCTTTCGCTCACCCTTGCGGAAACGCACCAGATCGATGCCGTTCCGCAGGACGAACGAGCCGATGTCTTGAACAAACTGTTGGCTCATGTCCTGCATGAGTACCGTGGACGCAACCGGCCTGCCGCGGTGGTGACGGAAGAAATGACCGGCGCCGGCGCCGGTCTGCAGCATCGGCTGATAGACATTCAGATACAGCCGGTCAATGCCCTCGATGTCGAGCGTGACCCGGTCGTTCAGCAAACTGGACAGGTTTTGGTTTATCATGGCAGTCAGCTCCGGGTTGAATTGATAGGGTTACTATAACCCACCACCGCCTGATGCGGCCATGCACAGCTTCCCTGCGAGGCTGGAATATCTCGCCCGGAGCGCCTTTTACCCCGTCAGGATCTGAATTGAACCTGCACATGACTAGACGGTTTGAGGTAGAACCTCGCTAGTATTGTGTGAGTGGTAGAAGGTGAAAATTTGTTTTACGATGGTACTCGATGCCGATGGGAGCATTGGAGACCTACAGAGATTGGTACTGTCCGTATATTGGTCAAGGCTTATATATGATGGTTTTAGCCACTCAAACAGAAACAGTCCGATATCAAACATTCTACATTGGAAAATCCGACGATATCGGTCGTCGTTGGTATGAGCACCTTAACATGTGGTTTTTAAACCCATCTGAGAACTATTGGTTACCCGTTAACGCAGAGGAATTTTTACAAGATCCTGTAAAGGTGTTAAATGACAACAAAAATCAATTAAGACAGGGATTAAATAACAGAGGCGAAATAATGCGAGTAATACTCGATCAAACATGGTTTTGTTTCTCACCAATTCCAGAATCGGAAATACCTGACGGCGATTATTTGGAGCACATCGAATACGTTTTGCAGGAGGCATTGAAGCGACATTCTTGCACTAAGGTAAGCGGCGAAATCGGCGATAGTTATTCTCGAAAAATACCAAGAGGCAACGTAGAGGTGTTTAACAGATTTGGTCGCGAATTTCTAGAACAAACACTTCCTAGTTATGCAAGATTCGATCCTCAGTTTCGCACTGTTCTTATTCGCTCCGAGATATGTTAAGTTGATAACCGGTCATTAAATCCTAAGAAAATGTCGTATACGAATCGAATATTCCTCACCAACCCATAGTCAACCGAATCATGACTCGCTGGAACCTATCCGTAGCGGAAAAAACTGACCGGGCAGTTCGTACCTTTCTGAACTAAAACAGGGAGAATATGGGTGACCTATCTGAATTTGTCAATGATGCCGTCTGTCGCCGTACTGTGGAGTTGACCATTTCTAAAGTCAAAGACAGAATGCTCGCTATGACCAGAGTGACATTCTTGCACTGGTTGACGAGGAGGTTGATGCTGTTCGTGAGGGTCGTTCTTGATACAAAAATTTCTGAACTGCAACATGGTGTTCAAAACGGTATCACGAATTCAATATTGGTTAAACCAAACCAGATCGGAACACTCACTGAGACATTGGGGGTAATTGAAGAAGCAAAGAAATCGGGGTACTCGGTAGTGCTATCCCATCGTTCAGGTGAGACGGAAGATACAACAATAGCTGACTTGTCAGTTGCTGTCGGGTGCGGGCAAATAAAGACCGGCTCACTGTCTAGATCAGACAGGACATGCAAATACAATCAACTGATCCGAATAGAAGAAGAGCTAGGTTCGAAATCTCACTTTGCGGCATCTTCAACAATTAAATTCAGTTCCTAGAACAGAGGTTCATCTGGCGTTGTCAGATTGTCATCATTCAAGAGGTCAATCTCGGTCCAGATAAGCTTAGATTGGCGAGGAGTATTGTCGCAATTTTTTACCGGCAAATAGGAAAACCGTCAGTTCATATCTGTGTAGGTTAATGTACAGAAATTCGGAAAGCAGATCTGTGGAATAAAGCGACTAATTGAAGTAGAGTTTGTCGAGGGAATTGAAATGCGAACTGAACAAGAAATATTTCTCGAACTGGAGAGCATATGTCGCTCACCTGGTTTTATTCACGCAATTGCCAGAATTCAACTACGCGACGGTTTTGTGACATTCAATGAAAAACTGTGCCCAGAAGATTTGGACCACCTCTTTCATGGTTCTAGGTTGATTCGAACCGAATTTATGATTCTGGTTGGTTTATTGATTCGTGGACCGATAGACTTTGCACCGCCATCCCCCACGGAATTGTCTGAATATATTTCTCGTACCTATGAATTATTAAGTGAATTGCATGCAACGATAGTGAAAAAATCAAAGACTAGCTTAGAGAAGAACCAACGTGAACAAAGCAATGATGCATTTGGAATCAGTGAAGCCTTGCGAGAGCCGATTTTTTATGGCGGAGAAACAGCTTATTCCCACCAGTATCGTGACCTTGCTCTCAAGAAATACAGTGCCGATACTGATTGGTTGTTGCAGAACAAACGTATAGATTTCCGAGTTGCTAATGAAGTTTGTAGTGCTGTTTCACGACTCATCGATTGGCAGATTACTCGCTTACTCATGGAATCTCAAGACAATCTTGAATCGCCAACCACTTTTTTTGAAGGTTTTCAATTTTCCTGCAAAGACATATCTAAATCTATGCCAACACATAGTGTGGAAAGCGTTCAGAAAGTTATTGAGGCCTTCTGTTTACCTGAAGGTGAACGAAACTCTAATTTCACATCAGTAGATTGCTTTAATGTTGCTTACGCCTATCCCATTCTACGTATAGGACCTAGAAAATATTTTCTTGCCAATCACTACTCCTTTTCGGAAGCTATCTATAACACACCGTTTTATTGGATGTTGGAAGATGTAACTTATAAAACTTGCGCATTTACGCATCGTGGCGAATTTACGGAAAAATTTGCCGCAGAGCGACTTGAAAAAGTTTTTGGCAGTGAGTCAGTGTTCAGAAACGTGTCGATATACAAAACAAAAAACCGAATTTTAGGCGAGATCGACGTTTTAGTCTTGTTTCCCAATTTCGCAATTGTAGTACAAGCAAAATCAAAGAAGTTGACACAACTGGCGCGTGGTGGTAACCGTTTGCAACTGCAATCCGATTTTAAATCAGCAATCCAGAATTCAGTTGATCAGGCTTCCAAGTGTGCTAGTTTGTTGAGCGATTCTACAGTAATGTTGAGGGATGTAAGCGGGAGGAAAATCACTATCGACGATACTACACGTAGGGTGTATTTGATGTCAGTTATAGCTGACAGCTATCCGGCACTGATACTTCAAGTACAGCAATTCTTAGAGTTTAACCACGACGAAGACGAAATAAGTCAGCACCCTCTCGTTATTGATGTATTCGCTTTGGATACGTTAACGGAAGTGTTAGATTCTCCACTCAAGTTACTCCACTACCTCGAATGGCGAGCTATATCTGAAAAAATTTTTTTTGCGAATCACGAGAGGGTTTTAATTTCCTACTACATTGGATTCGGTTCTCTTGACCTCGCTCAAGCTGATTTGTTACTTCACGACGACATTTCTTCTGACTTAGATGCCGCAATGGCAGTTAGGCGCGATGATATACCGGGTGACCCTATTCCAAGTGGAAGGCTTGTTCAATTTTCAAACGAAACCCCTTTGGCCAGAATGCTTTGTGACTTAGAGCGAAATCGTCAAGACAATTCGGTTGAACTTGGCTTCATGCTTTTGAGCCTTTACACGAATAAGACACAGTCTATAAATGACTGTATTCGGAATATAGTTACAAAAACAGAAAATGACGGACAATTGCACGATGTTGCTTTAGCTAGTGGAAATGAATCAACCGGACTAACGATACATTGTAGTTATATGATAAAAACGGAAGCCAGAAATTGGTTACGCTGGCATTGTGAGAGAAGAATGTCTATTCATCGCAAAAAAAAGTGGTTTGGTGTTTCGTTGCAACCGAATTACCACATTACATCAATAATAGTTCTCGGCAAATAGTCACAATACTTTAGACGTTAATTTTCCAACACCAGCTTATTCTTACCTTTACTATGTCCGCAGTTCAGTCTATTCGAATCGCTAATGAGAATGAATCCAAAGCGTAAGTTTTGGTTGATCGAATACTATATTGGAGATGAATGCATTATTCTGGGGCAACTAGTGTAGTGTCCTAAATATAAGTTTAATTATATGTCTGTTCTGTAGTACAATCAGCATACACCGGACCGGAGGAGGATGTATGCGTACAGCGGCGGCAATTGAACTATCGGACAAAGAGAACAGGGAACTGAGACGTCTTTCATCGTCGCGCAGCATCCCGGTCGGATTTCACCGGAGGGTCCGTATTGTGCTGCTGTCATCGGAGGGAAAGACCAACAAGGAGATTTCCGCCGAACTGGGGGTGTCCCAACCCACAGTCAGTCAGTGGCGCAATCGGTTTGCGCAGGAAAGGATGGCGGGAATCAGGAAGGAACGTCCCCGCGGCGGCAACCATGGCGGGAAGGATTCCGGGGAGCAGGAAAGATTGCGTACGAAGATCATCGAGGCGACGACCCAAACCACGCCTTCGGATGCGACGCACTGGTCGTGTCGCAGCATGGCGAGGGCGATGGGGACCACCCACAGTTTTGTGAACCGGGTGTGGATTGCCAATGGACTGAAGCCGCAACTGATCAGGACGTTCAAGCTGAGCAGTGATCCGCAGTTTGAAAACAAGCTGGTGGATGTGGTGGGGCTGTATATGGATCCGCCGGACAATGCGGTGGTGTTCAGTTTTGACGAGAAAAGCTCGATCCAGGCGCTGGACCGGACGCAGCCGGGACTGCCGCTGAAAAAGGGACGCTGCGGCACAGTGACCCATGATTACAGGCGTCATGGGACGACTTCGCTGTTCGCGGCGCTGAACATGGCATCGGGGGAGGTGATCGGGCAGGTCTATCGCAGACACCGTCATCAGGAGGTGCTGAGGTTTTTCAAGGCAGTGGAGAAGACGGTCGACCGGGAACTTGAGATTCATATCATTCTGGACAATTACAGCACGCACAGGCACAAGGATGTGCTGGAATGGATTGACAGCAAAAAGCGGATTTATCTTCACTTCATACCGACCAGCTCCTCGTGGCTGAATCTGGTTGAGAGGTTTTTCTCGACGCTCACGGAAAAGCAGATCCGGCGCGGGGTGTTCACTTCGGTTGCGCATCTGGAGGAATGCCTGAAAGACTATCTGGATACCTACAATGAGAATCCCAGACCGCTGATATGGACGAAATCTGTGAAGCAGATAACGGATAAGGTGGCAAGAGGTCGAAGTGCTCTTGCCAAACAAATTAATTAAATATGTATTCAGGACACCACACTAGTAATCTGATTCAAGCGATCGACGAAGAGTGGCGACTAACTCGCTACGAAATTTTTCGTCTTCATCTCTTGACCAAGTTACCGTTGTACAGTGGTTTGTATCAAAATGTGTTTTATAGTCATTGAATTTCTTCTTTTCACAAATGTATACGACTGGTTTATTCAGCCCCTCAGCATATCCCGCCTCCCAATATGCTCCATGGTTGTCGTGCGTGAGGTCGGCAATCACAAACGCTGAACGCCTAATCTGATCTCTCATGATGTTATCAATTATTCCTGCTTCCGAAATATCCCGCATGTCAACAATTCTGTAGTTAAGTTCATCCTTGACGGTTGGTTTTAGTACATCGTTCACAAACTCATCAAGGACTTCATTACCAAACTCCATTGCAAGAAAGCCATAGTCTCCGACAATTTCCCCCTTTTTGTCTTCCTCATACTGTTCCCACCCTTCTAGGGTTAGGTTTGGACTGGTCGCGCTTTTGTGGACACAGCCAATGGTGAGATTTGCGGGCACGGGGATTTCCGACGTATCATACGTCAGCAACCGAAGGCGGGGACGCCGGGAGGGAAATCCAAGATGGGCAGGAAGCATTATTCGAGGGTACTGCGTGAGCAGATCATAGGCGAGGTACGCGGCGGACGATCGGTGGCGTCGGTGGCGCGGGACTATGAGCCGAGTGCGAACACGATCCACCGCTGGCTGGCGGAATCGGTCAGTGATGGTGACGGGGTCGGTGAGGAGGCGGACAAGGCGGCGTTGCGGGCTGAGAACGAGCGGTTGCGGCGGGATCTGGCGATACTGAAAAAAGCCGCGGCCTGGTTCGCCCGGGAGAATCTGGAAGGACAGTGAGCGTCTGTCGTTTCATGGCGGCGAATCGGGCCGAGTTTGCGGTGGTGGACATGGCGCGGGTGCTGGAGGTGGCACGCAGCGGTTATTACCGTTGGTGTTCGCGCAGTCGGCAACGGGCTGAGGAGGAGGCCGGGACGGCTGCGCAGATCAGCAGGCTGCGTACGGCACATACCGAGTGTCACGGGCGTTATGGTGCGCGACGTCTGCATCACGAGATGATGTCGATGGGCGAGCGGATCAGTCTTCACCGGGTACGACAGCTGATGGCACTGGCCGGTATCCGGTGCGTCACCCGCCGGGCCAAGCGCGGCAACACCACCTGGCGGGATCCGCATGCCGGCAAGGCGCCGGATCTGGTGGGGCGCGACTTCACCGCCGACGGTCCGAACCGGCTGTGGGTGGCCGATTCGACCTGCATCCACACCGGTCAGGGCAAACTGTATCTGGCGGTGGTGCTGGATGTGTGGTCGAGACGCATTGTCGGCTACTGCAGCTCGGTGCGTCAGACCGCCGGACTGATGGTGACGGCGCTGAACGAGGCGCTGTGGACACGCCGTCCGCAACCGGACATCCTGGTGCATCATTCCGATCAGGGCAGCCAGTATACGTCGGCCGAGTTCCGCCACTGCTGTGAACAGGCCGGCATCCTGCGCTCGATGGGCCGGGTCGGCAACTGCTATGACAATGCGATGGCGGAGTCTTTTTTCTCGACCCTGGAGCTGGAGCTGCTGGACCTGCAGTCGTTCGACACCCGACAGCAGGCCGGTGCCGCAGTGGTGAGATTCATCGACGGATTCTACAACACCACGCGTCTGCACTCGGCACTGGGTTACCGGTCACCGATCACATTCGAGAACGACTCTGAAAGTGGTTTCTCACCGACACGCTGAGAGTCTCTGCATGTACAATTTCTTAAACCTGGATTGGCGGTCTGATTCATACAGGGGTATGAGGTACCCCTGTATGAATTCCTCCAATCTCACAATCCCCCGTGTCCACAATTCTGGGTACACTCTAGTTCGTGAACAAAAAATATTTATTTCCACTGTAGCCGCCATCAATATCGGCAACTTTTATCAAACCTTTGTTTATCAATTCTTCAATGAGATCATTTAAGAAATCTTGACTTGGTGCTCCAATATCTTCTGGATTTGCAGAATATTTGTCTATAGGAGTCCCGGTTTGCGAAACTATATCACCGATATGTTGGATTAAATTTATTGCTTGGATTTTGGGGTTAACAAATTTGCTCATAGTTCCTTCAAATTTACCACTTGGTTTCGTTAGTTAAAGCGAGTTAATCTTAAGATTTGATTATGTCAAATTTGCAACTTGGTGAGCTATAACAGAAAATTTTTCCACATATTAGTTTACAGTTGGCTTCTCGTGGAATTCGTTCGGTTTGACGTAACGATAACATACAAATACTTTGCATAGAAAACATTACCAGTACAACGTTCCAGGTATATATAAACCTATTCAATGAATTGACGCGCCTACACTACAAGCAGTTGCGCCGCAACCTTGCAGACTCACACTAAATCACCGCATAGTCGGATTAATCTTTAACGAGCTATTTCGTCTATCAATGTCGTAGTGCCAGCATATCTGCTGAAACTATCGATAACTGATTTGTTAAATTTGAATTCGGATTTGCAATATACGTATCAAACAAACGATATATGGAATCATTTACTGGGAGAATCGAATGTCGATGACATATGAGCAAAAAGTCGAAAAGGTACAGCGACTTGAGGTTGCTTACACGACAACCAAAGACACGTTAGAGTCGCAGCCACTAGTTCGAGAATTTCATCCTGGTTCTGATATTGCGAGCAAATGGGGAATTATCACCGCTGCATATAGCGGGTTAGAGCAAGTGATCAAATATCTGATTGCTGAAGAGAATTCTTACACAATCGAGCAGATGATCAATCCACAAGGACAAAGCAACACTGGTGGAACAAATTCCTCGTATCGAACGCACAATCTCGCCGCGCTATTTTCGCATCTTGAGAATAATACAAAATCTTTAGTCAGAAATTATTACTCGCAATTTCAATCACTTCATTCATATATCGAAATCGATAAGCTAGATGACTTTCTTTCGGAAGTTTCTGGACCAAGAGGCAGGGGCTACGAACGTTGGCGGTATACATTGATCGAAGATGAGGAGCAACTACCTCGTAACAGTACCGACGCTATGATAGCAATTTGGGGTGTCTGCGTGGAAATCGCTTTATCACGGTTATATGAATTTCCGAGGGTGGAAATGCTTGAACAAAAATTAGTTAGAGAACTCTATGAGGGATTTCTAGAATCCGTGGCAGAGATTGAACGCTCGGTGTACACAGAACATTCATCACCAGACCTAGAACAAGAAGCGAATGTTCAGTTGTTCCGAGATGAACATAATCTCAATGTTTTTGCCGAAATTTTACAGCACTTCGGTAGTTTCAATTCACACGGAGTTCCAAACATTTCTGATGAATTGTCCATGGTGGTGGACTGTTGGCTAAAAAATTTCGCAAACATTAGTGCAACGGACGGAATGTCATCACTGCGGTGGTTTATCGACAGGGCCAGCGGTAGAAAACGAAATAGCGAGAGTATTCGATGGGACTCGGAATCCAATCGATTTATAGATGTTACTTGATCATCGTACTTGGCCAGTAGTGAAATACTTCCTCAAAGTGCTGTCACAATAAGGAAAGTTAATCCATCCTATGATTCGGCGAAATTGAAAAATTGCGCAAATGAACATGGGAATATGGTTAGAGAGAATCGCTGCTATACGAATCGATTAGAATTCAAAAATCCTGTTTATTTCCATACTCCGGAAGTCTGTAAGCCGGATACGATGGAATTCGTAATCACAGTTTGGCAAAGGCCTACTAAATCACGTGAATTTTCATTCGTCGTTTAGCAACCAGAAAATAAAATATTACCGAATGTACTAAATTGGATTTCTTTATTGCGCAGGCGGTTGAAATAGAGTCGGAGAATTTTCCGTAACACTGTACCAGTCGAAGTAAGCATGAACGAACCGAGAGAGTTTCGTCACGGTATCGTCTGAGTACTAGATTCAGACTGGTGTCGTTGCAGATAGAGAATGCTCGCTTGAACACAGATGAGTAGATATTTTTATAAGATATCCTTGGCTTCAATTTCTTTGTTCAGAAAACAACCCACTCAAACAAGTAGGGCGGAACTGGAAAGAGCCCAACCAACAATGAGAGAAAAAGTTCCATGGAAAGTGATTGCGCTATGAGTCCATTTCGAAAGATTGAGCACGCAATATCGCTGCGACAAGTTGCGAATCATTTGTATGAGGGTATGGATACCAAATCCGACAGCACACTTTTTCACGGTATGTATCTTGCGGTTCCAGTTCTTATGTCCTTGGCCGTTGAAATCGGATTGAAGGCACTGAAATGTCAAGAAGGCAAAGAAGGATTTGAGCGAGAACACGATCTAGTGAAATTGTTCCAGAGTCTAAATAAAGAGACTCAATCCCACCTGAAAGAGCGACTTCCCGAAACTCTGGATAAGGTCAGTTCGCGGTTAGGTGTTCAGGAATTTTTTCCCGCAGGTGCAGAAATTGAAAAAGTACTTGAGTATCATCAGAACACATTCAGAGATTGGCGGTATCTATACGAAAAAAAGGGTTCGAATGCATGCTTTCCAACTGAACTTGACAAAGTCCTCACGGCCATAATCGAAACTTATGAAGAGAAAGTTGCAGAAGAATCAATATCGAAGAATGACTGAGGACAACGACTTGCAGAGCAACCGACAAATCATGTAAGGAGACAGCCGGTGATGCTAAAAAATATCGACAAACAAATGATGGAAAAAGCGATCAAGCAGTTCGATTGTATTGGGCCTGAGGGGATGCGTGCTCGCTACGGTGGAGGGTATTCGACAAAGTGGTATGTTTATCATAATGGCAGGTATTACGATCAGAAACTCCTGCTACGGGGCGCACACGAACTTGGCGGTTTGGGTTCGTTGCCGTCTGGCAGGGGAACATTTACTGCCGCTCAGGCAAAAAAGCACTTGGAATGTCTTGAATTTAGCGTTGTCTCAAGTACTTGACCATCGATAGACTGTACCGAACCGTAGGTTACGATACCGTGTACGACAACCATGTGAAGTATCTAGAATACGCTGTTTCAACAAGTGTAGTGTTGATCGGTCTTGGTTATCCAGGGAGGTGGACAGATGAGCATCGGGATCAGATATTTGAAGGCTGAAAAAGGCAGGGGTCTCATAAGGAGACCCCGCACCCTGCGCTCAAAACCACAGGGGTCGCTGCTTAGCAATGTATATGATTTTGTCTGTTGAAGTTAAAATTTTTACCGACAATATGACATCGAAAAATCAGAACGTAAACTGCAGCCAACACAACTCAAAATATGTTCGACTGCAGTACTTCCGAGCCCACCAAATCGATAGGGCGGCAGAAATTATGAGAAATGAATTCACCCATTTTCGAGCTTTACCTAACCAGCGGAACCGAGAACCAAAGTTTGTTGAATTTTCCCCAGGTTTTTCATTTCACAAGTGACTGATGATCGGTGATCAAGTGCAGTGATGAAGGACACCCGCAAGCCAATTGAGGCAACTTCACCAAGTGACCTGACTCGTAAGCTTGATTCCTGGGATATTTATTTACCTGAACGCGGACAAGGTCGAAAAACGTTTCATACTGAACGCCGAACTACTTGTCCATTTCTGCACACCATTTCAAAAACGGGTCTACTTTCCTATCCTCTACGTGTAAAGCCGGATGACAGGCCTGATCTGGTTCTTGAGTTAATGGGACAGGACCGCAGACAGATTGGTGTAGAGATAACTGAGGCAATACCGCAGAACTGGGCATGGATCGCTTCCAAAGCGAATCAGAACGATTCAATGTTTGTTCCAGAATCAAAAATTGATGATCCTTGTTGGACGAAAGATAAGATTGAAAAATATGTCGAGACTGGAGGGAAAAATTCACCTCCAATAATGGGAAAAGCTACTGAGATTCGAAACTGGAAAGATGCGATTCTGGAATTCGCAAAAAGGAAAGCGCATAAATTTGAAAACGAGGAATTCAAAATGTATCAGCATAACTGGCTGCTCATTCATGATAATTGGACTCCTACTCCTTCAAATTCGACGATACTGGGAGTTTCCAATAGACTCGGCAAAGATCTGTATACAAGTGACTGGAACAATCCATTTGACAAGGTGTTTATTCAGAATTTTGACATGATTTTGGAATTTAGTAGGCAAGGTGACCCTATTACATATCCGGTTACATTTCGTTCAAAGTTTATGAAAATACAGTGACTATGCCTCACTGAGTCGATCGTGTTTGAATATTGTGCATTTCGTAATAGGCGAATGCTTTTGGAGTTTCGATATTTCGATAAGTATTCTTTTCCACAACTTTGATTCAGACGAATACACAAAAATGGCAGGGTAACCGCTGAAATTCCGACGAGGGTTAACAATCCCCCAAAACTAAATAACAATTCGTATGAGGTTAAGTTCATGGAAGAATATCAACTGCAAATTCTCGCTGATACAATCGGTCAGAACTGGTCGAATGTAACAAAAGCAGAAATGGGGAACATCCTGAATACGTTGAGTCTGGTGGGTGGTGAGCCCGGCATCAGTTCTCAAGGCGCCAGATTTATCGAAAATCTGGCAAACCTGCTTCTGACGCTGAATGAGAAATTGGATTAGAAATCCAATGATTTACTGAACTGAAATTCCAGATTCAGACATGGTATGGATATCACAATGTCTTGCCATCATAATTCGTTGGACACGAATACACCGTTTTTGTGTTAGTCCTCTGCCCCTCCCTCAGGCCACATTGTCCAATGAGCCGGTAGTGCCGAACGGCGGAAAATGACCACCGTCCGCCATCCGCTCCAGTTTCTCCTTCGCCGTCTTCGCCCAACCCTGCCAGCTCGGAATCTCCACCGCCATTCCGTCCACATACACATCGCCCGGCACCAGCACATCGCCACCGCCACGAGGCCGCAACGCCCAGTGCGGACGTTCCCGGTTGTATCGCTCCCGAAACTCCTCCAGACAGCGACGGGCATCGGACGGACTCTCATACAGGCGCCAGTACACCTCCTCGGTCTTCAGCGTCTGATGAAACCGTTCCAGCAGACCCAGCTGGGTCGGCGTGCGATACGCAATCCGAACATGTTCGAACCGGTCCTTCGCGTAGACCCGGAACGACCGCGACACGAATCTCGGCCCGTTGTCCGACACCAGCACCGGCTTGCGCCGCAGCGGACCACTGACCCGCTCGGCTTCCCGACTCGCCAGATCCAGCGCCCGCTGCACATCACCGGCCGTATGGCTGCCGCTGAGATGACACGCCAGCAGATAGCGCGAATAATAATCAATCACCGTCACCGCATACCAATACCCGTAGCCCGGCACATGCACCCAGGTGATGTCGGTCTGCCACAGCCGGTTGGGCCCCGAAGGCAGCAGCTCGAACAGTTTCGCCGCCTGGTATGACTCGGCCGCACCAACCCGACGACGCTGCAGCAGGTCCGCCTCGCGCATCACCCGATACACCAGCCTGTCCGACACCGCAAGCCCACCGCGGCGACTCACCACCGCAATCCGCTTGTAGCCCCACCACGGATATCGTTCCGCACAGCGCACCACCGCCGCCCGAAGCTCCGCATCAATCGCCACCGGCAACCGACCGCGCCGACCACCCCTCGGCCTCGAATACCAGCTCGAACGACTGATCCCCAGCAACCGCAGAACTGCGCTCATGCGCACCCTCGACTCACTTTCCCGGCAACATGTCTCAATCAGCTCACGCAACCCGGCACTCAAAGGCCGAACTCCGACGTTTTTTTTAATACCCGATTGGCCACCGTCAGCTCGCCGATCAGCTGATCCCGCTCCGCCAACTGCCGATCCTTTCGCTCAAGCTCCGCCTGCATTCCGCCTCGGCCGGACTTGCCGTTCATCGCACCCTGTCCCGCTCGCACGAAATCATCGCGCCACCGATACAGGGTCTGCTCACTCACCCCGGCCTGACATGCCAGTCGTTTGCCGGTATCTTCCCGCCGCAACAGCTGAAGCACCACTTCAGTTCGCTGCGCGGCTGTCAAAACCGATTGTCTTCCCATCTTTTCACTCCATAATTGATAAACTACATTATCACATAGCGCGTGTCCAATTATTTGCGAGCAAGACAACAACTTACAGACAATGTGAGAGGACGCGATTGAATAATGCGTAAACGATATGACATTGTTGATTGAGATGATGCTTTACCGGCGAATTCAGTCGGAAACCTGTAGAGGTGGATTGGCGAGCATGCTTTTCTTGAAGCTGGGAATTCTTGTTTCGAGGTAACCGCTCACCCCTTATCAGGTGCGAGTGCGAATTTTCCCGGCTGGTCAGGCAGTCAGGATTGTCGGGAGAATTGTCCCGACTCGAACGGACATTAATGCCGCCAAGGTGGTATCTGTCCGGCAATACCAGGCAGAATACGGGTACGATCAGGAGTTTACCGGAGACCGATCGAGAAGGGGATGAATAACCGTCTGAATTCCCATCCTCTGTCCTGCAGTCGCTCCATGCTGCGTTGCAGTCAGGCAACAGCATAACCGGGTCCGCGGACATCCTGTTCGGAAACCTCACCGGAAGCGAAAATTCTGCCGATTCGCAGAGTGCCCGATATGTCCGGCCTGCGATTCTTCTCACATACGATGGTGCGAAACTATACTCATAGCCTTACGCAAAAGAAGTGATATGATGGAATCATGAGTGAGACACATCAGAGCGATTCCCGAAAGGAAATTCCGGTAGGAATTCAAAGTTTCCGTACACTCCGCGAAGGCAATGGATATTACGTTGACAAGACTTCCCTGATCCATCAGTTGGCGGGCGGTCTGACAAGACATTACTTCCTTTCCCGTCCGCGCCGTTTCGGCAAGAGTCTGTTTGTTGACACCATGCGTGATCTTTTCGCCGGAGAGGAGGAGCTGTTCCGCGGGCTTGCGATCTACGACAGCTGGGACTGGTCGATCCGGCATCCTGTCGTGCGGCTGAGTTTTGACGATCAGTACAACAGTCCCGAAGAGCTTGATCAGCATATCCGCGGCGAGTTGAAAGGGATAGCGGATGACGCCGGTATTGAACTGGGTGAGATCAGCAGCAAGGGTTCGCAATGTCTGAAAGAGCTGATACGCCTGTTGCATCGGAGCACCGGACAGCAGGTGGTGGTGCTGGTCGATGAGTATGACAAGCCGATCCTGGATGTGCTGGACAATCCTGAGGTGGCGAGAGCGAACCGGGACTATCTCCGGGGGTTTTACGGCATCATCAAGGGCTGTGCCCGACATGTCAGGTTCGTGTTTGTCACCGGCATCACGATGTTCTCGAAGGTCAGCCTGTTTTCCGGGTTGAACAACCTGGAGGACATCTCGCTGGACCCACGCTATGCGTCGATCTGCGGATTCACCGATGACGAGCTTGACACGGTGTTCGCGCCGGAACTTGAGGGATTGGACCGGGAGGAGATTCGCCGCTGGTACAACGGCTACAGCTGGCTGGGTGGGCATCGGCTCTACAATCCCTGGGACATCCTGTTTCTCTTGAAGAGACGGCAGTTTGATTCATATTGGTTTGAAAGCGGAAAGCCTTCCTATCTGTACCGGGTGGTCAGGGAGCGGAATTTTCCGCTGATGGACTTTGACGGCGGAACGATCAAAAGAGAACAGCTGATCCAGTTCGATGTCGGGGACATCGATCTTCGTGCGCTGATGTTCCAGTCGGGCTATCTGACGGTTGGAGAACAGCGGCGTGTCGGCCCGGACACGTTCTACACTCTGGAGTATCCAAACCTTGAGGTGAGTACGAAATTCAACGCGGGCCTTCTGGCTTATACGGGTCGCGAGTCGGAGGATGTATCGAAAGACAGTTTTGCAGTGTTGGACTTTTTGGCGTCGAAGAATTTCGACGGACTGTCCGAGCGGCTGAGGTCGGTGTACGCGGCCCTGGCGCACGACTGGTATCGCAACAACAGCAATGCCGAAATGGAGGGTCACTATCTGAACGTATTGCTGACGCACTTGCAGGCGGTTGGTGCGGATGCCCGGCCGGAGGTTTCGTCGAGCCGGGGTAAGGCGGACCTGGTGGTCAGGCATGCCGGCGAGGTGTATGTGATCGAGGCGAAGGTGGTGGTAGGCAAGGGCGAACGTGAGTTCAGGAAGGCACTTGATTCAGCGATGCGACAGATGCGTGAACGCGGCTACGGGGATCAGTATCTCGGCCAGGGCGACGGAGTTCACCTGATTGCCATGGTGTTCGGCAGTGAGGAGCGCAATCTTTTGGACTTGCGCGCCGAGCCTGCCCGGGTGTTGCCCGCATCCGGGGCTGACGGAGACATTCCCGTCTGGCGACGCTTGCGGAATGTCGTGGCCCGTAGATGATCTATTGAAGACACCGGATGCTTTGAAAGGGCTGAGAGGCTGATCCGCATCAAACTGTATTACACCCTTTGACGTGATGGTTACTTCCAATCGTGAAACCCTTAAAGCTTTCTGTCTGATCAGGGGTAAGTGTCACCACCGACTTAAGTTCCCACTTTCAACGGTTTAAACTCCCCAGTTTCCGGAGGAAAAACCGGTTGTTGTCCTATGATTTGGGTTTTTTACAGATTCTACTTAAAAGGACATCATCCATGGTATAAGGAGAGAAATCCATGATTCACCAACTCACAATCAACTGACTCATGACTCGATGGAAATTAGACATACCTGACAAAACTGACCGGGCGGTTCGTACCTTTCTGAGCCAAAACGGGAAAGATATGGGTGACCTATCCGAATTTGTAAATAATGCCGTCCGTCGTCACATGATGGAATTCACCATTTCCAAAGTAAAAGATAGGAATGCCACCTATGATCAGAGGGAAATTCTTGAACTGATTGACGAGGAGGTTGACGCTGTTCGTGAGGGTCGTTCTTGACACCAATTTTCTTATCAGCGTTTTGATTAAGATGACTCCCCCGACATCCTATATCAAGCGTGGTTGAACGATCAGATTGAAGTAATATGTGAACGCCGAAGAGGCTGAGGAAATCGTCGAGAATATTTACACCTATGCTCGTATGTTGGTCGACTATCAGGTGGTAGACCTATCCTCAGACCCGAATGATAATCATATTTTGCTGCAACTAGAGATGGAGCCCGGCAAGGTTGATCTGATCGTTTCAGGTGATAGGATACGCACGCTTGCGTTTGAGGAAGTTCAGGGGATTCCAATTGTCACAGCCCGTGAAGCCGTGGAGCTGATATCCCACGGGAAAATTGTACTTCATCGTTCAACAAGACAATCTATGAGTGATTTGGTATCTTGATTTTTTGCTCAGTTGACGATGGACTGTCATCAACTGAACCACTATCTGTAATCCCCTTTTCTTGCCCACAACGGGTAAGACGAAAAACCAATCAATAGTTAGAGAAAAAGTCCGATGGAAATTGATCGCTTTGTATTCTCATCTCGCATGATGGATAACGTAAAGTCACTGCAGCAAGTTGCGAATCATTTGTATGAGGGTGAGGGCAGAGAACCTGGCAGCACACTTTTCATGAAGTGTTTCGTGCGGTGAACGAACAACGTGTATATGAGCCGCACTATCTGAGTCGGGCTGAACTGCTCGCGGTTTGTCTGTCCCAAGGTTCAGTCGATGGCCTGGCGCAGATGATGGACAGGAATTTCATTGCCGAACGGGGTTAAGTCGCGCGGGTAAGCCGTCAAGTGGGCTGCTCCACTGAAAATTCGTCGAAAATACGCAACTGTCACCATGAGTCCAAAAACAGAGTGATTGAACTCTGAATTTCGAAAATTCGAGTAGAAATTAGTGTACCAAACCGGTTTCCGCGACTGATGCGATTGCATCCAGTTTTTCAGCGATTTCCCGGTCAAGCTCATTCTCTGGAATGTATTCAACCAATTTGTGGAAATTTGACTTTGCCATGAGATTCGGCAATTCCAGCGCATTGTAGTAGGCTCGAAACAAAGGCACCAGAAAGTCATCACTCGCCTTTATATCATCGCCCCAGGCTGGCGGACTCCCCATAACTTCCAAAGCCTCGGATACTTTCGCAATGGATTCTTCAAGTACCTTGACGCATTCTTGCAGCTGATTCTGTCGGAGATTGTCTTCAAATATTGGCAGACCTGACCAATCCTCGTTTACAGAATCTTCTACAAAACCTTGCAGTGCACTGAAAGTGCATAGATAGTTTTCAATCTCCCGTTTCTCCCAAAATAAATAATTCAAATGTGGATTTTCGTCGCTGGTTTTATCCAATCGATCAAACAGTGCCACACCTTTCAGATTGGGAAATGCTTCTATGAGTCCAAAAAAATGTCGCGCTGCCACACCAGGTTCGTTTCTGATGTAATGCACGAAGGGTTGTTTCAGCACAGTCATGGCATTTTCATTCCGAAATCTTTTTGCAAAAGCCTGCAAGATTGCTAGATCGGTTGAACCCTCAAGATAAAGAACCCATCCCATCTGCTCCGCCTGATAGTAATCGTCCCAGCTGATTTCAGCTAACGCCTTGCGAAGTTGACTCTGTCTACTGGCTCCAATCGTGTGCGGTTGACCGACAAAGGCGATAACCAGGTCTTTATCTGCCGCTTCGTTCAGAATCACTTCGGAATGACTGGCAGCGATAACCTGAGCACCCAGTTCTGATGCCTTTTCACAGAGTAGCCTGTAAATCCGCCGTTGGCGGAGAATTTCAAGATGAGCATCTGGTTCGTCCAATAGGATGACCGCCCCTTGATTGACTCGCATATATGCCAGCAATAACAATGTCTGCTGCAGTCCGCGACCGCTCGAGGATAGATCAAATTCGCAACCACTCTCCCGGTAACTCATCGTAATCTCACCGCGCTCGGGAGTGTAATTTGGAATATCAAGATCTACCCCAAATTGTTTTTTGATTTCAAGCGCGAGATCTTCCCATTGCTCACTGCTTTCGTCCCATATTCGCCAACACAGATTACGCAAAACTTCAGCTGTGCGACCCTCGCCGATTCGTACATTTACAGCACCTAGTTCAAGTTTTGTTTCATTAGCTGTTAATCCGGACAATGGGGGAAGAAACGCGATGTTCACAAATTTTGCTTCTTCAGGTACTGGCATGCGCTCTTGAACATCGTGCTCGGTTGTTCGAAGAGGGCGACAGTAAAAAGATTCCGAATTGGCATAATCAAACTCCAAACCACTCTCCCACTTTCTACCTTTGGTTACACCTTCAACAATAATTTCAATTCGGACATTGTTGGTCTGTTTCTGCCCGCTTTTTCTGAAAATGTTTCGTGTTCTACAGTTTCGCCACAAAAGACTGGTACTCGGGTTCGGAATAGCAAACAAATCTTGACGATTGATCGTAACACCGGGTCGCTTAGCAGGAGTTTTTGTCTTGCCTGAATGTTTCTCGTTCCATCGCTTGATTCCAATCTCCCACAAGGCCAGAGCCTGCATGGCAGATGTCTTTCCGGAATCGTTGGGGCCAACGAAGACTACGGGGTTGGCCAGGTCCATCGTCACGTTTTCAAAACGCTTGAAGTTCCGGATTGTCAATTTGGTCAACACCTTAAACAACTCCTCAGGTAAGGATTATTGGCAATTAGCAAATGCTGACACGAATTTTACATTTCATAAATTGGTCTGTAATTTCTTCTAAGGAACCAGAATTGGTAAGAATTTGCTTAATATGTTTAGTGTAATTTGCCACCAGTTAGGAAATTTGAAGTTCCTCTTCAAATCCCTGATAATCAGTCGGTATCGAAATATTACCTCCAGGAGTGGTGACTAAATAACTATTGAGTTCACACAATTCCGGAACCAGTATCTGTAATTTTGCAACTAATGTTTGAAACGAATCAGCTTCTGCGACTAAACCTGGCACGTCTTTACTAACAGCTATCCAAACTTGTGCTTCGGAGTCCCAGTTGGCTGACAATGATAATTCATTCATTTTGCTACGCTATTTTGCTATGTTGAATTGAAATTCGAAGAATTGAAGTATCCGACTTCCAGCGTCATTCATCGACTCCTTCAATCTTGGTTACGAATTTAAAATACGCTTCAGCGAACCAAATCACCAACTCGAACGCACGTACAGCCATCAGTTTGAGTTCTTTTTTGCGGGCAGCGAAATTCTGCCTAACTTTACTATCGATTCAGTAGATAAGGATTGATTTCTATTCTGTGTTATTTCAAGTTTGCCTGTAAAACTGCTTTCTATAGCGAATCGGCATTTGTTTTAGCCTCCTGCACTCGAATCCGGTGAAGCGCAAGTTTGTCAAATAGTACAAAATGAGTAAACGGATTGTTCGCATCTGTTATCGTGACTACCGGTGCGAATTGTGTGACGGGAAAATATATGAAGCCTTAAGGATGCAACACCTGCGCGATCTGTTTGACATTCATGTGAACTCAATCACAATTGACAGACATCATCTCACGTTTTATCCAGATGCTTGGAATTTTCAACGGCAATCTGTAGTTTCGTGAATTGCCCCTCGACCCGAGTCCTTGCTTCGGCATCAGCCATCAGTTCAATCAAGGATTTCATGTATTTGATATCCTTTGAATACTCTTTCAGCCTACGCTTGTAAGTCGCTCTGTTTTTGGTCAGGACAAGAGTGTAAGGGCTTCCCTTTCTTTCCGTCTCATGGAAGAGATCGAGTCGATTAATGTCAATTTGTTGGTGTAGATGGGCGCGTAAATCTTTTCTTAATGGAAACCGTGCAACACTTTGTGCAGGGTTTGCACAGAACTTGCGAAGTTGATTGCATCGCGGGCAAGAACAGGAAATATCACATTGAATTGTCCAATCTTGTGGTGGTTTCGGAGGATAATCGCTGCGATCAACAAGGTGATTTGCTGATACACGCCACAGTGATCGATATGCATCGGAATCAAAAATATCGCTGTTCTTACACAATTCAACAAGTGCTTTTGGCACTTGCCGGTCAGTTGAAGCCACCGTTGGGAAATTGTCGAATATTTCAGCCACTGAAATCACAGACTCTATCGCATCCGCGTACCAAAACAGCATGACCAAGTCTTTTATTGCGTCCTTGCGAATTTTGGATTGCTTGGGTGCATGGTAGCGTTCTGAGTGATGTGGTTGTTTCGTCATCTGAGACATTGTTTCGGGGAGCAATTGGAGAATCTCCGTAGCACATGTTGCAAATATTTCCCGTCTGCTGCTGACGGAAAACTCACATTTACTGTACAGTAGCATCAGCAATTGAAGAAGACTCTCCGGAAATTCGGAGAACTTCTCGCAAATCAGCGAGCGTAGAATATCTTCAGTGTATGTCGGCTCAAGTGTGGATAGAATTTCTGCGAGATTGTGGTTGACAGATCCTTTGTAGTGTCGAATGGCTATCTTCCGCAGAAATCTCAGGGAAGTCCGCTGACTATTCAATTTGAGCAGCAAATTCAGCATTTCCGAGACGCTTTCGACACGACTGTAGTAGTAATAGACCGGAGGCCAAATATCGATGAGTTTTTCGGCTGACCTCACCGTACGGTCATCGACAATTTCATCATTGCGTAACAATTCTTCGGTAATCCAAGCAACCCCCGGGCCTGCACCGCGTCTGACGAGTTCATCCAAAATTCCTTCCCGTCTAAACAAAACCAAGGCGGCTAAATAATAGGTGCGTACCAGCGTTGCTCCTTCATTGCCGGTCGCTTCGTCAATTCGTTCTTTATCTGGAACCGGATCATCAAGAATGCCTGTAGGCATCAGTTCATTATTGCCAATTGATGGATTTCCGAAATTTGGATTGCTTCCGTTCGGAGATACCCAGCTGTTCATCCAGATTTCTGATTCAAGCAGTTCATCGATTTCATAATCATTTAAATCACCACTTCCGTAACGGTATCTATAGCCTGAAGGCCAAGCATTGAACGATTCGGATATATGTACGATTGAAGCATAGAGTTCACAATCAGTTTTTTCGCATGCCAGCTTAAGGGCCTTGGCCACTGCGTTGTCGCGACCCTTTAAAGTGTCGAAAGACAGTCCTGCTTCGCTGTATTCGTGGTCGAGAATCCAAATGAGCTTTTTAGCTGCATTCTCTTTCTTGTTCCATATATGAAGTTGTTCAATAATTTCATCCGATTGCGCTGTATAGTCCGGAGCGGTACTGAACCTGTCCACATCACCTTTTTCCAGACATAGATTGTAGACAAGAGCAATCCGATGACCTGAACGTATCTTCTTGATTTCGTGCTGGCAGTCTGCGTAGAATGCCGCATAGGCCATTTCGGACGGGTCGTCGACATTCATTTCGATGGTCATGCTTCTGTTTTTGTGTCGCACGACGAGCTCGCCTCCACTACCCTCTACGGGTAGAGAGATCGTCATTGTCGCAATCATGCCTTCAGATTTTTCCGTGTCTCTATGCGGAACAAAAAATCCTCCGGTTGGATAGATCAGCAGCTTGTAGAGCTGGGCATTAAGTCGCTCGTGTGGACAACCTAGACCATTTGCTGCCAGATGTCGTATGTGTTGGATTGTTTTGTCCCAGGATTGTCCTCCCAACACGAGTCTGTCGGCATTGATCTCCCAGCAGTTTCGTACCGAGGCATCGACTAGAGTCTGGGAACCTTTTCCGTAGGGAGCCGGATCTGCTGTCTGAATCAGTTCTTCAATCTGAGTTTTCGGTACCGGAAACGATAAGATTCCAACATTCTCAACTTCCAGCCTTGGCATAGGTTCGGAAACCCTGCCCTCTGTGCAGAAATCACCCGGCCGATCCATGGAACCAAGGATTTCTTCAAGCCGAGGGCTTATGTTCTGGTATTCGAATTTCTGTTCCATGAATTTATTTTCCTAATTTGTGACCGAATAAACCATTATTGTCGAACGACCATTTGCCACTTAGCAGTCGCAAGAACACCTTCGCTTGTTTCGCTACCATTAAGCAAGTGAGAAGGAGAAAGAAACTCTGCAACGAATGTTTTCTGCACAAATGTACAGCTGGATACGAGCGAATGGAAAATGTGAACGTTTCAGTTGAAGAGGAAAAACACCGATTCTACATTCCCCAGACTGTTACTGATCTGTCTCCAGATGTTGCCTCTCGTCTGAACACTTTCTGCTTCCAGGTGCGCGTATCTGATCGATCAAATACCACCAGATGTCCCTCATCGGTTCCGCAACGGTCCATATATTCGCCAATCTGAACCAACCCGTCAGCAATGACGCGTTCCAACCCGTTTCGCCGTAGCTTGCACTCGATCACGGTTTTCTGCCGAATCTCTCCCGCATGCCACACAACCAGAAGATCGGTGCGCTTTCTCCCCACTCCATACTCTCTTTCTATCCACCCACCAGCGTTGATGATACGTTGCAGGAATGCCTGCAACAGCAGCTGTGGACCCGCCTCTAGGTAATCGAATCGCTGTACCCAGTGCTCGGAGTGCTCGCGGAAAAACTCCTGGAACGATTCCAGCAGTTTATCCATCACGAGTTTGCCGTCTTCAACAAACCAAGTAGTCTCGTAGGGAATAATCTCGTCCGCTGAGGTGATCAGCTCTCGCGGGATGATCTCGCGGTAGATCGCGTTTGCGATCTCTATCGGCGGTCTACTGCGGATCAGCCCTAGATCTCGCACATACTGGACATCGTCGGCTCGAAAAGATGACGCTTCCGACTCGCCGCTCACAATCGGCTCGATTACACGCTTGACGCGCGCTTCGCGCAGCTTGTCAGCCAGCTGGTCCAGATGCGTGTCGCGGCGCAAAATCAGTACCTCTTTCGACCTAACGACATCATCATGCCCGATCTGCTGGCTTCGATCCTTTTTCGCTTTGCAGGCTTCATTCGCCAAGGCATTGACCAGCCATGGCTGACCACGGGTTGATTCCCAAATCTCATCCAATGCATCCTCACTCCATCGCTGACCGGTCTCATCTGTATGCTGCAGGAGCAGGGACTTTGTCTGCGTTTCATCGAAATCCCCCAGCCGGAGTGACTCTGCCTTGATATTGAAAGCACTGCCACCGGTGATGATCTGATCGTCCCTGCTTGAGCGGATCCGATAGTCGCGTACATCGCGCACGCCGCAAAGAATCACGCTCTGCGGAAAGCTTTCCGGTCGCTCAAGATAACCGCCCCGTAGCTGGCGTAGCACCGATATCAGCATGTCACCGGACAATGCGTCTATTTCATCAACCATCAGAATCAACGGACGCACATCCGCCTTCGACCAGCGACTCAGTACTACATGAAGCACTCCAAGCTCTCCAGATGACTCCAGAATCCCCTGCCAGTTATCGCGGACAAATGAGTCATTCAGATTTTTTTCAGATTGCTCACCTAGGATAGAGAGGATCGCCTGCATCCCCGAACGGACGTTTTCCCGTGCAACCTGAGCTGGCTCGACGTTGACGTAGGCGGCACGGTAATGGCCGGTTGAGTTCAGCTCGTCCCGGAGGGCAATTAGCGCGGAGGTCTTGCCGGTCTGACGCGGTGCATGTAGGACGAAATAGCGCTTTTGTTCAATCAGCTGCAATACTTCTGATCGGTCAAGACGTTCCAGCGGGGGCACGAAGTAGTGCTCACCCGTCCTGATTGGACCTGCGGTATTGAAGAATTTCATAGTGCGATTATACAGTGAGCAATGGCAAGAGGGATTTGATGCGCCGGGGGTCCCACGCGATCTTTTTCCTGTATTTGGATCGCAATTTTTCAAATTCAGGCAAATTTCAGCTCGAAAAATATCGAGACAATGTTTTTATGATACGAATTGGCTCAAAGGGTTGTTGCTGAGCCGATCAATTTGTCTGTCAACAGGTGTAATTACACAAGAACGTTAGCGAGGTATTGTCCCGGTTCAATTACGTTGTATACGGCGAACTTGGGAAGTCAGATTTCCAGATTTATCATGAAAACTGATTCCTCACAAGGAACTGCTTGGAAGCGAAATTTGGAGTGCATTGCTTCAAATCCATCGGAAAATCTTGATTGAATTTGATTTGAATTTTCTATAATTCTGCTTACTATCCCCGTCGTTTGATCGGCGGGCCGCAGGGTCTTGAGATTAGGTTCTTAAGACCCTTTGCTTTTTTCTTGACGAATGGTGTGCGTACGACAATTTTTGACTGTAAACAGAAAACATTAAATACTATTCAATAAAGGTAATATGATTACCATTACAAAAATATAAATAACAGTTGTTCAATAAAATCGTCCTTAGTCACCATGGCTGGCAAAGATCAAAGAACTCGAAAAAAGTTAAAGCACCTGCTAGACCGGCATACACCGGGGACAGTCTGTCTTTCTTCATGGCTGGAGTCGCAAGGCATTTCCCATGACCTGCAAAAGTACTATCGCAGGGCTGGATGGCTGGAGTCTGTCGGACGGAGTGCATACCGCAGGCCAAATGAAAAAATCGGGTGGGAAGGAGCGGTTCACGCTCTTCAAAACCAGGCAGGAAAGAAGCTGCATCTAGGCGCAATGACAGCATTGGCAGTTTTCGGATCAAGTCAGAATATTAGATTTGGTGTGCAAAGGGCCGACATTTTCTCACCACCCACTTTAAGGCTTCCGACATGGTTCTTGAACTATGACTGGGGTGTGAAGATCAACCATGTCAACACAGGATTTCTTCCGCAAGGGCTTGCTGTTAGACAGGCACCATCGACTGAGTTCTACAAATTCGGTTTGTCATTCAACCTTGAGGTATCCGAACCCGAAAGGGCTATATTTGAATGTCTGTATCTTTCACCAAGGCATCAGGATCTTCTCGAGACATATCAGATATTGGAGACTCTCGTCAATCTAAGGCATAAAGTCATTCAAGAACTTCTTGAAGAATGTCGATCAATCAAAGTCAAGCGTCTTTTTTTGTATATGGCAAAGAAAGCCAACCATAACTGGTTCCCTTATATTGACACGAGAAAAACTGACCTGGGCTCAGGTGACAGATCAATTGTGCCAAGCGGTGTCTATATCTCAGAATTCCGTATAAGTGTACCGATGGAACTTACACTACTATGATTTTGAGTAGTTATCGACGACAGTTCAATCTGTTGTTGATAATCTTCTCGTACATTGCTCGGTTGGAGGAGTTTGCGTGCGATTTCTCGCCAACCGCTGATGCCTGAGGTGACTTTTTCAACAATACATGTTGCGTCCGCTTTGTTTGCAGTGCAAATTGTGGGGTTATTCGGTCGGTATGGTCTATGTTGACTTCCGGGCCTTCCTCACTGGTCTAGGTTGTCAGCTTGCGAACTCAGCCCTCAAGAGGTATAGGATTTAGATCGTAGGTGAGGGAAAACCGCCACTATTGAAGTATGACAAGTTCGGATTTCAGTATCAACCGTTCCTGTAGGTATAGCTATACCCGTTGAGTGCTGGTGCGCCCCCTAAGTGGGCATACAGAATTCTTGAGCCGTCCGGGAAGAAGTTTTTATTGATCAAATCAATCATACCTTGCATCGATTTTCCCTCATAGACCGGATCGGTAATCATCGCTTCAGTTCGAGCTGCCAATCGAATGGCTTCATTGGTTTCATGGCTTGGCACCCCATAGGCAGGGTAGGCGTAGTCAGGATTGATATGAATGTCCTCTTCAACAAATGTTCTATCCAGACCAATCAATTTTGCCGTATTTTCCACAATGCCTCTGACTTGTTCGCGCGTTTGCTCAACAGTACCGGACGCGTCAATTCCTATAACCCGGTGTGCTCTATCGTCCACCTTGAACCCGACAATCATTCCGCCTTGTGTGGACCCCGTCACCACACAAACGATGATGTAATCAAACTGGAGACCCAGCTCAGCCTCCTGATCCCGCACTTCTTCCGCAAATCCGACATAGCCCAAACCGCCAAACTTGTGAACTGATGCACCGGCGGGTATGCCATAGGGGATACCACCATTGGCTCTGACATCTCGCATTGCATCTTCCCAACTCTGTCTGATGCCGATATCAAAACCATCATCAACAAGCCGGGAATCTGCACCCATCAGTCGCGTCATGAGTATGTTTCCTACACGATCATAGATTGCGTCCTCATGCGGTACCCAGGCCTCTTGAACCAACCTGCACTTCATGCCGATTTTCGCGGCGGTGGCGGCGACCATTCTGGTGTGGTTGGACTGAACACCGCCGATGGAGACCAAAGTATCGGCACCCGATGCAATGGCATCCGGCACTATGTACTCCAATTTTCGTAATTTATTTCCTCCCATGGCCAATCCGGAATTGCAGTCATCCCTTTTTGCGTATATTTCAACCTTGTTCCCCAGCGCTTCTGAAAGGCGCGGCAAGTGTTCAATAGGTGTGGGACCAAAGGTGAGCGGGTAGCGTTCAAAGTTGCTGAGCAATCCCATTTCTAAATCCTCAAGTTCATACAGTGTAAAGTTTGTTCACGCGCGTCTTTGAGAAGCTTCGGACTCAAAAACCGAACTCGACCTTTGTATTTGGGCAATGTAGCGACAACAGTACACAAGACGCGTTTACCTGTCGCGATCAACATGCACCCCGATCGTCTCACACATCATCACTTCCGTTTTCGTCTGGGAGGCATGATTCTTTTTGGCAGTCGTTCCTCGTCAATATCCAGCCCGACCGTATCCTTGCTACGGTCAGCCAATTGTCCGATGCCATCCGCCATGCCCAGGATCGCTAGCACTGATGCATAGGCACCGAAAGAAACAGTCGGATCACCCTTCTCAATCTTGGTATATGTGCTGCGACTGATGAATGCACGCTCTGCCATCGAAACAGTTGAGAATCGACGTTTTTTGCGTGCAACAGAAATATCCTGACCAAGTTTTAGAAGAGCCTGACGCGCTCTGCGCGGAAGAGTGCTGGGCGCTCGTGATTTCATATAAGGTGTAATTTAATACGCATAATGAATATTTATTGCCTATTATATAAGACATTATTCATGAATAGTTCTCAAATTTTTACAGATTGTGGCTGAATTCCTAGATAATAAAACATTAAGATTATTGGCTAGTGATCACTGTGTGAATAATATCCAGGAGGTGGAAGTTGGCAAGCATTACAATTCGAAAGATCGAGGATGAAGTGCTTATGAAGCTCAAAATTCGAGCTACGGCAAATGGTCATTCGATGGAGGAGGAAGCACGCCAGATTCTGCGATCGACACTTGAGCATGACCCAATTTATTCAATTCAATATACGCAGATGACTTCTTCAACCAATTCGTTGGAAGAGCAATTGCTTGAACTCGAAAAACAAGGAATATGGGTAAATGCGAAAGATCCTGACACGCGGATTACAGTCGGCGAACCTGCTCCCGGGGCACTGGAAAGGTTTCTCGCCGACAGATGAGCACTGCGTACATCGACACTTCTGTTCTGATTCCTCTATCAATTGAGTAACAATCTGACTGGGAGCTGTGCCTTGGATTTCTACGACAGACTCCGCCTTCTTGATGGTACTGCGACACAATTTGATCAAGGATTTGGTTTTTTGACAGGTGGTAGTAGTCTCCGGTATAGCTAACAGACTGCAGCCAAGAATTCATGTCCAACCGGTTCAGTTCGACCGCGAACAGTACCGGCATTCTACGGTCCATCACCGAATTGAGCGCAGATACATTTCTCTTTATTGGCCGAGTTCTTTCAGCATGGCTTCCCGCATTTTGAATTTCTGTGCCTTTCCCGACACCGTCATCGGCAGCTCCTCACGTATGCGGACGTATCGAGGCACTTTGTAATGGGCAATCTGTCCCTTACAGAAATCGCGCACCTGTTTCGGAGTCACATCAGTTTCCGGTTTCGGTACTACCCATGCGCAGACTTCCTCACCGAATTTTTCATCCGGAATTCCGAATACCTGCACATCCATTACCTTGTCAAAACGATAGATGTAGTCCTCAATTTCTTTCGGGTAAATGTTCTCGCCACCGCGAATAATAACGTCCTTGACTCGACCGACAATATTGCAGAATCCTTCAGCGTCAATGACAGCCAGGTCACCGGAGTGCATCCATCCTTCCTCATCGATCGCGTCTTCGGTAAGTTTCCTCTCACCCCAGTATCCTTTCATGACCAGATAGCCGCGTGTACACAACTCCCCGGTCTCCCCGACCGGAACGACAGAGCCACTCTTGTCGATAATGCGGCATTCTGCATGTGGATGCGCACGGCCGACGGTTGAGACTCGCATTTCGATCGGATCATCAACCGCACTCTGAAATGACACGGGACTAGTTTCGGTCATCCCGTAGGCAATGGTTACCTCGCGCATGTTCATGTCTCCGATTACTCGATTCATGGTCTCGATCGGGCAGGGTGCACCGGCCATGATGCCGGTTCGAAGCGAAGACACATCGAACTCGAAGAAGTCATCCAAACCGAGAATCGCATTGAACATCGTGGGCACACCGTATAGTGCTGTGCAGCTTTCGGACGCGATCGACTCAAGCGTCTGTCTCGCATCAAACCCCTCACCCGGAAAAACCATTGTCGCCCCTTTTGTCAGACACCCGAGTACAGCCATCACCATGCCGAAACAGTGATAAAGCGGTACCGGGATGCACAGTCTGTCGTTTTCAGTAAACTGCATGGTCATTGCGACAAACTGAGCGTTGTTCACGATGTTGTGATGTGAAAGTGTCGCACCCTTTGGCAGCCCGGTCGTGCCACTGGTGAACTGAATGTTGATCGGATCGTGCGTATTCAGCCCGCCGCTTATGCTGTCCAGTCTTGCAAAATGTTCCGGTCCAGCCAACGACGCGACTTCATCGAATGAACGCATGCCAGTCGGAACAGGGTCTCGTGAATTGTCCTGCATGCAAATGACTGTTTTCAGTTCAGGCAGAGTTTTTGTACGCAGACCTGTAATCTCTTCTCTCTCAGAGTTTGATACGAGTTCAAGAAACATTTCCGTGTAGTTGCTCGACTTGAATCTCGGTGCCATCACCAGTGCTGCACAACCGGAAGCCCGGAGGACATGCTCCAGCTCTCCTGCCCGATAGGCCGGATTGATGGTAACGAGAATCAACCCGAGTCGTGCCGTCGCAAATTGAACGACAACCCACTCTGGGCGATTTGGTGACCAGATACCGACCCGGTCTCCGGTTTTCAGTCCAAGGGACAGAAATCCTGCTGCCAGGGTATCTGCCTCTTCAGATAGTTTTCGCCAACTCCATCTGATCCCCCTGTCGGAAAACACCATCGCCTCGCGTGATCCATGCGAACTCACAATATCTGACAATAGCTCGGGAATGGTATTCTCGATCAGAGGATCTTCGACACTGCCCTTTACATGCGACAGCCCTTCAGTGACTAAATGTCCATTCATGATTCCAACTTCATTTTGAGCGACTATTTGGTGTTATACCATCTTCTGTTGATACTAAATTGTACTGGGCGCGCTTTTGTGGACACAGCCAATGGTGAGATTTTCGGGCACGGGGATTCCGACGTATCATACGTCAGCAGCTGAAGGCGGTGACACCGGGAGGGAAAGCCAAGATGGGCACAAAGCACTATTCGAGAGTAGTGCATGAGCCGATCATAGGCGAGGTTTGCGGCGGACGTTCAGTGGCATCGGTGTCGCGGGATTAAGAGCCGTGTGCGAACACAGTCCACCGCTGGCTGGCGGAATCGGTCGGTGATGGTGACGGGGTTGGCGAGGCGGTGAACGAAGCTGCCTTGCGGGCTGAGAACGATCGGTACAGTTCTTGATGACGTTACAAGTGAATCTATAGATGCGCAACATATAAAACAGCGCGTTGATGACTGGGAAAAACGTGTTCGTGGCCTCTATGAGAATATCAGCGACTGGTTGCCGGATGGATGGGAAGCTTTCCAAGGAAGACCAGTCCTTATGCTTGAGAAGTTAATGCGTAAATTTGGAATCGCAGCCAGGCAGATTCCAACGCTGAAACTCTCTAATCAGTCGGGTGATATAGTCAAACTTGAGCCTCATGGGCTGTGGACCATTCGCGGTAATGGACGCATCGATTTGAAATGTGATGGACAACACTACCTCTTCGTTGATTTCGCAGAAAACTTCGAACAGCCGGACTGGCAGGCAATTCGCGCTGAGAATAGGTCTGAGCACGAAAAAGTAACGCGCGAATGGTTGACACGGATTCTTCAGTAAGCGATCTTCAAGACATTGCCAACTTGTACCGACTGGTTGATAACTATCTCGAAACCCTCCGGGATCAGGAGGAGATATCAGACCAGAACTCTACAGGCGTGAATAGTTCGATCGACCGCAAACAGTGAATAAACGATCAGCATAATTCGTGACCAAATATAGCGGGCGAGAAACTGCTTCGCTCCGTCAAAAAAACTGTGTTGGATCCAAAGTTTTTGTGTTCAGATCTTTACCCACTTACCATCACATTCATTGGATTTCACGGAGGCCTCGATAAACCGCACGCCATCAACTCCGCTTTCAACTCTCGGCATGCCGAGCCAGTCAGCAGGTATCTTTCTACAGTCCTGTCTCGCCGCGACTGCCATGGCAAATTCCGTATAAAGAATTGCCCAGGCTTCGATAATGCCTTCAGGAAAGCCTCGTGCCGTACGGATATTTCGCTCAACTCCGGAACTGACGCCATGACCGTGTCCCCGACTGACAATTTGATCGGGTTCCCCGAACACATTGAACTTCAACTGTTCAGATTTCTCCAAATCCCATTCCACACCACCCTTGGAACCAAAAATTCGCAGCCGCAAACCGCCGCGATTGCCCGGTGCGAGGCGGGTAGCCATGAGAGTGCCCGGTATGTTTTCCTCGTAGCGGGTCATCATGAAAACTGAATCCTCCAGGGGTTTGGGGCTGCCGCAAACATGAAACTCGGCACGAAGGTGAGTCATGGTCAGTCCGCTGACAAATTGTGCCAGATGGGCCGCATGGGTGCCGATGTCACCAACGCAACTGGTTTTGCCTGATTTTGAAGGATCCAGTCGCCATTTGACGTGAGGAGCATCAGCCACATCTTCCGGTGTCATCCAGTCCTGCAGAAACTCAACATGAATCTGGTTTATCTGGCCTATTTCACCGGCCGCTACAATTTCCCGGGCTTGCCGGATCATCGGAAAACAGGACATGACATAGGAAATCCCGAATACACAGCCCGTCTGCCGGGTCAGGTCAGCCAGCTTTCCGGCTTCGTCTACTTCATTGGTCAGTGGCTTGTCGCAAAGGACATCGATGCCTGACTCCAGAAACGCCCGGGCTCCTGAATAATGCAGGTGATTCGGGGTTGTAATCATGACCGCATCAACCCCGTCATCCCGTATGGATTCGAGTTTAGCCATCTCCTGGAAGGATGTGTAGCAACGCTCTTGAGGTAGCGACCAGTCTGCGCCTGCAGACTTGGCACGGATCGGATCAGACGATAGCGCACCCGCAACTATCTCCCATCGATCCGACAGGCGCGCAGCACTCGCCTGCATGCCTGAAACCCGCCCGCCGCCGACTACACCCAGACGTAATCTGCGGGACAGGCGTGGGAACGGTCCTTCAAAATCGATTGAATCCGGCAACAACATGTAAACCTCTCTTACGTACTCACAGGGCTGGCGGGGTTACGCCATCCGGCAGCATCTCGACTGCCAAGAAGATTGATGGTGTGATCGTCTCGAACTGGTGCCAAGGGTAGTTGCCCTGGGAATCGTACATCGGGCGATGGGTTGTGCCGGGTGCCATCAGTTCCTCAAGATAAAGCGTCTCAATATCACGCTCACGACACTGTTGCATTTTGCCAAAGCCCACGATTTGTGTATGCACTTCGCGAAATCCGGGTACCGGACAGAAACTGTGATCGCGATGCAAACCCAAATTTGCCGGTACGGCAGCCGAATGATACATGGTAAAGCCAAACTGTCCGACCCAGATCTTGGGCGACATATAGTGCTCAATACCGCGCAGGCGTTCCTCACCGCGCACCTCGAATGCTGATGGCCAGTGCTGACGAACGCGAGCCATCAGTTCAACTTCGTCGTAGTAGTCCGCAAATCGCTCAACGACGACCGCATGCTTCACGTTTTCACACTCAGTATTCTTAAGAACTGCGGATTGGAGTGCGCCCAATCGTTGACCCCGAATTTCAACAGGTTCATCTGCGAGATTGAGCAGGATTGTCTTGTCTGAGACTGTGTAGCACGCGCAGTCGCGAATGATACGAACAGTAAAGAATGGTTCAGCAAAATCGAGTGTGTTTACAGACATGGACTCAAACCGAGAAGAGATGTTCTGAATGCTGTTCAGGAAGAATATCCGGAATCGACGGTCGACTTTCAATACTGACGAACTGCCCCTTTCCTGAACTCTCAAGTATACCCGTCATGACTTCCAGTACATGAAAGGCCAGCGCACCCGACGCCCGCGGCAATCGACCTTCTCGAATCGCATGAGCCATCTCAACCAGACCGATGCCGCGGCTGTCCTCATTGAATCCATAAGGATTCTCTGCCATCTGCCACCGATCGCGACCATTAGGACGAGGTTGGTGAGTCCAACGCGAAGTTTCTCGGGTCCTGTACCAGACTTCTCCATGGAATATGTTTGCACCATGGATCGGGTCCGGGTCCGGAATGCAAATTGTCCCTTTCTCGCCGTAAATCTCCAAACGAGGTGTTTCGCTGTCCCAGACATCAAAACTCATGGTGATCGATCCGATCACGCCGCATTCAAACTCCAGCATGCCATGTACATGAGTATCGACCTCCACCTCCATCCAGGTCCCATTCCGAGGACCGCATTCAATCATACGCTGATCAAATGCCCGATTCGACACGCCGGCAACGCGTGAGATGGGACCGAGGAGAAATACCAATGCGGTCAGGTAGTAGGGTCCGAGATCAAGCATCGGACCACCGCCTGATTGATAGTAGAAGTCAGGATTGGGATGGTGACGCTCAGTGCCATGAGTTCCAGCAAAAACGGCCACGCCGGTTGGACGGCCGATCACCCCGTCATCCAGCAGTTTACGCACCGTCTGCCAGCGTCCACCCAGAAAAGTGTCGGGTGCGACACCGACAGTAAGTCCCTTTGCTGCAGCCACTTCCAAAATCCGTTGCCCGTCAGCAAAGCTCGAAGCAAGTGGTTTTTCGGAGTAGACATGCTTGCCCTGGTTCAGGGCGGCCAGACTCACTTCAGCGTGAACTGACGGGACGGTGAGGTTCAGTATCGCATCGATCTCGCAGTCAGCGATAATTTCATCCGGGTTGCAGACTCTTTCAATACCGTACCGGGCGGCCTTCGCACGACTTTCATCCTGTCTGAGGCTGCCACAGGCGACGATATCGATCCCGTCATATTTGGCACAGGTCTGCAGATAGATGTCGCTGATTCGGCCCGTGCCGATCAGGCCGACCCGTAGGGGCTCTGATGTGTCACTCAAGGTTGTCTTCCGATTGGTGATGAGGCAGGAATTCCGGTGGCATCGGCCCTTTGTTCCGCCCGCCCTGTTGCATTTGCTCCCACCCATGAGCAAGGACACCGACGGAGCGGGAAATACAGAATAGGCCGCGCGCGAGCGGCGGTGAAAAGCCAAGCTCGCAAAAGATAACCGCTGTTGCACCGTCAATATTCATCGCAATCCCGGTACCGGACTGGAAACTGATTTCAGCCTGTACCGCTTCCCCGATATCGGCGAACCTACCCGAGACTGTTCCATCTTTTGCCGCTTCGCGCACCAGTTCCATTAGACGCGGCGCACGCGGGTCAACCGGTTTGTGAAATCGATGTCCAAACCCGGAGACAAACCGGCCATCAGTTTTCTGCCAGGCCTCGACTCCGTCACGGATTGCAATCTCGAAATCACTTCCATTGTCCAGACGCTCAGCAATGTCAAAATACAACCTGGCACACTGCTCTCCGGCACCGCCATGGACGTCCCCGAGCATATTGACCCCGGTGGCCATAACATTGTTGATTCCCAGTCCGCATGTTGCGGCCATGCGTGCGGCGGCAATGGATGGAGCCTGCGGCCCATGATCAACCCCTGCGACCAGGGCACATTCCAGGAGATCAGCCTGTCTGGAAGTGGGCAGAACCCCTCGGACCATCAGCCAAATCATCTGTGCGAATGAGACATTGCCAATCAGCGATTCAACAGGGTGATCACGAAATGTGATCCGCCCCGGTGCCATGTCGATAATTGAAGTGCTCCACCATTTGCGGATGTCGTCCGCCTGTTTATTCATTGAATTCGATCTTCCTGCGTATGCCGAATTTGAGCTGCCAGACGAATCGGCGCATTGCGCGCGCCATATCCCTGGTATTCGCCCCGACGCTCAACAATCTCGAAGAAGAACCCCTGAAAGAAAGGCGTGCTGTAGATTTGAAAATACTCCCCATCACCGTCCCGGTCATAGAGGATCTGGTCCTCCTGCATCCGCTCAACCAAATCATCTGCCAACCCGAATCGAACGCTGAGATCGTCGTAGTAGTTGTCTGGAATCTGCAGTCGGGACAACCCGGCCCGTGTCAGGTGACCGGAAGTTTCGAAAATATCGTCCGTCAGGAAAGCGATGTGCTGTACTCCAGCGCCGAATCGATCGGCAAGAAATGCGCCGGCAAAAGTATCGTGCTCCGCTGCACCGTTGAGGTTCAGTCTGACCTCTCCCTCCGGAGAGGAGATTGCCTGGGAAAGGGTCACTCCGGAAGGATCGTCGACATCCACGACCGTGGTTTTGCTCATTTCGAATGTCGAAGTGTAAAAGGTGAGCCAGCTTTGCATCTCCTGGTAGCGCATGGTCTGTGCCACATGATCGATCCGCCTCAGGCCGGCAGGCGGTACTGCCTGTGTTTTTGGAACCGCGTCAAACTCAACATCCCAGAGTCTGTGCAGATCAGATTTTTCGTCAATGAAATGTACCACGTTCCCGCCGACACCTCGAATCGCAGGAATGTTGAGTTCGCCGGCCGCTACACGCTGAAAGAATTCCGGTGCGCCTAACCTGGTGGCGCGGGCCACAGTTTGATTTGCATCGCTGACTCGCAGTGCCATATCGCAAACGGATGGCCCGTGTTCGGCAAAAGCTTCAGCTGCAAAGCCTGTTGTTTCCGAATTGATCACAATGTTGATCGCGCCCTGGCGCCACAGTTGCACTGATTTCGATACATGACGCCTTTCTTTACGGAAGCAGAGTGTTTCCAGTTTTTCTGTCAACGTCGTATGGGATGCCCCATCCACCGCGAATTCGATGAATTCAAAGCCGGCGGGATAGACGCGTTCAGGAAGGTCCGAAATTGGAGCAGACAAAGCGGGTTCAAACCGGGCCGCTTCATCCAGTAAAGCCACCAGTGCGCGAAACCCGTCTGTCGCGAAATGATTCTTGCTGCCGGGAGTTGAATCACTGACGCTTGCCAAAGTCCAGCCTCCGTTATAACCCGAACGGGCAATCATTCTCACAAATCCCACCAACGAAAGGTCACCCTGGCCCGGCAGCACACCCGAACGGCCTTTCAGTTTTGAAACATCGAAATCGAAAGCGGGCCCATCCAACAGCTGGACGTGGAAAAGCCGCTCACCCGGGATTTTGCGCAACCGGTTTGGTTGCGAACCATCTGCGAGCGAATAGAATGAATTGATAGCCAGGCCAAGCGCGGAATGGTTGACAGTCTCTACCAGCTCAAGTGCCTGCAGTTCTGTCCGTATCTGTTGTGACCAGGGCAATGCGATCAGTGCCGCGCGCTGATTTCGACTGTCGACTCGTGTGGCCAAATCGGCCAGGTCTTCACAGATCGAATTGCTGTCACCGGTATCTTCTGAATGGCTTGAGATTCCCACTACCAGTGTCTTTGCGCCGACTGCCTGCATCAGGTCAAGCTGATACTCGAGTCGTGCGAGTACGTTCTTTCTGTTTGGTTCTGACAGGCTGTCAACTTCAGGAATAACTTGAAAGGCTTCGATATCCAGACCCAGCGAAGCTGCGCGTTTGCCTACGTCCTCAGGTGAGCCGGCGAATCCGATCAGATCAGACTCATCGAGTTGGATGCCGGTGAAACCCGCCGCGGCTATGGTTTCCAGCCTGGCAAAGAGGTCACCTGAAACCGAAGTTGTAGCGGTCGACAGACGCATTTCATCCCTGGTACCCGAAAAGACGCGGCAGCCACAGCACAATGTCAGGAACCAGGATCATCAGTAACAGCGCACCGATCAATATTGCAAGAAAGGACCAGATTTCTCCGATGATCTCTTTCAGCGGAATCCCAGTGACCGCATTGATAACGAAGAGCAATATGCCGTAGGGTGGTGTGATGAGACCGATCATCGAATTGACCACAATCAGTACGCCGAAGTGTACGAGATCAATGCCAAGTGCCTGACAGGTCGGGATGAAGAGGGGGACAATCACCAGAATGATGGTTGTTGCATCCAGCACACATCCCAAGAATAGCACCAGTAGATTGACCGCCAGCAGAAAGACCAGCGGGTGGATATCGAGCTCGGTGAGAATTTCAGACATCATGCCCGGTATGTTTTCGGAAATGATGATGAAGTTCAGGATCAACGCCCCGCCAATGACCACACCGACGGCGGCAGAGGAGCGTGCGCTTTCCACAAATATCCGGTAAAGTGACTTGACTGACAGTGCACGGTAGAAAAGACCGGCCAGAATGAGCGCATAGAATGCCGCAACACCTGCAGCTTCGGTCGGCGTGGTTACGCCACCGTAAATCCCGTAGAGGAGTATGACCGGCATCAACAGTGCCGGAAAGGCGTTGATGGTGATTTTGGGCAGATTTTTCAGCGGCACCGGCTCTTCCTTGGCAAATCCGCGGCGAGTGGAAATCCAGGCGTTCATTCCCATCAGCACAACCCCCATGATCAGGCCGGGGACAACTCCCGCGAGAAAAAGCGCACCGATCGAGGCATTGGAAACCAATGCGTAAAGCACCATGGGAATGGATGGCGGGATAATCGGCCCGATAGTTGCTGTTGCCGCAGTGATCGCAGCGGCATAGCCGCGTGTGTATCGACCGTCCTTGGACATCATCTCGATGATGATTTTTCCAATGCCCGCAGCATCCGCTACCGCGGATCCGGACATGCCGGAGAATATCAGCGAAGCCATGACATTGACATGACCGAGTCCGCCCCGAAACCGTCCGACAGCTGCAATACAGAAATTCAGCAGTCGGTCCGAGATTGTTCCCGCATTCATGATGTTCGCGGCGGTAATGAACAAAGGCACCGCGAGCAGGACGAAACTCTTGTACAGACCCTGCAGAATTTTTTCACCGGTGAGTGCCACGTCCAGCCCGGCCAGACCGAGATAGGCGACCGCGGCGATCATGATGGAATAGCCGATTGGCGTACCGATTCCCGCCAGACCGAACAGGGTGATCAGACAGACCAGAAGTTCAATGCTCATGTCGCATCATCTCCGTGCCTGATATGAGGCGGATCGGGCTCATGGCCCGGAATTTCGTGGTCCTCATCGGGTGGTCCATTTCGCAGTACATCAACAAAGCGCCAGGTATAACGCAGGATGACCGCCACCATGAAAATCGCGTAGATCGAGAAAATCGTGCGGATTGGGATCTTGGCGCCGGTGAACGGGTTTTTCACCGTGGTGGTCTTGCGGATCTTCATCCAGTCGATGTAGTCCCATGTCGCCGGCAACGCCCAAGCCATCCCGATTACGATGGCGGCGCAGGCAATCAATGCCATTGCCTGGCGCACCCGACGCGGGGAAGCCAGGTAAAAAATATCGAAAGTTACGTGATCCCTTTCACGGGTGAGGAAGGCACACCCGAAAAACACGATCCAGACCCACAGGATCAGACACAGTTCCAGTGTCCAGCCGAACGGTGTCAGCAATACATAGCGGGAGAAAATCTGTAACAGAAAGGTAAGAAACATCGCCGCCAACATTGTGGCGGCGATGAATTCGGCACCGCTTGAAAAATACTTCAGGATTTGCTTCATCTTGACGATTTCTCTTGGCGGTGTCGGAGCCTGTTATCCGATAGAGTCAGTTACCAAGAGCATTGATCTGCTCCAGCACGCCATCGGGCCAGCTGGCGGCAAATTCGCTGCCAATATACTGCGCCTGGACATGTTCACGGAAAGCGGTCAGGTCGGGTTCGTAAATATCTACACCCTGAGACTGAATGAATGAAGCCAGCGTTGCTTCTTTCTCAATTTGTCGCAAACGACCCACTGCAGCTGCGGCATCCGCAGCTCGCTGAACAGTCAGCTGCTGTTCATCTGTCAAATCATCCCAAACCGCTTTTGAAAATGCGATGTAGTTCAGGTCGACCAGGTGTGAGGTCAATACGATCTGCTTGGTCACCTCGTAGAATTTCGCGTCCACCACGGTGGGCAACGGGTTGTCCTGACCATCAACCGCTCCGGTCGAAAGCGCCGTATAGACCTCAGTGAAAGCCATTGGCGTTGGTGAAGCACCCAGTGCCTTGCCCAGGAACTGCCACGCGTCAGTACCCGGCATCCTCAGATTCACACCGGCGAGATCGGCTGGCGTTGAGACGGTCAGTTCATCCTTGGCCTGGCGCAGGTTGACCTGGCGACGACCAAGATACATAACCGACAACAGCTTGACACCCAATTCTTCTTCGACCGTCTTCTTGAAAGGATCCATCAGCGGATGGTTAAAGACACGCACTTGGTGTGCCGCATCCTGATGGACGTAGCCGGTGGCGAAGATTGAGAATTCAGGGAAAAACTGGGCCAGTTCCTGAGCCGATGCAATCGACATTTCCAGGTTTCCGCGACTGATGGCTTCGAGTTCGGTACCCTGGGCAAACAGCGTACCGTTATAGCCCGGCTGGTAGTCTGCAAAACTTGCTACCATCGGTGCGAACACCTCAGCCATTGCAATCGAACGCTGATCGGTTTCCGAACCGGAGGTTGCCAGACGAAAAGTGAGTTTGTCGTCCGCAAACGTACTGGTTGCAAATCCAGCCGTCAGTCCAAGCACTGCCAGAGAGACAATTGCTGCGCGACGAGTAAGTTTTATCATAATGCTATCCTCCTCAGACATAAACAAAACTTCCAAAATCTGTAAATTCCCGATATAATTTAATATAACAGATAATATTGAATATAACATATATTTTTCAATATTACGGATTTTTTCTGAAATCGGGTTCAACGTAGGATATTTCCGGGTAGGTATCAGGCGAAAAGTCCAGGCGAATTTCCGCCCCGGTGGCAGCCGCGGCGGCAACAGCCTCGACGACTTCCAGTGATCGCATACCTTCGACACCCGATACCAATGGCGACTCCTCACCTTTGATGACCTTGGAAAAGTGCTTCATCTGTACAACCAGGGGATCTTGCTCAGAATATGTCAGGACAGTGTCGTGTATCGGTGTCCACCAATCAGGTTCCGCAACATAGCGCCACAGCCGAAGATCAGGCAAAGACAATCCACCAGTTGAGCCTCCTATCAGATAACAGCTTTGGTTTGTCATCGGATAGACGGGGTTTTCGCGCGCGGTCAGTTCCCAGCTCCACGGTGCCACGATGCTGTCGGACACCGAAATGGTAGCGATTGCACCCGACTGAAAAGTCAGGATCGCAGTTGCGAAGTCCTCGTTTTCAAATCCTCTGACTGACGGGACCGCAACCGCCTGAACCGCACTGACTTCCCCACAGAAATAGCGCAACAAATCGACATCATGCACCAGGTTCACTGAAATCGGGCCGGCGCCCTTGAGCTTGCGCCAGGGGGCAACTTCAAAATATTGATTCGGCTTGTACAACCAGCAACTCGCCTGAATGGCGCGAATTTCGCCGATTACACCGCTGCTCAATGCCTGTTTGGCCGCCTGTACTACACCGTTGTGCCGCCGATGATGCCCAACGAGTATCGGTACGCCAGCCAATTGTGCCGCATCTGTCAAAATTCGCGCATTTGCAGAAGTCACAGCGATCGGTTTTTCGATGAGGATCGGTAATCCCTTTGCAATACAGGCGAGGCCTTGCTCGACATGAAGTGGTGTCGGGGTTGCCAGTACCACACCGTCTGGTTTGATTTGAGAAAACACCTCCGACAGAGTCGAAAATAGCGGCACTCCGAGTCCGGTGGCCTGTGCCCGGTTACCTTCATTCGGCTCAACAATCCCGGCAATCGAAAATTCGCAAGAGCCGCGCAGGACCTCTACATGTCGTTTTCCAATCAATCCGTAGCCGATTACCGCTATGCTGGTCTTGTCCGTCACTGTCTGCTTCCGTTTTAATTTCGATTTGACGTCGCGGTCATTTACCTGTCTGTTTTCGTCAAGATTTTCATGCGGCTGAACAGGTTTGATGTGCAGTAAATCACCGGCCTTCATTCAACCGCGTTGCCCGAAGCTGATGGCACCGCCGGATTGCTTGAGCACAGCCCGACTGCATAATTGCGCCTATGGCTCAGCCCGCAACTCTCAATACAATTTTCGCGGATCGCCCGAACACTTCGCGCATATGGGCATCAGACATAATAACAAATACAGCAATAATTATCTGATATTTTTTGAAATATCTGTTTATTGTCATATCATATTCGATTCTGTAGTATTGGAAACTGGTGCCGCGGTTCGATCAATTGGAGCAATTTGAGCGGTGATTCTTGGGTATGGCCCATACAGTCGGCCTTGAAGTGAGGATTGCGGTGCCGGACGGATATCGGCAATACTGCATATTCCATTGATAGGGAAAATATTCTTATTTATCAATTATATATATGATAATTTTGAGCATTGTCCACTCCGGAGCCGGAGATATGGATCGAACCGGGACATTGATTGTTGCCCCGCAACAAATAAGATATACTTTTCTTACTTTATGATAAATCGGGAATTATCTGACGGAGTTTTTCAACAATATGACCCAATCAGTTAATGTCGTTGGTTCTGCGACGTATCAACAGATCAAGCGAGATATCATTTTTGGTGAACTTGCCCCAGCTACCCGCCTGAAACTGGACTGGTTGCGCGAGCGCTATGGTGCGAGCGTATCAACTTTGCGTGAAACCCTGAGTCGCCTGGCGAGCGAGGGTTTTGTCGATGCGCAGGACCAGCGCGGGTTCTTTGTCACTCCCACATCCCGGGACGATCTGATTGAGCTTGCGAATCTGCGGATATTGATTGAATGTCACGCGCTTCGACTCTCTGTCGAGAAGGGTGACACCGATTGGGAGGGCAATGTGGTTTCAGCGTATCACAAACTCAATCTTACGGAAAAGAAAGTGGACGCGGGCGATACGAGTCTCAAGGAAGACTGGAAACGCTATGATTGGAATTTCCATCTCGCCCTGATTGAAGCATGCGGTTCTCAGAACCTGTTGTCCCTCCATTCAGTTCTATACGACAAATACCTTAGATATCAAATGCTGGTGCTGACCTATCGTGGTGAACAGGCCATTGATGAGCATCGCGATATTTTGGACGCGGCTCTGAGTCGGGATGTTGATCTGGCGGCCGAATCCTTGCGCACGCACATTGAACTTGGGCTTGAACACACACTGGGTGTTTTTGATTGAGGGCTTTTTTCGCCTGAAAGGCACCGGACTTACACAAATCAGTAGTCTGTCACCATATAGACTTGGGCTTTGCAGATCTCATCTGCGTGTTCGAAAAGCTATTTGTTGTGGCAGGGAATCCGCTTTCGGTTGAATTCTGCATGATCCGAATCCCACCACTGACGTGACTCACATCCAACCCTTCCTGTAACGCCGGACCATCGCTCGGCGCCTGCTTGACTAAATCCTTCGGATGCGGTTGCACCTCGCCGAAAACGCCGTGAAATTTGGCAGCAACGGGAGCAAATAATAAGGCCGGCTTTGTGTTCCGGCCGCGTCCTGGATTGTGTGCAGACATGCGCAATCCACCTGATTCTCCTCGAATGACGATTGGAATTATCCCAATTGCAGATGCTTGACACAATTTTGAAAATAATATGATATAGTTAATAATATATGATATATTTACTAATACCATATATTAGTCACTGAACTAAATGTCTTTCGCACGACAAACTGATGTTCATACGCCACTTTATTCGCTGGCTCATCTTACGTTGATCAACTGCACACCAGCGGAGTTGGTTTATATTGCTGCCCGCGCCGGTTATGATGCAATCAGTCCGCGGTTTATCACCATGAATGTTCCCGGTGAGTTCAGGCCATCCCCATTGGACAAGGCACAGACCCAGGCAATGAAGACGGCACTTGCGACAACTGGCCTGAGGGTGTTGGAGATCGAGGTTGCGCGAATCACCGAGGATTGCGATCCGCACGAATTCGAGGTCGCTCTGGAACTTGGTGGCGAACTCGGCGCAAATCACATGATTGTGTCGGCATGGACAAAACGGCGCGATGATCGGAATTTCCTGTTGGATATCTATGCCGAATGCTGTGATCTTGCAGCTCCTTTCGGACTGACTGTGGATTTGGAGTTTCCTTCGTTTTCGCGCCTTAGAACTTTGGATGAAGTGCTGGACATTGTGCGTGCGGCGGACCGCCCCAACGGTGGCATTCTGGTTGACACACTGTACCTGCACCTAAGCCGCGTCGACATCGGGGAATTGCTTCACGTGCCGCCAGAATGGCTGCATTCCCTTCAGATATCCGATTGTTTACCCGGCATTGCAGATACCCGGGAGGGCATGATTCAACTCGCACGCGATGCACGCCTTTATCCGGGTGAGGGCTGGATTGACTTTACCGGCATTATCGAACGATGCCCTCCGATGAACTACTCCATTGAACTTCCCAATCAGAGCAGGGTGGCCGAACTGGGCTATGAGGAGCACGCTCGCCGCTGCCTGTTTCACGCCAAGCAGACCTTCGGGTCCGCCCGATCAAAACGCCGCGAAGTCAATAGTGTGGCTACCTGAATCAACCACATCACCCGGAGGATACCGGATGGAACAAGCACAAACAGCAGATGAACACCAACTCGTGGCCCAATTGATCGCCCGCGCCCGCACAGCAATGGCTGAAGTCGAGGACTGGGAACAGCAGGAACTTGATCGACTGGTTCAGTGTATCGGTTGGTATGCCGGTAACGAACAGACCTTTACCCGTCTTGCCAAGATGGGCGTGGACGAAAGCGGTATCGGCGATCGTGAAGGCCGTCCGGCCAAACGATTCAAGATATACGGGGTACTGCGCGACGCGTTGAGGCAGCCTTCCACCGGGATCGTTGAAGTCGACAAGGCGCGCGGGCTTGTCAGGTACGCCAAACCGGCAGGCGTGGTCGCCTCACTCATTCCAATGACCAATCCGGCCCTTACACCGGCGGTAACCGGCATTTATGCAGCGAAAGCACGCAATGCGGTAATTTTCTCACCCCATCCGCGCACGGCCCGAACGACTTGTGAAATGGTCGAGGTGATGCGTACCGCCTGTCGCGCCGTCGGCGCACCAGAGGATTTGTTTCAGTCTGTTCCCGAACCGTCAATCTCTCTGACTAGGTACCTGATGGAGGTCTGCGACCTGACGCTCGCTACCGGTGGCGGCAATATGGTCAAGGCGGCTTATTCCAGTGGCAAGCCAGCGTACGGCGTTGGCGCTGGAAATTCTTCGATCGTAATCGACGAGACCGCGGACATCGATATCGCCGCCGCAAACACGCGGATCTCGAAGACCAGTGACTTCGGATCGGGCTGCTCGGCAGACGGCAATGTCATTATCCACAAGTCAATCTATCCACAGATGGTCAAGGCACTGGAATCTGAAGGTGGCTATTTGTGCAATGAAGAACAAAAAAAGATGCTTGAAAAAGCCATGTGGGACAAAAACGGTAACCGAACATTCGCCACGATCGCCTGCCGCCCCCAGAAGTTGGCCGAGGCGGCCGGCTTTTCAATCCCTGAAGACTGTAGATTCCTCATGGTCGAAAATCAGGGACAGATCGGACCGGATCACAGGTTCTCAAAAGAGAAGTTGACGACCCTGATGGCTCTATATCATTTCGATACATTCGAAGAGGCGCTTGAAACCGTGCGCGGGATATACGCGGTGGGGGGAAAGGGACATTCCTGCGGGATCTACAGCCACAATGACGATCATATTGACGCATTGGCACGCGTTGCGCCTGTCAGTCGGATGATGGTCCGCCAGCCCCAATCCAAAGCCAACGCCGGAAGCTTTACCAATGGCATGCCGATGACGTCGAGTCTTGGTTGCGGTATATGGGGTGGGAATATCACCAATGAGAACGTTACCCTGAAACATATGATGAACTACACCTGGGTCAGCCATCCGATCCCTGAGGACCGTCCGTCTGATGAGGAATTGTTTGGTGAATTCTACGGGCAGGAAGTGACGCTATGAACAAAACCATCAAACAAGGCAAAACTGTTGCCGAACACATCGTCGATTTTCTGGAAAGAAGGGAAATCAAACATATTTTTGGCCTGTGTGGGCACACCAACATCGCAGTTCTTTCTGCCCTGGCTGACAGTCCTATCGAGTTTGTCAATGTCCGGCATGAGCAGATCGCGTCGCATGCGGCGGATGCTTATGCACGTGTGCAGGGCAAGGCATCGGTTGTACTGAGCCACCTGTCACCCGGTCTGGTCAATTGTGCCACAGGTGTCGCCAATGCTGCACTGGACTGCACACCGATGGTGGTGATTGCAGGCGATGTCCCAACCCATTACTATGGGAAACATCCTCATCAGGAAGTGAACCTTCACGCTGATGCCGCGCAATGGGAGATATATCGACCATTTGTAAAGCGCGCCTGGCGGGTGGACAGCGCGCACCTTATGGCAGAGATTCTCGAAAAAGCTTTCCATCTGGCTGAAAGCGGTCAACCCGGCCCCGTATTGGTCAATGTACCGATGGATATTTTCAGCGAAGTCATTCCATCGAGTTCATTCGACCGTGTGACGTACAACGCGCGCGCGCTTAGAAAACCGTCGTTAGACGAACAGACTGCGAGCGAAATCATTGAATCTCTAGCGAGGTCCGAGAACCCTGTCGCTTATGTGGGTGGTGGCATAATTCTGGCGAAAGCCTGTGAAGAGCTACAGCAGTTTGTTGAGCACATGGGACTGCCGGTCGCACACTCACTGATGGGAAAGGGCGCACTACGCGACAACCATCCTCTAGTGCTTGGCATGACGGGTTTTTGGGGTACCGAACTGGTCAACCAGACCTGCCTGAACGCGGATTTGATAATTGCGATCGGAACCCGGTTCAAAGAGGCGGATTGTTCCAGCTGGTACCCAAATCAAACATTCAACATTCCCCCGTCGAAGGTGATCCATATTGATATTGAGCCGTCTGAAATCGGCCGTAACTATCCGACGCAAATCGGTGTCGTCGCTGACGCAAAGGCCGCGTTAGGCATGCTCAATCGAACTGCAAAAGTGATGTACCCCCAAGGTTTCAATCGACCGGAAAAAGAGGCCGAGATAGCCGAATTTCGATTGGCGTTCAGAACGCGAAATTATGAGATGGCAACGTCTGATGCTTTTCCGATGATGCCCGAGCGAATTCTGGCTGATACGCGAAAGGCGTTGCCCGAGAATGCCATCATTACTACGGATGTCGGCTGGAACAAGAATGGTGTGGGCCAGCAATTCGATGTTCTGACCCCGGGTTCAATCCTGACACCCGGAGGATTCGCCACCATGGGATTTGGTCCTCCCGGTGCGATTGGTGCCAAGCTGGCCGCACCTGACCGGGTGGTCTTAAGCCTGGTCGGCGATGGCGGATTTGGCCAGAATCCTGCAATGCTTGCGACTGCGGTCGAGTTGAATCTCGGTATTGTATGGTTGGTGATGAATAACAACGCGTACGGAACCATTGCGGGATTGCAGAAAGCGCATTACGGGTTAACCTATGGCACCACATTTCCCGGTTCTGCCGGTGCGCCAAAGTACGGCCCGGACTATGTCCAGATTGCGAACGCGTATGGAGCCGAGGGCGTACGTATTTCATCTGCCGAAGAACTGTTGCCGGCATTGCTGGCCGCCATCGAAAGCGCAAAACCAACGGTTCTTGATGTTCCCATGCTCAACAATCCTACGCCGACAACCGGACACTGGAATATTCTTGACATTTATTCACCGGACAAGGATATCAATCACGTCGCGGTATGACATTTGTCATCTGGCATCCGTCGGAAGGAAATCGAAATGGCGTCTATAAATTACAGATGAGCTGAGCCAAAAACGTTTTTGCTGGAACGATCACCGGCTTTTCAAATTCAAAGCAGTCCCGCTCAACGTAGTCTAAATCCATGGCAACTTGGAGCGCATGCTTCGCATTCGTTTGATTCTGGAAATATTGCAGTGACGTTGACAGTGGTGCCTTACTGCTGCTCTTCACCTCAGCCAGAAACCAGGGCCGTACGGTCCCGCGTCACAAGAAAATCAACCTCGCGCTTTTGCTTGTCCCTGACATAGTGGAGATCAAACTTTCCTTTCCCGGATTCAGTCCAAAAGTCTGTTGCCTTCAGTAACAAACTCGCGACAAGGTTTTCCGCCTTTGCCCCGGGGGCCTGAACCTGTGACCAATCCCACAAATAATACTTGGGCTCCTTGCGCAGCGCTCTCGCTACATTGTTGAACCAGGGTTTGACTCGAAAGCAGTAGTGGAAAGCTTCCAACGTCGACACCCATCTCCTGATGGTATCGACTGATACCCTGACGCTTTTTGCAAGAGTGGTATAGCTTGTCAACTGTCCCGCCTGACTGCTGAGGATATGAGCCAATGCCTGAATCTGGCCCAGTTCCTGAATTCTCGTCAGATCACGCAGGTCTTCTCGAAACAACTGTTCAGACCGTATCGACAGCCATTGCTTGTGGAATGTACTGTCTGCACTGAAAAAGGGTTCCGGGAATCCGCCAAAATTCCAAAGAGACTGCCATTGATCCTCATCGATTCTTCAGGGTCGTGAATTGATCAGCCCGCTTGAGTCAATACCGTTGCACTCGGCAACTGTTACCGGGTGGAGTGTATCGGGAAAATATCGTCCTATCAGACTGTCACCCCCTCTTGAGAATACTCGAAGGGATGCACTTCCTGTAACTACAAATTTCAATTTCGATTCGTACTTGTCGAAGAAACTTTTCAGAAAATTCCGCCAATGCTGATACTTATGTAACTCATCAAATATACAAAGAGGTTTGTTATCCGAAAATTCCATTAGTTCGATTGTCTTTACAATTGATTCCGGTCCTTTAAGGATCATTTCCCTGTCAAGCAGATCATCCGAGCTAAGGTATCTGACCCTTCCAACATATGACCAATCGTATTGGCCATCGTTGTCTTGCCAACTTGCCTCGGTCCCGAAAGAAAAATCATCTGACGGTTTCTTTGATAGTGTTTCAATAATTGATCGTGTAAATATCTATGCATGACTAAATTAAAACGTAATCGTAAACTAGTCATGACTGTTTTACGATCAAGTTACTATATCCACGATCGAGAGTTTCCTGCAAGACAATTCTCTGGATCAACTGACTAGCCTGCCCCTAAAATCAAAAAAGCGAATTGGAATAGAAATTTGATCGATCGTATTGTTTTATCAGTCACCTGGGCAATTTGGAATCTGTGCCATGTCATTGCGTCGATCACTTGAACATATCCACCTGTTGCGTAGGAGAGAATAGCAATGTCCGCCGTTGAGAGTGGAGCGTCATGGTAGTGAGCTGTTGCGACAATGAAACGGGCGACAGAGTCGGCATGAAATTCTCCGGGGAGACGGACGCTGTCAATTGCAATCGCGGTTTCGATAGGTGCCAAATATATTCCCGGGCGAGTTGACGAATTTTCGATTCAGATTCGTACATCTTGTCATAGTTGGAGCCGAATATTATCGACCGGCATGGTGATTTTCCAAGGTGTGATTGTCGAAACCGCAACGTGTTCCGATTGAGCAGTTTCTTCTATCTTGGTCCTCGCCTTTCTATCAAGATGGACTTCATCGGAAACAGCCAATATCAAAGCATGCGCATCAAGAACGATCACCGGGTTGCAGTCCAGTCGGGTGGATCATCGGGCAATTTCATGGCTCAGTTTCTGCATGTAGGTCTGCTCCGTCAGCAATCGACCGACGAGAATTGAGAATTGTCGTTGCTTGCGTCAGTTCAGAACACCTTGCTCCGTCTCCCCGTCCACAAGCGCAGGTTCAATTCAGGTCCAATGCCTTTTTGCGCTCATTGGCCCAAGTCCGGATGATTTGGTCAACGGCCAGACCAATGAAGGCCACACACAATCCCAGGGTAAGCCCGATACCGGTACCTTGGGGGTCTGAGATGGCTTTCAGAATTAGCTGACCCAGGTCCGTGGTGCCAATAAATGCCCCGATGATGACCATGAACAGTGCAAAGATTACGGTCTGATTCACACCCAACATGATATGTGGAAAGGCCATCGGCAGTTCGATCGAGACCCATCTCTGCAAGCGCGATACACCGAGCATCGACCCGGCATCCTGCAGAACCTGTGGAACACTGCGCAGTCCCTCAACGGTATATCGTGCGGCCGGAACGGTTGCGTAGACGATGGAGGCGATGATCACGGATGTATCGGTGATGCCGAACAGCATGATGACCGGAATCAGATAGATAAACGAGGGAAAGGTCTGGAGAAAGTCACAAATCATCAAAATCACTTTGCTGGCGACAGAACTCTGGGCACACAGCGAACCGATTGTAATGCCCAGGACAGCCGATACAATCACCGCAAATGACGCCATGTAAGCAGTGATCAAGGCCCTGTCCCAGTATTCCGACAATGCGATGAAGAGCAGGAATCCACCGATGATCAACGCCGACCGGAGACCTGCCAGAATGTAACCGACACCCATCATCAGTAGAAATGTAGCGGCGACGGGCATGGCAAGATACATGCCTTTCATCGGCTCCAGAATGCCTGTGATCAAAAATTCATTGAAACTCTTCAATGTGTAGAAGAATGTGTCCCACAGCCAATCCACCACCTCCTGCCAGAATGGTGCGGTAGTGATGCCCTTGTTATGGGGGACGATATAAAGGTAGTTGAAACCGTCTCTGAATATGAAACTGCCGATGTACGCCAGAATCACACCGACCACGAACACGATCAGGGCCACGAATGCATACTTGTTTCGCTGAAAGAATGTCAGGTCGGCGAAATAATCCGTCTGCTTGTTTGCCCAGGCCAGGGACATTTTGTCCAGCAGGACAGCAATCAGTACGATACATAGGCCGATCTCTATTCCGGTACCGATCCTAAGCGAATTCAGCGCGATCATCAGGTTGGAGCCCAGTCCCTGAGCGCCGATGAACGAAGCAATGACGGTCATCGCAAGACACTGCATCACGACCTGGTTGACACCGATCAGGATGTCGCGCCTGGCAGAGGGAATGAGCACACGGAACATCAGCTGAAAACCGTTGCACCCACTCATCATGCCGGAATCAACCACATCCGCGGGGACTTTCTTCAATCCCAGCAGCGTCAGCCTGACCATCGGCGGTGCGGCGAATACGATGGTCGCGATTGCCGCCGCGTGATCACCGACACCAAAAAGCACAATAACCGGTACCAGGTAGGAGTAGTGCGGCATGGTCTGGGCGACATTGAGCAACGGATTCAGGGCCGCCTCGATGAATCGGTTCTTGTAGGCGAAGATTCCCAAGACAAGACCCAGGACGACGGCAACCGGTGCGGCAATCAGTACAAACGATACGGTCTCCATTGATGGCTTCCACTGCCCGAAAATCGCGATGAATGTCGTGCAGACTGCGGCCAGTATCGCCAACCTGAGTCCCTGCAACTTATAGCCGAGAATGATCGCCCAGCCGGTTATCACGGTCCAGGGCAGGGCGGGCCAACGCGCCCAGGGGTTCTCCGAGACAAAATCCCAGCTGGTAAATGCCACGACGGTCTTGTTGCCGCCCAGAAAGAGTTCACGCACAAAATTGATGACATGAAGAAAAATGCCCGAAATGAATCTTGTCATCTCCCTGAACAGTGGCTTTTCTTCATAATCTTCAATAATCGGGTCGTATACGTCGACTGGCATCCAGTCGAACATCAGATATCTGACTGAGTCATTGATGATGTAAGGCAGTTTCGCAAGCAATGGTGGCAGGCGCCACAGAAAGTTTGACTCTGACGGGCTGATGGAAAGACACAGCAGGAAAAACACTGCCAACAGGATGAAGAACTGAATAACTTTCGGGTACTTTGTCAGGTAGGTCATTATTCAGCGTTCAATTTCGTGTGTTTTTTCCGGATCTTCCTCCGAACAACACCTTGATCACGTGAGACGAATGTAAGGTCCCCACCACTTTATCTTCGGAATTGACGACCGCCACCGGCATTTCCTGGGAGAGAATGTCTTCCGCCACCGAATCGACAATCGCGCTTTCCGGAACTTTCAGATCACCGAGTGTTTCCGAAGCGTCCACCGAGTCCATCACCGATTCCACACGGAGCACCTTTTCCCTCGGGACATCTTCGGTGAATTTGCGCACGTACTCGGTGGCCGGGTTCAGCACGATGTTGGCCGGCGTGTCCAGTTGCTCAACCACGCCGTCCTTCATGATGGCTATTCGGTCAGCGAGGCGCAGCGCCTCGTCGAAATCGTGGGTGACGAACAGGATCGTCTTACTCAAAACGTTCTGCAGGCGCAGGAACTCATCCTGCATTTCCTTACGGATCAAAGGATCCAGCGCCGAGAATGGCTCGTCCAGAAACCAGATGTCAGGCTCTACAGCCAGTGACCGGGCGATTCCAACTCGCTGTTGCTGGCCGCCGGACAATTCCCTGGGGAAATAATTCTCTCGCCCTTCCAGACCAACAAGCTGGACCATTTCCATGGCTCTTTTGACACTGTCACGGGTATTCTTACCTTTTACCTGCAGCGGGAATGCAATATTTTCCAGGACTGTCTTGTGAGGCAGCAATCCGAAATTCTGAAAGACCATGCCCATTTTGCTGCGTCGCAGTGCAATGAGTTGCTTACGATTCAGATTCAGCAGGTCTTGCCCCTCTACGAAAATCTTGCCGGCGGTGGTGTCGGTCAATCTCGATATGCAGCGGAGCAGGGTTGACTTTCCGGAGCCGGACAGCCCCATGATCACCAAAAGCTCTCCCTTCTGTATTTCAAGCGAGACATTATTGACCGCGACAATCAAACCGGCATCAAGAAATTTTTTGTTGTCTATGATGCCTCCAGATTCCTCAAGCATGCTCTTGGCATTATTGCCAAATATCTTGTAGACAGATTCGCACTTGATAACGGCTTGCTCTAGTCCGGCAGGATGTTCTTGAGAAGACATGACCTATGTAGTTGTATTTCGGATGTAGAGGGTGGATTGATTACGTGATTTGATCAATATACACGCAACGCATTGTGATTTAGAGTGTGCTGCGGTACCGCTTGCTGAACAGATCTTGCCACTTCTGAATCTTCAGTTTCACAGCCTTTACTACGATTGTAAGATTTCCCCGGGAACCGGTTGCTTCTGCAAGGGCAATCGAGTCAATTTTGACGTTCTCAGATCCTTATGAGTGGGTGTCACTTTCCATGCTGACACCAATTTCACCCCATGATTGCAAAGTTTCGCGACCGGAAAATCCCAGCCTCGCGATCCTGCATATACCTCCATCACCTCCTTGGCGATGTCAAAAATTATACCGATTGGTAACGCCGGCTGAACAGCAATACTTCACCCACAGCCACCTCTGTAAGATACTGTACAGCCAGCACACCACTTTGAGCAGATCAACGCCAAATGGCGTTCGAAGTCTACTCGATCCTGAGATTTCAATTACTGCTGAATCTGGGTAATTCGAGGTAATTCGCAGTAGCGTCCGGTAAGATTACGATAGAACTGCCAAATCAGTTGGTTTCACCAAGAACCGATACGGTCCAAGGTTTCCAGACATCTTCATTGTCCGCCAGCCATTTCACAGCAGCATCGGCATGTGTCATGCCGTCAACATCAACAAGCGCGGCCATAGAACCAATCTGCGGAGTGGTAAACGACAGCTTTGTGAATGTGGTGTAGGCCTGCGGGTGTGATCTCGGGAATCTGTAGTTGGCGCCTTTTTTCAGCCAACCTACCGGAGATCCGCAACCAGTCGTAGTCAAGTCGCCACCGTCGGTGATTCGGCATCCGTCATAGTACGGCGGGAATTCGATAAAGGTGAATCCTGATGCATCGGTGAAGTTGGGAGTCCAATTGAAGATGATCGTTCCTCGACCCTCTTTCTCCGCTGCCTTGAGTTCCGCCCAAAGTGCATCGGCGGCACCGGCGAACTTCACGACCCACGTGTCATCAAGCCCCAATCCTTTGAGACGATTCGGCATGACATCACCATGCCAGCTTTGTGGGCCTTCCAACCAGCGACCTTTACCACCGGAATCCGGAGTCGCAAAATTCGCGCTGCAGTCTTTCAAAGCTTCCCAGCTCGGCAAGCCCGGGCAGAGGTCTTTTTCGATCACCCAGTTCGGCACGCCCATTTCCTCCAGCGTTGCCGCTGCGTGCGTTCCCGCATCAATGAGGCCGCCTTTCTCCATGGCAGCGTAGAATGCGTTCTGCATGGTAGACTGCCACACCTCATGCACGAGTGTGATATCGCCTGTACGGACTGCCTCGAAACTTGCCTGGTTATCCACCGGGACGTATTCCACGGTGTTGCCCATGCTCTCAAATATACCTCCGATCACATGCGCCATCACAACCTGGCTGGACCAGTTCTTGATCGGGATCTTGATTGGTTCACTACTGTCCGCCAAGGATGGGCCAGAGAACAGTGCAAGAAGTAAAGATGGCAGTAACACCTTCAATAACCGTTTTTTCAACAATTTCATTGTGAATCTCTCCTTTGATAGAAAAATCAACTTATATTTATTTTGAGGTCAAGGTTATAACGCATTGACCCGAATTTTATGACGTAATACAAAAAACCTTGTTCAATGAGACCTTCACAGAATTCGAAATACAGTCTCCAAGCAAATTCGAATCTCCAACTTAGAGCCAACTAGGAAACCTAAGTCAGAGGAAGCACACTCGTTGGTACAAGGTCGGCAAAGATTTTACCTTATCGACTCGAATTTACCAAACTCCAGGTCTCCTCCAGCGCCGAAATTTTCGATGGTTGAAATTCTGTGTCGTTTGGGGCTGAGCAATGTGGTACGACAGCAGTTGCCGAAAGCTGTCAGCGACCGGGTTCACCGCAATATTTCGCTCTGCAAACATAATTTCTGATAACGGATTAGGGAAATTTATGTGTGAAGCATGGCACCACCTGAAATTACGTTGGGAGATATCTATTGTTCCATCTTGCCATTCGTGCTGGTCATGATCGTTGCTTTGAATTTGGTCATGGTATTCCCTCAGATCGCTCTGTAGTTGCCGGGCCAGATATACACCGGGTGATTATCCGGCCAATTCGGCGAGTCGGTTTTCAATTGAAAAAAGAGATAGGATGATGACAGACAAAAAAGAACTCGTTAGTCCGGCAATTAACGATCGCCGGGAATTAGTCGATAAAGTCGGTGCAGGAACTGCAGGTTTTCCGACTGCTGGGTCCGCACCCTATGCCTTCTCGTAGAGCAACCCAATCAAGTGGCGACTGCAATCGACCACTTTCTCCTCAATGACGTTCATGCACATAATATCAGCGAAATACGAGATGTTCGCGAATTCAAAGGAGTTTGTCCCAACCACTTAACCGGAATGAACAGAGTCTATACGAGAAAGTACGTTGTGAGCTCGCTAAATTTGTTGAAAAAATCGGCAAGACGAATAAAGTAAAGCAGTTTTCTGAAGAACTCGGTTTAAGACGTTTGTACAAAACGCGAATATACCCACCGAGCCACATCTCCAGCTCTTTCGCGCACGACTTCCACCTGAGACGATCCAAACGCACAATGAACAATAATTCTAAAAATTGTCGTTAATATTCATTCCTGTCCAACTTCGAACTCAAATGAAAACCAAAACCTATACAGCCGTAATTGAACGTTGCCCGAATACTGACCTCTATATAGGAAGCATTCCAGGATTTCCAGGTGCATACAGCCAAGCCGCGACGATTGATGAATTAGAGCGGAACTTGAGAGAAGTTATTGAAATGTTGCTCGAAGATAGCGAAACAAAGTTGATCTCTGAATATGTAGGCACACAAACAATTGTCGTTTAAAACGGTCAAACGAAATTATTTAGGTCACCTCTATTTACCCTGAAATTTGAGGGTATTTGAGTAAATTTCTGAAATAACCTTGAATAATCGAAGTTGAATTTCAATAATACAAGGATGTTTACCAGAGAAGCCTATAGAATTGTACTGAATCGTCTGACGCAATTTGACAGCGTGGTACTGACTGGTCCGAGCCAAATCGGCAAGACAACGCTTGCACGTCAGATTGTCAGTGGGTGGGGTGGTGAACCGAAGTATCTGGATCTTGAGACTTCTACAGACCGTCGCTTGTTGGATGATCCCGAGACATATTTTTCAAATCACTTCAATGAACTGATTGTCTTGGATGAGATACATCGTACTCCTGAAATTTTTCGAATTCTCAGAGGACAAATTGATGAACGTCGCCGTAAAGGTGCAGATAGAGGCAAATTCCTGTTTCTGGGATCAGCATCGATGGATCTGCTGCGGCAGTCTTCAGAAAGTCTCGCAGGTCGCATCTGCTATGTAGAACTGACACCTTTGACGTTGGGGGAAGTACACCTTCAGGATCAATCCTCAGATAAGCAGCAGTTGATGGACCTCGACAGTCTCTGGTTGCGAGGCGGATTTCCCTTGAGCCTTCTTAACACCGATGGGGATGCGAGTCTACAGTGGCGCAATGAGTTAATTCGAACTTATCTGGAAAGGGAGCTCCCACAATTCGGCATTCAGGTCGAAACTGAAACTATGGAACGATTTTGGCGGATGATCGCCTACGATCAGGGTGAATTGTTCAATGCACAACGATACGCGCGGTCGTTGGGGGTAAGTGGACATACCGTCGTCCGCTATCTTCGTATCCTTGAACAATTGTTGCTAGTCCGTCTGTTGCATCCTTGGTATTGGAATACCGGCAAACGCATCACCAAGTCAGCCCGTCCATATGTGCGTGATACTGGAATTCTTCACGCACTTTTGAATCTTCGTACAACAGACGACTTGCTATCCCACCCCGTAGTCGGCAAAAGTTGGGAAGGCTTTGTTATCGAAAATATTATGAATGCTACCGCCGGTCGGGTAGAACCATTGTTTTATCGCACTAGCGCAGGCGCTGAAATTGATCTGGTTCTGGAATTCGCACCAGGCAAATGTTGGGCAATTGATGTCAAGCTGTCGAGTGCGCCTAAAGTCGATAGGGGGTTCTACACCGCAACTGACGATATCAATGCTGAACGACGAATATTGGTTCACAAAGGAGAGCACCAATATCCGATGCGTCGTGGTGTGGAGGTTATGCCGTTGATTGACATACTGAACGAAGTCAGTGCGCTATAAATTACTGAGTAACTTGGAATATCTAGTTATACCGTTGCGTCGATCACCCGAACATATCCACGTGTTGCGTAGAAGAGAATGGCACTATCCGCCGTTAAGAGAGGAGCGTTATGATAGCGAGCTGTTGCGACAATGAAACGGTCGGCAGGGTCTGCATGAAATTCTCCTGGGAGATGTACGCTATCAATTGCAATCGCGGGTTCGATAGGTGCCAAATAAATTCCTGGACGAGCTAACGAATTTTCGATCCAGACTCGCACATCTTGTCTCAGTTGGAGCCTGCCCTTTTCGACCAGCATGGTGATTTCCCAAGGTGTGATTGCTGAAACCGCAACGCGATCCGACCGAGCCGTTTCTTCTATCTTCGTCCGCGCCTTTCTACCAAGATGAGCTTTATCAGAAATAGCCCAAATCAAAGCATGCGTATCAAGAACAATCAACGGGATGCAGTCCAGTCGGACGGATCAGCTACGGGCTCAAACGGTTCACTGTAAGCTAGTACCGAACCCTGCATCGCGCCAACGATTGACGGTGTTTCATTCGTCTGCGGCAAAGGTGATAATATAGCTACTGGCTGGCCACGTTTTGTGATTGTCATAGGTTCACGGTCCTTTCCCATTTGCCCGATTACCCAGAGGCATTTAGCTTTGAATTCGGTTGCAGTAATCGTTTTCACCACTGTCTCCTTGATGACTTACATGTACACAATATTTGTACATTATACCAGCGAAATACGAGATATGCGTAAATTCAGAGGAGTTTATCTCAACCATTTAACCGGAATGAACAGAGTGTATACGAGAAAGTACGCTGTGAATTCGCTTAATTTGTTGAAATTATCAGCAAGACGAGTAAAGAAATGCAATTTTCTAAAGAACTCGGTTCAAGATTCGGACACATCGCGAATGTACCCACTAAGCGACATCTCCAGCCCTTTCGCGCACGACTTCCACCTGAGACGTTCCAAACGGACACAAACTTGTCAATGTATCACCTGTAGATTGTTGATGGACACAACGTGGAAAGTGCCCCGCAACTGGTTTTAGATTGGAGATAATGTTGTATATGCATGGCTTTCCACCCGTTAAATACTCCACACACAATTCTCTCTTTACAAACGTACAACGAACAATAATTCTAAAAATTGTCGTTGAGATTCATTCCTGTCCAACTTCGAACTCAAATGAAAACCAAAACCTATACAGCCGTAATTGAACGTTGCCCGAATACTGACCTCTATATAGGAAGCATTCCAGGATTTCCAGGTGCATACAGCCAAGCCGCGACGGTCGATGAATTAGAAGGAAACTTAAGAGAAGTTGTAGAAATGTTGCTTGAGGACAACGAAACAGAGTCTACTCACTGACTCCAGCCTAGCGCACCAGACGTTTCCCGGAATCCTCCCGACGCAGCAACTGAAGCACCACATCGGTGCGCTGCACAGCTGCCGATCCTGATCGTTTCCCCATCGTCTTCCTCCATAATTGGAAAAACTGCGTCATCACATAGCTCGCGTCCAATTATTTGCGGACAAGACACCAATTTTCACGCAAACGAACCAATTGGACGATCGCGGCGGTTTCGCTTGAGGCCAAGCCACTTTGAGCAAATCAGTACGCAAACATCAGCACAATTAATTCATTGAATTCCGAATTTGTTCAAACAATTCTTGAACTGAAGACAACAGGTGATTGCAGAATTTTTCTTTACGCAGAGTACGGTCGAAAACATCGCTCGGTAGTAATTTTTGCATTTCAATATGAAACTCAGAGCCTTTCACGATGTCTGGAAACCGCTCGATCACTTTATTCAGTGAATCTGTATAGTCTGACAAGCGGTAGTCAGAAAGTTTTTGTTCTACTAATTTTGTATCAACTTCCGTTCGTTGTCGAACTAACCAATACAAGTCCCAAATATCACGATATTGAATCTCCCTTGTGGTGGCAGGTAACGAAATTAGTTTATCGGCCATTACCTCTTTTAATGTCTCCGAAGCGATTAAAACATCGTCATACCCATCTGGTAAAAATTCGTAGTGGGTACGAACCGAGATGATTTCCTTTGTATGTGCGGGTACATTTGCAACTTCAATTTTTATACGCTGTTTGGGTAATTCTCTTCGCTCTGGATTTATCGTAACATCGACTCGCCAGCGAATTACTGTGATTCCTCGACTTTCTAAATCCCCGGATGCGATTATTGGTTCGATTACTTCGGCATTTAATCCAAATCTATCGAAAAAGAACTCTTCGATAACAAGCTTGATCGGGCTGAAATCTGACGGAGAGAATTCTTCTCCAGCGACTAATTCCAGATCTTCGATAAGTCGTTCACCACTATGCCCTAAACGAAGCAACGTACCGCCTTGAAAAACAATTTTATCCAGTAGATCATGTTGTTCTAGGCAGAACAGGATGTTGTAAATCAATAATTCCTTTTCAATCGCGTTACGCATATGACTGAATTTGGAATCGCTGACAGCACGATTTACCAATTGCACAAATTCGTTCTTGCGGTTATTCATAAATCTCGGATTCGTCAACCAGATGGACATTCCGTCCTACTCTTTTGAGATCCCTAAACGCCGTTTTTCTTTTGACCATTCTTAGTGGTTGGCCAATATGATCGGTACTTCCGATGATTTCCGAAACAGAACGCTTGGTATGTATGAACTCAATTACACCGAAAGGCGTCTTGAATTCCCCTTCACGTCCCGTAGTCAAAACAGTTAAACGGTCTATTGGGACTTGGGAGATCGCGCCGTATATAGACAGCGCTGATTCCAAACTGACGTAGCTGTAGTGACCGCGTCGCAACGACTTGGCAATTGACTCTACGGTGTCTGCACCAATGTTTCTGGAATAGGCAAAAACGTAGACACCTCGGGCAACGCGTTGCAAGATTCCGTTTTTCACGAGCCGTTTCAGCGCAGCTTGAAACGCGTGACGGCTGTCGTTTGAGAAAACTTTTCCCAGATCTTTCGACGTATAGACATACCGCCCTTTGGCGTCTAAAGCATGCAGGGATTTCAATGCTGATGCGATGTTCATTTCTATGTTGTATCAAAAATATGTATACAAGAATAGGACAAATAATTACTACATCAGTTTACATGTTTGTATCAAGACATATTTCTGCAGTAGTTTTGTTGCTTACGCTTAATAAGACTCTGGTGAGATCAGTTCGCGATACCGTTTTGGCAAAAACCACTTTGTCGTTGTCGCCATTCTCGTTGCTCTGAGCTTAACAAAGCTACACCTAGACTTGTTCCCGTTGTCGTATAAATGTCCGATACAATTTGACAAACAGAAGTGAAACTTAATTCAATAAAGACCGAAAACAGCTTGTGACACCGGCCGCTAAAACCCGAAAGTGCGGATATGCTCGCATGAGCTTTCAAATAACGAAGAATACGCACTCAGTCAAATCACTTTCAAGACACGATGTCACCAAAACTCAAAAGCAAATTTTTTAACAGATAGAACGATGACTAGAGAAGCCCGACATGACATTCTTTTCGAACCCATTCAACTGGGCCCGAAATTACTGAAAAACAGATTTTGGCAGGTTCCGCACTGTAATGGCGCCGGATCGGAAAGACCCGGTATGCAGGCAGCCTTTCGTGAGATGAAAGCAGAAGGCGGATGGGGAGCAGTGTTTACTGAAGTGTGCTTCTTTACTTTCGACAGTGATATTACACCCTGGATTGGCAGTCGGTTGATTGATCGGGGAGACATGCGCAATCTCTCGCTCATGTGCGACAGCATACATAAACACGGCGCATTGGCTGGTGTTGAACTCACACATGGCAGCAGTTTTTGTCTGAACGCAGAAAGTCGGATGCCGGGGCGGGCACCTTCTCAAATGCCGCACGAATTCGAGGGAATGGCCAGCGCACGTGAAATGACAAAATCGGAAATACGCCAGATGCAGTTGGACCATGTCGAAGGCGCCTCGAAAGCTCGGGAAACCGGATTTGACTTGCTGACAATCTTTGCGGGACTGGCGACACTGCCGAACTACTTTCTGTACCCATTCAACAACAAGCGAACGGATGAATATGGGGGTTCTTTTGAAAACAGGTGCCGATTCTCAATCGAACTCATGGAAATGATTCGGGAGAAAATTGATGACTGTGCGATCGGGATGCGTTTCCCCATCGATACGCTTGAAGTACCTTACGGGTATGGGGAACTTGGGGTACGCGCGGAAGAGGAGGGTGCAAGGTTCATTGAGGTAATGGACCACCTGGTCGATTACTGGGACATCAACATAGGAACACTCAACTGGGGTGAGGATGCAGGGTCGTCCCGTTTTTTCGAAAGCAATCACCAAAGTCAATACACCAAACACGCCAAACGAGTTTCAAAAAAGCCGATCGTCAATGTCGGTAGATTCACAGATCCGGACTTGATGGCCAAGGTCGTGAATTCCGATCAGTGCGACATTATCGGTGCAGCTCGTCCCTCCATTGCCGATCCATTTCTACCGAAAAAAATCGAGGAAGGCCGATACGAAGACATACGCGAATGTATCGGTTGTAATATCTGCGTATCCCGTTGGGAAAAGGGTGGACCTCCGATCTGGTGTACACAGAATCCAACCTCCGGCGAAGAGTATCGCCGCAACTGGCACCCGGAAATCTATGTGCCAACCACAAATCCCTCACCGCCTATCATGGTGGTCGGTGCCGGGCCCGCAGGTCTGGAATGTGCGATGACTCTGGGCTTACGGGGTTACGAACTCGTCCATGTCTGCGAAGCCTCCGGTCAGATTGGCGGTCACGTTGATTGGGTATCGAAACTGCCCGGATTCGGATCTTGGAAACGCGTTATTGATTGGCGCGAGACACAGATCAAAACACGCACCGATGTGCAAATCATGGTGAACCGGAAATTGTCCTATGAAGACCTTCTGCAGTGTGGAGCGGAACATTTGATTTTCGCCACAGGTTCGCATTGGGATGGCAGCGGTATGTCGGCGATACTGCATGACCATATTGCGGGGGTCGATTCAGACATGCCGGAAGTGGCGACACCTGAGCAGTACGTATTGGGCGGCAAGCAGATGGGAGAAAACGTGCTGGTGATCGACAATGACGCATACTACATGGGGTCTGCGATGGCGCAGCTGCTCGCGGAGAACGGACACAAGGTCACCTATGCCACTTACGGCGAGACGGTTGGTCCATACCTGCGATTCACACTCGAAGAACAGAGGATGTACGAAAAGTTGCTGGAACTTGGTTGCACCATGATCGCGCAGCATCTGACGGTTGCTGCAGACAATGGCGAGGCGGTGCTCGTGCATCTATGGTCAGGAAAAGAAAAGGTTGTTGAATACGACTCAATCATGCTGGTAACACACAGAATCTCCGATTGTGAACTATACAACCGTCTGCAGGAATCACCGGATACGATGAAAGCGGCGGGCATCAAGTCAATCCATTTGATCGGCGATGCACATACACCCGGCATGATTGCGCAGGCCACATTTTCCGGTACCCGTCTGGCGCGAGAATTTGATTCACCGAATCCGGATGAGCATAAACCCTTTATACGGGAGCGTCGTCTGCTCAATGCGACCGAAGATGACTATCGGCTCGATGCGGATACGTTGGTTCGATAGCTCAGGAATTCGGAGGAAGCATCATGAATGAGGAACTCAAGCAAACACCATTCGCTGCTGCTTACCCAGCCGGAGTGGTCGAATGGATCGATGTCTTTGGTTATGCAGTACCGGTAACCTGGGGAGATCCATCCGCTGAATATGACGCGGTTCGCAATCAAGCCGCAGCTATGGAGTTTTCAATGTTGCTTAAATGGGACATTGAAGGTCCGGGTGCCATTCAGGTTGTCGACAAAGTTTTTTCTCGGGATGTAAGCCGCATGGAGTCCGGGCAAATCGCTTACGGTGTGGTGGTAAACGAAGACGGTACCATGGTTGATGACTGTACTGTATTTGTGTACAACGACGATCATGTGCGTATATTTGGCGGCAATCCGAAAGTCGAACAATTCCTTGACCAATATCGTCCGGAAAATGTCAGTATCACTCAAAGACGCGATCAACTGGCACAGTTGTCGGTACAGGGACCTGAAAGCCGTCATATTCTCCAACAGCTGACCAATACCAGCATTTCGAACGATTCTCTGCCTTATTACCGGTTCCTGACTGACGTTGATATGGCTGGCATGTCGGTACAAGTCAGTAGAATTGGGTTTACCGGTGAACTGGGGTACGAAATCATGCTTCCGGTTGAGCATGCGGTGGAATTCTGGGAGGCACTGTTCAAGGCAGGAACAGACTATGGATTGTTACCCGCCGGAGCAGCTGCAGTGATGATGTGCCGAATCGAGTCGGGCATGATCATGGCTGAGTTTGAATACGACGAAAGTATGACACCCTACGACTGTCGAATGGGGTGGGCGGTTGATCTGGACAAGGAGTGCTTTCAAGGTAAAAAGGCCTTGGCATCTGCCAAAGATAAATCGGAATTAACCGTCGTCAGTGTTGTCTTGTCAGAAGAGGGTGAATACGACGGTGTTTCACTATGGGCGGACGGAGCTAAAGTTGGATACATTACGATGGCCATTCCATCGCCCCATCTGGAAGGTCAGATTCTTGGTCTCGCCAGGCTTGATTGTATTTACTCTGGACTCGGTACAAAGCTTGAGCTGGATGAGAAATATTCAGCAATAGCAGAAGTCGTTCAAATGCCGGTCTACGACCCCGAGAGAACTAGAGTTCGTTGGTGAGATCAAATTGCGATTGTTCTGGGCAGCTGTCAGAGAGGGATTTGCGATGTCGGAAAGTCATTCAAGCCAAATTTTCGAAGACTGGTAAAAAGACTTTTCCACCTGAGACGGCTGAATTGATCGGATTTAGCCTGATTCCGGAGCGTTTTCCATGAAATTTCACCCCAGCTGGCTGACGGGCCGGAAGCGAAAATCGGCGTAGTGAAAATCATTAATTTCCCATTTAATTTCCCATAAATCGTAGTAAGTCTGGTAAAATTAATTTTATTTGATACAAATTTATGGTTTTTTCTTCTGAAAATCCGTTCGTCGGACCAGTTCCAGCGAGTATTCGCCTGCCGAAAAGCCCGCTTACGGGCGTGTTGGTTCAAGTAAGGTTTCCTGAAATACTTTCAATCGGAAAGACAGAGTTCATCGCCGACTACCAAGAATGTATTCGGGCAGATTACCCCTTTCACAAGTTGGACCAAGAACCTTATTGGGAACTGAATAACGACAGAATTCGCCAAGGTCTTGTACCAAATTGGCGATTTACAGACAAGGATAGACAATGGCGTTTATCTCTTACTACGAGCTTTGTTTCCCTGGAGACGAGAGCATACCGGAACCGTGTCGAATTGATTGAGCGGACTTATTCGATTTTGCAGGCCCTTTCAGAAACCGTCAAGCCTAGCATGACATTGAGGGTCGGTGTGCGATTTATGGACCGATTCCATGGCCCACACTGGAAGAATTTATCTCGCAATTTGAGACCAGAAATACTTGGTGCTTATTCGGGAAACTATCGAGAAAATTTCAGCCGAACGTTTAATGAAATTGCTTGCGATACTGACGTTGGTTCAATGACTTCAAGATGGGGGTATATGCCGGCAAATCAGACTCATGAACCAGAAATGTTGCCACCAGTTTCAGAACCATCTTGGTTTCTTGATACAGATTCATATAGGGACTTTGCTGAACCTGAAGATTTTGATGCAGAAAGAGTTAAAGTCCGAGTGTCGGCATTGGCACATCGTGCCTACGGCTTTTTCCGTTGGGCAGTAAGTGATGAATTTTTAAAGGAATGTGGAGGTGAAATTTGAGCTTAAACGCTTATCCGAGTATTCCGATCAGGCCATCAACACAACTCGGTTATGAATTGGGAGGTGAGTCGTCCGATACTTTGCAAAATAAATTTCAGATTCCGAAATTTACTCTGTTATTGAACGACTTTGAGTCTCCAGTCTCATCCGCTTTAAACCTAAGTATCGTTGTAGTTCAGCACTTGAAGAAACCGCTGGAATTGCCCATATACTCCACATCGCATATCAGCATAGTTGAACGTAGTGTTGATCGAATTCATGCGGAGGAACGTGCTGCATCAGTCAATGTTGAGTCTGCATCCAAAAATCTTTTTGAGATTCGTCGTTTGACAGGATTCAATTGGAAAAATTTGGCAAAACTATTGAATGTAGATCGACGTGCCTTGAATAACTGGGTAAAAGGCACGAACATTCGAAACAAAAACCGACAGCATATTGCAAAAACACTAGGGGTACTGCGCTTTATTGATCGGGGATTGGCAGAACTTAATTCAGCAGCCTTAATTGAACAGAATACACTGAATGAAATTAGCCCATTTGAAGCGATTCGAACAGGAAATTACGAGATGGCTAAATTGCAGCTATCTTATGGAACTTCAAGACCAGACGGTAGGCAAGCAGCATCACCTACTATACCTCGTTACGGTGATTTACAATTGACTGCTATTCACCCAGATGCAGATGGAACAGAATTGATCGAGCCTCTTCCCTATGAACCACCACCGGTATCTCGCAAGAGAACAATCAGGCATCGTTGAGGACGTATTCATTGGCAAATCACAGCGTGCCGAGTAAAGATGTTGATGAGCCACTTAAGCACTGGTGTCAGGGTGATTTTGCTTTGGAAGTCGGTGGATTCTTGTACGCTGGAATTGCAGAAGGTATTGAACCGTTTCAGGCGGAAGATACAACCGAAGGTATTGTTGGCCACATCGTAATCAGCCAGACCTGTGATATCGTTCGTTGCACTGGTGGGAGAGATTTTGTGGCGGTTTGCCCCTTGATCGAGGTAAATGAGCAGAAATTATCTGAGATTCGGAAGGGTAGAAGACCATATCTTACAGATGTTGAAAATACTGATGAAGAAGTAGTCGCCGACTTAAGTAGAGTCATGTCAATCGAAAAAGACGTTCTGCAAACATGGGAACGTCAGTCTGGATTCAGTAACGACATGTCGCGCCTTCGCTTCGCGGCGGCTTTGGAACGTAAGTTCGGACGATTTGCGTTTCCCGATGATTTTGACGAGGCAATAAAGAAATTTCGCCAACGCGTATGGTCGCGCCACACAAAGCCCAAATCAATGCCTGGAGCGGTTTATAGATCACTTGATCAAATCCGATTCAGGACAGATCCAAATTGGTCAGCTGAAATGCGTAAAATCAGTGTCATAGCTATCATGAACGACACAAAAAATCGCGAGGTTGACCACAAATCAATAGGGAGTGAATTGGATTACATACTCAAGAAAATCCAGTGGCCGAAAGGATATTCGTGGGCAGTGCCTAAGTTAATTCTTGCAACTGCAATGGAGCTCACTGCAGATGACATTCTATCGAGCCAACCTGGCGACTTTGAATTTTTGTGTTATTAATTTTATTTTAGATTAAGTTTGAAGCGATAATCGCGCACAGATGTTGATTGTACAAGTGTATTCGTCGATCTGGGTTTTCAGCGTTTTGCTTACTACTGCTGTTATTGACGATATTCTTTAAATTACCCGAAAACGTCGTTCCTCTTCGCCGCCTCCTTTCGACCCTTCAGGTAGGTGCGGATATGAAGTGCAACAACCAAAACAATCAGCCCAAAAATTATTGCTGCAATGGGCCGGTCGATGAAGTCAAGCGGTGTCTTGACCCTGGCCATTGCTGAGCGCAACTTAATCTCCATGATTCCCCCAAGTACCATTCCTAAAACGATCGGTACGACCGGAAGATTCAAGCGTTTCAATATGAGGCCGAAAATTCCGAATCCAGCAGCAATCGCACAGTCAGTCATGGAATTTCGCAAGGAATAGACACCGACGAATCCAAGTGTCAAAATCACAATTCCCAAGAATCTGGTGGGAATTCGTACGACATGCAACAAACCTCGGGTGGAAAATACAAGAAACAGAAGCACGATGATATTCAGTACAAACAGTGCAAGATAGAGTGCCAGGACAAAATCCATTTGATTGGCAAATAGCTGTGGCCCGGGAATCACATTGTGAATATAAAACACCGACAACATCATCGCCGTCAGTGCCTCACCGGGAATTCCCAGTGCCAACAGAGGAATCATCGCCGCACCCGGCACGGCATTGTTGGCCGCTTCTGACGCAATCAAGCCTTCCGGCGCGCCTTTACCGAATTTTTCCGGCTCCATCGAGGTTTTCTGAGCATAGGTATACGAAAAGAACTGCGCGGTGAACTCACCGACACCCGGAATCATTCCCATCGTTACTCCGAATGAAGAAGAGACTGTTGCAACCCGCTTGAACCCCAACAGTTCCTTCAGCCCATCGAACAGCCCCCCCTTCACCTCTACCGGGTTCGGTTTCTCATCTTTTTGAACTAGTAGCAGGAAAGCCTGGGAGAGTGCGAATAGACCCAGCACTACAACAATCAGATCAAATCCGGAAGTGAGCCAGGTCTGGTCAAACGTATATCGACGCGTGTACTTGATCGGTTCGAGACCGACTGTATTGATGAAGATGCCGAGGCATGCAAGCATACCGGCAGCAAAGGTTTGCCCGCGGTGTGCCAAAACTACCAGGACAATTCCGAGTAACGCCGCCAAGAAAATTTCTCGACTTCCGAAGTGCGGTGCGATGACCGCCAATAACTGGGAAAGAAATATCAGGCAGATGATTGAGAATATTCCACCGAAAAATGAGGCGGAATAAGCCAAAGACAGCGCACGCTTGGGGTTGCCGCCTTTAGCGATGGGATAACCATCGTACGTAGTCAATGCGTTGACCGCTGTTCCCGGTGTGTTGACCAGAATAGCGGGGATTGCACCGCCGTACATCGACGAGCCGTAGATACCCAAAAGCATCGTCAGGCCGACAATCGGCTCCATCGCAAACGTGGCCGGAAGCAGGATTGCAATGGCGACAGCGGGTCCGACTCCGGGAATGGCGCCAATGACTACACCCCCGACCGAACCAACGAACAGGGCCAGAAACACATCCCAACGAACCAGAAGTTCTATCGCTGACGACAACAACTCCATTTGGGTGCCTACATGTACAGAATCATGAAGTTACGGATTGAATCCGGAAAATATTCGTAAAGTTGCGCACCCGGAATTTTCACCGAAAGAAATCCTTTGAAAACAAAAACAATGACGACGCTGACCACTCCAGCCATTATGTGAATTTTTTTTTCGCGATAACCGGCACGCCAACTCAACGCGTAGACAAAAATTAACGTGCAGAAAAAGTATCCAATGATCGGAACAACCAGTACATAGGCCATAAACCACAATGCGTACTCAAGGGATTTCGCCCATAGGACAATCTCTTTGAGATCCCCCTTGTCCCGACGGGAAAAGAACGATCCCAAGAAGTAGATCAGGGCAAAACCTGTCATTCCAATCAGACTGACAGCGGGCCAGAATCGCGGTTGTGAGAAGAATTTCGTACCCTTGACCCAACTTGTTTCTGTTCCAATTTGCGACAGGAGCAATATCGTTGCCGCAAGGAAAAAAGCCGCAAAAAATATATCGCCGTGCGAACGACTTCGTTCAGAACGACTCTTTAATGGGTCAATAGGCATCTACGCGGCTGTGAAGTGCCCGTTTCAAGGGGCAACCAACACCAGGCAACCACCTTTGGTCGCCTGGTGTTAAGAGTTAATGTGGTTGAAATACTAGTTCAGATTACCGAGAACTTCAATGTCGCTTGCAATTTGGGCATTCGAAGCTTCAACATCCTGCCAATAGATCAGTGCCCCGGTTTCGTCAGCAATCTTTTGGGCAGCGTCCGACATGACCACTTTCTTGGCGACTGCAATGATCTTGTCCCGGGCATCTTGAGGCGTATCCTTGTGAACAAAAAGACCATTCCACAGTGCGATATTCAGATTCGGCGCGATTTCACCGACTGTCGGAACATTCGGTGTCAATCCGATTCGATCATTACCGACCGACGCCAAAATCTTGAGTTTGTCCATACAGGGCAGCACCAGTTGCAACGTCGTATTCATGACATCGACATCGCCCGAGGCCAGTGTATTGCAATCCAGCATGTCAAAGGCCGCGTCTGAACTGAAGCTGAAATCCAATTCTTTCGCCAGCGCCAGGGTTACCCGGGTCGGAATCAATGGCGCACCGAAATGTCCCAGAGCCACTTCATTGCCCTTCGCATGTTCCGCCAGTCCCTGCATGTCTTCATAAGGTGCATTCTCACCTGCGACAATAACGAAAGGATAGGTCAGAAAAATTCCCAGTGGCTCAAACGGGTTGGGATTCAGTTCCGGTATGCCGATATTCGGTCCGATCGTCGGAATCGCGATAATGAAAGACCCGACTGTATATCCATCTGCAGGTGCATTGGCTACCTCAACAGCACCGGGGAAAGGGCCTCCTCCTCCACCGGGTTTGTTCACAACTGCGGCCGCCACTCCATAGGTCGCCTGAAACTCATCAGCGATCATCCGAGTGAGCACATCCTCAAGGTCACCCGGAGGCCAAGGAACGACAAAAGAGACCGGCTTTTCCGGGTATTCTGCCTGTGCGAATGGCACAAACAAAAACAAGCCGAGTATCAATATTTGTAGAATCTTTTTCATGTTTCCGTTATCTCCTGTTTTTATGAAAAGAAAAAAATTATATTCGATCAGTTGGGATGCCACCCCGTATCCGGCCGGTCAAACCAAACATGGACCTGACCCGTACCGGTAGCGCTTTCGTAGTCGCTGAACAATCTTCCTTTCGCCTGGCACGAGTCCGCGCCAAGCGCGCCGATCATCATCAGATAATGTCCGAATCTTCCTTCCGGTGCATGTTTTCTGTAATCGTTCATATGACTGATGACTGATTTGTGGTCTCCCTGGGACCACCATTCCAGTCTTTGTTCGTCGGCATGTCGAGCTTCGGGTGTAATGATATTGCATGGATCTGAGGTTTCATGCTCTTCGAGTTCATCCAGAGGCCAGAATCGATGACTCATACCGCCACTTGCCAGCAGAACCACGCGCCGGTCGGACGCAGCGATGGCTGCCGCCACCCCCTTTCCTACAGCTAGAAAATTATGGTCCTGTGCTGTCTGGCAAACACCGATGGAAATCCATGCCTCTCCGGCATTAAGATAGTGAGCAACGTTTATGGTTGGATAGTGAATCGGCAATTCACTGTCGTCACTCGCGTGGCAGCGAACGCCTTGCGAATTGACATGGTCGCACACTAGTCTTGAAAAATCCGGATCCCCTTTCAGATCGTAGGGAACTTTTGTCATTCCGCGAGGCAGTTCTTCAGATGTGTAGAGACCTTTTCGTCTTGTGTGAGCACTGATGACAAATTCTACGGTCGTGAACCAGTGTGTATCGAAAACCAAAATGACATCCGGTTTTAGTTCATCAAGCACCTCGCTGCGTAATCGGCGCAGACCAGGCACCAAGCTGATTTCCTTGCCATCATTGATTGCATAACGCAATGTTTCGGAAAACATAATCGTTGGCGCGTGAGATACGAAACCTGCGCCGACTATTTCTCCCATTTCAATGTTCCCCGATCAGTTGTGGACAGATGAGTTACGAGAGCGAATTATCTCTAACCGCGCTCGTTCACAATCATACAATAATTCGCAAAAGAACAGATTTTACCGATAACCTGCGAGAAAAGTAAATGAAAGAATCCGATGCGAGAATCAGCATTGATGGCGTTTCGGTGTCACCGCACCATTTCATCGGCGGCAGACGAGTTGCGTCAGACAGCAGTTTCGAAGTGCGGTCACCGCTTGACTGGGACATGAAACTGGCCGATGTTTCGCGAGGTGATGACACAACTTCAGAACTCGCGGTTTCAGCCGCGGTCGAAGGCTACAGACAATGGTCAGCACTCGAGCAATCCGAAAGAAATGACGTTCTGTTCAAGCTGGCTGACCTGATTGATGAGAACGCTGTTGCAATCGCCAAAATCGAGTGTCTCGATATGGCGATGCTCCACGAAAGCCTCAGGTTGAGGCTTGTTCCCAGAGGTGCCTTGAACTTTCGGAACTATGCTGAAATGGCTGCCGAGCATGAGGAGAGAAGTTGGAGTTCAAAAGGAACAGCCAATCGAATCATTCGTCATTCAGCTGGTCCGGCCGTTGTCATAACACCGTGGAATGCTCCGTTCATGCTTTCCACCTGGAAAGTGGCGCCGGCATTGGCCGCCGGCAACTCTGTGATCCTGAAACCTGCTGAATGGGCACCGCTATCGGCGAGCCTGCTCGCGGATCTGATCAATGAAGCGGGATTCCCTGAAGGTACATTCAACATCGTTCAGGGATTCGGCAATGAAGTTGGCGCCGCGCTGGTGTCCGATCCTGGAGTTCGTCGCATCTCATTTACCGGCTCTCCCGAAACAGGTCGCATCATTGGTGTTGCGGCCGCCAAGAACCTGGTTCCTTTCACTGCGGAGCTCGGAGGCAAGGGTCCATTGATCGTTTTTTCCGACGCGGATATCGATGCAGCCGCCAAAAAGGCAGCCGCTCAGTTTGAGGATTCCGGACAGGTTTGCCTGGCGGGTACACGACTGTTGGTGGAAGAATCGGTCAGATCCGAATTTATGGAACAATTTGTTCACTGTACCAATCAGCATGTCTACGGGGACAGTCGCAATATCGAAACGACACTGAGCGCAGCCATTCATCCTGTTCACTTGGAGAGAGTCGAAGGATTCATACAAAGAGGAAAAGAAAACGGCGACAGGGTCATTTTTGGTGGTGAAAGATTTGAGCCTGGGAAATTATGGTACAAGCCGACTTTGATCGAACCCGCTACCAACGAGTCCGAAATCGTCCAAAAGGAGGTATTCGGCCCCGTTCTCACCATACAGACTTTCGACAGTGAAGAGCAGGCTATAGCATTGGCAAACAGTACGGAGTACGGCCTGTCCGGGATAATCTATACATCTGATGCGAAGCGTGCGAAGCGAGTGGGTCGTGCGGTAAGAGCCGGTACTGTTTGGGTGAATTCCTTTCTGGTCAGAGATCTGACGGCACCCTTTGGCGGATTCGGTATAAGTGGAATAGGTCGTGAGGGCGGCGACTATGCATTGGACTTTCACAGTGATCTGCAGACTCTGCAGATTCTGGAAGGCTCGGTTCACTGATGTCGGATGCCAACCACTTCGCTCTTTACTTGTTAGTCGATTTCAACCTCGTTCAGCGGTATCTGTTTCTGAATCCCGAGACAAACTCAATGGATGAATAGCCGACCGAACATTCTGTTCATCATGTGTGATCAGCTTAGGCAGGATTATCTGTCTTGCTACGGTCACAAGACGCTGGCAACACCCAATATCGATGCACTGGCCGGGCGCGGAGTCCTTTTTGACAATGCATTTTGCCAGGCACCGTTATGCGCTCCGTCGCGAGCCAGCTTTTACACCGGTCGCTACCAGTCATCGCACGGGGTATCCAGCAATGACGACGCCACTCAATTGGGCGAGTACATGCTGGGAGATTACCTTCGACCGCTGGGTTATCGCGCGGCGGTGGTAGGGAAGACCCATAGCTACAAGAGCCGAGAGGAAATTCGCAAGTTCGCGGTTGATCCGAATTCAGACCTTGCTCGAACAGCCGGCAGTGGTGGATTCGAGCCGTATGAACATCATGAAGGTTTGTATCCTGATCCGATTCTACCAGAAAATCTCGGTTACACAAATTATCTGAATTCTGTCGGGTATAGCGATGCCAATCCCTGGCAAACCCGGGCAAACAGTGGAATCGACAAAGCTGGTAATCTCCATTCCGGTTGGGCGCTTCGAAGCGCAGCCTATCCGGCAGCTCTCGAAGAAGAGCATTCTGAAACTGCATATACCACCAGACGGGCAATGCAATTCATTGAAGAATCCAAAAATCAGCCTTGGTGCCTGCATCTCAGTTACATCAAACCTCATTGGCCGATCATCGCGCCAGCCCCTTATCACGATATGTTTCACAGGGACGAAATCCAGGGCGTTGTGCGCGGTGACGCAGAACGCGAAAACCCTCACCCGGTGGTTGATGCGTTTTTCAAGGCCGAATACAGCCAGAATTACGCCAACGATGAAATACGCGACATCGTTTTACCGGCCTATATGGGACTGGTCAAGCAGGTTGATGATCATATCGGACGACTGATGGTATTTCTTGAAGAACACCAGTTGTTCGACAATACCATGATCGTATTCACCGCTGACCATGGAGACTATCTGGGCGATCACTGGTTGGGAGAAAAGGACCTGTTTCACAACCCTTCGGTAAAGGTACCCATGATTGTTGTGGATCCGGACCCGAGCGCGAACGTCACGAGAAATTCGTTGCGCAGTGAGTTTATAGAAGCCGTGGACATCGTTCCTACATTTGTTGAATTTGCAGGTGGCGAAGTCTGCCGGGAACGGGTTGAGGGTAACTCCCTGTTACCACTCCTACGGTCATCTGCGCCTGTTCAGGATTGGCGCGAATATGCGATCAGTGAAATAGACTACGCGGACCGGGGTGCGCGGTATGTCCTGGGCATCAAACCTTATGTGAGTCGAGCAACCATGGTATGTGACTCGCGATGGAAGTACATCTACTATCAAGGTTTCCCTCATCAGCTGTTTGATCTTGAACAGGATCCGGATGAACTGGATGACCTGGGTGATGATCCGAATCTCGTTTCAGTGACACGACGCATGCAGGATGCGCTTTTTCAATGGCAATACTCACTCAAGCGCCGAATTGGATTGGACTACAACTATGCTCAGGGGCAAGGTCCGGAACGGGACGAAGAATATGGCATCATCATCGGTCGATGGTAACATCAATGACGAGACGGATTATTTTCCGTCTTGGACAGCACTTGGATTGACGAGACAGAGAAGCGTATACAGTCGGACGTATATTGATCTAGACGTAATGGATATAGTAATCCCGTAACTGCGTCTGATCCAAATCAGCGGTACTTTCCAGTTCATATCCCTTGATCGTCACAAGGTTTCCGACCAAGTCGGCTCCGATTGCATCTACAAGATCGCTGTCGGCCTGAAGTTCCTCAAGAGCCTGGCCTAAATTGTCCGGCACACCGTCAGTCGCGTCGTGGGTCTCCAGACAGTCGGCGGTTTCAGCGGGCGGCAATTCATAACCTTTTTCGTATCCCAATCGAGCGGCTTGCAGAACTGTAGCAATTGCTGTATAGGGATTTACGGCACCATCTGCCATGCGGTGCTCAATTCTGGCGTGATCACCTGTTTCACTGCTGACTCGGGTTGTTACACCACGATGATCTTCGCCCCAGTTTCGCCAGTAACCCGACAGACTCGCCGGTTGCAGGCGCAGGTACGAATTCACAGTAGGAGCAAGCAATCCGGCCATCCCGCGGTGATGATGCATCAAACCCGCAACACAGGATCGCCCCAGATCAGAGAGCTTGTCTGCTGCATCTGCGTCACCGATTGCATTGGTTCCCTGTGGGTCCCACAAACTGAAATTAATATGCACACCCGAACCACTGAGCTCCGGAATCGGTTTCGGCATAAACGTCAGCAATACGTCCTCTTTGATGGCAATCTCGCGGGCCATCAGTCTGAACAGAAAAATATCATCGGCGGCTGTCAGTGCGTCGGCATACCTGAGTGTGAATTCAAACTGCGGCGAGTCGAATTCGGACGTGATCATTTCAAGCGGAAAGTCGCAGACTTCAGCCTGTTGGTAGATCCTGTCAGTCAATTCCAAAGGATCGATGAACGGCCCTGTACCGTATACGAAGGCTCCAGGTGTGTCATAGGGTTCCCAGCCACCTTCTGCATTGCGAGTGTAGGCATAGGCTTCGAGTTCGATACCCACTTTCGCTTCGTAACCGATGTCATACCATTGCTTGACTGTGTTTTTCAACAGGGTACGACCGCACACGGCGAGACTGTTACCGGAACTGTCGAACTGATCTGCGATCACGACGCTTTCGTCACCCAGCCAACCTTTACGCGCTTCACTGGTGTCGTAGCGGACGATCATATCCGGCAATCCCTCCAGCAGTGTTGAACACGGTGCAGGCAATAACTCTTTGTCGTAGGCCAGTGCGTACACGCCCTGACAGAATCTAGATTCTCCGGAAGCAAGATTCAGGGGCAGATATTTTCCTCGTGCCAGATTGAGGTGATCACAAAACAGCACTCTGAGTTTTGTATCGTTCATCAGTTTTTCAGTATTTATTGGAAATGAAGATCAGTTTGGGTGTAACTCGCTGACCAGTTAGTTCAAGGTCATCTTGACAGGCAGTCGCTTGATACCGCCGACGAAATTCGAACGCACGTACTCAATATCGTCTACAAGCTCGACGGACTTGATACGACTGACAAGTTCCTGCAACAGTACACGCAATTCGAGACGCGCCAGCCACATACCGAGACAGACGTGAGGCCCACCCTGACCGAATGCCATGTGTCGATTTGGCTGACGTTCAAGATTGACTTCGAACGGGCTATCAAACCGGTTCTCATCACGGTTGGCGGAAACGAACCAATAGACCACCTTGTCACCTTCTTTGACTTTCTTGCCATGCAGTTCGAAATCTTCTGTAGCAGTTCGTCGAAAATGCATTGTTGGAGAAGCCCAACGGATGAACTCTTCAGTCGCAGATGCCCACAGCCTTTTGTCTGCGTTCTGTAACATCTGCACAAGTTCGGGTTTGGTCGCCAATGCATGCATGGATGCCGAAAGGGTGTAGCGTGTCGTGTCATTGCCTGCCGCCACCAACAGGCAGAAAAAGTTTCGAAATTCCGTATCACTGATGACTTCACCTTGTTCATTCGGTTGAAGAACCATACTCAACACGCCCTCACTGTTACTTTGTGTGGATTTTTCCTGCATCAGTTGCTTGGCATAACCGAAAAGCTCTGCTCCGGCAGGTGAGCGGAACGGCATATACCGAAACTCGTCGGTATCCGTCTTGTCCAGAACAAACTTGGAATATTCAGGGTCTGTGTTGGCGATCAGCTCGTCCCCCTTGGTAACCAGCCAGTCAAGGTCTTGCGGTGGCAGTCCGAGAATACTTCCCAGCATTCGCATCGGCAGCTGACGGCTGATATGAACCGCGGCATCGAACTCCTCATGGGAGAATGCGTTTTCGAGGATGTCCTCGCATAGCTTGCGAATGATATCTTCTGATTGATCGATCACCTTTTTGGAAAACGCCTCGTTTACGATCTTACGGGTGACCGTGTGTTCAGGAGGATCAGTTTCCTGAAAAGTTCGTCGGGCCAGGTATTCCTCATGGCTTTGATCTTCCATTCGAATTCCTCTGGCCGAACTCAACAGAGACGAATTTCGATTATGCTGCAGAATGTCATCGTAGCGAGTCATTGACCAGTAGCCCTTGTACTGGCCGCCTTCGCACCAGGCCAGAGGGTCTTCCAGGCGCATTCTGGCAAAGGTATTGTGTGGTACGCCATTCACGAATGCGTCGTGATCGGACAGATCGGCGTGGCCGTCATCAGTCGGGTGCCAAATTGTCATGTCATAACTACCATTCCAAGCTAATCCGCCTAATTTCACAGAGTCAAATCAATCAGCTGATCTCGGGAAGATTGCGACGTCGCAATGTGGTACCACTTTTCCAGGAGAAGGCGATTTCCCGCCAATATCCGGCGATGTTTTCGACAGGCTGCAGTCGTGTCAGTTCTTCGACCGGTGACTCAAACAGTTGCAGGTCGAAGTTACCGGTAAATGAACGCCCGACTTCTGCCTGATACGCGCTCATCGTGACCAACTCATCCAAACTGTCTTCACCGACACTCTCGATCGATGGCATCCAACGGTTGTGCAGCATAGGATGGCTGTTCACAAATCCCGCATTATCACATTCACCGCTGATCTCGAATGTCGCATGGATAAGCTTGTGGTCGTAGGCTGAGACGCTCGCACCGAATCGCCCGCCAGGTTCAAGTCTCGGGCCAGCCTGTCCTACCGTAATCGGGCGTGACATGTAAATTGATGCCAGTTTTTTGGGATAACCCTGGTGATGACCTCGAACCATCGCGTAGTCGGAATCAACCCAGATATACACACAGCGAGAGTAGGTTTTTCCCTGATACTTGCATCTGACTACAACAAACACCTCCATGTACTGGCTGCGGGCCGGATCAAGTATCTCGCTGTAGTCGTCTCTGCAGTTCTGCCAGTCAGCCCAGATCACCGCGACAGCACCGGGGTTTTCATCCGCCGGTTCCAGGTAGTCGGGAAGCAGTTCAGTGACGTTTTCGGGTTTCGTCAAGTATTCCAGCGTCAGCGTCGTACCGGAATAGTGCCAAGGGGTATCGGGAACCAATGAGGCTTTTCCGGTCGCACTCCGGGGAAACATAAAACCTTTCAGGGACATCGCAGGTTACTCTGTACAGTTTGATTAAGTCGGCAAATCGGTTATTGTAGGATTATTTCACAGGTGAGCATGACCTGATTTGATATGATAATGTGCTGTTTGAAACTGAATCAAGCGGGTCAGTGAAGCTCAACAAGGAGGAAGCATGAGCGAATTTCGTCGAATCCTATTGGCAGGTTATCCAACAGTTGTCGAGCGGTGTGGTGATGAACTTGTCGCGGGAGATGGTCGCACGATTTCCATTGAAGATGCAGTTCATCTTGCACCTGTTGAGCCCCGCAAAATCATCTGTGTGCATCTGAACTACAAGAGTCGTGTAGACGAATATATGACCAAGCTTCCGGCGACACCGACCTATTTTCACAAACCGATCACTGCGCTTTGCGGGCACATGGCGAATGTCGTCAGACCGAAGCGTTGCGAGTGGCTGAACTACGAGGGCGAGATCGCAATCGTTATCGGTCGGCATTGCCGAAATATCAGCCAGTCTGAAGCAGGGGAGTACATTGCAGGGTATGCTGTCGCGAATGATTATGGCTTACACGATTTTCGCGATACCGATGCCGGTTCGATGCTGAGAGTGAAGGGATCAGATACTCTGTGTCCCGTCGGACCAGGTCTGGTTACCGGCTGGGACTTTCACGACAAGCGAATACGTACCATTGTCAATGGTGAAGTTAAACAGGATGGCAATACCAATGAAATGGAATGGGATATGCACTATCTCGTCGCTGACATTGCCAGAAACATCACTTTGGAGCCGGGTGACCTTTTGCTTTCCGGGACACCGGCAAACAGTCGTCCCGTCAAGCCTGGTGATGTTGTAACTGTTGAAGTTGAGGGTCTCGGTGCATTGACCAACACCATTATTGAGGGTCCGACTCCAATACGCGACGATGTCGGTCACCAGCCGATGACAACAGAAGAGGTTGTATCAACTGCAATGGGTGGAGATTGGGAGTTTCGCGGAATCCGAGCGCCGCGAGGGCCGGGGTCCGCACACTACAAAAGCAGGCTGGAGGAAGATTCGAGTCCGAATTGATTAGGCAATTCGCCATATGCACAAGCAGGCGATGGCGTATCTGTTTAAAATGGTCAGAAGACTGCTTAGAAAACGCAGAAATTGTTGACTATTACTAAGGAGAACCAACGATGAGCAGAACACCTATACATGCTGGCGAAAAACTCAAAGATGAGTTGGATGTGATTGGCGTTAGTGCAGCAGGGTTGGCCCGCCAGTTGCGAGTGCCTGAAAGCCGAATTTCTGAAGTAATTCGCGGTCGGCGCAATATCACGGCAGATACAGCATTGCGATTAGGTCGTTGGTTCGGCACATCACCTAATTTTTGGATGCACCTGCAAAAGAGTTACGAGTTGTGAAAGGCGGCACAGAACCTTGATGAGGAGATTGAGCTGATACAGCCCCGTGCGGTTGTTGAGTAAGCGCGCCGCTATCTGGAAAGTGTCGATCGAATTGAAGGCATAGTCCCAGTACAATTCATGCTTGGACAAATGATTCCAATAAGGGCCTTTGAAATTAGCGGTAAGGCCCAAAAGGAATTCGTACTGGATGAAGAGAATCAAATCCTCTACGCATCGCCCGGCTGTAACGGATTACTTCCTTGTCTTCCGGAGAACCGGAATCTGTAAAAAGTGATGCTTGGAACACTTCGTCCTGCGTCGTCACAATGTTTTCGATTTCTGAACTTGCCAGAGCTTCCTGAAGCGTTAACGTGTCAAGCAATATGTTCTGATTGGGAAGGTTTTTCGCTACACCTTTCAGTAGCGCAAGACTTGCACGCGCGCGTCCACCAAAACTCGCAAAACCGGCACTGTGTTCAAATCTACCGCAGGTGGTAGAGGGTTTATTGAGTATTGCGAATTCATCGCATCGGAAGGTCCTTAATACTTATAAATTTTACATGTGTTTACAAAAAACATATACAAAAATAGAATTTTGTATAAGCATTTGAAAGACTTGAATTCTGTCTTGCCACCTCTATTCATTCCAAGCTGACAATTCTTCTTCGGGAAGATCGCCAAAGAAAGATTCATCAATCTGAATCTTATCTTTCAAAATTCCAAACTCTCGCTTTGTTTCCGGTGGTTGATAGGGGATAACCCGTGCGACTGGTTTTCCGTAGCGAGTGATGATAATTTCATCGTTCGACTCCAGTAGTGTCAGTATTTTTGACAACTAGGTTTTCGCTTGATTCACAGAAAAGATGGGCATGACTAAAACTATATATGCATGATTTGGTCCATATTATTAGTTAACGCTTCACGATGGTCAAATATCAAATTTATTTTTGCTGTTTAGCCATCGAATTTGGTGTCTATTAGTCTATGATTACTGACCATCAATCCGGTCGTTTCCTCTCTGTCCAAAAACGCGCGTGTGCCCAAACAATATAAAATGTGCATCACGTTTCATTGAAGCCGACAATGTAGCGGTTCAGAAAGACTCAACGCGATAACACTCAGATCAAGACTTGCGATGATTGCCTCCGCCCCGACAGTTTGGTTTGCTCCTGTATTCATCCTCAAGTCAGTCCATGCGCTATATTGCATCAGGCCACCGAGTCAAGTTCTGACTTAACCTCGTAACTTTCCTCCATGTCGGCACGCATCACTGTATCTGAAAAACCTTCTCGCGTATTAGCGGGTGGACTCATGATCATCGGTGGCATGTTCGTCATCGGATTCGTCGACAACTTGATCCGCATCATCGAACAAGAGTCCGGATTGTGGCAGTTTCATGTCTTTAGATCCGTGGTTGGCTGCAGTATTATCGCTTTGTACTGCATGATCAGAAAACAGAATCTGAGACCGAAAAGATACTGGGCCGTTGTAGTTCGGGGCTTTTTGATGGCATGGGCAATTTTGCTTTACTTCGGTGCCCTGTCACTGATGCCGATTGCGGAGGCGGGTGCGACACTGTTCAGTTCACCGATCTTCGTGATTGTATTTTCGGTAATTCTGTTTCGAATGAAAATCGGAATCTGGCGTATTTTGGCCGTAACCCTTGGGTTTACCGGCGTACTGTTGGTGTTGAAGCCAAGCCCGGACAATATCGGATTCCTGACCTTGTTGCCGATGTTGGCTGGAATTCTCTACGCGCTCGGACAGCTCGCGACGCGCCATCTGTGTTCAGAAGAGAATACGACTGTCGTCATGATGGGTTTCTTTCTCATGATTGGATTGTTGAGTCTGTTGATGCTGGTACTATTGCACTTCCTTGAATTACCCAGTGAGTTGGTGGACACCGCACCGTTTTTTCTGCGAGGGTGGGAGGTTCCGACAGATCGGTTTCTGTTTTGGATTTCGATTCAGGCACTTGGCTCAATTGTCGGGATTATGGGACTGATCAGAGGGTATCAGATTGCAGAACCGACCTATGTCGGAATTTTTGAGTATAGCTTCCTGATATTCGCCGGATTCTGGGGATGGATGCTGTGGGGCGAGATTCCGGATTCGGTGGCGTTTGTCGGCATCGTGGCAATCATAACAGCCGGGATCGCTATCGCCTTGCGTTCGCGTAAGCAAAGAATCGGTGAATCCGGTTGATGTCAGACACTGTTCGCGGATGATTCTTTGTGCTCGACCTATGGAAATGTCTTACTTTCCGTGTCTACTCCGATTAAAATTTCTCAAACACTCAAATAAAAACCGTACGGAGCAATAAGCGCGATCGAGAGGTTCAACAGGGTGTTCCGGATAGTCCGGATTAGTGCAGTCTCTGAAGACTGTTAGGGATAATGGAATGCTTGAGTGCAACAACTGCAATGGCAGATCGATTCAAATTCAACGAGACTCAACAATTGGAAGAGCAAAATGAAAACAGTCACGAACTTTCCACGTAAAACCACGGTAATCGAAGGTGAGTTTATTCCTCTTTCGGATGGTGTAGAGCTGGCCAGCAAAATATGGTTGCCCGAAGATGCGCAAGATGCCCCGGTTCCCGCCATTTTGGAATATCTTCCTTATCGATATCAGGAAGGAACCGCAGAGCGGGATGCCCTGACCCACCCTTATTTCGCCGGACATGGATACGCTTCCGTGAGAGTCGATATGCGTGGCTCCGGAAATTCAAACGGCGTTCTTCTCGGTGAGTATCTGAAGCAGGAGCAGGACGATGCACTTGAGGTGATTGATTGGATTACCGACCAACCGTGGTGTTCCGGAACAGTTGGGATCATTGGAATTTCATGGGGTGGATTCAACGGACTTCAGATTGCCGCGCGAAAGCCGCAAGCCCTGAAAGCGATTGTCACCATTTGTTCAACCGATGATCGATACGCGGATGATATCCACTTCATGGGCGGTGCCATGTTGTCAGACAACATAGCATGGTCGACTTACATGTTTTCCATCAACACGACTCCCCCTGATCCGCTGCTGCATGGCGATGCCTGGCGGGACATCTGGCATGATCGACTCAAAGGCAGCGGTTTGTGGCTGTCGAATTGGTTGGAGCATCAACAGCGCGACGAGTTCTATCAGCATGGCTCCGTGTGCGAGAATTACGACGATATCGATTGCGCGGTATATGCGGTTGGAGGATGGGCTGACGGATACTCGAATTCAGTATTTCGGCTGTTGCCGAATCTGAAAGCGCCCAGCAAGGGACTGATTGGCCCGTGGGCACACAAGTATCCTCACTTTGCAGGTCCGGGACCTGCGATCGGATTCCTGCAGGAATGTCTGCGCTGGTGGGATCAGTGGCTGAAGGGGGAAGAGACCGGAATCATGGACGAACCGCAACTACGTTGCTGGATGCAGGACTCTATCCGTCCACAAACCCATTACGATAACCGTCTAGGACGTTGGGTTGCCGAAAATCAATGGCCTTCGGAAAACATTGACGGGAGGTTGTACCACCTAACCGAGAATGGACTATCCGAGCAGGCTGGTGGAGAGTGTGTGATGCGAATCTCATCACCTGAAACCGTCGGTCGTGCCAGCGGTGCGTGGTGTCCGCATGGCGTTGAACCGGACATGGCCGGCGATCAAAGAGTGGAAGCTGGAGGCAGTCTGAATTTTGACTCGCTCGAACTGAGTGAGGAACTCGAGATTCTGGGTGCACCGGTTGTAGAACTGAAATTGAACTCGAATCAACCGAACGCCTTGGTAGCAGTGTGCCTGAACGAAGTACTATCTGATGGAGCGGTAGCGCGTATCACCTACGGCATCCTGAACCTGACTCATCGAAACAGTCATCTGAATCCTGAACACCTGATTCCAGGCGAAGACTACAGTGCCTCGATCCAGATGAACGAAATCGCTCACAAGTTTGCTGCCGGCAGCAAAATTCGCTTCTCGCTGTCAACCGCTTACTGGCCGATAGTTTGGCCGTCACCGGTAAAAACCGAACTTTCGTTGCTTCTGCCTGCCTGCACGCTCAATATGCCGGTTCGACCGCCTCAGGAATCTGACAGCGATCTCGTTGCGTTCGCTGAGCCGGAGGCCGCCTCCGCCCTGAACAAGACCGTTCTATCCGATCCGAGTAGTGAGTTTACGGTGACTGAGAATATTGAGACTGGTGGGGTGACTCTTCGGAACTGGTTCGACGAGGGAGTTATTGTCTACGATGATTACCGGGGATGGACAGTTGCATCGACACATGAAGAGTTTTTCTCGATTCATCCGGATGACCCTTGCTCTGCGAAATGTGACATTACCTGGACCGAAAGATATTCCCGCGGTGATTGGGAAGTGTCATCCCGTACCAATACTGTTTTGACGTCGACACCGACTCATTTCCACCTGACAGCTAAACTTGAAGCGTGGGAAGGTGATGAACTTGCGCACGAACAGACCTGGAACCAAAAATTTGAACGCAAATTCGTCTGATTGAGATCGACTGCTTTTGCGGCGACCCTACACTAGAGGAGTCGTACATCAGGCCGCAGTCTGGGAAATTTATCCTCTGTCAGAACACACGGACTGAATCCGGGTGCTGCAACCAATAGTATCTCGTCCGCAATCGGCTCGAAATCCGCTCTGAAGTGCACCACACTTTTCAGTACCAACAAATCCAACTTTGTAAGGTCGATGCCAAGATGCGTCAACGTGGCCTGGTCAACCGGCTGAATGCGTTCGGTGGTTACAACAATTCTAATTTCGGATTCATGACTGATCAGATCAATGGCGGCGGTTGGGCCGATGTTGGCTGTCAGCCCGGCCATCATCTCGCCGGTGAATCTGAATCGACCATCGCTCAGCGCGGCAACTCGGAATTTTCCTTCGAATCCAGGATGTTCAGGTCCGCTCAATTTTCCACCCAACGTGCAACTGAATTCACCGCCAACACCGACTTGATGAGCGGTAGCGACTGCTTCTCCATCGCAGAATGCCGCCAAAGCGGCATTTTTGACTCCTGATCGCGCGAGCACTTCAAGAAGTTCCGTGGTTTCTGTTGTAGAACCTGCTCCCGCGACATCCTGAACATCCGCCAGGATGATCGGCTTGTCGCCACCGGTCTTTTTCAGAGCTTCAGCTACTGCATCCTGTGAGGACAATAGAGGACTGCTCAACGATGACTCTTTGGACATCAATGTTTCATCAAGATTGTCTGCCAATTGATTCGATTGCTTCTCAGAAAAGTGGTAGGCAACAATTCCCGGCCCATTCTGTTCGATGTCCGATGCCGGGAATCCCAGTGCAATGTCTGCCGAGCCGTTATTCAGCGAATTCTCATCGGGTAACTGCGCGTACAACGACTGGCAAGGTTCCATGGTTGTGCACTGGGTATGCAGGGGTATCAGCAAAGGCGGTTTTCTGAAAGACACACTTGGTCGTTTTCCGCTCGTGACCATCTCGTATAGAAGTTCACTGGCACGATAGCCTGTTTCTGCCATGTCCAAATGAGGGTAGGTGCGAAATATTGTCATGACATCTGCCAGCTGCGTCATTTCCGGAGTGATATTTGCATGCAGGTCAAGACTCACCGACACGGGAATTTCGTAGCCGAAGCGGTCTCTCAATCTTAGAAGAAATTCCCCCTCACCATCTTCATAGGATTCGGTTACCATCGCTCCGTGCAGATCGAGGTAGATGCCATCAATTGGCTGCACCGCTGCAATACCGTCAAGAATCATTGCGGATACTCGGTCGAACGCTTCATCTTGAATCAGACCGGCGGGTTCGGCACTGGCCCAGAGAATGGGAACAGCTTCGATTTGTGTGTTTTGGGCGAACTTCAGGAAGCCACCGATCGGAATATTCGCTTCAAGAAAAATCTCCCAGATCGCCGCGCCTTCGGTCAGTCCCGGCCATCCATCCTCTCTTACGAAGTCATGGTAGGTAGTCGGAATTGGCGAGAACCGATTGGTTTCGTGTTGAAATCCTGCAGCCGCAATTTTCATACTGATAGTCTCCTTGACTGATCTGGTCCACTAAAGAATGATGTTGTGACGGCGCAATTTTATCCTACGGAATCCATGGTCGAGAAAATCATGTCGTCAACGGAAAATGACAGCGAACGGTACGCCTGTCGGATAGGATCGTTTCTTCAGGCGAAGACCGGCGGCATATGTCGTCGGCATATTGACATCTTGGATGAAATTCACAGCCCGAAGGTCGATTCGTCAGGCTCGGAACCTCTCCTTCGATCGATACCAGTTCGCGCCGCCGAGTGGGATCCGGATTGGGCGTTCCACTGACCAACGCTTTGCTGTACGGATGTGCGGGATTTTCAAAGACGCGCTCACAATCCCCCTGTTCAACGATACGTCCCAGATACATGATGGCGAGACGGTCACTGACCTGTCTGATGACCGGAAGGTTGTGACTGATGATGAGATAACCAAGTTGATGGGTTTTCTGCATCTCGATCATGAGATTCAATATCTCTCCCTGTACCGAGACATCCAGTCCGGCAGTTGGTTCGTCGGCGACGATCAGTGCAGGATTGAGTGCCAATGCCCGTGCTACGCCAACACGACGCGCCTGCCCACCGGACAGTTCGTGGGGATAACGGGAAAGGAAATTAGTCGGCAAGCTGACCATCTCGCACAGCTGACGTGCATTTTCAGTCAAAGATTCGGTTTCGACACCATGTATCTTGAAGGGCTCCACCAACAACTGTTCAATTGTTCGGCGAGGGCTGAGTGATCCGACCGGATCCTGAAACATCATGGAGATATTTCGACGGAACGGTTTGTATTGTTGCTGTGTAAGCCCGATCAGTTCTTCCCCCTCGAATCTTATCGAACCCGAGTCCACTTTGTTCAGACCCATAACCGACATTCCCAGAGTAGTTTTGCCTGAACCACTTTCGCCGACGAGTCCTAGGGTCTCACCAGCCCGTACATCGAGATTGACATTCAGTACCGCATCCACGAATCGTTCTTTTTCCCGTCTGACCAAAGCACGCAATCTCCCCATAACGGGAAATCGAACGTTCAGGTTTTCAATTTCAAGTAACGAATCTGAGTCTTCTGTAACGGTGTGTATTCCATTGACGAATTGTGATCGAAAACCGGTGCTTTCAAGATTGTCTGACTGGGTAATCGGATTTTTAACCTCGAATTCCGGATCACAGCGATGACATCTTACGTTATGCGTGACTTCCGAATTCTTGCTGACAATAAGATGCTCTTCAGGTTTTCTCTGATGACAGTAATCGGTGGCTTTCGGGCATCGCGGCGAAAATACACATCCCTGAGGCGGTGAGTGCAGGTCTGGAACATCACCGGCAATCGTGGGGAAAAACTTACTGCGTATCAGATCCAATGCAGGATTGCATTCCAGCAGAGCCTGGGTGTATGGGTGTTTGGAATTGAAGAAGATGTCATTGATATCGGCGTGCTCGACGATTTCCCCGGCGTACATGACGACAACTTCATCGCAGAGTTCAGCAATGAGTCCAAGATTGTGGGAAACCAGCATGATGGTGGAATCGAATTCGGATCGCGCTTCGCGAAGCAAATGGATGATCTGTGCTTCCATCGTCACATCAAGTGCTGTAGTCGGCTCATCAGCGATGAGCAGGACCGGGTCCATCAGCAGGGCCATCGCAATGCCCGTACGTTGTCGCATTCCACCGCTGAACTGATGGGGATATTGCATGATTCTTTGGTCCGCATCAGGAATGCCGACTCTGCTCATCAATCTGATGGCGGCCTGCGTCTTGTCTTTCTGCGACATACCGGTGCGCCGGTATAGGATGTCTGACATCTGGGTGCGATAGTCGTGAACCGGTATCTGTGATGTCATCGGGTCCTGGAAAACCATCGACACTTCCTCTCCGCGAAACCGACGCAGTTGCTCCGAGTCATATATCAAGACATCACCGTCGCGATACCGGATTTCCCCGCTCTGCACGATACCATTGGCGGCAAGCAGGCGCATGACAGTCCAGATCAGCGTACTTTTGCCGGAACCGCTTTCGCCGACAACGCCAAGAATTTTCCCCTTCGACACCTTCATGTCTATGTTCCTTAAAGCATGAACATACCCATGTGGTGTCCTGAAGTCCACATTCAATCCGGTAATTTCCAACAGGGATTCTGACACTTATCTGTTTCCACGAAGTTTGGGGTCGAAAATATCTCTGAGTGATTCACCAAGAAGCGTAAATCCGAGTGTGGTCAGTACGAGCGGAACACCGCCGGCAATGACTAGCCACGGCGAGGTCCTGATTACAAGATAGCCTTCATTCAGGATTGTGCCCCAGCTCGATGTGGGTGGCAGCACACCCAATCCGAGAAAGCTCAGTCCGGCTTCGATGGTGACCACAACCGGAACATCCATGGCAGCAAGAATCAGCAGGGGACCAATGACATTCGGCATCACGTGATGAAACAGGGTTGTCATCGCGTTGGCGCCAAGAGAGCGTTCGGCCAGTATGAACTCTGTGTTCTTGAGTGCGAGCGTACTGGTGCGCGCGAGCCTGGCATACCCCGGAATGCTCGTGATGATGACGATAGTCAGTATCAGATTCAGACTTGGGCCCAGCAGCGAAACCGCGGCAAGAGCCAATACAATCGTCGGGAATGAGCGGATGGTGTCAAACAATATCAAAAGGGCGTTATCCAGCCAGCGCGGCCCATAACCGGCGATCATGCCCAGTGCCAGACCGATCAGCAACGACGCGGATACACCGATTGCAGCGACCATCAATGCGACTCGTCCGCCGTACAAGACCCGGGAGTAGATATCCCGACCCAATTGATCGGCACCAACCCAATGTTCTGCGGTGGGTCCGCTCAGACGCGCCGGAATGTCGATCTTTGCCGGATCATGTGTTGCCAGAACCGGAGCGAAAAGGGCACTTGCCACAAACGCCAGGACCAGAATCAATCCCAATACACCCTGGCTGTCGCGGGCAAACAGCTTCAGACGTCCCCACTTCTTTCGATCTGTATTTTGATCGGTGTTCATCATCGCCGGAATTGATCGGTCAGAGATTTTCCCGAACCCGCGGATCGAGCAAAGATACCGCGATGTCGGCAATCAGGGTGACAAATACGTAAAGCGCCACCGTAACCAGTACCGCCCCCTGGACGACCGGGAAGTTTCGTGCCAATACCATGTTGTAGATGATCTTGCCGACACCGGGTCTTGCGAAAATTATCTCGGCGAAGACTGTCCCCGAAAGCAAGGCACCGAATCCGACTCCGATCAGGGTAATCGTCGGCAAAATCGCGACTTTCAACGCATAGCGAAATATGATCGTTCGTGTCGTAAGCCCGAATGCATATGCCGAGCGGACGTAGTTTTCCCCCATCACTTCCAGCATGGAAGCTCGTACCATGCGTGCCAGATATCCAACCCAGCCGAGTCCGACAGCGAAAGCCGGCAGAACAAGGTGTACGATTTGGTCCGCAATATCGCCTTTGTCACCAGCGCCGATGACGGGTAGCAGATTAAGGTGAATCGCGAATATCAGAATTGCCCAGATTGAAACAAGAAACGACGGTATGGCAATGGTACCGATAGATACGATACCGGTGATTCGGTCCAGCCATGTGTTGGGATACACAGCTGACATGCAGCCAAGTGGAATCCCGAGAGCAATCGCCCAGCCGAGCGATGCGACTGCGAGGATGATGGTGTAGGGGAGTTGTTCGAGCAGCGTCAGTGTAACGCTTTTGTTGTTGAAGACATCGGTTCCGAGATCACCCTGCAACACGTTGCCCAGGAAAATCAGAAACCGGGTAACGACGGGTTTGTCGAGCTGCATTTTTGCGGCATAGGCAGCCTGGACTTCCGGTGTCGCCCTCGGCCCCAACGCGATACTCACCGGATCTCCCGGGATTGAGTTCAGCATCAGGAACAGCGTAAGTATCGCCAGAAATATGATGAGTACGGAAAGTCCAATCCGCTTGACAATGTAGAGGATCATGTAGCCGGACCCGGCACAGACTGCCGCCGACGATCAGGATAGACCGTCGGCGGCCAGATAGTCAAAGGTTAGGAAAAATAGGCCAACTGCATCTCGCCGGATGGTGCGAATTGGGCATTGATGTCTGCACGGTGAATGAACACTTCCGGTTCATGTGTGAGCCAGACATAGGCGCCTGTGTCCTCCATGATCTGCTGCATTCGCAGATAGATCTTGGCGCGCACCTCAGGATCGACTTCTGCGATTCCATCCGCATACAGGGATTCGAACTCATCAGACGACCAGCGCTCCCAGTTCCATACTCCGACCTGATCTCTGACGAACCACTGCATCGGCTCAAATGGATCCGGTCCTGATCCGTAGCGCATCAGCCAGATTTCCAGCTCTTTCCAGGTGTCACCCTTGCTTTCCTGTCCCATTTCCCAGAAGGGCCCTGAATCCAGCGGGAGAACTGTCACGTTGATGCCAACATCGGCCAGATTTGCCTGAATGATCGTTGCTGCCAGAATTCGTTCCTGGTTATTGAGCGTACGCAACGTCAATTCAAGACCGTCAACGCCAGCTTCTGCCAGCAGGTCCCGCGACTCCTGCGGGTTGTATGAGTAACCGGCGGCTGTTCTTCGGCCGGTCAGCCCAGGACAGACGACACCGAAAGACGGTTCCGCAGTACCCGCGTACGCGCCTTCGATGATGGCAGCCTGGTCGACTGCCCGCTGGATCGCCTTACGAACCCTGATGTCCTGAAGCTTCGGATGCTCGGTATTCATACCCAGCCACATATACTGCAATGCACCGGCAGTTGTCAGGGCGGCACCTTCCGGAAGTGACTTTCGATACCGCGCGAGCGCATTGGATGATACCTGTGCACAATCAAGTTCACCTGCCTCAAAAGCCAAGGCGGATGATTCGTCTTCTACGACAATACGAGCGATGATCGTATCGAAGTGGGGAGCGTCGCCGGTCCATTCAGGGTTTCGGGTCAGTGTTACATTCTGCCCTTGGGTCCACTCAAATACATAGGGTCCGCAAGTCGCCGGCGGTTCCATGGTGTATTTGCCGCCTACACTCTCGGTCGCGGCTTTGCAGAGAATGATTCCTGTTCCTGAAGCCAGTGTTGTATTCATGAACGGCGAGAATGGCTGACTGAGCACAATCGTTCCGTTGTATTTGTCTTTGACTTCGACGTGGGAGAACGCAGAGTAGTCACCCTTCCATTCACTCTCGGTCATGCGGGCATAACTGAAAGCGACATCCTCGGTAGAAAGCTCTCCGAATCCGTTGGACCACATCAGACCCTGTTTCAGAGTGAACTCGATATGCGTTGAGTCCACAGGTTCAATTCGCTCTACGAAAGGCGATGGAACCCAGCTTTGGTTACCGTAGTGTGCCAGCGCAGGCATACAGCACCAGTTGATGTCATTGTTCGGATGTCCGCCAACGTAGTAACCTGGGTCCAGGCTATCGGCATCCCGATTGAAACGGACAACCAGGTTCTTGCCGTCCGCCGAAAACGATATTCCAGGATATAGTCCTGTCAGCCCTGCGGTACCGGCAAAAGCGGCGGCCTGCATGAACCGGCGTCTTGAAATCGAATACGAATCCATCTTAAGTCCTCCATACGTACTGATCTTGATTCTTGATATTTGAAACAGTGTCGACTTGAACAGTCGGCCTCATTCATTTTAATTTGAATAGAATAATACGACACAAGAGATTATTTAATCAATCGTTCGTAATCGGTAGAGGATTTCCATTGGCATCTGTTCCAGTATTCGATCTTCGTATTAATGTCACTGAAGGATATTCAAATGATCGCAGTGCCATTTCGGGTTATCCGCTGTCGTTTCCGAAAATTTTGATACAACACGACCTGCTATGATCGGAGTAATCATGCTCAACACTAGATTTCCCAGGCTGCTGGGAGATATCGGGAATCCGGACACGTTCGTCGGTCAGGTCATCTACGAGAAAGTCGAGCCTGCGACCGTACCGGAGGTTGTATCAACCGCGCCGTTGGACAGTTCGCTAAAGGCAGAATTCGTGCGAACCGCGATGAGGCTCGAAGAGAGGGGAGCGACTGTGATCGGGACAAGTTGCGGCTTTCTGATTTCAATGCAGGACGATCTCCAGTCCGAAGTCAGTGTTCCGGTCCTGACTTCATCAATCGTCCTGATGCCGGAAATTCGCCGGCGGTTCGGGCCAGACGCGATAGTCGGCATCCTCACATTTGATGACAAGGTTCTTGGTGAGTCGTGCTACCGCGACTATCTGGATAGCAACTGTGTACTGGGCGGATTGCCGAGAGACGGCGAGCTGTACGGGTGTATCAGAGATGATTTGCGGACACTCGATCCGGTTCGGGCAGCCGACGAAGTCCTTCACTGTGCGTCCCGATTGGTTGAAACGATCCCTTCAATCGACCTGTTTTTGATCGAATGTACAAACATTTCACCGTATAAGGAGTCCTTGCGCGAAACATTCAATCGCCCCGTGTTCGATTTGGTCGATGCAATTGGAGCAACTGCATCTGCGGCCGACCGCTCAGCCGGGTCGGTTTGACATGGCGTTTGGCAGATAGGTTGCGATTTCCGGGAACATCAGCAGTATTCCAACCGCGACAATCATCAGCATGAACATCGGCGCGGCCGCGCGCGCGATGAATGCCATATCCTTACCGGTCATGTCCTGCAGCACAAACAGGTTGAACCCGACAGGTGGTGTGATCTGTGCCATCTCAACCGCGATCATCAGGAATATACCGAACCAGATCATGTCGAATCCGGCACTCCGTGCAAGCGGTTCGATGACTGCCATGGTCAGTACCACTGACGAAATGCCGTCCAGGAAGCAGCCGAGCACGATATAGAACACCAACAGGGCGAAGATCAGCATCCAGGGAGACAGTGCCAGTTCAGCGATCCATTCAGCCAGACTGCGCGGCAATCCAGTGAACCCCATCGTGAGCGAGAGGAAAGTCGAGCCTGCCAGGATAAATGCGATCATTGCGCTCATGCGTGTCGCACCGAGCAATGAGGCAATGAATGTTTCCCGATTCAGCGAACCCTGAAGCGCAGAAAGAATCAGTGCGCCGATAACCCCCAGCACTGCAGCTTCTGTTGCGGTGGCAACACCTACGTAAATTGAACTCATCACCCCGGTGATCAGCAAAACAACCGGAATCAACTGCAGCACATCTTTGAACTGACCGATCTTCAGAGCGGATTGCCCCGTCTCGCGCCGCTTGGTAATCACACCCCAGACAGTCACATAACCCATGAACAGCAGGGCGAGCATGATGCCCGGCAGAATTCCCGCGATAAAGAGTTTGGCGATCGACTCATTGACCGTTACACCATAGATGATCAGTGTGATTGATGGCGGTATCAGCAGTCCCAGTGTACCTGCGCCTGCCAAAGTTCCGATAATCATCCGGTCCGGATATTTTCGAGCCTTGAGTTCGGGAATCGACATTTTCCCGACGGTGGCGACGGTTGCCGCCGAAGAGCCTGAGATTGCCGCGAACACCGTGCATCCAGCTATGTTGACATGCAGCAGCCCACCGGGGAGTCTCCACAACAGCGGCGACAGCCCTTTGAACAGGTTTTCCGACAATTTTGTCCGAAACAGAATTTCACCCATCCAGATAAATAGCGGCAGTGCAGTGAGCGTCCAGCTTGAGGCACCACCCCATATCGTGGTTACCATGGCGTCTCCAACCGGTCGATCGGTAAACAGCAACATGCCCACGGTCGCGACGCCGATCAGGCTTACGGCTATCCAAACACCAGAACCCAGCAGGAAGAACAGCACGATCAGAAAAACCACGATCAGGGTGAACTGTTCCATGATCTAGACCTTCAGTGTCAAACGCTCAAGCAGAAACTTGACGAAATTGTGAATGATGCAAATTGCCAATATGATCGAACCGACCATCACGAAAGCCTGAGGCTTCCACAGAAGAATCGCGTCCGCACCTTCGCTGTATTCTTCGAATTTCCAGGAAAGGTAAACCAGTTTGACGAGATAGAAAGCAAGATACACCGTTGTGACGGTAGCAACAGCCAGACACCAGAACTCAGCGTACCAGCGTTTAGTCTCGCCCAGATGGGAAATGATCAGTTCGACCCTGATATGGCCTTTGTTCTGGAAGGTGTAGGCGAGCGCGAGAAAACTGCTCGCGGCCATTGCGTAACCGGAGTATTCCGTCAGGCCCGGGATGTACATCGACAACATCCTTGTCGCAATGTTTGCTGCGACCAGCAAACCGATAGCGATCAGGCACAGTGCGGCGACATAACCGCTGACGCGATATAGCCGCGCCAACCCACTGTCCAGCCTGACGAAAAACTCCCTCATCGGCAACCGGGGTGTATATCCCGGAACCGGTCAGTTACATCGAGTTAAAGGATTCGATGACGGACTTGCCTTCGTCTCCGGCTTTTGCAAACCAGTCGTTGGTCATGGTCTCGCCGATCGCCATGAAGTCAGCGACCAACTGTTCGCTGGGAGCGGAAATTTCCATTCCGTTAGCTGCCAGCTGCTCCTTGTACCAGTTTGCCAGTTCTTCTGCCTTGTCCCATCCGGCCTGTTCGGCCATGGCGGCAGCGCCAAGAACGATTCCCTGGGTTGATGCATCAAGCGTGCCCCATGCCTCCAGGTTGACGATCACCATGTTTTTCGGCAACCAAGCCTGGACATCGTACCAGTACTTGACATGCTCCCACAGTTTTCTGTCGTATCCTGTAGAACCGGAAGAAATCATGCTTTCCGCCACACCGGTCGCAAAGGCTTGAGAAATTTCAGCCGCTTCGATCTTGGTCGGAACCGCACCCATCAGCTCGGCTAATTTTGACGTCGCCGCATTGTAGGCTCGGAACTTGACACCTTTCATATCAGCTGCACTGTTGACCGGATTGGCGTTATAAAGTCCTTGGGGTGGCCAGGGCACAGCGTACAGCAACTTCAGTCCTTTGCTTTCCAGCACCTGTTCCATGACCGGTTTTGAAGCCTGGTACAGTTTCCAGGAAGCTTCAAAACTGGTCGCCAGGAATGGCAGTGCATCTATTTCAAAAATCGGGTGTTCATTGCCGAGTGCCGAAATCAGACGTTCTCCAATCGGAGCCTGACCGGTCCGGACCGCACGAAAGATCTCGCCACCCTTGTACAGCGACCCGCTGGGATGCGTCACCACTTCCAACTCGCCGCCCGTCGCCTGCGTGATTGCCGCGGCGAAATTGGTTGCGTTCACTGAATGGTAGTTGGTGGCCGAATAAGCCAGCGGCATATCCCATTTGTCCGCAATTGCATGTGAGCCGGCGAGTGCAAACACTGCCGCGATGATCCCGCATGACAGTCTTTTCAACACATTTGCTTCGATCATTATTGAAAACCTCCTTGTACAAAAGTCTATACAGACTATAAATTGAAAACTAGACCTTGTATGTTAAACCGCGTTCAAAATTCGTTCCATACTTTTTTCCGAATTTAATCTACAAAATTTGATATGTCAGTATGAATTAAAGATCAAGTTCATTGATGGGATACGTCCACATCCTCGCCCGAAATGATCCGATGGTGGAGCTTCATGTCGATATTGCCGCCGCTGACCAGTGCGACGGTCGGACCCTTTGGAATGAATTTACCTGCAAGCAGTGCTGATATTCCGACTGCACCGGCACCTTCGATGATTTGCCTGTCTTCCCAATAGGCGTGACGGATCGCTTTAGAGATTTCCTTTTCACTGACGAGTATCAACTCGTCGACCAGAGTCTGTACCGCGTCGAATGTAAAGTTGTTGTCCATTCCAATCCCACCACCCAGCGCGTCGGCCAGCGAAGGCAGTTCTTCGACTTCGATGGGTTTGCCGACCTGGATGCTCTCATACATCGCCGCACCGCGTTCCATGCTGACGCCGATCACTTGTATTTTCGGATTGATCGCTTTCAGAGCAATCGCGATACCGGCGATCAGGCCGCCGCCGGAAACCGGGACCAAGACTGACCGGAGATCTTTGACCTGTTCCGAGAGTTCGAGGCCGATCGTACCCTGACCGGATATGACATCAGGATGGTCAAACGGAGAAAGATACGTGAAACCTTCCGATGCCACCATTTTGTCGACCGCGATCTGGGCCTCATCCTGGGAATTGCCGATAATCTGCACCTCTGCACCGAGCGCCTTGATTGCGTTGATCTTGTTTTGCGGTACCAATGACGACATGCACACGATACAGCGCACACCGGCGACCGCTGAGGCGTACGCGAGCCCGCGCCCGTGGTTTCCGGAAGAGACACAGATAACACCTTGTTTCCGTTGACTCTCATTGAGCTTTTTTACTGCATGGACCGCGCCGCGAATTTTGAAACTGCTTATTGACTGCTGATTTTCGAGTTTCAGGTAAACGGGACTGCCTGTGTGATTTGTCAGGGATGTTGATGGAACCAACCGCGTGAACTGACAGTCATCGGGAATTAATTCACGGGCTGTCTTGATGTCGGTGAGACTGATTGACATGACGTTAGGTCGAAATCTTTCTTCAGGGCCGGTGAAACCGACCGGGAAATCTGTTTTTCTGGATTACTCGGTAGGTGACGATTCTGAGAACGCCTATTGTACAAGTCTTTTTCGACTGTCTCATTGTTTCGACAAGCAGCAACGGGTGACGTTACAGATTTATTGACTCCGGAGGACCCTTTTCAACCAGTTTGAATTTGTCGTTCCGAAAAATTGGTGCCATTAGAATATCGGTCTATAATTGGTCAGTTTACAGAAAAGACACCGGGACCGAATTCCAGTGTGGTTGATAAATTGACGGACGAGACCATATATCTGATTGTAGCCGCGTTCTTCAAGATAGCGACGAATGACGGGTTTTAGCGTAACCCTGATCGTTGAAAGAATCAATCTGTGAATCAATTCGTCTATCTGATTCGGAGTTCAAATGGAACATAGCAGAGAACCAGAACTAAAAAACCTCATTATCAAAGGAAAACGACAGGGATTTCTCACCTACGAAGAAATCAATGACCATCTTCCGGATAGGTTGAGCGATGTGGAGCACGTTGAGTCCATTGTCAACATGCTCAATGAGATGGAAGTCGAGGTGCTTGACGCACCGCCTGATCCGGACAGCCTTATCCTTAACGCTGAAGAAAGCATGGATGAGGAAAATGTCGCTGAAGAAGCTGAAGAGGTGTTGAAGAGCGAGTTCGGAAGCACGACCGATCCGGTGCGGATGTATATGAGGGAGATGGGCGCGATTGATCTCTTGACGCGAGACAAGGAAATCGAGCTGGCCAAGCGCATTCAATCGGGACTGCACCAGGCAAAGGAAGCGTTGTCCACGTGTCCGCTTGTTTTTGAAAGACTGATCTATATGTTTGATCGAATCGAAGGCGAGTCGATGCGGATCACTGAACTCTTTACAGGATTTGTCTCGGATATCAAGAAGCCGACTGTTTCCAATGATGACGAAGAGGATGAACGAATCGGATTCAACAATCTGCTCGAAATGAAAGAGCGGGCGCGGAAAGTTCGTACACACTACAAGAATCTGCACATTGCCATTGCAAATGAGCCCGACGGTATTCGAAGCGATAAAGCCAGCAAGTACCGCAGTTATCTGGCCAATCACTTTTTGGAGTTCAAATTCGTACGAAAGCAGCTTGATGACATGTTTCAGGTTGTTCACGATACCGACAAACAGCTCAAGGAAAAAAGCAAGATGCTTGAACAGATCTGTATCGGTAAGGTGCGAATTCCCCGACAGCAGGTGATGGATGTGCTACAGACCCAGATAACACATCGGAATTTGTTTTCACTGCTCAAGGCGTTGTGCGACGAAACTCAGGGAGAGGAGTTGGAGTGCTATCGAGAGGAAATCTCAGAGATTCGCAATCGTCTGAAGAAGTTCGAGATGCGTCTGGGAATTCCGATTGAGGAATTCAAGGAGATTCGTCGAAATGTTTCGATCGGTGAAACGCGGGCCAATCGGGCGAAGAAAGAGATGATCGAGGCGAATTTGCGCCTGGTGGTGTCGATTGCGAAGAAATACAACAATCGGGGACTCGGTTTCCAGGACCTGATCCAGGAAGGAAACATCGGGTTGATGAAGGCGGTCGACAAGTTCGAGCACGAGCGCGGTTTCAAATTCTCGACTTATGCGACCTGGTGGATTCGCCAGGCGATCACACGTGCCTGCGCTGACCAGTCGCGAACCATTCGGGTTCCGGTTCACATGACACAGACTCTGAGTACGCTGACCCGGATTCAACGGGAAATCAGACAGGAGGAGGGTCGCGAGGCGACGGTCGAGGAGCTTGCGCTGAGAATGGAGGTAAGTGAGGACAAGGTACGAAAAGTGCTCAAGATCCCAAAGGAACCATTGTCTATGGAATCTCCCACCGGAGAGGATGAGGATTCGCATGTCGGCGACTTTATCGAAGACAAATCGGTACGAGCGCCTCTGGAAGTTGCAACTGAAGCCGGACTGCGTGCGGCAACGGATGCAGCGTTGAATTCTTTGTCTGACCGCGAGGCAAAAGTCCTGCGGATGCGGTTTGGTATCGGGATGCCGACTGACCACACACTCGAAGAGGTAGGGCAGCAGTTTGATGTGACCAGGGAAAGGATTCGTCAGATTGAGGCGAAAGCAATCCGTAAGCTGCGCCATCCGTCAAGGTCCGAAAACCTTAAGCCATTTATTGATTCATAAATTCATTTGCTGAATTTTGATTGATACTGACATCCTGAAGCGGTAGAGTCTTGTTCAGTCTGCACCACATTGCAATAGAGAGGATTTGCTTCAAGATTTTTGAAAGGTACTTCACCGAATTTCTTACCAATTCAATCAGTGTTCGGATATTGCTTCGACACTGAAATTTCTTTTTTGTAGTTTGGTTTGGAACGGTCTGAGAAAGCAGTGTGAACTGTATTCACAGATACAGGCCTGATAGGCAGTCTCGGCTGATTGAATCCGATATTCGCTTGATCCATTTTGAACTGATTGGCCAGCAAAACTGAAAGAACAGGCCCACAAATGCGACCTTGACAACGCCCCATCCCAACGCGGGTCCAATACTTGACAGCTTGCAGGTTTTCAGCACCATCGTTCCAAGCACATAGTACTTCTCCCCAAGTCACCCCTTCGCACCTGCACACCAAAGTATCCTTGGAAACACTTGGTATTGATTCGGGATCCATTTCGAATAATCTCGCCAATTCATCTGCGAATTTTCGAGTTCGATTTTGTTGTTTGTACAGTTCGGCTCTTCTTCTCGACAGTTCTGTTGTGGAAAATCCCAATTGCTCACTGGCCGCAATTCCAGCCAGTGCTCCTTGAATAAACGCTGATTGGGCCCCGGCGACACCGCAGATTTCACCAGCCGCATAGACGTTTTCTACCGATGTACAACCTGTGGCGGGATCGACACTGCAATACCAACCTCCTTTCCTTATGTCATATTGATGCGCACATCGAAGCAAGGCAGTAATTTCAGTGATCGGCCTGAAACCGTGACTCACCAGCAGACAGTCAGTTTCCAATTCCTGATCTGTGTGTGACCTGTTTTTACCGATTCCAACTGACTGCACCGTCACCGACTCAACCCGTGCATCACCCTTTGCGGATTTTATTCGGTACCCGTAAAGTTGACGCACACCGCCTCGGACAACTGTAGAAAACAAACGCCATGCCTCACCCCACCGTTCTGGATATCGGGTGACGAGACTCATGGTTCTGAACCGATTCAGATTTGATTCGATCATTGCCTGCAGATTACCACCTGACTTGATGATAGTGGCGGCCACTGCCCAAAGAAAAATGCCAGACCCAGCTAGAACAATATTATTTCCAGGCGATTTCGCGTTGAGTTTGACATAGCGTTGACCAGCACCAGCAGTCATCACACCAGGCAATGTCCATCCGGCAAATGGCAATACTATGTCATGTGCTCCGGTACAGACGATCAAAACCTTTGCATCGATTTCACTCTGGCCATTCAATCCATCCTGTAAGAAAACTCGATATTTCGGCAAGATTCCCCAGACCTCTGCACCAACAATAGTTTTGACACCCAAACGCTCACACTCTGCAATGAGACCCGCACCTTTGCGCATCTGTTCATCGGGTTGGTAACTCCTGACGGGAGACTGCATCCAAAATTGCCCGCCCGAATTGTGAAAACTATCCACCATGGTTGTATCTGCACCGGCTCGAGCCGCTTCGATTGCCGCTGCAATTCCTGCTGGGCCGGTTCCAATGACCAGAACATCAGTGGAATATTGCCTGTTCATGAATCGGTTTTTACGTTCATGCCAGGGAACACTTTGGTCATACAGGAACGAATGCCTGAGTGACCATCAATTGAGACCGCGCACTGAAAACAGATCCCCATTCCACAAAACAATCCGCTAGGTGAGTCAGAATTTGGTGAAATTCCAGATTTTGCGAGCTTTATTTCGTGCAGAACGAAGCCAAGTATCATGTTCTCGTTCACATCATAATCGTCCCCGTCAACATGAATGGTGATCATCGTATTGCTTACTCCTGGTTGGCAAATCGATATGGTGAGTACAAATCATGTCGCAATTTTGGCTCCGATTCTGATACTAAATCACATATGATCTGACCCACTGCAGGTGCTCGAATAAACCCAGTTCCTGCATCGCCTGCTGCGACGAATAAACCGTCAATCTCCAAGGGACCAATGAGAAACCTTTGGTCTGGCGCGACTGCTTCATAACGTACCCAGGACCGCAATAACTGAACACCTTCCAGGCAAGGAAACAGATTCAACAGCTGTGCAATAGAATCGGCTACGAAAACCGGATCAACTTCCGATATTGTATCTTGCGCTCCATTCGGTGACAGTCCGCCTGCCAACACAGTATTGAAAAGTATTTGACCACTTGGTGACTGCTGAATCTGCGTGTAACCCGCTTCTACTCCACTGGATGCTTCACAGGAACTGATCACACTTCGTATGGTTTCGAGCGGGGTTGAAACCGTTGCCAGACATTGCGCTTTTCGCGGCAGTATGGGCAAGTCAATTGCGCATAGTTGTGCTATTTGTGCGGTCCACGGTCCGGTAGCAAGAACAATACAGTCGCAACTGATTGATTCGTCTCCCGATTTCACCCCAACAACGCGGCTATTCTGCACCTCTATCTTTTCGACTGGTGTGTGAGGACGGATTGTTGCACCAAGCTCTTTAGCCTGCAAGAGGATTGTACGCACAGCCTGAAATGGATTGACAGTCGCTGCATCCGGGTCGAAAGTGGCTGCGACTATGGGACCTGTCAGATTAGGTTCAATCTGTCTGACTTTCTCTGCATCAATGATGGATGAATTGATACCGAGTTCGCGTTCTGATTCAACATAGCGAATCGTCTCGGACAGATCTTCTTCACGTTCTATAAAGCGAATTTGACCACATCTGACAAATTCAAAATCGATGGTGGAATGACTCGCTAAATCCGCCCATGCGCGGCAACCCCAAACCAACAAGTCGATCTCCTCCAAGTCGATCATGTGAGAGGTTATGCATGCAAGACTTGCCCCAGTAACAGCACTGCCTATCGAGCCTTTTTCAAGCAACGTTACGCGGTGACCCGATTTTGATAGAGAAAGTGCAATTGCCGCACCGGTAATGCCAGCACCGACAACAACAATCGAACGTCTGACTACCACTTTGGTCGCCGAATTGAAGCAGAGGCAGAATACCAGTATTTTTCTTCGACAAGCATTTCCAAGTCAAAATTAAACTTGTTTTTGTGCAGGTCTGCGACAGCTTTTGCGGACTGTCTCAGATGCCGAATATCAGGGAATCCCAATCCGTGCGAACTTGTGGCACCGCAATTGATTAGATTTTTGATGTCGTTAAATTGCATCCAGTGAAATTGTCTATCAACATCCGGTCTAAGTTTCATGCAAAGTTCTATTGCCTTATCCGGAAAATCCAGTGAGTGCATCCAACCTGCCAAAATACTGTCCACAACAGCCTGAGCTCTGTCGGGGTCAGCCTCCAGCCAACTTCTGGTAGCGACTATACCGTCTTTGATCAGGTCAGCGCCATAATCACGAGCAAACAGAGTCAGTGTGTTGATTTCATTACCGCCATGCTCCAGATACTCAATGTACTCGTTGTACGTGGTCATCTGGGCACACGACACTTCCCCGCTCAGAAGCATTTGCACAGTATCGCCCGTCGGCACAAATTCAATGTCCGAAGATGGAACACCGGCTTTGTGCAGCATCCACCTTAATTCCAAGTCTTCACTGCCTGGCCAAACGGCTATGCGCTTACCGGCCAGACAGTGAATATTGTCGATACCATGGTCTCGGCGAGCAAGATAGACCAATGAACTCGACTGCTGAAATGTCAGAAGAAATACAAGCGACTCTGGCTTCGAACTTTCGAAAATATGTGAAGGACTGGCGACACAAAGATCAGCATGATTCGACAGTATCGCTGATATCGGGCCTTCGTCAAAATCCACAGGTTGACACTCGAGTTCAATGCCATATTGACTGGCAATTTCACTATGTTCGGCCAACAGAGCACCAATGAACTGAGCCTGTGGATACCAGAGAAGCCTAAGCCGGACTTTCATTGCCGAACTCGCAATTGAATGACCGATAGCATGTCCATACGGATTGTGTCACAACCTTTCCTTCGTTGAGTCAACTTGAACAGTTTACGGATTTATACTCTTGCGGAGCGGCTTCCCAGAAAGAATTGGTAAACCCACCCGACAGGTCGATTGCATTTTCGATGAGGTTTGCACCTAGCAGAACAGTTTGTGAGACTTCCCAGTCAGCCATCATCGACATGCCGAATTTCCCCTCCAGAGTTGGACCTGCACATATCAAATCGCCCATTGCCTGAATTTGTTTGACCTGTTGTACTTCATCCAGTTCGCTGTTGTACTTCAGTACGATTTTAGCCGCGCCTTCCGGATCAGCCAACGCGTCCTGCCAGCCGCGTAAGGTAGCGTTCACCATAGCCTGAACTGCTCCCGGGTTTTCCGCGATCACCTTTTCCGATGTGAATACACCGCCGGACACCAAGGCGACACCATAGTCAGATGGATCCAGGAACACCAGGTCATCTTTTGAATATCCCTGATCGTAAACCTGCAGTAACTCGTTGAAAAGTGTAACCTGCATCACGTCATAGTCTCCATTCAACCAGGCAATGATGTCAAAGCCCTGACTGATAATTTGCACGTCTTCCTGCTTGACACCGGCGGCATCGAGCATGGCGAGAAATTCGTGCTCGTCTCCGCCGAACCACAGGCCAACACTGTTGCCCGACATATCTTCGACGCTACCTATTCCTGCCTCCTTGCGTACGACGTAGGTCGTAGCGCTTTTTTGACCGAATTGCATCACCATCACGAGTGGCACGCCATTGCCCCGAGCAGATATTACCTGGTTCGGATGACCAATGCCGAACGTATCTGTGCCTTGCGCTACAGTAACTGCTGGCTTTATGTCCGGACCGGCAGGTATTAACTGCATGTCAATACCCTCTTGCTGATAATAACCCTTATCCATAGCCACGATTGGACCTGCGAACTGACCTTGAATCACCCACTCCAATCGCATTGTTTCCGCTGAGGAAACACTCACCCACATAAAACAGAACAAGAATGTAATGATCTGAAAGGGGTGCTTCAGTATTGAAAGATTAAATTTCATGATTTTTCCTCCTATGATTAGAGAATTTAATTTATTCTGTCTTTCGCATTGAACTGTGCCACGGAATAATCCAACGTTCCGCGAGCGCAACCAATGCAAAAAATAGAATTCCTGCTGCCGCAGAGACCAGCATTGCTGACCAAAGCCGCGGCATATTCAATGTCCTGTATGCAGTCATGATGACAAATCCCAGCCCACGGTCAGCTTGAACAAACTCCGCGATAATGGCTCCAATTACCGAAAATGTCACATTGAGTTTCAGCCCCACAAATACGTACGGCAAAGATGAGGGCAAACGCATTTTGATGAATCGTTGCCAATTGTTTGCGGCCGAGACATGAAAAACGTCCATGATGGTCGGATCATAAGAACGCAGACCCTTCATCATGTTCAGCGCGAGTGGAAAGAATGAAAGGAACGCAGTGACCGCAATCTTCGACGGAATCCCGTGACCAAACCAGATCAGGATGATGGGTGCGATTGCGACCACCGGAATCGTGTTGGCGGCAATAACGTAGGGCAATAGGCTCTGAGCGAATAATCTTGAATATGCAAACAGTGTTCCCAGAATCGCGCCTAGAAATGACCCGATCAGGAAACCTGAAACTGCTTCAAATAAGGTGATTCCGGTGTGCCGAAGGATAGATCCCTGCCCCTTTAGCAGCGATTCGAAAATTCTTCCCGGTGATGGAAGAATGTAAGCGGGTATCTGGTAATACATGACTGCTAATTCCCAGACTGCCGCGACCACCGCGAACATGATTACCGGAGGCGCAACAAGCCAGAATACTGTCCGCACTGTTTTTCTGTTCAGCAGTCTTGTCCGACTGCCGGAATTGTCCGGTAAGTTTGTATTCACTTCATTGGTATCCTTGTTCTAAAAGGGCAGTTCCCTGCTTTACCAGTTCAATAAAGTTCTCGGTCTGTCTCACTTTCAGCGTACGCGGTCTCGGCAAATCGATTTCGAGTTCTCCGCATATACGGCCGGGTCGCGGTGTCATTACAAAAACCCGGTCGGACAGCAAGACGGCTTCATTGATTGAATGGGTAACGAAAACCACTGTGATACGTTTTTGCTCGGACAAGGCCATCAATTCAATATTGAGGCGATCGCGAGTAATCTGATCCAGTGCGCCGAATGGTTCATCCATGAGCATTACTTCAGGTTCCGTGGACATCGCCCGTGCGATTGCTGCTCGCTGACGCATACCGCCGGAAAGTTGTCTTGGGTATGAACGCTCGAATCCGGCAAGTCCAACCATGTCGATGAGTTCCGAGGCGATTTTTTCTCTCGCTGCACGCGAAATGCCTTTCAGCTCAAGTGGCAATGCCACATTCTGTAAAATCCTTCGCCACTCCAGAAGTGCCGCCTCTTGAAAGACAAAACCAACCTTTCGTTTCAGTCTGGCAGAATTAGGGGATTCTCCTCCGATTGAAACGTTACCCGAAGTCGGACTTTCCAGATCGGCTACGATCCGAAGCATTGTGCTCTTCCCACATCCGGATGGACCGATAACAGAAACGAATTCACCCGCGGAGATATTCAGGTTGATATCCTCCAATGCTTGAACAGCGCTGACACCATGCTCGGCCGAATAGACCATGTGGACACTGTGAAAATCGAGCGCATCGCTACCTGACGGGGTAGTGCTTTCCTGAATTGTCTGTTCCGCATTCATGGCGATGGGCGACCGGCCAGATTTACCATGGATGCAGCCAGTACCCGCGTCGCAGCGACTAAATCACTCGAATTGCAATTTTCCTTGTCGCTGTGACTGATACCTTTGTGGCAGGGGGCAAATATCATTCCGGTGGGACAGTGGTAGTGCAATTGCCGGGCATCGTGTCCAGCCAGTGAATATATTCGCATTGATTGAATGCCGATCAGTTCTGCGCACCTACTGATGCATTGCTGCATCGTAGTTGGGAACTGCAGTGATTCGGAAACCGCGATTTGGTTGACTTCCAACCCACAATTGCCGCGGTTTGAATTACAGACTTCACGTATCAAGCGTCCTACATTTCCAAGAATTTCGTTATCTGGGTGTCTGATATCGATTGAAAAATAAGCACTTGAAGGCACAACGGAGGGAGCGTTGGGATAGATCTCAAACATTCCAACCGTGAATTTCAGCTCCCGACCGAAGCCATGTAGGTTTCTGCGAATCTCCTGAACAATATCCATGGCAGAAAAGAGCGCATCCTTTCGCGTAGTCATTGGTTCGGTACCGGCATGAGCCTGCTCACCGGAAATTCGGATACGAAATCTTCTTGATCCCTGTATGCCTGACACGACACCGACAGGAATTTCCTCAGCCTCCAGAACGGGCCCCTGCTCAATATGTGCTTCAACAAAACCTGAAACCTCATAGCCAAACTGCCGTCTGGGAAGAGACTGAAAAACACTCTGGGTCTCTGTCAATGCTTCGGCGAATGAAATCCCGTCTGAGTCCTTGACCGGCAGACAGTCCTCCAAACTGCGTTTCCCAGTGAACACGTCAGACCCCATCATTCCCGGTGCGAATCTCGAACCCTCTTCATTGAGCCAGACAACAGCCTCGATTGATCGGTAAGGTGTATATCCGGATCTTCTAATCGCTTGTAAAACTTCAAGTGCTGCAATCACTCCGAATGCGCCGTCAAATTTGCCACCGTTGGGTTGTGAATCAATATGAGAACCGCTCATCACCGGAGTTGCTGAAACATCAGTTCCTTCCAACCGAAAAAAAAGATTACTGATATCGTCGGTATAGACATTCAATTCCAACTCCTGGGCCCAACTGATCAGCAATCGGCGAGCTGGAATTTCCTCTTTGGAAAGAGCCAAACGTGTGACGCCGCCTGTTTCAGTCGCCCCGATTTGGGCCAGTTGCATAATTCGGTCCCACAGTCTACGTTCGCTGACGTTACCGGCAACTTCAACTTCAGGTTGTTCGCCTATCAACGTCATCTTTCCAGTTTCAAAATTTCCAATGGGGTGGACCTCGGATCTCTCGACAACCATCGATTCGCCTCGACTGCGGAAAAAAATTCAGACACATTCTGATTGAAAAGATCAGGTTCTTCCAGATTGCAGGTATGGCCGGTTTTAGGCATGATCAACAAGCCGCTGGCAGGTATCACACTTTTCAGAAACAGGCCGGGCTGAAGGCAGTGATCGTCCTCGTCACCTACGATGATCAGCGTTGGAACCTCCATCAGTTTCAATTTGGAAGCAAACTGATAAATTGAAGGTCGTTGCGCCTGTACACCTCGCATCGTCAATGCAGAACCGAGTGCGGACCGGTCACCAAGAACCCGTCTGAATTCTTCCCATCCTCGGGGGTCTTTGACCAGGAACGGAATACGCGGTGCCGATTTGGCGTAAATGTGTGAGAATCCCTCAGCACCGTGTTTCTCCAGCAAATCTGCAATTTCATGCGATACCTGCTTGAAGTAAGTCCCATGCTTTTCCTCCGCTCCAAATCCAGCACTCGCCACAACGAGTGACGATGCCCGTCGCGGATATTGCATACCAAAGTGTAAAGCGGCGAACCCTCCCATAGACAGCCCGACAATATGTGCCTTTTCGATTCCCAGTTGATCCATTACATCGAGCAGGTCCTGCACGGCACGTTCCTGACTATAGCTTGAGGGGCTCTCCGGTACCGCCGATGGTGGATATCCTCGAGCGTTGAAGGTCACACATTGATACCGTCTCGAAAAAAAGCGAACTTGAGGTTCCCAACTTCGCTGATCTCCTCCAAATTCGTGCACAAACACGGTCGGATAGCCCTCGGCGGTAATCTCAACGTGAATATTAACTCCGTCACTTGCGGTCACTGATTTTATGGAGTCAGTCATTAGATAATTGAATTCCTTGAAGATATGCCGCCATCGATTGTAATGGTCGTACCAGAGATATAGCCGGCTCGAAATGAAGCCAGAAAAACAACTAAATCAGTCACTTCTCTTACGTGTGCTGGCCGGCCAAGGGGGTATCGTTCCAATAGTTCCTTGTATCTTTTTTCGTCACCGAGTTCAGTCTTCGCCCGATTTTTCAGTAACGAGTAAATCCGTTCTGTATCGACTGGGCCGGGATTGATGCCTATAACTCGAATGTTGTCTTCGAGACTGCGTCCGCCCAATGCCCTGGTGAACGCGATCAGACTGGCATTACCCGCGGTGCCGGCGATGTATCGTGAGTCAAACACTTCTCCGGCATTCCCGATGTTGTTGATGATGACACCACCACCATCGGCTCTCATTCGCGGATAAATCAATCGACTTAGGTTGATGTAGCCCAGCACCTTGAGATCCCACCCGCGTCGCCAGGCGATTTCATCAACGTGCTCAAGGTTGCCACCCGGAATCGCGCCTGCATTGTTGATCAGGATATCAGTCTTTCCGACTGAGTCAGCCAGCATTGCACAAGCACCTTCTTCAGTTAAATCCAAAGGATGAATTTTGACTTTCACATTGGAGTCACACGAGATTTGATCTCGGACAAGTTCCAGATTTGTGCGACTTCGCGCAGTCAGATTCAAATTTACACCTTGCTCGGCAAAAGCAATCGCTATGGCTTTACCGATACCCTGAGATGCGCCCGTAATCAATGCGGTTTTGCCTTCTAGGTGAAAGTCCATAAATCTATTTTGTGTTCATATTCCCATTCAATATCTGCAAACGCTCGCGTGCGTACAAATGTATTCAGTCCACTGAAAATTGCTCAACCCCAAACCACATTCCCTTCCAGCTTTGATGACTTTGCCTGCTGCACAACTTCCGGTAGATATTGGCAGAAAGCTTCGACCCATTCGCGCGGAACACTCAGTGAGACCTTGATGAACCGATCACCGAATTGTTCGGAATGGTATGAACCCTGTCGTACCATGACATTTCGCTCATCCATGAGTCGACAAATTGCTTCCGGGCTTGCTCCAGTATTTTTGCATTCCACAATCAGGAAATTTCCATCGGACGGATACACCGGCACAGACAAACCGGGGATTTCTTTGACTGCTTCGTGCACCTTCGACTGATTTTCCCGGGTGATCGCGAGTACTTGAGGGAACCAGTCAGACTTACATTTGAGACCTGCGACCGCGCCATGCTGAGCAACAATATTCGATCCAAGAATATTGGGCGGTGCGCTGCTCAAGGTTTCGATCAGGTCTGAATTCGCGATGATCGCACCAACTCTCAGTCCTGCAACACCCAACCATTTCGAGAAGCTCCACATGGTAATGGTTCGCTCGGGGTAGTAATTTGCCGCCAAATGATGTTGATGGGAAAAATCGCGATAGGTACAGTCTTGGATGAGATAGGCATTGAGCGACTGAGCAAGGTCACATATCTGCCGAATCTCGCTTTCTGAGCAACTTGTGCCGAGTGGATTATTCGGGTCGATCAGGTAAATGCATCGGGTGCGTTTCCCCACCTCGGCACGAAGACGGTCTGGTGACAATCGATAACTGAATTCACTCCCATATATATTTATTTTCCTGACCGTTGCTCCTGCAGAAGAGGCAAACTTTACAGTCCACTCCCAAGTTGGATCAGTCGTTACAAGCTCATCTCCCGGTCTCAGGAATGTATGGCAGATATGGTACAGCCCAGCGACAGCACCATCTGTGATCAGCGTCGACATCTCATCCAAACCTAGATTCTCAACTACCAATTGACGTAGTTCCTGCAAGCCGAAAGGTGGGGCATAAACATGGTATGCCTCGTTACGGATACAGTCGAGCATTGCATTTCGAACCTCCGGGTGGCTCGAAATGTGGTTCGTATTTCTGCCCAACCACATAAGATCCGGTCGATTGACCAGATTTTCGAAGTGACAATTCAATCGTTCGAAATTCTTCACCCAGTCTACCTTTATTCAATGGTAGTGATCGGATACGATTGTATACAATCTAATTTAGATTGTATAATATTTATGAGTCGTGAATGTTTTCATTCAAAGGCAGGTGTCTAAATTGGTACCGACCAATGAAATTTCAGATAATGAATTTTTTCAAGTAAAAAAGTGGTCTGGAATAAATAAAAGTCACTCGTACGCTCATGAATTATGCAGTTCTGAAAAATACGCATATCCCTGACAAGCTGGCTACTTCCAGGTTGATTCAGGAGGAGATAGAGACCGCGATTATTCGCGGAGAATTCAGCCCGGGCGAACATTTGGATGAGATCAGCCTGGCCAAACGCTACGGTGTATCACGGACCCCTATACGCGAGGCATTTGAGGGCTTGCGTGCCGCCCGTCTTGTTGTCAAGCGCCGCAATGCCGGAGTATTCGTGGTAAAACCGTCTCTTGAAGCGATTATGGAAATGTTTGAGCTGGTTGCGACACTTGAGTCATTTGCGGCAAAAAAGGCGGCGATTCGCGCAACTGCTGATGATCTTACTTCTATACGTGAAGCACATAAAAAATGTATTGAGGCAGCAAAAACGCTTGATCCGTTAGTCTATTACGCTGCCAATCAGGAATTTCACGAACAGATTTTCAGAGCGGCGGACAATTCGGTTTTGAGCGAACAAATTGCCTCACTTGACAAACGACTATCCCCTTATCGAAGATTAGTCACATTTCGTCCGCATCGGATTGAAGAGTCAAACGAGGAACATCAAGCAATTTTGGATGCAATCGAGAAACGCTCGCCTAGCAAGGCGGAACATGCGATGGAAAAGCATCTTGACCTACTCGCGGAAGATGCTTTGTTGCTCGCGAAGTCTGCGAAAGTTTTATATCCCTGACCGAATTCAAATTTTGAATTGAGTTTTTGTGAAGAATTCAGTCTTTCAGCCAAGCTGGTCATACTTTTTCATCACATAAAAACTCCGTTGACAAGTTATAGATTACCCCGAGAAGGTTCCTATTGACGACTTGCCGCGGCTGTGCAGAGAATTTTTCAAAATCACTTTCCGAATTTTGCTGCTTGAGCCGGTTTATCAGCCAATTCATCACGCAGAACTATCTTTTCTTGCCTTTTCAGCTCGTCTCGCACGCAGACTTGGCAGAATGATCAGCATCACAGCAATAGCAAGCAACGCGAGCGTCATGGGTCTTTCTAAGATAAACGCAGGGCCGTCGTACAGTTGCATGGAGCGCGCGAAATTGTCCTCAAGCATAGATCCAAGAATAAACCCGATCAAAACAGGTGCCAGCGGATATCCGGCCATTCGCAAGGCTGTGGCGACGACCCCCATACCGGTCAGTATGAGAAGCTCGGTGGCATTGTTCTGACCAATATAGGCCCCCATCAAGGTAAAAAACAGAATGAATGGAATCAGGTAATTGCGCGGAACACTAAGAACTTTGGCAATGTACGGGATGAGTGGCAGATTCAGAATCAACAGTATCACGTTGCCAAGATACATCGAGATGATCACAGCCCAAAAAATTGATGGATTGTCGATCATCAATCGCGGACCGGGTGCGACATTCAGCGCAATCAAGGCGCCCAGCAGAATCGCAGTCGTTCCAGAGCCCGGAATACCCAGAGTGAGCAGGGGTACAAAGGAACCCGTAACAGCTGCATTGTTGGCGCACTCCGGTGCTGCAAGTCCTTTTAGCGAGCCTTTGCCGAATTCCTTCTGTTCCTCTTTGCTGGCAATGTTTCGTTCAACCGCGTAGCCTAAAAACGACGATATGGTTGCACCGGCACCGGGCAACACACCAATCAAGAATCCCTGAATCGATTGTCGGCCTATGACAGGGGCAATCATTCTGGCTTCTCGCTTCGATATTCTCAACCCCTTTATCTCGCCGGTACTGTCTCCCTTCTTTTGCGATCGCGTCGGGTCCAGGACCAGAAATATTGCTTCCGGTAAAGCAAACATCGCCATCGCCAGTGTGATGAATCCAAACCCGGTTTGCAAGTCTTGAATTCCCATCGTAAATCGCGGCAGATTGAACAGCACGCCTTCACCAACTGTCGCCATAATCAGTCCGAGCAACGCCATCATCAGTGCCTTTGCGATTTGTCCGGACCCGGCAAAAGCCGCAATTGCGGACAGTCCGACTACCATGAGCGCAAAATATTCAGCTGAGTGGAACAACAGGGCGACAGTAACCAACGCAGGCGCGAAAATCATCAGCAAAATTGCCCCGAATGTACCTCCCGCAAACGATGCGACCGCGGCAACAGTCAGTGCTTTCCCCGCTTTTCCCTGACTGGCGAGCGGGAATCCGTCAAAACTGGTCGCGACGGTGGCGGAAACCCCCGGAGCATTGATCAGAATCGATGAAGTTGAACCGCCGAAGATTGCTCCGTAATAGACGCCGGCCAGCAAAATCAGTGCGGCTGACGGGTCTCCGATCGTGATCGCAATCGGAATCATGATCGCGATTATTGACATCGGGCCAAGCCCGGGAAGCATTCCGATGAATGTACCAATCAGGCATCCGCCCACCACCATCAGGAGATTGATCGGTGAAAATGCGGCGGTCAGCCCCAGTAAAATGCCGTCAATCATGGCTCGGATTTCTCAGAGGAACATGCCCGGTAAAGGTCTCATGTAAACTCCTAGTACCCCGTCCACAAGATACCAAACGATTACACTCGCCAAGACTGCAATAAAACACATCAGAAGCCACTTTCGTTCACCCAGAATGGCCGCGGCTGTCACAATGAACAGTGTGGTCGAAATCAGGAAACCGGCAGGTCGCAGGATCAGGGCATAGACGACCATGAGGCCCAACAACAAGACAGCTTGTCCTAATTTGTACTCGGTAAGTCTGCGGTAGTCGATTTCTATTTTTGCGGTGCCTCGCGATTTTTCAAATCCCAGAACAATCCACAGACTCACCAGAATGCCAAGCACGCTCAAAACTTTGGGGAATGTGCTCGGCCAGATCGGATTGCGCTGCATGATCGGTGCCAATCCGTGATCCATGGTAAAAAATGCGGTGTATCCGTAGATCGCACACACCACCAGAAAGATCAATGCAATGTAGCGGTCGAGTCCCATGTTAACTTACCGCGTAGGATGATCACGCCCGCATCAAGCGGGCGTGACTGCGGAAATTACCAACTCACAGAAATCCCAGTTTTCGCATCAGGTCACCGATGACTGTTTCCTGATTTTCCAGGAACATGCGAAAATTGTCTCCGGAGTTATGGACGTTCACCCAACCGTTGCGGGCGCGAACATCCTCCCATTCCTGTGTATCGTACATTTTTGTCAGTACGTCCTGATACATTGCCAGGGTTTCATCAGGTAGTCCGGGAGCCCCGAAAAACCCACGCCAATTGACAAACATCGTATCGATGCCTTGTTCTTTCATGGTCGGCGCATCTTCAAAAGCGGCGACTCGCGCGTCCGATGTCACACCAAGAATTTTGACTTCGCCTGCATTCGCAAGTGCGACAGCTTCCGAAAATCCGGTGCTGAGTGCGGCGATCTCGCCAGACAGCAATGCAGCCATTGCCTTTCCACCGGCATCATAGGCAACGTACTTGACGTTGGTCGAGTCCACTCCGGCAGCTTCAAATACCATTGCGGCAACCAGGTGGTCCATTCCGCCCTGCACAGACCCACCGCCGATCGCGGTGCCTCGCGGATCGGAATTGTAGACCGAGAGCAGATCACCCATAGAATTCAATGGGCTGTCTTTAGCCACAACGATCGCAGCATAGTCGCCAATCGTTCCGGCGATCAGTGTGAGGTCGCGGAAGTTATGAGGGAAAACCCCAGTCAGAGAACGAATAACGATCGGAGTCGAATTGACCATCATAGTTCCGTGATTGCTGTCGGCATTCTCGATCAGGAAACCGATAGCCTTACCGCCACCGCCACCTGACATATTTTCATAACTTGCTTTCCCGACCAGCCCGGATTTTGTCAGCGCCTCACCGGTACCGCGTGCTGTGCCGTCCCAGCCGCCGCCTGCGCCGCCAGGAATCAGGAAATGAATGCTGTCGACAGATTGGCCTGTTGCAGAAATACTGACACCCAAAGACAAAATCGCACCGAAAACTGCGAAAATCCAGGGTGACCTAATGCGAGATTTTTTCATATTTGACTCTCCTTTGATTTGAATTTGATCAAGGCGTTAATTTTACCTACAAAACATTAGGCATTCGTCGAAAATACAAAAATCGGGATTCCAATCCCTATTTCCGAGGCCGGAAAATTGAACAAAGCGTTCAATAGTTGCCGAGGTCGTCGGCTAAAGCATATCTTGTTCGGTGAATTCGAATTTTGAAAGGTTTAATTTCTCGTCCGCCGTAATTCACTGGCTTTTTCTCGCATGGTTTCCTTCAGTCTATCGTGGGATTCCGAGGTGCCGTCGTGGAACGAACCAAAAAACCTATCGAATGGGAATTCCCGTCCACCGTAGTTGCAATGAATAAATCGATGGTGCATCTGATGATGAAAGGTACCAAGAGACAGTATTTTTCGATCATTCTTCGCGATAGACTGATACCCACAATGAGTCGTTGCAGCAGTCAGGGCGAAATACTGCATGTGGTACAGAAGGTGTATGGGGTGAGACAGAATGATCCAGTGAATCAGTGCACTGCCTAGGAACAGCAGGTGTTCCACCGGATGCATGGACAGTCCGGACCACGGACCAACATTGTTATTTCGGTGATGGACATGATGGGCCAGCTTATAAAGTGGTTTCCAGTGCAGCAATCGGTGAATCAAATAGAAATAGAAACTCTCCCAAATTGGGACAAGTAAAAATATAGCGAAAAACCAGACTGGATTTTGGTACCAGTGCATGACTTCGATGTATCCGTTGGCAAAACCCCAGATAATCAATGCTTCATAGCCGGTCCAAACACTTACACCGCTGACAATGGTCCAAAACATGTTGTCCCATACCTGGTCTCCAAATGTGAATGGACGCCCCTTGCCGAATGCTCTGATGTGGTATCGACGTTTTTCTTTCTGCACACGGAAAACGTAGAAATAAAGATGAAGACCGCCAGCGACGACCAAAATCAGGACAAAATTCCGCAACCACATCAACGACAGCCAGTCGAAACTGAAATTTCTGGCGGTTTCAAGCGACGGTTGAAAGTAAGTCCATGAAATATACGCAGTCGCAACGATTATGAGTTTTTCTGAAACAGGAAACCAGCTTCGCCAAAACCAATTCAGAATTTTGAGAAGATTTGGGGGCCATTCGAACAGAGGCGAAACAGGCAGCGGAACGTCAGGACGATAGTTCCACTGGCGTGAACTTTCGCCTTTGACTCGCGCAGGGGGTGGGTTAGTGTCGGCAATCAATTGTTACAACAACATAAAAATAAAGTTGGCCTTCTTTCAATATACTACGATAACACCATCAGGCATACAGATATGCGCAACTGTGACAACCTCCGATTTTTAGTATTTGTTGTTCGGTCAAATGAAATTAAAAAGGGTAGACTCGACTGGTGAGTTGACATCATAAATTTTCTGAGGCGCTTGTACATTAAAAGCTCGAGTGCCAAACTCGATTTGATCCCCCTAAAAAGGCGTTGTTTATCGTCGCTATAGCTCTACGTGAAATTCGTACTTAAATGACAGGATGTTGCAAACCAATTTATGTTTCATTATTGTTAATGTGCCATTCCGGAGATTCCAAATTTCGAACATTCTTGATTGATGTCAATTCACTTTCCAATTATTTCAGTGCCAAGTATTTACAATCTCGACGCCGGTCGCTTTGAAGTCTCGAACATTGCGTGTGACTGAGGCAATGCCGCGAGAGCGACATATAGCGGCAATCCGACAGTCTGCCTATCCGATGGGTTGACCCGCAAGGCATCGATTCGAGGCAATTTCTGCATGGTGTTTCGCTGCATCACTGTCGAATGGCAATATTCTTTCACTGAATCCTTCGTCTAACCACTTCGTCAAAGCAGTTTCCAATCGGTTCCTCCGCCTACCGGGTGGAACAACTGCTATGCCGTAGCGCAACTCGGCTTCGTTGATTCGTTGATCGCAGTAAAATACAACTCTCCGATTCGCCGCTCACGAGAAATCCGGAGGATCACCCATCGGGTGGCGCGTAGGGAGTTCGAGTTCAACACCGCCAAGGGGGCCAAAACACTCGCGAGTGATTTCCAACAAATTTCGTTGCTCGAACATCCTATCGCTCACTGCCTCGCGTAGGATCATTCGCGTCTCCTCTTCCATTGAGCGATGGTGTTGGGCTGCTCGTACCCGCAGGAGCGATTTCACATTGTCGTCCAGATTACGGATCGTGATGCTCGCCTTAGTCTTTCCCCCGGAGTTGTTTTGGCACACGGTTTATAGAACAATGAGTGCATTGCAATCATTGTTCTATAAGCTGCATGGCAAGTCGATTTGATTGCTGTTTTTCTGGTCCAATTGTTGGTCCTTCACCCTCCAAGCCAGCAATAATCTGAAAAACTTATAGGTAGATTCAGTGATTGCCGGATGTGATGTAGTCGACAGTTTCAGCGAAATTCGCTGCGAAATTTAACTGATAGATGAACAGCAGCGAATTGCAAAACAAAGAATATTGGTGGCCAGGGACAGAATCGAACTGCCGACACGGGGATTTTCAGTCCCCTGCTCTACCGACTGAGCTACCTGGCCAGATTTACTGACAAAAGGCAAATTCCGGCTGGAAATACTGTAATAGGTTGCCCTTTGACTTGCGGTAAAAATGCAATGCTGAGAATTGCATTCGAACAATGAAATGAACCCGCAAAATTATAGATGGAAGTCGGGGGAATGGCAATAGTGCAGCGTTGGCAGCCGCTGAATAATTCCATGTGAATCACGAAGGCGGAACATAACCTGCGGGTTTATCAAAATCACCACCGAAGAGATATTTTTCCATCTGTTCCTTAAGATATTTTCGGTGATCAGAATTTCCCATACTGAGTCGTTTTTCATTGATCAGCATGGTTTGATGTTCCAACCACAATTGCCAGGCTTTCTGCGAAATCTGCGTTTGGATTTTTTGACCCAGCTCACCTGGAAGTGGAGGCATTGCCATTGCTGGCAGTTCCTCGCCAAGAAGTGTGCATTTGACTGTTTCGGGCATAACAACTAGAAAGTTGGTGGTGTGTGAAATTATATCCAGCGCGATTGATGCCAACCACTCCTGATTGATAAAAAGCGTCGATCATCTGGTACGAGCTCGACTCCCTGTAGTTTTGAATCGGCACCGGTACTGTTCAACCCGTCCTGCGCCTCGTACCACGTCTGTACCAACGCTCGTTTCCTTGGATTGTGGACCTTCAGGTTTCTGTGATCTTCGATAACGTGCTACCGAAGGGCAAGCTCCGTTTTGTCTAAGGGGTCTCGCTTGCTTCGGGTGTCAGTTCCTCATCTTCCGTTTTGATCTACCCGATACAGGCGACGTAATTTATTCCGTTACAAAAAACAATCAGTAGTCAAAAAAATCAATCGATTCATTCTGAAATTCGATCATGGTTACTATCATAGCAATTTGCTGACTGTTTTGATTTCCACTTTAAATTTGCATTTGCTTTAGGCGACTTCACGCGGACTGATGGTGCTCAAGGCGTTAGCATCCTTACGCGCGGCAATCTCAAGCTCATACTGGACCTGAAGGTTAACCCAGCTCCTTGCGTCGGTGCCGAAATATTGCGCCAAACGCAACGCAGTTCCCGCTGTAATTCCCCGATGACCGCGGACGATTTCGTTAATACGCGCTGGTGTCACTCCAAGAGCTTTAGCCAATGCCGTAGCAGACAGGCCGAGCGGTTCCATGAAATCGTGCTTCAGAATCTCGCCTGGATGGACAGGCTGCAGTTTATTCACGTCGTTTCCTCCAAATTGTTATCGGTGATAGTCAACTATTTCCACATCGTAGGCTTCTCCTTCGACAAATCGAAAACAAAGCCTCCATTGACTATTGATTCGAATACTGTATGAACCCTCGCGATCCCCGCGTAGTGCCTCAAGCCGGTTTCCCGGCGGTACGCGCAAAAATTCAAGCGATGTGGCGGCATTCAGTTGTGCGAGCTTACGCTGAGCGACTCGCTCGAAATGAATAAAACGCCGTACCCGAACATGGTTGGCGACTCGCTCCGTGTCCTTACAGCGAAAACTCCGAATCATATACAGATTATATCGTACTTCGATATACGATATATTGCAAAATACCAAGGCTTCATTTTTTGTATCAAGTGCCTTTTTGAAACACTCGACTTAATTTGAAATTCGTATACCGCGCAACCCCATACTGTATCCCGTTTTCCACGCGCAGTCGAAGCAGAATCCAACATCAGTCTTGGATAGTGACGCAGACTGGACTGTTTACCTCCGCGCATCACGAGTAGTATATCTCCCCGCCATGACGAGAATGTCCTGAGCATATTCGTGAACACGATTGGGAAAGAACAGTCGAAGTTATAAAGGGTAGGGACGAGCAATGGGTAGAATACAGGAACCAAGTAAAATACGTTGAGCCAAATTCGAGATATCTACTTCAGAGGAACTCAGATGTGTGGACGAACCTTAGAGAGTGAAGTCTCAGATACCAACAAAATGCTTGGCAGTTCGCTGGAACTTCCTTGTGGCGCGATCCTGAAAAATCGACTCGCAAAGTCAGCCATGTCGGATTCGCTCGGTAACGGTGAGGGCGACCCCACCGAAGCACAGATTCGGCTATACGAAAGATGGGCGGAAGGTGGAGCCGCAGTGTCGATCATCGGTGAAGTCCAAGGAGACCCCCGCTATCCGGAAAAACCTGGAAATCTGGTGTTCGGGACACATACCGACAGGCAGGCTATCAAGTCATTGGTCAGTCGCTCTGTGATTGCAGACGCACATCTATGGCCGCAACTCGGTCATGCCGGTGCGCTTTCACACCTGCCGATCAGTCAACCGAAAGGTCCATCTGCTCTGGAAATCAAGGGGTTGCGCTGTGCAGGCATGTCCACTGCAGACATCGAGGAACTACCTGACATGTATGCAAGAACCGCGACGTACGCCAAGAACGCAGGATTCAGTGGCGTGCATATTCATGCCGGACACGGTTTTTTGCTGAGTCAATTCCTGTCTCCATTGTTCAACCGCCGGAACGATGGTTACGGTGGTTCGGTCGAAGCCCGGTGCCGAATGGTGCTTGAAGTGATCAACGCGGTGAGGCGTGCCGTAGGTCCGACTTTTCCCGTCGGAATCAAGATCAACTCGACGGACAGACTGGAAGGAGGATTGACAGATATTGACGCTTTGGAGGTGGTTCGCCTTCTCGACCAAACATCAGTCGATCTAATTGATATCAGCGGCGGAACCTATTTCCCAGGAGCGAAGGCAAGTTCCGACGGGGTGTCGAATGACGGACCATACTTTCTTGATTTCGCCAGACGCGCCAAAGGGGTAACGAAAGTGCCGCTTATGCTGACCGGGGGTTTTCGACGGCGTAAACAGGCAGTGGATGCGGTGGTGAGCGGTATTGCTGACATGGTGAGTTTAGCGCGTGCCATGGTTCTTTGTCCGCGGCTCGCGGAGGTCTGGCTGACTGAGGAAGGTGGTGATCCTGAGTTTCCGAAATTCGAATCCCCGCCTCCGGGTGCAATAACCGCCTGGTATACCATGCGGATAACCGCTTTGGGTCACGATAGCGAGAAGATTTTCACAGTGAGCCCTCAATGTGCCTTGCGCGATTATGAAGAACGTGATGCTGAACGGTGCATCAGATGGCGAAAGAAGTTTTCGCAACTTCCAGAAGCTGATTGAATTTCGATACCGCAGATCAATCCGTATTTTGTATCCGCTTTCGCACCTTTACGACGAAAATAATATTCACTGATCTGACAATTGATGGAGATTAAAATGCGTTAACAACAGGTTACGTAGTTGATTCTCCCCGGTAGACGGGATCATCGACCGCGAAATTCAGTACAGTCGAAATCTGACAATACAGGTTGAGCGAGCCAGACTTACGGTTATTTTCGATTTGGGAAGGATAACTTTTCGACACGCCAACATGCTCCGCCAAAGAATCGAGTGTAAAACCTCGACTTTCTCGCCATGCACGCAATGGTGACACACCTTTCAAATTGGAGTTTACGACTTCACCTGGAACAGTTGTGCCTTCCTCATAGCCAATAAACGCTTGATCAACTGCACAACAGTATTCAAAGTCTTCCAGCAATGAAGTCATTCAATAAAATACTGAAAAGGTAATACAACGTACTCTGGTTCTTCACCATTCTTAATGAATTGCACTTTCAACTCATTCATCGTTTATACACTTGTCCTCTTTGGTAAATCTCTACAAATTCCGCGATTCGGATTATTACTTCTGGGGCAAGCCGAAACCAAATTTGCTGTGCTTTCTGGGACTTCGTCAATATTTAGGATTTGTGGTCTGTTCTTGAGATTTGAGAGTAGCATCTAGGACAATTCGAAGCCTTTACTTTAAGTCAATAATGAAGTTTCAACTCTGTCAACAATATTTCCATTCAGTGGATTATGACCAAACATCAAATCCAATTTCTTTCGCCAAAGTCAATTGTTTCTGGTCAAGTGTGATAAATGAAAAACCGGGTGCGGCTTTTGTGGCATTCCTAGAAAATGGTGCAACTGCTACGTGCCACAAATCTGCGCCTCGCAAATAGCCTACGTCTAGAATGTGGTTCAATTCGTCCGTGAGCCGTCGATTGGAATTTACCCAAGCAATTTGGGAAAGTAGATGAGCTGATGGGTTACGTCCTCGCTGAGCACATACCGAGCGATACTCAGCTTCGAGAAGATGAGAGGAGATTATTGATTCAAATTGTTTCAGAATTTCGTTGAGTTAATCTGCGCTAGGTTCATTGCTCTCAATCGCAAATAATGCTGAGGTGTCAATGTAAGCGATACTCATCCATGTCGCTCAGAAAAAACGCTTTGAGCATTCCTGGGTCGCGCTCACCCGGCGTAAATTCTCTATTTCGGTTCTTAGCTCTATCTAAAACCCCTAGCTCTTCCATTTGATCCATCCAATTCTCAGTTTCTGAACCACCCTGAACACTACCATTCTGAGTTGGTGTATCAGTACTATTTGCAAGTGCGGAACTCAAAATTTGACGCACTTCCTCTTCCACTGAGTGTCCATGCTCCATTGCGTTTGCATGAATTTTCGACGTTATCTCTTTATCAAGATTATGTATTGTAATACTGGTCATTTCTTGCTCTCCCCGACACTGGTTATTTTATTTCTGCTTCATCGATCAAAGATGTATTTTGCATTGAAACCATCTCTTACACAGATTGAACCCGTGTAATCGAAATTTTTATACGTGAACGCATCTATGGTTGATTGCGTCAGCAACTCACTAGTGAATATTCAAGGACATTCGACGGCTTTGCCCCTCAGATTTCAGCTACGCAATCTTCTAATGCTGAATTGAAAGAACAATATTCTCTAATAATATTCGCAAAATTGTAATAATATTCTAATATTTAATTATATATTTGTAATATTAGTTTGTATTAACAGTCTATTTTCGTTATTATGTTTCTTTACTCACTACTTCAAATCGGACTGATGCAATGAATCGGTGGTCTCAACATCTTGACGAAGTGAACGAATCGTATTTCGAACACATGGGTAATGCAATGTCATTCGCCGGGCACATGCTGACTGGGGCACTCGGCTGTGCGATTCACGCTATCGCGCCTGGCCTCTTCAGATCAACCGGCAGCAGCCGGATTGAATATCTGCATGAACGAATGGTCGTGATGCGAAGAAAAAAACATGGTAATCCCGCAGGTTCCTCAGAATTCGAGGCTGATTCCAATCCACTGAATGCTGTCGTTTCGCGAGGCTCAGAACAGTAATTGTTGCGAACACAACTGAGTGCCACTACACGAATACACCAGTTGTTGCACTGAATCGCCTACTGCTTGAGCGACACGTCAACGTCCCTATCAGGAAACGCGCATTTGACTATTTTCGGCATGGTAATCGAAAGGTTTGTTGGTGTGCGACGTTGATTCACCGATTCGAATTCAACGAATAGGTCAGTAAGTCCGCTCAAATTTTCAGATGGCTACCGTGCGTCAGCCCATCCTTCATATTCGCCAGCAAAATACGCACTGGGGCCGGAATCCCCATTGTCTCGGCTTCTGATATGGCAAACAATGCCAAGTTGTGTTCTTTCATTGAATTTGGCTCCCATTCCACAAGTTTCGCGGGTTGTGGTGTGATGACCAGCCGAAAGTGTGTGAAGTCGTGAATGATGCTGTTCCAAGGCGAACAAACTTTGATCTGTGCCTTTAAATTAGAGTGGCACCAAGACTCGATATCTTGAGTTGTGCTGGAGAGTTCGGGAAAGCTCCATAAATTACCCCAGATTCCCTTCGGCGGGCGTCGTTGCAACACAACCCGGCTGGCATCATCCGTAATGATCAGCATGGTTACATGCCTGACCTCACGATGCCTTGAATTTTTGCGTCGCGGTAACTGGTCGGTTAGATTGTTGTGATGCGCACAGCAGGAGCGACTTAGCGGGCAGACCGTGCACTTTGGGTTCTTCGGGGTACATACCGTCGCTCCCAAGTCCATAATCAGTTGCGTGTATCTTTGAACACGATGCTCTGGCGTGTGTTCGTCGGCAATTTGCCATAAGCGTCGGGTACGTACGGATTCGGAATCATCATTCACACAGTGATAACGTGCATATACGCGCTTGGCGTTACCGTCCAGAATCGGTGTCCTTAATCCGTATGCAAGCGCGCAGATCGCGCCTGCGGTTGATTTTCCGATACCCGGCAGTGCAAGAACGTCCTGAAAGTTACTCGGAAACTTGCCATGGTGCTGATCTCTGACAATCTTTGCTGCCGCATGAAGATTACGAGCTCTCGTGTAATATCCCAGTCCAGCCCATAGTCTCATTACACTGTCAGTTGATGCGTCTGCCAGCGATTCCACGTCAGGAAACTCGTCAATGAACCTGTTGAAGTAGTCGATAACCGTCTTGGCCTGGGTTTGCTGTAACATGATTTCGGAAATCCAAATGCGGTAGGGGTCGTCACTGAATGCCCAGGGCAGTCCCCGACCGGGCAACTCGCAGTCCCAATCAAGCAACAATTGGTTAAAATTACGAGAATCGGTTTTCTCCTGATTGTATTTATTCATAATTCCGCAAGTTTTCTGCGACTGCAGTTCCAGTCTATTTTTACAAATGAAAATCGTCACCTTCAATGCCAATGGAATTCGCTCGGCGGCAAGAAAGGGCTTCTATGAATGGATGTCCGATAGTTCGCCAGATATTGTCTGCATCCAGGAGCTGAAGGCTCAGGAAGATCAACTGACTGACGAACTGTTTCATCCGCAGGGTTATCAGGGATATTTTCATTTTGCTGAGAAAAAAGGGTACAGCGGTACCGCAATTTATACCAAACAAACCCCTTCTGACGTTTCAATCGGTCTCGGCTGGGATGATTTCGATTCTGAGGGGCGGTGCGTAAGGGCGGACTTCGAGGACTTGACGGTCATGTCAATTTATATGCCTTCGGGAACCAGTTCGGACGAGCGTCAGAAATTCAAGGAAGTCATTTTGGACCGTATTCAACCGCTTTTACTCAATTATCAAACCGACAGTCGGGACTACATCATATGTGGCGATATCAATATTGCCCATAAACCGGTTGATTTGCGAAACTGGAAAGGCAATCGAAACAACTCTGGATTTTTACCACAGGAAAGATCATGGATGGATTGGCTTTTCGGTGAGGCAGGATTCGTAGACGCTTTTCGGGTCATTGATTCGCGTCCCGGTCAATACACCTGGTGGTCCAATAGGGGTGATGCTTATGCCAAGAATGTTGGATGGCGACTGGACTATCACATCGTATCCAACCGTTTGAAAGCCGCAATAGATTCAGTTGATGTCTACAGGAAGGTAAAATTTTCCGATCACGCTCCGGTGATCGCTGACTTCGATTTCAGTCGTTCAAAATAGATTTGGACTGAAGTGGGTTTCTGTCATTTATCCCGATGTCACATCTCTCAGTTGTATGCCAAGCTTGAAACCGAACCCTACGTAAACTGATCGATTACCCCGTAACCAATAGAGGACGACGGCTGTCAGGCCCTTTCATATCCGGCACATCGACAAAGAACGATAGACTTAATCCGAGCCTGTCGATCAGAAACAATCTTCCCGACCTCGTAACGGTGACCGAACGGGCATCCCGAGACCTGATGATCAGTTTAGACTCCAACAACCTACGGGCAATCGCCGCTCCGAGCGCACCCGCAACATGGGGCAACCCCTCTGTCCAATCTACGCAACGAGGGCAAATTAAGCGACGGCTTTTTAGAATGTCGTCCAATTCAACGCCAATTGTTGAGTAAATCGGGTGTTCGGTCTCAGGAAGATGGTAACTGTCCTGACCCAGATTCAAGGCCCCCATTTGAACGAGAATCCGAGAAATTTCCACACCTAGCTCTCCCGCCAGGTGGTCATAACAGAACCGAGCCTTTTTTAATTCGGGTTTCACATTCCGCCGGTAATTGCGACCGCTTTTCACCGGAATGCCAGACGCAATTTGTTCGATGTAGGATGCAACCGACTCGCCGTTTATTTCATAGTAGTGGAATCGCCCGCACTTCCGTCTGTACAGTAAATCCGCCTTCACCAGCTGGTTGAGGTGACTCGTAGCGGTCTGGTTGGTCACACCGGCATGCCAAGCCAGTTCGCTTGCTGACAGAGCTTTGCCTCCCATCAACGCCTGAAGCATCGCCGCACGGCTCTCGTTACCGATTACCCGTCCGAATTCTGCAATTCCCATTTCAATTCTCCCGCCTGAACATTACGGACAGTCACACAATATACAAGAATTTCCAAATCCGACTATTCCATCGCTATCCTTTCCCGTTTGCCAGAACTTGCAATGTAAATCACCGCGGCAGCAATTATCACCAAACCACCGATTAGCACAGCAAGGTTCATCCGCTCATCGAACAGCAGCCAGGCCCAGATCGGTGCAAGTGGGATTTCGCTCAGTCCGACAAGGGCCGCGACTAGTGCAGACACACGCTTTACGCCAATCAGGTACACTCCGAAACCCACACCCACATTCACGACACCGTAGAGAACCAGCCACAGATAATCAACAAAGATGGTATTACCAAAAGTCGCAAATGGCACTGTAGTCAATGCCACCAAGAAAGCGGAAAGATACGTTGTCTTGGCACTGTCGGCATCTGGAAAGAATTTCGCTGCGACTGTCAGAGAAGCCATGAAAAATGTCATTCCGAACGCAAGCCCGATTCCCAAAAAATCTGATGTCAGACTGTTGCCAGATGTCAGGACGACTACTCCAGCAGCTGACAGCACACAGCATGCAATGGACACGAAATCGGCCCGCGTTCCGAGAACGACTAAGGAGAGAATGAAGGTCACGAGCGGCATTGTGCCATAGACGAAAGCGACATTTGCGATGGTTGTGTGAAAGAACGCGGAAATGAAGCAGATCATTCCCGCCGCGGAGAGTCCTGCAATGACCGTCTCCCCCAGGGTGAAACGAAACGCCGGGCGGATTTTGGCAGACCTTTGCATAGCCATCGCGAGTCCGAGCACAAACAACCCGCCAAACCACGACCGCCAGAACAGCGTCGTCGGGATGTCAGTAGTAACAATACGTGTGAACAACCCGGCTGTACTCCATGAAACCGCGGCCACAAGTACAAACAGTACGCCCGCTTTGTTGGTTTTTGGCATTGGTTCAAGTAACTGGGAACTGATTCGTGTAGCCGATTTTACAAATCAAAACACTTCACTCAATCGAAATCGTTTCGACGCTCATCGAAATATCTCCGGTCAATCTGCGTCCGTAGTGACGCGGTCTGGGCATAGCAATGATCATCTGCCAGAGTACCGTTTTTCGACATTGCTGAAAGAACCGGCAATCGCCGCAAAACTGTGCGTTAAGCCGATCGAACGAAAACATGTATTGCACATGCTCAAAGGCAGGTCAACAAGAATTACCCGGAAGATGCTTTTCGTACAAAAATCCACCCGATTGGCCAAATTGCCGCACAAAGGCACGACAGCTAAAGATGATTGCTCTGTACTAAGCCGCAGAAGTCACACCTGATTCATCTGCAGCGACCATTCGTTCGACGAGGAGAATGATACCGATCACCGGCAAACCGATCACTGCTGTGATGACGAAGAATGTCCCATAACCGACACCGTCAACTATCGTACCGGAATATCCGGCAACAAGTTTCGGAAACAACAGCATTATCGAGGTGAAAATTGCATACTGCATGGCCGTGAATCGTACGTTGGTCAGACTGGAAAGATAGGATACGAATGCAGCTGATGCGACACCCGCACTCAGACTGTCGACGACAACGACGAACAGTAGCATCAGTTCGACAGGATTGTTCGCCAGCATCATGAACATCAGATTGGACGCAGGCGCCAGGACTGCACCCAGCAGCAAAGTTCTGAGAACACCGTATCGCAGGGCCAACACGCCACCGAGCAGCCCCCCTGCAAGCGATGACATCAATCCCCAGAACTTCGAATAGTTCGCAATCTGGGTTTTTGTGAACCCCATGTCAAGATAGAACACATTCGCGATGATTCCCAGCACGATATCGGAGATTCGATACGTGCCGACGAGAACAAGGATGATCAGTGCCAGACGCCCGTAACGAACGAAGAAGTCCGTAACCGGCGCAACGTAGGTTTCCCGCACATGGGAGAAATTGACGACGCGCATGCGTATCAACACCCATGCGACAACCGCCGCGAGAGAAATGCTGAACACCATCCGAATCGATTCAAGTATCAGACGAGCTGTCGTGGAATTGACGAAGCTCCAATTTTCGACAATAGATGTCCTCACAGACTTGACCAAGTCGCCGGTTGTCAAAAACCCGATAACAAAGGCAGCAACCGCCAGCGCAAACACCGCGAAGAAACGCAAGTAGTCCGAAGTTCCGGAGAAGGATGTTGAGGATTCGTCAGTTTTCGGTTCCGGATTGACCAAGGTCGTAATCAGCCCCACTATCATGAAACAAGCCATGATCTGGTAAACAGTCGACCAGGCCCGAAAACTATAATCTCCGCCTCCGATAAAATCCGCGACCCAAAGCGCCCCGGCACCCGCGACAAGCATACCGATCCTGTAACCCACGATATACGTGGCAGCCAGCATTGCCTGAAGGTCGGGAGGTGCCGACTCAATTCGATACGCGTCGATCACAATATCCTGGGTAGCTGAAGAAAACCCGATACAGACCGCACCGATGACAGTCAATGCAAGCAGGTCCGACTGCGGATCGAAAAATGATGTCCACAACAGACTTCCAAACACTGCGATTTGTGAAATAAGCAGCCAAGAGCGTCTGCGGCCCAGTCTGCGCGTCAGGTACGGCAGTGGCATGCGATCAACTATGGGTGCCCAGACAAACTTGAAGGAATATCCAAGTGCCGCCCAGCTCAGGAACGTCAAGGTCGCGCGCTCTATACCGGCTTCTCGCAACCAGACGGATAAGGTGCCGAATACAAGCAGCAGGGGAAGTCCAGCAGAGAATCCCAGAAACAGCATGCATACCGCACGCGGATGGGTGAGTCCCTTGACAGACTCAATCCAGTTGTGTTTTGTCAGGAGTGAACCAGCGGATTTTGGAGATTTTGTTGCTCCATTGGATTCGCTCATTACTATGCTTATCCTGCAGTCCGATAATTCAGAGGTTCAACATTCGGTATCCGAGCGCCTGAATGGAACCGACGCCAATCCAACTGATCAACTCAAGTCCCAGCAATATCAGGATCGGGGTGAAGTCCAAAGCACCGAACGATGGAATAAATCGTCTGGCGAAAGCCATGAGCGGTTCAGTAGAGGTGTAGATCAATCTTTCTATGTTTCGCATTCCGAGAGGTACCCAGCTCATGACGACACGGATCAAAATCATGATGATCATGATATTGATCGCTCGCTCCACGACAATAGCTACGGTCAGAATCGAAGTTGCAGGAATATCCAATCCGTACCCACTGGACTGCATCCACAAAATGCGTTCGGCGAATGAAACCAGTAAAGCAAGAACAATGGGCGACAGAGAGTCCGAACCTTGAACTCTGGGTACAAAAATCCGTAGGACTTTTATGGGGAGAGCGGTCACGCGGTGAATGAACTGTGATATCGGATTATGGAAGTCGGAATCCAGATACTGCATTAATGCACGCAGAATCGTAATGAATCCGTAGATCAGTAGAATCGGGTAGATCAATTGAAGTGATAATGGAATCTGCATCTGTCTGCTAAGTCAGCCATCTTGTTTTGACATTTCAACCGCACGGTTCTGAGCGGCTGAAATTGCTTGAATGAACGAGTCTTTAACCCCCGCCGACTCCAATACCTTCAGCGCGGCTTCTGTGGTGCCGCCAGGTGAGGTGACCTTCTTTCTGAGTGTGGCGGGTGAATCGTCGCTATGCTGAGCCAGCAGAGCGGAGCCGACTGCGGTCTGGATCGCCAGAAGTTTCGCATCTTCGGTCTGAAGCCCGAGATTTTCGGCACCTGCCTGAACTGCCTCGATCAGGTAGAAGAAATAGGCAGGACCGCTTCCTGAAACAGCAGTTACCGCGTCAAGTTTACTCTCCTTATCCACCCATACAGTTTTTCCAACCGCGGAAAGAATCGATTCAGTGCGCTGTTTTTGGTCCGTTGATACGCGTTCGTTTGCATACAATGCGGATATACCTTTCTGGATCAGCGCGGGAGTATTGGGCATGACCCGTATGATCGCATAGCCACCCCCGGACCATGCATCTATGCTGTCGGTGGTGATGCCGGCGGCAATTGAAATCAGTAACGGACGATGTTGTCGAAACGCTTGCTGAGCATCCTCAACCACTTGTTTCATAACTTGTGGCTTTACCGCAAGAATGACACTCGCGGAATTTTCGATAACCTCGTTGTTATCCGCCGTTACCGGAACCTGAAATTGATCGGATACGTACTGTCGCGCTTCCGGTATCGGATCGGAGACAGTGATAGATGATCGGTCAATCTGATTCGACAATAGCCCACCGATCAGGCTGCGGGCCATATTGCCACCGCCTATGAATCCTATGGTTGTCGACAATTCAGATTTCTGGGATAGGTTTGACACAGAATGATTTTGCAAATCACGTCAGCAAGCCTATATTTTATCCGCACTCAGACAGGCAACTTGCAGTAATTTGTTGTCTAATATTTGCCGGAATTCCATGTATGCGTTCCCAGACCTATCCAAATTTGAACACAACTAAACGATGAATCCTGCAAACGTCCGCGTCAAAACTGCTCTGGCGGAAATGAGTATTCAATGCGAGATCACCTATCTTGAGCACGACACACGAACATCTGCTCAGGCGGCTGAGACTTTGGGGTGTTCGATTGCACAAATCGCAAAATCACTGATATTCACGGCTGGAGATGTTGAGGCGGTACTTGCCGTGACTAGCGGTGGCAATCGTGTGCGTACAGACTTGCTGGCAGGTATAGTCGGTCAATCAATCGGCAAAGCCAACGCGAATTTTGTTCGTCAGACAACAGGTTTTGTCATCGGCGGTGTCGCGCCGGTTGGTATTGCCAATCCAATTCAGACTGTCTTTGATCGGGACCTTTTCGTACACGAAGTGGTATGGGCGGCTGCCGGCACTCCCAACACTCTGTTTCCCATATCAAAATCGGATCTGTATACGCTGGCCGGCGATAGAATTTACGATTTCACAGAGCCACTGGTCTGACCCGTAACGAGTTTCCCGTTGGCGAAGGTATGGGTGACCTTGCCATGCATTTCCATTCCGGAAAAGGGTGTGTTGCGACCTCCACTGAGCATGTTTTCAGGATCCACTGTCCAGGTCCGGTCCGGGTCAAATATACAGATGTCAGCGACCGACTGCGGTGCCAGGGAGCCGGCTTCAATACCCAGTGTTCTGGCGGGATTGCATGTCAGGCAGGCGATCGCCTCTGTAAGGTCAAGCACCTCTTCGTCAACCAACTTCAGGGTGAGTGGCAGCAGGGTCTCCAGTCCTGATATGCCGGCGGCTGTCTGAACGAATGGTGCCAGTTTGTCATCGATTCGACAGGGTCTGTGATCCGAGCATATGACAGAGATTGTTCCGTCCTTCAGACCTTTTCTCAGTCCGCTGCGATCATCTACGCTGCGAAGCGGTGGTTGCACGTGGCACATGGTGTTGAATCCTTCAACATCGAATTCTGTGAGCAGCAGATTGTGAATGGCGACGTCCGCACTGACATTCAGTCCTCTCTGTTGCGATTCGGCGATCATGCTGACCGATCTGGCGCAGGAGACCTGGCTGAAATGCGCCCTTACACCGGTTGTGTCAACCAGAGCGAGATCTCTAGCAACCGCGACAGTCTCAGCTGCCTCCGGGACTGCCGGCAATCCGAGGCGAGTGCTCATTTCGCCTTCATGTACACGACCATTACCGGTCAGCCAGGGATCAAATGAATGGATGAACACTGTTATGTCGAACGTTGACGCGTACTGCATCGCACGGCGCATCAGCAGGGTATTGCGAACCGGTGAACGCGCATTGCCCACCCCGACACAACCGGCCGCCTTGAGCGCAGCCATCTCCGTCAAAGTCTCGCCTTCAAGTCCTATAGTCAGCGCACCTAAAGGCAGAATATTGGGCCCATTCTGCTGTTCGGTATTCGTGCGAATCATATGTGCCATCGCCGGCGTATCGACGACCGGCTGGGTGTCGGGTTGGATGCAGGCGGTGGTGATGCCGCCGGATAGGGCGGCTTTGGACTCGGTTTGCATTGTCGATGACTGACTTGAACCGCGTTCGCCCATCTTTGCGTTAATATCGATCAGGCCCGGGCAGACTATCAGTCCGGATGCATCAATTTCGCAATTGATCGATATATTGGAAACCTCGGAAAGGTCGACGATTCGACGATTCCTTATGAAGATGTCACCGACCGAGTCAATTCCGTTTGCGGGATCGATCACCCGACCATTTCGTATGGCAGTTACTTTCATGATTCTGATTTTGGCTTCTTGCTGTCTCCACCCATGATTTTTGCGATTACCGCCATCCTCACAGCGATTCCGTTGGAGACTTGAGAGAGAATGACCGAGCGTTGACCGTCTGCGACCGATGATGCGATCTCAAGACCGCGATTGATCGGACCGGGATGCATGACCATAGCGTCCGGTTTCGCATTCTTTAGTTTTTCCTCGGTCAGGCCGTAACACTGATAATATTCTCGCGGACTTGGAACCAACTGACCTTCCATTCGTTCCATTTGCAGTCGCAACATCACAACTACATCAACATCCTTGAGTCCTTTTGCCATGTCCGTATAGACTTTTACGCCCAATTTTTCCACATGGGTTGGAATGAGGGTTTTAGGTGCGACAATTCTTACCTCAGCGGCTCCCAGCACGTTCAGCGCGGTGATTTCTGAGCGTGCAACCCTGGAATGGAGTATGTCGCCGACAATCGCGACAGTGAGGTTCTCGAAAGAATGCTTGTGCTGGCGGATGGTCAGCATATCCAGCAGGGCCTGGGTAGGGTGCGAATAGCGGCCGTCGCCTCCGTTGATGATATGAACGTGAGGCGGGACGTGTCTGGCAATAAGGTCGGCTGCACCGCTGTTTTTGTGTCGGACGATGAAGGTGTCGGTATGCATCGCCTGCAGGGTCTTCACCGTGTCGAGTATCGTTTCGCCTTTCACGGTTGACATGCTGTCGGACTGCAGATTGATGACATCCGCAGACAATCGTTTCGCGGCAATCTCGAATGTCGTTCTGGTTCGGGTGCTCGGTTCGAAGAAAAGATTGACAACGGTCTTTCCTCGAAGGAGAGGGACTTTCTTGATGCCACGCGTTGGAAAGTCGATGTAAGACTCCGCCAGCTCAAGGATTTGCTCGATGAGTTCTCGGGGCAGGGCTTGGATGGAAATAAAATGCCTCAGTCGTCCATGGGAGTCAATTTGTACGTCCTGAGGCATTGGGTATGAATTCAGTGATTGCTCAAGTCGGAATAAGTGAGTTGGCCTGATGGGGATATTTTAACGAACTGATCGTTTCTGAGCGACATTCGATGACCCACGACATCCGCACTTAGAGGCAGTTCCCGATTTCCTCTGTCCAGCAGAACAGCCAGTGTGACTGACGCAGGCCGTCCCCAAGCAAACAGTTCATTCAGTGCCGCACGCACTGTTCGTCCGGTATGCAGGATATCGTCAACCAAAATGATATGACGGTCGTCAATCGGTTCCGGCAGAAAGGACTCATGCACCTTTGGATTCATATCGATTTGGCTGAAATCGTCCCGATAGAACGAAATATCGAGCGCTCCCAGTGATTCACTGATCTGAAGTTTCTGGTGCAGGTGCTCGGCTATCCATACGCCACCGGTTTGGATCGCCACAATCAATGGTTCGACTTTCACCAGAGCATCCAATGATTCAGCCATCGATTCAAGTATATCTTCGACAGGCAGTCGATCAAGGTGTGAGTCGTTCATTTCCTATGGGTTCAGTTACACGTTCGGGCTGATTATACGTATAAATCCAACATTTCAGAGAGAAGCCACCTTCCAGATGAGTCGAGCACATGGCAACAGGCTAGACGACCATCTCGATTCTGAAAGTTTCAAGACGAACGTTTCAATTCACCTGTGGAGGATAGGAATGTTTCCAGAATGATTTCTGCTGCGATCATGTTCCTGAGGTCGGTTTTCTTTTTGTTGCTGATGCGTCTGCTCAAGGCATTGATGCGATTTGAAGATTCTTCAGAGCTAAGTCTCTCGTTAGTCTCAAACACCGGGCGGGAATACCGCTGTTTCAGTAATTTCACGAATTCCCTTATTTCTTTCACCAGGCTCGTACCAGTTTGCGATTCGGTGTGCGGCACTCCAACAACAAAGCAGTCGGGTTTCCACACGTCCACCAGGTCGTTGATCTTTTCTACGTCTGGTGTTCCATCACGAACGGTCACGGCATCAATTCCTTGGGCGGTTCCAACTTGAAGGTTACCTGCGGCAACACCGATTCTCCGTGTACCGTAATCAAAAGCCAGCACCGTTTCCAACTTTTCGAGTGTGGCTTCAGACGAATCCAAGATGTTTAATTCAGATTGCTAGGTTTTATCGACTTGGGAAGCAGTTCGACGACCCGGACAATCGAGTTTTCTGTTGTTGACGGATCAGGCGTGACCAGCAACGGTCGATAGTGACTCAATATCAATTCCAACCAACGATGCCGCCTTGTGCCAACGCTCATGAATAGGGGTATTGAACAGGATGGAACTGTCAGCCGGTGTGGTAAGCCACAGGTTCTCCTGCATCTCAGATTCCAGCTGCTCGCTTTCCCAACCTGAAAATCCGAGCAGGGGAATGCACCACGAGGGTCCGCGTTTTTCTGAGATCGCCTCAAGGACATCTTTCGACATGGTCAATCCAAGTTCGGAACCCACCGCTATGGTTGCCGCCCAGCTGTTGCTGGAATCATGCAGAACCAGTCCTCTCTCAACCTGGACGGGGCCTCCGAAATAGACCGGCGTATCATTTTCCGGAACATCTTCGACTTCCAAGTCAAGTTCAGTCAATATGTCCTTCATGTAGAGGTCTGTCAGCTTGTTGACGACGATTCCAAGCGCGCCGTCTTCGTTATGCTGGCAAACAAGAACAACACTGCGATCGAAAATCGAATCCGTCAGGGATGGCATTGCGATGAGAAATTGATTTGTCAGCCAAGCCATGTGAAAGAGGGGCGTTTGAAGAAAATGAACATGGTTTCACATTATACAGGACGAATTCAATCGCAAACCGTCCTGAGAGCCGAATCAGCGGTTCTCATGCCGCTTTGATCATCAGCTAATGATTGTAAATTAACGTCGGATACTTTCGCACTGAGTGTTTCCAGACTACAAAAAGTCACTGCAGTATTTGTCTACTGTGCCGTAACTGCGAACGCGGCAATGCCTCGATGTGCAAGTTCAGGTTTAGAAGGTCTGATGCCGGGAGAACGCTGATTGCTTCGCTAACTCTATATGCTCGACGAGCTGGACATACCACGAAGAGATGATCAAGCGCAAGCAACTCTGTTGTCTTATGCGTCAATTTTGAGATAGTTGGCGCTTCGCTGAATTTAATCTCGAAGCCCAGCCATCTGCCACGATACTGAACCAGCAAGTCTAATTCACCGCCGCGGTGAACCGTCCAAAACCAAGCTTGCGGTTGATTCATTACACACATAATCTGCTCAATGATGAATCCCTCCCAAGATGCACCGACGCGTGGATTACCGAGCAGATCTCGTTCGTTTTCGATGCCGAGTAATGCATGCAGCAATCCAGTGTCCCTGAAATATACCTTAGGTGACTTGACTTGCCGCTTGGCAACGTTTGCAAACCAAGGCTGAAGTTGGCGGACCATAAAGGTGCCGGTTAGAATGTCGAGGTACCCGCGTACCGTTTTGTCAGTCAAACCAAGTGACCGGCCAAGTTCCGAAGCATGCCAAGTTTGACCGTGCCAATGAGCCAGCATTGTCCAAAACCGTTGTATCGCAGCGGCTGAAATGCGAATACCGATCTGAGGAATATCGCGCTCGAGGAAAGTACGAATGAAATTTCTGCGCCAGCTCAAACTGTCAGTTTCAGTCGATACTAAAAACGATCTGGGAAAACCACCTCTTCGCCAAAGGGAATAGAGGGTTTCACTTCCGGTTTCTTTGAGATCGAAACCAGTGATGTCAATGAATTCAATTCGGCCCGCCAAGGATTCCGAAGTATCTCGAATCAAATCAGGTGACGCGCTGCCAAGAATCAGGAAGCGCGCATTGCCGGCATCTCGGTCAACCAGTACTCTGAGTGCTTGCAATAATCTCGGAAACAACTGAATCTCATCGAGTACTACGAGACCTTGCAATTCGCCTAACGCTAGTTCCGGATTGGAAAGTATGCGAAGATCTTGTTCCGACTCGCGATCAAATGGGGTAGCATCGCGTCCTACGGTAAATTGACGAGCAAGGGTTGTCTTGCCGGATTGCCTCGGTCCCAGGAATGCTGTGACCGGTGATCTGGCTGTTGCAACAGATAATAGCTCCAAGTATTTTGCTCGAGAAATCATAACAAATCGAATAAATTGTGATAAATCGGAATTAGACTCCGAATATTCACATAAAAAAGCAATTTTAATCTTTGGTTTTTGAATCTCAGATATATCTGATAATCCGTTTGCCGTTGCGTGAGCAATTCAAATGTAAGACAGAGGCTGAAGATATGGAGCGGGAACTGTCCGGTGAAAATCGAACTCGATAAGGCTCGGGCTATAGAATCATATTAAAATTCCTACCTTACTCAACGCTCATTCACCTGCATTTGTTGAACCTGTACCGTGCGATGATATACTTGTTCTATAAGACTGAAGTTGCATTACTTTTTTGGTAAATCTGTTGAGAGGGCTGATGGCCGTCCTACAAATTCGCCGCAACTACCTTCCCGAGAATCGATTCGCAGTGACTTGAATTCAGTCATTCATCTAGAATGAAAATTTTGATCTACTCAGATTTGCATCTGGAGTTTTCGAACTACGATGCTCCTCGCTCCGGCTACGATGTCGTCGTACTGGCGGGTGACATTCACTTAGGCGATCAAGGTGTAAGATGGGCTAAATCCAGCTTCGCGGATGTGCCGGTGGTTTACCTGTGTGGTAACCATGAGTACTATCGCCACGAGGTGACTGCTGTGAACCAGGCGATCATGCAAGAGACTGAAGGTTCCAATATATATTTTTGTGAAAATCGAACAGTCGAAATCGACGACGTAAGATTTATATGCGCGACGCTGTGGACCGACCTGCGGAGTACCGGCGATGAGTTGCAATTGAAGAATCTGGGTGCGTATATGATGAATGACTACCGTCTGATCAAGTTTGGTGATCGGGTTCTGCGCCCTGACGATACGCAGCACTTTCACTTCGAATCGCGTCGCTACCTTGAGTCGGAACTCAATGCCCCGTCTCGCGCAGGAATGAAGACCGTAGTTGTCACCCACCATGCACCATCATTGAAATCACTTCGATATGAAAGGGTCGATCCGGAATTCTCATCGTTCTACGCATCGTCGCTTGATGATTTGATCAAGCAAAGTCAAGCCAGCTTGTGGATTCATGGGCATACTCACGAATCAGTTGACTATCAGATTGGCGCGACACGCGTCGTTTCCAATCCACGCGGTTACGCCAGAAGAGACAACGAGCATGGCAACCCAAATTTCAAGGCAGAATGTATAATCAGCGTCCAATGAATCTCCCATTGACGCTTGACAATTGAATTCATCAGGATGAGCGTCCGAAAACTCATTTAGTTGATTGGTAAACTGGGCAGCAGGTATGGTGCTGTGGACCTCGCGATAACTCCGACACGTCTGGAAAAAGCCAACGCAATACGCGCGTTGGCGATGGACGCTGTGCAGGCTGCAAAGTCTGGGCATCCTGGGATGCCGATGGGCATGGCGGACATCGCTGAAGTGTTATGGTGCGACTTACTCAAACACAATCCGACCAATCCGAAATGGTGTGACCGCGACCGATTTGTACTGTCGAACGGGCATGGCTCGATGCTCATCTATGCCTTGCTTCATCTGACTGGATACGACCTGTCACTGGATGAGATCAGAAACTTTCGACAGTTGCATTCAAAAACACCCGGTCATCCGGAATACGGACTGACACCGGGAGTTGAAACCACGACAGGGCCTCTGGCACAGGGATTTGCCAACGCAGTCGGTTTCGCCATGGCAGAGAAAGTGCTGGCAGCCCAGTTCAACAAGCCGAATCATCAGATTGTCGATCACTACACCTATGCTTTTGTCGGCGACGGTTGCCTGATGGAAGGGCTTTCCCATGAGGCGGCTTCATTTGCCGGCACCCACAGGCTCGGTAAACTGATCGTGATCTATGACGACAACAACATCTCCATCGACGGGGAGGTTTCCGGTTGGTTTACTGACAATTCCGCTGACCGGTTCCGGGCTTATGGCTGGCATGTTATCGACCGCATCGACGGTCATAACCCGATGCAGGTGAAAGACGCGATCGTCACCGCACTCCAGCAGACCGATCAGCCGAGCATGATTTGCTGCAAGACTCTGATCGGCTGGGGAGCGCCGAATAAACAGGCAACAGCCGCAGCACATGGTGCGCCTCTTGGAGACGATGAAGTCACACTCACCCGAATGAAGCTCGGTTGGGAATATCCCGCGTTCGAGGTTCCCGATTCCATATACAGTGCTTTCGATTGCACTGCCCGCGGTGCTCAGCTTGAATCCCAATGGAATGAACGATTCGCATCGTATCGCGAGGCATTCCCGGAACTGGCCAGTGAGTTTATGCGTCGGGTCAGTGGTGAGCTACCCGAGGAGTGGGGATCCGAGAGTACGAACGCGGTTGTTTCTGTCGACGATTCGGCTGTGGCGACCCGACAGTCTTCGAAAATCGCACTTGAATCATTCGGGCCCATGCTCCCGGAACTCATCGGGGGTTCGGCCGACCTGACGGGATCTAATCTCACACTGTGGAACGGTTCCACAGTGAATGACAGCTCCAACCCGCAGGGCAACTACATTTATTTTGGCGTGCGAGAGTTCGGCATGACCGCGATCGTCAACGGACTTGCACTGCACGGAGGCTTCATTCCCTACGGGGCGACATTTTTGATGTTCTCAGAGTACGCACGCAATGCGATTCGGATGGCCGCGCTGATGAAAGTGCAATCGATCATGGTTCTGACACATGATTCGATCGGGCTTGGTGAGGACGGACCCACGCACCAGGCGGTCGAGCAGGCTGCGACGCTGCGATTGATGCCAAATCTGTCGGTTTGGCGCCCCTGTGATTCGCAGGAGACGCTGGTTGCCTGGAAAGCCGCCATTGAACGTAAGGATGGACCGACGTGCCTGTTGCTGTCGCGCCAGGGGACTCCACAGCAGTCGCGTGATCGGGCTGGAATCGATCAGATCGAAAAGGGCGGGTATGTTCTGATTGACTGCGAGGGTGTTCCAGAAGCTTTGATCATTGCCACCGGGACCGAAGTGGCATTGGCTGTTGCGGCGGCGCGGTCTCTGTCCGAAGCAGGCAGGCGAATTCGCGTTGTGTCAATACCCTGTACCGATAGGTTTGAAGCACAAGGTGACCAATACCAAGACTCAGTCATTCCACCGGATGTTTCCGCTCGCGTGATTGTCGAAGCGGGAGTGACCGCTCTTTGGTCGAAATATGCAGGACTCCGCGGGCGCGTACTGGGTGTGGATCAGTTCGGCGAGTCCGCACCTGCAAAAGATGTATATAAACTGTTTAATCTGACCGCCGATGCAGTCGAGCAGGCAGTACTGGAACTGCTTGACTGAGAGATCGCATTGAACAGGTTTTAACCATTCACAATTTTAGGTAAATCAAACCATGACAGTAAAGGTTGCCATCAATGGATTTGGCCGAATCGGTCGCAACATCATGAGAGCGCTTTATGAATCACCAAGGCACACCAATCTGACTGTTGTCGCGATCAATGATCTGGCGGATACACAGACCAATGCGCATTTGCTCCAATACGATACCGTTCACGGGAAATTTGCGGGATCGGTTGAAGCTGTGGAAGACGGATTTACGGTTGACGGCAACCTCATTCGGACATTTTCGGAAAGAGTTCCCGCGAATCTTCCCTGGGGTGACCTGGGTATCGATATTGTTCTGGAATGTACAGGATTTTTCGCGAGCAAGGACAAGGCGTCGGGCCATCTCGATGCGGGGGCTTCCAAAGTTCTGCTTTCCGCGCCCGGAAAAGGTGTCGACGCAACGATAGTATATGGTGTGAATCATGATGTCCTGGATGCCTCGCATACAGTCGTCTCCAACGCATCCTGTACCACCAACTGTCTGGCACCCATTGCCAAGGTTCTGAATGATTCATTTGGAATTCGCTCCGGATTGATGACGACAGTGCATGCTTTTACAAATGATCAGGTGCTGACCGATGTCTTCCACACCGACCTGAGGCGTGCCCGGTCCGCGACCCAGTCCATGATTCCGACAAGCACCGGTGCAGCTGCAGCGATCGGTCTGGTACTGCCGGAACTGGATGGTAAACTGGATGGTTTTGCCGTACGGGTACCGACAGTGAACGTCTCGTTGGTGGATCTGACTGTGGAAACCGAATCAGATGTCAGTGTCGATTCAATTCACGAATCCGTCAGATCAGCAGCTCAGGGCTCGCTTGAGGGAATTCTCGCATTCAATGACAAACCGCTGGTTTCGGTAGATTTCAACCATTCCTCAGTGTCATCGGTTTTTGAGGCATCGACGACTCGTGTGGTCGGCGACAGGGCGGCCAAGGTGTGTTGCTGGTACGATAACGAATGGGCATTCTCGAATCGGATGCTGGATACCACAGCAGCATTCATGAATGCTTCCTGAAGCCGAAAATGTTAAAACTCCAGCAGGTTGATATCCGTAGAAAACGGGTGCTGATTCGATCCGACCTGAACGTATCAATTCAGGATGGCGATATATTCGGCAAGGAACGAATTCATGCGTCGTTGGATACGGTAAGATATGCACTGGATCAGAACGCTTCGGTCCTGATTCTGTCACATTTCGGTCGGCCTGAGGAGGGTGTGTTCGATCCCCGTTACTCTCTTGAGCCTGTCGTGGGTCCGCTTTCCGATCTGCTCGGACGCGACGTTCAGTTCCTGAGGGATTGGATTGAAGGTGTATCCATACAGCCCGGGCAGGTGGCACTTTGTGAAAACGTCAGATTTCTCAACGGTGAGAAATCCTGTGACGAATCACTGAGCCGACGGATCGCCGATCTTGGTGATGTATTCGTGTTCGACGCATTCGGTGCCGCACATCGTCACCAGGCTTCATTGACAGGGGCTGTCAAGTTTGTTGAAACCGCCTGCGCGGGACTGCTCTTTCAGCATGAAGTGGACTCTCTTGATCGAGCATTGGAAGAACCGTCGTCGCCTTTTGTATCGATTGTAGGCGGCGCGAAAATTCAAGGTAAACTGCAGACTTTGGAACGACTCTCAGGCATGTCCCAGCATTTGATCGTGGGAGGAGGCATCGCAAACACATTTCTGGCAGCGAGAGGATTTGGTGTTGGCAAGTCACTTTATGAACCGGAATTGTTGGGAGTCGCGGAAGCAATACTGACTGAGGCGGAGACCGCGGGTTGTGAAGTTCCTCTGCCACAGGATGTGATGGTGGCGCCATCACTTGCCGAAAGTGTTGAGTGTCGCGAGAAACCGATTGAAGAAGTTTCGTCAGATGACATGATTTTGGATGTCGGCACCAAGACCCAAGAACAGTATCGGTCAATTATCGCCGAGTCTGGAACAATCGTGTGGAACGGTCCGATTGGTGCGTTTGAGGTCGCGCCTTTCGATACGGGCACACTTTGTATTGCCGAAGCCGCAGCAGTGAGCGAGGCATATTCCGTTGCCGGTGGCGGAGATACGTTGGCGGCTTTGGAAAAATTCGAACTGATGGATCAGTTTTCATACGTCTCAACAGGCGGAGGCGCCTTCCTGGAGTATGTTCAGGGTAGTGAACTACCCGCAATCCGGGCTTTGGAGGGTCACGCCGAAAAGTACACGAACGCACATGCGGCAGCTTGATAGGAAATGGATTTGAGGCAGACAAAAATCGTGGCGACACTGGGTCCGGCAACAGATTCGGACCGGGAAATGCAGCGAATCATCGAGAAGGGATTAAATGTTGTTCGTGTGAACCTGTCACATGGGACAGGCGATGATCACCGAAAGCGAATTGCGTTGGTGCGAAAATACGCTGACTTGCTGAACAGGCCGATCGGCATACTGGCCGACTTGCAGGGACCGAAGATTCGAATTACTCGATTCAAGGAAGGCAAGATCATTCTGCAGGAAGGTAAAACATTCAAGCTTGATGCCGATATGGACGAGAATGCCGGTACCAAAAAGCGCGTCGGCGTCACGTACAAGAATCTTCCGCGCGATGCCAAACTCGGAGATATTCTCGTTGTCGATGACGGTAATATCGTACTGAAGGTTACCGAAGTTCTCGACCCTGTAATTACCACCGAAGTGTTGGTGGGCGGTGAATTGTCCGATTCAAAGGGAATCAATCGACAGGGCGGAGGGTTGACCGCGGAGTCGCTTACTCCCAAGGATCATCAGGACATCCGCCTGGCCGGCGAGATCGATGTCGACTATCTGGCGGTTTCATTCGTACGCAACGCAGTCGACGTGAATTTTGCTCGCGAACTGCTGCGGGCCACTGGCTGTGAGGCTGGAATTGTCTCAAAGATTGAGCGTGTTGAGGCAGTTGAGAACTTCGATGAGATTGTGGAAGCTTCGGACGGAGTGATGATTGCACGCGGAGATCTTGCTGTAGAAATCGGCGATGCCCAATTGCCGGGGGTGCAGAAACGCCTGATCAAAGCTGCCCGCAATCGCAATCGATTCGTCATCACCGCAACGCAGATGATGACATCAATGGTTACAAGTACTACACCGACCCGGGCTGAAGTTCTGGATGTCGCCAACGCTGTACTGGACGGTACCGATTCCATCATGCTTTCTCAGGAGTCGGCGATCGGCAGACATCCGGCGAAAGTTGTGGCGGCGGTCGATCGGATCTGTCGGGGTTCCGAGTCGACTGATCGAACAGTGGATCGGCTGGAACGCGGAGATGATCAATTTTCCGGTACGGAAGAAGCGGTCGGAATGGCGACCATGTATACAGCCCGGCACTACGATATTACTGCAATACTTGCTTTGACCGAATCAGGGTCGACTGCCAAATGGCTTTCGCAGACATTGTCCGGAATTCCTATCTATGCCCTGACCTCGCACGCCTCAACCCAACGTCGTGTTACCATGTTCAGAGGAGTTCATCCAGTGGATTTTGAGATGAACGAGGACTCTGATGTTCCCATTGAACATCAGGCGGTGAGTGAATTCCTGGAACGGGGAATTATCAAAAAAGGCGACATACTGATTGTCACGCGTGGCGAAGTGACCGGGGTCAAGGGTGGAACCAATACAATGAAAATTATTACAGTCTGAATCAAATTCAATAGCGAATCTAAGTACGAAAAGAATGGAGAAAATACGATATGCAATTGGACAAACTTGAAGCAACAGCCCGCGAGATGGTCGCCCCGGGACGAGGCATTCTTGCTATGGATGAAAGTACCGGGACATGCACCTCCAGATTTGAGAAACTCGGCGTTGCATCAACCGAGGAGAACCGCCTCAGTTATCGGCAAATGCTGGTCACAGCACCGGGAATTTCAGAGTACATCAGCGGAGCGATCTTGTTTGACGAGACCATTCGTCAGAAGGTGAATGGCGAGATTCCGTTCGCTTCGTACCTCGACCGAATCGGAATTGTTCCTGGAATCAAGGTAGACAAAGGCGCCAAGGTGTTGGCCGGACATCCTGAAGAGAAAGTGACCGAAGGTTTGGACGGTCTGCGGGAGCGACTTGAGGAATATGTTGGTTTGGGTGCCAGATTTGCCAAGTGGCGTGCGGTCATTACAATCGGTGACGGAATTCCGACAGATGCCTGTATCATGGCCAATGCACACGCGCTTGCGCGTTATGCAGCGTTGTGTCAGGAAGCGGGTGTAGTCCCGATCGTCGAGCCGGAGGTTCTGATGGATGGGACTCATGACATCAAAACCTGTCGCAATGTAACCGAGAAAACCCTGAACGTCGTCTATGAGCAGCTTGGCCAGCAAGGTGTTGTGCCAAGTGGAACCGTTCTCAAGCCAAATATGGTTGTTTCCGGGAAGGATTGTCCGGAACAGGCGGGTGTCGACGAAGTGGCTGAACAGACAGTCGAATGCCTGCAGGCCACTGTGCCTTCGGAAGTGGCTGGTATCGCGTTTCTCTCAGGTGGTCAGACAGACGAAAAGGCGACTTTGCACCTTAACCGAATGAATCAACTTGATGTTGATCTTCCGTGGCCTCTGACTTTTTCCTATGGGCGGGCTTTGCAACAGGCTCCGATGAGGGCGTGGGGCGGCGATAACAGCAACCAGGCGGAAGTGCACAGTCAGGCACTGCAGCGAGCAATGGTCAATGCATACGCTTCCAAGGGCGAATATACTAGCGAAATGGATAGTGCTGCCTGAATAAGCGAATTCGCCATGACAATCACAGTTCGATTTTTTGCTAGTTTGGCCGACCGGGTCGGTCGACGCGAGGAATTGATTTCAAACGATGGTATCCATACAGCGAGAGACGCATGGATGCATTGTGTAAGCGACATGCCGATTCCCGGCAATGCGCTGGTTGCGATAAATCGTGAGTATTCAGACTTTGACGCCGCGGTCAAGGAAGGTGATGAAGTTGCATTTTTTCCACCTGTAACAGGAGGGTAACTGTGCGAATCGAGGTGCTTGAATCGGCTTTTGATCCTTGGCAGGAAGTAGTCAAACAGGAGGCGTCACTGTCGCCTGGAACCTTCGGCGCGACGGCAGTTTTTGTTGGAACCATGCGCGATATGAACGAAGGGGATACAGTTACTCAAATGACACTCGAACATTATGCCGGAATGACAGAGGAGCATCTTTCTCAAGTGGCTCATCAGGTTCAAGCTGAACACAAAATTCTGGATGTTGTGATATTGCACCGCGTCGGCGATATAACACCGGGTGACCCGATCGTATTGGTGGGAGTGTGGTCCGCGCATCGTGCCGAAGCATTTGAGGCTTGTGAAAAGATCGTTGAATATCTCAAATCACAGGCACCGTTCTGGAAAAAGGAACAGTTGTCCGACGGCGCGAATCGGTGGGTGGAGCACAATACTGCAGGCCACAGACAAGTCTTAAACTAGACAGGATATCTAACTATGGATGAGAAAACCCAGATTGAAATAGAAGCGGCGGCATTTCGTCGTCTTGTCGAACATTTTCGCACTCATACAGAGGTGCAGAATATTGATCTGATGAATCTTGCGAATTTTTGCCGAAACTGTCTCTCCAAGTGGTATCGAGCGGCAGCCGAAGATCGCGGACACGAACTCAGTTATGAAGAGGCTCGTGAAATCGTCTATGGAATGCCGTACTCAGAATGGAAAGACAAGTACCAGATGGAAGCGACCGCTGAGCAGCGGGCGGCGTATGACGCCCGGCAGGAATCAAATCACTGAGGTCCAATGACTTTTCCATCATTCGACCATTAGTCAATCAGTACCGATCGACAGGTACTCGAAAAATCCTTACCTAAAAGACTGTACCGTCAAATTTGAGTTTCAACGGCGGTGACAGGTCTGAGCGAAGTTGCCCTGCAATCTTTCGCCCAGCTGACCATGTTCCGCCCTGCAGAATGTTGCCAAGTGGCAATTGATCTTTGTTAAGATCGAGAATTGTCCGTACCCGGTCCGCCAATGAATCTATCAAACTGACCGTCAACGCGCGCCATTCGACAACGGCCTCAGATTTGAGATCAAGCGACGTTTTCAGCAGTTCCTCATCTTTAGGACGAATCACTCCTGCATCAAGCAGTAGTCCTCCATTTCTGTATTCAGGCAAACCCGTCAGTGAATTTAGATTGACAACTTCAAAATCTGCCTGTTGCAGCGGTTCGATCAGGGAATAGCATAACCACTGAGAAAGCTTGTGGAAGGGAACCACCTTGTCGAGTTCACTGTCTCCGTCCAACAACGAGTGAATGCCTGCATCACCGATAATCTTGCCGCCGACACGAAGGCCGTTCGGCCAAATAGAGTTGAACTCGGTCAGAACAACCCGCAACACTTCTGCGAGGTTAATTTTGCCATCCGGTGAGTGCATCGCCATGACTGAAATCAGATCGCCAGGGCGAGTTAGATTGGTGGATGTTTGTAACGCTATGCCAAGATTGCGAAGTATTTCCAGACGCCCTTGTATTCCCGTCAGAGGATTGTTGTCTGAAATCTGAAAACACTCTGCGAAATCGTTTTCGCTCAGTTGTGACAGCCGATCAAGAGACAGCTGAAATCCAGAACACGACCTTGAACCGAGGTATTCGAAAAATAGCTTGATTGAAGCCGCTGCGAGACCCTCAGACCGGATAAGATCAGTTCCAGTGGCTGGCTCGGAAAAGTGCCAGTGCGAACCCGCGCCGGCATCGAGAAGTACGCTGACAATTACCAGGTCAATGGCTGTTTTTGCTTTCTCAGTTGCACTTAGTGAGTTCAATTGATGGCGTTGAATGTTGTGCTCCCATAAATCGGTACCGTCAATCTGAAAATGTCGCCATCGGCTATGCACTGGGATATCCAGAGCCGGATAGTTGTCGAGGCATTCGTCAGCGACCAAGTTCGCACATTTCTCCAGCGAATGGTCGTCGATATAGAAATACTCACTCTTTCCGTCGTAGACCAACCTTGTCACGTCAGCGCAGCGCGAACGAACTGCTTGTACTGACATAAGGTCCAACATAGGCTCTCAAGGGTTATCTTGATTTAGTAGTCTTCCAGCCCTCGTCCTTGTGCGTCCGACAGTTGCTCGGAGTCTGGAACCGGGTCAGGCGAAAAATAACCTGCGGCTTTTTTTGCATTGATTTCCACAAGGGCATCTTCTGGGATCATGTCATCGGGCAACGAGATTCGTTCCGCGATTTCAATGTCTTGAGCGATCAGAGAGTCATATTTCATATTGCTCATGGAGCAGAAGCGATCGATTTTGTCGATTCCAAGCCAACTCAGAGCATCTGGCATCAGTTCCTGAAATCGCATGTCCTGCACACCGGCAATACACTCGGTGCGCTCAAAATATCGTTCTGCTGTGTCTCCACCATCCTGCCGTTTTCGGGCGTTGTAGACGAGAAACTTGGTTACCTCGCCAAGCGCTCTTCCTTCCTTTCGGTTGTATACGATTACACCGGCTCCGCCTTGCTGACTGGTACGAACGCAATCGACGATACCATGAATCAGGTAAGGTCGGCAGGTGCAAATATCAGATCCGAATACATCGGATCCATTGCATTCATCGTGAACTCGACACGCTAGTTGGCGACTGGAATCCGTAATGGCGGCGACATCACCGAATATGTATATGGTAATTCCACCAATCGGGGGCAGAAATACGCTAAGGTCAGGTCGAGTAATGAGTTCTGAGAACATGTTGCCGGTGTGTTCAAAAAGCGTTCGACGCAACATGTGCTCGTCCACTCCGAATCGTTCGGCGATTCCGGGTAGATACCAGACTGGCTCAATCGCGACTTTGGTTACATTGATTTCACCAGATTCCAGTAAGATTGAGCCATCGGGTGCAAGTTGCGCAGTATCCGAAAGGTATGCGAGTTCAGGCACAGTCAGGCGTGCGCGGGTAACCGCGATTGTTGGACGGATGGAAACTCCGTCATCGATATGATCCCGAAAAACGTCTCGTATCATATGCCCCCACGGATCAAGCGAAACAATCCGGTTGTCTTCACTCCATTGCCGGAACGGACCAATACCTACAGCCGGAGAGGTATTGGTGAAATCTGGTTTGTGCAAGGGGTCGAGAGTACCGGACGCAACGGCAAGCGCCCGGTAAATTGCGTACGAACCCGAGTGGGAGCCGATCGCATTTCTGTGTGTTGATTCACCCGGAAAAGCCAGTATTGGTCCCCGCTCCTGTGGATTGTGAGCACCCCAGCGAACATTCATGGGAGAAGTGTCCTCGCCTGGATGTGAAGTCAGTGTGATATGCTTGGGTATACGCTGTTCGTTCATTTACAGTTTTCCTGATAGTAATCAAGTACATCAAGGCAATATATAGATATCGCGCGGTGACCAGCTGATCCACAGATCAGTACCGCTGCTCACATTCATTTTGGCCATATCACTGCGTTGTTTCTGAACCCTGATTTCTGTTTTGTCAGGTGTTTCCACTAAAAGTCCGATCACCGTTCCAATGAACTCTTCGCTGATGACAACACCTTGGTACTCGTTTGTCTGGCCGGTTTCTGAGGTTGAAGTTTCAATGTTGTCGGCACTGACCACCAAATCTTTTGTATCGCCAACAGCGATCTCGCAGTCTACAGGAATCGTCGCTGTAATCTCACCAATTTGAGATTCAAGCTTCACGGTCTCTTTTTCCGTGTCAACTGCTGTGACCGTACCGCTGAAAATATTGTTTGAACCTATGAATTCAGCAACAAATCGATTTGCGGGTCGTCTGAAAACTTCCTGCGGCGAATCAATCTGTTCAATTTTTCCCTCACTCATGATGACAACGCGGTCTGCCATTGCAAACGCTTCGGATTGGCTATGAGTGACATAGATGAAGGTTATTCGCAGTTCTTTCTGCAAGCGTGAGAGTACCCCCTGCATGCGGACCACCAAATTGGCATCCAGCGCACTCAGCGGCTCATCAAGCAACAGCACGGGTGGTTCAGTGACCAATGCACGAGCGAGAGCTACCCTTTGCCTTTGCCCACCTGACAACTGATCGATTCTTCGGTCTGCGAACTGATGAATTTCCATTCGCTTCAGCCATTTGTCGGTACGCTCGATTTGTTCTTCCTTTACAACTTTTCTGGTTTTCAAGCCAAATTCAACGTTTTGGCGGACGGACAGAAAAGGAAACAGTGCCAAAGTCTGCCAAACCATGGGAGTTTCTCTCTCAGATGGCTTGAGTTCGTTGATTCGTTCTCCATTGAGGCGAATTTCACCTTCAGTCGGTGATTCTAGACCAGCCAGCATTCGTAAAAGTGTAGTTTTCCCGCATCCGCTTGAGCCCATGATGCTGAGAAACTCGCCTTCGGCGACAGTGAGGTTGACTTTGTCTACGGCGACGACCTCACCGAATTTCTTGGCAACATCTACGAATTCTATTTGTGGCTGATTCATTAATTCAATCCGGTAATCTGTCGTTTAGATTTCATGAAAAAGAGCACTTGGGCGATTATGACGAGAGTCATTGAGGTCAGATAAACAAAAGTTCCAATCGCATTGATCTGCGGGTCTACATTGCCCTGAAGTATTTCCAAAATGATAACCGGAATCGTTTTGTTCAATCCAGAGACGAACCAGGCAATGATGAACTCATCGAATGAAACAGCCGTCGTCAGGCACAGGGCCGAAATGATTGCTGGTTTGGTGAAGGGAATTACGACCATTCTCATACTCTCCCAGTCACTTGCGCCAAGATTCCAGGCGGCAGGTTCCAGGTCTCGGTCCATCTGTTGAAGTCGAAGCCGAATGATCGCCATGGAAAAAGGGGCGCAGAGTACTGAGTGTGCGAAAATTATCGCCCAGATGCTGCCGGAAACTCCAAGTTTCGAAAACCATGCCAACATTGCCAGTGCCATGATGATCAGAGGAATGGTAGGTGGAAGCAGAGCGAGAGCCAAGTAGGCTTTTTTGAACCGGAACGAGTAGCGAAAATCTGTATACGCTGTGCAAAAGCCGATGACTGTCGCGATAATCGCGGCACTCAGTGCGACCGTGATACTGGTTAATGCCGCATCCCAGACATCCGGGTCCTGAAAGATGGTTTTGTACCACTTCAACGTAAACGAACCAAGAGGGATCGTCGCGAAACGGTCAGAGTTGAAAGAAAAAATCAGACTCGTAATGATCGGGGTGAACACGAATACAAATATCGCAACCAGGTAAAAACCCAGAGCAATATTACTGATGCTGTCACTTTTTCTGATCATTTCTTTTCACGATACGCAAACATAATCGCCGCGAATGCGACTGTCAGCAGGGTAATCATCATCATTACAGCGACAACTGCCGCGCGCGGCCACTGCTGGCCAGATTTCGTTGTATCGACGATCAGGATGGATAGAGTCGGTGGCTTTGAGCCACCCAGATAGTACGGCGCAACAAAATCTCCGTACGACAGAATGAAACAGAAAACTGCTGCGATTATCAGTCCTGTCTTTGCTGAAGGAAGAATGACGCGAAATAGCGTTTTCATACGCCCACAACCTAAATTCCAAGAAGCTTCGATCAGATTTTTATCGACATTGGCCAAGGATAAAGTCTGCAGAATGATTACCAGCGGTAGACAGAATGTCATATACCCGATCAGCGTAGCCAAGGGTGTATTGAGGATGGTATATGGACCGAGACCAATCAGTCCGAAAAGTGCGTTGACGACCCCTTTTTCAGCGAGGATGATGTACCAGGAAAAAGTTCTGACGAGATAGCTTGTGAAAAACGGAACAATAAGAAAGAAAATAGCCATACGTCTCGCATTTTCGGAAAGCTTGTATGACAGGAAGTATGATGCCGGGAAAGCGATGATGGTTGCTGTAATCGTGGAAATCAATGCAAGCTGAAACGTCAGGAAATACGAATCCCAAAAGAAACCCCTGGTCATCATCTTTATCCAGTTTTTCATCTCGAACGCTTCGGTCATGCGATAGTTCTTGACCAGAAAGAACGTCATCGCGATCATGAAAATCAACGGACCGATAAAGAAAAGCGTCTGCCAAACCAGCATGGGCATTCGCCATGTAAGTTCAAAACCGTTGAATCTGGAAGCTGGGCTTTTCATTTGAATCTTGTCTCAGATTGTTCAAATGCGTATCAATTGTCAGATGTTTGAAACATCAACCGGATTCAACGAAATTCAGGTAACTACCCGTGGTGCCGGGGCAGGGGCAGAACTGAATGAACTGCCATACTTGGAACAATACACCGAAATCGGAAATTCCGCAAGAAAACGATGACAAATAGAATAACTTACAGGCAGGGGATCATAGTGTTCCCCTGCCTGATTGTTAATCTAAATGGATTTTGCGGAATTTCGAGTCAGATCATCTTAAGCGTTTTTGTACTCCGACCAGAAATCATTCCAGTCCTCGAGAGACTGTTGTCGAGGAATGTCGCGATAGTGAATACGGCCCTCATTGATCAACGTGATCGGATTGTTAGCCGCGCCAGATACCTGCCCGGTTCGCACCGCTTCGGCCATATTGACTTTTTGGAGCTCAGCGACACCCGCGTGGGTGATGCAGAATCCAGGATAGGCAGCCATCTGGGCGGAACGGGCCTGCCCGGCAGGACTCAACATATACTGAATGAACTTCTTGACGAGATCAGTATGTTTACTTCCGATTCCGATCGAATAGGACTCAGTCCATTGAATTCCACCTTCTTCAGGTACAACCGAGGCAACCGGTGCACCGTCACGTTCCAGCACGCCTGTAATCCAGTCCCCAATTCCACACATGGCAAGCATTTCCTGATTCTTCATTGAATTGAAAGTACCGCCATAATCGAAGTATCCGCCAACCTGCGGTCTGAGTGACAGCGTGGTTTCCTTTACTTTTTTCCAGGCGTCACTTGAAATGTCAAAGGGACCGGGAGAATTGTTCCCTTCAAGCAGGCTTATCATGCCGAGATTCGGAAGATGCCAGTCGAAATGGCCGACTTTGCCGGTTAATTCAGGTTTCCAGAAGCACTTGTAGCTCATTGCCTCGTCTGCTGTCACCGCGGAGGTGTTGTAGGATACCCCGAGATGTCCAAATCGCACCATCACTGAATACAGTTTCCCGTCAGCCCAGTGTCCGCCAAACTGAGTGAAGTCTTCGTGAATGAAGTCGTCAAACGGATACTCACTCGCGTCGAGTTCCTCAATGTAACCTGCGGCATTCAACTGTTGTACAAATTCTGCGTCAGACAATATGACATCATAGGTACCGGGAGGAGACTGGGCGATCAACGCCAGCATATTGTCTCCGCCTGCATAGTATTTGGGTTTGAACTTGACGTTGTGCAACGCTTCGAATTCCTCAACTATGTCCGGCTCACCGTGACCATACCAGGCAAGCATATTCAGTTCGGTCGCCTCAGCCCACGACTTTCGACTGGTTATGATCATCGGCGCGGCGGCGACACCGGCCAGAAAACCTGATGTTTTCAGGAAGTTTCTTTTCTGCAAATCGATTTTATTCATGACGTGTTCGCCTCCTCAAAAAGGTTGTAATATCGTTCGTAAAAATAATGAAATCAGGCTAGTTAATTTGTCGCTGGTGGTTCACTCGATTATATGCAAAGCTCATAATCTAGTCACTGTAATCGGCTTGTGGAAACGAATGTTCCGGCTGGTAACCCTCAAAACTGGTCAGTGTCTGACTGTTGCATAGAGCCTGCAAATTCGTACCAGGCAGAACACAGCTCGAAACTTTGTATTTTTCTCGCATTTCTCGTGTGGCAGCGTTTTCCTCTACACAGACTACCGCAATTCCGGCGACGATTCCACCTTGTCGCTCGATCAGTTCGGTACCGGCTTTCATGGTGCCACCGGTCTCGATCCATTGATCGACCAAAAGGACGCGAGTTTTCACTGCGAATGCCGGTTTTCGCATTTCCAGGTGTTGAGTTTTTCCGGAGTAATTCTTCATCGGAACAGTATCGTAGGCGACGGGCGTCTTACCGCCTTTTCGCAACGTCAGTACACCTTTGCCGAGCCTTACCGCCATTGCTCCTGCGAGTACAAACCCAGCTGCATCAATCCCTGCGACGACGTCAATTTCATCATCCTCATATGGTCTCAACAGGTCATCCAATATCATCGCAAAAGATTGCGCGTTGATGTATGCGGAGCTTGGGTCGAGCCATGCGTACTTTTCGCTGCGCGATCGAGGGGCCATGAGATCCATGTATTTTCTGGAATTGCGATTTTCCTCATTGACGGAAGACTCGGGTCGAGCTTTAGTCAACAAGCGACGCAGTTTCAGTGGGTCGATATTGTAAAAATCACCGTCACGGTTGATTCCGGTGGCGACGAGTATTGCATCAACGTGATCTCGATACAAACTGATGTTTTCCGGTGTGGCACCGGACGCGATACACAAAGCGTTATCACCCAAACCGGACCGGAACGCTTCGACTTTTTCTGCAGGGGTTTGTTTGCCGGTTGCCTTACCGCTGGTGGTTACGACATCAACAAAGTCGGTCGCGATTCGAGCGGCAACATAGAATTCTTGTGGGGCTACTTCGCGTTGTTTCTTGAATGCTACGCCGCCAAAATACATTCCGCTCCATCCGCTGACTTCCCGGGTTTTCAGAATTTGATGTGCTTCAAACTGATCCTCAGAACCGCTCGATTCATCGATTCTCGCATCATCCGCCCAGTAGGCATCAACTGAAATTCCATCTTGTTCGAGCGAACCAAGAATAGGGAATGCATCATTTCCTGTGACCGCAAGAAAGTTGACACCCAGCCAAAGAGATGGAAATGATTCACGAGTGGACCGAATAATCGGAAGTAGGCAATCCACCTCGAAATCGTGATTGATCAGGAATACGCCCGATGCGCCTTCCTCAATTGCTGTCCTTACGTTCCGATGCGTTTGGACTATATCTATAACATGAATGACGGGTAGAATTACAGGTCCGGAGCACTTGAACAGTTTCTTGAATGTGTATCGATGCACGACAAAATACCAAGATGTTATAGATAGTCCACTTGTATCGAATATGAATATACTTGAACAATGACTACTGTATATCAGATTTATTAATATTATTATTAACGATGAAAATAGCTGCACAGACAGCAATTTGAATTTCAAATATGTGCGGGCATTCTTTCGAAAAACAGCTCATATGTCGTTGATTATGTCGCACTTGTACAAACAGCCCGAATTCTGATGCGGTACACCTGAAATGATAGCGAACCATCTGACCGGCAGACTGCGACAAATTTTCCATGGCGTCGCAGATGCCCGCATCAGCGCCACCAGGCAATACACCTTCGACGAAATCGCGATAAGTGCATTTTCCGCCATTTTTTTCCAGTCGCAATCGTTCCTTGATCATCAACGGATTTTCCACTAGGCGCAAGGCATAAACCCATTTGGTCCGCTTGGGCAGATTCTGGTCCTAGTGTCGGACAATGGGTCGAGTTTTGTGTCGCGGTCGTTATGGCTATACGTAAAGGACTGGTTCGACCATGTTTGGATTGGGTTTCAGACTCCGACACAGCTGAGTTTGCTGAATCTGTTTTCTGGACCTGAAAGCCTGAGCCATTTTTCTCGAGTTGCAATCATTCGAGTCTATGATCATGTGACGCCTCTTGGAATTTTCTCAAACTTACTGGTTAGAGCTTCAGATAGATATTCCCCCATTTCCAAGGTTGCCTTTGTCGCCCCACGTGCATTCCAATATATACCGACTTTTACATCATCTAAAGTAGGTAAATTATCTGACTTTGGTAACTCTTCCAAATATGGTGGAATGGAGTTCTTCGATAATGCAGTAATGCCCAAACCTGCTCAGATGGCCGCATGGTTTCCCCCGATGCTCTGACTCGTGAACAGAACTCGATATGGAACGTTAGATTTTGTCAGAGTACGGATGATACGTTCTCTGTACTGACAGGGTTCTGGATACAGAATCAACGGAAGTGGAGAGATCCGATGAATTTCATGTGATTTCATACCAATCCATGAAACTTGGTCACGCCACAAAGATTTAAGAAATCGTGTCGGTCTTCCATCGTCGAGAGCAAGAACAATATCACACTCCTGGTTGTCGATGGTATGCCTCAAGTCAGTGCTTAATTCGCAATTCACATCGATTGATATGTTTGGATGTGTTTCGGCGAATCTTCCCAGGATCAATGGTAAAAATAAGATTGCAAAATCACTGGGAATACCGATTCTAATTTTCCCCGCCAGCAAATTTCCATCAAGACGGTTGATACATTCGTCGTTCAAACGAACGATCTGTTTGGCATATTCATAAAGAATTTCGCCTTGTTGGGTTAAGGACAGGGATTTCCCTGAACTGGTAAGAATGGGGGTTCCGGCCACTTCTTCCAGGCGTTTGATTTGAAGACTGATTGCCGATTGTGATCGCCCTACCTCTATTGCAGTCTGCGAAAAACTGTGGTTTTCAAGTAAGACAAGGAAGGATTTTAAAAATTCAATTGGAATTGCTCTCTTACTATTCAATGTTTTTTCTATGCAACTGTTTATTGTCGTTTGTAAGATTGGAATGTTATGTAACATCCAGACCGCTTGCAGAAATTATCATCAATGCCTGATTGCCAAAATATGCGAATAACTGATAATATTTTTAATAAAGTCAAAATCACTGATAGAAAAATAGGAAATGTGCTGTTAATTTAACTGAATCGGAACATCAGATTGATATTCCTTGTGTCCGGTTCCGTAATTTTCGGGCACGTGTTTCTGAAACAATACGTGGTAATGTCAGGGCAAGTTGAACGCGGACAATTGGGCGCGATAACCTGTGACTGATCGTATGTCTTGCAGAAGATCATCTATGTTCTGATACTTCTGAAATGCGACGAGGGTGAATTCAATCATCGGTGCGGTACCGGTGAAATGATTGCCGGGTTTTGCAGGTCGTCCAATCCAGGTTGGCCGAGTCAAGCGTCGCTTTGTTGAAGAAGCAATTGACCGGGTGTAACCGCCTCAACAATTACCACCGGTACCTTTGGACCGACCGGCACCTGCCAACCAGAGATGGTGATGACGCACTCAATATCACGGTAGATTACCGTTATCGGTGCCGACGGACCCACTGCGGTTTTCCGCTTCATCACATGGCTTGAAGTGGATGAGAGCAACATCGAGACCATTGTGGCATGCTGACGCGCCCGCTGGAAGATTCGGACTGATCGCATTTGCATTTCACAGTGTCTGCAACCACCTGCGTGAACTGTGGTGCGCCGCCGAAACCTATCTAATCCTGTCTGATTTGAAAACCGGATTCTCGCCATGTCATTCGAATCCGTTGCACGTGAAAGGAATCTTACAATCTCATTTTTCGAATCGCTGGTCTGGCGGACACTCTACATGTACAAAATAAGCGATTACGCGTCTCCGATATCCTCGAACCATATTTCAGGGCGCTCCTCTATAAATTTCGCCATCAATTTTTTACAGGCTTCGTCTTCCAGTAAGACAACTTCGACTCCGCGATCAATCAGTGTCGACATGAAGCCTGAAAAATTTTCGCATTCCCCGATGATGACTCGTTTGATTCCGAAATTCAAGATCGCGCCGACGCACATCATACAAGGGCTCAGTGTTGTATATAGATCGATTTCTGCATAGTCACTTCGAATACCACCGGCGCGCAAGCAATCTGTTTCTCCGTGTAATACCGGGTCGTCTTCCTGGACTCTCCGGTTCCGGCCTTCACACACGACAACGCCGTTCTTGACCATAACTGCGCCGACCGGCACACCGCCCTCTTTGTAGCCGAGTTCAGCTTGTCGATAGGCATCCGTCATGAACTGACGGTCAGCCTCAGTTGCGGGTTTCAATTGAGCAAGGATTTGTTTGGTCATTACGATGAAGCACGTTCCGGTGAGAGACTGATAATCGGAAGTTTTTCGGATTCAAGGAATTCAAGAACAGCAGATTCGCTGACCTTTTCCCGAACAATAAGGACACCGACTCCAAACTGGATCATAATGCCGGCAGCCAGCATATCCGGGGCGGGTGCACAGTACAACTCAAGTTCGGACTGGTCGTTGCGACGACCCGCATTTCGAAAGCAATCGGCTACGGCAACTGCGACCGGGTCATTCAGTTCAATCGTACGATCGCGGCCACTGGCGATAATTTCACCATTCTTTACGAGGAAAGCTGCCGCATGGTTGCGGCCACTTGCCGCTGCTTTTTCGGCTTCGCTCTCCGCGAACTGTAGTAAGTTTTCGCGGGTTGATTGAATTTCGCTGCAGTCTTGATTTCTGGTTAGCATTGCTACAATATTATGTGAACAAGAACTGTCAATTAATTCACCGTTGGGGGAGTAGATGAACGTTACTGTTGTTGAGCACCCGCTCATTATGCATAAATTGAGTTTGATGCGTCAAAATAACACCCATTCCTCACTGTTTCGACAGCTGACGAAGGAAATCGCGATGCTGCTTGGCTATGAAGTTACTCGTGACTTACCGACTGAGGAGCAAACCATCGAAACTCCTCTTGAACCGATGAAGGCATCGTTTCTTTCTGGAAGAAAATTATGTGTCGTGTCAATTCTTCGTGCGGGAAATGGATTGTTGGACGGGATGCTCAGTCTCATGCCGGCTGTAAGGGTAGGGCATATTGGTCTGTATAGAGACCCCCAGACTTTGGTCGCAATCGAGTATTACTGTAAGGTTCCATCTGATCTCGACCAACGATCGACTATTGTCGTTGACCCCATGCTTGCGACTGCGAATACCGCAGTCGCCGCGATTGACCGTCTAAAGCAACGTGGTTCAAAGCAGATTGTATTTGTCTGTCTGCTGGCCGCACCGGAAGGAGTCAAAGCTTTGAATGATGCCCACCCAGATGTAAAAATATATACAGGAGCAGTGGACCGACAGCTGAATTCGCATGGCTACATTCTGCCTGGACTGGGGGATGCAGGAGACAGAATTTACGGGACCAAGTAATATTGTTGTCGTTCTTTGAACATCAACCACTGCGGTTGGCGATGGTTATCGGGACGAAGTGGATATATCCGGTTTTCGGGCGATGATGAAACTTTTGGTTTTGGATTCTGGAACACAATCATCGTCAAGCTCAATGATCCTTAATTTGTCGAATGTCGCCATGAGATCGCCCGGCTTGAGCACATAGTTTGGATTGAAACGTGGGTTGACGTTTAGAAAATTCTGATTGAAGGTCTTCATCATCAGTAATCCACCTGGTTTAAGCGCTGCCTGAATATTATCAGCCAATTCAAAGTTGAGGTAATTGAAACATACGATCGCATCAGCTGATTCAGCCGCCAGGCGAGATTCATTCAAGTCGGCTGCAACAGAATGTATCTGGACATCAGTATTTTGTGCGAGTGATTGGCAGCGTCGAAGTGCTTCCTGACTGCAGTCCAATGCCACCGTAAAGCAACCAAGTTTGGCCAGATGGACAGCGTTGCGTCCGGTTCCACAAGCCAGATCTATGACAGTATGCGTTGAGTCGAATAAGTCGCTGTATTCGACGAGCAATGGATCAGGAGCTAATTCGTTCCCGTGTTCCCGTCGCAGATACTTTCGGTCCCACCTGGCAGCATCAGACATGGGTCATCGGACACGGTCATAAAAGTGCCTCGAACGGTTCCACTTTGACTGTTGTGCCTGCATCCATGTCACCCGAGGTCAGCGGTAGAACAATGTAGCAGTTTGCACGACTCATCGAAGTCAGAACACCGGAACTTTGATTACCGGTGGACTCAACTATCGGTTCTCCGTTGGAATCGAAACTGAGAATCCCGCGTTGAAATTCCAGTCTGCCTGGACGTTTGCGTATGGGTTTGGAAATTCTCGCACTCAAACGAATCGGGGTTGACGGTTTTTCGCCTTTTAGGCGACTCAGAGCGGGACGGACGAACTTGTCGAATGTGACCATGACCGATACCGGGTTTCCGGGCAGACCAAAAAACCAGGTTTGGTCGATTTTACCGAATGCCAAAGGTCGTCCCGGCTTCATGGCGACTTTCCAAAGCGTAAGTTCCCCCAGAGATTCCAGTGCCTGCTTGACAAAATCAGCATCGCCCACTGACGCGCCGGCGGACGTGACCACCACATCCGCTTTTGATACGCCTGCCTTCAATGCTGCGATCGTCTGCTCCAGGTCGTCTCGAACCACACCGAGATCAATCGGTTCGACTTCGGCACTCTGAAGCATTCCATAGAGTGTGTAGCGATTGCTGTCGTAGACATCCCCGGGATTTAACTTCTCGCCTATTGCTCGTAGCTCATCACCGGTGGAAAAAAATGCGACCTTGGGTTTTCGATAGACTGATACCATGGCGCGACCGACCGACGCGAGCAACCCGAGTTCAGCTGTTGCGATGGTCTGACCCCGCGTCAATGCGATTTCACCTGCTCGTATATCCTCACCGGATTGCCTGATATGCTGCCCCAGCCGATGCGTATTGGTTGTCGTCACAACATCTTCGCTGACACTGCAATCTTCCTGCATCACAACCGTATCCAGTCCATCGGGCACGACACCGCCGGTGAATATTCGGACGCAACCACCATCTTCGACATCGTCGGTGAACGGACTGCCGGCCGCTGACGTTCCAATCAGTCGTAACGTGGACTCGGCGTTGATTTCTGCCAGATCGGAATATCTACACGCATAACCGTCCATCGCCGAGTTGCGGTCAGTCGGTACGTTCTGATTCGCGTAGACATCTTCCGCGACGACTCGGTGAATCGCATCCCGAATTGGCAATCGCTCCGTTTCGGTCACGGGTGAAATCTGACTCAGAATTGATGAAAGTGCTTCCTCATAAGGTGTTGAGGCAACATCAAAATCTGCCATACAGCTGTCATTCAAAACAGGTTTAGCCATCTTTCCGTTTCCAATGTCCGGAACGTCCGCCGGATTTCTCCACCAGTTGTACAGATTCGATGGCCATCCCGCGATCGGTTGCTTTACACATGTCATACACGGTCAGCAGTGCCACCTGAACTGCCGTCATCGCCTCCATTTCCACCCCGGTCCGGTCGTGCGTCTCGGTTGTTGCTCGGCAGTAGACACTCGATGTCTCTGTATCGCACTCAAGATCGACTGTGACATGGGTCAGGGATAGTGGATGACACAGCGGTACAAGTTCCGAAGTCTTTTTTGTCGCCATGATACCCGCAAGACGGGCTACCCCCAGAACATCACCCTTTTTGTTTGAACTGGACATGATTTGTTCAAGAGTGGATAATGACATCCGGATTAGCCCTTCTGCGACAGCTCGACGGGCTGTGGGTTGCTTTTCACCCACATCAACCATGTGCGCATCCCCTTGTTCGTTGAAATGAGTCAGTTTGGACATCGTTGTCAGAATGCAGTATCTCGGGAGTAATCGATTATCTATTACATAATAAACTGATACGATGGACGATTCCATTTTATTGCGCTACAACCGGCAGATCATGATGACCGAATTCGGTATCGAAGGTCAGCAGAGAATCATGGAAGCCGCTGTTTTAGTTGTAGGTCTGGGTGGTTTGGGGTCTGCAGTCACGATGTATCTCGCGGGCAGCGGAATCGGTCATCTTGTATTGAATGATTTCGACGCGGTTGATCTTTCAAATCTCCAGCGTCAGATCGTGCACACAAGTCAATCGGTCGGCGTCTCGAAAGTCGAGTCTGCGATACAGACACTGACCGCTTTGAATCCGGAAATACAGCTCACCGGAATTGACCGAATGATGTCAAATTCAGAACTGTATGATCAAGTGACCTCGGCGGATGTTGTTGTTGATGCAACTGATAATTTTGACATTCGGTTTGCGTTGAATCAAGCCAGCGTAGCGACCCGTACACCATTGGTTTCAGGGGCGGCGATTCGAATGGATGGTCAGTTTGCTGTCTATCGACCTGATCTGGAAGACAGTCCCTGTTTTCGGTGTTTGTACGCTCCGGAAGATGAACCTGTCGAACGGTGCAGTGAAACCGGAGTGCTGGGTTCGGTTTGTGGTACTATCGGATCGTTGCAGGCGACTGAGGTGCTAAAGATTATTGCAGGCGTTGGCACCAGTGTGCATGGCAAGTTATTTCTCTACGATGCCAGCAGGTTGGAATGGCAGGAAGTCAGAATACAAAAGGACAAACAATGCCCCGTCTGTTATTCTTCAGCTTCAGTTACCAAGGTTGCCGGGTGAACAGACGGATGAACATCCAAACTGACTTCACACTTGTCAACTGTTCCGCATAAACCCCTTAAAGCGAAACTGCTTGTCCTATGGGAGACAAAATTCAGACTCAAGCAGCACAGAATCCGGTTTTGGACTACAGGTTAAATCTTTTGCGCATGAAAATTTTGACTGATTTTCGTTCCTTGCGCGCCAAATTGGACCCGATTTCGCCTGATCTGCGCAAGTCTTTCTTGATCGCTTTCCAGGATGCACCTACACTCTCCGGAGTCAGTTCCAAATCAGCATAGATGCAACTGTCGCATACGACATGTTCAAAGAATACTTTTTTTCCTAATTCGTAAGTTCCCTTTGAATCAATGAGTACCGGCTGATGGTCACCGCCGCCACCGCTACCACCACTACCGCCTCCATCGCCGGAAGCAAATGCAACTGAACTGACGAAAAAGCAACAAAATATAAGAGCGACGAGACTTCGATCGGTGAGTTTGGTTGAAGTTGTCATGGATTACCTCAGGAAATGAAAGGATTGGGGGTTGAGTCCTGTCTATATTTTAGCGATAAATTGATATTGATACCGTCCGGCAGCACCGATCGGGAATTGAAAACTGAACCAGATGCAGTCTTGCCAGAAAGATTATCGGTTTAACTTTCGCATACGATTACTTGCAATTCAATCGTTTACGGAACGAAGTGACACATAACTTGTCTGTACATTCATTGCCATGGATAACGATAAAAGATCAACGAAATTGAATTTGGTGTCATCCACTTCGGTCGGTACGATACTGGCAATCGCATACGTTATCCAAGGAATTCTGTCCAGAGACTCAACGGGTTTCAATCTATTCATATTTCTGGGCGGATTCGGCTTTACTGCAGCAGTCGTCCTGTTTTACTGGTACTGGCTGACCCGAAATGAATTCGATCTGAATTTCAAAACCGTCTTTTTCTGGGCGGTTGTGTTCCGGTTGATCGGTGTATGGGGAGAACCTGTTTTGGAAGATGACTATTATCGATACCTGCTCGATGCCTGTCTTTTCGTAACTTACGGGTCGCCCTACGGCATTGCTCCGGAATCACTGTTCTTGTCCAATGATCTCACTTCAGAGTGCAACGCATTGCTGTCGGGAGTGAATAATCCCCATTTGGCGACAATTTATGCACCGTTCCTGCAGTACGTATTCGTACTGTCTCACATCATCTCACCGGTCAATCTGGATCTCCTGCAATCAATTGTCGTTCTGTTTGACCTCGCCATCATTTGCATGCTGGGTAGACTGGCACCGGCCCGCATTGTGCTGCTTTACGCGTGGTGTCCACTGGTGATCAAGGAATTCGCATTTACCGCACATCCTGATGTGATTGGTGTCGGTCTGCTGCTGGCTGCACTGCTCGCCCGGAAAGCCGACCAACCGGCTCTGGGCTGCATACTGATGGCGGTTGCTTGCTGCTCGAAAGTCTTTGCGCTCGCCGCGTTGCCCTTTTTTCTTTTCCGACAGCGATTTCGCTATTGGATTCTGATTGCTGCAACAGCATTGATGATGTATCTGCCGTTCTTACTTTATCAACCGCATACAGATCTCGCAATTCTCGAAATTTTCGCGAGAACTTGGTTGTTCAACGCGCCGGTATTCAATTTACTGGCTGACCTGTTAACCGACCCAATTGCTCGATACGTGAGTGTTTCACTGTTTGTATTGTGGTATTTCTATTACTTTGTTCGATCCCAAAAATCCAATTTTTCAACTGACATACCGCGTATGGACTGGATATTCGGCCTGATGCTTATACTCTCACCGGTGCTGAACGCCTGGTATTTGGTTTGGGTGTTACCTTTTGCAGTGATCTGGCCAAGTATCTGGGCTTGGACGGCATCAGTAGTCATCGCGCTTTCCTATGTCATCGGACTTCACTTGCCCGAATCAAATCTATACGACTACCAAGTGTCACAGTACGCACAGATGGTCCAGATTCTATGTATTGGCATCGCCTTGGTCATTGACTATCGGTCTGGAAGGTTCAGGATCAAGGATTCCAAATAAACCGGGCGGACTGATGATCTACAAAAGCCTCAATACCCAGTAGAACATTTTGCAACCCGCCATCAACGACCCTCGCAGAGTCCCGGATATTTTCGACTTGCCCACCCTTTTTCGATACTGTACGGGTACTTCTAAAATAGTCTTGCCTGATTTTGCCGCTTTGAGCTGCATCTCTACGGTCCATCCAAAATCCTCATCCTGCATCTGCAACTCCAGCAAAGCAGGGCGTGATATGCACCGCAATGGACCCAAATCGTCAAACTTGTAACCGTGCAATAACCGAATCGTAATACATACCAGTTGAGTTCCCCACTTCTGGTGGGTGAATCGGCCCCGCGGAACCAGCGGATGATCCTGTCGACAACCAATCGCAAGGTCACAATTCCCGGAAACAACAGGTCTGATCAGTTTGTCAAGATCTTCCGGATAATCGCTGTAGCTACCATTGATAAAGGCAATTATGTCGGTGCTTCCCGCTGCCTCTATGCCGGTCAGGCAGGCTCTTCCATATCCTCTTTTCGGTTCGCTCACAACCCGGGCTCCTGCGTTTTCTGAAAACTCCCGCGTCGCGTCCTGAGAGTCGTTGTCAACAACGATGATCCGGTCAACATAATCTGGAATTCCATTGATGACCTTTTGAATCGATGCCTGTTCATTCAATGCGGGAATAATGACCGATATATGCTTCTGATCGATCATGATGTCATTCGTTAAGGGCCCAATCGTATTCATAGTCTTCGATTTCATCAAATCCGTCTAACTGAATCTCGAGCGTTTTTGACGCGTAGTCAAGCAAGTGTTCAATGACACTCTCTTCACTGCCTCCGAAATCTTCTTCATACCAGTCATAAATGCTGGACACGATCAATGCTCCGTCTGTAATTCTTGCCCCTCTGGGATGATTGATGTACTGTTCAGCTGAGCGCTCCAGAAGGTCTTCAAGATTGTTTGATGTAAATGCCGTTGACTGCAGATTCGGGCAACCGATTGATGCGCAATTGACTGCGTAATGAATTCTGCCGTCCTGAAAAACCGGACGCAGAATTCCGTGTTCGATATCGTCAAGACTGAGATCAACCCCTTCAACTGTCGCCAGTTCTTCTTTCCAAGGGCCTTTTGTCAGCAATCCATAAGAAATTTCTCGAATACTTTCGACTGGATAGTGTTCGAGAATTACCCAGATCGTCAATGCGTTATAGAGGTTGATCCAGTAGGCAAACTGTTCATCGGAATCGAGCTTGGTCACCCGAACAGACTGCAGCATCTCCAGGTAATCCTCAAGGATGTGCAAATCTTGTTCGGTCACGTCCCCGTAGCGAAAGTAATTCAATCCTTCACGTTCATCGATGTAGTTCGACAGCAAGTCACTCCACTTTGTATGGTCTATGATTCCTGATCCCGATTCGGGTGCAGTTTCAAGAAATATTGACAGGTTTCCCGAAAATGCAGGGATACTGAGTGAAATAAAGCTGAGTAGAACACTGATCTTGATTGCTTTCATAATCTGTCAACCGTCCGCACGTGACCCTGGGATTTGCTCGGTATCGGCTGTTTGCCGTCGAATTCCAAGCCGACACTCTGATCGAACACTATTGAGTATCTTTTTATGGCAGGATTGCGCCGCGGCCAATCGGCGACTCCGACTGCCGTGCTGCAACCCGAGGTAAGTATACAGAAACAAGGGTCGAACCCAGTGGCGACAGCCACAGTGCCATGGCATAGGCAATGTCATTCCGGGAGGTTTTGAATCGTCTGCTGTACGATGTCCATTGAGTCGAGCTGCGCGGTGAATCCAAGCTCAGGCATGGTACAGGACCCATCGAACGCGGCGATCGCATCGCCGCTGAACTTGACTTGCTGAGGTGAACTGAAGTACAACACAAAACAGAATTGAACGCCACCTACCAACTGTGATGGACGCTGAATTCAATCTTGTCAACTATTCCGTATAAACCTGAATTTTATGGTTGAGACTCCATCGAACATGCTGAAACTGGGAACTCGCGCACCGGATTTCACACTGCCGAACACTAACCCGAAATTTCCCTCGAAACTTATTTCGTTGACTGATTTCAAGCAGTCACGTGGAGTCGTGATTGCGTTCATATGCAATCATTGTCCTTATGTGGTCCACATAAAGGATTCGATTTCCGATTATGCCCGCGAATACAAAGATAAGGGTATTTCAGTGATTGCAATCAGCGCGAATGATGTTGTCACACACCCCCAGGACGGGCCGGACAAGATGAGTTCGGATGCTGTCAGGCACGGCTATATTTTCCCTTATCTGTATGATGAGACCCAAGTGGTCGCAAAAGCTTATGACGCCGCCTGTACACCGGACATTTATCTGTTTGATTCGGACCTAAAACTGGTTTATCGAGGACAGTTTGACAGTAGTCGCCCCGGCAATCAGATTCCGGTTACGGGTGAAGACTTGAGAAACGCGTCGGAAGCACTGTTGACAGGCACGGCGATTTTATCGGATCAGGTTCCGAGTGTAGGTTGCAACATCAAATGGAAAAACCCTGATTCATGACCGTGTATTGACGAAGCCTCATTGGCGATGCCGTTGACTGGCACAGGGAATCAAATCAAACAGGCATTGGGAAAGCGTGATGGAAAAGGAACTGATAGCGGATTCGATTTTCCTGATTTATGTGGGCGCCGCGATATTGGGTACTATTGCGCTCTATACACGGCAAGTCCTGCCGGTCGTCTATATTATTCTGGGTGCGATCATTGGTCCCGGCGGCTTGAAGTTGATTCCGGAACTGACTCAGGTGGAGAATCTCGCGAGCATCGGGATTATTTTTCTCCTGTTTCTGCTCGGAATTGATCTGTATCCTCAGAAACTGCTGAAGATTTTCCAGTCGGTATCAACTGTAACCCTGATCTCTTCAGTCGTGTTTTTCTCTGCCGGGTTTGTAGTCGCTCTCCTATTCGGGTTCTCAACGATCGAATCCGTGATCACCGGTATCGCAACCGGATTTTCCAGTACCATCATGGGCATCAAACTCTTGCCCACGACCGCGTTGCACCATCGGCATATCGGCGAGCTGGTGATTGGCATTCTCCTCTTGCAGGATCTTTTGGCGATCTTCGCACTGGTTGTCATTCAAGGGCTCGGGTTGACCGGCGAAATTGGTCTGAAGAGTTTTCTACCAGTTCTCACTTTGCCAATTTTTGTAGCCATCGCATTCTTGCTTGAGTACTTCGTGATCCGCAAATTACTCAGCAAGTTCGAGCAGATCCGAGAATATCTTTTCCTGGTTATCATCGGCTGGTGTCTGGGTCTGGGGGAACTGGCGTCCGTTGTCTTCGGGTTGTCGCACGAAATAGGTGCATTCGTGGCGGGTGTAGCCGTCGCTGCGTCTCCTATAGCGAGGTATATCGCGGAACGTCTGCAGGCTCTCAGAGACTTTTTCATGGTTCTGTTTTTTGTTGCGATGGGTGCGCACTTCAACGGTGCCGCGTTTGTCGATGTCTTTGTACCGTCGCTCGTTTTGGCTGCATTGGTACTCGCAATAAAGCCAACAGTCTACAGATTCCTTCTCGGTTACTTTAATGAGGAGAGTGAAACAGGCTGGGAAACCGGTTTTCGTTTGGGTCAGCTCAGTGAGTTTTCCATACTCATTGTATTCATGGCAATTTCGTCAGGCATTATTAGCGACAGTGCTGCCAATTTCCTGATTATCGCAACTGTACTCACGTTCATCGGATCATCGTATCTGGTTGTATTTCGTTATCCCAGTCCAGTCGCTGCTTCTTCCCGTTTGCGCCGGGATTAGTTGTCTGTCGTGGCTGGAGCCTATACCGTTCAGGGCAATGGCGGCCCAATCGTAATTGCAGGTTGTGGGTACACGGGAACTCGAATTGCCGCGAAATTCGCTTCTGGAAAAAGAGGAGTAATTGCGCTTACAGCAAACTCACGAGTTACAGTTCGAGATGTCGAGTCTGTGCATGTCGACTTCGACACATCGCAGCCACAGGTTGTGTTGACAGGGGAGGAGGCGACTGTGATCTATCTGGTTCCACCTCCCCGGGAAGGAACCAGAGATACCCGGATTCGAAACTTTTTGAATAACATCCTGGAAGATGTTCCAAAGAAGTTTGTTCTGATCAGCACCACGGGTGTTTACGGTGATGTTCAGGGGGCTTGGGTTGATGAGGACGCTCCGGTCAATCCGCAGACAGACCGCGCCAGACGACGGCTCGACAGCGAGTTGTTCGCGGAAGATTGGGCCATACAGAATTCGGTCAATCTGGTCATTCTTCGAGTTGGTGCGATCTACGGACCAAACCGAGTTCCACTCGACAGACTCCGCCAAGGCATCACCTTGCCACCTGCCAGTGGTAGTGGATTTCTAAACCGAATTCATGTTGATGACCTGACTGCTGTATGCATTGCCGCGATGAATTCGAATGCGGAAGGGAAATTCAACGTATCTGACGGACAGCCGTTGAAGATGATCGAATACATGAACCTGGTTGCAGAGATTTTCGGGTTGCCCAAGGCTCTCGAATCATCGAGCCCTTCCGTTCTCGAGTCCCACAGCAATGCATTGCGCCAATATCTGGGAGAGTCGCGTAGAATCGATAACAATCGCATGCTTCAGGAATTATCCATCGAATTGCGATACCCAACAGCGCGACAGGGACTTGAGGCAAGTTTTCGTGAGATGACAGATTTGAACCGGGCGAGGTAGAATAATTTGTATGGGACAAAGCGTGGATGGAAAGAAAAGATTTTTCGAATCTGCGACAATTTTTCAAATGTATTGGAGTAAGTGATGAAGTATCTGCACACCATGTTGCGTATATCTGATATTGATGAATCGCTCAAGTTCTTCGTAGACGATCTGGGACTCAGGGAGATTCGTCGAATCGAAAATGAAGCTGGCAGATTTACGTTGATTTTTCTCGCCGCCGAAGGTGATGAGGATGCACAGGTAGAGCTTACATACAACTGGGACCCTGAACAATATTCCGGTGGACGAAATTTCGGTCACCTCGCGTACGAAGTGGAAGACATCTATCAAATTTGCCGTAGATTGATGGATGCCGGTGTTACGATCAACCGCCCGCCGCGCGATGGTCGGATGGCATTTGTCAGATCACCCGACAGCATCTCGGTGGAGCTGTTGCAGAAGGGAGCGGCACTTCCACCACAGGAGCCTTGGATGTCGATGGAAAACTCCGGGCAATGGTGAGTCAGTCTGTAATCAACCCCTAAACATTCATGGCAAATCCATTCTGTCTCCATGCCTCGTAGACCACGACCGCTACCGCGTTCGACAGGTTGAGGCTTCGGTTATCAGGTAACATCGGCAATTTCAGGTGATGTCCAGGGTCTCCGCTTGACCTTATGGAGTCTGGCAGCCCTGACACCTCTGATCCGAAAATGAGACTGTCATTCGGCGCGTAGTCAACGCTGGTGTAGAGCTTTGAGTGGAATTTCGAGAAAGTGAAGTTTCGACCACTACCGTATTCGTCCACGAAGTCCGAATAGGTACGGTGAACCCAAACGTCAGCCCATTCCCGGTAATCCAGACCGGCGCGACGCAGTTTCGAATCTTCCAGCTCAAACCCCAGCGGTTCGATCAGGTGCAGACGACAACCGGAATTTGCACAGAGACGGATGATATTTCCGGTATTGGGTGGTATTTGGGGAGAAACAAGTACGACGTTAAACAAAATAGACAGTAGAATTGTTAGGAATGAAGTATCGATCGGGTAATGAGGTCATATTATGTTTATTGGAAGGGCTTTTTTCCAGACACTGATTGTAGCGGGCGTAACCGTGACAGCGATGTTGAGTGCGATGAATCTAGCAGCGGACACCAAAGTAAAGCATGTCTTTGAGCTATTTACATCGCAAAGCTGTTATTCCTGTCCGCCAGCCGAAAAATTGCTGGGTGAAATTATTGGTCAGAATGATGAAATCCTCGGCCTTGAATTCCATGTCGACTACTGGGATAGCTTGGTATACGGATCAGCCGGAAAGTGGCGGGACCCATATTCTTCCGCCGCGTACAGCAAACGTCAGCGAGACTACAATCGACTGCGATTGAAAGGTCGTACTGGTGTCTATACCCCGCAGATGATCGTAAACGGCAAACATGCTTTTGTTGGTAGCAAGATGAGCAAGGCGCACAAGCAAATCCAACAAGAGTCGGATCTAGTACTCGACATGAAAGCTGTGGTATCTGATTCCGGTGAACTGATGATCAGTGTGAAGGGCGACCATGATTCGAATGCAGATGTCTGGGTTCTGATCTTCGAGATGAAACACATTACCGAGGTGCCCTCCGGTGAGAACAAGGGAAAGACACTCGAAAACTTCAACGTGGTGCGCAATCTTAAGTCGGTCGGAAAGTGGCAGGGTACACCGATTGAATATGAAACTGAAATCGGGTCGCTGAACGACAATCAGAATTGCGCGGTAATTGTTCAGAAATATGACAGTGTCCGGCAGAGTGTATCCGGTCCGATCATTGGTGCTGCGGTTTGCCAGAAGCCCGGTCAAGTCTAACCGATTACAACGATTAGCAGATCGGCATGCACAGCAATTTGACCTATCTGGGTCAAAGAATGATCATTGGCCATGCAGGTTGCCGAAGTGGCTCGTCACAACTTGATTGACAGGTCTACAGTTGTTGGAATTCACACGATGCCGGAGATAGACGAATCCGTACAACAGTCAGGATGAATAAATTTGTGCTCGTAGGGCTACCAAATTTGAGAGGCAATCTGTGAAAACGAAATGTGGTAAATTCACCGACCAGCACATCGCCGAATTGAGATATCTTGAAAGTCTCCCTTATGACCAGATCAATATAGCAGACCTTCCTGAAATGTTGGACTGGTCAGATTCTCGACAGGGCTTATTTTACAGATCAGAAAAAGCAACAGACAACCATACGCTTGGACACTGACATTATTCACTGGTTCAAGACACCCATGGAGGGTGTCGAGGTTATCAAACAGAAATCGACCGGGCTCTGCGCGATCACATTAAACGACAAGCGGCAGAATCAAAATGAGACAGATGACTAACAGATTTTCTGTATTCGGTGACTTAGGATTCGGATTTTTCAGGATACCGCATCCTTCACATACGATTGAATTGAAGTACCAAGCTCCAGCTGAATATGAAAGATAGCCGGGACTTGAATTTATCCCGCCGGAGGACCCCTGAGCAAAATTTTCACGGATTGAACAAATGACCATGATGTTAATCGAGTATTCTTTATTGTTACATCGGTTTCAGTACGACCAACGCGACAATTGCAAGCAGTAAAACAACCGGTGCTTCATTGAACCAGCGATAGAACACATGCGACTTTTCATTACGGTCTTTTTTGAAATCCAACAGGAATTTCCAACACCATATATGGTAGATGACCAGCACAATCACCAGTATTAACTTGTAGACCAGCCACGTACCTGCAAATCCGTAGTACAACCAGAGCATCAACCCGGTCGCGAGTGCCAGCACAGCACTGGGAGTTGAGATTCCAAAGTAAAGTTTTCTCTCCATGATCTTGAATCGTTCCTGACTGATTTCGTCTTCAGCCTGAGCGTGATAGACAAAAAGACGCGGTAGGTAAAACAGACCGGCGAACCAGGTCACAATGAAAACGATATGGAAGGTTTTTGTCCAGAGCATCTATGGTTTGTACCAGTCGCTATCCGGGATGAAGGGTCATCAATTCAATCGACAGAATTGTATTACGTCCAATCAGACCACGAACGACAACATTCGAATGAACACCGTCAAGTGAAATTGTCGGATGCAGCAATGTAATGTACGATATTAACGCAAACGTACAGTCCGAATCAACGGCTGGAAATCGGGTAAGTCGGAATCTCTATAGCAGTGAGAAAATCAATTGCCGAAAACTTTCATTCAATTTTAGGACAGAGGCAAACTATAAAATGTGCTTTAATACACGATGATTCGGGTGGGATTGCACCCGGAATAACACCACTTGGTCAGGGGGAATGAGCCGTATATTGTGCCGAAAGAAGATCAAATTGAAATGAATGGCACTGTCCTGGAGACACTGCCGAACACAACGTTTCGGGTAAAATTGGACAACGATCACATCATCACAGCCCATATTTCGGGGAAGATGCGCAAGAACTACATTCGAATTCTGCGTGGAGACCGGGTGGTCGTACAGCTCACACCATATGATTTGACCAAGGGGCGGATCGTATATCGCGAACGATAAATATCATTACACTCTAGAACAGTGAGTTTTTCAGTCATTCAACTTCCTTGGTGGGGATACATCATTGTCGCTTTGGTACTGACGCATGTTACCATTGTCTCTGTCACTGTCTTCCTGCATCGTTGTCAGGCGCATCTGGCTCTTGAGCTGCATCCGATTCTCAGTCATTTCTTTCGCTTTTGGCTTTGGCTTACGACCGGAATCGTAACAAAGGAATGGGTGGCGGTTCACCGCAAACATCACGCTACAGTGGAATCCGAAGACGACCCACACAGCCCCCAGCAGACTGGTATCAATTCTGTTCTATGGGGCGGGTTCTTTCTGTATCGCCGTGCGGCCCGTCTGCCGGGAATTCTCGAAAAGTATGGTAAAGGCACTCCGAACGACTGGCTTGAAGCACACCTCTATGGTAAGCATCACTACAGCGGACTCTTTGTTCTGCTTGCACTCTATGTAGTTTTATTTGGTATCGTTGCGGGATCTGCGATCTGGGTCGTGCAGATGCTGTGGATTCCGTTTTGGGCTGCGGGTGTGATCAATGGTATCGGGCACTTTGCCGGTTATCGAAATTTTGATTTGCCGGATGCCAGCCGGAACATTGTTCCGTGGGGCATCATCATCGGAGGCGAGGAGCTTCACAACAACCATCATGCATACGCATCGTCCGCTCAGTTTTCGGCAAGAAAGTGGGAATTCGATATTGGCTGGTGGTATGTGCGCCTTTTCAGTGCGTTGCGTTTGCTTGAAATCAATCGCAAAATTCCAGTTCTGGAATATCGAAGCGAAAAAAGACAATGTGATTTTGAAACAGCCAAGGCATTTTCAGCAAACCGATTTCAGGTCATGTCAAATTACGTACGAGAAGTGGTGCTGGATGTAATGAAGGACGAGATTCGTCTTGCCACTGGAGAGTCCAGAAAAATGATCAAGAAAGCCAGACGATTGCTGTCCGCTGAAGAAGGCAAACTCAGCGAAAAGCACCAGCGACAGTTAAGTCAGTTTCTGGCGTCAAACAAGAATCTGCAGCAGGTCTACGTAATGAAGCAAAAACTGCGAGGCATCGCCATGAAGTCTTCGACATCGTATGAAAATTTACGTCATTCACTTGAGGAGTGGTGTCAGCTAGCGGAACAGTCCGGAATAGATTCACTGATGCGTTTTTCCATGCGACTCAAAAGCAGTGTCTGTGTCTGAGGAGTCAAACCGGTTGAACAGCCGATATTACGCTATCCGTTGAAGATTGGTTTGCGATAGGTGTGGGCCGCAACCGCGAAAAGATTCATCGACCGGCAGGTAGCAGTCTAAACGACAATCTCGCTTGGGGAAGCGGTCAACCGATTGGCCGAATGGGAACTGGGCATGAAAATCGATGAATTCGCTTCTCGAACCAACCGACGCAAGAATTTCGGTTGCAGGTCAAATGGGGTAGAAAGTCACATACGCAATGACAGACAGTGACCTGAGCCACTGAACATCACATCGTCGTTTCAGCAGATTCCAGCTCAGATTCAGTTTTAAGCCTGCCTGTTACCTCTTTGTGAACGGTATGGGTTGACCACAGTTCACCAAGATTGAAGCTGATCGCGTCAAATGGCGAAAGTGAAACGCACGCGGTCTCGAACAGTGTGTCAATCATCACCCATTTCATATCGCGTAACGCAAACGCTTCCAACGAGCGGGCGATGGGGTCCACAAACCAAAGATGGCGAACACTCTCCCGGGCGTAGACCGCCTGCTTGCAATCAAGATCAAACTCTCGGGTGGAAGGTGACAGCGCCTCGCAGACCCAGTCCGGAGCAAGTGTGAAATATGCCGTGTCCGGTAACCGGGGCATTCGCTCCTTGCGCCATCCTCCGATATCGGGCACTTCAATGTCCGCGCCCAGGTGAAGTTCAGGTTCGTCAAGAATCCACCACCCGCCGGGACCGCCGCGGCCGAATTGAAATGTTTGATTGAGGAACCCTAAAAGGTTTAAATGGGCCAAGACTTGAGGCGGTGCTGGTCTCGGGTGGGTGTACAGCTTGCCGTCGACAACTTCCGAAACTATATGCGGTGGTGCATCCAGCACGCCTTGATAGGTGGCTCGGGGCGCAGATGATTCAGTTTCATCCACAGGCAGGTTTTTCTTTGTGTCTTGATCTCCAGCATGATTCTGGTCCAATTCCAGTTCATCGGTGCACCAGCAATCAATTGGTTCACCCGTGAGTTGGAGATCGCTGATTTGATCCTGACTGCAAGATCAAATCCGACTATTTCAACTTGCTTTCCTTATAGAGGACATGCTTTCCGGCGACCGGGTCATACTTGTTCAGTTCCAGCTTCCCCGGCGCATTGGTATTGTTTTTGGAAGTGGTATAGAAGTGCCCTGTTCCTGCGGACGAAACCAGTTTGATGTTCGCACGTTTCTGTTTTTTATCTTTACCTTCGGCCATGACTGCTGATCCCTGTATTCAGTTTATACCTTGACACCGTTCGAGCGCAGTTCAGCGAGCACCGCATCGATTCCATTTTTATCGATGGTACGCATGGCTTTCTGGGTCAGTCGAAGTTTAACCCATCGATTTTCACTTTCCACCCAAATTCTACGATAATGAAGGTTGGGGTGGAACTGGCGTTTAGTCTTGTTGTTTGCGTTGGAAACATTGTTTCCACTGGCTGTTTTCTTTCCAGTAAGCTGACAGACTCTTGGCATCTTTTTTTGCTACGATTGATTGAGATTTGGACGATGAAGCGCCACATTCTATACTATTGATTCAATAAATTCAAAGTCAACATTACGTTTCATGCGAGAATAAACCATCTGGAGAAATTCCTTGGGACTCGAAAACCGTAAAATCCTGCTAGGTGTGACTGGTGGCATAGCCGCATATCGAGCGGCGGAAGTCGTCCGCCGCCTGCGCGAGAACGACGCTGAGGTCAGAGTAGTCATGACGCGGAATGCGCAGCAGTTCATAACTGCACTGACGATGCAGGCAGTCAGTGGGCATCAGGTTAGAACCGACCTGTTCGATGAAGATGCGGAAGCCGGTATGAGTCATATCGAACTTGCCCGTTGGGCCGATATGATTTTGATTACACCCGCGAGCGCGAGTTTTATGGCAAGACTGGCGCATGGAATCGCTGACGATTTACTTTCTACATTGTGTCTGGCAACGCAGACACAGGTTGCGGTAGCGCCGGCGATGAATCAGTTGATGTGGAAGAATAAGGCCACTCAGGTCAATGTAGGCATTCTCCAGGATCGCGGAATTCTGATTCTAGGCCCAGCCACCGGCGATCAGGCTTGCGGGGAGTTTGGGCCGGGGCGTATGCTGATGCCCGACGAGATTGCAAGCTTCCTGGAGTCACATTTCTCCAGTGGCTTTCTGTCGGGTGTCAATGTGGTTGTAACCGCAGGGTCAACTTGGGAAGCGATTGATCCGGTGCGCGGAATCACCAACCATAGTTCCGGGAAAATGGGATACGCCATAGCGCAAGCGGCGATGAATTCCGGCGCGCAGGTGACCCTGATTTCTGGGCCGGCGAAGGAACCGGCTCCGACCAATGTTGATCGATTGGTGCATGTTACCAGCGCGCGAGACATGCTTCAGGCTGTTCTCGAACACATTGACCGAGCTGAAATATTCATTTCTGTGGCAGCAGTAGCCGACTACCGACCGATTACGGCATCGACTCAGAAGATCAAGAAGCGAAAGGATGACACGCTACAGATGGAACTCGTCAAGAATCCGGATATTCTGGCTCAGGTCAAGAAACAGAATCCAGGAATTTTTGCCGTCGGATTCGCTGCTGAAACCGATAATCTCGTCGCCGAAGGGAAACGTAAATTGCTGGCCAAGGGTGTCGACCTGATTGCCGCCAATGATGTTGGCGGCGCGGAGGGAGCACTGGGTTCCGATACCAACACTCTCGAATTGATTGACCGTGGTGGTGTTAACACGCTCGGTCCTGCCTTGAAGACAATCATTGCCGCGCAATTGATCGAACAGATATCCATCCGGTTTCATGCAGAGAGTAAACTACAAAATTCTCGATGACCGGATTGGGAAGTCTATACCACTGCCCGAATACTCAACCGAAGGTGCAGCCGGATTGGATTTGAGGGCATGCATTGACGCACCTTTGCTGATTGCACCGTCTGCCTGTGAGTTGATTCCTTCCGGAATCGCGATCGATATTAGAGAACCAGCGGTTGCAGCGGTGATTTTACCGAGGTCTGGCCTTGGACACAAACACGGTATTGTTTTGGGTAATCTGGTGGGTCTGATCGATTCGGACTATCAGGGACAGGTGTTTATCTCCTGCTGGAATAGGGGGTCGGACGAGTTTACCGTTCAGCCGGGCGACAGGATCGCGCAGATGGTATTTGTCCCGGTAATTCGTCCGCAACTGGCCGAAGTCAGCGAGTTTGATCCGAGTACCCGTGCTGCGGGCGGATTTGGACATACCGGTGTGAAGTGAAGCGGCGCGATGGCAAAAATTGAAATCTATACCAACCCACTATGTGGATATTGCCATGCCGCCAAGCGACTACTGGATTCCAAAGGGCTGGAATACAGCGAGTTCGATGTAATGTATGATTCCGAACGAAAAGCGGAAATGATCAACCGAAGCGACGGCCGATCAACCGTTCCGCAAATTTTCATTGATTCAGTCGGTATCGGGGGATTTGACGAGTTATACGATCTTCAATCCAGAAATGAACTAGATGAGTTACTCAATATTGGAGTTTGAGATTTAAGCGGGAGTCGGATTGCCATGAAACTATCAAGCAAAGAGTTTCGAAACTTGCAGCGGAAAGTCGTCACGCTGATCGGAATGTCGGGAGTCGGAAAAACAAATCTGGCGCGCAAACTTCCGTCAACCTCATGGTTTCATTTTTCCGCGGACTATCGGATTGGAACCCGTTATCTGCTTGAGCCTATACTGGACAATATCAAGGAAAAAGCCATGGAAATTGATTTTCTGCGTGATCTTTTGCGCAGTGACTCGATATACATTGGCAGCGCGATGACATTCGACAATTTGGAACTCCTATCAAAATATGTCGGCAAGCTGGGAAATAAGAATTTGGGAGGGCTAGCGCTGACGGAGTTCAAGAAACGTCAGAAGTTGCATTGTGAAGCAGAGGTGCAATCGATGTTGGATGTCGGAGAGTTTATCGGCAAAGCCAAGTCAATCTATGGTTACGACCACTTTGTCAATGACTCCAGCGGCAGTATTTGCGAGTTGAATGACAGTCGTGTGTTTGAGCATCTGGCTGAGCATACCCTGATCATCTACCTGGCGAGCACCAACCAACTTGAAGAGGCGATAATCGAGCGACAGGTCAGTCATCCGAAGCCGCTCTTTTATGATTCCGATTTTCTGGACAGCAAATTGCGGGCATACATGGAAACAAACGGATTTGTGAGTGAGCAACAGATCGACCCGGATGAGTTTGTACAGTGGATTTTCCCTGCTCTGGTTGAATACCGACGACCCAAGTATGAGGCGATCGCGTCCCGTTACGGCTACGCCATTCCCGCCGATACCTTTGAGCATGTTCGAGATGAACAGGATTTCATCGATCTTGTTTGTGACGCATTGGATTCAGATAGCGAATGATCAAGGAGTATTTCCCTGATGCCACTCGTGCGTGACAGAGAACTCGATGCCTGGAACAGACTCCATGGGGAAGGCTTTGAAATAGTTTCCCCAGCGCAGGCGGACAGTCTGGATTTACCTGAAGTTCATATTGGATTTCTGAACATGATGCCTGATCGTGCGTTTCGAGCGACTGAGCGACAGTTTTTCAGACTGCTCGCGGCAGGTGCCGATGAATGCCTGATTCATATTCATCCCTTTGCGGTAAGCGGGCAGAAGCGAAACGCCGATGCGCGGGATTACGTCGATCGATCTTACAGATCATTTGCAGATGTCCAGTCTGTATGTTTGGACGGTCTGGTGCTGACAGGAGCGAACCCGGGCGAATCAGACTTAAGAGCCGAAGACTTTTGGCCCGGATTTGAGGAAGTGATTTTGTGGGCCGATGAAAGTGTACCATCCATCATGTGTTCCTGCCTGGCATCACACGCTGTAATTGATCTGTTTCACGGGATTCAGAGAACCCGATGCGAGCCATCTAAAAGGTGGGGTGTATATTCAAATCGCATCGTCAAGTCGGACCATCCTCTTGTGGCAGGCATGGCGAGTAGTTTTGATACGCCGCGGTCGCATGTCTTTGAAATGACTGCAACACAACTGGAGCGTGCGGGTATTGAGATTCTGGCATTCAGCCAGGACGCCGATTTTGATATCGCGGTGAGTTCCGACGGGTTCAAGTGGATTTTCCTGCAAGGGCATCCAGAATACGATGCAGTCAGCCTTCTCAAGGAATTCCACCGCGAAGTAGTGCGATTCATAGCAGACGAACGTTCGGATTATCCGCAATATCCTCTAAACTATCTGAATGACACAGCCAAGGACCGACTTTCCCGTTACAGAAATGATCTTCTCAGCGCACTTGACAATTCGGTCGAATTGCCGCAATTTCCGGAGCCTGAAGTTTTGCCCTCAGTTGCAAACACGTGGATAGACAATGGCAGGGTTCTCTACCGAAATTGGATTCGTTTGATCATTCGTCATGTTGTGGCGAAAAAGAATCGCCCCTCTTTCGTTGAATCGGCCTGAATCAGTTGAAGATTCGTTTGCGGGTTGGGTCCAGAATAGGCTTCAGTGACGCACTTGCCGGATAACACTGGTACGCAATCTCAATTTCCCAGTTTCCGTTGTTGACTGTTTCCGCGGTGATACCGCCTGGGTGATGGACATAACCCAAAGCCACGGAGGTATCCAGATTGAAACTATACGCACCTGATGAGACATATCCGACAATATCGTCGTTCAGTCGAATGATTTCCTCACCGAAAAGGACAGGTTTCGGGTCTTCCAATTTGAATGAAACCAGACGCTTGTCGAGATGATCTTGACTCGCTTGTTGCAATAGTGCATCACGTCCGATGAAGTATGATTTCTTTTCCAACGCGACGGTGTAGCCCAAGCCCGCCTCAAACGGGGTGTCATCAGGTGTGAGTTCGAGGTCAAACTCACGATACGACTGCTCACACCTTAGATGTTCAAGTGCGTGATACCCCGCCGGTCGTAATCCTTCAGACTTTCCGGCTTGCATGATTTCATCACATATATGCTGCGCAAAATCGGTTTCGACAAATAGCTCCCAACCCAGTTCCCCGATAAATGTCAGTCGATTGGCAATCGCGTACGCATATCCAAGCTCAATTCTTTGCGATGTCGAGAATGCGAAGGCTTGATCAGAAAGATCCGCTGTTGTTACCTTTGTCAGAATCGCCCTGGAAGCAGGGCCTTGCAATGACAGAACGGTGTAATTCGAGGTTACGTCAGTCAAAATCACATCTTCTTGATCAGTCAAATTTCTATTGATCCAATTTTTGTCTCTGGGATGAGTCGTTGCTGAAGTCACAAGCAGAAATTGATTCTCTTCCAGACGATTGACTGTGACATCCACTTCGATACCGCCTCGGTTGTTCAGCATATGCGTATAGACAATTTTGCCTTGCGGAACATCGATGTCCGAAGCACATAGTCTTTGAAGAAATTCACAGGCAGATTTCCCCTGAACCAGAAATTTACCGAATGAGCTCTGATCGATCAAAATTGCTCGCTCTCTCGCAGCTCTGCATTCGACAGCGGTATATTCAAACCAGTTAGGATGTGTATGCGAATAGATGTTTTTATTGTTCTGGTCCCGCGGCGCAAACCACATTGGCCGTTCCCATCCGAGTGCTTCGCCGAAACTTGCGTTCAGTGCTGCCCATCTGTCGTGAAGAACACTCTTGCGGATATTGCGTGAAGATGATTTCTGCCTGTGTGGCCAGTTCATCTTATAGTGAAGGCCGATGACCTCTGCACTGCGCTCCTTCAAGTAGCGTAAATTTGTCTGGAACGGATGGTATCGGGAAATATCGATTTCGCCCAGGTCCATTGGTGGTTTTCCGTTGGCGATCCATTCAGCCAGGATTCTACCGGCTGCCGGATTCAGTTCAATTCCCTCGGAATTGTAACCGGCGGAAATGAAACAGTTTGAAAGATTCGGTGCCTCACCCAGCGCGAACAGCAGATCCGGGGTGAAACTTTCAGGTCCGTTGAGAAACCGGGCAATTCCCGCGTTGTTCAGGTCCGGTAGGAGTTCAGTTGCGTGCTTGAACGGAATCTCGAACTGATTGAGATCTTCCGGCAGTTCAATGTAAGGAATGTCATCCGGTATTTCCCCAAAATCAATGGGTTTGCCAGTCGGCTCAAACGCACCGACGAGCCACTTACCCGCGTCTTCCTTGACATAGTTGCATCCGTCGGTGTCTCTGAGGACCGGGAGATCTGGCTTCGCGGCATCAATTGGTTCGGTCACAATGTAACTGTGCTCGCAGGCATGTAGTGCAACTCTCACGTCTAGCTGGGCGGCCAGCTCGCGCGTCCACAACCCGCAAGCCAGTACCAGTGTCTCGCACCGAATGACTCCGGTACTGGTATTGATCTCGAATTCCCCGGAAGTAAGTCTCCTCAATTTTCCGACCTTACACCACTCAATGATCCGTGCGCCGTTTTGGCGTGCGCCCGCAGCAAGTGCCATGGTTGTGTCCACAGGATTGGTCTGTCCATCTTTGGGGATGAAAATAGCCCCGACAAATCTGTCGGTATCCACTGCCGGGTAAATTTCCTTGGCTTCCGCCGGACTGATTATGTGTGCTTCGATATCGAACGATTTGGCGATCGACGCGACCTTCTTGGTTTCATACAGCCGATCTTGGGTTCGACAGATTCCCAGTGTACCGTTCTGCTTGAATCCTGGAGATCGGCCGGTTTCGGACTCGAGTCTGGAATACAGTTCGACATTGTATTTTGCCAGTTCGGTAAGCGCATGCGATGAACGCAATTGCATAATCAGGCCGGCTGCGTGCCATGTTGTACCCGAAGTCAGCTGGTGGCGTTCGATAACAGTGACATCAGGCAGCCCAAGTTGCGTCAGGTGATAGGCAGCACTTATGCCGGCGATGCCGCCCCCACATATGACGATTTGCGAGTGAGCGGGAAGGTCCAAATGATTCAGTCGCCGCCCGATTGCGTCCTGCGTCCCGACATCACTAGGGCATCACGCGATGGCGAACTTTTCATTCCTTTAAGATAGTCACTGATCCGGGTCAGGACACAATGCAGGTAAAAGCGCCGCACCTGCACCATTCCTCGCAGGTCATTGCGTCGCATCGCGGCAAGCATTTCGGAAGTCTCCAATTCCTGGTCGGTTATTATCTGATTCCAGTCAAGGTTCGGCAGCATGGTCACCCAGATTCTTGCCGACTGGTAATACAGGTTGTCGGAAATTTCCCGCAACGGTTTGCTGCCGATCAATGACATCAGCACTTCATGGAGGTCGTTGCAGAGCCTCGCGTAACCCATACTGTCGCGCCGTCCATATAGATTCTTTGCTCGTTCCAGCAAGGATTCCATCGCAACCATGTGTTCCTCTATGATCTCACATGGCGAGAGTTCCGCCGAAAGTTCAGTCAATGACATTCTGAGGTCATAAACCTCTTTCATTGTTTTCAGATCAACGTCGGTCACGACGGTTCCGACTCCGGTTCGTATCTGTACCAGCCCGTCGAAGTGAAGTCTTTGCAGAACACTTCTGATTGGCGTACGGCTCACGTTAAATTCACCCGCAAGCTCGGTTTCGCCGATTACAGAATTCGGCGGATAGATCAGCAAAGAAATCCGTTCTCGAATTGTTTTGTAAATCCGGGTCCGCCGGTCTGAGGATGTCTCGCGCTGAACTTGGGATTTCGCCGCTGAATCGTATGTTCCGTCGATACTTTTGATGTTGCTCATCGATGCAAATACTTTAAGAATAATGTCCGCTGTTTTTGTTGTTCGAACTTAGGCTTTTGGATTCATTTCTGTTCGTTGACACTTGTAATTATATAAAGTACCATTTGTATACAGCTTAAAATAGTTGTGGAAGCTCCAAGGATTCAGTTGCGAGAACGATCCCGAGATATTGGCTTTGTGGCTGGTGATCTGGAGTGTAAGCATAAAGATTTAATGGTAAAGAGGAAAATATGATGAAGACAAATCTAACCCGCCGTGAACTGCTCAAGGCGGCAGCAGCAAGTGGTGTTGCAACCGCGACCATGTCGTTTCCGTTCGTAAACGCATTGGGTTCGTCGCCGTTGTCGGTCGTTGACTGGGGGCCTCCATGGATCGACAATACCAAGAAGATTGCAGCAAATTGGGGTAAGAGCGATATCAACTGGACTCTCCACTCCGGTGGTGCGGCATCCATTCTTCCGAAGATTAAAGCGGCATGGCCGAATCCGCCTTATGACCTGGTGGATAACTGGAGTCCGGTTTTTCTGTCCATGATCCGGGAAGGCTGGGCGGAAACGGTGACTCTGGATGATTGCCCAAACCTCGCGGATGTTCCAGAGAGCCTTATCTCAAAGGACGCGGATGGCAACTGGAAGAACATTCCTCGCGGCACTAGCGGTGTATTCTTCACCTACGCGCCGGATAACTGCCCGATCGAAATCAATCATGTTGACGATCTGCTGAGCCCTGAACTGAAGGGACAGATTTTATGGCCAAACCCAACTTTGAACACCAACCTTCAGGTTGTCGCGCTCGCCAAGGCGCGAGGAGGCGATGAATTCAATATGGATCCTGGTTGGGAATTCCTTGTTGAACTTGCCAAGTCCGGCAATATTGGTCGAGTCTCAGCGAATACCTCTGACGTGATCACCTCATTGGAGACAGGCGAGACTTCTGTTACTTTTGTCGATCAGGGAACACTCAGCGGTGTCAAGGGTACAAAGCTGAAGCACCTGACTAAAACCGACGAGTCGCTCAAGACAATGCTGTTTGTCAGCGGATGGGTGGTTTTGAGCAGTTCGACAAACAAGGAGCTCGCATTCGATTTAGCCAACTATACAATCAACAAGGAAAACAGCGAACTGTACTATCAGGAAGTCGGCGAGGTTCCTGTTAACGGCACCGCCGAACATGGCATCGAGCACCTGCGGTTCTCCGGCGAGGAAGCCGCGAAATTTTCGGTAATCCCCGATTGGGATCATTTGGGCAAAGAGTTGGACGGCTGGAACAAACGTTTCGAAACCGACGTTGTCCCGCTGCTATAAGTCGTCACAAGTCTGTATCATTGGAAGTTTATGGAGTGCCGGATCGCGCACCCGCGGCTGGCACTCCGTGAACATGTTCTGTTTTCAATGCTGAGGTGAGGCGTGTGTCACTTGCCAGCCAGTTGCAGGTAGCTTGATTTGTCTGCAGCGGTTGTGCCAAGTCAGCGACACACCTCTGAAATCACAGAGTTTCGATGAAGAATAATCGTGGTGCAGTCCTCTTGTTGGTGCCTGGCATCGGCATCATACTTGCATTTTTGGTACTGCCACTCGCCAATGTCGTAGAGGAAAGTTTTCGCCTCTTCGAACCCGGTCGTATCGGAGCGGCCAAAGACGCACCTTACACGCTGTTCAACTATGCCGAGCTGTTGAACGCCAACTATCTGTATTATTTCGTCGAAACCGCTCGAATCGGCCTGATCGCTTCCATAACCGGGCTCATACTCGGATTTCCGATCGCTTACTTCATTACCCGGCGGCTTCACGCAGTCTGGCGCAAGATAGCGATTGGCTTTCTGGTCGGCATCATGTTTATCAGTACGCTGATCAGGGTGTATGCCCTTCAGCTCACTTTCGGTCCGACTGGTATCGCCAAATTTCTGTCGGGCTTGCTCGGGGTGTCGATGAACGGCCGGTTCTATACCGAGTTGGTCGTGATTTTCGGACTGCTTCACTATCTTGTCCCCATTGCGGCGATCACCCTGCTCGGAACAATCCAGAATGTCAACCCTCGGCTCAGTGAAGCCGCTCAGGCGCTAGGTGCATCCCGATGGATGGCGCATCTGTCCGTCACCGTTCCGTTATGCATACCAGGGCTGCTGTCGGCCTTTCTGATTTCGTTTACTCTGTGTCTTTCCGCGTTTGTGGTACCAATGATTCTTGGTAAGGGAAAAATACTGTTTGTCTCTAATCTGATCTACTCTCGATTCAGTGAGATCTCCAATTACCCCAGTGGTTCCGCAATTTCCATCATCATGCTTGTGCTGTCGCTTGCAATCATTTACGGGGTGACCTACGTCGTCAGCAAACGTTTGGTCAAGTATTGAAGATGAACGTGTTCAACCGTCAAGTCGATAATATTGGGCTGTGGTTTGTGTTGCTGGTCATCGCGGTGACATTGATATTTCTGATTGCGCCGATTATTGTCTCGATATTGATGTCGTTCGATGCGCGCAGTTATCTGGGTCGATTTCCACCGACTGAATTTTCATTTCACTGGTATGAGAGATTCTTCTCAGATACGTATTACCTGAACGGGTTGAAAACGAGTCTGATCATTGCAGTCATTGCGGCTGCGGTGTCAACATTCGCTGGAGTGAGTGCGGCTATTGTTATTGACCGCTATGACTTTCCCGGAAAGCAGGCGATTGAGACGGTGTTTCTTTCACCATTGGTGATACCGGCAGTGGTGGTCGGATTTGCCCTGCTGTTGTTTTTCGCATTGATCGGTGTGTTTCAGGGGTATCCGCGTCTGCTTGCCGGACATATCATCATTACATTCCCCTATACGGTGAGAACGACACTCGCCGGGCTGACGGGAATTCGCAGAAACCTTACCGAGGCAGCGATGACTTTGGGTGCGAATGAATGGCAGGCGTTCTGGGATGTCACGTTCCCACTCGCGCGCACCGGTATGATTGCGGGTGCGGTATTCGCATTCGCATTTTCTATGGATGATGTCGCGGTGAGTCTGTTTCTAACGTCTCCCGAAACATATACACTGCCTGTCGCGATGGTCAGTATGATGCGCACAAATTTCGACCTTACGATCGCTGCAGCATCGGTTATTCTGATGTTGTTTACGATCGTATTGATTGTGGTATTGGATTGGATTATCGGGCTTGAGCGGGTGATCGGTGGCGGAGTCTACAGGTCATAACAGTAAATTGATGGCAGTTGTCGAACTGAAAAATGTAACCAAGCGGTTTGGCGCGTTCACTGCGGTGGACGATGTCACTTTCAGCCTGGAAAAGGGTGATATCCTGTCACTGCTAGGCCCTTCAGGATGTGGAAAGACAACCACTCTCCGCATGATCGCAGGTTTCGAGGACCCGAGTCATGGCGATGTTCTCATCTCGGGCGAGAGCATGCTGGGCAAGCGGCCGTATGAGCGAAATGTAGGGCTCTTGTTCCAGGACTACGCACTTTTTCCGCACATGAGCGTTCAGCAGAACATTGCCTATGGTCTGAGAAGGCGTAAATTTGATCGAGGTGCACTTGATGACCGGGTGGGTGAAATGCTTGAACTGGTCAAGCTCGAAGGATTCGCCGACCGTCGTCCGGGCCAGTTGTCTGGCGGACAACAACAAAGGGTTGCGCTTGCTCGTGCGCTGGCCACCAGTCCGGAAGTTGTGTTGCTCGACGAACCACTTTCGGCTCTTGATGCCAAATTGCGCCAGGAACTCAGGATCGAGTTGAAACAGATTTTGTCCGCAGTTGACGCGACCACCATCATCGTGACTCACGATCAGGAAGAAGCGATGAGTCTCGGAGATTCACTGGTGGTCATGAACGAAGGAAAAATTGTTCAGGAAGGTTCGCCCACGGACATATACAAGAATCCGACATCCCGTTTCGTTGCGGAATTCATCGGCCGTTCAAACTGGTTTTCAGGGAAGCTGGGAAAGGATGTTGGCGATGGTCTTGTCGAAATTTCCATCAGCAAGGATATTTCCTTTTTCATCCTCCGACCGGACCAAGACTTCGGCACATACGATGTTTGCATCAGACCAGAGCGTATCCGTACCGAGGATAGCCAAGATTTACAGCAAAGTTCCGAATTTTTCAACCAACTGCAAGGTGTGGTTCGGGATGTTGCACATCTCGGAGCTGACGTCCATACACTGGTGGAACTTCCGGACGGTGAACGACTGACCGTCAGTCAGCAATTTACCGGTCAGTCGCTCAGACAGTACGGTGAGCGCATCGGACTGGCATTTCGTCCATCTGACTGCATAGTCATCTCTTCCGGCACCTGATACATTTGCTAAAGGTATTGTCATGAAAACATTCTTCAACCACGAATCAAGCGATCAAATGGCCTTCGAGCCGGTGCGTGCGCATTGCCAGTTCGACCTGGGTCCTGGAAAATTTCGAATTGGTCTGCTTGCACTTTCAAACGACCTGGCTACCGAACGTGATTTTCTCAACATGGGTGCCAATGATGACATCGCGGTGTTTGTCGCTAGGGTGCCCAATGACGATATATGCTCGGTGGAGATGCTCCGGGCGATGGAGCCTGAACTCACAAAAGCCGCAGCGACTCTGATTCCCGGTTCGCGACTTGATGCCGCCGCGTACAGTTGCACCTCCGGTACTGTCGTGATGGGTTATGACACAGTCGCACGCTGCATCCACGAAGTCAGACCCGGACTCCCAGTTGTCACTCCGATTACCGCCGCGGTTTCTGCACTGCGGGTGTTCAATGCACAGAGGATCGCGGTTCTGACACCCTATATCGATGAAGTGAACGAGACGATTGCGAATTATCTGATCGGTGCCGGATTCGAGATTTCGGCATTTACCAGTTTTCGGTTGTCCAGCAACGAAGATATGGCAAGGCTTACGCCACAGACAATATATGAAGGAGCACTGGAAGCGGATCGGGATGACGCAGATGCTCTGTTTATTTCCTGTACCGCAATCCGTGCGGTTGATGTGGTTGAACTGATAGAACAGAAGCTTGGAAAGCCGGTTGTAACCGCCAATCAGGCACTGTTCTGGCATTCGTTGTGTGCAGTTGGTTACGAAGAGTCGATTTCGGGATTTGGGAGCCTCATGCAAAGACTTCCCAGCCGATAATATGAAAGTGTAGCAAGTTAATTTGAGGTTGTGCAGAATGAGACTTGAACAGATCAACGCAATCCCGCCGACTGCGATCAGTCAGGACCAGCGCGAGTCATACTACAAACACGGTTATCTGATACTTCCTGATGCGATTGGGGAGGAGTGGTTGGGTCCATTGCGGAGCGCAGTTGATGACCTTGTTGAATTGTCTCGAAGCATGACGAAATCAACACGAAGAGTGGATCTGGAACACGATCATACTGCCGAGCAGCCTCGTATTCGTCGTGTTGCCTATCTTGATGAGTATGATCCGATATTCTGGCAGTTGAGTTCGGAATCTGTTATCGCCGACATTGCAGCGGATCTTCTGGGACCGAATCTCAGATTTCGTGAGTTGATGATGAATTTCAAGTGGGCTGACGGCGGAGCGGCTGTCCATTGGCATCAGGATATTGCATTCTACCCGCATACGCACTCCGGCACACTTCAATTTCTGTTGATGATGGATGGTGCAACCCAGGAGCGGGGACCGTTGCAACTGATTTCCGGCAGCCATAAAGGCGAGATCTTCGCGCATTATGACGATCAGGGAAATTGGACTGGAGCAATTTCTGACGAGGACTTGAAAAGAGTGAATATGGACAACGTTGTTTCAGTAACCGGTCCGCCTGGACTTCTTTCGGTTCATCACAGTCGTACCATACATGGTTCATCGATCAACAAAAGTAGTGCAGGAAGGCCAGCATTTGTTTTGACATATAGTGCGGCTGACGCCGTTCCGTATACTGCACCTGCCTATCCGAGCGTACACTACCGCGAACTCATCCGCGGAGTGGAGCCGAGAGTTGCTCACCATGAGGATATGATCGTGCCGATGCCACCGGATTGGTCCGACAATTACACTTCGATTTTTGAACATCAGGAACAGACGGAATTGAGTTATGCCGAATCTTAAGATTGTCACCGAGTCTGAGCTACGTCAGGTTGTCCGGCTTGATATAGACGCTGTTGAGTGCGTGCAATCCGCATTTGTCGCCCTTGCCGAAGGGACTGTAGTTATGCCACCAATACTGTCAATGGCAATTGAAGAGTCGAACGGGGAAGTGGATGTGAAAACAGCATATATGCCGGGTTTGGATAGCTTTGCGATCAAAATGTCCCCCGGATTTTTCGACAATCCGAAACTTGGCTTGCCGAGTACTACAGGATTGATGGTCCTGTTTTCTGTTCGAACCGGTTTGGTTCAAGCGGTTTTGCTCGATAACGGTTATCTGACCGATGTCCGAACGGCAGCAGCCGGTGCGGTCGCAGCGCGACATCTGTCTCGGGAGGACTCTACAAGTGCCTGTATAGTCGGTGCGGGTCAGCAGGCGAGGCTGCAACTTGAAGCATTGTGTCTCGTGCGACCGATTCGAGAGGCGACTATGTGGGGTCGGGATTCCAAGAAAGTTAACTCAGTTGCTGATGAACTTTCGATGCAACTTGGAATAAACGTGCGAGCGGTTTCGGATCTTCAAAGTTCGGTTAGTTCGGCCGACATTATCGTGACAACGACACCTTCGTCGTCACCGCTGGTGATGGGGGAATGGCTGAACGTGGGTCAGCATATCACATCGATGGGAGCTGATCAGGCGCACAAGAATGAACTGGACCCCAAGTGCTTGTCCGTTGCTGATCTTTATGTGCCCGACCGACGTTCGCAAACGGAAAAACTGGGTGAACTGCACCATGCAATTGTCGCAGGTGCGGCTGATGCTGAAAGTCTATACCCGGAACTTGGTGAAATTGCTTCAGGCAAAGTATCAGGCCGCTTGTTCGCTGAAGCCATCACGATTTGTGATTTAACCGGAACAGGCGTGCAGGATACCGCGATAGCAACTTACGCCAACAGACGTGCGGAAGAGGCCGGTATCGGAATCATGATCGAAACGTAGGGGTGGAATTTTGACAGATTTCGTAAAAATTTTCAGCCCGCAGGAGTATGCGAGACGCCTGCGTGATGTCAAGCAACGGATGATTCATGCCGGTTTCGACATGATTATCTGTCAGGACCCGGCGAACATGTACTGGCTGACGGGGTTTGATGGTTGGTCTTTTTATGTCCCCCAATGTGTTCTGGTACATCTTGATGAAGACGCACCATTGTGGTTCGGCCGCGCCCAAGACGCCAAAGCTGCTGAAGTGACAACCGACCTTCCCAAGCAGAACATCGTCCCATATTCGGAGATTCTGGTTCAGAATCCAGATGGTCATCCTTATGATGAGCTCGCACAACTTATTCAACAAAAAGGTTGGAGTGGTTCTCGAATCGGTGTGGAAATGGATGCGCATTACTACACCGCCCGGTGCCATCAGACTTTGTGCGGATATTTTTCGGAAAATCAGGTTGTCAACAATCAGGATCTGGTGAATTGGGCCAGACTGGTCAAATCCGACACGGAAGTCGACATTATGCGGACCGCGGGTAAAATCAGCACCAGTGTCATGAACGCCGCAATTGCCAAAATTGCTTCGGGAATTCCGGAAAATGAGGTGATTGCAGAAGTCTATCGTGCTCAAATCGCCGGAGTGGAGGGATACGGTGGTAACTATTCATCATTCTGCCCACTTATTCAGGTTGGCGATAAAACCAGTACACCTCACCTGACTTGGACCGACACACCTTTACCGGACTCCGCGCTGACCATGCTGGAACTCGCGGGTGTTCGTTACCGCTATAACGTACCGTTGACCCGGACGGTTCACATCGGAAAAGCACCTGAGAAGGCTCGGAATCTTGCCAGCATCATCGTTGAGGGTGTTGATGTCGGACTTGCGCTTGCCCGTCCTGGAAATACGTGCGAAGAGGTCGAAGCAGGCTGGCAGAATGTCCTGAGGCAGAATGGCTTGTCCAAGGAAAGCAGGGTCGGGTATTCGATCGGTGTCGGTTATCCTCCAGACTGGGGTGAGAGAACATGTAGTCTTCGAGCGGGTGACAACACAGAGTTGCAGGAGGGGATGTGCTTTCATTTCCAATCGGGCGTATGGTTGGACGACTTTGGATGTGCAGTGTCAGAGCCATTTGTTGTTACAAAAAATGGTGGTGAAAGACTCTGCGACGTTGAACGTGGTTTAATTGAAATCGATTGACAGGAAAAATAGACATGGAACCAAATCCAATTACACCGACAATTCCATTTGACGAGGATGGAAAGCATCATGGTTTTCTGAACCTACCTTACAGTCGGAATGATTCGGCTTGGGGAGCGTTGATGATACCTGTTTGTGTCATCCGTAATGGGGCCGGTCCTACCGCACTGCTGACCGGTGCCAATCACGGCGATGAATATGAAGGACCGATTGCCTTGCAGAATTTGGCGCTGGGTCTCGACCCTCGCGACATCAGCGGCCGGGTAATTATCGTGCCGACATTCAACTACCCGGCGTTTCGAGCCGGGTGGAGAAATTCTCCGATCGATGATGGAAATATGAACCGGGTATTCCCTGGTGACCCAAGGGGTACGGTAACGGAAAAAATTGCTGATTATTTCAGTCGAACTTTGATTCCCGAGGCGGATTTGGTGCTGGATGTCCATTCTGGCGGCAAAACTCTGGAATTTCTTCCTTTTGCCTGTGCCCATGTGCTTGATGATGAGGAACAACAGGCTGCCTGCGTCGCCGCGATGCGAGCATTCAACGCACCGTACTCGATGATCCTGCTCGAGATCAGCAATGTCGGAATGTACGACACTGAAGTGGAGGAGCAAGGAAAAGTTTTCGTTTCCACTGAGCTTGGTGGTGGCGGCACGACAACCGCACGAACTGTGGGCGTCGCCAACAAAGGCATTCGAAACATTCTGATTCATTGCGGAATTCTTGACGAGGAGCCGGTTGTCGAATCTACGGTAAATCTCGACATGCCGGATGGCGAATGTTTTATTGTGAGCGAGAATGACGGGTTGTTGGAGCCTGTAGTTGATCTGGGAGATGAAGTGAGTGAGGGAGATGTGGTGGCTAGAGTCTGGCCACTGGACAGAACCGGAGAACCTCCGATCGAATACCATGCCCGTCGAAGTGGTATGTTGTCAGGTCGTCATTTCCCCGGGTTGGTCAAGCCTGGCGACTGTATGGGTGTAATCGCGGTGGTGCAGGAGTAGGGCGGTGTCTGATGATTCGGTGTGTAACAGACTAGCAGTACCGATAGAAACTTTCAAAAGTTCGCAATCAACACTTGTAGTATCAAAAATGTTGAATTCGTTCTAAGTTTCTAAGTTCGTTTGTTAGTGAAGGATTCTCACTGATCTATGGTTGAAAATTTACCCTTGCAACTCTTTTCCGGTCTTGAATGTTAACAACTATTTGTGAGTTCTGGAATTATTTTAACTTTTGTTCACTACTGTAATCGCGTAGAGCTTGATTGATTTCGGTTTGATAACCTCTACGGCCTCGCATACGCGCTCTGAACCAATGAATGATGTCAGCATCCAAACGTAGTGTAATCTGTTGCTTCACTGGTTTATAAAACACTCCTCGTTGGGCACCCGACCAATCCAACAATTCGGGAATATCTTCGACATTTATTTGATCGTCCTCCAACTGGGAGAGATAATCCAATTCATGTTTTTCCTTGTCGGTCAAATTAAAGTCTTTCATTTTCATAGATTTTTCTTTCGTGTTTGGTAGCTTTTCGAGCACTAATAACTCGCCCCGATTGTTGTCCACTTTCCTCGTGTAAAGGCAAGGTATGAATGACCACAACAATGACAGTCCCAATCATGCCCATCGTACGCCATCGTGGCTCATCCAAATATGAATCTACTTTTGTCATAGCTAAAGGATCTTCAAAAATGCGAACAGCAGTTAATAACTGATTCCGTGGGATTGTATATCTCGAATTTAGCGTGCTTAAACACTCATGAATTGTTTTATTTCTTCTACCATTTGGAGGGCTTTTTTAGATTTTTTAATTTTCCATTCAAACGAATTCACTTGAGTTTGGAGAATCACTTTATCTGAACCCATCGTTTTACGATCATGCTTAACATATGTAATTTGTGAAATTGGAATCAATTCTATATCGTCTTTACCGAATGTTCGTTTAAGAGTTCGTTCTACCATTTTTGGAGAAACTTCTACAGACCCATTACGTCCACTTTCTCTGATTACGTATTTGCTCATTTTTGTTACTCCTACAGACTATCAACTGCCGATACTTGACCAAGCGTCCTGATCGACAAGGTTGCTTCGCTTCATCGATTCATACATCCTCACTGATTCTATTAGATTTATTTCTCCCTGCCAAAAATTTCTTGGTGTCCGGCACCTGTTGCTTTCTGCTCGGAGCGAATCCGGCCAGCCGGCCTAGATTCACCGCATACTGTTGGATCGCCACATCCGGCGGCAGACGCATGTGATATCGTCGGTTAATGTAGTGCAACAGCACGCGCTACGCCTAGCAGCCGGTCTTTAGGGTGCGGATTTACTCCTTGTAGATAACATTATCACACCCACATCAGATCACAGTCGAATATCGACAGTAGCGAATTGAAACTAACAATTTTTTGCGTCAACCCTGAGCTTCGCTAGAAATAGAATCGGCTTTTCGTCTCGGGTCTATTTTTAGTTTCATTGAGGCTCTTAGGATTTCAGCTTCGGAACCAGTTAGATTCCATCCTGACATCAACATTCTTTTTGTGTACCTTCTGTTGTAGAAAAAAGAAAAAATTATTTGCCAGATTCCTGCAGTCACAACAGAAGCTAAGATGTGAGCAACGCCATACCACACTTCTCCCCTGAAAAACGAAACAAACCCACTAAAAAATAAAAAAGTCCAGCTAAATCCGTAAAAACCATCTTTTGTCAATCCACTGCTTTCATGTGTCAACATGATCTTCGTTGCCATTAGAATGCCCTCTGTATTGATTGTTTGCATTTCCGACACCATAGGTGCCGGGTTATTGCAAACAAACTCCAAGTGAATGGAAGGTAGTTCTCACCTGTTCGCCCAGCGGAAGTAGCTAATTCCCACAGATTTAGGCTGTTGTATTCAGCGAGTAACCCGACCTACAGGCACTCGGAATTTATTTGCAAGAACAAATTCTATAATATAGCTGGGGCGAGAGTAAGAAATAATGTTTCCAAAATCTCATTACTACGATGGAAAGAATTGCTTGGATTTTCGGGACTGCACCATCATTTGACACACTCACCTAGTAGATACTTCATACAAAACAGGATCGACTCTATGTAATACTGAGGCTTCAGTAGCTGATGATTTCAAAAATTCGATTTTGGCACTGATAAACAAGCGATTAAGCTCCATTGAATTCATCCTCTTGCGCTATTGATCGCCGATGGAATCATCGGACTCGAAAGATTCACCCGCCGCAACTCGATCATGCATCCACTCAGACCAAACCTAATCGTCGAATAGCACTAGGCGCAAAAATCGCAGAATGTACGGCGAATATTTCGTCAAGGGTAACGGACCGCAAGGTCGGATATTCTTCTTCGGGTAGATCACAATGTGTAGCGAAATTGGATGATTCTCGTTCTTACAATTCGCTTGTCGTGCTTAGTTGAGGAATTGTCCCCAGCAGCCGACAAATTTACCCATCTATGTTCATATCGAGCGTTATCACGCTAAATTTTCAGACCGCGACAATAACCAGAACCGTCGAGATGGTTGTCTAAGCCAAATCTTGGAGTATCACGTCTTCCTGACCACTCTCGATTTCCTGCTTTCGACGCTGCACAAATTCATTCAGATTCTCAACGATACCCTGATCAATTGCTGGTGGAACGTATTCCTTAAGGAGTGATTTCCAGACCTTATTCGCTCGTTGGGACGCAACCACTGCCCCATCATCCTGCCATGTTTCAAAATTACGCCAATCCGACAGCAGTGGGGTATAGAAGATATCCTCATATCGTTCCATCGTATGTGCTGAACCGAAAAAATGTCCGCCGGGTGGTACTTCGGCGATCGCGTCGACTGCCAAGGTTTCCTTGTTCACAGTAATCGGTTCGAGTGACAGTGCCATCAACTGCAGGATTTCTGCATCAATGATCAATTTCTCAAACGATGCGACCAAACCCCCTTCGAGCCATCCACCACCGTGTAACAACAAATTCGTATGGCCCATCACCGCTGCCCAGACAGACATGCAGGTTTCGTAGGTGGCCTGTTCGTCTGGAGCGCTGGACGCATTGGGTCCGCTGGAACGAAAGGGAACCGAATATCGACGTGCCAGTTGCGCACTTGCCAGTGTCGTTCTGACGTACTCCGGTGTGCCGAAGGCAGGGGAACCGGTCTTCATGTCCACATTGCTTGAAAAGCTTCCGTAAATGAGTGGTGATCCTAAACGAACAGCCTGATTCAACACCATACAAGACAGTGCTTCGGCATTTTGCTGAACCAGCGCGCCAGCCATCGTCGTTGGTGCCATCGCGCCGAGAAGTGTGAAGGGTGTGACCAGCACCGGCTGTCCCCAATACGCAAATTCAATCAGCGCGTCCGACATCGCCTCATCGACCTGGCGGGGAGAATTGATGTTGATGTTGCCCATCGTCACGGGATTTTCGGTTAGCTGTTCCCGCGTCATGCCATGAACTATGGACAGCATTTCCAGTGCGTCGCGAGCCCTGTAGGCACCGATCATATTGGTCATCCACAGTCGATCGTGGTGTGTGATCGCGGCAAAATACTTGTCGAGGTGTCTTGACTCGGCCGGCAGTTCCAGCGGCTCGAAAGGGCTGGCGCCACCCGAGTGAAATATCTCAAGTTGATGTACCAGCTTGAAAAAGTCTTGCAGGTCCGACAATGTTCCGGCGCGACGCCCGCGGTCCAAGTCTGAAACAAACGATGGTCCGCCAACTGTTGCAAAGTTGATGTTACGACCGCCGAATTCGACCGACCGGTCAGGATTTCGTGCGCTGACCCGGAAGCTTGGAGGTATGGTTTTGATGGTGTCTGTAACGAGGTCTGGATCAAATCGAACCATCTGTTCAGTGTGATCAACTTCCGCACCGATGGACTGGAATATATTCCGGGCTCTGGAACTGAAGAACTTCACACCAGCATCGCGTAGAATGTCCAGTGATGCCAGATGGATCGCCTCAATCTGATCGACCGAAAGAATATCGAGGGGTGGATAAGGATTGACGACTCTGCGCCAACCGAGTCTTGAGACCGTTTCCGGATTGCGATCCGCTCGTTGTCGGGATTTGCGCCGCATCAGAGGGTTTTCGGCATCACCGAATCAATCCGAAAATCCGATCAGTCGGAACTTTTTGGAAACGTTGAGTTCAGTATTCCCTGGAACAGCTCTGAATCGATATTTCCACCCGACGCGATGACACCGACTCGCATTCCCGACATTCGATCCTTTTCTTTGATCAGCGCCGCTAAAGTCGCGGCACCGGCACCTTCAACCACATGATGGGTATCAGAGAAGTAGCTGCGAACCGCATCTGCGATTTGCACCTCGGATACTGTTACGACTCTGGATACATACTCAAGAATGATATCCAATGCCTGCTCGTCAGGAATCCTGACAGCGACACCGTCGGCGAAAGTGTCAGCTGATTCAGTTGCAACGGGCTTACGCTGCTCGAATGACTGTGCGTAGGACGGGGCGTTCTCCGCCACCACACCGATTATTTCTGACTTGAGTTTCAAAGCCTCGCGGGCGGCAATCACTGCACAGATTTCGGACCCGAGACCGATCGGCACGTAAACCGCATCCAGATCCGGAACTGCTCTGAACAGTTCAAGGGCGTACGATGCAACGCCTGTAACCAATTTCTCGTGGAACGAAGGTACGAAGTGCAGGTTCGATTCAGTAGCTCGCAGATGTGCGTACTCGTGTGCTTCGTTGAAATCCACACCGTATTCGATGAGCTCAGCTCCGAATGAACGCATCGCTCGATTCTTGGACAGGCTGTTCCCTCTCGGTGCAACGACAGTGGCTTTTTTGCCAAACAAACCAGCGGCATAGGCGATCGACTGACCGTGATTGCCCCGTGTTGCGGAAATCACATGATCAGCGGGTGTGCTGCTGAGGTAGTTGATTCCACCGCGAATCTTGAACGAACCGATAGGTGTGGTATTTTCATGTTTGACCCAGACATCCGTTCCGCTGCGCTCGCACAACAGAGGCCAGCGATATTGCGGCGTCGGCTGCATGTGATCGTAAATCAGCGACGCTGCGACTTCCATGTCTGCAAGTGAGGGCAAGCGCATGGCTATCGGTTTGACTCAACCAAAGGATGGGAAATAGATATGGGGTGGACGATGGGACTTGAACCCACGACGACTGGAACCACAATCCAGGGCTCTACCAACTGAGCTACGCCCACCACGGTTCGGAATTGACAATTTTAATGGCTGACAACTATGATTCTCTCATATTTTTGTCACGAAAGTCACAATTTGGCACGCCTGACAGGACTCGAACCTGTAACCTACGGCTTAGCTTACCACTACAGTTTTCACTGCCCGGAAAGTAGGACTTGAACATCGTACAAAACCGGTTTGTGGTCTGGACTATATCTTCACCATCTCAGGCGGGGCACGTATAGTCTCTACGGATCCTATCCCTTCAAATTGCGACAGTTTCCTCGGTATTGCCATCGCCATAACGCGCTAAGGTTCCACCGATACAGTGCCCTCCACTTTACAGGTTCATTTTCCTGCAAAGGCTCCTGTCGAAGGCCGTTGCTCTATCCAGTTGAGCTACAGGCGCTCAATGCACACTGGTCGGGGTAGAGGGATTTGAACCCCCGACCCCCTGCTCCCAAAGCAGGTGCGCTAGCCAGACTGCGCCATACCCCGCTAAAAGCACTAAAACTCAGCGAATCAAAACGAATTCACCGAGTCGCGACAATGTCGGAAATTATACTGTCTGATCAATTTCGATGTTACGTCTTTCCCGGAACCAAATTGTGGTGGAATAGATACTTCACATTCTTGACAACACCTGTCATTTCGAATTAGACATCGCCATAAATGAAAAGCGTCAGCCGATCATCAAGCAGTTGCGTATGCAGTGTTTCATTACCAGAGGGCATCAACCTGGAAATTTTATTGGTGATGTGCGATAACCGATTTGGCCAGCACCAGACGTTCGGAATTGCAATTAGAAGAGTTAAATCTCATTTGAGTGACACTTTCCGATGATTTTGTCACTCAAATTCATATCAGTAATTTTTCTGGAATCAGAACGCTTCTCATTCTTCGACAATATTCAATATTTCCACTCATCCATACACGTACCCCGACGCACGCTCTCCTCCATAACCGGATGGATTGAGTATGTATCCGAAATTAGCATCAACACGTTGAACCAGCCGCTGTCAAGCGACGGGCTCAGCGACAGCATCAAGTGGCTATCGCATCTGGAGCAGACAGCCTCGACACCGTTCGCTTATACAAAAGGCTCTGCCGAAGTGCCCGCTCGATGGCAACAGATTCCGAGATGCCTTCGGAATTGCCGAGGTGTTTCGTTTCCGATGAGTACACAATGTCAATCATGTACTTCTGAAAACTAGGAATCGGACAATATACCGTATAGTCGCGTCGCACTTGAAGTGCGCCTTGATGCAGCAGCATCTCGTAGTATTGCTTTGCTGTCATGTCGTCAGGTAGCCGCTCTCCGAAATGAGACGATTCCGAGTTGGCTTGCGCTTTTTCGTGAATGATGCTGACTATATCGTCGCGGTACAATTTCCCGGTGACTTCCTGCATCACTGATGCCAGCAACCGTCGGGAGTCTGCCATCTGAGTGCTGTATCGATAGCCGTAGTACTCCATTCGAGCGTCCAGACTCCAAAGCCTGACGAAATCGAAGTCTACTTGGTCCATGCGTTTGTCAGCGGCGACATACGCTTTCGCGAATCCTTTCAGGGCATTTTGCAGATACGACGGCCAACGATCGGCACTTTCGATTAACTCGTCGAACTCTTTCTCGCGCTGTCCAAGATCAATGCCGAAGTGCTCACAGAAGCCGCGCTTCAGCTCATCTACTTCGTCCGACGCAAGCTGTCCCAGAGGATGTATGCAATTTCTAGGCAACCGCGTCAGTCCCAACTGCTGTGCCCGAATCATTGTGCTTGAAAGGCCTCCTAGCACCAGCGTCAACGGAACGCCGAATTCATTGTGATGCAGCTGCTGAAAAAACTTCGCTGCAAACGAATCCGAGTCGTTAGGCAAGTTCTGAGTCTCATCCACCCCGATCACAACTGGGCGTACCCACTTATTCTTCGGTATCGCGTTGACGATTGTCTCAAGGCTTGCGACTGGTGCTGCGGTTCGTTCCTCATACACCCGCTTACCCTCAACTTTGGTGCCAGATACACCGAGGCTTCCAGCCGAGTGCGTAGTTTCGGTTTCGGATATGAATAGGCTATCGCCGTAGCCGTGAGCGATCTGATTCACAAATCTCTTGCAAAAACTCTCGGGCATCGTCAAAGACACTGGAGTTGGCAAATAGAACATTAACGGTGCCGGCCCAGGGCGCTCTTCCCCGTCCTCTTTGCGTGAGGTATAGCCGACTGTCGCCCATTGTGTTTGCAGATATTCGAGAGTCGACGACTTTCCGGCACCAGGTGCGCCATAAATGATCCGCGCAGTCGCTTGGCGCTGATTCTGCCGATCTGTCCATCTTTGCCAGCTTTCCGCGACGGCTGTTTCAATATCCTTAATGACATCGTCACGCCCGGCGTAATACGGAGGAAGATTCTTGTCGTCGCTGTAGATCGCAAAATCTTCAATATTGCTGTACATGTCCGTATGCATTCTTTTAGTCCGTTTTCAAGGTGCAAAAGTCGATCAATTCGCCGTTATCCGTCAGAGTTGCGTCTACCATCAAATCTGTGAAAAAAGTTCACAGATTTGGTGACGAACTATATCGGTATCGATTGGTAGAAACCATCTTGTTCGTCAACCAAGTATACCACTTCACCTCTTCCATACCCGCCTGTCCCTGATGTTTCCCCATACCTTTAAACTGTCTGGCAGTAACCGAGGGACAGTAATCAGGCAGTATCAGCGAATCGCGAACAAATTGAATTATTCCCGGAATGATACGCGCAATTCCGACAATCGCTGACGGTCCCAAATGCATGCGAGTTGTTCGGCAGGCAAATTTAAAACTCGCTCAAGTATGCGAAGTTACCCTATCGGAATGAAAAAATTCACTCCTGTCGGCAAATCAATGGAACGGTTACGGATTTTGTTACGATCCAGTTAGCATGGGGATATTCCGCACTTCACTGCCGAGTCCAACACCCTAGGATCAAGGCGTAATGATGATTGAAGACTGATCTCCGATCGAGTTCGTAAGCAAGACGTTTACTCGTCTGACGTAGTCAGAGGGCTTTTCGAGTATTGCTCCTTCACTCAGGGCAGCCTGATCAAACAGCACATGCGCCCAATCATCCAGATCGTTGTCTTTTTCAACCAAATGCTTGATCAGAGGATGCTCGGGGTTGATCTCCAATATCGGTGACATCTCAAAAGCATTCTGACCGGTAGCTTTCAGGATCCGAGTCAGGTTGCGGCTTGGCGCAAATTCGTTGGCAACCAGACAGGCAGGTGAATCGGTCAGTCTGGATGTCGTTCGTACGTCCGACGCGCGTTCGCCCAATGCTGATTTAAGCTTTTCAACCAATGATTCCACCTCGGGACTGGTTTGTTCTTCTTCACTTTCCTTTTCCTCGTCCAGCCAGTCCAGCGACAGGTCACCTTTGGCGATAGATTTCAGAGGCTTGTCGGCGAATTCCGTCAGGTGCATCACAACCCATTCGTCGATCGGATCTCCCAGCAACAGTACTTCAATGTCATGTTTTTGGAAAATTTCCAGATGCGGTGACCCTTCAGCAGACGCATGACTGTCCGCGGTGATGTAATAGATCGCGTCCTGCTTCTCCTTCATTCGATCAACATATTCATGCATAGAGGCGGTCTGATCTGAACCCTCAGTCTGGGTCGTTGAGAATCGGAGCAGCTGCGCGATCGTTTTCCTGTTATCCGCATCCTCGGTTACACCTTCCTTGAAGACCTTGCCGAACTGTTCCCAGAATTGTTGATATTTCTCGGAATCCTTTCCAGCCAGACGCTTGAGTTCGTTGAGAAGCCGCTTGACGATTCCGGATTGTATTCGTTCTATCTGCTTGTTTTTCTGAAGAAATTCACGAGACACATTCAATGGCAGGTCATCGGAATCGATAATCCCGCGTACAAACCGAAAATAGGCAGGCAGAAGATTTTCCGTGTCATCCATGATAAAGACCCGCCGCACGTACAATTTCACGCCTCGCCGCCGGTCGACATCCCAAAGGTCATAAGGAGCATGGGATGGTATGAAGAGTAACGCCGAATATTCGAGTCGTCCCTCAACCCGATTGTGAAGTCGCAAGAGAGGCTTTTCGTGATCGTAAGACAGAGTCGTATAGAAATTGTCATATTCCTCGTCCGATATGTCCTTTCTGGCGCGGGTCCAAAGCGCGGAACCTGAATTTGCGAGTTCCCAATCCTCCTCTTTTTTCGCGGTCGGTGCGTTGCGGAGACGAATCGGCAAAGATACGTGGTCAGAGTATTTCTTGATGATTCCCCTGATTTTGTCAACATCGAGGAATTCCTTGGCATCCTTGCGTAGTGTGAGGATGACTTCGGTTCCGTGATTCTCAATTGTTTCGTCTTCAATGGAATAACCGCTGACCCCGTCTGAATTCCAGCTCACACCGTTTTCTTTGGGTTGTCCTGCTTTGCGGGTGTGGATCTCAACGTTTTCAGCGATCATGAACGCAGAATAAAATCCGACGCCGAATTGGCCGATCAGATTGCTGTCGTCGGTCTGATCACCTGACAACGCTTCCATGAACTTCTTGGTTCCCGACCGAGCGATGGTACCGATATTCTCAACCACCTCATCGTTAGTCATACCTATTCCATTGTCTCGAATCCTGATGGTTTTGTGTCGCTTGTTGACTTCGACTTCAATCGAATAGTCCTGCTCTTGCTCGCGAAGGTTCGAATCGGTGAGAGATTCGAAATTATGGCGACCACATGCGTCAGAGGCGTTTGAGATCAACTCTCGTAAGAACACCTCGCGTTCCGAGTACAGTGAATGGATAACCAGGTTCAGCAGTTGCTGAACCTCGGCCTGAAAAGAAATCTTGTCGTTAACTTGATCTTCCGTCATCTGAAAGAACTCCAATACCTATAGTGAATTTTCAACTTAGATCGGTTTAAATTTGAATAAATCAAGCACATGATGAATTCAAATGCTATAAATTTGTTGCTTTGGGTTTGTGAAGCAAAATCGACGGATATTTTATCAATAGATAAGGAACTATGATGTTTCAATACGACATCCCCGCTCAATCAAGGTATCAGTTCGACTGATGAAAGGAGCTGTTCGTACTGTAGTCTTTCCTATCGCGGGGCTCGGCACCAGGTTTTTACCGGCAACCAAGGCGATTACAAAGGAAATGCTTCCGGTCGTGGATCGTCCGCTGATTGAGTATGCTGTTCACGAGGCTCGATCCGCTGGGATCGAGCGTTTCGTTTTTGTTGTTTCGACGCAGAACGACCTGGTTAACAAACACTTTTCTAAGCAACCGGATCTAGAGAAAGTTCTTGAGCAGAAAGGTAAATTGAACGAATTGAGATCTGTACAGGAGAACTCGCTGGACCCTGACAGCATTCGCTATGTAATCCAGGATAAACCGTTGGGATTGGGTCATGCTGTGCTATGTGCGCGGGGCTTGATCGATGATGATTATTTTGCCGTCCTTTTACCGGATGATCTGGTTTTGTGGAATAAACCTTGCCTGCAGCAGATGGTTGAGTTACACAATGATGTCGAAAGTTCTATTTTGGCTGTTGAACAGATAGACAGCGACAATATCAGTAGTTACGGTGTCATCACTCCTACTGAATCCTCGGGTGAAGTCTACAAGGTTGACGGTGTCGTGGAAAAACCAAAACCAGAGGATGCGCCTTCCAATCTCGCTGCAATCGGACGGTACGTATTGTCAAGCCAGATATTCTCGCATCTAACAAATGTAAAGGCTGGATATGGCGGTGAGATCCAGTTGACTGATGCTATCAATTCAATCGCTTCCGAAGAGCCTGTGCATGCGTTGAAGTTCAAGGGCACGCGTTATGACTGTGGGAGCAAGGCAGGTTACATTGCTGCGAATATCGCCTACGCACGACAGGACCCGGTTCTGATGGCAAGAGTGGAAGAATTATTGGTGCCGGATTGACTCGGCATCCTTACCTTGAACGCACGTTATCCAGTGAAATGAAGAATCTGATTGGTGAACCGTTGTTGCGTGTTGAGGATCACCGCTTGCTGACCGGTACCGGTTGCTTTACGGACGACCTTGAATTTAATGGGCAACTCCACGCGGTTTTTGTCAGAAGTCCCCATGCCCATGCGAGAATCAAGTCGGTCGACATGAGTATTGCAGCCAAAATGCTTGGTGTGAGAGCTGTCGCAAATGGTGAAACACTGGCAAAATCGGGACTTCAACCGATCAATCCGCTGACTAGAAGTCCGGATTTTCCGATAGCGAACAAGGATGGCAGTGAACTGCCGGATGTTCGCAGATGGCCTCTTGCCAGAAACAAAGTACGGTTTGTCGGGGAAGCGGTTGCCGTAGTAGTTGCGGAGAGTGTCTTCCAGGCACAGGAAGCTGCTGAACAGATTGATATAGACTATGAGCCGCTGCCGGCGATAACTGATATGGCGGAAGCTTTGGCGGACGATGCGTCTTTGGTATGGGACGAACTCGGCAGTAACCTTTGTACCGATCACGAAAACGGTGATTGTGCTCGAGTCGATGAGGCTTTTGAGTGTGCGGCGGAGGTCATAACCGTTGAGGTGGATTTTCCGAGGCATTCCCCGGTCTACATGGAGCCGCGCACGGTTATTGGTCAGTTCGATAAGGACCGCAGCCGATTTGAAATTTTCTGTGGCAGTCAGTCTCCACATTGGCACCAGCGAGGAATCGCGGAAATTCTGAATGTATCGGAAAATTCGGTTCGAGTTGTATCGCTGGACACCGGCGGAGGATTCGGTGCGCGCACCTCCCCCTATCCGGAATTCGCTGTAGTTGGTTGGCTCGCCCAGATCACTGGCAGTCCGGTGAGATGGTTACCCGACCGCGCTGAGTGTTTCAGCACTGATGTTCAGTCGCGCGACCACAAAATGGAGGTAAGTCTTTCGGTGAATGCCGCTGGTGACATGACTGCAATCCGAATTTCAAGTGTATGGCGTATAGGCGCATACATCCAGCCGCGCTCCATGTGGTTGTATGCGAATTACATGAATCTGATGGCTTGCGGAGTGTACAGGATTGCGGCAACGCACTACCGGTTACGGGCTGTATTTTCCAATACAGCATCGATTGGCGCTTTTCGAGGTGTCGCCCGGGCGGAAGTTTCGTACGCGATTGAACGTGCTGTTGATGAGGCTGCCAAAAGGCTGTCAATCAATCGTCTGAGTTTCAGGCGCAATAATCTGATCAGGACTGAGGATATGCCATGGAAGACGGTCACGGGCGCTGTTTATTCAGCGAGCGATTTTGCCGGTAATTTCAGCAAACTATTGGCGTACATCGACCAGAACGAATATCTTCAGAGACATGAATCCTCAAGAGACGCCGGAAAATATCGAGGTATTGGATTTTCTGTTTTCGTCGATAGTGTCGGCGGGTCACCGAATGAATTCGCCGAAATTCAGATTGACGGGGAAAACGTGCATGCCTATCTCGGAACGAAATCAATTGGAACCGGACACGAAACCGCTTTCGCTCAAGTTCTGTCCAGTCAGCTGCAAATTCCTGTTGAACGTGTGCAAATAGTCGATGGTGATACCGATATAGTGAAAACGGGATCAGGTACCCATGCATCGCGTTCGCTCAGACTCGGTGGTACCGCCATGTTCTACGCGACGGAGAAATTGTTGGAAAAGGGACGCGAGCACGCGGCCGAGCATTTGGAAGTTTCTGACCAGGATGTGGAGTATTCAGCCGGGCGTTTCTTTGTATCAGGAACGGATCGCCGTGTCGGATTGTTTGAGATTGCGAAAAAAATGGCTGCCAGCGGGGAGCTGCTGGCAGGGTCATATGAGCATTTCGCGCAAGCTGGTATGTTCGCCAGCGGGTGTCATGCCTGTGAGGTGGAAGTCGATCCGGAAACCGGAATAGTAACAATTGAGCGTTACATTGCGGTAAGTGACCCTGGGAAATTAGTCAATCCCGTGATTGCGGAAGGGCAGGTGCACGGTGGCATCGTGCAGGGTATCGGGCATGCGGTTTCCGAAAGAGTGGTTTATGAATTTGATTCCGGGCAGTTGTTGACCGGCAGCTTCATGGACTATGCGATTCCGCGAGCTGATCAAGTGCCGGAGTTCGAGACGTTTTGGAATGCTGTTGAAACCGATGAGAATCCACTGGGTGTGAAGGGTGTCGGAGAAATTGGAACAATGGGTGCGCCCGCCGCTGTCATGAACGCGATTACAGACGCATTGAAATCGCTTGGCATCACTGATATTCAAATGCCGGTAACAGCAGAATATTTGTGGCGTCAGATCCAGAGTGCAAGGCACATCAATCTGCAGGCGTAATTCGCCCGTCTGACACTGGTGCAACCGTACCGGCTGAGATAATGTAGTCGATCAGTACGTTGGTCAACAGGGGACCGGACGCGGCGTCAAGCAACACTTCACCCTGAGTGAACACGCGATAGTTGTCGCCACCCCTTGCCAGAAATTCGTTGGTCGTGAGTGTGTAGGATTTACTGTGTTCCAGCGGCGCACCGCCGACTGAAACATTGGTTACACGCTCGCCGGCCGGCTTGTGCGCGTCGAATGAGAATGCCAACCCCGAGACCTGAGGAAATGGACCGGAGTGTTCCCCTACCTGACTGACACCACTCTCTAGAGCCTCTCGAACCTGGGAGCCGGTGAGACGAAGCACCACGACAGTATTGTTGAAGGGGAGTTCGGTCAATATCATCTTTCGGGTGATCTGGGTACCTGGTGGATACACCGTGTCGCCTCTTATGGAGCCACTGTTGGTGAGTGCGATATCAGCACCGGTCGCGAGCCGCATGCTGTCGGCAATCATGTTGCCGAATGCGATATCGGTCACCAGATTCACCGAGCGCTGGGTGTCGATTTCAGTGACCGTCTCGCCGATCCGCACATCCAGCGTGTCGTCAAGCTGCGCCTGATAGGCACTGACCATGTCTGCGAGTTTGGTGTCTCCCTCAACATCGTGGGTGGAGCGGAGGCGGAAGCTCGGAGTCCAAACGACCATCTGCGTACCATGTCGATTTGTGATACGGTCGATTTCCAAGGTTAGAATACCGATGTGACGGCCTTGAGATCCGGCTTTCATTACGGCTTGATGTCTGTCATGAAGGGCGACCAGCAGGTGATCATGGCCGCCGAGTACAATGTCGATTGTCTCGACTTCCCGCAACAACTCTCGGTCGTGTTTCAGTCCTTGGTGGGTCAGTGCGATGACGATGTCTGCACCGTCATCCCTAATTGCTTGTGCATGAAGAGCGCCTGCCTCCGCCACAGGCCTGAAAGTTGTATCGGGACCAGGAGACGAGATCACGGGTGTGTCCGATGTGACCAGACCTATAAATCCGATTCGGTAGCCACCGTGTTCCACCATCCATCGGTTGAGGGCGCCGGGGAAACTCGCACCTTTGAATTCAACATTGCTTGCGAGCCAAATCGTTTTCGACTCCGCGAGTCGTTCCTGTAGCACTTCGGACCCGAAGTCGAATTCGTGGTTGCCGACGACCGCCACGTCAAAGCCGATGGCATTGGCGAGAGCAATCATGTGGGCGCCTTGGTCAATGCCCGAGAATACGGATGCCGATATCATGTCACCGCCGAAAGTAACCAACGCAGCACCGCCTTCAGCTTCCGCACGGGTACGCTCCTCGGCAACTGCAGCAGCGATCTTGGCGGAGCCGCCTGCACCTTTTACTTCTGTCATCTGGTCCCAGTCGTTCACGTGCAACAAGGTGAGCGTGAGCTCAGAGGCGATGGCAGATGTCGCCATCATGCTGACTGCGATGGCTATCAGTGTGGCACGCGTCAGGTTCCGTAGTTGGCTGATCGTGGACTTACATTGAATGAGTAAATCCTGTCGAATGCAGGAATCAAGCGCAGCAGATTGCCATACCGCTGTCGTGCTATGTTCGTCACTGCGAATGGTACCGCTCATGATCGTCCTCCCTAAACTATCGACTGGTTGTACGATTCCGTCTGTGGTATTGTCATTAGTTCGCTGCATGAGGAAGTACCGCAAACAGCGCGATGATGCTCGCCTCGGATTTCTGAAATGCTACTAGCCATTTATAACAGTTCTCACCACCATGCGGTCATAAATCGAAATTCCGAAATCAACAAGTTCTATTTCGCGTCGTCAGTTCTGGAAATGAACTCTATTGAATTATTTCGAAAGTTCCGGAAGATTGCCGAAATCTGCAGGAAGTTGAAATTGTATGAAATCAATTCGCGTAGGCGCTAGGACTTCAACCTTCCGTACCTTCGCATCACGTCACATAGTTGCTGATGATCGATTGCTTGACATGTTTTACCCGGAGGTTCGACCGTTGTCATCGATTGTGCCGCAACGAGGGCGTTGATTACAGCTTCTTCAGTGGCTTCGACCGCTCCGAGATAGATTGGATCCATCCATTCTCCGTTAAGACATTCAAAGTTTTGCTGAATTGGTGAAAGTTCCGGAAGTTTTTGCTTGTTGGCAGTACTGAATGCGAGAAAAATATCTCCCGAGCTGTCCCCACCCGGAGTTCCATTCCTAGCGATACCCAATGTAGCCCGACGTGCCAGATTGCGAAGATACAATGGCGACAGCGGTGCATCAGTTCCAATGATTACGATGACCGACCCCGTTTCTCGCTCAAGCATAAGGTCATCTCTCAATTCCTTGCCGACGGGTACACCCAACACTGTGAGCCAGTCGCGAATTCCGTGATTGGCTTGTACATGGGCGGCGACGGTATAACTTCTGCCGCCAACTTCGACTATTCGGGAAGAAGTGCCAACGCCGCCTTTGAATTCGTAGCAAACCATACCGGTTCCACCACCGACATTGCCTTCTTCCGGTTCTTCTGACTTGGCATTGTTCAATGCCCCAAATACGTGTTCTTCCTGAACATGCTGTCCATTGATGTCATTCAAGACGCCGTCGTAAGTTTCTGCCACTACTGGCATCGCCCATACGTATTTTCCATTGAAGTTATCCGAATATCTTTCGATCATCCACTTGGTTGTGGCGTGGTGCACCATACCAATAGAGTGAGTATTCGTAATGCATACGGGACCGAAGAAATAACCGCCGTCATTTATCCAATGAGTACCGGTCATCTCGCCGTTTCCGTTCAAGCTGAAGTGTCCGGCCCACACCGGTCGAGGAATATCGTCAAAACCGAATGGCAGGATGGCAGTCACACCGGTACGAACCGGTTTTTGGTTACTATTCGAATCATCCTGGATTAGTGTGCTGTGTCCTACAAGTACACCATCAATATCTGTCAAACTGTTGAATTTCCCGGTTGTACCCGAGAAGTCGAGACCTAAGTCCCTTGCTCGCGGTTTCTTCATTTCGAAAATGTTCTCCCGAACCGAATTCGGATCGATTGTTGAGGTGTAGGAGTCGATTATAGGTTGCTGAGTTTTGCAGATAGCCTATCACTGAGATTCTTCCGCCGCTGATGGTATTGGTCACCGGTGAATTATTGGAATTTTCGGATGCAAGTCGAAGTCAATTCATGTACGTCCGCGGTCGTCAATTAAAATAGTTTCTTTCAATGTCTCGTACAATACGAAACGACCGAAGTTGATCAACTACGGTACGAGCAGCATAATCCGACAAGCAACCAATCGAAGGAGACAGTAAAAAAATGAAACTGGCGCGTTACGGTGAGCACGGGAAAGAAAAACCGGCAATTTTGGATTCCGATGGAAATCTGCGTGATCTATCTGGGCATATCGCTGATATCGGACCGGAAACGTTATCACCTGAGAACCTGAGCAACCTGGCGGCCTTTGATACAAGTTCGTTACCGAATGTGCCCGATTCAGAGAGACTCGGACCACCTGTCAATAAAATTGGCAAACTGGTGTGCATCGGGCTCAACTATCGACTGCACGCTCAGGAGGCTGGTCTCGCAATTCCTGAAGAGCCGATTATTTTTATGAAGGCTACGACTTCACTTTGTGGTCCGAACGACAATGTCGTGCTCCCAAGAGACAGCGTTAAGTCAGACTGGGAAGTTGAACTGACGGCGGTAATTGGAACCCGAGCCAGTTATGTCGAGGAAGCGGATGCACTTGACCATGTTGCCGGTTATTGCATTGCAAACGATGTGTCCGAGAGGGCGTTCCAGATTGAAGGCACAGGGCAGTGGGTCAAAGGGAAGAGCGCCGATACATTCTGTCCGGTGGGTCCATATCTTGTGACCAGTGATGAGGTTCCCGATCCTCAACGGCTTGGGTTGTGGCTGGAAGTTGACGGAAAACGGTACCAGGATGGATCAACCGACGACATGATATTCAGTGTGAAGCATCTGGTCAGTTACGTCAGCCGGTATATGACGTTGATGCCCGGTGACTTACTGCTCACAGGAACTCCCTCAGGAGTTGGGTTTGGCCTCAAACCTCCAGTATATCTGAGAGCAGGGAATACCATGAGACTTGGTATTGAAGGTTTGGGTGAGCAGGTACAGAACGTCTTGGCATTTGAACGAGAATGATATTTCGCGGAGTGGAGTTTGAGACCGGGTAGCGATAGAACACAACTGGATTTTTGTTGGGGGTTGGAAATGGCAAGTAAAGCTCGGTTACTTGCATAAGTGTTTGTTTCTGTCTTTTTTTATCGGTAATCGTCTCAGGGGATTCCATTGAATCTGCGCGAACAGCATTTGCACCTCTGATCGCTGGCAGTCGGGCGCAACGGTGATTTGGTACCGTAGGACATGAAAATCGCTACCGCGCAAACTCCTCCATGTATAGCGGTACACCACTGGTTCCCCAATTACTGTTTATTATGACTTGTGCATGAGGCCAATTGTCGTGTGGATTCGGCGCAAATCGACATCGTGACTGGCAGCTGGTCGAAGATCAGCAAGGTCGAACCGCTTATCTTATGCAGTAGCTGTCATAGGTTTGTCGTATTCCTTCCAATGTTGTCGAAGTTGCTGTAGAGCACGGTCTGAACTCACTATTCGAGTCTCGCAACCATCACACAGTCGCAGAAGGAGCCTCTCAAATATTTCCGTCCTTTCACCTTCTAGGGGTCGCTCCCTTTTTACGATATTCTGGAACCCTGTCAAAATCCAGCAAATCTAGTGTTGCTTTGAGCATCGATTATTTGATTTCAAGTAGGGGGTACAAATATTTCGGGCAAGGAAGCACACACATGTTGCAATACCTTTACCCATTTGATTCTTCGGGCACAATACTCGGCCGATCAAGACCGAAGTCGGCGGATAGGAGTTAGGTTAGATTGAGTTTTAGTGAATAGGGGTAGGCGATATGCACGAGGATAGAATATTGATGAAAATTTCAGTTTTGTTCGAACCTGATAGTAAGCAGTATTTTGGATGGAGTCCAGACTTTGCTGGTGTACTTGTTGAAGGCGCAACGATTGAGGAGACAAAACAACTTCAAAAGCAAGCGATGTTAGTGCATATCGAAACTATGATGATAAATAACATACCACTGTCTGAGTCGATATTTGTTCGTCGCTATAAAAACGCGCAACGACAATTTCAACAGAAAAAATCACAGAAACAAGAAACAGAAGAATTAATATTGGCTTTTGCGCGAGTTGCAATCGTGGACAAAGTCGTATGGGACCGTTAGAGAACAAGACTGCACAGCAAATTATCAAAGCCCTTGAAAAAGACGGTTGGGAGAAGCAGCAGAAAAGAGGATCTGTTCAGAGATTAATAATCCAATGTCGAATAAAATCAAATCTATTCACTGTCACCTGAAAAAGACCTACGGACCAAAATTACTGAAAAAACCATTGGATGAAATAGGATGGGATGAGTCCGATCTTCTCAGGTTGAAATTGATAAAGTAAACCCCGATTATGTGATCGGATTTCGGTATTCCTGACGTGCTTTGCTGCATTTATCAATTCAATCCCCTTCATTTTGTTTCGTAATTCTCGAATACGTGTTATCGTCTGCAACTTGCATTTCAAAATCTTGGCTCTCCTCGGTTGATTACTGTTCAATGTCTATACAGCAAGACTGGGATGTTTCAACATCATCTGGAATCGCGACGCTTTGGAAGAAATCCGCGAATAGTCGTTAAGCGGATTCAGGAAGATTCTGCGACCAGATTCGAGAAAGTTGCCCACAGCAGGTTGTGTCAACAATTGCCTGGTAAAATGAGAAAGTGATCCAGAAGAAGAGTTCTCTCTGAAAAGACGTTGTCGTCAGTTCGCATCCTCAAAGGAAGTCATGCTGTTTCGAATCTGCTGTGCCAGCAGGAGAATACCTTCTGCCACACCTGAAACCGACAGATTCGGTTTTTGACGGCATACATTCCCACCATTTTCCAGATTGGGGACATGCACAAATAAACAGACGCAATCAACCGGTGTCACCGCAAAATAATGGCAAGCACGGTAGTAGTAGTGATTACACAGAAATCCTCCAGCATCATTTGAGACAATTGTAGATATACCCGCTTCCGTAAGTGTGTCAGCGTACTCGTCCAGTGGAAGTGATGTGCAATATTGATCAGGGCCATCATCAAGGATTCGATGGTTTTTCCTTACAACATTTTGATTATCAAAGGTTTCTGAGCAGTCGAGGTTTCGCGCAACCTGTTCCAACTGCATCTTTTTTGCAGTTTTGGAAACCCCGATCATGATTAAGATTTCAGGGTTGGTTGTACGAATCGTTTCGGTGATCTCTTCTGATGCTCTATCGTAAATCACCGGAAAAATTCGGGTTTGCAGACAAAATCCGTCTTTTTCAACAAACTTGTTCTGCAATTCTTGAACAATAAGTTCAGAAGTATTCGTTTCGACCGTATGGAATGGTCCAAAACCAGTTACCAGCAGATTCGACAACATATCTACTATATCAAGCAAGAAATGCGATAAAGCAACAACACCTTAAGGTCGTAAGCTAGCCCGAGTCACTCTGGTAGCGGTGCTGCGAATACGGCAGACTATGCTTTCGGAATACGCAATCAGCGGTTGCAGGACTGAATGATCGATATGTATGAATGGACAGTGGACTCAAAACCATCAAGCAGAGATTCAACCGTTAGCGCATGGCCGATGGACACCTCCAATACATCCGGAATAGTTAGAAATCTTGCCAGATTCTTCTGATTGAGATCGTGACCCGCGTTGACACCAAGTCCTGCATTCTGGGCGGCAATCGCGGTTTGACGATATTGCTCCAGAACATCTGAGTTGTCATCACTATCGTATGATCTGGCATATTCTTCAGTATAGAGTTCGATTCTGTCTGCACCTGTCTCCGCAGCGGAATCAATCATACCCAAGTCGGGGTCGAGAAAAATACTTGTACGGATGCCGTGATGTTTGAGTTCCGATATGACCGGACGCAGAAAGTGAATTTCCACCTCTGTATTCCATCCATGGTCGGAAGTGATCTGATCGGGCGCATCGGGAACAAGTGTGCACTGGTCCGGTCTGGCTGATTTGACCACCTCGAGAAAGTCAGTGGTAGGATAGCCTTCAATATTGAATTCAACCTCTGGATACTGACTGCAGAACTCGGTTAGATCCTTCACATCGGCATAGGTTGCATGACGCTGATCGGGGCGAGGATGAACTGTGAGTCCATGCGCGCCGTTGGCGACACACAGTGCCGCGAAGTCCAGCACTCTGGGAAAATTCATGCCGCGTGCATTTCTAAGCAGCGCGATTTTGTTCAGATTGATACTGAGTTTGGTCATTTTGCCGCAGGCTCAAATTGTATTCTCAATTCAAACTTGTCAACCGTCGTAGGTCACCAGCCCGCAGTCGCGATGCCACGACCGAACCAAATGTCGCTTCTTGGAAGGGTTCGGATCATCTACGATTTCGCTGCGGTAGTGCGCGATATCAATGTTGTTGATGTATTGCAAATGACCTCGTTCGATAGGCAGCTCAAACCAAAGAGAAGACTCTTCTGACACTTCCTTGAGCGCGTCAACGGCATCTGAGGTCTCACTGTCCATCTCGCAGTCTGCAACGTCATAGCCTTTCCTGATCAGACTTGGATTTGCCCGCGTCCACAGTCGGTTGTTCTCGAATCGGAAAACCGGTGCTCGTACAACAATTGGTTCACCTTGGGCATGTTCAGCCTGTCGGTCCCAGAGGACTGGCCGGTACAGGCGCTTGAGCTGGGCAGGATATTTACTCAGCATTTGATTGTGAATCGAATAAAGGCTGCAGAATCGACTGAGTCCGCCCTCAAGTGAAGGCCGAATACACATCAGTCCAACATAGTGTGGCAGTGCGATACCAAAGGCATTGTCATTGTGAAATAGAAGTTCAACCTTTGTGTATGAGCCGCGTACGCCATATCCGTATTCGGCACCGGTATCACGGACGTGATAGATCATGGTACCGTCCCATTTCTGAGCGACATTTCGTCCGATTTTCTGACCGATAATCCAGAAGATATCGATGGCCTGCTCAATTGAAATCTCATCCAGCGGAATCCTGTCGATGACTGCAACACCGGGCGGATTGTCCAACCTTGTTCGAACTTCTGTCATCAGCCCCAAGGTTTTGGGAATCTCAAACTGCTCGGGATGTCTCAGTAGCGTCGGGAGCGGATTCGCATCGATCACCTCCGCGACATTCAGAATTTCACTCCTGACATCGTCGCTGACAGGAATGATGCAACTCTGTGGATTGATTTGACTGTGAGTCCAGGCAAAACCGTTGTCGACCCGGTATTCGAGTTGCTCTTTACTCTCTTCGTGCGAAAGATCAAGAATTTCCATAAATCGCTTTCTGTAGAATGAAATCAGAAACATACAGGCAGTTCGCCACAATCTGGTCGCGAAATTCGTTCCATGATCTGGCAAAATCCAACAAACCTCTACCATCAGCAATTTTACTTTTATCATTTTGGACTTGCCCAACATTTTGTTTGATTCTGCTAAAATCAGCACTGATTTAAACACCATTCCAGGATATGAAATGAATTTTCTATTGGGTATTGCCGCCATTGTTTGTTGCTTCATACTTTCGACTTTCAATGTATTTCTGGACAATCCAATCTACAATGTGGCACTTTGGGGAATCGTTGTTTCAGTCATCTTTATGTTTCTGTCATCATTGGACCGAAAGAATTCCGACTGATACGACAAAGTCGGGGGCTGAATGGTGTCAGTCAAGCGACACTGCGAAGTCTTCTTACTCGATTTGCTGATCATACAGACTTACCCGCGAGTACCTGAATTCGAATGAATGCCAACAGTTTTGATTTTTCCGGAAAAACAGTCATTGTTGCTGGCGGTACAAGTGGTATCAATCTCGGAGTTGCGAGAAATTTCGCTGATGCCGGCGCGAACGTCGGCGTGATCGGGCGATCGCAGGAGAAAATACAATTTGCGGTCGAATATTTAGAGGAGGCCGGTGTCTCTGTGCATGGATTCAGCGCAGATGTAAGAGACTACGCGAAAGTGACGGAAGCGTTTGAGACGTTCAATGAGAAGTTCGGAGAATTCGCTGTTCTGGTATCGGGTGCAGCCGGAAATTTCCCGGCTCGCGCGACAGATATGTCTTCAAATGGGTTCGCTGCAGTGATGAATATCGATCTTTTGGGTAGTTACCACGTACTGCGCGCGGCTTATCCCCACCTCGTAAAACCGGGTGGATCAGTGATCAATATTTCTGCCCCACAGTCATTTGTTCCGATGATTCTCCAATCTCACGTATGTGCCGCCAAAGCTGGTGTTGACATGCTAACCAGAACCTTGGCAATGGAATGGGGCAGCGAAGGTATTCGCGTCAATTCGATTGTTCCGGGCCCAATCCAGGACACGGAAGGCATGAGAAGGCTGGCTCCAACCTCTCAACTTCTTGATAACGTAACTGAGTCAGTTCCTTTGAAGCGACTTGGAAATACCGATGACATCGGTAAAGCTGCCATGTTCCTTTCGTCGCCAATGGCTGACTACATTACAGGTGCTGTCATACCGGTTGACGGAGGTTGGTCACTGTCCGGTGTGTCAGGTTTGATGGAGAAGTTGGATAGTGAATCCAACTGACAAACAAATTCCACCATCCGAACTCAAAAAATTTTAGGCTGGCAGGTCGTCTTTACCATAGCTATTGGGCATTGAGTTCTGATTGATACCGAATCCTAAGCTGTTTCTTTTCAACCTTGCCCATTGCGTTTCTGGGCAGCTCGTCGACGAACTCAATTTTTTTTGGAATTTTGAAAGACGAGAGTTTTTCCTTGATCGTTGAGATGATGTCATCAGATGTGACGGTAGCATTCTTTTCTTTCACCACGGTCGCGAACACTGCCTCGCCCAAATCCGGATGCGGAACCGCGAAAACGGCCGAATCCACAACACCGGCAATCTGGTTCAGCTGGTTTTCCACTTCCTTGGGATAGATATTGAAACCCGCAGAAATGATCAGGTCACTTTCCCTGCCGACGATTGACAAATATCCGTTTTCGTCTATCGTACCGAGATCACCGGTGATGAAATATCCATCACTTCGAAAAGCCCTTTCAGTGGCTGTAGGGTTGCGCCAATAACCACTGAACACATTGGGTCCCTTGACTTCCAGCATTCCAATTTCTCCTTGATCAAGCTGCTGACCTGATTCGTCGCAAATTCGCAGCTTGATACCTGGGAATGCCAAACCTACCGTTCCAATCAACCGTTCTCCCCGAACTGGATTGGATGAGATCATCTGACCTTCGGACATTCCATATCGCTCCATGATTCGGTGACCGGTACGTCGTTCAAATTCATAGGCTGTCTCAGGTAACAATGGCGCTGAACCGGACAGAAAGATTCGAATGTCTTGACACACTTCCCCTGTCAGTCTGTCATCCGACAGCAGACGAGTATAAACCGTTGGTACCGCCATCAGGACTGTTGCACAGGGAAGCAGGGTTATAGTTTCATTTACAGAGAACCTGTTTTGAAACAGTATCTTCGATCCTCCCATAATCGGGCAGTGAAGCGCTGGACACAGTCCGTGGACATGAAAGAGAGGCAACACGTGCAATATTACGTCTTCTGCCTCCCACTCCCAGAACTCCATCAGCGCCAGAATGTTGGATGACAGGTTATCGTGTGTGATCATCGCTCCTTTCGGCTTGCCTGTCGTACCGGAGGTGTAGATCAACAAGGCTGTATCGTCAGATGAGCGTTCTGTGACTGCAAATTCATCATGCTGATTCGATACCAGTTCCCAGAGAGACCCACTGCCATCCGCATCAAGCGTTTCAACATGTTCTATGCTGAATCGACTTGCGAACTGGCGAACTTCGTCGGCAACACCGGGGCGACAAACAACAAGTGATGGTTGCGCATCTTCAAAGAAGTGTTCGAGTTCATGGAGGGTATATGCCGTGTTCAGAGGGTGAAATACCAGGCCTGACCTCAGACATGCAAGATATAAAATAACGACATGTGCCGACTTTTCCACTTGTACAGTTATACGATCACCGGGTTCAAGACCAAATGCCGCCAGTCTATTGGCGACTTGAGCGGACATCCGATCAGCTTCGCCGTAAGTTATCGATGGTTGATCTCCTAACTCAAGAAAGACGCGATCGGCTGATGCTTGAATCCGTTCATGGAGCAGGGAGAAAAAGTTGGACATGAAAGTGTTAAGATATTGATGTTGATGAATTTGATGATCTGCCAGCCGATGAGTCAAATTCCGGACACTTTGCGGTGGCGTAACGAAGGTTTTCATTGTATTGAAAAATTCTTGACTTTCAACCGACAATGAAGGCTCAGTTAAATTTGAGAAATAAATTTGGCGACTGAAGGCAGTTATTGATTGGTACAGGCAACGAGATTGATGATAGGAAGTTATCTTGCGGAATGGATTGAGCTGGCCCTGCGCTGGGCGCACCTGACGGTTGGAATAGCGTGGATCGGCGCGTCTTTTTACTTCAACTGGCTTGAGAATCGTCTTGAGCGTGATCGTGGCGAAGCCGCCGGAATCGAAGGCGATCTCTGGGCAATTCACGGTGGTGGGTTTTATCACGTCCAGAAATACGCGGTAGCGCCTGCACAACTGCCACCTCAGCTGCACTGGTTCAAGTGGGAGGCATACTTCACATGGTTTACCGGCATCGCGTTGCTGGTGTTGATCTTTTATCTGGATGCGAGAGTATACCTTCTGGATGCTTCGTTGAATGATCTGTCGCCATGGCAGGGAACTCTAATCGGAGTGCTGACGTTGGTGGGATCGTGGGTAGTCTACGACGGCATGTGTCGATCATTTCTTCGTGAACGACAGCAACTTCTTGCCGCTTTGACTTTCGTGTGGTTTGCAGTTCTTGCGTTTGTTCTTTGCCACCTGTTCAGCGGGCGGGGAGCATACATTCATGTTGGCGCAGCGATCGGAACCATTATGGTGCTGAATGTTATGGCTGTGATCATACCGTCGCAGAAATCTCTGGTCAACGCCATGAAAACCGGTGCGGAACGGGATGCGGCACTCGGGCGAGCCGCGTTGACACGATCAAGGCATAACAACTACCTGACACTTCCTGTTCTTTTCATCATGATCGCAAGCCACTATCCATCGACTTTTGGCAGTTCCTGGAATTGGCTCATACTGATCGCATTGGGAGTTGTCGGAATTCTGATCCGACACTTTTTCAATGTCCGGCATCTTGCAGGATCGAAATGGTGGCTACCACTGGCCGCGTCAGTGCTGTTTGTAGTGATTGTGGTTCTTTCGATTCCAAAATCAACGCTAAACCCGAATGAGTTAAAATCTGTGACTATGGATACCGTACGCGGCATCATTCATGAGCGTTGCACGGTCTGTCACTCCGCTACGCCGGTGCAGCCCGGATTCACCGTCGCACCGGGAGGTGTCATGCTGGATTCGGACATTCAGATCGAAACAATGGCGGCACGTATATTCTCGTCAGCTGTCGCAACCCGCTCCATGCCGATCGGCAACGTCTCAAAAATTTCCGAGGAGGAACGCCAGGCGATTGCAGCATGGTACGCACAGTTGAGCCAATCAGGGAAGTCACAATCAAGTCAATAGTTGGAGATTCGAACCGAATGGGTAAATTGACGACACACGTATTGGATCTGGTGCGCGGTATGCCTGGGAAGGGAATTCGCATTGATCTTTATCGCTTGGACGGTGAGATGAGGGAGCATCTGACATCCCGTGTCACGAATGACGACGGACGGGTGGACTCACCACTACTGGAAGCTGATGCACTGACTGAGGGAGCTTATGAAAGCGTATTTCAGGCCGGGGAGTATCTGCGTTCAAAGGAACCCGACTATCAGGATCGCGGATTTCTGGAAGAGGTTGTAATTCGATTTTATATTGCCGATGCGAATCAGCACTATCACGTTCCCTTGCTATTGTCCAACTACGGATATTCAACCTACCGGGGAAGTTGATGCAGTCCGGGAACTCCGTTCGGTTTCTTCTGGGGGATCAGCCCCGGACGTTGTCGGATTTTCCACCGACCATGACCGTACTCGAATATCTTCGCAAGTCAGAACATTTGACTGGTACCAAGGAAGGTTGCGCGGAGGGAGACTGCGGTGCCTGTACCGTGGTACTGGGTCGCGCAGACAACGGCAAAATGCAATACCGGGCGGTCAATTCATGCATTATGTTTGTACCTTTCCTGCATGGACAGCAGCTGATTACCGTTGAGCATCTGAAGACATCTGATGGGGAGTTGCACGCTGTTCAACGGGCAATGGTCGAGGAGCATGGCTCACAATGCGGTTTTTGCACACCCGGTTTCATCATGTCGATGTTTGCCATGTATCACAATCAATGCCCGACGGACAGGCAATCGATTGACAACGCGCTAGCGGGCAATCTTTGCCGGTGCACCGGATATGCACCTATTGTCCGGGCTTGTCGCAAAGCCCTGAAGGCGATGACCGAGGATCAATTTGATTGTCGGGAGAATGAGACCGTCCGCAGTATTTCGGCGCTTGATGCCCGTTCGTCTGTAGAAATCAAAGCGAATGGACAGAAATACTACGCTCCTACAACTACCGATGATCTGGCACATATACTTGAACTCAATCCCAAAAGCCGGATTGTGGCTGGCGCGACCGATGTGGGTCTATGGGTGACCAAGCAAAGACGCTACCTTGAGACAGTAGTCTACACCGGTGCAGTTGAGTCTCTGACCAGAATCGACGTTGATGACGGCTACATACGCATTGGTGCAGCGGTCACGGTATCTGATGCGATGGCTGTGCTTGCCGAACACTATGCAAGCCTTTATGAACTGTTTGTTCGCTACGGGTCGGATCAGATTCGAAATCTCGCTACGCTGGGAGGCAACGTAGCCAACGGTTCACCTATCGGCGACAGTTTGCCGGCATTGGTGGCGTTGGATGCGAGATTGCTCATCACTTCCGCGCGCAATACCCGAACAGCTGCCGCAGAAGATTTTTTTATTGACTACGGCAAACAGGATCTAGCGCCGGGGGAATTTCTTGAACGGATCGACGTGCCGTTGCCACGAGAAAGACAGGTGTTTCGGATTTTCAAGATCTCAAAGCGTTTCCACCAGGACATCTCAGCAGTCTGCGGTGCGTTTTCGGTGATAATGCAGGGCAGCCGAGTGCAGGCAGTCAGGGTCTGTTATGGGGGTATGGCAGCGACGCCATTGAGAGCGAGGAACTGTGAAAAAGCGTTGATCGGAAACGGCTTGGGAGTGGAGGGTGTCGAACAGGTCCGTGACGCGCTTGATCTGGATTTCAAGCCGATTACCGATTTCAGGGGAAGTTCCCGATATCGATCAGCTGTCGCGGCAGGCTTGCTAGAGCGATTTGCCGAAGAGTTGCGAAGCGGTGAACAGATCAGCGTACGACAGGTGCAGCATGCTTGACTATGTTCCTGATAAGGAATTGACGAGAACGGTGCGGCACCCGCTGCCACACGACAGTGCAGTTCGTCATGTGACCGGAGAAGCCTGCTACGTGGACGATATTCCAGAGCCACGGGATCTGCTTCATGTCTGGGCGGTGCTGAGCCCGCATGCCTGTGCGCGCATTGTTTCCGCAGATATTCAAGCTGTTTCACAATCGCCCGGTGTAGTCGGAGTTTTCGATGCGAATTCGATTCCAGGTATCAATGACTGCAGTCCGACGATTGGAGACGATCCCGTTTTTGCGCAATCGCGGGTGGACTTCGCGGGTCAGGTCCTGTTTGCAGTTGCGGCGGAGACGGAACAACAGGCGCGGGATGCATGCGGTCAGGCGCGCGTTGAATACGAGCCCGAACAACCTGTTTTGACGATCAACGACGCACTCAACCGAGACAGTTACGTGCTACCTGCCTCCGCAATACGAAAGGGCGACCCGGAGATCGCGGTCAAGCGCGCAGCCAACCGAATCAAGGGGACATTAGAATGCGGAGGTCAGGATCACTTCTATCTCGAGGGACAGGCGGCGATGGCGATTCCGCGCGAGGGAGGTGACTTCCTGATTCATTCTTCGACACAGCATCCGTCTGAGGTCCAGAATTTGGTAGCGAAAGTCTTGGATATACCGTTGAACGCTGTTCAGGTGGAGGTTCGTCGCATGGGCGGTGGGTTCGGCGGAAAGGAAACCCAGGCTGCGCAGTGGGCCTGTATCGCAGCAGTTGTGGCCAATTCGACCGGGAGACCGGCGAAAATGAGACTTGACCGCGATATCGACATGCTGGCCACCGGCAAGCGCCACGATTTCAGATTTGAATACGATGTGGGATTCGATGAATCGGGACGGATTCAGGGTCTCAAAGTCGATATGGCATCAAGGTGCGGTTATTCGGCTGATCTGTCACAGCCCATCAACGACCGTGCACTGTTGCATCTGGACAATGCCTACTACTTGGACAATGTCGTTGCGACAACGCATCTTTGCCGGACCAATACCGTATCGAACACGGCATTCAGGGGGTTTGGCGCGCCACAGGGAATGCTGTGTATCGAACGGATCATCGATGAGATCGCCTGCCATCTGAACAAGGATCCGTTACAGATACGACGATTGAATTATTACGGTAAACAGACGCGAAACATCACACCGTACGGAATGCGGATGACCGGTTTTGAAATTCGGTCATTGACATCCGAATTGGTTGAAAGCTCTGACTATCGCGCTCGACGAAGTGCCATACGCCGGGTAAATCGAGATTGTCCGAGAATCTGTCGCGGAATTGCGCTGACTCCCGTTAAATTCGGAGTTTCCTTCACTACAACACATTTCAATCAGGCGCACGCACTGGTTCACGTGTATACCGATGGAAGTATTCATCTGAATCACGGTGGGACCGAAATGGGGCAGGGGCTGTTCATCAAAGTCGCTCAGGTCGTCGCAGAGGAGTTCAGCGTTCCACTCAGTACAGTGAAAATAACCGAGACCAACACGTCAAGGGTTCCGAATACTTCCGCTACAGCGGCTTCATCCGGTTCGGATGTCAATGGAAAGGCAGCGCAGGATGCGGCTCGGAAAATTAAGAAACGTCTATGTGAAGTTGCTGCGAAAAAGTGGAAAACCAGGCATGATGCCGTACAGTTCATTCGTGGACGGGTTGTGGCAGGACGCAACTCCGCTTCGTTTGCAGAGATCGTTCGACTGGCCCAGGTGTCTCGGGTATCGCTTTCGGCTACCGGCCATTACAGGACACCGAAAATCAGCTGGGACCGATCAAAAATGCAGGGCCGTCCGTTCTTTTATTTCGGAACCGGCGCGGCCGTGAGCGAAGTTGCAGTGGACCGACTGACGGGCGAATATCGACTTTGTCGGGTCGACATACTGCACGATGTAGGAAAATCGTTGAATCCTGCTGTTGACATGGGGCAGATTGAGGGTGGATTTGTGCAGGGTGCCGGCTGGCTGACCAGCGAGGAGCTGTGGTGGGATGACAAGGGCAATCTTCGAACCCACGCTCCGTCGACATACAAAATTCCGACTGTCGGGGATGTTCCTGAAGAGTTCAATGTTCGAATATGGGAGCGGGGTCGAAACCGAGAGAATACAATCTATCGTTCAAAAGCTGTGGGCGAACCCCCACTGATGCTTGCGATTTCAGTTTACAGTGCGATCTGTGATGCGATTTCAAGTCTGTCAGATTATAAGGTCTGGCCGAAACTCGATGCACCAGCAACACCGGAAAGAGTACTTATGGCATTGAACGATATCCACAAAGGTGGGAACACATAATGAGTTGGACGCGCGAATTCGCTTCGCTCGCTCAGAGCGGGGAACCATTTGTAACGATCACCGTGATTGATGTGATCGGCTCTGCCCCGAGGGAAGTCGGCGCAAGGATGCTGGTGACTGAATCGGGTGAGTTTGAGAGCATCGGTGGTGGTAATCTTGAGTACACCGCGATCCGCCGTGCACGGGAAATTCTGCGCCGCACGGTCAATTCACAGCGAGAAACAGAGATGTTTGGCTTGGGTATCGAGATGAGCCAGTGTTGCGGCGGTGCTGTGCGTCTTTTGTTCGAAAAGCTATCTTTTGAAGAAATCACAAAATGCGCTCATGAGTTCAATAGCCAAAACAACCGGACGATCAAGTTTCTTGTGAGTCCACTTGATGGTGAGTGTTCGCCCTTCGTTCTGAACAACAAGTCGGACTGGGATGACGTGCCCGAGTTGTTTCGATGCGCGACAAACAATCTCCTTCGTACTACTGTGCCGAACGCGTGTCTGGTGAGCGACGGTGAATCCGAGTGGTTTATCACCCGATTGGATGAATTGCCGAACAAAATTGTGGTCTTTGGCGCCGGACATGTCGGCAAGGCACTGGTCAGACTGCTTGGCGCCCTGCCTTTCAGGATCGACTGGGTCGATCAGCGTACCGATATCTTTCCAGAAGTTGTTCCGGATACTGTCGCCGTGAAAAAGCAGTCCGAACTCAAGGAAATTCTAATGAACCAGGAGCCTGGGACCTTCTACGTCGTGATGACACACAGTCACGGACTTGACTATGAAATCTGCCTTGAAATTCTGAAACAGAGAGATTTTGGATGGTTGGGACTGATCGGGTCTGAAACCAAACGTAGAAGATTTGAGAAGCGATTTGTTGCCGACGGTATCGATCCCTTTACGCTCAGGAGACTTGAATGTCCCATCGGCATTGGAACCATAAAGGGAAAACATCCGGCTGTCATCGCGATGTCGACTGCTGCAAAATTGCTTGAGGTGCGTCAGCGCGTTCAGGATGTGGAGGCATCCGCTCGGACTGGCACGACGCGAAATCTGGATTCAACCGCATCCTGAATCCGTTCGTTCAACCCGGCAAAATCCGTACGAGTTTGTAACCATGCCCGCAAGCAATTCATTGTTGTCAATGCAAGGCATAACCAAGGCTTTTCCCGGTGTCGTCGCAAACGACTCGATAGATTTTGAAATCGCCGAGGGCAACATCCACGCTCTACTCGGTGAGAATGGTGCTGGCAAGAGCACCCTGGTCAAGATCATCTACGGATACTACTCGGCAGATGCAGGAACGATGTATTGGCAAGGTGAACCGGTGAGGGTTTCAAGTCCTGCCCACGCGCGTCAGATGGGTATTGGCATGGTTTTCCAGCATTTTTCGCTGTTTGAGGCGATGACAGTACGCGAGAATATCGAATTGGCTGTAACGTCAACAAAGAAAGGGCTAGAACTTGCAGAAGAGATCCGCTCTGTTTCGGATACCTACGGTTTGGGATTGGACCCGGATCGCGACGTGTTCTCACTGTCTGTCGGTGAACGTCAGCGTGTTGAGATCGTGCGTTGTCTGCTTCAGTCTCCCAAACTTCTGATTATGGATGAGCCAACGTCGGTTCTGACTCCACAGGAAGCCGACAAATTGTTTGCGGTTCTGAGACGACTGGCTGACCAGGGCTGTGCGGTCCTGTACATCAGTCATAAGCTTGAAGAAATCCGCGTACTTTGTCACCACGCGACTATTCTTCGTCATGGCAAGGTGGTTACAGAATGCGACCCAACGAAGGTCGGTACCCAGGAGCTCGCCGAGATGATGATCGGTAAATCATTGAAGCTACCTGCCTCGCAAGCCAAAGAAACCGGCAAAGTGGTGTTTTCGGTCCGGAACCTTTCCCGTGTGGCAGAAAGTGAACGCAATATTTCGTTGAAAGATATCAGTTTCGACGTTTGCGCCGGAGAGGTTTTTGGTATCGCAGGTGTGGCGGGTAATGGACAGACTGAACTCATGGGAATGTTGTCCGGTGAGGTATTGGCGGATCAGGAATCAGCAATCAGCATCAAAGATGTGGACTGTGGGCGAGCAGGCATCCAGGCCAGACGCGATCTGGGTCTGGCGAGCGTTCCGGAGGAACGGTTGGGACACGGTGTCGTCGGCAACATGTCACTGACTGAAAATGTATTCTTAAGCGGGCACAAAAAATACGACTTGAGCAGGAATCTGTTGATGCATTTTTCCAATGCGCGTACCTATTCGCAAAAAATCTGCGATGAGTTCGATGTCAGACATTCGGGTATTCACGTCGATGCGAGCAGTCTTTCGGGAGGCAATCTGCAAAAATTCCTCATGGGACGTGAAATACTTCAATATCCGGCTGTCATGATCGCATCGCAACCCACCTGGGGTATTGATGCGGGTTCCCAGGCTGCCATACATCAGTCCCTTCTCGACCTTGCAGAAAACGGTGCCGCGGTTGTTGTGATTTCACAGGACCTGGATGAACTGATGGCATTATGTGATCGAATATCGGTGATGTTTGCAGGTCAATTGTCCGAATCCTACTCGGTTTCCAGCCTGACAGCACAGACAATTGGATTACTCATGGGCGGATCTCAGGTCGAAGTAAAACAGGATGTTGTGAATGCCAATTAGACTGGTAGCCAGACAGACACATTCGAGGTTGATGACATGGCTGACACCGATCATGGCTTTAGTGTTGAGCCTGGTTGCCGGCAGCGTCGTATTTTCACTACTCGGCTATCCGCCACTGACCAGTCTTTACACTTTCTTCCTGGCGCCAATCAGTGATTTGTACGGTGTCAGCGAACTGATCATCAAAGCCGCCCCGCTGGCGATGATCGCGGTCGGGTTGTCTATGGGGTTCAGAGCCAACGTCTGGAATATTGGTGCGGAGGGGCAGCTGACCATCGGGGCGGTTGTCGGAAGTGCGTTACCCATCTATTTTCCGGAATCCAACAATATGCTTATCCTGCCGGCAATGCTTGTACTCGGTGTTCTGGGCGGTATGGCTTGGGCATCCATACCTGCGTTCCTGAAAACAAAGATGAATACAAATGAGATTCTGACCAGTCTTTTATTGGTCTATGTTGCCGTATTGGTTTTGAGCACTTTGGTGCACGGGCCTTGGCGTGACCCTGGAGGTTTCAATTTTCCTGAATCCGTAGTTTTTCAGGATGCAGCCCTGGTTCCCGGCATACTCAGCGGAACACGTCTGCACGCTGGCACAGTCATTGCGCTGTTGGTGGTGCTATCCGTGTGGATACTGTTTTCCAGGACCGTTGCTGGATTCCAGATCAGGGTTGCGGGTCTTGCGCCCAATGCTGCGCGCTATACAGGGATTCATTTCAACAGGATGGTTTGGTATGTCTTGCTCGGTGCCGGTGGCTTGGCCGGTCTGGCCGGAATAATTGAAGTCGCCGGACCGATCGGTCAGCTGCAACCCATCATTTCTCCGGGTTATGGCTTTTCCGCCATTATCGTCGCCTTTCTTGGTCGACTTCATCCTGTTGGAATTCTATTCGCCAGTCTGGTTTTGGCACTTTCATATCTGGGCGGGGAATTTGTTCAGATCAAGATGGGATTGCCACTTGGAATTGCCGGGGTGTTTCAGGGAATGTTGCTCTTCTTTCTGCTGGCGAGTGATGTCCTGATCAATTACCGGGTCGAATGGCGTAAGTCGCGCACATACGGTCGGGTAGGGACCGACTGATGGAAGCGATTACCACTGTTGAACTGATCATGCTGACCGTTGTCAGTGCTGCGACGCCGCTTTTGCTTGCGGCGACCGGGGAACTGGTGGCCGAAAAGTCAGGTGTGCTCAATCTCGGTGTCGAAGGTATGATGCTGATCGGGGCGGTCTGTGCTTTTGTCGTTGCACTGACCTCGGGCAGTTGGTTGCTTGGAATTATCGCTGGTGCGGTGGCAGGCGTACTGATGTCAATGCTGTTCGGGTTGCTTACCCTGATATTTCTTGCAAATCAGGTTGCTTCGGGCCTTGCCCTGACACTGTTTGGTATCGGCTTGAGCTCACTGATTGGAATTCCCTTCATCGGACTGCCGATTGAGAAGCTACCCACTCTCAGTCTCCCATTACTGAGTGATATACCTCTTTTGGGACCGTTGCTGTTTTCACAGGATGTACTGATTTATCTGTCTGTGATGATGGTATTTGCTGTACATTGGTTTCTGAACCATACAAAACCGGGACTGGTGCTTCGTGCAGTAGGCGAATCGCACGACGCGGCGCACTCAATCGGTTATGCAGTGGTCAAGATCCGCTTTTTGGCGGTGATGTTTGGTGGTGCAATGGCAGGGCTCGGTGGCGCTTTTCTCTCGTTGTCGTACACACCCATGTGGGTTGAGCATATGACAGCCGGCCGCGGCTGGATTGCCTTGGCTCTCGTAGTATTTGCAACTTGGAAGCCGGGTCGTGTCATCATTGGTGCCTACATTTTCGGTTCAGTGACCATTCTGCAACTGCATCTGCAGGGTATTGGCGTTCAGATTCCTGCCCAGATACTGTCCATGTTGCCGTATTTGGTGACCATACTGGTTCTGGTGTTCATTTCCCGTCATTCGACTCGTGTCAAGTTGAACGCGCCGGCCTGTATCGGCCAGATATTTCATCCCAACACCTGATACTGCAGAGAACCGGGTCGCTTGTGTGTCCCGGCCTGCTGAGTCAGTCGGAGTGTATTGATGACGAATTCAAACGAGCATTCCTGCCAGGAGCGTCGCAATTCCCAAGAACGAGAAAAAACCAGCAATATCGGTGACAGTCGTCAAAACTATTGAAGATGCTACTGCCGGGTCCTGTCCTATCCGCATCAGTCCCATGGGAATCAATGCCCCGGCAAGTCCGGCCAGTATCATGCTGATGATCATCGACGATACGATCACCAGAACCAATCCGATGGTACCGCTCCAGAAATAGACACCAATTCCGCACACGATTGCGATGGAAATTCCATTCCAGAGTCCCACGTTGCCTTCCTTGATGGCCATTTTAAGCCAGTCACCGAGCTTCACTTCGCGCAAGGAAAGACCGCGCATTGTTACGGCTAGTGCCTGTGCACCGGCATTACCCGACTGTCCGGCGACTACCGGTAACAGAACGGCCAGTGCAGTGAATTTTGCGATTGTTCCCTCAAATAGGCCCACTACTGCGGCAGCCAGAAATGCCGTCAGCAAATTAATCTGAAGCCAGGGCATTCGCTTTCGAACCGCGAATCCGACACTCGAATTGGCAGTTTCATCCTTGCTTGCACCGACCATGGTCTGAATGTCAAGTGACGCACTTTCTTTCAGGGTATCCATCAGTGTGGAATATCGGATAACGCCGAGAATATGTCCGTTATCATCGATCACCGTGAGCTCTTCCAGTCGAAACTCTTCCATCTTTTCGATGATCTCTTCCCGGGTATCCATTGGCTTGACGACGGCTTCAATGCCTTTGGCAATACTGTTCAACGAGGCGGCCGATTCGGCCAATGCGAAATCCTTGATATCAACAAGCGATTTGAGAATTCGTTGATCGTCGATGATTCGCAGTTCGTGTACCGCATCTCGCAGTCCTGCATTACGAATAATTTGTTTTGCCTCATTGACTGTCGTATTACCGCGAAACGTCAGCACACGTGAATCCATAAGGCCGCCGGCACTGTCGTGTGGATAGTCGATCAGTTCACTTATTTTGACTGCTGTTGGTTCTTCGACGATGGAAAGAACTGAGTCTTTAGTCCGCTGATCCGCTAACGCGAGAATAGAGGCTGCACGCCCTGGGTCGATAGCGGAAAGAACTTCGCTGGCGACTTCAACCGGGAAATGATTGATTATTTGTGCACCAGTGTGCGGATTGAGCATCTCCCAGACTGCTGATGTTGTCGCGATAGGGATACGCTGCAAAATTTCCGCAGCCGCCTTGACGGTGATAGTCTCTAGTCTATAGGCTGCGCTGCTGGGTGCCTCCTTGAAAAATTTCTCTGTCAGAGAGTCCAGCGCTGTTTCCACATTTTGATTTGTGTTCATCTCGGTACTTCCTCCGATCAGATTGATTCCTTGATTTGGTTGTTGCTGGCTAAAGTCATGGAAACAAGATTAGCCATGCCGACATAGCAGGATTCGGTGAATCCAAGAAATTCGTTTTCGCTGACATCCTGACGTTGGGTGTCCTCCTGGCGGTTGAGAGCTGTTATCAGATCGATGAAGCGGATCGCGCCGATCAGTTTGTTTTGTCGATCGACAACTGGCAGCACCTCAATGCTTGCCCAGCGGCTGTCGTTGATGGCCTGTTTCAGTCTGGATGATGCAGATATCGCACCAACGCCTTCCTGTATCAGTGCCGTGATCAGGCTGTTTCTGTCGGGATACTGCAAAAGGTCCACAACCGAAACACAACCCTGGATGGTCTGGTCATGGTTGACCGTAAATGCAGTGTTGTAATTTTGGTTCTGCGACTCGATTCGATTGCGGGCTTCTGCCACAGTGGCATTCACGGGCAGCGGCTGAATGTCGGGATTCATCCACGCGCCTACAAGTTGCTGAGAGTAGTTCATTGTCATAGTAATGAGCAGAGACTTGGGTTTCGGTAGTTGGCGAATCAGCTCATCGCGTTGCTTCTTGTCAATACATCTCAGTATGGAAGCTGCGTTATTTGGCGGCAGCCGGGTAAGATAGCCTCTTGCTGTGGACGGGTCGAGAGCTCGAATTCCAATGGATGCGTAGTAGGGGAGCATTGCGCTCAATGCGGTGAGCGCGGTGGCATCCGGTAATTCCTTCAGCAGACTTCCCATGATGTCGGCTGGTAATTGTTCGATTGCTCGCGCCGCATCCTCATTCTTGGACTCAATGAAATACTGTACAAACTGCATGCGTTCAGACATTGTTGTTCTCCCGCTTGACCAATATGCTTGGCTGTTCGGACAGGATTCGAGCCGGAATTGTGACACGGCCTTGCTCACCATCCAATACGATCGAGACAGATGTGATTTCCAAAACCGTTCCTTCGTATCCACCAACCCGGATCAGTTCGCCAACCCGGTAGTCGGGATTCAGATAACGTATACCGATCAGGTTACTGACTAATGTTCTTGCACCTAGACTGAATGCGATCGACAGTCCGCCGAGAAGGGCACCGATTCCAACAGACAATACAATAACGATTACGGTGATATCGATTCCGATCTGGTTGACACCGATCAGAACGAGCATGAGCAGAACGAGGATTTGTGCCCCTCTGGCGATTATCGTACGCTGCGAGTCGCTTACCCCGGCATTCGTCGCGAGCACTGCCTGATAGATCAGATTGCTGAAAATGACCCCTGCGCCGACGATGAGTACACCTGAAAGGATGTTGGGCAGATAATCAACCAGTTTGCTGAGCCAGCCGGCAAACATATTCATTCCAAGCAGACTGGCGGCCGACGTTATAAAAATCAGGAAAGTAAACCAGTAAACAATGCTTCCGATGAAATTTGCGGACGATTCGCCAAGTTTTGAGCTGGAGTCGATACCGATAAATTTAATCCTTCCGGAAAATCGATCAAGACCCTTAATCAGTCTGACAACTATTGTCCTGACCAATCGGGAGACTACCCATCCCAGAACAAGCAGCAAGAAAGCGCCGACCAGATTGGGCAGGTAATTTACGAATCCTTCAAACCAGTCAGTAACAATGTTCAAAGGCGTAGTCCAGTCGTACAGCTTATCCATAATCACTCCTTTCTCTATTCGTAGGGCCTGTCCTCAATTGCGAATCGATTCCACAACAAAGCCATTCGATTCGAAGAGCAGCAGAATTTAGGCATCGTTGGTGTCCAGTCAAATCTGTCTCTTTCTGTTTGATTGTATCAAATCACCCGACGTAGAAAATTTGAGCGAACGGTGCAGGCCGAAATAGACTTGAGAAAATGGATTGACTGAAAGTGAAAGGTTCCGGCAGTGTTAAAATTAGACGAATAACGTCAATCGACACGAAAGCGATTTTTGATTGTGCATCAAAGTTGCCGGAGATGGAAATGCGGGCCATAGCAATCACTTTCATAACTCTGTTGTTTGGGCTGTACGCGGGCAGTGCGGTCAATGCTGCCGAACCGCTCAAGGTTGGCTTTGTTTTTATCGCACCGGTAGACAAAGATGTCTGGAGTTACGGACACAATGAAGCGCGACTGGCAGTCGAGAAAGAATTCGGTGAAAGGGTTCAGACGACCTATATCGAATCTGTTCCGGAAGGAGAGGGTGCGATCCCATTTATTCGGAAGCTCGCTGAAGACGGCCATAAACTCATCATTACGACTTCCCACGGTTACATGGAGCCGACGATTGAAGTCGCCAAGATGTATCCGTACGTTTATTTTGAGCACTTGACCGGTTTGGGATACGAGTCTCAGGCGAACGTCTCGTCCTTTTCCGCTCGGTTCTATGAGGGTAGATATGTAACCGGGCAGATCGCGGGTGCAATGACCAAATCAAATCTGATCGGGTATGTCGCAGGGTATCCGATTCCCCAGGTTCTGCGTGGTATCAACGCGTTCACCATAGGACTTCACAGCGTGAATCCGGATGCCAAAGTTGAGGTGGTGTGGATGAATTCCTGGATTGACTCCGAGCGAGAGCGTGCCGTTACCGAGGCCCTGATCGACAAAGGTGCGGATATTGTGACTCAGCACACCGCATCGCCGGCTCCGATAGAGGTATCCGAGGAGCGTGGTGTGTTGGCGTTCGGACAATCTTCCGACATGAGTCGGTACGCACCGAACGCTCATCTAACAGCCATTGTGAACAATTGGGGACCGTACTACATCAAAAGAACCCGAGCCGTGCTGGATGGTACTTGGACACCCCAGCAATCCTGGGAAGGTATTGCGGACGGCATGGTAGTCTTGTCGCAGTTCAATGAAGAGTTGCTCCCGGCTGAAGTGATTGCGAAGGCAGAAGAAACTATTGAAGCGATCCGGTCCGGCCGGCTAAATCCATTTGCCGGTCCGGTCATGGATCAGGATGGCAATGAAATTGTCACCGACGGTGCGGTCATCAGTGATGAGGAGTTGCTGAATATGAACTACTACGTTATGGGTCTTGACGGGACAATTCCGAAATAAGGCACGGAGTCTTTATTCGAATTACAGTAGGGCAGTATGAAATCAAATCAAACGGAATCACGGCAGCTGTCGCTGCGCGAAGTCTACCAGCTCTCGTCTGAAAATCCGACTGAGTATTTTCGGGTGATGAACCATGACAAGCTGATGTTTCGTCGCAGCTGGTTGGCTTACTGGACGCTGACATCCGACCCGGATGTTGTACAGCATATTCTGTTGACCAATTCCAAGAACTATCGCAAATCGCTGTTGACTCGGCTGCTGCTGGAACCTCCGCTTGGCAAATACACCTTATTCACCAGTGAGGGTGAACGTTGGCGGCAACAGCGCCGTCTCGCCGCACCAGCGTTCGCAGTCCAGGCCATCGAGGGATTTGCGCCATTGATGATCGAGGAGTGCCATCGACTGCTAGAAAAATGGAATCTGTATCCTGATGTCGGGCATGAGATCAACGTTCAATCTGAAATGTCTGAAGCAACTTTAAATATCATCATGAGAGCCATGTTTTCCAGAGAAAGTGAAGATCGTCTCTCCATGGAAATCGCCCATGCAGTCCATAAGTTTGCACGAGTACGGATTCAGATGATAGATTTGATGGGTGTTCCAAAATGGGTCCCCCGGATGTCGAACATACGTTTGCGCTCAGCCAAGAAATTACTCAATGATGTTGCACGGGACATCATCGTACAACGACGCCGAAGCGGAGAGAAGAAAGCCGATCTGCTCGGATTGCTGATGGCTTCGGTTGACGAGCAGACCGGTCGAGGTATGACCGTCGCTCAGTTGCAGGATGAGGTGAGGTCGTACTTTATTGCCGGCTATGAGACCACGGCGACTACACTGACTTGGGTGTTTTACGTACTGCACAGACATCCCGAAGTGGAGGCCGAACTGCACCGGGAACTTGACTCAGTACTGAATGGGCGGATGCCCGAATTGTCGGATCTGCCCAGTTTGCCTTATACACTGCAGGTGATTCAAGAGACCATGCGATTGTATACAGTGGTCCCATCAATCGGTCGCCAGGCGATTGCAGAAGACGAGGTCAATGGGACTGCGATTCCGAAGAATGCCGTGATCCAGGTCAATATCTGGCTTATGCACCGCGACCCCAAGTATTGGGATGAGCCGGAAAAATTCAATCCGGAACGTTTCGCTTTCGGGAACAGGCCCGGTCGACATAGATTTTCCTATCTGCCATTCGGTGGCGGACCGCGAATATGCATAGGTTCCAAGTTCTCTTTGCTGGAAGCCCAGTTGATTCTGGCATCGGTCGCACAGTTCTGGCGGCTGAAGGCGTCGGATGATTATGTTCTGGAGCCGCGCGGTCAGATTGTTCTGCAACCAAAGGATGGACTGCCGATGACGCTTGAGCGTCGAAAGTGACTCATCTGACTGACGGTGTGTGTCAGTCAGCGACATAAAATCTTGGTTATTGAGTCTTCAGGCTGACACGCGGGTCGTCGATAATTTTTTCCTCCTGACCATAGACTGAAAAGCCCGCTTTCTGATATGTCGCAAGAGCATGCGGTGAATCAAAGTTGCATGTGTGAACCCACACACGGTCCGGGCATTCCAGCCACGCTGTCTGGACAGCCCATTTGAGAAAGTAAGTTCCAAGCCCCCGACCTGTGTATTCCGGAATCAATCCGAAATAGGCGATTTCGACTTCCTTGTCCGCCCTGAAATCAAGCTCACAGTATCCTGCAGGTGTGCCTTTCAGATACAGCACATAAAGTCGAACTTTCGGATGGCGGATAATATTTTCCAGTTCCTTGTCGCTGAGCTGATTTCGCTCATACCACAGCCAGTCTTTCCCGACCGCGTTATATAGATACAGATAAAAGCCTGTGCTCGGGTCATATGAACGAATGATGGACAGGTTCTCAGCACGCGGCGATGTACGGGGGTAGCTCGGTGGTTTTCTCATCTCCAAATAAGTTATAACCATTCGGAGTTTTCCAGACGCTAGGGTATCGGATGTATCACTTCTTCTGATCTGCCTGTAGTCTCCAAACAGGGAGACGAAGGATTTCGGTGGGTCTGTTTGCTGTGTCATGATATTGATGATTAACTTGTACAATGGGTATTTTATATTCGAGTTACCACTTGTACTGATTTGATGGTAGGCCAGGCACCCGATCACATTGAGTCAGGTGTTGATTTTTGGAATAGGACATGGAAATATCAGGAAGCCGGGTGTTGCCCGTTGAACGCGCCAAGGTATGGCGGTCATTGTATGACGCAGACTTGATCCGCGAGTCACTGTCCGGATGTGAAACACTAGAGTGGATTTCCGACGATGAACTTGAGGGTGACATCACACTCAAATTTGGTGCGATCAAAGCAAAGTTCCGGATTCGGATGACAATTTCTGACGCAGTGGAGGAAGAGGGCTACCGAATTGTGGGTTCAGCCAAAGCAGGTGTTCTTGGATTTGCCAGTTCGGAAGCCAAAGTCAGGCTCGAGGATGTCGAGCAGGGGTGCGAGATCTTCTACGATGCTCAAGTCAAGACCGGCGGTAAAATTGCCCAGATCGGGTCCAGATTGATGGGAAGCATGTCGACCAAGATCATCGATGAATTTTTTGATGCATTTGTTGCCGGTATGAACAAGTGATATCGAACCCGGAATCGCATTTATTCGACACTAGAGGCACTCGACAATGAAACATCAAACAGAGTATATTGAATTTCAGCGATGGATTACCTGATTCGCATGGTTGGCTAGTTCGCAAATAGCCGAAGTGAGCCGACGGGTGAATCTGGAATACGATTGATTTTAATAGTAGCCGATCAGACAAAGACTGGATATAACACGAAAATGAAGTTGTCCAATTTTCGGTGATCAGCCAAACAAGCGAGGGGAGAAATTCTATGAGTGTAACTGTATCAATGATTGTCAACGGCAATAATGTATCGGCTGAGGTTGATCCGCGCACATTGCTGGTAGACTTTCTGCGAGTTGATCAACGATTGACCGGTACGCATGTTGGTTGCGACACCAGTCAGTGCGGCGCCTGTGTTGTGCACGTCAATGGCAAGTCTGTCAAGAGCTGCACCATGCTTGCCGCGCAGGCAGATGGTGCGGAAGTCACGACCATCGAAGGTCTGGCCATTGATGGGGAACTGCATCCGATGCAAGAGGCGTTTCGCCAAAATCACGGTCTCCAGTGTGGATTCTGTACACCGGGTATGATCATGAGCGCACTTGATCTGGTGAATGTGAACTCGAATCCATCCGAGCGGGAGGTTCGGGAATGGCTGGAGGGCAACCTATGTCGTTGCACCGGTTATCACAATATTGTCAAATCCATTCAGGCCGGTGCTGCGGCCATGAGGGAGGTGTAGTCATGGGTGACACTGGAATCGGTGCCTCTGTACGCCGAAAAGAAGACCTGCGTTTCGTTCAGGGGGCAGGCAAATACACAGATGACATGAACCTGGTCGGTCAGGTTCATGCATACATTCTACGTTCTCCACATGCACATGCGGCGGTACGGTCCATTGACACATCCGCTGCGAGAGCAGGTGAAGGCGTGGTTGCTGTTTTCACATCGGAGGATATGGCCGAAGTTGGAGGCATTCCTTGTGGATGGCAGGTGCACAGCAAGGATGGTTCGGCAATGGCGGAACCAAAACATCCAGTGCTGGCGGAGGGCAAGGTTCGTCACGTGGGTGACCCGGTTGCTGTCGTACTGGCGGAGTCCCGTACCCAGGCGAGAGACGCTGCCGAGAGCATCATTGTCGATTATGATGTGCTGGATGCGGTTGTTGACATGCAGGCTGCGGTAACCGACGGGGCGACGAGTGTTCACGACGATGTCGGAACAAATATCTGTTATGACTGGGGATTGGGTGACAAGGATGCTGTCGACGAGGCGTTTTCCAATGCGCACCATGTGTCCAGACTGGACCTGGTAAACAATCGCCTGATTCCGAATGCGATCGAACCGCGGTGTGCGATCGGCGATTATGATCAGGCGACCGGTCAGTTCACTCTGCATACCACCAGTCAGAATCCACATGTGATCCGCTTGCTGATGGGAGCTTTCGTACTGGGTCTGCCGGAGCACAAACTGCGAGTTCATGCTCCCGATGTCGGGGGTGGATTTGGATCGAAGATTTTCCATTATGCGGAGGAAATCATTGTCACTTGGGCGGCCGGTCAGATCAACCGTCCGGTCAAGTGGACTGCAGACCGAAGCGAATCGTTCCAATCCGATGCGCATGGACGGGATCATGTCACGACAGTCGAGCTGGCGTTGGATGAAAACGGCAAATTTCTTGCACTGCGTGAAAGTACGCTTGCAAACATGGGTGCCTATCTCTCTACGTTTGCGCCTTGCGTACCAACGTATCTCCACGGTACTTTGCTTGCCGGTCAGTATTCGACTCCGGTCATCTACTGCGAGGTGAAAGCGGTTTTTACCAATACGGTACCGGTTGACGCCTATCGCGGTGCCGGACGTCCGGAAGCGACTTATCTTCTGGAGAGAATAGTTCAGGTTGCTGCTGATGACATGGGTATGGACGCCGCGGAAATCAGGCGGCGTAACTTTATCCAACCAGACGAATTTCCGTATCAGACGCCGGTAGCCCTCATCTACGATACAGGCAACTACGGAGCCAGTCTGGACAAAGCACTTGAAGCCGCTGACTATGGCGGGTTTGACCGCCGCAAGGCGGCGTCGAAACAAGCCGGTAAACTGCGCGGTATTGGAATTGCATCGTACATCGAGGCTTGTGGAATCGCACCGTCCAATGTTGTCGGCTCACTCGGTGCCCGGGCCGGGCTCTACGAAGCGGCAACGGTTCGAGTCAATCCGACAGGTTCGGTCAGTGTGCTGACAGGGTCGCACTCGCACGGGCAGGGTCACGAGACGACCTTCGCCCAGGTCGTGTCGGAAAAACTCGGAATCGATTTCGATAGCATCGATATTGTCCATGGCGATACCGACAAGATTCCATTTGGCATGGGAACTTATGGTTCGCGATCGATCGCTGTCGGAGGAACTGCAATTGTGAATGCAATCGACAAGATTGTTGCGAAAGGCAAGAAGATCGCCGCGCACCTGTTGGAGACTTCCGAATCGGACATCGAGTTTGAGAACGGTCAGTTCATTGTGCCCGGAACAGACAAGGCAAAAGCATTCGGCGAGATTGCATTGGCAGCGTATGTTCCGCATCAGTATCCGCTTGAGGAACTTGAGCCAGGACTGGAAGAAACCGCATTCTATGATCCGAAGAATTTCACATTTCCGGCGGGAACATATGTATGTGAGGTTGAAGTGGACCCGGATACCGGAACGGTGGATATCGCGACTTTCCACGCAACCGATGACTTTGGTGTGGTGATCAATCCGATGATCGTCGAGGGACAGGTGCATGGCGGACTGGTACAGGGTATCGGTCAGGCATTGCTGGAAGGCTGCAACTATGACGATGCCGGTCAGCTGCTGTCTGGTTCCTACATGGACTACACCATGCCGCGTGCTACGGATGTGCCGTCATTTACTGTGGACACGACAGTGACTGAGTGCTCGCATAATCCATTGGGAGTGAAAGGCTGCGGTGAAGCCGGCGCGATCGGTTCGCCACCGGCAGTCATCAATGCCATTCTGAACGCACTGTCGGAAGTCGGTGTAACCAATCTTGACATGCCTGCGACTCCGCACAGGGTCTGGCAGGCGATTCGCGATGCGCAGGCATCCTAACAGGAGGTTTGATCATGTATGCATTTGATTACAAACGCCCGTCGAGTCTGGATGAAGCGACGGAAATGTTGAGAAATTCCGACGACGGGCATGTGCTCGCGGGCGGTCACACACTGTTGCCCACGTTGAAACAGCGTCTTGCATCTGCCAGCGATCTTGTCGATCTGGCAGGTCTCGATGAGCTCAAGGGAATTTCGTCGGCGGACGGTGTCGTGACAATTGGTGCGATGACAACCCACGCGGAGGTCGCCGCTTCATCGGAAGTGCGGAATGCAATTCCGGCGCTGGCCGATCTTGCAGGGGGAATCGGTGACCCTCAAGTTCGCAACAAGGGAACAATCGGCGGGTCGATCTCCAATAATGATCCAGCTGCTGATTATCCAGCGGCACTGATCGGGTTGAACGCGACAGTCAATACTACGAGTCGCTCCATCTCAGCCGATAACTTCTTTACCGGAATGTTTGAAACTGCTTTGGATGACGGCGAGATAGTCACCTCGGTGTCGTTCCAGGTTCCGTCGTCAGCCGCTTATTGCAAGTTTCCAAACCCGGCATCGCGCTATGCGATCGTTGGTGTGTTTGTGGCACAGGGTTCCGACGGAGTCAGGGTAGCTGTAACCGGTGCTGGCGGAAGCGTATTCAGAGTCAGTGAAATGGAAGCGGCATTGAATCAGGTTTTCTCTGCTTCAAGTGTGGCGGATATTCAGGTTTCAAACGAGGGTTTGAACGAGGATATCCATGCCAGTGCAGATTATCGTGCCCATCTGATCACTGTGATGACAAAACGCGCGGTGGACAAGGCGAACGGCTGATTTGAATCATCAGATATCGGGCACTTGATCATTCTTCGGTCAAGTGCCCGAACCACATTAACGATTGCCGTCCGTCACTTTCATTCCACAATGAAAATCCCCGTCGACATCCCCTCTACCATTGAACTGCTATCAACCAGCAACTACATTGCTGATAGGAGTCTCGCGACTTCCGTCTTCCTTTCGCTCAATCTGAAGCGGCCGCTGTTACTTGAGGGCGAGGCCGGCGTGGGTAAAACCGAAGTCGCCAAGGTGCTTGCCGATGCAATGAATCGACCATTTATCAGATTGCAGTGCTATGAAGGACTGGATGTATCGTCTGCCGTGTATGAATGGGACTATTCCAGACAGATGATCGAAATTCGGCTGGCAGAAGCACACGGCGTTCAGGATCGTGATGAAATTGCGAGGGACATTTTTTCGGATAAATTTCTCATTGAGCGTCCACTCCTTCAGGCGCTCAATAGTCGTAATGGCGCAGCTCCGGTACTGCTGATTGATGAGATTGACAGAGCCGATGAACCGTTTGAGGCGTATCTTCTTGAATTGCTTTCAGAGTTTCAGGTAACCATACCGGAAATTGGAACTGTGAAAGCAGATGAGCCACCAGTTGTGATCATCACATCCAACCGCACCCGCGAGATCCATGATGCACTGAAGAGACGATGCTTCTATCATTGGGTTGACTATCCCGATTCCGATCGGGAATTGGCGATTCTTGCCGCCAAAGCACCACGGGCAGGTTCGGAGCTTGCTCATCAGATTGTCGGATTCGTGCAGAAACTGCGCGACGAGGATTTATATAAGGTGCCGGGTGTGGCCGAAACGATCGATTGGGCACATGCTTTGGTTCAGATTGATGTGATCAACCTGAAACCTGCTGTGGTAGACGATACGCTGGGAGTATTGTTGAAGTATCAGGAAGACGTTGAGAAGATTCGCGGACACCAGGCGATGCGCATACTGGAGACGGTTCACTTCGCGGCTGGTGCTTAGGGCTAAACCATGAACGACACCCGGACGGATGTTGGCAACGGGCAATTTGTCGCAAACCTGGTACATTTCGGACGAATTCTGCGATCTTCCGGCTTACCGGTTGGTACCGGAAGAATATTGGATGCAGTACGAGCGGTCCGGCTTGTCGGTGTCGCGAATCGAGAAGATTTCTATTGGGCGCTGCATGCTGTTTTTGTGAATCATCCACGTCAGCGGCATATATTCGATCAGGCATTTCATGTGTTCTGGAAAAACCCGCGGATATTTGAACGTTCGATCTCGTCTTTACTTCCCGAAGTGCGAATTCCTCCGAGTGAAAAGTCTTCAAAGGAACTTGCGCGAAGACTGACAGAGAGTCTGTATCCGGGCACCGTGCCAGAAAACATGATTACAGAAAGTGAGGAAGAATTGGAGTTTCGGGCATCATTGACATTTTCGGACCGGGAAAGATTACAGACAACCGACTTCGATTCGATGTCAGGAAATGAGATGGCGGAAGCAAAAAAAGCGATAGCCAAAATGCGCGTGGCATTTGACCGGATTTCCACCAGGCGCTACCTGGTTGATGCATCCGGAAAGAAACTGGATATGAGAAAAACCCTAAAGAGCAGTATGAGAGGCGCCGCAGATACGATCACATTGATCAGGAGCAAGCGAAAACAAAGGCAGATACCTGTTGTACTGTTATGTGATATTTCAGGTTCGATGAGCGAGTATTCAAGAATGATTCTGCATTTCGGGCATGTGCTGACGCTAAGCCGCAAAGAAGTGGCCTGTTTTGTTTTCGGTACGCGTTTGACTAATATTACACGTCAATTGCGAATTCGGGATGTGGACTGTGCGATGGAAGAAATTGCAGATTCCGTTGTTGACTGGTACGGTGGAACAAAAATTGGTGAATGCCTCAAAGATTTCAACCGTAACTGGATTCGTCGACTACCCCTGCACTCCGCTGTAGTATTGCTCTTAACTGATGGACTGGATCGTTCGGAGAGCGGTGACCTTGAATCTCAAATTGGCCTGCTTCATCGTTCGTGCAGGAAGTTGATCTGGCTTAATCCGCTACTGAGGTACGATGGATTCCAGCCGAAAGTAAGCGGAATTCGTAAGATGTTGCCGCATGTTGACGCTTTCCTACCGGTACACAACCTTGCCAGTCTCAGTGACCTGGCCGAAATTCTGGAATCTGAATCCAGAAGTGCGGATAACCAACTGAATCAGAATAGGTCATATTGGCGCCAGCGGTTATTTGAGCAAGATTCTCCGTTTTCCAGCGAGGCAGTTGCATAAATGAATGACGATCCGAGCGGTTCAAACGAACTCTGCATTGCCGCGCAGTGGTTGAAGGACAATCACCAAGTGGCGGTCGCAACCGTCATCTCAACTTGGGGATCATCGCCGCGCCCGGTAGGGAGTCAACTCGTTGTGAACGATCAGCGGCAATTTGAAGGGTCTGTATCAGGAGGATGTGTCGAGACCGCAGTGATTGAGGAGGCGATGGACGTTATAGATTCAGGCGATCCCAAGATACTGGAATTTGGTGTCAGCAATGATCAGGCATGGGAGGTTGGTCTTGCCTGTGGCGGTCAGATTCAGGTGTATGTAGAACCGTTGACCGAGGATTGATTGCTGCTGTGAAATCGTCGATTCTTCACGAGGTCATTGACGCCAGCACCGGCAGGCAGGCTGTTGCGTTGGTTACAAATCTTGATGACAACTCGCAGGTTCTCATTCATCGTTATGCTCTGACCGGCAAAAATCAGCTGGAAACGGCAGTGAGTGATGCGTTTAGGCGAGACCGCAGTGGAGCCGTGGAAATTGATGGTAGCCGACAATTTATTCAGGTTTACAACTCGCCGTTGAGATTGATGATCGTAGGCGCGGTCCACATCGCCAAACCACTGATCGATATGGGACAGTCTTGCGGTTACGATGTCACACTGATTGATCCTCGAAGGGCATTTGCCTCGACAACAAGATTTCCCGGAGTGAATCTGAGTAATGAATGGCCCGATAAGGCACTGAAGAATCTTGGACTTGACTCGAGGACCGCGGTTGTCACGCTGGCACACGATCCGAAACTTGATGAACCGGCATTGATTGCGGCACTCGAATCAGACGTTTTCTATATCGGCGCGCTGGGCAGCAGAAGAACGCATCGCGAACGATGTGACAGATTGGCAGAGGTGGGGATTACTGTCAATCAGATCAAGCGAATTCACGCGCCGATAGGTTTGGATATTTCAGCGCAGTCACCAGCAGAAATTGCGGTTGCGGTTATCGCCGAAGTGACGCAGGCGTTGCGACAGGTAAACATGTAATGATATTCGGTCGAATACCTGTAAAAGATTGCGATGGTGCAATACTCGCTCATTCGATCATGGTATTGAACCAAAAGTGGAAAAAGGGACGGCAGTTATCTTCACACGATGTCAGTGTACTGGTCCATGAAGGGTATGAGAGCGTCTATGCGGCGAAGCTTGAAGACAATGATGTCGGAGAGGACGCGGCAGCTGAAGCAGTCGCACGTATACTTGCCGGTCAGGGAGTTGAAGTCAGAAAAGCAGTAACCGGCCGCTGTAATCTGTATGCCAAAGAAAAGGGGCTGCTGAGACTGCGTACTGAGCGAGTTGATGCATTGAATGCAGTTGATGAAGCGATTACGGTAGCGACACTTGAACCTTATAGCAGGGTATTTTCCGGTCAGTTGCTGGCATCTGTCAAAGTGATGCCGTTCGCTGTCAGTCGTGGTTTGGTTGATCGATGTGTGTCGCCGGTAGCCAGTGGCATGCCAGCTGTCGGTGTCAATCCGTTTCAGCCGATGGCTATTGGATTGATTCAGACCCAAACGAGCTGGTTCAATCAGAATCTTCTCAAAAAGGGATCGCAAATGCTTGGTGAAAGAGCTGGGTTTGTTGGCTCAAGTATCAAATCTGAGAAAATTTGCGACCATCACGAGGATCAGGTGGCGGACATGATTCAGGAACTGCTGACCGAGAGTCTGGATTTGATACTGGTTCTGGGCGCGACAGCGATTCAAGACCGTAGGGATGTCATTCCGACCGCGATACTTGACTCGGGCGGGAAGATAGAGCACTTTGGTATGCCGGTAGATCCCGGAAATCTCCTGTTGCTGGCAAAATCAGGCCGGACGCGAATTCTGGGTCTGCCTGGGTGTGTGCGATCGCCGAAGCGCAATGGGTTTGATTTTGTTTTCGAACGACTTGCTGCTGGTTTAGACGTGGACGCTGAGGAGATCATGGCAATGGGGGTTGGTGGTATCCTCTCCGAACCTTCACGTCGTCCGGAACGTCGTACGGTCGCAACACCCAAGAGCAAGCATACCGACCAGAATATTGCTGCTATCGTTCTCGCTGCCGGTCAGTCTAGACGGATGGGAAATGAGAACAAATTGTTTCTTCCGCTTGAGAATCGATCGGTCATTCAACAGGTCGTCGCGAACCTGGAAGGCTCCAAAGTTACTCAGACATTTGTTGTAACTGGACACCAACAGGAGATGGTTCGCAAAGAGTTGGAAGAGACCTCGGTCACGTTCGTCAATAATCCGGAATATTCAAAAGGGCTTAGCACTTCACTTAGAACTGCACTTGCGGTATTGCCGCAGGAAGTTAGCGGTGTTTTGGTGTGTCTTGGAGATATGCCGTTCGTGTGCAGTCAGCATATTGATGCGCTGGTTGATTCCTTCGACTCGGTAACTGAACGTCAGATTTGTGTCCCGACATTTAATGGTAAACGCGGTAATCCGGTGCTATGGGATCGTCTTTATATGCAGGAGATGATGGAAGTTCGAGGCGATGTCGGGGCGAAACACATTATTGGCGACTATGATGAATTTGTTACCGAAGTCGAGTTAAATGATCCTGGTGTAGTAACAGATATCGATACGCCCGAAGCTTATTCTAAATTCGTTGGTAACGATCATCAATCGTCAACGAATTCTGCGAAAAGAAAGGTGCTGGAAGAGGGACCCGAGTAACAGATATGGAACAGGAAGTGTATTGGCGGTTGGGGGTGTTTTTCGCGATTCTTGCAGCGATCGCGCTATGGGAGACCATTCAGCCCAAACGACCATGGCGGTTGTCGCGAAGGACACGATGGGCCAACCACGTTCTGTTGTCGATGGTCAATACCATCGTCGTTCGACTGATAATTCCACTGACTGCGGCGGCCTATGCACTGACTCTGGAGTCTGATGGAATCGGGTTGCTGAATTGGTTGGGGTTACCGGCTTGGATCGCGATCGTTATCGCAGTTCTGATACTTGATCTTGCCATCTATGTGCAGCATGTCTGGTTTCACAAGTTGGATTTTTTCTGGCGATTCCATCGCATGCATCACACCGATCTTGATTTCGATGTCACGACCGGTGTCCGATTTCATCCTATAGAAATCGTGATTTCCATGTTGATCAAGTTTGCCGTCATATCGTTACTCGGTCCGCCCGCAGTTGCAGTGATCGTGTTCGAGATTGTGCTCAACGCCACGTCCATGTTCAACCATGGAAATATCAGAATTCCATCCACGGTTGATCGTTATTTGAGACTATTTCTGGTCACGCCCGACATGCATCGAGTCCATCACTCTGAGATCAGAACCGAAACCGACAGTAATTTCGGATTCAACCTACCTTGGTGGGACCGAGTATTCGGGACCTATCGCGATCAGCCTCAGGAAGGGCATGTGGGTATGTCGATCGGTCTGCCAATATTTCGTGATGACCAGGAAATCCGAATCGACCGACTGATCAGCCAGCCGTTCCGCAAACCTCATCCTGAACAGTAGCTAAGCTGCGACTCTCGACGCTCTGACGGTTTTCAGTCCATCTTCGATAGACCGATGCAATCTGTCAACGATCATTTCAATGTGTGATTCGTCAACAATATAAGGTGGTGCGAGTAGCACGTGGTCACCTTTTGTACCGTCGATCGTACCGCCTCCGGGGTAAACCAGCAATCCGTTTTTCTGGCATGTTTTCTTCAATATCGAATGGAACAGCAAGTTCGGGTCGAGGGGTTCCTTGGTTCGACGGTTGGCAACAAACTCCACTCCAACAAACAGACCACGGCCTCGAATGTCTCCCACATTCGGGTGAGAACCGATACGCTCATTCAACAGCTTGACAAGCAGTTTCCCTTGGCTTCTGACATTTTCAAGCAAATTTTCACGCTCGAACGTCTTGATAACAGCCAGTGCTGCCGCACAGGCTGTTGCATGACCCATATAGGTGAAACCGTTAGCCAGCATCCCTGAACCCCGCTGCATGACATCGTACACTTCCGACGTGCACAATGTGGCGGCGATCGGTTGGTAGCCTGCACCAAGTCCTTTTGCCAATACGACGATGTCGGGTACTGTGTCGTCTTGCTCGCAACTGAAAAATGTTCCAGTTCTTCCTGTTCCACACATCACTTCGTCCAGGATCAGCAGAATGCCGTACTTGTCACATATCTGGCGAATCCGCTTCAGATAACCTTCAACCGGTGGTAGTACACCAGCGGTAGCGCCGCCGACTGTCTCTGCAACGAAACCGATGACTGAATCCGGTCCGAGTTCAAGGACCTTAGTCTCCAATTCATTGGCGATCCTCATGCCGTAGTCTTGATCTGACTCATTGGCGCTCTTATCCCGGTAGGGATAGCATGGCGATATTGCATGCGAACGCATGAGTAGCGGTTGATAGGGTTTCCTTCTTGCTTCATTGTGGCCCACGGAGAGGACTCCCAATGTGTTACCGTGGAAACTTTGGCGGCGAGATATGAAGTGTTTGCGTTTCGTTTGTCCTTTTTCGACAAAGTATTGACGCGCCAGTTTCAAGGCTGACTCGACGGCTTCCGATCCGCCAGACAGGAACATGGTGTGTTTGATATTGCCGGGTGCCAATGAAGCCAGTTTATCGGCCAGTTCTTCCGTAACATCAGATGTAAAGAATCCCGAATGAATATATGGGAGCTGATTAATCTGTCTGTGAATTGCTTCAATGGGCGCGGGATGACTGTGTCCCAAGCAACAGACCGCCGCTCCACCTGAAGCGTCCAGATAGGATTTATCTTGGTCATCATGGACAAATACTCCCTCTCCGTGCGAGACAGTTGGCAGCGAAGCGGATAAATTTCTGTGAATTACACTAGACACGTCATACTCCATTCAGAAAATACATTGAAATCAATTACTTGAATTTTGAAGTCAAGCAAACAGGAGGGAGCCGAATTTGGATATAGAGTTGAGACGGTATGGACCGAGAATTCGTTCCGTCCGAGATGGCCGACCAAGGCGTATTGGTGATGTTCAGATTCTTAATCCAAATGAAATATCGGCGATTGAGCATATTTTAAACTTTTACGCGACTTCAATCATCAGATTCAAGAACGATTCACGCAGTTTCGGAACACGTGGAACGCGAAATCGGATCGTTTTTATCGGGTCCGACTTGCAGCGACATACCAAGTGGATATGAACTGACAACACTTGAATCACTTTGTTTCGATTAGTGTATAAATTGATTTTTGATGTTTCTGGAACCGATTACTAAAGCTTGAACTGCCTTTTGTGGACAGTAGAGATCAGTAATTAAAAAATCTATCAATTATCGAATAGAAATCAAATGAATGAACTGGAACTGCTTTTCCTATCGAACGACGACGTTGAATCGCTGAACTTAAGCCTGACCGAGGTTATGGATGCCATTGAAGCCGGGCTGATAGCGCATGGTCAGAAGAAAGTGATCATGCCATCAAAAAGCCACCTGGTACTGGATTTTCCGAACAAACTGTTCAACATACTAAAAGGTTATGTGGAACCAGTCAATGTCGCCGGTGTGAAAGTCATTGGAGACTTTCATGACAATTTTCAGCATAACCTGCCTTCAGAGTTCGCATTGGTCAACCTCTACGACCCTAATACCGGTGTGCCATTCGCGATCGTCGACGGTACGTTGAACACATGGATGCGAACAGGTGCGGTCACTGCGCTCGGTGCGAAGTATCTTGCCGACAAGAATTCCCGAGTGCTCGGTCATATCGGTACTCGCGGTACGTCTTGGTATAACGTACGTATGCTTGATCAGATATTCGATTTTGAGGAAATTCGCGTAACCAGTCGAAGACCTGAATCGAGAGAGCGGTTTGCGGACGTTTTGTCGTCTGAACTGGGCAAAGAAATCAGGGTAATGGATAACTCTAAGGATACAGTCAAGGATGCGGATATCATCATTGACGCGTCACGCCTGCTTGAGCATCAGATTCTGGTGGCTGACAGGGATGTCAAACCGGGAGCGCATGTCCAGGCGTACGGTGCTGTATTGTCAGTCGAAAGATCGTTACCGTTTTCAGTCGATAAATTCGTGGTCGACGATTGGAATCAGTGCAAGATTTCTCCTTACGGTCAGTTTGCTGACCTGGTCCAACGGGGGGAGTTGCGCGATGAGCACGTGTATGCAGACGTAGGAGAAATTGCGGCAGGTCTGAGGCCGGGTCGGGAATCAGATACTGAACGCAGTCTATTCTGGCATAAGGGGTTTGCGATCAGCGATATCATGCTGGGTAATCTGGCCGTAGAGAAGGCCAGGGAGCGAGGAATCGGCACAAAACTCACATATTGCTCCCGCCCTCGCGACATGTAGTGAAGCCAGATCGATGACAGCTGATTCCGTAGTTCGAAAGAAATCCAATCTGGTCTGGATTGATCTTGAGATGACGGGGCTATCCCCGCAAAATGACAGGATTATCGAAATTGCTTCTATTGTCACTGACATACATCTCAACATCGTTGCGGAAGGTCCGGAACTGGTCATTCACCAAAGTGATGAGCGTCTGAATGGCATGGATGAGTGGAATACAAAAACACATGGCGAGAGTGGTCTGATCGATCTTGTTCGAGCATCTACAATTGATGAACAGGAAGCGGAACGGCAGACTCTTGCATTTTTGAGACGTTATGCGACGAAAAATCGTTCGCCATTGTGCGGGAACGCGATTTGCCAGGATCGGCGATTTCTCGACCGCTACATGCCACAGATTTCAGCCTATCTCCACTATCGCCACCTAGATGTCAGTACGATCAAGGAACTTGCCAAACGTTGGCGACCGGAATTGCTACAGACGCAAAAAAAGCGAAACAGACATCGCGCCAAGGACGATATCAAGGAATCTATCGAGGAACTGCGTAGGTACCGGGATCAATTCTTTTTGACCAATCCCATTGAAATCGACTGACTGGTTGCTCTAAAGAGGCGATCGGGCAGATCGAAGAACTTTCCAGTGTGATTTGGCTTTGAGCTATGGTTTCTGACATCAAGTTGACGGGTTATGAGAAGGAAATGCTGGAAGGCCGGCATGGATACCCTCGTCAATGGGCAATGGAGCAGCAATTAAAGGTTGCACAGTTCTTCGGTGCCGTTGACCTTGTCAAGGTGACTCAGGCGCACATCATGTGTGATACTGAATCTCTGGGTGAAGCCGGCATTGAGCACATCGAGAAACTTGCTGGAAGCAGTGAGGAAAGCCGGAACGTCGTGATTCCTGCGGTCACTGATCCCAGGGGAATCGAGTTCAACCACTACAGGAGGCTTGGTCAGTCCGAAGAGTTCGCAATCCGCGAGCAACGCGTCATTGTTTCCTTGCAGGCTATGGGTGTACTGATGACCGATACCTGCATCAACTACCAGACTGTAGCTCCACCGGTTTTCGGCGAACATCTTGCGTTTGGCGATACCGGATCTGTGATTTATGCGAACAGCGTTTTTGGCGCACGTAGTAATTTCGAAGGCGGACCAGCAGCGTTATCTGCTGCACTGACAGGACGGGTACCGCGTTATGGCTATCACCTGGATGAGTGCCGAAATGCGACACATCACTTCCATGTTGATTTTCGTCCTGTAACGCTTTCTGACTGGGGTGCGTTGGGTGCTGTGATCGGAAAGAAGGTGGGGTCCTACTGGAATACTCCGTGGATTTCAGGAATAGACCGCAGCCCAACTTCCGACGAGTTGAAGCATTTCGGAGCTGCGATGGCGAGTTATGGGTCAGTTCCACTGTTTCACATAGGAGGTATCACACCGGAAGCCTTGAACAGCGATAAGCTCGCGTCCCAAATCAAAAATTCGCCCATCAGCATTACTCGCTCAGATATTGAGCGGATGTATGCCAAAGCGGATCAGTCAACAGAAGTCGATGTTGTCGTATTCGCGGCACCGCAGGTATCTTTATTCGAGGTGCAGGATATAGTCAAAGTGCTGAACGGTCGCCGAATCAATCCTTCAACTGAACTTCTCATAGCCACCTCGCCGGAAATCAAGTCGGCTTGTGACCGATTTGGTCTGACAGGACAGTTGGAGCTATGCGGTGCCACTCTACTAAGTGGTGTTTGTTTCTATCAAATGTATGCGAGGGAGCTCGGGCAGTTGAATGACTGGAAGATGCTTGTCAGTAATTCCGCAAAGCTGGTGAACATCATCGCAGGTTACGGCTATGAACCTAAGCTGGCGACGATGCAGCAGTGTGTCGATGCGGCTGTCACCGGTGTGCTGTGACAATGGATGAGACAATTTTCAAATGCTCGGCCGGAATGGGGGAACCTGTAACCGGGGTGGCATTGTCTGCCGGTGACGATTTCAGTGCCAGATATGACCTGGACCGAATCCGAGGTGTGTTTTCTCGCCCTTCGCACAAACTTTATGGACAAAGTTATGTCGGAAAGATTCTGGTGTTGAATACCGCAAAAGGTGGAGTTGCTACAGCTTGGATGCTTTTGGACATGGTTTCTCGCGGCTTGGCACCTGCGGCTTTAATTCTGAATAGTGCAAATCCGATCATGGTGCAGGGTGCTGCATTCGCGAATCTGCCCCTGATGCATGGATTTGAAGTGGATATTCCATCTCAAGTCGCTACAGGCGATTTGGTCAAGGTGGACCCTTTGGCAAGACACCTGATCAAGACGCGCCGCTGACAGTTGAATCTTACGTGTCCAGCCGCCACGATTCGACGTAATCTATCGAAATTCAAAGCGGTGGTTGTCTGATATAATCTATAGCTACAAATCAGTTCGTGTGCCATGTCTGCATTTCTTCGTCTTGTAGATCAATCAGCAGACATATTTCAAGGCCAGAAACCTAGCGGCGGCATGTGTGAATTCCGCCGTTTGTGTTGTATATACGAATTCCTGAAGTACGGGCCGTTAGCTCAGTCGGTAGAGCATCTGACTTTTAATCAGGGTGTCGCAGGTTCGATTCCTGCACGGCCCACCATGCCAAAACAAAAAAGATTCTGACCTTTAACTGCGTCAAAATGATTCATCGGAGACATCCCTTATCTGTCGAGTGAAAAAACCAAATCATTTCCAAATCTCGCTCTGAATCCGGGACAATCTGGACTACGTCACCGAGCAATCGAATTCGTTTTCAATGAGGCGGTTCATTTTTTTGCCACAGAATTTCAGATTAAAGGATTTCAGGTGTATCTGATGCCTGGATCTTATTCAAAATAGAAGATGAAAGGAAGATTAAGTCAGTTCTCGCAGATGAACTGCCGACTAGCAAAAATTAGGTCGTTATCGATGTAATTTTGTACCGTCCGTCGTGTATCCTCGATCGAAGCCCTCGGCAACTCTCAGTAGTGGAACTAACGCGACAGGTTTCGTATCCATTCTAGAGCGCCACCCCAATGGAACTGTTCGTCGGGGATATCACCGAGCACCAATCGGTATCGTTCCTGCGTTTTTACCTTCTCTGCTTCATCTTGGTTCAGATTGACGATTTTAATGCTCTCTGGGGGCAGATCCTTCAGTGCTTCGGAGAACAAAGTCCGCGCGGCGATATCAGTCGTGGGAAACGAATAACCGATGAATGTCACTTCATGGGCTGTCTCTAAACTGGCAAATGCTCGTGACCAGATAAGCCGAAGGACTGGTTGTTCGACTAGGCTGGACTTCGATAGAACGGGCGGAACCATCACGGGTTCAGGTTCTAAGTGATCACTAACTTGGGGATAGCCCGGATCGATGTTAGACCAATCGTGATGGTGTGTGATGCTGTCGATCGCAAACGGGCTCGCACTCCCCAATTTTGCTCGCCAGTTGATCGATCCGTGGAGCTTCAACAGTTGGAGCTCGGAGTCCATTATCTGTGAGATAAGAGTGGCCACGACAGCAAGTGATGACTGGCAAAAGAACCCGTATCCCCAGAACGGTTCCCAGCTGCCGGTTCCGAACAGTGCCTCATCAAGGAAGTCGTCATAATTGAAGGTAACGCAACAACAACTCTTGGATTTGCAGTACTCAGCGAACTGCTTCAGTTCAGCGTAATGAATTTGTCCTTCGCGAGCTTCATTGAGACGATCGAGAAAAGCTCTCTTCAGTTCCGAAAGGAGATACCCATATTCGTTCGCTGTGTTGTCTGCTTTCTCAGCGTAATCGTAAGGCATCAGAGCATCGAGACGCGTCATCAAACGCTCGATGTTGATGTAACTATTTGGGTTGGAGATTCGTTCCCCGTCCAGCAAACGGCTCGCGTTGGGTAAGCCTTGCACCTTACCTTCAAGGGCATCATTGTTGAAATCATCAATGAGCAACGGAGCACCCGGTACCAATGCACGGGTGAAACCGGCACCAGTAACTACGACATGATTGCGGGGTACGGTTTGATCGGTATCCGTATTCGTTTCTAAGGGTTCATCTGAAGACATCAGGTAGCGGAATTTAAACGCCGCGCGGACTGCTCCTTTTCCCAGTACCACGCTTCTTCGTGCGAGGTGGGATCACCCACCTGTTCAATGTGACCATTCGGCCACCGGACGCGATGTTCGCGTTCGCGGCGTTTCAGATCATTGGTGATGCCGTAAAGCACAACCTTTCCGTCCACTTTGAAACAATATCTGTAGGTAATTCTTGCCACTACAATGCATCCTTCTGGGAGTAGCAGTATAATTCAGACAGTTAAAGCCAGTCAACGGCATCCTCTTCGACTCTTTTACATGTTTGCGACCGACAGGCGGACTTTTCTGGGGTCTCTTTATCCATACGATCGCTATGGTCACCGAGCCTAATTCAGGCGCTGAGAGAGCAGTAGTTCAGTTGCATCATTCGTCAATCTGAAACTTTACCTACTGGGAACTACTACAATGTCTCGCCTATCTAGCTGTAGTTGTATATCGACGAGTTCGTATTTGGATTCAATATCCGCAACTAAGAATCGCAATCGTGCCTGCGACTGATTTTGGCAACTGACAATAATGTAGGGATTCCGATACGCCTCACACATGTGTAAGACATATCATTTGATTCAGGTTTCTCTATTCCGGGACTAGAGAAGCAGTTAATTCTATAAATGCTCCGGTATCGGTATAGACTTGAATGTGCGAGGTGTTGCTGATCGGAAAAAGAGGCGCCACCGAACCACACAGAATAGTCAGATCAGAGCGAGTTGAGAATTCCTCTGTTGTTAGTATGTTTGACAACCAATGAAGTGAGTCAGTAATTGTTCGTTGATTGATTGCTCCATCGACACATGCGACTTCAATATCATTGATTTTTATCGTCAGTTTGTTAGGGAGCGGTACAGGTTCTTCAATATTCTCGCTTTGCACAAAACCCGCATGAATCGCGTTTTGTGCAATCATGCCTGCTGCAGTCAGAGGTTCTTCGGATGGGTAGTGATGGAGTTCAATCACTGGAAATACTGAATCGATCACATCGCCTAGGGCGAAATCTTGAATTTTCAGTTCGGCAATGGAACAACGAAGTCTGACGGCTAGTTCCCCCTCTATTGCCAACCCATCGAATCGACTCATTGGGAGCGATACACCTGAAATCCAGCGTTCAGATGCATACAGCCTTCCGAATATCGGTTGATAGATGCCAATACTGCTTTGAATTGTTTCTGAAATACATCCTACCTTGTATCCTAACTGTGTATCACCGCGTTGCTTGCGAATTGAATCTATTTCGGCTTGAACGGTGTAAGCACCTTCAAGGAGCATAACAGTGTTTTGTAATTGACCACCCGACAGTGCTTGCTTGAATCTATTGAACTTGGCTTTCCCAAGTCGAAAATATTCAATAGTCATGGTGGAATTGGCGTTTTAAGGTGATAGTCAACTCGGCAGTTACCGCAATTCCCTCCACTGACTCAACAACTCAAAAGTGTCGTTTGATGTTCGCTTTGACTCCGCGATGGTAAGCGGTGTGTGGCCTTCAACATTTTCGATACTCACTTCAGCACCGTGTTCGACTAGAAGGTTGATGACAACGTTCTTGCCTCGCCTGCTACAGCACGAACCATAAGGAATCATTGAATCATGCGTATCCTGCGCGTCATCCGCCGTCGCAACATGCAACGGCGTATTGTTTGCTGAATCTTTGGAATTGACCTGGGCTCCGCGTGTCAACAATAGATCCGCAGTTTCAAGAGAATTGAACCATGCTGCCAAATGTAGCGGTGTTGCCCCGGAAAAATTACGCGCATCGACGTTTGCACCGTGGTCAAGAAATACTTCTGCGAGGCCTTTCATATCTGTTGAAGCGGCAAGATGAAGAGGTGTATTTCCACCTTCGTCCTGTAGTCCGATAGTAGCGCCTCGTTCTAATATTGAGCGTGCGGCTCTGGCTGGGTCCTGCAGTTTCATCCCGAATCTCGAAAACTGCCCACCGAGAAATATCGCAACCCGGCTGTCGGCATCATACATGGCAAGCCAGTGGAGCATTGTCCGGGATTCCCTATCCTTTGCATCGACATCAAAACCATTACGCAGCAGTGCATGCAGTGCTTTGTCTGATCCCGCACATAGTGCACAGTGCACCGGATTCAGATCGGGGTAGGCGGATAAATCAAATATCGCACCGTGCTCAAACAGAAGCTTCATACACTCGACAGAGTCGAGACTGGCAACTACATGTAGCGGCGTCAGTTCTCGTACTCCCCAAAAATTCGCATCATCGAAACCAATTCCAAATCTCTTCATTCGTTCTCGGAATGTTCGTGTCGGCTTATCGAACCTTCCAAAAATGCTTGAAGCCACTGCTTGAGCATCCGCTCCATTACTGAGTAGATAGTCGACAGCTGAGACATTTTTGTCGATTGCTGCCCAGTGTAGGTGGGTGAATCCGAATTTATCCTTTCTCGTCGGATTTGGTTTTACACCTAACTTTTCGCCAAATGTAATGAGATTTCTGCTCATAGCCGTAATTTTCCTGTTGGGTCCGTTTGTCTACACTTAACTGTCTACGTAACCAATTCACTCAATGAACGCGACAGTATCCGAACTGCAAAATTGGACTTCATCTCAAGTGCTCACACGATAGATTTCGCGTCTAGGATTGCTGGACAATACTGAAAAGACCTTTGAAACGAGTGGGTGCAATGCATGTAGATGAATGCTCGGCGTGAGCATGATGATAACAGGCACCTGCAAGAGATTGAGATTTTGCTGATATTCGAAGCCTTGGTCTACTGTTGCCAGTGCTTCGAAACTATGACTTCTGGCTAGCTGTATCAAATCACCGTTTGCTCTACCTGACCAACCCATTTCCTGGACAGTAAAAACCTCGAATTCGTCAGGAAAGTACCGCCCAAGTTGTCTTGGTACAGATTCGTCAAGCAAAATTTTCACGCGAATTGTCTAATAGCATTCCCGCAGCACTTTCCAGTACGGCGACAGCTTGTTCTCGAGATACGGTAGGGTAATTGTCTAAAAAATCATCTAAAGGGATATCTGCCTTCAAATGATCCCATAAAATGCGAACGGGAACTCTGGTACCGGAAAATATAGGAGTCCCACCCAGGATTTTCGGGTCACGTTTGATCACTGAATCGGCCATATTATTTCTCCATCTTTCCGGTTCTTATAGATCTAAACGTAGTGTATTTCAAACAATCTGAAATTCGAACTTCCGTTGAAAGTGTATTACGAATGTAAATCCTTAGCAATGGTTTTCTGGTATAGATTCTGAGTTGGCATGACGACGCTGGCGAGGGGAAAATTGGTACGAATGGCGGGACGTAATCACTTCCCAACGGGTGGAACGACGAATTCATTGGTAAATTAGGTTTGACGGAGGGGTCGGAGACTAACACTGAAGTGCCGCTGTTGTATCCAACAATTTATGGCCATCCAGTTTCTGGAATTAATTTGATGGCAAGACAACTGCAAAAGAGAAACTACCAAGTCACTTTAGCAAAATACTTAAATTCAGGGCAAATTTTAAGAGATATCTAAATCCTCACATTCAGAGGTTGAAGCGCAGTTGCAGGTAGACACTACTAACGGTAAAGGAGATTCGATGGGTTGCAAAATATTTTCAGTAGTGGTCCCTCTTAAACGTCTGAGATTCGGTTCTGTTATAGACCTGAGTCTCATGTTGCCAAGCCGTTACCTCTGACTCAAGATAAAAGTTCTCCTCGTCAGAGTAAAGCACCGTATGAGTTAATGTCCTTACCTGCCAGGATTCACCTCGCCCGAATTCCCACTCCCATTTGTATTCTGCATGTGCCGATAGAGGATCATCGGGCTTAATCAAGTAGGTCTGCCAGCATCTTGAACCCATTTCAACGGCGTTATCGCCAAATCTTACCTTACCATTGTCAGCATAGATCTTAAGTTGATGCTCATGGGTTTCAGGGTCTTCAACCAAAGTGCGCTCTTGCTCAAACTCTCGAAGTTGTGTGATGGGTAGTTCGTCACGAACAACCGGATCTTCAAAACTGGTCAACACTTCTTCTCGATTCCGGATTTGACGCAACGGAAGATTCAAGTGGCTGTTTTCTGTAAATATGACGACAGTCGCCGGGTAAGGTGTGGGCCACGCCATAGGCCAATAACTTGTAGAGACTGCGACGCGGAGCTTATGACCGACTGGAACGACATAGCCGGTATGATTCAGACTGATTTCTGCTGTATAGCGCTGACCGGGAATCAGGTTTTTCGGTTCGCTCTTTGAGTCCCTGTAGCAAAGATTCAGGAGTCCACGGGTGATGAGCGTACTTTCACCGTCCGGCCAGACGTCACATAGACGAACCGCCAGCAATGCCACAGGTTTATCGCAGGTCAATTCAACAACAAGTTCAGGATTTCCGAGAATTTCCAAGGTTTGATCAAGTTCGTTGGTATCAAAGCATAAAGAACCTTTGTCTTCAACTTGCTGATCGCCCGGTAACTCATCAGAGACACCGAATGCGAACCATGGCATATATTCGCCCGATTCCAATCCAATTGTTTGCGGAGAGCCGATTTCGAGTTCGACTGCTTCTGAACGCGAAGTCGAAATACTTCCACTACCAAGGAAAAATCGCTCGGATTTCACGAAGCGAGAAGGCCAACCCGGCTCGCTCACCCATTTTCCCGATCGAGAGTCATAAAACCGCTTCGGTCGAACACTGTCTTGCAGGTAGACCTGATACGTATCTTCTTGCATGATGCCGTTTTCCCTGCCTTTGAGCCAATGATCGAACCACCGCTTGGCGTCTTGCAGGAATCCTACTTGCGGACCTGGAATCCCCAAGTGTGGATACCGATGACACCATGCGCCTTGTAGTCCGCGAGTCTCACACTGCAAGTTCTGCAATAGACGGCTGACCGTATTTGGCCAGCAATCGGCATGACCGCTGACAGCGTAAATCGGAATTTTGACTGCTGAATAGCCAACGCCCACCGAACCGCGCAACCAGTAACTGTCCTCACGCTGGTGTTCCAGCCAGCGCACGAGATAGTGCGGTGCTGTTCGGATACGCTCTAACCATAAATCCCGCCATTGATCGCCGACCAACGCCGGGTCCGGCGGTCGCGTGTTGTAACCGAACATGATCGCAGCCCATCCGATCGTTTGACCAATCATGCATCCCATATAGTATCCGGCATCATCATAGTATCGGTATTCCGTAGCGCCGACAGCAATGACAGTCTTCAAGGCTTCAGGATTGCGGCTGGCCAGTTGCAGTCCAGTCACACCACCCCAGGAAATCCCGATAGTACCGACGTTTCCATCACACCACGGTTGTTTTGCAAGCCAATCAATCACTACCAGACCATCGTTGATCTCGACTTCGGTATATTCGTCATACAAAACTCCATCCGAACTCCCAGTACCACGCATATCAACACGTACACTCACGTAACCTTGTCCGGCAAACCAGGCGACCGTTGTCGAATCCCTGAGTGCAGTAAAGTCATCCTTGCGATACGGGATGTATTCGAGTATTGCGGGTAGCTTCTGTGACTCCTCCCGATCAGGCATCCAGATCCGTGCGCCGAGTCGGGCCCCATCTGACATCGGAATCCATATATCTTTTACATCTATTTTCATGCTTGACTTCTGCTCACTTGATAATTCTGACTATTGCTCACCTGGGGAAATGACAGCTCAATGCCTGGCTGTGACTGACTGCCTCGAATGGCGGCGGAGTTTTTGTGCAGATGTCTTTCACGAAAGGACATCTTGTGTGAAACTCACATCCTTGAGGACGGTTGAGTGGGCTGGGAATTTCACCTTTCAATTCAATTCTTTCGGCTTGCATGTCTGGATCAGGACTGGGACTTGCTGAAAGTAACGCCAGGGTGTACGGATGACGCGGCCTGGAAAAAATTTCTGCTGTGTCTCCCTGTTCCACAATTCGTCCCAGGTACATAATCGCAATTTTGTCGGACGTATGCCGAACAACATTCAGGTTGTGGGTAATGACCAGCATGCTGATTTTCATTTCGTCCTGCAATTGGTTCAGCAGATTAAGAATTTCTCCCTGTACAGAAACATCCAACCCTGCGGTAGGCTCATCTGCCACAATCAGTTGAGGGTTCAATGCCAGTGCCCGCGCAACCCCGACCCGCCGCGCTTGCCCGCCGCTTAGCTGATGAGGATAACGGTTTCCAAATTCTTCGGAGAGTCCGACAAGATCCAGAAGTTTGTTGCTGAGTGCACGTCGGTCTACATTTGGCAGACCGTGAATCTTTGCAGGTTCCGTGATGAGCGAGCGTACATTCATTCTGGGACTCAACGATCCGATTGCGTTTTGCCACATGTAACCTATGTTGCGTCGATAATCCCGAAGTTCGCGAGATTCCATCGTTGAAATTTCCCGCCCCTGGAACTGAATCGAACCCTCCGTGATTCGTTCAAGTCCGGTAACCGCCAATGCCAATGTGGATTTTCCTGCACCACTTTCTCCGACCAAAGCCAGAGTTTCCCCTTCTTGCAGGGAAAAGCTGGCGTCGCGCACTGCATCGATGCTGGTGGCATTGTCTTTGTCGAACCAAGAACGTAAGGCGGATTTGACGCGGAATTGAACGCGTACGTTTTCGACTCGCAGTGTGGTTGTCATGCTGTCAGCAGATGGCATTTGGCTGAATGGCTTGAAGCAATATTGTGCCTTTGCGGTACCTTTGTCTCGCATGCCGGCAAAGCGGATTGGCAGCGACTGCGAAATATGCAGCCATCGGATAAATTGACGAGGTCCGGGATTTCACCGGGAATGACCGGCAATATCCTTGTTTTGGTTTGTATCCCGGCTGGGTCGCATTCAAGCAGTTTTCTTGTGTAGGGATGAGCGGGATTATGGAATACATCCCTGACTGTACCATGCTCTACAACTTCTCCGGCGTACATGACAACAACAGAGTCGCACAGTTCGGCAATCACACCCAGATGATGCGAAATGAACAGAATTGAGCATCCGACTTCGGCTTGAATATCCTTCAGCAGATGAATGATCTGCACTTCCAATGTTGCGTCGAGCGCAGTTGTGGGTTCGTCGGCAATCAGCAGAGAAGGCTGTGCCTGCAGGGCCATAGCAATTGAAATTCGCTGTAGCATTCCACCTGAATACTCATGCGGAAACTGCGAAATACGAGTACTCGGATCGGCAATCCCGACACTTTCCAGTAAGGCAAGCGATTTCTTGAGTTTTGCGCTCCTGGATGTTTGGTCGCGGTACTGTATATGCATCATCTGTTGCTGAATGGATAACACAGGGTTGAGACTGGTCATCGGGTCCTGAAACACTACGCTGATCTGGTTTCCACGCATTGCCCGTATTTCTTCATTGCTGAGATCAAGAAGATTCGAGCCTTCAAACTCTACCGTTCCGTCCCTGACAACTGCATTTTGCGGGAGCAACCGGATAATCGAAGAGATCAGTGTCGATTTCCCGCAGCCACTTTCGCCGACGACACCAACGATCGATCCTTTTTTCACGTCGATGTTGATTTGGCGCAGGGCCTGCAGCCGGCCGGCCTCGATCTGATAGTCGACCGACAGGTTTCGGATGCTGAGAACGGATTGTTTCAAAAGTTCTTCCTCAATTTGGGATCGATGTAGTCTCTCAGCGATTCGCCAAGATAAGTAAATCCAAGCGTGATCAGGATCAGCGGAATGCTGCCGGCGATTATCGGCCAGGGCGTCACTCGTATCAGCCCGAAACCGTCGTTGAGCATGCTGCCCCAGGACGGAGTTGGGGGTTTGACACCCATTCCTAGAAAACTCAAGCCGGCTTCCAGTGCGATGACAGTCGGAATATCCATAGATGCGAGTATCATCAACGGTCCGACGATGTTCGGCAGTACGTGCCTCCCGAGAATTCGGGTTGTCTTCGCCCCCATCACCTGTTCAGCCTTGATGAACTCGTTGGACTTGATGGAAAGAGTCTGTGTTCGAACGACACGGCCGTAGACTGGAATCGTCGTCACGATAATGACGGCAATTACAGTTTGCAGTGAAGGGCCGACAAGAGCCACGGTCGCGAGTGCGAACATCACGGTTGGGAACGACCGGACCGTATCGAAAATCAGCAAGATAACCTTATCCAACCAGCGCGGACCGAATCCTGCCAGCATACCCAGCACAATGCCACAAACCAATGCTATGCCAATCGCTACCAGCGCCACACCGAGTGCCACCTGGCCACCGTACAACACTCGGGAGAAAAGATCCCGGCCCAACTGGTCGGTGCCCAGCAGATGGGTTGCCGAGGGCGGCTGCAATCGATCCGGTATATTCAGGGCGATCGGATCGTACGGCGCAATGATTCCGGCCAGGAGGGCACTGCTGACGATGAGTGTGACCAGCAGCAATCCGAACAGGCCAGTCGGCTCCTTGATTACCCTGCGAAGTGCGACAATCATAACTTTGACCGGGTGCGTGGGTCCAGCCAGGCATTGACCAGATCGGAGATTGTGGTACTGACGACAAAAAGAATCGTACTGACCAGTACCGATCCCATCACCACCGGATAATTTCGGGTGATCACCGAGTCATAGATTAATTTGCCGATACCGGGACGAGAGAAGACAATTTCGGTCAGGAGTGCGGCTGACAGCAGAAACCCCATACCGACACCGATAACGGAAACTGTCGGCAAGATTGCCAGTTTCAACGCGTAATGGTAGATGACTCTTGTTTCAGACAGCCCGAAAGCGCGAGCTGTTCGTATATGACTTTCTTCCATGACTTCCAGCATTGATGCACGCACCAATCTCGCGAGATAGCCTACCCACGCCAATCCGATCGAGAACACCGGCAGTACGAGATGCATTGCCTGATCCAGCAAATCGCCTTTATCACCGGCACCGACTGAGGGAAACCACTGAAGCGCTACGGCGAATATCAGCAGTGCATAGAGTGCGACAACAAAAGATGGAGCTGTGATGAACGAAACGGAAATGATGCCGCTGATGCGATCAAACAGGGTGTTTCGATGCAGAGCGGAGTAGCACCCCAACGGTATTCCGATCAATCCAGAGAAAATGATTGCGCAAATGATTAGCCACAAAGTGTAGGGCAGTTGTCCCATGACGATTTCGACAACAGGACGATTGGTGATGACATCCATTCCCAGGTCGCCGCGCAGCAGGTTGGTGAAAAAGCGCATGATCTGCACTGGAAACGGCAGGTCCAAGCCAAGGCGCGCTGACATAGCGGCGATCAGTTCGGGTGTCGCTCTCGGTCCCAAAACGATTCGTGCGGGATCGCCGGGAATCAAATGTATCATACAGAAAAGCAGCGCCACGGCCAGCAGGACGATGACAATTCCCAAGCCAACTCGCTTCAAAATGTATAGTAGCAAAGAGACCTCGCTGAGTTTCCAGTGGTGGAACCGCCCGAAAAACCGACGTGAAAAAGAAACATTTATACAACGTAACGAGTATCGAACACAATCCAATAAGGATGTCGGACGGTGTCCATCTTTCCGCGCGTATCTGGCTTCCTGGTCATGTCAACAATAATCCTGCGGCGGCGATTCTCGAGTACATTCCCTATCGTAAACGAGATATGGTTCGAGTCCGAGACGAGCGTAACCATGTCTTTTTCGCACAGCATGGCTTTGCTTCGGTTCGTGTCGATATGCGCGGTTCAGGAGATTCTGAAGGCTACATGGAGGACATGTACGGTATTCGCGAACTATCCGATGCCAAGGAAGTGATTGAATGGATTGCGATTCAGCCTTGGTGCAATGGGCAAGTCGGTATGATGGGCACATCCTGGGGTGGAACCAGCAGTCTGCAGACCGCGATTGAGAAACCGGCACCATTGGGAGCCATCATTGCCGTGTGTGCAACCGACAATCGCTTCGAAGACGATATCCACTATATGGGTGGTTGTGTACTGACCGATACCTTGGAATGGGCGGCGACTCTGCCCGCTATCCTGGCGAGCCCGCCGGATCCTGAAAATCTTGGCGAAAAATGGCGAGAGATATGGATGCAACGCTTGGAAAAATCACGGTTTCCGGGTGAAAACTGGCTAAGGCATCAAATTTTCGATGATTACTGGCAACATGGCTCAGTGAGTCAGGCAGACAAGCCATTTGAATGCCCCGTATTGCTGGTTGGTGGTTGGCGCGATCGTTATAGCAATACCGTGATCAATTGTCTCAATCGAAATCTCTCAAACTGCTGGGGAATTGTCGGCCCCTGGGGGCATCACTATCCGGATCAGGCTAATCCCGGTCCCGGAATTTCATTCCAGAAAGTTGCTACAAGGTGGTGGAACCATTGGTTGAACGGCGTTGAGAATGGTGTTCCGCAAGATCCGAAACTGACAGTTTGGGTCGACAGTTACGATGAACCTCAAGACAGAGTTGACCGATCTTCCGGCTATTGGACAGCTTTGCAAGATTGGCCGTGTACAGAGAACAAGTCACAAACCTATTATTTCGTCGATCGGTCCTTGCAGTCTGATCCTGTCGATATTAACTTGTCGGAAGTTATTCCAGTAGATCCGACTGTGGGTATGGCCGCAGGCGATACCGGCTATTTTGGGCGAGTTGGCGGGTTGCCTCTGGATCAGCAGATTGACGATGAACGATCGCTTGTTTTCGAAACCGACCCGATCGATGAGCCTATTGTTTTGCTGGGTTCCGTGCGGCTTGATCTGTCAATTGCAAGAGATCGGCGAAACACCCAGATTGCTGTGAGGATTTGCGACGTGGCGCCAGATGGTAAAGTAGCTCAGGTGGGCCTTGCGATTCGAAACCTTGCTTTAGTTGATGACTTGAAAACACCGCTTCAGTATAGCGAGAACGATGCCTATTCCTACATAATCAAATTTCCGAACAAAGCCTATCGATTCGAGGCGGACCATCGTTTGAGGATCTCGATATCCGGTTCATACTGGCCGCTGGTTTGGCCATCACCGAATTTCTCTCGATTAACGTTGTATCCTGACAGGTGCTTGCTAAGTATTCCAATCTTTCCGTTGAAATTCGCGACAGATGGAAAACTACCGGAAGCGGAGTCAATGCATTCCTTGACTGACAATCACGTGATAGTGGCGGATCCGGTAATTGAAAGGCGAATTGAGGTGGATTCAAATGGCCGATCTCGGTTGGACAGCTGGAGGCAACCGAAGAGAGTCATAAAGTTTGAGGAAATCAATCTGGAATTCGGTACGGAGACAGATGCGCTACACACAATCCAAACAGACGATTTGACGAGCGCGAAAAGTGAATTTACGCATCAATTAAATTTCTGCCGTAACGAATGGATCGTTGAAGTCAGTAGTAAAGCCGAGTTGACTTCAACTGAAGAGTCATTCAGATTACGGGGAATTCTTAAGATAAGGGAGAATGGGAATCTAATTTTTTCTAGAGAATGGAATTCGGTTGTGCCCCGAAAGTACGGGTAACTAGCGTGTTGACATCAATTCCGAGTCTGTTATATATGCAAATAGAGTTCGATATGATTGATGATTCGGTATTGTTCCCGCTACAATAGATTAAACTTTGAAGGTGCGAATATCTTCGTTGAGATTTACACCAACCGTATCGAGGTCGTTAGTCCTGGCGGCTTACCTCGCGGCTTGGCAGCAAGAGTGTTCGCCGCAACGCGTTAATTGCTGACCTGCTTCATCGTATCTCCTTCATTGAGAAGGCTGGCACTGGCATACGTCGTATTCGTGACGAGGCGCGCACAGGGTTGCCCCGAACCTGAATTTGACGTTAACGGCTTTTTCACCGCGACTTTCCGGCCGAACCCTGCGGTTAAGGAGGGGGCTAAAGGATATTCAGGAGAGCAAACTACCCCGCAAGAAACCCCAGAAACCATGGAAGAAAATGTGGATACCCCGCAAGAAATCCTTGAAAAACCGAATCGGGTAACCAAAGAAGTCCAGTTGTTGCAGGCAATTTCAAGCGAAATGACTAGAAAGGACATTCAAATTGCACTTGGATTAAAAGATGTTGAACACTTTCGCAAAACATATTTGTTGCCTGCAATTCAGGCTGGTTTAATTGAAATGGCATTCCCTGACAACCCCCGTCACAGGAACCAGCGATATCGTCTGACGAAAAAAGGACAAGAAGTCCTCAAAATTCACCGCGAAAATTAACAGATGGAACGATTGGGAACCTATCCGGTCTTTTAAATTCAAGAATTAGATACTGATTGGTTATTGTCAGACGGACTGTTTTTATCTTTGCACACTCCGCGTGCATATTGATTAAGTCAATCTATAAATAATTGGCGTCTGGAAAAATCATGCTCCTGAGATCGCACAGGTGACCGATTCACCAACCATAGTGTTTATTCTTGACAGCGATTCCGTTTACACATCAGTTACATTACTGCCAGAACGAATGGACTACCGTTGCGGACAGCAGCAAAGCGGAGTTGACTACAACTGAAGAGTTGTTCAGATTACGGGGTTGTCTTGAGGTGAAGGAAAATGGAAAGCTGATATTTTTTCGTCAGTGGAGTCCTACGATTCCCCGTAAATTTTGCTCAACAGAGGATGAAATTCGGTAATGCCAATACTTGGTTTAAGTTGGTTTTTACCAATTTGATTCTGATAATGTGGTTTAATTCGTAGGGCTAATTTCGTAAATAAAATAAATCTACTTGAATACGGAGACTAAATTATGAATAAACATCATCTTCTGACTTCGCAAAGCAGAAGGGATTTTCTAAAAACTACCGGAGCCTTGGGCGTTGCTGCCGCTGCTGGCAGTATGAGTCAGATTGTCTACGCTCAGGATAAGACGATTCTCAAGGTTCGTGCTTACTCTGATATGAGGAGTCTGGACCCCGCTCACTCAGTTGGTGTTGTCGATGAAGAAATTCATAGCAGTATTTACAGCAAACTGATCCAATACAAGCCCGGACGCGAATGGGGCTGGCAACTGGATGCCGCGGAATCGATCAGTCAACTGGACGATACAAGGATCGCTTTCAAGCTGAAGCCGGGAATCATGTTTACAAACGGTTACGGCGAAATGACCGCGGAGGATGTCAAGTATTCGTATGAGCGTATTCTTGATCCGGAAGTCGCTTCTACCAATACACCCGACTGGGGTACCCTGAAGGAGGTGACCGTAGAAGGCAAGTATGAGGGTACGATCGTATTCAATGAGCCCTATCCTCCTGCCTGGACAATAGCGATGCCATATATTGTCGGAAACATTATCAGTAAGAACGCCTGGGAAGAAGCAGGCGGAAAAGTTGATACAACAACACCGTGTGGTTCCGGGCCTTACAGTCATCACGAATGGCAACCCAAGCAGAAGACGATACTGGTTCGCAATCCGGAATGGTATGGCGGCAGTGCGCCTTTCGACGAAATTCATATTCTTCCGATTGACGATGAAAACTCAGCTCAAATCGCCTTTGAAGCCGGTGATCTCGACTATACCAGGATAGCGCTCAGTTCAGTTGCGAGTCTGAAGGCATCTCCACCGGAAAACTCTACAGTAGCGGAGTATCCTTCGCTCTACTATGTGTGGGTTGGAATGAACGTTGAAAATGAATCCATGTCGAATGAGAATCTGCGAAAAGCCGTTCAGCATTGCATTGACGTACCTTCCATTCTTGAGGCTTCGTATTTCGGTGCCGCCGAAGCGGCGACTGGAATCATTGCCCCGGGACTATTGGGACATCGTCCACAAGCCATGGTGCCACCTCAGGCAAATATCGAAAAAGCGAAGGAATTCCTCGCGATGGCCGGTATGGAAGGGGGCGCGAAAGTGACTCTGGATATTCTCAACAAAGCCGCCAACGTCACCACAGCCCAGGTCATTCAGGCCACTTGTGCTCAAGCGGGTATTGAGGTTGAAGTCAATCTTCACGAATCCGGTGCATTTTGGTCATTAGGCGATCAGAGTGCCGGCGAACAGTACAAGAATATTCAGTTGATTCTGAACCGTTATTCGATGGGACCTGATCCTTCCTACGCAACTGCGTGGTTTGTGACGAGCCAGAAGGGAATTTGGAACTGGGAACGATTCAGTAACGAGGAGTTTGACAGTCTTGAATCCATGGCCAAAGCGGAAACTGATACAGCGAAGCGAGGTGAGATGTATCAGAGACTGCAGGACTTGATGGAGGAAAGCGGAGCATATCGTTTCATCACGCACGAAGCGACACCTGTGATCTATCGAAATTCCGTAACACCGGCATTTCGACCGGACGGTCTCCCGCTGCTTCGCTATTTCACCCCGGCATAAGTCTGTCGTCTATCAAATCAAATCACACATATTGGAAGATTGGTGAGAAGATTTTCTCACCAATCTTCCTCTCACTCGAATACATACGGATTGGAGCATTCAAAGAACTTTTGAATTCGATTGTCCATTGAACTTCATACCATAGTGTCTTGCAATCATTGATCCGTAGACATTTCGCATTTCCCTATAGGTGCTGATTGGAATACGGAACGGCCCGCCATCGACAGGATTCAAGCAAGTGCAGATATTGAAGTTTCCGAATTCGCGATTTAGCTTGTAATTGAAATCCGCCAGTAAATGTTGTAGTACAGTGGATTGATACAACAATGGTCACTTAAGTAAGAGTAATGCCATTTCAATCACGTACATGACTTGAGTCGACTTCGATGAAGAGGAATGATTGGATTCCTTTGAACTTGATTATCCAATTCCTGACTATTAACATATAGGAGAGAAAAAATCGGTATCAATAAAATTTGGGCGAGATTTAAACAGACACGAATTCGCACCAGAAATCGGTTTGGAGGATACGATTATGATGACCGAAAAACAGGGTAACTACCGGCGCTTGTATAGAAGCCGGATTGCTGGTTGGTACAATGGTCCGGTTCACGTTTTCATCATTTATGCCATTGGACTGACAGCGGTCTGGCTGTATGTCCAGCATCTTGAGAACGTGCAATGGTGGGAATGGGCAACAATCCCGGTGTTTCTGGTGGCATGCAATATTTTTGAATGGTATCTGCATCTCAAGGTCATGCATCGCCCACAGAAGTTTTCGGGCTTGAAAGCGATCTACAAGCGCCATACTTTGCAACATCACCAGTTTTTCACAGATAGTGAGATGCGTTTTCGAGATCAGAAAGACTGGCGCGTGACGTTCTTCCCGCCATATGCACTAGTCATCTTCATTCTCATCTCGATACCGGGCGCTCTGATACTGAACTTGATTGCCACTACCAATATCGCGTGGTTGTTCATGTGTACGACTACTGGTATCTATATCACATACGAATTCATGCATTTTTGTTGCCATGTCGATGAGAACTGGTTCGTGCGGAATATGCCTTTGGTCAATACTATCAGACGCCATCACACTGCGCATCATAACGCCAGGTTGATGATGGAAGTAAACATGAACCTTACATTCCCGATCGCGGATTGGATGTTCGGAACTTCCGATCTTGACCGAGGATTACTTGGACACTTGTTCAATGGCTATAGTGACAAGCATCTGAAAAAGAACCTGAAAGGACAACCGATAAGGCCGGATGTGGCGGCATCCACACCTTTGGGCTCTGAAGCGTGATTCATAGTGCCGGTCCACATTAAACTCATGGTATCCGGTCTGACTCTGGCGGCAGGAATCGGCTACTACTTCTTCGAAAATGCAATTGGGGATCCGCAGTTGGCATATGTCGGCGGCGGGTTGTCCATTTTCATGGTTGTCGCGATGTGGGTGTTTCCTGAAACAGGAAACAAGAAATAAAACTTTCTACATCTGAATCTGGTGCAACCAAGTGTCCGCCGATCAATCGAAACGAACCATCAGCGAGATTCGGGATTCCAAGCATACCGGCGAGAAAATGGTGTACATGTCGGTTCCCGACTACACCTCGGCACAGTGGGCTGAGATGGCAGGTGTGGATGTCGCGGTGGTAGGGGACAGTCTGGCGATGATCGCACACGGCCATCCCAATACCATTCCGGCAACCATGGATATGATGATCATGCACTCCATGGCAGTTCGAAAAGGTGCGCCGAATACTTTCGTTCTGGGCTGCATGCCATACCAGAGCTACAACACGCTTGACCGGGCATTGCTGAATGCCACCAGGTTCATGCAGGTTGCGGGTTGTGATGCTGTCAAGCCGCAGGGTGGCAAGAGTCAGGCATATATACTCAAGGCACTCGTTGATGCGGGAATTCCGACTGCTTCACACATCGGCTTGACACCCCATACGGTTGCCATGTTCGGTGGATTTCGCATTCAGGGAAGAACAGCAGAAAGTGCCATGAAGATACTTGAAGATGCTTTCGCCATACAGGACGCAGGATGTTTTATGTTGGAATTTGAGGCGGTTCCGGCAAAAATTGCTGAAGTCATATCAAGTCAACTTGAAATTCCGACAATCGGCATCGGTGCTGGTGCTGGTACAGATGGGCAGATTCTGCTTTGCTATGACCTTTTGGGGGTATTCACAGACTTCAAACCAAAGTTCACCAAGCGATTTGCTGCATTGACAGAGGTTGCGGTGACAGGTATCCGACAGTATGTCAAGGAAGTCAAGGAAGGGACATTTCCGGATGACGACCACAGTTATGCAACTCCACAGGACGAATACGAGAAATTTCTCTCGATGGTAGAGAATCGCAAGCAGGTTTAGTTCGTTTTAAATCGATGAGTTGAGGTTGTCGAATCGGGTCCTATGATCGCCAGTGAGAAAAATCACGTTTACCGGGGCGACCGTACAATTGACGGGATCATGGTTACGGTGGATGGAGAACCTCTGGATGAGCGGTACGATATCTGCCAGTTCACTGCACTTGGGTTTGAGTGGACTTATCTTGGTAATTCGCCACAACAACTGGCTCTGGCAATGCTTGCCCATCATCTGGAAGACGATCAAAAAGCGCTGGAACTTTCGGAAGTGTTCATGAAGGAGGTGATTGCTGATCTGGACAATGAATGGGAAATGACCAGTTCCGACATCGATGCCACAATGGTATCGATCGGTACATGAATTATTGTCAGCAAAAATCCTGCAACAGGGAATCGGGACAATGGATTGAATTTACCGGTTTAGAGAACAGTCCAAATCTTTGTTCCCGGTATCTGAGTCTCTTGCGACTTTATCAAAATCGAGTGACAGAAAACATAGTTTGATTCCTGTGTCTCGTTGGTGTGTGAGTTTTCACAAACTTAGATTTATGTGATGAAAATGCTGAAGGATTCAAAGTACAAATTTCGATCCACTCTTAACCATAGAGTTACAAGTAGGAGAGACCAATATGAAAGCAGCAGTATTTCGAAATCCGCACCAGCCACTGACCATCGAACAGGTTGATATCTCCAATCCAAAGTCGCGGGAAGTGTTGATTCGTACTGCGGCCGTTGGAGTTTGTCATTCAGATTTACACTACATTGACGGCTACTACGCCACCCCGGTACCGACTGTACTTGGGCATGAGGCGGCAGGCATCGTGGAAAAAGTTGGCTCGGAGGTGGACTATGTCAAATCGGGTGATCACGTAATAACCTGTCTCTCGGTATTCTGCGGTTACTGTGAGTTTTGTGTAACCGGCCGGCCGTTCAGTTGTGTTAACCCTAAAACTGCACGAGCAGACGATGAGCCGCCTCGTTTGTCGCAAAACGGTGAAATAATCCACCAGTTCTATGACCTGTCTTCATTCGCTGAACAGATGCTGATACACGAACATGCCTTGGTCAAGATTCGAAAAGATATGCCGCTCGATCGGGCCGCGCTAATTGGATGTGCGGTAACCACCGGTGTTGGTGCAGTAGTCAACACCGCGGACATCGAAATCGGCGCAACTGTTGCTGTAATCGGATGTGGTGGAGTCGGACTCAGTGCGATCAATGGTGCTGCGATTGCAGGTGCAGGGCGGATTATCGCTATTGATGTCGTGGAATCGAAACTTGAGGTCGCCCGGAGGTTCGGTGCGACCGATACCATAAACAGCGTTGTCTGTGACCCGGTTGAAACTGTGAAGGAGTTGTCATCGGGTGGGGTTGAGTACTCTTTTGAAGCGTTGGGCAAGAAAAGAACCAGCGAGCAGGCATTTGAAATGTTGCGTCAGTCTGGTGTCGCGACAATTGTCGGAATGGTTCCGGAGGGCCAGATGATCGAAATCGAAGGTGCTGAGCTGACCAACGATAAGCGACTGCAGGGATCGAATATGGGATCGAACCGATTCCGCGTTGACATGCCGAGATACGTAGATTTTTACCTCCGTGGACAGTTGAAATTGGATGATATGATTTCAAAACGTATCGCACTTGAGAACATCAACGAAGCTTTTGAAGACATGAAGCAGGGTGAAGTCGTTCGTTCAGTAATTGTTTTCGACTCTGAATAATCGAAAGGGAGCATTCTCCTCGACTACTGTGAATATAAGGGGTTAGCAGGTTTGTGCTTTCAGTCACGCGCAAATCAGTGAATTACGACTCGGTTGTTTGAAAGTATGTCCCTCGGCAATTTTAGGGGTGCCGAAAGCCAGCCAGAATTCAAACATTTTGATACTGCTAGTTCCGAGATTTTATTTTAGGTTCTTATCTAGGGTGGCAGGGGTTGACTATTAATTGAGTTTATTTGTTCAATAATATTATATGTTCATAAATAATGAACATAGTATAATAATGAACATAAGTATATTTTGCTTCTATTTGCAAATAGCGTAACCCATGAACAAGCCGGCGACAGAACGCAACATACTGGATGCTGCCATCGGAGCAATCCACCGCGAGGCAGGTCTGTGCATAAATGTTATAACTCGTGAAGTTCAAAAGGATGATCGGCACATCATAGACGCGGTTGTCGAACTACGCGATAACGGCGCGAGACTCGCAGTAGAAATCAAAAAATGGGCAGCACAAGTAAATGTTGGAGCCATCATAAACCAGATCAGGAATCTTGCCGAACCGGGTCAGGGCCTGCTTGTTGCTGACTATATCAACCCGAAGTTGGGTGAGCGATTGAAAGCGGCTGATATCCAGTTTCTCGATACCGCGGGCAATGCGTACATCAATCAACAACCGGTTTACATCTATATAAAAGGTAACAAGCCCCAACAGGCATTTGCTCAAAAAGATCGCGTAAAAACCGGCAGAGCCTTTCAACCCACTGGAATGAAAGTAGTCTTCGCATTTCTTAGGGATGAGAAGCTTGTCAATGCACCATATCGGGAAATAGCCGATCAGGCAGCGGTGGCATTGGGAACAGTCGGCCGGGTGATCGGTGATCTGATAGCCCATGGATTTCTGCTCGAGGGGTTCAATAAAAACCAGCGAGAACTGGCTGATTTTGATCTTCTTCTCGACCGATGGGCAGAAGCTTATCCCGTAAGGTTAAAGAGAAAAAACGAAATCGGCACTTTCACAACCGACAATCCTGATTGGTGGAAAACCATCTATCCTGAGAAATTTGACGCGGAGTGGGGAGGAGAGATTGCAGTTGCGAAATACACCAACTACCTTAACCCTCAACAAGGGTTGATCTATATCGACCAAACTAACATGGCAGATTTCCTTCAGGCTGCCCGACTAATAAAATTCGAATCTCATAATAGACAAGACATGCTAATTGACTTGGTAGAGCCATTTTGGAAAAATGCGAAGAATGAGGTGAAAACAAAACATGTGGGCTTGGTACATCCGATCATTGCTTATGCTGACCTGATAGAGACCGGCGATATCCGTAACCTGGATGCAGCAAACAAGCTTCGTGAAAGCTACCTGCGTTAACATTGCCGGTTAGCTTCCTAAAGCGTCAGTTTTGCTTTACACGAGCAACCACAAACATGCTAAAGAATTAACCATTGACTTTACGGTTGTGGGGGTAATTACAATAGATTTTGTATTAGTACATGACTTTGGTTCTAAAGTAGAACGCAGCACAACTGGGCCCTAATTGATTTGGAGGGAAGTTTTACTATTAAACTACAGAGAATCCGAAGTACCGAATCCATTTCAATTTGGTTAGCAGTAAGCAAATCTGCAAGTTAACGTTAATCAAATTTACATATAGACTAGTCTAATGTTAATTTCAACGATAACTCAGTATAAAAATATATGAATAAAATAATCTTTATAAAACAAACAATAATATTTAAATTAAACGATACTTACAGTATTAGTATAAAATTACACGAAAGTATATTGTAATTTTAGAAAACCCAACATCATAACTCGGTTGCAATTCTCCTGAATTCTCGATTAGTGATGAAAGTTTTCATAGTGTCTGAGTCTGTTCTGCCACACAAAACCGAGTTTTTCCCCCGTCTGATGACATCCAGGATTCGCGATGCGATGCCGGATACACCAGTCGTATGTGTGCTCGGTGCCAGACAGTGCGGTAAAACATCACTGATTAGGCACATGTTTGCAGAACGTCCGTATGTAGACCTGGACAATTACAGTGAGTTCTTGATGGCTTCGGAAGACCCTGACGAATATATTCAGCGATTGCCCGACCATGTCTCAATTGATGAAGTTCAAAAAGTCCCAGAACTGATCGGCCCGATCAGAGTCTCTGTCGACCAGAACCGTCAGTCAGGACGGTTTATCTTGACGGGTTCGGTAAACTTGCTTCTCATACCACGCCTGACACAAACTCTCGCAGGTAGAATGGAAATTATCGATCTTCAGCCACTGACCGAATCCGAAAAATGCGAGTCAAATGGAAGCTTCCTGCTTGATCTGCTGGGTGGGAAAGTTGAACCGAAGTTTAAATCCCGACGAACAGTGATATCAGAACAAATGCTTGAGGAAACAATTATCTCAGGTGGGTATGCTGAGCCATTGCAGCGCGATATCCTTCGTGGGAGACAGTGGAGAAGGAACTATCTGCGTGATATTGCGGAGAGGGAAGTTCCTGAGACATTCACAATCAGGAATCCCGGACTGCTGTCTCGGCTGATGGAGTTGCTTGCCTGGCGAACCGGAAGTCTGTTGAATATCAGTGAATTGTCGAGTTCATTCGCGGTTCATCGAAAGACAGTGGAGCAGTATCTGGCTTATCTTGAACGGGTGTATCTGGTGCGCAGACTTCCTGCCTGGCATTCCAATACGACCAAGCGCTTGATCAAGTCCCCAAAAATCCATTATGTGGATTGCGGGCTCGCCGCGACACTGATCGATTTCCCTATGGACAACTCGGAAATGAACCGAATGTACATGGGTCATTTATGTGAGTCATTCGTTGTTCAACAGATTATTGCCCAAGCAGGATGGACCGATCCTGCACTGCGTTTTTGGCACTATCGAGATAACGATCAGGTTGAGGTCGATTTGGTCATGACGCTTGGAAACAAAGTCTGGGGATTTGAAATTAAAACCAAGACGTCAGTGAATTCGCGAGATGCTGCCGGATTGACCAAACTCGCCAACCAATGCGGTGAAAACTTTCAAACAGGTATTCTTTTCTACAGCGGAAGCGATATTTTCTCGTTGGCAAAAGGTAAAATCTTGGCTGTACCGATTTCTGAACTCTGGATGCGATAGACTGTTTCACTTTTGTGAGATAAGGAATGCATATGCTTTTGATTTCGGCGACTAAAGGAGAAATACTCGTGTGAACAAAAAAACAACAGTGGGAACCCAGGTAGTTGTCTTCGGACCGCTCTGATACTGGAAACGGCAACGTTGTGTGGTCATGACGCGAAATAATCGGTATCGTCCCAGATGTATTTCGATTGACCTTGAGGTAGGCAAAAATGACGGTCGTATACACGCCATAGGGGCGATTCGCGCAGATTCGGACAGACGATACCTACATTCCGGTCGAGTAACGAAAAGAGAGTACGCTGCCCTCGACAGACTGGCGGATGGTGCTGAATTCGTTTTAGGTCACAACATTATAGAATTTGATCTTCCTCATCTTGAAAGTGCAAAGCCTGATTTACGACTGTTACAGCTGCCAGTTATAGACACACTCCGCTTGAATCCGCTGGCGTTTCCTCGTAATCCTTACCATGGTCTGATCAAGCACCATAAGGACGCTGGACTTCGACGTGTGCAGCGAAATAATCCGGAACTTGACGCTGGATTATCACTGGAAGTTTTTCGGTCCCAGCATGAGGAATTAAAAAAAGTTTCGTCCGATCTGCTGGTTGCTTGGCACTGGCTGACAACCCCCAAATTTGAGAGCGTTGATAAAGCACTCGATGAATTCTTCGCGGAATTGCGTCAATCTCCGCGCCCTTCCGATGAACATGCCCGAATCGCTATCAGAGATTGTCTCAAAGGTGAGACATGCGCGACCGAAGGAGGGAAAATAACATTCGACTCTCGCGGACACGGGTGGTCGCTTGCTTATGCGCTGGCGTGGCTTTCGGTTGCCGGAGGCAATTCGGTAATGCCTCCCTGGGTACGTCATCAGTTTCCCGAAGCAGGACTGCTGGTTCGACGGCTAAGAGATAAAGCTTGCTCGAACCCCGCTTGCAGCTGGTGTCGCGAACGGCATGACGCGAAGAAGGAACTGAAACGCTGGTTCGGTTTCGATGATTTTCGCGCCACGCCGCGCCACGTTGACGGTCGTCGTATGCAACAAGCCATTGTCGAAGAGGCAATGGCAGGAAATCATGTGCTCGGAATCCTGCCGACCGGTACTGGAAAATCTCTGTGCTACCAGATTCCCGCACTTTCCCGGTACAACAAGACCGGAGCGCTGGCGATGGTCATCTCACCGCTCGTGGCGCTAATGGCCGATCAGGTTACAGGACTGGAGAATCGCGGAATCAGCAGTTGCGTAGCAATCAACGGACTGTTGTCCATGCCTGAAAGAAGTGATGCACTCGACAAGGTGAGGTTGGGAGATACAGGCATTTTACTGGTCGCTCCGGAACAGCTTCGTTCCCGTTCCGTGCGACGGGTTCTCGATCAGCGGGAAATCGGCGCTTGGGTCCTGGATGAAGCACACTGCCTTTCTCGATGGGGCCATGACTTTCGCCCGGACTATCTCTACATCGGACGGTACATCCGTGAGAGGACGGGTAAAGAACCTGTGCCACCAATTTTGTGTCTTACCGCTACAGCCAATCTGAATGTGATCGACGAAATTGTCTGGTATTTTGAAGATGAGCTCAATATCAAATTGAAAGTTTTCAATGGCGGAAGCGAACGTACGAATCTTGTTTACGAAATAGTTCCGACTTCGGAAACGGAGAAATTCAACCTGATCCATGAGTTGCTGGAATTCAATCTACCGCCGGGTCAATCGGGAGGGGCGATTGTTTACTGCGCGACCCGTCGACTCACCGAGGAAATCGCTGAGTATCTTCGACACAAAGACATAATTGCAGATCACTTTCACGCCGGTTTGCAGCCGGAAATCAAAAAAGATGTACAGCGAAGATTCATCAAAGGTGAGTCGCGTGCGATAGTGGCGACTAACGCATTCGGTATGGGAATCGACAAGCCGGATGTGAGATTGGTAATCCATGCTGATATTCCGGATTCCTTGGAAAACTACTTCCAGGAAGCTGGACGCGCTGGACGCGACGGGGAAATTGCAAAATGCATACTTCTCTATGACTCAAAAGATGTTGAGCGTCAGTTCGGAATGTCGGCAAGATCGCGGCTCAGTCGTATCGAGATAGCAGCGGTACTGAGAGCGTTGCGTAATCTAGACCGGAAAAAACGTTCAAGGGGCGAAGTGATAGCGACCTCAGGCGAAATACTCGTTGAAGACGAGGATCAGGCATTCGAACGCGATTCTGCGACAGATGACAATCGAGTGCGAACCGCCATCACCTGGCTCGAAAAGTCTGATTTGCTGACCAGGGAAGAAAATGTAGTCAATGTATTTCCCTCATCTCTTCGGGTAAACCAGATTGAAGAGGCAAAGAAGCGGCTTGATCGCTCCAAAATCAACGAAGCCTATCGCAATCAGCTGCTGCTGATTGCGACGGAACTGATCAATGCCGATGCCGACGAGGGGATTACTACCGATGAACTGGTAGCGGTGACAGGTCTGAGTGCTGAAGGTGTTCGCAATGCCCTGTATACACTTGAGCAGTTCGGGATTGCCAGTAACGATACGGTGCTGACCGCTTATGTCCATGACGGAGTAGAGCATTCCTCAAAAAATCGTTTGCAGGAGGCGAGTCAGTTGGAAAGTGAACTGATAGCCCACATGCGCGAGACAGCACCCGATATGGGGGTCGGTGAATCATCGATATTTCATTTGCGGGCAGCGTCCCAAGAACTTAGAAACAGAGGATTGGTCGATCCGCTACCGGCCAGAATACTGCGAATCATCCGAAGCATCGCTTACGACGGACGGGGTGAAGACGATGGTGCATCGGGTAGCATAACACTACGTAACCGCGATGCGGAAACTGTGCATGTGACATTGCGTCGCGAATGGGAAATGCTGGACCAAATTGCAAGAAAGAGAAGGGATGCGGCTGGATGTCTGCTAGCGCATTTACTGAAAAAGTTGCCTTCAGGAAGTCGGGGCATTGGGTTACTTGCAGAGACCACAATCGGTGAGTTACTGGAAGTGATCAGATCGGATATTGATTTGATGCCAAATGTGAAGCGACCTGAGAAACTTCTGGATCGCGCACTTTTGTGGCTTCACGAACAAGAGGTGATCATTCTCAATAAAGGGCTGGTTATTTTCCGTCCTGCCATGCTGGTCCGGTTGGAACAACAGCAACGAAGACGTGGATTTTCCAACGCAGACTTCAAACCGCTTGCCGACTACTACAAAGGTAAAGTTTTTCAAATTCACGTCATGGTGGAATTTGCAAAACAAGGTCTGGAAAAGATAGCCAATGCAAACCGGTTAGCCCTGGAATACTTCGAAATGAAGTCGGACGAATTTTTCGCCCGTTGGTTTTCGGGTCGAGAAGTAGAGATTGGCCGAGAAACAACACCGGAATCTTGGCGATCCATAGTCGAGATTCTGAAGAATCCTGTCCAGCAGAGAATCGTAGCTGACGCTCGAGAGCAGACTAACGTACTTGTGCTTGCAGGTCCCGGATCCGGCAAGACGCGCGTTCTTGTCCATCGTATCGCGTATCTGGTCCGGGCGAGAAGAGAAAATCCCCGTGGTATTTTGGCCCTGGTGTACAACCGGCATGCAGCTGTCGAAATTCGTCGCAGGCTTCGGGACCTGATAGGTGAAGATTCGATCGGTGTGACCATACTCACCTGCCACGCGCTTGCCATGCGTCTTGTAGGTGTTACTTTTGACAGCATGGAAGGGAATTCGGACGACAACAGGTTCCAAGAGGTGCTCCGTGACGCGGTCAAACTACTCCGCGGCAAGGATATGCCGACCAAGGCAGAAGCAGATGAACAACGGGAGCGCTTGCTGGCGGGATTTCGCTGGATTCTGGTCGATGAGTATCAGGATATAGGGTCGGACGAATATGAATTGATATCTGCATTGGCCGGACGGACACTTGGGGAAGACTCCCGCAAGCTCACATTGTTCGCCGTTGGCGATGATGATCAAAACATCTACGCCTTCAAAGGCGCATCGGTGGAATTCATTCGACGATTCGAGTCTGACTACAAATCCAAAGCAGCGTATTTGATTGCAAATTACCGTTCCACGTTCAATATTATTGAAGCGTCCAATGCTGTTATCGCCTCATCGAAAGATCGAATGAAAGTGGACTACCCGATTCAGATTGACCGAGCACGCAGAAGGGATGCTCATGGTGGTGAGTTTCAGCAGCTTGATCCGGTATCAAGAGGCCGAGTGCAAATTCTTCCCGTCAGAAACAGTCCGACCCGACAGGCACAGACGGTAGTTTCGGAACTGCAACGACTTAAGAAGCTAAATTCTGCCAACTGGTCGAGATGCGCAGTTATATCCAGGGAATGGTCATACTTGCATCCGGTTCGCGCGGTATGCGAAGCCCACAAAATTCCCGTGCAAATGGGCGACGAACAAATCCCCAGGTTTTTTCGTCTTCGGGAAACCCAGCAATTTATCGAATGGGCGCACGGACAAAAGTCAAAAATCCTTACCGCTGAATTGATGCGAGATTGGATGCGGAAACAACCATCAAATCGATGGTATCAGTTGATCCAGCAAAGCATAGACGAATTTGATCTGGAAACGTGTGGTGCTGAAATACCAGTAACACAATTTGTTGAATGGCTTGCTGAATGGGGTCAGGAGATCCGCCGTCGTCAACACGGTTTACCTTTGCTGACCGCACATCGGGCAAAAGGTCTTGAATTCGATCATGTAGTTGTGTTGGACGGAAGCTAGAACCGTGTCAGGAAAGACGAGGATGCGGATGCTTCGCGCCGTTTGTACTACGTTGCCATGACGCGCGCAAAGAAGACCCTTGCCCTCGCTGAATTCAATGACGGCAACCCGTTTCTACGCGAGTTACGTGGCAATTCTTCTGTATTTCGGAGAACCATGACAGACCTGCCTGATGCGATACCTGCCTTGCACAGGCAATATGTCCAGCCAAGTCTAAATGAAGTGAATCTGGGCTTCGCCGGTCGTCGCGAGTCTCAACATCGTATTCACAGGACAATCTCTGAGTTGTCGCCGGGTGATCCGTTAGAGGTGCGGATCGACAAGAATAGCGGTATTTGGAATTTGCATAACCGCAAAGGAGAGGCCGTGGGACGTCTCGCGCAGATATTCAAGCCGCCAAATGGGATGCGTTGCATATCGGCGGAGGTTTATGCCATTGTTAAGTGGAGCACGGAACTATCACAGCTGGAATATCGCAGCTCGATGAAATGCGACTCGTGGGAAGTTGTTGTACCACGGTTGGTGTTTGAACCCGCAAGCAAGCCTGAGTAGTAATAATCATGTAACAGTACCTGAATCGCGCTTTAGAGGTGTCGCACGGGGGCTGAGGCTATGGGCAAATCATCTCCCAGTCGAAATGTAGGCATTTCAACCAAAACGGTGTGTCATAAACACATCAGTAGCCCTGTTCAGGACGTACCGGATTCTGCAATGGCTTACCCGACAGGAAAAGTCGAAGGTTGCGGAAAAACAGTCCTAGCGTCATCGGTACATAGGAATCCCCGTCATCAGCGGAAATGTGCGGTGTGATAATCAGGTTCCTGGTGTTCCAGAGTCGCGAATCGGGTTCGATTGGCTCGGGATCAAACACATCGAGTATAGCCGCGCCGAGTGTGCCTTCATCGAGTTTGTCACAAAGCGCATCATAATCCATAACTGTCTCACGTCCGATATTGATTATTCCGGCGGTGGTCTTCATCAGGTTGAGTCGCTCACGCGACATGAGGCCGCGGGTCTGAGGTGTATCAGGTGTCGCGATCAGCATGTAGTCGGCATCGGGCAGCACATCGTCAAGCTGGGCGGTCGTCACCACTCGGTCACATCCTTCCACCGGGTTGCCGGAACGGTTTACACCGATCACCTGTACCCCCAGTTGGCCGACCTTGCGAGCCGCTGAACCGCCAAGAGTGCCTGTTCCCAAAACCACCAGTGTCTTGCCGGCGATTGGTGATGAGTAGAGCGAATCGTAAACCGCGTTCCGCTGATTGAAAACCACCTCTGGAATGTGTGAATGCAGCATCAAAACGGCCATCAGGCCGAATTCGCCAGCTTTGGCCGCATGCACACCCTTGTTATTGGTCAAAGTCACCTGTTCCGGTAGCCAGGTCAATGGCAGCAGATGCTCGACACCGGCGCCAATACAGTGAATCCAGCGTAGGCGGGGGGCAACACTGGTCAAAGTCGCAGTCGGTAAATCCCATGTCAGCAAGATATCCGTGTCGACCATGGAGGATGTAAAGTTGTCGGTTTCCCAGTCGATAAAGAATTCAACCTTACCGACAAGATCCGGAAAATCCGCAATCGCGGCATCGATTCGCTCACGCGATATGGTGAAGACTGCCTCACCCTCGGGAGTGTTGGGAAAGGAACCCGGTCGCCAACGGTTGTTCTTGACATGCACCTTCAACTGGATCGACTCCGTTCAGTCAACGCCATGGGTTTCAAGTTCCTTCAGACGCCCAACTATTTCATCGTCGCGGTTCTCTTCATTCCAGTCCTCCACGGCGAACTGTAATTCCATCACTGCCGCACCGATGCGGCCCAGATACGCCTGATCATCCTCATCACTCTCGGGCGGCAGGGTCAAGACGGTGTCTTGTCCATAGGTTTTGACGAAACTTCCGGCCGATCTGGTTGGTTGGGGCGGTTCTATCTGGTTAGCCAGATCGCGAACATTTTTCCGCACTCGCCTGCGGTAAAGAGTGATACCACGGTCCGTCGGCATAAGGTTCTCACCCTTGTGAGTCGATATGCCGCCCATGCCCTCAACCGCCTCTGAATCCGCCGGAAAGCGCTTTCTTTCCTGAAGACTGCGATCAATTACCTCGCCTTGCTCAATCATCTCGTGGCCTTCCTTGGTGTTATATTGATGCGGATCCCAGCGATGGCCGAAATTGGCCCACGCATAGACAACTGAATTCTCGTCATCCACCGGTACAACCCACCGAGTGAAACAGGAGCGGCCGAAATAGCACTGCTGTGTGCCATCCACAGCGAAAGCTGAACCAGCCTGAGTGAAGTTGGGGAGAATCAGTTCATTGACCCGTACCCACACATTATCACCAACGCGACGGGTCGCGGAGCCAAGGAAGTGGTTTTCGTGACGCTCGTAGAATTTCAGCACGCCATCAGCCTTCATGCCTTCTGAGAACTGGGGATGGCTGTTTCGACTGTGCAGGAAAGTCGTGTGAGTCGGGTCCAAGATTGCGTCCAGTATCTGAATCCAATTGCACCTGTACGGAGCCTTGTATACTGCACTGGTCATGCCCTCGTAGATGCATGCGTCATATACCGGAAAATCGGGTTGCTTTTCAGGTGGACCCATATAGGCGAATATCAATCCGCGGTATTCGATGACTGGATAGGCGCCAAGCCGGGTATTTTTGCGAAGCATGTCCGCAGTCTTGGAATTTTCAGCTGGCATCTCCAGGATTTCACCATCCGGCGCGAAGAGCCAGCCGTGGTAGCAGCACCGGATTCCATTGTCCTCACACTTACCGTATTCCAGCGAAGCGCGACGGTGGAGGCAATGTTTGTGGACTAGTCCGATTTGATCTCGTTGCTCTCCGTAGCGAAACAGAACCAGGTCCTCTCCAAGAATCCTGATCGCTTCAGGCAACTCGCCCAGCTCTTCCGTGATATAGACAGGATGCCAGAATCGACGGTAGTATTCGCCGGCAGGTGTGCCTGGCCCAATTCTCGCAATTTCTTCATCAATCGCAGCCGGTTGTGACTGCGCGTACCCCCTGAAACTGCCAGCCATGACTTGGGGTTGAGCGACTTTGCTGAACATGGCGCTCTTCTCTTAGCAATATGTTGATAGAAAAATGATATTCGTTTCTGATGTCAATTTGCCAAACATCAATCGAGTAGGAGGCAGGACCGCTCCTGGCATCCCACAACACAGTAAATGACTTCGGTTGTACTGACCATGTCGTTGCAGAATCAGAACGAAGACTGATATCCTTCTCGCACTGGCTTAGCCCAGCAATTCACGAATCGCCAGATCCAGGTATTTGTGAAATTCAGGATCGTTGCCCGGTGAAGCCACACAGTGCCCCCACGGAGATTCGTATGTTCGGAGTTGTCCGTTCGAAATATGTTTTATTTCAATTTGATTGTCTTCTGGACGAAAATAAAGATCATTGTCGCATGCAATGACGATTGTCTTCGCTTTGATCCCGTTCAGTGCCGCAACGAAATCACCACCGTAGGCGGGTTGTGAGCTGATATCACCAAGCTGCCAGGTCTTGAGCTTGCAAAGCAGATCGTTGGCATCCCAGTCCAGGTGGTCACGCTCCCAGTCTTGAAGCAATTCCTCGGCGGTCGAAAAACCCTTGAGTCGATACATTTGGTTTCGGTAAAAGGTCTGTGAGAATGCCCAGCCTGCATAAACCCGGCCGAACGCCTTGAGCCCTTTGACAGGCGGCGTGGTGTAGTTGCCTTCATCATAGACCGCGTCCGCAGTGAGCGCCGACTTAACCCCTTCCAGGAACACGATGTTGTGTTCCGAAGTTTTCGCTGATCCGCAGAACGGTAGTATTGCATCGACAAATTCGGGATACTGCGCACCCCACTGAAAAGCCTGGCATCCGGCCATCGACCAGCCTGAAACCAGGGCGACCCTGCTTACACCCAACTCTTCGGTGAGCAGTCGGTGTTGTGCACGCACATTGTCGTACAACGTCACTTGCGGAAAATTCGCCGCGTTGAAAGGTGATGGAGTGTTACTCGGAGACGAGGAAATTCCATTGCCAAACATGTTCACGGAAACCACGAAATGACTTGCCGGATCAATTGCCCGATCAGGTCCAAAGAAACCCTCGTTACGCGCATGAGTGCCAGTGTAAAACGTGGGCAGCAATATTACGTTGTCTTTGCTATCGTTTAGTTTTCCGTAAGTTTTGTAAGCGAGTATCGCATCCGGTAAAACTGAACCAAACTGAAGTTCGAAATCGCCAAGAGAAAATCTTTCGTAATCCACGGTTTTCATGAGTCCCTCAAATCATTTTGATCTGGTCGAAAAATACTGTTCCTATTGTTCCACATCGCTGGCTTCTTCCCGCATCATTTGCAGTATTTTGCGTTCGATTTCGTGATAACCCGGTGTTTCGATCAGTTCTTCCTTGCTGGGAATCCGGCGTCCCTGCTTGAACTCCATTGTCAGTATCTCACGGATCCGCCCGGGGTGTCTTGACAGGAATACGATACGGTCAGCGAGAAACAATGCCTCTGAAATATCGTGGGTTACCAGTACGACTGTCATTTGTGATTCATCAATGATATCCAGTATCAATTCCTGCATATGCCAGCGCGTCTCCGCATCCAGTGCGCCGAAAGGTTCATCCATCAGTGAGATTTCAGGCGAGTTGGCCAGCATTCTCGCGATCGCGACGCGTTGCTTCATGCCACCGGACAGTTGTTTCGGATAAGCCTTACGAAACCGCGCCAGTTTGACTTTGTTGACAAAAAAATCAACCCGTTCTCGGCGTTCTTCAGCGTTAACCTTGTTCAGACGCAATCCATATTCCACATTTTCTTCGACAGTCAACCATGGAAACGAAGTGTAGCTCTGAAAGACCATGCCGCGTTCTCGACTGGGGCCGACAATCTCCTTGCCGTTGAAACTGAGGAGTCCCGCAGTCGGGTCGACAAGCCCGGCCATCATATGCAGGACCGTCGTCTTGCCACAGCCGGACGGACCCAGCAAGACACAAACCTCGTTGTCGAAAACCTCCATAGAAACGTCGCTGACCGCCAGAACAGTCTCTTCACCCTTGAGCGGGTACTCCTTGGAGACGTGCTCCAAAACCAGATTGCTATTGCGCGGCTGTTTGACGAATCCGGTACTCATGGCAGTCAATGATAAGAATGCTGCGCGGAGTTATCATTTACCCCGCGCAGCAAGGTTTCCTAGCCTCTGTAACCGGAATCGTAGAGTTCCTTGAGCAGGTTGCAGTTTACACCTTTCTCGACAGGATTTCGGCTCTCAAGAAAGCCAAACTTAAGCCACCAGTCAGACATTAGCTCATAGTGAGCGCTCATCTGACCGTTGGTTTGATTGAACGGCGGGTCACCGGGAGCTGAACCACAAAAACGTGCAGCTTCGAGAAAGTCGTAAATATAGAGCCCCCCGTCAAGTCCGGTTCCATCCTTACCGATTACCAGTTCAACGTCCGCGATACTCATCTTCATTCCTTTGGCGATGATTTCATTGCCTTCTGTTGGATTTTGTTTCCACCAGGCAATTGCATCGTAGAGTGCGCGCATAGTGTCCAATGCGACATCGTGGCGTTCTTCGATAAATTTGGCGTTCATATAGAGCCCGTCTGCAATGACCGCTTGGGAAGTCCAATAATCTTCTCGCGATTGAGACAACACCTTGGAACCTTCAAGTGACTTGAGCACATTACTACCGTAAGGTTCCCAGAACTCGGATGCAGCAACATCACCTCCAATCATGGCAGCAAATGCGTCATCGGCGATAATATTGGAATATTGGACCGAATCAAACGGAAACCCGTTTCGTTCCAACCACATGGCAACGTATATTTGCGCCAAGCCACCTTCGACCACGGCAACCTTCTTACCTTTTAGGCCTGCCGGACCGTCGATTCCGGGCGCGACGACAATCTTGTCAGTTCCATAGGACAGGTTGGCAAATGCAACCAACTTCAGTGGCATGTTGCGTTCCGCCGCGATCGGAGAAAATTCGACAGTACTTGAAACCACGTCCATCTTGTCAGCAGTAACGAGGTTATAACTTTCGTAAGGGTCTTCGATAGTCTGGTATTGGATATCGAGATTCGGAGCAAGGTTTTTGTCCCTGGCAATGAACCAAAAGCCGTAACCTGGCCAGGTAAAGCCGGAAATCTTGACCTCTTCGGCTGCATTGGCAGGCAGGACAAAAGTTAGCAAGCTGGCGCACGCCAGCACAAAGGTAATGACTAATTTCTTGATCTTCAATTTAAGCACCTCCAATTTCAAAGTGTGTCATAAGATTTAGTAGGTAAATTTGTGTTGCATCGGTGTCAAACAAGACGAAGTTGCAGGTGTTGATTCTGACATCGCGCTAATCATTATCGAGATAGGGGAACAACATGCGTCGCAGACGACGCAGTAATATGTCGAATAACAATCCGAGCAAGCCGATCGTGATAATGCCGGCCATGACCTCGTCGATGTGCACAAAACGCTTGGCGCGCATCATCATTGCACCGATACCGGTATCCGCAGCGATAATTTCGGCTATTACCAGGTATGTCCAGCTTACCGCGAGCATTTGGCGCATAGCAGTCAGAATGTCGGGCAACATTGCCGGTACGACCACAGTCAACAGCACCTGCCTGCGATTGCCTCCCAGGGTCAGAGCAGAATTTACAAAATCAGCGGGAACGGATTTGGCGTAGTCCATGATAAGTGTAATCAGAAACCACACCACGCCAAGAAACAACAACGCCAACTTCTGTCCTTCACCGGCACCGATCCACATCAGCAACAAAGGGATGAATGAAGGTGCCGGAAGGTAGCGGAACGCTGAAACCAACGGGTTGAAGAACGCCTCGACCCTGCGAAACGTACCCATCATGATGCCCAGCGGGACCGCAAGCAGGCAAGCCAGTGCAAAACTGACCACGATGCGGAAAAGGCTCATACCTACATCGTGAATGTAGTTCTTGACAGTAAACAACTCAATAAAACTCGCAAGAACCGTGAACGGACCCGGCAGCAGCACGGCGTTGGTCAATTTCAACAAGACTGCCAGTTCCCAAATTCCGAAAAAGATGAACCACGCGGAAAAACCCAAGCGTAATGTGCTGGCAAGGGAAATGGATCGATTGAATTCGAAGAGTCGAGACTCGCGGCTGATGGCCTTTGGCGTCGCTGTCTGCGTTCTGCTCAAGCTCTGTTCATTCATGTCGGACCAACCCGGGTGAAAAGACTAAATTTCGGATTTCCGGTCAGTACAGTCGCAGGTACTCCTGAACTTCCCAGTCTGTAACTGTCTGATGGTATCGCTCCCACTCATCGACCTTGTAAGCGATATAGGAATTCCGCATTCCTTCGCCCATGACTTCCAACGCGAGTTCATCTCTGCCAAGCGCCTCAGTGGCAGCGCTGAGATTTCGGGGGAGACGGCGGATTCCGGCTTCCTCAAATTCGGCTTCAGTCATCTGGTACAGGTCGCGATCGGTTGCTGGTCCAGGATCTATCTTGTTGACGACACCTTTCACTGCTGCTTTCAGTGTCATCGCAAGACCGAGATAGATATTCATGCACATGTCGGCAGCACGGTTTTCGATACAGTAGCGGCTTTGGGGCAGGCGGAACTGGGCTGAGCGGTTGTTGTGACCATAGGTGATGTTGGTCGGTGCCCAGGTGACTGTACCGCCTTCAAACCCACCGACTCGCGGTACCAGCCCGTTGTAGGAATTCACTGTCGGGCAGGTAATCGCGGTAAGTGCTTCCGCATGCGCCATCAAACCACCAACCGCGTGACGCGCTTCGTCAGTCCAACCAGATTGGTCCGAGCCGAAAAGGTTTTCTTCCGGAGTGTCCAGCGACCGCATTGAGAAATTGATATGTGCTCCTGAACGCCAATCACCAGTGGTTGGTTTAGGCATAAAAGTGATGAACATACCGTGTTTCTTTGCGACTTCCTTGAGCAGTATCCGCAGAAACACCAGCCGGTCTGCCATTTCCAGGGGATTGGTGTAGTGAAAATCAAGTTCGAACTGCGAATAAGCGCCTTCAGCCACTACGTCATGCAGATTCCAGCCGAGGTCTTCGAGAATGTCGATCATGTCCTTGAAGAAAAACATGGAGTCGAGTGAGTATTCGACATCGTAGCCAAAAGCCTGTCGTCGCGGTCGCAGACCATTCAGAGGGTCGTTGTCGACTGCCTTGACCGGATTGCCATCGTCGTCGTAACGCATCGCGATGAACTCCGGTTCAATACCTGCCATACCAAAATAGCCTGCCTGTGCGGCATCCCGAACTGCACGTTTCAGAGCCTGACGCGGGCAATGGTCGTATGGTTTGTCTTCCCAGAACAAATCAGCGAATATGATGGCCATGCTCTTGTCCCAAGGACACACGTATACCGCATCAAGATCGGGTACCATGATCTGGTCAGAATCAGCCGGTGTCAGTTCCGGTACGTACGAGATGGAATGCACCGCAAACTGTGGACCCTTGCCTTTGCACAATAATTCAAAATCACTCATCGGTACTGGCTTGGTTTTTGGAATTCCGAATAGATCAATCCAGCTTGACAGAACATATTTGACTCCCTCAGCCTCGAGTTGTTTACGTACCTCGGCGATACGCTCGTCCGAAGGCAGAGCATCAGCAAAGTTTTCAATATAAGGGTTCATTGGCTATTCTCCTTGCATAGGCGTTAGTTGGTTTGCTTATTTTCAACTCCAGTCATACTTGAGCAGGAACTGGTTCTTGAAATTCTTAAGTCCCGACATGACTTCACTTGATGCGATGTCGGGTTGGAGATGAATCTCCGTTTCCAGGAAATCGTGAAATTTGCGTAAATTGTTGGTGACAATTTCGATCAATAGATCGTAACGTCCGGTTACCCAAAGAATGTAGACAACATCGGGCGATTCTCCGAGTCGTTCTGCAACCTGATCAACTGAGTGGTTGGAGGCGACTTTCACACCGATGATTGCGTCTGCCTGGTAGCGGACTTCGGTCGGGTCAACCAGAGCAACGATCCGAAGAGCCCCGGCATTTTTCATCGACTGAACCCGATTACGCACAGTACCCTCTGATACACCCAGTGCCGTTGCGATTTCTCTGTAAGGGCGGCGACCGTCATTTTGCAGCATTTTGACGATCTCGCGATTGAGGTTGTCGTCAATCGCCGCAATACCATTCAGTTTCTGATTTATAGGTAACGATGACTCGGATTTAATCATTATGATTTCATTAAAATTATTGAAATATTTTGTTGAATAGTGAATATACTACATAAAATGTTGCGGATATTGAAATTTATCGACGATTATCATTACGAATATTGAAATCATCGACGATTTGATTTCGATTCGGAGAGGTTTTTAATGAAATTCGACGCCACGTTGCTGGAATACTTCGAAAGGAAGCGGACAACGCTTCACGGCCTACCGGGTGTGGCATACACAGACGAGCAATTTTTCCGCCTCGAACAGATCCGAATCTTTGCTGAGAGTTGGGTTTTCGTAGGCTATGCCCATTCCATGAAGAAGGTGGGCGATGTTCGACCGATCGAGGTGGCCGGACTTCCACTGTTCCTGCTACGCGCAGAGGACGGGAATATATCCGCTTATCACAATGCCTGCCGACATCGCGGTACGAAGCTGATCGACTCTGATGGCAATACCGGCAGGCAGATTCGATGCCCGTATCACCACTGGAGCTATGACCTTTGCGGAGCACTAAAAAGTGCACCTTACTTCGGTGGACGTACACGCGATTTGCCCGATGACTTTCGTTATGAGGAAAACGGTCTGTTGCCAGTGCACTGCGAGGTCTGGCACGATTGGATTTTTGTCAGCTTGGCTTCAAGTCCGTTACCATTTGAAGAATTTTTGGCCCCGATTAAAGGACAGCTGGGAGAGACTGATATCACTGAGTTCGAGCCGATAACGACGATAGACTTAGGTGTTGTCGACTCTAACTGGAAAACATTGATGGAAAATTTCATCGAGCCGTACCATGTCCAGTTTGTGCACAAAGATACGACTGACCAGCCGCTGACTGGTCACTATACGGTGGTCGACAGACACTGCCTTGGAAGTGCGTTTGATTCAGGTGAGGCAGATATGACCAAGATGCGAGAGGGTACTTTGGGCGTAACCTCGCATTATTTGACGCTGTTCCCGAATTTTGTTCTGGGTACGTACCAACCGGACCAACTCGGAGTGCATTTGAATACACCGCTCAATGTCTCGGGCACCTGGCAGAATCGGGTGATTTACATTCACAGGGACTCGCAGTATAGTGATGATCAAATTAAGCAACTGGAGGATCTTTGGTACAAGGTGCATCTGGAAGATCACGAGATGTGTGAGCGTATGCAGCAGGGACGCCAATCTCCGGTTGCCAATACCGGTGGGGTGCTTTCGCCACACTGGGAAAACAGTGTACGCAAATTTCAGGAACTTGTAGTCCAATCAATTCGACCTGCACTCACAAATACTGACAAAGGAGGTAATCCATGAGTGAGCCAAAACCTGACTTTAGACTTGACCACACGATGATTCGCGTGTTCGACCAAGAAAAAACACTGGATTTTTACACCCGTATTCTTGGTATGAAAATCCTGCGCCAAAACGATTATCCGGAAGGTCGGTTCACCAACACCTTCATCGGATATCTGGGCGAGGATGAGGGTACAACTATCGAAATGACCTATAACTGGGATCAGGAAGAGCCTTACGATATGGGTGACGCCTGGGGGCATTTGGCACTCAAGGTTTCGGATGTCTATGCAACTGCGGATTACCTCAAGTCGCAGGGTGTTGAGTTTGTGCGTGAGCCCGGTCCGATGAAAGGTGGTACCCGAGTAATCGCTTTCATCAAGGATCCCAACGGTTACAAGATCGAATTGAACGAACCGATCGGTGGATGAAGGTCTGTGCCGAGGTGATTATCGACAATCGGCACACCACAATTTACGGAGTTAACGAGGTCCGCACTGTGTTGGGCATTTGTACAATGCCCGACCAAATCGTCGTGCACCCCAAATGGACTGCAATTTGCACTATTTGTGCAGCAACCGCTGTACCACACTTAAGGACAATTACTGCTCTTGATTTTCGAGGGCTGTTAGTACTGATTAATTCGGTAGCAAAATGCCTTGAAATATTGAATAGTCAGTTCTCGGAGGCTTCTAAATTTTGTATCCCTGATACACTTGATCTAGATTATCCATAACCGACCAGTTCAAGAAATCCGGAACCGACATTGTGTTTGCCATCTTCCATACCCACAATGTTGACCGTACCTTCCCAGTAGCGAAAAATGTTGTCATGTTCCTTAGCGTCGGTCACCGGTCCGACCTAGAATAAAAAATTCTTGTCTGGAATTTTCAATTTCGATGCGACTGGCTAACCGACTTTCGTATTCGGTTTTGTCTCCAGATTTGAAAAAATTTCGGTACACAAACGGCTATATTGAAAAAAATATCAGGAGTTGACTCGCGAAGAATTATTGAGATGGATATGGATGGTACGAAAGGCCGAAAAAGGACTGTTGCGGCAACGAACAGGAAGCATTCGATAGCAGAAGCGCGGCGAAACTTTGACGAGGCCTATAGGTAATTCAGGAATACTGTCGGACTTGCCGATTTAGAGCTTGATCCTGACGAAATTTTTGGCGGTTTGCGCGATAAAACTGCTGGTCGAGAAGCGCAACTTTAGTCGGTGAAATACCTCCTTGACACCAACATCATGTCGGAACCCGTACGTCCGCTGCCAAATTATCTGGTCATTCGGCACCTAGACCGACTTTACCGGGTTCAGCAGTACACTAAAAACTCTACAATGCGAATCCCTTTGATTCAGTTTTGACTTCGGTGTCAAGCAGTGACCGGATTATTTTTATCAGGAAATCCACCATTTTTAATTTGAAGAATTGCTGAGATTGCTATGTTGAAAGCCGTTGATTTGTTTTGTGGTTGTGGCGGGTTAAGTGCCGGAGCAATTGACTCCGGTATTGATGTCGTATCTGCATATGACAATTAGTCGGTGGCAGTGAGAACATATCGTCGGAATATAGGTAATCACGTTCTTGAACTCAATCTTGGGGAAGTTGATTCTGCCAAATTTGAAGTTTCTCGGTACGAAGCCGACATAATAGTTGGTGGTCCACCATGTCAGGACTTTTCTACCGCGGTAAAGCGTAAGGAAGGCGAAAGAGCAGATCTCACCGTAGCTTTTGCCCGTATTGTGTCGAGTTGCAATCCTCAATTTTTTCTCATGGAAAATGTCCCACAGGTCAGTTTGAGCAGTTCGTATCAAAAGTTACGTCAAATCCTTGCTCCAAATGGATTTAATTTTAAGGAATTGGTGCTTGATTCGAGTGTCTGCGGTGTTCTTCAGTTTCGTAAAAGGTATTTCGCTTTTGGATGGCGTGGCAATTTGGAGAAGAAGGGTGAAAGGTTTGCCAGATGGATTGACGAACACAAGCAAGCAATCAACTAACCGTAAAGGAATACCTCAGAACTGAAATTGACATTGAACACCACTATCGGCATCCGCGAAATTACTCACGTCGATCAGTGTTTACAGTCTACGAGCCATCTCCAACAATTCGGGGCGTAAATCGTCCAGTTCCGCCGAACTACAAGGGCAATCACCTTGACAGTGCACCTCCATCATCGGTTCGGCCTCTTACTACGGGGGAACGAAGCAGAATACAGACATTTCCCTCCTGTTGGGATTGGAATGCCGGTAACAGAAACGCCGATGCTGAATTACAGATCGGAAACGCGGTTCCGGTTAATCTTGCTGCGTTCACGACACAAGCACTACTATATGCCGCCTCAGCATAGCGAGCCTTCTCTCTATGGAATAACCCCTGGAAATTCCAACAGATTTGGGGAGAATTTGTGGGAAAAGAATCGATTCAACTCTACATTTCCACTGGCTCTTTGCCTGTTCATTCGAGTTAACCATCATTTGCCAATTTGCGTTGTTTCACGCGGAGGCAAGATTATCGCTGAAGATCAAGTATGGATGATGTCGGAAGTTATCGGCGACGCTTCAAAAGAATTGTATTTTTGCTTTGAAGAAACATTTCGCCCTTATGCTTCACTTTCTCGAAATGAAGTAGACAATATTGAACAGACAGTTCTCGAAGGCTTTGAATTTTCTTACTCTCAGTATCCTTGATTCTCACTACTCATAACCGACCAGTTCAAGATATCCGGAACCGACAATGCGTTTGGTTCCTTCCGTCCCCACAACATTGACCGCACCTTCCCAGTAGCGAAAAATGTTGTCATGCTCCTGGGCATCCATCACAGGTTCGATCTCCAATGAAAGGTTCTTGTCCTGAATCTGTAAAGTCCATGCGACTGGATAACTGACATTCGTATCCGGGCTTGTCCAGGTCCTCATCGAATTGAATTCGACATCTTCCTTCATCAACCGTTCCGTACTGCCAATCTCGTCAATCAGCGTTCCCTCACTGGTCTCAAATGCATTTCCGTCCTCCGTTCGCAACTGATAGTACATGAGTTCTCTCCCATCGTCGAACTGCAACGAAACCCAGTCCCAGCCAACCAGTTGGTTGTCCAGTGCCGAAGTAGACCATTCATGATCCATCCAGCTCAGACCGTTCACCGCTTCAGTCATCCCGCCGATGGAGATTTCCCCTTTTGTCTCCATACGCGTCAGCGAATAATAGTGCGATGCATTTCCAGGCGCATTTCCCTTCTGGCTGAATCCTCGGTCTCCCTGATAGACAAGAGGTTTGATACTCTTCAGATCCAGATCAATCGCAAAACCATCTCCCGATGCTCTTAAGTTCAATTCCAAACACCCCGTACAGTCAGAAATTAATTTGCCGGTTGCTGACCAGCGATCAACATGTGCCGAAAACGGTGATGCCACTACCCGGGCTAACCCTGCCGCACCTCTGGCGAATATTTCATCAGAGTAGAAACTGCTATTTCCGGTATCTGTTACTGCCATATGCGCCATATATAACTGGTTTGATTCCCAGTCTGACCGAGTTCGGATTGCTGACTCTCCATTGGCTTGGCGAAAAATCGTGAACTGGTAACCAAAATGCCCGCCATTCGATGAAACAACATTTCCGGTGAAATACCACCACTCAGACCGGAACTCCAAATGCGGGCCATGATCATCGGGGAAATAGAATTCACGCGGTTGCTTCACCAAGGCAAAATTGTGATTGTCCAGCCGCAGAATATCGTCGGATATCGACAGGTCGTTCGATTGCGATTCTGGTACGTCTGGATTGAAAATGAGCCACATCGCCATAGCGACGGATAGCATACACACCGCAACAAAAACGAAAGGGCGAATCGATACCATTACTTCAATCTATCCCCTGAAGCGCCATAGCCGGAACCTTCCGAACCTGTCGCCATGCCGCTATTGCTCCGGCAATCAATGCTGCGATTACCGACAACACCACGGCCTCGATCAGAATAAGTGGATCCAGTTGCATTTTCATGGTCCAACCGAATGAGCGTTGCTCAATAACCCAAATCAGGAGCCAGGCCATCAAAATGCCTGCTGGAAGCGAAAATATTCCTGCAAGAAATCCCATGACACCTGTTTCGAAACTCGCGATAGACCAATTTCGACGCGTGGTGAATCCAATTGTTCTCAGTACAACAAGTTCCCTTTCTCTCTCTATCTGTAAAGTCGCTAACGCAGACAGGACCGCAACAAAAGCAACAATGATTGCAAGGGTTCTCAAGACGTAGGTAATTGCGAAAGTCTGATCGAAGATTTGCATTGACGCGTCGTGAAGTTCCTGATTTCGCCAGACTCGTGCGCGCGGTGTCTGTACATGTTGTTCAATGGAATCTGCGAGTGTTGCCAAGTCTGTTTCAGATGCTGCATATATGGCAGCCGACGAAATGGTGCGATCATTGAAATGATTGACATAGGTATCGCGATGGATTGCAACAATCCCCTGATCCGAACTGTAGTCGTAAAACACCCCGACAATCGGGAACTTGACAGGGCTTTTTCCGACGAGAAGATCTACGGTATCTCCGATTTGAACACCGTTACGATAAGCGTATGGCTCACTGACAATAGCGGCACCTGCTCTGAATTCGCGCCAAAGGTCAACATCGGCCTTTTCCTTGAATTGAAATCCGTTGAAAGCATTCTCCCCGTAGTCAACTGCGAATACAGTTGTCTTTCCCGAATCAGCCGGTATCTCTGCCCACTTCGCAACACCAAACGAAGCTATGCCGTCAAGATTATGAAGAAGCGCGATGTCCTCGGGTGCCAGACCGGTATCGGATTGCGATGGCGTGGTGATATAGATGTCACCCCTGAGGCGGCTCGTCAGCCATTGATCGACTGTCAGACGAAAACTGCTGACCATGATGTCAACTCCGATCGTTGCAGATAGGGCGAGACACAAAACTGCGATCGTTATAGATGTCTGTCCAGGTCGCGATGAAAACGCTCTGATCGCCATCAGTCCCTGTACACCGAAATTTCGCTTGACGACGGGGTGCAGCAATCTCTTCAATCCGTCGGTCATCAATGGAATAAGCTGTAGGTAACCGATAACGACGAGGAAGATTCCAGCGAATCCCATGACGATACTGTGTTGATTCCCCCATAGGACCAATGCACCCAGAACAGAAAGTCCGCATCCGACAACGAAAAACCTGGGACCGAACCCTTTGGTCTGATTCTCGACTTGTGAACGTCCAACTGCGACCGAAGGTGGCGTGGACGATATTTTTCCGATCACCGGAACAGCCAACAGCGTCGTTGCGACGATACCCAGTAAGACTGCTTTGGCAATGGTGACGAACGACAACACAGTAATTTCTGCGGAAATCGGAAAATAGAGGGTGGCGATGGATTGCTCTACGAGCTCCAGCAGAAACGTAGATAGCTGAATTCCAATGAGTAACCCGATAGCTGTCGCGATCACACCTATGATCAGGACTTCAAGCAACGTGCAGAGCACAATATCTCGCTGCAACGCGCCTAGTACTCGAATCAGTCCAATATGCCGCTGTCGCCGCGTGATCGTGAAAGATGTTGTGTTGTAGATTAGAAACATGGCGACCAAAAATGCCAGTAATCCCAGAGCAGTCAGGTTGATTTGAAATGCCCGTGTCAGGGCGACTTGCGAATCGCTCTGTCCGGATTGGTTTTCGATGTAGGCGTCGTCCGGCAGGATGGCCTCTATTGAGCTGACCCGAACGGACTCATCGAATAAGGCGTGAATTGCGGACAGGTAACCCCGCTTGTCAAGAACAGCCTGGGCGGTCGCGATATCTGTAAGCAGAAGAAATCGAAGCGATTGCGCCTGTAGAGGATTTGCCGGTTCCAGCAAGCCAACCAATGTGAGTTGGAAATCGCCATCAGCGGAAGAAACCGGAATCTCTTCTCCGACAGGCCAACCGAGCGAATCAGCGGTTTCACCGGTCGCCAATACGGTGAATGGATTACTGAGCAAGGTCGCGGCATTCTCAATACCGACTTCGCGCCACGCATAGTTTGAGCTGGTGTTGATCTCCGCCAGCAGATCAACACCATATAGCCGAAGTTGTGTCGTGTCCGATCGATCCGATTCGATCAAACCCTCGACAACAGGTGTGACATCGAGTCCAAGATCAACTCGCAGGTGTCGATAAAATTCATCCGTGATTCGTCCGGTGAATCTGTGGGTGGTGGAGCCGGATATTGTTTCGTTGGCTGCGAGAAAGCTTTTCTTCGCACTGTCATTGGCGATGTCAACTGCGACGACTGTGGCGACACCCAGAGCGACTCCGAATATGGACAGTACAGTCAGCGTTGGACGACGAAGAATCTCACGAAACCAGGATAGAATTATAAACTTCATGACTCCGATTCTGGACAGTCGAATGATCCGTATCGGAGCGGCCAGATCTCATCGGCCTGACTCGCGATTTCCCTGCTGTGAGTGACCAGAATTACTGTTCGATGATGAGCGACATCCTGCAATGCTTCGAGAACTTGACAAGCACTGTCGTAGTCCAGATTGCCCGTAGGTTCGTCGGCCAGTAACAGTTCGGGCTCGTGTACCACCGCTCTGGCGATCGCAATCCGTTGTCTTTCTCCGCCGGACAGCACTTCTGGATAGTCATTTCTACGATCCCTCAGTCCAACCAGGTCCAGAATGTTCGTCACTCGATCTTGCTGGCTGTCCATGCCTATCAGATCCAAGGGTAATTGAACATTCTCCTGTACGGTAAGGGAAGGAATAAGGTTGAAAAACTGAAATATGAACCCCATCATATTTCTTCGAAGCAGAGTTCTTTCGTTTTCGCTGATTTCATTGATGGCGGATTCATTGATTTGAATTGTTCCGCTGTCCGGCAGGTCGATACCCGCGATCAGATTCAGAAGGGTTGACTTGCCGGAGCCGCTTCGGCCGACTACCGCGTGAAATCCGCCTCGTTTGAATCGGGCATTGATGTTTGCGAGTACAAGTCTGCGATTGTCGCCTTCCAGAAAGGATTTGGAGATGTTTTTGATGACTACGATCGGTGAGTTTTCAGTGGAATCGTTCACGGGCAGAGCAGAATTTTCAGCTGTTTGGCTCAATTACTGGAAATTTAAGTGCCAGGATCTGACGTGTCACAGTGAAAATATGATACTTCCATATCACTCGTCTGGGTGACAGCGGATCGTATGGTGGGAAGACTCATGTCGCAGGGAGTACTCCGCAATTGGTACTTTGGTAAATCACAACTGATGGTTAGTCATATAATTCGCTTCGACGAACAGTCGTTCTCCATGCATGCTCCGACATTCCGGTCGGCACTGTACGAGTCGCAAGATTGCTGTCGTAAATCACTAGTCTTATCGCGGATACTGAATTTATCTAAATTATCTGTTTGCCTTATGTATTTTGGCTTGGATACGGTTAAGTCACCATTTGCGGCCTCGTCGTTTAAAACAACCACAAAGCATACATAGATGATCTCGAAGACGCTGTCGAAGGTTTTTGGTAGTCGCAATGAAAGATTGCTCAAGCAATTTTCCAAGACTGTCAGGGAAATCAATAAACTTGAGCCGACAATGCAGGCAATGTCGGATGAGGATCTTGCTGCGCATACGCCGAAACTGAAAGAGCTTCTTGAAACCGGCCAATCGATTGACGATATCCTACCGACTGCCTTCGCGGTAGTGCGCGAAGTGTCCAAGCGGACACTGAACATGCGTCACTTTGATGTGCAGCTGGTCGGTGGCATGGTACTGCATCTTGGTAAAATCGCCGAAATGCGAACAGGCGAGGGCAAGACGCTTGTGGCGACACTCCCGGTTTATCTCAATGCGCTCGCCGGACATTCGGTTCATATCGTAACCGTCAACGACTATCTGGCGCGTCGGGATGCGCAGTGGATGGGTGCCATCTATTCATTTCTTGGTATTTCGGTTGGCGTCATTGTTCCCAATATGACTGCGGTCGACAAGCAGGCTGCCTACGCCTGTGATGTCGTCTACGGAACAAACAATGAGTTAGGATTCGACTACCTGCGCGACAACATGGCATTCCTGGCCAATCATCGTGTTCAGGGAAAACTGACATATGCCATCGTTGACGAAGTCGATTCGATTCTGATTGATGAGGCCAGAACACCGCTGATCATATCAGGTGCTGCCGAAGACAGCACAGCACTCTACGCTCACATGAACAGGATTGTACCGAAGCTCAAGCAACAGATGGAAGAAGATGGTCCGGGCGACTTTCATGTGGATGAGAAGTCGCGACAGGTGTATCTGACCGATGAGGGACACGAACACGCTGAGAAGTTGCTGATTTCAGCGGGATTGCTGACGGAAGGCAGCACTCTCTATGACTTTTCTAACGTAGCATTGGTACATCATCTGCATGCGGCGTTGCGGGCGAATCGGTTGTTTCAGAAGGATGTTGATTACATCGTGCATGAAGGCCAGATTGTTATTGTCGATGAGTTCACAGGAAGGATGCAGCCAGGACGTCGATGGTCAGACGGACTGCATCAGGCGGTCGAGGCCAAAGAAGGTGTGACAGTGCAACGCGAGAATCAGACGCTTGCGTCGATCACTTTCCAGAACTATTTCCGTATTTACGACCGACTTGCGGGCATGACCGGTACAGCTGATACGGAAGCGGAGGAGTTTCAGCAGATCTATGGACTGGAAGTGGTGGTGATTCCGACACATATGGAGATGGTCCGAGACGACAATCCAGACCTGGTATATCGCACTGCCCGAGAAAAATACACCGCCATTGTTGAGGGTATCCAAGCTTGTCGCGATCGCGGTCAGCCTGTTCTGGTTGGAACCGCCTCCATCGAGACTTCGGAGTATCTGTCGGGACTGCTCAGGAAAAGCAGTATTCCGCATGAGGTACTCAATGCCAAGCAACATGAGAGAGAGGCACGCATCATCGCACAGGCGGGACGTCCCGGTGCGGTGACAATCGCCACCAATATGGCAGGTCGGGGTACCGATATTGTTCTAGGCGGGAATCTGGAAATGGAACTTGCCGATGCGCATTCCAACGGCAGTAACCTTGAGTCGATCAAACAGGATTGGCAGAGTCGTCACGATTCGGTTGTCAACTCGGGCGGTCTGCATGTTCTGAGCACTGAAAGACACGAATCCCGACGAGTTGACAATCAGCTCAGAGGACGATCCGGACGTCAGGGTGATCCGGGATCAAGCAGGTTTTACCTTTCTTTGGAAGACAACCTTCTTCGAATTTTTGCTTCCGACAAAGTTGCAGGCCTGATGGGTAAATTGGGAATGGAGGACGGTGAGGCGATCGAGCACAGCTGGGTGAGCAAGGCCATCGAAAATGCACAGCGTAAAGTCGAAGGCAGGAATTTTGACATCCGCAAGCAGTTGCTTGAATTTGATGATGTCGCCAACGAGCAGCGAAAGGTTGTATACGATCAACGAAATGCTCTTATGGACTCAGAGGATATCCGCGATGCGATCGACCTGATACAGGGTGAATTCGTACAGTATGTTGTAGATTCCTGTATTCCCAAGGAAACCGCCGACGAATACTGGGAAATTGATCGTCTGACCCGCGAAATTGACCATGCATTCGACCTTAAACTGCCGATAGCAGAATGGCTGGACAGCGACTCCAATCTGACCCAGGACAGTTTATTGATGCGGGTCAACGATGCTGTTCACGAACGATACCGGCAACGAATTGAGGATATAGGCGAAAATGAGATGAAAGCTGTCGAAAAAGCTGTGATGCTCATGGTGCTCGACAGTTCTTGGAAAGATCATCTGGCCAACATGGATTTCCTTCGCCAGGGTATTCATCTGCGTGGCTATGCCCAGAAAAACCCCAAGCAGGAATACAAGCGCGAGGCATTTGAGATGTTCTCCGACATGCTTCAGAATGTGCGTCACGAAGTTGTGCGAATGTTGTCACGTGTTCGGATTGCAGCGTCAGATACGGCTGAAACCATCGGCAGTCGAAAAGCCCCTCCCCCTCAGAAAATGCAGTATTTTCACCCGGAATCCGATACTTACGCTGGTGGTGGCGCAGAGGCCGCACCGGAATCCGGTACGGCAGTGGCGACAAGGAAGCCTGTGGTCAAGCAAGTAGTTCGCGAAGGGCGCAAAGTGGGACGGAACGAGCCCTGTCCTTGCGGTTCCGGAAAGAAATACAAGGTTTGTTGCGGAAAGGCAGCCTGATCGATGAGTGTAGGTCTGGCACAGCCCAGAAACATACAACCTGTTGCAGGAATTCGAGTCGGCGCAGTTGACGCGGGTATTCGAAAATCTTCGGGCGAGGACCTTTCCATATTCGAGATTTCCAGCGATTCTACCATCGCCGGGGTGTTCACCATCAATAAAGCGCGTGCAGCCCCGGTCGAAGTGGCACTGGATCACCTGCATCAAAAAAATGCGGGCCAGTGCGGGAAAGTACGCGCCTTGGTGGTCAACAGTGGAAATGCCAACGCCGGCTTGGGTCAGGCCGGAATCGACGATTGCCGTCAGATCTGTCAATACGTAGCTGACGAACTGGGCATCTTGACCGATTCAGTCATTCCATTTTCCACTGGGGTAATCGGAGAAAGACTGCCTCTTGAGAAGTTTGAGCAGTCGGTCAGAGAGTGCGTACGAACATTGGATGAAGACAATTGGTTGGCTGCTGCCCGGGCAATTATGACAACCGATACCATTCCGAAAGCCACCTCTCGCGTAATCAGTTTGGGAGAATCGGGCCAGGTTACAATCACCGGAATTGCCAAAGGATCAGGCATGATCCAACCCGATATGGCAACTATGCTGGCATTCATTGCGACAGATGCGGATGTCCCGCTTGAATTCCTTGAAAGTGAACTGAAATCCACTGTGAAGAAGAGCTTCAATCGAATTACTGTAGACGGTGACACCTCGACCAACGATTCCTGTATGCTGGTCGCGACCGGAACTTCGGGTGTACGAATATCACCAGATGTTTCGGAACAGATATATGATAAATTTCGATGCGCGCTTGACGAAGTCGCGGTAGAGCTGGCGCAGGCGATTGTTCGGGACGGCGAAGGCGCAACCAAGTTTGTCACGGTTGAAGTTACGGGAGCGGCGAGCCAAGAAGATGCAGTGAAAATTGCAAGGACTGTCGCCAATTCACCGCTTGTTAAAACAGCTTTGCATGCCGGCGACCCTAACTGGGGAAGAATTTATGCGGCAATCGGACGCGCGGATATCGAGCACCTCGATATGTCTGCAGTTCGAATCTGTATCGGAGAAGCCGAAGTTCTAGTGGATGGTAAGGTCAGTTCGGGATATTGCGAAGATAAGGCATTCGAAATTATGAATGACGAGGAATTATCGATATTAATCGATCTCGGATTAAGCGAGGACAAGTACAATGCCGCGACCGTGTGGACGTGTGACTTGAGTGCCGAGTACGTGAAAATCAATGCAGAGTATCGAACCTGAACGCATCGCGGTAGCGGTTGGACTGATCTTTGATTCTGAAAACAACATACTGATTGGACAGAGAACAACGCCGGATACATATGAGGGGAAGTGGGAGTTTCCAGGTGGAAAGATCGAATCCTTTGAATCGGCCGCCGAGGCATTGCGCAGAGAGTTGTGGGAAGAGATTGGAATCTCTGTCGTTCAAACCGTTCGATTCATGACATTCGAGTATGATTATCCGGATCGAAAGGTTTTGCTATATTTTCGCCTGGTCGAACGCTATGAGGGAATTCCAATCGCACGCGAGCAACAGAACTTGCGATGGGTGCAGCTATCGCGGCTAGAGGAATTTGATATGTTGGCGCCTAACATCTCCGTAATCGAAGCATTGAAGCAGAAATACGGATAACGATATGTTCAAGATTTTTTCAAAAAAACACTATTCCGGGTTGTCTCTGGCGAGAAATGCACTTTCGCGGCATAAAAAATGGCCACGCGCGTGGCGCGATCCAGAACCTAAAAGTTCCTACGATGTAGTCATCATCGGTGCAGGCGGACATGGGCTGGCAACTGCATACTATCTGGCTGAAATACATGGCATCAGGAATATCGCAGTCTTGGAAAAAGGCTGGTTGGGCGGTGGCAATACCGGACGCAATACCACCATTGTGCGGTCAAACTACCTGTTGGATGGCAATGCCAAATTCTACGAGCATTCGCTCAAACTGTGGGAGAGCCTCTCGCAGCAACTCAATTACAACGTCATGTTCAGCCAGCGCGGAGTGCTGAATCTGGCGCATAGCGATTCAGAGATGGAATCATTTTCGATTCGAGGCAACGCGATGAGATTCAATGGGATTGATGCCGAGCTGTTAATGCCTGATCAGGTTCGACGCAGTGTGCCATATCTTGATTGCTCACAGAATACCCGATATCCGATTTTTGGCGGCTTGCTTCAGAAACGTGGTGGTACCGCGCGTCACGATGCTGTTGCCTGGGGATTCGCCCGAAGTGCTGATGCGCACGGTGTCGATATCATCCAGAATTGTGAAGTGACGGGAATCAAGACGAGTGGAAATAAGGTGACTGCGGTTGAGACCAGCCGCGGTGAGATTCGGACCGGTAAAGTCGGGCTGGCTGTGGCCGGTAATTCAGGCCGTTTGGCAGCGATGGCGGGATTGAGGCTACCCATCGAATCGCATATTCTGCAAGCCATTGTGACCGAACCTCTGAAGCCGATTATCCATACAGTCGTGACATCGGGTGCGTCGCATGTTTATATCAACCAGACCGATAAGGGAGAAGTGCTCTTTGGTGGTGACCTGGATCTTTACAATTCGTACGCACAGCGCGGAAATCTACCCAGAATTGAGTATGTTGTGCAGTCGGTGCTGACGCTGTTTCCGTGTTTGAGTCGGGTTCGAATGATGAGAACCTGGGGCGGTGTGATGGACATGTCAATGGATGGCAGTCCGATTATCGGCAAGACACCGGTGGACGGGCTGTATCTGAATTCAGGATGGTGTTACGGCGGCTTCAAGGCGACACCCGGTTCTGGCTGGTGTTTTGCCCATACCATCGCACATGATCAACCACATATGCTGAACGAACCGTTTTCTCTTGAGCGGTTCTCTTCGGGCGCGCTCCTTGATGAGAAAGGTAGTGGTGCTTTTCCCAACTCGCACTAGTTCCAGGGGACTTTATTCATGCTGTTGATTCCATGCCCGTATTGTGGTGAACGAGCTCAGACTGAGTTCACTTACCGTGGAGATGCGACAGTTGAGCGTCCGGCTGCGGGGGATTCTGCAGAAAAGTGGTACGACTACGTCTACACGCGGGACAATCCGCGTGGTGAACACACGGAATGGTGGCACCATACGTCGGGTTGCAGAAGATGGTTCAAGGTTCGGCGGAATACCTGGACGCATGAAGTCCTTGGCAGCGAATCGGCGATTTCTGATCAGTCGAAGGAGTAGCAGGACCAGGTTATGAATTCTCATCGTCATCCGGTTGGTGGAACTATTGATCGCGGACATCCGATTAATTTCAGGTTCGACGGCAAAACCTACTCAGCATACGAAGGCGATACACTTGCGTCTGCCTTGTTGGCTAACGGGGTGAGGATTGTAGGGCGCAGTTTCAAGTATCATCGGCCGCGCGGTATTTTTGGAATGGGCGTTGAAGAACCAAGTTCCATGGTTCAGTTGCGAAGCGGACCGCGATCAGAACCGAATGTTCGCGCGACGGAAGTTGAGATTTTCGATGGTTTGGAAGCATTTTCGCAACACTGCTGGCCGTCGGTGAATCTGGATTTCGGCGCAGTGATTAATTTCGCCTCGCCGATATTCCCGTCCGGTTTCTACTACAAGACATTCATGTGGCCTGCATCGAAGTGGATGTTCTACGAACATTTCATACGAAAGGTTGCCGGCCTGGGTAAATCTGCGACCGAGCGCGATCCGGATACTTATTCAAAGTTTTACCAGTACTGTGACGTTCTGGTGGTTGGGGCTGGACCAACCGGTCTATCAGCTGCACTGAGTGCAGGACAAGCCGGGGCGAAGGTGGTTCTGGTTGAGGAGACGGGGCGCACCGGAGGCAGACTCAATTTCGATGATGAGGTGGTTGATGGTAAACCGGCGCAGGATTGGGTTTACGACACGACCGAAAAATTAAAGCTGATGCCAAATGTCGAGGTTCTCTGTCGGACAACGGCATTCGGCTTCTATGATCAGAATCTGGTCGGAGCGCTGGAAAAGATCGCTGATCATCAACGAGAGCCTGATGGGGGCGAGGACAGACAAAGATTGCGAATGATTCGTGCAAAGCAGGTCGTGGTGGCGACCGGCGCGATCGAGCGATCGATACCTTTTTGCGGCAATGATAAACCAGGCGTGATGCTGGCGTCAGCGGCACGGGGCTACGCACATAGGTTCGCGGTACGCTGCGGTAAGAAAGCTGTGGTGTTTACCAACAACGACAGTGCGTACGCGTCTGTATCAGCTCTCAAGAATGTCGGTGTGATAGTCGAAGCGGTGATTGACTGCCGTTTGGCATCTCCAGGGGAAAGTGCCCTGAGGCATCTTGGCAATACTCCTCTCAAACAGGGTTTTGCAATTTCCGGTGTGCGTGGCATCCGCCGAGTGAAATCGGTGGAGGTGAGCCGGTTTCAGGCCAACGGTGAGGTCATGGGCTCGACAGAGACTTTGACATGTGATCTTGTGTGCGTGTCTGGGGGCTGGACTCCGACTGTGCATCTATTTTCTCACGCTCAGGGCAAACTCGAGTTTGACGAAGCAATTGGTGCATTTGTACCGGGAGAGCAACTTGGTTCAATTGAAGTTGCAGGAAGTGCGAATGGGTCAATGTCTCTCCGTGCATGCCTGCAGCAAGGCTCTGATGCCGGTTCCAAGAGCAGCGTGAATGCCGGGCACAGGTTCGAGCTTCAAACCAGGATTCCTCAGGTTGATGACAGTCCCGTAACACCAATGCAACTGCTTTGGCAGGTACCCAAAATCCGCCGCGGCGGTGCGAAACGATTTGTTGATATCCAAAATGATGTGACCGTTGAGGATATTGAACTGGCTTTTGCTGAAGGCTATGTCTCGGTCGAACATCTTAAGCGGTATACCACATTGGGCATGGGTACCGACCAGGGTAGAACAAGCAATATCAATGGACTTGCGAACTTGGCCCGCCTCAGACACTCAGATATTCCTTCGGTAGGTCATACGACTTTTCGTCCCCCTTACACGCCAGTCAGCATGGGTGCGCTGGCTGGAGGGGAATTCGGGACCCATCTCAGTCCACTGCGACGTACACCATTACACGAATGGCACGAAAGCAATCGTGCACAAATGCTAAATTCGGGAGTTTGGAAGCGTCCTTTCTTCTATATCAAGACCGGAGAGCAGTTCAGGGATGCGATTATTCGGGAGACTCGTCAGGTTCGTGAGAAGGTCGGGATCATAGATGTTTCAACGCTCGGAAAAATCGAGGTCCAGGGTCGTGATGCAGCTGAGTTTCTGGAACGCGTCTATATCAATCGTTGGAAGTCGTTGCCAATCGGGCGGTGTCGATACGGCTTGATGCTGCGCGAGGACGGTTTTGTATTTGACGACGGAACGACGACTCGGGTTGCGGAAAACGAGTACTACATGACAACTACAACTGCCAATGCAGGACCTGTGCTGGAGCATTTGGAATTCTATACCCAGACAGTCTGGCCCGAATTGCATGTGCATCTGACTTCAGTTTCAGACCAGTGGGCGGGTATGGCACTCGCAGGTCCGGATAGTCGTAAGGTTTTAGGTGTGTTGATCGGCGAAACTATGGCGGGTAACGATAGTTTGCCGTATATGGGGTATATGGAAGCCCGGATTGATGGAGTGGCTGTACGAATTTTTCGTGTAAGTTTTTCTGGTGAACTGGGCTATGAAATACATATTCCGTCCAAGTTCGCACAGAAAGTCTGGCAGGCGGTGCTTGAGGCAGGACGCGAGTGGGACATCGCACCCTATGGGATGGAAGCGATGACGGTCATGCGGATTGAGAAAGGTCATGTCGTATCGGCTGAGTTAGATGGTCGCACGACGGCAGCTGATCTTGGATTCGAGCGCATGATGAAAAAGGATGTGGACTTTATCGGCAAGCGTCTTGCCGAGCGTGATGCTTTGGTATCAGTCGGTCGAAAACAGCTGGTTGGTGTTGTATCGATCAGTGGAAGACCGATTCCCAAGGGGGCTCAGGTCGTTGCCGAGCGCGACACCCGACCACCGGCAAAAACCAAAGGACATGTGACTTCCTCCTGCTATAGCCCGTTGATGGACAAAGAGATCGGACTTGCCCTGATAGAGGATGGTCGGCAGATTTACGGCAAGGAACTTTTCGCTGCATCACCATTGACCGGTCGTATCGTTCCTGTCGAGGTCACTCACCATATATTTGTTGATCCGGAAGGAGAACGAACCCGTGGCTGAAGGCAGATCAATCCCCAGTGTTACTCTACAAGAGCGATTGGTTGAGACGCTGTTTCAGATTCACGGGCTCGATTCGGAAGCCATGAGTGAGATTCTGAAGGATTTTGGAATCGAGCGTCTTCCGCACGCCGGGAGATCATGCGTTGGAAACGATGCGACACTTATGTGGAACGGTCCCGGGGACTGGATGTTCGAATCTGAATTCCGTCCGACTGACGAGACACTCACGTTATTACGCGAGCTGTTTGTTTCCACTGATGCAACGGTGACCGATCTTTCTTCGGCTCGAACAATTGTCCGAATATCAGGCTCTTCGCGTCGCGAACTTCTAAAGAAGGGATGTCCGGCCGATATTGACGCTATGACAGACGGCGATGTCATAACCAGTCTGATCGGGCACTTTACCGCAATAATTCATTGTCGTTCAGACTGTTTTGATGTCTATGTCCTGCAAAGTTTCGGAACTGATTTCTGGCATTGGTGCAGACAAAACATTCGCGAGTTCAGTATCTGAATCGAATCTTTGGTATCTTCTGTTGGTGGAGCATAATGGCAGGTGAAATTATCAAGGCGATCACGTTTGACTTGTGGGACACCGTGATCAACGATGACTCCGACGAGCCGAAACGAGCAGCGCTCGGATTGCGTTCAAAGCGTGATCAACGGCATTACGTGGTCTGGAACACACTGAATCAGGATGATCCCATTTCGTTGGAAGAGGTCAGTGGAGCGTACGAGGAAGTCAATGACGAATACAATCGGGTTTGGCATGACGAATTCGTGACCTGGACTGTCAGCGAGCGGATCGATCACATATTGGCCAAACTGAACCGTACGCTTTCACCCGGGGATTTCGATGATGTAGTGACGGAATTGGAAGATATGGAAATTGAGATTCCGCCTGACCCGGTTGGTGGGGTGGGCGCGGCACTTGATGAAATTTCAAAAGTCTATCCGCTGGCTGTTGTGTCCGATACGATCATATCTCCGGGTAGAAATTTACGAAGATGGCTGGCCATGAACGGGTTACTTCAGCATTTCAGCGGATTCGCGTTTTCAGATGAGGTTGGAAAATCAAAACCCGACCCCGCAATATTTGAGTCCGCAGCAACCCAGCTTGGTGTTGATTTGAAAGAGATTGTACACGTCGGTGATCGAGAACATAATGACATCAAAGGTGCCCATGCATTAGGGATGAGAGCGATCTTGTTCACCGCGACACGCGACACTGATGCGCAAGATACAACAGCTGACGCGGTGTGTCGCAGTTATTCGGAGCTGCCGGGCATACTGAAGATGTTGGATACCCAGTGAGTTCAATTTGGAAAGGAAAATGATTAAAGAGAGTCTAAAACTTCTGGTCGTCGAAGGTTACGGAAAGTCGTCCCGTGACGAGCTGGCCGAAGGCGGTATGTCGCTGGCGAGTGATCTCTACAAGCAAATGCTGCTTTCACTTGCACCGAATGCAACTGTTGACATTGTGACACCAGCGGATGCCGATTCAAGAGTACCATCGGGTGTTGAGCTCAAATCTTACGATGGTGTGGCAATGACCGGGTCAAACTTGTCTGTCACAGATTCTGACAATCCAGCCGTTCGCTCGCAAATCAGTTTGCAGCGGGAATTTTTCAGACAGGGCGTACCGAGCTTCGGAAGTTGCTGGGCATTGCAGGTTGGGACGGTTGCCGCTGGTGGAAAGGTTGATATCAATCCCAAAGGACGCGAAATGGGATTTGGGCGGAAAATTCGATTGACCGATGACGGATTGAGCCACCCGATGTACAAGGGGAAAAACAAGGTATTTGATGTCTTTGCCAGCCACGAGGACGAAGTATCTGTACCTCCGCCGAACTCTAAGGTATTGGCTGCAAATTCCATTTCTGATGTACAAGCCTTGGAGATTTCGCACGATAATGGGATCATGTGGACAATTCAATATCACCCGGAATACAACACAAAAGAAATGGCTGCATTGATACGTTGCAGGGAGGAGCGTTTGATCAGGATGGGATTTTTTGCCGATGCCTCAGAAATCAAGAAGTATACGGATCGACTGGATGCGCTGTATGAAGATCCCAACCGTAAGGACGCAGCGTGGAATCTCGGCATTGATGAAGATATTCTTGATGAAGGGGTCCGCAATTTGGAAGCCCGCAACTGGATAGAGTTTCAGGTACTGCCAAGAGCAACGAGCAAGTAAAGCGGCTGCAGCATTTCATCCGAGGTGTTTCAAATCCTGGCCTGCCATCGAAAAGACCTATCGATTCGTGAAATCTGCATCGGTATATCCCCGGGTTTTTCTGAAAACGTTCCTGTATTCGATTTGGGTTCCGATATCCGTTGTCGCGCTCTATTTGATCCGCTTTGGATTAATGAGTTTTGAATTGCAGGCTCCCGCGCCTGTTCTACCACGAGATGCCTCTTCCTATCTGACGTTACTGGTTTCGTGGCCTTGCGGAATGCCGCTCACATATGCATTTCAAAAACTGTTTCGTCACAATCGAAAGACTGCGTTTCTTACAGTTGTGGTGTTCGCTCCCTTGTGCGCTTTGGCTGCTACCATCGGCGGATTGTTGGGACCGGCTGGAGTGGCAGTATATTCGCTGATCGTTTCATTGCCGGTCTGGTTGATTTATTTCATTGCCAAGGGTTTTTCGCAATGGCAACAACGCTGACCGACTCATGTGATGAGTCGATTTAGGGAGTTGCGCTACCTGACTTGCTCAATCGCCGTAATTTGGGCAAGCCGAACCTGTTTTCTCAGGTCTTCGGAAGAATAGATTTTCGATAGCGCTTCAGCATCCACTTTACTTACTTGGTCGCGAAGGAACCTTATACGGTTGATCCCTGACTCAACCTCACTTGTTGAATTTGACTGGGTTTTCAATACAGTCGAACAAGCATTCAGGAACAGTTCGAACTGTGTGTGATTGCGCAAGCCATCGAGACCCCGAATCATGTCTACGATCGCAGTTGCGGAAAGTTCTCTGATTTGACCAACTTGGTCAGCGTAGCCGACTATCTGTACAGAGATCTTTTTGATTTTCACCGAAACTTTCAGCCGTTCACAGAAAGTACGGATCGCATCGGTTGCTTCGGAATTTTCCGCGGCTGTGTTCGCGACATGAGTACCGCGTATCTGTTGTCCGATCAGATAGGCGACAACCGCAAAGCGATGAACGATATTATTTGAAATTCGAGCGGCATGATCCAAAGCATCGAAAACATGTGACATCGACCCTGAATCCTTGATCTCGTACAATGCTTCCAACTCTGGAAATAGTCGTTCAAGTGCACCACAGATATGCAGGACGTTGAAGAAAACGGAAGGATTGTTTTCCCCGAGTGCTGTTTGGACTTCCTGCCAGACTCTTTCCGCCGCGAGATCCGATAGTTCTCCTGATTCTGAAATTGTTTGCATGAGTTCCAATGTTGAGCTGTCGATAATGAACCCTCTTGAAAACAAACGGGCAGCGAATCGTGCAACTCTCAATACGCGCAACGGGTCTTCGACAAAGTGTTCCGAAACGTGTCGGAGCAGACCGTTTTCCAAGTCGGCCTTCCCACCGTAAGGATCGATCAATGTTCCATCGCTGGCGATGGCCATCGAATTCACGGTAAGGTCTCTACGATGCAGGTCTTGTTCCAGTGTTACGTCAGAAGAGGTATCCACGACGAACCCTTTGTATCCGCGTCCCGATTTCCGTTCGGTTCGGGCGAGTGCGTATTCTTCACGTGATTTTGGATGAAGAAATACCGGAAAATCCAAGCCGATTTTCTTAAACCCCAATGACAGCATGATTTCCGGTGTTGCGCCGACCACCACCCAATCCCGCTCGGAATTCTCAGAGATTCCGAGCAACTGGTCGCGCACAGCGCCACCTACGAGATAGCGATCGAGTTCTTCAATTGCGGTAACCGGCCTCGATGAGGGCATAGCAAAATCTGCTGTTTGAATTGATCAGCGTCCAGCCTGAGTTCTGTAGGTATCCAGTTGTTGGGTTTGGGGTTTAAGCCAGGAAGCCGCGATGTCCTCAAATTTCCTGGATTGTGCACCATAAGGCGCCGGTTGTTCCGTCTGGATGATATTCGGCACTTGAAGAGAAAGAATGTTATCGGGTGTCAGCAACTTGCCCGGTGTGAACTGTGCGAAAGTCGCGACCATATGTGACAAGGAATCGTTCAGGCGGATCAGTCTGTGATGTCCTCCCGACAGTTCATCAATAGAACGGATCAGTTCGTAAAACGAAAACACTTCCGGACCGGCAACGTCATAGGAACTGCAGGAGCTGTGTTGCTGATTCACCGCGTGTAGGATGCACTGAACCAGGTCGCCGACAAAGACTGGTTGCATTTTTGCGTCGGGAGAGACTACAAAGAATATGAATTTGGCAAGTTTCAGCAATCTGGCGAACAACCGGGTAAATGAATCATCGGGTCCGAAGACTATGGACGGGCGAATGATGTCAAATTGCAACCCCTGATTCTTCCTGTCAGACAAAGCCTGTTCTCCATGTCCTTTACTTTGTAGGTATCGGCTCGGCGCATTGACATCAGCACCAAGTGCGCTGATGTGGATGAGCCTTCGGATATTTTTCTCAATTCCGATATCCGCGATGATGCCGGGAAGTTGTGTGTGAATTGCCTCAAAGGATTGTCGTCTTGATTCGTGCAGAATGCCGACCAGGTTGATCACTGTATCGTTTTCCTGCAGCAGGGAATGGATTGATTCGGAGTCCAACTGCTCGATTTCAATGAGTTTTACCGTTGGCATGACGAGAAGGTCACGATGTCGGTGCGGTCGACGTGTCACTACTGATACATTCCAGTCCCGCTTGGCCAGCTCGCGTGTCAGATTGCGGCCGACGAAGCCGGCACCTCCAAACAATACGGCATTTTTCGGATGGTATACGGACATATCGAAATAACAAAAAGCGAACGTTACATCAATTCACGACGTACCGATCAACATAATTCTGCAGTGGTGCAATAAAATCCTTCAATTCGGTGGTGTCAGATACAAACTCAATTAAATCATAAACTGTTGCGACCGAGTAGACATCGATATTGTACTTGTGCCTGACATTCGCTACCGCCGACTGATTGGAGTCAGTTGAACGTTCCATCCGATCCAGTGATATTACGATCGCGGTAGGAGTTGCCCCTTGACTTTGGATGATCTCAACCGCTCGGTCAATTGACAATCCGGAAGTAATCACGTCTTCAACGATGATCACCTGACCTCTCAGAGGCGCGCCAACTGTCCAGCCAGTGTCGCCATGATCCTTGGCTTCCTTTCGATTGAATGCGAATGGGACCGATAGTCCGTGACTACGATGCAATTCCATGGCGGTCGATGCTGCCAGCGGAATTCCTTTGTACGCATGGCCATAGATCATGAAATCGCCACTGACTCTTTGTGTGATCACCTGCGCGTAATAACCACTCAGGGAAGAAAGAGTTTTCCCACTTGAGAAGAGCCCGGTATTGAGAAAATACGGGCTTACTCTCCCTGAATTCAGTACGAATTCACCGAACTTCAAGGCACCATATTCGTACGCTGCTGAAAGAAAGTTCTGGGGCAGTTTATCGGTGGTGGTCATTCAGATTTCTGAAGTGTCGTTTTTCTGGAGATTGACTCATCTTTAGAGATTTTAGTTGAATTGCTGCAAGGGAATATCGTTCATCATGCGAATTCGGAGGTCGGATGATCACAAGTCCGGTAGATACGGTTCGCATTTGGAAGAGGGTGATCATGCTCTATTTTATTTCTTTTGGTACAGTTTTACGTACTCAGCAAATATTCGATCTTGAAAAAGTTTGAAACACGGTGTTCATGACACAGCGTGTATTCTTGATGTGCTGCTGAGTCGTTGATTTTGTTCGTCAACGGATTCAACCGCGTAGAACCGTCCTCAAACAAATTAATCTATGTTGAAATATGAAGATATAATGTTCATATTTCAACATAGATATTGTTCAATTCGGTAATCTATATGAAATTACGGCTTCTGGTGTACCGTCCAACATTGAACGAGAATTTTAATCTGAGATTGAACTCGTATCGATTAGCGTTGGAATCCGAGTATTTGTAGTACAAAATGATTGAACGAAAAACACATTTGGCAAACACAAAAAAACTGATCAGACAGTTTCCAGTTGTCGCACTGATTGGAGCTCGGCAAGTAGGTAAGACTACATTGGCTAAAATGCTGATGCAGCAATGGAGTGAAGAAACACATCATTTTGATCTCGAATCTCCCCTCGATTTAGCTCAAATTTCCGATCCGATGCTTACCTTGGAGCCATTACGAGGGTTGGTTGTTCTTGACGAAATTCATAGATTACCTGAAGTATTTCCAATACTCAGAGTATTGGCTGACCGCAAACCTCGCCCGGCGAGTTTTCTCATTCTGGGAAGTGCTGCGCCATCTCTGCTGCAACAGAGCAGCGAGTCTCTGGCAGGGAGATTGGCTTACTATGAGTTGCCGGGAATTTCCATATCAGAGGTGACTGGCAATCAGATCGATTCACTTTGGTTGCGGGGCAGATTTCCGTCGTCAGTAACGGCGGATTGCGACGAAGACAGCTATCGCTGGCGAGTTCAATTCATTCGAAATTTTCTCGAGCGCGATATCCCTCAATTTGGAATTGGAATCTCCAGCTCGACACTCAGGCGATTTTGGACAATGGTAGCACACTATCACGCACAAATCTGGAACGGTGCCGAACTGTCTCGGGCATTCGGTGTGTCACACACTACTGTTCGTCGATATCTTGATGTGATGGAATCAACATTTATGTTGCGCTGTCTCAAACCGTGGGCCGCCAATATCAGCAAACGTCAGGTGAAATCACCAAAAGTTTATTATCGCGATTCGGGGTTACTGCATGTCATGCTCGGAATTGCAAGTCCGGAAGAATTGCGAAATCACCCCAAAGTAGGTGCTTCCTGGGAAGGATTCATGATTGAGAACGTGTTGCAGGCGTTGCAGGTTGAAGACTACGACAGCTACTTTTGGGCTACAAACAGAGGAGCTGAAATTGACTTGTTGATACAACAGGGAGGCAGACTCCGGGGTTTTGAGGTAAAGCGTAGTTCCGCACCTGCGATAACTCGATCCATGCGTATTGCTCTCAACGATCTTGAATTGAGCCAAATTGATTTGATCTATCCTGGGGAGAAGACATTCCCGTTAAGTGATCGAATTCGAGCTGTTTCGGCAAATCGGATTCTGCAGGATTTATGAAGATCAAATTGTCTGCTTGTTGGCTGTTGAGCGATCCAAATTACGTGTTCGAAAACATTTATTCAATCGAATGTAGTTTCGATTCAATTGATATTCAGATAGTTGAATGTTTGCATTGTCCATCGAAGACGGTGAAACAAGTTTTTTCAGCCCTTGACATATCTAGGGTGTCCCTACGTTGATTAATTTCCAACTTTTATTGGGTCGAAAATTTCCGAATTCAGCGCATTTCCAGTCTCGAAACATATCAATACGTAGTCAAAACATACTGTCGAGCCGATCATTCTGTTCGTCAATGGATTCAATTACACGGAAATCGTTTGCGTAGGGTTGTCATCGGCTTTTTGCCTGGTTTATATTGAAATATGAATACATAATGTTCATATTTCAACGTCACTAGTGCTGTATCGGACAGTTTTTGAGAATTCACAAGCTTCTGGTGGACTGTCGAACATGGAACGAAGATTCAACGACCTGCTCGCAACCTACGTGGCCGAATCGCTGAACAGTTCAAGTTGTTCTGCGCGCGGTGTCCACGCTAAATTCGGCAGGATTTCCGCAAAGGCGTCCACCGGAACATTTCCTAACTCCTTCGGCTCAAGCTTATGCAAACCCCCGCCGTAAACGCGACCTTCACCAAGCAGCACGTGAGGACTGATTTTGTTCAGATGTTCCCAGACCAACCGTTTTTGGTCCGGATTGTCTCGCAAGAAGCATTCGATCGGTTCCTTGGGGTACAACATCAAGTACACATTGGCCGCTGTCGCCTGAGATTCATTCAAAATGAAACGAAACGGTCTTCCGTTCTTCTTATCGCTTCGACCGAGATAGGTGCATACAAACGGTGCCGGTGGTCGATGCTCCTGTGTGTACCATAGTGTCCTATGTCGGCAAATATAGCTGTCAGCAACGCCTTTCGCCTTACCCTCCTCCAAATATGCCCATAAATTTGGGTATCGATCCTTGATTTCATTCTCTCTCCATGGAGGGTCCAGCAGAAAGAGACGGCGCTCCAGCATCGGATTGCCGTTCTGGTCACCTGTGATGATGTCATCAGGCAGATAACGAGGACTCGGCAGAATCGGCTTGAACGCCTCCAATGGCAGTCCACGTTGCTTAATTTCATGCTCGGACAGAATGAAAAAATTGTTGTTACCTGTAACCAGGCCGCGTTTTATCGCGAAGAAATCGCTGAGAACAGGACCGTATGCCATTTGACAGGCTTGATTCATTGGGTATTACGTCCATTTTCTGCTCCTGTACAACACTTCGACCGGAATAATTCGATCCAGCTTTGGGTTTTGCAAGGTCCCACCGTAGGTAAATCTTACCTTGTGCCCGATTCGAGGGGGTTCATTACGAATCCATACTACTGCGGAAGAAGTAAGCGCATCGCTGAATTGAACATCATTCGGATTGAACCGATGAATGTGCAAGAGTGTTACTTTGTTGAGCAAGTAATGCTTCACTGAAGTGCCGTAATTCACATCCATGAACTCGCTCGGAATTAACCAACCTGCCATGCATCCCTCTGCCATCCACGGGTGACACAGGCAAAGAAAATAGCAATACAGTCCTGCCAGTCCGTTAACTTCAACCCCGCTTGCATTCCTTGCTTGCAGCTTCAGACGCTGTTTTTCGTCGGTGGCAATATGGTGATGCCTCACGTAGGGCGGATTGCAAATTAGCAGGTTGTATTTCTCAAACTCAGCTGGCGCTTTGACCCGTGTGAAGTCATTGAGACGAAGATCCAAATCCGTCTCGCTCCACAGTCTTGCTGCGGGTTGGCCGTAATGAGGATCAATCTCATACCCTACAGCAGTTCCAATTTTCGACTGTGAAAATACTTCGAGGAGAGCTGAATAAAATGAACCCGTTCCAACTGCAGGGTCGAGAAATCGCACTACCGCGTTTTTGCTGAAATGCGCTTTTGCGTAGTGTTGAATGTCAAGAGCCAAGCTGGTTGGTGTTGCAAACTGTCCCATTCGGTTTCGAGCAGGTAGATCTTTTTTTGCGTCTAACGCTTCCTGCAGATCCAGACGTTGCGCCTCAAGTTCTGAAACTGATATCGCCATCATCTACAATCCAAATTCCTTGAGATCGCTCATGCGATGCTCCCAAACCCAATCAATGCCTTCCGCCGCCTCATAGCCCAGATAGCCACTATCGAAATACCCACACAAAACCAGAATGTAGCATACATTGTTTCCATAGGTTCGTCGCAACTGATTGACTTTTGTAGCTTCTTCCTTACGCCTCATATTTACATTGGTAAAGTCTCCTGCTGATTTTGCCTCGATAAGGTACGGTAAGTCGTCAGACTTGGCCGTTTTAGGCATAATCACTGCATCCACGGAAATGTTGACAGTATTGTCGGTTCCTTTCTGTTCGACCGGAACATTCAACCGGAATGCATAAGTTCCAGGTTGCATCTCGTCGTACTTCGCACCTTGGTAGACTTTCAAGCGTTTTGTGACTCGTTGTCGGGGCAAGCATAACCACAAACATTCCGAAATTCGCGTTTGAACTGTAGAAAAGTTCTAACGCGGACTCAGGCATTTGGAATCAAGCATATTAGGCACACTGTATAATCTGCCATTTATCGTTATTGACTCAACATGCTGCTGATTATCGACAACTACGATTCGTTTACCTACAATCTCGTGCAATATCTGGGAGAACTGGGGCACCAATCAAGCGTTTTCCGCAATGATCAGATCGACATGGAGGGTATAGAACGTGAAGCCCCGGATGCCATTGTGATATCACCGGGACCCTGTACGCCGAACGAGGCGGGAATTTCGGTTGAAACGGTTTCCAAGTTTGCGGGCAAGGTTCCCATTCTGGGAGTCTGTCTTGGACATCAGAGTATCTGTCACGCGTTTGGTGCAGATATCGTACGAGCGAAGCAGGTCATGCACGGTAAGGTTTCGAAAATCTACCATAAGGGTGAAGGACTCTTCAAGGGTTTGGAAATTCCATTTACGGCAACCCGTTATCATTCGTTGATTGCGCAAAGCGACAGCCTGCCGGATTGTTTGGAGACATCGGCATGGACCGATGATGGAATTGTCATGGGTGTGCGTCACCGCGAGTTCGATGTCTATGGTGTGCAGTTTCACCCGGAGTCTTTTCTGACAACTTGCGGACGCGACATTCTGAATAATTTTCTTAACGAATCCGGGGTTTGATTGACTAAGTTACAGTGAAAATGAATATCCAGGAAGCATTAAAAAAGATTACTGAAAGACAGGATCTGACCGAAGACGAGATGCAGGATGTGATGCGTCAGATTATGACCGGCCAGACAACGGATTCGATGATTTGCGCATTTCTGATTGGAATGCGCATGAAAGGCGAAACAATTGAAGAAATAACCGCAGCAGCCACGGTAATGCGGGAACTTGTATCCGGTGTGGACATCACCGCACCGAATTTGATTGATGTGGTCGGAACAGGTGGCGATGGTTCATCGTCATTCAATGTTTCCACAGCGTCGGCATTTGTAGCCGCGGCAGCGGGTGCTCATGTTGCCAAGCACGGCGCTCGTGCAGCTTCGGGGAAGTGCGGCAGTGCGGATTTATTGGAATTCGCAGGTGCTCGAACCGACCTTGAATCTGCCCAGATAGTGGAATGTATCAAGCAGACCGGTTTCGGGTTCATGCTCGCACCTGCGCACCACACAGCGATGCGTCATGCAATCGGGGCGCGGCGGGAACTCGGTGTCCGTACGATTTTCAACATCCTGGGTCCCATGACGAATCCAGCACACGTATCTCGCGAGATGATGGGGGTGTTCAGTGTGGATCTGGTGGAGCCTCTGGCACACGTACTGGGTAAACTCGGTTCTGAACACGTCATGGTTGTCAGTTCTGAAGACGGTATGGATGAGATCAGCTGCAATGCGCCAACCAGGGTAGCTGAATTGAAGGAAGGGGATGTCAAAACCTACATCCTTGATCCCACTGTTTTTGGAATTGCTTCTCATGATAAACAGGAAATCACGGTTTCAAGTCCAGAAGAGAGCCTGACGCTGATTAATTCGGTATTTTCCGGTGAGGAATCCCCGGCCGCCGATATGGTTAAACTGAATTCGGGTGCGGCAATCTACGTCGCGGGATTGACAGATAGCCTTGCTGACGGAATTTCTTTCGCACGGGAAGTCGTGATGTCCGGAAAGGTTCGCGACCGTTTTGACTCATTTGTAAAGCTCACGAACAGTCTCTGATATGTCTCAGGCGCCGGACGTTCTGCGATCCATCATCCAGGATAAGCTGACTGAAATCGAATCCGCAAAATCTTCTGTACCACTGCCCGAGCTTGCAGGTCGGCTTGACGGTCTAGAGCCGCCGCGAGGGTTTGAGGCGAGTATTCGCGATTGGCTGCAGAGAAATAAAGCGGCCGTAATAGCGGAGTGCAAAAAGGCCTCTCCGAGCAAAGGTATCATCCGAGAGAATTACGACGTTCAGTTCGCAGCAAAAAGCTATGAGCAAGGTGGAGCTGCATGCCTTTCTGTCCTGACTGATCAGAAGTACTTTCAGGGTGCTTTGGGCGATCTGACTGATGCGAGACTCGCCAGCACTCTGCCAGCACTTCGGAAAGATTTTATTTTTGACGATTATCAACTCTATGAATCAAGAGTTGCAGGAGCCGATTGTATCCTGCTGATCGTTGCCGCGCTTGATCAACAGCAAATTATTGATCTTGGTGACAGCGCAAGGGAACTGGGTATGGATGTCCTGATCGAGGTGCACTCGCACGAAGAACTTGAGGTGGCGCTGAGTTGTCCGCACGGAATGATCGGGATCAACAATCGAAACTTGCGCAACTTCGAAACAACACTCGAAACCTCATTGAGTCTTTGTCGCAGTGTCCCGGCCAATCGTGTTGTGATATCGGAAAGTGGAATTCGCACACGCGAGGATGTCAGACTGCTATCCGAGGCCGGTATTCATGCGTACCTGGTTGGTGAATCCCTGATGAAGTCTGCTGACCCGGGCGCTCGATTGAACAAAATTTTTCATCAATGTCAGGAGAGTGGTGATGAAAGGTGAAGTCCGGCTGGTGGACGGTGTCAGATTTCAGGTGACTTCCGGAAGTGGTCACAGCAGTTTCACCGACGGTCCCCCGGAAGAGGGCGGTAAAAATCTGGGTATGCGCCCGATGGAGATGGTTCTGCTTGGTATGGGCGGTTGTACCGCATTCGACATTGTTCAGATTCTACGAAAGCGAAGACACGAGCCGCAATTGGTGGAAATCGAAATGGAGGCGGAGCGCGCAGATTCGATTCCCAAAGTTTTCACTTCAATTCATCTGAAGTACAAAGTGCGAGGGGAAGGCATCAAGGAAAATGAGGTGAAACGTGCGATTGATCTGTCCCTCGAAAAGTATTGCTCTGCGACACGCATGCTGGCTTCCACCGCGGAGGTGACTTACGAATTCGAACTGCTTGATTCATCAAAAGTGGACTGACTGCATTATTTGATGAGTTTATCGCAGCATCAGACGCAGTGATTGAAGCCGTTCCGGAGTACCGATGTCAAACCAGCTGCCATCATGATACTGTCCCGCAAGTTTGCCGCGTAAAATTGATTCTTTGAATATTCGGTAAAGCGGGAAAACGGGGTCTTTCGCGCGATCAAACATATGTTTGTGCAGCACTGCGATCCCGCTGTAAGTCAGAGTATTCGCACTGCAGCCGTCCTCTGGCAGTTTCAGTAGACCGTCAGCCAATATGAAATCCCCTTTTGGATGATGTTGCGGGTTTTCCACCATGACTAGACACCCATCCTGATCTTCTTGGTACTGGATGGTTTCAGGTAAAAAGTCTGTCCAGATATCGGCGTTTACAATAAGAAACGGATCAGATCGAATCTTTGGTAATGCCTTGAGTATTCCGCCACCCGTTTCCAGCGGTGTATCGCCTTCATGAGAATAGGTGATATTGACACCGTAAGCTTCTCCGTATCCGAGCACATCTGCAAACATTTCAGCCAGATACGAGGTATTGATCACTACATCGGAGACTCTGGCCTGAGCTAGGTTCAGCAAGTGATGCTCGATCAGCCGAAGTGAGCCGACCTCAAGTAAAGCCTTGGGCGTGCTGTCCGTCAGCGGTCGCATCCGGACACCGAGTCCGGCACTCAGAATCATGGCATCCATCGGCTATGACTTCTGCAATTGCAAGACCAACTTGTGCAAAGACGCGAGTTCCCGGTACTTTCCACTGACTGATTCCAGATAAGCCATCACGGTTGGAATATCGTCGAGGAACTTTCGCTTCCCATCCCTGTAAAACAGCCGGGAAAATATTCCGGCAACCTTGATATGTCGCTGAATTCCCATCCAGTCGAACCACTCGATGAACTGGTCGGGTTCGAAATCGATTGACATGCCGGACCGTTCGGCCTTATTGAGATACAGTTGAATCCATTGATGCAATTTGTCAGCGGGCCAGACAATGTAACAGTCTCGTAGCAGCGACACAAGATCGTAGGTGATCGGTCCTGTAACTGCATCTTGAAAGTCGATGATGCCAGGATTTCGATCTCCGGTAAACATCAGGTTTCGGGAATGATAGTCAAGATGCACCCAGACTTTCGGTTGTTCCAATGCTTTTTTTGTGAGAATGCCAAACGTGTGTTCAAGCACGTCAGAAATCTCGTGTGTGAGTGTTATATTCTTGTGTTCGGGCAGATACCAGTCTCTGAAAAGATTCATCTCCCGGTTAAGTAGTTTCGAATCGTACGGGGGTAGGAAGTCAGGTTCCGAAGAGGTTGCCAACTGCAACTGAATCAGTGCATCGATTGCATGAGTGTACAATGTATCAGCATTGGATTGGTTTAAAATATCGAGATAAGTGGTACTTCCGAAATCAAATATTAATGCAAGTCCCTTCTGTTTGCTCCATTCATATATTTTTGGAACGTTGATTCCAAACTCTAAGAATTTCCTCGCGACATCGACGAATATCTCAATTTGCATATGTTCAATCGGGGCGTCCATTACGATGTATGAGCGAGAATCATGGACAATACGGAAATACCGGCGGAAACTGGCATCCTCGGATGCAAACTGAATTGAACTGATGTCCCCCTCCAGAACATCTGAAAGCCAGGCGATGAGTTCGATGATTCGATCATCGCCTTCAGCGAAGTGCTTCGGACTATCGTTTACAGCCATTGAGATCCAATCGCGTCGGGCAGGCGCAGATATTGCGATTCGGGCATGTCATAGGTGTGTTTGGTGCTGATTTCATGAAATGGGTCAATCTGAGTCTGATTATATTTGTATTCGGCCTGTCCGAACTGGCCGAGTCGGAGGAGGTGCCGGCTCCAAAGGTTCAGCAATGTTTGGCGGTTGTCGGTGTCGACCAGAATGGAGACCTTCGGGAGCTGTCCGATTCCGAACTCCAAATAATTGCGGATGCAGTCTCGGTCAACGAAGAGACCGTGGAACTCACCGGAAACGTTTTGTTACGCGATCATATACGCACGATCAGTTCCGAACGAGTGTTGTACGACCGCATTAATAAACTGATTCAAACAACTGATCGTACGTCTATTCGCGAGCCCGGCTCCGTAATTTCTGGAGATGGTTTCTTAATTGACAAAGCCCGCGAAGCAATCACTGGCGGTAATGTCGAATTTTTGCTGTATTCAGTTGACACAGCCGGTGAGGCCATTCAGACGATCACAGCGAGAGGCGAAGCGGACAGTCTCCATTTTGACGATGGGATTTGGAAACTTGACGGTGTCTCAGCCACACATTGTCCTGACGGTGTTGACGATGTTTATTTCCGAGCGGCCGAAATTGAAATGGATACCGACACTAGACAAGGCAGGGCGAAAGGTGCAATTCTGATGATTTTGGGCAAGCCGGTGATTTATTCACCTCTTATCGGATTTCCCTTGGGAAATGAACGATTGAGCGGTTTCCTGTTCCCTGTCATAGGCTATAAAAGCGGACACGGCGCGATCATCAAGGTTCCCTATTATTTCAATCTGGCACCGAATTATGATGCGACTTTAAGTACGAATGTTCTTTCCAAACGGGGCATTCAGCTGGAAGGGGAGTTTCGCCATCTGGGTGTACATTCGGACACGAAATTGCGCAGTGAATTCCTTCATAGAGACGAACGTTATCAGGGTAAGGAAGACCGTTACGCCGCACATTTGGAGTCCAAATGGTTCAATGGCAGAAGCCTGTATTCGAAAGTGAATACCCGATGGATTTCAGATAATACTTTTACAAGCGATTTCTCTTCATTATTCGGTAGTGATGATGAATTTCTCAAGCGGAGCGTAGAAGCGGGCGCCTTTGGAGACCAATTCAAGTTATCATTCGGAGCTGACCGGTATATTATCGCCAAACCGACTGTAGCTGAAGCTGAGCGCACGCACGACAGGGTTCCGTGGGCGACCTATGATCATTTGGTTCCTTTCAGTAATTCACTGAACTTGGATTTAGGATTGTATGTAGATCGATTCCGCCACAAATCCAAACTGTCAGCGACCCGATATCGAACGGACACCGCAATCGAGTATTCGACTGATCAAGATTTCGGTAGGTTCGGCATCCGAGCCGGTGGTGAAAGTATCGAATATCGCAAAAGATCCAATATTCCGGAGGACGATGATCGTCGTTACACGATTTCCTCCGAATATTTTGAAGCTGATGGAAGGCTGTTTTTCGATCGAAAGGTTCCAACAGACGATGGCGGGAGGGTATGGACGATCGAACCGCGCATGAAATTTGTTTCGGCGCCTAGAAAGAATCAGGAAAAGATTCCAATTTTTGATACGACCATTCGGACGATCGATGTTTACGACGATTTATTTCAGTCCAAACCGTATGTTGGAGGTGACAGAGTCAGGGATATGGGACAGTTGAGTGCGGGTGTATCATTCACTGTGGGTGGACGTCCCGGCTACCAGAACATCAGGAAGTTTGGAATTGGGCGGATATTTTATTCAAGCGTTCGAATGCCGAGAATAGTTGCTTCGGATGAGGGTAAAGACAAATCCGACATCTTTCTGGGGGCAAATTTCATTGAACCGCGATGGCGGTTTGACTATGGAATGCTATACGATAACGACACCAGAAAAGTCAATCAGACGACTTTGAGATTTTCCCGGATGGTTCATGACGATGCTAAGTTAAGTGCGGTGTATCGCTTCAAGACAGACGACGATGAGCAAATCGGAGCGTTGCTTGATGTGCCACTGAAAACCGGATGGAGGTCGAGATTTCAATTGATTGAATCTGTGAGAGACCATAAATTGAGAGTGGCGCAGTGGCAGCTGGACTACTATTCCTGCTGTCTTAACATCGGATTCCGGTTGACTCGGGAGCGGGTTAACAACGTGAAACTCGATGACTCGGTCAAATTGATTGTCAGAATTGATAACTTCGGTGTTAATTGATGACGATTGGTATAGTAAACTAGTCGATGACTTTCCACTCGGTCCACGTGTTCAGGCGTATGCTGAGATTATTGATACATGCATTTACAGGAGGATTTCGTTGATAGCGCGAAAAGGAATAGCTTGGTTGAAACCCTTGTCTGTCGGTGCTGTTTTGGCACTGTCGTTTGTTATTTCTTCGGTTTGGGGTCAGTCCGACTCGCTAGACCGGATCGTGGTCACAGTCAACGGCAGACCGATTACAGAGACGGATGTCGAAAGGCGGATCAGGTTGATGAAATTCGACGCGAAACGGCAAGGAGACGCAGAAATTGCAGACGATGTCGCCAGGGTTCAAGCCGTTGAGACAGAGATATCACAACTGCTTAAACGCCAGGAAGCAGCTTATCTGGATATCAATGTCTCGGAAGGAGAAGTTGACTACCTATTGGAAGCATTGAGCAATCAAAACAATATTTCTCTACATGACTTTCTGGCGTATTTTGAAAGTCAGGGTCTGACAAAAGATGACATCAGAGCCAGCCTGGAGGAAAGCCTGATGGATGAGAGGTTGACGCAGTGGGTTCTCGTTCGTCGGGTTCAGGTCAGGGAAGCCGAGATTGATCGTTACCTGAGTGCCAATCGGTCTGAATTTGAAGGTAGCGAACAGTACAACTTATCTGTAATCGTTATCCCGGACAGCAATCAACTGAGTGTTGCTGTCAGAGCGAACTTTCGTAAACTCGCCGATGAGATCAGTCTTGCATTTCAATCGGGAAGTAATTTCCAACAGGTGGCTGATGCCGCTATGCAGGTGCAGGGAGTTGAATCCGGAGACCTTGGTTGGATTGAGGTAAATGAAATCGCGCCCGAAGTTCTGGCGGAGATTTCCGAAATCAGAGTGGGGGAAACCGTCGGACCGGTAAAGTCCGGAGACCGACTCGTTTTTACATTGGTGAACGACCATAATGAGAACGGTCAAGTTAATTTGCCGCAGGTCAGGGAATTTCATCTCGCGAGAATTGTTCTTCACGCAAGTAATGAGGCTGGATCAGCGGTGATCGCAGAACAGCTTGAAGATTTGCGTCGAACAATCATGGACGGCGCCGACTTCAGTTCAATGGCGAAATTATATTCGAATGACGACACAACCCGACTGGATGGCGGTGACATGGGATGGGTTTCTGAAGACAACTTACCGTTCGACTACTTCGAGCCATTGCGCTCGATGGAATCGGGTGATATTTCGCCGGTACAGTTTTTGGGCAACAGTGTTTTTATCCTTCAGTTGCGGGGGGCGAGAATCGGCTCAGCAGAAGTCAGCAAAAGAAGTGTGGTGAGAGACAGGCTGCGCAATTTGAAATTGCGAAATGAAGCCGCAAAGTGGGTTGACCAGTTAAGAGCGGCTGCCACAATCAAATACCGAAAAACCTACGGAAGCTGATATTCACTCCGTATAAATTCGCCGACGGTCCACAGCCGGTCTCGACGGTCCGTCACCCCCTGTTCTCCGAAATGAATGACGGGCAAGGCGAGTTGTCATAATTTTGTTGCCAACTGTCAAGTTGCCAAATCTGAATTTGCATAGACTATCCGCGTACTGGTTGAATCAGTCCTATTTGAGTTCGTGATTTGACAGTCATGAAGAACTAAATATAGTATTGTATGGGTTCTTATTGAATTAAAGTCTTAGTTCAGTAATCAAATTCGAGAAAAAATTGGAGGAGCACATTATGGCTATAAAAACATCTCGACGTAACTTTCTAAAATCAACTGGTGCGTTTGCCGCGGCTTACGCATTCGGTACCTTGCCGAATCTTGCGCGAGCAGCCAGAGAAAAGGAATTGAACATCTATTGCTGGGAGGGATACAACTCAGACGACGTTCTAGACCCGTTTCGACGGGAATTTGATGCGACAGTAAGGGCAGAAGGACTGACATCTGATCCTGATGCCGTGAACAAGCTCAGAGCAGGCGAGACCAAGATTTGGGATCTGATCAACGTAAACAATCCTTGGGCTCGGGAAATGATGTGGCCCGAAGGGTTGATTCTGGACTTGCCACGAGATCGTTTCGAACCATTTTTTGAGAAGATGATGCCGGCATTTCATCCACCCTATCCGTGGGCGATGGACAAGACCGGTGAGCATCTGCTGGGCGTTACCCAGCGGTTTGGTCCGTTCAATTTCGTGGTGAACACGGATAAGATTTCCAGAGCGATGGCCGAGGATCAGGGATTCAAACTGTTCTTGGACCCGGCAATGAAGGATCGCTACGGTGTCCTGACCTATGACAACTGGAACATCTATCATATGTGCGTTGCTGCCGATGTACATCCATTCAAGCAACATACACCGGAAGAGATTGCAGCCTACGCAGATGTGGCCAAACAGGTATTCAATGGCGCGAAAATTCTGACCGATGACCTAGTTGCAATGAATCTCGCATTGATCAACGGTGAGATCGACGCGTACTTTACCGGAGGAACCTACACGGCTTCGCCGGCACGCTTCGATGGTCATAACAACGTTCGCGGCATCACCCCGAATTCGGGTCCTATGGATGGAAAAGGTGGAATTGTCTGGATTGAGCTGACATCGGTGGTGAACAACCCGCAGGTTTCTCCACTTGCTGAGGAATTTCTAGCGTATATCCAACGCCCTGATGTGAGCAAGAACGTGGCATTCGCGGAAGGCACCTACAATCCGGTCACCCAGATGGGTGATGAAGCAGTGCTTGGCGCTTTCGACTCGGATGAGCTGGATGCAATCCAATGGGATTCGCTGGAAGAGGAGATGGCGCGGTCGCAAGATTACGACATTAACCCTGACTATGCAGAAATGTACGAGCACTACTCCGCGGCCAAGCGCGAGCGGGAAGGTTGATTAAGATCTGACCGGTTCTTTTCGAATCACGCTCGGTAAGTCTTCTGGAGTTCACCTCAGATGAATGGGAGTCCGTCTGTTTTTCTTGCGTTGCGCGCAATTAAAAAACAGTTTGGTGACTTCACAGCTCTGGATGATGTAAATATCCAGATATCAGAAGGGGAGTTCTTTACTCTGGTTGGCCCATCCGGAAGTGGCAAGACAACTCTGATTCGCATACTGGTGGGGATGGAAAGCCCCACCAGTGGCGAAATATCTCTAAAAGGCGACACCATCAATGATCTGCCTGCAAATAAGCGGCCGACATGCATGGTTTTTCAGAATCTCGCATTGTTTCCACATAAGACGGTTGGGCAGAATGTTGAATTTGCTATGAAAATAGCAGGTGTCGATGCGCAGACGCGACAGAACAGAGCCTTGGAGTTGTTGGCACTGCTCCGGCTACCTGATGACTTCTATGGCAAGAGCATCAACCAATGTTCGGGTGGTGAACGGCAACGAATCGCACTCGCCCGGGCGCTGGCTTTTGATCCGGAAATTCTATTTTTCGATGAACCACTTTCGGCGTTGGACTTCAGATTGCGAAAAACGCTGGAGAAGGAGCTCAAAGATATCCATCGGGAGACCGGTAAGACATTTGTCTACATCACCCATTCCCTTGAGGAGGCGATGGTGATGAGTGATCGAATTGGAATTCTCAATGAGGGGAGGCTGATTCAGATAGGGAGTCCTGATGACATTTACAATCGTCCCAAGAATAAGTTCGTGGCTCAGTTCATGGGGGAGGTCAATACAATTGCAGTTGAACGAAGCGGACAATCGAGTGTACGGGATACCACAACTGGTGATGAGTTTGATCTGGACCCGAAAGCCCCGGAAATCGATTCCGGATTTCTGATCATTCGTCCCGAGGTGATGAAGATCGGGCGATCAGCGGAATCCATGCCGAACCAAATCCAGGGAATCTTGTTCAACGACTACGCACTGGGTTCCCGTATTCAATATCAAGTGCGAAGTGCTGATGGTGAAGATCACTGGCTGATCGAGAGATTGCAGGATGATCCTTTTTCCGGTAACGCCGGTGATTCGGTTGTCATAGGCTGGCGACCGGAAGATTCGATTCTCGTCGATCAATAACGGTATCCGAATTCAGAAATGAACACCATTGCTAGGTTGGTGCGGCAGCCTGGATTTCTCACCGCACTTCCTGTCGGAATCTTTCTTCTCATCGGATTCGCGGGGCCATTGGTGCTTGTGTTGCTCTACAGCTTCATGCCGCCGAAAACATTCACTCTGGATCAGATGCCGACTGTCGAGAATTATTTATCGGTTGTCACACAGAGTTACTATATTTCGTTTGGTTGGTCTTTGGCTTTGGCGGTCGCGACAGTGTTTCTGTTGCTGATGATCACCTATCCAGTAGCCTATGGCATGGCGAAGATTTTTGGTAAATGGGCGACACTGATTACCATTCTGATTGCTTTACCATTGCTGATTTCTGAAAACATCAGACTGTTCGGGTGGGTGTTGCTGTTACTAAAAAATGGAATTATAGATGGAAGCCTGAAATATCTTTTCGGGCTGTCGTTGTCCGGTATGTTGTATACAGTCCCCGCGATCGTACTCGGACTGGTATACGTTTATCTCCCTTTCATGCTCTTTCCGCTCGTAATCGGGATTTCGATGGTACCGGAATCACTGAAAGAAGCGGCTCGGGATCTTGGTGCATCTCGGTTCCAGATCTTTCGAGAAGTTGAGTTGCCGCTCTCCATGCCGGGAATCCTGATCGGTAGTTTGCTGGTGTTTATTCTTTCCCTGGGGTCGTTGGCAGAGTCAAAGATCTTGGGCGGACAGGCAATTGTGATGATTGCAGACGACATTGAGTCTGCATTTACGTTCGCACAAAACTGGCCCAAAGGGTCGGTGCTTTCAGTAATCTTGATCGCAATCTCGTTGGTCATTATTTATTTTCTGTTTCGCAAGATTGATCTTGACCGAGTGGTGGGGCGTCGATAGAAATGCAATCCAGCCGTCGGGGAAAAATCGTTCGTGCACTGATAATCGTTTGGACTGGCACCATTCTGATTTTTCTCTATCTTCCGATGATGTCGGTTGTCATGGCTTCATTTACGAAACAGCGCTACTTTCAGTTTCCGGTCAAAATGTGGGATACGCGATGGTATGAGAAAGCGTTTGAATCGCTGTCGGTCCGTGATCTATTCTGGACTTCTTTCAGCATTGCGACACTGGTCACTGTGATTTCTGTTGTCATGGCGTTTTTTGGCGCACTTGCATTTGCTCGCTATGATTGGAAGGGTAGGAAGCTCTACCAACGCCTGATACTGCTGCCGATTTTCTTCCCTCAAGCTGTACTCGGACTTGCGTTGCTGTTGTGGTTCTCGTCGCTCGGTGTCACAACGAGCTGGCAAACCGCAGTTTTTTCGCACTTGATCTGGATATTACCCATTGTCACGTTGATCATGTCGATCCAGGTTTACAGTTTCGATCCGGTCTGGGAGGAGGCAGCCTATGATCTGGGCGCTTCTCGATTTCAGGTTCTCCGGGAGATCACTTTACCGATTTTGTCACCCGGTATCGTGTCTGGTGCGATATTCGCATTCCTGCTTTCCTGGGGTAATTTTCCACTCTCTTTGTTTACCACGGGTGCTGACCAGACGATTCCAGAATGGCTATACTCCAAAATGGTTTCCGGTTACACGCCGATGGTTCCGACACTGGGATCTTTGACGATCGGCGGTGCTGCAGGAATCGTGATACTTTCCTTTGCATCACTGAAACTCTACCGAAAATTGCGCGGTCGGCGGCAGACTGGCTGACCGTACAAGTGGCTTTATGTCGATGAATTTGGGAAATTATTTCCTTAAGTGCGCCACGTTTTAACGAATGGCACGAATTGATCAAATCTCAGGTATCAGTACGAGGGGAACTTGACGGTTGATGATCAGTGAGAAGTGAAAGGAATTCAGTTTCCGACACTTCTACCGCGGAATTCGCGCGGAGAATACCCGGTCCATCGGCGAAATGCCCGACTGAATGCGCTTAACTCAGAATAGCCGAGAAGATAGGCGATTTCAGACAGCGACAGGTTTTTTTGCTTGAAATACATTTCGGCCAGATTTTGTCGGGTTTCTTCGACCAGTTCGGTATAGGAAAGTCCCTCCCACGCGAGGTTGCGCTGGATGGCACTGGGACTCATGTAAATGCTTTCAGCCACGGATTCCAAAGAAGGATAGCCGTCCGCCAGCTTGATGCGAATGATGTTACGGATTCGGTCTGTGAGGTTCTGTGAAAAAGGGGCTTCGGTGTGTAGGGATTCCAGGCAGACGCGAGTCAGAGACATGAGCTTGAGATCACAGTTTGGCATTCGCCTGTCGAGAATTTCAGGTGAGAATACGATAGCATTCACCCGTTGACTGAAAAAGACCGGTGCATTGAAGGCATTTTCATGTTCGCGGGAATTCTCTGGTTTTGGATGCTCAAAATACACTTCTTCCGGTTGCCAGTCATTTCCCATACACTCTCGGATCACGTTTAGAAACATCCCTAGTGAGAGTTCCGCGTCCTGTCTGCGTTGCAGAATCTGTGGATCGCGGACCTGATATTCAAGCTGTATCAGACTTTTGTTGGTTGTGGCGAGTCGCATCATTGAGCACTGTTGATGAAACCTGAAAAGATCAATCAGATTATCCAGTGCGGAGCCTAATGTCGGTGAGGAGATGGCGGCATATCCCCAGAGACCGAGATCGTTCGGCTGAAATTGATTGCCGAACCACAAGCCGAAATTATCGTGTTGTGTATTTGTCGAAGCGCATTCAAACAAATTGCAGAATGACTTCAGATACATTCCGATTGTCGGATTGCCGATACAATCCGGATCCACACCAGCTTGCCCGAAAATCTGATCGACATCGCCGCCATGACGGTCGATGAAGCCGTCAACTCCGGTTGCCGCCGGTGCCAATACGTGGGGTACTGGATCAGCGTCGTTATCTAATGGTTGCAACACTCCGATTTTCTGAAAATGCTGCATTGATGTAAGGCTCACGACTGATAAGGGACTCACTGATTTGAGAACTAACCACATATTTTTAAGCATTATTGGTTCGAATTACAAGAACAATTTATCAATTACTTGATTTTTTCCCACCGAACGGTAAGCGTATCGGACCGTTCCTCATCAGATAAGCACTATGAATTGTTGGATCAATCAACAGTGTCAGCGCGTGATTTTCTCTTACTTTCTTGTTTATGCTGTATAGTAGTTACAGTTACGGATTTCACAATTCGGGAGATTGTCTTCATGTCAATTTTGCATTCCAAGCAGACCGAGGCGCTCATCAAGCGAATGACGAACGATGAAGTTGGTGCTGCGACCAGTGACTTGCCCTACTTTTCCGATTTTATCAACCACTACTACTACGGAGTTCCATACGAGGATCTGAGCAACAGAGATCTGTTTGATCTGAAAGGCGCAGCTCTTGCACACATAAATCTCGGAAAGAAACGTACCGGGGAACAACCGAATATTCGAATCTACATTCCGGATGTTGAGCGCGACGGTTGGCGGTCGGAATACGCCGTTCTTGAAGTGGTAACGGTAGACCGGCCTTTTTTGGTCGACTCGATATCCAACGTTTTGAGTCAAATGGGATTGCGGAAGCACTTGTCGGTGCATCCGGTATTTTTCGCGAAACGTGACGAAGAAGGAATACTTCAAAGCATCTCTTCGCCGCTCAATGCGAGTGGTCTGAAGGGAGTATTCGAATCGTATCTGCATTTCGAATTTGACAAGCCTGCAGATGCCAAAGAGTTTGATCAACTTCGTGCTTTACTGACAAAAACATTTGAAAGCATTGAATTGGCGGTTGAGGATTGGTCAGCGATGCGCGAACGCGCCACTGATACCGCAGAAAATATTCGAAATGTAGAGAATCAGCAGAACGACTCGAACCTGAAGGACTATCCGGAATTCAGTGAATGGCTTAATAAAGGCAATTTCACTTTTCTCGGGTATTGTGAGCTGTTGTCCGGTGCAGACGGAAGCATCAAACCGGACAAAAAATCGGTTTTGGGATGGTTGAGTTCAATTGACAGTATTGAGCAAGTTTTCCCGATCAACGAATTGGTTTCCAAAATTAGCGAACCGTCTTTGCTGATTACCAAAGCAGATGCCCAATCTCCAATTCATCGAGCGAGTTATATGGACTTGATCGCGTTTCCAAATTTCTCTGACGAAGGTGAATGTACGGGATTGCGAATTTTCGTCGGATTGTTTGGTTCCACTGTATACAACGGCAGTGCAGAACTGATTCCGGTTCTGCGTGACAAGATAAAGTACGTACTGCGGAGAAGCCGATTCTCTTCGACTACACATAGCATCCGGGTCCTGACCAACATCATGGAGAACTACCCGAGAGACATGATGTTTCAGGTCTCCAAGGAGGAGCTGTTTGAGGATGTCGCAGATACGCTTGAGCTGCAAGAACATCTGCGGGTCAAGGTTTTGCTTCGTCGTGAGCAGTATGGTCGATTCTATTCGGCTATCGTCTACACACCCCACGAGTTGTTCAATCGAGCCCTGAGAGTAAAGATCAACGATATCCTGATGGATTCTCTCAATGGCATTTCCTCGGAGTTCCTTTCGACATTTTCCGGATCGGTTCTGGCCAGGATCACTTATACGATACGGGTCGAAAAACAATCAGTACCGAATCGTGCATTGGCTGAGATCCAACAGTTGGCGGAAGATGCTGCGATCACCTGGAATGATTCACTTTATCAGGCGGCAATTAAGCGCTACGGTGAGAATTTGGGACTTGCTTACTACAAGCAGTACGAAGAATCGTTCAGTGCGAGTTATCAGGAAGACCATTCACCGTGGGTGGCTGCTGCAGACCTGGCAAAATTTGCTGGTTTGAGTGGGGAAAGCGATATGGCGGTATCGTTCTATCAACCTCTGAACGAATCCGACATGAATAGAATTCGCTTGAGAATCTACAGTTACCGAACTCAAATCTCACCGTCTGACAGTCTACCCGTGCTGGAGAACATGGGATTGCGAGTGATCGAGGAGAAACCCTACGAAATCAAACTGACGGATGGGGGGTATTTATGGCTCCATGACTACACCCTGGTAGAAGCGAAAGGAAAGGAACTTGTGGCGGATGATCATCGGGAGAGTTTCGAGAATGCGTTCAAGAGCATCTGGCGCGGACAAGCCGAAAATGATAGCTTCAACCAACTTGTCCTGGCCGCGAATCTAGACTGGCGGCAAGTGGTTGTTCTTCGCGCTTACAGTAAATACCTGAAGCAGATCGGCAGCACGTTCAGTGAATCATACATTACGGAAACTCTGATTCGGCATGTCGATATGACATCTGACTTGGTCAGATATTTCGAGTTGATGTTCTCACCTGAAAGTTCGGCAGCGGAAGAGCAAAATTCCGAGCTTCTCGACAGGTTGTATGCACATTTGGACAAGGTTGTCAGTCTTGACGAGGATGTGATACTCAGGGGTTATCTGAATGTAATTGCCAGTACCCTTCGCACGAATCACTACTGTACCGATGACTTGGACAATCGCCTGGGATACCTGTCGTTCAAATTTGACTGTGCCAGGATTGATAGGATGCCGGACCCACGACCGATGTTCGAGATTTTTGTCTACTCGCCACATATCGAAGCCGTACATCTTCGAGGCGGTAAGGTGGCAAGGGGAGGGTTGAGATGGTCAGACCGGCGCGAGGACTTCAGAACCGAGGTGCTGGGACTGGTCAAGGCACAGATGGTGAAGAATGCGGTGATCGTACCTGTCGGATCTAAAGGAGGTTTTGTAATCAAACAACCACCGCCTGCCGATATGGCTTTGCAGGAACATGCGATCGAGTGTTACAGGAATTTCATTCGCGGGATGCTGGATATCACCGACAATATCGTCGCCGGAGAAATCGTGCCGCCTGCCAATGTCAAACGTTACGATGACGATGATCCTTATCTGGTGGTCGCGGCGGACAAAGGTACTGCAACATTTTCGGACATTGCCAACGCATTGTCAGAGGAGTATGGATTCTGGTTGGGGGATGCTTTCGCATCCGGCGGCTCAGTCGGTTATGACCACAAGGGAATGGGCATCACTGCCCGCGGCGGATGGGAGTCCGTAAAGCGTCATTTCCGCGAGTTGGGTATGAATACGCAGACAACGGAATTTACTGTTATTGGAATAGGGGATATGGGCGGCGATGTGTTCGGTAACGGCATGTTATTGTCTGAACATATCAGACTGCTAGGCGCGTTCAATCACATTGAGATTTTTGTTGATCCGAATCCGGATGCAGCGATCAGTTTCAAGGAGCGTAAACGATTGTTTGAAACGCCGGGCCTGACCTGGAAAGACTACAACAAGGAACTGATTTCCGAAGGTGGCGCAGTCTATGATCGAACCGCGAAAGCGATCAGACTCAGCCCTCAGGCACAACAGGCATTGCGCATCAAACAAAGGCAACTCACGCCTAACGAACTGCTTAACGCAATGCTGAAAGCACCTGTCGACCTACTTTGGAACGGTGGTATAGGAACTTACGTCAAGGCAACGACCGAAACCCATGCGGATACGGAAAATCGTTCGAATGATGCGATTCGCGTCAATGGTAGTGAGTTGGGTTGCAAGGTTGTGGGTGAAGGTGGAAATTTGGGAATGACGCAGCTGGGGCGTGTTGAGTTCTGCCTTAGCGGCGGACGTTGTTTCACTGACTTTATCGACAATTCAGGCGGTGTGGATTGCTCTGATCACGAGGTCAACATCAAAATCCTGCTCAATCAGGTTATCAGCAATGGTGATATGACTGACAAGCAGCGTGAAAACATCTTAAGGGACATGACTGATGAGGTTGCGGAACTCGTACTTACCGACAACTACCAGCAGAGTCAGGCACTCAGCGCAATAAATGCTGAATCGAGCAGTCTGATCAGAGAGCATTGGCAGTACATCCGAGAACTCGAATTGTCCGGGGATTTGGATCCTGCATTGGAATTTCTGCCTGATAGGGATGAGATCAGGCGCCGGCAGAATGAAGGCATAGGACTTACCTATCCGGAACTTTCCATCCTGCTCGACTACTCGAAAATGACGCTGTATCAGCACCTGTTGGATTCCGACATGCCGGAGGACCCGTATCTGGTGCAGGAGTTATACGCGTATTTCCCCCAACGGCTGTCTGAGAAATTCAGCGACCAGATGCACGATCATCGTCTAAAACGTGAAATCATTGCGACCTCAATCACCAACAATCTCGTCAATCGCGGCGGTCCGACATTCGTGTTTCGGATGAGGCAGTTTACGAGCGCTGGGTATGACGATGTCGCCAGAGCTTTCTGTGTTGCCAGGGAGGTCTTTGACATGACAGACATCTGGCAGACGATTGAGGAACTTGACAACAAGGTTCCTGCGCACACACAAATTACCATGCTTTCCTATGTCAGCGGTCTTCTGGAACGCTCTGCACTATGGTTGTTGCGACATCGTGGCTACCCGTTGAATATCGAAGAGACGGTAGAATATTTCAAATCCGACATCGCTAAACTGACCAAGAGCCTGTCAAAATCATTAACCAAGCAGTACGTCGCTGCGATGAATAAGCAGATAAAGGAATTGACTGACAATAAGGTGCCGAAAGCGATAGCAAGACGAGTTGTCGGATTGATTGCGCTTTCGACCGCGCTGGACATCGTTGAAATTATTAAGGCATCCAAGAAGTCAGCTGATTTTGTTGCCGCAGTTTACTTTGATATCGGTGCCCGGCTGGAACTGATTTGGATTCGGCAGAAGATAGCTCAACTCCCGGTGGAAAATCGTTGGCACAATCTTGCCAAGTCAAGGCTTGCGGATGATGTTCACTCCCATCAGTTTGCGATTGTAAGTGACGTGGTACAAAGCGCTCAGAAAAATGATCCAAAGATTGCGGTATCTGAATGGATGGACGCAAACAACAATGGATGTCGCATGCTGGCAAGCATAATTGCGGACATGAAATCGATCAGCAAAGTTGATTTTGCAACCCTGTCCGTGGCAATCAGTGAGGTACATCTGCTGGGTCGAAGTTCCGAGCAGTGAGTATCCTGATGGGGGTGTTGTTGACGGCCGGGGTCACCTGAGTCAGATCTGACGCGGATAGGCTAGAGTTTAGCTTTCCCTGAAGACTCGGTATTCCCGAACGCTCGGTGAATTCGGTCGGCTCGATCGACAATTCGGCCAAAAGCAAATCCGCTGGAATCGTCGGCATCAAGTGCACGACTCAACCAGCGGGTTATAACAGGTGATTGAACCTGCCCCGAACTTTAATTTCTGCGAAGCAGGTCTATACCTGAATTTTAAGATCAGTACTCTCGGGAGTTCATAGAAATTCAGATTACTGAAAAACTGCCTCCGGATCGTCGAGACTGTCGGATCCTTCAAATTCTATCTGATCTAGGTTTAGGGCTGCGACTACAGCTTCGATTCCCTGAGTCTGCGCGGTCAGAGCGTCAATGGCCGCCTGGACGACCGCATTGCCTGCATCGTTGCCATCACCCAGCATTTGGTCATAGCTCTCACCGCCTTCAGCGGCTTCAACCATCGCGCCCATCATTGCCATGGTGTCATCGAGAAGACTTCGTAGATTACTGTCAGCTTCAGATGAGCTCGCTGCGACAAGACTTGACAAGCTTGGTCCTGTCATCATACTCCCGTCGACTCGCTTGTACTCTCCGAGGTAAATATTCTTGATACCAAGAGCATCGTAGTAGTGGGATGCGTGAGTGTTATCACTGAAGCAATCATGCTCTTCTTCGGGATCGTGCAGCAGAAGTCCAAGTTGCATTCGTTCACCGGCAAGCTCACCGTAGGAAAGGCTTCCCATACCGGTAACCATTGCAGTGAGGCCTTCAGCGGCATCAATATTCATAAACTGAGTATGAGCCTCACCGCCGGCTGTCCACTGTGCCGCCATCCATTCAAGGTCTGCTACCAGCAGGTCGGTGGCCGTTTTCAGGTAAGCCGCTCTGCGATTGCAGTTTCCAGCGGTACAGTCGCTTGAACTGAAGTCGGATGCGGGTCTCATTCCCGTACCTGGACCGGTTCCGTTCAGGTCCTGTCCCCAAAGCAAGAATTCAATCGCATGGTAACCGGTTGCCACATTGGCTTCCACTCCGCCAAGTTCATGTAAAGTGTCAGCTAGCAGTTCCATCGTGATCTGCTCTGCGTTCACTTCCTCACCGGAAAATGTGAACATTGGGTTTGCCACCACATTGGCGGTATAGCCAGGATTTTCTTCCGACTCAGTGCCGTAGCCGGCATCTACGCAGTCGATCAGTCCTTCGTCCAACGGCCAGGCATTGACTTTGCCTTCCCAATCATCGACTATCGCGTTGCCAAAGCGGTAGACTTCACTTTGCTGATAAGGAACACGAGAGGCTAGCCAAGCGTTTTTCGCTGTGCTCAGGTTGTCTTCGGTAGGCGATTCCAAAAATTGGTTTACAGCTGCCTGCAAATCCATAGCGGTCGCAAGCGAGTCTGAGTAAACCGCATGAGCGAGATCTGCGTAATGCATCAATACGTCACGCTCATTCGCTGCAGAAATGCCTGCCGTTGCAAACAATCCGACAGCGACTCCCGCTACGATTGTCTTTCGAATAATTCGCTTTCTGCAAACAATCATCCCGCTACGATTGTCTTTCGAATAACTTTCTTCATCTTTGGTTACTCCCAAGTGTCGAAACTAGAACAATAAAATCAGGTGACGAACGCAGGAATTTATGCATCAATTCCAGAACAATCCGTCATCCTACAGAATCTGACTCCAGCTTGTTCGATCATTCAACGGATTAGTCGACATAAAAACGAAAATCATATACCACTGATTAAACATCCTGACGGGACACCAGTGAACTGACAGTTCTCTTCAATCTATTCCGACCATCTACTAAATGAATTGCAAATGATAATCATTATTATTAACTCTTACTGACAAACGAACCGACCACCGCAGTGTATTCATTGTCTTCCAGCTATTTGAGAGTGGGTTTGACATCATCGTTTGTCATCTGGATATTTTTCCTCCTAATCGGATTCTCTCACACTGCAATTGCATCCAATGACGATCAACGCCGAATCGCAGCAGTCATAGAACCGACCAAAGACTTTTCAAAAGCCGAACGCTATGAAATTCGGTCAGGCGGCGCGACTATTGTTTTCAAGAAAATCAATCGCGATTCCTTTTCGCATCCATCGGCGAATATGCCATTCGAACGTGAACTCGATTTCAGAGTGGGGAATGGTATTTTCAGAAAAATTTGGGTGTCCGCTCCAAGTTCGACGAAATCATCGGATGGACTCGGACCACTCCTCAACGCACGTGCCTGTCAGCGGTGTCATCTCAAAGATGGACGCGGCCATCCACCTGCCGCAGGTGAACGCGCTTCTTCGATGTTGCTTAGAATCTCGATACCCCCGCAAAATTCGAACGATCTCACGGCGTTGCGGACATATCGGAAGTCGACTATTTCAGATCCCACTTACGGCGGGTAGCTTCAAACCTTTTCTGTGCAGGGAATCCGCGCCGAGGGTAATATTACAATTCAATATTCGGACAAAACTGTCAAACTCGCGGATGGCCAGGTAGTCTCGCTGCGAGTCCCGACCTACGATGTTTCCGGACTTCACTACGGTCGACTCCATGACGATGTGATGATATAGCCCCGCGTGGGGCCTCCAATGATAGGAATGAGTTTACTTGAAGCAGTACCAGAATCCGCAATCCTCGCCAATGCCGATTCTGACGATGTAGACAGTGATGGAATTTCCGGTCGCCCAAATTGGGTCTGGAGCGATGAACACGACAAAGTCATGCTCGGAAGATTTGGCTGGAAAACCGGGCAACCAACCCTGTCTCAACAGGCCGCAGGAGCGTTTCTTGGAGACGTTGGTATTTCAAATCCACTGTACCAAAAGTATTGTGGAGACTGCACCCCGATTCAGAATGAGTACCAGGATGCACCTCATGGGGTCACTTCCTCACCCGATGATTCGGAGGCAAGTATCGAAATGTTCGATTTGCTCCTCTTCTATACCCGAAATCTAGGTGTTCCTGCTAGACGAGACGTAGATAACCCACAAGTTCTTGAAGGGAAGCGTTTGTTCTACGAATCAAATTGCACCGGCTGTCACACACCCAAGTTTGTCACAGCGCGGAATTCAATCGGTGATGAACAGTCGTTTCAGTTGATATGGTCTTATTCCGATCTTCTACTGCATGATATGGGTGAGGGTCTGGCGGGCAATCGCCCCGATGGTGCAACGACAGGTCGAGAATGGCGTACTCCTCCGCTGTGGGGCATAGGCTTGACTGAAGTTGTCAATGGTCACACCTTGTTTTTACATGACGGGCGCGCTCGAAATTTACTGGAAGCGATTCTTTGGCATGGAGGTGAAGGTGCGGCGGGTTTGGGTGATCTTGTTCGAACTGTTGATCCGGAACTTGACCAGCTTCTGCGCAAGGCATTCAGACTCACCATTGAGAATGCAGAATCAATCAATAGACCTCTTGAGGAAGTTACTGTTGATGCCACTTTACGCCCGAACACAGAAAACTGCTGCTCCAGGCCAAGGCTCTCCGGCAAATTGTGAGAGGTAAAATGGCACCGGCTCTCGGAGTCGCGGTAGGATTCAATTCATTCGATGGCGATTAAGCGAAGAAGTCTGCTTCGAATCGCGGCCAGCTCGGTCGCAATCCCCTTATTCTCCATAGTTTCGCGAGCTTCCACAAGCAGAAAAATCTTTTTCGCCGCCAGGTCCACACAAGCCGGGGATATCGTGCAAGCGGCTTTACGACTTCCGGTCATTTGGTGACCGACTTTCGATTACCGGCGCGTGGACATTCCCTCGCTGTTCATCCCAACGAGCCCGTTGTCGTTCAATTTGCGAGACGGCCAGGTCGTTTTGCGGCAGTAATTGACTACACAGGCCCAAACTTGGAATTGTGCATCAGTCCACCCGCTGACCGTCGATTCTATGGGCACGGAATTTACAGTATTGACGGAAACTATCTATATGCCACAGAGAAAGATTTCAACAACCAACGTGGAGTCATTGGAATTTACGAAGTGAAGAACGGGTATAAGCGAATTGGTGAAATCGATTCGCATGGTATCGGACCACACGATGTTCGCTTGTTGTCGGATAATGAAACACTTGTCGTCGCGAATGGCGGCATTCATACCAGACCGGACCTGCACAGGGTGAAACTTAATTTGCCGACAATGTCACCGTCCTTGTGTTATGTTAAACCGCACAACGACGATCTTGTTGTAAAAAACAGTTGAACTCAAAGTTGCGATGTCTTAGCATTCGCCATCTGAGTGTCACTGAAGATGATACGGTTGGAATTGCAATGCAATACGAAAGACCGGCTGGTGAATTGGTACCACTCGTTGCATTACATCGACTGGTACCGACCAACTCAGGCGATTCTGATGAAAACCATTTACAACTTCTCATTGCGCCTGATGCGGCATTGCGGGCAATGAGACAATATTGCGGTAGTATCTGCATTGATGCCGAACAACGCATAATCGCGGTTTCTGCCCCTCGGGGTAATCTCATTGCATTTTGGGATCTTGCCACCACTGACTATCTGACTTCAGTAAAAGTGCTTGACAGCAGTGGGATCGCACCCGCCGAAGAACCCGGCTCATTTGTTGCCACCAGTGGGAATGGTGAAATTGTCATTGTTGATTCGATTTCGCAAACAGCAACTCCAATTCACCAACAGTTTCCTGATGGTAATGTCGGTTCTTGGGATAATCATCTCGTAGTTGCGTCAATTCATTGAGTATTTCTGCAGTTCTTTTTTCCTGGCGCCATCAGCTAAAAGATTCCCGACAGAATCTGTCATTGTTGTAGTTTACCGACTGGTAACGCCTGCGATGAAATTTTAGATCTAGGAAGCGCGCGCCATGCTGAAAAGTCAATAATTCGGTTTGTACTGTCAAGCCTGTGGCATTTGACGCAGAATAGAATTTTCCCTACGACGCGGAATAATGCGCGCAGTAAATGGAAAATTCCTGATGGCAGTTCATTCAACACCGACACCGATTTTTCAAGCCAACCGGGTGGTTGACCGCGCCCGATGGGCCGGCAGTATCTTTTCGGGCTATCGGAGAGATGAAGTGTTGCGGATAGCCAAAGCCGCAGCTGGTCTGGGAGCCGCCACTGCCCGTGAGTATGCGGACTGGGCAGTCGCTGAAACTGGCTTCGGCAACGCCGACCACAAGGAAATTAAGAATCGAATGTGTAGTGAGGGTATTTACGAATACTATAAGGACTCGGATTTCATAAGCCATCGGATTGACCGCGAAAGGAATATAGTCGAAATTCCCCGACCGGCGGGAGTCGTATTCGCACTGACACCTTCAACCAATCCTGTATGCTCGGTTTTCTTCAAGGTAATACTGGCATTGATGACGAGAAATTCTATTGTGATAAGTCCACACCCTGCGGCTCGCGAATGCTGTACGGATGCCGTACTCAAACTCGCGGAGACCATTGAAAAGGAAGGTGCGCCGGATGGTCTGGTTCAGGTCATCGAGAATCCGACGCTTGATGTCATTCAATCGATCATGAGCTCGGAAAGTATTGATGTCATTCTCGCCACAGGCGGTTCGCCGATGGTGAGGGCGGCATATAGTTCAGGAAATCCTGCATTGGGCGTCGGTCCAGGCAACTGTCCAGTCTACGTTGATGAATCAGCAGACGTGGAGCATGCCGCGAAATGCATTGCGGACAGCAAAGCGTTTGACAACAGTGTTCTGTGTACCAACGAATCGGCAGTTATCGCCGACCACAGGATAAGTGATGCACTGATAATCGCTTTACAGAAAAATGGGTGCTACATCTGTAATGACGACGAACGTGACCGACTGACCGAGGTGCTTTTTCCTGAAGGATCGTTCGATATTTCGGTAATCGGGAAGCCCGCTGAATCGATCGCGGAACGGGCTCGAATTCGAGTGCCTGCCAACACCCGGGTACTGATCACACCGTTGGAACGTATCGGCGATGACTATGTGCTCAGTCGGGAAAAACTCTGCCCGGTACTCGGATACTACGTTGTTTCAAGTCAGGACGCGGCAATGAATGCCTGTGGTGCGATGATTCGCAGAATGGGTAGTGGACATTCCGCTGCCATTCACAGTTACAACCCCCAGATGATTCTGAGATTCGGTGCAGAACTGAATGTTCTCAGGACACCTGTGAACGCACCTTGCAGCACCGGCGCGTCGGGTTTCAACACCAATCTCGCGCCAACCATGACAGTCGGAACGGGATTTTTTGGGAGAAGTTCGGTTGGAGACAATGTTGGTCCCGAACATTTAGTCCAGTGGTCGAAAGTCGCGTTCAGCAAGGAACAGATAGTCGATATGGATGAATTTGAAAATTTGCGGTTGCCATCGACATTCCCGCGTCGAACATCGGACAGTCCGATTGACTATTCATTTGCAGATGGTTTCTCGCAATCCGATTCCTCATTGAACGCGCTGGGCGGTGACATGGTTGTTGAATCAGACCTGCGTGCGGCAATTCACAAAATCATACTTGAGGAGATACGCTCTCTTCAGCTGGTAAGGGAGTCGCGTCACTGATGGCCGACCTTCGATCCTATATCTTTATCGATCAGCTTCAACCGAAGACCATGTGTTATTTGGGCAGTTGGATTCGCGGATACCTGCCGAAATCGGATATGGCTGCGATGGTAATCGAGGTGGTTCCGGGTCTTCATATAGAGGGTATCACAGACATTGCATTGAAGTGTGTGAACGTCAAACCCGGAATACTGATCGTCGAACGTCAGTTTGGATATCTTGAGTTTCATTCCGATTCGACTGCAGATGTAGTCGCAGGGGGTGAGGCGGTACTGGAGACGCTGAATGCGACAGCGGCAGATGCGATGCCGCCCGAGATATTGGCTTCAACCATCATCAAGCGCGTGGATGACTATCATGCATTTCTGATCAATCGAAACAAGCTGGGAACCATGGTCTTGCCAGGAGAATCGCTTTTCGTGCTTGAAATGCAACCGGCTTCATATGCTATTGTCGCAACGAATGAGGCTGAAAAGGCATCAGACATCAAAGTTGTCGACTATCGCATGATCGGGGCGACCGGCCGAGTATATCTGAGTGGGCCAGAGAGTGATGTACGGGCCGCTGCGCGGGCGGCTGAAGAGGCTTTGGAAGCAAGGATGTAACAACGATGGACGAACGCAAATTTTCCGAAAAGCAGATTCGCCAAGCGGTACGGGAAGCTTTACTCGAGGCATTGCCGGCAGGTGGTCACGAGCGTAATGACAGAAAAGCTCTAACAAATTGCGCTTTGATGACACAGATTTTGGAGTCGATCGGAAACAATTGCAAAACCCCGATCAAAGTCGATGTGGAGAACAATCGTAAATTCAGTGAGTTCGTAAGAGACTTGGTTAAATGTTTGGCGGATAAGAACGTCGAGGCGATGATTCTATCCAACCGATTGAAATTTGAACTTAATTGTCCGAAAAGTGAACGACCATCAATACCTACGCCGGCCAAGCGAGCATCTGACCGCCACAACAATTCAGCCCGTCGTGATGTCACTGATGGGCGGCTTGAAACCGGTGTTCTAACCGAATCGAAGATACTCGCGCTGGCTAAGACAAGCAAACGGGTTGTGATCAGCGACAAGGTTGTCCTGACTCCACTGGCCAAAGATCGGGCGCGGACTGTGGGACTTGAAATTGTGAGGCAATAACAATGAAAGTAGGAACTGTAATTGGAAAAATTTGGGCAACCCGCCGATTGAATGAGTTGCCAAACGGGGCGTTGCTGGAAGTTGATCTTGATGATAACAACGGTACACCCGAAAGAATTCTGGCCTATGATCCACTCGGCGCGGGTGCCGGCGAGCAGGTGCTTGTCACTCAGGGATCCGTCGCAAAAGGGTGGTTCAAGTCCGGGGATGCTGTAATTGATGCACTGGTGATCGGAATAGTTGACGAAAAATCAGGCGACAGCAAATAGTTTAATTTTCTACATCTTAAGGAGACTGTCATGTCAAACGCAATTGGATTTATCGAGACTCGCGGCTATGTTGCGGCATTCACTGCTGCCGATGCAATGGTGAAAGCGGCAAATGTGGAAATTGTGACTCGGGAGCAGGTCGGTGCCGGATTGGTTTCGGTGCTGGTCAGAGGCGATGTCGGTGCTGTGAAGGCGGCGACGGAAGCCGGTTCCGAAGCGGCCGGGTCAGTTGGTGAAGTCATATCGGTTCACGTGATCCCACGACCTCACGCGGAAGTTGTCAAAAAGTTTGATGTCGAAGCTGGCAAGTGACCGAATTCTGCGACGAACGCAGATCGGCAGCTTGAATGGCGATGTGGTCAAAATATGGTGCCCGCTCTGATCGGTGGGAATTGTAGTTGTGGCTGACCTTCGCGTTTACTTGCAGATCGAGGACCTTCAGACGCAGTTCGCCGCTTATATGGCGACCGCGCTCAGGGCAAGGGGCTATGTACCCTTGCAGGGGATGCATTCCCTGATCATTGAGATATCACCGGCATTGGCTATCCATCGTGTAATCGATCTTGCCTTGAAGTCGGTATCAAGAGTGGAACCTGGAATCCTGTATGTTGAGCGTCAATTCGGGATTCTTGAGTTGCACAGTACTGATCTGGATGAGCTGGAAAGTGCGGGAGCAGCCATACTGAACGGTTTCGGTCTGAAAGCCGAGGACCGTTTGAAGCCGCGGGTGCTCTATTCTGACCTCGTTACAGAAATCGGCGATCAGCATTCAGTGATTATCAATCGTCAGCGGGATGCATCAATGATTCTTCCAGGAGAGTCATTGCTGCTACTTGAGACGGCGCCAGCACTATTCGCTGCCGCGGCAGCGAATGAAGCGGAGAAGGCGGTGCCAGACAATGTTCTTGTCGACTGTCAGATGTTCGGCGTATCGGGGAGGGTATTCATTGCCGGTGAGCCGCAGAATACAAAAAAAGCGCTGGAGTGTGTACTCGAGGTTATTGAAGGCATTCCAGGACGCGAGCACTGAAATTTGAACCGCGATTCGACTTGCGGCCGTTGAGATTCAAAGCGTAGCCCGATCCGGGAACCAGTCGATCATAGTTCAGTTTTCCTCGACACAGCCGACACCAACGAATTGAAAAAAATTTCAGTTAGATTCGGTAGCAGGCTTTATACCACTTAAATTGTTGTATCACCAAGTGTTGTCTCCGTTGTATCCCGGCAGGAATATTTTTCTTGATACGCATTCAATGAAAATAAGTGTTTGCAAAAGCGGTTGATACCAATTGCTCTGAAATTTCTCCAACTTCGAATCCCATGCTCAATTAAAATTGCATAAAAGCCAGCATAGGTATTCGTAATATCTATAAAAAAATTCAAATATCGGAATCATCCGTTGAATTGGCGATGTTCAGATTCATTGAGATGACGCTACCGCTCTCGAATTTCTTAATTTCAACACGTTAGACTCGTGCAGATTGTTCTCGATTGGTTCAAGCGCCAGCTAAATAACCCCCAGATCATAATTCTCGCAGTATTTCTGATCGTAGGATTCTCGTTGATCATTTATGCTGGAAAAATGATCGCTCCTGTTATTGCCAGTGCCGTAATCGCGTACATACTTGAAGGTGGCGTAAAGCTATGCGAGGCGGTAAAACTTCCGCGTCTGACTGCGGTTTTACTGCTGTTGTGTCTGTTCCTTCTCCTGATCGTCGCTTTGCTGTTCGGCATACTGCCGCTGGTCATTCAACAGGCGCTGCAACTGGTTGCGCAGGTACCTGCCTGGGTGGCCGAGGCCAGAGACGCGTTGCTGCAATTGCCCGACAGGTATCCGGGAATCATTTCGGTCAATCAGATTGAGATTTTCTTCCAGGCTACAATCGAATTCGTGACCCGACAGGGGCAACAGATGGTGGTCACGTGGTCAGCTTCTTCTGTTGTCGGCGTGATCACCATAATAATCTATCTGATCCTCGTGCCCATCTTGGTTTTCTTCTTTCTCAAAGACAAGGACAAGCTAACCCAATGGTTCAGCCACTTCTTTCCGCAGAAGGATCATGGACTGACGCAGACTGTCTGGGAGAACCTTGACCGACAAATGTCCAATTACATACGCGGCAAGTTTTGGGAGATCCTGATCGTCGGTGGGGTAACTTTTATTGTTTTCACTGTATTCGGACTGCAGTTCGCCGCACTGCTCAGTGTCATCGTCGGATTGTCAGTTCTGATTCCATTCATCGGTGCAGCAGTTGTTACTATCCCGGTGGTGGTAGTCGCCGCTGTCCAGTGGGGAATGACACCGGAGTTTGCCTACTTGGTTATCGCTTATCTGGTCATCCAGTTTTTGGACGGTTACATTTTGGTTCCGTTGCTGTTCTCCGAAGTAGTCGATCTCCATCCGGTTGCGATCGTCGTTGCGGTTCTTGTGTTTGGCGGAATCTGGGGAATCTGGGGTGTGTTTTTCGCAATTCCGCTGGCGACGCTTGTTCAGGCCATATTGATATCATGGCCCAGAGCCAATGATCCAATTGAGGAATAAACTCAACGCTGGCAAGCTGACTTTATGATTCCCAAATCAACACCGAAAGGTCGGGGTGCGATATCAAATCGGACTGGCAGATTCGAGAGTTGGGACCACGAAGAGTTTGACGACGGCTGGTATCACGAAGAGCTGCCGGCCTTAAGAACCACGATAGAAAACGACAGTGCCCGCTCCGCTATTGCGCGAAATCAGTCACCCGATCTGCCTTTTGACCAGTCCATCAACATGTACCGCGGTTGCGAGCACGGATGTTCGTATTGCTATGCGAGGCCCAGTCACACGTACCTCGGCTACTCGGCAGGATTGGATTTTGAGACCAAACTGTTCGCCAAATATGATGTTGCTGAGAGACTGATTGATGAAATCACCGCAAGTTCGTATCAATGTCGGACAATTGCGCTCGGAGCCAATACGGATCCGTATCAACCCATTGAGAAAAATCTCCGCTTGACCCGACAGATACTTGAGGTGCTTCTGGAATATCGTCATCCGCTGCAGATTACGACGAAATCCGCGTCGATCGTGCGAGATTTAGATGTACTGACACAGTTGGCCCAGTTGAATTTGGTAAACGTGAATATCTCGGTTACCTCACTTGACGCGAGTCTTACACGAAGACTCGAACCGCGTGCGAGCGCACCACATAGTCGTCTGAAGGCAGTTTCTCAACTTAGACAGCATCAAATTCCGATTACAATATTCGTTGCTCCGGTCATACCTGGTCTGAACGACCACGAGATCGAGGCAATTCTGGAATCATGTGCACAGGCTGGTGCGCGGCGCGCAGAGTGGACGATGATTCGATTGCCACTGGAAGTGGCGGACTTGTTTCGAGAATGGTTGACGGAATACTATCCGAATCGTGAAACTCACGTGATGAGTCTGATTCGGCAAGTTCGGGGAGGCAGGACAAACAGGTCTGACTTTTTTGAGAGGATGCGCGGTACCGGACCGATCGCTGAAATGATCCAGAAACGGTTCATGAATGCGATCAGGAAATTCGGTTTGGACTTACCTCCGGTTGAACTGGATGTTGCACAGTTTCGCAAAACAGTTGCCGGCGGAGTACAGATGTCTCTATTCGATTGAAGGGTGACATCTCATCGAAATTCGCTCATCCGGAAATATTAATTTGTTTGAAATTTGAATAGTTCTGATGGATACAAAGAAACATACAACTCCACTTGCACTGGATTCGAACCGACTAAAGACAAACGAAACTTCTTCCGCACCGACAGCACTTGATCGTTCTTTGGTGAAGAAATTGCTTGAGTATTCAGGCAACCCGCGTATCGAAGTCCGACTGTGGAACGGTGAAAAGGTATCAATCTCGAATGAGGATCCGATCGCGACCATGAGATTCAATTCCCGTTCTGCGTGCCGTCGATTGATGACCCAAGGAGATATTGGATTCGGCGACGGTTACAGTGAAGGCCAAATTGAGATTGAAGGGGAATTGGTTGAATTTCTCCGTGAGGTATATCGCGCAAAGAGTCGGCCTGTCAAGGGTTCGAAAGGTGTGTTTCAGCTGCATGAATTGTTACCGAAGAAGAAACCCCAAAAGAACACTCTGTCCGGTTCAAAGTCAAATATTCATCACCACTATGACCTCGGAAACGAGTTTTATTCTCTATGGCTTGATCGAGAGGCCATGCAGTACACCTGCGCGTACTATCCTATCGAATCCATGACGCTGGAGCAGGCGCAGGTCGCAAAAATGGAGCATGTTTGTCGCAAATTGATGCTTGAACCGGGTCAGACAGTAGTTGAAGCGGGTTGCGGTTGGGGTGGACTCGCAAGATATATGGCGAAGACCTATGGTGTCAAGGTGAAATCCTATAATATCTCACACGAACAGATTGTCTATGCTACCGAACGTGCCCGACTGGACGGGCTTGATGACCTCGTGGAATATATCGAAGACGATTATCGCAATATCAAAGGTTCCTATGATGTGTTTGTGTCAGTTGGAATGCTGGAGCACGTGGGCAGGCAGAACTATCAGGAACTTGGTGCCGTTGTTGATCGTTGCCTGGCTGAAAATGGTCGTGCATTGGTTCATTCGATTGGTAGAAACGCACCGGAATTGATGAGCGCATGGATTGAGAAACGTATCTTTCCTGGTGCCTACCCGCCAACCATCCGCGAAATGATGGATATTGTCGAACCCTTTAATTTTTCGGTGCTAGATATCGAAAATCTGCGACTGCATTATGCGAAAACTTTGAGACATTGGCTGCAAAGGTTCGACGGCAACGAAGAAAAGATTACCAAGATGTTTGATGACAGGTTCGTTCGTGCGTGGCGTCTTTATCTTTGCGGCTCGATTGCGGCGTTTCTCGTGGGAACACTTCAGCTATTTCAGATTACGTTCGCACGCGGAATGGACAACAGTATTTCAATGACGCGCGAACACCTATACCCGTATCTGAAAAATTGACTGTCCTGTCGGCAAATTCAAATGAAGTTGTTGAATTCGATGATCTGGTTCGGCAAATTCGACATTTCGTGGACGAAAGAGATTGGGATCAGTTCCATTCTCCGAAAAATCTAGCGATGGCATTGGTGGTGGAGGCTTCCGAACTGGTTGAGATTTTCCAATGGCTGACCGAAGAGCAAAGCTTGAACCTTGATCCTGATCAAAAGCTGCGGGTAGAGGAGGAAGTCGCAGATGTGATGAACTACCTGATTCGAATTTGCGACCGGTTGGATATTGATTTGCTTGAGGCAACCGACAGAAAAATTCAGGTCAATACCGAAAAATATCCTGTCGAAAAGGTCAGGGGCAGTGCCCTGAAATACTCAGAATACCAGTCTTGATCAGAGTCTATATTGCCGAAAATCTCGCGGACGCGCATCTCGTCTGCAATCGGATTCGAGAAAGCGGTATCCCAGCACACGTGTTCAATGAATTCTCCAACGGCGCGGTGGGAGAACTGCCATTTACCCACACATGGCCTGAAGTCTGGGTGGAGAATGACCAAGACGAAGGCAGCGCACTCGAGATTGTAAAAGAGTGTCAGCCGGTGGAATTTGTGGATGCTGAATCTGCATGTCCGGAGTGTGGTCAATTGAATCCGGTCAATTTCGAAATCTGCTGGAGCTGTTCTGCACAGCTTGTAGCGGATTGATGCAATAGACGGCGTTACTTTCGCCGTCAACCGATTTTCCACTACCGACTTGAAAAAGAAAAGACGTCGTTCCAAAGGGTTGGTCAGAAGTCTGCTGATCAGATTTATAGCATGGATCATTTCCATTGCTATAGTCGGTTCGATTGCCGGATTCTTGTGGATTGACCATCAGATAAGAGAACGCTTCGACCGCAGGCTCTGGGATATTCCGGTTCACATCTACAGTCGTTCCACTGAAATTTATCCGGGCCTTCCAATATCTGCCGATCAACTTCAACGGCGACTACAGGGCCTTGGCTACAGAAAAGTTTCTCGCCCCAATTTGCCGGGTGAATTCAGTAGAAACCGCAACACAGTTGACCTGGTTTCAAGAGAGTTTCAATTTTGGGACGGACCTCGAAAATCGGTGTCTGCTCGGATACAGATTGACCGTGACAGGGTTTCTCAGATCGCCAACCGCAAAACCGGCTCTCGAATTTCCCTGATAAGGCTAAAGCCGGTCTTGATTGGAAGTCTTTCGCAGTTGCAGCATGAAGACCGGTCTTTACAGAAACTGGAAAATATACCGAAATTACTGCTCGCGACCCTGGTTGCTGTAGAGGATAGAAATTTCACACAGCATCATGGTGTTGATATTCTCGCTATCCTGCGGGCGGCGTGGGCAAATCTGACAGCGGGAAGAATTATTCAAGGTGGAAGCACTTTGACGCAGCAGCTGATCAAGAACATCTACGGGAGAGATGAACGAACCTACCAGCGGAAACTACTTGAAATCGCAATGGCTCTGGTGATCGAATTCAGACTTGAGAAACATCAGATTCTGGAAGCCTACTGCAACGAGGTATTTCTGGGGCAGGACGGCAAACGTGCAATTCACGGATTCGGGCTCGGAAGCCAATTTCTTTTCGGACGTCCGCTGTCTGAACTGAACGCGGCGGAAATTGCCCAGCTTGTTGGCATGATCAAGGGCCCCAGCGCCTACAATCCACTGCGTAATCCGGAACGGGCACAGAAACGTCGAGATCTGGTTCTGAATATTATGAGCAGGGACGGATTGATTTCGCAGGACATTTTCAGAAAATATGTCAACGCACCGCTTGACCTGGTGACTTCAAAAAACCGCATTCGCAGGGAATTCACGTCGTTTTCTGATGTTGTGCTTCGGCAACTATCCGACAAAATTTCAGCCGAAGGTCTGAACGAAGGTGACTTTTCAGTGTTTACAACCATGGACATCGAAGTGCAGCGCGCAGCGGAAAAGTCGCTAGCTGCAGAGCTTGCCGCTATCGAGAAGCGACGCGGCATTCCGGCAGGCACACTTGAAGGGGCGGTTGTAGTCATTCGTCCAGACGATGGTGAGGTACTGGCGGTAGTCGGTGGCAGAACGGCCTATGCGGGAACTTTCAACCGAGCGCTTGATGCTTATCGCCCAATCGGCTCACTCATCAAACCGGTTGTCTATCTCAGTGCGTTTATGGAAGATACCAAATGGACACTGGGTAGTCTCGTTTCAGATAAGAAGTTTTCGTACAGGACCGAAGATGGAAAATTATGGTCACCGCAGAACTACGACAAAGAGTTCTTGGGGGACATTACTGTTCTCGAAGCGTTGGCGAAATCTCGAAACGTACCCACTGCTCGCGTCGGTACCGAAATCGGTGTCGAATCTGTTGCGAGGAATTTGCGCCGTTTGGGTATACAGCTGAACGGTCCGATTTATCCATCAATGTTGCTCGGGACGGTGGAGCTTTCGCCCATGCAAGTCGTACAGATGTATCAGGCACTGGCCAATCATGGCTATCTGTCGGGGCTTCGGGTCATATCGGCAATTGCGGACAATTCAGGAGAGAAGTCGACTCAGACCAAACTCCGTGCTCAGTCAGTGGTACCCGCCGAATATGCATACCTTGCGCTTTTCGCCATGCAGGAAGCAATTTCCAACGGTACGGGAAGACGATTATTGGACTCTTTCCCAGCTTCTCTGATGCTGGCTGGTAAAACCGGTACCACCGACGATTATCGAGATAGCTGGTTTGTTGGAATTTCGGGAAATATGCTGGGAGTTGTCTGGGTTGGTTACGACGACAATCGTCCGACTGGACTGACCGGGTCAAACGGCGCGCTGGTTGTCTGGTCATCAATGATGAGACAGCTGAATTTACAGCCTTTGGAATTGGGAACGAGTCATTCGATTGAATTTGTCGACGTCGATCCCAATACAGGACTTCGAACGGGAGTCGGGTGTGGTACTGGACGCAAGATTCCGTTTGTCAAAGGAACAGCCCCCAAGCGTGTTTCGAACTGCGATGGGTCCGACAGGTGATGATTTCAGGGCACCTCTATTTATTCGTAATACGCCTTATGTCCGCCGTGCAAATGTAAGAGAAATAAAGGACTTTTGAAGCAACCGTATTCAAAGAAACAGAATAAATAGAGGTGCCCATATGCCAAAAGTACGTCCACATTATAAAATTGTCCTGAATTATTCCATTTTGAGAAATAACTTGACAAGCTCCACGCCACCACGCGTATTGCATCTAATCATTCGCTATATTTTTCTTAGCTAATATAGGATGAATTGCATTTAGAATCTCTATAGAAATTCGTCGAACTGAACCGGTTCGACTTTCGGTTTTGATTGTCGTGTTTTCGATTGCGATCGCCAATTGTCAGCTAAAATCCAAGATTCCTCATCTGGAAGTTTAAGGTACCAATCCTTCCAACCGTTACGGGATGTTCCTCCAGTAACCACTCTTGAAGCGGCAGTAAACGATTTACAACTCTCACCATTGTGAGGACTGCTCGTTAAAACAAGCATTCCGTTTTTTATTTCCCCCATGTGGTACTGATTACTATACTCGAACTTTGCGACGGTACCGGCAGGTGGCGGAAATTTTCGTGCATTTCTAACAGGTTCAATTGGTTGCAGAACAACCAAAGGTTTAGCAAACCACCAATCCTGAAATTTATCGACATCTTTTGAACTCTTTGGATGGCAACCCTCTTGAACCAAAGCTCCATTCGAAATTTCGGTTAGCCCACCCTGACTATGAGGGACTACATGATGAATTTGGCTCTCATTCCATAACACTTTATGATCAACCTTGTTCATTCGGCACCATTGACACAATTCTCTATCTCGAAAGAAAATCGTCTTACGTTCCAATTCTGAGAATGATCTGACAGGGTCTAATTTTGTCGGAGACAGCAATTTCAACATTTCTTCCGTGAAAAATGCATGTCTACGTCGAATTGTGTCGGCATTATCAGCCTGAGTTCGTGTCCACTGTCCGTATTCGGTGTAGTACCGGTGATATTCGGATTCACGACGTTCTTTAACAGCTTTTGCTGCTTCTCTAACCCTCCTCTCAAATTCAAACAATTTTGCAGATAGCTTGTCTTCCCACCCATGTGCATATTCATCTAGCAATGAGTCGACAAAAAGAAAGAGATGAATGAAGTAGTGACCGACAATCTTAGGATTACCACGGAGAATTTGATACAGCACATCGCAAATTTTTTCAAAGCGTTTTGCGTCTGCACACGAATCGTCGAATCCTACGTGCACATGATAAAACTCGTCTAATTTTGCAGATTTAGTATCACAAAATTTCATTTCAATTTTAACTGTCCACAACAACATAAACACTTGTGCTAGGCGTTGACGCCTTTCGCCTTCTTTGCTCGCTTTCAAAATTTCTTTGAATAACGAATGCCCATACCACTTATCAACTCCTTTCTTTCCTCCTAGTGTTAGCACATACTCGGTAAAGTTACCGGGCCACGAATCTCGCTTGTCCTGAGGTGTCAAAGGCGTTCCTCCTTGCAGGCGAATGAACAAATCCCTGATTGAATTGTCGTTTTCCGTAGAAATTTCGTAAACAACCACCTTATGGCTCTTCAATTCGTCCTGAAGATCTTGTGAAAGCTCTTTGAATCGCTTACCACCCCATGGACACTCTTCATCTTTCACAAAGTTCGGGAAACGAAACCCTGAATTCTTTGATGGATCAATCAAAGGAAACGCACCTTCGGCAAAACTGTATATGGCATCAATGCGTTGTTGTCCATCTACAATATCGAAATGCGTATTTGTGACTGTACCGGCAGAAATTACATTCTTGTGAAAATAGAAAGCTGGAATGGAATAACCTCTAAAGATCGAGTCAATAAACATGCGCTTTTGTGTGTCTGTCCAACGTAGCCCACGTTGATATTCATGGTTTACGCGAAGAATTTGCTTTCGCTGACTTTCGATCAGGTCACCAATTGACCAGTCGGTTTTAACATCAATTTCCATGGTTCTCCACATTTTAAATTTATCTGTTGTGTTCAGTCTTCGCCCGTTCTCTAAAACCGAATTTATTTTACTGTCATCAAATCGCGACTCGCTATTTATTCTTTCTAATCTATAACTAGGCGAGTTTAGTTCGCAAATGCTTCAATTTTCTACATTCTAGACAGCGCAACAATGTCAAATTTCAACTTGGTTTAGTCAAGAAGTTTGAGGTAAATAGTAATAGGAGCGAACATGCATTCGAGTCAACTATTTGGATTCATAGTGTTAATTTTAACTTCCACATGACTTGACGGCATAAGGCAATGCCTGACTATTTGGTAACCCGATAAACTATGTGAATATCAAATTCTTTAGTCTTTCGATAAGTGCTTTGCCCTCTCATTCATTTGCGCAATTAGAATCTGAGGACCAATTAGCACTGTAGTACCGAGTAGAAGCACCAACCACGTTGGTAGATCCCACAATGACATCAATTTGAATAGAAGTAAAACGCCAACAATCATCAAAGGAACAATTAGCAAACAACCGATGAATTCACCCCCAATTTTTTCGTATGCATTATCAATTTTTGTACGTTTCATCATTCTAATTGATGTCAGAAAACAAAAAAATTACTGAAATATTCATTATTAACAATGATATAGTTTGTAATTCTAGTGCTAAAGAAGTACCGGGTCAGGTTAGAAACCGCCAATTCACATCAAAGACCCACGAAATTACCCAATTCAGAGAATCTTCAAACAAATGCAACGCAAGAAATCGAATACAACAATATGAACTGAGCGGTATATTCATATCCAAAGTCGTGAGAGATTTAAAGTAGTGCGACGATATTCCGGTGCTACTGCTCAGTCTATAGCACAATTGACTGAACTTGGTGCTGCGCGCTGAAATTTTCTCTCTGCTTGAAGTCGAGATAATTTGCATAGCGCGCAAAAAATCCGGCAATCTCGGTATGACATCAACTAAATTCGATCTGATTACGGTGAAAACATTCACTGAAAACTGGTTCATTTTTGGATGTTTAATTGCAGCTTTTCCTAGCACAATTCGGGTCATTATTAATTGTCTTTCACTTCTTTATGTCGAGTTCAATTTTATTGAATCCTGTGAACCGATGTTCTCAACCATCTTATCAGTATGTCGCTTGCATGCAACGCCTTTCGTTTCGGAAAGCGGAATAATGCTAAATCATACTGGTTGATGTCGGGAAGTCTGAGTTTGGCGGTCATTTGTAACAAAACTGATAAAATAAAAACCAATCATGACCGATAAATATATTCCCGAACTGGTAGAGGCTTCAGCCCAGAAATTCTGGACTGACAATCGGAGTTTTGAAGTAAGAGAAGATCCCGACCGGGAGAAATTCTACTGCCTCAGCATGTTTCCGTATCCATCCGGTGCATTGCACATGGGCCACGTACGGAATTATTCCATCGGCGATGCGATGAGCCGATATCAAAGGATGCTCGGTAAGAATGTACTCCAACCCATGGGTTGGGACGCATTCGGGCTTCCAGCGGAGAATGCCGCTATTGCCAAGGGTGTTCCCGCTGCCGAGTGGACTTACGAAAATATCGCTGATATGAAACGTCAGCTGAAGCGACTTGGATTCGCTTATGACTGGTCACGTGAGCTTGCAACCTGCAAACCTGAATACTATCGTTGGGAGCAGTGGTTCTTCACACGATTGATCGAAAAAAATTTAGCTTATCGTAAGATGGCAGTTGTAAATTGGGACCCCGTGGAGCAGACCGTACTCGCGAATGAACAGGTTGACAGCACTGGACGAGGATGGCGATCCGGTGCATTGGTCGAAAGAAGGCAGATTCCGCAGTGGTTCATTCGAATCACCGCTTATGCCGATGAATTGCTGGATGAACTGGACAACATGACGGGCTGGCCGGAATCGGTCAAGACCATGCAAAGAAATTGGATCGGCCGCTCGGAAGGTGTCGAGTTCGATATCGAGGTTGAGGATGGGCATCCACCGATGCGTGTGTTTACCACCAGACCCGATACGATCATGGGGATCACTTACACTGCGATTGCGCCAGAATATCCCTTGGCGCAGCACTACGCGAATTTAGATTCAGATGTCGCGGAGTTCATTGAAACGTGTAACAAATTCAATACATCGGAAGCTGCCATGGAGACCATGGAAAAAGTTGGCCTGCGTCTGCCGGCTTGTGCGATTCATCCAGTCAGTGGAGAGAGAATTCCGATTTTCATTGCCAACTTTGTGCTGATTACCTACGGGACAGGTGCCATCATGGCAGTCCCGGGGCATGATCAGCGGGACTGGGAGTTCGCCCGCAAGTACGATTTAGAGATTCGTAAAGTTGTACGACCGGCAGGTGGTGACATAGATCTTGACAAAGGTGCCTACGTGGACAAAGTAGGCACTGAATCCTGTAACTCCGGGAAGTTTGATGGTCTTGACTATGAACACTGCTTTGACGCGACAGCCGAGTATCTTACGCAGAATGCCAATGGTGAACGCAAGATCAATTATCGTCTGCGCGATTGGGGAGTATCCAGACAACGGTATTGGGGATGCCCTGTTCCGGTAATTTACGATGCGAATGGTAAACCTCATCCGGTACCCGACGAGGACCTTCCAGTCGTATTGCCCGAGATTGTCGAATTCAAAGGAGTACAATCGCCTATTAAAAATGTCCTGGAATTTTTGGAGGCCGAAGTGCCGGGAACGAACCTGCCGGGTCTGCGCGAGACTGATACTTTTGATACTTTCGTCGAATCGTCGTGGTATTTTGCCAGATTCTGCAGTCCGGGAGTCGAGTCAAAGGTTGATCAACGCGCAAACTACTGGCTGCCGGTTGATCATTACATCGGCGGTATCGAGCATGCAGTATTGCATCTGCTCTACGCGCGGATGTATCACAAAATGATGCGTGATATGGGTTTGATCGATTCGGATGAGCCGTTTACCAATCTGCTGACGCAGGGAATGGTTCTGAAAGATGGGTCGAAGATGTCGAAATCAGTAGGCAATGTGGTCGATCCACAACAGATGATCGACAGATTCGGTGCCGATAGCGTCAGGCTTTTCATACTGTTCGCTTCACCTCCGCATCAGACTTTGGAATGGAATGATGAGGCATTGGGAGGAGCTTATCGTTTCCTGAATCGTCTCTGGAATCTCGTCACCAAGTTTCAGGAACCCATCACGAATATCTGCAAACCGGATGGCCGCAGCAGCCTTGACAATTTCGATTGGGCATACGAAATCGAAGAGGAAGCAGTCAGAGAGTTGAGGTTGCGTACCCATCAGTTACTGCAACGAATCAGTCACGATTTCAATCGGCATCAGTACAACACAGCGATCGCTGCATGCATGGAAATCGTGAACGCTGTTTCAGCATTTGATTCGAATAACGCGGTATCCGAGTCAACCGAGCGGCTACGCGCGGTAGCGGAAGCAATTTTCATATTGCTGCGCGTGTTGTCACCCATATCACCGCACATATGTCATGAATTGTGGATTCGACTTGGAATTTCCGAACCGTTGATTGACGCACCGTGGCCTGTTGTCGATGATTCAGCTTTGGTACAGTCAGTTATAACTGTGCCGGTACAGGTAAATGGTCGGCTGCGTGGTCAGATTGAAATCAATGTCGACGCATCAGATGAGCAGATCTCGGCGATTGCTCTTGAGAATACCGGTGTTCAAAGACATGTCGGCGGAAAGCCGGTTCGTAAAATAATCATTATTCCCGAGAAGATGGTCAATGTGATCATATGAGATTGAGTATGAAATCTGTTGTTCGGTTATCGGTTTTGGCGATTGTAGCCCTGCTGCTGGCAGGATGTGGATTTCATTTGCGCGGTATGGACGATGCCACACCAACCATGTCGGTCAACTATGACTATTCGATAACCGTTCGGACTTCGGTTCCCGAGCTACGTATGAAATTGGCTGAAAGCCTGGTCAAGCGTGAATTCAACCTTGTCGAGCAGGATGCTGACTATCAAGTCGAGATATTCGACGAACAATACAACGAAGACGATTTTGAGCTCGAAGACTATACCTTGGGGTTGAAAATCAGAACCCTGAACTACTCTGTCAAGTTCCGATTAATGAATTTTGGCCGCGATGAAATAGTCGCGCCTCAGACGATTGCGATATCAGTCGACTATTCAAGAATTGGTGAGCAGGAGATTTCTCGCGATGCCACAACCAGAGATGCCTTGCGGCGATCGCGTCAGCAGGTTGCGGAACTGCTTGCTGATCGTGTGACAGCACTGATTCTCGGTAATTAGAAGAGCCAACCGGAGTCGGTATGCTGTTGGACAGAATCGCACTCGTTCGACACCTCAAGGAAAAAGTTGAACCCCGATATTTCGTTTATGGCAGGGAACTGTTTCTGGTCGAGCGATGTTGCGGTGTTATTCGTGAGCACGCAAAAGAGCAGGGGTACTCGGAACGAATCGTGATGAGTGCCAATGCGGACTTCAACTGGCAGATGCTGAATGACTATCTCACCGAACAATCGCTTTTTGCCTCAAGAAAGCTCATCGAGTTGAGACTCCCCGCCAGCGGGCGTCCGGGTCAGCAGGGCGCGGCAGCACTGACTGCTTGCCTGGAAAATCAAAATTCCGATACAACGGTGCTGGTGATCGGTGGAGCAATGGATGCCGCCGCTCGCAGTTCCAAATGGTTCAAGCAGTTTCACCGAGACGCGGTCGCAGTAGATAATCCCGAGCTGAACTTCAGACAGTTTCAGGAGTGGATCAAGGGATTTTTGGACCGAAACAAGATCACTTACGAGCGCGAGGTTGTCAGCCGGTTTGCATACTATTTCGAAGGAAATATGCTGGCCGCCGCTAATGAGATGCAGAAACTCAAACTCGGCCTTGACGGAAATCGCCTGACACTCGAAAGCCTTGAACGGATGGTTGTCGACCAGGCGAGGTTTAATGTATTCGCATTGATCGATGCCTGTCTGGCAGGTGATTCCGCGCGAGCTGTGCGCCTGTTGCATATTTTGAAAACTGAGGGAACAGAACCGGTGGTGGTACTGTTGACGATGGCTCGGGAAGCAAGGATTGTCTACAAGATTGCAGTTGCATCAGACAGGCGGTTACCTTTGGCGCAGATTTTCAAGGAATTTCGAATTTGGAAATCTCGGGAAAAGCTGATTTCGGACGCGGCTGGAAGACTTGGTGTTGAGGGTAGTGCCAGGTACTTGCGTCAACTGGCGCGAGCCGACCGTATTCTGAAAGGTCGGGATGACCCACCGATAGGAGGTAGTATCTGGTATGAATTCGAGAGAATCATTCTCGAAATGTGTCGTTCGCAAACGAATCGGACTCCACACGCAAAATTTGCGAGTGTCTGTTGAGGTCAGTTCAACATTGACTAGACTTGATTGTTGCGTACAATAAAATCCTAGGTACTCGATCAGTGAATGTGACAGCATTGGTATTGACAAATTCATAAACTGCGGTCAAGATGTTGATTTGACACGAATCGGATAAATTTCGACTTGTACAAAATTAATTTTTCCATTGAATAATTCCCGACTCCTGCTGAACCCCAACCAAAATACATTACGTTGAAAACTCAGGTACAACAGGAATTTGATGTCGGTACCCATGTGGCTCAATTGGCATCGGCAGCGCGAATGGCATCCTATGCTCTCGCTCGCTCATCGACCGATCAACGCAATCAAGCGTTGCTGGCAGCCGCGAAGTCTATCGAATCCGGTAGAGCCAGCATACAGAAGGCAAATCAGATCGATCTTCGGTACGGTCGCAAAAAAAATCTTACCGATGCGATGCTGGATCGTCTGGAACTTACTGATTCCAGAATCGCAGTGATGGTTGATGGGTTGAGGCAAACGGCAGATTTGCCAGATCCGGTTGGTGAAATTTCCGGAATAGTCCAACGTCCGTCGGGCATTCGGGTAGGGCGCATGCGTGTGCCACTCGGTGTGATCGGAATCATCTACGAATCGCGTCCCAATGTGACAGCGGATGCGGGCGCACTGTGCCTGAAATCGGGCAATGCGGTCGTACTCCGGGGAGGGTCTGAAGCATTCAACTCCAATCGGGCGATTGTTTCGTGCTTGCATTCCGGACTTGAATCAAGCGGCCTCCCCTCTGGTGCGATCCAGTACATCGATACGATTGACAGAAGTGCAATCGATGAAATGGTGATATTGGAGAAATTTATCGATGTAATTGTCCCCCGAGGAGGCAAGGGATTGATTGAGAGAATTGCGTCCCAATCCAGAATCCCTGTGATCAAACACCTTGATGGCGTGTGCCATGTCTATGTTGACGATGAAGCTGACATGCAGAAAGCGATTCCGATCGTGATCAATGCAAAAACTCATCGATATGGTGTCTGCAATGCTATTGAAACACTTCTGGTTTCCGAACGCATAGCAGAGGATGTGTTATCGCGGGTGGTTCCAATGTTGACCGAAAAGGGTGTTGAACTTCGGGGTTGTGAGAAGAGTCGCGGCATGTTTCCTGAATTGCTGGCAGCGAAAGAAAGTGATTGGTACGAAGAGTATCTGGCACCGATACTGTCAGTCCGGGTTGTCGCAGGCTTGGATCAGGCAATTGAGCATATCAGAAAATATGGCTCCGAACACACTGACTCGATCGTGACAGAAAACATCAATCATGCAGAGCGGTTTCTTAGGGAGGTGGATTCGAGTTCGGTCATGGTCAACGCCTCGACACGATTTGCTGACGGCTTTGAGTATGGACTTGGTGCTGAGATCGGCATCAGTACCAACAAACTGCACGCTCGCGGGCCGGTAGGGCTTGAAGGTCTTACCATGCAGAAATTTGTCGTATATGGAGACGGCACAATCAGAGAATAGATTTTGAACTTTGACCATAACTTCAGCGACCTGTATAGCCAGGCTGTCGTCCGGAGCGGAACCGATGACAAAGTGTCGCGCGGATGAAACCAATCGGAGTATTCGGTGGTACCTTTGATCCGATTCATTTCGGTCATATCAAACCAATGCTTGACATCCGCGAATTTACCGGAATTTCAGAAATCCGGTACATTCCGAATTCTCGCCCAGGGCATCGAAGTCAGCCTCAGACGGCCGCCCTGCATCGCTGGAACATGACAGTCTTGGCACTCGACCGTTACGCCGAATTAATTGCGGATGACCGGGAGATTCAGCGGGCTGGTACGTCTTATATGGTCACAACTCTTCGCTCGTTACGAAGTGAATTCGCGATGCGTCCACTTTGCTTGATTCTGGGAATTGATGCTTTCCTGCAAATTCATCGCTGGTACTGGTGGGGAGATGTTCTAAAACTGGCCAATATCATTGTAATGAGTCGCCCGGGTACAGCTTTTCCGAATCAACTTCCGGGATGGTGGTTTCAAGCACTTGAAGTGAACCCTTGGAAACTGTACAAAAAAATGTCAGGGTCCATACTTCACGTCGCTGTTGATCGGGTGGACGTTTCCGCGACCGAATTGAGAAATAGGATATCCAGGGGAGATGATTGCTCGGACTCGTTGCCCGGTTCCGTCTATGAATACATCAAACAACACAATCTCTACCACAGTTTAGGAGGTACATCATAGTTGAATTCCAACCACATACTTGAGGCGATCATGGAAGCGATAGGGAACGCAAAAGGACTCAATATCAGTATCCTTGATGTTCAGGAAATGACCGACATTTCCGATCATATGGTGATCGTTACAGGCTCTTCGAATCGCCATGTCAAGTCGATCATGAATACTGTTGTCGAGGAGTTACGCGAATCCGGTTACAAACCGATCGGAATCGAAGGTGAGCAGTACGCACAGTGGATTCTTTTGGATTACGGCGATGTACTGGTGCACATCATGATTGCCGAAATCCGAGAATTCTACAATTTGGAACGCTTGTGGAAACATACACTAAAAACTCCGCATGGTGAGAAGGTCGGTACAATGTCAGAATGACTGCCTAGAACCATCAGACTTTCTATGTGAATGAGAAAGCAACTGTGAGTTGCTCACTGTTTCTGGCATCAAGTTCCCCACAGCGATGCCGGATTCTAAAAGCGCTTGGATTCGAATTTTCGATAATTCATCCGCAAATCGACGAGTCGACGATCACGGGCGAGGTGGCTCGTGAATATGTATCTCGACTGGCTATTGATAAAGTGCGAAAGGGGTTGTCCTTGCTGCGCGAGAGTACGAACGACGATGTCGTGCTTGGAGCAGACACCTGTGTCGTGATCGACAATTGCATATTGGGGAAACCTAGTCATAGGGAAGACGCACTGAGCATGCTTCAGGCGCTGTCGGGTCGTGTGCACGAGGTTCATTCGGCGGTAGCGGTGAGTCGCGGCACTGACGAGTTTTCATTGTGTGATACGACCAAGGTACATTTCATGGAATTGACAGAACAGCAGTTGAATCAATATCTGCAAAACGGAGAGTACGAGAATCGGGCTGGCGCATATGCAATTCAGGGTCAAGCCGCGCAGTTCGTCACTCGACTGGACGGTTCCTACAGCAGCGTTATCGGATTACCTGTGACATTGACCTTACAGCTTATGGAGAGTGTCGGCATGCCGGTACCGCATAGAGAAATTGCGAACAGAGGCCTGCAGAAGGAATTTCCCATAACGCGATTATGGGATGGTGAGTATTGCATCTGATTGAGCATACAATATTAATTTATCAGAATTAGACGGATTAGAATCTCGCCGCACATGAAAACGTTTCTAAACTTTTTCGCCCGTTTTCTCCACATATTATTCGTAATCTTTCTGCGAATTGTTGCGCTCGGGAGCAGTTTAGTTTTATTGATAGTTTTGTGTTCGGCATTTGCCATCACGAATTTAGACACTTTCACACCTTGGCTTCTATCTGAAGTCGCCAATCGCTCTGAAGGTCGGTTTTCCTTTGATCAGGTTGAATTGACGTTTAGAGATTCGTTGCCAGAGTTCGAGATTCATGGGTTGTCCATAACTAATGAGCTGGGTAACGGCCCGGTTTCACTAGCGGCTGAGACGATTCAAGTGCGATTGGCCAGTCCCATGCTGACCGGCGATGGCGTGCAAATTGATCAAATTGGTATTACCAAGCCTGCAATAGACGCGTCAATTTTGATTGGGGTAGAGTCGGAAAAAGACCAGTCGCGCAGATTAGGTGCAATTTCGCTTGACTCACTAGACATACTGGCACTACAAACCAATATCGGAAAGATTGATGTCAATGATGGTACATTTAGAGTCGTACTGGACTCGCAAGAGGTTGACGTTAAAGTGCTTGGCCAATTCTCATTCGAGACCAGACACACGGATCAAGGGGTGTCGATGGTTGGGACAGTGGACTCTATATTGCACAACCAGTCAAAAATCTCATACAAGCTCGATTTGACGGAGTCAACAGACAAATCGACAATGTCGAAGTTCCGGATTGACGTTGAATCACTGGATGCGGCGTGGCTGGCTGCTGTCTGGGCAGTATTGGGAGTTGGAAAAAGAAAGCTTGATCCGGCTACTCTGACTGCAGTGGTGGATGCCAACATAAATGGGGAATTGGTTGATAGTCACTTTGAGTCGGTCAATTGGAATGTTGAATTGCGTGATTCGGAACTCGACGGCAACATTCCGGATTCGAAGGAAACTTTGGCGAACTTCAAGGGAAGTTGGATGGCTGAAAGTACCGGAAACAGGATCAACGCTGAGTTTGACCTTGTGAATTTGGATGGAAGCGTGGTGCTTGAGAAATATCCTACACTTTTTCCACCCAAATTCTACAAACATATGTCTGAGCGACTGGGCTCCTTATGGGTGAGACGGGTGACAGGCAAATTTGAAGGAGATCCTATGGATGCGATTTTACGCAAGGATCTCAATAAACTGAGTATTGATGGGAATTTTCAGAACTTTAATTTCATATATGGAAAGAAATGGCCTGAGTTCAAGGACGGAAGTGGAACATTCAAAGTTCGCGGTAAACGGTTGGATGTTACAGGGTCACACGGTGTGATATACGGTGAGGAGATCGACAGCTTGACTGGTTATGTCGAAGATTTCACTCTCCCCGACCCAATTTTGTACTTGTCAGCCGGTATGGATGTACCGATGCCGGTAGTTTTTGATCTTTTCGGTCCGGATGGAATTGTGTTACCGGGCAAGACAAAGGGAATTACAAAAGGCTCAGGAACCGGAAGTGTTTCACTTTCTGTGGCTGTTCCGCTAAGAAGAGGAAAGGAATACATGATCGATGGCGTAGCCATACCGGGTGATATTTCGGTAGTTACCGAATATGGCCCTGAAGTTTCGCAGATTCACGGTCAGGTCAATTTTGATCGAATAGGAATTACGACAGGAGAGTTAAAGGCTAAAGCGCTCGGAGGCGAATTTGAGACTCAATTCAACGGATCAGGATCAAAGGGTAATTATGTTGTCCAAGGCTTCGCGAATGGGGTTTCAGCAGCGGCTGAACTCAGGCCTATAATCGGTTCTGTTATAGGGTCGAAACTGTCGGGCTCGTTTGAATGGCATGCCGATTTCAGGTTTGAACCGAACGAAAATACCATTGCGTTCTCGTCCTTATTGACCGGACTCGATTCTTCACTCCCATTTCCAATGAGAAAAATTCCGGGATTATCCGTGCCACTACGTGCTGAAATAATGACCACCAACGGAACTGAGCGTGAATTTGTTTTTAATCTGGCCTCGATTGCCAGTGGAAAAATGAATGCCACTTTGGTCAACCGAACCTGGAACATCCACTCGGGAACATTGGCAGTCGGTGACGTTGATCGCATCGATACACAGGCACCCGGTGTACATGTCGCCCTGTCTTTACCCGAACTGAACTATGACGAGTGGTCGTATCTTTTCAAGGACAATGAGTCTCAGTCCAAGTTGCAGATTGAGAATCTCCAAACGGTCAAAGCGCAGATGGATTCTGCAATACTGGCTCGCGACCGTCGACTAAACAAAGTCAGTGTCAATGTGGAAAAGATGGAGAAGTTTTGGAAAATTGAGATTGATTCCGATGAGGCGGCCGGAGAAGTCGAGTTCAGGAACACCGACTTTCTTCAGGAAGGGGAATATCCTCAATTGGTAGTTAAACTGTCAAAATGTCATATCCCGGAAGCGCAGAGTGAGCCGTTGGAGCGTTCGGTTGATCCACGTAACGTGCCGAACTTGGAATTTTCCTGTTCAGACATGCGCTACGGTCAGTACCATCTCGGCGAAAGTGTCATTCAGGCGAAAGCGACCAATGATAGCTGGCATATAGAGTCGGCAAAGTTTCGGACGCCTTCACTGACTATCGATGCCTCCGGGGATTGGAATTACGATCAGTCGTCTCGAATCGACTTCAAATTCAGTTCAGCGGACTTCGGTGCATCCATGGATCAACTTGGTTACCCGGGTAGGTTCGACAGTGGCACCATCAATCTTTCGGGTTATCTGTTCTGGAACGATGCACTTACCAAGTGGAGCCCGAGCTTGACATCGGGTGAAATCGGGTTCGTTGCTGAGGACGGTACCATGATTGATGTTGCTGACAATCCCTCCACAACGGTAGTCGGTGTATTGAATTATGACACCTTGTTTCAGAGAATCTCTGTTGATGTAACTGATGTCTTGAAAGGTGGTATCGCATATCATAATCTCGCAGGCAAGATGACAGTTGTCAATGGCATTATCGTGGTTGACGGAGTTCGCTTGAACAGTCCTTCAGTCGAGATCGTGCTTCAGGGTTCGACAGATTGGACAAACAAGCAACATAAATTAGTCGCTGGCGCGCGATCGAATGTCGGTAAATCGCTCACAACGATTGCCACGCTCATCAATCCGATTCAGGGCTTGTTTACCTACCTTGCGCAAGAACTGCTTGAAGAATTGGATATCGAACTTTTTAAGCTTCAGTATCGAATCAGCGGGTCATGGGATGAACCGGAGGTGGAGGTAGTCAAGACCCAGATACTGGCACCTGCTAACTAGAAAGACTCTCAATGATGACGAATTTAAGAACAATGTTTATATTGGTTGCGTTTTTCTTCGCGCCGTTGATATATGCTCAAGACGAATTTGAGGTACTGATTCCAAGATATGAGTGGCCCGATGACGCTTCAGCTGATGTTGTGCTCCAGATTCCGCAAATCCGAAGAGCAGTTTCAAGACTTCTGGAATCTGAACATGCTCGGTTGATCGTTCGTTATCCCGGTGGCGATGCCGGTAATGAATGGGCGCTTGACCTGCGCGCGATGCTGATCAGTTTGGGAATAGAGTCGAAATACATCATGCTTGAACCTGGTTCTGGAATAGATGAGACCATGGTTGTAATTGTTGCATCGAATCGAGGGTCGTGATGCCGTGTGTTGCGGCAATTCAGATGAATTCCGGTCATGATGTTGAGCAGAATCTCAAACTGACGGAAGAACTTGTCATAGAGGCTAGGAGGCAGTCTGCAGTGATTGTGATCTTGCCGGAATGCTTTGCGCTCATGGCAAAAAACCACCAGCAAAGACTGTCTGCTGCTGAATCTGCGTTCGGTGGTGGGACGATCTGGACGTTTCTGTCAGAGTTGGCGAATTGCCAGAAAATCTGGATTCTGGCCGCTGGCATATTCTCAAAGTGCGAAGATTCCAACAAAGTGCGCAACACTTCCTGGTTATTCGATCATCGCGGCAAATTAATTACCCGATACGACAAAATCAACCTATTTGACATCGTGTTATCGGATGAGGAGCGGTACTCGGAGTCCAGTTATACGATTGCTGGCAGTGAGATTGTCGCAGAGGATACACCGGCAGGTATTGCCGGTCTGACTGTATGCTACGATCTGAGATTTCCTGCAATTTATGAAACTCTGACTACCAAAGGCGCAATCTGGTTCGCGATACCTTCCGCTTTCGCATATTCGACGGGTTGCAGACACTGGGAAGTTCTATTGCGCGCCCGGGCAATCGAGAATCATGCTTATGTGGTTGCTCCGGCACAATGGGGGAACCATCCCGGTGGGCGAACGACCTACGGCCACACCATGATCGTAGACCCGTGGGGTGAGGTTCTTGCGAAACAAACCCAAGACAATGGTGTCATCACTTCCGATATAGACGCGGAACGAGTCAGGGAGATTCGACAGATGTTTGCCAAGGCGGAGACATAATTTTCAGTACCAGAATATCTTTGTCTGATCGGAGCTCGACTGAATTTAACTGCTGTCAGTTAGATAGAGCGGACTGAACGGCATTTTGGTAGCTGATAGCACCTCAGTGCCACCAGATGCATCTCCAACGCGTTGTCCAAATTGCGATCGAAATGCGGGTGTCGCCCTGATGCCCGTCCAGCGAAATTTCAAACCCGACAAGATTCACAGCCGTTCAAATGTTGCTGCTTATTCCGCGGTGGTGAACTCATACAAGCGGAATACGGACAATTATTCGTTTCAATTGAGTTGTAAGCTGTTAGCTTCGATACCACGCCGGGACCAATGCGCGTTCAGTGATCGAAGAAACTTCGGATGGACGACCTTGGCTCGCCGCACAAGCCAATCTCCGCTATCCCATCGGAGATAGATGTCTTCAGTAGCTTGGTCCGTCAGTGCCGACGTGGACAAGAGACTTACAAGCTCTTCAAAGAAAAAGTGTCCGCGAGCGATCACGGGAACTTGGGCGATACTCAGTTTATCGCAAAGCGAATCACGAAGGTTCACAGACAGGAAACTCCCCTATCGTTTGTCATAGATGTCGAATGCGAGAAACCAGTCAGGCAAACGGGTGTAGAAATCGGAATGTCGCTCGTAACAGCACTCGCCAAAAAGTATGTATTGATCGGTCAGTGTGGCGACCAGTTTATCTGCTCGAAGTCTGAGCCAATCCAGAAGCATCCGCCACAGGCCGGAAGTTGGGAGTGTCAGGTAACCGCCCCTATTCTGAGCTTGCACGTTACCGCTCGAATCGAATGAGATTCCCAAATTTGCCCAATCCACCTTTTCTTCTATGGTGAGTTTTCGGGCCAGAAACGCGTTGCGTTCGTTGTAAGAACCTTATCGTTCCGGGTTTTGACTCCAGAAAGAGTTCCCAGATGACGGGGTAGAGGGAAACTTGAAAAAACTTCTGTTCACCTTTCCATAGTGTTTGCATACTGGGCTTCGACGTATTCTGTGCAAAGAAAATTGACCTCTATGCCACACTCTGACAGTGCCTCTTTCAATCCCCACCACTTGCTGTCAGTGGCCTGCAGTAAGGGAGGCTTGTCTATGTGGGCGTTTGACACCGCTACAAACTTACGATCCGATATGTCGAAATTTTTCAGCTCGCTGTGCGATGGAAATTCATTATTCGAATCGCCATTGCTCTCGATAGACACTCTTTGCGATCAATCGAATTTCATCCGGTTGTCGTGAACCCACTTCATGAAAGAGTCGCCGATACCGGGCTACCCGGACATCGGGAGCTGTCTCCTATATTCGTTATAGAATTCATCACCGGCATCGAGTATCAAGCCACGCGTCTGCACAACATGCTCAATTGCATACTCGCATGCTTCCACACACGTATCGGGAAAGTCGGATTTCAGATCGGGTAGTGTTGCGAGGTTGGCCACCTTGGGTACGTTGGTATCGACCACGCAGTTGGTTGGTAAACTCACTTACCGGACTCCGCTGATAGTTTGTTCTTGTTCCGCCTTTTCAGAGTTGCTTTGGCTTGTTCCGCGATGTCGCCAATCTCGTCGCCGAAGAAGTGTTCCGGCCAATTTAGGACATTGCCGAACTCGTCCAATTCAAGTTCATCCAAAGTGGCAGATGATTTTGAAACATTCGCATAATAGGCGGATACTTTATCCGGAGATAGTGTTTCGTCAGCGATTCGTCGTTGCAGTCGCCGCAGGAAATGCTCCGAATCAGTCTCAATGATCAACTGGATGTTTCTGCCTACTCCGTCTTCCTTGGAATTAATGACATTGATCATAATGTCGGCTAGGGCGGATTGCGCCTTTGGATGAAGATGAATCTCCGGTTGCTCCATCAATACAATTGACTCAGGCGGAGCATAAAAGCACTGCACCAGCACCGGCAAAACCTGCGATATTCCGAAACCGACATCTGGGAGATCAACCCAGTTTCGCAGGCCTTTAGTGCGGACACGGACTTCGCACTACTGTCGTTGTTCGGAAATCAGAGAGACCTCGAATTCCTCGATGAGGTCCATTTCCTTGAGCATCCGTGCAACAATCTCTTCAAACGGTTTACACCGGCGCCTATATCCCAAACTAATCCAGCGATCGCGAGCGGCAAGAATCGCCGAGATCGTGTTTTCTCCTGCATAGCCGACACTATCGGGTTCGACACCGGCCCAGGAATACAAGCGTTCCGCTCGAGTACGCATAGGTCCGAGGTAAAACAATGATCGGAACAGTTGTTCGTGCAGCAGGTTCAGGGATTGCACGAATTCCGCATTCTGATAGTAGGCGACCATCTCTTCTGGAAAACCGTAAAACCGAACAGGAGCACCCAAGATGTCGGGGCGGCCCGGATTGCGCGTCAGACTGTATCTCTCTGCATCCACCTCGTACTTTAGCCCAGTGTTTTGCTTACGCGTCATCCCGATTGCGAGCGCAGTTTCATCACCAGACATCAGTGCATAATTCAAGCAGTCGAGAGAAAGCGAACGCCGCTCACCTTCTCCCGAACCTACCTCAGCGTTAAAGGAAATTTCATCACCGGAAAATACCATCTCCGATAACGGGTCCGAAATCTTCAGTGATTCTGACAAGGACCATCGATACTCGAATTCAATCTTGTTTTCAGTATCGCGGCCAAAGACCATCTCTCGATAGGAGCCAAGCTGTACAGCGGAGTTTTTACCACCCGAATAAAATACTATCTTTCTGTCCGCCGATTCGATTGTCTGTTTCAACATCAGTAGAAACTGACCGATACTCGACTTACCTGAGCTGTTGGTACCGAAAAACAACGTAATGGGGGCCATGCGGATGATGCCAGTGTCTTTCCATCCCTTGAAGTTTCGGATGCGCAATTTCTCAAGCACGACTGATAGTCCCCCACTTATGTAACCGATCGCTCGGATTGTGAGTAGCACACCGGATTATGTTGCGCTCCCCGGTGAATGGCGCTTGCTATCCCGATCACATATTCGTTCTAGAGTCGCTGAAGTACAGAAAAAGCATTGTGTAATACAGGTTAATAAAAATAAACTAACCTCACCTGATGGGTGAGTCAAGTTTGAGCAAGGCTATATGGACATTGAACAATATAGAGTCAGAACTACAACCTACAACAGACAATTTGACTTCGTGCAGTGGGCTGGTGGTGGCTGTGATGATTCGGATTCGGCCGAATGATTGCCGGGTAATGCATACCGCGAGTTGTTATAATCCGTGAGCGGTTCATTTCCGTATAAGAGCTGAACTCCGTTCGTCTGATGCGGTTGTTTTCCTTTGGAATTTCCTCACTCAGATCTAATTTGATATTGTGATCTCTAATCAATTGATTTTGTTGGATTTATTCTGAACAGATAAAATAATTGTCGAATATGGAAAGTTACATAGAGCAGGCCCGTACCACTTTACTGAACCCTGTCGAAGTGGGCGATCGAGAATTGGATAAGTTGCTTGGCAAAATGACTGGCAGGCAAATTGATCACGCTGATCTTTTCTTCCAATACACACGTCACGAAAGTTGGGTGCTCGAAGAGGGAATCGTGAAATCCGGCAGTTACAATGTCGATAAAGGTGTCGGGCTGAGAGCTGTCAGCGGCGATAGGTCTGGGTTCGCATTTTCAGACGATCTGAGTTTCCCAACTCTAACCCAGGCAGCCGAGTCTGTTCGTGGAATCGCGCATGGTATAGGTACAGGTCGAATTGATGTCACAGAGCGTCGGTCAGTCAACGCGCCAGTCCTTTACGGACCCAATGATCCGCTTGCCAGTTTTTCCGATGCGGAAAAGGTGTCATTGCTTGAACGTGTCGAGCAGGAGGCGAGAAAGAAAGACCCGCGAGTCAAGCAGGTTATTGTGAATTTAGCCGGGTCGCACGAGATTATGATGGTTGTGCGAGCGGACGGAGAGGTCTGCGCGGATGTTCGTCCCCTGGTACGTCTGACGGTCAATGTGGTGGCGGAAAGCAACGGACGCAGAGAACAGGGCAGTTTCAGCGGAGGCTCGCGCGAGACATACGATTTTTTGACGAATGATGATGTTGCTTTCGAATATGCCCGCGAAGCAGTGAGACAAGCATTGGTGAATCTGGAATCGATCAATGCACCAGCGGGAACGATGGACGTGGTGCTCGGACCAGGTTGGCCCGGAATAATTCTGCATGAGGCAGTCGGACATGGGTTGGAGGGAGATTTCAACCGTAAAGGCACGTCTGCCTACTCGGGGCGGGTTGGAGAAAAAGTTGCATCCGAACTTTGCACAATTGTCGACGATGGAACGATTACCAATCGACGGGGGTCGCTGACCATCGATGATGAGGGTACGCCGTCGATGAATACCGTCTTGATTGAAGATGGAGTTCTGAAAGGGTATATGCAGGATTTGACCAACGCAAGATTGATGAATCAGCCACCTACCGGTAATGGTCGTCGCGAATCGTTCAGACATCAGCCAATGCCTCGGATGACAAATACTTATATGTTGCCAGGTGAATCGACTCACGATGAGATTATCAGTTCGGTCGATAAAGGACTCTACGCAGTCAGTTTTTCCGGAGGTCAGGTGGACATTACGTCCGGTGAGTTTGTATTTTCGGCAACAGAAGCGTATATGATCGAAAAGGGAAAGGTGACGCGGCCAGTCAAAGGTGTGACACTCATCGGTAACGGACCGGATGTTCTGAACCGGATTTCGATGGTTGGAAACAATCTGGAACTGGATTCCGGCACAGGTACCTGCGGAAAAAACGGACAGAGTGTGCCAGTGGGTGTCGGGCAGCCAACTATAAGAATAGATTCACTGACGGTCGGTGGTGTTGAGATTTAGGTGACGTGAATGTCTGGTAACGGTCTGGTTTCCGTAGAAAATGGCGGGGATGTCTCCAAGTACGTCGTACAAGCCCTTGATTATGCATCCAAGTTCGGAGTTGACAGTGCTTGCGCTCATGTTGGACGCGGTAAAGGGTATGAATTGACGGTTCGAATGGGAGAACTGGAAACCATTGAACATCACAATGGGGGAAGTCTGCGCGTTACAGTTTTCATGGGACACAAGAAGGGCAGTTCCACTACTTCTGATTTCAGTGACGAGGCAATCTCAGGTGCCGTTCGGGCGGCGAAGTCAATTGCTGGGTTTACTTCGGAAGACCCCTGCAATGGTCTGGCACCTAAAGATCGCTTGGCTCGCGAGTTTTCGGACCTTGACCTTTGCCACCCTTCGGACATAGACCGTGAGAAGGCACTGGAGATCGCCCAAGAATGCGAATCTGCCGCACTTTCGAGTGATGCCAGAATCATCAATTCGGAAGGAGCGACTGTCGAAACCTTGGAATCGACGACGGCGTTTGGCAATAGCGACGGATTTCTTCATGAGGAAAAAACGACATCATACGTCATAAGTTGCTGTGTGATCGGCAAGTCTGAATCGGGAATGCAGCAGGACTACTGGTACAGCAGAGGTTGCGATCCTAATCAGTTGGACAGTGCGCAATCAATTGGCTTGATGACTGCGAATCGTACGTTGCGCAGGCTTGATTCCCGGCGAATCAGTACCTGCGATGTGCCAGTTCTGTTTGAAGCACCGATTGCCGCCAGTCTGCTACGTTGCCTGGTCGGCGGAATCAGCGGCAACGCGCTTTACCGTAAAGCGAGTTTTCTGCTCGACAGCATCGGTGAGCAGATATTTCCCGAAGGCACTAGAATTCACGAACAGCCGCACCTCAAGCGAACGCTCGGAAGTTCGTTTGCCGATGCCGAAGGTGTAGCGACAGTTCCTAGGGACATAATTTCGAATGGTGTGCTTGAGGGTTATGTGCTTGACTCTTATTCCGCGAGAAAGTTAGGCTTGGAAACTACCGCAAATGCCGGAGGGGTGCACAATCTTACGATTGACTCGGGACAGCGAGATTTTGCCGGAATGCTGAAACTGATGGATACCGGTCTGCTGGTAACTGATCTGATGGGATTCGGTGTGAATACCGTGACTGGAAACTATTCGCAGGGTGCCCGCGGGTTTTGGGTAGAAAATGGTGAGATGCAGTATCCGGTTGAGGAACTGACTATCGCTGGAAATCTTCGTGATATGTTTGGCGCCATAGTTGATGTTGGAAACGATGTGGATTTGCGTCGCAATATCAGAACCGGTTCAATTTTAATCAGTAACATGGCGGTTTCTGGCGAGTGATTTGAACTCGTCGAAGACAAATACAACCCGCCAAAGTAGAAACAGTTTGTCATGCCAACATACGAATATGTCTGCGGAGTTTGTAGTTACGAACTCGAAATCATACAGAGAATCAAGGAACCCCGTCTGACCAAGTGCCCTGCTTGTAACGAAGATTCGTTGCGTAGAAAATTGTCGGCGGCAGCATTTCATCTAAAAGGAACGGGCTGGTACGAGACAGATTTCAAGACCAAGAAATCTGACGACGACAAGTCGAAGAAACCTGAATCGGAAGATTCCAAGTCTGCTGACAGTGGTGAATCTGAAAAGAAAGATTCAAGTAAGAAATCTTCTGAAGCCGGCAAAACTTCCAAGTCTACCGAAACCACTACCTGAAAAGGTGCTAAGTTGAGTGATTCGATGCGCACGCATCATTGTGCATCAGTAACTGAGTCCATAATCGGTGAACGTGTCCGGCTATCCGGATGGGTAAACAGCCGACGTGATCATGGTGGCGTAATTTTCATCGATCTTCGGGATTCCAGCGGAATCATGCAAATCGTAATCAATCCTGAACGGGGAGACTACTTCTCGTTGGCCGAGGCTGTCAGAAACGAGTACGTTTTGCAGATCGAAGGGGTAGTGCGAGAGCGTCCAGAAGGCACTGAAAATCTTGACATATCAACCGGGAAAATTGAAGTGCTATGCGATACCCTGAAGTTGCTGAATAGAGCGATCAACCTGCCGTTCCAGCTAGATGAGGGCGATGTCAACGAAGCTCTCAGACTCCAATATCGTTATCTGGATCTAAGACGCGACAGAATGCAACGCAATATTCGAATGCGGCACGTACTGATTCAGACGATACGAACCTTTCTCAACGACTGTTCATTTACCGAAATCGAAACACCGATACTGACGCGCTCAACGCCCGAAGGCGCACGTGATTATTTGGTTCCCAGCCGAGTTCACACAGGTTCGTTTTATGCCCTTCCACAATCACCACAGATGTTCAAGCAGATGCTGGTAATCGCTGGTTTTGAACGTTACTATCAAATTGCACGATGCTTTCGCGACGAGGATCTCAGAGCGGACCGTCAGCTTGAATTCACTCAGTTGGACGTAGAAATGGCGTTTATCACGGAGCAGGACATCATGCAGTTGATGGAGAAACTGTTCCGAAAAGTGTTTAAAAGTACGATCGATACGGAACTACCCGAAAAATTTCCTGTGGTGTCGTATTCGGAAGCGTTGCGTCGATTCGGAACAGATCGACCTGACCTTCGTATTCCATTTGAGATCAGCGACCTGACTGATGCCATGAAAAGTGAGGAATTCCAAGTTTTCCGGCGTGCAGCAAATATGGAGGGTGGAAGGGTAGCGGCTTTACGTGTACCTTCTGGAAATTCGCTGACGCGGCAACAGATTGATGGCTATACAAAATATGTCACCGACTGGGGGGCAAAAGGATTGGCGTACATCAAGGTAAATGAGATTACCAGCGGAAGGGATGGGTTGCAATCACCGATTCTGAAGTTTCTGTCTGATGAGGCAGTCGATAGAATTGTTGCGGAAACTTCCAGCCAGAGCGGCGATATGATCTTTTTTGGAGCGGACCATGCATCAATTGTCAACGCATCGCTGGGTGCATTACGTGTCAAAATTGCGGAAGACCTGAATCAGGTTGAATCTGGCTGGCGACCTTTGTGGGTAGTTGATTTTCCGCTGGTAGAGTACGACGAAACTGAAAAACGATGGCAATCTCTGCATCACCCATTTACCGCACCGAAGGAAAGTCATGTCTCAGATATAGACGAGTCTCCGGAATTGGTCCTTTCGAGAGCCTACGATCTGGTTCTGAACGGAGTTGAGGTTGGTGGGGGATCGATCAGAAATCACAGCATGGAAATCCAGAACAAGATTTTTGGCCTGCTTGGGCTTTCTGCGGAAGAAATTGATGCTAAGTTTGGTTTTCTGATGAATGCCTTGAGATGTGGTGCACCTCCGCATGGAGGGATCGCTTTCGGCATTGATCGAATTGCAGCACTATTGTCAGGTGAGGATTCTATTCGGGAGGTAATCGCTTTCCCGAAGACACAGAGAGCCTATTGCCCGCTAACCAAAGCTCCGAATGAGATTTCAACAGACCAGCTTGACGAACTCGAACTCCGGATTAAACCTACAGCAGCGATCATGAATCAGGCCGCTATTCCTGATAGCTGACTCCACATCACGAGTGAATGAACTCCGATTCGGAAAGAAAAATTCGTCGACCCGAATCGGTGCTGGTTGTCGTACACACCACGGATGATCAGACACTGATTCTAAAAAGAACACCGCCACGAAGTTTCTGGCAGTCGATTACCGGTAGTATGATGTGGGAAGGTGAGTCAAAGATACAGACGGCGATTCGGGAACTTCGAGAAGAAACCGGTGTCGTGGCAAAACCCAGCGAGTTACGCGACTGGAAACGAACCTTCAGATTCACGATTCCTCCAATATATCGAAACCGTTACAAAGAAGGTGTGCAGTTTAACCGTGAACATGTATTTTCCATTCTGCTTCCGGGAGTAAAACCAGTTGTACTGCAACGAAGCGAGCATATCGAATATCGTTGGATTGACCTTCGGGCAGCTCGAGATATGGTTTGGTCATGGTCGAATCGTGAAGCGTTGGAGATGGTAATGTCGGCTAGAAACGAAGCATGGAAATAGAAAGCAATGCATGTCGATTTCTTGGATACCACCGGATTGTCAATTGACTTGATTCAACAGGAAGCCCTTCTTCAGTCAGACCGTTGTATTGCCGAGCAGTCGAGAATGTTGCTTTACCCGACTGCTCGGAACTGAGTGAATTGGGGGTATCGATAGAATCTCAGTCGTGAGCTCTGGATACCTGCCCGCCTGATCCATAGAATGGACAGTCGCCCTTTTACGGCTGGATCATTCGTGCATCGGACTTGACCAATACTTGCACGCTTCCGGTACTTTCCAAGTCGCATTGCCGATTTTTACAAGTCGCTTGACCGAGCGTCGTGAGAATTCCGTCGATGCCGAGCGGAAACTCCGTGTTGCGAGTCTGTCCGACGGAAATGGTCAAAAACGAATATTCAATCCGGAACGATAGGTTCGACTTTCGCCGACCGAAGATAGTCACCGAGCGAGGGAATTGGAATCTTGTAGTAATCCAGCATGCCTTTCACAGGGGCCAGCAATCCCGCATGTAGCGCATCCGTTATGAAATCTTCGATGGTTTCGTTTTGTTTCTTGCGCGCAGGCTCCGTCAGAAGCTCAATCTCATCGTAGGACAGGACATCGGTATACTGATCGTCTTTTGCATTCGCAGACAAGGCGATCTTCTTATAGATCCATGCACGGTGCGCACCGGCCTCCACGCGTTGTTCACAGTACTCATTTTTTCGCTTGACTCCATTTTCTATCGCCTGCTCAAGCAGTTGTGGTGCCAGTCTGCCTTTATTGGCGCGGATCACACGACCGGCGGCAACGCCCACGCGGTTTATATGCTGCGGCCACCCCTGGGACAGTTCGGCCAGGGCATTCGCTCAAATATCCTTCTGTTCTTCGCTTCCGGCATAGTAGGCATCAAGCATGCGCCGAAATGATGCTTTCGCATCCTTCAGCGGCAGGGGGTCCAGGTTCACGGTGCGCTCGTCCGACATTCTCGAAAGCCCGCACCTGTGCAATACACCTTTGGTGTCACTCAGGCCGAAAAACGCAACCACCAGCGGAATCCCTCGCGTATCACGAGGCAGTCGATTATATCGACAGTGATGTTGCCTATTGGCGTATTCTGCGCCTCATCGACAAAGACCACCACTCGAAACTCTCCGAGCAACGGAGCCATGGTTCGGAACGCGCTGTCAGCTGTCACATTCGGGTTCGAATCGAACGTGACCCGCGGCTTGCCACCGACCGAAATTCCCGTCAGGCTGAATCCGCATTCGGACAGTTCTGCAAACAGAGTCTTGCCCGGCTCCAGCAACTTGTGCAGACTTGGAATGCTGTGCTGTGGAACCATTGCCAACAGCCGCTGACTCTCCTGATGTGTTGCATTCACCATTGCAATCATAAGGTCTCCGGGAGAATTGAGAATCCTGGGGCTGACGCTGGCAGCGACCCACGGCTCCTGCGGGGTCGAATGGCGCCTGATCGCCTCGATGCACTCAAGCATTAGGGCGGTCTTTCCGGCGCCCGGCGCACCTTGGAATACCATTGTGGCACCGCCTGTACTCCCATCGCGCAGAGAGATCGAAGCGTTGCGGAAGACCACATACTCGGCATCTCTTCCACAAAAAAACGGCTCCCGCCCGACTTCGGCACGATCGGTGCGTCTGAACCATTCCTGCTCGGGCAACGGCTTCGCTGAAGGCGGTTTGGGAAATGGGCCTGGGTTCATATGAAATTATTCTATTTGTATTCGCCTGCCCTGAATTTTGCCACTCCAACCTATGGAATTCGAAACCAGAACGGATTCCGATGACAGAATTCGGAAGAGATTGAAAGTGCATGCGATGTCACTGAAACGGTCGATATGTCGGCGCCGCGGACACCAACAGCTGCACCATTATCGAATTCAGCGAGGATTACCGTTGCGAGGGTTGCCTGCGACGCGATTCGCCGGCACGAAATTGTTTGGATCGCACTTGCCAAACATGCAGATACATGGCGTTTGTGCCAAGCCATCTTTCAGAGCTGATGCTATGATCTGTTCCGCGATTCTGAACATTCCCCCGACTACGCGTGTTGCGTGGTGGTTCCTGGAATAACAAACAGAGGGACCTCTGTTCGGCGAGCTGCAACAGGAACGAGCTAGGGAATCGAAACAACAACGGGTTCCGTGTTGCCCACAAAACTCATGGCTGGAGTCGGGTGGCTCTTGGGGCTTTCGAGCGTGTGTGCAAGCGTCCAGGATGTTCATGATGAAAAGGGCCCTGCGTAAATTTTGCCAGTAATTTCAGGGATATGCACAGGGCACGCTCAAGTGAAATTCTCGAATCCGCCTGATCTGAGGACAATCGCACAAGCTGTGTAGCACTGACCGAAAACAATGTTTTTCACGCTTGAGCTGATGTTACGAGCGGCCATTCGGCTACGGCACTATGAGCCATGAGAACCGGGGGCATCAGACTGATTGGCGTATTGTTACCGACCTTATCTATCACTCGTATGCGCGAGATTCTAGCCTGCAAGGTTCATCTACGGTTCTTTATAATGCTATTTCACCAACAAACGCTACCAACGAGGAGGTAAGCCGATGACTGACGAACGTAGATACACTATGGGACGTAGCGAAGATGAAACTCAACGTCTGATTGAGCAGTCGCAATTGTATGATCGAGTGACGCGACGTTTCCTACACCAGACCGGTTTGAGCGAAGGTATGAAAGTGTTGGACATCGGCAGTGGTGCCGGTGATGTTGCTCTGACTGCGGGAGAAATTGTCGGTCCCTCCGGTCACGTGGTCGGAGTTGACATGAATCCCAATATTCTGGAAACCGCGAGAAATCGAGCGGAGACCCTCGGATATTCCCATGTAGAATTTATCGCTGGTGATGCCGCTGAGATTGACGTGCAAGACGATTTCGATTTGGTTGTCGGCCGTCTGGTACTGATGTACGTGCCTCAGCCTTCAGAATTGATCAAGAAGTTAGTTACCCACCTCAAGCCAGGAGGAGTGGTTGCGTTCCAGGAAGTTGAACTGTCACCATATCGTTCGATGACGCATCCGGATACACCATTGCTCAACAATATGGTTGAGTGGGGACTTGGAACAATGGAACGATCAGGCTCGAACATCAGTATGGGTTTTGATCTGCTGCGCGTGTTCGCAGATGCTGGAATGCCGATACCGAACTTTGACTACGAAGCCCCTATGGGAGGTCCAGAAGGTTGGCCCGGATATCAGTACATGGCTGCCAGTTTCAAAAGTATGCTACCTCTGATAGTAGACTTCGGCATCGCAACAGCCGAAGAAGTCGATGTCGATACACTTGCGGACAGACTGTGGGAAGAGGTGCGTGCCACTAAACGACCATTGGTGCTTCCGCCTCATGTCACTGCATTTGTAAGAGTTGACGAATAACAGTTCTCAGCAATAGTTATCCTGCTGAAATTCTGCACTTGATTGAATCCTGACTGCTGGTAGAACCAGAATTATCGAGTCAAACTACTATCGAATACTGAGAACTTGAGAATTTTAGATGAATAATCCTCGTCCAACCGAGAGTATTTTAGCTGCAGTGGCATCGTTTCTACCTACCGAATTGTCGGCAGACATTAAGAAAAACGTGATTGGTTCGGTTCGATCCGCTCTGGAAAATTTGGATTTTGTCACCCGGTCGGAAATTGAGGTTCAGGAGACTGTCCTGAGACGCGCGCGGGAGCGAATCAAAATGCTTGAATCTCGAATCGAAAAACTTGAGGCGGAAGCACCAAGCAGCACTCCGCCTCGATAATTCTCAGACAAATAACTTGAACTCTGCGTGCGTTAGATTCGGCAGAAATTACTGTACAAGTCCAACCAGATAGTCGACAGCGGCTTGGACTTCTTCGTCGCTCAACATCGAAACCCCACCTTTGGGTGGCATGATGCCTCGTTGTCCCTGAAAACCGTTGATTGCACTGTCATATAGGGCAGCAATACCTTTTTCGATTCGCGGACCCCAGTTTTCCGCATCACCGGGCTTTGGCGATCCAGTCAAACCAACATCGTGACAGACGTAACAAAATTTACTGTACACATCTTTCCCGGGATGCCCTACCAACGCTTCGCTCTCACCGGATTCCACCGATGAGACTTGAACATTCGTCGATGTTGTCATTGCTACGGTTACGCCCTCGTCTGCAATTTCACCAACATTCAAATCACCGACGGGTTGGGTTCTCTGTGCGATGATACGCTGCGTGTATTCTTCAGTCTGGGCTTGGAGTTTGTCGTCAATCGAACCTCCAATCACAACGCCAAGTGCGATCAGAACCAAGGTCAGTACGATCAGGGCGATGATCATTTTCGAAAACGATTTTACGAACTGGGCATCAGTCATCATTGCGGTAATTCACCTCTTGCGTCTTTCATTCAAACGGGAACTTGTCGATTCAGACAATTGAAAAATTGTAGAGTAATAATACTCATGCCACCTCGTGGTTTCGAGCATTATAGTAAAGTAGATTGCTCACAATTGAAGGTATCTGCAACGCATTTTCATCATTGGACGGGCAGTTGCTTGGAACGACTGATCGAGGATGAGTTATATCTGGATGACCCTACACTTCCACCACAATTTGCCTGACAGCACGAAATGGGGGTTGAAAGCAAGCGGAAGACAGGTCATTCAAGCAGACGAAAAATCAGTGTACAGAAAAACAATTGGTGTATTATTGGTGTATGAGCAGAACGAACATCGATATCGACGACAAGGCTTGTGCTGAAATCATGCGTCGCTTCCAATTGAAGTCGAAACGAGAAGCGGTTAATTTTGCTTTACGCTCTTTGGCGGGCGAACCGCTGACTGTTGAACAGGCTCGCAGTCTTCGCGGGTCAGGATGGGAAGGTGATTTGGACGAAATCAGAACCCGACGAGTGCCGTGATTCTAATTGATACTTCGGCTTGGGTTGAATTCCTTCGCAATACCGGCTCGTCTGCTTGTGAACGCGTGAATCTCGCTCTGGAAGATGATTTCATAATCTGTGACGCGATTCGGATGGAAGTGCTGGCCGGAGCACGCACTGAACAGAACTTGGATTCGCTCCGACGGTTGCTTGCAATGGCAACATTGATACCTACTGACTCAACTCATTACGGTCTGGCAGCGATGTTATTCCGCCACTGCCGAAGCCAAGGCGCAACAGTACGGAAGTTGATTGACTGCTTGATTGCCGCTGTCGCGATACGTGCCGACATTCCGATACTTCACTACGACAGGGACTTCGATGTGTTGGCGCGCCATACCAAATTGAAGATTTCCAAGTAGGGATCCGTACAATCCGATATTCTCCGATTTCGCAGTACACAGCTGTGATTGAGGACTGGAATTTTAGAACGAATAACACTAGACATGGCGGAATGATTCAATCTTGAGCAATTCCGGCTGTCTATAGTGCAGTTACTGATTATGGATTAATGCAATGATCGTGAATAAGTCGGAACCATCTGAAGCCTCCCCAAGTAACAGTTGTATATCTCAATTTCTGAATTTTGAATGTTCAGTTATTTTGTGATTCGGAATGTATAATTTTTTTGACATTTCACGCTGATGCTGACGGACAACGGAAAGATATTTTGGATGCTCTGATTGGAATCCCGGTGCTGGTTGGTTTTTTTCTGACCTCGGTCATTCTGGGAATAACCATAAGTCGGACTAATTTCTGTACGATGGGTGCAGTTTCGGACTGGGTGAACATGAATGACCGGGGAAGAATGGGAGCCTGGTTGTTGGCCATTGCCTTTGCCATGGTGGTGGTCTCGTTGCTTGAAGCGGTTTCCTTGTTCGAACTAAACCAGCAAAGACCACCATATCGATCTCCTACCTTTGCCTGGCTTCGTTATCTTGTTGGTGGATTGATGTTCGGAGTCGGTATGACACTGGCAGGTGGATGTGTCAGCAGAAATCTCGTCAGACTCGGCGGTGGGAATATCAAATCGCTGATAACGTTGATATTTGCAGCGGTTTTTGCTTACTTCATGACGAAAACCGTGTTCTTTGAGATTGCATTCTACAGCTGGATGCATCCGCTTTCTTTTGACCTGTCGTCAATCGGAATTCCTGCTCAAGACATAGGTTCGATCATATCGACAGTTATTCCAACACTCGATAAGTCTGTTGTACACATGTTGATGGCACTGGCTGTCGCAATCGCGGTGTTTATCTTTATTGCAAAGACAAACGGTATCAGAAACAACCTGCTGAATATTGGTGCAGGGTTAGTCATCGGCGGTTCAGTTACCGTTGGATGGTACCTTACATCCGGTCCGCTTGGATTGGAATGGGCGGAAGCCGCTGAGTGGGCCGACAATCCGCCGGTCGGAGTCGGAATGCAGTCGTTTACATTTGTCAATCCGCTGGGGGAATACATCAGTTTGATCCTGGAACCCGGTAATCTTTCGACGCTTCTCACTGTCGGTATGCTGGCAGCGGCTGGGCTGGTTCTGGGTTCACTTGCCTATTCGTTGATTAGCAAGCAGTTTCATATTTCATGGTTTGCGTCACTCGGAGATTTTGCTGCGAATGCTGTTGGCGGAGTGTTGATGGGGATTGGTGGTGTTTTGGCACTGGGCTGCACGATTGGCCAGGGTGTTAGTGGTATTTCAACTTTGGCGCTAGGTTCGTTCATCACTTTGGCCGCGATCATCTACAGCTGTACCGCAACCTTGAAGTATCAGTTTTACAGTCTGGTTTATGAAGAAGCGAGTGTTTCCGATGTACTCATGACCACATTGGTGGACATTAGATTATTACCGAGCTCAAAAAGGCGGCTTGATCCGATTTGAGCGACAGGGAGATTAAGCATGTCTGAATTTTCAACTTGGTTGCCGGCCGATCGACTATATGACGAGTCGTCGTATCTTTGGGTGAAGGATGATTTGGAGAGTGGAAATTTATTGGTTGGTATCGGGCAGCCGACTATCGAGTCTTTGGGAGAATTATCCTATCTTACGATTTCGAGCCCGGGAACAGTTGTCAAACGCGGTGAATCGATAGGTTCGATGGAAGCCGCGAAAATGACCGGTGAAATTGTCAGTCCGGTGAGCGGAACCATAGTCCATCGAAATGAAGATATACTGGACGACCCGCGTACCGCAAGTGGAGACCCCTATCGCAACGGTTGGCTGTTTTCTATTGCCCCGACATCCTGGGACGAAGATAAATCCTGTTTACTCGATTCCGCAGACTTCTTTGATGTACTTCCTGAAGACTTACGTGATTCTGCGTCAGTTTAAGTTCAATTGGTGAAAGCCCGACTACTGATAGACAGCTCAGTTGACGATCAACATGGATTGTCAGTTGACGATGCACTGACTCGCAGCAGTTCCGAAACCGCATCGATTACTTTGAGGCTTTACACCTATCAGCCCTGCGTACTTGTTGGTCGGTTCCAGCATATTCATGATGAAGTCAATATTGATAGATGTAGAGAACTTCTTGTGCCGGTCAACCGTCGCCCGACCGGAGGAGGTTCGATCATTATGGGACCTGACCAATTGGGCATCGCACTGGTGATTCCACCGGATAGCAAGCTTGTTGGACGAAAATCAACTTCGCTGATGCAAGGTTGTGCAAAGGGTATCGTGAGAGCGCTTCGCGGATTCGGTGTTGACACTGAATTCCGGGGTAAAAACGATCTGGTCGTTTCAGGTAGGAAAATTGCGGGATTGGGTCTCTATCAGGCACAGGGAGGTGGAATTCTGTTTCACGCATCGTTACTGCTTGATCTTGATATTCAATTTATGCTGACAGTGCTTAAATCAGCTTTCGAGAATACAGCTGACAGGGGATTGAGTGCCGTTTCAGAGCGAATTGCGACTCTCCGTCAAGAAGTCAGTTCTGACTTGTGCATACCGGAACTGATGAAAGCGGTTAAACTCGGATACGAAAATGAGTTTACTATTGGCTTTCGCAGAGGAATATTAAATTCGGAAGAGCAACTATTGGCGAATCAGCTTCTTGAAAGTCAGTACCGCAGCCGACAGTGGATATACCAGACTTCGTCTCGAATCAAAGACCGGGTGGGACACTATAAGCTCAAGACAAAAGGCGGAACATTGGATGTCAGAGCGATAGTGGCGAGAAGAACCCTAAAGTCGGTATTTCTCAACGGAGACTTTATCGCGTCAGAAAATGCGATAATTGATCTTGAGAGCAGTCTGAAGTGGCATATTACCGATGCAGATGCATTGAACAGAACCATCGAGAGATCATATCTGAAGAACAGGCTGTTCTGGGACCGAATTTCAGCGACAGACATCTCAGATGCGGTGTTGGGAGCGATTGATCAAACTGAAATCAATTCTGTCGATATTGAGCCTCAACCTTGTTTTGTACGGAGCGGAACGATACAGTGATTCAAGCGGTTACTTTTATAGACGACCGTATATCCGAGAATTACGAGGAGTCGGCGAATCTCAAGCTTCGAAAGCGTAACTTCGGAGACCGAATCGTTTTTCATGCACCTGGCCTAAAGAATTATCGAACAACCGAATACGATTGTCACGATGCGTCTGAATTTGTAGCGGTCAGCGTCACCGGCGAAGCCTGCTCCTTGAACTGCGAGCACTGCAAAACCGGTGTACTGAAAGGTATGCACGACCTGCCGTCTGTGGATCAGTCGCTGTATGGACTCTGTTCAAGGCTGCATGATCAAGGTGCGCGTGGTGTTCTGATTTCCGGAGGCAGTGATCGAAAGGGCAGGGTGCCGTTGAAAAAACATATCACCGACATGGTGCGGATTCGTCACGAATTGGGGATGACAATCCGCATCCATCCCGGATTGCCGGACGAGGAGACATGTTCTAGATTGGCTGATGCTGATATCGATGGTGCGATGATCGATGTGATCGGACACGATAAGACAATTCGAGAAGTCTATCATCTCGACACAGACGTTGGAGAATATGATGCGGTACTCGAGCGGCTTGAACGTTACGGTATACCCTGTGTACCACATATAGTTATGGGATTGCATTTTGGGCGGATGCTTGGCGAGGAATACGCACTCGAGATGATTTGTCGGCATGAGTTCAAACTTCTGGTCCTGGTTATTCTGATGCCGCTATCGGGAACTCCGATGGCCGCGATTCAACCACCTTCACTGTCAGAGATTACCGAATTTTTCGATCAGGCCAGAGGCCGATTGCCAGACAGGCCAGTCATGCTGGGTTGTGCCCGCCCACTAGGAAAGGCTAAAGTGCTAATTGACCGGGCAGCCATTGATTCAGGGTTGAACGGAATTGCCTATCCTGCCGAGGGAATAGTGGAATACGCTCGACATCGCGGATTGTCGCCGGAATTTGTCAATGCCTGCTGCGGCGTCAATTGGTGAATTGAATAGATAGAGGAGAAACGGTTTAGATTCATGGCAACAACAGGAATACCGACAAAACTACAAGATCAGCACTTTCAAATCAGTCCTGATTACGTTCGAATCAGTGTCGCAGCTGCCATTGAGCTTGGGTTGGCGCCTGGTAGGATCAATGGTTGCAGTTGCAATTGCATTAATCTGTTGCAGAACTATCCACAGGGATGTGCGGCCAATTGCTCATATTGCGGACTGGCTCGGGAACGCCCCGGCCTCGCCGAAGATAACAGTTTCATTCGGGTCGACTGGCCGCTTTATGAAACTGATCTCGTTGCTGAGAAAATCGCTGAGAAAGAGTCACGAGATACGGTGGGTCGAGTATGTATAGCGCAGGTGCAAGATCATCGGGCTACTGATGACCTGATCGATATGGCGTTTAGAGTGCACCGGGTGTCGCCGATGGTGCCGATATCCGCGCTGGTTACGGCAACACTTCTCTCGGAGGATGATCTTTACAGAATCAAGGATTCAGGAGTGGATATTATCGGCGTGGGATTGGATGCAGTAACGGAAGATCTGTTTTTGCGAACTAGGGGGAGACTGGCGAAAGGTCCGCATCGCTGGGATCAACACTGGGAGATTGTGCGCGCTGCTCGTCAAATCTATGGCCCTATGAAAGTCAACTGTCATCTTATTGTCGGACTCGGTGAAACCGACAAGGAGATGTTCGATATGATCTATCAATTGAAAGAGGAGCAGATTGCGGGATATCTATTTTCTTTCAACCCTGAACCGGGGACTGAAATGCAGGATGTTCCGAGAGCTTCGTTGAAAAGGTGGCGTCGAATACAATTTGTCAAGAACTTGATCGAGGAACATGATCTGGAACAGACGGCGCTTGAGTTCAATCTTGCCGGAGAATTGATCCGGATCAACTATCCACAGGACCCAGCGCGTCTTGTGCTTGAAAATGCAGCTGCATTTATGACCAACGGCTGTCCCGACCGTCAAGGAGTGATGGCGTGCAATCGTCCCTATGGCTCTTACCGACCTGGTGAAGACTTTCGAGACTATCCGTTCTTACCGGACCACGATGAACTGGAAAAAATCAAGGTGCAGACTCAACTGGACGAAATTCGGGTCTCGTAACTTGTCGCAAGCCAAAGTTGCAGGTTTTTGATCAAATCAATTTGGGAGACAAATTGTGAGCAATGAAACGAACGAACGCCGACTGATCTCGTCCGGTTCAATGTTTGAAGAGCAAGTCGGATACTCTCGGGCAGTATGTTCGGATCCTTGGGTTTTTGTCGCAGGCACCACAGGTTTCAACTATGACACGATGGAAATATCTGAAGATGTGGTTGAACAATGCCGTCAGACGATGGAGAACATAAGGAAAGTGTTGGCGGAAGCGCAAAGTGGTCTTGAAGATGTGGTACGTGTTACCTACATTTTTCCGAACCATGAAGACTTCCGGTTGTGTTGGCCTGTACTCAGGGAGTATTTCGGCGATATTCGTCCGGCATCCACTATGTATAGCGCGAATCTCGCAGACTCCAGAATGAAAGTAGAAATTGAAGTCACCGCGCTGAAGAGATGAGTGCGGGAGTCAATCTTCACTTATTGATTTACTTATCCACCTTCTTCCGCCAAAATACGCCTGGTAAGGTATTCCACAATTTCGAGGGCTCGTGAATCCGATCCCGCCATGGCCGGTGATGTTCTGTACTTGTGCCCGACGACCAGTGTCGGAACAGAGTTGACCCCGTATTTCTTTGCGAGTGCTTCCGCTTGCGCAACCTTTGATTTGGCTGCGAAGGAATGAAGAGCCTGCATCAATTTAGGTACATCCACCGCTTCCTGTTCACTTGCCCACTTTTGAAATGATTCGGCATTGTTTATTCTCTTTCTTTTTATATGAAGTTCGTCGTAGAAATTTTGCATCAACGGGTCCTTCAACTTTAGCAGGTCCATAGCGTAATAGGCGTAGGCATGGAACACCCAGCTATCAACCATCGCGGCCGGAACATTCGAAAAATTGATTTCTTCGGGAATTTTCCATTGAAGCAGAGTCGGTTCGAACCGGAAACAGGAAGGGCAGCCGAACCAGAAAAATTCCATGACATCAACTCTTCCATCAGACCTGATTTTCGCGTCCGCAGCTATAGTGACAAAATCTTCTCCCTCTATGTAATTCTGAGCCTGCGATGGGGATGCGATGAACAGCATTACGAGACCGTAGAGGGCAATGCCGAGGAGACTATTTGGAAATCGTCGATGTTTCATAACTAATTCATCCTGCTTACATAATAAAAATTAGGTACTTCAAGCGTTGGAACCAAGTGCAATTGAGTCGATGGTGTAATCTTCGCTCGCGTACTCGCGCGACATCGTATGATTGTACGCAAACAGTTCAGGTAATGTCCGAGATAGTTTGCTTGTATCCGTTAAGAAATGATTAATTATTGTCTAGGGCTGCAACCAGTCGTTTTTGAAGATTGTCGAACCCGCCGTTGCTCATGATCAAGACGGAATCACCATTTCGAACCTCTTTTACCAGGTTGTCAAGCAACGTGTTAACAGAGTTGTGAACAACGAATTTTTTTTCGGATTCAGGGACATCCCAACTCACATTCGGTGGGCGATACATGAAGACTTTATCGGCATCCTCAAAAGCTTCAAAAAGTTTCTCACCGTGAATGCCCATGCGCATGGAGTTTGATCGGGGTTCAAATACTGCAATCAATCGCTTCGGTGAAGTTGAATTTGAAACGGCATCAATGCTTGCGCGAATTGCCGTAGGATGATGAGCGAAGTCGTCGAATATCTGGACTCCGTTCAAATTACCCAGAAACTCCAGTCGGCGCTTGACCGGTTTGAATTCCTTTAGCGCATCTATTGCGATGTTCACACCGACTCCGACACCACAGACAGTGGCGATTGCTGCCAGAGCGTTGGCAGCGTTATGTCTGCCCGGAACGCTCCAGCTCAATTCGACGGTCCCATGCAGTCTCGAATGAATCATCAGATTTCGGTAGTCATCTGTCTGTGAATCTGCATACCAGTCTGCATCTCGATTTCCGGAAATACTGAATTGAACTAGAGGCGAGACGGCACTGTCGGCAACAGTGTGCTGCAGGTATTCTTCATCAAGGTTCGCAATGAGACTGCCTGAGGAAGGTAGCAATTGTATGAAGTTTTGGAACTGTTGCCCGATGTCATCAATTGAGTTGAAGATATCCGCGTGGTCAAACTCTAGATTCAAGAGAACTGCATGATGAGGTCGGTAATGATTGAATTTTGAACGTTTGTCAAAGTATGCGGTGTCGTATTCGTCGCCCTCGACAATGAACCACTCGCCCGTCCCTATTTTTGCGGCCGCATCTAAATTTCGGGACACTCCACCGATCAGATAACCGGGTTTGAATCCCGCGTACTCCAACATCCATGCGACCATGCTTGTTGTTGTGGTCTTTCCATGAGTGCCGGCAACTACAATGACTTTCTTGTTACGCAGTATGTTTTCGTAGAGCCATTGGGGCCCGGAGGTGTATTCGATACCGAGGTTTAGCATCATATCTACTTCTGGGTTCGACCGACTGATAGTGTTACCGACCACCACCAAATCTGGGCGGTCTTTCAAGTTATCGGGATGGTATCCTGTCGCGACTTCAATGTTCTGTTTTGACAACAGCTCGCTCATAGGGGGGTAAGCATTCAGATCCGACCCTGACACTCGGTAGCCCAACTCTCGTGCAAGCAGTGCGAGATTTCCCATGAAGGTCCCGCAAATTCCTACGATATGCAGATGCGTCATCACGCTCTAACCGCAAATGATTCGGATCCAAAGATAAAAATAACTATGAATGAAGTTAGTATCGCGAGTCCAAAACTGACAAAGAAAGCTTTTATGCCAGATACTTCCAAGGACTCCTTGATAATCAGTACGGACACCGCCAGGCTCCAGATTCCAAAAAATATGGCTGTTATGCCGACCCAGAATGGCCCGTCAGGGTTGGTTCTCACGTTTGACGACACAAGAGCAACCGGCAAATACATCAACGCGTGAATTAAACAATCTGTCCCGAACAGTGCAGTGATCGTCTGTTTCCACCGCGCGGCTCGTCCCAAAATGCGAAGGAGTATCCAGACAACCCCTGCTTCTATGGTAATTTGTGCGGTTGCGATTTGAAAAATTTCGTAGTATTTTCCGACCGTACTCAAAAAAGTAGTTGCGAGTAGTAGAGCGACGGCATAGAAAACGACAAGGCCATACGATGCGGGAAGATTCTGCGGCTTCTCGGCGAACAGAAGCATCTTCGAGATTATGAGAACGGAACTATTCAAAGACTGCATGGTCAAACCAGTTCGGACTGTACATAAATTTCTATATGAATTGCAGTGGGTAAGTGAAAGATATCAGAAGCCTCGCTAGGTTACACTGAAATCCGAAAATTGATTCCATCATTCCATGGCGGTAGCGACAGTAAATTATATGCGATGATCGAATGGAAGGGATTTACAGACCCTGGAAATTTAGATTGTTCACTTGATTTCAATACTGTCTAATACTTTCTCAGAGTTTTCAACATCAGACGGTATGCAAACCAAGTCACCATGGAAATAATCGAAAAACCGATTGAAGACAGCCGAACTCTTCAACAATTGTGTCACAGAGTCGGCTCGGAGTCCGAAATTGCAATTGATACAGAATTCACGAGAGTCAGAACGTACAGACCGCGGCTGGAATTGGTTCAGGTGGCGACCAGGGAAATCACATTCTGTATTGACGTACCCCTCTGCGGCGATGTATCGGCACTCAGAAATCTGTTGATTTCGCCTTCCATGGTTTTTGTAATGCATTCAGCATCACAGGATCTGGAGGTTTTTCGAGATATGAAAGCGGTCCCGTATCGAATATTCGATACGCAAATTGCCGCGTCATTATGTGGTTACAGAAACGTTTCATACAAGGATGTCGTTGACGAAATAATCGGAATCGAATTGAGTAAAGACATGACCAGATCAAACTGGACTAGTCGTCCTCTGTCCCAAAAGCAGATTCAATATGCCTTGGAAGACGTGCGTTACCTGATTCCCGTTAAGCGACAATTGGACAGGAAACTGGATCAGTTATCGCGCGGGTTTTGGTTGGAGGAAGAGTGTGAACGATTGCTGAAGAGTTATCGAAAGGATATCGCAGATTTTGATATCTATCGTTCTTTCCATCGGGCTGCGGAACTAAGCATCGCTGATCAGCATCGGGTACGCGACTTGTTGCTGTGGAGAGAATATCGAGCCCGAAAGTTAGATTTGCCGAAACAATGGGTAATTTCCGATGAGAATATTTTGAATTTGATTCGATCGCGACCGAAGAATGAAGTTCAGGCATCGAAGGTTATCGGATTGAAGAGATTGAAGTCATCCAAATGGTTGACGGAGGTCTTGAGGATTTTACGTTCCTCGCCTGACCCCAATTGCGAACCAATTTGGACAGCACGAGCTGATCTTACGCGAGACGAGAAAAATTTAGTCAAACTACTATTGCAGGTTGCAAGAGATTCAGCAGACCATCACCAGATTCCATCAAACCTAATTTGTACAAGAAAAGAGGCGCACGCCATAGTTCGCGGCAAGCGAGATGGCAGGGTATTTGATGGTTGGCGTAAAGAAATCTATGCTGACACCATTGTAGGTCTTCTACCGCAGTAGGAAAACCCGTGAGCTGAAATTATTGCTCAGGCTACGGCAACAGGCAACTCAGAAATGATCTTGCGCCATTTTTGAGGTCCAACGGTGTGGACAGAATTCCCGTCGCTATCCACTGCCACAGTAACCGGCATATCCACCACATCAAATTCATAGATAGCTTCCATACCGAGGTCTTCAAAGGCAATTACACGGGCAGAACGGATCGCCTTCGACACCAGGAATGCCGCGCCGCCCACAGCAATCAGATAGACAGCACCGTGACGTTTTATCGCCTTGATACCTTCGGGGCCGCGTTCAGCTTTGCCAATCATTCCCAGCAACCCGGTTTCCTTTATCACACGATCGGTGTACATATCCATTCGAGTGGCGGTAGTCGGACCCGCCGGCCCGACGGCTTCGTCACCTACCGCGTCGACAGGGCCGACGTAGTAAATGAATCGATTTTCCAGATCCACGTCTCCCGGCAATTTTTCTCCCCTGTCAAAAATTTCGACCATTCGTTTGTGCGCCGCATCTCTTCCGGTAAGAATTTTCCCTGAAATGAGCAAAGATTCACCGATTTTCCACTTGGCAATCTCAACTCTACTCAGTTCGTCAAGATTTACCCTTCGGGAATTGGAATGATCCTGCACTATGTCAGGCCAAATATCCATAGGTGGTTGCTTGAATTCAGCAGGACCGGTACCATCCAGAGTGAAGTGAACGTGTCTCGTTGCCGCGCAATTTGGAATGATACTGACAGGCAGTGAAGCTGCGTGAGTCGGAAATTCCTTTACTTTCACATCAAGAACCGTGGTCACACCGCCGAGGCCTTGGGCACCGATACCGAGTTTGTTGATTTCGTCGTACAGATTTAGGCGCAGGTGTTCAGTCGGTGTTTCTGCGCCGCGCTGGATAATTTCCTGAATATCAATGGGGTCCATCAATGACTCTTTCGCCAATACCACGGATTTCTCAGGCGAACCACCGATTCCAACTCCGAGGATGCCTGGCGGACACCAACCGGCTCCCAGTTCCGGTAAGGTTTTCAAAATCCAGTCAACGAGATTCTGACCTGGATTCAAAATCGTCAATTTTGCCTTATTTTCGGAGCCACCACCTTTAGCCGCTAGAATGATATCAATCTTGTCACCTTCAACCATCTCTGTGTGAATGACAGCGGGAGTGTTGTCACGGGTATTAATTCGCATTCCCCAAGGCGGGCTGACAACGGAGGCTCGCAATGGATTTTCGGGATTGAGGTAAGCACGACGTACACCCTCGTCAATCATATCCTGCAACGACCGATCTGTGTCCCATCGAACACCCATGCCAATTTTTGCAAATACCACCACAATGCCGGTATCCTGACATATCGGTCGGTGTCCTTCGGCAGCCATTTTTGAATTGATCAGAATTTGAGCAATGGCATCCTTTGCAGCCTGTGACTCTTCGCGTTCGTACGCTGCGACCATCGCCTCGACGAAATCCTGAGAGTGGTAGTAGGAAATGAACTGCAGACCGTCAGCGACGCTCTGAATCAGGTGTTCCGGTGAAATCGTGCTCATGACACAATCAGAATTCTGAGCGGGTTTATGTCAAATTCTCAGGAACTTTTGGTCAGCTCCTCGCGGATTCTATTGAATCTTTTGTTGAGTGACTCGTACGCCTGCTCCGGAACTGCACCTGTTAACCAGTAGTTGACCAATAGGTCTTGAGTTTCGGTTTCAGGGTCGTTGGTTGAGCTCTGATCGACCATCGCCAATTTCAATCGTGAAATATTGGTTTGCATGCGGTCACGAGCAAATTCAGGCGGTGAGTCTATTTTTGAAAGAATTTCAAGTTTTAGACAAATCTCCTGTTTGGCTTCAAGGTTTTGCTGCCATTGACTTGAACTGCCGGTGTCGTCGTCTTCAAACATGGCGCAGGCTGATTCAAACCGATTTTGAATAGCCTCTTCAAATTCGCCACATTGGTCTTCGATGCTATCCCACCTGCTACGATATTGGTGTATGTCCGGTACATTTCTCCCTCGGACTGCGTGCAGTTCGATTTCATCACACAATTTTGCTTTTGACTCCAACACCGAAAGTACCGCTTCAACCTCAAGTTTGTTCACTTCACGAATGGTTTCTCGAAATTTTGAAATTTCGCGCTTAAATTCATTATCCAAATAACTTCGCGACTTCCCGCCACTTGTACTTGCATCAGTCCATTTTTTTTGAATGATTGAAGCCTCTGAAGCATTATTCTTGATCTGATCAAGCGGAAGTTTGTTGATTCTCCGTATTTCGGCGAGTAGCGACTTTTTCGTTTTCTTGGATTCCCGATGTTTTTCCTCGAATGATTTGCGAATTTCGGCTCGACGTTGGAATTGTCGGTCACATGCAATGCGAAATTTATCCCATAGCTCTTTTTCCTTTTTCTTCTTGTCTCGAACATTGACTGTTTTCCAATCCTGTTGGAGCTGCTTCACTTTGTCTGTAGCAACTTTGACAGGTTCCGAGTCAAGCGATTCAGCCTTTTCAATAAGCTGGAGTCGGAACGAGACTCCTCTTTTTCTTTCACCTTCAAGGTGCGGTTCAAACTTTCCGATGACTTCGTCCAGTTTCGCATTGGTTGTGTTCCAGTCTTTCTTGTTAAGTGGGACAGCCTTCTTCCACTGTATTCGGGCATTGCGTATAGTTTCGGTGACCGCTTTCCAATCCGGTTGTCTCCAGTCTACTGAATCGAAGTATTCCCCTAGCTCTCGGCAGATCTGCTTTCGCATTTTCTTGTTGGCTTTGCGTTGTTTTTTCTGCTGCTTGAAGTAAGTCTTGCAGGGCTTGAACGCTTCTTCATAGGCATTGGAAAATTTTTCCCTCATCACGCGGTTGGGAAAATCTCCAGCCTGAATCCAGCTATTCCAAATTTCCCGCAGTTCCTTGAGTTGGCTGTTCAGATGCAGGGGGTTACCTTCGTAATCGGCGAGTTTTTCCAACTTGGTGATCAGGTCGAGTCGCGATTGCTGTATACCCCAATGCCGCCAGTCTTTCAATTCTCGCACTTGTGCGTAAATTTTGTTTATTCGTTTACTGATTTTTCTGAGTTTTTTCGAATCGTACTGCAAGTCAGTCAAAAGCTTCAGTTTTGCCTGAGCCTTTTCGTATAGCGAAATGCATTCTCTCAGTTGGCCGTCTTCAAGTGCATTCTTCAGAGTATCGCAGAGTTTTTCGATTTGTTCGAGGAGGTCTTCCGGATTCGCTGTCTTACGCTCGCCCCTTGCATCTGAATTTGTGTCCGAATGAGAGATTGTTTGCTCATCTTTGGTTAAAACTTGTTCGGATATTTCTGGCGAATCTGATTGAACTGAGTCTGGTTCGGTATCGGAGTGCCGATCGGAAGCACTCGACGCGTTTTCATCTGCCGTGTCTTTAACAGAGGTTGATGGAGTTAGTTCGACAGTATTGTCTGAGGAAGCGTTTTGAGTGTCGGACTTAGCGCTGACTTCAGAAGAACTATCTCCTGATGATGCCGCGATCGGTTCACCGACGGTCGTCTTTGATTCGACCGAGAGCTCTTCGTTCGAATTGGAATCATTCTTCGGTTCTGGATTGGTATTCATTGCGAAGTTTGTCAATTAATCTTGCGACTTCAGCGGGATTCAATAACTGGTTCAAAATTATGGTTCCGTTTTGTGAAGCATCAAGGAACCGGTTCTTCCATTTTCTTTATAGTGAAATTATCTTTCCACTGCAAAATTATTTTGGGATCAGATCACCAGATCCTTTCATCCACTCCGAATTCGATCTTCAACCAAGCGTCCTTCGCGATTTAAACTCGACCCATCTCTCCAGGTCTGAACTCTAATTTTTCGAGGGATCACTTGCGATTCCTCGGTGCACTGTCGACTTGCCAAATCGATCATTGATGGAATCCACAACCGAATCCAATTGACTTTGCCGTTGCAGTTCGGTTTGGTCGAAAAGCGATTTATTCCGTTCATGCTCCGATACAAGGGATTGCAGTTGAACCCCTATCAGACGAACTCTAAAGTTCGTACCGCCAATTGCACTGTATAGTAAATTCTGTGCACACTTCCAAATAGGTTGGGTAATATCGGTTGGTTCCGCGTGAGTCATGTCACGGGTGATTGTACGAAAATTCGCGAACCTCAGTTTGATCCCGACGGTACGGGCGAACATGTTTTTGCGTCGGAGGCGGGCGGCGACATCCTCGGTCAGATGCAACAGCGAGGATTCCAGTGTTTCGATTTCCTGAATATCGGTGGCGAAAGTTGTTTCGCGTGAAATCGATTTTGCTTCAATTTCCGGTACGACCTTTCTGTCATCAAACCCGTTAGCGAGCTGGAGTAACTGTTGAACCCCATGTCCGAGCGTTTTTTCCAGAACTTTTGTTTCTGTCAATCGAAAATCCGAAATGGTATGGATTCCAATTTTGGCAAGTTTTGCTGAAGCGACATTGCCGATACCCCAAAGACGGTTTATAGGCAGTTGATCAAGAAAATCCTGACACGCTTCAGGTATGCGAACAAATCCATCGGGTTTTTCAAGATCACTCGCAATCTTTGCCAGAAATTTGTTCAAAGCGATTCCAATTGACGCGGTGAGTCTCAGTTCGGACATAACGTCACTCTTGATCAGCTTTCCAATATTGGCCGCACCGCCGAACAGTCTGGTACTGTCCGTTACGTCCAAGAATGCCTCATCCAAAGAAAGAGGTTCGACCAGCGGTGTGTAACGAAGAAATATTTCATGTATCTGGTCGGAAATTTCTCTGTAATAACTCATTCGCATCGGAATGAATATCGCTTCCGGACAGAGTCGAATTGCTTGACTCGATGGCATAGCGCTGTGAATGCCAAATTTTCTAGCCTCATAGCTGGCTGCTGCTACAACGCCTCGTTGCTGAGCTGTTCCACCGACTAAAACGGGTTTTCCTGCAAGGTCAGGCTGGTCGCGTTGCTCGACGGACGCATAGAAAGCATCCATGTCAACATGGATGATCATCACGTCATCGATTACTGGTTATACATTACCCACAACAGGGTTCGACGATCGCTGTCATCAGTCCCGCGAATTCTTGATGATACAGCAAATCATTCAATCGGAGTCTCAGCGGAATTCCCCCATTCAGACCATGAGCCCGCGTAGCCGCGAATTCGATCGTAGCCCAAGGACTTCAACATGGCGTAACTGTGCGATGATCGATGATGGGTCTGGCAATAGGTGATGATCTCCTTGTCCGGTGTAATGCCATGCTGTTGTAACATCTGAAGAAGTTCATCAGCGGGCTTGAAGCGGTTGTTTCGGGTCGTATCAATCGTGTCAAGCCAGTTGATGTTTCGGGCTCCGGGAATGTGCCCGCCCCGCATCGCTCTAACATCGAAACCTTCATACTCCATCTGCGACCTGGCATCAAGCAGACCAATGTTGGAGTTATCGAGATTGGAAAGTATATAGCTCTTATCGGCCTGTGCCTTACCGTTGACACGGACCGGGTAGTCGCTGCGGTCGATACTGGGTGGTGGGGAGGTTTCTACCGGGTATCCTTCATTTTTCCAGGCAGTAAAACCGCCATTGAGTAACGAGGTGCGCGGATGTGCCAAAACATCCAGAGTCCAAAGCAGTCGCGAAGCGCGTCCGTTGCCTTCCGAGTCATAGGCGACGACGTGCTTGTTTCGCGTCAAGCCAATTCGGGAAAATACATCCTGCAAGTTCTCAACAGGTGGCAATGTACCGCTGGCCGGAATTGCGCCGGACACGATGTCCAGATAATCAACGTGTACAGAACTTGGAATCCTTTCCTTCTCGTAGGCATCGGTGTCACCTACATCAATAACCAGAAGATCGGTACGACCGAGAAATTCTTCAAGTTCAGAAGGTTCCAACAGAAACGGTAAATCTGATGTCATTGCAATTATTTCCCTTAAATTTTGAAAAACCGAAAAAAAGATTTTAAATATTCAAATAATTTTTGTCAATTTGGAATGGAATGTTTTTTAATATAGTTCCAACTGGAAATTTGTCAAGTGCGTAGATTGAGAAATTTCGGAATCATATTTAATTGAATCAGTTGACCTGATGCAGATGCAACGCTAAGGTCGGTAACTGGACGAATTCAGAATCAATGGCATAGGTCAAGGAGGTCGAAGCAAGTTCAAAATGAAGAATTCAACCGGTAAATTATTGACAATTTTTGTTCAAAAGTTTGTATGTAACTTTGTTATCTGTTGAAATAATAGGAAGTTTCAGACTGAACAAATTTTTACCATTCTCATGAATAGTTGAAGCTCACATCGGTGCATCGTGCCGGTTCTTCACATCTGCAGTCAGTATGTTGTGAATATTCGACAACAAATTCTTGGAGTCCGAAATATCATTGCTGTTTATAGTCAGTAAGATGTGTCTCTGGGTTGCATTCGAAATCGTGAAATGAGGCTTTCGATTCTGGCAATTGAATGATGTATTTGTACATCATATTGAAATAATGGAAAAATTTAATACACCATGACTGAAGTATTGGTACAAGAATTCAACACACAGAAGCGATGGCATCTGTCGAATACCGATATCGGCCGCGATGTAATCACCGAGGTGTTAGAAAAATATGGATTGGACATGGCCGATACAGGCGACGTTCCAACTGATGTGATCGAATTACTGTCGGAAGCGGAGGCGGACTGGGAAATGGCTGTCATTGCGGTGCTTAGGGGTGTGCGACCGATCGCTGAACCTCGAATCGAGCGAATTGGGAAACGATTTGGCGCGCCCATACGCCAGCTGTATGAGAGTGCTTTGCAGTTGGACAGTATTTCAATGGCTGTCGAGCGCGGCGATCTAAAGTTCAGGTCATCATCGCAAAAAATCGACTTGAGTAGAACTCTGGTCGCCATGGTCGATGATCCTCGAGTGGTCGTGATACATCTTGCTGAACTTTTGGTAAAGATGAGAGATGCCAAGAACCTATCGGAGGTCGAGAAAACAGCGATGGCGGAACAGATGCTGTCGGTCTATACACCTTTGGCGAACAAGCTCGGAATTTGGAGGTTGAAGTGGGAACTGGAAGATCTGTCTTTCAAGTATCTGAATCGCCCGGAATTTGACCGTATTGCGCGACTGGTGGATGAACGTCGGGTGGAGCGAGAAAGATATATCGTTCGGTTTGTCGCTGAGTTACAGACACTGATGGATCGTTCGAATATCAATGCGACAGTGAATGGACGAGCTAAACACCTATACGGGATTTGGAACAAACTACAGAAAAAAGGACTGAATCTGGAACGCTTGTTTGACGTGCGTGCAGTTCGAATTCTCGTCCCGGATATCGCTTCGTGCTACTCCGCCCTGGGTGCGGTGCATGCGTCATGGATGGCGGTCGAAGGTGAATTCGATGACTATATAACCGTGCCGAAACCAAACGGATATCGCTCCTTGCACACCGCTGTAAATGGTCCGGATTCAAAGACGGTGGAAGTCCAGATACGTACAGTGGAAATGCACAACGACTGTGAATTCGGTGTCGCTGCGCATTGGAAGTACAAGGAAAACCAGAAGTCCAGTGGGTATCAGGATCGAAAAGTCAGATTGTTGCGACAGATTCTCGAGTGGAAGGAGGAGATTTTGGGTTCCATGGACGACGATTCGAAGCCTGTCGACCATTCGGCTGAAACCATCTTCGCATTTACACCCGCAGGCAATGTCATCGAGCTTCCCTTGGGGTCCACCCCGATCGATTTTGCCTATGCTGTCCATACAGAGGTTGGGCATCGTTGTCGGGGAGCGATGGTTAACGGGCGAATCGTACCGCTGACCTATGTACTGCGAAATGGCGACTGGGTCGAAATTCGTACCGTTAAATCTGGTGGTCCGAGCCGGGACTGGCTGAATTCGAATGAAGGTTTCACAGTAACGTCCCGAGCGCAGGGCAGAATTCGACGATGGTTCAAATTGGAAGAATACGGACGATATCAGGCGCAGGGCAAATTAATGCTTGAGAAAGAGTTCAACCGCCATGGACTAACCAAAGTCAATCTCGAAAAACTCGCAGGCGACAACGGATTCAGGCACAGTCAGGACTTACTGACTGCGATTGGAATGAAAGAGCTGAAGCCTGCCCATGCCGTTACCAGCCTGATTCCCAAACTATCCGAAGAGACTGAGCCTGTTACGGTGGACCCCAAACCCCGACGTAAACAGGAAACAATGACTCTGCCGTTGTCCGTACTGGGTGTTGGGGAGCTGTTGACACGTTATGCCTCATGCTGTGGACCCTTACCCGGTGATGACGTGATTGGTTATGTGACCGTATCGCGCGGCATTACGATACATCGACCGGATTGCGGGAACTTAAAGCGAATGCTGGAAATTCATCCCGAACGATTGGTTGCCGTAAATTGGGAGGTTGATAAATTCTCGAAGCGTCCGATCGATATCGAAATGGTTGCTGAAGGGCGTCCCGAACTGCTGCAAGACATAACCACTGCGATTACACAACTTGGATTGGAACTGCTCAGTGTAAACGCAGTTCGAATCAAGAATCAGGAGCTCGGCAAGATCTACCTGAGCTTGGAAGTTGGAAGTGCCGAGGACCTGAAAAAGACTTTGGCTCGATTACGTCGGGTCGACAGGGTTTTGAAAGTCAATCGGTTACACAGTTGACAGCAGCCGGAAAGGACATCACTGAACCTTGTATTCAAATTTGCGCTGAGCGAGAATCTTTCTTGAAGACGGGTTGAAGGTTCTTTCTTCAAACATCACCGTTCCATCACTGTTGACGAGAATTACGGATGAGCTTCGTGTACCGTAATCTTTCAGGCGAATGAATATGGGCATCTGTGCCGGATCGATTGCCTCTAGTATGTTTGAAGTGCTTGCTTCCGAATGATCCGGTCTGATTGCATCGCTATCCAGAAGGATTTCAAAAAACTGTTCTGCCTCAAGCTGATCGTCTGATTGGGCGACTTCCAAGAGTTTCCGCTTGCCTTCCTCTACCCTCGGCCAGGGTGTGTTCAAGAAATCATTGCCCAACCCATGCACACCTTCGGTGATATCCACGATTCGACTGTCCCTGTTCGACTGATATCGCAGATGAGAGAAGCTACCGAAGATCAATCCATAGCCATTGTAATTTTCTCGGCTGTGATCAAGCTGGACTGAGTATTCATCCAGAGACTCGTCAGTGACGAGGAAACTGCTCACCAGTTCTCCCCGACTCTGGAGACTCGGGGTGTGGCGACCGGGTTCGTAGTGATTGGTAATCGCAGCGAACCGTCCACGACGGCTCAAGCCCAACCAGGTTCCCCCTGCTTGCTTGTCTCGACCCGCAATGACCTCAGGCAGATCTGGCCAAAAGTCAGCAGCAATAGTCGGTCGGTTGTAGTATTCGTCCCGATTGGCTGCCACTATGAAAGGATACCGTGTATGTTGTCTTAGAGCGAATATGATGACACACATAGCGCTACATCACCTGTCGGTGGAGAAAATGAATTTTGATTTCCAATTCAGTTACTTGCATAGTATGAGTCTGATCGAAGCAAGATTGAAAGAGAATCGATTCGAAATTCGAAAATAGTGTCCTAACCGATTTTCAGGAATTCTATTTTAATGATTAGTTATTATTGTTGAAAACGATGTGGTGATATAACCACGTCAATTTATTTTAATTAATTACTCAGTTGTTGTTAACTCGGGTGGTATCAGTGATTCAGTTTGCCTCCAGGGCATGGTTTTCGGTAGTATTGCTTGGCGTGATTGGGATCACCGCCTACTTTCTCAACTGGAATCTCCTTCTCTCCTTGGATTTTTCTGTTGTTTGGGAATACCGGGTGGTATTGCTGAAAGGCCTGATGCTGACTTTGGCACTTACCGCATGCGCAGCCGTGTTGGGTCTGCTCGCCGGTACGATTCTCGCCATTGCAAGTCAGTCCGGGTTTGCCCCTCTTCGTTGGGTAGTGACCGCGTTTGTCGAGATCTGGCGAAACACACCGCTTCTGGTTCAGCTGATTTGGATTCATTTCGCATTGCCAATTGTCACGGGCATCAACACAACTGCACTGGAAAGTGGCGTGATCGGAATCACCTTGCAGGCGAGTGCTTATTTCACGGAAATAGTCCGCGCCGGAATTGAATCGGTACCAAAAGGTCAGTGGGAGGCAGCATACTCTCTGGCCCTACCAGCGAGAATTCGTTGGACACGTGTAATACTTCCGCCAGCGCTCCGTACCATGATTCCACCTCTGGTCAATCTGACCATCAGCTTCTTCAAAGGTACAGCGATCCTGTCAATACTTCACGTGAGCGAATTAATGACCGTAACGAACAGAATCAGCAACGTCACTTTCAAACCTGTTGAACTTTTCAGTTCAATCGCAATTATTTATTTTATTGTCGGTTATTTGATGAGCAAGGGAACTCTGCGTGTTGAATATTTTCTGCAGAAAAGGGAACGCTGATGAGATTTGAATGGGATCAGTTGATCCGCTACGGTCCGGACTTGCTGCATGCGTTCGGTGTTACGATCGTAATTTCCGCGATTTCGTTGGTTATTGGGATCGTACTCGGAATGATCGCCTGTCTTGGAAAGTTGAGCGGGCAGGGTGGTGCATATCGTCTGTCTATCGCGTTTATTGATTTCTTTCGAACAATTCCCGAAGTGGTATTGATTTTCTGGGTGTATTCCTGTTTGCCTTTGTTGCTGTCTGTGCGAATCTCAAGTGAAGCGTGCGGAGTGATTGCACTTTCTCTTTTCAGCGGAGCATACCTCGCAGAAATATTTCGAGCCGGCGTTCTCGCGATACCTCGGGGCCAAGTCGATGCGGCACACGCGCTCGCGATTCCGCAATTGCATATCTGGCGGAAAATCATCATCCCACCCGCGATCCGCCGGATGATGCCGGCATTTGTCAATTTTCTGACTGAACTGTTGAAGGCAACCAGTTTACTGTCGGCTATTGCGGTAGCTGAAATGGCGTATGTTGCAAGTATCCTCGGTGCGAAAACACTCAGTTATTTTGAGTTTCTATCGGCGATCGCGGTTTTATATTTTGTGCTGATCTTCCCCTTCAGCGTGTGGGCTAGAAGGTCGGAAAAGAAACTGCTGGAGCGAACAGGTCACTGATTCGAATGAGAAATTTGATGAGCGCAGGCCGATTAGACGAAACAGCTTTTATTCATTGCCGGGGTGTTTCCAAATCTTTCGGGAGTTTCATGGCACTGGATGGTATATCGATCGACATCGAACAGGGAGAGATTGTATGTATTGTGGGGCCATCGGGCGGGGGTAAGTCGACGTTTTTGCGGGTACTGAATGCTCTTGAACCAATCGACAGTGGCGAGATTCAGATCGATCAGATCAGGTTGCCGGGCAGCAGAAAGGATGTCGAGGACATTCGTCGCGAAGTCGGAATGGTGTTTCAACAGTTCAACTTGTTTGAGCATATGTCAATTCGGGAAAACGTCACATTTGCGCCGCGGATGTCGCGAAAAATGTCCACCGAGAACGCCAACGAACTGGCAGAAAAATTGTTGCACAGGGTAGGTATAGCGGAGCAGATTGAAAAGTACCCGAATCACCTGTCAGGTGGACAGCAACAGCGAGTGGCGATTGCCCGTGCTCTGGCGATGCAGCCCAAGGCGATGCTATTCGATGAGCCGACATCGGCACTGGACCCTGAGATGGTTGCTGAAGTGCTGGATGTGATTCGCGAACTTGCAGAATCGGGGATGACCATGCTCATCGTCACTCACGAGATGGGATTTGCGAAGGAAGTTTCGGATCGAATGCTTTACATGGCAGGTGGACGCATCATGGTAGATGCGAGGACACAGGAATTCTTTCAGAGTGTTGACAATTCCGACCTAAATCAGTTCCTCTCAAAAATACTATAAATTCGATATTTTGGTCGGATCATGGGACTTTTGTTACTCGAATTTGGGTGGGATGAACGGGCAGTTTTATGTGATAGAATAGTCAATGCACAATAGATACTCAGACGAACTCACGTTTGCAATGCACCGCACAAGTATGTGGTGTGTACCTGTAACAATTGAGTCTTCAAAACAGGAATCGTGAATTTTATATAGAAGTTGAATTAGATCAAAGGAGAAAGTTATGAAACGACTGATAATTGCTTTGGTATCGAGTGTCGGGATGGTCTGTCTCGGCCTGGGGTCTGCCTATTCCGCAGACGACCGTATCCAAGTAATCAAGGACCGTGGAGAATTGATGGTTTGCCATGCGGAAGCTTTGCCTTGGGGCGCCAAGGATCCGAAAACCGGTGACTGGGTTGGAACGGACATTGAGGCTGCCAAGCATTTAGCCGACATAATGGGTGTCGAATACAAGCCAGTGGACTCTCAGTGGGGAACTTTGATTCCCAGTCTGGAAACCAATAAATGTGACATTGTCATGTCGCCCATGTTCCGCACTGCCGAACGGGCGATGCGCATTCTGTTTTCGAATCCATCCGGATATGAGACACAGGGAACAGCAGTGCATATGGATTCCGATGCCCAAACCCATGCAGACCTGGACAAGGAAGGTATGGTCATTGCAGTTGGATCAGGAACCGCGGATGAGGCATTCGCTCTGCGATTTTTCAAGAAAGCCGAAGTCAAAGCCTTGGTTAGTGATAAATTATCAACATACTTCCTTGAAGTTGCCACCAAACGTGCTGATGCGGTACTGACTGACAGTTCTTCATTGAGAAATTTCATAAAGCAGAATCCGGGGATGAACCTGAGGATTATTGATGATGCTCCGCTGAATCCGCAAGGCTATGCCTATGCTGTATTGCCCGGTGAATATCACTTTGTCAATTTCATCAACGTATGGTTGGAGACAATTGAGCAGCAGGGCCTCAAGGACAAGTGGTATGAGATGATCACTCAAGAGTAATCTTTTGAATGCATCTGGTTTGATGTTCAAATGAATTTGATCGGGATAGGGGAAGATCGCAATGCTGGACTTTGAGAGTTCGCAAAGACAGATCGAATCGATCGCCGGTGGTGTTATGTCGCTAAACCGGAAAATCGATCCCATGCGGATGTTTGTACGTGCGAGTGGCGCTTATCTTTGGGACCACTCTAATCGGAAATATATCGATTATCACGCCGCGTTCGCACCTTATCTGCTCGGGCACGGCGACCCGGATGTCGATCAGGCAGTGATGGAGGCAATTCAGCGGGGCGATTCGCTGATTGGGGCAGGCATGACTCCATGGGAGGTGCAGATTGCTGATTTGCTCGTAGAATCCATTCCCTATCTTGATCAAGTTCAGTTAACTAGCAGCGGTACGGAAGCGGTGGCCAGTGCGATTCGTATTGCACGATCATTTACCGGACGCGACCACATTCTGTTCATGCAAGGTGGCTACAACGGCTGGATGGATAGTGTCGCTTTCAATTTGATGGATCCGAAAGAGGCAGTTCGTGATCATGAGCCCGGAACGGAACACGAATTGAGGCCGATTTCCGCAGGGATGGGCTCGAATGCTGGCCAGTATTCACATGTCGTTGAGTTCAATGATATTGAAGCGATTGAAAATGTTCTTAAATCAACAGAAGTGGCGGCAGTTGTGTTGGAACCAATTCTGCAGAATATCGGAATTGTCAAACCACAGCCCGGCTATTTGGAAGCTGTGCGCAGGTTGTGCGACACTTACGGTACATTGTTGATATTTGATGAGGTGAAGACTGGATTTCGACACGCACTAGGTGGCTATCAGTCAATTTGCCAAGTATGTCCTGATCTGAGCGTGTTTGGCAAAGCGGTTGCAAATGGGTATCCCATGGGCGTAGTGGGTGGCAAATCAAACGTCATGTCTTACGTGGATCATCCTGATTCAGAGCGGCGAGTGTTACTCGCAGGAACTTACAATGCCCATCCGTTTGTTGTTGCTGCGGCAATCGCTTCCATAGAGAAACTGCGAGACCGCGGAGATGAGATCTATGGGCATCTTGACCGACTCGGCGGGTTGATGGAGGACGGTCTCAACGATGTGTTTTCCGAAAAGGACTATCCGGCAACTGTCGTGAGGCAGGGGTCCGCATTTGTAGTCTATTTTATGGATCACGCGCCGGTCTCATGGAAAGATATAGCACTCAACCATAATTCGAGATTTGACGCCCGTTACAGAAAAATGCTCAATTTCAACGGCATTTTTCATTTTCCTGTCGAAACCAAACAAGGAAGCATTTCATTTGCCCATACACAGGACGATATCGAAAGTACCTTGGAGATTACCAGAAATATCTTGAAAAGCCTTAAGCCACTGAAGAGGACTGCTTGACAATTTGGTCCGACCGATTACTCAGCTGCTTCTACATACATAATTTCTCCCTCAAAACCAGTCTTCCAAACGCGTAGACATTGCTCGGCAAATGCTTCGAGTTCATCAATGTCAGCCGCTGTCGCAAAGATATTTCCGGTATTACCGCCGCTGGGACCATAGAGATTGTTTCCGCGATCATAGAACAGTGCGATATCCACAATTCGATGAGAACTGCCCGGCGTCCACACGTCGGGAGGGAGAAGTCCGTCAGGATGAAATATATACATGAGGTCACCAGGTGCCGGAAACATACAGAGCCATTCTTTCGGTGGGTCCTTGCCGAAGATTTCCTCTACCGGTAGCAGAGTGTATATCTCGTGATTGGCATACTTGGCATGCCACATGTCGCCCTCAAAAGGCAACGCATCGCAGATCAACTGACAGGTGTGGGGTGAGTGGTCCCAACGCAGCTTGAGTTTCACATTGGCACCGTTTCGGCGCATACCGACTCGTACGAATTTCAAATGATCGCTCATATAAAGTACCTGAATTACAATTGCTGTGTGGTCGGGGTTACGGACACTGCTCAATCGGCATCTGCCATTCCTTCTGGGACTGCGCATGGGACGGTCCCCATGACTGAGGGTATCGATACTTCCAGCAATTCCATATCATCCGAAGTTGCTGTCTCGTTGTGTCTCATACCACCTGGGATGTATAACGAATCGCCTTCCGTCAGGCGTATTTTCTCACCGGTCTCGAATTCCATGTCGATCCATCCGACTAGAATATACAGAAACTGGGACTCACACTCGTGATAGTGCCATCCGGTTGGTTCTGTCATACCTTTGATCGCTACCATGGTTTGTGCGTGCATTTTGCCTGCACTGCCTTCGTTTGCCCGAAGATCGCGATAACTGAAAAACTCACGCCGACCCGGAATACGAGGTGCGCTTTCGCGCGTCACATGAATCAATTTTTGGTCTGAAATGCTTGTGGTCATACCAGTACCCTCACAGATAATCGCTTACAAGTATAACCTGTTTGCGTTGGTTTATTGGATTGCTCGGTTACCACTGTCCAAAGTTTCAAATCTGTGGCTAATATTTCAGGCTCATACTTCACAAAGTGGACTCTTATCCGATTGAAAATGAGATTCAAACCGAAAGATTGACATATAACTACTGCTATCGGAAAGGAAAGACGCGACCTCAATTGTTCGAACGATGGGTAATCCTGAGAATCTTAAAATCGCTATCGGCGGCATCTGGCACGAAACCAACACGTTTTCCAGCGCCAAGACAAATTACCACGATTTTGTTCACTATCAGTTGGTGCGTGACGAGCAACTTGTTCATCGCTATCGAGATACGAACACCGAACTTGGCGGAGTGATCTCGGAATTGTCCAATTCTGGAATTTCGATTGTCCCGACTATATTCGCGGCGGCGGTTCCATCTGGGACAATTGACAGAGAGGTGGCGATGCGTCTGTGTAACGAACTGTTCCAACGAATCGAAACTGCGGAGCCGGTGGACGGGGTAATTCTGGCACTGCATGGTGCGGCTGTCGCCGAAGACATGGAAGATCTGGACGCTGGCATCTTGGAAGGTGTCAAACGAAAAGTCGGTGACGGGACTCCGATCGTCGCAACATTCGACTATCACGCCAACATTAGCGAACGGATGGTCCACGAAGCATCGGTTTTGGTCGGTTACGACACCTTTCCACATACGGATATGGCGGAGCGGGGTAAGGAAGCCGCGAGAATCATGATGGCTATCATCGCAACGGGTGTAGCGCCACATTGTGCATTCAGGAAAATTCCTCTATTGACCTTGCCACTTGATCAGCAGACAGACAGTGAACCAATGCAATCAATCATGTCCGAATTGAACGATATAGAATCACAACCTGAAATTACGTGTGGTTCAATTGCTATGGGGTTCCCGTACTGTGATGTATCGTATCTTGGCGCTTCGGTAATTGTTTATGGACAATCGGTAGAAGCGGTGAATTCGGCGGCTGACGCGCTCGCGTGTAAGATTTGGGATGCCAGGCGGCTCTTTTTGTCGAAGATTGTCCCGGTTGAACAGGGTGTGCGTCTCGCTGAAAATTCCGGTGTTCGTCCCGTTGTAATCGTCGAGTCCGCAGATAATGTTGGTGGGGGTGCAGCAGGAGATGCGACCGGTGTATTGGAAGTGCTGCTCAAAACTTCGAAACGCCGTTCTGTCGTTGTTGTTGCCGACCCGGAGGCTGTTCGGGCGGCAGAAACAGCAGGTGTCGGAAATCGTTTCGTCGCTTCTGTCGGTGGTAAGATCGACAATCAGCATGGGTCTACCTTGAAAATTGAAGTCTTTGTGAAAGTCATTTCCGATGGTGAATTTGTCCACAAAGGGTCTTACATGACTGGATATGTAACTCAGATGGGACGGACTGCTGTTGTTGAAGCGGGTAACGTTCAGATAGTACTGACATCTTTGCGTACCATGCCGTTTGACGCAGAGCAGTTGCGATGTGTCGGAATCGAGCCGACACAACAGGATATTATTGTGGTCAAGTCAGCGATCGCGTGGAAAGCGGCATATGGCGAGATTGCGCAGGATGTGGTTGCGGTTGACTCGCCCGGTGCATGTCCCGCACGAACCGGACGATTGTCCTACCGTGCCAGAAATCATCCGTTATATCCGCTGGACTCTGATGTGACCTATACCCTTTGATAACATAAGGAGCCAAAATGAATATTCCCCGAGAAGAGGTGTTTTCCGAGCAGGAATTTGAACAGCGTCGTCAAAAGGTGCGCAATCAGATGGCAGTGCAGGGTATAGATACGCTGGTGCTGCATTCTGCTCCGAACATTCTGTATCTTTGCGGACATCATACGCTGAATTTGTGGGATTATCAGTGTCTGGTGATACCGGCTGACAGATTGCCGTTCATGGTGCTGTGGCAATTTGAACAAGGTCGATTTGAAGCAACGGCAGTAGCGACCGACCTTGATCTCTACGATACTCACACTGACCCAATCGAGGCTACCGTCCAGGCAATACGAAAACGCGGATTGGATGAAGGTGTGATCGGAATCGAAACTCAGACTCGTTATCTCGTCCCCAAAATACATGATGTTCTCAAGGAATCACTGGGAGCCGACAAGGTCGTGAACGGTTCGGGAATTGTCGACATGGTCCGCAACATCAAATCCGAAGCCGAACTTGAAATCATGCGAGCCGCGGCAGCTATTACCGATCGGGCAATAACTGCCGGGTTTGCTGAAATTCGCAGCGGAGTATCAGATTCACAGGTTGCCGCACGGGTCGCCGACGAACTCATCCGGGCTGACAGTCTTGGTTTTTCTGTCTATCCGATAGTTTCCGCAGGTTATCGTGCCGGCATGCCACACAACAGCAACAACGGTCATAAAATTTCACCGGGTGAAACAGTATTTATCGAATGTTCACCGAGCCTACACTGGTATCATGCACCTCTCATGCGAACTGCTGTTCTCGGGGAGGTGCCCTGCGAAGTCGCGGAATTTGAGGCGCTGGAACAGGAAACAATGGCAGCTATGCTCGACGCGGTACGACCTGGTGTGCTTGCGTCCGAAGTCGCTTCGGTTGCAGAAGCCAAGATAGCACCGATCCGAGACAGGATCCTCTTCCACGAAGTATACGGATATCCCGTAGGAATTGGATTTCCACCGACATGGGGAGAGGAGTCCGGCTTCGCCATAGTAGTAAATAATAACCGTCCGCTTGAAGCCGGGATGGTATTTCACATTCCGATGACTCTTCGTATCAACGGCCAGATGGGAGTCGGATTAAGCCAGACTTTTGTTGTGACCGACGAAGGAGCTGCGGTGTTGAGTTCACTACCGGTTGAGTTGGTCAGAATTGAGACATGATCATGAAGTTCGAACGATCACAGCAACTATTTGAATTTGGTGCCCGATATCTGTCAGGAGGTGTCAGCAGCAATTTTCGATATGGCGGTTATGGCGAGAGCCCGGTTCCGCTTTACTACACCAAAGGAGACGGTTCAAGAATTACCGATGCAGATGGTAATGAATATATCGATTATGCGTTGGCGAATGGACCGATCATACTCGGTCATGCACCAAAAGCCGTACTGGATCAAGTGGTTTCAACATTGTGGATGGGACAGTTGTTCGCCGGTCAAACGGAATTGGAAGCAAATCTGGCGAAGAAGATTTGTGAACTTGTACCCTGTGCTGAACGAATTCGCTTTGCCTCAAGCGGTACGGAAACGATTCAGGCAGCTGTCAGACTTGCGAGGGCATATACGGGTCGTTCAAAGATCATCAAATTCGAAGGACATTACCATGGCTGGACAGACAATATATTTGTCAGCGTAAATCCGCCGCTCGACCAGGTCGGCGAAGAGTCAAACCCGATCAGTGTTGCGCAGACTCCGGGACAGTCCGTCCGAGCACTTGATGACATTGTTACCTTGCCATGGAACAATTTGGATCTGTTTGCCGAGGTCATGGGAAATCGACGTGATGAAATTGCTGCTGTCGTGATGGAGCCGATCAATTGCAATACCGGTGCCATCTTACCGTTGCCCGGCTATTTGGAAGGGGTGCGAGAAATCACATCTGACTGTGGCGCTGTACTGATTTTTGACGAAGTGATAACAGGATTCCGCGTTGGACTTTCCGGAGCACAGGGATTGTTCGGTGTGACTCCAGACTTGGCTATATTTGCAAAGGCACTGGCAGCGGGCTTCCCTCTCGCGGCGCTGGTGGGCAAGAAGTCGATTATGGATCTGTTGCATACCGCATCAGTCATGCACGGCGGAACCTATAATGCGAATGTCGTAGCAATAGCTGCCGGATTGGCAACGATCAGTGAATTGGAATCAAACGGAGGAAAGGCGTATCAACATATGACTTCACTTGGAGAGCGTCTCATGGAGGGATTGCGGAAAATTGCATCCGACTGTGGGCAGGCATTGACAGTTCAGGGTTTGGGAACTGTTTTTCACCCATTGTTCGCTGCACCGGGCCTCATCAAGAATTACCGCGAGTTTGCGGGTTTGGACCAAAGCATTAAGAATCCTTTCTACGCCAGGCTCCAGTCGGTCGGCACACGGGTTACAGCCCGCGGAACCTGGTTTCTTTCGACCGCTCACAGTGATGACGATGTCGAGCAGACTTTGGAACATGTGCGCCATGCCATGAGGAGTATTTCAAGTGAGTAACCAAACTTCAAGACTTGGGTTCGTGTGGCCTGGCGGAGGAGCTGAACAGGATTTCTATGGGTTTCTGGATCAAGCCGCTGATCACGTGCGACTCTATGTCAGTTGTACGCGCGTTGGTGGTACCGGAGACAACGACCATGATATAGAGGCATTGGAGCGGACCGCGCAGCTGGACTGGCTGGTGGAAGCGGCACGACGATTGGAGACACTGAATATGGATTGTGTGTATTGGCCCTGTACCAGTGGTAGTTTTGTCATGGGAGGCCATCATGCGAGGCAGCAGGTAGAAATTCTGAAGCAAACTTTGGGTGTGCCCGCTGGTAGCACCTCGTTGGCATTCATTGAAGCCTTGCAACGGTGCGGATATAGAAAGGTCAGCATTCTTTCGACTTATCCTGAGCCGGCCTCACGGGCTTTCGTCTCCTTTCTCAATGAATTCGGCATTGAGGTGCTTTCAATGAAATGGCTGGGTGCGCCGGCCGGGTGGGATGCGGCATTGTTTACACCCGAGTTCATAATCGAAAACATACCCGAAGCGATGCACCCTGAAGCTGAGGTACTGCTGATACCCGATACTGCTATGCCATCGCTGTTCGCTATCGAACGATTCGAGTGTGCAGCAGGTATTCCGGTATTCACAGCCAATGGTGTGACAATGTGGAATGCTATCGAATTGATAGACGGTGAATGTGTGATTGACGGATTCGGTACCCTTTTCGCCGGCCAGTTGAGCTAGCGGTTCATCGTTCGATAAAGCGACGTTCCACAGTCCAACTTGAATTTATACTAGGATTTATTCCGTGGCAAATACTGCGCGCAGTTCGAAGCGATCGTCCAGTTGGCAAAATATGCAGGATTCGGACGGATTTGTACGCGAAGCAGTCCGCTTGGGTGTCAGGTCTCGTTCGTATTTCAAGATTCAGGAGATAGATCGTAGATTCAATCTGTTCAGTCTGAGTCAAACGGTACTTGATCTGGGAGCATCGCCGGGAGGGTGGTGTCAGTACGCGGTTTCGCGCATCGGGCCCGGTGGAGCGGTCTACGCGGTTGATGTCCTTGAGTTGAAGCCTTTGGATCAAGTTCACTACATTCAATCCAATATCATTGAACAGCAATCTCGGAAGGATTTATCACTAGCGATCGGAAATCAGAAAGCCGATCTGGTTCTTTCCGATATGGCACCGAATCTCACTGGGATATCCAGTGTGGATTCAAGGAACTTTTCTGATCTATACGAAGCGATATTTGATGTCTGCAGTCTGGTACTCGTGAATCGCGGGACGCTGGTGTTCAAATTTTTTCAGGATCAGGACTCTGTCATCCTGAAAAGACAGTGTGAGTCTAGATTTCAAACCTGTACTGTATTCAAGCCCAAGGCTTCCCGTTCCCGGAGCCAGGAGTCCTATATGATTGCGCGTCGATACTTACCTTGAACGTCAGCATATGGACAAAGTCGCTGTTGTTCGGTTTTCTATTCAGCCAATGAAGTTAAAGGCTCGTATAAGTGTATATTTGGCGTTTTTGATACGACGAAATTTTTCCGCTTTGAATAGTTTGCAACGTGACACGTCAAATCGGAACTTGGTGAATCATTGGGAAGACAGGTAAAGTGAAGTTTCAGCTGGCTATTAACATGGAACGAATGGACGACAGCATCGACATGTCGTCTGTCATCCGACATACTCTGGAAATGGTGCAAATTGCGGACCGTGGCGGCTTCAATATCGTTTGGGCAGCGGAGCATCACGCATTGGAGATGACGATCGCTCCGAATCCGTTTCAGATACTGACATGGTGGGCAACCCATACCAACGATATTCGTCTTGGCAGTGCAGTTGCAGTTGCGGCATACTGGCATCCGATCAATCTTGCGAGCGAAGCAGCATTGATTGATCTTATCAGTAACGGCCGTTTGGAGTTCGGTATAGGTTCAGGCGCATATCAGCGGGAGTTTGATCGCATGCATCCTGGTCTGAAACAGTCTGACGCATATCGATATGTCCACGAAATGCTGCCGGTGCTGAAAAAATTGTGGCAAGGCGACTACGAGCACAATGGAGAATTTTGGTCGTTTCCAACATCAACTTCAGTTCCCAAGCCAGTCCAGACACCCCACCCTCCCATATGGGTGGCCGCGAGAGCACCAATCACTTTTGACTACGCCGTGGAAAACGGCTGCAATATCATTTCATGGCCGCTTACCCGCCCATTTTCCGAGGTGGAACTTTATAAAACTCGACTGATTGAGGCCATGGCCAAATCAAAAGGGGAGCATCGCCCCATTTTCGCCATGATGCGGCACACTTCGGTATACGACAACGTCGGACATCGCGACGCGGCAATAGCCGCCATCCAGAAAAGTATGGGCATGTTTCAAAACCTGTTTTTGAATCTTGGCGATGTCAGAAATGGATTCCCAAAGCAGATACCACTGGAGGAACTTTCGGAAAAAGAACAATTCCAGCCGTCCATGCTGGAGCGGAACCTGATGCTTGGAAGTCCCGAAGAAGTTATCCGTAAACTGAAAATGTATGAAGCCGCAGGTGTAGACGAGTTTGTATATTTGACAAGCATGGGATTGGGGCATGATCTTCAAAGAAAGTCGCTTGAACTGTTCTGCAATGAGGTGATTCCTGAGTTCAACTGAACTGAGCTGGAAGGAAAATATGCCTGAATCGACAAACGGTACGTCGTACAATCTAGCGGGAAAACCGAGCAATCCGACAATTGTCCTGGTCCACGGACTAGGTGTGAATCGTCAAATGTGGCAGGACTACATATCGGTGCTGTCTCATCGCTACCGCGTATTGACATATGATCTGTATGGCCATGGCGAGACTCGCCGCGTGCCGTCGAAAATTTCACTCAGTCTGTTTTCCAAACAATTGGATGATCTGCTTCACGAACTTCGAATCGACAAATGTGTGGTCATCGGTTTCTCACTCGGTGGAATGATCAACAGACGCTTTGGAATGGACTTTCCGCATCGTGTGAGTGCCTTGGTTGTCCTGAATTCTCCGCACGAGCGGGATCCTGAAGAACAGCAAATAATTGAGAAGCGGGTTAATGACACAGCTGAAAAAGGACCGAAAGGGACATTGGACGCATCGATTGCACGTTGGTTCACATCAGAATTTCGGTCGATGAGGCCAGATGTGATCAGTGAGGTCAGCGGTTGGATTAACAGCAACAACCCGACCGTCTATTTCCAGTCTAGAGTAGTTTTAGCCAAAGGTGTAACTGAATTAATTCGACCGCAACCCCCACTGGAATTCCCTACTCTGGTGATGACATGCGAAAACGATTCTGGCAGCACACCGTCAATGTCGTATGCAATTGCCTCGGAGATAGTGGATTCCCGAGTAGAAATCATACCGGAATTGAAGCATCTCGGATTATTGGAAGATCCGGCGGTATTTCTCAGAACTATTGAAGACTTTCTCTCCAGTTGCCTGAATTGATGTGATATCAAAGGAACAAACTAGTTGCACTTTGGAGAACAGCCAGTGGCACGACTGACAGGAGGGCAGGCCGCAATCGAATGTCTTCGCGCGGAATCCGTCGAATATGTGTTCGGTTTGATCGGTTCGGCTGCGATGGAATTGTTCGATGCATTGTACGATGCATCGGATATCGATTTCATTGGTGTACACGATGAAAGAACAGGCGTTCATATAGCGGACGGATATGCCCGAGCCTCAGGAAAGCCTGGGGTGTTCGTGGCAGGGCAGAACGGACCGGGGGCAACCAATCTCGTAACCGGCCTGGCGCAGGCGAAGGCCGCGTACTCTCCAGTGGTTTCGATTGCGGGAGCTTTGTCCAGTGAACACATTTATCGAGACGCGTTTCAGGAAGTCGACCAGCAGGCACTGTTCACCCCGATAACTAAAAAGACATGGACAGTCACTCAAACATCTCGGGTAGCGGAAATGATGCGAGAGGCATTTCGAGTGTCGATGACACCGCGACGTGGGCCAGTTCAGCTTAACATTCCTCGCGACATACTTGCGAAATCCGCAGACTTCGATTGTTTTCAATTGCCCGAACAGTATCGTTCGGAAAGTGTGGCTGCTGCATCTGACGTGCAGGTCGAAAAAGCCGCAAAAATCCTCGCTGAAGCTGTAAAGCCGGTCATTGTGGCGGGAGGCGGAATAAAGAACTCGGGTGACTACGGACAGACCACGGTTTTGGCGGAATTACTCAATGCTCCGATTGTGACTTCGCCGGGACATGGTGACGCAGTGCCGTTCGGTCATCCCTTGAACTTTGGTCAGATGGGTCCCCGAGGTAATCCGGTCGCGTCCAGACTGGTACGGGAAGCGGACGTAATATTGGCACTTGGGACAAGGCTGGGTTTCAATTCGACATTCTATTCCTATGACAATATTAACCAACAGGCGAAGATTATCCAGGTAGAACAGGAAGCATCTGCGATTGGACGATATTTTCCTGTATCACTCGGTATTTGGGCAGATGCGAACACGACTGCCACCCAGTTGATTGAACAGTTGAAGGATTTAAAGTTGCTGAGACTTGCAGATAACTGGACTGAATTGTCCCGAGTCGAGAGGACAGCACATCTTGCGAACCGGGATGCTGATGCCGCACTGGATAAGAATCCCATTCAAGCGAGTGCTCTTTTCAAGGTGTTGCGTGACACGTTGCCGAAAGATACCGCGTTTACGCTGGATGCAGGTACCCTGTGTCTTCAGGCTACCGATGCCATGAACTACTGGATGCCTCGCTCCCTGTTCACGCCTCTGGACTTCGGCTTGGTTGGCTTTTCCTTTGCTTGTGGTCTTGGCGTCAAACTGGCCATGCCGGATCGTACCGTCGTTAGTCTGATGGGTGATGGGGGATTTGGAATGACGTTATCAGAACTGAGTACGGCGGTCGATTACGGCATCAATACGATTACCATCGTTATGAATAACCAGTGCTGGGGCGCCGAAAAAGCCTACCAACGCGATTTTTTCGATGGACGATTTATCGGTGCCGACGTGAGCAGTCCGCCATTCGATAAGATTGCGGAACTCTATGGGGCAGTAGGATTGAGGGTCGACAGGGTCGAGGAAATCGGTGATGCCTTGCGCAGCGCAATAGGTCGTGATCGTCCAGTCGTAATTGACATCTCGATCGACCCGGAAGCGTTATACAGCTTTCGTCGAGACTCGTTCCAACACCGTATCAATGATCAGAATACCGTAAGATTCTGAATATCTAGTTCGATCGTTGTATTCATCGTTTACGACAGTGACCAAATGCAACATCTTGACGACGATCTTGAATTACTACCTCCCATCTTTCGTCGGTTGATGTTTGTTCAACTTATTCAAATTACAAGGGCGAGGATTCAATTACAACTAGATGAAAATCCGGCTAATGGTTTTAAAATCAATGCCGATGTCTAACGAATCGCTATTTCGTAAGTGCCTCGCCAAACGAATACAAATTGTTGAAAGCAAAATTCAAAATTTTAGCGAACTCTTGTCCGTTTTTCTCATTGGCCGTCTAACGGATATGTTTGATCGTAAAAATATTTCAGACTACGTCCTTCATATGTCCAGTGGTGTGATGGATTGACGGCATAGCTGACATTTCGAACTTTTTTCGTTGCTTGGGTGAGCGACATTTCCTCACCCTCGAATTCGACTCTGCGGTCGGCAACCACTGTAACAGTTTCGCCTCCACTGACTGAATTTAGAACACTGCCAACACTGATCCCCATTTCGTCGAAATTTAGGTTGGGGCGACGACTACGCAACCCTTCAGAAGCGTTGCGTTCGATTTCCGGAATTTTTTTATTTTCTTCATTGACTTTGGGAGTCACGTCTTCAGCTCCCATATTTATCAATAATCTCAATACAGCCGCAGGCTGTTCAGGATCGATTTGAAAGAACTCTCGCTTTGGATTTATTCGATTCGGTTCAAACGCTTTATGAAGTTCCCTTTCAACCTTCGAAGGATCTTTCACTCGAATGGCCAACGTACATTCGAACGGCACCGGTACACCCGTGCTATACAGCTCGTTTATACGCGGTGACGGATCTTCTCTGGTCGTTTTACCTATCTTTACCAAGCCAGGCATTGCCTCATTGATTATTAGATAGACAATCCCATCATCTTGGATGACTGGAGAATCAGTTGAATATCCTTCATTTTTCATAATTTCACTAAATTTGTCTACATGTAGTTGACTGAAAAGGCGCAAAGACAAAGATTTCTATTTTTGCCAATGCCAGAACAGTGTCTCTCAGATTTTCGCAGAAACAGAATACTACAAGTTCTTGAAACAACATTCATTGACAAGGCTTGAAATTTGTTAAAATTTAAAGTCCAGATTGGTAAAAGGTCAATTCGAGGCTTGTAAAATCACGGTATTGCCCCCACTATCTTGTCGACAGGTTTGAATAAGTCACGATACTAGCGAAAGCAAGAGAAAACACTTGGGTAATCTAACGAAAAATCTCATTTTATGGGTTGTCATCGCGATGGTGCTGATGGCGATTTTCAAGAATTTCACACCGACAGAGGAGACATCCCGCAAGGAGTTGGAATATTCCACATTCCTCACCGATGTCAAGAACGGACGGGTGAGCAAAGTCGTAATAGACGGCCGCACGATCATGGGTTCTTTCACGAATGGTACCTCTTTTGTGACTTACTCGCCGGATGACCCCAAACTCGTCGATGATCTCGTTTCGGCGGGTGTGACGATAGTCGCTCAAAAAGAGGAATCACCTTCGTTGCTGATGCAGTTGTTCATCAGTTGGTTCCCGTTACTCTTACTGATCGGGTTGTGGATTTTCTTCATGCGTCAGATGCAAGGGGGCGGCGGTAGAGGCGCGCTCAGTTTCGGTAAGAGTCGCGCTCGCATGCTGACTGAGGATAAGAACCGCGTCACGTTTGAGGATGTTGCGGGTGTCGAGGAAGCCAAGGAGGAAGTTGGCGAACTTGTGGAATTTTTGAGTTCACCTACCAAATTTACCAATCTCGGCGGGCGGATTCCTCGAGGTGTACTGATGACCGGAAGTCCGGGAACGGGAAAGACGCTGCTCGCAAAGGCGATTGCCGGTGAGGCGAAGGTACCATTCTTTTCGATTTCTGGATCGGATTTTGTTGAAATGTTTGTCGGAGTCGGTGCATCGCGTGTGCGTGATATGTTTGAACAGGGCAAGAAGAATGCACCATGCATCATATTCATTGATGAGATTGACGCTGTCGGTCGCCAGCGTGGAGCTGGACTGGGTGGCGGTCACGATGAACGTGAACAGACCCTGAATCAATTGCTGGTTGAGATGGATGGTTTCGAAGGCAGTGAGGGTGTCATTGTCATCGCGGCAACCAACCGACCTGATGTGCTCGACCCGGCACTGCTGAGGCCCGGCCGGTTTGACAGACAGGTTCATGTTCCACTGCCTGATATTCGCGGGCGTGAACAAATATTGAATGTACATATGAAGAAGGTGCGTGTCGGTAAAGATGTCGATTCCAGCATCATCGCTAGGGGAACGCCTGGTTTTTCGGGTGCCGATCTTGCAAATCTTGTCAATGAGGCTGCGTTGTTCGCGGCTAGAGCCAATCTGAAAACTGTAACTATGGAACAGTTTGAAATGGCAAAGGATAAGGTGCTGATGGGAACTGAACGACGTTCAATCGTCATGCCTGAGGAAGAACGCTGGAACACCGCATATCACGAATCGGGGCATACCGTCGTTGCCAAGGTACTTGAACATACTGATCCCGTCCACAAGGTTACGATCATTCCGCGAGGCAGAGCGCTCGGTGTCACTATGCAACTACCGGAAGAAGATCGATACAGTCACAATCGAGAATATCTGCTTGCAAGAATTGCTGTTCTGATGGGTGGTCGGATCGCCGAGGAGATTTTTATGGATCAGATGACTACCGGTGCCTCCAATGACTTTGAACAGGCAACTGACCTGGCTCAGAAAATGGTGTCTCGTTGGGGTATGAGCGATTCGTTGGGAACGCGGGTTTATGGCGATAATCAATCTGAGGTTTTCCTCGGTCGCGATGTCACCACGCATCAGAATCTCAGCGATGCAGTTGCTGAACGGGTTGACCAGGAAGTCACCCGCATCATTGATGAGCAATATACACGTGCAAGATCGATCATCGAGTCCAATAAGGAGAAGATCGAAATAATGGCGAACGCTCTGATGGAGTGGGAAACGTTGGAGTCTGATCAGATTGACGATATCATGGCAGGAAATTCTCCCCAGCCACCTACATCTGAAGCGGATGATTCCTCCTCTTCAAGTGACGACAGTACGAACGGCAAACGAAGGAAGCCGGCAGTCAAGCCTCAAATGGACCGCCCGGCAAGCGGAGAAGCGTCGTAACGCTCAATTTGTCTCAACACACAACAATTGACGAGTCTCAATTGTGAATCTTGTACAGTAGTTCCGGTTTGAGTGATCAATGAGACTCTTTGGTACTGATGGTGTTCGAGGCAAGTTCGGTTGTGAGCCGATCACGCCTCAGACAGTATTGAAGTTGGGTTGGGCGTTCGGGTCCGTACTGCAGGAGCAGACCGACGACCGTTGTGAAGTCGTCGTTGGAAAAGATACCCGGGTGTCAGGTTACGTACTTGAATCAGCACTTACGAGCGGTTTGCTTTCTGCGGGTGTTGATATTGCGTTGTTGGGACCGGTCTCCACACCTGCAGTCTCCTATTTCAGCCGCGTTACCCGAGCGAGTGCCGGTGTTGTCATCAGTGCGTCACACAATCCTGTCCGAGACAATGGAATCAAGATTTTCCTGTCCAATGGTTTAAAGATCCCTGCTTCGATGGAACGAAAAATAGAGGCCAGAATGGACAGTCCGATCCGAGTGGTCGGGGCCCATAATCTAGGTAAAGCCCGCAGAATTGACGATCCCGTGGAACAATATGTTCACTACCTTTCCTCCAACGCGCCTAGTCGACTGGATGGTTTACGAATCGTTATCGATTGTGCAAATGGAGCAAGTTACAAGATTGGCCCGATATTGCTGTCTCAACTCGGCGCAGATGTCGTATCTGTAGCGGACACTCCGAGTGGGTTCAACATCAATCTAAATTGTGGCTCCACCAGTCCCGAATATATTCAGAAACTTACACTGGAGCACCATGCCGATATTGGTATTGCATTGGACGGTGATGGTGACCGGGTTGTAATGGTTGACGCTGCAGGGAATCTGGTCAATGGTGATCAGATTCTGTTCATCATTGCAATTGCGAGGAAGCGAAAGGGACAGCTTTGTGGTGGCGTGGTTGGAACCCATCTCAGCAACATGGGTCTGAGGGATTCTCTGGAAGCCAATGAAATTCCATTTGAGTGCGTGGATGTTGGAGACCGATTCATTTCAGAACGTTTGGGAGAGTTGAATTGGAATCTGGGCGGTGAAGAATGTGGTCACATACTGAACGGTGAAGCAGGAATTCCTGGGGATGGACTGATTGCAGCCCTGGAGGTACTTGCGGAAGTAGTCGGGTCAGGAAAGACGTTGAAGGAACTCGCAAAGGAACTGAAACTTGTCCCCAAAGTAACTAGAAATGTTTACCTTCGAAACCAGAGTTCGCCAATCAAAGGAATCGAAGCCAATACTTGGCCCAAAACTTTGAAAGCGGTTGATGTAGCCAAGAACGAACTCAGCACGCAAGGGCGAATTATGCTGCGTGCGTCGGGTACAGAACCGGCAATACGGATTCTGGTTGAAGGCTATGACTTTGATCAAATCAGTCAGATTGCGGATCAATTGTCGGATATCGTTGATGAAGAATCCAATATTGCAACCGCGATAGCCTAGTGCCGACTCTGTACGTCATGTCAAATCTGCTCTCATAGTCAGCGTGAGGATGAATTATTTTCTGAGTGATCGAATCTTCAAGTTCCCAAGCTTCAAATGTCTGTCGCTTTTTGCAATAGGCTGAATCGAAACATAGCATAAATTTTGCAATCTTGGGTTAGTTCCAGCGAAGTTGGTCGTGCGAATTTATCTAACCGCGGTCCGTTCACCCAACGAGAGAGGTCAGGTGGTCAGTCTCTTCACTATCGAGTTCTTCCGGTCCATGTCTTTTTCGATTGGTCACTTAAGTTTTTGAATTCATTACTGTCTGCCAGTTGAAGTGAAACAGTCTATAGACGGAAGTTGGCCGGTAGACTACGGCCGAAATCAGCTGCATCTGACTGAAACGCCCGTACCCGATTTTGGTAGTTGAAATCAGCCTGCACATGATTTTATTTTGACAATTTTCACTATTTTGACTATTATCACCACATGGTGAAAATACATGAATTAGAGATCAGTTCTGTTGTAGACGCAGTTCGCAACCTTCTCAAACATGTCCCGAACATACGGATCGTCAGGGTTCATGACAAGAAACATCTAGATTCCGACTATCGTATTGATGTCAGAATTGATTTTGATTACGCCGGAATCCGTCATGCATTGCTGCTGGATATCAAACCTTATGGTGCACCGCGCTTTGCTCGATCTGCGGTCTATCAGCTCGAAAGTTACATCGCAAAATTGCAGCTGTCTGTGGGCGCAGATGTCACTCGACAGTTCATTCCGATGCTGATCAGTTCCTATCTGTCTCCAGAGTCGCGTACCATCTGCCTTGATCATAATGTTGCCTATCTTGACCTGTATGGAAATGTACACTTCACTTTCGGCAACGTTTATATTGAACGAACTGTCCCGGACAAGCCAAAAGCCGAAACCCGCGCACTGCGACCACTTTTTACCCCCAGGGCTGGCGCAATCCTGAGAGCACTTCTTCACGACCCAGCCCGCGCATGGCGCGTCTCGGATCTGGCTGAATCGGCAAATGCCAGTCTCGGGCACGTCAGTAATATCCGCAAGGCACTGCTCGACCGGGAATGGATTGAAATTCACAACGATGGTCTGGTTCTTGTCCGCCCAGGCGCGCTACTGAAGTCGTGGCGAGAGAACTATCGTCGACCGACCGGTGAACACATCAGCGCATACACTGTGTTCGATGGTGACCAACTGCATAGCAGTTTAGCGGGCAAACTAAATCCGGGACCGCAATCTCCACGTGCGATTTATGCGATGAACTCGGCTGCCCAGTGGTTTGCACCATACGTTCGAGACGTTGCGCACAGCTTCTATGCAGACGAACAGGGGCTTGAAGTGCTTAAAGAGACACTCCGTTTGACTCGTATCGCGCAGGGGGCTAAAGTGAACGTGCACACCCTGAACGATGAGACTTTGTTTGAAGATTCCAATCAGCCAGTGCCGGGTATCTTCTGCACAAATCAAGTCGCCACTTACCTTGATTTGTACAATGGCAATTATCGGGACCGTGAGGCCGCCGATTATCTATCCGAGAAATGTTTTTCATGGCGTTGATGGAATCTCAGGCCGCAACGACTACGACGACAGGACAACATTAGCGGTCAAGTCCGTTCTTATTGATATTGGTCAGGTCCTAGGGAGAGCTTTAAAGACCAATTTACGATCATTGGTGGAGCCGTTCCTTGGTTATTACACAGCGAAGCAGACATGCACCATGTCGGTACTAGAGATGTCCTTCTTGGTCTCAATCCATATGCCTTGGCAGACTACAGAGATTGCGTTCGGCTAAATGAGTCCCTGCAGATCAATGGCAGCAAGACGCATTCGGGCTAATTGACGCTTGGTTCAGAGGTATTGGTGTGAGGCAGTCAACAAAGGATCTTGGGATTCTGGAAAGCGTGCGATAGGTATTCGATTCCAGGCTGTGTGAATTTGATCGAGTCATGCTGTCGCGTGTGGGGCGCCACTAATGGGTATCGCCACCATGATCGCAGTGTGGTTCGAAACTCATCTGTAGTGATGTAATTGATGGCCGGTGAATCTGTGGACTAGGCACGACAGCCAAAGCATCAGCAAATACGATTCGCAGTCGGGCCGGATTCGACATGCAGTCAAAGTAGATTGGCAAATCGCAGTTGAAAATGCGGGCATCAGAATGAGACGACTTCATACGACTTTTGATAGTCGGCAACAGAATCGTCACATCATTACAACATTACGAATTCCAATTCCTTGGCGAGTTGACTCAATCGCATCGTTGATGTTTTCGAGAGAAAATCGACCTGTAACCAGCGCATCCAATTCCAAATCACCCGAATTGTACAATCCGATCAGCTTGGGGATGTCAGAATCGAGATCGGGGTTACCCATCTTGCAACCGAGTATAGACTGATTTGAGTCGATGAATTCGACCGTTTCCATTGAAAACTCGGAACCGTCCGGAGGCATTCCAACCAGCACAAGTGTGCCGCCACGTCGCAGCAAACGAAAAACACCAGTCATCGCCTCTGGATGACCAGTTGAGACGAATACATAGTCCGCACCACGATTGTTGGTGAGTTCTCGGATGGGGTCTGCCGGATCGGTTCCACTGGAATCAATAGTATTGGTAGCTCCGAATTGCTCCGCCGTAGCGAGCCGGTCTGAGTTAATGTCAATTGCCGTGATCGAAGCCGCGGACGAAATTCGAGCGGCCTGGATACAGTTGATGCCGACGCCTCCTGCACCAATCACCGCGACATGAGAACCAGGTTCGACGGATGCGATGTTTACCACTGCACCAAATCCGGTAATGACCCCGCAAGCCAGCAGAGATGCGCTTGCATGGTCCATATTGTTTGGAATTGCGACGACCTGGGACTGATGAACGATAGCGTATTCTGCAAAACAACCTGTTCTCAATCCTCTGTGGATATCCATTCCATTGCTTGCCTGCAATCGTCTCGGTTCATCGGTCTGAAATTGGTATTCGCAGAGACTGTGCTGATGGTGTTCGCAGAAAAAACAACTACCACAATGACGTACCAGGGAAACAATCACCTTGTCACCTGGCTTCACTTTTGTGACTCCAGCACCACAAGCTTCGACGGTCCCCGCTGCCTCATGACCATAGACTGTTGGTAGTCTTCCACCCCAGGCTCCATCCATGTACATGATGTCACTGTGACAGATCGCGCATACAGTCACTTTGATTTTTACTTCGTTCTCCCTGGGATCGTCGATAACGATCTCATCGATTACAAGAGGTTTCCCGAAGCCGTAGCTAACCGCAGCTCTCATCCAATTGGCCATCGTTCACCTCGGTTTAATTGGCGAAATCATCTCAATGCTGACTTAAAAATTCCTTGAGTGCCGAAAAATAAGCGTCCGGTTCCTCATAGAATGGAACATGTGAACTGTTGGGGAGAACGACCACTTGAGAATTTGGTAAAACGTTGTCCATCCGAATGGCGCACGCGGGGCCTATTTCATCGTGAGTACCGGTTATGATCAATGCAGGCATTGCGAGTTTGTGCATGTCGGGTATCCTATTCCAGTCCTTGAGATTTCCAATATAGAGAAATTCATTCGGCCCTTGCATGGTACCGTAGGGTCCCATATTCCAGTCCGTTACCGAAGCGAGAAGTGAATCGGGCCACTCTTTCAGCCTGCATACGTGTCTGTAGTTCAGGACGGTGATCGCTGCCTGATATTCGGGATGGTCGAAACTTCCCAATGACTCATGATGAAGCATCATCGCAACAGTTTCGCTTCCAAGTGCGTTACGCATCCGATTCAGTTCGGTCGTCAGATGCGGTAGATCGCCGCAGGTATTTGCAAGGATCAGAGACCGAATTTCTCCGGGATAGGTCAATGCGTATTCAATACTCAACCAACCACCCCACGACTGCCCGAGCAAATGCACATTCTTCAATCCCAGGGCATCTCGCACTGTTTCCACCTCTTCAACATAACGACCGATATCCCACAGTGCGGGATCATCAGGTCGATCAGAGTTACCGCAGCCCAGCTGGTCAAACGCTACAATTCTATAACCTTCGTCCGCGAGTGGAATATGCGGATCCCTGAGATAGTCGCAAGGAAGTCCGGGTCCCCCATTCAGCAGGAAGAGAACATCATCTCCTTCGCCGTAACTGTAGGTAACAACCCTGAATCCGTCAACGGTGACCTGCCGGGTTTCGTCGGGTGTTCTAACTTTATTCATTTTGATTTCCTCCACTTGCTATCGTTTTGGTCATCGTAGCATTATAGTTACGGGCATATTACTTTCTGAGGATTGTAAGTGAAGCGATGAGTTGATTCCGTGAAACATGCGACTACGACGAATGTTTCACCCATTCGGCATATCGGAATATTTGCGGAAGTTCATACAGGACCGAGTCTGCGAAAAAGTATTACAGATCAAGCACAAGTTCTGGTGTAAGCGATCTCGCACAGCATATCAGTACAAATTCTTCGTGATCTTCGTCGTCAAGAATTTCATCTCTGTGGTCGGGTTCACCGTCCAGAAAACGTGTCAGACAGGTGCCGCAGAAACCATCTTCACATGAGGTGTCAATGTCAAAGCCGTTCTCTCTCAGAACATCGACGATGGTTTTGTACGAAGGTACCGAATAAACCGCGTCGGTGCTTGAGATTCTGATCTGAAATTCATCATCCTCACCGATTGTTTCAGTCTTGGTTGACGTGATGCCCTCGATCGAGAAAAGTTCGTAATGCACTGTGCCTTTCGGCCAGTGACGGCATGCATCGGCAATTGCGTTCATCATACCCACCGGCCCGCAGTAATAAAGATGTGTGCCCTCCGCATACTCCCGAAGTGTTGCTTTAATGTCCAATCCGTTATTCGGATTGCCGCCGTCAAAGTGCAGATGAAGACCACCTTGTTTCACCAATCCTGTTATTTCTTCCATAAACGCCGTCTGTTCGAGGGATCTTGTGCAGTAATGAAAGACATAGTCTGCTTTAGATTGTTCCAGGGAATGGGCCATCGCTAAAATTGGTGCCACACCGATTCCGCCAGCAATCATCAAATGTCTTTGGGCTTTCGGACTCAACTTGAACAAATGCTTGGGTTCGGAGATTTCCAAAGTATCTCCCACCTTTACGTGGTTATGAATATATTGCGAACCTCCGGTACCCGGATGTTCCAGCAACACCCCGATCAGGTAGGATTGTCGTTCCCATGTAGGTCCGCAGAGTGAATACTGACGAATAAGTCCATTGTCCAGGTGCAAGTCGATGTGTGCTCCAGCTGCAAATTCAGGCAACTCGCCGCCGTCCGGTTTTTTTAGCACATAACTGAGAATGTCTTCTGTTTCAGACTTGATTGAATCGACCCGAACCTTGAACTTTTGAAGTGTCGACATATCGGAAAAACGAAATTTCAGATGTGTGAAGAAAGCGACAAATACGTTATCCGTGCGCTTCCATCAGCTCGATTGCATCTTCTTCGGTATCAATTCCCAGTGCATCATTGAATCGGTTGAAGAATCCGCAAAGAGCGATACGCAATGTCAGTTCTACGATTTGTGCTTCACTGAAGTGTTCTCGAAGTTTGGCATGCATTGAATCTGTCACTCTATTGGCATGACGCGTCACGGTTACCGAATAGTCTCTGACGAGTCGCTCAACTTCATCAAGCCCAGGACAGTCAGGCTCCAGAATCCGTATGGCTGTATCCTCTGAAAATCCTTCACTCATCAGCTTTGGGGTGTGATGGACAACACAATAATCGCATTCATTCAAATTAGAAACAACTACCAGCGCTATTTCAAGGTATCGTTTAGGTAGTACAGCTTCGTCGGCAAATTCAAGCAACATGCCCATGATGTGTCTGAGAGCCGGAGGACGATGAGCAAAGACTCTGACCTGGTTGAGAAACGGACCGTAATCATCGACAAACTTCGAATAGACTGGTTTCAAATCAACTGCGACTTCTTCAATCTCAATATTTCGTACTCTTGCCATAGTTGCACCCTGTAGGCTAGTGGAATCTGTCAGGAACGTTAGTCCGTTTGTTCGACGGAGAGCAGGTTAAGTGTGTAATTCTGAATGCGAAAAACGGAATATTCAGGGATTATACAGCGACTATATAATAAACAGCGATAGGTGCTTATGGTGATACATTACCTTGGAGAGAAGTCGCGGAGTCACTAGTTGCCAGTACCGCTTTTCCGGATGTATCAAGGTGGTTTATGTGCATCCTCTCGAAATTTTGAATTCAGTTCCATAGTTGCGCCTTCTTTAGATTAAATCGATCGAATCTCGAAAATGTCTCCTTCATCCAATAGTTGCGCCTACTCTGACAATGGAGTGGAACTTGCCCTTTCCGGAATCAGAGTTTTAGAATTCTGTCAGATTGCTGCCGGGCCTTTTTGTGGAATGTTGTTGGGTGATATGGGAGCTGACGTCGTCAAGATCGAACCACCATCCGGAGATGCCATGCGGCAGTGGCCTCCAATCACAGATGGATTCAGTGAAAATTTCTCATCGGTAAATCGAAACAAACGCTCGATAGCACTGAATCTGAAATCAAAAGAACACTTGGATATTGCTTTGCAGCTTATTGATCAGGCTGATGTGTTGTTGGAGAACAACAGACCCGGTGTAATGGATCGGCTTGGGCTTGGATACTCGTCAATCGCCGATTTGAATCCTTCTTTAATATACTGCTCCATCTCGGCGTTTGGTCAAACCGGTCCACGATCGCAGGAAGGTGCGTTTGATGTCACCATGCAGGGTATATCCGGAATCATGAGCGTCACCGGCGAAGAGGGTGAGCCGCCGGTTAAGTGCGGAGTTCCGCTGAGTGATTTTGCGACCGGTCTCTATGCTGCTTTCCATATAACTTCAGCGCTGTTCGAGCGACGTGCTACGGGGAAGGGGGTTCATATCGACGCTTCGATGCTAGGTTGTAGCTTGGGCATCGCGCCACTGCAGGTGAGTGAGTATTTTGGAACTGGAAACAACCCAAAACGGTTGGGTTCGCGCCATCCCCGTAATGCACCATATCAGGCATTCAAAGCTTCAGACGGCTACTTCGTAATAGCCGCGGGTAATCAGAAACTCTATGAAACCGTCTGTAGTGTCATTGAACGGCCCGACTTGGTCGATGATTCCAGATTCACGAGTACAGCTGAAAGAGCAAAAAATCAAGCCGCTTTGACAGAAATTCTTGAGGAGCAATTCTCGACCGACTCCGCTGATTTTTGGTACAAGCGCTTCAAGGATGCGGGTGTGCCGTCTGCGCCAATCAACAACTACGGTGAGGTTTTGCAGGACCCTCAGGTATTGGATCAGGGATGGGTTCAACCGCTGGAACTTCCCAATTCGCGACCGACCAAGACATTTGCTCATCCGGTGATGGTTTCAGATCGAAACTTACCTATACGCAGACGACCGCCACTACTCAACGAACACTACGATGAAATCCTTCAAGAGATTAGTGTTGATACGAATAATGACGCATAGCTAACCGTATTACGAAGAAGCAGGCAGTCAAGTTTCATTTCGTAAAACTTATAACCCATAGATTGGAATTGATGGGCTTCGGTAACTAAAAATGTCGTTAACCGATTCCGATTTGCATGAACTGGCTACCAGAATCAAGGGTTGGGGTCAGGAACTCGGTTTTCAACAGGTAGGGATAACAGACACCGACCTGTTGCAGGCTGAGAATCATCTTATTGATTGGCTGAATCAAGGAATGCATGGTGAACTGCATTACATGGTGCGGCATGGATTAAGAAGAACCAGACCGGGAGAATTGATCGGCGGTACTGTTCGAATCATCTCCGTTCGAATGGACTACTTTCCCCCACGGTCCAAAGCGATTCGCGAAGTCCTGGATGATTCAGTCATGGCTTTTGTCTCACGATACGCGACAGGGCGTGATTACCACAAACTGATACGGAAGCGGCTTGAGAGACTAGCCAGACAGATTCGCGATGAAGTCGGGCCGTTCGGTTATCGGGCGTTCGCGGATAGTGCGCCAGTCCTGGAAAAACCGATTGCACAGAAAGCTGGACTCGGCTGGATTGGCAAGCATTCAAATTTACTCAATCGACGTGCCGGATCATGGTTTTTTCTGGGAGAACTTTACACCGATTTACCGCTGCCTGTTGACTCGCCGGAAGTAGACCACTGCGGTTCATGTACGTCGTGCATTTCCGCTTGCCCGACGAATGCGATCGTTGAGCCTTATGTTGTTGATGCCCGACGGTGCATTTCCTATCTGACTATAGAATACAAAGGATTGATTCCGCTAGAACTCAGACCTCAGATAGGTAACAGAATATTTGGATGTGATGACTGTCAGATGGTTTGTCCATGGAATCGATTTTCGAGCGATTCAGACGAACCCGCATTTCAGGTGCGAAATCAACTGGACTCCACATCATTGTGTGCGCTGTTCAATTGGACGGAAGAGGAATTTTTACAGAAAACTGAAGGAACTGCTATACGCCGCGTCGGCTACGAACTGTGGCTCAGAAATATTGCCGTCGCGCTCGGTAACGCGAAGTCAACGTCTGAGGTAGTAAATTCACTGCGAAAGCGAAAAGACCACACTTCATTGCTGGTACGGGAGCACGTCGATTGGGCGCTTGAAAGGCATGCGGCACCTGCCTCCTAATCTCGAAGTAACATCTGGCAATGAGATTATTTGCGGAAATGCAATAATAGTAGAATAATAAGGAATTGAACGCCGTTCGAGTGGTTCGGGAAAGAATATGTCTGCAGGCGGATGGCACAATTTCGAGGAACTACTTTTAGGAACAATATCTAACGAATGTTAGACTCTAAGATTTTAGGATAGAGAAAATGAAAAAAATATTTTTTGCGATTGCAGTCAGCATTATTCTGATTGCACCCAATGCATATTCAGCAACGGTAAAACTGGGATTTGTGACAACGCTCAGTACTCCAGCCGCCGTAATAGGTAACGATATGCGAGACGCTGTGGAATTGGCACTGGAGCACATTGACAACAAGATGGGCCCGGTTGATGTCGAAGTCGTCTACGGCGATGATGAGTTCAATCCTCAGAAAGGGAAGCAGGCGACAGAACGCTTGGTATCCCAAGACAAGGTGGATATTGTGTTTGGCTATATCTGGTCACACGTGTTGCTTGCGTCAGCAACCACAGTACTGGATGCAGGAAAGATTTTGATCAGTGCCAATGCAGGTCCGTCACAGCTTGCAGGCAAGGGATGCCATAAAAACTTTTTCAACATCTCATGGCAGAATGATCAGACACCTATGGCAATGGGTGAGGTATTGAATCAGCGTGGGGTGAAATCCCTGTATGTTATTGCACCGCTATACGCCGCGGGTAAGAATATGGTGGCTGGTGTCAAGCGAACATTCAAGGGTGAATTTGTCGGTACAGACATGACAAAATGGCCGGATCAGATTGACTGGTCATCAGAGCTTTCGAAGGTTAAGGCGGCAAATCCGGATGCAGTGTTTATCTTCTATCCGGGCAAGCATGGTCCGGCATTCATCAAGCAGTATGAACAATCGGGGCTCGCCGGGAAGATCGATCTTTATTCTGTATTTACGATTGACTCAATCAGCTTGCCGAGATTTCAGGATGCGGGTATGAACGGTGTCGTTGGGACCACGATGACGCAGTTTTGGGCACCTGATCTCGATGTAGCCGCCAACAAGATATTTGTCGATGGCTTCAAGGCTAAGTATGGTAAGTATCCGAGTTTTTACGCCGCTCAAAGCTATGATGCGGTCATGTATATCAAGAGTGCTGTTGAAGCGGTTGGAGGAGACATGAGTAATGTTGACGGATTGAGAGCCGCACTGGAAAAAGCGGACTATGATTCAATCAGAGGCGAGTTTTCAATTGGTCCGAATCATTTCCCGATCCAGAATTTCTATAGCCGTGAAGTGGTTGCAGATGAAGACGGTGTATGGACGACCTCGATTCGCGAAAAAGTTCTGACAATGCATCAGGACGTATATGCAGGCGAGTGTAATATGTAAGTTTCCTTTAGGTGTTCCATTCCGGGGTTTCGGTACCACTACAATCGTTGGTCTGCGTACATCTGCACAAAACAGGCAACTACAACTGCAAGGCTTGAATATCAAGCCTTGCAGTTTCTGTAAGGTCTGAAAGACCCTGATCTCACTTGAGTAATCACAGACCGAATTCCGTCAATGACCGCAGCTATTCAGGTGATTTAAGTTGGAGTGGGCACTGCTGATTGAACAAATCCTGAATGGCGTACAGTTCGGTGTTCTGCTGTTTCTACTCGCCGCAGGATTGACTCTAACCTTTGGCATCATGGACCTTGTCAATCTTGCGCATGGGTCCATGTATATGCTCGGTGCGTTCTTTGGAGCGACTATATTTCTCTGGACAGGCTCGTTTGTTCTTGCGCTTGTTCTTGCGGTTCCAATTGTTGCCGGAATCGGTATTTTTACCGAAATTACCACCCTGAGAACGTTGTATCAGCGCCATCACTTGGATCAGGTGTTGGCAACATTCGGACTGATTCTATTTTTCAACGAACTCGTTCAGATCGTCTGGCCGCTGGACGGACTGACAGTTCCGTTTCCTGAGTATCTATCCTCGACAGTGCCGTTGCTATTCGGGATCGAGTATTCACTTTATCGTCTCATGATAATAGCCGCAGGGTTCCTGCTCGCGGTTGGCATGTGGTTGCTCGTGACCAGAACCCGACTTGGTATGTTGATACGGGCGGGTGCATCGGACCGGGAGATGGTTTATGCTCTCGGGACCAACATTCGTCTCTTGTTCACTTTAGTCTTTGGACTTGGAACCGCACTCAGTGCTTTGGCAGGAGTTCTGATGGCTCCGATCCTAGGCGCCAACTCTGGTATGGGCGAGCAGATCATAATCGTCGCGTTTGTCGTAATCGTCATCGGCGGTATCGGCTCAATTCGCGGTAGTTTTATCGCGGCGCTGATTACGGGATTGATCGATTCGCTTGGACGCTCATTTCTGGATGTCATACTGGCACTTTTTATTCCCATCAATGCGGCTGAAGCCGCTGCGCCAGCAATATCATCGATGCTGATATACATATTCATGGCAGGCATTCTGTTCTTCAAGCCGACAGGCTTGTTCGGCAAACAATCAAACTGATGTCGTAGAACAGTGTTTGATTGGAGCGTTCTATTCACTCGGCGAGGTGTGGCGGGCATTCTGGTGGTCGGAACTTGCTTGTTCGTACCGGTTATAGCCACATTAATTGACGAACCCTACTATATGAATCTCTTCGCCCGCCTGATGATCTGGGCGATCGCAGCGATCAGTCTGAATCTCATTCTTGGCTATGGTGGGCTCATCAGTTTCGGTCATGCGCTGTACTTGGGAATCGGTGCCTACGCGGTTGGTATTTGTTCATACTACGATATCAATAATATCTTTATTCAATTTCCGATTGCGCTGGGAGTCGCAACAATCATTTCATTTGTGTTTGGTGGAATCAGCTTGCGCACGCGCGGCGTGTATTTCATCATGATCACAATGGCGCTTACACAGATGATCTACTACCTGTCAATCAGTATTGAAGAGTACGGCAGTGACGACGGCTTGATCATCTACGTTAGAAGCGAATTCGGAACCAACATCATCAATCTCGACAACCCATTTCATCGCTATTATCTGATCTTTCTCGTAATGGTCGGGTGTCTGTATCTAACCTATCGTTTGATTCACTCGAGATTTGGATATGTCATACGCGGTGCGAAATCCAACGAGCTTCGAATGGAAGTGATTGGACACCCGACGTTCCGTTATAGATTGGTGTGCTTCATGATTGCCGGTTTGATGTGCACTCTCGCCGGCGTACTGAGTGCCAATGTTGAGAAATTTGTCAGTCCGGACGTGATGCACTGGACTCGCTCAGGAGAGTTGATTTTCATGGTTGTATTGGGCGGAATGGCAAGCATCATGGGCCCTCTAACAGGAGCAATGGTGTTTTGGCTGATTTCTGAAGTTCTTGCTCGATTTACGGAGCATTGGCACATCATATTCGGTCCATTTCTAATTCTCGTAGTCTTATTGTCGCCACGCGGTATAGATGGGTTGCTAAGCAAGCGGGGTTCTGGAAGTGGCTGAAAATCTTTTGGTTACACGAAAACTCAGCAAGCATTTTGGTGGAGTCAAAGCAGCGGATAATGTCGATCTTAACATAGCTTCCGGCGAACTTCACGCTCTGATCGGACCAAATGGTGCTGGTAAGACAACATTGATTTCGCTCATAACAGGGATTCTCAAGAGTGATTCCGGCGAGATCGAGTTTGACGGCAATCAGATCAATGATGTCAGTGCTCCATCTCGATCGCTTATGGGTCTCGCCCGATCATTTCAGGTGACATCTATTCTGAAAGATTTTTCATGCCAGGAAAATGTCGCGCTCGCAATTCAAGCACATGATGGGCACAGTTTCCGATTTTGGAGACGAGTTTCGTCTGAAACGGACATCCAAGACAAGGCTCTGGAAGTGCTTCAGTCAGTTGGGTTGCAAAATCATTCTGATACCATCGCAGGTAATCTCGCTTATGGAGAACAGCGGCATTTGGAAATTGCGATTGCTTTAGCGACTAAGCCTAAATTGCTGGTACTCGACGAGCCTTTGGCGGGGATGGGGAGGTCGGACTCCGCAAGAATTCTTGAATTTTTAAAGAGTCTGAAACTTGAATACACCATTATGCTGATTGAGCATGATATGGATGCTGTATTCGCTCTTGCGGACCGAATTTCAGTGATGGTTTATGGTCGCCTCATAAAATGTGATACGCCAGAAAACGTTCGTAATGATGAATTTGTTCGGATGGCTTATCTCGGACACGACGACTAGCGATGCTTTCAGTTCAGGCAATTGACTCCTACTATGGGCCTACTCAGGTGCTCTTTGAAATGAGTATCGAAGTCAACACAGGAGAGATAGTGACATTGCTCGGTAGAAACGGGATGGGAAAGACTACAACTATACGTTCCATAATGGGATTGAATGAAACTCGTAGTGGTGTGATTTTCTTCCAGAACCAGGAGATTACAAACTGGCCTGCTTTCAGAATTGCACAGGCTGGATTGGCACTTGCCCCCGAGGGCAGACGAATTTTCCCGAATCTGAATGTAATCGAAAATCTAATTGCGACCGCGAACAACAAAAATGAACTCACTGACCCGTGGACTGTAGATAAGATATTTGCATTGTTTCCCGCATTGGAAGCACGAGCCAGTATCGCCGGTAATCGGATATCCGGCGGCGAGCAACAGATGCTATCAATCGGTAGGGCGTTGATGACCAATCCCCAATTACTTCTGCTTGATGAAGCGACAGAGGGGCTTTCTCCGTTGTTACGGAATCAGATTTGGAGCAGTATCGTACAACTCAAAGATAATCGGCAGTCCATACTGTTGATCGACAAAAATCTCGAGTCGTTGTTGAGAATTGGTGACAGACACTACATAATTGAGAAAGGTCATGTTGTGTGGAAAGGCGGTTCCGAACAATTGGCTTCCAACCAGGCGCTTCAGCACAGGTATATTGGTCTCGGACAGAGCTGAAGAAGGCGCAGACCTGTAGCTGGAAGGACTATTGGATATTCCCGTCTCGCTTCATCTTGTTTAAGCGACGCTGAGCGGAAAATGCGGAGCGACTCGCTGGAAATCTATCGAGTATCTCATTCAAGTACATTTGGGCTTCCTCGAAATTTTCTAACTCGTAATATATATAGCCGATCTTCAGTAGGGCTTCGTGTGCCCGCTGATAGTCAGGATATTCTCTGGCGACGTACTGATAGAGCTTGATTGCTTGTTCGAATTCTTTGGTGATGTAATTGGATTCAGCGATCCAATACCAGGCATCGTCCACAAGATCGCTGGTGGGGTAACCGTCAATAAATTCCTGGAATTTAATTTTTGCTTCGTCGAAGTCTCCAGTTTTCAGTGTTCGAAAAGCATCATCATATGCGTCCCGCATTGCTTGGAGATCCACATCTGTAAGTACCGGTTGAGTAGTGATTTCAATTGAAACCGATGGTGCCGCGGGTTCTTGCTGCGCCTCAATTGATGTTTCGGTTGGTGTGGTGTTGTCCGATTCTGACGGTTCAACAGCGGAGGTGGGTTCAGTTTGCTGCGTTTCGTTTGTGGGACGAGACTGAAGGCGTTCGAATTTACGCAGTCTCAGATCAAGGTCATCATATAACTGTTTCTGACGCTCACGCGCTTTTTCAAGTTCAAATTCCAGAATATCCACGCGGTCTCTCAATCCACCGATTTCTTGGTTCAGTTGCTGGACCTGGGCAACCATTTGCGCTGAAGCAGAATCTATCGACTGGCTTGTCGGAGCGTCACTAACTGTGATGTTTGTTGTCGGAGTCGTTGATGAAGTCTCAACCGGTTCACATCCGGAAGCCAGAATTGCCACTGTCAGAACGGCAAGCGTTTTTTTGCCCCAGTTTGTCTGCTGATTATTCATTGATCAGTTTGAAACCAACTAAAAAATCTCGAATAGAACAATAATATAAAGGTATTTTAGGAATCCATTCCAGGTAATTTTATGAAACTTTTACAAAGTTCTGATCAAATCCCATCGAAATCCCTATTAACTGAATGTAGTGCCAGAAATCACCACTTAATAGATTACCGAGTTCCTAAATCGATTACTGTCGACTAGTAGTCGAATTCGACACGTCGATTCAGACTCCAAGCAGATTCATCCGAACCGATTACAGCTGGCTGCTCTTCGCCGAAGGAAGTCACAGAAATTCTGGAGATATCGACTCCAAATTCCTGAAAGAAACTACTCACCGCAACGGCGCGCTGATCACCGAGTGCGAGATTGTATTCTCGGGTTCCCCGTTCGTCCGCGTGTCCGGCGATTTCCAGTGTCGCGTCCGGGTTTTCAAGCAACACTTCAGCATGGGCACGAATAATGGTCTGAGCCTCCTCACTGACTACGGATTCGTCATAACCAAAGTAAATGGTTCGCTGACTCAGCGGGTCTACTGCCTGGGTACCGTCCGAACCGGAAGAGTCATCACCTTCAATGTTAAATTGGACAGCATCACCAGTTTCAGAGACGCCGCTAACCTCATCACTGGAAGCACCATCAGATGAACCAGGCGAGTCCGTGGCATTAATATCGACCGTGTCCACATCTTTTGCACAACTTCCGAGCAAAACCAATGAAAATATTGCGATTCCTATGAAAATTAAATTTCGTTTCATCTTTGAATTAACTCCAATTTATCCATGCGTACTGATTTAACTATCCGAACTCCAAGCAACTTGTTTAACTGCTCCGTCTATGACTTTAACCCGTGACTGTACCCTACCGTCCGGCGATAGAATCCTGATATGCCTGTCCTGCCCCTCAACGATGTACATCAACATTTCTCCATTCGGAGAATAAACAGCTGAGTCGTCAATTGAAGTGGAAGAGACAACCGAGATGGATTTGCTTTCAATATCAAGTATTCCGACTTGGTTACCTTTACCTTGATCGGTGATTAGAACCAGATTTTCACCCGACGGTGAATAACTCGCTCGGGAATTGGATTTTCCGTACATCGTCAATCGCTCGATTTGCTGATTTTCTTTTGCCCGAACTCGGTAAATCTGTGCGCCTTTTCCGCGATTTGAGGTAAAGACAATGTAATCGCTGTCCGGCGACCATGCCGGTTCAGTATCGATCTGACGATCTGTTGTCAATTGAATTATCTCTCCAGTGGCAAGAGTAAGGACGAAAATATCGGAGTTGCCTTCACGCGAATTTGTAAATGCAAGCTTAGTTCCATCAGGTGACCAACTTGGTGACCGATTTTGCCCTTCTAATTCAGCAACGACTTGTCTTTTTCCGCTTGAAATTTCCTGCACCCAAACTTTGGATTGTTCCCTACCTAATATTGAATAGGTAATCATTTCTGAATCGGGAGACCAGCTGGGAGAGAGAATTGGATTTTCGGATTTCAGAATTATGGTCGCGTTATGTCCGTCATAGTCAGCAACCACGAGTTTATGTTCCGTCTTATTTGCCGAAGAAACCGATGCGGCTGAGTATGCAATCCTTGTATGAAACGAGCTCTTGGTTCCAGTTACTCTTTCGTACACCTCATTGGCGATACGATGCATCACTTGCCTGTCGTTGCTGGTAGTAACGATAAATTGGCTGCCGAATATCTGTTTTTCATTGAAGACATTGAACAGTCGGGATTCAACTCGAAAATTGATTTCGTCGATTCGTTCAACGGACCCGATAACCAGATAATCCACGCCGATCAACTGCCAGTCCGCAAATACCACATTCTCAACTATTGTTGGAGTTTTTAAGAAACTGCCACTGTCCTTCACTTCAAAACGTCCCGTTCTTGAAAGGTCACTGCGGATCACTTCGTCAAGTTCCAATTCCTTATCTATGTTTTCGGGAAACCCAAAAGGGACTATGGCGATAGGAATTCCACGTTTTACGCCCTGATCGATTTCAATCGTAACTACAGCGTTAGCGTATGTTCCTGCCAGCAGCAGAATAGCCAATAACAGAAATTTGATCGTTGAGTTAGGCATAATTAACTGGAAGGATTGGAAAATGAAAATTGAAACTCTTGTATGTAATTATAGAATTCTGGATCCGGCGGAATAGGGAGGGGTGAAGCCTTTAGAATCGCAGTTGTAACTGAACGGTCGAACACGTCTGAACCGCTGGAGTTGGTCACTGTCGCTGACTTTACCTCACCTGACACGTCAATTTTGACTAGCACCGTCGTATTGAATGATTCTGAAACATCCAGCACTGTCCATTCATTTTCCACTTTATTCCGAATTGCTGGAATATATTTACTGAACTCTGAAATTGCTTTATTTCTACGTTGATCTTCAGCGATACGTTGCTGACGAATTTCTTCCTGTTTTCTTCTTTCATTTTCTTGGGCTTTGGCTAGTTCGGCAAGTTTAGCCTGTTCAGCCTTTCGATTCTTTTCCTGTGCCTCGCGTTCCTGTCGCTTTTTCTTTTCGATCGCAGCCAACCTCTCTTTCTCTTCCCTTTCAATTGCGGCTAGTCTCTCCTTTTCTTTCTTTTCTTCTTCCAATTTTGCGGCAGCCTTTTTTCTTTCTTCTTCTTTACGAATCTCTTCCTGACGTAGTTTTTCAGCCTGCAGTCGTTCTTGTTTCGCAATTTCAAGCTGCTCTACTTCCTGCCTTAGTCTGACTTTCTCTTTCTGAAGACTTTCCAGTTCTTCCGCTTGCTTCTGTTTACTCGCTAATTCTTGGACCCGGAGCTCTTCGGCTGCCTTTTCTCGTTCTCGCTTTTCCTGTTCAAGTTTTCTGAGTTCGGTTTGCATTAACGATTGTTCTTTTTCGATAGCGGTCAAGTCTTCCTGTTTCTGTTTCCTCACATTCTCCAGTTCACGCAATTCATATTCCTGCATCTGACGTGCTTGTTCGGCTTTCTGTATACGTTCCTCCTCGATCTCGCGTCGCGATTCAATTAATGCGAGTTGTTGCTCGGCTTCCTGCTGCTCATTGCGCGCTAGTTCAAGTTGCTTGTTTTGATCGAGAATCCTGAGTCGTTCCTGCTCCTCTCTTTGTCGAATCAGCTCGAGTTCCGCATTGATTGCTTCTTCTGTCACCGCTCGAGCTTGAATTGGCTGAACCGAGGTAGAAATGGAACTCGAATCCAGGACATTTTCAAAAATTATGTTAACGCCGACAGCCAGAACAATGGCGGCATGAACGCATATAGCCAGTATTGCCGACTTGAATCCGAAAGATTTGTGTGTTCGATCAGGCACTTTTTTCAGTTTTGTTTTGGATTCTTGGTAACCAACCCCACATCATCGACACCGGCAGTCTGAAGTGCCACCATCGCTTGCACAACAGCATCAAAATTGACATTGGCATCACCGCGTACGAGAAAAGAAGTCGCGGAATTTGACCTCCGCACCGCAGCTGCCTTCACACTCAACTCTTGGAGAGTTACAGGAACCTCACTGTCTTGATTGACATAGTATTCGCCGTCGACATTGACGTGAACAACGAATGGAATACTATCTTCCGATTCAATTGGTTTGGCGGTTGCTTGGGGAAGTTCAACCTTTACACCTTCAGTGAGCAAAGGGGCAGTGACCATAAAAATAACCAGCAACACAAGCATCACATCAATGTATGGAACGACATTGATTTCGTTCATCTGCTTATGTCTGCTTTGCCTTTGTGTTGATTTCATGGATTCGCTTACTTGATTGCATATTGTCGGTTGACGATACTCAAAAATTCGTCCGTAAACGTTTCATATCGAGAAAGCAGTCGATCTGCTTCGTGGGAAAACCGATTGTATGCGATAACAGCAGGAATTGCGGCGAACAACCCCATTGCGGTCGCAATCAGTGCTTCGGCGATACCCGGTGCAACAGCCGCTATTGTCGTAGTTTGCATAGTCCCGAGAGCGCGGAAAGAATTCATGATTCCCCAGACTGTGCCGAAGAGACCGATGTAGGGGCTGGTAGATCCTACAGTAGCCAGGAATGAGAGATTGGAATTGACTTTGTCTTCGGCCCTGTTCAAGGCGACGCGCATCGAACGTTGAACGCCATCGACGATTTCGGATCGATCTATATTGCTTCGGGTTAACAGACGACTCAATTCCCGATAACCTTCCATGAAGACTTCGGCAATGGAACCCGAGTCCTTGCTTCGTTCGTCCCACTCATAGTAGAGGGAACTCAGATCACCAACTGACCAGAAATTACCCTCAAAATCGTCAGCTGCCTGCGTCCAGTACTTGAGCGTGAACCATTTGTAGAAGATCATCGACCACGAAACCAATGATGCGAGCACTAAAACCGCCATCACGAACTGTACCAGCAAACTTGCGTTGGTAATCAGGTCAATGAAGGAAAGCGTAGTTCCAGTCGGTAGCAGTTCAATTGAATTTTCCATTAAAGTTTTAACCTATACACCAGTTCTTTGGGTATTCTGCAAGCACTCAATCGCACCGCATCAATACAAGCAATTCGAAACTTCCCGCAAACGAGCGTCTGTTGATCATTTACAACTTTCTGAAGGATGTCCATACTCGCGCCACGAATTCTGCTGGGCGTGACAGATACTTCCAAGATATTTCCCAATTGGGCGGGTTTAACGAAATCCAGGGTCACCGAACGCACTGCAAAAATGACTCCCCACCGATCCGCCGGTTGCTGAGGTAGACATCCGAGACTTGCAAGCCACTCCGTTCTAGCTCTTTCCATGAACTTGAGGTAGTTTGCGTGATAAACAACCCCGGCAGCGTCCGTATCCTCGTAATAGACGCGGAATTTCGATATAAAATCTGCGCAAGACATCCAACTACAGCACTCCTACCCAGATTCTGCCTATTGTATTATAGATTTTCTACACATTTACAGTAGCAAATCCTGTCGCTTTGACCCTCCGATATGATTTCTCGCTTTGGGTGTAGCTGTTCTTCCGCGCGAAGTGCGCTGAATGAATCCTTGCTGAAGCAAATAGGGTTCAATCGTGTCTTCGATGGTACCTCTTTCTTCACTGATCGCGGCGGAAAGTGTCTCCACACCAGTTGGACCTCCCTGAAAATGCTGAACTAATACCTGCAGGTATTTTCGATCAAGCACATCCAACCCCGAATTATCGACCTCCAACATATCCAGTGCGTCATTCGCAGTCACTTGATCAATCAATCCGTTTCCTTCCACTTCAGCGAAATCCCGAACCCTTCTTAACAGCCTGTTAGCGATTCTGGGAGTTCCGCGAGATCGTTCGGCAATTGAGGCAACTCCATTCTGATCTGCCTCGATTTGCAGGATTCGTGCTGATCGTTCAATGACTTTTGCAATGTCGTCCATCCCATAGTAGTCCAGTCGCTGGACGATTCCAAAACGGTCGCGCAATGGTGATGTCAGCAATCCTGTTCTGGTAGTCGCACCGACCAGAGTGAAAGGTTGCAGATCCAATTGAATGGATTTTGCCGCCGGTCCCTGACCAATCATGATGTCTATCCTATAGTCTTCCATTGCTGGATACAGTACCTCTTCCACGACCGGGTTCAGTCGATGTATCTCATCCACAAACAGCACCGAGCCTTTCTGCAGTCGAGTCAAAAGCGCGGCAACATCGCCTTGACGTTCAAGAACCGGCCCCGAGGTCTGTACGACATCAACCTGCAACTCGTTCGCGATGATATATGCCAGCGTCGTCTTTCCAAGTCCGGGAGGACCGAATATAAGCACGTGATCAAGTGCCTCGGAACGTTGAGTCGCGGCTTTAATGAAAATGGACAACTGTTTCCGAGTTTTTACCTGTCCAATGAATTCGTCGAGTCTTCGCGGACGAAGGCTACGCTCAAAGTCCATCTCGGAATCGTCAAGCTGAATAGGTGTGACGGTACGGATTACATCATTCATTGAGATATCGTACTGAGTGAAGAAAGCGCGTCGCGAATTAACTGTTCGGTTGAGACAGTATCAGCCGAATCACGCACAGCAAGTACCGCCTGCCTTGCCTCCTTGTTTGAAAATCCAAGCTCGACCAGCGCTTCTGTTGCGTCTCGAACTGTACCGCCTGCCGCGATTTCAGTACCGCTGTCTTCGGTGCTGTCGACTGGAAACTGTTTGACTTTGTCGCGCAATTCAAGCAACAGCTTCTCTGCTGTTTTCGCACCGATACCCGGAACCTTCTCGAGCGGTCTAGTGTCGTTTAGCTCAACACAGGCTATGAGTTCGGATACTTTAAGGTCACTAAGAATTGCCAGCGCAATCCGAGGACCGACTTTAGAGACCGTGATCAGGGTTCTGAACATGTTTCGGTCATTGATCTGACTGAATCCATACAGTGCCTGAGTGTCCTCGCGGACATGCATATGAGTGTATATTTCCAAGGGCTCGCCGTCTTTCGGAAGCTCCTGTATTGCGGACAAAGGCATATGAACCTCATAACCGACACCACCCACATCCAAAAGGATGCAAGCAGCCTCAATTTGACGAATCATGCCGCGGAGATAACCAATCACCGAATTATTCCATCAAATAAATCTTATGTTGCAACTGCCCGGCCAACTTTTCTGGTCTTGGGATCAAGCAAGGGCATAAATTGGAAATGAGTTAAGGCGCCGGCCAAGGCATCCGCAGCATCTTCGTCTGGCTGTTCTCTCAGTGTCAGTAGCATCTGCACCATGTATTGGATCTGTTCCTTTGTCGCTGAACCATTGCCTGTAATGGTCTTCTTGATCTCTCTGGCGGAGTACTCGTATACCTTGATGTCATTCGCCGCACAGGCACAAATCGCACTTCCACGCGCATGTCCCAGCTTGAGAGCCGATCCCGGATTGACCGAAACGAAGACTTGTTCCACTACCGCTATGTCAGGATTGTGGAGGCTGATTACGTTGGACATACCATGGTAGATTTCAGCCAATCGCTCAGGTAGAGAACCTGAGACTGTTTTAATGCACCCACTAGCTATGTGTCTGACCTTTCCAGTGGAGGTTTCAATTACACCGTATCCCGTTACTCTTGAACCGGGATCAATTCCTAGAATTTTCATAGATCCGATTGGGAGAAAAATTCAGCATTGGTATAGACATCCTGAACATCATCAAGATCCTCAATAGCATTGATCAGCGTAAGCACTCGCTCCATCATTTCCTCGCCGATTTCCTGCGAAACCGAAGCGCGTTGTTCGATACTTGCCTCCTCGTATGATATATCGGCATCATCCAACGCTTTGACAACATCGACGAAGCTCTCGACCGGTGTAGCCACCATGATCGATCCATCGTCCAGCACATCAATATCATCCGCACCAGCAGATACCGCCACATCCATGATATGTTCTTCATCGCTACCATTTAGAAACTGAATCAAGCCAACTCGATTGAATAGGTAGGATACCGAGCCTTCTGTTCCCAGGTTTCCGCCATGTTTGGTGAGTGCGTGGCGAACTTCACTGACTGTACGATTGCGATTATCTGTCGAGCACTCAATCAACATGGCCACGCCGCCAGGGCCGTAGCCTTCATATATGACATCCTGATATCCATCGCCACCTGATTCACCAGATCCTCTTTGGACTGCGCGGTTGATGACATCTCGACCCATGTTTGCAGCCAATGCCTTGTCGATTGCCGAGCGCAGTCGAGGATTACTATCTGGGTCGGGATTGCCTGTCCGAGTGGCAACTGTGATCTCTCTGATAAGTTTCGAGAATAGTTTCCCGCGACGACTATCCTGGGCGGCTTTCCGAAACCGGATATTCGCCCATTTACTATGTCCGGCCATTAAAGTTTCGCGTTGAGTTTATCGTTACTATTTTAACACTTTCCAACAAGTTGAACTCTGCAAAATCAATGGTTAAACGGTATTTGAAGGAATCTTCGGCAACGCTGTTGATTTGGTTTTCCAATTCTCTGGTGAAACTATCGAAATTGATAATATCGCTACCAATCAATGAGATTTTCTATCCACAATTCGAAGGAAAAGAAGATGAATGACCGAGTTGTTTGATGGTCAGCTTGATGTCAGCTAGTAATTCCAGTATTTCTCCCTTAAACCCGCCTTCGTAATTCCTTTCCACTCGTAGGTTAAGATTTTGCTCTGGCAGAGATACATCTTTTCAGAGGCTTTGGTATTTCGGGCATGAAGGTTTGAACGCTCGAATAGGCGGAGACTGCAATATCTGGGAAGACGCACTATCCAATGCCACCACTTATTCGGAAACAGTGTCGTCAATATAGGTGAATTACCACATTGTCGTTTCAGACTGCGCGAAAAGTTCGCCGATGATTCGCACAAAGCCTTGTATCAGGGTAAAAATTCCGGCTGAAGCAAACGCCCCCAGTTCTCATCGTAAGGATGAACCTTTGATGCCCTGTCATCACCGCGGTAGATGGGTCGATTTTCGTTGACCCACTTGAAGATAGACCCCTCGAGATTAAATACGTTGGAGTAGCCCCGCCGACTTAGAATGGCAGCAATGTGCGAGGACCGGTAACCGACTGAGCAATACAAGACTACGAGATCATCCCGTTTCCGATCTTCAAGAAATTCAATCGCTTCCGCTGCGTTCTGCGTAAGTACTGCTCCGTGAATATGACTGACCTCAAATTCCTGCGATTCTCGCGTATCAAGTATTGTGATTTCAGGTTGGTTTGTGAGCAGCTGAGCGAGATCATCGGTCGACATCTGGCGAACACTTGGATAGTGATCGCGAACAATTCGTAAAGTATCATTCCAAAGTTCCTCGTGGGTGAGTGAGTCTGCGGATACGACCGGAATGAATAGAACTAAGCCGAGCACAAACGAAAGAGTAATGCGAAAAACTCTACATTTTTGATTGGTTTGGTTGAATTTGAAAAATGAAAATATTTCTTTCATGCTTTTGCCATGAAATTGAGGATGAAATCAGATCTCTGACAGTGGCCGTAATTACATCATATACCATGTCTATATCTTTTCCATCAAATGCAGTATGGAAGATACACATAGATAAAAATGCTGAATGGAAGCTAGAAATTACAGATCTTCAGATCTTCTGGAAGTTTGTATAAAGTTGCGTTCCGACCTTAGAATAGTATTATCCGTCAGGTACTCATACGTACATTGCCTCTATCGTTCCTGCCTCACGTATAAGGTCTAAAGAATCAATCGCAGTTATTTCAGCGGGTTTCTGTGCCTACATTTCTTTGGTGGTGCGCAGCACTCCATCAAGATACCCTCTTTCTACATCACCAAAATGGTAAATTACGTCAGAATTCCGACTCGCTCAGAGACTAATTATTTATGGTATATTATATTTTTACTTTCATTTACCATAATTATTTAGGTATAATTTTGCACAAATTCCGAAAATTTAACGGTAACAGGTAAATTTTGGACAACTGACTTGGATTGCACTAAAACTGCAAGTTCAATTAGGAAGCGATTGGTTAAGAATTTAGCAACATTGTTCCAATTGAAAGTAGTCATTCAAACTCAGTAACTACGTATACGGAAACTTAGCACTAGCGTGAGATAACTCTTTGTTCTCGAATGTTGGTAGATTACCGATTGTTTGAATTCATCGTTCAAAGGCGATAAAAAAGTTCAAAATTCCCAGCAAAACTAACTTGGCGAAGATCGTAAATGAAAATACTTGGTATCAAGCCTGACGTGTTCTGAATCACGGTCTGGAATAACAGTGATAGTAGAAAGAAATTTACAATCTAGTCTGTTGAGTTCGGCATCCCGGTTCCCTGTCTTGACTTTGACTGGTCCTCGGCAAAGCGGCAAGACGACACTAGTCAAGTCTCTTTTCAAGACCTACGCGTATGTCACGTTGGAAGCTCCTGATGAAAGAGAATTCGCGATCCGAGACCCTCGCTCATTCTTGAAGCAGTTACAAGGAAGAGCCATAATTGATGAGGTGCAGTACGTTCCAGATTTGGTGTCATATATACAGACCATTGTTGATGAGAACCCGGTCCCAGGAAGCTGGATCCTGACAGGTTCGGAGAACCTAGCGTTATCTGAAACGGTCAGTCAATCGTTAGCTGGTCGTACATCTGTACACCAGTTGCTACCTTTAAACTGGAACGAAGTCACTCGGTTCAAAAATTATCCTGAAAATCTCGAAGAGGCGCTCTATACAGGCAGTTATCCGAGAATTTTCAACGAAAAACAAGAGCCGAGTCAATGGCTGTCGTCATACGTCAACACCTACGTCGAACGGGACGTACGTTCACAGATTAACGTTGGTAATCTTATAGCTTTCCAAAACTTCCTCAGGCTCTGCGCGGGGCGCAGTGGTACACTTCTGAACTATTCATCTCTAGCAAACGATTGCGGTATGACGCAGTCAACCCTAAAAAACTGGTTCAGTATTCTGGAAGCTAGTTTCATCGTATTTAGACTGGCACCATTTCATGCCAATCTACGAAAGCGACTAGTAAAAATGCCTAAACTCTATTTTTACGACACTGGGTTGATGTGTTGGTTACTTGGAATTCGCGAACCTGGTCAGATTCTATTACATCCACAACGTGGGCAGATTTTTGAAACTTGGGTGGTATCAGAATTCATGAAGCATCGCGCCAATTTGAACGAATTACAAGGAATATATTTTTATCGCGACCACAATGGAGTGGAGGTTGACATTGTAATTCCGGAACCAGAAAGAATATTACTTACAGAAGCCAAGTCATCTACCACTCCATCTGCAGCCTTGCTTGAAGGTATCAAGCGAAAAACGAATCACTTTAGTAAGCTGTCTCAGAACATTGATTTCACCGTTGTTTACGGCGGCGACCAGATGAAGAGGTTTAACGGAGGTGGCCTAATTCCCTGGAGGAGTCTGGGCAGCCTTGTAAAATAACCTGAAGATGATGATTACTATATTCGCCGTAATAACTTGGTGATCTAATCAACGTGAAATTCTCGGTACCAATCAACGAAATTTTCTATCCCTTCTTCAAGTGAAACACGAGGTGAATATCCAAGGTGTCTGGTGGTGAATTCGATGTCAGCAAAGGTTTCCAGCATTTCTCCCTTAGGTCCGGCTTCGTAAATCCTTTCTGCTTGTACACCGAGGTTTTGCTCTAGCAGGAATACCAATCTCTCCAAGGCTTCGGTGTTGCCGGCACCCAGGTTGAACGCTCGAATAGGTGTGGAATTTGAATCTTGGGGTGGTGGATTGTCCAATGCTGCCAATGTTCCTGAAACAATATCATCGATGTAGGTGAAATCACGACGCATATCTCCAAAATTGAACAGTTTGATTGGCGTTGAATTCATCATTGCATTCGAGAACAGATAGTACGACATGTCGGGTCGCCCCCATGGTCCGTATACGGTAAAGTATCGCAGAGCTGACTGCGGAAGGTCGAAGTTGTCGGCATATACATGACTGATCAATTCATCAGCAGCTTTTGTAGCGGCATAGATTGAAACCGGTCGGTCCACGCGATTATCTACAGAAAACGGTAACTTATCTTTCTGAGAGTAGATACTGCTTGAACTCGCGAAAACCAGATGTTCGAAATTATCGATTCGACGACACAATTGAAGGATATTCGCGTGCCCGACAACGTTACTGTTGATCACTTGCAGAGGGAACTGCTGGGAATAACGAACTCCAGCATTGGCGGCCAAGTGGACCACTTTGGGAAATGGCCCCTGCGTCCGAAATATGTTCTCCAGATGTTCGAAGTTGCTGATGTCAGCTTTTTCAAATTTAAAGTTCTTGAATTTTTCGAGTTGCGACAACCGAGCGAGTTTGAGTTGAACGTCATAGTAGTCGTTTACGTTGTCGAGACCAACAACCTCGTCGCCACGTTTCAGAAGTGCCTTGGATGTCGAAAATCCAATAAATCCCGCAGCTCCGGTTACAAGAATTTTCATTTTTCAGCGTAAATCAAATCAAATTGAACAATGAAGTTATCGGCTGCTGGGTAGTCGATCACAAATATTTACCGGACTGTTTGGGTGTGGAGAGTAGGTATTCGTTTACTTCAGGTAGGGTTTTAGTTGCCAGTCGATAGCCGATAATAGACTGGAGTGGTAGTTCAGAGAACACGCGATTCTTCATTGGGGCATGGATACCTGAAGCTTGAATCCTGCCTGCTGTAGGTACTCCTTCTCACGACTCAAATCAGCTTTGGTCAGTGGGTGTTGATTCAACCAGTCTTTCGGAAATACCAATAGAATTCTTTTCTTTTTTGCTGCACATTGCACTGATAGGTCAGCACGATTGGTTCGAGGTCTGTGAAGGAGTACTGCCATCCTCAGGATGACACAGAGTCTTTTCAATGTTCTGATTCTTAAATGCGTTGTTGTTGCTGAGAACTCCGCTGGGAAATGACGGCGATGACTGCCTACTAGTATGGCGAGCGCCGCCTGTTCAGGTTTTGAGAAACCGGCCATGTCCGAGTATTGCAGAAGATAGGCGCCATGTTGGTGGTATTTGGTGTGCGCTATCGACAATCCAATTTCGTGCAGTGTCGCTGCCCAACCAAGTAAACTCCTCGCTCCGGTGGTATTTTCGAACCATTCACTCTCAACCTGATCATACATATTGAGTGCGAGTTCCCGAACTCGCTTTGCATGCACTTCGTCGATTGACCAATGTAGTGCGAGCGACCTCACGGTTCGCTGTCGGGCATCGTCGTTTCGCAACCGTCCGAGAAGGTCATACATCACTCCTTCACGCAAGGCAAAATCCGAAATTTGCATAGACTCGATTTCCAACCATTCAAACAACGCACAGAGTATGGCCAAGCCACCCGGCAGTACTTCGCAACGAGTCGGCTCAAAGCCGAGTTTCACCAGCTCGGAAGTATGTTTGAAACGGAGAACTTCCTGTCGAAGTCTGTGTAGCGACTCGATGTCGATAGTACCGTCGCTCCATTGCAAATAGCGCAGTGCTTCGCTCACGGCGTTTATGGTTCCGGAGCAACCTAGCACCTTCTCCCATCCGTGATCTCGGAATTGTCGATGAATCGCTCTGATTTCAAGTTGTGCGTCGAGTTCAGCCCGAAGCATGCCTTTCTCGCAGATTTGATTACCAGGAAATCGGGCGACGGAAAGACTCACACAGCCGATGTACAGGCTGTCTGCCAGATGAGGATCATATCCAGACCCGACTATAACTTCGGTACTTCCACCCCCAATGTCAATGACCAGACGATTGCTTTGGCTTTCTGACAATCCATAACAGACTGACTCATATATCAGTCGAGCTTCTTCTCGGCCTGTAATTACATCAATCGAATGCCCCAGCGCCTTTTCAGCCTTTGGCAGGAAATCGACAATATTGCGTGCTTTACGAAATGTATTTGTGCCAACCGCGCGAATATTAGTTGATGGGATGTCTCTAAGCCTTTGGCCGAATTGTCCAAGACAGTTCAAGGCACGGGTTTGAGCGTCAGCAGTCAGGTTTGAGTTTTCGTCCAAACCACCTCCCAGTCGAACAATTTCTTTGATTCGATCGACGACGATCAGTCTTTCTTTTTCCAATCTCGCTATAACGAGATGAAAACTATTTGATCCGAGATCGACAGCCGCGACCGACTCAGGATCAGTCGCGCTGAGACTGGAAATAACAGCGTCGCTCACGCGGCAGCCAGTTTGCGCAAGGATGCCGGGCTCATGAACCAGCGCAGGGTTCCAAACGAGTTAGCAGGATTACCTTCAAATGAGATCATGCATGCGCCGGCTTTTCCGAATTTCACACTTTGTGTGTGACTGCGAGTGAACTGTTGCATCAGCCAGCTCATGTCAGGTTCGTGTCCTACAAGTACCATCGTTCCGGTCTCATTGTTGAGCCAGCCTTGAAGCGTATGAAAACTGCACCCTGGTGTCAGAAGATCAGAAATCTCAAGTTCGGGTCGTTTGCTCTGTGGAATCGCTGCCAAGAATAGCTCTGCAGTTTGCTTGGCGCGGATATATGGACTGGATACCACTCGCTGTACATTTTCGTCAAGGAGTTTGTACAAACCGGCGGCCGACTGCTTCATCTTGTTGATACCATCCTGTGTCAGCGGACGCTGAGAATCTGGTGCTCCATTGCTGCTCATATGGAAAACGTACCGATCTTCCGCGATCGCGTGTCGTAGTAGTACTAGCCGCATAATTTCTCCAGTTCTTTATTCACGAAATTTGTGATCGGGGTGTTGCAAGCCAACAATTATATATCGACGGATTTAACCGCATTTCAGTACCGAGCGCTAAGGTCATTCGGAGGTTGGTCTGAATTTGGATGGCGCGCTGAGAAAAACCACTCTGAAGAAAGAAAGGTTACGCGAACATCTAATTCGCGGTGACTTTAGTCAGGTGAAACGAAAAGATGGTGGGTGGAAATGAATTGAAGCGTCAAAAAATTCTTCTTTTATATCAAGATGTTACAGAAGAAGTACAATTTAGGGCCAATAAATTGTACTAATTATCAACCCGAAATTACCAATTTTCTTAAGTTTTCTCAACTTGATTCTTGAACCAATCTAAGCAGGAAATTTTAAGAATTAGCGACCGTCCTGTCCAGTCATGTTTGATCGCAATTTACACTAAACGAATGAAAACATGCATGTTAAGAAAAACCCGCAAAACTAATTATAACAATTGAAAATTCTAGGGAAAGAATTATTGAGTGAAATCAGTTCTGTATTTTTCAATTGAGAATCATACCGTTTTGCAATAATTGGAATTTAGGATTTTGTCTGCAGCAAGAAGATGAAAAATGTAGCTTTAGTCTTGGCTATGTAGCCTGTATGTTTCGCACCATTAGCGATTTCGCTGAATATATGAAAAAAGACCCAATGTAACTTTTCAAAATTTCGAAATTTAACTTTGAACATACCTCTCATTTTATGGGGGTACTTTCTTCGGGTCGAGTACACCGTCCTGTCTTTGTTCAGAGGTATTCATCTATTAATCTACTTGCCAATCTTACCCAGTCTGAAACAGAATTACCATTCTGTTGCAAGCGAGTCGCGGTACATCGACTGTTGATGCTTATTTCACCCCAATTCCGGACATGGACCGAAGCTGTATTCATGATCGATGCAACAATTCCGTCTGTGAACTGTGCTAACCGCGAGACCTGACAATTGCCTTTTGACAAAAAGTTGACGCTGATCGACAGAAAGGGACGAAAGTATCTCACCGTTACCGAACGCCAATCATTTCTCCAGGCGGCTCGTCAGGCGAAACATCCCGAGATACAGACGTTCGCCCTGATGCTCGCCTACACAGGTTGCCGGATATCCGAGGCGTTGGCAGTCAGAATGTGTGATGTTGATCTTTACCGCTCTCTGGTCAATATCCAATCGCTTAAACGACGCTCGGAAGTCTGGCGTGAAGTACCTATCCCAAGTGAATTTGCAAGAGAGCTGGAATTGACTCACCAGTTGCGAAGACAGCAGACGGCGGCGCGCACCAGAATGACTCGGTTATGGAATTTCTCGCGTTCTACAGCATATCGAAAAATTACCGGTCTGATGGAAGTGGCGAATGTCACTGGCACACAAGCTACTCCCAAGGGTCTTCGCCATGGTTTTGGCATCGCCGCCGTCGAGGCCGGCGTGCCATTACCGACCATCGCCGCTGTGCTGGGGCATTCCAGCATCACAACAACCGCGATCTATACCACTGCGGTCGGCAAGGAAGCAAGGGATCTGCTGCAGAGAATGTGGTAGTGCATTCGACGCACATCTCGACAACAGCGCTGCAGGCCGAGGTTGCTGGCCAGGCACACCGTCGCTACTCGCGCGGCACCTGGCAAGCAATCTCGATTTCAAGCACTACTCAGATGCCTGAGACGACTAGATTTCAGTACTGCTCAGTGTGTCCACCAGTACCTTTATCCGCGAAATTTCCGGATGAATGTACTTCATGGTTGTACGAACGTTCGTATGTCCAAGCAACTGCTGCAACTCCTTGTATTTGCCTTCAGCGGCAAGTTCTGTCGCCATAGTATGACGTAAACGATGCGCGGAAATTTGAACTCCAGTTGCATAACCTATTCGTTTGAAAAAGTTCGAGACAGTCAGTGGCTGGAGTTTTCCTTTACATTTGTACCGTGGATTGAACAAACCAATGTCAAATACAAAACGATCTTCGGTATTTTGACTGTCGCCTATCAGCTCCAGAGTACGCGCTTTAACATACATCAGATCATTAACCACTGGGTCTGGCAATGGGATTTGCCAGGACCGATTGGTTTTACTGTATTTTGCCCTGAGTTCAATTATTTCAAGATCAAAATCTATATCGCGCCACATCAAACCGCAAACTTGTGTGCGTCGCATTCCCGTATAGAAGAGCACCCGTACAAGCAATGACCAAAACCAGTTTGGCTTGTACGGACAATCCTCGCATTCTAGATATTTGACGACTTTCCTGATGTTATCCAATGACACTGTTTTCGGCCTCTCATAAGGGACTTGAGCAAAGGGTACGAAATAGTCTTTCGGTTCTTTGATATATCCTTTAACTACTGCGTATTTCAGGAGGATTCCTATATGCCTCAAATAACTATTCCAGGTGCTAGGACTGGTACCTCTTTCCTTTAGTTTTTCGCGCCACGTCACGAGACTCTCTCCAGTCACTTGACTGATTTCAGAGATTTTCATCTCCTTTTCGAAGAGTTTTGCGATAAACTCATAATTGATTCGGCTCTGATTTGCCAAATCTCTCTCTTCGCCATATTCTTTGGCTACCTTTGATAATTTCTTCATAATTGCATCCGCATTTAAGATAAAAATAGAATTGATGAAACCGCTATTTTGCACCAATTCTGAATTTTTGCAGATTTTGCAATCCTGCGGAAGTAGCGACTTGTACGCTCTGATTGATATTTCCCCACCCATGAGCCATCGAACTGGCAACACTTGAGCTGACTGAACTAATCAGCAGGAACCACGCGAAAGGTAGTGTGAGGTAAGAAAATAATGTAATCAATCCCAGTACAATGTCCTCCGGAGTACCAGTTCCGCCAAACTCCACCACGGATGCGTCCGGATACATGGTGTCAATCAACTTTTCATCAAGAAACGCGGCTACTGCCCAGAGAGCCGACAAAAACTTCAGTGAGAAAACGATGACAACAGTTCGCACAATGATTGAGGGATTGGTAATCGAGTACGGAACAACCAATGGGATTGAGATATAGACTAGCATCAGCATCAGAGCCTGTGCCATGGGCAGCCCAATTACCACAAGTTCCATGATCACATGAAAGATTGCCGATGCAGCAAGCGCACCGAGCACTCCCAAAATCTGCTGTAACCCGTCAATACTGAAAATTTCCATCGAGAACCAGTCAAAGGTTTTGCCGTTGTCGGCGCGATCGACCATCACTCTCGGTGCTTTGTTGATGACACGACGTAGAAATCGATCCTCATGGTCGATTACTTTGAGTTTTCCAAACAGAGGATCCGTGTCCTCGTACTTTTCGCTAATTCTGTCGAGATGGGACTGCATCCATGGTGCCAATCTATGAAGTTCCGCTGTCAATCTGGACCGAAGTCCGAGATCTGGATGTGACCACCAGGAATCGCAGTAAGGTTTTCCTGGTTGGAAATTGTGAATGGAGCCGACAGTTACCCAGATCGGTTTGAATGAGGTTGAGCTATAACTTGTTCCACACGCCTGCACATTCATGCATTTCTTATAGAAGCCTGGGGTGCTTAGAAACAAATGAGACCCCAGCCAGTCAACCGATTCCTGCAGATTTGTAGGTTTCGGCGGGTTGTCACTGTTCTGATACTTGGCCAAGGCGGGTTCATAACAATCGGCGCGAAATTCTCGCATCTCTCGAATCAAGGATTCGTTCTGAATACTTACCTTGGATATGCGCATTAGCATGGGTCGCATCAATCCAGGATCACCTAGCAGTGTAACCGCGTCCGAGGCAGCATTGGTGATTATGGAAGATGCCTGGTATACCAACCACCAAAGAATCGGAACCCTGATTTCACCTGCACTGTGGGTTGAACGCATATATGGGGCATTCGGGTCACCGGCTGTCACCGTTTTTTGCTGCTGTCGATCTCTGTACTCGATCTTACTCGGATCAATCGGTACTGCCGGCAAGAAACAGAAAGCAATAATTACGGTTGCGACGTAAATATCATGCTCCATTCGTCGCAGGGAGACGGGTGCTGCGCTTTTCGATTCCTGACTTTTTATAGGTCCTGCCCAATTTCGATATATCGCGATTAAAAATGGCAAAAAAATGAGTCCGCTTGATGCCAGAATGTGTGCAATACTGTTTCCGATATGCCAACCCATCAATGTCGTTGCCAATTCAAAATAGGAATGTACGCTCATAGTCGATACAGCGATTATTTGAGTAGCATTTCTCGAATTGCTGTTGCTGATGGCCCCGGTGTGGTGAAGGTGCGATGCGCTCCTAACACGCTAAGAATCGTGTCAGAAACCAATCGTTTACTGATATGTATTTCGAAGGTCAATCTTTCAATTTCTCGTTCGAGAATTTCGACCTGCTTATGTATGGTCTCAGACACGGTACCTGAATTTTGAATATTGGGTTCCATTAGGCCGCTGAGTAGTAATCTCCGACCCAAAAAAGCTTTTTCGATGATACGTGCCAATGCAATTTCGCTGGCCAGGCGCGTAATGAGAAATTCTCGGTCTGGAAGATCTCTGAGAGCGGCAATCAATTCCGGCGATAATGAAATACGATTGCTTCTAAACTGTTCCATTTCCGCGTTTGTCGGTGCTGTTCCTGAAAACACGACTTCGGTCAACTTGGCATGAACCAGAGCAGTTTCTTCGTCAACTTTCGGAAGAAGGCCAGTTCCCGAGACTGTGGAAGAATTCTCACCGGACTGCATCCGATAGTCTCCAAGAACATCGGTAATCCATTGACTCGCTAACTCCGGAGTCTGCCAAAGTTGCTGAAGATGCGACTGGCCACCTGAAGAGCTTGAAATTTTCGCGCGCTTGCAACCGGGATCTTGTTTCAATAATAGACACCAGCCAGCTTCGCTAGTGTCCGTCAGAAGCCAAATGGGATCGGAGCCTTTACATCCCGATTTTTTTCCCGCAATCCAGTCAATGCATCCATCTGCTTTATCCGCATGACGTTTCGCAACTGTGGCACTTGAACCAAGCGAGGCCTGTTTCTGCCATGCCTGAACTTTAGAGATTTTCATCAAATCCTGAAATGGGTCACTTCCATCTGCGAGTTCTGTCATAGTCTCTTCGCAGGATTTGACCGAAATATCCCATTTTTTCTCGGCGCGAACCACATAGTGTTGAAGGAGCTGACACATGCCGGGTTTGGCACGGCAAAGAATATAACCCGGTAAGGCACTTGTTACAGTTTGCGGAATCGCCCCCAATGATGTCAGAGTTTCGTTCAGTTGATTCGACAGCATGTCTTGAATGTCGAAGGATGGGCTGAAGCTGCCACAAACTCCACTCGTCAAATTGTTTTTGGTACGCAGCCATTTTAGACTGGAGTCATCCGAAGCCGCTGAACTTGTAGCTTTAGTTCCACCCAGTGAATAGTAGAGCGGAAAGTTGGTGATTGACTCGTCAGCTATCACAACATCTAAGTTGGAAATGATCAAGCCAAGCGAAATCACTCCGATCAATTGCCGAATGTAGTAGGTTAGACTGTAGATTCTCAAGTTTGCAAATGGGATATCAAGTCGAATTTCCCAAATTCTACAAGTCGAATTGGTTAACCAAAAGTGATAATGCCGATTGCGATTCGCACAAATATTGATGGCAGTCAATCCAATCAGTCCCGACCAATTTTGTAGAACTCTATGATCTATGTTCGAGTTCCAAATTGCGCAATTTCAACACGAATCAAATTCGACGTGTCCCATCGAGTGGTTAAATTGACCCGAATTCTTGATACGATCTTCGGCAAATAAAAAAACGGTGAAAGAAATCTGTTGATTTGAAACTGTTACTGTACGGCTAAACACCAAAGATCGACAGCAATTTCTGCTTGATGACATGGAGCTCAACAGTACATTGAACCCCATACTCAACTATATAATCCCCTCGCTACCATAACTATAATTACGCACAATATTTGCGTTCACAATGAGCTTCAGATCGCTTCCATGAGTTACGAAACTTCCACCACTGCACTTGCAAAAGAACTGATTCAACAACGGTCGGTCACTCCAGATGATGCAGGCTGTCAAACAATCTTGGCCAATCTTTTAGAAAACTTGGGGTATCGAGTTGAGCGAATGAACTTTGGACCGGTATCCAATCTATGGGCAAGATTAGGTGACGAGTACCCAAATTTGGTTTTTGTCGGACATACTGATGTTGTTCCAACCGGCGATGAGTCAGAGTGGATCTATCCACCGTTTTCCGCGACAGAAATCGATGGGGTACTTTATGGTCGGGGCGCTGCCGACATGAAAGGCAGTATCGCTGCGATGGTGACAGCTTGCCAAAGATTTCATTCCCGCTACGAATCGTTTACTGGGTCCATGTCATTTTTGATTACAAGTGATGAAGAGGGTATTGCAGTAGATGGAACTCAACGCGTTCTTGAGAATCTGAACGCGAGGTTTGAGAGGATAGACTATTGTCTTGTTGGAGAACCTACTTCGGTTTCAGTATTGGGAGATACGATCAAAATCGGACGACGTGGCTCTCTTTGTTGCGAACTTGTTGTCAAGGGCAAGCAAGGACATGTCGCTTATCCACATCTTGCCAATAATCCCATTCACCGTGCAGGTAAATTGATTGCCGGACTTGCTGATATGACTTGGCACGATGGAGGGGATGATTTTCCAGATACTACTTTACAAATCTCCAATATCAACGCTGGAGTCGGTGCGGGAAATGTGATTCCAGGTCGATTGGACCTATCCATGAATTTTCGATATTCTCCTTCGACAAAAGTTGCCACCCTGATCGACGATGTGGAATCTCTTTGCAGGAGCCTCAATTTGGACTATGAGGCGAACTGGGATCATTCAGCAGATTCTTACTATACAAGCGAATCATACTTTGCCGATTTAGTCAGCGATGCCATAAGCCGAGTTTTGAAACGTAAACCAAATTTATCCACCGATGGAGGGACATCTGATGGTCGATTTGTTGCTGCTACTGGTGCCCAAGTAATCGAGTTGGGGCCATTGAATTCGACAATCCACAAAGTCAATGAATGTGTCAATACGTCAGATTTGGATTTGCTTTCACAAGTCTACGAGCGAATCATGGAGACAGTGCTATTGGGAAATCGTCATGGGATTGAATGATTCGAATCAGGCGACTATTGTTGATCTCGGGCATAAGTCGTATACGCCAAATTACAAACCTCGAGACATCGTATTTCACTCCGGATTCGGCAGTTATCTCCAAGATTTGGACGGAAACGAATACCTTGATCTAGGCTCCGGAATCGGTGTCAACTGTTTAGGGCATCGACATCCTGAAATTGTTGAGGCATTGAATGATCAGGCCTCGCGAATCTGGCATACTAGCAACATTTATTTCACCGAACCACCTGTTCGGCTCGCCTCAGAGATAATCGACAGGACATTTGCAGAAAAAATTTTCTTCTGCAATTCCGGCGCGGAAGCCAATGAAGCGGCAATAAAGGTAGCGCGCAAGTATGCATATGAAAGTTTTGCTTCAGACAAGCGAGTTATTGTCTCATTTGACGGCTCATTTCACGGTCGAACAATCGGATCCGTCACCGCGACCGCTCAGCCAAAATATCATGAAGGATTCGGTCCATTGCCCGGTGGGTTTCGATATTGTCCTTTCAATGATCTGGATAGTTTCAAGGCTGCATTGAAAGAAGACGTATGTGCAGTTTTACTTGAACCGATCCAAGGTGAAGGAGGGATACGACCGTTTTCTGTGAAATTTCTAAAGCAAGTACGAAAACTATGCGACGAGAATCAGTCGTTGCTGATATTTGATGAAATTCAATGTGGTATGGGACGAACGGGAAAACTCTTTGCTTATGAATGGGCGGAAGATGTCGTACCTGATATCGTTACAATTGCTAAGGCACTTGGAGGTGGACTTCCAATCGGGGCGACGTTACTTGGTAGCAAACTCCAAAACACATTGAGTCTCGGGAGTCATGGTTCAACTTTTGGTGGCAATCCCGTGTGTTGTGCCGTGGCCAATGTCGTATTCAAAAAACTAAGCAGTAAAAATTTTTTGTCGGAGATTAGGACCAAAGGTGAGATTCTGCTAACCCAGTTGACTGAATTGAATCAACGTACAAGGTTTTTTGAGGAAATTCGCGGTAAGGGTTTGATGATTGGTATGCAAATTGACAAACAATATGGAAATGTCGCTGCTGAAGTCATGCAAAGCTGCTTGGAGGAAGGTCTTCTGATTCTCCAATCAGGGTCCAATGTCATTCGGCTGTTACCCGCTTTGACGATCAGTGAAAATGAAATCTGTCGCGGCGTTGAATTACTTGGTAAAGCGCTGAAGATGCACGTATGAGCTAAATCGATTCTACCGTTTATTCCCTGCTTTCTGAAGCAGGCTATTCGCAGTGTTGCAAAATCGAGGGTTACGACTATTCTGGCAACAGCAAAGGACTTGAACTTTATAGTGACCAGTTCATCACCAAGCTAAGCCGGTTGTCTTGCGCGATTAGCCAGAGACAATAACAACTTCTAGATCAGTTATTCGACGTATGAGAGATAAAGTACGTCACAAAACTTGAACTGTCAAACTGTCGACGGCTGGACTGCGTCAAGTGCTCGACAATCTTCAGATTGCCAACCAATTGAGATTTCCTGGCCATACTCCAAATTAACGTGACCGTGTGAATTTGGGATTTTGACAATAAAATCACTCTGACCGCAAAGACTGACGCGAGTCCGTACATGATCACCTAGGTAAATCACTTCTTCAACTTTGGCTGAGACGACATTCGCACAAGTTCCAGGTTCCGGTTGGACAGTAACCCGCTCTGGTCTTAAAGATAGCGTGGTACGTGAATTTTTACCTTCAATATTAACAACCTTTGCCTGGACAGTGTTTCCGTCCGAAACCTCAACATCACATAAGCCATTGGAAATTTCCTTGACAGTTCCGAAGAGAACGTTGTTTTCTCCGATAAACTGTGCGACAAACGCATTTTGCGGTTCTTCGTAGAGATCATCAGGCGGAGCCAATTGCTGAATTATTCCATCATTGAAAACTGCAATTCGATTCGACATGGTTAATGCTTCACCTTGATCGTGGGTGACGTAGATGACTGTAACATCCAAATTTTCGTGAATATGCTTGATTTCGTATTGCATCTGCTCACGAAGTTGTTTATCAAGTGCTCCTAACGGTTCGTCCATCAAAACCAGCTTCGGCTCGAAGACAAGTGCCCTCGCCACTGCAACTCTTTGTTGCTGACCACCGGAAAGTTGTCCTGGCAGTCTTGCGCCAAACTCACCCAATTGAACCATACTCAGTGCTTTATTCACCCTGTCGTCTATTTCTGATGCAGCCAATTTTCTGACACGGAGTGGAAAGGCTAAATTCTCACTCACAGTCATATGCGGGAAGAGGGCGTAATTCTGGAATACCATCCCAATGTCACGTTTATGAGGAGAGACGTGATTAATTGGATTTCCATCAAGAATGATCTCGCCATGCGTTGCGGTTTCAAACCCGGCGAGCATCATCAGGCATGTTGTTTTGCCGGAACCAGAAGGGCCCAGTAAAGTAACGAACTCTCCCTGCGCTACAGAAAGATTCAAGTTCTTGACGACAAGTGTTTCGCCATCATAACTCTTTTGCACATCAACAAACTGGACATATGATTCTTTTTCATTCATAACTGTACACCAATGTAGTCTTACTCCTCATCTCGAGTAGTATAGATTATAAGAAGTAATTTTAGATAGTGAAAAATTTCAAAATATCTTGAGAACCTTCCCAGAGCATGGTGAAAGCGACAATTAATATGATGATAATTCCCACATAAGCGAGCCAGCGATGCTTTTGGAGCAAATTGGCGATATATGTTGCCGCAACGAGCATGAGTACGACCGAAAGTACAAGGCCAAAAATTAGTATGACCAGATGATCTCTGGCAATTCCAGCGACTGCCAAAACGTTATCCAGTGACATGGATACGTCAGCCGCAAGAATCTGAAAGAGTGCTTGTTTGAAGCTAAGTGATTGGGTTGGGTCATCTGGGTTTGTCGCAGAATCTGTATCGTTGTGACGATTCATATCTACATACAGCCGCCAACAAACCCATAGCAGAAGCAAGCCACCGATCACCAGCAACCCGGGAATCTTTAGTAGTTGAACTGTGACTGCGGCGAAGAAGATTCGCAATATGACAGCCAAACCAACTCCGACAGCGATCACTTTTGCTCGTTGCTCTCTAGGTAATCCAGCTGCAACCAACCCAACCGCTATTGCGTTATCCCCAGCGAACAAAATATCCACTAGTACGACTTGAAAAAATACGCTAATTTCAGACATGTAGTAATGTCAAAGATCAATAGGTAGGTTGCCTGTTTAAGATAGGAGTGCAGTAGTATAGTTGATTGGCTCATACAAAAACGGTGCGATTTGGCTGGAATTATGCACTGAAGCTCCCTCGAATTCGCTTTGAGTTTTCTGCTTCAGGATAGCGTAAGATAGAGTCAATCAAATGAATCACTAACTTGATTTCACAAGTCGCTAGAATGAAAAGTGAAGAAGAAGTCGAAATTGAACAAACCGGCAAAATACTAAAAATCAAAATGGGCGAGAAGAATTCCACTAGCTTTGACGCAACACTTGTACATCGCCCAGTAATTCCAAATATATTCTCCGTCCTCCGCCAGCGTGTTAAATGGCCAAACTGCACTCTTACCAAATGTCACACACGATTTATTTTCCGTTGGTAAAATCATCTGCCATCGATCTTTTTTCTCGTTCGACTTCGGTAGCCATTGATACCAAGATTGTAATAAACAGCTGGATTCTCGGTTATTCCATAATCCTCCGCTCCGATTGCAGTCGCTTTCGCTTCGAGCTTTAGGGTTGCCGCGATGGATAATATTAAAACTTTTTTGAGAAAAACTACTGACGATGTGCCCGAAACTGTCGCCCAGAACAACATCAATCGCTCGTTGGCTGCTTACAGCTGCTGCTTTCCCCGGATGGTCCTGATAAACAAATCCCGAACGAGGGTAGACTGAGCCCCAAGTAAAATCAGGCCAATTTCCGATTTCTCTTTCCCCAGGTGTATTGGCTTCCTTTCTTTCGCTGTCAGGTAAACCACTTCTCCATGCTTTGTGGTCGATAAGAGATATGAAATACGGAAAATGAGGTTTTGCTGCTGACTTACATAAAAATCTTCCGAATTTCAAAGAATCGATGGCAGGACTACCGATTACATCGACTTCGTTGAATTGAAGTGATTCCTGCTGCACCAATTCATTGCCCACTCCTGCTATGCTACCACCTAATAGCAAAAAGTTGGACTGATCCTGGATTGACTGGACGATTGATCTCTTCTCTGCCCAAGGTGTCTTCGCAGATTGAGGATACGAGGTTACCACCAAATCGGGCAATCGATGCGAAATTCTTGGAGTTGTAACTACGTAACAACCAAAAATTGAGCATTTCAACCATATACATATGCCGTTGATTTTCCAATCAAGACAATCAAAACTCATAGAGCGCGAAATAATTTCAGCTGTTGTAACTGATTCAGCGCTCAATTTGGGCGACGCGGAAAAAGAGAATAGGGCCAATAGAAGCCAAACTACTAAGGATTTCTGAAGCTTTTCCATATAAGCAGAATTTCGTCGATGTCAGTTGTTCCATATATAACTGTTGAATCATCTATAACAGCAGCCGGAAGTCGTAAAATTCCGAATTTTTCCGCAAGGATTTGCGTTTCAACAGCAGTTCGAAAATTTTTTTTAAGTTCATCCATGTTGTCTTCGATTCTTCCAGCAGCTTGCTGAGCTGCTATTTTTGGATTATCCGAAAGATTTTCACTCAGGCTGGTTTCAATTCTTTCCATCAAAGAAAAATCAAACAGTTCTAAATCGATTGATTCAGGAGCACGTGAAAATTCCAACTTAGTTTCATATGGTGCGGTTATAAATAGTTTGATGTTTTTAGGTAGATCGGATGCCCAGGCAACTTGTACACCGATCGTTGGAATAAACAAAAATATCGAAATTCGTTTCATAGTTACTACCCTTGCAAGCGGCTGCTTCTTATTGAATCGGCGATTAAATAGGCTGCTTCGAGTTCAGAAATTTTGTCCCGGTTCATGATTCTCTGTCTTTCGGCTTTTTCACTTTTTTCCGTTTGACTTAGTGCGAGTGCCAGGGTAGGTGGGGTATTTCTAAATAATGAAAGGAGTCGAGCCGAAATTATGGTCCCCTCCGTGAAGCGACCTGGGGATTTTCTGGCCGAAAGAAGCAAATCTTTCTGTTGAGAGGTCAGAGACTTAAATCTTGCGATCTGATCAATTTCGTCTCTGTCAAGTGAAAGGCAGTACCACCACTCCGGCTGATTGAGTAGTTCCTTTGCATTGTCCGGAAACTGACGAATATTTTGGGTTGCAATCCACAGCCAAGCGCCAAAGGTTCTCCACATGGCTGAAATTCGGTTGATATAGGGAGAAATGAGTGGATTTTGCAACAAAATGTGCGCCTCATCAATTACCACTATTGTCTGTCTTTGCGTGTACTGGTTGGCTTCGATTTCGTTGTTGATCATTGAGAACAAGCCTGTCAAAGCAACTGCCAAACGGTCTTCGTATCCTCGTCTTGCAAGTATGTCCAATTCAATTACAGTGATATCAGATTTCGGCCAATAATCCCCCTCACGGTCGAATAACTCACCATTCAAACCCGTACAAAACACATTGATTGCGCTGGCCATACGGGCTGATCGACTCTTCTGATGCTTCGATAAGACGCGATCGTCCATTCTTCCATAATTTGCTGCGTCAAGTAAGGTTCGCACCAAGTCGGATGTCATCGTCTGGGTTCGACTATCCGATAAAGACCTCTTCGCGGATTCTTTCAAAGCGACACGAATCAAGTCCAAATCATCCCGTCGCAAACGATTTTCTTCGTTTTCCTGACCACCGGTGATCATCAGACGGGCTTGAATTTCCATCTCTCCCAATGGGTCACGATGATATGAGTTTTGATTCTCAAAGCCTTCTTTATCCGAGTTTAGAAGAGTTTGTGCATGTTTGAATGGAGGCAGTGAGACTTTGCTTTTTCCGTCAATTCTCACTTGATGTACCGAAAGTCCTAGTTCTTTGCAATGTGCGGCAAACAATCCGAATGTTGGAAGCGCGGAAAGAAGCACAATTCTCGGTCGATGTACTGCCGTGAAATGAAGGAGAAAATAAATCAGTAAGGCAGTCTTTCCGGAACCTGTGGGGCCGAGAATTAGTGAGTGGGCATTTTTCTCACGGTCTGTCGGGTTCAGTGGGTCGAACACCAGCGGCTCGGCACCACGATTGAAAAGAACACAACCCGGATAGCCTGTTCCTGTTGATCTCCCATATACGGGTAGCATTCTTGATATATGACTGGAAAACCAGAGCCTTGATCGACGAGCATATGGCCTCTCATCCTGCTCGACATCAAAACCAAAAGGCAATGCTCGAATATAGCTATCCAAAGCGATGGGATCATATCTGGGCGGAATCGGCCTAAGTCCATTGGCATACAGGAGACTCAAAACGCGTTCGGTTTTCTTGTTCAGTTCAGTCAGATTATTACTCGACAAGTACACGCCTGAATACACCCGATATACTGGATTGGAGCGTGTAATTTCCATAAGAGCAGTATTTGCGAGATTTCTTCTCTCGGATGCGGCGGGATCATCACCAACAGAATTGGTGCGAACCCGTCGAATTTTCTTTTCGATTTGTTCCTGAGGAGAGAAAACAATGCTCATAGACCAAATTGAATTCTCTGGCATGAGATCCCAAAGCGTACCAACAGAATCTCCGAAACTTCGTTCACCGGTCAGATGACCAATTTCCGGTTCTGCGGTCAACTCGTCCAAGGTTACAAACCGGCTCGGATATCCACAAAACCACCAAATTCCCGGTCTCTTCCAAGTCCATGGTGCAGTACCGTGCATTGAAGCGCGACTGATATCTGTTTTTGCGGTACTTGAAAACAATGACATTGATCGTTCCCGCTGGCTAGGGCTCCATGGATTCGCCTGCAGCAGTTCCGACGTATCCTCAAATCCAGTATGCGCCATTGGCTTAGGGATGAACCAGTGCGTCATCCATTCATAAAGTTCTTCCGCACCCTGGGGGATTAACTTGACTTCTGCTTGAGCAAGTGCACTACTCAGCTGCTCACAAACCTGATCAATTGTTTCATCGTGCACAGAACAAGACGCGGGCAAATTTCGCCATATACACAAACGAACACGTCTTTTTCTGCCTCTCCAGTGTTTTCCCGCTAATCCTGAATCGCGAAATAAGCCATCTTTGTCAGTCATATCTTTAAGATGCTCACTAAACAGCTTGAACCACTCGATCGAATACTCGGTTTCTCGAATTGATTGTTGCGTATAACGTGTAAGCTGATTGGTCAGCTCACGAACGATACTGTCATTTTCGTCTTGAATAAACCATTGTGTAATCCACGGTCCGTTCGATAATTCAGATATGCTCTTTGAAATAGCTGCGGTGACTTTCTTGTGAAGTATTTTGATATCTTCAGGGCTTCTCGCTTCAGTACTGCTGCATTCAACCTCATACATTCGCCCCGTACTGGTAAGGTCAGCCAGTCCGATCAGTCCACTATTCAAATCGACACGTGGAGCAAGTAGGTCGGTAAATGATCGTGTACTCTTCACGATTGCGCGATACTCCTTGTCCGGGTGGAGCTGAGGTTCAAGATATTCCGATACAGTAATCGGTTTGCAGCCATCTCCGTCCCATTCGACTAGTGGGATCTCATCGTATCGCGGTTGATCTGCTGCTCTTTTATCTTTTGAAAACCTGTTCCGCTGCAACCAGCGACTTAGAAGAGTATTCACAGTATTCAAATTTCTCCGGGAAGAGCGTATTCGACAGTTTCGTACATTTGAAACATGGTTGAGTAACCGGGGACAGGTGTTTTTTCCAACGAAAGGTGTGGAAATATGTACATGATTATTGTCGGATTTGGTAGACGCGGGAATCGAACAGATAATTCATCATAAACATCTCTGGTGTAACCATCCAAATGTGAAGGGCCATCGGGAATCGGGTGCTGTAGTTGCCGCATGGATTGCTCTTCCAAATCGTGTTGATCGTAAATCTCTTCGATGGTACTTGCGCTGTCGGGAATCGGTGAACTGCCAGGAAACAATCTCGAGCATGAAATTACACTCAGTATCAGACTAATCAATCCAACCGTTACGAGCGTTCGATATTGGTACTTCATGTCCAAGTTGGATAACTTTTCTTCCAGTTGGCTCGTGGTCTATGAATATTGGTTCTTCGACGTGAATTGCCACTTTTTTGCCGGCCGGAACATAAATTGCGTCAAAGGAATTTAGTTGTCTGTCTTTCAGCCATTGTGAAATTTCGTCTAGTGATTCTTCTACAGCATAACCCGCTACGAATTTGTCGATATCACCAACGACGGAAGTATTGGTTTCACCGGAATTTGGGTCGAATCGAGATTCAGTCTGAGCGTTTGCAAGCGCATCTGCTGTAGCCCTTGTCGTCTCAATCAGCGTCGACTGGGTTAGATACTGCAATGCGTTCGATTTCAACTCACCTGCAATACAAGGGTTTCCGTATTCGTCGGAAATCCAGCCTAAACCGCCTTTGGAATTTACTGTTTCGGCGCGATTTCGAGTAGTTTGAATGGTTCCGTCAATAAATATAAATGTTGCCGTATCTAAATTACCGGAAACGCACGAAAGTGCAAGATCGCCTCGGGCTGTTCCTACCCAAATCATTCCGGCCAGTTGTGGAATTCTGTGCCCATTCGCAGCCAAATTCTCGGGTCCGATGATTATCTTGTAACGCCATGGATCCTGAATTTTCCCTTGAACCGGAATTCTTCCCACTAATGCCGTCAGAGCAGTCGCATTCAGCAACGTGGTGGTGGGTGGAATCGTGTAATGTGGATTGATTTCAGGGGTTTGCGTAAACTGTTGTGGCGAGCGCAAATTGGTTGCATTTGAATCGCTGGACAGGGATATGTCATCGAAATTTCCTTCGAAAACACTTTGTTCCATATCATTTGAGTAGTACCACACAAACTCTGAATTCGGGACTCGTTCAATCTCAATATTTTCCTCGATCACTTCATCCTGATGTTCAAGTTGTCGAATACGTGACTTGAGATCTTCAACTGTTGCCATAAGTTGTCTGTTGGTTTCTGGTTGCTGGCTGTTTTCGATCGCGTTTGCAATCCTCTCGTACTTCTCCTGAATTTCGGATTCGAACTCGTCTTGCTCTTTACGACTTTCTAGGTTTTGGTTTTCCATAATATGTTCCAGGTTGGCAATCTTTGTGGCTACCGCCCTGACTTCCTCGGCTGCACTGTCACGATCTGCCATTTCCGAGTTTTCTGTGGTGCTCTCGTTATTCAATGCCTTGGACGCAAGGTTGTCTAGAGAATATTCACTCTTAGAGCCAATCCAGAGAAGAATTCCGACTATCGAAGCCCCCAATATCCATGCTGTGAGATGTAGTTTCAAGGTTTTCGGCTCTCGAATGGAAAATCCGAAATCAGAACTAGCATTGTGCCATCGCCAAACTGACCGTTAGGATGGAGTCGGGTATGCAAGAATGCTGCAGTACGCCAAGTTCCACGTAATTCTCGTGGGTCTAATACAATTGATTCAGATAATTTGTTGGCGACATGCAAAGCGGTAATGTAATGCTGTGACGATTTCCAACTAGCAAGCGGCATAGCCTGTACGGCCCCCGCGCATGCTGTAGGGATTCTGCGACCGCAACGAAACAGGTCAACCGGTGTTTTATCAACAGAAATTCTGACGACTCCCGGAAAATCTTTGATTAGTCTAGCAGGAGCATAGAATTGCTGGACTACCCAGCGAGTGAGGGCTACAAACCCATGGTTTGGTTGTTGTTCCCGGGGTGCCGAAGTGTTGTCCGGTATAAATTTCTTGATGACAATCGGCTGACTTGATGTTTCGGCGTGTCGGGCTCGAATCTGTAGAATCAATCTGCCCATAGGTTCCGCGATCAGTACAACTCTAGTCGAAGTAAATTCGTCCAAGGCATTGAACCAGAGATGATTCCCGATTATTTGTGGGATTAATTGGTCGTCTATTGTGTACGGAATACCAATACGCAATGATTCAGCATCCGGAATGTGAACATTTCTTTCAATTCCGACCTGCAGGTCAATTTCCAGCGGTGTCTCACTCCACAAATAGGTGACGCTATCTGCAACCGATTTCGACATGAGCGGAAACATGAAGGCAATTACAGTAAGGAATCTGATCGTGAAATGAATTGTATGCATGTTCATTTGATCGAAATCCTTTCGGGCATTCTGGGCATGGTGTCCAATAATAATCCCCACGGATTGAATTCGGGGTCGATTTGTCTCTTGATTACTCGTAGGTAGTATCTAATTTGTACATCTTTTACTGGTACCCCGCCTATGTCTTCACGTAGCTCAACCTCCATGGACACCGTCCAGCTATCTGAGTCGTCCTGTGTAACTGAATTATTGAAATCCGCTTCACGTAGCGGCAGAACGTAGCGGGTTCTTCCGAGAAATTCGGTCGACCTTTTCTCGCTGTCGTGCTTGAGCCATGCCTTGAATGCGGGCGTTATGAACGCACTCAATCGGTCAAGATTTTTGGGGTAGTCTTCAAAACAATCGATTGGGCAACGGTTCAGCTGCTGCCAGATATAACCTGCAAAATTGTAGACTTCCCATGGGTGGATTCGGTTGAGTAGGATCTGACTTCCATAGCGCAAATCCGGGGGTAGACTGACTCGTTGAACGCGGTTCGCATAATGCCAGCCGAACATTGAAAGTGCGAGGCTGGCGGCAAGAATCAATGAAATCAACCGGAGTGATTTGATGTGACTGTGAAGGTTGGAATCCGCATGCAGATAGCGAGGCATAATTTAATTTTCTCGAACAGAACACCAGCAGCCGGATTTGTAGACAAGATTTGACGATAGGATTGGATGAATGGAACAGTAGAATAATCTGGAATACCAACCCTCTGGCTTGCCATGTTTCAATATTTCTAATGTGTAGGCTATACACGAGACAACCAGGAGTGTCCAAGAAACAAAAAATGCGAACGCAATAAACAATGCATGCAAGCCATCCAATAGGCTGAATCCAACGACTAGAGAAACCGGTAGACAAAGACCGCCAGCCGTCAGTGCTATTGAAAACAATTCGCTGGCACCACACCCTTTATACAACCGCGTTTCGTAATCCAGTTGTGAACATGGTGTGAGCATGGTTATATGGTCAGCATCGTGCTTAATCTTTCAGATCCCCACCACGCGCCGAAAATTACCACAAGAATTACCAACAGACCCGCAGCAAAATAAACTGAAAATCTCCCCCACTCGCCCTTTTTTCTCGCTTCATTCACCTCTGCAATCAAACCGCTAGAAAATCCTATCAATGCAAAAACTACAACGATGGTCAATCCAAGAAAAATTACGAAACGAATGCTGCCAATTAAATAGCCGATTGGATCATTCGCATTGAAACTTTGCGATCCGACATTTGGCGGGGGAGGCAACGCTGCGATCGCTGGACACCAATTCATAGTGACCATGCCCACGATCCAAATCATCAGTACTGTGCTGAATTTCAACACCTGAATTTTGCAGAATTTGATAATTTTGTTCATCTTAAATGAATGCAATTACAGAAAGAATTGTCAAAATTGTCACAAGAGCCCTGAAGCACTCGAATACCAGTTCGACAAAACTGATCTGATTGTTTCGCAGTTGCCCGAGAGTTGAATGGACAACCCAAATCCACCAAGCGATTGAAGTGGAGGCAACTGTGCCCACAATGATTGCTCTAAGGATAGCCAGGCTATCCGCCGAATAGGCCGAAAAGTTCTCCATGTACTATCTTCCATAATCCCCGGGTATTGGCTCAATCGATCGTGGTAGAAAATTTGGTAACTGGATATGTGTGCGAATTCCTTGTGTTACCGCGGACAGATCCATTCGCAACTGACGATAGTCAAAGCGAATACGCGAGTCGGCTTGCGCGTGAAACTCTGCTTCATCAATCAAAGCGTTCAATTCTTCCAAATATCTCGCTACGCGAATCAGCACCTGTTTTTCATTTGAATTGGTTTGCCGGACAATTGATGAATCTATCTTTGCCAGTTTATTTTCGGAATATTGAGTCGAGTCTCGAATTACTGTAGGTTCTGAATTCGGATTCTTGAAACAACTCCCCAAAAGAAAGCAGACGTAAATCAAAATAGCAAGCATGCGACCACATTTGAACATACTCCGATTTATAGATAAGATGCATTCGATTACAGAAATTTAATCCATAACCCGGTTGGTTGGAATTTATTGCAGCAAGTCTGACCGACATAACCGAGGATGACAATATAAAGTTCACTAATCAAGTTCAAAGACTCCGAAAGACAAATGTTGGTAACGATGTCGGGCACTTTGTACTTTAATTGTTCGCGAGCGAATTTTATCTGGTGGAATTTTGTTGGCTGTAATCCAGTGATTCAATTGAGCACGCGAGAGAGTATCACGTATCAAAATATCCAGTTGTCCACCTCTTAGGGCATGACCCAGTGCACGAGTTAAATTGGACTTGCAATTTTCGTCTATACACTTATATGGAGTCACAAGCAACAATCGCTTGTCGGACGAGTCTTTTTGCATAATCTGTTGTTTAATGGCTGCAGCATATGCGTATTCAAATTTTGTTATCGCATTCATTACTTCAAGTTGACGTTTGGCGAATAGAGCGGCGTAATGGTTTCGCTGTTCATCGGATTCTGCAAATATACCAAGCCATTCCATGGGTGTGATATCGTTCGAAAGCATTCCTTTGTTGACTCGCTTCAATCTGTTTAGAGTCTGAATTTCATCGACCGTCAGGCTCCAGTCTATAGACGTTTGTAGTTCTGTATCCGTCATTGTCATCTCAATATTTTCGGAAAATTGGTTTTTCTGTTGCGCCAGCGCGACCATGCAAAGCGCGCCCGCAAGGATGAGGATCATAATTACAAGCTTAATTTTCAAGTAGTCTAATTGCATTTTTAACACAGCGAATCAATCAATTTTGAGGATAGTTTGCTCTCCTGACTTAGAACGAAAAACTGCGGACGCACTCAATGGAATGATTTTCAGTAGTTTCCAACCAGCGCGAATTTCCTGTGGTTGAATCATTGTTATTCGACCGTCTAACTCAATGACCGCATTCCACTGATTTTCCCAACGATCGATAGCGATTAGGCGAAATGGGGGTAGGGATTCGGTCACTTCCACACCGTCAGCGTCGTCCCTATCAAGCACGTTTCGAATCTCCTGCAATGCGGACTCGACTGCCAACATTCTATTTTCCATAGAAACTGTGTTATCCTCTTGATTTGATATCAAGGATTGGAGAGTTGGCTGAAGCTCGATTAATGTTTCCATGCGATTGTCGAAGTACACAAGCGCATCCCTGGTTTGTCTTTGCTCGTACGGAATTTCAGTAAGAAGTTCCATTAACTGGGGGTCGACTGATAACTCAGGCTGAGAGGACTGATTTGATTGTGTGTTGACAGGTTCATCCGGCAAATTTGGTTGTAGTGTATCAGGAGACATTTGGAGATCACTAGTGGAGGAATTGGCATCAACAACCTCCTTGACTGATATTGATGGCTGCATTGAATCTGGATTTGCAGAAAATAGCCTGTAACTAAGTGCGGTCACCGCCGATACTACGACTATTGAAATCAAAATTGCAGCCGATCGCCTAACCATATTTTTAGATGACCCGCCTGTCTTCGATTGCGGCGATTCAGAATTGGAGTCCAATACCTCGTCATTCGTTGCGGAAAATTCACTCATGGCACCGGAATGATCTCAATTTGAGCTTGCCTGAAAAACGAATAACTTGGTTTTCACTTTCACGAATTCTTATCGTTCGAAATTTTATGGAATTGCTTTCTGTTTCTGACGGTACCAACAGAATAATTCAATACATAGTTGCACCGATATCGAGTTTATGAATAGTGCAAGATAAACAGGCTAATTGCAATAATTCCAAGTCCAACCCCGAACGGTTTGTTGGTTCGGATAGGATAAATTACCAGTGTGATCAGTGCGCCACCTGCTAAGAAAAGGGGAATAGATCGCCAACCGAACCATGCGGCTAAGGCGGCCAAGTATTTCGCATCGCCTAAACCAATGCCTGCGAAGCCATGTCGAGACATCTGAAATCCATGAAGTAAACGGATCATTGCGTACCCGACGAGCGAACCTAGAGCCGACTCATACAATGGAACAAAGTTCGAGTTGATATTAAATAGGTAGCCGAGCAAGATAGCGGGTAAGGTCAGAAAGTCTGGTAGACGGTTTGTTTTGTGATCGATTATGGCTGCACAAGAAATGAATGCAAGAAACAAACAGCTCGAAGTAATCTGAACCAATTGATGCATTATGGTGAATTATGAGTGCTTCAGATTGGTATGATTTGATCGGATGGCGCGATAAATTTTCAAAAAGATCCATCGCAACTGCCTGTATTCGGCAAAACGCAATCGCAACCACCATAAAAATTCATGCTATACGAAGTGCACTGCAAATCCGATGAATTACGTGCTTTGTATGAAACCGGATTATTTCCCCACGCATTAGACCTTCTAATTGTCCCGTGAACCGAATCTCCGCAACGGTCCACCCCCGTGCAGTTAGCTCCTACACTACAGTTTCCGCTTGAAGTTCGCCAATCGTAGTAGAAGCTATATCCGGCTGCGCGCATTTCTGAAATTTTTTCTTGCCCCGATGGTGAACAAAGGGGATATGGCGACGAGTCTTCATCTTCAAGAGATCTTATTCTTCGTGAGTTGTCATTAATGGTTCCGCTGTTAAGAGAAATATTCACCCGATTGGTTTCAATATTAGTCTGATTGCCAGTTACTGCGTTGTCCAGGTTTGTAAGTTGTGTTGCATGGTTCGATATAGTTGATTCGTTGGTAGAAACCCGCGAAGTCAGGTTCAGGATAGTGCTATCAATTCGGACTATATCCGCAGCTTGATCAAATTTATCGAATCCAACTCCTTTGAGACCGTCGGCTTCATCAACTGTCAAGGAGTCGAATTCCGCAGAGTCCGAATCAACTGCCGGAGTTTCCAATTTGGATGAAACGACAAGAGTTCCGGTAGTGGTTGCCACTTCCACGTTTCCGGGGCCGTCGAATGAAAGTCCGCTGCCGTCCATAGACAACTTCATACCGTTTTCAAATCGAACTTCACCGGACATTTCGTTTGTACCATCGAGCCGTAAGAAAGGAACATGATTCAGACTTGCCCCGATATGTGCTTCCAGACGAGCCAGATTATCAATTTCCGATTGATCGAACGCTATGTCATTTTCATTAAAAATCACACCGTCAATATTTTTTCTTACAAAATTCAGTTCGAAAAAATCCAGCACGCCAGCACCGGTTTCTTCAGACGCTGTTTCTAAAGCGATAGCGGCCAAGTCGGGTCGAGAATCTGGCAAATCGTCGTTATTTCGGTCTTTTCCAGAACGAAATACGCCGAAATCGATCGTACCTGTTGCGCCCAAGCTGTTCACACTGACTTCGATTTCCAAATCACCAAAATTAAGTCTTTTCCCAGTGGAGTCAAACGCCATTTTGATAGGTGTCTCAGCACTGAAATTGCATGAAAGGTATCTCACTCCATTTGCGTTATCACAGTCCTGAAGGCTAGTAATATCGAAACTGTCGTTCGTTGTGGGAGGAGTTTCTGCTATCCATGTCGAAGCAGCGCGCGAATACGCCGCAATTGCACGTCCAGCCGCTTTAGCGCTATCTATTTCCATATCGTTCAGATGTTCCTGAGCCCACAGTGTGATGCTGATAATGCCAATGACGAGTACGATCAGGGTTTCTGCAATCGTAATAGCACCTGATTCGGTATGATTTTGCATGATGGTAGCGATTTGGCTTGTCTGTCGGCGTTTTCTGATTACCCTTGGAATGTCCAGATGAGGTCATTCGGTGGATTGGTGTTGCAAAGACCAGCTATATCTGCAGCTCTTCCTTCATCTACATCTGTATTCCCATCATCGGTCGCTGACAAGTCTACGGTAGTCTGACCAATGCTGATTTCTTCGACAAGATCAATAGTGGTCGTCGCGATCGACGTGCAACCATCAGCCGGCATATCTTCGAAAGTAATGGTAAATTCGTCGGAACCTGAAACAGGAAGTACGTCAATCGCACCTCCCCAGGGATGCTTGACAGAAGTACCCGAGATAAAGTTGGGAGGAAAACCAGAAAGGTTCTTTGCCAGATCAATCGTCAATCCAGTGAAGTCATTTCTTGCACTAAAAGTGCTTCGAACTGCAACAGCAATTTGGGTGAGTCCGCTCACTGCAGCTGAAGAATTGCGAGCGTTCACCAGCGCAGGAATGCCTGCAAAAACCACCGCGAGTACTGTTGCACCAACACCAAGTGCGATAAGGGTTTCTGCTACGGTAATTGCGCCTTTCTCCTTATCGGGGTCAGTTTTCACTAGTGCCCTTAGTCTGGTTAAGAATAATGACGAATTTTCAATCATGATTCGATTCCTCTTAGATGAATGGCTAGAATGTAGATTGCTGAAATGTAAACGCGACTTGCGCGATACCAATGTAAATCCATATTGCGATACAACCGATTAGTAACAGCAAGATTGACGAAAGCGATTTTGTAAGTGATTCGAGTTTTGCCAGGGCACGATCGATGTCTTCTTCTGCGATCAAATTCGCGTTGACGCTGAAGTCACCTGTACGTTCATATATTCTCAGATCGTCCAGTGTCTCGGCCGAAAATAATCCTGTATCAAGTGCTTTCTCAACTGGTTCACCCCGATACAGTTGCGACCGCATTGCGCGTACATGAAAAGCCAGATATTCTGGAAGTCCAGTTTCTAATTTCCCCAGTGCACGAACACGTTGCACACCTGCTTGCATGAGGGCCAGCCACGCGGTTAGTATTTCTGGCCCTGTGAAACGTCGGTAGAGAACAAACGTCGGAAACCAGTCAACTCTCTTTCGAATCTCGCCCGTCCAACGCGGTGCAGCCCATATTGAAGCCGCGATACCGATAGCCAATACGCAGGCTAAAGGAACACCCCAGGCAGTTATAAATTGCGAAAAAGCAAGAACACTTAGTGATATTGGCGGCCATGTCGTTGTGTCAGTGATCTGCATCATTACGTCTAGCGCATGGCCTGGAAGCACCGAAATCGCACCTCCGCTTACGAGCAATAGAATTGTCGGATACGCTAGACCTGAAACTAGGGTTGATCGGAGTTTTGAGCGAACCATTGCCATTCGGTAAGCTTGTTCGAATCCATCTGCTATCCGGCCTTCCTGAGTTATTTCGATGACAATTAGCTCTTCCTGTGGAACCCAGCCAATTGCGCCATCTGCAAAACCAGATGAGCGTATTGCAATGCGTTGATGTTGGACGAATCGCGCTACACTCGTACCGGAAGTCTTACTTTCGTATAGGAAGTCCATTGCCGTCGTAATGGGAACTCCAGCCCGGCTGAGAGAGCAGATTCGCTTCCACAGCCGGGCTCGAGAGGAGGATGCCAACTTAAATCTCATGCGGTATACAAATTGGAATATAGATTCAAGCATAGTTGGCTCTGGTAATATTTAATCGAGAAATTTCAGAACTGTCTTTGTCGGACTTTTCATTCAGTGTTCCGATCCGCCACTCCACGTCAATAGGAGATGCAATACCGTTGGAAATCAGCTGAGTTCCGTGCTCATCTACGGGGCTTCCATTAAGATGCTTGATCCAATATCGCTTCGCCTCGACAAATTTGCCATTGTTCAACAGTGAAAGCATGTCATCGTCTGGAAGTGCGAATTCAGCCAATAAAGTTCGTCCTGAAACTCCACGACCACCGCATTTCGTACAACCACACTCCGACCGATACGCAACTTGATACGAATCCAATCCTCGGGATTCCAAAACTGCGACTATTCGGTCAACTGAAAGTTTCTTCTTCAAGTGAGAGCCAGAGCGTTCGTTCAACCAATCGCTCGCAGATAATTTGCAGTGATTGCACAAAGTGGGGGTAAGTGTCTGAAAAACCAAACCTTTGAGAACGTCGGGAGTGCATAGTAGCGAAGGGTCGACCCCGAGTCCGGTCAATCTGCTGACAATTCCGATTGCAGTTGATGCATGAACCGTGGTGTAGACCCGATGTCCAGACTGGGCAAACTTTATCGTAAGAATCGCCGACTGCAGATCACGTATCTCACCTACCATGAGTGTGTCCGGATCACAGCGAAGTGCTCCTCGAATTGCAAAAGCGAATTCATCTCCGGCAGTCTTATCTCGTTTTCTGACTACCGGTACCTGAGTAGCCCCGGGAATCACCCGTTCCGGAGGATCTTCAACAGTAATGATCCTCAATTTTCCGCGATGCAGCTCTAATTCTTCATGAAGCATACCAACAATCGATGTACTTTTGCCGCTACCAACACCTCCAGCCATCACTACCAAACCGGAAGGACGCTGAATCAAAGACTTAATTGCGTGCATTTGCTCACGTTCGTATCCAAGTTGTACGAGACGAAGTGTATCTCCGGTTCCAGGCAAAATTCGTAACACCATGTCATAGCCGTCGGGTGAGGCGGGGATGGTACCAACCCGCACTCGAACCCGACGGCCGCTGGACAATATTGTGTCGACAACTGCATCCTGTGGCTCATTTCGATTCCACGTCACTTCTTGGTCGTATCCCATGACTTCATAGATGAATCGACACGTTTGATCTGCCATTTGTTCGCTCCACTCAGCGAAAGGAGTGATTCGCCCATCAATTCGGAAGCTTAGCGACGCTATTCTTCTTCTTCGAACTATGTGAATATCTGATGCGTTTTCCTTCACAGCACGAGCGAGCAGGGCGCGTATCGAATCTAATCCTCTCTCGTAATCGATATCTGCTGAACTTGATCCGAGGCGGTTGGCGGATTTAGCATAGATATTCTCTAATTCGGCCGGTTCGACTTCAATTTGATCAATGACTTGGATATTTTTTCGTTTCAAATTTTCTCGTAACTGTGCCTTCAGACGTGCGGGAAAATCCAGTGCGGTGAATAATATGTAAGCGGTTGTAGGAGGATCGTCTTCGGAGACCGCGACCAAGAATGCTCGTTCAGATTCATTAAGTTGAATCAGTGATCCCGGTCCGCCCGTCAGCACCAGTTGGAATTGAGGTAGCTTATTGTTCATTGTGCTTATATTCCGCAGTCAAAGACAATGTTCGTCCGGTAAGACCAATTGAGAATTCGTGATTCGCGAACGACAGCGTCAATCCTCGAGTATGGATTTTCTGTACTTTGGCAAGTCGGATCGAATCACCTTCCTGCAATCGGTAGTGTCTGTCGCCAATTCTACCGAGAGCAGTTAGGTTATCTGAGGATCCGACAACTGCATATATTTCCAAGTGTTGATCGAACCAGTTAATTCGATCAATAACTGGGTCTGACACTGATTTTTCCTCTACTGCGGCAGGTGCTTCCGTTTTATGGTTAGATAGTAAATCAGTAATCTTTGATGCAGTTTGATGGTAATTCAGAGCGTACTGCAATATCTCAAGTTGATTTTGCAGACAGTCAATCAATGCCACTGTGTGTGAGAGATTTCGGCATTCGGAGGGAATCCGAGTGTTCCCACCAGCTACCACATTTCCCTGTAGAATAAGCAAAACTATGACGAATATGTATCTAATTCGTTTTGCCATAAAGTTCACCTTCAATTTCCCAATTGAATTTGCCACCGAGAGAATACCTGATCCGATTGATTCGAATAGGAAGTCCAATGAACGCACGCGCGACGTAGATTGCATCTGTAAGTTTTGAGCAGGAACCGGTCAACTTCGATTTTTGATATTTATAAAGTTGTCCCATCGTTTGCGCCGGACCCAGGGTCCAATTGCCGGGTAGTCCAGCCAAGATGTCAAGTAATTCAAATCGCTGGTCCTGTTTACCCAATAGCGATGACAGCGAGGAATCCTCCGGTAATTTTTGAGCCGGGAAATCAAAACTTTCAGTTACGTCGCCTGTTAACTCATTCAGTTCATAATTTTTATCGCTGAGATAGGGGGTGATCGACGCGAAATTGCCGTGCTCCCGTCGCCAATTTACGATTACCTTGTTGTTCTTCCAATCGTACGTGTGGCTGCGCCAACCTTTTACTCTTAGGGGACGCTCGTTGACCATGTCGGTTAATGTTGCAAGCAATACGGGTGCGTTCTGCATCAGTGCCTGGCGAATGATTTCTTTTTCTGTGTTTAGCGCCTTTGTGTGTTGTTGCACTCTCATCAACTGTTCTTCTTCGTCATCAATGAAAATTTCTGGCAGGAACGACCACGAAATAAAACCACCAATCACTATCAGTGTGCCAGCGGCGGCGGCAATTAGTTTTCTATTCAGAAATTTTTGCTCCGCAGACTGGCAAACCGGAGGTTTGTCCGGTTCCAACTCAGAAATCAGTTCAAGAAAACCAAGAGATTGTGAGTTTGAAGAGTTAAAGTGCCCTTGTTTCTCGTAGAGTTGAATGTTTGTGCCCGCAATATCGGTCTTTATTTCCTCGAGTCGATTGGTTATCAAATCTTTGTCACCGACAATGTCTCCGGCCGGAAATACTGCACCATCTTCGACAGCACACAACCAAAACTCGTTCGATGAGAGTTTTTCGATCAATACAGCCGATGATTGAGAAATTGCGAGTCTTGCCGCGGCACTTTCATATCCGATATCTTCAGGTTCTGTTACCGCACCGACTTGTATACCCGCGGGTGTGCTGATTTCTACATACCCACATGGTGTGGGTTTTATGGACTGCAACTCCTTTAAAATCTTGTATTTACTGCTATTAGGCACTACGACACCCGGTGCTAACCATGTGAGACCCATCACGAATTCTTGACTGGCGAGAATGCGTTTAGTCATCATCCAATTCTCACTGAGCGCTTGCGCGCTAGTTCATACGGCAGACGAATGACATACGGCGTGAGAATCAGAACTAGACTTGCGCGACGATTTTCCAAACTTGATTCCTTCATCAGAATCCCTTTGGCATCTCGGTTCGTCACTCTTGATGTATCAAGTCCTGCGACGAAAAGAGTTTCACCTGATCGCAGCAACACCGGCAAAAGAACTGAGCGCGACTCCAGGTCAGGAAGTTGAATCACGGGATCTTTGGGTCCGGCATTCGCTGGGAATCTACTGATTCCCTTTATCCGCGTAGTTCTAACTGTAATATTCAGCATCAGACGGTCAGTGTTAGGCAGTACGCGCGGAACCATGTTCAACGCAATTCCATCTTGAAGTTTTCCCGGAACAAGACGTACAGTTGTGACACCCTCATCGGTGACGACATCGCGTCTTTCCAGATAAGATCTTTCATCGCCGAAAAAAACAGGTACTGGAAGTCCGTTGATACCTCGGATCACTGTCGAAGTGAGTTTAGAGATTCGGGCTCCTTTCGCCGCGTTGCGGATAATCAGTTCAATATCACTGTGGTCTAAAGCTTCAGTCGATGAATGTGTCATTTTCAGCCCAAACACCGATCCTTTGTCATCACTACCAAATTTGATTTCAGCTGCACTTTTCCCTAGAGCTTCTCCTATGAGTCCCCGCAGGTCGAATCCGGCAATCGCGCTATCAGATCGTTCAATTTCGTAAAGATCAACATGAACTTGCACCTGCGTAGCCAGTTCTTTATTTTTCGCGGCTACCCAGTCATCAATTCTTTTCAGGGCGAGCGGAGTATCGATTACGTTCAGCTCGCCTAACTGGCGATTCAATGTAAATTTCCCGGAATCAGATAAATATCCCTCAACGGTCGACTCCAACTCGTTCCAGAATTCTGAGGTATTCATTGATACAATCACTTGATCTTGCGCTTGCAATGTCGAACCTCCGATACCGCCTTGCACTGCACCGGAGAGCCCGACCGATGCTTGCCATTGCGCGGTAACGGCAGGTGCGAAGATAGTCCAGCTTTTCGGCTTTGTGTGGAAAATCTCGACGCGACCATCACTAAATTTCCAGTAAAATCCCAACCTGTTGGTTATGTGATTCAACGCGGAAATTGCGGAGCCATGCCAGTTCAAATTCGAAATCGAGCTATTTTGAATGTCTGATGCGACCGTTACTCCGATAGTGGTTTCTGAACTGATCAGCTTGACTATCTCACCGATTGACACCGGCTCGACATAAGTAAATTCAATAATTTTTTCAAGTTCCTCTGGAATCTGTTCCGGCAAGTCGCTGCCACTGATGGGAATTCGATGCCCAATCCAGGACCGCGATGTCGAAAACGTAAGTTCTTCGGAACTAGATGATTGACGAAATTGACGAGAGTTGTGGATATTGGTTTGAATTTCTTTCTCACCTTTACTTGCACTTTCCACTGCACTTAAGGGCAACCGACATCCTGCCATTATTGACAGTACCAAAATCACAACCACTAATTCTTGAATACCGCGACAAAACATCATGTCAGTGACTACCAACTGAGATTGGTTGAATTAGTAGAACTGAGTTGCCTTGGAAGAAAGTTGCGGTCAGTCCAAATGGAGCTGTACGATAGTGTTCGAGAACCGCTTCTACCGCTTCTTGCAACGTGCCTTGATAAGCGGCCGAATGCAGTATTTCAAAATCGTGATCGCTATTCCACTCAAGTGCCCAGTCAATGTCAAGCACCCATTCCGCAAGATTTTGTCGTAGTGTTATTGATGGATTCAATGTCCATTCCCGGACCGCAAGTTCAGGTTTGATCGGCCGGTCTTCCGGTTTGGTTGAAAATTGATCGGAAATAGGTATATCCGGAATCAAGCTTCGAGGTGATTCTTCGCTTATTTCTTCCAGGTCAGGTGACGAACCGGCGAACTGAAACCATATGATTCTTGTCTTTTCGTCTTCAAATAATTCCCAGGAACTGCCGATCAGTGTTCGAAGAGCTGTGCGAGTGTCTACAGGACCGATACTTCTATGCACCTGCGGTAAAGTTAGCTGAAGCGCATGTTCAACAGTTGCGGTGGGTATGTGACGATACCCTGAACGCAACAGGAGATAGTCAATTGCAGAGCCTACGGTGGCGATCTGTGCTGGGAAGGTAGTCTCAACAATCGTGGATAGGAGATCTTCTTCGTGACCTTCTGCGGTGTACGAATAAAGGGTATAGCGACTCGAATCACGCTTTTCTGCTGCGTCGGCAACAGCGGTGCAAGCCAGCATTATTATGATGGTGTATTGATTTAGTGTTTGGTTCGTTGGTTTCATAATCATAAATTTTCACGAACTTTCGTCGTGATCAAACAGTTATTCCAAATTTGAGAGTTATGAATTTTCCTGTGAACGCTTTGTTCGACTACCCGAGATCCAGATTTGCCTGTGAGAAAACGAAAAGGGTGATTCGAGTGATCTCGTCTTCTAAAACCAAACCAGTTCTGAAACCCAACCTCACATCGGAAATTCAAGAGGCGTATCTCTATCGATTCATGGCATCGAGACTGCGGAAATTTGATTGAGCAGAATCTTCTCCCAATAGGAAATTTCTAGCTTTCCATGCCTGAGCGCTGGAGTTGAATATTGCTTTCGGATCATTCTCCAGAACCTCTATCCACGACAAAATATATGAATCATGATTCGGATCTCTTGCAATTTGAAACTCAGCACATAGGAAGGCTGACCCGATTTCGGCTATCATCTCCTCAAACGCGTATTCCGTGGTGCCGATTCCGCCACCAGTAGTTATGCCCGGACGATTGAGTCTGGTGGAATGGCCTGTCCAATGAGTGAGTTCATGCATAAGAGTACTGTAGTAATCGGACTCATTGTTAAACGCACATTTTGGAGGCATGCTTATGAAATCGCCTTTAGGTGTGTATGAGGCCGAGTCATTGGTATAGCGAATGTCTACTGCGTTTGAGTTTATTAATTCCTCGGCTTCTTTGTGCAATTTCCAAACTGGTTTCCGATCGTGGATTGGGGGACCTTTAATAACCGAATCGGGCAACCCGATACATTGTTCGACATTAAACAGCGTATAGCCTCGGATAAGTTTTATGGTGTTCGTTTGAGGAATACCATTTTCGTCGACTAATTGGGTACCATCGGAGCCCCTTTGAGGCACCTGAATATCTCGATACAAGACAGCAGCTGTTCCTTTTTGTCCTCGCTCGACTCTCCCTCCCGCAGTGCTTACCTGTTTGAAAGTTAACCATCGGTCGCGTGTGAAACCATGAAAAACAGCCGAAGACCACAGAATGGTCACATTGATGCCGGAATACTTTCTCTCAGTTACGGCGTTGACAGGTCTATCACAAATTTGGTCGGTATCTGACCAGGGCTGTTTCCACGGGGGTGCGCCGTTTTTTAGTGCTTCAATAAATTGATTGGTAATTCGGAAATACAGATTGTTATTTTCGTTGTCAGCCATTGTTCCAATTTGTCGTTAAAAATGGGAACAAGTTAGCAGGACAAATGCGGAGTCCTGACTGAAAAGAGAAATTCAACCAGCCAAATTAATTGATATCGAACGAGCACCGAGTTGCACAGGACTCATTGAAGCGGTACTCAATCAGTCATACGAAGAGAAATCTACGAGCGAATTCGCACTATTCGGAAGTCCGGCGCGAAGTTTTTATGTGGCGATCGATTTTCTGCTGGTATCGTTTACGTGCGTCGTTAACAGCTCGATCTTTTTCTGCTCGATCCTGCCGTTTTGTTATAACCGCCTCTGCATGCTCTATTTGGAATTGACCATCGGATTTGAGTCCCATTCCTTTCGATAAAAGTCGTTGACAGTAGGCGGACATAAGCGACACCGGGTTCCAAACGGAATCGCAATTACTATTGGTACCGATTTCGATTCTGCCTGCCAGTTCGTCAAGTAGCAGTTGTCTCCAGTTACTCCAAGGGTAAGGAGGTGAGGGTAAAGACTTCGGCAATCGTTGAAGATGTAACTCTATCAAGTGTTTCTGATTGTTACTGAGTGAACTAGGGTATACCAGTTCACTCGAACTGGATTTTTCACCCTGTGAACTGGGAGATTGTTTGTTTACTCTCTCTTCAATGTTGTAGCTATTGTTGTATCTATTTGAATTAATACTACTATTACTACTATGTACTCTTTCTTTTCCGTGGTCTACCGCGTGAACTACGGGTTCACGCGGACCGTGGTCTACTGAATGAACTGCGGGTTCACGCGGACCGTGGTCTACTGAATGAACTGCGGGTTCACGCGGACCGTGGCCTATCGGGTGAACTGCGGTCGACAGAACAATTTTATCGTCGAGTCTTGATGCCCAAGCATCTGAACGTCGATCAAACGGATGGTCATCTACAAAAAATTTATCGTTGTGTTCTAAGCCATCGCGAATAGAGTTGATAATGATTTCTGAGATCTTTCTGACATCTGAATTTCGATGATTCCGGCATTCCTGAAGAAACTGCATGTAGTTTGAATCGAATTTAAAGGTATCACTGAACCCCAACGGCTCGCCGTGGATCAGGTAAATATTTCCATCTTTGGAAATTTGGCCCGATTCATTGCGGAGTTTTTCTCGACAGACTAAAGTCAACCAGCGTGTGGCTCTTAGTTTTGTGATGGAGCTGGCAACTGCTCCTCTTGAAATGTGAAGAGACGATTGAATCTGATCATAACTTGGAAAAGTTACCATTGACATGTCCGGTGAACAGAACGACCTGATTGATATCCACACCAGCTTGTCGTAAGGGTTCAATACCGGGTCGAATATAAGAAGGCGCGGATGGGAATCGTACCAGTTGTCGGTGAACACCATCCCAGAGGCTGAGCGGTCACTCTGTCTAAACATTTCAATTGCATGATGAATTCTGCAAAATTCCTGATTGTTGTCAAGGGATTGATTCATGATTGTCCTCTTTAGGATTTGGCGTATGTGGTTAGTAGTTTCGAAAATGGTTATTTCTAAGCCATTGAATGACCGCAATCATGTCTAGGACAAAATAATGTTAGGTGAACTCTGCAAGATGCCAACGATTACTTTCAGGCATTCGGACCTCGGTTAACTTTCAACGCACCCTCGTCTTCCCAACGATGAAAGAGATTCCAAATGACGCGTAGCGGTATTTGCTTTTCCAGCGACTCATACAAATCTAAAAACTGTTTTGGTCCGAACGAATCAGAACTCTCAGCAATATCTGTCAATTGTTGCCAGACGATTTGGGTAGTGCTTTCTGATGGGATCGGAGGTCTTCCGACTGGTGAACCAAGTAAACCGGCCTGGCGTCGCTTAATCGCGTATTGTTTGCTTCCCATCCCTGTCAGGGCATGCATGAGAGGTAATGGGGCGTCGAATGCAATTAATTGATTAATCACTGCTTCTTTGTGGTTTTCTTGGTCGACATAGTCAATCATTCTCCAATAGACCTCCTGATTCAGAACGATTTTCATGAAGTGTGATTTTGTGGATGCAAGACGAATTTGATCACCAGACGATAGAGAATTGAGAGCTCGCATTTCGCGAGGCCCAAAACCCATCTCTTTCAGTGCATGGAAATCTCCTTCCTCCTGACATCTCAAGCAGTAAATGATTATCGAGTGCATCAGTTCAGTTTCTTTTTTTATCGTCATTTCGCATTGCTCCTTGTTTTGGTTGTTGAAATAATTGGATACCGTTTTTTCTTGATAGATGATGCAGAGTACGATAAAGGGAACTAAGGTGATTGACTTCGTTCCAGGTAACATCATCCAATTGACGCAAGCAGAAGCAGTGAAGGCTCAAATTTGGATAAGTGAATCTCATGACTCCCTTGGCATACAAAGACAGCGATTTTGAGTTACCGGATTTCACGAATTGAAGGAGTTTGGAATTTCCGACTAGCTTGGCAACTATTGGGCGGGCGCGTTCAGTCGCCCACTGTAAGTCACAAATTTCAACCAAGAACCACCAAAGCGCATCACGTATTCCGATTCGATTGAGGTTGGTACCCGAAGCGGCTGCGGGGTAGTCCGTTATCAGAAAACCGATCCCCCAGTTTCCGGTGTTTGATACTATCGTATTCTCCGTCTCTCTGTTTTCGTGAAACTCGTATCGCTTTGCCAGCTTCACCGCTATCTGGTAGCATTTCCGTCTCAGTCTTTCCAGATCAAGTTCAAGATCAGATTTTTGTTTTTCACTTGTTGATATGAACGAAAATATTGGCGGTACGCTATTGGGGTCGTCAGTCGGAAGTTCTTGATCAATACTGTTAAAATCATTTTTTGCACCATTTTCGTGCGGTATTCTTGATTTATTCTCGCTGTTTACAGTGTAAACATTCGTTTCTTGATCAAAGATAGTGCATTCATCTATCCATTCAATCTGGTTGAATTTAGCGAATTCTGTGTTGATTGCCTCGGGTAGGTGTTTAAGTGGGGATTTGGTTACATGCAGATATCCATCTATTCGAAGGGCAATGTCCTGAATGGAAAGTGACTGGTCAGCAGACAGGGCCGATTCCAGAGACCGACGGAATGAGGAGTGCGACCACTTGGGTCCTTCGTAATCTTCGAGTGTTTGTGTGAAGAGAGCCGCTGCGATTTGTTTCGAAACTTTAAATTCGTTACAGACATTTTGAAACGCTTTTTCCAGAGAGCGTAATTTTTGGACTTGCGGACGGCCAATGGTTACGCAGATTTCCCTCGGCAGTCTGGATTCAAGGTTGTCAGACGCATATAACATTGTGGAAATTGAGCTGATAGTCGTGTTGTATCCTTTTCGCGCGAGCATTTCTCGAATGTCTCTTAACGACAATTCTTTATTCTCAAACTCCTGTTTCAGATGTTCAATTGCGAGTTTCGTTCCGAATGCGCGGTCGATGAAGCATAGGGACTTTCGCATTTGATTTTCCTGCAGATGTCCGACAATAGCATCAGATTCAAATCCAGTCCAAGGATGAAATAAGCAATCGACAAATCTGAATTTTCGATCGCCGGTTTCACTGTATAGTTCCTGCAAGGCCTTAAGGCGCGTATTCCCTCCTTTGTAGATTATGAAATTTTTCGATCCAGGCCGCTGTGTAACGACAAGAGGTTGATTTATTCCGTCCTTAAAAATTGAGTCCTTGATCTGGTTGAAATTCGGATTCTGCATTCTTCTCGGGTTCTTGTCATAGGTCTCCAAGTTTGAAATTGGGATATTCAGAAAGGTTTTTGTAGTGAGATGAGAGACGAAGTCGGATTCTTTTTCGTAATTCGACAGCGGTTGTGGACGCAACCTTTCTGCTATTTGCTCACTTGATGGTCGACTGTACATGATGCCAAGGCGCAAAAAATTACTTGGTTTTCTCAGGTTCCACAGAACAAACCAGGTAATAGTTCTGCGGCGAGCGCAATCATACTTTCGTTCGCACTCAGCCCCGACTTTCTCTTCTTTTCGAAACGATGAACCGGAACTTGTGCAGATGCGGCTTCACGATATACAGTCCTATCGGGAATACTGGTTTCAAGCAGATTGACCTCAGGTAGTTCTTCGATCAGATAACGAATCTGACGAGCCAGCTGTCTCGCGTCTATAGTTGGCCGCGTCCGATAGATAAGTGCATGCATTGAATGCGGCAAATTGATTGCGCCATACGATTTTCTAAGGCGTTCAAGGATAGGGATGATGCCGCGAAAAAACTCCCGTGCGGAAAGCATGTCGGGCACGATCGGTGAAAGAAGCAAGTCGCTCGACAGAATCGCCGCATCCAAGACAGCACTTGATGCACCTTGTGTGTCGATAATCACAAGATCGTAGGTGTTCAGTTCGAGCAGGACGCTACGCATTCGGTTTCGTCCATCCGGAAGATTTTTAATTTCCGTGTCACACTTATTATCCGGGTCATCAGATATCACAATATCAAGCCGGCAAACGGAAGTTTTGCTGATGGAGTTTTTGATGTCAACGTGAGAAAAAATTCGGGTTACGCCGAAATCGGATTGAACGGTTAGGGGGAAATATGTACTCAAAGAAGGTTGAGGATCAGTATCGATCAGCAAAACTTTCCGACCATTTTCAGCAACAAGTCCACCTAAATTCGCACAAAGGCTTGTTTTCCCAACCCCGCCTTTTGTGCTACAGACTGTCATTACTTTCATTAAACCCATTCCTCATTCTGGTTTCAAAGACATCATTGGATGCTTTACATAAACAATTTAGGGCCAATAAATTGTTATTAGCATGAATTCCTACTACATAACTTAATGAAAAATAAAGAAATATTAAATTTTTCAGTTGCGAGCAGAATTAAAATAGTTCGACATGTTGAGTCTAAAACTCTAATCAGACAATTTCAATTTGAAGAGGTTGCTCTGGATTTCGTTGGGGGTGGAAGCATGGACGCGATACCAAAATAATAGGTTATCCAAAGATACTCGCTCACCCTTTACAGGACGGGAAAGTAATTGAATTGCAGCGTTGCAGCAACAGTGGTTCACTCGACTTTTTGGAACAATCAGCCATGCGACAAACTGTTGTATTCATAACGATTCTGGCATATTCACTCTTGTCCTTTCAGACAGGTAGGGTCAAGCTGTTGTCAGTAACTGAGATGCTTGGGCGAATCGGAGTCGATAACTGTCAAGCGAAGCATCTGAAAAAATTCATTCGATTGGAATTTGAGTTTTTGCAACGCAATCGACTGCACTTACAACATAATCGTCGTTTTACCACTCGTCGACCTGCGTAGCAGGGTGTGCCCGAGTGGCAACGATGACAGAAGGAGAGACGTTCATGTCCGTACCGGAACACAGCAGTGAAACAAACAGAACAAAGCCCCATGACGCTGTGGTTCGATATGTGCTCAGCAAATTGGAACATGCCCGGGAATTCCTTGAATTGCTTCTCTCCGAGAAGGAGTACCGGTGGTTCGACCCTACGACGATGCGTATTGAGAATCCGGTCTCTTGGACCCGGCGCGGACAGCAGCGAACCGTCGATTTACTCATCTCGGTGCGAGGAAGGAAAATGAATGGAGGCCGTCGGAAAAAATTACTTGTGGTACTGGAGCACAAGAGCGGTCATGACAGGAACACGGTCAAGCAGATGTATGAATACATTTTGCGAGTGCGTGAACAATACCCCGACGAATGGTTGTTTCCGGCGGTGCTGTATCATGGCAGGAAACTGAACTTCACGCACCCGTTGGAACATGACGACACGGGCTTAGGTACTCCGGACGCGGTGGCGCAGATGATCAATGATTATGCATTGCGGATCCGGTTCAAATGTCGATTGTTGAACTTGCGCGACCAATCGGTTCAGCAGGATGTACGTGGACTGCGGATAGAGCCGTTAATTTACATATTGGCGCGAATTTGGATTTTGAAAGAATCCGATGTCGAGCATGTGATGGGTATTGATCCGGGACACGGGCGTATTTCGCGCATCAATGTGATGGGCCCGGTGATGGAATACATCATGTCGATGAAATCCGCATATAATTGGGAGCGGTTCATTGAAATCGAAGCACGGGTGATTCCTAGCGAGGAGGACAGGATTATGGCAACACTGATGACACTGGAACAGGCACAGCGGGACAGAGGTCGGCAGGAGGGCTTGCAGGAAGGCTTGGAAAAAGGCCTAGAGGAAGGCTTGGAAAAAGGCCTAGAGGAAGGCTTGGAAAAAGGCCTAGAGGAAGGCTTGGAAAAAGGCCTAGAGGAAGGTTTGGAAAAAGGCTTGGAGGAAGGCGAAGCCAAAAAACAGTCCGAGATTGCCGGGAACATGATTCGTGCGGGTGTCGATGATCAGGATGTTGTGAATTACACCGGGATTTCCGTTGAGTCGGTTGCGGACCTCAAGAGCAGGCTGAATGGAGGCTGATTGCGTGCGGGCAATTGTGCGCTGACAGAAGGTGAATGTTTTGCAATATGCAAACGGTACGGTGCTGAAGTCTGCAAAGAATCCTATTTCGCTTCGAGTCCTGATAAAAGTCAGTTAGAAGTGTGAAGTTATTCCTGCCTTGATATAACAGACAAATTCCTAACGAGTAGGACAGGATTGTGGCAACTCTGATGACATTGGAACAGGCACAGCGGGACAGAGGTTTTCAGGAAGCTTTCCGGAAAGCCTTCCAGGAAGGATTCCGTGAAGGTGAAGCCAACAAACAATCGGAGATTGCCGGGAACATGATTCGTGCCGATGTCGATGACAAGGACGTTGTGAATTACACCGGGATTTCTGTTGAGTTGATTGCGGACCTGAAGCGCAAGCTGAATGAAGGTTGATTGCGTGCGGGCGATTGTGAGTTAACCAAAGGCGGAAGTTTTGCAGTTTGCAAACGGCACGGGACTGACATCTGCAAAGAATCCTTTTTTGCTTCGACCCTGATGAAAGTCGGCTAGAAGGGTGAAGCTATTCCGGACTTGGTAAAAACAGGTAAATACAACTCGCTATGAAATGCGAACCCCTCTGAAGTTCGTGTACAAATCCGCCTGAACCTTAGTGTGATGGAGATGCTCGACCAGTCGAACTTGGAACAGGAATCACATCTATCAACAATTCCAAATACTCGTCTTTGAATCAGAACGGATGAGTAGTTGCATGCTGGTTTTTTCATTGTTATTCCGACGGAATAATGATGAAAAGCTGTGCAAAATGCAAAATATTTGGACTCCCCCTGATTGCATCAAATTTATTTGGTTCTGGCTTTGTTAGGTTAGGTAAAATACCTCTTACTCAGCAGTAGCTGTATGTGCGGTCTAAGGAACCTGGACCGAAGCGAGTTGGTGCGAAAAAATTAAATGAATGTCGCACCGAATCGTTGATTTTGAGTCATGCTCAGTCAGCAGGACTCTAAAGGTTCATCGCGTTGATTTGATGATCAGCTTGCCGGCGCGTATAAGTTCAGGGCTAAAGCGATACTTCTTGCTATCCCTTCGGTTCCCTTTCAGGCGCCAAACGAGGTAATTGCAATGGACGGTAAAGGGTTTAAAACAAAAGCAGTCAGGGCAGGTCAGTCCAGAACCGAAGAGAACGAGCATAACGATCCGATCTTCGCGACATCAAGTTTTGTATTCCAGAACTCAGCTCAAGCCGCCAGTCGGTTTGCCGAGACTGAACCGGGTAACATCTACTCCAGATTCACCAATCCAACCACTCGTGCGTTTGAGAATCGATTGGCGATATTGGAGAATGCCGAATTTTGTAGCGGAACCGCATCTGGAATGGCTGCCATCCTCGCGGTATGTATGACTGTTCTGAAAGCGGGTGATCACATTCTTGCTGGGCGCGGCTTGTTTGGCTCAACGACAAATCTTTTTTGCAATATTCTCAGCAGGTTTGATATCGAAACGACATTCATCTCACCGGCCGATGTTCGAGATTGGCGAGGGAAGTTGCGCGAAAACACCAAGTTGATATTCGTGGAGTCCCCCTCAAATCCACTTTGTGAAATTGTCGATATAGCCGAATTGGCAATTGTCTCACGCGAAAAGGATGACTGTATTCTGGTGGTCGACAATGCCGCATGCACTCCGGTACTGCAACGACCATTGGAACTGGGTGCCGATGTCGTCGTGCACTCCGCCACCAAATTTATCGATGGTCAGGGTAGAGGTGTCGGGGGTGCCGTAGTCACCAATAATCCCGGTATTGCAGACGGGATTGTTGGATTTTTACGTACCGCCGGACCATGTATGAGCCCGTTTAACGCTTGGATATTTCTCAAGGGACTGGAAACTCTTGCAATTAGAATGTCCGAGTCTTGTACCAATGCGTCGAAAATCGCACACTGGCTGAATGATCATCCAAATGTAACGCGGGTACACTATCCGGGACTCAGGAGTCATCCCGGTTATGAGCTTGCAAAAAAACAACAAAGTGACTTCGGCGCAATCCTGTCTTTTGAGGTCGCGGGTGGCCAACCTGCCGCTTGGAATGTAATCGATTCCTTGCAGGTCTTCTCGATTTCAGGAAATCTGGGTGATGCCAAAAGCATAGTTAGTCACTCAGCATCAACGACGCACGCGAGAATCAAACCGGAGGACCGAGAACGAGCCGGAATAACTGATGGCCTGATTAGATTATCAATAGGACTTGAGGATGCCGATGACCTGATCACAGATTTGCGATCAAGTCTCAGCTAGTCAGAAATGTCACGATCGTGGTTCAGTTTCGTTTCGTCATGACGCAAACCAAATACCCAACGATCCGTCGTGATATCTTCGAGATAGTGGAAAGGTCTGTGATGCATTCCCTTAAATCCCGGACCTGGCATTAGAATTACGTCGCCGGGTAAATTCACAATTTCCATAGAGTCGCTTTTCACTCTGTCTTTACTGATGTGAAATCGTCCGTACCCTGAGAGTACAAACAAACAGATCATGTGCCGATAATCAGTTCGGTCGCGATGGGGTGTGATGCCAATGAAGCCGGGCACATATTTTTGTATGATCCAGTCATTGAAGACTACTTCTGCGTCAAAAAATTCCAACCCTGAGATACTGTCGTTGAACAGTATCTGGAAATTACTTACGAGCTCGCCCAAAGCACCGTTCATGCGCAGTTGATTTTGTAAGTACATCTCTTGTTTCACTTCATTCTTGCCGCTTCCCATTGAATTGTTGATGTAGCGAAGCGGATAGATTTGTGTCTCTTCAAGAAGTTCTTGTCGAAATTCGTCAGTCAGAATAGGTACCGAAACTGCGCGAATGTGGTGAAGTGTTTGGATCGCTCCAGTCAGATGTGCTGTAGAAATGTGAAAGGTTGACATGCTCATTCAGTGTGTCGGCCGGTAAGGGACGTTTTTTTGCCAGCAGACTGACCGTACAATATATTTGTGATATATTCATTTTACTTTGTTGAATAACATACAGTAGAATTTATAAAATTTCAAAACAACAGCAGAACAATTTCAATCGAATAGATTGAGCTTGACAGTCACGAGTGCGAGAGGAGAGATAGCATTTTATGAGTACTATGAGTGACTTGGGCTCACGCCTTGCTGCGATAAAAGGCGCGGAAGTAATCAAAAGCTTCTGTTACACCTGTCCTTGGCAATGTCCGACCGAGGTGTTTGTGCGTGAAGGGAAAATTGTCTATCATAAAGGTAATCCCGAATCACCGAACAACATCGGCTCGAGATGCGCCAAGGGTATGGCCAGCTGGTATGTGACCCGAGACCCCGATCGTCTGAAGTATCCAATGCTTCGGACCAACCCGAAGGGAGAACCCGGAAAATTCCAGCGAATCTCCTGGGATGAAGCTTATTCCTATATTGCAGATAAGCTTCGCTCTATCGCTGACCAATATGGTCCGGAAGCGGTTGCATTAACTTGCCATCATGACCCCAACACCCAGTTCTACCGGCATCTGTTGGGCGAATTGTATGGGTCACCGAATCTGTATGCGCATACATCAGGATGCGAGCAGGATCGAAGATCAGCATGTCTGACATTGTTCGGACATGTATTTCCAATGCACGACTTCGCCAATTCGAAATATGTCATGCTCTGGGGTATGAACAATCTAGGTGCCAATCAAGGGCTGTGGGAGAGCCGGGCGTTGATCGATGCCAAGAAGAATGGTTGCAAACTGGTGGTGGTTGATCCGAATTTTACCGAAACTGCTCAAAAAGCCGATGAGTGGATTCCGGTCAATCCTGGGACAGACGGTGCGCTGGCTCTGGCAATGTGTCACAGCATTATCAGTAATCGACTGTATGATCAGGATTTCACCAGCAATTACTGCAACGGATTCGATGGATTTCGGGATCACCTTCAAAGCAAGGGATATACTGCAGAATGGGCGGAACCGATCTGTGGAATCAGCAAGGAGACCATCGAACGCTTGGCGAGAGAGTTTGCGACTACTAAACCGGCTATGTCGGCAATCTTTAAAGGTTCAGGTTACTACACAAACGGAGCGGATGCTGGAAGGGCATGTTATGCCTTGAACGCTATTTGTGGCGAAGTCGACAAACCAGGGAATCTGCACCTTAAGGATTGGGCGCCTTTGGGATTGCCGGTGGTCATACCGGATGAAGCTAAGACCGCACCTTCCAAAGGTCCGTTGCATGCGGAAATGGGATATCCTCTGGCTCCGGACCTTCCCAATTCTAAGTTACCCGATGCCGTAATCGATGGTAGTCCGTACCCAGTGAAAGGTTTGTTTGTTCATGCAACCAACCCGGTGATGAGCGATCCGAACCGCGACCGAGTTCTTGAAATGTTCAAGCATCTTGAGCTCGCAGTTGCGTGCGAACTGTATATGAGTGAAACCGCGCTGGAATGTGATATTGTCCTGCCTGAAACATCATTCTACGAACAGGCCGAAATTCGTCAAGGTATGTGGCTGGGTCCACAAGTCGTCTTGTGTCAGCCGGTCGTCACGCCTGTCGGAGAATCTAAGGCACCATACGATATCGTCAAAGGAATTGCCGGAAAGATGGGCTGGGGTGAGTATTTTCCATACGAAATCTGGGAAGACTGGGGCGAAGTCATGATGTCGACAGTACCGATGTCCCTGGATGAATTGAAAAGCAAGGGATTTTGGGCTGGAGAAATTCGTTACAACCGAGTTCCGGAGGGGCTTCCGACCCCATCTGGAAAAATTGAGATTCACTCCAGTGCTTACGAGGATGCCGGATTCAATGGATACCCCGAGTACACGGAGCGTACTGTAATTCCGGATGATGAGTTTCCATTGCAGCTGACCCATTCAAAGCTGAGTATGCATTGTAATATCGTAACTCAGAACAATCCGTATCTGATGGAAGTTTGTGGAGAAAATTGGGTGGAGATCAACAGCAAGGATGCTGCACTTTATGGAATCCAGAATGACACTTTGGTAATACTCGAGTCACCGAAAGACAAGATTGAAATCAAAGCGAAAGTCGTTGAGGGACTGGTGCCAGGCTGTGTCAGTGTTCGTCATGGTCACGGATTCGGGCATTGGGCGATGGGGTCGACAGCCAAAGGTCATGGAGCCCATTCAAACAATCTGATGGACACTCATACTAACCCGATAACCGGGGCGAACTGCTACAACGAGTGCAAAGTTCGTATTCGAGCGGCGTAGAACGGGAGGATATCAGAATGCAACACGGATTTTATTTTGATCACAACAGATGTGTGAAGTGTCACGCTTGTGAGATAGCGTGCAAGTCATGGAACGAAATTGACGTTGGTCCGCGCTGGCGGGAAGTCGTTAAAATCGAATCAGGAGTGTTTCCAAACGTCACGGCGATGAACGTTTCGATGGCATGCATGCATTGTGGCGATGCCCCGTGCCAAAACGCTTGTCCGGTCGGTGCTATTTCAAAAAGTGCTGAAAATGGCATAGTGACAGTTGACCAGAATACCTGTATCGGATGTGGGTTCTGTACGTTTGCCTGCCCATTCAATGCCCCTCAATTGAGTGCGACCGCTGGCAAAATGGAAAAGTGCAATTTCTGTCAGACACCAGGTAGAGAAAGACCGCTGGATATGCCGCGTGCCTGTGAAGAAATTTGTCCGACTAACGCAATTTCTTCCGGACCGATGACAAAATTGGCAACCGAAAATCGTGCAACTGCGGCGAAGCGTCTAGCTGCGCAGGGGTTCCCCGGAATTGTGACTGATGCTGCTGCAAGATTTGGTCCGGGAGCCTAGTGTAAGTCGGAACATAGATTTGAAACGAAGGAGGTGATCTTCCATGGCTGAAATTATCGGTAAGGCAATCCCCCCGCAAAGGAAACGGGTGATTGATGCCTTGCATCTACGTGAACCTGATTTGGTTCCGGTCGGGTTGTGGGGTACGATTGAAGGATACCAGAATCTGCGTAAGGGGATCGGAATGGACTATAAGGCCGATCCGAAAGATTACCGGACCGGTTCAACCACTTGGACAACTGACGTTAGTTTTGAACTCGACCTAGCATATGAATTGGAAGTCGATTTCATGCGAATTTCGATAGGGACACCAGGCGGCTCGCCGGGTTTTCGAGAAATTGCATTCGATGAGATTCCATTCGATATGGGAATTCCACCACCGGATGTGGACATCAATGTAGATGAATGGGGGGTCATTCGTAAATGGACTCCGCACGAACAGGGTGGCTATTACGAAATGATAGGATATCCGCTCTTTCATGCAACCAGCGCACCAATTGAAGAGGGAATGAAAATTCTTGACGAGTTTCCTTGGCCAGATCCGTGGGATGATTCATGTCTTGAAGATGCGCCAATTCCTGGCATGACATTGCGAGAATATTGCAAATTCATTCATGAGGAGACTCCTTTCGCGCTGATGGGACAGGGCGGTCGCGGCGGAATCTTTGAGCAGGCGAAGTACATGGTCGGCTATGCGAAAATTTTTTCGGACTTCATCGAATCTCCGGATTTCCTGGAAGCCATGCTGACACGCCTGACCGATATAGAGATTGATTTCAACAAGGCAATAATCGACGAGTGTGGCGAGTACCTTGACTGGATGCGGATGAGTCCGGAAGATCTGGCTAGTGAGAAGACTGCATTTCTTTCGCTTCGGATGTTCGACCGTCAGGTGAAACCTCATTATATTAGAGCGTTTAGAGAAATTAAGGATTACTATCTGAAGAAAAACCCATTGGGTAAGATACAGTTCCACAGTTGCGGAGCGATTCCGGAACCTTTCATGCGTGGATTAATCGAGTCTGGTGTCGATGGTTATGACAGTCTGCCACCGAAAGTCGCGCGCCACTCCAACCCGGCAGCAAAAAAAAGACAGCTCGGTAAAGAAATGTTCTTTTATGGTGGGATTGATGTGCAGGAAACTCTGCCGTGGGGAAGCGTCGAGGATGTTCGCAGCGAAGTTCGACAGAGAATCTGGGAGATGGGCCATGGCGGTGGATTTCTACTTAGTTCGTCGCACCGGCTGGAACACGATGTTCCAACTCAGAACGTGCTGGCGATGATTGACGAAGCACGGAGCTATGGTGTATATCCATTGCCAACCGACCCTCCGCCAGGAGCGGATACCGGAGAGGGCTATGAACCATGGTCCGGCGAACGCAAACGTAGACGGCGTCCTGATCGCAAAGCCGCGTAAGTACCTTTTATTTATTCGTAGATTATTGATATGGCTCTGTTTATTGAGACTGAAAAAGATTGGGATCTTGAAGATCTTCAATACGACTATGAGGATTCATTGGAAACCGACAGATGGTCGGACGCGCCACTGGAAATCAAGGAACTGTTCCATGAAATTGAGTGGAACATAATTGATGGGGAACATGAAGATACGTCTGACCTGATTCATCCAGCACTAGATTCAGATGTTTCTCCGAGAACTCTGGTTGCCGGTCCGATGGCGACCGGCATTGCGGAGGTCGGACGGCGATTCAAGATGGATGAATATTTTCTTCCGGAAGTGATGATGTCGGCAAAATGCATGCACGCTGCCCTCGGAATTCTTAAGCCACTCATTATTGCTGAGAAATCGGAAGACATCGGAACTGTAGTCGTCGGTACCGTTCAGGGTGACCTGCATGATATTGGTAAGAAAATTGTAGCCATGATGCTTGAGGCAGCGGGATTTACAGTGATTGACCTCGGTGTCACAGTCCCACCAGAGGACTTCATCGCTGCCATTCGCGAACACAACCCTCAGATTGTGGGATTTTCCGCGCTCCTCACAACGACGATGAACATGCAGTGGGAAACCATAAAGCAAATCACAGGTGAAGGGCTTCGCTCTGATGTAAAGGTGTTTGTTGGCGGTGCTCCAATCAGTCAGGCCTGGTGCGACAAGATCGGTGCGGACGCCTATGGTGTTGACGCTCTGGTGGCGGTAGAAAAAGCCAAAGCCTGTGTTCAAGAATATCAGGATATTAAGGGCGGAGATCCCGCTTTGCACGCCGCGATGCTTGCAATGGACGCACAGCGTACCGCGGAACAAGCGGCGAAAGCGGCTGCTACGGCGGGCTGATTCGAATTGCCACTCGGTTATCATCGATCCCGAGTCCAGCTTATGGATTTGATCTGATAGATGGATAAAGATGCCCTTGTACTCCGGCGTCGAAGAAGGCGCATGTTTCTGCCACTGGTTGCAGGAATAGTACTGTTTGCGCTGAAGTTATCCGGTCAGTTTGGAGCCGGATCTGGATACGGCCTGTTGTTGGTTTCTGTATGCCTTATCGCTGCCGGAATTGTCGCGACAGCATTGCTTATCTTCACCCATAAATTCTCCACAGAATCACTGACCGGTGCTCTGAGGTGGCTGTTCTGGGCAGGCGGTTGGCTATATGTGATCGCAGTTTTCGATCTTTCCGGTTATTTTATTGCTGAAGGGTTGGCCGGCGATGTCGAATTGAGGTGGATGCTGTTCGGGCCTTTGGCATTGGCGACGCTGGCTCTGTTTGATATCGGAATGTATCACATTCTTGTTCAAAAAAATCGTCCGAACTGGACTCGTTATCGACAGCACATTACCAGAGCAGATTCGGAACCGGAACTTGCACGGAAGACGTTTCTCATGGATGTTGTTTTGCATACAAGCCTGCTTTCGGTAAGTGGATTTCGCTGGCTCAGACACACTCTGATTTACTGGGGATTTGTTTTGCTGTTTGCGGTTGAGATAATTGCTGTATTCGTTCGTGAGGGTATCCCCGCGTTTGGATTGACTGATATTTGGGAAATTTCGGGGCATCCAGTTCGACTAGCATTTGACTTCGCATTTGACTTCTTTGGCTTCATGGTGTTGGCGGGTTGCGTAATGTCATTTGTATGGCGCGTCAAGGCTGGTGGGACGGAAGAGCAGAAGTTCGCCGACACACCATCGGTCGTTTTTCTGTTCTTTGTGATATTGAGTGGATTCGTAGTCGAGGCAGCTCGGTTTGCGACAGAAGGTATATTTGACGGCAGTGGATATTCGTTTGTTGGATTTGCACTGATGTCGATAATGGGTGAAAATGCAAATTTGCTGGTTGGTATCTATACACCAATGTGGTATTTTCACGTATTTGGATCGCTGGCTTTCATTGTCTATGTGCCGTTATTCAGATTGATACACTCGTGCGCGACTCCAATTGGAAGGATAATCACTTCGCAGAATAAAATACTTTCAAGAAAGCGAATGCATTCAATCGGAGGGCTGGTAATGCGCACCGGAGGCAAGTTAAATTCAAAAATCGAGATGGATTGACAAATGAGCAAAATCATTGCAATTTATGGAAAAACATGTTGTCTAAAGTCGGATGTCGCTCGGGCAATATCTCGTCTGACAGGCTATAAGCTCGCAAGTCGCGGCGAAGCCGTAACGACCCAGGCACTCATGAAGAATCTATCGAGTGGCAACGAGGTCGATTTGACGTTTCACAATCAGCTTGATGAGGACACACGATCAATGTTGTCTTGGCCTGACCCAGTGCTGATATTGGAAAGTCGGTTTATTGACGCAGTTCTCAATAATCAAAAAGACATTTTCTATGTCCATGTGACATCAAGTGATGAAGTAAGAATTGAACGTTGGGCACATCGTCGGGAAGAAGGCGGTGGCCGGACACGTCAAATCGGCGAAGGTGTTGCACAGCGAGACATCGATGATGAGAAATTGCGCTTACAACTTTACCCGGACTCAGTGGAAGTCATTCCGAACATGAGCATCGACACGACCGAAGGTGATACTTACGGCTATGCGGTCCTGATTTGGTCAAAGTTTACAGGAGAGGATCTAGACCATCTTGCAGTTTCCGGAGATCAGATGATGGATAAGAAGCAGACAAAAGGTCTCAAACCTGGTCCGGCTGCTGGTACAGTTGCAATCTACAACGCATTGAGAAATCCTTTCGGTGGATACATTACAGACGACGAAAGTGGGCGCAAAGTGTTCATTCACAAAAGTGCTGTAGAATCAGCAGGCCTCGGTGAACTCCATATGGAACAGAGGGTTATTTATCGAATCGTTGAGGACGGATTTGGTGGATTCAGGGCTGTTGATATTCAAAATGAGTAGAGCGAATCATCTGTGCCGGCGTTAAGAGACGTACTGCCACAGCTGGATGAAGACGAATTGTACCGCAATTGCGGCGCGTATATGCTCAGGGATGTCCAGGTCCTGAAGATCAAACTTGCAACTGGAGCGCCATGCTCATCCCATGATGAATTGTTTGCGCCTTGGCCGGGCGATGACATGGATGTTGAGAAGTGGTACTTATTGGTTGGTGGCGTGGCAGTCGGTGTGAAACTCAACGGTGACGGAATGTACGAGTTTCCGCTTTTTGACATGGAACAGTTGGATGACTGAAATGCAATTACCCGCCTGCCCACAAAAAGCACCCTATGTCGTCAATGTTGAATCCGGTGTTTTATACGCATGGTGCAGTTGCGGTTTAAGTGATTCCCAACCATGGTGTGACGGTAATCATCGAGGTACGAATTTTAAGCCGATTAAATTTGTTGCACCTATTTCAGGGGAGTTTTACATGTGTGGATGCAAGCAATCGGATAATGCACCATATTGTTTTGGAAACTGTATGGGTCACGCTCCTCCGAGCGGGTCGATTTTCAGGGTCTGAATTACGATGTATTATCGAGTAGTCGTACGTCACAATCTGGTTGAAGAAATTAGCCATCAGCAATCATTATCCGAAACTCAGAGTCTGTTGCAATCAAATCTTGAAGCGGGTACGTTGTTATCTCAGAACTTTCGACAGACCGGTTGCGTTGACGGAGTGTATTGTTTCGATGATTCAGAGCGAGCAAAGTTATTCGCTTCGGTATGTATGGACTTTGTTTCAAAGTTACTGGAGAGCCGGTCTGTGCGCATTGAGCGTCTCAACCATAACGAGGAATACATCGCTGACGATACAAATAGACATCAGTGACTGTGGAAATCTAAATATGACAAGAACTTTGCGAATATCAGTCTTGGTTGCAGCGCTAATGTTAATTTTCAGTCCCCTCGCAAGTGCGGTTCTGCAACCTGACTATGAACGCGAGGAAAGATTGGAGCAAGAGGCGATTGCCGGTCTATTCGATGGTGAAGTTCTATACCTGAGTGATGGTGAAAGAGATTTTCTGTCTTTTCTGTCTGAACCGGATGATTCAGATTTTAATGGTGCGATTCTCCTGCTGCATGGTCGAGGCTTTCATCCGGATTGGCCGCAAGTGACTGGTCCACTGCGAGAAGGGCTTGGCGAATTGGGGATGACAACGTTGTCACTTCAGATGCCGGTTCTTGCAAAGGATGCCAAGTACTATGAATACCTTGAGATTCTGGACGAATCATTCCCCCGGATAGAAGCCGGAATCAATTTCCTGAGAAATAGCAACTACCAGTGGATAGCAATTGTCGCACATAGTTGTTCAGTGCATATGACAATGGGTTGGATTAAGAGGATTGGTGATGTACCTTTTGACGCTTTTGTCGGAATCGGCATGGGTGCTACAGATTATGGGCAGCCCATGCTCGAGGAATTTCCATTGTCTGCGATACCCGTTCCAGTCTTGGATGTTTTTGGTGATCAGGACTATCCGGCCGTCATCAAAGCAGCTGGAAGAAGAAACGCGGCGATTCAGGCAGCGGGTAATTCTAAATCATGGCAAATCCAGCTTCCTGGCCCAGATCATTTTTTTGAGGACTATGAAGATTTGCTGGTCGAAACGGTTGGAGACTGGATTTTGGAGGTCGGTTCGCCTGACTGATCATTCTTGAGTCCGTACTTCGTCAATATCGAAATGCCTGATATCCTCGCCCTTGACATAAAAGATCACGTGCTCGCAAATGTTGCACAAACGGTCACCGACTCTTTCGAGTGAACGAATCGCCCATAAAATTTCGATTGCGTCCGGTACCGAATCCGACTCGGCCATCATCCATTTCTTGATTCTCTTGAGGGTTGTTCCAAATTTTTTGTCAACTTTCTTATCTTTCCTGATCAGGGCGAGTGCGCCGACATCATCTTCCTGTTCAAACACACACAATGTCTGAACCAGTAATTTATGCACCCGTGTAGCTAGTTCTTCAATATCATCGTTATTCGGAGAATCTCCTCCAGCAGAATTAACTCTACTACCCATATTGAACACCCGGTGTACTTCGTCTCCCATGCGTTCCATATCGTTCACCGTCTTGATGATCATGATGATGAATCTAAGGTCGCTTGCAATCGGCTGCCGCCGTGCGAGAATTTCCATGCACTCTCTGTCAATCTCGACTTCAAGATTATTGATGATGGTCTCAGTCTCTGTAACTTCACCTGCCAGCAACTGGTCACCATGAATAAGTGACTGTATTGCGCGTCGCAACTGTTTTTCGATTAGTTGCCCCATTTCGAGAGTTCTTTCGCTCAGTCGCAAGAGCTCGACATCGTACTTTGCAGAATAGTGACCTGATATCATCTTTCTGAAATAAACGATTTGATGTCAACTTTGCTTGGTTCGTTAACCCCGAAATGGCTTGTGTATGTAGCCGATCCTTGGTAACTGAAACAATTGTCTAGATTAGTGGCGTGGCTTTGGTCTGCATTATAGGTTGACTGGCAGCAAATAAATTGCACATTATCCGATACTTAGGTCGTTCAAGTTTGTATAGAAGAAAAGCTTAATTTGATGATAAGGATCGTTATATGGGTTGAATCCAATACTGACAGCAGATTTGGTCTAGGATAATTTTCATGGTGTCGAAACTTCTGAAACCTGTTGTGCAGTATGGATTTACAGTCTTTATACGGAACTTTCTTACAGAAGTTTTGACTGATTGAGGTGGATAAATGAACACAAACTACCATGAATAAAGGAGGAGCAGACCAACAAGGAATTTAAATTTGACAAACACGAATTAATCAGTAAATTAACGAACGAAACTGTCATAGTTTCTGAACCCTTTTTTGATGGCCTAACAGGTCGGCATTTTCTTCTTTGGGAGATTGAAATGGTCCATTTGGCATCAAATCTCAGGGGTTTCCTGACTGTTCTGGCTGTAATGCTAGTGTCCTTTCCGCTTGCCGTTCAGGCTGACGAAAGAGACTACATCAGTATCGTTGGATCTTCTACGGTTTATCCATTCGCAACAGTAGTTGCCGAACGTTTTGGAATCGGTACACAGTATCCAACTCCAATCATTGAATCGACAGGTTCCGGCGGTGGTCTGAAACTGTTCTGTGCGGGAATCGGGGTCAAGCATCCTGACATCACGAATTCTTCAAGACGAATCAAGCAGTCTGAAGTAGACCGTTGCGCAGAGAATGGTATTACAGGCATCGTCGAAATCAAATTTGGTTATGACGGTATCGTCATCGCGAATTCGATTGAATCTGAACCATACAGCTTGACGCGAAGAGAAGTTTTTCTTGCGCTTGCGAAGGATGTGCCTTCACCAGATGGTTCTGAGACACTTGTCCCGAATCCCTACAACACGTGGAAGGATGTAAATCCCGAACTGCCTGACGTTGCGATCCGCGTTCTCGGACCACCACCAACTTCAGGTACTCGTGATGCATTCGCCGAGCTTGGTCTTGAAGGTGGTTGTGAGACATTCAATTGGATCAAGTCGATCAAAAATTCCGACAAGAAACACTACAAGTCTATTTGTCACGGAGTCCGTGAAGATGGTGCTTGGGTGGAAGTCGGCGAAAATGACAATCTGATTGTTCAGAAATTGAACGCAGACAAAGATTCGCTTGGCGCTTTCGGATTCAGTTTCCTTGATCAGAATTCAGACCAGGTTCAAGGCTCTCTCGTTGACGGCGTTGCACCTGAATTCGAAAATATTGCAGATGGCTCCTATGTCATTTCTCGGCCCCTCTACTTCTACGTTAAATCTGCACATATCGACCTAATTCCTGGAATCAAGGAATATGTAGCGGAATTTACCAATGATCGTGCTTGGGGTGATGATGGTTATCTGGTGGACAAGGGAATGGTTCCCATGCCGGAAGCCGAACGTTCTGAGTTTAAAACGGCCGCAAAGGAACTGAGGACCGTCAAACTCGCTTCTAATTGATTAGATTAGAAACTATAGATTTATGAGTTCAACCATAGTTTAGTGAACTACGGTTGATGAAAATTCATGATGTATCGTGCTGGTATGTGCAGGTCAATCGGCTGGTAGTATCAGTCGATGCATCACTTTCTCTTTCATGCTTGAAATGAATTCGTCAAAAGTAGTTGTAACGATACTGATCGCAAAGTGAACGCTTGGATATTGACAATCATCCTGCTCGTGATGTCTTCGCTGTTCTACGCGATTGCGAAAAATCGTTCGTTACGAATTGCTGAAGGTATTGGTGGGATAAGAAATTTACATTCCGCACCAAGGTATTACGGCGTTGTCGCAGCTGCATTGTTTGCTGTGCCAGCACTATCAGTACTCGGTTTGTGGGTCAGTGTGGATGAAAACCTCATTCTGCGTATGGTTTTATCCGAATTCTTCGCAGACATGCAGTTTTCTGATCAGGCCGATCAGGATTGGTTAGTCAGTCAGATTCAAATTTACGCTCAAACAGGCCAGCTCTTGACGACAGAGAATGCACAGGTCTTGACAGCTGCGGCAGATCGTTACCAACATCTGATAAGCCAAAGCGAATCCTTGCGTAATGCATCGATACTGGTGCTGGGCGCGATTATCAGTTTTATATTTGTTCTTTTGATTTCCGCCAAAATGCGGGCACGTGTGATTGCCGAGTCAATCATAAAATTGTTGCTTCTTGCCAGTTCGCTTATTGCGATTCTCACAACGGTCGGAATAGTTTTGTCTGTTCTGTTTGAGACGATATTATTCTTTCAGAAAGTGTCCGTACGTGATTTTCTCTTTGGACTTGAGTGGAGCCCTCAGATTGCGATTCGAGAAGATCAGGTCGGATCATCCGGTTTGTTTGGAAGTGTGCCATTGTTCACAGGAACACTTCTTGTTGCTGGGGTGGCGATGAGCGTTGCGGTGCCGATTGGTTTGCTGTCTGCGATTTATCTGGCCGAATACGCCTCGACAAAAATTCGTTCTGTAGCAAAACCAGCGTTGGAGATTCTTGCGGGTGTTCCGACCGTAGTGTATGGCTTTTTTGCGATACTTGTAGTCGCACCTCTGCTACGAGAGTTCGGCTTTGTGCTGGGATTCGACATTGCGCAAGAGAGTGCTCTGGCCGCGGGTGTTGTAATGGGTATTATGATCATTCCTTTTGTATCGTCTCTTACAGATGATGTAATTACCGCTTTACCTCAGTCGATTCGGGAAGCATCTTTGGCTTGCGGTGCAACGAAGTCGGAGACCATAAAGAAGGTCGTATTGCCAGCGGCGTTACCAGGAATTGTTGGCTCGCTGCTACTCGCCGTTTCCAGAGCGATTGGAGAAACGATGATTGTTTTGATGGCTGCCGGGTTGGCAGCGAAACTGACCGCAAATCCTCTGGAGTCGGTCACAACAGTGACGGTGCAGATCGTTACACTTCTAGTAGGAGACCAGGAATTTGACAGCGAGAAGACGCTAGCAGCATTTGCACTTGGATTGACATTGTTTGTCGCGACCTTGCTGTTGAATATCACGGCGCTGTATATCGTTCGAAAGTATAGTGAACAATATGAGTAGCATTCAAAATCCGCAATCAACGGTAGTGTGGGAGAGTCCACACTTCAAAAAGCGTCTGAAAAGACGAAACGCTGCGGAAGTGCGCTTCAAATACTATGGACTCGGCGCGGTGATACTGGGCTTAACATTTGTTATTTCACTGTTTGCGAGCGTTGCTATCAACGGAATCAACTCTTTTTGGCAGACTCAAACCCGATTGGAGATCTATTTTGACCCTGATACCATAGATGTAGACGATCTACAAGGAGCGAATTACGGCAAACTAGTCAAACAGGCGATGTACGAGCAGTTTCCGGATGTAACCAAGCGCAAGGAGAAACGGGAACTCTCACGAATTGTTAGTATCGGAGCCAGTTTCATCCTGCAACGATTGGTTACAGAAGATCCTTCACTGGTCGGTACGACCAAAGCATTGTGGTTACCGGTGGATGATGAATTCGATATGCTATACAAGTACGACATCGGGCGGATCGTCGGGAGCGAGACCAGGTCTCGACTGTCTATAAATCAGATTAATTGGTTTGACCAGATGGTTGAACGCGGCTTAATCGAAAGCCGATTTAACAAAACGTTTTTGACCGCCGGTGATTCCAGGGAACCGGAGCTCGCAGGTTTACGGGGAGCGTTGACAGGATCTTTATTGATGATTTTGGTCACTTTTCTGATTTCATTTCCAGTCGGTGCGGCCGCTGCAGTTTATCTGGAAGAATTTGCACCGCGCAATAGATTTACAGACCTAATCGAAATCAACATCAACAATCTTGCAGCCGTACCTTCCGTCGTATTCGGACTACTGGGTTTAGCGGTATTCATCAACTTCTTCGGGTTGCCAAGATCCGTACCGCTTGTGGGAGGGTTGGTTTTAAGCCTTATGACAATTCCAACGATCATCATTGCTGGTCGAGCGGCATTGAGGGCAATTCCTCCATCCATTCGCGAAGGAGCGCTTGCTCTGGGAGCATCGAAAACCCAAACTGTGATTCAGGAGGTTGTACCGCTCGCGATGCCGGGATTTCTTACAGGTACGATAATAGGATTAGCGCAGGCACTGGGTGAGACTGCTCCGTTGCTGATGATTGGCATGGTCGCTTTCATAGTAGATATACCAGGCGGCCCATTGGATCCATCGACAGCTCTCCCGGTACAGGTCTATTTGTGGGCAGACAGCCCCGAGCGAGCGTTTTTGGAAAAAACTTCGGGAGCAATATTGATTCTTCTCAGTTTTTTGATCACAATGAACTTTGTAGCGGTTTTTTTGCGACGCAGGTTTGAAAGACGATGGTAGGTTTGAGGCTTTGGCGGACAGACAATTGAGGATTATGACATGGAAACAGAGTCAAACGTAGCTGTGGAAAAGGAAAGAATTGTCATTCACACCGACACTTCAAAATTTGATGCCAGCAAACTCGAGAAAACGCAGAATGTTTCCATAGAAAACCGCATGACGGCTGATAATGTTGATGTTTATTATTCGGACAATCAAGCAATCAAAAACGTGAGTTTGGAAATTCGGGCGAATGAAGTCTTGGCGATTATCGGACCTTCGGGATGCGGAAAATCAACATTCTTACGATGCCTGAATCGAATCAATGACATCATTGACGGTTGTCGAATCACCGGCAGCATCAAACTCGACGGCAATGATATCTACAGCAGCGAATTTGATGTCGTTGAGCTTCGAGCACGGGTGGGTATGGTTTTTCAAAAGCCGAATCCATTTCCCAAATCGATATACGACAATGTGGCGTACGGTCCGCGGCTCCACAGCTTGGTGAGCAATCGTGCCGAGACCGATGAAATTGTCTATTCGTGTCTCGAGAGAGTAGGATTGCTGTCGGAAGTCAGTGACAGAATTCAAAATTCAGGAACCGAATTATCAGGTGGGCAGCAGCAACGTTTATGTATAGCCAGGGCAATTGCTGTTCAACCTGAGGTCATATTAATGGATGAGCCGTGCTCCGCGCTGGACCCGATCGCAACTGCTAAGATCGAGGATTTAATTGATGAACTGAGGTCACAATATTCGATCGTTATTGTGACTCACTCCATGCAACAGGCTGCTCGGATATCGCAGAGAACGGCATATTTCAACCTTGGTGAATTGATTGAACTCGGCGATACGAGTCAAGTGTTCACCAATCCCAAGCATCAACTTACCGAAGACTACATTACCGGTAAGTTTGGTTGATTGTTGTGGAGCGAGACGGCTCTCGACTGATCAATATTGATTGATTCATTTGATTTTTTCATGTAGTTGCTGAGCGATCCGCGCTAGACTTTCGCCGTTGATGGTGCATGCGGGAAAGATCAGTCAGGGTAATCATCAGATGTCGGTACGAAACCCTCTTTCGGAAAATCTCGTTCCGAGATGCAACAGGAAATTAGAAAGTGCAGAGTAAACTCAGATTTACTGCGATGGAGTATTTCTACCGATTTTCATAAGAGATTGCTTCAGAAATAAGTTCTTACAGAAGCAAAACAGTCTTTCAATCCCAATGTAATCAACAGCTGGTCATGGTAATTTGTCAAAGTGTCTGATTGCCTTTGTCAGTGATCGCTATCCACGATTCGACATGCGACTGTGCGCATGTCAAAAATATGCTATTGGTTTCAGACAAGAATGGAAGGTTCAAATAATTTTTTTATGTCAATACTTTGATATACAATGAATTTCAATTGAATCGAGAATACATCAACAATGTCAGCACAATCCCCTGATTCCCCATACGCTTTGGAAGTTGATGATATTCACAAGAGTTTCGGAAGTGTGGAAGTATTGAAGGGAATTTCCCTTGCCGCCAATGATCACGATGTGATTTCCATTCTCGGAAGTAGCGGGTCGGGAAAGAGTACATTCCTGCGCTGTATCAATTTGCTTGAAACCCCCACCTCTGGATCCGTACGCGTAAAAGGGGAATTGATCGAAATGAAACAGTTGCGTAACGGTCAGATTGTTCCAAGCGACAGAAAGCAGGTTGACCGAATTCGCTCTCGCTTGGCCATGGTTTTTCAACAATTCAACCTGTGGTCCCACATGACGGTAATGGAAAATGTCTGTGAAGCACCAGTTCATGTTCTGAAAATTCCTAAAAAGGAAGCACGCGAGCATGCTGAATCTGTACTCCACAGAGTAGGTTTGTTTGATCGTAAGGACTATTATCCGGCACACCTTTCCGGCGGGCAGCAACAAAGAGCGGCAATCGCCAGGGCACTTGCAATGAATCCGGATTTGATGCTGTTTGACGAGCCTACATCTGCGCTGGACCCGGAGTTGGTTGGTGAAGTCTTGCGCGTGATGCGTGGATTGGCCGAAGACGGGACAACGATGTTGGTTGTTACTCATGAAATGGGTTTTGCGAGAGAGGTTTCTAATCGAGTTATGTTTCTGCATCAGGGGCGGGTTGAGGAGGATGGATTGCCGGCTGAGGTGTTCAATAATCCGAAATCGGAACGATTCAAGGAATTTCTTTCGGGCAATTTGAAATAAATAATCGTTAAAAATAGAGTTCAGGAGAGTTTGAATATGAGAAAAGCACTAGCAATTTTCGCCGCATTGGCAATTACGATGTCAGGTGCGGTGGCTGTGGCCAAAGACTGGAGCAAGATCAGAATCGGTGTTGAAGGTGCCTATCCTCCGTTCAGTGCTGTGACAACAACAGGCGATTTGATCGGATTCGACATAGATATCGCCAATGCATTATGTGACGAGATCGGTGCTGAATGCACACTCGTTCAGCAGGATTGGGATGGCATTATACCCGCGCTGCTTGCGCGCAAATACGATGCGATAATCGCATCAATGTCAATTACAGAAGAAAGAAAGAAGAAAGTCGCTTTTACAGACAAATACTACAGTACTCCCGCAAAATTTGCCCAGCGTAAGGGTGCAGGCATTGAAATCAGTAAAGAGGGGTTGGCAGGGAAAACCGTCGGTGTTCAACGCGCGACCATTCATGACAATTTCGTTACGGGTGAATTCGGAGAATCAGTTGACATCAAACGGTATGGAACTCAAGATGAAGCCTATCTGGATGCGAATTCTGGCAGAGTGGATCTTTTGCTTGCTGACTCTGTCGCCATGGCAGAAGGGTTTCTCAATACGGAACACGGTCAGGATTGGGAATTTGTAGGGCCGGGTTATTCCAACCCAGAGTATTTCGGTGATGGAGCCGGAATTGCGATTCGAAAAGGCGACGAGGATCTGGTGGAAGCATTCAATAAGGCAATTGCAGCCATCAGAGCCAATGGAAAATACGAAGAAATCAACGCAAAGTACTTTGAGTTCGATGTTTACGGTGAGTAAACACAGAACTGTCCTTCTTCTTGCAGACTGTTGGTTCGATAGCTGACAGTCTGCAAATCAATTCTTGTTTGAAATAATACAGTAGTGCATGAATTTCTAACCGAATCGTTGAGCGGCGTTCTTGGCGGGTACCTTTACCCGTTCATTTTGGAAGGCATGTTGCTGACTGTCCAGCTCGCTGCAGTTTCTTTATTCATAGCACTCGCACTGGGCCTTCTTGGCGCAACAGCAAAATTATCGTCCAACAAGATTGCACGACTTGTCGCCGGCGTTTACACTACGCTCATCCGAGGTGTACCGGATATTGTTTTGATGTTCATAATCTTTTTCGGTGGACAGTTGCTGGTCAACGTGATTGGCGACAAACTTGGCCTTGAATACATCGAGATCAGTGAGTTTACGGCGGGTGTCACAACGATCGGTTTTATTTTCGGGGCGTACATGGCCGAAACATTTCGAGGTGCGATATTGGCTGTTCCGCGCGGGGAGATAGAAGCGGGGTACGCTTACGGTATGACATCCCTTCAGGTGTTTCGCAGAATTACATTTCCGGCATGTGTCAGACATGCCATACCCGGATTTGGCAATAACTGGCTGGTGTTGGCGAAAACGACAGCTCTGGTTTCAGTGATCGGATTGGAGGACATGGTTTTTCGTGCTACGCAAGCCGGAGGATCATTACGGCAACCTTTTACGTTTTATTTTGTAGTCGCGATTCTATATTTGGTGATTACGGCGTTGTCTGATGGCGGGTTACGATGGCTGGAAAAACGATATAGCGCGGGCGTACGAAGGGCGTGAAATATTATGGATATTGAAGCTATCGTTACCAATCTACCGCTCTACTTTGAAGGGCTTGTCACCACAGTGCAGCTGGTTGTTCTGTCTCTTGTCCTAGGTTTGTTATTGGCGGTGCCAGTTGGATTACTGGCGAGTAGCAACCGTGCAACTGCAAATTTCCTGCCGAAGGCTTTTATATACTTTTTTCGGGGAACACCTTTGATTGTGCAGATGTACATCATCTATTATGGAGCCGGACAGTTCGAACCTTTACGTGAAAGTATATTTTGGCCGATTTTCAAGGAGGCATACAGTTGCGCACTAATTGCTTTCGCACTCAACAGCGCAGCCTATACAGCTGAAATACTACGAGGCGCGATCATCGCCACACCTTATGGAGAGATTGAGGCCGCTCGTGCAAGTGGAATGTCAAAATGGTTGGTAATGCGGCGAATCGTGTTGCCGAGTTCCTTCCGCAGGGCGCTTCCCGCGTATGGAAATGAAGTTATTTTCATGCTTCATGGTAGTGCACTTGCCGGCGTGATTACGATAATTGATCTATTCGGAGCAGCGAGAATTGTCAATTCAAGACACTTTGTGCCATTTGAATCTTTCATAACGGCTGGAGTGTTCTATCTGATACTGACTTTTGCCATCATCTGGATATTCAAGCGTGTTGAGTTTCGATGGCATGCTCATTTGCGGCAGAGAAGTTCCTGAGAATAGCTGACTGCGTTAACTTTACATCGCACAAAGCGGACTTGGGCGACTTGTTAAACTTATTCGACTACGACTTGTCTTCATTCGTCGCCGACCACAAACCCTTGATACAGATTACTGTCTGCTAAGCTTGCTCTCTGGTTGCGGAGGATTTTGTATCTTGGCTAGGTGTCCAATCTGGCGGTAAAAACAGGTATCCGAACATTTCAGATACACTTTCTGCACTACTTATTCTGCGGGCGAATCTTGTCAAACCGTGGGAGAAAACAATGATCGGGTTTACAGACTCAATCGCGTTGGTAATCCCATAGTCCACCTTTTCTCTTTCCTCTTCGAACGTACCGAACATCTTGTCCCAGATGATGAATATACCAGCGTAATTCTTGTCAATATATTGCGCATTTTTACCATGATGCACCCGATGGTGAGAAGGTGTATTCAATATTGATTCGATGGGTTTGGGCAACTTGCCGATCAATTCGGTGTGAAGAGGAGTCTGATAGAGCAAAACCAGCGATTCGGCGAAAAATACAAGTGCCGGATTGAATCCAACCATGACCAAGGGAATGTGGAAGAAGACCGGAAATATTCCATCAAGCGGACCGAATCGATAAGCGACTGACAAATTGAAATAGGGAGAGCTATGATGCACTGTGTGAGTCGACCAGCCAATTCCGGTTCTGTGTGTGAAACGGTGTTCGAAATAGTAAGCCAAATCGGCCAAGACGATGCATAGTGCTATTGACCAAACTGTTGTCGGAATGGTAACAATGCTGAAATAGTACGACACCGAATAGTAAATTGAAATGTAGACCGAACTGAGAGCTACATAGTAAATCCCAACCACTGCGTAATATGTGATGAAATTCGTCAAACCATCACCGATCAGATTTCGACTCAATGACTTGGTAATCAGTCTTTTCAGAACTTCCACCAAGAGCAAACCGAGAGATGCGATGAACATCCAATATTCCAATACAACATTGAATTCATAGATTTGAATTTCTGTGAATGTAGCAGTAAAAAATTCCATTAGTTACTCTCAAGTGATCTGATCAGCGTGTGCGCTGCGTTCCCAGAAGCAGTCCACCATATATCTGGAATCGCAATCTGTGAGAAAGAGTCGATGTTGAAGTGGAGGGCAACAATACCAAACGCGGTATGAATCGCGTGTTCATCGGAAATATTCGGATATTCCCGCGCGATCTCAACCTTCACGAATTCGATAAATCGATTACTCCAGTCGAGTATCTTCAAGTTCACTTCAGGATACGAATAGGCCGCCGAGGCCAGTGCCTGCATCATCATCGCTGATTTATCATCCGTAGCATACTTCGCGTCAAACAGAAATTCGATGAGTGCGCTCACGCGTTGATCTTCGGGTAGTGCGCCCTGCAGTAATTCAAGCTCATATTCGATTTGCTTATCAATGTAGTCGATCAATGCTCCGATCATTTGTTTTCGATTACCGAGATAGTGCCGTAGAATAGATCGTTTGACACCAGCTTCTGACGCGATCTTTTCCTGGGTTGCACCTTCAAGACCATACCGTGAGATACACTTGGCATAAGCCGCTAGAATCTCCTCTGATCGAGCTTCCTTCATACTGGGTCGTGGCATCTGTGTTCCTCAGTGAATCATTGCATCAACATCAAGGATTATATAATAGATTGTCAAATATGACAATCTATTATAGGGTGTAATCTACAACCGATGTCGAGATTGATCGTAAGACCGTTTCATTTACAAACTGAAGGTGGCCATGCCTATTGAACCAAGAATTATGTCCAGTCTACAATTCCATTCGGCACAATTGACTACTATTTGTGCTTAGAAAAGCATTGCTAGAAACTGAATCAGTAAGTTTTGAAGTTTCTAGGCAACTCCAGTGATTATGCCGGGAGGTGGCTTGTCGAAGAGTAGGTAGGGACGATCAGTTCGCCTGACAAGACGAATTGTTTGACATGAGCAGTTGCGAGAATAGTATCGTTGGTTGATACTGAGCTTCGACTGCACTGCCGATCATGAACCGACGTATTTGAAACCGTTTGTACGGTGGTGTGGGAGAACGGCAGGAGCAATCCCGCCTCCTACCTGATTTTTTGAACTTGACTTTTCTGGGATTTGGGATATGAAATCCATTCATGTAGATGAGGAACTTTGATGAATGAAGAAAATACATACTGAATACTACTCATGACGAAATCGGACGAATGAAGGACGATGACGTATATCGTCTAATTTCTGAACTTATAGAGAAACAGACGAAAAATGAAGAGAAAATTAACAGAAATAATCACGCTATCAATAATATGGGAAAATTCTTTGACAGACATGATGAAACTACGCACACGCATCATGAGAATATAGCACCGAAAAGAAGTCAAGAAGCATTAGTAAAAGAATTCGAAAAACTTGCTGATGAGATTGGTTTTGATGAGGCTGTTACAGAAACTAACAAAAAACTAGGTCTTAGAAGCACAATTGAAAATGTGAAACCTGATTGGTTAGGACGGATATTAAAAACAAAGAACTTAATATAGAGAACGGCAAAATAAAATTACTGATCTATTATGCTGATAAAGTTTTGAGCATCCGACGAGACAGAAGAAGTAAGCGGCATGATAGAGGAAATCACATTATTACAGTCGGCATATCCGCCGGTGTTCCGATTGTAATCTGGGTTATATCTAATTTCATATGAACTGACTGAGGGAGTCAATAACTTTACATCATACAAGGCGGACTTGAGTGATATGCTACGCTCTTTATTAGTACACCTTGTCTTCATCTGTCTTCAATTTTGAACACTTGAAACAGAATATTGTCTGTCAAGCTACTTGGTTGCGGAGGGCTTTGTATCTTGGCTCGGTGTCCAATTCGGCGTAAATCAAGTAGCCGAATATTTCGGATTCACTGTCCGCTCTGATTTTTCGGCGGAAGTGAATTGTCAGCAAGTCATATCGCATAATCAATAGCATTCGGTTCAGACTATATCAGATTCGGGAACTACACGATTGAGCGAAAATTCTGATCGATTTTACTCTGCAATTCGCGATATTGCCGAATCAGGTATATTAAGTTACCGAGTGCGAGCTTTAAGTTCAAATTTAATCTATGGATGAGTCACAAAATTTGGAATGGAAATCATCTTGGCGCGATGAATATCTAAAGTGGGTGTGCGGATTCGCAAACGCTAAAGGCGGTGTTCTGATAATCGGCAAGAATGATAAAGGCGAAGTGGTTGGCGTATAGAACACCCTGCAGCTGCTAGAAGAAATACCGAACAAGGCACAATCCCATTTAGGTATCGTAGTTGACGTAAATTTGAAATCTGAGAAAAACAAGGAATTTCTCGAGATTGTGGTTAATCCTCACTCCAACCCCATCAGCTACAGAGGCGAAAATCACTACCGCAGTGGCAGTACCAAGCAAGTTTTGAAAGGTGCAGCATTGAACGATTTCCTACTCGGAAAACTCGGTCGAAATTGGGACGATGCGCCGATTCCCGGCGTTGGTTTGAAAGATTTGGACAGCAGGGCAATGCATGATTTTCGTCAGCTTGGCGTTAGGAGGGATCGCCTGCCCAGATAAGCATTGAATCAGTCCAATAGTGAACTTGTCGAAATGTTGCAACTTCGCGAAGGCAAAAATCTGAGACGAGCGGCTGTTTTACTGTTTCACCCAGATCCTATGCGTTTTTTTCATAAGTGCTTTTGTGAAAATCGGCTACTTCAGAACGGAGACTGATCTCGTGTATTAGGATGTCATTGAAGGTAGCCTGTTTGCCCAAGTCGAACGTACAGTCAATTTGCTTTGCACGAAATATTCCAAAGCCATGGTGTCTTTTGACGGAATTTATCGGGTTGAAACACCATTGGTACCCAAAGAAGCGTTGCGAGAAGCAGTGCTGAACGCGATTGCACACCGGGATTACAGTAATTCTGCTCCAATTCAGATTCGCGTGTATGAAAATCGCATCGCCTTATACAACCCTGGCAGACTGCCGCTGGGCTGGACAGTCGAGACGCTACTCGATACCCACGAGTCAGTGCCTCATAATCCAAGTATAGTGAATGCGTTTTTCCGTGCTGGTATGATTGAGGCGTGGGGAAGTGGGATTGGCAAAATAATCAGTGCATGCCAGACATCGGGTACAGCAACACCCCGATGGTTAGTAAAACCCGGCGGGCTGAGTCTGGAATTTGTAGCAACTGATGTCATTCACGGATATTCGGTTCATAGTGGTTACGCGGACAAGGGGCGTGACACACTTCAACAGCCAGAGTCGTAGCCAGAGTCGCAGCGAGGTTTACTAAAAGAAATGGTGCTTCGGCACCTTTTGGATAGCCAGATGTTGAAAGCGGAAATTTCCAAGAACTTTGGACAGAAAACAGTTTCCGGTCAGCTGAACAAAGTTTTACGTATGCTCATTGCGGACGGAAGTGTCAATTACACGATTCCAGACAAGCCCGGAAGTCGGTTGCAAAAATACTATTTGACAGAAAAAGGACTCACTGCGTTAAGTAAACCGTCGACCGGAGGCACCGAAGAGTGAGCGTTTGGAGTTACAGAGGTTCAGGCCTTCTCAAGCAGGAAGACGTAAACTCCGTTTTCCTGACTGGAATTGAGCAATTGATGGCCTGTTTGTCGACACAAAGCTTCAAAATCCATCACCGAACCCGGATCAGTCGAATGAACTTCCAAGGTTTGCCCGGTATCCATCTGGGCGATTGCTTTTTTTGCCTTGAGTATAGGCAACGGGCAGTTCAATCCTTTTGTATCAAGTACCTGGTCTGGCATTTATAGTACCTCCTTGCGAACCAGTATAAGGAACATTGGCTTGTCAGTCGTCGGCTACGGGTTGCATCCGTCAAAACCGTCGGCTTGCATTTTCGCCTCATAGGGACCGGAAATCTGTCCACCCTCTGTCAGTTGGGGTTTGATCGAGTTCCAGTCTTCGACACGGATTTTCATCAGCCAACCGTCTCCGTAGGGTGCAGAATTAGCAAGCCCCGGAGTAGCGCTGATCTCATCGTTCACTTCGACAACTTCGCCACCGCTGAGCAGTTTCGCAGGGCCGACCCATTTTCCGGATTCCACAGTTGCGCAACTTCGCCCCGGTTGCACCTTGCGACCGGCGCGCTTGGGTGTGATAGCAACAATTTGACCGGCCATTGCAGACGCCACAGAAGTCATCCCCACGGTGATCGTATCGTCTTCATTTTCACGATACCAGATGTTGTTGTCTATATCATAGAGAAGCTCGTCCGGAAAATCGCATCCGCGTACTGTAGTCATGAATCAATTACCTCGTTGTGGTATCACTCTGTTGAATTCTAAGCGGTTTGGAAGAACAGCAAAACTCACCGAGTTGCTGAACTTCCAGTTTACCGCGCACAAAATAGAGCAAATGCATTGCAACCATTGCCATCATATTGACTTGGGAAACTTCGTTCTTCATGCGATACAGGTTAACCTGATACACCAGTTCCCTGCAAGTTTCCCGACATGCAAGAAACGAAGGATCGTTTATGGCACCTTGTCGATGCAATGCGAGCAATCTAAAACCCTCGTGCTCATTGGATGTCGGTTCAAGTTCGTGACTTTGAAGCCAGTTTTCCAAAATTTGCTCACCGAGTGTCAGTAGATGTCCAGCGGGGTCTGATTCAGAATGCGGGTTATCGCGTACCGACTTTATGCTATTTTCAATTTCAGAAAACTCAATCATGCCAATCCCCGATGACGAAGAAGTTCAAGCGAATCTGAAATATTTTCTTGGATCCCCAACTTGCGCGGTGACAGGCCGAGAGCCAGACCGAGCAGTTGAGTGAAATATAGCATTACCGGTTTGGTGGTGATGTTCAGAGTCTCCTCGGCACGGATCTGATGCATTTCAAGCCCGGTATGACAGGTTGGACATTCTGTCGCAATCACATCGGCGCCACAGGATTCAGCCGCTTGCAGAATGTTCAGGACGAGACGCGTCGATGTGTCGCTGTCTGACAAAGTGTGAGCACCGCCGCAACATGCGGTTTTCAGTGGAAAATCAATAATTTGGGCCCCGGCCGCTCGTAGCAGGTCGTCCATAAAATGTGGGTTGGATGTTGATTCACTACCTTCACCCTGATCTTTTTCCGGGAATATATGACGTGGTCGGGTGTACATGCAACCATAGTAATTGGCGATCTTCAAGCCTTCCAGTGAATTCTTTACCCGGCGAGCGAGATTAGTTTCTCCGATAGCATGTTTGATCCAGTCAAGTGCATGAATCGTTTCTACATCTCCTGCCTTATATTCCGGAACTTTAGACTTCTTGGACAGTTTCTCGAGAACGGTCTTGGTTTGCTCGCGATGAGTGACATCGTGCTCGGCTTTCTTGAGATTGTGATAGCAGCCGTTACATGGTGCCATCACTACGTCGAGTCCCATTTTGTGTTTGGCAATCGACATATTGCGCACTGACAAAAAGTTCTGAATCTCCGGATCTATGTTTTTGACTTCCATCGCTCCACAACAGTTCCAGTCCTTGATCTCGACAAGATCCAAACCAAGTTTCTTCCCAATCTGCTTGGTCGAGCGGTTATACGCGTGTCCAGAACCTTCCAAGGCGCAACCAGGATAATAGGCGACCCTTTGCAGATCATTTCTCAGAGTTTCGTTCTTATCCATGCTTGTCATAATGTTGAGTTGTTCGATTCATCATTAATTTTCTTTCTTCGATACGTTCATCCAAATACGCACCGATGACTTCCGATGAAGCCTTCCAGTTCTTGGTTCTGGGGCGAAGCAGGGAGGATATACCCATTTTGATTAGCAACGATACAGGCAACCCTCGAACAAGACCTTTTACCATACGAATCAACCAATTCTGAAAAAGCGGTTGGGATGTACGGTTGAGGTAGTTTCGTATCACACGACCTTCCTCGATCTTGCCTGTTTCCAGAACCTGAGAATAGAATTCCTCATCAAAGTGCATCGAATTCGATTTTGGGGTATGTCCTTTGTACTCGAGCCAATGACTCAACGCTTTCATGACACCTTCCGGTTCGACATCACGGGGGCATACATGTGTGCATTTGTGGCATGAGACACATTGCCAGATAATATCCTTGTCCCTAAGAAGTTCCTGTTCCATACCCAAACGTACAAGATATATCCAATAGCGTGGATTGAAGTCGGGATTGATTGCGTTAACCGTGCATGAGTTTGTACACGCGCCACATTGCCAGCAGCGATGGATCAATGAACCTCCGGGAAATGCTGCAACTTCGTCTTCAAGATTTTCGTTGTAGTCATTGACGACACGAGATTCGATGAAGGTGCTCCATGGTCCCGATACATCGATACCGTCGATATCAAGTTTTTCGTGCTCTCGAAGATTCTCGGGACGAATCAGCGATTTCTCATGAATAGGCATTTGATGAAATATGAAGACTCAGTGCGTGGATGCGTCGATCAATTCGGATAGTCGATGCCGGGTTCCGTCCGCCAGAACCATATGTGTCAAACCATTGCCTGTCAGTGCTGCATCCAAACCCAACATTCTCAGAGCATAGTCGAATGGGGTACTTGACTGACTGAATTCGGTTTTCAGGAAACTGCCTCCCTGCGAACCAATGTACTGACTGTATATCCAAGCAAACAGTAAGTCGATGATGAAATGGTGATTCGCATATATACCCGCGTTTTCCAGGAAGTCATACAACTCCCGCCGTAACTCCAGGTGCGTTCGAACTCCATCGGGGATATCGAGTTTAGTGTTCTGCATCTCGGTAAACCAGATTTCTCTCAGAACACCGGTATTGGACTGGTAGTCCCAGACCCATCGAACCATAAGCGGGAATATGTCGGGATTTCGGTAATGCAGAATTTCTGCTGCGAGGTCCTGAACCCAGCGATCCCTCATATCAGACGCAAGCTCTTGTTTCAATTTCAGAATTCGATTGTCCGCGTTTTCCAAAGTGATTCTGTCGAGCAGTGCTGTGATTGCATTCTGCAGATATTCGAATCCCTTGGCTTTCAGAATTGGCTGAATGCGTCTTCGTACTGTAGGCATAAATGCGCATGAATCAAAAAATTCTGTATCGGTCATCATGCTTCCATCACCAGAAAAAGTTCTTTGAAACAACAGAGATTTTCCGCGAACACCTTCAACAATCATCTCGACACCGCCAAGTTTCTCGCTGCATTCAATCATAGAGTCGAACGCGGTATGCAAGATTGCACCGTCCAAATGCAGTACCGGTGTATTGTTCATCATGTCGGAATAGGGTTGGATTCCTACAATTTATTGGTGACTATCTTCAAGTCGTCAAACCCGATGAGTAAAGGTAGCGCAATTCGAATTTCCGACATCATGTCATGCAGCACGGTTGTGGACGCCCAGCGCGGCCATAGCCGCTGCCTGACCTTGTGCAATGGAGTCATCAATTGTTTCCGGGCCGATTGCGGCACCTGCAACAAATATTCCGGGTCTTGATGTACCCGCAATCGAATCGTAGGAAGGCTGTCTCTGGATGTGCCCATGAGGTTCAAGTTCAACACCAAAGGTCCCTGCAATATTGGGGTTGTCGATGTTTGGGTCCATCCCGATCGCGTGCACGACCAGATCAAATGGAATGGAAATCGGGCGTTTCACCAAGGTATCCTCGCCTTTGAGTAAAACCCTGTTTCCATCAAAGGTCACTTCCGCAATTCGCGCCTTGATGTATTTGACTTTGAACTCCTCCTGACTGCGCCAGTAGAATTGGCCTTCATAGAGTCCAAATGTTCGGATATCCATGTAGTAAATATAAACACTGCAATTTGGGAGTTCCTCGCGGATTTCCATAGCCAGATTGGCTGAAACAGTGCAACAGATTTTTGAGCACCATTCACGTCCGATCTGACGGTCGCGAGACCCCACACACAACAGGATTGCCACTCTATCTGGTTTGCGGTTATCGGAAGGGCAGCGTACGCCATTACCGGAAGATATCATCTGTTCCACCTGCGTTGTGGTAACGACATCCGGGTGTGAACCGAATCCCCATTCAGGTTTATTGACAGAGTCAAAGTGCGTAAATCCAGTGGCGAGTATCACCGATGCTGCTGCAATTTCCGTATCGTCAGAAAGATGTGCTGTGAATTGTCCGACATCGCCGTAAAGGCGAGTAACTGTTGTAGAAGTTCTAACGTCTACAGTCTCTTTGCTCTCAACAGCCGCTATCATTCTTCCGATGGCATCCTTGGCCCACTCGCCTGATGGTACAAGGCGTGCGTAACCCGAAAGTATGGGTGCGCCACCGAGGACTGATTCTCTTTCGATGAGGGTAACAGAGCGTCCGACCTCAGCTAAGGATCGAGCGGCGGATAGACCAGCAGGCCCACCGCCGACAATCAGAGTCCCGTCGGTCACGCGTGCGCCTCGAATCCAGGACCGGAAGTGATCGCCCGTCGAGGATCGTACAGCGTCTCGAAATTTCCAGCTTCTACGTCTACCAGATAATTCTCAAATTGATTTTTCGCCAACTCCCAATCAATCCCGAGTTTTTCCAGCAAAGGCTCGAAAGCTGAGGCATGCCAATGCAATTGGGCGATCTTGTACGGATGAGCGCCACAGAGCACAGCCGCCAGTTGGCAGTCCGCCAGGATTGGCATTTCGTAGTGTTTATCAACCGCTTTGCCGATCCATTGATTCTTGTCAAGAGTTGTGATACACCCGGTATCGTGCCCCACCATCACATCGGCGCGGGCTTCTTCAACGGCGACCTTGATTTTTCGGTCGATTGCGAATGAACGAGTAAATTCCCGTTCGGAAATGATGTGACGGAAACCGAATCCACAACAGTCGTACCAGGTGGAATAATCGATGACATTTGCCCCAAGCGCCTGAACCAGTCCTGTAGATACTGCTACGCGATTTCCATCAAGCACGTCATCATCGTAGATCACATCTTCCGGGACCATTTTGTATACATGACATGCAGGATGGATAACGGCACGAATATTCGAGGCATCAATAGTCTGCCTTTCGCTGATCTGATGCCGCATCACGTGCAACCATTCTGAATAGTGCACAATTTCCTCCGGAATCAGGATTTTGCCGTCAACTAGGCGACCAATTTTCGCGAGAATTTTCCTGACCTGTTCACGTAGTTCAGCCGAATGAAGCAGAAACTGTCTCATTTCCTTGTAGTTCCCAAACGATGTCCCACAGTGCACCAGCGGATAGTAATGTGCGTCATTCAGCCCCTCCGCACGAGAAGCGACATACGCCTGATGAAAATTTCTCAGAAATACAGCCGCTAGGGAAACGACATTTCCAATTCCCGAACCATGGTAATTCCAGGCGGTACAGGAGGTCTGGTCGGTTTCATCAAGGTATTCCGTTCCAAGTTCGTTCATGAGCCATAGCAACGAAGTGGGATAACCCGGAATATTGCCGCATTGTCCGCAAGATTTGTGATGCCAGAGACGATCGGTTGGAATTTTCTTATCCCAGCCGTAGAGTGTTTTTGTCATTACCGGCTTGTGTCCATCGTTCACCCGATGTACCAGTATTTCCCCGTCTTTTTCCAACTGCCACATGATGTCACGGACATCTTCAACCTGTTCGCGGGATGTGAGCAATGCGCGTTTGTCGATTTTGGCTTCAACCCATTGCGTAGCCGCTTGCGCTTGCTGCTGATTCAGATTTGAATCCTTCCACTCCGTGCCATGTCCAGTGAATCTCTGTTCAGAGTTTTGATTTCCGAATGGAACCATTACGCTCATTTCCAATCTCCTCTATTCTGCTTCCAATATTCTCAAATTAATCGTCATCCTGTTCATCCAGCCAGTCTTCGTACTCTTCGCGCTTTTCGTCCATGATATCTACAATGACATCAAATAGATTCTCGTCAATGGTTTCAAGTTGATCGAGAACGCCAGACTCTTCCCAGATGGTGTATAGCTCGATAGATGTCTTCAGATTGACTTCCCAAGCGGTATCGGTGGTATGCATGGTCGGCATGGGAACTGCTTTACGCAGTATCTGAAGCGGTGCCTCTACTTTGCTGATGTTCGGACCCCAGTCAGCGAAGTGATCGGGTGTGATCATGTTCGGTGCCAGTTGATTACCGGTCGAGATAAGTTTAAGCATGACTCGGGAGAACGGCCGAAGAACATCTTTGGCTGATTGCAGTCCGTGCTTGATTGAAACTTCCCGCAAGATACTGACCAATCCACCTGGAGAATTGCCGAACGGACAGCGAGCTGCACAGGTATAGCATTGTGCGCAGGCCCAGATCTTCTCCTGCATGGCATCATAAATTCCTTCGAGGTTCTCGGTCCAGAGCAATTGCACGATTTCTCTGGGTGAATAATCGAAGTAGTGTGCGGAAGGACAGGTGGCGGTGCAGATTCCGCAATTCAGGCAACCGTGCAGTTCATGATCATAAAGCGGATGATCGCAGATATCTGAAAAAATCTCTTCCAACTGATCGCGGCCGACCTCATGTTCGGTTAACGGATCACCAATTGTCATGGTTGATGATGGCATTCACTCTCCCTCAGTAACTGAGTACCTTGGTTTCCTCCTCTTCCATCACACGCTCAATGACGTAAGCGCCGCCTACAATACCTTCACATTCTGGTATGAGATCATCGACTGTCATGTCAAAGAGATCCAGATTCGGCGAGCAGCAGAAAAACTTGACACCCGCATCATGTGCATCTTTGATGAAGTCGTAAACTGATTTATCCGAACCGGGTTTTACGTATAACGTATCCGCGACACCCTTTTTCATGAGTTTGCCTGCGGTTGCTGTGCAGATTACTTCTACCTCATACTCCATCGCGGCGGCGACTGACGCCTGAAATATAGGCGCGCCCATCTCCTCACCGTTTGAAGGGTCGGAATTGACCATCATAATTACTAATTTTTCTGCCATCGTAATCGAATACTGTTCTGGTTGAGCATTTGAAGTACTAAGTTATTTTAATATATTAGAATTTCCTAATATACCAGATTTTTCGAATTTCCCCAGCTTGTTCGCTGTTGTGTTTGCGATAGTCCAATTATTCGGTATATCAACTGAATTTGGTTCAACTCTACAACTATTATCGGAAAAGCAGGGATTGTCAGTTCATCCAGCCAGTCATTTGTATGACACCCGTCATGATGTTGACGAGTGTTTCCTCAATTTCAGATTGATGATTACGAATTTTCTGTAGCGCATCGAAACTCCCGATATCGAACGCTGGCATCTGAACTATTGAATCTTCAATCATCGCACTTTTCATTCCTGGGTGACCGATGAATCCCAGACAGTTGTTGGATAGTTGAAATAGAGAAGGCATGCCATCCTCCGTTACGGACAGTACGCGGGCATCATCCAAAACGACCGGGAAGTCCCGCATATAGGTGACGATTGGATATTCGTGTGGAAGGTGCCCATTCAGGGCTAATCGGTCGACTCTTTTGGCTGTTTTCAGATCGAGAGTCAACTCGCATGGTTTGACTTTACCGCCATGGGCAAGCACCAGAAGCTGGGTACCGGTGCCGATCGCGAGGATCGGCAGATTTTTCGAAAGATAGTTCTCGATGATCTTTATTCGTTGCTCCAGCAATGGTAACTTCGGGTTACTGACAATCCCATACGGTGCGGCACCTAGAATTATCAGTCCATCACTCTGGCGGCTCAGATTGCTGACCCAATTACTGTCATGTGCCGGGCGGACGTATCGAAATCGGATATTCCGCCCTTCAAGGTGGTCCTCAATCAGACCAAGATGTTCAGCGTCGGTATTCTGTAGAACCGAGACGGTTTTCATGGATTTTCTCGACAACTTCGGTTTGCAGGAGTCAACATAGAATTCGATTGCCGCCATGGGTTGTCAGCAATGCAGCAGTACATCAATTTTACGAACTGGGACTTCACAATGTAAATTTGAATTCTCGTAGATAAAATTCTTGAGGCTGAATTCACACATTCAATTGCTGATAGCTTTGATTCAAACTCATAGACGTATAATATCAGAGCGGTATGATAGTATCGTGTACGAGAAGAGAACAGATTTGGAATCAATATGATTGAACGCTGTCTGAGAATCGACCACAGAGGACTTGGTTGCGACGAGCTCGCTTTACCGATTCAAAAATTTGCGAATTATTTCATATGCTATCATTCGATTCAGACAGCACTGTGTTGAAAAATTTAGTCTGTTGCAATTGAAATTTGTTGAAAGAGGTTCTGAATTTGTCCGGTTGGTCGAATTCCGACGGTCGGAATGACTATTAGTCGTATATTGGAATTCCGGAAAAGTACAACATTGAATGAGAAATTCGTATCGCTCTGAGGTTATCAAACATGGCTTTTTCATCCTTATGGACTGGCAGACTTTTCAGTGTTGCGCTGACAACCGGCCTGCTCTTTCTATATTCCAGCACCGTTCCGATCGTTGCGGAAACCCAGACACCCGAAGAAATCGGATTGCAGATTGCCAGAGACAGCCGAGAACTCGATAGGGGATTCGGGAACTACACTGCCATGCTGGAAATGATTCTGCGCAATAAGCACGGACAGGAAAGTCGACGTCAGCTCAAAGTGAAAATACTTGAAGTTGAGGCAGATGGAAACAAGAGTCTGTTTGTCTTTGACGAGCCGAAGGACATCAGAGGAACCGCGTTTTTGGTTCATTCCTTCAAGGTGAAATCAGACGATCAGTGGATCTATCTGCCCGCTTTGAAAAGAGTCAAACGCATCAGTTCCTCAAACAAGTCCGGTTCATTCATGGGCAGTGAGTTTGCTTATGAAGACATGGCACTGCAAGAAGTCGAGAAGTTCACCTATCGGTATCTGCGCGATGAAGCCTGCGGTGAGTTGATGTGTACAATCGTTGAACAAATTCCGACCGAAAAAAAATCAGGCTATCGTCGACAACTGTTTTGGCGTGACAAAGAAGAATTTCGAGTGGTAAAAGTGGAATACTTTGATCGAAAAGATGTCCATTTCAAAACATTGGATGTGGATGATTTCCAGATATACCTGGACAAATACTGGAGAGCTGGGACCATGAATATGACGAACCATATTACAGGAAAGGGCACCACACTGATTTGGTCGGACTACCAATTCGGAACTGAGTTGAACGAGCGGGATTTCAGCAAGACAGGATTGAAAAGAGCGCGGTAATGTGGATTCGCTTTTTCACCGGCGCGTATCCGCTCGCAATTGTGGCAGTTTTGGGATTTGGCATAACTTCCGATACCACTGCCGATTCCGAAGTCTATATTCAGTTTTCCGGTCGAGTCGGAATTGAAAGCCAGTCGTTTCTGCAGCATGGCGAATATTCAGGTCAGCGACGGCGGTCGAACGGGATTATTCTCGAACCTGAAGTCTATTTTGAAACTGAAGCAGGCTCAAGTTTCAATCTCAAGCCATTCTACCGCTACGATAGCATGGATGCGCGTCGTCGCCGCGGTGATGTGCGCGAGGCATATTTTCTTTGGTTCGGGGAAGCAGGTGAAGGCGAATGGGAGTTGCGTCTGGGGATCGATCAGATATTTTGGGGTGTAACTGAGTCAACCAATATCATCAATATCATCAATCAGTCTGACCTCGCAGAGGACCCGTTTGACAAGGAGAAATTGGGTCAGCCCATGGCACATCTAACTTGGTCAGCTGACTGGGGAATAACGGAAATTTTTATACTTCCATATCACAGAAAGCGCACTTATTCGGGTGTGAACGGGCGATTCAGATCCCCGCTTGTTGTTGACAATTCCAGAGTGCTGTATGAAGACTCCGACGGAAAGCGCCATGTTGATTACGCAATGCGTTACAGTCACAGCATCGGGCTGGTCGACTTCGGTGTGAACGGATTTTCGGGTACCAGTCGAAAACCCTTTTTGAAGCCAGACCCGCCCTTTAAGTTAGATCAAGATCCGCCCCAACTACCAACTTCGTTATTACCTTACTATAGCCAGATACGACAGATTGGATTAGACCTTCAGGTCACATTGGAATCGTCGTTGTTGAAATTTGAGGGGATTCGACGAAGCGGTGCGTTAAACAAAGACGGTGTTGAAGAGGACTACAGCGCGTATACCATCGGCGGTGAGTATACATTCTATTCTGTGTTTGGGTCCAATTCTGATGTTACCGCACTAGGTGAATGGATCTACGATTCAAGAGGTCCTAGATCTACAGAGGATCTGGAGCATGATGTTTTTCTTGGAATGCGCTGGGCTTTGAATGACACCCAGGACACCGAATTCGTAGTCGGCTATGTTGCCGATACAAAGTACAATACAGCAACTGTATCAGCCGAGTTCAATCGTCGGATATCTGACAGATATTCATTGGAAACGCAACTATTCAGTATTGAAAGGGCCGATGCAAGGGATACGGCTTTCCACACCATCAGAAAAGACAGTAATTTCAGAATCAGGCTGAATTACAACTTCTGATCGAGAGTACACACCAACCGCTTATTGTAGATTGTGAACTCTTGTATCCCGACAATTCAACGCGAACTAAACTGAATTTTGAAGCGATAATCGTTTTCAAATGTTGATTGTAAAAGTGTTCTGACTGAAGAATATTTTCAACATTACCAGCACCGCTTGTCGATTTGGAATCGTTTTCGAGTTTTTGTGCAGAAGACTCTTCGTTGTGCTTCGAGCAAACGCTGAAATTCAATGATCGGCGCGCGAAGTCCGCTCATCTCCGCCCGATATAGATCAAAAAACATCCATTCCCGTTAGATCTTGTGCATATGCGGATGGAGTCGAAATGTCAATGTCTTTCAGTGTACGGGATTTTCTGTTTTCGAATTTGGTAATAATGAAAATTTTGAGCACTAATTGATTTACAATAGTAACTATGGATTGGGGGATGTTCCCGATCGGCGATTGGTTCTGGGATTTCTTAGAACCTTTCGTTTATGTAGGAAAGACTTTTAAACCTCGTCCTGTAACTTCTCCCGCATCATTTTTACGAAATTTCCCCTCAATAATGTCTTATGCACGATTTTGTTGTCCCGGATGTACTACTTTGAGACCTATAGGTCGAGCTATTAGGTCGGCTATTTGAAGGCAAGCTGAATTTATTTTTTTGTCAGCAAACACAATTTCAAAATTGAATCTCTTACTCCGGTAATTTTCGCCGTCACAGATTCGTCGAAAATCTAGTTCGAGTTTGTCGTCTTCTCTCTTACCTCGTTTCTCCACTACGATGTGTGTTACAAGGAAATGTTGTTTTTTTTCTCGAAGAAAATCAAAAGAGCGCTCAAGACAAAACTTCAATGCCAGCCCATAAGGTTTTTTTTGTCGCGTACGATCTCACAAGTTTCTTCTTTTCGATTACAGTAGCGATTACGGTAAATTCAATCTCTTTGATTAACGAATTTAGCTCTTCCATAAAATTATTGCGTTTTGCGTAATTTCTTAGAGTTACAAATGGCTTAAGTTGCTTGCGTATGTCACGTTCGTGCAGAATAACGGCGTCGTGTCCAAAATGCTTGAACTTGAAAATTTCGATTTTTGGAACAACCACATTCGCGTAGTCCACTTTTTTGTATATGCAAAAAGCTAAGACAAATACCGGGTAGTGCGGATTAATTGAGCTCAGGCTATGGTCACCACTCTCGTCGACATAAATTACATATTCGCTATAGCCCATTTGACTTCAATTGGATTCCATAGGTTAAATCAATTACACTGAAAGGTAGTTCGGTTGAGGATTGGATACGTACAGTTCCGACTGGTACCAAACCTCAAATCAAGAAATTTTCCGAACATCATCTTTGTACATGTAACGTCGAAAATGGCAGGTGCAATTTCAAGATTAAAAAAAGTTCGACATATATAAAACAAACTCATCGCCAAAGCTTGTAGATAAAGTCCTCCGCATTCCACGGATTCGAATAACAGGGAGTCGAAATCTTTTTAGGGGTGGGTTCGAAGACAGCAAGCGAAAAATTACATCCCGCACCACTGCTGTCCCAACGTTTGAATTGAAAACTCCTGTAACATGTTGATAATGCTAACATATATGCCTGATTTGGGGTGTCAGAGGTTTGAACACCCCAGAAGATGGTTCCGACTCCCCGATTCTCGGGTCATTTCAACAATCACAGGCATTATCGACATGAATCTTGGCAACCTCGTGTTCTCCCAACTGATGGATTTCATACCATGGCATACGATGCGGCGCTGTATCGAGCGCTACCGCAGTGACCATACGGTCAAATCGTTTCGCTGTACCCAGCAGTACCGTTGCATGGCATTCGCACAACTGACCTACCGCGAGAGTCTGCGCGACATCGAAACCTGTCTGCGGGCGCAGTCCGCCAAGCTCGCTCACATGGGCATCCAGAACGGTGTGTCCCGAAACACCCTGGCGAATGCCAACAAAAGACGCGACTGGCGAATCTATTCGGACTTCACCCAGCGACTGATCCACTCGGCACGACAGCTGTATCATGACCACGAATGGAATCCGAATCCCGGTGCCACCGTGTATGCCCTGGACTCATCGACGATCGATCTTTGTCTGTCGCTGTTTCCCTGGGCGCCGTTCCGTCGCACCAAGGCGGCCGTCAAACTGCATACGCTGCTGAATCTGCGGGGCAATATCCCGGCTTTCATCCACATTTCAGATGGCAAACTGCACGACGTGAACATATTGGACCGGCTGATCCCCGAAAGCGGTGCGTTCTACATCATGGACCGCGCCTACCTGGATTTCACCCGCCTTCAGGTCATGGACATGGTCGGCAGCAACTTTGTGCTGCGCGCCAAAAAGAACACCCAATGCAAGCGTGTCTACTCGCACCCGGTGGACTGCGCCACCGGCCTGATCTGTGACCAGAGGGTCAGACTGACCGGCACCGACACCAAGGACAGCTACCCTCAGCTTCTGCGCAGAATCCGTTACCGCGACCCGCAACGCAACAAGAAACTGGTGTTTCTCACCAATAACATGGAACTTCCGCCACTGACCATCGCCGAGCTGTACAGGAGTCGGTGGCAGGTTGAGCTGTTCTTCAAGTGGATCAAGCAGCATTTGCGGATCAAGTCGTTTTACGGCAATTCTGAAAATGCAGTAAAGAGCCAATTATGGATCGCGATTTCGGTCTACGTATTGTGTGCGATCATCAAAAAACAGCTGCAATCGGAACTCAGTCTCTACACAATCATGCAGACCTTGAGCCTGACCCTGTTCGAGAGAATCCCATTGAATCAACTACTTGCGAAACCCGATTACACAGGCGAACCGGACAATCTTCCTATCCAATTGAATTTATTCGATAAAACGTTGGGACACTAGTGATCCCGCACCATTTTCCGGCACCGCACAACACCTCACGTGGTACAGTAGCCTAAAAGTCAGCGTATTCCAGCACACCGTAATCTCTATTTTCGGATTCGGGGCATATGAGCTTTTGAATTCGCGTAATCTAGCTTATTCCAAAAGCAATCCAATCTGTGTGCGTGGAAAATTGCCTTGCGAATCGTTTTTGTCTATCCGATCCTCGGCAAATTGAAATGTACATTCTCCTCAATTCCATTCATAGTGGAAACTTCGGAATCTTCATAGTCAGCGATCTTGGCAATCACCTCCTCAACGAGTTCTTCCGGAGTCGAGGCACCGGCCGAAATGCCGACAACTTTCTTGTTCGCCAGCCATTCCAGTTTCAAATCCTCAGCTTCCTGTAACAGGTAAGCAGGCGTTCCATTGGCTCGACTGACTTCGCACAGACGATTTGAATTGGAACTGTTGTTTGCACCGACGATTAATACCAGATCAACCTTCTTGGCGAGTGCCCGGACTGCATTCTGACGATTCTGAGTAGCGTAGCATATGTCATCAATGTCAGGTCCTACAATCTTCGGAAACTTAGCCTTGAGAGCCTCAACAATTTCGGCTGTATCGTCGACAGACAAGGTGGTTTGTGTGATAAATGCAACTCGTTCTGGATTGGCCACGTGAAGATTTTCGACATCAGCGACATCGCTGATGAGGTGAACTTTTCCTGAAATCTGGCCGATTGTTCCCTGGACTTCAGGGTGATATTCATGGCCGATTAGAATAATCTCGTAACCTCTGGCTGCGTACCGTTGCCCTTGGCTGTGTACTTTGGTTACAAGGGGACAAGTAGCATCTACAGTCACTAGGTCCCTTTGCTTCGCATTCTCCTTGACTTGTTTGGAGACACCGTGTGCGCTGAAAACCGTAAGTGACCCGTTCGGTATCTGATCAACCTCTTCGACAAATTTAACGCCCTTGGCCTTTAATTTTTCGACTACTCTGCGATTGTGGACGATTTCATGTCGCACATAGACTGGGGATTTATTTTTTTCGAGAAGCGTGTCAACGATGGCGATTGCGCGCTCAACACCTGCACAGAATCCACGCGGTTGTGCTAGTAGTACCTGCATTTTGTTGCTCTCCCCGGCGAAAATCCAATGTCAATATATCCAGTCATTATTATACAGGTTTGAGCGAAAGGTCAAAGGTGCGTGCTAGTGCAGTGCCGCGAATTTTCACTCTATTTCCGAATGATTGGTGTATTTGATGGTCTAATTTCTGGTGGAATCCGAAAATAGTTAAAAATCTTCAAGACGACCGCGTTGACGAATTGATTCCTCGATCTTAAATTTGCTCCAAGCAAAACAATTTCGGTTCGCTGTCAGTCAACGCGATTCGAAAGCAAGGTATCCTGCGAACTCACTTTATTGTGGAGGAATTCTTCAATGAATCAGCTTTCGGAAGTGGTCGAGTTAGGAAATAGAAAATTGTCTTCAGCGCCAAGTCGGAACGAGCCAGCAAATTCAACAACCCGATAACGATTCGCACACTTGATTTGGAAAGTTTGATTTCTTCTCCTGCGACAAAGGATTCGCTGTAATAGACTTTTCGAAGTACCAGAGCGGAAAGCCCAAGTGATGAGACGATCTGGCGACGGATTCGATATTCCGAGCTCGGTATTGCAAGCGCGAATCCCAGACCCTTGAGCAGGTGGTGTCTTGCGACTGCGATCAATTTCACAAGTCCTTCAAAGAATCCGGGATTGGCTTGACCGGCGGCAAGATCCGTCAGGTCGAAACCGGATTCTAGGAACAGGTCTCTCGGCAACCAGCACATTCCTTCGCGTCGGTCATCCCAAATATCCTTGATGATGTTTGTCATCTGCACGCCCTTACCACAGGATACCGACCAGACCTGCATCTCTGCGGAGCGTTTGTCAATTTCTGTTGAATATGCGCAGAACAGTTCCGCAAGCATCTCGCCTACCACACCTGCGACGAAGTAACAATAGCGCTCAAGTTGGGGGAGATCATCCAGGCCTCGGATACCTTCGTACCGTTGGAATTCAAGCATACCTGTCGACATTATGCGAATGCAACGTGCCAGTGCCTTACGTTGGCGAGAATCGAAGCTCCGGGTGACACGGATCACCTGCACTGAATTCAGCACGAGATTGCGAACCTTTTCTGGAATGCTTGGTCCAAGTGAGGAAGCAAGGTTACTCCCAAATGGTTCAGCTGGCTGTTCAGCAGCGACAATTGCCGCGAACTGGTTCAGATATTTCTCTTTATCGCTTAGGATCATGTCGCGGTCATCTTCAATGCTGTCCGCGATTCTGCAGAGAAGATATCCATTGGTGACTACATGCTGAAGTTGCACGGGCAGCAGCGGGATTGTCATCGCATAAGTCTGAGAAACCTGTTGCAGCATCTCGGTTTGAAATGCGAGATCAGATTCCGTTGGAGTCGTTGAATTTGTTGTATTCATTCAACTGATTGTTAAAAGCACAGTCACTGCAGGACATTCAAAAGTCAAGGATCTGCATCATTCCAAATCCTATTGACACCGGCTTAGTTTGGCAATAGATGAAAGCCCGTCTTCTGGCACGGTGCTTGGCAAGTCTCGCCCGAGAAAATTGAAAATAATTTTAAGGATGCCATTGAAACGAGAAAAGACGCTGGTAAGAACGATAATTGTCCGTACGGTGCGGCGAGAAATCTTGACTTGCTGCCCGCTTCTGAAATCGGGTTTCGCATTGATTTTTCGCAGTGTTGCAAGTGCCATGCCAGCAGCCCAAAGACAATACCGACGATAACCGGTTTCGCGTGACGGGATCAGCTGAATGTAGAGTTGGGCATTGAGAAGATGCCAATTGGCTAATGCGATGAGTTGAGCCATTCCGGTTGCAAATCCCTGATTGGTTTGATTGTTAGTTACATCCAAATTCCGCAATTCGACACCTGATTCCAGAAATACATCACGCGGCAGCCAGCAGACACCGCGAGCGCGATCTTCCCAGTTATCCTTGAGGATGTTGACCATCTGCAGTCCGAGTCCGAACGACATACCCAAAGGCAGCAGTTCTTCACGTTGCCGGTGGATATCGTCAGAGTATTCGCACATCAGTTCTGTCAAAGTCTCACCGACGATTCCGGCGACGCTGTAGCAGTACCGATTGTAAACGGATAAATCAGCGAGTCCTTCAACTGTAGCGTTGCGTTGAAATTCGACCATGCCTTTAGACATGATGGAAACACAGCGTTCGAGAATTTTCTGCTGTTCCTGACTGAACTGGCGCTTGATATTGACGACTCTCGAGGTTTGAGCAATCAATGTTTTTTCGCTGTCCAGCATCGACTCGGATAGCAGGTCACACAGCTCACTTGCGAATGACTCGTCGTCGTTTTTTCCTGAGACGATCGAAACGAATCTTCGGGCAAAATAATCTTTTTGCTCGACTGACAGTCCCGGGTCATCCTCTATCGTATCATTGATCCGGCAGAGCAGATAGGCATTTCCAAACAGTGCTTGCAGTTGGCGTGGCAGCTGTGGTGTGGTCAATGCGAATGTTCTGGCGACTCCAGACAAAATTTTCTGCTGGAATTCAATATCGCTATCTGAAATGAAATTTTGGCTCGTTCTATTGTGAGGCATTGGAAGGCAGTGAGGTACTGTATGAATCCGTACTCTGAATTATAGAGTGAACTTGCATTTTGACTGCGTAATGGGTGCACGGGTGCGTTTTGTCACTTTGTCCCACCGACGTTGCCAAAGTATCAGGTCACCCGATATCGGTACTTTCAGACGAGCTTTCTGATACAGCACGTGGACATGTTTGGAAATTCCGAGTGCGAGAACATATTGTAAAATAGTTATGAAGTTTGCTATATTTTGTCTTTCGCTTGACTAAATGACGCATGTGTGTTTTTCAAACCAGCATGCATTTACTCTATTTCGATAACGAAGAGTCCAGGACTATTCAATATGAAGAAACTTCTAATCAGTTTAATTTCACTCACTGCAATTGCATTGATTCCGGCACTAAGTTCAGGTCCGATTCATGCGGACACGACGAATGATATGATTGCGGAAGGCAAAAAATTATCATTTGACAGACAGAAAGGCAACTGTCTATCGTGTCACATCATTGAGGACGGCCTGATGCCAGGTACGCATGGTCCTCCATTAATTTTCATGCAGCGACGGTTTCCTGACAAGGCGAAGCTGAGGGCTCGAATCCATGATCCGACCGCTGCGAATCCGAATACGATGATGCCCCCGTTCGGACTACATGGAATATTGTCGGAAAGTGAAATTGACGCAATCACAGAGTATATCTTTACGTTATAAGAGAGGATTTCTGATGAAAACGCTTGAAATACAAAGACGCAAGGTGCTAAAAGGTGCGCTGGCAACCGGTCTGGTTGCACTTGCTGCATCTTGGGGCATGCTTGGCAATCGTGCATATGCTGCTCGACCCCAGATGGCATTCGATGCCGAAGATGTCGATGGCACACTTAAGGCACTCTTCGGAGACGACGCTGTTCAGGACAGTGGCGACATTACAGTCAAGGGCCCCGAAATTGCTGAAAACGGTGCGGTTGTCCCCATCAAGGTGACTGCAAAAATGAATGATGTGCAGTCCATCGCCATCATTGTGCCGGAAAATCCTGCACCGATGGTGGCATCGTTTGACATGGAGTCGGGAATTGTTCCCGAAGTTTCGGTGCGGATCAAGATGGGAAAGACATCTGATGTCATCGCACTGGTAAAGTCAAACGGACAAGTCTATCGAGGTGCCAAGGAAGTCAAAGTAACCATCGGCGGTTGCGGCGGCTGATCCGATACAGAGAGGTATTGAATCATGACAATCAAATCAAAAACGAAAATGACCAGCGACGGCAATGTGCAGGTCAAGATGCTGATCAAGCATCCCATGGAAACTGGTCAACGCAAAGATCGAAAGACCGGCAAACCGATACCTGCCCATTATGTTGAGGTGGTTACCTGCGAATGGCAGGGCAAGGAGATGATCCGTGCACATTGGGGCCCGGCGATTTCCAAAAATCCGTATTTGTCATTCAAAATCTCCGGACCTCAGGCCGGTGATACATTGACTTTGCGATGGTCGGACAACAAAGGCGAGTCTGGCGAACAGCAGTCTCAGGTTAGCTGACAGACCTGTAATCTAGATTTTGAATTTTGGAGAGAGCTTTATGAAAAAATGTATGCTGTCCTTGTTGGCTGCTGTGCTGATGGCTGGTATATCGCCATTTGTGCTGGCAGCTCCTGAAGATGATCGCGTGGCATTCGAGAATTATTTCCTGACCAAGTTTCCAGATACACCCAAGGAAGACTTCATAAATGGAATTTACTCAATCGATCCAGTCGCTCGCGATCAGTGGATTGATCTTGAGGAATTTCCACCTTACGAGTTAGCCCTTGAGTTGGGACAAACCCTCTTTGAGACGCCATTCGCCAATGGCAAGACATACGGGGATTGTTTTGAGAATGGTGGTATCGGGGTTCGTCAGAACTACCCGTACTTTGATACCGAGCTCGGTCAGGTTGTGACGATGGAACTCGCAATCAATCAATGTCGCGAATCAAACGGCGAAAAACCTCTCAAATACAAGTCTGGCCCCATCGCGGCAATTTCCGCGTATATGGCATTCACGTCGAGAGGTAAAACCATCAATGTAGTGATACCAGACGATCCGCGTGCACTTGCAGCTTATGACGAAGGCAAGCAGTTTTACTACACGAAAAGGGGTCAGTTGAACTTTTCGTGCTCCGATTGTCATATCGGAGGTTCGGGTGGCTTTATTCGTACCGAAATGTTGAGTCCGTCTCTAGGACATATCAGTCATTGGCCGGTTTACCGACTCAAGTGGGGCGCGATCGGCACCTTGCACCGTCGATTCAGTGGCTGCAATCAACAGGTACGGGCGAAGGCATTCAAGCCACAGGGTCAAGAGTATCGAAATCTGGAATATTTTCTAAGTTACATGAGTAACGGATTGATATTCAACGGACCAGGTGTCCGCCGCTAAATTTGAGGGATGACGCGATTATGAAAAATATAATTCTGATGATTGTTGCAACTGTTGCACTGGCAGTTGGTGCGGTGGCGACCTCTGATCAAATCAGTATCGAACAGTTCAACACGGCGTTGATCGAAGCCAACGATTTGAGAAAAAAGGCTGGTGAACTGGCTCATGAATGGCGAGATACCGCGAAACTTCTAAAGTCAGCCCAAGCTGCCGCAGAAGAAGGTGATCTGGATAAGGCTATGAAACTTGTAGCCGAAGCCAAATTCCAAAGTGAGGCGGCGGTCAATCAGGCCGAGCGCGAGCAACGCCTTTGGGAAGGTCGGGTTGTCAGATGACACGCTTGGAGTTTCAAAATTCTGTCAGGGAGTAGCGATACCGCAATTCAGCATATCGCACCCATTCAGACCGTGTCTCGGAGCTTTTCCGAGGAGGAGGCAATAAGTCGTGGATATGTGTCGTCGTGAATTTTTACAGGCGCTCGTTGCCGCGGGCGCTTGCGGTATCGTGCCTTCGATATCGGCAAACAGTTCCAATCTATACGATTTCACCCCCTTTGGCGACATCCGTCTGCTTCACATCACTGATTCTCATGCTCAACTGAATCCGGTCTTCTATCGGGAACCTCATATCAATATTGGAATCGGCGATTCTCGCGGTCGTCCGCCACACATTGTGGGCGATCATTTCTTCGACTACTTCGCAATTCCTCCATCCACACCAAGTGCTTACGCGTTTGCCTACTCGAATTTCTCGGAGTTGGCCGAGAAGTTTGGGAAAGTCGGTGGATATGCCTATCTTAAGACTCTGGTTGACAGGTTGCGGCATGACTACGGTTTCGAGCGAACCTTGCTGCTTGATGGAGGGGACAGCTGGCAGGGTACTGGCACTGCACTTTGGACGCGAGGCATGGAAATGGTGGAAGCGAGCAACATTCTCGGCGTTGATGTCGCGACAGGTCATTGGGAGTTTACCTATACGCCTGAAGAATTTCAGACCAATCTTCAGGCTTTTGAAGGAGACTTTGTTGCGCAGAATATTTTTCTGACTGAGGATGCACTGTTTGATGAGAAACCGGTTTTCGATGAGGACACCGGTCATGCTTTTCGACCTTACGTCATGAAGTCGCTTGGCGCTCGCGAAGTGGCGGTCATCGGACAGGCGTTTCCCTACACTCCGATTGCCAATCCGAGTCGAAATGTGCCGGACTGGACATTTGGAATTCGAGCTGAGGAGTTGCAGGATTTAATCAATCATATCAGAGCGAATGAACGGCCGGATGCGATAATTCTCCTGTCACACAACGGCATGGATGTTGACCTGAAACTTGGTGAAGTTGTGACGGGTATCGATGCGATACTTGGAGGGCATACGCACGATGCAGTGCCAGCGGCGATGGAAGTTCGAAATTCAGGTGGCACCACATTGGTCACCAATGCCGGGTCCAACGGAAAATTTGTTGGTGTTCTCGACCTGAAATTTTCCGAAAAAGGTGTCAGGGACTATCAGTATCAATTGCTGCCCGTGTTTGGAAATTTTCTCGAAGCGGACCAGCAGATGCAGGAATTCATTGCCGGTTCCCGCGCACCGTATTCTTCGGTACTTGATGAGGAATTGGCCGTAACGGAATCGTTGCTGTTTCGCCGCGGAAATTTCAATGGTACATTCGATGAGGTGATCTGTGATGCTCTGCTTCGAAACGGGGATGCCCAGATTGCCCTTTCACCGGGATTTCGCTGGGGTACTTCCGTAGTTCCCGGTCAGACGATTACCATGGAAGATGTGCTGAGTCAGACCGCGATGACCTATCCGGAAACCTATGTGAGGGAAATGTCCGGCGAAACGCTAAAACTGATTTTTGAGGATGTCGCAGATAACTCATTTAATTCTGACCCGTTCTATCAGCAAGGGGGTGATATGGTGAGGGTACAGGGTCTGACGTACAAACTTGACCCAGCCAACTCATTTGGCAAACGAATTTCGGATATGCGTCTCGACAATGGAGAATTAATCGAAGCCGACAAGAACTATATGGTCGCAGGTTGGGCTACCGTTGGCGAAGTTTCACCCGGCCCACCGGTTTGGGAAATCGTTGCTGAATATCTGCGTAACCAAGGTGTAGTCAGGATTGATCGTGTTAATCAACCGGAACTTGTAATTGGCATCGATAATCCTGGTATCGGGAGGTGGAACATCACTTGATGCAGGGGGACGAAAGAATGCTAAAAAATGTCCATAGTATCGTTATCGCATTGGTACTCGGTCTTGGTGCGGTATTTGAGTTACAGGCAGAAATCCGCGATCCTGAAGAGTATTTTTTTCATCAGACTTTTGGAGATCTTCAGGAAGAAGCTGAAATTGCCAGAGAAGAGGGACAGTCATCCATCATGGTGATGTTTGAGCTCAATGACTGTCCTTGGTGCGAAAGAATGAAAGAAATGATTCTGAATCAGTCAGAAGTTCAGGATTACTACAGGAGACATTTTCGGGTTCTGATGATGAATGTGGAAGGCGACAACATAATCGTGGATTTTAACGGTGAGGAGATATCGGAAAAAGATTTCGCACTCAAGCACAATCGAATCCGGGCCACTCCCGTCTTTCTGTTCTTGGATTTGGAAGGAAGTCGCATTACCCGTTATACGGGGGCGGCAAAGAATGTTGAGGAGTTTATGTTGCTCGGTGAGTACGTGACAGGTGGACACTATGAATCTACCAACTTCGTCCGATTCAAACGAGCTCGTATGAAATCCAACTCCAATTGAACGAGGAAGGGTCGTACAGTCGAAAATTACGACAACCCGATACTTTTAACATTATGTGGAGACAACTAATTTCGGTTACAGCACTTAGTATGCTCGCAGTGCCGGGATTGGTAAATTCATTTGAGATTCCCGAGGAGCCACTTCGTCTGGTTGATGCCGTCGGCTACGCGCAACATTCTGCCCCGGCAAATCGTCTACTGGAGCTCGACTACGAGTTGGCGAGGGAAGCGCTTAAGCACCTTGAATCTGGCAATCGACTTGATGCCCGTATGCTGGTTGTCCCGCAGCAAGCAGATCGTGCAGCCAAAGGTCTGTCGAATTCCGAAGACGATAGTTACGCACGCCTTGAGTTGACTTATCCGATTTATGACTTTGGTCTCAGGCGTGCTTCGATCGATCAGGCCGCAACAAACCTCGAAATCGCAGGTGGGACAGTTGACAATGCTATTCAGCAACGCCGACTCACAATCATGAAATATTTTTTCGATGTTTTGATAGCAGATCTCGATTACGGTGTGAAGAATGAGAAAATGACTCTCGCATTTCTTCGCTTCAATCGCCACAGAGAGGAAATGGAACTCTATCAGGCGCATGCGGAAGTGGACGTACTCGCCCTGGAATCCATCTATCGAGAGAGGTTTCATATACGCCAACAGGCGGCTATCGAGCAACTGGTGTCGCGGCGTAAACTCGGGATGCTGATGGGGTCAGCGGACTATGTACCCCGAACTCTTCAGCAACCGGTCCTGTCGACCTATATCGAAAGAGAGGTTCTGGATTATGAGGTCATGCTGGAACAGGTACTGGAATTCAGTCACGAAATGATCGCTGCGAATTTGCAGGTGGAACAGGCACAACAGGCTTTGGCTGTGGTTGAGAAACGTTATCAGCCGTCTGTGAGAGCGAAATTCGAAGCGACTGAATGGACTCAGGAAACAGGTAGCCGAAATTCTGCGTCAATAGGCCTTCAGTTCGAGCTGCCACTGGTATCGGGGACACGCAAGAGCCATGATCGGAAAAAGGCGATGATTGAAATTCAACGTGCTGAAGCAAGAGTCGCCAAGGTTGAGCATGAATTGCGAGCGCAGGTATTGGAGCTTTGGAAGACAATCAGTTTGAATCAGGTTGACCTGGCAGCGGCAAGAGTGCGTTCCGACTATAGGGATCAATACATGGACAGGGCGCGGACACTCTATGAACTTGAAGAATCTGCGGATATAGGGGATGCGCAAGCCGAGCAGCTTCGTTCGTATTTGGAAATGAAAAGGGTGGAATTTGAACTGACACTGGCGTGGTGCAAATACGATATGATGCGAGGTGTGCCAGTCTATCAGAATTAAATGAATTTACACATAGGCGTCTGGAGGCGAATCTTGGATTCGCTTTTTTTTTAGGAGTTCTTGTTGTTCGTGATTTTCAATACAAACATAATTGGTGGTGGAGTCCGCGATGCGATTGACGACCCCAGGCTCAGAGGTTGGAAGTCTGCATTGCCTAAAAATTGAAATTTGCGTTTTGGTGATTCCTTGTTGCCGCCAAATATATATAATCAATCCGTTTGAGTTAAATGTATATTTAGAAAATTATTTTTCAAAATGAGTAATAGAGGGGAAGTATGGATTCTACAGACTTAGAACGACATGTCAATCAACCCGGTCGCGAAGACCTGGTGAGGCAGGTTCGAGAGAAGATTAACGAACTGAATGTAGACTATATTTACTATCAGTTCATTTCTGTTACAGGGCGGATTGTCGGAAAAGGTGTGCCTGCAGACCACTGGGAACAGATTGCCAGTCGTGGATTTCAGTTGGTTTACGGTTCGACTGCGAATCTGTTTATCGATCGATATGGCGATTACATTGGCTATGGCCCGGAAGCGATGGAACTGGTCGGAATCCCGGATCCTGAGACTTTCTGTCAATTGCCTTGGGACAAACGTGTCGCGCGTGTTTTCTGTACGTGCTTTCGCAACAGGGAAGAGCGAGTTGATCCCGGAGCACATCTGACTTCCGACTGTCGTGGCAATTTGCGCATCATCCACGAAGAATTCAAAGCCAAGCACGGCGGGTTGCATATGCGTCACGGTATGGAGCCGGAGATGATGTGGCTGAATCGCGGTGAGGATGGCAAGCCTGATGGTGGATTCTCAAAACCCTATTGCTATCACATTGACCAGTTCGAGAGTTTGCGTCCAGTTTTCATGCAGGCTATCGAATACTCGCGATTTATGGGACTGGATATGATCCAGGGTGATCACGAAGATGCGCCCGGTCAGCTCGAGTTGAACTTCACGTTCGATGACGTGCTCAGAACCTGTGATCGGCTGTCGACCTACAGGCAGATTTGTGCACAGGTTGCGAGAGAGAATAATCTGATCGCCTGTTTCATGACAAAACCGTTCATGGGTGTTTCGGCGAGCGGTTGCCACACCAACATGTCACTATGGACCGGTGGTGAAGATGAGGTCAATAATCTGGGTAACAGCACTTTGAATGGTTTGGACGACGTTTACAGCTATCGTAAAGGTGGTGAGAATAAATTCATGCCGGATACAGATGACCCGCAAATGCCCGGTGAAATCGGACTTTATGCGGTTGCTGGCGTCATGAAGCATCTTGATGGACTGACTGCGCTGGGATGTTCGACTGTGAATTCCTATCGTCGATTGTGGGATACTGGATTCTGGGCGCCAGTCTATAAGGACTGGGGCTACCAGAACAGAACCACGGCATTGAGAATATCGGCTCCGGGAAGATTTGAGTTTCGAGCTGTGGATTCGATGGTGAATCCATATCTGCTTTGTGCAGGGTTGCTAAAGGCATTTGACGATGGGATAACAAATCAACTTGATCCCGGCAAGCCCGAGAATCGAAATATCTACGAGGCGATGGAAGCCGGCAAGGAAGTTACAAAACTCCCGATGTCGCTGGGAGAGGCGATTGAAGGCTTGAAAAAGGATGAGTTTCTCATGGAGGCGCTTCCTGACGAGATGGGTAAGGTCTTCTTGCACTACAAGGAGGACGAGTGGGCGAAGTTCATGGCTACCGTGACGGATTGGGACATGGAAACTTATTTGGACTGCTTGCCGTAGGAGATATGCTGTGTGTGGAATTGCAGGATTGATACATAGAGGAAAGCAGTCTGACATAGGCGGTGAGTTGCTTTTGATGCTTCAGGCTCTGAAGCATCGGGGGCCGGATTCTACCGGACTTGCGGTATACGGGTCAACACTGGATGTAGATGCAACCGAGTATGTCATGCGCTACAAAGTTGCTGAAGGTGCTGAACTGGCCACTGGATTCAGGATTTTCGACCAGATAAAGGAGCGTCATGAAGCGGTTCACGTGCGTCTGTCTGAAAGTGGTGCGAAAGTCAGTTTGGAAGAGGAGGCGACAGAATATGCGTTCCGTTGTCGATTCAATTTCGATGGCGACATGAAGCGTTTGGCCAACTATCTTGAGGATATCGAAGGTGTGGAAATTCTTTCCATCGGCAAGGCTCTCGAACTCGTCAAAGATCTTGGAGATGCTCAAACCGTGGGTAGTCAATACGGTCTTGAGAGTTTTCGAGGTACACACGCGATCGGGCATACTCGCATGGCAACCGAATCGGATGTGGACATCCGCTCGGCGCATCCGTATTGGGCCTATCCTTTCCTCGACGTCTCCGTAGTCCATAACGGACAGTTGACCAACTACTGGAATTCTCGTCGGGTGCTTGAGAGAAAGGGACACAGATTCATGTCAAATTGTGATTCCGAGCTGATTGCAGTCTATCTGGCTGATGCGATGGATCGCGGTGAGGATCTGGAAGAATCCATGCATCGATCATTATCTGATCTGGATGGTGTGTTCACTTACGTCGTGGCATCGCAAAACGAGCTCGGGATGGCGAAAGATTACATGGCAGCGAAACCGATGGTACTCTACGAATCGGATGACTTTGTTGCATTGGCTTCTGAAGAAGTTGCCATTCGAAGCGTATTTCCTCACGAAATTGACACAATCGACCCCTATGAGGGAGAGGTTCGAGTATGGCGGAGTTGAATTCACCCGGCTCGATGCATCAAGAGAAACTTGCTGGTCGAACCCAACAGATATTTTTTTCGGCAGTTGAATCTGACCGGCTCGCATCGCCGTATGCGATTGATGTGGATTTCGACAGGAGTGCCGAAATTGATGCAGAAAACCGTACCGCTCGACAAGTCAATTCCAGAATTGCGGAACTGATGAGAGAAGGCTATGGGACAATAACTGTACTGAACCCGGGTGCTAAGCATTCTTTGGGTGTAGGCATTCTGAATCGTCTCAACCTGAATTTCGAGGGTAGTCTCGGCTATTTCGGTTGCGGTTTGAGTGATGGTCCTAACATTCGCGTTGCGGGTCGGGTCGGATGGTCATGTGCGGAGAATATGATGTCGGGCACGATTGTCATTGAAAAAAATGCCGGTTCAACATTCGGCGCTGCCATTCGGGGAGGCGATCTGGTCTGCAAGGGAGACGTTGGATCTCGAACAGGAATTGACATGAAAGGCGGTACGATCATCGTTGGCGGACGGACAGGAGCTTTCAGCGGATTCATGATGCAACGAGGGCGTATGATCGTACTTGGCGATGCCGGTCCGAACCTGGGTGATTCCATGTATGACGGGCTAATCTACGTCGGTGGGAAAATCGAGGGTCTCGGTGTCGATGCAGTCGATGCTGAAATGACCGATCTGGAATGTACCTGGATTGAGCGTAAGCTTGCCATGTATGGGTTGGAAGCACCTAAAGGAGTTGCCAACATGCGTAAAATTGAATCGGGTAAACAGTTGTGGAACTACGATAGTTTGGAACCCACAGAGAAAAAACTTGTACTTTAACGGAAATGAACTGATGGAACCGAAACCTAAAACGTCACCACCGCTGCCGCCAACAACTTCAAGGAACACCAGTAGTCTTGGGCGCAGTTCAATATTCTCACCGGAAACTATCGATGACATTCATATCAAGTCGGAGCTTGGCAGGTATCGGATGCGTGGGTTTTCTCTTTTCAAGAAAATCCCCACTTTTGACGAACTGACATTTCTGCCGGGTACATTAACAAGATTTGTAATTGAAGGTTATCGCGAGCGTTGTGTTACCAAGACTGTACTCGGTCCACGCGCAAAGCGACCTTTGATATTGGATATACCGGTATACATTACCGGCATGAGTTTCGGCGCACTTTCCTACGAGGCTAAAACTGCTTTGGCACGAGGAGCCACCATGGCCGGAACAGCGACATGCTCAGGGGAGGGTGGAATGATCCCTGATGAGCGCCGCTACTCCAGCAAGTGGTTCTACCAGTGCATTCAATCTCGCTATGGATTCAATCCGCATCATTTGCGCTTAGCCGATGCAGTTGAGTTTTTCATTGGGCAGGGATGCAAAGTTGGACTTGGCGGCCACCTGATGGGGCAGAAGGTGACTGATCAGGTGGCAGAAATGCGATCATTGCCAGCCGGAATCGATCAGCGTTCCCCGGCTCGTCATCCCGACTGGCTGGGACCTGACGATCTTGCACTGAAAATAGAGGAAATCCGCGAAGCGACTGACTGGCAGATTCCGATTCAGTTGAAGCTGGGTGCGGCACGTGTGTATGACGATGTCCGAATGGCAGCGAAAACCGACCCTGACATGATTTATATGGATGGAATGGAGGGTTCGACTGGTGCAGGCCCGCATCTGGCGACGGAAGAAACGGGTGTACCCGGAATTGCGGCGATTCGACAAGCTCGCAAAGCATTGGATGATGTCGGTAAGACAGGTGAAATTTCTCTGATTTACGCCGGCGGAATTCGAAACGGTGGCGATTTGGCCAAGGCGTTGGCATTGGGTGCCGACGCGGTCGCGATCGGACATGCATCGCTGATGGCTCTGAACTGCAACAAGGATATACCCGAAGCTGATTATGAGAATGAAATTGGTGTTGAAGCAGGTTACTGCTATCACTGTCATACAGGACGATGTCCCGTTGGGGTTGCCACCCAAGACCCGGTGCTACGGCAGCGATTGAATCCGGACGACGCGGCTGAGCGTGTTTACAATTTTTTGCATACACTTGCTATCGAGTGTCAAATGATGGCGCGCGCGTGTGGAAAGACAGATGTTCACTCTCTGGAACCGGAAGACCTTGCTGCACTGACAATGGAAGCATCCGCCATGGCTATGGTTCCACTTGCTGGAACTCAGCACACGGTTGGACGTCCTGACATGACGCGCTATTGAGGATACGTATATGGAAAAAGTAACCAATATAAGTGACAAGCTGAAAGATTCGACAGCGGAACGCGAGCAGGAAATCGGCCAGCATATCGGTTATCGATATGATGTGAATCTAGTTCCGGACTATTCTAGGCTCACCCCATTTCTCAGAGAGTACATTGAGTTTATGGGTTGGGATGATCTGAACTGGCTTGAAGATGTTCATCTGGGATATGAAGAGGGCAAACCTGCCGTATTTGACCGAAATATAAACGGTTGGGTTCAGGTGCCGAGTGACCTTGACCTGCCAGACGGTCAGCAGGACCGGGATATGGTTGCCCGTGAACTGCTAGTCAGGTTTCAGTGTTCAGAAGAACATCCGATGGTCGAACTGAATGCGGAGTATGGCAAGGTAAGGCCACCATCTGCTGATTGAATTAAACGCACTTCAAATAAGGCCATGCCTGCGAAATCGCAGGCATGGCAATTTTATACCTAAAATTTAGTATGACAAGGTCAGCTCAGATAGCTTTCCATCGAGTCATCCATCGCATCGATCCACATCGTATGATGCACAGGTTGCATGTTGTTTGTCACCAGTGACCGGTGACCATTATCTCGATACCCTATGATACTGTCGTGTTTGTGGTGCTCCCAGTCCATGAAAGTGTCGCCCATCCCTTGCACATCGAACTTCGGATAGTCAACCTGATTTAGCAGAACTTCAATGTAGTCTGCCTGAAAGTAGATTTCCTGTTCGTAGTCCGCCAAGTCTGCTTCCCGCTTCAGCCAAGCGGCATCGTCTTTATTCCGTTCCGCTCTCGATGGCACTTCAATTCGACCCATAATGACATCCCGAACATACCAAGCTTGGACATCAAACATATTGAATGTGTAATATTGGTCCTGCATGCCGAGATACATAACCTTGGGATTGTCGTTCCAGATTACACCCTGATAAAGGTTGGGAGTCCACATCCGATTTGTCGTTTTCAGTCGTAGCGATTGATCCATGAAGGGGAAATGGTGAAGATATCCGGTACACAGTATAATTGCGTCGACATCCTTGCTTGCGCCGTTCTTGAAATGTGCGGTCTTGCCCTCAACTCGGGTCAGCAAAGGCACCTCCTCAAACGAATCCGGCCAGTGAAACCCCGTCGGTGCAGTTCGATGACTGATCGTGAGTGATTTGGCACCGTATTTGTGACACTGGGACGCAATATCCTCTGCTGAATAACTGGTCCCGATAACGAGAATATCCATACCTTCAAATTCACGGGCGTCTCGGAAATCGTGTGCATGAAGAACACGTCCATTGAAAGTTTCGAACCCTTCGAATTGAGGAACGTTGGGAACCGAAAAATGACCCGTTGCCACAACCACATAGTCGAACTGCTCTGTGACTAGTGAGTCTTCTTCCAGATTTCTCGCTGTCACTGAGAATTTTTCCGACGCATGGTCGTAACTCACCCAATGCGCTGCGTGATTGAACTTGCAATACCTGCGAATATCGGATGCTTCAGCGCGCCCTTTGATGTAATCGGTCAGCACCGCACGTGGTGGGAAAGAAGGTATCGCTCGATCGAAGTGCTCTTCAAACGAGTAATCGGCGAATTCGAGACATTCTTTCGGGCCGTTTGACCATAGATATCGATACATACTGCCGTGAACGGGTTCTCCGTACTGATCTGTGCCGGTACGCCAGGTGTAATTCCAAAGACCACCCCAATCACTTTGTTTTTCATAACAGACGATTTCTGGAATTTCTGCGCCCTTTCTCTCTGCCGAAGAGAATGCATGCAACTGTGAAATGCCGCAGGGTCCGGCACCGATTACTGCAACTCGACTCATTAAACTGCTCCATTTGTAGTTTTGAAGTTTTTCGTCACTCAGTTGACTGATTGACGATTATAGCGAATGTAATTCGAATTGAGATTGATTTAGGCGATCGTAGTGCACCAGTAACAGTTGCGTCAATTGCATGAAAAGCCAGTTACTTCCCACATTTTTTTGCTGAGAGCGATTTTCCTGATTGACTTAATACGATTTAAACTGATTGCGCAGGTTTCGTGGGTAAGCGTGGAAATCAGATGGGTAGAAGTTCGACGAAGTGCACAAAGGAGTTAATTTGTTTGAACATCACTTTTGAACTAAAATCACAACAATCAACATAGACAACTTGAACTATGGCATTGCTGTTTCGTCAGTTAAGAAATTTGTAGGGATTCAGAATTGAAAACCGAAGTTGCAATAACCGAACGAATTTGCAATTAGCTTGGCATTTGCCGGAGGAATTGACATGAGTTTTCAAAAACAACGAGAATCAAGACGAAAGTTCTTGAAGCAGGTAGCTGCTGGTGCTGCAACGGTTTCAGCAGCTGGATTTATTCCCGGTCGTGCGTTCTCAGCCAACAAGACATTGACCGTCGGTATGAATATCCCGATGACCGGGGATCTGGCACCTTGGGGTCTACCCGGATTCTATGGTTGCGAAATCATCGCTAACAACATCAATGCGGCTGGAGGAGTCACTATAGGTGGCGAAACGTACGACTTGAAAATTGCAACCTATGACCATGCCTACGAAACTGACAAGGCAGTTCAAGGCATGAAAAAACTGGTTCTGGAAGACGATGCAAAAATGGTGATGATGCTTGGTGGTGCTACAGTGGCAGCTGTTCTCCCATGGGCGACTCGAAAGAAAGTTCTGACAACAACGCTTCTGCCGAGTGATATAACACCAGATTCGGAATATCTGATTGCTACATGTGAGTCACACCCGCTTTATAACGTCACGGGAGTGGAGTATCTCGCAAGGGAATTCCCTGATGCCAAGACTGCGGTGATAGTGACCAACAATGACGTGGAATATGGTCTTCAGTCGACGGCTACCTATCAAGCCGCTTTTGAAGTGGCGGGAATCGAAGTTGTCGATACAAACCTGCATGGATTTGACGTCACTGACTTTGCTCCGATTGTCAGCTCAGTTCTCGCGAAGAATCCTGACATTTTCTGTATGGCGACAAGTTTTTACGTCACACCGATTATGGAGCAGCTGTATCACCAAGGCTTTACAGGCAAGATTATTTCATGCACCTTGGATTACTACCATGAGATCATCCAGAAAACGAGTGTCGACTTTGTCAATGGTACGATCTTCCAGTTCCCGGATTTCGATGACCCCGCACTGTTGGAGGCCGGAATCAGTTTCCCTGATCCGGCGGGATTTGATGCGGCATTTCGTAAGGATCACCCGAATGACTGGTCGGCAGTTGCTTGGGAATATCCAGTAATCCTGTTGAATTGGTTGGAGAATGCCAAAGCAGCGGGTAGTGTCGAGTCCGAAGATGTAACCGCTCACATGACCAATAACAGGCAGGAGTTTGTATTCGGTGGTGGAGACTGGTGGGGCAGTCAGTTGTGGGGCCTCGACAATGTGTTAATCGGCCGGTGGCCGGTGGTTGTGGTTACCGATGGTAAGGCAAGAATTCAGGAGTATGGCGATCTCGCCGGCTGGCTTGCCGCAAACAAGGATGTCCTGGTCAAGCATATGAAAAATCTTGGGCTTCGAACAGTCTGATATCTGAAATCAGCAACAAGGGGGGAGAAGCAGATGAATTCTCTCCCCTTTTATTATTGGTGCTCGAAATAACCGGAGAACATCCTGTTGGATCTGTTTGTACAGACAATCGTAAATGGAGTGATCCAAAGCGGATTCTACGCTCTGGCATCCATCGGTTTGGTTTTGGTATTCGGTGTGATGCGCGTCGTAAATTTCGCACATGGTGAATTGGTCATGGTAGGAGCGTACACTGTGTGGCTGGTTCATGCACAACACGGTGCCCCATACTTGATTACGGTAGCGCTGGCGATTGTTCTGGTAACGGGAATCGGTTTGGTGATGGAGCGGTTTCTGTTTCGCCCTATGATGAATGATCCGCTGGGAGGACTGATCTGCTCGATTGGTGTGCTGTTCATTTTGCAGGTGATCGCAACCTACGTGGGCGGTGAGGGTCCTTCCAAGCAGGTGCCGCCGCCTTTCGAGGGGACCATGGTGATCATGGATTCCATTCGGATTCCATATCAGAGACTGTTCAGCATATGTGTTTGTGTGGCCGCGCTTGTCACATTATGGTATTTCCTGACAAGATCCAAGCTTGGCTGGGCGGTGAGGGCTGTTTCGATGGATAGGGAAGCGGCTGCGCTTCAGGGGATCAGTACGGTTCGCATTTCTATGGTCGCCATTGGTGTCGGGGCAGCGATGGCTGGACTGGCAGGTGCGTTGATGGCACCACTGACAAACATCAATCCGCACATGGGACATAACGTCATCATCACCGCGTTCATTGTAACGATCGTTGGTGGCATTGGTAGTCTGCCCGGAGCGGTAATCGCGGCTGTGCTTTATGCTCTGTTCCACACGTTCATGACAACATATTTCAGCGGAACGATCGCCACAATTTCAGGTCTGCTCATCATGGTGCTGGTACTGATCGTCCGACCGACTGGAATCATGGGTCACAGGGTGAGTGAGTGAGATGAAAGCGTCTGTGTTGAGAACTACCGTACTGATTGCCGGGCTGTTGATCGGGCTCGCGATTTTGCCGCATTTTCTCAAATACCATCAACAGGATTTTCTGATCTTCCTCACCATCAACATTCTGGTGGTTGTCAGCTATCGTCTGGTTACGCTGACCGGCGAGTGGTCATTAATTCATGCGGTCATGATGGGGGTTGGTGCCTACACGAGTGCCTTATTGAGCAAGAATTTTGATATCTCTTTCTGGATAACTCTTCCACTGGCAGGTATAGCCGCCGGCACCATGGCTGCGCTGCTGAGCTACCCATTGTTTCGCATGACGCAGTTTTATTTTCTGATCGGTTCATTTGCTACTGGTGAAGCGATCCGTCTATGCTGGATTCAATTTATCAAGCCATTTGGCGGTACCGGCGGTATCAGCGCCATTCCATCTCCGGAACTGTTCGATATCGATTTTCTTGAGCCCATACCGTATTTTTATCTTGTTTTGATTATCGTCACAGTTTGTGTATTCCTACTTTATCGAATTGAGAAGTCGCGCATTGGATTGACATTGCATGCTGTTCACTGGAAAGGTGTGCTGGCTGAATCAGTCGGTGTCAACACATGGAACTACCGAGCTCTGGCATTCGTTATTGGTTCTCTATTCGTTGGCATTGCAGGCGCTCTGAAAGTGCACTATATCGGCACGGTTGCACCTAAGCAGTTCGACATCGGGTTTATGGTCTTCATACTCATTTGGGTGATTGTCGGAGGATATCGAACCTTTTACGGTGCCATGTTGGGCGCGGTGGTGTTATCCGTGCTGGACGAATTCTTGCGGGGTGTCGATCAGCTAAGACCGGCAATTTACGGTGTCACACTAATCTTCTTTATTCTCTATTTGTCCGGTGGTCTGGAGAGGCTGCCCCAAAAGATTGGCAGTTTCTTTCGGATGAGAAATCAAGGGAATTCCTGATGGCGATCCTTGAGGTAAAGAATTTGACGATGCAGTTTGGAGGACTGGTCGCAGTCAATGATGTTAGTTTCAGTGTAGAAGAAAGTGAAATTCACGGGCTGATCGGACCCAATGGTGCTGGCAAAAGCACTACGTTCAAGGTGATCGCCGGATTTTTGGCTCCAACAAGCGGTGATGTCGTGTTTCGCAACACCAGTATCAGGGGAAGAAAGCCTTTTCGAATCGCCAAAGACGGTATCGTGCGTACGTTTCAGGAGACCACTCTGTTTCAGGAACTCAGCGTTTTTGAGAACGTTTTGATTGGCGTACACAACGAAGCAAAGACAGATGTGTTCTCGGCAGTGCTGGGACTCGACCGGGAACGACAGGCCCAAGCTTCTGTGGATGCCAATCGGGTTATCGAGTTTATTGGACTTTCAGAGAGAAAGGATCAGCTTGCCGTTGAGTTGCCACTGGGGTTCCAACGGGTGTTGGCGGTTGCTGTGGCATTGGCTTCAAAACCGAGCCTGTTGCTGATGGATGAACCGTTCGCCGGAATGAATCCGGAGGAGACCCGACATATGATGGAACTGACTCGTAAGGTGCGGGAATCAGGGGTAACGATCATTCTCGTTGAACACAATATGAAAGCGGTGATGGGATTGTGCGATCGTTTGACTGTGCTGAATTTTGGAACGGTATTGGCAGATGGAACACCCGAGCAGGTTCGAAATAATCCGGAAGTGATCCAAGCTTATCTCGGAGGTACGTAACACATGCAGCTGGAAGTGACAGACCTTAAGGTTGATTACCACAACATTGCTGCACTCAAGGGAATCAGTTTTACGGTTCCAGATGGGGCATTTGTTACTATCATCGGATCTAACGGTGCCGGCAAGAGCACAACATTACGTACGATTTCAGGGCTCGTCAAACCAAGTGCGGGTTTCATCTCGGTCGATGGCGAACGGATTGATAGTCTGGCTGCGGACAAAATTGTAGCGATGGGAATTTCACATGTACCCGAAGGTCGTCGCATATTCAAGGATCTTACGGTAATCGAGAATCTACATCTGGGAGCATTCATTTATAAGGATCAGGACCGTATCGATCGAGACCTGGATGAAGTCTACAGCCATTTCCCGAGATTGCGCGAGCGTAAAAATCAGCACGCGAGGACACTAAGCGGTGGTGAGCAGCAGATGCTTTCGATCGGAAGGGCGTTGATGTCCCGTCCGAAAGTTCTTCTGCTTGACGAGCCATCGTTAGGGCTGGCACCTCTTGTGGTGCAGGAGATCGGTGAAATCCTACAGGAGATCAATAAAGCCGGTGTGACTGTAATCTTAGTCGAGCAGAATGCGGATTTGGCTCTTCGACTTGTTGACTACGGGCATGTACTGGAAAATGGTCGAATCATTATGAGCGACAAGGCAGAAAACCTTGCCAACAACGACCATGTCAGAAAGGCTTATCTAGGCGTCTAGTCGGATTGCGGATAAATTCCCCGAACTCTGGATTTCGTCGGATCAAAATGAGGAAAGGGTACAACTGTAGCTGGGATTCTTTTTTGGTGGTCGTCCAGCTTGCCCACTTCAATTTCAGTTCCATCTGCAGAAAACTCGACATTCATTTTGCACAAGGCGATTGTTTTACCAAGAATCGGTGACACAGTGGAACTTGTGATGTCCCCAACGCGATAGCGTCCATTGAAAACCCCGTCCCCTGACTCTGCTGCCTCGCGTCCTACGAGCTCTAGCCCGACCAGCTTTCTTTGAGGGTTGGCTTTTCGTTTTTCGAGTGCTTCTCGTCCGATGAAATTATCCGTTTTTGTTTTCAGTGGCACCGTGAATGGGATGCCTGCTTCGAATGGGTCTGTTTGTTCGCAGAATTCATGACCGGCCAGAATCAACCCCGCTTCGATACGAAGCATGTCGAGTGCGTCCAATCCCATTGGCGTGACGGGAATCCCGTGGGATGGGTCCATTATCATCTGCCAGATTGTGGCCGCATCACGGGGGTGACAGAATATCTCATATCCCAGTTCGCCGGTATAACCAGTGCGTGAGACAACAATCGGCAAGCCTGCTGCGTCATGCATTCTTGCAACAGAAAAGCGAAACCAGCCCAGCTCTTCTACCGATGCCTGATCGGGACGGGTCCATATCAACTGACTCAACAGTTTTCGGCTATCCGGTCCTTGCACCTGCAAGTTAGCCAGCTGATCAGTCGAGTTCTTCACCCACACTTTCAGTCCGAGCTTCTCCGCCTGTTCTCGTAGCCATAGTCCCGAACCGTCACACCCACCAACCCAGCGGAAGTTTTGCTGAGCAAGGCGAAATACTGTGCCATCATCAATCATTCCCCCTGACTCATTACACATCGCAGTATAAGACACCTGTCCAACCGACAATTTTTTCATATCTCGCGTGAGGCATATCTGCAAAAGCAACTCAGCGTCGGGACCAAGAACCTCGTATTTGCGAAGAGCGGATAGATCAATGACGACTGCGCCTCGACGGCATGCCCAATACTCCTCAATTGCACCTTGATTGAGGTAGCAGGCAGGCATCCAATAGCCAGCGTTTTCTACATAATTGCGGGTCAGTTTCGAGGTTTCTGAATGAAATCCGGTTTCCTGTGTCATGATTGGGTCTGCATCTGTAGTTTTTCGTATTGCGATTGAACTCTTGAACAATTCTTTCTTGTCGTAAACACGCACCTGAATGTCAGTCGGATTCCAGGCATTGGCAACGTCGATGTCATCGGAGCAGGATGAACTTACGCAGATCATATCCCGCATAGCTCGCATCAGTACGTAATCGCCGGGCCGAGACCATGGTTCATCGGACAGAAGCTGAAAACTGTCATTAAAGAATGAATTGAAAAACAAGTTGATTGCCATCCAGCCCTTACGAGGCGCGACGGGATATTCCTCTAACGCGTAGTTGAAATTGTCGGAGCAGTTTGGGTGTCCGGGATAACCCATTTCATCGTATGTTTTGCTTGTGCATGCAAGTCCGAAACTGTCATGTCGCCCGCAAGTATCCTGAACCACTTCGATTACAGGTTGGAGATCAACATCAAAGAACTTTGAAAATAGTCCCGGACTTGGGTAAGCCGCACCCATTAATGACCTAGTGACCGTAGCATCAAGACATCGTTCCAAGCCCTTGTCAAGTGCCGGAATGTCAAAGCATTGAAAGTCGGAGCACTGACGTCCGTCGATGTCCAGAATCTGGATGTAGTCTCCTGCCTTGACTTCGTAACATGTAGCGGTAGACGCTTCGATACGAAAATCTTGTCTGGCATCAGCAAGCGGGTCAGGCAGGTCGTATGAGATGTGTTGAGTGGGACTATTACGTGTTACCCAAACAATCAAGTCGGTCGGCGGGGTTTGCTGATCGACTGTCATCGGTTCTCCTGGAGCACCAATAATTCCGATACATTCTGAGTTGGAGGTAAGGTTGACGCGGGTGCCCGGAGCGGTATCTCCATCCAGTACCAACTTTGGTTGGGCAGAAGTCAGGTTCATGTCAAACCTTTTCAACTTTGAGCGAATCGCATCAGCACCCGGTGTGTCGGTTTCGAGCATTCTTGCGAGACACTGTCCGTCAACTGTCTTTCCCTCGATGAATTGTCCTGAACAATCATTTCCACGAGAATCAAATGCTGCGATGTGTGCGCACTGCAATCCTTCGGGATCTACAATTTCAATCTGGTCGCCCGGAAGCAAAGGAAAGACAGTCATTGCTCCACCTCGAACAACATATCTTTCTCGACCCAAATTGAAAGGATTCAGTCCGGGTTCACGTGCCTGTCGGACTAATCCTGGTTTTAGAAGTTCCGCTGACATCATTCTGTCCTAGTTTGTCTGTAGTTGTAATCGTAAAAGTTTTGTTTTGTTGGTTACTTTATCCATGGATCGAAAATAGTATATCACTTGCTACGAGTTTTAGAGTTGGCCAACTGCTGTTCCAGGTTCTTCTGCCAGATCTTGTATTCGACAACTGTTCATATTTGGCACTGACACGTCCGTGGTGAGGTGTCTGTAAACTCTCGTTCGAACATGAGCGTCTTGTTAAAATGTGTAGTCTCTACTGGTGCCCTAAATAAATTAGATTCGATCGAGGAGACCTTATGTTAGGCATAATCAGACATTTACTGTTAATCAGTGTGATACTGATTGCAACGATGAGTATCTCATTTGCTGAGGAAATGCGGGGTGTAATAACCTACAAAACATTTATTGCCGTAATTACGTTAGACGAGGGAGTGGTTTCGGGTGTGCATGCGAATGTGGGAGATCGGGTGTCATCAGGTGAAGTTCTGATTGAGTTCGATACGACGACACACAAAGCGCGAATGACAGCTCGGCAAACTGTAGTTGATCGCTTGAGGATCAAGGCTGACAGTCTTACAGACAAATTTGACAGGCAACAAGAAATGTTCGACCGCGGGTCGCTCTCGTTGCTGGCTTACGAGGAAACGGAGAACGCGCTAAATACGGCAAAATTACGACTGAAGGCGGCACAAGCCGAGTTATCTGTTGCTCGGCACCTTTTGGAACGCACCAAGTTACTTGCACCCATCAATGCGGTTGTATTAAGCAGAAATATTCATCCAGGCATGAATGTAGTTCCGGAATTACAGACGGAACCGCTGATGGTTTTAGCAAGCGATGGTAATTTTGTCGTCAAATTGAGTATGGACATCGATTCGTGGTTAGGATTGAAAAACTCAACCGTATCTGTAGAAGTTGATGTAAATGGTGAGAAGTTTTCGCCGGATATGGCTGGTTCTGCGTTTTATCCAGTCGCATCAGAAAATGGAGCAGAATATATTGTGGAACTGAATATTCGTGACGATTCGGGTGTTGTTGTTCCAGGGACAGTAGCAACAGTCATAATCCAATAGAATGATTTCGATTCGGCGTGTGATGGCTTAACCGATGCCAACACAAACGATCGCAAAATCATTCGAATTCTGATCTGCGTTTCTGTAGAGCATCTGATTAGATTTTGTTCAGCCTGCGTTGCGCGACCCCTCAAACTTTAATCCCGACTTAAAGCTTCGGATGAAATGTAATGCGTAATGCAATTCTTTGGATGTCCGGGACTGTGTTCAGTTATACCGCGGTCGCCATAGCCACCAGAGAAGTTTCCTTTGTAGTCGATACTCCGACGATTTTGTTCATACGCTCGATTGTTGCGATCATCCTAACCACAATAATTGTGGGTTTTTCCGAGCAGGGCTTTACACAAGTTCGAACCACTCGCGTCTATATGCACGTGACAAGAAACTGTGTGCACTTTGTGGGACAGTTCGGCTGGTTTTTCGCGATCGCCCTGATTCCTTTGGCACATGTTTTTGCGTTGGAATTTACAGTACCGATTTGGATTGCCTTGCTAGCTCCTATTTTTCTCAACGAAAAACTAACGATAAGCAGGGTGTTCTACATATTGGTAGGATTTGTCGGCATTCTGATCATTGTCCGTCCCTTTGGATTGGGTATCGAAGTGGGATCGATCGCAATGCTTGTCGGTGCCATCGGATTTGCAGGTGCAATGCTTTGTACGAGAAATCTTCTGTCGACGGAATCGCCTCTATGCATTTTGTTCTACATGGCTATCATGCAATTGCCTTTGTCAACTGGATTGCTGTTGTTGTTCGGCGATTTTCAGTTCCCCGATCTTTCAACACTGCTGTTGATCGTTTTCATAACCGCAGGGGTGATGTTTTCTCACTACTGTATGGCTCGCGCTTTTCAGTTGGCGGAAGTCAGTGCCGTGGTTCCTATGGAATATTTGCGATTACCGATGATTGCAATCGCTGGTGCTTTACTTTACGCCGAGCCGATTGATATGGCCACCATTGTCGGTGGCACAGCGATTCTTGCTGCAAATTATATGAACGTTCGTGTTTCCACCCGTTGATCGGAATTTATCGAAGAGGGAGAGAATGGTGGGCGATACTGGGATTGAACCAGTGACCTCTGCCGTGTGAAGGCAGCGCTCCCCCGCTGAGCTAATCGCCCATCACTTCGCATTATAAAACAAGCCTCTACACTTGATACCGTTTACAGACGTATTTGGGCATGATCTACGGAAGATTGAATCAGTCTCATTGGCATCTGGTCATCGCGCAATCAGTGGTTGATACGGCACACGAATTCATCGTTGTATTGTCATAGATGTTAATGCGGCAAATCATGGAAAGTGCCACCGTTGAATCGCATTGAAATTGCTGATCGCGACTCGAACTGCGTCATATCGCGGGTTTTTCAGGATCGATCAGTACAACAGAATATTGAAGTGTTTCCGCAGTTCCGCATCAATTTTCGAATCAATATAATCGGGCTGGTGATTTGCTAAAATTTGTTTCGCATACACGTTGGCTTCTTCGTAAATTGTCCGCTTGCCATCTCCCATCCAGGAATCGGGGTCTTGGCGGTTTGACAGCTTGGGATAGTAATAGTCTCGCTCCATAGCTGTCATCGTGTGTTGATTTCCGAGAAAGTGACCTTCTCCAAAAACAGCCTCGCGAATCGCCTCAAACCCCATCGTCTCGTCATTCACTTCAATTCCTCGTATCAGTCGATATACATGTGAGAGCATTTCATCGTCGATCACGAACGCTTCAAATGACACACCTAGCAGGCTGGCCATCATACCGGACGATTCATATATTAAATTGCCACCTGCCAAACCAACAGCTGTTGCAGATATCGCTTTTTCAAAACCCATTTGCGCATCTATCGCCTTTGCATCGGCCATACCGCTCGCCACTCCTGATGGAAGTCCCAACCAATTCGTGATCTGTGCGGCTGCAGCATTCAAAACAGAAATTTCTCCTCCACTGCCCGCAAATGAACCTGTACGCAAATCGATGACGAAAGGCCAATTGGAAAATATCATCGGATATCCGCGCTCAAACACATTAACCATGATTAACGCTGCCAATGTTTCTGCTAATGTTGAGACCAGCATACCAGCAGGAGCTGCAGGTGCAGTCGCTCCTGATTGTGCAGCTATGATACAGTTGAGCGGCATTCTGTTCCGAATCGCAGCCAGTGAGACGAGCACTGCATCCTCACCATAGCGCAGAGGTGATACAACCGGGCTAATGTGGGCCTTGCAGAACGGTCTTTCGCGAAATTTACCCTCTCCTCCAAGTACAAAATCAAACATCTTTACTACCGGATCAACATGATCTCCAACAAAGAAACTGGTTCCGACTGGTTTGGTTGTTCCTTTCACTAAAGCATATGCAGTGTTAATATCAAGATCAAAGTTGTTCGGAATGTCAGTAGCGACGCAACAGCGTGTAAACCACGAAATATTTTTCAGCGCGTCTGCAAGACGAGTAAAGTCATACAGGTCTTTTATCGTAGCTGGACGATAGTCACCGCTTTCAAGATCCATCGTTTGTACAGCGGCACCGCCAGTTCCGAAATAAACCCGCTCACCACCAATCTCAATGTCGTGTTTTGGATCACGACCGAAAAAAGTAAACATCTGACACGCATCGGCCACGATATCCTCAACCATGCTTTGTGGAAAACAAAGCCTTTCTGCATCATTCAGATGCGCTCCAGCCAGTAGAGCTTTGTCGCTCAGCTCGTGCGAGGTGTTTTCCAAGCCGATCTCTTCCAGAACTTTGGTTGCGGTGTCATAAATCGACTTCATTTCATCCTGGCTAAGCGGATTGTAATGTCCGCCCGGTATCCCTGCGGGGCAAGGATCGGTAGCAGGCGGCTGGGCTCGCAAACTACGCATCGCTTCCCTGCTGGATCGGCCACTTCGCCTGTTATGTCGGCCGACCGTCATGCCTTGATTCGCAGATTTTGAGGGTCGTACATACACCGGGCTGTCAGCTCAACAGGATAGATTTCCCCCAGAATCCCCACTTCCAAATTGGATGTCCTGTCTTTCAGTGCATTGGAATTGACATAAGCGTATGCAATATTTTTCTGCACCCGGTGCCCATATCCGGCGGAAGTAACCGTACCCACCTGATGTCCGCCAGAGTAGACCGGATCACCCATGTGAGCCGATGCAATATCGCAACTGACTGCCATAACTACGAGTCGCTGTCTTTCTCCGCGTCGAATTTCATTTTGCAGCGCATTCTTTCCGATGAAAGTGGATTTATCCATTTTGACAAACCGTTCCAACCCAGCTTCCATTGGATTACGCTCGTAGTTCAAATCGGCTTTCCAGTGCAGATACCCTTTTTCCAAGCGCATCGATTCACTCGCGTACGATCCAAACTGAACCAAGCCGAACTTTGTTCCAGCATCCTTAAGCAAGCCATAGATGAATACAAGTTGCTCGTTGGCAACGTGTAGTTCATAAGCCAGTTCACCTGAGTAGCTCAACCGCATCACCAGAACAACCACATTTGCGATATTCATGCGTTTTGCCCGTAAGTTTGAAAACGCTTCATTTGACCAGTCCTCTCGGGGAGCCAATGATCGCAATAAATTCTTTGACTGAGGGCCCGCCAGTACCAGTGTTGTATAACTCATTGTAATTTCGGTCAAAGACACGGAACGGGGCAAATGTTGACACAGCCAATCACGATCATGCCATTCAGCCGCAGCTGCAGAGCCATACCAGTAGTGTTCTTTTCCAAGTCGGGCAATAGTGGCTTCGGAGAGCAAATGACCTTTTTCGGTCAGTAGATAGCACAGATTGACCTTGCCGATCTGTTTCGGAATCGCACTGCATGTCATGCGTTCCAAAAATTCACCTGACCCGGGTCCCCGTATTTCATATCGATTGAATCCTGATACCTCCATAAGTCCAACCGCATCCACAATTCCTCTTACTTCATTTGCGACGACCTCGTGAGTCGGTGTCAAGCGGTAGGAGAGTTCATCCTCGAAATCAGGAGATGGTTTGAAAAACAACACCCGTTCCCAACCATTGACTACACCCCAATGACAATCTTGCTTGTCCAGCTCGGTATAAAGAGGAGTTGAACGCGCTATCCGAGCAGCCGATCGAAATTCGTGAGGCAAGTGATAGTCAAATTCGCGTCGATACTCTTCAACGGCTTTGAGGCAGGTTGCGTCAATTGTCGCCCAATGCGTGAGACGACGCGGATCCAGATACCAGGCATCCCATTCGCACTCTCCGTAAACCATGATCTGCGCCAGGACTTTACCAAGTCCACCTCCCTCTCCGATACCGGCCCGCAAGCCGAGGCAGGCAAAGACGTTCGGCAATCCAGGGACAGCACCAACCAGCGGAGCACCGTCTGCACTATAGGTAATCGGGCCGTTAATTACAGTGTGAATTCCGGTTTCTGTCAAACAGGGCAAGCGTCGAAAGATACGTTCCATGTTGTCAAGACAACGGTCGAGGTCTGACGAACAAAGCGATTTCGTAAATTCGGGATCGATTCCATCTACGCCAAACAATCGACAATCGTGCTCATAGACCCCAACCAATAGTCCGGATTTTTCCTGACGACTGTAAAAATTGTCAAGTGGGTCGCGTATGATCGGTACGCGAAAATCTAGCTGTGCAATATTTTCAATCGGTTCTGTCAGAAAATACATGTGCTCCAATGAGACTACTGGATGAACCACACCGAGCATAGCACCCACTTCATTAACCCTGTATCCGGAAGCGTTGACAACAATCTCACAGTCAATGTCACCGTTTTCGGTATGAACAATAAACTCTCCGTTATGTTTACAGGTAATATTCTCGACCGGGTTGAAGCGATAAATTTCACATCCAGCATTTCGCGCGCGTCTCGCCAGTGAAAATACGAGTTGCGCGGGGTCGATATCCCCATCCAAGGGGTCCCACCAGGCCCCTAAAATTCCGTCTGTTCCCATCATAGGATGTCTTCGTCCAGCTTCCGCAGCATCGATGTACTCCATTTCTACACCAACCCCGGCAGCCATACCGATAAAGTGTTTGTAGGTATCGACTTGAGATGAAGTATGCGCCAAGCGCATGCCACCTGTGATGTGGTAGTTGATGGGGTATTCAGGATCGCTGGCCAGCTCGAGGTACAGGTCAATTGAGTGACGTTTCAGAGCCACCATGGTTTGGTTCGCACCAAACTGGGTAACTTGGGCTGCTGCATGCCAAGTTGATCCAGATGTCAGTTCATCGCGCTCAACAAGTACTGCATCATTCCAACCTTCTTCGGCCAAATGGTACAAAGTCGATACACCCCCTATACCGCCTCCGATAATGACGACTCTGGCCTGTGTCTTCATAACTCGTCAAATACCCACATAGTATGGTGAGTCAACTGTTTGCAGATTACGGATACAGACTGCCAGTTGATCAGTCGTATCAGCGATTAGCTTATTCAAGTCAAATTTAACTGCGCGAGAGAGGGTGGGGTAAGGATGCACGCTGAATAGTAGGCGACAACAGGAATCAAGCAGTGACTTCGGCAATGTGGAAGGAGCACTCCTCACTGAGCCAATCGCTGACGATATCATACTATAAAATGTCATTATCTCCTCCTTACTGAAGATTATCGCTGTTCTTTGATAATGGTGGTGTCACGACAATCAACATACATGGACAGAACATTGAGTGAATGATGCAAAAATCGATTCTAGCCGTAATGTTTGACGTATTCGGTACCGTTGTAGACTGGCGTACCAGCGTCGCGAACGAAGTCAAGCGCACACCTGGGCTTGAATCTGTTGACTACTATCAGTTTGCGGACTTGTGGCGCGGGAAGTACCAACCGGCTATGGAACGTATCCGAAACGGTGGAAGGCCGTGGACCAAACTTGACCAACTGCACTTGGAGAATCTGATTGAGTTGCTCGATGAATTAGGGGTCGAGACACTTACCCAAGAGCAGGTTCACGAACTGAATCTTGCTTGGCATCGGCTCGAGCCTTGGCCGGATGCGGTAGAGGGGTTGTGTCGACTGAAAGGGCGTTACATCATAGCGACTCTATCAAACGGAAACGTTTCGCTGATCGTCAACATGGCGAAATATGCCGGGATTCCCTGGGACATGATATTGGGTGCGGAAGTAGTCAGACACTACAAACCTCAACCGGAAGCCTATCTGAAATCGGCAGAAATGCTTGATCTTCGGCCTCAGCAATGTATGTTGGTGGCTGCTCACAACTCGGACCTTGTTGCCGCATCCCAATGTGGATTCAGAACAGCATTTGTAGCCAGACCGACCGAGTACGGTCCTGACCAGAAAAATGATCTTGTCGCTTTGAACGACTACGATGTGGTAGCAAAGGATTTCCTGGAACTGGCAGTTCAACTGGGCTGTTGAATTGATTACCGGTTTCATCTCCGGCCGTTCGCGCGTCGGCTATTCGATCAAACATCCTGCCTGATTTATCTGATGCGGTTGTTTCCTCAAGGTATCGGCACGACACTGGTGATGATGCTGACGATGGCCGTCGGCAGTTCCGCGATCCTGGCGGTCGCGGTCAGCGCACCTGATTCAGCACCGGAAATTGGAGTTCGCGCATCTTACGTCGGTGTATTTACCGGCGCTGTCTATTTCGTAGCGATGTTCTCCGGTAGTTTCTGCCCTGGCTTCATCGTCAAATACGGTCCGGTGAGAGTATTGCAGGTTACCGTACTTTTTGCGATTGTAGGACTGTTCGTTTTTACCTTGGCATCTCCGCTTGCGGCCATTCTGTGCGCTATTTTGCTTGGAATTGCCTATGGTCCGATCAATCCGGCCAATGCGCCGGTATTGTTGGCGATAACGAATTCCGGAAACCGCGCGTTCATGTTTTCCATTAAACAGTCCGGTGTTACGGTCGGCGGCGCAGCCGCCGCGCTGCTTGTTCCCATGGTTGCTGCCTGGTGGAATTGGAAAGCGGGAATCATATCCGTGGCCTTGCTTGGTATTGTCGCCTTGACAATTCTGCAACCGCTACGACAACAGTTTGACAGTGATCGCACCAACGTAAACTTGTCGTGGTCGATTGCTGCAGTGATTGGTCCGGTTCGACAAATCATGAGAATTCCCTTGCTGAGAGGCTTCGCTGCAGTCGGTTTCACATACGCAGGAGTTCAGATCAGCGTTAGTAGCTTTTTCGTGGTTTTTCTTGTAGAACAAGGATTCACTCTGGTTGAGGCAGGCGTATGTTTTCTTTTTGTCAATGTAGGAGGAATTATCGGCCGTATCGCCTGGGGCGGACTTTCCGATAAGTGGCTGACACCCAAATATACATTAACTTTGATCGGTGTGGTTTCTGCTATTTCCTTGAGTGGGATGTTCTTGGTTTCTGACAGCTGGCATAAGTTTTTCCTGTATGTATTTTCCTTCGTACTTGGCTCGAGTACACATGGGTGGAATGGTGTTTTTCTTTCCGAAGTTGCCAATCAGGCGCCAGAAGGTGAAGCACACAACTGGACTGGTGGAGTTCAATTCCTGATCTATGGTGGTGTCGCCATACTACCGCCTTTATTCGGTTTGATTATTGTAAGTACCAGCGGGTATACCATTCCATTTTTTCTGATTGCACTTTGTGCTCTGCTGGCGAGTTTTTCGCTACTTTGGCTTTATCGTATATACACCGATTTTCGCTAAGTTTCGTTGTGAAATAAAATTACGTGATTGTTATTGCGATGCCGGAATCCATTTGATCCTGAAAAAGTGTCACGTGCTCCGCCAGCGGGGCGCGATTTAATAAACATTTCAATCAGTCGCTACCAATCTAGCAGTGACCGAGCCAACCGAACAAAGGGAGTCAATGAAATATGAAACTTTGTGTAAATCTGATTTTAGTGGTGTTGTTCCTTGTACCATCATTCGGGTCGGCTGATGAGCATCATGGAGTAGCGGAATACGAAGTCAGCTATATTCTGAAACTCGGTGGTGTGAAGGTTGGAAGTACGTTTGGCAAATTGACGAAAATTGACTCCGGTCGATACGAGTCGATTCAAAAACTGAAACCCGGACTAATGTTGAAAATCACCGGTGAGCGCGAGTCTACCCAGAAAGCCTCGATCAGATATGATGGTTCCGGTCTGGCTCAACCAGATCGATTCATTGTGGAATTCAAGCGCGGTAAACCAGATGGCGCAGATTTCGATTGGACTAACAGAACAATTACACTTCTGGATGGCGAAGTTGTATCAATGCCGGATCATCATGTGTTTGAATGGGGTTCCTGGTATATGAGCCTGATGCTTGTCAACCCGGCAGATTTGCCTGGAACGCGGATAACCGCTGTTTCTGAAGATGGAGTCCTGGAGTACGAATACGGAGCGATTGAGGAAGACCTCATTGAACTGGGATCGAAGCTTGTGACTACCAAGCGTATCACCATGTTGCAGACCGGTAAGAAAAAGGAAGGTTTCACGTTGTGGCTGTCTCCGGAGCACAACAATCTTCCGGTACGCTTACAGCGACACAAGGCTGGCGTAACCGTAAATATTCTGCTCAAGTCTCTAGATCTCAAGAGATAGCACAAATACTTATTCCAATTCGAGTATTGTAACGAAAAAGATGAGACCGCGATCGTACAGAAATCTGCATGAACGACGGAGTAAATTGATTTACGCCAGTTTCGTTTATTTTGACGTTAGCTATTGGAGGTGATTTGTCCCTGACCGATTCCGATGAACTTAATTTTTTTGGTACTGATTTCTTGCGCATCAAATAAATTGTGCAGATCAACGACAACGGGATCAGTTAGCCCTGTGAGCAGGTAGTCGAGATCCATCTTACGGTAACCATCCCAGGCAGTTGCAAAAACAACTGCATCAGCACCACGAACCGCTTCGTATACATCGTCAAAGAAAATTACGTTCTCCAGAACCGATTCAGCATTAGCCTTTGCAAGTGGGTCATGTGCGTGAACGATTGCACCGAGTTCCATCAGTTTTCGGATAATGGCTATGCTGGGACTGTCTCTGATATCATCCGTTCCGGGTTTGAATGCCAGTCCGAGGATGGTGACGATTTTGTCTCGTACTGACCCGCCTAATGCAGATTGCACTCTGAGAGCCATGTTGATCTTGCGTTGATTGTTGATCTCTACCACTTGTTCCACGATCCGCACCGGTGAACCTGCATTTCTGGCCGTCTGCACCAGTGCGATCGTATCTTTCGGAAAGCACAGCCCCCCGTAGCCGGGACCCGCACGCAGGTGATCTTTGCCAATGCGTTTGTCGAGGCCGATTCCGTATGCAACTCCTCGAACATCTACACCAGTCAATTCACATAAGTCAGCAATTTCATTGATGAAAGAAATCTTGGTTGCGAGAAAAGCGTTGGAGGCGTACTTGATCATCTCGGCTGTTTCAAGATTGGTATCCACGATTGGAACATTCTGAAGAATGAATGGCAGATAGAGTTCTCGCAGAATTTCTTTTGCTTCGTCCGATTCGACTCCAATCACGATTCGTGAAGGATTCATGAAATCATGCACGCTTGTTCCTTCGCTCAGAAACTCGGGATTGGAGGCTACATGGATGTCCGCTGCCGGATTCACGGACTCAATCAATTTCTTTAATTTCAATCCTGTGCCAACTGGAACAGTTGACTTGATTACAACCACCGTTGTATCGACAATAGACTGGGCGATTTGCTTTGTGACTTCCAGCACGTCTGTGAGGTCAGCACTGCCATCATTGTCCAATGAAGGCGTGTTGACGCATATCATGACGACTTTGGATTCAATGACAGAAGTCTTCAGGTCGGTGCTAAATTTCAGACGCTCAATTTTGGCATTGCGTTCCAGGAGTTCCGGGAGTCGTGATTCGTAAATCGGACAATTGCCTTGATTCAGTTGGTCAATTTTTGATTGATTGTTGTCGACGCAGACAACATCGACACCCAGCTCGGAAAAACCTGCGCCGGTAACCAGTCCAACATAACCTGTCCCGATCACTGAAATTTTCATAAATAGTGTCTGAATCCCTAATTAATTCAATAGGATGTAATAAGCATCGACAGTAAATTGATCTGGCCGAATTTTGAATTGCCGATTTGGCTTGAAATAAAATTTGAAGTCTGCCAGATGCGAGAGCGAATACCGTGGCGCACGTGATGCACTATTGTAATGTATGGACGAACGGCAGCTGCACTTTCAGAGCAGCGAGCTTTTAGGTTACTCATCAAATTTGATATCGCTCACGTCGAATCAGGATTGAACTCGACGAGTTGCTTGAGAAACGGAATTGTGACTTTTCGCCTAATTTCGACCGCCATGTCAATACTGTCCAGGAGTCTCATCAGAGAATGCATATCCCGCGAGTATCTGTTCAATATAAATTGAATGACAGGCTGCTCTATTGTCAGTCCACGCCTGGCGGCCTGAGCTTCGAGTAACTTAGCCAGATTTTTATTCGACAGTGGATTTAACTTCAGGGCCTGACGCCCTTGAAACCTGTTTACGAGATCTTTCAGGCGAAATTTCATTTCGGCCGGTCGGAATCTGGATGAGACCAGTAATCTTTGATTTTTTCTTTCGATTCGCTCAAACAGGTCAAACAGCGAGTCTTCCCACGCTGGCTGCCCGGCAATCGAATGCACATCATCCAGACACACGAGAGTGCATTGCGAAATTTCATCCAGACAGGATGGTTCCAGATTCAAGTCCATGAGCGGGATATAAACACTGTCATCCGAAATATTTGCCATCGCAAGAAGCAGGTGGGTTTTTCCTGATCCAATCGTTCCCCAAAGATGGCATATTCTCGAATCGACCTTGTATTGAAGAAAATCTCGCAGGACTGACAATGTCGGATGGTTTTCGCCCGGCAGGAAATTATCGAATGTTGACGGATTGGTGAGCCTGACAGGCAGGACTGTCTGCTTGGCAATGTTCACTTGATTGTCAATTAAGTCGAGTATTCTTTACGAATTGCCCAGACCCAGACGTATTGCGTGCCACTGGCAACTGTCGAAATTGCGACAGCGAACATCAAAGTTTCGGTCAGATATGGGATAAACAGCCAAGATGTATTGTTCAAGAGCACTGCGATCACAAATGTAATTTGCAGGAAAGTATTGGTTTTACTTGTCAGGGTGGGTTGCATCGGAATGTTCCCGTTCAATGTCGTTAATACAAGGTAACCACCGACAATCACAACATCTCGAAAAATCACCAACATCACCAGCCAAAACGGAATCGCATCGAGTATCGTCAACATACAGTATGCCGCAATGATGATGATCTTGTCGGCTAGTGGGTCCAAGCTTGCGCCAAGTTCGGAAGTACAGTTGAATCGCTTGGCGATCCAACCGTCAAGCCCGTCCGTCAGTCCAGCCAATATGAACAGAATCAAGGCGAATTCATAATTTTCATTTCTCAGTACCACAATCAGCAATGGTGCAGCCGCAATGCGCGACAATGTCAGAATATTGGGTATGTGAGTCGTCACAGATGTCATTTTGTCCGATTTCTATTCCTGAATATTTTGTCGACAAAGTCGATTATTTTACGGTAATTTATACCTTGGTACCCTATCAGGCTGAACTATTTTCAAAGTACAATGGCAAATGTACACGGAGATAATGCACGTCAATTGACCAGTCACATTTTTTCGCTTTGGTTTCGGAAATAGTGAGAGATTCAGACCACAAGAAAATAACTTACGAAGATTCCGGTGTTGACATCGAACGAGCCGACAAAATGATCCGGTCTTGGATACCTCAGATCAGTCGCACTTCACAAGCGGGGCAGATTGGATCACCACTTGGATTTGGAGGGCTGTTCGAGATTCCAAGCGGGTATAACTCCCCAGTTCTCGTAAGCAGCACCGATGGTGTTGGAACAAAGCTGAAAATCGCATTTGAACTGAACAGCCACGATACGGTCGGGATCGATTTGGTTGCCATGTGTGTCAATGACATTATAGTTTATGGTGCACAGCCACTATATTTTCTGGATTACATTGCGACTGGTCGGCTGGACGAATTTGTGATGAACCAGGTGATCAATGGGATTGTCGAGGGTTGTGAAATTGCCGGTGTAGCACTTATCGGCGGAGAAACCGCGGAGATGCCGGGCATGTATGCTTCCGGTGAGTATGATCTCGCGGGATTTGCCGTGGGTATAGTGGAAAAATCGAGAATTATCGATTCAGCTCAGGTTGTGGCCGGAGATGTTGTCATCGGCATTGAGTCCACAGGAGTGCACTCCAATGGATTTTCTCTTGTCCGTAAACTGATCGAAGACAGGCAAATTCCGCTGGCTACTGAAATTGCCGGGCGATCTTTGGCGGAAACCTTGTTGACACCAACCCGAATATATGCAAAACCCGTGCTGAAAATTGTGCAATCCTGTTCGATCAACGCGTTGGCGCATATAACCGGTGGAGGGCTTCCGGGTAATATACAAAGAGTGATGCCGTCAGGATTACGTGTGAGATTGGATCGGTCGTCTTGGCCCAGACAACCGATATTCAATTGGATTCAAATTCATAGCCATATGGACGACGACGAGATGATGAGAACTTTCAATTGTGGAATCGGTATGGTGGTAATTGCATCCCAGCAGGATGAATTGTCGATTCGAAATGATTTGGATGCGATGCAAATGCCTGCATATCGAATTGGAGTGGTTGAAGAGTTGAACGAACCAGCAGCCCGAATCGAATGACTGAGAAAAAATCACTTATACGCATAGTCGTATTTGCTTCCGGCAACGGGTCTAATCTTCAAGTCATTGTTGACCGAGCACAAGCCGGACAACTGTCGGTCGAAGTTGTCGCTGTCGTTAGTGACCAAGAAAACGCTTTTGCTTTGGAACGGGCGAGAAGGGCGAACATCAGAGCGATCATTGTGAATCCTGACTGTTATTCAGATAGAGTGGCGTACGATGGAGCGTTGAGGGAAGTCGTCTTGGAATTGAATCCGGATTTGATTGTGCTGGCGGGGTTCATGCGGATACTGTCAGCGAAATTCGTAGATTGCTTTGAAAACCAAATCATGAATATTCATCCATCCCTATTGCCGAAATACAAGGGGTTGCATACACATGAGCGGGTGTTGGCGGCTGGTGAACAATTTCACGGTGCGACTGTCCATTTTGTGACAGCTAAACTTGATGACGGGCCGATCATCATTCAGCAGACAGTGCCGGTGTTGCCGAAAGACTCTGTTGACGCACTGGAAAAAAGGGTGCATGAGTGCGAATATGAAATTTATCCTAGAGCTATCCAGTGGTTCGCGGATAAGGTCTTGAAAAACGGATACCTAGAATCTACAAGGTCGGGAGGGTTCAGGATATGAGACTGTCAATGCCGAATTTCAGCAGATTGAACGCTGAATGTCGCGTCAAGTCAGCGGCGTGTCTGATTGCGTCGTTGATTCTAGTTGCGGTTTCCTTCAATCAGTTGTGGGCTGAATCAAAACCGATAGGAATCGAGGTCCGATATTCGGTTGTGTACGGTGATTTGGAAATCGGCAAGAGTGTTAGGACTGTGGTTAATGGAAACGACGGATTTGCCTATGCGGTGCATAGCTTGCAAGTCAGCGGTTTGTTGCGTTTGCTGGGTGAGGAATCCTACACTCAAAGATCGGCTTTTCGGTTTCAAGGAAACAAAGTTATGCCGATTGCATTCAAAGTAACAAATGAATCCAATAATGAAATTGCCAACGGTGAATTCAATTGGGATATCCAGACAGTTACGCTGGGTAATGGAAACATCATCGACATGCCAGAGCATGAGATACTTGATTGGGAGTCATGGTACGTAGCAATGATCATTGCGCGAACAGAAGATTTGGAGAAGCAGCGTGTAACCATCGTGGAGCAAGAGAGGTTAAGGACTTATGATTATCAAGGTGCACAACCTGATCAACTTGAGTTCAGAGGTGAGGCTGTCAATACAATCAGAATCAAAATGCAGGATGTGAACGATGGAAGAAGAAGTTATGTTGTTTGGATAAGTCCGCAACTACACAACATCCCAGTTCGTATCGACAAGGTCAAGAAAGGCCAGCGTGTCAGCTTTGTCGCAAAGTCGTTCGATTGGGTGTATCCCGAGTGAAATGATCGCGTTAAGTGTTTCCTAAGGCACTAAGTCTCCCCCGGTCTGCTGAAGTTGGATTTCAATCATGTTGGATTGTTGCTGGGTCAATATTCTGATCATTCCTATCGTCTTCACACGCAAATTTTCGGATACTTCTAGAGAAACACTCGAAGATATTTGGATTCGAGATTGAAACTTGCTTTAGATGATTCGCTTTCGGATGGTAATTTACGGTTTTGATATGAAATCAAGGAATAAGAATTTGAGAGGAAAGGAGCCCAGTTTGATTGCGTAGCCGACGATTTGAATGCAGACTCAGTGCGATGATGATGGAGTACCAATGTATTGAGTATTGCTGGAATGCAACTTTTTGTTGTTGTTGGCTGACCGATGGATGCCTGCAAGACGCGTCAAAAAATAATTAAGATTTGTCAATAATCAATATAAAATTCTCCTTAAACCAGATAATTAACATTAACGGGATATAATTCTGTGGAAGATGAGTTGGTATGTCAAATTTCGTAAAATCCGATTTTTACAGTCGCTGACGACTAAGTTTTAGTTGGGGGAGGGGTAGATTGGATAAGATTGTGGTTCCTTCCGCATATACGGATGGATACGTCGTTGCTCAGCGACGCAACAAATCTCTAGCCGACAACTACGTCAGACATATCACGGTAGGCGATCCTGAACTTGATCCGGTCATGCGGGAACTGTCGTCTCTGCCGCTGGTGGACTTTCATCGTTTCATCAGGGCTGGCATTGAGCAGCAAGAAGATGTCCTGTGCCAGGCACCCAAAGATTTACGCGACTTTTTTGATAAAGTTGTCTATCCCTCACCACCTTGGCTTGACCATGATGCGTTCCGTCCAGGTGTGGTTGCATTCCTCGCCAACGTAGACCTCATGCTGGTTGCATTCGTTACCGGAGTGTTGGTGGAAGGATTTTCCACCCTCATTGCAAAGTCTTTCAATATCACAAAGCGTGTGGGGAGCACCGCGAGACGTCTTCAGCAGAATAACCGACAAATGATGGATATATTCTTTCCTCAAGGTCTGCAAATGTATGGTGATGGATGGAAGCTTTCTGTGCGAGTTCGCTTTGTCCACAGTCGTATTCGGGTTTTACTGGAGAACTCAGATGAGTGGGATCAAGAAGCTTGGGGCACACCTATCAGTGCGGCCCACCTGGGCTTTGCCATCTCAGTATTTTCAAAAAGACTGCTTGAGTATTCAACTGCGGTAGGAGCAAAATTCGATAAAGATACCGGTGACGGAATTCTAGCAGTTTGGCGCTATGCCGGTTACCTCATGGGCATACCGGAAACGATTCTGTATAAAACCGGTTCCGAAGCACAGCAAACGTACACGATTGGTCATATCTGCGAACCGACACCGGACTCGGACTCTGTAGAAGTGGCGAACACTTTGATACAGTCCATTCCAAAAATTGCGAATATAACTGATCCCAAGGAACGGGAGGACGTCGTCGGATTGGCATATCGTCTTTCACGGGCACTCATAGGAAATGAACTAGCCAATCAGTTTGAGTATCCAAAAACCTCAACTTTCGGGACATTATTTCTTTACCGGATGAAACAACGCCTCTCGCATGCATTAAAAGATTCACAGATCATCAGGTCTCAAAATTTCACCCAACTTTTACAAATATCTGTGTACGATGAACAAGGAATAAGTTACAAGATGCCCGACCACGTGCATACCTATAAATCTTCCGAGTGGTGAAAGAGACAACTGGTGTAAATTTCTACCGTCCAGCACTCGATCAAGTCGAGTTAATTTAAAGGCGGTGAAGCGTGTCTATTCTCGAATGATTGACAATGTGTCGCCTCACCTCGTAAATTTGTAACAGCTTCAAGCGTGCCAACTGAAGGAGACGGCAATTGTGACATTGGATAACTACATTGCTTTCGTTATGCGGCGACGTTGGCTGGTCGTTGCGGCTATGGTCTTGATCATGTTGGCATTGGCTGCCGGTGGTCGATTTATCAAAGTGACGAACGATTACCGAGTTTTGTTTCGAGATGACAATCCTCAACTGCTTGCGTTCAACGCCTTGGAGGATCGATATTCTACAGCTGATCGAGCGCTGATCGCTGTTGCACCCCAAGACGGCGAAGTATTTACCCGTGAGACACTTGACGCAATCGAATCGCTTACAGAGGCTGCATGGCTGGTGCCTTATTCCAGTCGAGTTGATTCTCTGACCAACTATTCTCACAGTGAATCGTTTGAAGACGATTTGATTGTTGCTCCGCTGGTTGAGGATGCGCTGTCCCTCGACGATGCCGATCTGGCTCGAATAAAGTCTGTTGCACTTGACGCGGTTGACATCGCGGGACGTCTTGTCTCACGAGACGGACATGTGGGTGGACTGGCAATCACTTTCATTCTGCCTGAAAATCATGATGTAGGCGTAGTTGAGATAACCGACTATCTTGACCGTCTCCTTGCAGACACCAGAGCGACATACCCAAATATTGGATTTTATCTGACTGGCGATGTCGTCATGAATCGTACCTTCGCCGATACCACGAAACAAGATCTTGAGAAGCTTGCCCCAATTGTTTTCTTAATGATAGTGCTGGTTACAGTTATCTTGCTGCGGTCGGTTATCGGCACAATCGCAATCGTAACCATGCTAATCTTCGTTATCGTTTCGACTATCGGACTGATTGGATGGGCAGGAAAAGTGCTGAGTCCGACGAACTCGGGGATTCCGATTATTGTGATGGTGATTGCAGTTGCGCAGTCAGTGCATATAGTGACGGCGGCTCTATTAAATTTAAGTCAGGGTTTCGACAAGAATGAAGCTGTCGCTGAATCCATCCGCCTCAATGCGTACCCTGTATTTCTGACTTCACTGACTACTGCGATCGGGTTTCTCAGTCTGAACGCCTCAGATTCCCCACCCTTTCAGGTGTTGGGCAATTTTGTGGCATTCGGAGTTTTGTGCACCTTTTTCAATTCCATGACTTTGCTTCCGGCATTGCTTAGTATTCTTCCATTGCGCGTACGTCGCGCTCGTTCCAGACAACTGGTTTTCTTTAGTCGCTTGTCTGAATTTGTGATTATCAGGCATAAATTGCTACTGTGGTTTGGTGGACTGGTTGCAATAGTCCTGATTGCAGGAATTCCCCGCAACGAATTGGGCGATAACTGGACGAAGTATTTTGATGACCGCTATGAATTTCGACGCGCGACTGATTTTGTCATCGAGAATCTAACCGGCATGGAGTCGCTGGAATATTCACTGAATGCCGGACGCGAAGGCGGAGTGACCGACCCGGAATATTTAAGTAAAGTCGATGCTTTTGCTGAATGGTACCGCGGACAGCCTGAAGTGACTCATGTACAGGCATTCCCGGATATTATGAAACGTCTGAACAAGAACATGCATGGAGACGACCCTGCCTATTATCGAATTCCTGAAGATCAGGAGCTTGCGGCACAGTATCTATTGTTGTACGAACTTTCCTTGCCGTTCGGAAGTGATTTGAATGACCGAATCGATGTTGCAAAATCTGCAACTCGTATGACCGTCGTCATTAGAAACGTCTCGTCCAAAGGGCAACGTGACCTCGATGAGCGCGCTCAGGCATGGCTGATGGCTAATTCACCGGATTTGGCAACCGAAGCAACAGGTGTCAGTATTATTTTTGCTCATCTTTCGATTCAAAACATTACCAGCATGCTGCGTGGAACAATAACGGCGATGGTATTGATTTCATTGATATTGGTGCTCGTATTCAAGAGTGTGCGTGTTGGACTTGTGAGTCTTGTGCCTAATTTTGTTCCAGCTGCCATGAGTTTCGGACTGTGGGGATATCTAGTCGGAAGTGTCGGGATGGCAGCTTCAGTGGTGACGGCGATCGCGTTCGGAATCGTAGTCGACGACACCATACATTTTCTGAGCAAATATCTGAGGTCCCGTCGCCAAGGCAAGAATTCTTTGGATGCCGTGAGGTATGCATTTCGAACTGTCGGCCGTGCGTTGTTTACGACCACGGCAGTTTTGGCGGCAGGGTTCCTGGTATTTGCCTCATCAGGCTTTGAGGTCAGCTGGGCTCTTGGAATACTCGTCAGCATAACACTGGTCATTGCGCTTGTCGCTGATTTTCTTCTACTTCCAGCATTATTGATCGTAATTGACCGCAGGAAAATCTGAAGATTGCTGAGAATTTGAGTTTCTTTTCTCGGCTTACTTTTCGATGCTTTCGCCCATCCACTGATGCAGGGTGGCCACAGAATGTTCAGAGTTCACACCGCCTTTCGGGTCAATCACCAGCGGTCCTGGCGAATAGCCGCGAGATTTCAGTCCGCGGTGAACAGATTCGACCAAACGGATGTCTTCAGCAACAGTTGTAGCGCGGTCTTGGATTGCCAACTTGCGAATTTTCTCTTCGTCTTCGGAGTTTTTCGTAAACCAGCCTCTCCAGACTGCAACGTGCTCGGCATCAACAGGCCGCCAGTGGTAAGTGTTGAGAATCTGTCCCGGGTAGATCTGAAGTGAGAACATCGGCCACAAATACCAGCTGGAATAATCATTGGCGAAGGGTAAGGAAGTGTCAACAGCGTATGACATTGACTTTTCAGTTCGTGCCTGTGCTTTATGTCTCAAGCAATATCCTTGCGGTTGGATGTCATAACGATCCGGTCTGATCACTCCCGTCGAAAAGCTGGGATGATTTAACGCACAGTGATAACACTCGGAATAGTTTTCAACAGATACTTTCCAGTTGCAGTTCTCATTGATTTCGATCCACTCGACCGGCACAAGCTCCTCCCATTCGGGCAAGAACTCTTCTATTTGCCCGCGTACGTCGGGAAACCACTGATCCATCGACTCACAATTGGAGTTCAAGTTGACAAATATAAAATTGAGAAATACTTCTGTGCGAACCTCGGAAAGTCGGATCTTGCTGCAGTCCAATGCATTGACGACCTTCAAATTAGGTCCAAATCGAAGAATTCCTTCAAGATCGTAGGTCCAGGCATGGTACGGGCATGTCAGTTTCGTTGCTGAACCCCATCCGCTGACCAGAGGATGCGCCCGATGCTGACAGACATTGTAAAAGGTGCGGATGCGCGAGTCTTCCCCCATCACACAGAAGAAGTCCTCCCCGAAGAGCTCGAATGCGAAGTAATCGCCGATCTCTTTCAGTTTGCTGGCGTGACCGGCAAATTGCCAGGTCGATGCGAACAGAGTCTTGGACTCCTTTTCGAAAATTTCGGGATCCGAATAGTAACTCGGGTCGAGAGCGAGTACAGGCCTGTCACTCATACCGATTTCTCCAGGAAATTGTCTGGTCTATGGCGGTGTGGATTGTAAAATTCGTCATTCATTATTTTAACAATTCGATTGTACTGCTTATTGTCGGTTCAATATTTTCATGAAAAAAGATTTAAAGAATGAATCAACTGTTCCAACTCATGCTCAGGTGGTGATAATTGGTGGTGGGGTTATGGGTTGCGGACTTGCCTATCATCTTGCGCACGAAGGTATGCGCGACGTGGTATTGCTTGAAAAGTCCGAGCTAACGTCGGGCAGCACCTGGCATGCTGCCGGTCAAATCACACAATCGGTTAGTTCGATCAGCCTCGGTCGGTGCGTAGACTACAACATTGGACTGTATTCCGGAAAATTAGAGTGTGAGACAGGGGTGTCAACGTCCTGGCATGGCTGTGGTTCGTTGCGGATGGCCTATACCGAAGACGAAAGAGATTGGCTTTTATACACCCTGTCGGTTGGCCGATCTTTGGGATTTCGCATGGAATTAGTCAAACCTGGTCGCATCAGAGAACTGCATCCTTTCTACAATCTCGATGGTATTCTATGTGCCTTGCATACACCGGACGACGGACATGTCGATCCTTCTGGCGCTACTCAGGCACTGGCAGTCGGCGCCAGGAATCTCGGTGTCAGATTAATTCGACGCTGTCGTGCTGTAAATCTTTCAAGGAAAGCCAGCGGTGAATGGTGCGTAGAGACTGAATCGGGAAACATCCTGTGTGAGCACATTGTTAATGCGGCTGGAACCTATGCAAGACAGATTGGCGAATGGAATAGTCTACAGCTCCCCATGACCTCGATGACACATCATTATTTTGTTACCGACCCAGTGGAACAGTTTGTGGACCTAGACGATGAGCTGCCAGTTGTACGAGATGACCGACAAGTATCCGGATATATACGAATGGAGCAGAAATCGGGACTGATCGGTATCTACGAAAAGACAAACCCCAGGTCGGTTTGGGAAGATCATTGTCCGTGGGAAGCGGAGAATGAACTTTTCACACCAGACTATGATCGGGTAATGCCTTGGCTGGAACAAGCGATGGATCGTATGCCGATATTCGGTAATCTGGGTATACGGCGAGTCGTACATGGCGCGATCAGCCATCCACCAGATGGCAACCCATTAATTGGCCCCGTGTCAAATGCTCCAAACTATTGGTGCTGCTGCGGTACGCAAATCGGTATTGGATGGGGTCCAGGATTAACGCGAGCTTTGGCGCAGTGGATGGTGCATGGGTCAGCAGATATCTCAATGCGTGAGTTCGACCCGAGAAGATTCGGTTCGTACGCAGTCAAAAGTTGGCAGATTGTCAAGGCGAAGGAGGATTTCAAGTTGCGACACGAAACACCTTTCCCTCATTACAATCGACTGGAGGGGCGACCAGTTATCTGTTCCCCGCTATACGGCCACTTGAAGGGGAAGGGTGCGGTTTTTGAAGAGGTTGGTGGCCATGAACGTCCTCGTTGGTTCTCGCGAGGTAGTGTCCCTCAACGAGACTATTATTCATTTCGACGGACACCGGTTCATGAAATTGTTTGTGAGGAGGTTGACGGTGTCCGAAACCGCGCGGGTGTCATGGATATTTCTGCATTTGCGAAAGTGTTGGTGACAGGAGTTGATGCCGCGGACTTTCTTGATCGACTGTCTACCAATCGCCTGCCGCGTCGCGATGGTGGAATTGTATTGTCACTGTTTTTGAATCGGCGTGGGCGAATTGAATTGGAAACGGTTATCGTAAGATTGAATTACGAGAAGTATTATCTGATTTGCGCCGTTTTTTACGAGCGTAGACTATTGGATCATCTTTCCAGGCATCGAACGAAGGAACGCGTTCACTGGGAAAATCGTACTGAGTCTTGGTCGGCTTTGGCGTTGAATGGACCCCGGGCGCGAGATGTTCTCGAAAAGTGTGTTTCGACGAATTTGGAGAACTCGGAATTTCCCTGGTTCACGGCTCAGAAAATCGAAATCGCCGGCTATAATGCGTTGGCCATACGGATGTCTTACGCGGGTGAACTTGGCTGGGAGCTACATATGCCGAATCAGGCAGTGTTGCCAATTTATGACGCGATTGCAGAGTCAGGACGCCAATTTGGGATGATCGATTATGGCTCATTTGCAATGAATGTACTGCGATTGGAAAAGGCGTTCAAAGGCGCAGCCGAACTGACGAATGAAGTTTCAGTTGCTGAAGCGGATGTGCATCGATATGTAAAACTAGATAGACAGTTCATCGGGAAGGATGCGACTGTAACCAGTCTTGAAGGTCAATTACGGTGGATTTGTGCCTATTTGGAAGTTGAAGTGGACAGTCAATCGGATGGACATGGTGGTGAAGCGGTGTTACGTGGTGACCGGGTTGTCGGATCTGTCACGTCAATAGCATACAGCCCCACCATGCAAACAATACTTGCCTTCGCATATATCGAACCTGAAGCGATTGATTCGCCGGCTCCGCTATCGGTAATCATCCAAAACGTAAGAAGACTCGCTCAGTTGCTGAGCGAGCCGGCATATGATCCAGCGCGTAAAAATCTTCAAATCAAGGCTGTCTGATGGATAGGAATAAAACCATGCGGGCCTTTGTTCTGACCGGACACGGTGGGTTGGACAAATTGTCGCTCAGAACTGACTGGCCGGTACCCGAGTTCGTTGATTCCGAAGTCCTGATCAAGGTCAGGGCCTGTGGATTGAATAACACCGATGTCAACACGCGTACTGGCTGGTATTCTAAGGAGGTTACTGGCGCGACGAAGGAACACTCCGATGAATCGATGGATTCTGAAGACGCGACTTGGGGTGGAGTGGCATTGAAGTTTCCCAGAATCCAAGGCGCGGATGTCTGCGGCATTGTCAAGCAGGTCGGCAGTGAAGCCGACGCTGGATTGGTCGGAAAACGTGTTCTGATCGATTCGTGGTTGCGCGACTGGAGCGATCCGTACAATCGAAACAAATGCAGGTACTTCGGGTCCGAGAGCAACGGTGGGTTTGCTGATTATGTTGCGGTACATTGGAAGAATGTACATCCAATTGAAAGTGATCTAAGCGATGCTGAACTCGCGACGTTCGCTACGTCGAGCATGACTGCGGAGGGCATGCTGAATCGTGCCGATGTGGGAGCAAACGATCGTATATTGATAACCGGTGCGTCTGGAGGAGTGGGTTCTGCACTGATTCAGCTCGCCAAACGGCGGGGTGCACAGACGATAGCACTGGCGAGTGAACAGAAACACGATGCTTTGCGTTGTGCTGTCGCGCCGGACGTGCTACTTCCCAGAAACTGCGACAATCTGTCTGACTCGTTGCAACTCGCTACCGGGCTTGATACTGTTTCTGTTGTCGCAGATATAGTAGGTGGCGAGGACAACTGGTCGAAACTGATTGATGTATTGGAGCGAGGCGGACGTTACGTCGTGTCTGGTGCGATTGCCGGACCAATTGTACCGCTCGACCTGCGCGACTTGTATCTGAAGGATTTGACATTTTATGGTATGACTGTTCCACCGCCTGGCGTGTTTGCAGATCTTGTCGGTTATATTCAGCGCAATGAGATCACCCCGATTCTTGCTGCAGAATACACGCTTGAAGAGCTTCGCGCAGCGCAGGCAGCATTCATTTCAAAGGATCATATTGGAAATATTGTGGTAACAATGTAAGTTACGAGCATTATCTGGTAACCGCGTTTGAAAAGAAATGTCGGCCTGTCGCGAATTGACAGTGGATTCTGGCGTATGAGACAGCCAGTGGTCGTGCGCAGTAAAGACTGTGTAGCCTTGTGGGCGAGGTTTCAGCCTTTCCCTTGGCCTGACGGACCTATCTCCCAAGTCGACAAATTCCGCTGCGATACTCCAGATTTATGATTAAGAGTGAGTTTGGAAAATAGTTCAGATTCGCGCTGTCAACTGGCTTCATCCTCCAATGACAAGTGTGCAATTCGTCGAATTATCGAGACTTGTTTGAGGGTGAATAACTTAAACCGTATTTTTGAACCAATTACGAGATTTGAAAGTTCATAATCAGTGACTACAACATCACTAGTCCAAATGCTATGGCGTGCAGCAGTAATCATGGCTAGAACAATTTGTTCATACTGACTGTTAAATCATGAACTCGAAACAGCTGATGCTGGAAGACGCTTTGAGAAAATTTTTTCAACGATAGGAAAAGTTAAACAACGACGTTACAAAATTTATAGGTCACGCCAAGCTTCCTCGTCTTCCGGTGACAACCACTCACCAAGGGTTTCAGATACACTGTCTAGATACTCGTCAGCCGTCAATTCAATTTTTTCATTATCACCTGTTTGCCATTTGTCGTAAACATAAGCAAATCTCCATTTTGATTTTAGCGGCCTTTCTAATTGATGCAGGAATTGTTGTTTGGCCTTTTGACGTAACACGAGATTTTTCCATAGGTCTTCTCTGATACATTTTGAAAATTGTAAGAAAATCAGGGAGTAGGAAATTCTGTAAAAATATGGAGCAGTCGGCTTGACCGGAAGAATATACTCTGAATTTTGTTGCTCAACTCGGTAAAGACTTCAATTTCAGTAACTACAATGGTATTCGCGCTGTAACGTTAACGCGGTGCGGAAAAGTGACTTATAAAACGCCTCAAAACCATTACTCCCGCGAGCCAACCAATTTCCAGAGACAAAATGAATGAACAATTTTTCAAGCGTTTCAATATCCGAGTATTCCAGAAAAATAATCGACAATTTGCGATTGTGATGTTATAGACTACTCGGCAGATTTTGAATTTGTGATATTCGTTCAAATGGTTTTCGGGACACGAATGCTTTTTTCATCCAATAGGTATCAATTGGTGTTTGGTTTGAAATTGTCAGTTCTGATGGTACGATCACTATTCTTTCGAATTCAGTTATTCTTGTAAAGGACAGTCAAAATGGTAGATATAAGTCACAATGGTGATTGGGCGGCACGAGCGAACAAGGTGTTGCCAGCCGGAGACTATGGAAATTTTGGCTCACCTGTCTTCATAAGAAGAGGTAAAGGGAGTCGAGTATGGGATGTTGAAGGTCGCGAGTATATCGACTACCTGATCGGCTCAGGTCCGATGTTGCTTGGTCACGCGCATCCGGAAGTAATCGAAGTGGTGCAAGAGCAGATTTCACTTGGGACTACATTCTTCACCAGCAATATTCACGGAATCCAACTTGCGGAAGAGATCTGCAAAGCGGTCGCATGTGCTGAACAGGTCAGGTATGTATCGACCGGTGGCGAGGCGGATATGTATGCTATGCGTCTGGCCCGAGCATTCACCGGACGTGACAAAATTGTGAAATTCGAGGGTGGGTATCACGGTATGTCTTCGGAGGCACAGATGAGTATGGCACCCACATCGGAAGCCGACTATCCACGTGCTCAACCTGACAGTGCAGGAATTCCCGAAGCAGTTCAGGCGGAAATGCTCATCGCTCCATACAACGATTCGCAATTCGCGGCTTCACTCATTGATGAGTATCGAAATCAGATCGCCGCCATCATCGTTGAGCCACAGCAACGAATGATTCCGGCAGTTCCTGGTTTTCTGGAGACATTAAGGGCAAAAGCCGATGAGCATGGTATTGTCCTAATTTTTGACGAAGTTGTCACGGGATTTCGATTTGCATATGGAGGTGCGCAGGAAGTAACCGGGGTTACTCCGGATCTTTGTACGCTGGGGAAAGCGATTGGGGGTGGTTTTCCACTCGCCGCGATCGCTGGACGTGAAGAGATCATGCGGCACTTCGACAAAAAAATCATTGGTGCGAATAATTGGCTCATGATGGTCGGTACTCTATCCGGCAATCCGGTCGCCTCAGTTGCCGGGTTAAAAACTCTGGAAATTCTCCGCCGCGAGGGTGCTTATGACCAACTTCGCAATAATGGAGAAACTGTCATCAAAATCATTACGAGACACTTGGATAATGCTGGTGTTCCTCACCGAATTGTTGGTCACCCGACTGTATTCAATGTAGTTTTCGTTGACAGGAATGTCGGCAATTATCGTGATCTGCTTGTGGAGGACAAGTCAAGAGCGGTCAAATTCCACTCTCAATTGATCAAGAATGGGGTTCTTCGGTCGGCAGGTAAAAACTATATCAGCCTGGCGCTGAAACAGCAGGATTTCGATGCAACTGAATCTGCAGTTGAGACTGCGGCCAGAGCCATAGTGCAATCCTGAATCTGGCATAGTAACTGAAATTCAGTCATCGAAAAACGATAGCACCTCTTCTTTTGACACGACATGACAATAGATCATGTTGATGATCTCAAGTTCGTGTCTGTGTAATTTATCGGTCGCGGCGGCACAACAATCGTCGACAACAACGACGTTGAAACTTTCATCGGCAAGGCTTCTGACTGTCGATGAGACACACTGATCGGTAAAAATACCGGTTGCAATTACATCTGTTATCCCCATGTTGCGAAGGGTGAGTCGCAGGTTGGTTCCGGTGAGCGCACTGTCCGTAGTCTTTATTACCACGATGTCCTCATCACTTGGAGACAACTCGGGGACGACCTGTCCTTCGTCTGAGTCTTTGGGTATCAGCAGATAGTTGAAACCCGGCTTTTTCTGACTCAGCGATCGATCCCGTCCATCTATTTTCTGACAGGCGATTCTGGCGAAAATGACTTCTACACCTCTGTTTCGGCACTCCGCAATTAGATCCGATGTATTCGGAATGACAATATTGTTCATTCGATCGTAGAACGGCTTCCAGCGATCAGTTTCTTCAACCGAGTCCTTTTCAGCCATGTACGTGTTTTGAATGTCGATGACAAGCAGAGCCGTGGAGTTGGGATCCAAGACAATATCGCCAGGCTCTTCAGCTCCTGTATAGTAGAATGACCGATAAGCGGTTTTCCAGGCTTGCTTTTCGTTTTCTGAATTCATGTCCAAATCCCAATAAAAGTCTTGGTGTAATGAGATTTTCCCCGAGTGATTTGGATTCAGTCAGATCCTTCGATTAGCCGAATTCATAATTGACGGCACAACACTTAGAGACTTACCGCAATACAAGAAAAAATTCCCCTGAGTCATTATTCAAGTTAATAGACCCAGGGGCAGAAAGTCAATATATCTAATCGAATGCTATATTACTTCTTTGTGGCATTCAACTTTCGATAGTTAACAATTTCACCGCTCTTCACTCGTGCGAAATACGAGTTCATTTCCTTCTTTACGATCGGAGCCAGGAAATAAATTCCCAAGATATTTGGGATTGCCATCGCGAATATCATGGCATCCGAGAAGTCCAGTACCGAAGTCAGCGGAATTGAACAACCGATTATGACAAAGAGGCAGAAAATCATTTTAAAGCTGATGTCTGCCGCTTTCGACTCACCGAAACAGTACGTCCATCCCTTCAAACCGTAGTAAGACCAGGATATCATCGTCGAAAATGCAAACAACACGACAGCAATACTGAGCGGAGTCGGGAACCAGGAAACGGTTCTCATCATGGCTTCGGATGTCAGACCGACACCGGTTAGATGCGCAACTGACGGATCGCCGTATACCGTAGTCAGAATCACCAACGCTGTAATGGTACAAATGACCACAGTGTCAATGAACGGCTCAAGCAACGACACCAGTCCTTCTGTAACGGGTTCTTTTGTTCTTACCGCGGAGTGCGCGATAGCCGCAGAACCGATACCGGCTTCGTTCGAGAATGCAGCGCGTTGGAATCCGAGTATCAGGACTCCGATAAAACCGCCGGTAACGCCACCGGGAGTGAACGCATTGGCGAAAATGGCTCCGATTGCGGCGGGAATCCGATCAAAATTGACGGCGAGCACAATCAATGCACCTATCAGATAAAGAATCGCCATCAATGGCACGACTTTTTCGGTTACTTTTGCAATACTCTTGATACCACCGATGATCACTATCGCGACTACGACAGCAAATACCAAGCCAAACAGCCATCCTTTACCGGCCAGAAAACTGTCTGCTCCACCGGTGATGTTGACGAATTGCACGTATGCCTGATTTGCCTGAAACATATTCCCGGCACCCAGACAGCCCAGCACAACCGTAATCGAAAAGAAAATAGCGAGGATTCTACCCAATCTGGGTTTTCCAAGTTCTGCCAGTCCTTTCTTCAATGTATACATCGGCCCGCCGGATACCGACCCATCTGGATTTTCGTTTCGGTATTTGACACCCAGGGTACATTCACAGAATTTACTGGACATTCCTAGGAGTCCGGCTATGATCATCCAGAACACCGCCCCGGGTCCTCCGAGAATTATCAAAACAGGTACGGCACCGATATTGCCAACGCCGACTGTACCGGAAAGTGCCGTCGCAAGCGCTTGAAAATGTGATACCTCACCTTGATCATTGGGATTGGAATAATCTCCCCGAACCAGTCTCAATGCCTGGACAAATCCTCGGAAATTAATCAACCCGAAATATATCGTGCAAAATACGGCACCGACAACCAACCAGGCTACAACCAGTTTCAAGTCAGACCCGAAAAACGGTACTGAGAAAAATACGGCGTTGTAAATCACTGCATTGATCGGTGTCATGATTTTGTCGACGTAGGCATCGATACCTTTGACTTCTTCAACTTCTTCTTCCACGGGAGGTTGAATGCCAGTTACCCAGGAACGGTAACCCAATCCGGGAACTTCGATGCCTTTTACCCATTCTTGGGCTGCAGACAATGTTCGCTCGTCGCTCTGTGAATGCACAGGTAACGCACTCAGTGAAAGGGTAATTGCAATACCTAATACTACGAAGAATTTTTTTGAAATTTGAGTTTTCATCTTTATTTCCCCATTCTATAGTCCACTGATTTTTATCAGCTCAGGGAACAACGGTTACTGGAACCTTTGCAGTTTGAACGAGATTGCTTGCAACACTTCCAAATAGGAGTTGTGATATTCCCGAACCACCAGTTCGACCGACAAATATTCGGGAAGCCTGTTTCTCCTTTGCGACGCTGTTGAGTGTTTTGGCCGGATGCCCGTGAAAGACCAGTCCTTCCACTTCGATTCCAGTACCACTTAAATTTTCAACTAACGGTTCAAGTATCTTTGTATTGGCGGCGTCAATCTCTTCTTCTCGCCTTTTGTGCCTCTGCTCGTTTTCTTCCGGTGTATTGAAACTGTATGGCGACCACTCAATAACGTAGACAATAGATAATTTTGCTCCGCTTGCACTCGCTTCTTCAGCAGCCAATTCGGCGGCTCGAACTCCTGGCTCACTGCCGTCTACACCGACCATGATCAATTTTGACATGCCAGTCACCTCCTTTATTGGTGTTTGATGGAACTAATCTGGAATACTTTCCATCCTATCTCCCTAAAAATAGCTTGATCACCAAATCACTTCCAAAAGATAGCAATCAATTACAGTATAGTTCAGATTTTGGAGAATAATTGACTGTCGCGTAAAATTACGTTCACATATTCATATCGGGTTAACTCAATTCCAGACTGCGTATTTCTTCGAAAGGTCGTACGCAAGCTTACCGCCCCCGCTCCAGTGGCATATTGACTAAACAGCGGTCAGATACTCGATGGTGACGATTATCGAGTCAGTTCGCAGGAACATGCGTCTGTCGCTGCAGACCAAATTAAGATCAGGTGACTGTGCTTTCTCCCACCTGATCGAATTGCAAGTTCAGTTGACCGCGTTTGACAGATACGAACAAATCTCCGCCATTGGATAGGGCTCCGAACAGCAATTCGTTTGCCAGTGGTTTCTTGATCTTTTCCTGAATCAAACGAGCCATGGGACGCGCTCCCATTGCAACATCGAATCCGTTTTCTCCCAACCACTCTCTGGCTTTGTCGTCGACATGCAGCAAGACATTCTTTTCTTTGAGCTGCTCCTCCAATTCCATCAGGAATTTATCTACGACAAGTAATATTGTTTTCTTGTCCAGTGAGTTGAAACGAATGATTGAATCTAGCCGATTTCGGAATTCCGGAGTAAACAGACGTTTTATGACTTCCTCGTCGTCATGCGAGTGATCTTGCGTTCGGAATCCCAGAGACGAACGTGAGATCTCAGCCGCTCCAGCGTTGGTCGTCATGACAATGATCACATTCCTGAAATCAGACTTTCGTCCGTTGTTGTCGGTGAGTGTCCCATAGTCCATCACTTGCAATAGAATGTTGAATACATCTGGATGGGCTTTTTCGATTTCATCCAATAGCAGAACGGCGTGAGGTGATTTGTTGATTGCTTCTGTCAGAAGTCCGCCCTGATCGAATCCAACGTATCCCGGTGGTGCGCCGATTAGGCGAGAAACCGTATGTCTTTCCATATATTCAGACATGTCATAACGAATCAACTCGATTCCCATTGCGAGGGCAAGCTGTCGTGTCACCTCAGTTTTACCCACCCCAGTCGGTCCACTGAACAGAAAAGACGAGATCGGGCGATTCGGGTCGCTCAATCCAGACCGGGACAGTTTTATCGCACTGGTCAAGGCATCAATAGCCTCGTCCTGACCAAAGACAACAAGTTTCAGGTCGCGTTCAATATTTTTCAGAGATTTCACATCATTCGTTGACACCGACCTGGGTGGAACACGAGCGATACTCGACACAATCCTTTCTATCTCTTTCACACCGATTGAATTTTTTCGCTTCGAAGGGGGCAACAACCGGGCGCGGGCACCGGCTTCGTCGATGACATCGATTGCCTTGTCAGGAAGCTTACGGTCTGTGATGTATCGTTGCGCGAGCTCTGCCGCCGCGCGGATTGCGGGATTGGTGAATCTTACGTTATGATATTTTTCAAACTGTTTTTTCAATCCTCGCAGTATCTTGACTGTCTCTTCGGTCGTCGGTTCGTTGACGTCAATTTTTTGAAATCGCCGGGATAGCGCTCGATCTTTCTCAAAAATACCCCGGTATTCCTGATAGGTGGTCGACCCCATGCATCGAAGTTCGCCGGACACCAAGAGAGGTTTCAGAATATTTGATGCATCCATGGTACCACCCGAAGCGGCTCCTGCGCCAATCACTGTGTGAATTTCGTCAATGAATAATATGGATCCGGGATTCTTGTGCAATGCCTTTATGACAGACTTCAATCTTTGCTCAAAATCACCGCGATACTTTGTTCCAGCCAATAAGGACCCCATGTCAAGGGTATAGATTGTGCAATCTGCGAGAACCTTTGGGATTTCACCTTCGACAATCCTTTTGGCCAACCCCTCAGCGATCGCTGTCTTACCTACACCTGCATCACCTACGAGTAACGGGTTGTTTTTTCTACGACGACAAAGAATCTGAACCGTACGTTCAATTTCTGTTATACGACCGATCAATGGGTCGATCTTGCCGTTGAGTGCAGCGTTGTTCAGATTACGGGTGAAAAGTGCAAGAGGGTTGCGTTTTGACTCTTCGGAATCTGCGAAATCCTGACTAAGCGGGTCTTCGTCATTGTCCAAGTTGGACTTGCTTATTCCGTGAGATACATAGCGGACGACATCGTAACGTTGAATTTCCTGCGAGTGCAGGAAAAAGACCGCGTGGGATTCATTTTCCCCATAAATTGCAATCAATACATTCTTGCAACTCACTTCCTTGTGTCCGGCGCTTTGCACGTGAATCATCGCACGCTGGAATACACGTTTAAAACCATGGGTTGCTCTGGGTTCGTAGTTTTCCGCTTCTTCAACCTTTGGGATATTGTTGTCGACGAAATTTTCAAGGTCGGTGCGCAACTCATCCAAATTCGCACCGCACGCTTTGAGTATTTCCTGAACTGTGTCATCTTCGATTATTGACAGTAGCAGATGCTCGACCGTAACGAACTCGTGATTGCGCTGACTTGCTAGTGAAAGCGCGAAATTTAGGGAATTTTCGAGGTCGTCAGAGAACATTTATTCCGGTTCCATTGTACATTGCAGAGGGTGTTGGTAGCGACGAGCACATTCAAGCACATCGCGAACTTTCATCTCCGCAACCTCTCGTGTAAACACACCGCAGACACCACGTCCATTGTTATGGATATTGAGCATGATTGTGACAGCCAGATCTTCTTCCATGCGAAAAAAACTCTGCAGAACATATACTACAAATTCCATTGGCGTGTAGTCATCATTCAGGAGCACCACCTTGTAAAGACGCGGCTTTTTGAGCTTGGGTTTTGCGTCCTGTACATGACTGACTTCCTTTATCGGAATCATGTCACTCATTGTAGACCTCAGTTAGGGATTCCATATCTGATTTGCATGAATGTGACTACGTTGTATGAAAATTACAATACAGACTGTCAATTTTTTACCGAATTATATATTACGGATGCAAGTAGTTTAACCGCGAAGCGTATTCCGAACCAGTGCAATTTGGTAAGGAATTACAAAAATTGATCACACAAATATACAGCCAGTTCCCGGCACTTTAAAACTGGTCCCAATAACCTTGCGGCTGCGGTCGAAGCATACCGAGTAAATCAAACAGTCGGTTTTGCAACGACTCGCACTTCAGGAAGGCAGAAATCAATTCTATCCTGTATTGTCATAGCACTTCCCGGGACGATAGCGACGTCTACGACACTTACAATGGCTCTTGAACGGTAACTTGAAAATTCAGCAAGCGAACAATTAGTGGTGACTTTCCGCGCACTCGGCTTGGACGTTGTGACTGGCATGGTGAATTCTTGCGAATAATCCCCACAGGCAACAAGATTACAGGTTATGTGCATGTTATAATTTAATCTTAGAATTACCATGGCAGATTGCAGTTAAATCACCGTACTTGACTGCCGAAACTAACACGTGAATTCGTGCACCCGCTCCCTGTTCATTCAACTCAGCAGTCGATAGAACTTGAAGATCTCGTAAAGCGAGATCACGGTATTTCTGGCTACGAGCTTATGCGTCGCGCAGGCTGTGGCGCGTTCGCGAAATTTCGGCAATTGTGGCCACAATGCAGAAATATCGCTGTTATATGTGGAAGTGGTAACAATGGCGGTGACGGCTATGTATTTGCGTCAGAGGCACTCGGCGCCGGATTTGATGTTGAGGTTCGATTTACCAACGAACCGAAGACAATGGACGCTCGTATAGCACGAGAGAAATACCAAAACCGCGGAGGCAGACTTGTACCTGATCGTTTCGACAGTGAATGCTCCGAATTTGATGTCGTGATTGACGCGTTGCTTGGAATTGGATTGAACAAACAAATTGCCGGTCGAATGGCTGACGCAGTGAATGTGATAAACCAGACCGCAAAACGGGTGATGTCGCTGGATATTCCGACCGGAGTGGATTCGGATACAGGCGCATTGGCAGGCCCGGCAGTCTGGGCCGACGCTACCGTGACATTCATCTCGCCCAAGATTGGATTGCTAAGTTTTCCGGCAAGTGAGTACGTCGGTCGCTTGTTCATCGACACCCTTGATGCGCCGAAGGACGTTTATGCCAAAGTCGGAAACGTAGCGAATTTGGTTGATCCGAACGAATTCGGCCCCAAAATTCCGATCCGAAGGCCTGCTGCCTATAAAAGCAGTGTCGGTCAAGTGTTGATAATAGGCGGAAGCGACTCGATGGAAGGTGCCGCCCTGATGGCAGCGCAGGCGGCCTATCGTGCCGGCGCAGGGTTGGTGTCGATCGCGACGATCGATGATAGATCGTCACTCGTCTCCCAACAGATACCTGAAATCAGGATCTACAACGTTACTGAATTTTCCGAACTGGAAAAGCTGATTGAAATTCATGATGTAATTGGAATCGGTCCCGGTCTCGGACTGAGTGACACTGCCCGGAAAGCTGTCGAGATTGTTGGCAAGTCGGACAAAAACATGGTAGTGGACGCAGATGGATTGACGGCGCTCGCTGAATCTGGACTGGTAAGCGACAACTGGATATTGACCCCTCATCTAGGCGAGGCCGCAAGGTTGCTTGGAGTGCCGACAATTCTGATCAGGAACGAACGTCTGAATACAGCATCGAAAATCGTTGGGCGATACGGTGGTGTCTGCGTACTGAAGGGCCAGAACACCGTAGTCGCGTCTAATCAGGACAAATGGATATGCACCCAGGGAAATCCCGGAATGGCAACCGCTGGAATGGGTGATGTGCTGACCGGCGTAATCTGTGGGATTTGGGGAGCAGGATCAGATATGGCAACAGCAGCCAGAGCCGGTGTATGGATTCATGCCGCGGCTGGTGATGAAAGTGCCGCCGACGAGGGTGGGGTCGGGCTGATGGCCACCGATCTGTTTCCCGGAATCCGTAGAATCTTGAATCGCGTAATTGATGAATCCCGAACCCGCGTGTAGGCAGTTGAAAAAACCTGCAAAGTGGACTGTCAGTTCTCCGCAACACATGGTGGATCTGAGCGGGTATCTGGCGCGTCAGGTGCAAAGTGGAATTTGTATGTATTTTGAAGGAGAACTCGGATCCGGGAAAACAACACTAATTCGATCGATTTTTCGAAGCCTGGGGATAGAAGGAGCGATTCCGAGCCCGACATTTGCAATCATGGAGACTTACACAACACCTGAAGGTCTGGAACTGTTGCACCTTGATCTATATCGGATTGAGAGTCCGCAGGAACTGGCTCTGATCGGACTTGATGAGTTCAGAAAAGAAGATTGTGCCTGGTTTATCGAGTGGCCGGATAACGGTGAGGATATTATTCCGGATGCGGACCTGCGCATCGCTCTGCGTTATGCCGAGAATGCAAGAATCGTGGAATTAGCTCGCGAATTGGAAACAGTGTAACGAGATGCCCAATAAATTGAATCTAGTATTGATACGTCTGGCTCTGCTGTCATGTCTTGTAGTAGCGTCGTCACAGCTTTGGGCGGCAACTGTAAACGAAATCAGAGTCTGGAACTCGCCTGAGCGAACCAGGGTCGTTTTTGATCTCAGTGAAAGTGTCCTTTACAACATTTTTGAACTGGAGAGTCCTTCACGCATCGTGATTGACATTGCTCCGGGACAATTTGTTGGAAACAAGCCAAAGAAGTCCATACTCGGCCCCCTGATCAGCTCGATCAGAATCGGCGACCAAGAAGGCACGGTACGTTTTGTGATAGACCTTGACTCCAAAGTCAGCTACAAACACTTCACTTTGAGTCCGAACGAGGTATACGGCGACAGATTGGTGGTCGATATTCATCCATTCGGTCAACCGAAGGGTATCGATAAGAAACAGAAAGTCGCAAAGAAAACCGACTTTCTGGTGGTAATTGATGCAGGTCATGGAGGCGAGGATCCAGGTGCCATCGGCGCCAGGAAAACCTATGAAAAGCATCTGGTTCTGGAAATCTCCAAGAAGCTTGAGAAGTATCTCGACGCCCAGCCCGGGATTCGCGCTGATCTGACCAGAAAAGGAGATTACTACATCCCTCTGCGCAGACGAACCAAGATTGCGGTGGAGAAGAATGCCGATCTGTTCATCTCGATCCACGCGGATTCATTCACACGAAAAAGCGCACATGGAGTTTCAGTGTTCGCGCTGTCAAACAAAGGCGCGACCAGCGAACGCGCGCGAGTGATCGCGAACAAGGAAAACTCAGCGGATATGCTCGGCGGCGAGAATCTGTCCGATAAAGACGATGACTTGGTCGAAGTGCTGGCAGACCTCGCCTTGAACAAGCAGATCGAACGTAGTCTTGATATTGGTGCGAAGGTCAGACTGCGACTCTCGAGCATAGCCAGAATGCATGGCAATCACGTCGAACAGGCTGGTTTCGTCGTACTCAAGTCACCACAGATTCCTTCTCTTCTCATTGAGGTCGGATTCATCTCAAATCCCGCAGAAGAGAAAAAACTCAAGACCAGTTCATATCAGGACCGGCTGGTAAAGGGTATCGGGAAAGCTGTTGTACAATTTGCCAAAGAAAATCCCTGGAGTCAGATAGATTGGAGAACCGCGAGCAACTGATGCCCACGAGCACACAAGCCTCATTTCGGCGAACACCAGCACCTTCTCGAATCGAAGTTCTTGACGACAGTGTGATCAACAAGATCGCAGCCGGGGAGGTCGTCGAGCGTCCCGCATCCGTACTGAAAGAACTGATCGAGAACAGTATCGACTCCGGTGCCCGTAACATAGAAATCGAAGCGCATTCCGGTGGAATCCAGAGCATACTCGTTCGTGATGATGGATGTGGTATCAGGAAGGTGGAGATTGAACTTGCACTGTCCCGTCACGCCACCAGCAAACTTAATCAGTTTGATGACATTGAAGGTATTCGGACGATGGGTTTTCGAGGTGAGGCATTGCCAAGCATCGCTTCTGTTTCCCGAGTCAGTCTATCGACCCGAACCGTCGAAGATTCTCACGGCTGGAACGTGCGTTGCGAGGACGGTGGGAAGATTTCGGAACCACAGCCGGTACGGCACGAATTAGGCACCACAGTTGAAATTCGGGATCTGTTCTTCAATGTACCGGCCCGAAGAAAATTCTTGAGAACAGAAAGTACCGAATTCTCCTACCTTGACCGGCTCGTCAAGCAGATGGCTCTGGCGCGTACAGACATCAGTTTTATATTTGTCCACAATAAGAATCGGGCGACACGATTCCAGGCAGTATCCGATGATACGTCCATCCGCACGCGTCTGGCAAGTGTATTGGGAGACGATTTCGCCGACACCTGCATTCGGGTTGAACTGACTTGGGACGAAATCAAAATAAGCGGATGGGTGAGCACGCCCGACCAGACACGCTCGCAGCCAGATCGTCAATACCTGTTTGTAAATGGTCGCTGTATTCAGGACCGCCGGATCATGCACGCCATACGGCAGGCGTACGTCGACGTTTTGTATGATTCGTCCAGATACCCTCTCTGTGTGCTGTATCTTGAAGTCGATCCAAAGTCGGTCGATGTCAATGTGCATCCGACGAAATCTCAGGTTCGTTTCCGTCGACAGAACGAAGTCTATCGATCACTCCTACGCGCTGTCAGCGGCGCACTCAGAGGCGAACGGCCGGGTACCCGTCAGACAACTACAGCAGAAATTTCAGTTTCACCACAACCCCATACTCACAAGTCGTTTCAGTCTTCTTTACAGGGAGCATTCTCGCTCCCGATCAATAGCAATTGGACCGATTTGTCTGAACAACTCCCAGGTACGGTTTATTCGTCGCCTTCCGGCACTGATTCCGCGAGCGACGCGGACATCCCTCCGCTTGGCTTCGCGCTGGCTCAACTTGGCGGTGCCTACATACTTGCAGAGAACACACAAGGGCTTGTCATTATTGATATGCATGCCTCACACGAACGTATCACCTACGAACAGCTAAAAAAAGATTTCGAAAATTCAAAACTGAAATCACAAGAACTGATTGTGCCAATCATCGTAAAGGTGACATCACAGGAAGCGGACGCTGCCATGACCAACAGCAAAACGTTGGCTGGTCTTGGCTTTGATGTTTCCCTTTCTGGTGAGAACGTTATCTGCGTACGTTCTGTACCGGAATTTTTAGGCAACACCGACATTGAGCAGATTGTTCGCGATATCATCGCTGACCTGATTGAACACGAAAACTCCAACCGGGTGGAGCACTTGCGAAACGAGATTTTGGCCTCGATTTCCTGTCACACTGCAATCCGGGCAAATCATCAGCTCAGCATTCCTCAAATGAACGGACTGCTGCGACAGATGGAAGCGACTGAGAATTCCGGATATTGCAGTCATGGACGACCAACCTGGAAGCAGTTTTCGATCGAGGAACTTGACAAATTGTTCTATCGAGGACGTTAGAACTGACTCTGCCACAGATCGCTCCAACTGAAGGCAATACCAGGCCGCTTATCATCTTCGTCATGGGTCCGACGGCAGTCGGGAAAACTGAGCTTGCCATTAAAATCGCCTCGCGATTGTCGGTTGAAATTATTAGTGTTGATGCTGCGCAAGTCTATCGCGGTATGGATATCGGCACGTCCAAACCGACTGCTGAAATTCTCAACAGCGTGCCACACAGGCTGATTGATATCTGTGATCCGTGGGAGCGCTATTCCGCCGGAAGATTCCGTACAGATGCCTTGACTTGTATCCACAGTGCCTGGCAGAGGGGACGCATACCCTTGCTTGTCGGAGGCACCATGTTCTATTTCAAGGCATTGGCGGACGGATTGTCCGATCTGCCGTCAGCGTCCAAAGAGGTTGCGGATGCACTCGAACGTTCTGCGAGTACTTTTGGATGGCCCCATCTACATGAGGAATTACGCAAGATCGACCCACTCTCAGCAAAAAAGATTTCACCCAATGATGCCCAAAGAATTCAAAGACTGCTTCAGATTTACCGGCTCCGAGGCATTCGACCCAGTGAGCTGATGCGCGCCAGTCAGCCGACTCCACTGCCGTTCGAAATTCTGAAAGTGGCGGTTGTCCCCAGTAACAGACAGAATCTGAAAACGCTGATCGAAGATCGGTTTCGCGATATGCTCGAACGAGGATTTCTGCATGAGGCGCAGTTACTTTTCAGTTCACCCAGGTTTGATCGTTCACTGCCAGCGATGCGCAGTGTAGGTTACAGGCAGACTTGGCAGTATCTTGATGGCGAAATCAACAAGGATGAGTTGACCAAGAGTGTTGTTACCGCGACGTGTAATCTTGCCAAACGTCAACTGACGTGGATCCGTAGCATTTCGGATGTATTTTGGATAACTCATGATCTGAATCAACCGACGGAGTCAATTTGCAGATTGTTTGAAATTTTTCAACCTGACTGATTGGGATGATGATTGGGATGACTATTCGCGTTATAATTGGCGGCGAACCGACGCTTGAAATGGAGTATGGAATCGGTTCTGAAATTCAATCTATAATCTGACAAACTGATATGGAAATTGTATGAAGAATCAACAAAAGGGATCATTGTTGCAGGAACCATTCTTGAATGAACTGCGAAGACAAAAAATACTGGTATCGATTTACTTGGTCAATGGAATCAAACTTAAGGGGCAGATTGAATCATTTGACCGATTTGTCATCCAGTTGAAAGCAAGTGTGACTCAGATCGTCTACAAACACGCAATTTCAACGATTGTACCTGACCGTCCAATACAGTACGAATCGGATTGATAGCCTGTCGTTCGATACCATGTTCAAATTCTCCGGAAGCAGTTTGGACAATCAGTCTGAAATTGCGCGAGCAGGTTGGACCGGATAGTAAATATCGAGTGTGGCGAAGTTTCAACTAGGCGCCGAGCGACTTGAATCGCAAAACGACGAGGAAATTGCCATAGTTGTGCGGCAAGATTCCTCCCCGATCAATGTCGCTCTGGATAATCTCGAAGAGATTCAACTGCTGGCTGAAGCGGCACGCGCGAAAGTCGCCGGAGCAGTTGTGTCAAGACGGGCCCGTCCACACAGCGGTTTGTTCATTGGCAAAGGTAAAGTAGACGAGTTACGCTCACTTGTATCTTCGACATCAGCGACGATTGTGATCGTCGATCACGCAATTACACCAGTGCAGGAGAGAAATCTCGAAAACACCCTGCAGTGCCGCGTGATCGATCGTACTCGACTCATACTCGACATATTCGCCCGAAGAGCTTCAAGTCGGGAAGGCAAGCTTCAGGTTGAGCTAGCGCAACTCAAACACTTGTCGACGCGTCTGGTGCGAGGTTGGACACATCTTGAACGTCAGAAGGGGGGTATCGGACTGCGCGGTCCCGGCGAGACACAGCTCGAAACCGACCGACGCTTGATTGGACGTCGTATCAAGACGCTTACGCAGCGTTTGGAGAAAATCCGCACCCAGCGCGAACTTCGGCGGAATAGTAGGAAGAAAGTCCCTATCGCTACAGTCGCCCTCGTCGGCTATACCAACGCTGGCAAGTCTTCACTATTCAATCGGCTTTGCGACACCTCTGTAACTGCTATGGACATGTTGTTTTCGACACTGGATACGACCATGCGCCGCCTTGAGTTGCCCGGATTCGGACCAGTAATACTATCCGATACTGTAGGTTTCATTCGGGAACTGCCGCATGGCTTGATTTCTGCGTTCCATGCGACACTGGAGGAAGTATCGAACGCTTCAATACTACTGCATGTCGTTGATGCGTCGTGCAATGACGCCGATAAACGTATCGAAAATGTTGAAACCGTTCTCAACCAAATTGGGGCGGACGAAGTTCCACGAATCCTTGTCTATAACAAAGTGGACCTGACTGACAGCCAAACTGGGAGACGAACTAGTATAAACGGTGAAATCGACCGAGTCTGGCTATCGTCTCTGACTGGTGAAGGTGTCGATGATTTGATGGATATTCTGGTCGATCATTTTCGCACCAAGCGCCTCTTCGGACGAATCCGAATACCCGTAACTGCTGGTAAATTGCGCTCTTCCGTTTATCGACGTATGGAGGTGCTGAACGAAAGCTTCGGCGAAACCGGCGAGTGTGTTCTGGATTTGGAGGTGTCTGCAAGTGATGCCGACTGGCTCGATTCGAATCAGGAGTTCAAAGCGGAATATTGGCAGGTTCGTCCCGAAATAGATGCGGATGGTCTTCAGTAAGTTGTTATTGATCCACTTTCTGAATTTCGCGATAACAATATTACCCACCTGTGTAATTCGCTAATTCTCCGCGTAATGTTCGTATAATGAGCAAAACAGTATCGAGTGCCATTAGTATTCCCACCTGACTCAGTTTGAATTTTCAAGTTTGAGATTCAACCTCATCCATGATGGTACGGGAATTTATATGAAATAAGAGGTAGATGTCTTTATGCCGTGGGATGATTCAGATCCTGGAAACAGAAACTCCAAAGATCGACGCGGTGGTCGAAGTGAGCCACCCGACCTTGATGAGATCGTGAGCGACTTTCGCAATACGGTTTCGCGTTTATTCGGTGGGCTAGGCAAGGGAGGATCCGGCGGATCAGGAGATTCGTCCGGTGGTTCCCGTGGAGTCGGTACACCTGCCCGAAAGCCAGGTGGTCGCCGATTTCTCATGACTGTTGTTGCAGTTGTTGCGCTTGGTATATGGATAGCCAGCGGACTTTATGTCGTAGAGCAGGGAGAACAGGGTGTAGAACTACGATTCGGAAAATATACCCAGACTACCGGGGCAGGTCTTCGTTGGCACTTGCCTACGCCAATCGAAGAAGTCCTGATTGTCAACGTTCAGAAAGTCAATACTGTTGAGGTCGGTTATAGAGTCAATGAACAGAATCGCCAGCTCAATCCTGTTACCCGGGAAGCACTCATGCTCACAGCTGATGAGAATATCATCGATATTCAGTTTGCGGTTCAGTACGACATTAAAGATCCAAAAGACCTGCTGTTCAACGTCAGTGATCCCTTGCATCTTGTTGTGAGACAGGCGACTGAGAGTGCTGTTCGGGAAATCGTCGGTGGAAATTCGATGGATTTTGCGATCACCGAGGGTCGAGCTGAAATTGCACAGGGTACTAAGGTCTTATTGCAGGAGATTCTGGACCGCTATAAGACCGGTGTCAATATTCGTGCGGTAGAAATGCAGAATGCGCAACCTCCGGCAGAGGTTAAAGCAGCATTTGATGACGCGGTTAAGGCACGTGAGGACGAGGAGCGTCTCAAAAATGAGGCGGAAGCATACTTCAATGATGTAATTCCGAGAGCCAGAGGTCAGGCTGCCCGACTCCTTCAGGAGGCGGAAGCGTACAAACAAAGTATTATTGCACGTGCGGAGGGTGAGGCATCCCGCTTTGAGCAGATCTTTGAGGAGTATGAGAAAGCCCCTCAGATCACCCGTGACAGGCTTTATCTGGAATCGCTGGAGCAGGTGCTAAATAATTCCACAAAACTGATCATTGATCAGACGAATGGAAACAACATTATCTATCTGCCGCTTGATCAGATTATCCAACGTCAGCAGGATAGTCAGGGTAACCCAATCAGAGGCAGCAACGCTACAAACTCTGGATCAACATCCAACTTCGTCGAGTCTTCGAATCGTGGAAGTAGCCGAAGCGGTCGTATCCAAGGTTGAGTTGAATTTCGCAAGAATAGCTGAGGAACTTCAAGATGTCAGCCAAATCCATTATTTTAGGCGTTGTCGCAATCATCGTGATCGTGCTCGCCTACGAGACAGTCTATTTTGTTGATGAGCGCGAAAAAGCGATCATCTTTCAGTTCGGACGTATCGTTCAATCCCATGATCAACCAGGATTGCATTTCAAGAAACCATTTATCAACAGCGTGCAATTTTTTGACGCACGGATCCAGACTATGGATGCTGACCCGGAGCTCTATCTGACCGGCGAAAAAAAGAATTTGGTGGTGGATTCATTCGCCAAATGGCGGATACGCGATGTGGCTAAGTACTATGTGACAGTGAGCGGACTTCAGTCGAACGCGCGAGCACGGCTTGCTCAGAGAGTGAACGACAGCCTGCGTCAGGAGTTTGGTAAACGTCAGGTCCAGGAAGTGATATCGGGCGATCGTGCCGAGATTATGGAACTTGTACGTCGCGCAGTGGACAACGAAGCCGCCGAATTCGGAGTGGAAGTCGTTGATGTGCGACTGAAGCGTGTCGATCTCGACCCGGAAGTCAGTGAGCGGGTGTACAGCAGAATGGAAGCCGAACGTGCCAGAGTTGCCAAGGAGCTGCGAGCGAAAGGTGCGGAAGCGGCTGAGCGAATTCGAGCAGATGCCGACCGCCAACGAGAGATCACGATTGCGAACGCTTATCGGGAGGCAGAGAAAATTCGCGGTGAAGGTGATGCTACAGCTACCCTGACCTATGCGAATGCTTTTGGACGCGATACAGAATTTTTCAAGCTGTACAGAAGTCTGAATGCCTATCGAACCACATTTCGGTCGAAAGACGATTTGCTGATACTTGAGCCGAACTCGGAGTTCTTCCAGTATTTCAAGGGGAGTAATGATTATGGTAGTGGGATGACAGCATCAGATTCGACCATGACCGCAATTAATCAGTGATATGACATGGAAGGTTCTTATTGCTGCAATTGGTCTGGCATTGGTAATTGAAGGGGCTGTTTATTTCGCCTTACCTGATATTTCTCGTAAATTCATAGCGCGTATGCTTGAAGCGAATCCAGGTGTTGCGAGGCGAATCGGACTGCTTTCCATCGTAATTGGCCTTGTGGTACTTTGGATCGCAAGTTCAATCTAGCGCTCTTCCCGGCATCGACAATCACCTTTGGCGGCAATTTTGCCGTATTGTTTTGAACGTGATTAATTCCCTAAATTTGACCAGTTGGTTAGCAAAGCCATGAGCAAATCTTGGACACAACTGGATGGTGTCGAGCAGATACTGCCATACGACGGATGGGAGATCGAGCAGTTAAGACGAAAAATTCTTGACTGTCTGCATTACAACGGTTACGAACTTGTTATTCCCCCTCTAGCTGACTTTGTTGAATCACTCCTCGGTGGTACGGATGCAGATCTCGACGTTCTGACAGTGAAGGCGCCGGATCACGTCAGTGGACGACTGTTCGGGATTCGGGCGGATATGACACCTCAAGTCGCCCGAATGGCAGCGCTTCATCTTCCTGTACAGGATTCTGTTGTGCGACTATGTTACTTTGGGTCCGCACTGCTGGCTCGATCGCCAAGTGTCGGTACCAGCCGGGAAATTCTCCAGTTCGGTGCGGAACTATTCGGTTCCTCTGAATTGGAATCCGACTGTGAAATCATCCGTTTGATGGTTGATTCTTTACACATTGCCGGAATAGAATCTCTCTCCGTATCGATCGGACATGTCGGAATCATTGAAGAATTGTTCTCTGTATTGGAGATCCAAAAATCACTTGAAAACGATATTCTTGAGGCGCTCAAGAAGAAGTCCATCCCTGACCTCCAAAGATTGTCTGGAACGAGCGAACTATCGGGAGAGGCTCTTGCCGTGTTCAGTGAACTTACAAGACTCAATGGTGATGCCAAGATGATCAGTCAAGCAAAGTACCTATTGAGTGGAATAAGCGAGAGTACGGATGCCTTGTTGGCTGAGTTCGATCATGTGGTGAACTGGATACTCAAAGAACTTCCTAAAGTCGCATGTCATGTGGACTGTGCACTTATTGGCAGTTATCGCTACCATACCGGCATCATTTTTTCTGCATATGGCCCTGGATATGGTCAAGCGTTGGCGAAAGGCGGTCGCTATGATCGAGTACTGTCAACTTATGGAAATCCGTGTCCAGCGACGGGTTTCAGCGGAGATCTCCGACTGCTGAGTCGCGATGTTCAAGGAAAATGCCAAAAAGGAATTTTGGTTACAAATCGCGAGCGGCATTCTGAGACACCAATTTCTGAACTCATTGAAAACGGTGACCGGGTGATTCGTCAGATGCCTGGACAGGCGCGAGCGTCATTGCTCACAAGTTGCGACCGTGAGCTCGTTCAACGTAACGGCAAATGGGTCGTTGTTCCTCTCGATTTTGAAGGAGACGTAAGTTGAATATTCAGACTTTGGCGATTGTCGGCGGTCAGTGGGGTGACGAAGGCAAGGGAAAGATTGTTGACTGCCTAAGTGCTCGAACTGACGCTGTAGTACGATTTCAGGGAGGACACAATGCGGGCCATACCCTGGTTTCAGACAATCAACAGGTTGTCGTGCATTTGATCCCAGCAGGCGTGCTCCACCAGCATGTACTTGCATTCATTGGCAACGGCGTAGTTCTATCCCTGGATGCACTTCAGAAAGAGATGGCGAGCATAGCGGACTATGTACAGGATTTACCGCAACGTCTCAAAATCAGTGAGGACTGTGCGTTGCTTCTTCCCAGCCATGCAGCCTTGGATCAGGCACGTGAGTCAAGCAAGGGAAAACGTGCGATAGGTACCACCAGCCGCGGCATTGGTCCGGCGTATGAAGACAAGATTGCCCGACGTGGCATAAAATTGCACAATCTTCTCGACGCGAACGAATTATCGGAAAAAGTTGCGGAACTGCTGGACTACCACAATTTTCTGCTGGGTCAGCGGTACGGTATTCCCCAAGTTGATGCTGATGGTGCTCTAGATTTTCTCATGGCTGCCGCTGAGTGGGCGATTCCGATGATTACGGATGTCAGTTCGGACGTGAGCAAATTGATAGACAAGGGTAAGAGAGTGCTCTTTGAAGGTGCACAGGGCGTACTGTTGGATATTGATCACGGGACTTATCCTTACGTGACCTCATCAAATACCGGAACCGGGGCGATCGCCACCGGTGGTGGAATTCCAGTTTCACGGGTGAACCACGTCATGGCGATTGTAAAGGCCTATACAACCCGAGTTGGATCCGGCCCTTTCCCGACAGAGCTGGATGACGAAGTAGGGCAGCACATAGCCAAAAGAGGGGCGGAATTCGGCGCGACAACAGGTCGTCCCCGCCGTTGTGGTTGGTTTGATGCAGTAACTGTTCGTCGCGCCCATCAGTTGAATGGTTTCAATGGCTTGTGCATTACCAAACTCGATGTGTTGGATGGACTGGATACAATAAAAATCTGTACCGACTATCATGTCCGGGACACTACCAGCAACAGCATGTCATGCAACGCGAAAAATCTTGGTGAATGTGAACCGATCTACGAAGAGATTCCCGGATGGGGAGAATCGACGCTCGGGATCACACGCTACGCTGACCTGCCTAAAAACGCAAAGAAGTATCTGGATCGAATTTCGGAGCTTTGTGGGGTGTCGATAGACATAATTTCGACAGGACCCGAGCGTAAGCATACCATTTTCAATGAACCTCTCTTGGACTGGATTTGATTGATATATGCAATTGACTGTGCAACTTGAAGGTGGAACTTAGTCAGTTCGAATCACTTATCAATCATGAAGAGCGTTGCGAAAATTTGAATAGAAAACCACATCATGTGGTGTCACAAATCAAATGACAATCTTGTCATTGACTTGTATTTGTCCACCTTTTCGGATGTGAGCACGTAATCCAGCTCTGTGCAACCACTGTTTGACGAGTTTTGGATGGCCTGTCAGCCCGCTGAGGTATGTGCACGGTTCGCATAACCGAATTCCAGTCAGTGACACTTCGCCGACTTTGAATGTCTTGCCAACCAGACTATTCAAGTCAACATCACGCGTCAAAATATTTCGTCGCGACTGCGAGAATTCAAGTTCTATATCGTGCTTTCGCTTTAGTTCCTCAAATGCTTCTACCTCAATCAGCGATACTTCCTGGTCGGGTTCAATCTCTGGCTTTGAGAATGTACCAGTCAGAGAATAATACCGATCTCCCATCAATCCACGCCCTTCAACAGCAGTGACCGAGTCGACAGAATTCATTTCTCCACCGGGTTCGGGAGTAGTGAAGATTTTCAGTACAATTCCTGTGGACATTTCAATTTATCGTCCAGATTCGTGAAAATTTGAACTGCATTTGGCCGTACTTCCCTTGTGGTTCCGAAGTCTCATTCAAACGGGTTAGCAATTACGCTTGCTAGGTAATCCAACCTGTAAATTTGTCGGCATCAATCCGCCACTGAATCAGTAAAATTCTGTTCATATAACCAAATCCATCCAAATCATAATGCCTGCGACTATGCCAATCTTCGAACGCAATACTCAGCCCGTCAAGACCGAATCAGATGGGATGGGCAGTTACCTAATATAGTAAATGATTTATAAAATATTCTATAGAAGTTTCGTATTTAAATAAAGAGCAGAACTTATGCGAGGACGAACAGAAAGCGAAAAGGTTTTTTGTATTGATTGTGCTACCTGACTAAGGGTACGTCTCGAAGTTTTATACACAATTGACGATACCAGTGAATTGAAATTAGGAGGCTCAAATCCGCACGGTTGGATTCACCCCTGATCGCAATGCTGAAACGGTGATTGATGTCGAATTTTCGGGTTGTGGCCATAAAACCGGCTTCTCGATGAGGGCATGATTCGTCACCTTCGATCCCTGCGAACTACCTGTCCAACTTCTGACGCGTCGGCTGAACGCTGTCGTTCAACCAGCCTGACCGGTTCAGCCCAACCACGTGAAATGTGCTCTTTGCAATGTCTATCCCGATTGTCGTATTATTGCACTGCATCTCAAGCTTCTACTGTTCAGGTGCTGATCAATACTGAGCGTTATATCCACCCGAGCGGAGGCATCTTATCAATAAAGAGATTGAAAACTGACAATTCGATGTCCGGTTACCGAAAGCAATAGATTAGTATTCGTCCACGAGCAGGAATCTGATACGAATGACGGTATCGATTGGCCAAATGGGTCTGAAATTGAGATAATCGAAATTGGAGATTATCACGGCTGATGAGACGAGCGAATTCGAGCCGTTTGTGGTGCCACCTCCCGGTTACACGATAAAAAAAACAATTGAAGAAGGGAATTGGAAATGAAAGAGTTGGCTGTAAGGTTGGATTTTCGACCAAACATCTGAAATAGCTGATCAAAGGGAAGATGTCGATGACATCAGACATGGTAAGACGACCTGCACTGATGATTGGTTCAACGGAAGATTTCTGGCTGAGGGCAGGGGCACACTGTCGTGAGCGATTGCTGAAAAGGGATTCGCTGAAATTTGTGATCAATATCTCGACTGGCTTGATGGAATTCCGTTGTATCAACTCAAGAGAACTGGCATTCTTTCTGGTTCGGGAATTACTCAGGAAGTGGCGGATCACTTACGCAATGCCGACTGCGCCGATGCCCACTGCCGAATCTCCAGCTACCCGAAGTTTATGTCCTGTGAGGGATTCTGTTCGTCCACCACCATGCAGTTCGCCCCAGTGACAAGGTGTTGCAAATACTCCGCCAAATCAATGAAGACTTGGTTGAATGATAGTTTGACTGCATTTCAATAGATTTTAAGTGAGTATGTCAACATGAGCCTGTTCAGCCGTATCATGGAAAACAAGCATCAAGAGCAGCTCGGTGCATGGCGACGCGCTGTGCAAAGACCGCCATGGACGGATGAAGCCACCATACGAAAGTACTGCACATCCTGTGGGGATTGCATTGATGCCTGCCCGGAAAGCATACTCTTCAGTGGGGTTGCCGGTACCCCGGTGCTTAGCTTCAATTCAGGCCAATGCACATTTTGCAGTGCATGTGCCGAGGTATGCGCGGAGCCAGTATTTCGTGATGCAACTGAAGTTCCTTGGGATCTCACAGCAACATTAGGCGATGCCTGTCTGCTGTTCAGCGGTGTATCGTGTCGGAGTTGCATAGATGTCTGTGATGAAGAGGCACTTCACTTTGAATTGCGTGCGGGAAGCGTTGGTGCAATCACTGTCGACAGCAACGCCTGTACCGGTTGTGGTGCTTGTGTGTATATTTGTCCAACTGCCGCAATAACACTGAAGTCAAATTCATAATTGAATGGTTTTTGAGAGAACCATCATTCAGGCAACCGAAAACAGCCACCGGAATTTACATCGACACTGTGTAGAGGAATTTTTCCGTCACTGCTGACATCGATCGAAACAGTAGTTGAGAAGAGAAGGTGCGAACCAGAAATCCTCATCTCGTCTCAGGTCAAACTCAACTGCAACACTGATGCCATAACGATCCGATGAATCACAAATGACACGCAAAGCCGGATGTTTGAGGATCGGCACCTAGGTCAAGCCATCACTTTCGTACCCTTTCGGCGGATAAGAACACCGATTGTGGCGGCAAACGTACCAACCAGCACACCGATCGTCAATTCCAATCCAGTTATGTTCGCAAAATCAAACTGTGCGAATATCATCGCCTCTAAAATGCCGACAAGGCCACCGACCAGTGCAGCCAGAACGAGCCGACGGGTCATTAATCCCAATGTCAGACCAAGCACGCCCGGCAAACTCAGCAAATTGCCCGCGATTGTTCCGAGTATCTCAAGCATTACTCAGACCTCAGCCTATCAATCAATATTGTTGGCCGCGTAGTGCCGAAACACTTCAAGATTCAGCAACACGCCACTTTGCACGTTTTGTTCGGACTCGGCTGACAGCGATCGAACGACGTTCTGATATTCTTCAAGATAGTTGGGCGGTAACCGGTGAGCAATGCCTTGATGGCAATCAATACAGGTCATTCCTTGATCAATCGCTCGCTGATGCGATTCTCTCGCACGCGCTTCTTGCAATGTGAAGTCCATGTACTGGAAAGCATGACAATTGCGACACTCCCGGCTGTCCGAGAGTTTCATTTTTTTCCAGACAATCTTGGCCATATGCGTTCGTCGTGCTTCATATTTCTCTGGCGTATCGATACTGCCTATCATTTCATAAAAGACATCCTTTACCGCGATTGCCTTGGCCTTAATCTTGTGATTCCATTCTTTAGGCACATGGCAATCGGAACAGACCGCCCGCACCCCAGAATGGTTGTTGTAATGTACTGTCTCTCGATATTCACCTAAATTGGTCTCCATACTATGGCACGAAACACAGAACTCTTCGGAGTTTGAACCTTCAACTGCCCAGTGAAAACCACCCCAGAATATGATGCCTCCCATAAATCCAGCGATCAGTGTAAAGCCGACACTCAGTAAGGCGTTCGGGCTCCAGAACCAGTCCCAGAGCCGTCGAAGTGGGCCACTTGTGTGTTTGGAATCTGCCATACCAGAGTCTCCTTCCGAAGCTTGTATCACCTTTCCGCGGAGGATCGGAACTGATTGTTTACCAAATCCGGCGCATCGACTTGGGGGACATGACATTGATTGCAGAAATATCGTGTTCCAGCGATATGATCGAGCTCGTTGCCATCGCGATCAAGGTAGTGTGTCATTGACAGCGTCGGTGCGTCCCGCTCACCGGCTTTCGTCCAATCATGGCATGCCAGACACTGGTTGGTGCGTAGATCAATCTGATACTGAGAAATTCCATGGGGTATCAGGGGTGGCTGTTGACGGTAGTTGCGCTGCATTCGACGCTCGACCTGCTGATACAAATTACCTAGATTCACGGGTTCGTCCACCGCCGCACGCCGGAGTGTTGTTACCTCCGCCGTCTGTGCCAGCGCAATGCCGGTCAAGGCGACTATGGCGGCTAAGATGAGCAATCTCAGTCTGGTTGGTTTCTTCATTCGAGTGCTCCTTACTTTGATTTACGGTACTTCTTTCAGGCGCGCAACACCTTACAGGCACATTTCTTGAAATCGGTCTCTTTCGAAATCGGACAAGTTGCATCTAATGTCAACTTATTGGTCAGCTGCCCTTCGTCGAACCACGGCATGAACACCACACCTTTGGGCATCTTATTCCTGCCACGTGTTTCCACCCGGCTGACAACTGTTCCGCGACGGGTAGATAGCTCAATCTCCTGCCCCCTGCGAACACCTCGGTCACGTGCATCGTCAGGGTGCATGTAGACCAATGCTTCCGGAAACGACCGGTGCAATTCGGGCACTCGTCGAGTCATTGAGCCTGAATGCCAGTGCTCAAGCACACGACCTGTAACCAGCCAAAGATCGTAGTCAGTATCGGGGACTTCCGCAGGTGGTTCGTAAGGAGCAAAAATGATGTTTGCACGTCCATCCGGCTTTCCGTAGAATTCGACGCCCTTGCCTGCAGCGACGTACGGATCATACCCTTCCCGGAAACGGTAAAGTGTCTCCTTGCCTTTGACAACAGGCCAACGCAGGCCACGCATCTGATGGTATGTATCAAAATCAGCAAGATCATGCGCCTTGCCACGGCCGAACTGGGCATATTCCTCGAAAAGCCCTTTCTGCACGTAGTAGCCGAAATGGGTGCTTTCCTGGTTGTTTAATCCCTCAGCGGTCTCGCTGACAGGGTATTTGTCGACGACCCCGTTGGTAAAAAGCACCTCATAAAGCGTTTTGCCGCGCAGTTCCGGCTTCTGGCTCACCAACTCCTCAGGCCAAACGTCTTCGATCACGAAGCGTTTGGAGAACTCCATGACCTGCCACAGGTCGGAGCGCGCTTCACCAGGCGCATCCACCAGTTGATGCCAGAACTGAGTTCGGCGTTCGGCGTTGCCATAAGCACCTTCCTTTTCCACCCACATGGCCGTCGGCAGTATCAGGTCAGCAGTCACGGCGGTGACCGTTGGATAGGGCTCGGAAACGGTAATAAAGTTATTCGGATTGCGGTAAGCCGGCAAACTCTCCTCGTTAAGATTGGGAGCGGCTTGCAGGTTGTTGTTGCACTGCACCCAGTGACAGTTCAATTCGCCGTCCTTTAACTTACGATGCTGCAACACGGCGTGAAACCCAGGTTTTGGCGGGATTGTGCCTGCCGGGATATTCCAGGCTTTTTCACAAATTTCTCGATGCTTGTCTTTAGCGACAACCATGTCGGCAGGCAGACGGTGCGCGAATGTGCCTACCTCTCGAGCTGTACCACAGGCCGAAGGCTGACCCGTCAACGAGAAAGGCGAGTTGCCGGGCTCGGCGATCTTGCCAGTCAGCAGATGAATGTTGTACAAAAGCCCATTCACCCAGGAACCACGGGTATGTTGGTTAAAACCCATTGTCCAAAGACTCATGACTTTTCTTTCAGGATTCGCATATTGCTGGGCTAGCCGTTCGAGATTCGCAACTGGCACTCCTGACATATTTGATACTTTGTCAACTGTATACTCACTGACTGCAGCAGCGTACTCCTCAAATGTAATCGATGTGAGTTTGCCATGTTTGCCGTCATGTGCCGGGTTTTCAGCCGCCTGTTCCAATGGATGGTTTGGACGCAGGCCATACCCGATATCGGTCGCAGTCTTGGTGAAGTTGACGTGGTTGCTGACAAACTCTCCGTTCACCGCGTCATTTTCGATAATGTAGTTCGCAATGAAATTCAGTATCGCAAGATCGGTTTGTGGCACAAAGATCAGTCCGTTGTCAGCCAGTTCGAAACTGCGATGCTTAAAGGTCGATAGCACATGAACCTGCGCGCCGGGCTTGGTCAACCGCGTATCCGTCAGGCGCGACCAGAGAATCGGATGCATTTCGGCCATGTTTGATCCCCACAGCACGAATGTATCGGCGTGCTCAAGATCATCATAACAACCCATAGGCTCATCAATTCCAAAGGCACGGATGAACCCTGCAACAGCCGAAGCCATACAGTGTCGTGCATTAGGATCAATGTTATTTGAGCGCAGCCCTGCCTTCATGAATTTGGCCGCAGCATAACCTTCCCAAACTGTCCACTGACCGGAACCGAACATTGACACGGCGGTAGGCCCTTTGTCGCGGATTGCGGCCTTCCACTTCTCAGCCATCACATCAAAAGCCTCGTCCCATGAAACCGGTTCAAACTCACCGTTCTTGTCAAACTCCCCGTTTGTCTTACGCAGAAGCGGCTGAGTCAACCGATCTTCACCGTACATGATCTTTGACAGAAAATAGCCCTTGATGCAGTTCAGTCCGCGGTTGACAGGGGATTCCGGGTCACCTTGAGTGGCCACCACGCGGCCTTCCTTGGTTCCTACAAGCACCGAACAACCTGTGCCGCAAAATCGGCAGGCAGCTTTGTTCCAGAGAATGTCGGATGTCTGAATCTGAGCTTTTGCCAGACCCGAGGACAGTGTGATGCCAGCGGCAGAGGCGGTAGCGGTCGCCGCCGTTGCCTTAAGAAATGTTCTGCGCGATTCAGAAATGTTCATGGGATGAACCTCCGATTGGATACGAGGACTGCGTCGACGAACCAACTTTTTGGTCGCCAAGCTCTTCAAAATGATGATAGGTTAGAGTGAGGGTAATGACGCCGGGGATCTGATGCAAGGCCATAATGGTCTCAGAAGCAAGACGCGTCGGAGTGTCTTCAACGACAACCACGATTCTGCCATCTGATGTCTGGGCGTATACTTCAACGCCATCAAAAGCAACCATCTCATTTGAGGTGGCTGACACCAATTCAGGTGTGGTGTGGACCAAGCACCCGCAAACGTTCATCGTGACATCCTCTTAACAAGGCGTACTATATCCAGTGCAACCAGACTTAGAATGAACGATAGAAAAGCCATGAAAACAGCAATTCTTGATAAATACCATTCAACCATAGGTAGATAATTTTAATTTTTATCCATTCGAATTTAAAGAGCTTTTCTATACCCGGGTGCGAGTCCAATAAATTCAATTCTGGTATGATGAGTTGTACAGCGGACGAAGTCGGTATGTCTGTTTCTTATAACATGAATATCAGTTATGCAATCGAAAGGCACACTCATAAATACAATCGAGAATCTCGAATCCCAGCGAAATGCTCCATTGAAGGAACATACAGAAGTCGCAGACTTGCGGCCGGGCGACCCCGGACCTTCGCGCTGACAGCTTACCAGCAAGGATGAGAATCACAAAACAGTCCGGCACGGCAACCTTCCCTGCTCAGTTGATGTCAACCGGCAATAGTTTGCCGAGTACAGTCATTTTGGGAACCTGATCAAGTGCTTTGACGAGTTCGATGAATGTAATGTCGAAGCCGTTTTCGGGGAATTGGAGCGTCAGGCCCGTTATTGTTAGCTGACAGCTCGGACGGGCGGATATTTCAGCAGAATTCAGCAGCGTATGCGGTATAAACGGTTTCTTAAACAGGGACTTTGAGTTTCAAGTGACATTCATAATACGAAATACAAGGGCACAGTCCGCGCAAGATTGAAGCGAAGTGGAATGAGAAGGTCTGTCGAAGGTACAGTCACTATCGCTGCGATTTTCAGTCAAAAGGGATCGTTTTGATGATTTTTGGCGCGAAAAATCGATGAATTACCTGATTAACTAAACAATTTGACGCTCATTTACCGGTGAACCGCGACCCATAATTTGTCAAGCACGATCTGGATTTCAGAGTAACATTAAAATATTAGGTGGGACTATTCAGAGTAAAACAGATGCGTCAGTACAGGGGAATCGCTCAATTTTTCGCTAATCGCTTGCTGCATCTGTTCAATCTTTCGGTCGATTTTCTTTTGCCCCGAAAAAAATTAATCGATACAGGAAATCAGAGTTACAAGAGAATTCGTCACATGGACGAAAATCTTCCTGAGGATATCGAAGACGTTCTTGAACTCTCTGCGATTTTGGAAATCAGGGAGTATGATCTATTTGGACTGGCATACCATTGGTGGTTTGGACGCCCAGCGAACAATAAGGTACTGGAGTCCTATTTTGCCAGATATATGTTCAACAAGATCGTTCCGCATTGGATGAGGCATTACAGCAGGATGTTACTCGACCTTCGCGAACAGGGAATTCTGGATAGAGAAGAATTGGGAATAAGCAGACTGCCAAATGCAACCCCGCATTCCGTACGAGCCGGACTTCGTTATACAGTGATCATTTTTTCCCTATTGGGTTTGCTGATTTTGATTGCAGAAATGGCGGTACAGTTCAATGTACTCACCTGCATGTTTCCACCCTGTTACTGATTATATGGATATTATTTTCTTGATTATTACAGGCGTGGTTGCCGTACATGCTCTTACATACCGAACGGAAGAGGGTGAAAGAGATACAGTTCGCTTGCTATTCGGGTGTATTGCACTGCTGTTTTTCTTTCGGGTCTTGTTTGTCGATGTTCTCGAAGTCTGGAACTAGTTTACGTCGCTGACATTTCAGCGAAATCTTAGTCCGCGAGAATTTCCGCCCATTCATAGGGTAGGGGTGTATACCATTGGATACCGGAACCCACATTGTAGCGAATCTGCTGGTACAGAGTCGTCGCTCTAAACCTCGGCTATTTGTCGCAGTCGCTTTAGGCGCGATGATTCCGGATCTGCCGATAATCATCTTTTATGCTTGGGAGTCCTTGATTGTTGGGTATTCGGAACATGTAATCTGGACACAGCGTTATTTCCTTCCCGGCTGGCAGAATTTTATTGATGTCTTCAATTCACTCCCCCTGATTGCGGTGCTGTTGCTAATTGCAAAAGCCATGCGCATGAAGTGGTTGCCTGTCATCCTGATAGGGATGGTGCTGCACATTTTGTTGGATATACCATTCCACCACGATGACGCGCATCGACACTTCTATCCGTTGTCGGATTGGAAATTTGTCAGTCCCATTTCCTATTGGGACCCTCGATACCATGGAGACACCATGGCTGTCATTCAGATTGCGACCGTAACCGTAGGATTGGTGTGGCTCTGGATACGACACACGGGTACGTTTGAGAAATTGATGATCGCCCTGATGGCTATCGCCTATGTGGTTTTTATAATTTTTGTCCAGATGGTGTGGGCTGCCTGAATGGTCATGGCGTGATTCTATTTTTTATACGAGCGTTGTTCGGCATCAATTTCCGGGATCTTGAGAAGACGTTCGGATTCTGGTTTCGCCAGTTCTGCAGCGATGTAGGCGGCTCGCTCAGCTATCCCCGGTGGCCGCTCAGGTTGGTTTCTCAGGAATCGCGTCAGCCAGTGCGGGCCCTCAGCAATTTCAGGGTCCAACTGAAGCGCAGTAACGTAATCCTGCAATGCCAGTTCGTGATTCCCCATTCGGTCATGAAGAATGCCTCGATTGGCGTAGGTACCAGCGAAGCCCGGTTCAAGTGCGATTGCCTCTTCAAACATCACTAGAGCATCTCCAAATCGATCAAGTTGCAAAAGTGAACGCGCCCTTCCTCTCATCGCATGAATATGGTTTGGGTCCTTTCGCAATGCATCTTCGTACGATTCAAGCGCACGTTCATAAGCCGCATCCTCAAACAGTTTGTTTGCGGCGTGATATTCTGAGTCTCCTGGTTTACGACCACTAAAGAAACCGTCATAGATTCCCCATGCCAGCCAACCCAGTGCCAACACAATTGCTGTGTACTTGAGAAACTGATATAGACGCGGATCCACGGTTAGGTCAACCCGTATCCAATAAACGGAAGTTGAATAGCATTGAAAATGCCAGACAGATAATGATTGCTACGAAGTAAGCGCGCCGTTTCTGTCCTTGCAATTCTTCAGGAGAAAGATTTTTCTGGAGTTTCCGTTGCAGTCTTCGGACGCTAATCGTCCAGATCAATTGTCCGACAGGGTAAAGGAGGGCAGCTGTCATGGCGATAACCCAAAGGTAATATGACATCAACGCAGACATGTCGGTTGGTTTTAACCTGATAATCGGCAGTGCAAAAATTGTGCTCGGTCAAATTATAAAAAAAGGGAGGATTGCTCCTCCCTTTTCTACGAAAAAATTGCCGGTTAGGCCTGCGATTCCTGAGTATCTCCAATGTCTTCCTGAAGCACCTCGATTTCGCTTTCTTGCAATGTGGACATTTCCATCTTGTAAGCAAGGAACCACATCATGCCGACACCAAGTGCCCACCAGAGAATCTGCCAAGCCCAGATTGAAGGCATTCCAAACAGCCATGTTGCAGCATCATTGGGGTTGCCGAAAATTGTATTTCCGATTACCGCACCGGGGCCGATTCCGAAGAAGAACCAAACCAGAGTGATAATCCACGCGATAGGAAGCATTCCTCGCTTGGCAGCGGATAATCCAGCATGTTCTGCCAAGAAGTCGTGATACTTCATCTTATGCGCATGGTCGGCTCTATTTTGAGTCATCGCCGAAATAATGACGACGATACCCAAATTGAAGATGATTCCCCAGCCAGCTGAGTGAATCGTCCACGGCCATCTACCCCAAGCAGTGATTCCGAGATTCTGTCCGACTGTTTCAGTACAGACAACAACCACCAGGCCGACGGCGAGTCCGATATTGACACCGAGTCGTGTAAACCACGGACAGTAACATACTGCGATCAAAGCAGGCCACATCTGAAATCCGAATGCGACTGCAAGACCGCCTAACAGAACCAGAGCATCGGTGGATGTGGTCGCTACAACGAGTGCTGCAAAAACGATAACGGCAACACCGATTCGTCCAAACAGTTTCTGCTGACTGTGCGTAACATTTGGCATGACGAAGTGCTTGAGCAAATCACGTGTAAGCATCGCTCCGGCAGTTGACATGTATGCTGCTCCAGTTGACTGCATTGCAGCCAGCGCGCATACCGACAATAACCCAACAAGCCATGGTGCAGTATCTTGCATCACTCTGATCAACTGCGGTACAAGCATTCCTTGCTTACCGGCAGATTCCATCAGGTCCTTCCCACCCAGGCCGGCTTGAAGAACGTTGTTGGTAGCGTCAGGAAATGCGGCAAGATACGCTGTATCGGCACCAAGCATATGCCCACCCATGCCCTGCATGGCGGTAAAGAAGAACAGAATGAATCCAATTCCGAGCGACGAAGCCCAAACCTGCTGAGGTGCGAACGGCTTGGGGTCGTGATTCGAGAATGCCCACATTGAGAACGCCGGAGAGGATTGAATTCCCATCAAGGCGAACATGTAGGACAGAATCATTATTCCCGTCCAAGCGCCACCGACTGCTGAAGGTCCAGACGATACAAATTGAATTACACCGGGAATCGCGATGTAATGACTGTAACCATCAAGGGTACGTTTTTGATCCAAAGCAGCAAGATTTGCTATACCTTCATTCAGTGCAGTCCATCCGCCGACGAGATTCAGCGAAATGATTCCTATGACTATGATACCCAGCGCAAGCAATATGCACTGCAAGGTATCAACGTAAGCCACAGCTCTCAATCCACCCGAAGCGACATAGATAAACACAACGGCGGAAAGCAACCACATACCGACGTTGACTCCTAACGCACCATCCGTAAGAACGTTGAACAAAAATCCCGAAGCTCTCAACTGAATTCCCAGATAGGGAACGGAAAAGCAAAGCGCGACAAGAACGACCAAAATCCGAATCATATCGGATTTGAAATAGTGCGATAGCATCTCTCCGGGCGTTACGAAACCAAATCGCTTCCCCAGCATCCACTGTCGTTTCAAAAATAGTACGCCTGTAAACGGAATCGTAATCGCATAGAAAGAGGCGTAGGCATACTGAAAGCCGTCCCGATACAACAAACCCGGATGCCCCATAAAAGTCCATCCGGAAAATGATGTAGCCGTTGCTGCCAGTACGAATACCCACAATGACAAACGCCGACCTGCAATGAAATAATCACTTGCAGTCTTAGATGTCATTGCCCCCCTAATGCCCCAGTATATGCAGTAGACCCAATATAGGACTACAAAAATAAACAACCAGACAATTTTGGCATCCAAAATAATTTACCTCACTAAATTGTGATAGCGAATCAATTCGCTTAGTACATTTTTTTATTTTGCAGAAATGCAATTTACATAATTGCACAGATTATAGATTAATTCTTATTTGACAATCTTGGGAAAAGCAGTTTCAGAGTCGTATTTACGGAATCTATTGCGAAAGAAAATTTAAGACTTACAAGTACTTGGACATCAAGTTCTATCTTCTGTCCCTGTTACCCCTTTAAGCTACTCGGTAGCCTGTACCGTCCACTGTAGTTGGCTCAAAGACGGCTGCGATGTATCATCGTTTCGACACTTTCACAAGATTCAAACTCAGTTGACTCTCACGAGTTGGAGATTCGAACCTGTTCAATAGAAAGTCAGCTCAAATTTGCGGGTGGTAGGTTCATGAGTGCAGTAAGCCGATTTTTCAAAGGAGTCAATTTTGCTCTGGACTTTGAGTGGCGAATTCGAGAATCAAAGTTGCGAAAGCCATCTCAAATTTCTGGTTATATAATGGCATTCCACCGCGCCCGAACAGCGACCAAGTCGCAGGTTTTCAAAGTTGTTGAATATAATTCGGGATCAGACTATGCCGAGGTGGCGAAATTGGCAGACGCGCTAGCTTCAGGTGCTAGTGGGGGTAAACCCCGTGGAGGTTCAAGTCCTCTCCTCGGCACCAATTCAATGGTTCATACGACCGCCTGATACAGTCTCCTCAACGTCTTTTTTCAATGAGTGCCTGGATCTGCAATCTGGGCGGGCAATTCAACAAATCACTCAATCTCAGCCCGATATTCGACATCTTACAGAAATATTCCGATTTTCCGGAATGAACAGTTACCAGGACGAATTCTCTTCCTTCCAGAATGATGGCCAGGTAGAAAGCGAATAGAAAAAATACAGGGATACAGACATATTCGCCTCCGTCCTGTTTCGGGTGGCACGCCCGGAGGGACTCGAACCCCCGACAACCAGGTTCGAAGCCTGGTACTCTAATCCAACTGAGCTACGGGCGCGTATTCAACCAAAGTTGTGCGTATAGTCTGATAGGAAAGCGACTGGAAACTACTCAACCAGTTTATTTCTTTCAGCCATCAAACTTACGAAATCCATAATTATACTTGCTCCGGCCAAAGAAGTGATTTCACCGATATCGTACGCAGGTGCGACTTCCACCAAATCCATCCCCTTGAAATCAATTCCTATCAGGCCCCGGATTATACTCTGCGCCTGATATGTGAAAAGTCCTCCGCAGACTGGTGTGCCTGTTCCCGGTGCAAATGCCGGATCAAGACAATCAATATCGAAAGTCAGATAAGCCGGGTGATCACCGACAATTTCAAGAGTTTTCTCGATCACTGCGTTCACACCGTGTTGGTGAACGTAATTCGCATCCATGATGTTGAACCCATGAGTCTCCGAATTTCCAGTCCTCAATCCGATCTGAACTGATCGTTCCGGTACGACCAATCCATGCCTCGCAGCATGAAAAAACATTGTTCCATGATGGATGCGTTCTTCGTCTTCGCGCCACGTGTCGGAATGTGCGTCAAAGTGAACCAGCGAAATCGGACCATATTTTTCGCAGAACGGCTTCAATATCGGATAGGTGATGAAATGGTCTCCACCCATGGTGACAATGATGGCGTCACCCGAAAGCAGATGTCGAGTGTGGGCAGTGATTTCGTCCGGAATCTTATCAGGGAAACCGGGGTCCATCTCGCAATCGCCATAATCTGTAGCGGTCAGATGTTCAAAGGGGTCCAATGTCCAAGGCCAAGAGCCCCCACTCCAGGACAATTGTGCCGATGAAGCTCGAATTGCGCGGGGGCCGAACCGGGTGCCCGGTCGATTGGTTACCGCGAGGTCGTACGGAACCCCACAGAAGATTAGGTCAGATTCGTTTACGCCCTTCGAATAAGGTCGTCGGAACATGCTGGTTGCGCCGGCGTACGTCGTCTCATCGCCCATTGCCTTGGGTGATTTACCCGTAAACGCATTGTCGGCAGAACTTCTACTCACAATTGAAATTGGTTTCTTGTCTATTCAGGTGTCTGAACCCGGTGGATGACTCTCAGGTCAATTAACAGTTCGTTTTCGGATTATATCGCTTACAAGTTTCGGATCAGCCTTGCCCTGGGACTTTTTCATAACCTGACCGACGAAGAAACCTATCAGTTTTTGATTGCCGTCTTTCAGACGCTGGACTTGTTCCGGTTCGGCAGCGAGAACATCATCAATAAGCGCCTCGATTTTCCCGTAATCCGTGTCCTGCTTGAGGCTCTCTGACTTTATGATTTCATCGACCGAAAGGTGAGGTTTTTCCCATAAAATCGATAGCAGGATTTTAGCGCCATGTCCGGAAATCACACCATGGTCAACGTTTGTGACGACCTGACCCAGTACATCAGCTTCGACCCTGGAGTTTGAAATATCGATCCCCGCCTTATTCAGATAACTCGAGAGTTCCACATTGATCCAGTTCGCAACACCTTTTGGGTTGTCAGCGTGATCAAGTGCAGACTCAAAATAGTCAGCCACTGGACGGGATTGTGTGAGTTGAGTCGCATCGGCTTCACTCAGATTGAACTCGGTCATGAACCTCTGTTTGCGTTGTTCTGGCAGTTCTGGAACATTGTCTCGAACACTGTCTATGAATTCTTCTGATAGGACTAGTGGCGGTAAGTCAGGATCTGGGAAATATCGATAGTCGTGCGCATCTTCTTTGCCGCGCATTGGTCGGGTGACGTTCCTGTTTGGGTCATAGAGGCGCGTTTCCTGGATGACCGAACCGCCGGCTTCCAAAACTTCAATCTGCCTGTCAATCTCTGTAACAATCCCTTTTTCCACAAATCGGAACGAATTGATATTTTTGAGTTCAGTTCGTGTTCCCAGTTTAGTCTCGCCACACCGACGAATCGAGACATTAGCGTCGCATCGAAGCGATCCTTCCTGCATGTTACCGTCGCAGATGCCAAGGTAGGTGACCAGTCTGTGCAATCTGCGCATGTAATCAGCTGCCTGCTGCGCCGATCGAATGTCCGGTTCAGAAACAATTTCGAGCAACGGAGTACCCGCCCGGTTCAGGTCAATTCCTGTCGCACCCGGAAATTCATCATGCAAAGATTTACCCGCATCCTCCTCCAGATGCGCACGGGTAATTCCGACGGTATGCACCGAACCATCGACCAGCGTATCCAGCGTACCGCCGACTACGATCGGAATCTCATATTGGCTAATCTGATAGCCTTTGGGCAGATCTGGATAGAAATAGTTCTTACGCGCAAAAATAGATTTGCGGTTGATGTCCGCTCCGATCGCTATCCCGAACTTCACAGCCATCCGCACAGCTTCCACATTGCAGACAGGCAGGACACCGGGCAGGGCGACATCAATCAGGCATGCCTGATTGTTGGGTTCGGCTCCAAATTCAGTTGAGGCACCCGAAAAGATCTTGCTCCGGGTGGCAAGTTGAATGTGAACTTCAAGGCCGATTACTGATTCCCAATCACTCATAAGACCAAGTCCGGGGTCGCAAGATGGTAGTCGGTATGCTTCTGATATAGGTGTGCTGTCTGCAACAATCGAGCCTCTTCAAGATAAGGTGCGACGATATGCAGTCCGACCGGCAGTCCGAGCTCGTCAAAGCCGGCCGGTATCGAAATTGCCGGAAGTCCCGCCAAATTGACTGCTGCAGTATAGACATCGTTTAGGTACATGAGCACGGGATCTGACATTTTCACACCGATCTCAAAAGCTGTCGTCGGCGTGGTTGGTCCCATGATCAGGTCACATGTCTCAAATACCCGACTGTAATCGTCTGAAATCAGTCGCCGAACCTGTTGCGCTTTTACGTAGTAGGCATCGTAATACCCGTGCGAGAGCACATAGGTACCGATCATGATTCTTCTACGAACTTCCGGTCCAAACCCTTCACTTCGTGTTTTTCGGTACATTTCCTCAAGGCTCTCGCCGTGTTCGCTTCGGTAACCATACCGTACACCGTCAAATCTGGATAGGTTCGAAGAGGCTTCGGCCGGTGCAATAACGTAATAGCATGGGATCGCCGCATCACTATTTGGTAACTTCACATCAATCAGTGTTGCCCCCAGAGATTCAAATTGCCTGAGCGCACGCTGAACGATATCGCCGACCTTCGAATCCAGTCCGGCTGCGAAATATTCTTCGGGTACACCGATACGAAGACTGTCAAGTGGTGTTTCCAGCTGCTGCGTACATTGAGGGGGCGGAATGTTCAGCGAAGTCGAATCTTTCGGATCGTATCCGCACATTGAATCGAGCAATAAGGCAGCATCCCTGGCGCTTCGAGCGAAAACTCCCGCCTGATCCAGAGAAGACGCAAACGCAATCATGCCAAACCGGGATGCGCGGCCATAACTCGGTTTGATGCCCGTAATTCCGCATAAAGCTGCAGGCTGTCGAATCGACCCGCCAGTGTCGGTTCCGGTCGCAGCCGGAATCAAACCTGCCGCAACCGCCGCGGCGGAGCCACCGGAGCTGCCGCCTGGCACTCGCGACATGTCCCAGGGATTCAGAACTGGCTCATAGTAGGAGTGCTCTGAAGATGAGCCCATAGCGAACTCATCCATGTTCGTCTTGCCGATTGTGATAACGCCGGCTGCGGAGAGTCGGTCCACCACAGTCGCATTGTACGGAGAGACGAAATTACTGAGAATTTTAGAACCACAGGAGGTGAGCAGGCCTTTCGTGCAAAAGATGTCCTTGTGTCCGATTGGAATACCTGCCAGAGGACTGAGTGATGAACCGTTCAGCCTTTCGTTGTCAATCTGTCGAGCATTTTCGGTCGCACCTTCACGATCAATTGTAATGAACGCGTTCAGCTTTACCGCATCATCGATTCTTCTGAGATATTCTTCGCACAATTCGACACTAGATATATCCCGGTTATCGAGCGCTTCGGAGATCTGTACCAGTTCAGCGTTTGCCAGATTCATGAAAGGTGTTAAAAATTGTTATATGGAGTGGAAATATTGAAAAAATTTGTCGTCATGGGTATTTCATGCACATCAATGATTTTATTGAACAAGTTGAAATAATCATATAATCATAGGTATATAGAGGATGGTCCATGTAAATCTGGAACGCCACTATAGGAAATTTACTGACCAAGTGATGACATTCATTCAGTCAAGTACTTTGGGAACAAGATAAAATCCTTTTTCCGTTGAGGGGGCGATAGATTGCAGTTCAAGGCGCTGTTCGGGTTCGGTCAATTCATCAGGTCTGAGTCGCAGTTGGATATCTTGCGGATGGGGCATCGGATCAATTTTTGATGTGTCAATTTCTTGCATTTGCTGAATCATCGCCAGAATGTCAGTCATTTCCTGAACATAGGATTCTGCCGCATGGTCTTCCAAGTCCAACTGAGCCAGAGCCGCTATGACTTTTACATCTGTACTTGATACGCTCATTGTTCGCTCTGTAAATCCATGAGGAATAAAAGCAAAATTATAATGATTCGCTATTTAACGCAGCCTGATTTTTCGCTAACCGACCGAATCGTCGGCAGGGTAGGCGCGCCGCATCAGGGAGGGCGGTTTAAGTGATACGACTATTCGACCGACTTTCTCAAGATCTGGCTATTGATCTGGGCACCGCCAATACGCTGATCTTCGAAAAAAACAGCAAGCAGATCATACTGAATGAGCCATCTGTCGTTGCGGTGCATGTGCCTGACTATGATGGAAAGGGTTACAGGAATCCGGTCGACGCAGTTCTGGCTGTCGGTTCCGACGCTAAATCCATGCTGGGAAGGACACCGGCCAACATACGTGCCATCCGACCGATGAAAGACGGGGTGATCGCTGATTTCACGGTGACTGAAATTATGCTGAAGCGATTCATCGGCAAGGTTCAGACGAGGCGATTCTTCTTGCGACCCCGGGTTGTCATCAGTGTTCCATGCGGCTCAACCCAGGTGGAAAGGCGAGCGATTCGCGAATCCTGTCTTGGAGCCGGAGCCCGACAGGTTTATCTGATGGAAGAGCCTATGGCTGTTGCGGTAGGCATGAACCTGCCAGTTGCTGAACCGGTAGGAACTATGGTCGTTGATATCGGTGGAGGTACCACGGAAATCGGTATTATCTCGCTTGGTGGACTGGTCTGGTCGAATACCCTTCGGGTTGCCGGAGATGTTTTCGACCTCAAGATAAAGACCTATCTGAGGGATCAGTACGGATTGGAAGTCGGAATGCCGACTGCAGAGAGAATCAAGCATCTGATTGGAACCGCGTGGAGCCGTTCCGACGAGACACAGATGGATGTGCGCGGCAGAGGTTTCAAAGGTGTCACCCGCAAACATGTGCTACGAAGCAGTGAAATTTACGAAGTGCTCAAGGGCTCCATGGAAGAGATCGTAAACGGAGTTGGCCAGGCACTCCAGAATTCTCCACCGGAACTGAACGTGGACATTTCAGATCGCGGTATTTTGCTGGCTGGCGGAGGTGCTTTACTCCGCGATATCGACAAGCGTTTGAATGAAGCGTTGGATATTCCGGTAATCATTGCGGAAGATCCACTGACATGTGTCGCACGGGGATGCGGTAAGGTGTTGGAACGAACCGATCTTCTCAACCAGATTGTGTTTGATCAATAATCGAATATTGTGGAGGCAGTTTCAAAACTTCGGGTCCTGCGATGAACGACCTACGTAGCAAATCGAATCTCGATCTCAAATTCATCTGGTTTTCTGTGATCGCAATCGTTCTCATCGTGCTTGAGTCCCAAACCGCGATGTTGCACAGTGCACGGGTTGTCATATCGATCCCTGTCAAACCATTGCTTGAAGTTGCTCAGGTACCCACCCACGTCAAGGTTATCTATCAGAATATGTTTGAAGAAAGAGAACTTTTGCGCGACCTCAACCGGAAGTTGGACCAGGAGAACAAGGCACTTCGCGAGGAGTTGATCGATTTGAAGAATGCTGAAGACAGAAATGTTTGGATGGGCGAGTTGCTCCACGCCTCGGAAAAGCATCAGATTCCTGTGGTTGCCGCCGCACCGACTTCAATTCAACTTGAACCGCATGCGCAGAAAATTGTAGTCAACCGCGGGTCGACTCACCAGGTGGTGTTGGGCCAACCAGTCATTGATCATCGAGGTGTGATCGGCCAGGTAACGGCTGTTTCACTGAAAGACAGCGCTGTGACTTTGATTACCGATTCGACCCAATCGCTTTCAGTGCGGGTTCGTCGTAGCGGTATCAAGGCAGTTGTGCATGGGCTTGGTGATTCCGACAAACTGAGGGTGTCCGGTCTAAGAAGCGAGCACGATGTCGTGATAGGGGACATTTTGGTAACGACAGGACTGGGTGAGAAATATCCGGTTGGATATCCTGTTGCTGAAGTGATTAGTGTGGAACGTGACAAGAACACATCGTTTGCAAATATTGCCGCAGTACCTTTAGCCGCGCACGACCCCGGCTACGCCGTAATGCTGGTTTGGCCAGAAAGAGATTTGAGTTCCGATGAAGTTCCGGTAGTGACATTGAATGATGCAGCCCAAGAGTAATAGTTCTGCCTTACTGCTAAGTGTTCCCGTTGTAATTTCGTTTGCGGTCGCCATGGTGTTGTCGGTCGTGGCTCTTCCTGAATCGGTCAGCAATTTCCGACCGGACTTCGTTGCTCTTGTCCTGATTTTCTGGTGTCTGTACCATCCGAGTCGCGTTGGTTTGGTGCTTGCATTTTCCGTCGGACTGCTGGCCGACGCAATGTACTTCGGAATTCTGGGACAGCATGCAATTTCCAAACTTGTCATTGCTTATGTCCTTCTAAAGTTTGTTTCGGATTCCGATTTGAAGAATCGCACTCTACAGCAATCGGTCATAGTGCTGTTGCTACTGCTACTGAATGTATTGATCGTGACTGTCGTCAGTCGTCTGGTGCATGGGCAATTCGGATCTCTTTTGGTCTGGCAGACGCCTTTTGTCGGTGCGGTCATGTGGTATCTGTTCGCATCTTTCAGGCGAATGAGGACGCCTCGGAGATATGGAATTTTCCAATAGGGTTATCAGAGAAAGTGATTCTGTCCGAAGCAGAAACATTGCTCGAGGGCGCGTGCTGCTCTCATTTGCAATAGTTGGTCTGTTTGTTTCTGTTCTATTGGGTAGGCTGGTATATCTCCAGATTTTCGATTATTCCAATCTTGCCACGCGCTCGAGCCAGAATCGAATTGAGATCGTGCCCATAGCACCGGTTCGCGGTCGGATCTATGACCGAAATGGCGATTTGCTGGCTGGCAATAAAACGGTTTACTCACTGAGGATCATACCTGCCAATGTCAAGGATCTCGATGCTTTGCTCAGTGATATTTCCACCATCGTGCCTGTCTCCGAATATGAGCGTCAGGCATTCGAAAGATCCCTTAGGGTCAACAGCCGATTTGAACCGCATATTCTCAAGGATTATCTTGACGATCGTCAGGTAGGTCGGTTAGCGGTGGAACGGTATCGACTTCCCGGTGCGGTCATCAGTGCGGACCTGCATAGAAACTACTTCGCCGGTGAGTCCCTTTCGCATGTTGTCGGTCGGCTCAGCCGGATTGACGAAATCGACGAACAAGAACTCAATCGGACTCGTTACAGCGGACTTCAGTATGTCGGCAAGCATGGAGTTGAATTGTTCGGCGAGAATCTGCTTGTCGGCTGGTCAGGGCATGAACGTGTGGAAACCAATGCTCACGGCCAGAAAGTGAGGACATTGTCACAGGTTCTTCCTACTGCAGGTCAAAATGTATATTTGACCATTGATCGCGATCTTCAAGCACTTGCCTACGAAGCAATCGGCAATCGAAAAGGCGCACTGGTCGCAATGGAACCGGCTACCGGAAAAGTTCTGGCTATGGTGAGTCGGCCGTCATTTGATCCCAATGGATTCGCAGTATTTTCCCAACCTGGCATGGCACACGAACTGCTTAACTCTGAAGACAGTCCACTGATCAATCGAGCGGTTCAGGGAATCTATTCTCCGGGCTCAACCATCAAACCTTTCATGACATTGGCGGGTCTTTCAAATTCGATCTCAAAGCCTCGAGTATTCTGTCCCGGATTTTATCAGTTGCCTGGTGTGAAGAAAAAGTACCGTTGCTGGAAAGAGGAGGGTCATGGCTGGGTCGATTACATGAGTGCCGTAGCGGAATCCTGTGATGTGTTTTACTATGCTTTGGCCAAGCAGCTTGGTATCGATCGTATGTCTGCATCCTTGAGCCAGTTCGGTTTTGGCGAAAAGACCGGGCTGGGTCTGCATAACGAAAAATCCGGCATTCTTCCTTCGAAGGAATGGAAACGCGAGACGATGAATGAATCCTGGTATCGGGGAGAGACTTTGATTACCGGTATCGGACAAAGTTACTTTTCGGTCACCATGATGCAACTCGCGTACGCGACGTCGATCATCGCCAATAGAGGCGAGAAATACAAGCCACAGCTGATTCACAAGACTGTTGACGTCAATACCGCGCAGGAGACTTTCTATGAGCCAGAACTGCTCGGCACGGTTGACATCAATCAAAAGCACTACGAGTCTGTCGTGCGCGATATGATCGAAGTTGTTCACGGAAAAAAAGGTACCGCGAGAGCAATCGGTCGAGACGCGCAATACACCATCGCCGGCAAGACGGGAACGGTACAGCTGATTCAGAGAGCCCAAGATTCAAAGTGGGACGAAACCAAAGTTGCGCAGAAACATTGGCCACACGGAATATTTACCGCATTCGCGCCTGCTGACTCACCAAAAATTGTCGTCGCTGTAGTGGTAGAGAACGGAAAGTCGGGAAGTGCTATCGCCCCGATTGCGAGACAGGTGATGGACCATTACCTGCTGAAGAGAAACCAACGAGAGTCGAAGGATCAAATTGCGCGCGTCAGCAACATTAGGTGATAGTTCACCCTATCGTTCGATCTTGAGCCATCTGTCGCGTGTTGACGCGATTATCTTTGTGTCGACCATATTGCTTTGTGTCGCCAGTCTAGGCGTTCAGTACAGTGCCACGGGACAGGAGTTTGACCCTTTGCTACGCCAATTCGCTCGAATTTGTGTTGCGCTCGTGCTGATGCTGATCATTGCGGGTATTTCAACGGAGCGATTATGCAAGTACACACCCCATATATTCGTATTTGGATTTACTCTGCTGATTCTGGTGCTGGCAGTCGGATTTGTCGGTCGCGGTGCTCAACGCTGGCTGGATTTGGGCATCGTCAGATTCCAACCGGCCGAGTTGATGAAAATTGCGGTACCTATGATGGTTGCATGGATACTCACCCGTCCACCGCTTTTCAGCCGAAACACAAATTTTCTGGTGTGTGGATTGCTCGTAGCGATGCCCGTGTTTTTGGTTTATCTGCAACCGGATTTGGGTACGTCGCTATTGATTGCTGCCGTGGGTTTTTATGCCATCATGGTCGGCGGACTTTCATGGCGCTGGATTGCTGCAATTGCCGCACTGGCACTGGCGGCAATTCCGGTTATGTGGCCTTTTCTCCACGAATATCAGAGAATTCGGGTGGTTACCATGTTTGATCCATGGCAGGACCCATTTGGCAGTGGCTACCACAGCATTCAGTCGATGATAGCGATTGGGTCGGGAGGGATTTACGGTAAAGGTTGGCTTGAAGGAAGTCAGTCGCAACTGGAATTCATTCCGGAGAGAAGTACAGACTTTATATTTTCAGTTTACGCCGAAGAGTTTGGGTTACTCGGCGGTTTATTTCTGATCTTCATATATGCGCTTTTGATAGCTCGCTGTCTAGTAATTTCATATCAGAGCAAGAGTGAATTTGGTCGGATTGTAGCGGCTAGCGTTGGAATCATGATTTTCGTCCACCTGTTCGTGAACATCGGTATGGTAGCGGGAATTTTGCCGGTTGTAGGCGTGCCGTTGCCTATCATGAGCTATGGAGGTACATCGATGGTTACGGTGTTAGTAGGATTAGGAATTGTCATGGGGGTTCGGCATGCACATCACTAGAAATTTTCACTACGTCCGGCACGTATTTATCTGCCTGGTCGCAATTCCAGCGGTATTGTATCTGAACACCAGTACCGTGTATTCGGTGGATTTCGAAAAGTATCCGGCAGCAAATGAACTGGTGGATGCGCTAACTGAGCAGACTGGATTCAAAGAAGAATGGGTTGAATCTATCGTTCGAGAAGCGGTATTCAAGGACGACATCATCAAAGCCATAACACGCCCAGCGGAAAAGAAGTTTCCATGGTATCGATATAAACCCATTTTCATCTACGACGAAGGTGTTGAACTTGGTGTCGGCTTCTGGAACAGGCATGAGGAGACACTGCTTCGTGCCTACAAAAGGTATGGAGTGGACCCCTCCATAATTGTTGCAATCGTGGGCGTTGAGACTCGATATGGCAAGATAACAGGACGGCATCGCGTGATCGACAGTCTGGTTACGATCGCACTCGGATATCCTCGAAGAAGTGAGTTTTTCGCCAAACAACTTGGTGAATTTCTCGAATTATGTGAAGAAGAAGGTTTGAATCCATTGCTGATCAAGGGCTCGTACGCTGGCGCGATGGGGATACCGCAGTTCATATCAAGCAGTTATCGGGTATTTGCCGTAGACTTCAACGAAAACGGCCAACGCGATCTGCTGACTGAAACGGAAGATGCCATCGGTAGCGTGGCGAATTATCTGGCAGAACACGGCTGGATAAAGGACGGTCGGGTGTATGCCGAAATATTGAGTGATAATATTGGCGCGCTGGAAGAGATTGCATCGAACAAACTGGAGACGAGCGGGACGTATGGTGAGCTGAAAGCGTTGGATGCGGAACTTGAACCGAGTGGAAATTTGAGTTTGGATCAGAAACTCGGTGTTATCCGATATGAGGTTGAGCCGGACAAGTTCATCTATCGGGCCGGATTACCGAACTTCTATGCGATCACAACATATAACAGAAGCACTTTGTATGCCATGGCAGTCGCCGAACTGGCAGAGCATCTCGCCCAAGCCAGATCAGCGCAAAACTAGGGGAACTCACTATGTACAGATTTATCGTATTGACAATTTTTCTAACATTTGCGGTTGCCGGCTGTTCCAAAGATGGAGCAAAATTCGCGCACGTTGACGTTACTGATGTATCAAATGCAGTTCCAAAATATGAACCGTATAGCAAGCAGGGAAACAATCCGTACCGGGTATTCGGCAAGACATATGTTCCACTTCGTACTGCTGAAGGGTTTGAGCAGCGTGGAATAGCGTCGTGGTATGGAAAAAAATTTCACGGTAATCCCACTTCCAACGGTGAGACATACAACATGTATGCGATGACAGCAGCTCATAAAACGCTTCCGCTGCCGAGTTATGTCTCTGTCACCAATCTCAGCAACAATAGGAAGGTGATAGTTCGGGTAAATGATCGGGGTCCGTTCGTTGGTAACCGAATCATTGATCTGTCTTATGCGGCTGCGAACAAGCTTGACATGGTGGGACCGGGAACTGCCCCGGTTCTGGTAAGAGCGGTAACTCCCGGCGGAATTGGGTATGACAACCTGCCTGGGCAGAAACATTACCTGTCAGTGGGTGCATTTTCCGATAAATCCAATGCGAAAAGACTTCGAAAGACATTGAAGAATGCCGGGTTTGACTCGACACATATCAAACAAAAGACCAGTTCAGGGCGTGCGATTTTTCAGGTGCGAATCGGTCCGGTTGATGTGAATGGCAATCTTGACGATCTGATCGGTCAGATCGGAAGACATCTTTCGGAAGAACCGGTCCTTGTTACGGAGTGACACAGATTCGCGGAATTTTTCGTGCAGAGTCTGTTAAGTCTGTTAGATGGGCAATCGCGTCATTGTTCGTAAATCGGGGCTGGTACCGTACCAACAAGCGTTCGATGCAATGCGACGGTTTTCCGCCACGCGCAACAGCGATACCACAGATGAGTTTTGGGTCTTGGAACACGACCCGGTCTACACGCTTGGATATTCCTGCGCTGCGCAACCTCGAGTAACCACAAAGATCCCGATTGTTTCCACCGACCGCGGCGGACAGATGACCTATCACGGGCCAGGCCAGCAGATCGTCTACTTGCTGATCGACATGACACGACGTAGGCAGGGTGTTCGCCATCTCGTAAGATCGATTGAATCAGCTATCCGAGACGTACTGGAATCGTATGGCATTTTCTCCGAACTTAGGGAGAGTGCACCGGGTGTGTACGTCGATGGAGAGAAAATCGCTTCGATCGGAATCAGAATCAGTCGCGGCTGCAGCTATCATGGACTCAGTCTGAATGTGGATGTGGACACCAAACCATTTGAAGTCATCGATGTATGCGGTATTCCCGGACTGAAAGTAACCAATCTACGCAGATTGGGTTGCACCGAGCCCAAGGAGAGCATACAAACGAGATGCATTACCAGCTTGTGTCAGCATCTGGACTATGAGATAGTCTCCGGTACCCAGGAGAATCAATCAGTATTGAGACTTTCAGAATAACTATTTTCCTGCCGGTCGAGCGGTCAAGTAGTCAAAAAATTTTTGGAATTATTCCTTAGAAGGAATGAAATCGCGGAATTGATCAGAATGTCTGTCGAATATACAAATGAATTTAATGATTGGTGGATTACACTCACAGAGAACCTGCAAGAAGATATTGCAGCTATGGTTGAATTGCTGATGCAAAACGGTGCTAATCTGCCATATCCATATTCTTCCGGCATAAACAGACCCGGACACAGCCATATGCGCGAACTTCGAGTGCAAAGCGGTGGGAAAAAACTTCGTATTTTCTAGGCATTCGATCCCAGACGTGTAGCAATTCTGCTTATTGGGGGAATAAAGAATGGCAATAAGCAGTTCTACAGGCAATATGTCTCGCAAGCTGATAAATTGTACGATGAATATTTGACTGAATTGAAACGAGAGGGACTTATCCAATGGGTGGACATCATGACTTCAACGAACTACTTCGGGAATTTACCCCGGAGCGCCGATTACGCGTCGATACCAAGAAATCTGAACTGGTTGAGAATCTAACACTCCGAGAAATTCGTAAATCATTGGAAATGACTCCGCAGCATCTTGCAGAACTGCTTGAGGTGAATCAGCCCGCAGTTACGAAACTGGAGAACCGAACGGATATGCAAATTTCGACGCTTCAAAACTACATTGAAGCACTGGGAGGGCAACTGGCCATTGTAGCCAAATTCCCCCATGGTGATGTATCTGTAAATTTTTACATTGACAAGAATTCTTCAGACCGCCCTGTCTTGTCGGCATAAGTCATGATGTACTATGTCTGTGGATATCCCCGTTTGATCAAGCGCGATTTCACCTGTTCATTCGAATGTCTCCATATTCGTTGATGAAAATATTCAGAAGAACAAATTTATCCTCTCTGGTTAAGCAGTCTCCTCAATCACCGAATTCCATGAGATAGCGCTCACACAGTTTCACTGTTTCCGCCGTATACGGCAACCCCATTGACTGTGCCAGATCGGTCTCCGAGTGTGATCCGATCCAGGCTACGAGCAAGAGTCGGCGAAGCATCACAAATGTCGGAATTTCATGCTCGTCTTCTTCCGACAAATCTATCACTGACCGGTAACCCCGTACCCAAGCCTGGATAAGGTCCGGTACGTCCTCTCGGCCCTCTAAAAAACTCAGTGCAGTCGCACAGTCATACATGAACCAACTGAATCCGCAGTCATCAAAATCTATGACTTTTGTCACGTTTCCTTGAATCAGCAGGTTGGCCAGTCGAATGTCGCAATGAACGAGTCCCCACCTTGTCTGCGCTTGACCAAATTTGCCCAGTCTGGATTTGATCAGATCGGCCGTCTTTCCGAAAAGTCGCTCTCTGTCTGCATCCAATCCCATGCCATCCTGCCAGCGTCCCCAGTGTGGCTTGCTACCAAGACTAGTCTCATAGTCCCATGTATAGCGTTCAAACCACGGCGGACGATTCCAGTTCATCGAATGCTGGTGCATTTTGGCTGATACAGTTCCGAGCAGCTCGAAAGGTTCAAGTAAATTGTCCTCCGGTGGCTCAGCGCCGGATTCCCAGTCGAACATGACAACGTGTCTGGCCCTGCCCGGCATACCTTCGGCCTGTACATGCTGGATATTGTCACCGTCATTGCCGGGCACAATGACTGGCGTAATGATTCCAGCGTCATTTCGGAGTGCGTCTGTCCAAGCGTGTTCGGATGCGATGGCAGTTTTGGAGTGATAGCCTTCCCGATGCACTCTGAGTGCCCACTTTTGTCCCGTCTGGGGGTTGTCAACGCGGTAGGTTGCATTTTCCGAAATATTGATAAGCTCTGCTGTGGCATCTTCAGGCAGGTCGTAATGCGACAATGAGTTGTCGGCAACTCGCTGCAGCAGCATTAATTGCTTTTCGTGCGGCAGATCTTCAAATTTATCCATAGGATGCTCCATATCAATTCTTTTTTTCATGCTGCATCAGCCAAATCCTGATTCCTCGCTGACTGCCGTGTACCAGATGACGCAATCGTGTTTGCCGAGGCCTGTGCTTGACCGAGAGCGGTGTCCAAGCGATTCAGAATCTCATCGCAGAGTTCCCGATCAACCAGGATACCTGGTTTGAACTGAAGAACTTTTGGATCAAGAGAGGAGAATATAGCCCAAACTCCGTTGTTGAACAATGCTTTCATGACATGTATTGCACCTTCAGGATGATTGAACTCCAGACCAATTACCACACCTCGCTGCCGGATTCCGACGAAGAAGTCCGGGTAGTTTCTTCGCAGTTGTTCCAATCCATTGCGCATATAGCGCGCGATGTAGTGGACCATCGAACGCACTTCAGGTCGATTGGAAATCTCAAGCACTTTGGCAGCTGCGATGCATCCAAGTTCGGCACCACCGAAAGTTGACATATGTCCCCAACCATCTTCTTTCAGCCATGCACCCGCCCGTTCATTGACGATCACCGCACCAATAGGATATATACCGCCGGAAAGTCCTTTACCGGTAACAAGGATATCGGGTTTTACACCGTAGGTGTCGATACCCCAGATCTCACCACAGCGCATCAGTCCCGTTTGCACCTCGTCGGCGATATAGAGAGTATCCACTTTTTCGCATGCTGCTTTTATTGCACTGAGATAACCTTCCTTCGGCATCGGAAAGCCATAGGTTGCCGGAATCGTCTCCATGATGACGCATGCTGCATCGCCAACGCGAATCTCTCTCTCAATAGCTTCCAGATCATTGAACGGAACCTTGACAACTTCCTGCGTCGGGGCATCGCTCAGAAACAGCTTGGAAAACCGTTCATCACCGACTTGTACCGCCAGTCCGGTATGACCGTGATAGCAATGATCGATGCAGATGATTTTTCGTCTTTTCGTTGCGTGGCGAGCGCACTTGAGAGCAATGTCGATGGCTTCACCGCCACCTGAGGCATAAATCGTGTACTGCAATCCTTCCGGAGTACACTCAGCGAGCATCTGTGCGACATGTGTACGCATAAGCGACGGAAAGTGATGGTTGCCGATGTCAAAGTACTTCATACCTTCCTTGACGGCTGCGACAACTTCAGAATTTCGGTGCCCCAGATTGTAGGTTCCACCATTCAGATGAACATCGATCAGTCGTTTACCATCCATATCGTAGAGATGGTAGCCCTCGCGACGGTCGATAACCAGATCAACACCGAAGTTCTGCCAGTCTGAAGTTTTCCCTGGATTCCAATATTCCTTGGTTCGTTCCAGAAATTCCTGCTTTGTCTCGCTCATAATCGCCTCCGGCCAGCCCTTGACGGGCGGCATTCCAATTGAGTGTAGATAATTTAGATGTAAATGAGAAAAATAACTTGACAGTTGACAGCGAATTATTGATAACGCAACATAAAATATAGGGGAGGAAAGTTATGTCAGACTAACCTGTCAATTACAAATTCCCGTTCAAGAAACTATCAGACACGAGGTGAAAAGATTATGTTGACATCAGTGGAAGGCAGATCGGTCGTGGTGACCGGTGCCAGCAAAGGAATCGGAAAAGGTATAGCGAAAGTATTTGCGAGTCATGGTGCGAGAGTGCTCATTGTGGCTCGAGGCACAGATGATGCTGAAGCAACAGCGGCCGAGATCAGGAACGAAGGCGGAACAGCATCGGCATTCAGTGCCGACGTTACAAAATCAGAGGATATGGACGCAATGGCGGCTGCGGCTGCGGAAAGGCACGGTGGGATTGACGTCTTATGTAGTAATGCCGGAATTTTTCCTCAGAGTCATCTGGAAAACATGTCTTCAGATGAGTGGGACCTTGTTCTCGGTACGAATCTGAAAGGGACATTCCTTGCAATCAAGAGCTGTCTGCCCCATCTGAAAGACAGCGATGGCGGACGGATTGTCCTGACCTCATCAATCACCGGCCCGATCACAGGGTATCCCGGGTGGACACATTACGGTGCCAGTAAATCCGGTCAGTTGGGGTTTATGAAAACCGCTTGTATGGAGTTTGCCAAATACGGCATCACAGTCAATGCCGTTATGCCGGGTAACATTGTCACCGAAGGGTTGGAAGGTCTCGGAGCTGACTATCTGGAGACGATGGCGGCTTCGATTCCACTCAAACGCTTGGGATCAGTAGAGGACATCGGAAATGCCGCACTGTTTTTCGCCTCCAAGGAAGCCGGTTACATTACCGGTCAGACCATTGTTGTGGATGGAGGCCAGACTATTCCGGAATCGGTGGAGGCGCTTGAAGAAGCTTAACCTTTTGTGAACTGAGCCGAATTTGCGCATAGCGCCTTGACCGCCATTCTCAAATTTTTGGGTGTGGACGTAGTCTGACGCGGTATCTTCTGTTCGATTCAAAGTTGTTGTACCTTTGTTCCTCTCGTGATCGTAGAGAATTGCGATGACGGGCAATCTCGTACTTCGCATCATTGATCTCGGTGAGGTTTCCTATCTGGAATCTCAGTCAGTCTACCATGCGGTTGCGACCTGCATGGACGAGACGACACCGGATACCATCATTCTGTGTCGTCCGGATTCGCCTTATCTGTGTATCGGATATCACCAGAGCAGTTTGCAGGTTTTGGACCGTGTCGCAGTGGAAGAAAAAAGATTTCCTGTTATGCGTCGTCGGTTAGGCGGTGGTCTGACGTATCTTGACAGTCAGCAGCAGTTTTACCAATGCATATTTCATAGAAGCAGAAGTCCGGTAATACCTTCGCGGGTCTACAAGTCTTGTCTAAGTCCACCGATCAATACTCTCCGCTATTTGGAATTACCGGCGCAACTGCGTTATACCAATGAAATCGAAATATCCGGTCGACGCATTGCTGGAATCGGAGGGGGAATCATTTCGGAAGCCAGTGTCGTAGTAGGAAATATTCTCAATGATTTTGATTTTGAGTCAATGGCGGGTGTACTCAATACACCTTGCGAGGAATTTCGGGAACTTGCGTTGTGGGCGATGCATCAGAGAATTACCACGCTCAAGCTTGAGAGGCGAAGTTTTGCCTGGTCGGAGTTGCCGGATATGCTGATCGATGCCTATCGAAGTGGATTCAACGCGACTGTTTTCCATGATGAGCTTTCGGACAAGGAGTGCGTGGAAGCAATGCGACAAGGTGAAATTATGACCGATAAATCTTATCTTGAGCAAAGGGAAAATCTAGGGCGATCTGAACCTGTACCAATTCTGCAACTTAAGATTTCGGGATCGACATCAATAAGATTGGTGGCAGTAAGAACTGATGGTAACCTGGACTACGTGGTGTTGTTGCTTCGGGATGGATTTGTGGAAAAGATGGTAGAAATTCAAGATGTGTCTGAAAATTTCTCTGGTGAGTATCAGAAATCGGAAGAGGCGATTTATGATTCTAGTGAGATTAAAATTGGTCGAAAGATCAGTTTTGATCGATAGTGCTATTTTAAGTCGTTGCGTTAGAAAAACTTATATGTTCAACCAAATAGAGAAAGACAGTTACCTTATTCCAGATGTTCTCGAACATGGTCTGACTACAGTATTTTGTGGTAGGGCACCCAGTCCCGAATCGAAAAGAAGAGGCGCGTACTATGCCCATCCAACCAACCTGTTTTGGAAAATTCTAGCCGAAACCGGTATGACAGACCGTCGCTTGAAACCAGAAGAGTTTCCCGAGCTTCCACGGTTTGGCATCGGCCTGACAGACTTGAACAAATATGAATTTGGTAGTGATCACGAGTTGACGGGCGAGGGTGACAATGCGATTCTGGTGTTCGAAAAGATAGTGCATTATCAACCGAAAATTCTCGCCTTTACAGGTAAAAATAATGGTTTGATGTTCTTAACGGCTGTTTTCAGCAGACGACGAAGTGAACCCGTGATCTGCGGAGAACAGGGTGATTACACAGTCGGTGAAACAAGAATTGTCATTCTGCCCAGCACATCCGCAAGAGCCAAGGGGTATTGGGATTCACGGTATTGGGAAGAGCTTGCTTTGCTGCATAGCAAGTTACAGGATTAACTTTAGCGGAAGTGAATTTTGTGGAGTTAAGGATAAGGCGGAAGTGATGAAACGCATGTTCATCTACCTTTTCGGCACAGTGATTTTCGTTGCTGCAATTTTCGTCTACCTATATTTTCATCCCGAAATTACAGCTCGAATTTTTTTTGGAGCGAGTCCCTCACCGGTAGAGATCAGTATCAAGCGCACTCACGACATACCCGACGCAGATGAGAAAACCATGGCTATCGTGGCGGCTGCAAGACTATTTTTGGACTCGCTCGATGATAGTCAGAGACAAGAGGCGTCATATCGATTTTCCGACAATACACAGCGTTCAAACTGGTCCAACTTTCCCGAGGGCATGGTTCCTCGCGGTGGTGTAAAGCTCGGTGTTCTTTCTGAATTACAGCGGGTAAATCTCGATCAGTTCCTTGCGGAACTCCTGAGTGAAGAAGGTGTGAAAAACATCACTCATCAACTGGCAGCAGAAGACTTGCTGATCTCAGGCGACCTGTTCGGTGTCATGAAATACGGCAGTAAGTACTTCTACGCCGCTTTTCTCGGTGAACCGTCAACTACAGAACCGTGGATGTTCCAGTTCGGCGGACACCATCTTGCAATAAATACCACAGTTTTCGGACCGGACGTTTCCTTCTCACCGATGCTGACCGGTGGGCAACCGCTGCACCTACAACTAGACGGTAAAGATATATTCATTGTTCAGAGGGAAACAGCGGCGGCGCAGGCGTTCATGGATAGCCTGACTGACGAACAGAAAAGACAAGCCGTACGTGCGGACGAGCCCATCGACCTCTTACTGGGACCAGGGAAATATGGAGCGACAGTTGCGCCTGAAGGTATCAAGGGAAGCGAACTTACAGCTATGCAGAGAACGCTGCTTCTGGATGTCATAGAGGCCCGATTAGGTTTCATCAACAATGACGACTATGCTGAAAAAATGAAAACCGTTGTGGCTGAGATTGAGGATACGTACTTTGGATGGTGGGGACGACAGGGTGTCTTGGGCGCTGCCTATTTCCGTGTGACCAGTCCATCCTTTGTGCTCGAATATGCAGTTTCAAACGGCGAAGACACCATAGATCACGCTCACAGCATGTATCGAGAGCTGAATAACGACTACGGTTCCGCGTGGGTCGGAGTCGAATAAATCCAGCGACATAGTTCATGCGGGATGGGACATGACGCGATCGAAACCTCAAAAGCTGCGAAATTTACTACTGATTATGACTGTCTGTCAGGATCGGACATCCGAAGTTTGCGCCCCGAACAAGATTTTCGATGAATCAAAGTTGGATACAAGGCTCCCAACAGTACTCGAAAAAGAAACTATGTCTTAAACATTTGAGTTATTTCTAGATCCTATATTAGAATGACATGAAATACTGAATTGGCAGTCCAATTTTGTGTGCAACCCACTTACCAAATCCCAAAAATAGTTATGCGAACAAAAATCAAGTCTTTTTCTTGGATCATTTCAACTATTCTGATCGCTTCGTCAGCGCTTTCATTTGGATTGGATAGTAACGCAGACACCGATTCTGCGACCAAAGTATCGCCGGGTACTTTTTCAGGCGCTAAACCAACCGTATACCCGTCGTGGTTCAAGGAAAGTTTCCTGGAGTTTTCGGACGATATCGCGGAAGCTGCCGAGCAGGGCAAACGTGTAATGTTGCTGATGCACCAGGACGGGTGTCCCTACTGCAATATCTTGGTCGAGAGAAATTTGAGTCAGAAAAATATTGTCGACCTAATGCGATCAAAATTTGAAGTCATTGAACTCAACATCTGGGGTGATCGCGAAATTATTACAGTGGATGGAGAAACATTTACTGAAAAGGAGTTCGCTTCCGCTCTCCGAGTGCAATTCACGCCGACTTTGCTGTTCTTCAACGAGCAAGGGAAGCCGATTCTGACACTCAACGGTTATCTACCGCCCAACGAATTTCTGACAGCACTGCGATTTGTCGCAGAACACCACGAAACTCAAATGAGCTATAGAGATTTCGTGCATAGCCAACCAGTGTCCGATGCAGGTGCAAATGAGTTGATAGCACAGGCATTTTTCCAGTCGCCGCCCTACAACCTGGAAAGAGCGAACGGCACGACGAATAAACCGCTTGCGGTTTTCTTCGAACAGAAGCAGTGTCCTAACTGCGAATCTTTGCACTATAAAGTGCTGGTAGATGAAGATACTCGGAATCTGTTAAAGAATTTTGATGTTGTGCAGCTTGATATGTGGTCGGATCAGCCTCTGATTTCTACTACAGGAGCGGAGACGACTGCCCGCCAATGGGCTTCCGAACTTGAAGTCAGTTATGCTCCTACCATTTTGCTTTTCAATAGTGTCGGTGACGAAGTAATTCGGTCTGAAGCTTGGTTTAAGATTTTTCATACACAGTCGTTGTTTGACTATGTCCATAGTGAGTCTTATCGACTGGAACCGAATTTTCAGCGATATATTTCAGCACGCGCTGACCATTTCATCGAACAGGGAATAGATGTCGATATTTGGCGTTAGCTGTTAGCTTGTGTCTGTGATTCGATGATGTCGCGAATCGTAATCGACTGAAGCAGATCGGTGGCGCTGATTTGCAATTTTCCTTCTGATCTGAGCAGATTCGAAAGTTCGACAGCCAGCAAGCTATCAACACCGAGGTTCAGTACAGATTCGCTCGGCTCTATAGAATTCAGCGGGATCTCCAATACTTTTGAAAAACAGGAAAGTACGATTTGCTCACAGCTTTCACGGTCAAAATTCGCACTTCCTTTCGATTTAACATTTTGACGATTTTCGTTACCGGGAATTGACTCTTTGATGTCTACTCTGGGTGATTCACGTATACTCTGCGGCCAGTTACCGCCCGAAACAATTAGCTGAGAGACACTGTCCGACTTCAATATTCCTCCCAGAGGTGCGAGCATCGATTTTGCCGGGAGAGATCTGATTCCGTATCGGCTGATTGATCGCGTTAATTTTTTCTGATTGTCCGCTAAATATCCGTAATCCGAAACTGCTCCCCAATTGATCGAAATTGCAGATATACCTTTTGTTCTCAGGAATTTGGCGAATGAATCGAGAAACGCGTTGGCAGACGAGTAAGCGACCTGTCCGGGGGGTCCGATTATCGAGGTTGCCGATGAATAAAGCGCGAAAAAATCCAATTGCAGATGTTCTGTCGCCTTGTATAGATTCCATGCGCCTAGAACTTTTGTTCTAAGGCTCATCTGGCAACTTTCAACATCCAAGTTGGTTATCATTCGATCCTGAATTTCCATGGCACAGTGAAAGATACCCTTGATTGGCGGATTATCCGACACCGATTTATCGACAGACACCCTTAGTTTCGTGAGTTCTGTGATGTCTGTCGCGATAGTCTGCACAACAACACCATAATTTTCCAGTTCGATCTTCAATTTCCGGAACTGATCAGATTGATCTGGATTACGCCCGACCACTATGATGTGGCGCGCGCCAACATCGCATAGCCACCGGACAGTGGCGAGGCCGAAGCCACGAGTTCCACCAGCAACAAGATATGTTGCCTCTGATGAAATTGGAGCATTGAAATCGACGGATATAAACGGATGTTCAAATTTCAATATGACCTTGCCTATATGCTTGGCATTCGCCATGTAACGGAATGCTTCCTTGGCATTCCTATGCGAGAATACCGTACGAGGAAGCGCGGGACAGAATCCTTGTTCAGCTTTCTTCATGGTTGTGTGAAATCGATCTGCCAATTTTTCCGGTGATACTTTCCACAGGTTGTCAATATCGATAGTCCGTATGCTGACATTCGGATTTGAATTCATAATCGTTTCATGAACTTCGCTCATCGCAGGGTACTTTCCAAGCTCTACAAACACACCATCCGGTTTGAGTAATTTCGCGTTGGCGCTGGCCAATTTGCCCGCAAGCGTATTGACGATCAAGTCCACACCTTGATTGCAGTTCCATTCTTTCACATCGCCGACGAACGATGTCGAGCGGGAGTTTGCGACATGCACAATCCCTAAAAGATTCAAAAACTCAACTTTCTCGCGGGAACCGACGGTCGCATAAACTGTCACTCCAGAATTCCTGAGCAGATGAATCAGAGCCAATCCTACCCCTCCGGAAGCCGAATGAATCAGAACTGACATACCAGGTTTAAGTTCTCGCAGATGTTCCAAACAACTCGACGCAGTGATATAGGCCGCTGGGATTCCTGCAATCTGCTCAAACGACCATCCCACAGGTATCTTTCTTGCCAACTCTGAGCGTGCGGTGACGAGACTTCCCATTGAGCCCGGCACCAAGGCGACCACATCGTCTCCGAGCGAAAAGCCTTCAACCTGACTGCCGATTTTGACGACCTTGCCAGCGCACTCCATACCCAGCGAGTCTTGCATGACTCCATTTTTGATCGCATATTCAGGCAGTGCGTTGAGAGTGATCATTACATCGCGAAAATTGAGAGCTGCTGCTGATACTTGAATTAGTAACTCGGTAGATTTGATGTCCGGTACCACAGTAGCGACTGGTTGGATTTTTGAAATGTTGCCGGGTTGATAGCACCTGATTTCAATTGGCTGGTTTGTATTTTCCGGTGTTGAATATTTTACGATTGGCGCTAACCATCCACTTTGGCGCAGAACCGCTTCCAGATTTTCGTTTCGATTTTGTACGAACCGGCACAGTTCCGAAATCTGGTCTTCGTGTGTAGGATCAATATCAATCAAACGGCACGAGGTTTCCGGAAATTCATTTCTGATTGTTCTACCGACACTCCAAAGTGTGGAATTCAGACATGACTCGATATCAGCTGTTTTTGAAATTTGATGGACATTGGCAGTGATCAAGGTTATCAACGGAAGGTTCAGGTCCAGTTGATCGTAGGCTCGAAATAGGTGCGAAATTGAAACCAAAGTTGACGAAAGCGAATCTACATTCCCGTCGAACGGAGTAGATGAATGCAAAGGTAAAAAGTTCCAAAGAAGGATAATTTCGTTTGGCAATTCGGATGTGCTTCGTAGTTCTTCAACCAGTCTGACATAGTCTTCGAGTTTGTCTGTTCGCACCTTATAAGACTGATGTCGACTCGAATAATCCGCACCTGGACTAACGGCAGACTTGATCCGGCATTCGAGAGAATCTATGAATTCTGCGGAGTAGGTATCGCTACCTGAAAAGATCAGTGCACGGTCAAGTGACTCAACCGGTCGCGCAGGAGCAAGTAAAGCAATATCTTTTTTGCTTTCAGCAACGAATACCGTATGTGGGAGAACGGAGTTTCCAGTTGATTCAATCGAATTGAATCCATTGAAGGCGAGTTGATCTTCCCAAAATTCGGCAGGGTTGCATGGACTGACCGGTTGTCGAATATCATCTGTTCTATGCCACCAGTCCCTGAGCATTCCGAACACCAAACTCGCCCAATCAGGCTCCCTCGTCAGTTCGATGAAGTGGAATCGTCCGCCGGGTAAGAGTATGTCTTGAATTTGTCGTACTGCACTTTGAATGTCGCGTGAAAGGTGAAGTACGTCATTGGCCAGGACTATGTCATAGGTGTTCGCTGAAAACCCCTGAACTTCATAGCTCGAATCGATATCAAAAGTCTGAAATTCCAAAAATTTCAAACCGCTGAATCGTTCTTTTGCGAGTCTTACAAAACTGCGTGATATGTCGGTAAATGTATATTCGACAGGGTGTTTCCCCAGTATCGGTACGAGTTGAGACAACAGTGCTCCGGTACCTCCTCCAATTTCCAGAATTCTGCATTTTCTGGTTGATTGCCAATTTCTCAGTAGACCTTCAACTAATCCGACTAGTATTTCAATTGAAGGTCGACAGGTCGGTGAAAACTCATACAGTCCTTGCAATGGAATCACTGCACCATCCGGAAAGAGCGTACCGATTCCGGTTTTGCAGCCTTTCAATACGCTTCCAAGATTTCTACCACAAAGATCGATCAAGCGCAGTTCATTGGTGTAGTCCCAAGTATCATGGAGTCCGAAAATTTCTTCTAGTACCAGTTCAGGGTTTGAAGGTATGTCTTGGCGAACTTTGACTACAGAAGCATTTGCATCGATATAACGTTGGGCAGCGCAGAACTTACGACTGATATCTATCAGTTGTCTATGCTCAAGCATGACGAGTAGAGCATAGAATTGCGATTTCTGATCAATATCAATCTGGCATATTTGTTCGATCTGACTCAGGGAACATTGCTCCCTGTCTATGGGAAATCCGAGTTGTTTGAGCGTGCGACCAATATTGTGAACTGTCAAGTCGCTCAGTAGCGAAGAAATCGTTTCATCACTTCTGGTTCTCTCCTCAAGATCGGCGAGTCGGCTGTCATAAGCAATTGAATTCGGGAGGAAAAGATTGGTTTCATCTCCGAATAGCGGCGCATCGCGAGACATGTTTTGATGAAATGCGAAAGAAGGCTCAAGAATGACAGGTCGCTCAATAGGTCGGCGCGCATTCGCTAATTCAACGTTTACGGTTTTGAGCGTAAGTTGTGAAACAGATGCGATGATTGAGCCATGCTCATCAGCGATATCCAGATCCAACTCAATGGTTCTTTCGGACTTGCTATGCAGTGTCATATGGCAATAGACAGAATTCGTGTCTCCACCCCAAAATATCAGTTTTTCTATTTTTTTCGGAATGTAGAGCTGATCCATATCAATCAGGATTGCTGAAGCTCTAAAACATAAATCCAAAAGGGAAGGGTGTATCAGATGCTGATCGGGGACAGTGGATTGATTTTCACTGGTTAAATTAACAAGCGCTTCGGTGTCACTTATTTTTGCGAGGAGTGTGTATGACCACGAAGGGTAGTCACCTTCCAGTCCCAGCATCGACAATTTCCGGTGAATTTCATCCGATGGGAAAGTATCTGTACACTTCTTAACCAATGACTTCAAATTCATTGAGGGTTGATCGAAGGTGGCTCCAGCGAATTTCGCTTGGGAATGGAAGACCTGCTGTCCATCCTCTCCGGATAGTCTTGCAATATGACAATTGAATTGTCCGGCCTTCAATTCGCTGGAAACGGTCAGGTTAAATGAATTGTTCGAATTTGAAGATTCGGATAATAGCAACATTTTCTTGAACTTAATTTCGCTCAATTCGAGTGTTGCGCCAGAAGTGTAATTTGATGCCGCTTCAAGTATGAATTTGACGTAACCGGCGGCAGGAAAAATAATTTTGTCTTGAATTCGGTGTCGGTTCAGCCAGTTCCAGTTATTGACATCCAATAATATTTCTCTGGCGGTCGAAAGCAAGCGCCCGTTTGGTAGGAGGAGTGGTTTTGTAGATCGTCGAATCCCCTTACTCGTAGGTTGGAGATTGGATGTCGATATGAAGTTCGGTGGAATTGAGTTTCCGGAAAATCGCAAATCTCAGCGACTGGATTGATCTTGTGCCAGTTAAAGGAAAATCCTAGATTGAATAATCTTGTAACAGCCGACCTCATCGTTGACGCATCCTGGCCCGTTCGTTTCAAGGAGTACGTACAATACCCATCGGTTCGTTCAGCACCCAAGCATTCAGCGATGCTGAATGAAAGGTACGGATGAGGACCGATTTCGACGAAAGTTGTTGGTCCTCCAGTGATGCAGGCTTGCATGCACTCGGCAAATCTAACCGGATCACGAAAATTTAGCCACCAGAATGTTGAATCGACAGCTGATACGATTTCTTTACCATTGACCGACGAAAACCAACGTATTTCCGGGTCGGCGAATTCAACCGATTGAATCTTTTCCAGAATTTGAGCCTTACACGTTTCTATCAGAGGACTATGGAACGGTACTGATAAGTCCAGTGTTCGGACGAATTTGCCTTGATTTTCCAGTTGTGCGCCCAACGATTCCATCATTGGCGTTGTTCCCGACAAGGTGGTCGATGATTCACTGTTACAGGCAGCGATATACACTTCATTCGACTTCGGTCCTATCAGGTTTTCGGCATCGGTTTGAGATATTCCAGCGGCCAGCATCAACCCTTTTCCTGTGAATTGTTCAAAGATATAGGCGCGTTCTGCGACGATTCCCACAGCATTTGCAAGATCAACACTTCCAGAGACGTATGCTGCAGCGATTTCTCCGACACTATGCCCTACAACCGCGGTGGGACGCAGTCCCCAGGATTTCCATAACTCAAATACTGAGATCTGAAGTGCGAATTGCAGCGCATGCAAATGTACAACGCTGGATTGTGGCCGTGAAGACTTTCGACTGAAGAATTCACGAACCGACGATATCTCATATAGTTCCTTGAAAATCGAGTGACATAGATCAATTGTTGATCTGAAAATCAGTTCTTTGGAATATAGTTCCTGACCCGCCTGTTGCCACCCGGCACCTACGCCATTGAAAACGAATGCAACTCCTGATGGCGAGCAGTTGGAATGGTTGTTGATATTTCCGCTACATTGGAAGTTTTCATTGAGATAGTTCGGGTTATCCTCGAATTCTCGAACTAAGGTGACGACTTGTCGATGACTCAAATGTGGTTGCCGTCCGGCGGTGTGACAGAGTCGAGAAAATGTTTCGAATTCATTTTTTGGTATTTGCTCGATACACGTCCGAAGTTGATCAAGACCAGTAGAAGACGATGCGGTCAACGGAAGCAGCAGCGGCAAGTTGGGATTCAGCCTGGAAGATACACGGTATACGGGAGCCTGCTGAATGATCACGTGGGCATTTGCTCCACCGAATCCGAATGAATTGACTGCAGCCAGTCGTTGAGATCCCCCCGTATTATGCCAAGCATGCCCTTCAACCGGAATGTGAATGCCCAGTAGTTCGAAATCGATATCTGGGTTCGGATTGGCAAAGTTCAGATTGGGTGGAATATATTTGTGCCACACTGCAAGCACCGCTTTAATCAGTCCTGCAATACCCGCTGCGGCCTCCGTATGTCCGATATTTGTCTTGACCGACCCGACGGGAAGACTTCGACAATCGGTTGCCCGTCCGTAGACTTCTCCCAGTGCGGCGGCCTCTATCGTGTCTCCAGCCTGTGTTCCAGTACCGTGAGACTCAATGAATCCGATATCGGATGGGTCTATTTCCGCACAGAGCAGGGCATCTGTCATCATTTTCTTCTGTGCATCGAGATTCGGAGACATGATTCCAGCGGTTCGGCCATCCTGATTCAACACACTGGCAGTAATAGTCGCATAGATTCTGTCGCCATCGAGCAAGGCATCCGAAAGCCGTTTCAACAGTATCATCCCACCACCTTCAGCTCGAACAAATCCATCCGCATCCTTATCGAACGCCCGGCACTTACCAACTTTCGAGAGCATGGACGCGCGCGAAAACTCGATGTAGCTTTCCGGCAAGAGGATGGCATTCGCACCCCCGGCAAAGGCGGTATCCACTTCGCCTGATCTTAGCGCATTGCACGCAGCAACAACTGCGGTCAACGACGAAGAACATGCTGTATCGACTGTCAGGCTGGGACCGCTGAAGTCAAAACAATAAGAAATTCTGTTGGATGCAATACTGGTAGAGCGTCCCAGACCTGAATGTGCGGAAATCTGGTCCTGATCGGAAAGAATCAGCCTTTCGTGGTCGTGATTGATCACGCCGACATACACACCCGTACTGATCTTTCTCAAATTTTCCACGGAAATCGCGGCATCCACCATGCAATGCCACGCAAGCTCAAGCAAAATTCGTTGTTGCGGGTCGACTTCTATCGCTTCCCTGGGCGAAATTCCGAAAAAAGCAGCGTCGAATTCTTGGATGTCATGGATGAATCCACCGACCTTCGCAAATTCCGTCCCGGAACCTGTTTGCAATCTTTGAAAAATTTCTTGATTCCATCGGCCTGATGGGATCGGCTCAATGCAATCAATCTTTTTTTGGATGTTGGTCCAATAGGAATTGAGAGTGGATGCGCCACCCGGAAATCGGCATGACATGCCGACAATTGCAACTGTTGAAGAATCAGAATCCTTCATTGTGACAACAGGCTTCGATACAAGCCGTGAAAATGAGGTGATTGGGAGAAGTTACTACAGTTGCCTGGTTTCAGGAGATGTTTCTGGGTCGGAACAATAGATTTCATGAAGAAGTTGAATGATTTGTAAAACCTTCTCGTCACAAATCGAGTAGTAGTTGGATTGTGAGTCTCTCCTCGCCAGAATAATTCCCTGTTTTCTCAACCGGGCGAGATGTTGCGAGGTAGAGGATTGATCCAGACCCAGCAAGTCCTGCAGTTCCCTTACCGATTTTTCTCCATCGGCAAGGTGGCACAAAATAACCAAGCGTTGTTCATTCGCCAACTGTTTGAGAAATTCACTTACTTCGCAAGCGATCACTCTGAGTTGTTCCGGTGCAATTTCCATGATCTGTCACGGTAAGAAAGAATCGGAAAGGTTTGAAATTTCCGCTCGAGCTCTTATTTATCTCTGATCTGAACTCACTTTGATTGAACTTGCTCTTCGAGAAAACAGGCTTGCAGTTGAACAGACTATATATTGTAATCGCTCGTATACGGCAGTGAATTGTAGAGACTCCCAACTTTATCCATGTTGTCGAGAAGAAGCGACGTACTGTCCCACAACCCTTCCATGAGCGTGTTCTTATGATGTTCTCGCATATGAATATCGATTGACACATCCTCACAGGATAACTGGCCCGTTCCCAAATCGACTGTCCATTGCAAGTTTGACTGCGCTTGACATCTGCTCTGAACCTCGCGCAAATCCGACCCCGACGCAGTGACTGCGGGAATACCAAGTGTGATGCAGTTTGATGCAAATATCTCCGCAAACGATTCACCGACAATCGCATGAATTCCCCACCGACGAAGTGCCTGCGGAGCATGTTCACGACTGGAGCCACAGCCAAAATTCTTATTGACAAATAACAGTCTTGATCCCTGTCGATCCTCATGATTGAAAGGATGATCCTTGATGTTCATGTCATTGTCGTAACGCTCATCGAAAAATGGAAATTTACCGAGATTCGCGAACGTAATTTCCTTTAGAAATCTCGCTGGTATGATTCGGTCGGTGTCGATGTCGTCACCAATGATAGCGATAGCCTTTCCCGTTACAGTGCTGATTTTCATGTCTGTCATCGTTGCTACCTCGTTGTTTCAAGAAGACATTGAACGGATATCCGTCACAGCTCCGTTGATGGCGGCTGCAGCAGCCATCGGTGGAGACATCAGGAGTGTCCTACCGTTTGGACTGCCTTGTCGCCCGATAAAATTACGATTACTTGTGCTTGCACATATTTCGTCGTCTTGCAAACGGTCTGGGTTCATGGCGAGACACATGGAACATCCCGGCTGTCGCCATTCAAGACCCGCTTCGAGGAATATCTGATCAAGTCCCTCCGCGACAGATTGTTTGGCGACTTCCCGGGACCCGGGTACTACAATTGCACGTACACCTTTGGAGATTTTCTGATCTTTCACGACCTCAGCGGCTGCTCGCAGATCCTCTATGCGGGAATTTGTACAACTGCCGATAAAGACAACATCAATCTTGACGCCATTCATGGATTGTCCGGGTTTGAGTTTCATATGGTCGAACGCGCGTTCCGCCGTTTGACGTTCACCGTCAGGAAGTGAGCTGAGTACAGGTAAATCTTCATCAATTCCTACGCTTTGGCCGGGATTGATACCCCAAGTAACATGAGGAGCTATTTCGACAGCGGAAATCCGAGTCTCATCGTCATACTGCGCGTCGGGTTCTGAGCGCATCGACTCCCAGTATTTGACAGCATTGTCCCAAGCACTTCCGGCTGGCGCATAGGATCGTCCCTCCAGATAGTTGTAAGTCGTACTGTCCGGATTGACGTAGCCGATACGCGCGCCTCCTTCAATCGACATATTGCAGACAGTCATACGTTCCTCCATCGTCATTGCATCAATGGTCGACCCTGCGTACTCATATGCATGGCCGATTCCTGCCTTGACACCAAGTTTACGAATGATATGCAGAATGACATCCTTTGCGAATACTCCGTCTCCCAGATTTCCATTGATCTCGATACGACGTACCTTGAGCGGGTCCATACTCAGGCACTGTGTTGCAAGCACATCGCCAACCTGCGTGGTACCGATTCCAAACGCGAGAGTGCCAAAAGCCCCGTGGGTGGAGGTATGAGAATCGCCACAGGCTACGGTCATTCCTGGATGCACCATGCCCTGTTCGGGACCGATAACGTGTACGATTCCCTGTTCAGGTGCGCCGACACCGAAGTATCTGATATTGAATTCAGCCGTGTTGTCCTGAAGTGCCTGTGCCATGGCTTCTGCTTCAGAGTCCTTATAAGGCCTTGCTTGGTTGGCAGTTGGAATAATGTGATCAATGGTCGCGATAGTGCGGTCGGGGTAGGCGACTTTCACACCACGTTCGCGAAGCATGTCACACGCCTGAGGGCTGGTTACCTCATGAATCAGATGCAATCCGATAAACAACTGGTACTGACCGGTCCGCAACTGACACACTGTGTGTCTGTCCCAAATTTTGTTATAGAGGGTATTGGCTGCCATTACTTATCCTAAAATTTTCTGATAGAGATTAATATATTCGGTTTTATGGCCGACGAATTTGGAATATATATCACGGCCGATTCCTCTTTCACTTAAAAAAACGGCAGCTCAACGATATGCGCATCGTGCAATTTGCCCTCGAAAACGACTTGGACACTATCTTCTGGCTGTACTTCCGCAGAGACCAGCGCCAAACCCACATTTGCCTTCATGCGCCAGGAGAAAGCGGTACTGGTTACCGACCCGACTATTTCCCCATTCTTTAGAATATCACACCAGGTTCTAGCCAGTAAGTGTGACAATTCCCCGTCGATTACAACACCCAACTGGTGTCTATGAAGTCGCTGTTGTCTGATGTTGCGCAGCGCGCGGATTCCAACCACTTCATCGGGAAGTTGCAAATCAACGTATTTTCCCAGTCTCACTTCAAATGGATTTGTTGTGTCATCTGTGTCGTTACCGAAACTGAGCAGTCCGGATTCAATTCTCTCCGAGTGATTCGGTGTGCCCGGTTGAATATCCCATGGATGACCAGCCTCCCGTACGAGATTCCACAACTTGGTTCCTTTCGAACTGTCACAAAGATAAAGCTCGAATCCTCCTTGTTTCGAATAGCCTGAACGTCCGACGATAAGAGGAATTCCTTCTATCCGCGTTTCTTTGAATCGAAAATTTCCAAGCATGCGTACCCAGTCACCGAGTAGGGCTGCGACTACATTTTCCGCGTTCGGGCCCTGGATTGCCAAAGGAGAAGCGTCTGGTTCCGAAATTTCGACGTTCAAGGATCTTTCGGCTGATATCGCACTTGCCCAATATTGGATTTGCGAGTCGGCGATTGAAATCCAGTAAACTTCGTTCGACAGCCTGTTAATTACAGGGTCATTAAGCAAAACACCCTGATGGTTGCAGATCGGTGCGTACCTTCCCTGACCGATTGACAATGTATGCAAGTTCCGTGTCGTAAGTTGCTGCGCTAACTTGCCCGCATCGGGCCCTTTCAACTGAACCTGACGCTCACAGGCAACATCCCACATGGAGACACCATTCAGCAAACGCCAATACTCGCCTTCAGGGTCACCAAATGTGGTGGGCAGAAGCATCCTGTTGTAAGTCGTGAAGTTCTTCACGCCGTCAGCAATGGTCGCGTCATAAAACGGAGATGCGCGTACTCTTGGTGTAGGCAGAATATTGAACATCAGGGTGAGTTCCAATTACTTATCAGCGGTGCTCAAAGATCAGTTAGGAAGTTGTCATGAAACAAAGCAACAATAGATTCAATTTTACAACGATGGAAAATTATTTCGATTCTCTTGCGATGGCAATTACGATTGCCCCGGCAGTCTCGTGGAAAGTTAGTTGGGGAGAATTCAAGTGATCTGATGGACAGAAATTTCGCCTTTAGGCAGTCAACTTCAGAAAAGCAGGTTTCAGCTCGCTACCCGACGGTCTGCGGTTCTGACCGAACTCTGTCGATACTGGCGTACCACACTCTGAACATCAAAACGCATGATTCCAGGTTCAAAAAAGACCGCTTGGGACATTCTGACTGAATAAATACTCAAGTAAGAATCATTCCTGTGTTCAATAATAACGAACGAACGTAGGCTGTTAATACGAGAGTAACTGCTAGAATTGCCCAGCAATATCCGAGCATTTGTTTTCACAGAGGATAAACATGAAAGTATCCTTAATATAAATCACTAATGAATTTATTGAAAAATTAATAAACAAATAATAATAACAAAAAGATAAAGTATATATTAAATATTACTAATATGAATAATTACTCATGATAATAGGAAAATATATCTCTTGAGAAATGACAAATATGCACTATCTTATATACCGACTGAAAAGCGAGATTCGAATACTTGAATATGGACTGCTCAATTCAGTCGCAGTAATGGTAATTTAACGAAATTTTCTTGAGGAATAAAAAATGTTTCAGAAAATTCATGACAAGGTTGGAATTTCATTCATCGGCTCTGTAGTCGTGCTGGTTCTGGTTACCAACCTGGTGTTCTAGTACCAAAGATTTGATAACGTATTTTGATCGGGTAAACCGAGAGGAAAATAAAATGACAGTTTTTAACTTGATTGACACCGATGCTCGCAGAAAAGCTGGGCACGCTCTTACAATTACAGAGCGTATCAACAGTGTGATCCAGTCAATCAATGACGCTGGAATTCGCAGAAAAGCAATATGCGAACTGGAAGCGCTCAGTGATGCACAACTGGACGACATTGGAATTCCGCGATATGCGATCCGAGAAATGGTCGAGGCCAAAAGCAAGAACGTGGCTGAGCAATCGGATTCGACGAAATCGGCTGGCGAGGAAAACCGCCGCTACGAACCCTGTTTGGTCAGCAAAGCCGAATTCGTAACATGAACCACAAATTGACTTGAAAATCTTATCCTCCTTTGGATTAGGCCACCACTTTCGGTGGCCTCTTTTTTTCTAACTGATTGAGTTGCAACCCAACCGGATTATTTTCTTGAATAGTCGTTAGGAAATTTCCCCACTTTTTTCCGTGTCTTTTCTCCTTGTAAATTGCATGGAATGAGGCACAGTGTCGTTGATTCGACCGGTGATGATTTTCGAATTCCTGCTGAAAACAGCTGCTCGGCTATCGTTCACGAAACCATGCGTATCGTCGGTTTGACTTTTGAATGGAGACTCGCGAGTACCGCAAATTTTGTTACGTTGCTAAAAATTGAAAAATTCCGGCTCTATACCGCTCGGTATGGGTATGACTGACTTTCATTCGGGCTAACCCTTACTCCGGACTTTCTATTCCCGTGTACTAATTTGCACTTCAAACTGATGCAAATGCTATATTTAGCATTTTATTTCAGAGCGGAAAGAGTCAAGGGAACCGACGATTTCAAACGCGTAATTTACATTAGATTCGAAAGGTTAATCAGTGTTAAGGACAGGACGAGAATACAAAGAATCCCTTAACGACGGTCGAGTCGTTTATATGGATGGTGAGCGAGTTGACAACGTTGCGAAACATCCCGCGTTCAAACCACTTGTGGACATTCGGGCGCGAATGTTCGATATGCCGCATATTGAAGAGCACCGTGACCTTCTGAGTTATACCGACGAAAGTGGCGACACCAATGCGATTTTGCTCAAGATGCCCTACGAGCAGCAGGATTGGTATCAGAAACGGGCTGCAGTAGATACCGTGCTGAATGACATTGGCGGTGTGGTGACACGTGTTGGAGACGAGACAGTCGGTGAGATGTGGTCGCTGTATGATGGCAGCGACGTATTGGCGGAAATCGATCCGAGATTTGCCGAAAACATCAAGAATCACATTGATCGTGTAATCAGGAATGACATCTTTCATGTTTCAGCGAATACAGATCCGAAAGGTGACCGCTCCAAGCGCCCGCAGGAACAGGATCCGGACATGCTTTTGCACGTGGTTCGAGAAACGGATGCGGGGATAGTTATTCGCGGGGCAAAATATGAAACCGCATCAGCCTATGCCGAGCAGGCATTTGTGAAGCCCACCATCGCCAATTGGGGAGATCAGAAACTATCCGACTACGCAGTCGGTGTCATCGCACCGATGAACGCAAAAGGAATCACTCATATCTGTCGCTCAGGGTTTGTCGGGCGCGCGTCCGCAAAAGATTATCCACTTGCAAACAAGTTCGACGAAATCGATACGTTGATGATCTTCGACGACGTGCTTATTCCATGGGAAGATGTGTTGTTCTATCAGCATACCCGGGCTGCAACGTTTATTCGTTCGACGCTTCACCGTTACAGCGCGTTTTCGTTCGTGCAGCGAATTCAGAAAACTGCTGATATGATGATCGGTGCGGCAATGTTCAACGTTCGGCAGACTGGACTGAACAAGCAACAGGCAGTTCGGGAAAAATTGGCGCAGCTGGTCTGCTATCGGGAGGGCATCAACGCTCATCTGACAGCCTCAATCGCCGCCGGCGTGGTTAGTCCTAAAGGTTTGCTGATGCCGAATCCATCACTGTTGTATACCGGACGCGTGCTGGCATGTTCGCAGCTGCATCACATGATGCATATAGCTCGAGAGCTTTGTGGCGGACAGATTTGTGTTACACCGGACAGTGTGAACTTCGAGTCCGAGGAAGTCAGTTTCTGGTTGAATAAATACTATTCGATCAACGAAGAATGGCAGTCCGAAGATCGTCGAAAACTGCTGGCAATGGCAAGAGATCTGCTTAACTCCGACTATGCGGGGCACAAGCTGACGTTTCAGTTGTTCGCCCAGTCGCCACCATTTGCGCACCTGAATGCGGTATATGTAAATTTTGACTTCAAAGAACCGATGAGATTCGTCAAGAAGGCAGCCAATCTCTCCGATGCAATTTCGATAGACTAACTGAATGGTGAGCAGATTAAAATGGCCGAACATATCAGACTGAGAAAATTCAATACACGCGACACCTATCCGGGTAAAGCAATGGACAACGACCTGTGTCAGGTCGTCAAGGCTGGGAATATGATATTTCTGCGCGGTCAGGTTGGAAGTGACTTCGAGGGTAATGTGGTCGGGGTTGGCGACCCGGCTGCCCAAACCGAGCAGGCGATGCGTAATGTCAAGCAACTGCTTGAAGAAGCCGGGGCGAGTCTGGACGACATCTGTAAAATTACGGTTTACATTACAGACCGAGCCTATCGCGAAGAAGTCTATCGGGTGATCGGTAAGTGGCTCAAAGGTGTATTTCCGGTATCTACAGGATTGATTGTCCAAGGATTGGCACAACCCGAGTGGGTGATGGAAATCGATGTGATCGCTGTAATTTGAATGAAAGAGTATCCGCGCAGCGGATGCTGAAGTAATATCGACAAGTTGGAGAAGGACAAGTGCTAAAGCAAAATTACGATACCCACGACCTGTGGGAAAAGGATCGCGATCATTACATCCATCCATGGACTGATTTTTCAGTCTTCCATGAGGAGGGATCATTGGTGATTGCCGAAGCGAACGGACCATACGTCTACGACAGCGACGGAGGTCGATACATTGACGGAATCGGCGGTCTGTGGTGTGTCAATATTGGCTACGGCAACGAGGAGATGGCACAGGCGATTGCCGATCAGGTGAGAGCTATTCCGTATTATTCGTCGTTCAATCACCTGACTACACCGCCTTCGGCGAGCCTGGCCGCCAAGCTTGCGGAAATTTCACCGGAGAATCTGAATCATGTGTTCTATGGTTCTGGCGGTTCCATGGCAAACGATACTGCCGTGCGAATTATCCACTATTACTTCAATCGACTGGGAAAGCATTCGAAGAAAAAAATCATTTCCAGAGTCGATGCATACCACGGAAGTACCTATCTGGCGATGACCTTGACAGGAGTCACCGCTGATCACACTGGATTTGATCTGGCACCGGGACTCGTAAGTTATGTGTCCTGTCCGAATCCATATCGCAAACCGGAAAATATGTCCGATGCGGAATTTTGCGATTTTCTGGTCGACGAACTCGAGCAGGAAATTGTCAATCTCGGACCCGACAACGTAGCGGCATTCATCGCTGAGCCGATCATGGGTGCGGGTGGCGTCATTGTACCGCCAGAGGGATATCATCGTCGGACCAAGCAAGTATGTGAACGGTATGAGGTACTCTACATTTCAGATGAGGTGGTGACCGGATTCGGAAGAATCGGTCATATGTTCGCATCGGAACCCGTATTTGATCTGACACCGGATTTCATTACCGCGGCGAAGGGTATTTCGTCGGGTTATCTACCCCTATCGGCGACGATGATTTCGGACGAAGTTTATGAAGTGATCAGCAGCCCGTCAGCTGATGGAAGTCTGTTCACACACGGGTTTACATACTCAGGTCATCCGGTATGCTGTCGAGCAGCACTCACGAATATCGAGATCATGCAACGAGAAGGCATCTGTGAGCGTGTACAGGATGTCGGACCTTATTTTGAGGAAAGGTTGGATACGCTCCGTGATTTGCCGATTGTTGGTGATGTTCGGGGCAAATGTTTCATGATGTGTATTGAGAACGTCAAGAACGTACAGACGAAGGAGATTTTTGATGACAATGTGAAAATCGGCGACCGGATTGCCGCTAACTGTCAGAAGCTCGGACTGATTGTTCGACCGGTTGCGCATCTGAACATCCTGTCACCGCCTCTGATACTGGACCGCGGCAATGTCGATGAGATTGTCGGCATTCTCCGAGAAGGTATCGAAATGACCATGAGTGATCTGGTTTCGGAAGGTGTCTGGAGCGGCTGAAGTAGTTGATTCGGGATAGCGAATCAAATCTGATTGTTGCATATAAATTCACTCACGATCAATCAAACTCGCTACAGATGCTGCCAGCTTATCTGAAAATCGGAGCAGCGTGACAATGACACGCGATCCTCGCTATGACGTTCTGTTTGAACCGGTTCAGATCGGACCGGTGGTTGCGCGCAATCGCTTCTACCAGGTTCCACATTGCTGTGGAATGGGCCACGGACATCCCCACACAGCAGCAGGTATGAGAGGTATGAAGGCGGAAGGTGGATGGGCTGTCGTATCTACCGAAGAATGCGATATTCATCATTCTTCGGATGTCTCACCGTATATGGAACAACGATTGTGGGATGACGATGATATTCCCCAACATCAACTGATGATCGATGCGGTTCACGCGCAGGGTTCGCTTGCGGCTGTTGAATTGGCGCATAATGGCGGTGAAGCGCCCAATCTGTTTTCTCGAACTGTGCCGATTGCACCGTCCGCGATTCCTGTGTCTAGCTACGATCCAGTTCAGGCTCGTGCAATGTCCAAGCGCGATATTCGCGAGGTGCGCGAAATCTACCGCAAGGCGGCATTGCGCGCGCAAAGGGCAGGATTTGACATCATTTACGTCTACGCCGCACACATGCTTACACTGCCATGTCAGTTCCTATCCAAAAGATTCAACCATCGCACAGACGAGTATGGCGGTTCGCTCGAAAATCGGGTTCGGTTGCTCAAGGAAATAATCTCAGACACCAAAGAGGCGGTTGGCGACACCTGTGGCATTGCAGTTCGTCTCATGCTGGATGAGCTGAGAGGCGCCGATGGGATCGAATGTGAGGAGGAAGGCATTGAGATTGTCAGCATGCTCGCAGAACTCCCTGATATCTGGGATGTCAATATCAGCGACTGGGACAACGATTCTGCAACATCAAGGTTCAAACCGGAAGGGCATCAGGAGCAGTTCGTAAAAGCGGTCAAGGGTGTTACGTCGAAACCTGTCGTTGGCGTGGGACGCTTTACCTCGCCGGACACAATGGTATCGCAGATTCGCAGAGGCATCCTCGATATGATTGGTGCGGCGCGTCCGTCGATTGCAGATCCATTTTTACCTAAGAAGATCGAGGAAGGCCGACTTGAGGATATCCGGGAATGTATCGGTTGCAACATCTGTGTTTCCGGAGACTTCACCATCACACCGATTCGTTGCACCCAGAATCCCACGATGGGTGAGGAGTGGCGTCGGGGCTGGCATCCGGAAATCATCCCACCGACTTCCGACAAGGGATCGATTCTGATTGTCGGAGGTGGTCCGGCGGGATTGGAGTGCGCAGTCAGCCTGGGTAAGCGGGGATGTCAGGTAACGCTTGCAGATTCAAATGAAGAGTTCGGTGGCCGCGTCAATCTTGAAAGTGCCTTGCCGGGGCTCACTCAGTGGGGGCGCGTGCGTGATTACCGTATGCAACAACTGCATAAGCTGACGAACGTCGAACTTTTTCCTGCGAGCACAATGACTGAATCCGATATCGCTGATTTCGGTGCAGATCATATCGTATTTGCGACCGGTGCGACGTGGCGAAAGGATGGCATCGGTCGTCAGCATGCATTCGCGCTGCCGGGAACCGAACAGTCTCATGTCTATTCACCCGATGATGTCATGCTCGGTACGGAGCTCAGTGGTGATGTGGTAGTTTACGATGATGACCATTATTACATCGGCGGTCTCATTGCGGAATTGATGAGCTCGCAAGGCGCGAATGTGACGCTTGTCACGCCGTCTACCGACGTGTCCAGTTTTACGCATAAGACCTTGGAGCAGGACACGATACAGGGTAGATTGCTTGATCTTGGGGTTACCATACTCACCGCGAAAGCTTTGAAATCTGTCGGTCAGGATAGCATCGAAATGAACTGTATTTATTCCGACCAGTTATCCGAAATGCGATGTGACCATGTCATCATGGTTACTGCAAGAATCCCCGATGATCAGCTGTATCAACGATTCACAGCCAAAATGGACGGGTTCGAAGATCCCAATGTACCGAAAGCGCGCTGTATCGGAGATTGTTATGCCCCCGGAACGATCGCTGCCGCGGTCTATTCAGGCCATCAGTATGCCAGGAACTTCGGTGAACCGAAAGATGACCGTGAGGTTCCGTTCTTGCGGGAACTGATTCGAGTTTAACCGGGCTATTCGGGCAGGAAGCGGAATGTGCAACGCTTAATGTAGCTCCATGCGGTGAGCTTCAACCATGTCAGCGAGTGATACGAACCGCATATCAGGTTTCGGTGGTTTTTCAACGATCGGTGTAGCACCACTGCCGGGCTGATCGGATCTACGATCAATCCAGCATGTCGCCAATCCTATTTTTATCGCTGGTACGATATCGTGGAAAAGGCTCTGCGCGGTGTGCAAAATGTCCGATTCAGAGACTCCGAGAAATTTTAGTTTGTCAAGCATGTAGTTGAAATTCCGTGATGATGGCTTATAGGAACCGATATCCTCTGCGGTGTAGACCGCATCGAATTCCACTTTGAGATGCAGATTGCTTTGAGCGAACCCGACATTGTTGACGTTCGAGAGAATTACCAGTTTGAAATGTTCCTTGAGATATTGCAGGGATTGTACGGAGTCCGGGAAGGCCGGCCAGTGTTCAATCGAAGTGGCGAACGTCATATGATCATCGTCATTCATTCCCACACCAAGACTCTGCGCCATCACCTCGTGTGTCCTGGCCAGCAGCTTGGTGTATGACAGACCGGGATTCGCATCTTGAATTACTGATTCAGTACGGGAAAACTCGAGCAGACCGGCATCTTTGTCGATTGATTCGCCTGATCGTTCAATCAATGGCGCAAGTGCGTTGAATATTCCGGTCTCCCAATCTATGAGCGTACCATAACAATCAAAAGTCAGTGTGGAAAAGTTGGAAAAATTCATAGAAAAACCGTTTATGTAGCAAGGATTATAGGAAGTGTATAATTTTGTTCCCGCGAATTTTTTACAATCGCACATTTTTCACTATTGTTTATGTCCTTGCTGATGAGTTATGCCGAAGCGAAAGTGGCGGAATCGGTAGACGCGCTGGTTTTAGGTGCCAGTGGGGTAACCCGTGGGAGTTCGAGTCTCCCCTTTCGCACCAATGTCGGATAGATAAATATGACTTTTGATATAGAAGAAATTGATTCCTGCACGCGTCGTATGACGTTCGCCCTCGAAGGTGACAAAGTTGACACCGAGGTGACGACTCGTATTCGGAAAATTACCAGGGAAGCGTCAATTCCCGGATTTCGCAAAGGCAAGGTGCCGTTTGGCATGATCCAGAAACGCTTTGGGGATGATATTCTTCGGGAGGTTATTGCTGATCTGTCTACCCAATGGATGGAGTCGCAGGAGCACGAAGACGGTCGTGTCGGTCCTCCGATGCTGGATGGCTTCGAACGCAATGAACAAACCCGTGATTACGATATCCGCATACTGTATGAGGTCTTTCCCGACGTGGTCGCATATGACATTGAGGGGTGCTCAGTGGTTCGGCCGGTTGTAGATGTCAGCGATGAAGATGTCAATATCAGGATAGAGAGTTGGCTGAGGGAGGGACCGCAACTGGAACGCGTAGACAGACCTGCAGCTGTCGGAGACAGAGTATGGGCGCGGATAGAGGAGACTGTCCATATAGACGGAGCGAAACGTGCCGGCGATTTCCGTCGTTTATGGTTGGAACCCGATCAGTGTGACAAGTCTGTGTTGGATGCCTGCCTTGGGAAAAGTGCGGGCGAACGAGCGACCGCGGTTATATTCGATGATACCGACGTTACCGAAGGTAAGGATGCGGTCAAAGTCGCCACGCTCAATATTGAGATTTTCTCTGTCGAGGAGCCGGTACCTGACAGTTTGAATGCGGAAATACGGAATCATCTCAAGGTCGATAGCCCGCAGGACGAGAATTTTCGCGAGGCCGCCAAAGATGCTGTTGTGGCATCCTATACCGAGAGTATTGATAGTGATGTCCAAATGCAGGTTTTCTCATCGTTGTTCGACCGCAATCCGTTCAGTATGCCGAAACATACTGTCAGACACGTCATGCTGAATCAGCTGGTAGAAAGAGGTATGACGGTTGAAATTGCGAGCAAATTTGTTGACCAGCAAAGTAACACGCGAGAATGGGTCATGGCGTATTTGGATTCGGCGGTCAAACTCAAAAGGAATTTCTTGCTGGACAAATTGAGAGAGCACCATGAAATGCCGATCGACGATGAAAAGATTTTGGAAGCGGTAGAGAACGACCTGCAGAAAACGGAAGACATTCCCGATCGGTTTGATCAAGGAGAATCTTCGGATATGCAGAAATATCGGGACATCGTCTATCAGAGAAACAGGTGGATAGCCGAGCAGGATAACGTTAAGTCTCTGGTTGCCAAGCTACTGGAAAACGCTGACTACGAAGAAATCGAGATGACGCTCGCCGAGTACGAGGAGTGGAAAGAAAACCTTCATTCGAAGGAACAGTTGTCTGAAGATGAAATCAGTGAAGAAATTGATGAATCAGAAAATGTTGAGGAAGATTCCGAAACAAGTGTTATTGTTGACGCCCTTGGCAATCCAATCGAAAAACAGTCAGCCTGAGTGCAGGCAGGGAGACTTTGACAAATGACTAGCGGTCACGAACCTTCTCAATTCGCCGAAAGCGCACAGTTGATTCCCATGGTGGTTGAGACTACCGGGCGAGGTGAGCGCGCGTACGATATCTACTCGCGAATGCTCAAGGAACGGGTGATCTTTCTGGTCGGTCCGATCGAAGACCATATGGCGAATCTGGTTGTCGCACAGTTGCTCTATCTGGAATCGGAAAGTGCAGAAAAGGATATACATCTGTATATCAACAGTCCTGGCGGTACTGTCAATTCGGGGCTTGCCATCTACGATACAATGCAGTTTGTCAGACCTGATGTGAGTACGGTTTGTGTCGGACAGGCTGCCAGTATGGGAGCATTGGTACTCGCCGGCGGTGCGGAAGGCAAGCGTCATGCGCTTCCGCACTCCAGGATCATGATCCATCAGCCGATGGGCGGCTTTCAGGGACAGGCGACTGACATAGATATCCATGCCAAGGAGATTCTAAGAATACGGGAGCGATTGAACAAGATCATGGTCAAGCATACAGGCAAAGCCATTAAGACCGTCAATCGGGATACTGAGCGCGACAACTTCATGGAAAGCCAGGAAGCTTTAAAATACGGAATTATTGATTCCGTAATTGAAAATCGCAAGTGAATCATCGAAAATTAGCATTGATTGACCCAACGACGATTCGGAGGACAATGTTACATGGCTAGCAGAAGAGGGAAAAAGGACGGCGGTTTGCATTGCTCTTTTTGCGGAAAGAGTCAGCATGAAGTCAGGAAACTGATTGCCGGACCTTCAGTTTTTGTGTGTGACGAATGTGTCGAATTATGTAACGATATCATTCGTAGCGAGACAGTCAGTGACGAGGTAGAGAAAGAGAACGCCAAGTCCAAGTTTCCCACGCCGAGTGAGATTTGTGGCATTCTCGATGAGTACGTGATCGGGCAGACTGCAGCAAAGAAAGTGCTTTCGGTTGCTGTCTATAACCACTACAAACGCATCGAGAACGATGACATGGTCAATGATGTGGATATCGCCAAAAGCAATATTCTTCTGATTGGTCCAACTGGCTCGGGCAAGACACTGTTGGCAGAAACGCTTGCCCGCGAACTGAACGTGCCATTTACAATGGCTGATGCCACTACCCTGACGGAAGCCGGTTATGTCGGTGAAGATGTCGAGAATATCATTCAGAAATTGTTGCAAAAGTGTGATTACGACATTGATCGGGCACAGGTCGGCATTGTCTACATCGACGAAATAGATAAAATATCGCGCAAGTCGGACAATCCGTCGATCACTCGGGATGTATCCGGGGAAGGTGTGCAACAAGCGCTTCTCAAGTTGATTGAGGGTACGATTGCGTCTGTGCCACCTCAAGGTGGCCGCAAACACCCACAGCAGGAATTTCTACAGGTTGATACCCGTAATGTGCTGTTTATTTGTGGTGGCGCTTTTTCCGGCCTGGAGAAAGTGATCAGAAATCGGACGGATAAAAGCGGTATCGGGTTCGGTGCTGAAATCCTGCCGGGGTCTGAGCAGAATCTGGCGGATACTTTAGAGCAGATTGAACCCGAAGACCTGATCAAGTTCGGATTGATTCCAGAGTTTGTTGGACGACTTCCAGTTGTTGCCACGCTTGAGGAACTGGATGAGGAAGCTCTTGTCAAGATACTCATCGAACCACGCAACTCATTGCTAAAGCAGTATCAGAAACTGTTCTCTTTGGAAGGCACCGAACTTGAGATACGTATGGACGCGCTCAAAGCGGTTGCACGCAAAGCGATGGACCGCAAGACAGGCGCCCGCGGACTGCGATCGATTCTCGAAAACGCTCTGCTGGAGACGATGTATGAGTTGCCATCGACAGCTGGAGTGAAGAAAGTGGTGGTTGATGCAGATGTAATCAACAATGCGAAACTTCCCTACTACATCTACGAGGACGAGACCCGGCAAGTCTCCTGACGATGCATTCACAGATGACTGCTGCTACTTGACTTGTAGGGAAATGGCCGGATATATGAGAACACGACAATAAACATTCTTCAGGATCCATGTTGCATGACTCAAAATCAGAATAGTATCACCCCGGAACCAATGAAGCTTCCACTCTTGCCGTTGCGAGATGTGGTTGTTTTCCCCCATTTTGTAGTCCCGTTATTCGTCGGACGCGATCATTCTAAAACTGCATTGGACCGAATAGATAAGCAGCTTCCGCTTGTAATGCTGGTTGCACAAAAAGATCCGGCTACAGACGAGCCAACTGATGAAGACCTGTACGACATCGGTGTCGTTGCGACCGTCAAGCAGGTAGTCGTCATGCCGGATAGCTCAAAGAAAGTCGTGGTTGAAGGACTGTGGCGCGCGCGAATTGATGCGATCAGACCAGTGGACGGTTACTTTGAGGCGCAAACCAATCCACTGGAAAGCATACCGATTCGAGCAATGCTCATTGATTCTTTGACGGAATCATTGATCGATCTGTTTGAACAGTATATCAAGACAAGTCAGAAAATCCCTGCCGAAGTATTCGCGAAAGTAAGAAAGTTTGAGTCCCCGAGTCAGATCATTGATGTCGTTGCCGCGCATCTGATCAGTCAGAGTGTCGCTGAAAAGCAAGAGATTCTTGAATTGATCGATGAACAGGAGCGCTTGGAGCAGGTGATTGCGGTTATGTCTTCAGATGTTGAGCTGTTTCAGGTTGAACGAAAGATACGCGGCCGAATCAAGAAGCAAATGGAGAAAAGCCAGCGAGAGTACTATCTGAATGAACAACTGAAGGCCATTCACAAGGAACTCGGCAACGGTGATGAGGCCAAAAGCGAAGTCGACGAGTTGAGCGAGAAAATTGCCGAGGCGGGAATGACGAAGGAAGCAAGAGACAAGGCTGTTTCCGAGTTGAAGAAACTCAACATGATGTCACCAATGTCAGCCGAAGCAACAGTGGTTCGAAATTTCATTGACTGGCTCATCGCTGTACCCTGGCGCAAGCGAAGTCGGATCCACAAAGACTTGAATGCCGCTCAGAAAGTATTGGATGAGGATCACTACGGTCTGGAAAAAGTCAAGGAGCGGATTCTCGAATATCTTGCTGTGCAACAACGCGTCCGTAAGAATAAAGCTCCGATTCTGTGTCTGGTAGGGCCGCCGGGTGTCGGTAAAACATCTCTTGGCAAGTCTGTCGCACGTGCGACGAATCGAAAATTTTTGAGAATGTCACTTGGTGGTGTTCGGGACGAAGCAGAAATTCGCGGACATCGCAGAACCTATATCGGGTCGTTACCGGGAAAAATCATCCAGAGTATTGCCAAGGTTAAAACCAGAAATCCGTTGTTCATGTTGGACGAAGTTGACAAGATGTCGATGGATTTCAGAGGAGACCCCTCTTCAGCTCTCCTCGAGGTGTTGGACCCTGAGCAGAATCATACATTTGCCGATCATTATCTGGAAGTTGAGTACGATCTTTCCGAAGTGATGTTTATCGCGACTGCCAATACATTGAATATACCACCACCATTGCTGGACCGAATGGAGGTGATACGAATATCCGGTTATACCGAGGATGAGAAAGTTCGAATTGCAACACAGTATCTTATCCCCAAGCAGTTGAAGAGCAACGGACTTGATCCTGAAAATATATCGATTTCCGAAAAAGTTCTGTTGGATATCATCCGATACTATACGCGTGAGGCCGGTGTTCGCGGCCTTGAACGAGAGCTATCGAAAATCTGCCGTAAAGTAACCAGGAAGCTGGTTCAGAATGGCAGTAGATCAAAGACTACCCGTATCACACCGAGAAACCTTCACAAATATTGTGGTGTTCGTCAGTATCGATTTGGAATGGCTGACAAAATCAATCAGGTCGGGCAGGTGACGGGGCTCGCTTGGACACAGACGGGTGGCGATCTGCTCAGTATCGAAGCCGTAACGGTTCCCGGAAAGGGCAAACATATTTACACCGGGAAGCTTGGTGATGTGATGCAGGAATCAATCCAGGCCGCAGTGAGTGTAGTTCGCGCCCGTTCCCTTCAGTACGGCATAAAACCCAGTTTCTATCAACGTAAGGATATACATGTCCATGTGCCAGAAGGTGCTACACCAAAAGACGGCCCGAGTGCGGGTGTCGCGATGTCTGTGGCGATAATCTCAGCGTTGACACAGATTCCTATACGCGCCGACGTTGCGATGACAGGCGAAATTACCTTACGTGGAGAAGTATTGCCGATAGGCGGGCTGAAAGAAAAATTGCTTGCGGCTCATCGCGGAGGTATATCAACTGTTTTGATCCCTGAACAGAACGAGAAGGATCTTGCAGAAATTTCTACCAAGATCAAGGATGAACTTGATATAGTATGTGTGCGCTGGATTGAAGATGTTGTGAGTCATTCTTTAGAATACTTGCCTGAAGTGACGATTGATTCATCCGATATGGAAATCGGTCTTGAATCTGATCAGAATTCGAGCGAAAGTGTCAGTGTAGTTAAGCACTGAATTGCGCCTACTAGAGTCATTTCGAAGTGGAATTACTTAGTTTTATGAGTGTTCGACGCGTTGACACGCATTCGGTCATAAATTATAAAATCGCAATCTTGCATTCATGAGGTTATAGCTGAGAACTCAGTTATTGGCCGAGTTTATCATGTCAAAAATTGATGGAGAGTTTTGGAGGGTACAATGAATAAAACTGAAATGGTCAACAATGTTGCAGACAGTACAGGACTGACGAAAGCCGATGCCGGACGAGCAGTCGAAGCAGTGTTCGAGCAGATTAGAAGCAGTTTGAAAGACCATGAGTCTGTTGCAATTGTTGGTTTTGGTACGTTTTCCACGGGACATCGTGCCGCAAGAACTGGTAGAAACCCCAGAGATGGTTCGGAAGTCTCGATTCCAGCGAGCACAGTTGTCAAGTTCAAAGCTGGTAAAGCGCTCAAGGATGCAGTCAATTAGTCGAATCATGGGTGCTTAGCTCAGTTGGTAGAGCGCCGCCCTTACAAGGCGGAGGTGGTAGGTTCAATTCCTACAGCGCCCACCAAAGAATTGGAGCGGTAGTTCAGTTGGTCAAGAATTCCGGCCTGTCAAGCCGGGGGTCGCGGGTTCAAGTCCCGTCCGCTCCGCCAAAGTTCCATCTGCAGTTTACATTATTGACTTGTCGGTCGTTGTGTGAACTGCAGATATTTGTTTTGTGCAATGTCGAATTTCTAGTTTTTTCCAATGCTAACAGCGATTAAAGAACGGGCGACCGGATGGATTGCGTGGGCAATCGTCATTCTTATCACGATTCCATTTGCTCTGTGGGGTATCAACACCTACTTCGAAGGTGCTGAGGATGTAACCGTCGCGGAGTTTGACGGAGAGGAAATTGACTATCTGACCTATCAGCGAGCTCTCTATAATGAACGGGAACGATTGCGCGGCGTATACATCCAGGATCCTGAAATGTTGTCTGGAGGTGTTCTGGGCAGGCTTGTAATTGATGCGATCGTCGATGAGATTCTGCTGGCCCGGGATGCACGAAAGCATGGTTATCGGGTAAGCGACCAACAACTTGTCGACACCATTCAGAATCACCCAGCTTTTCAAACTGATAACCGTTTCGATCGAGAGCAATATGATCGTGTTTTACGTATCAGTGGGCTATCTGTCAGCGAATTCGAGGAATTACAGCGACAGGATGCAATAATGCAGCAGATTCGGACTGGTTTCCGAGAATCTTCTTTTGCCGTAGATTCGGATGTTGACGCCATTTTGCGTATATTGCTCCAAGACAGAATCGGGGAATTCGCTTTTGTCAGTCCTTCAGCGTTTGTTGCTGATGTTGAAGTGACTGACGCTGAAATTCAGGATGAGTATGAAGCGAACAAATCGCGATATGTGGAAGACGAAAAAGTCAAAGTCGAGTACATACGGCTTTCACTGGATAATTTTGCGAGCAATTACACGCCGTCGGAAGAGACACTTTTGACGTTGTACGATGCGGAAATTGCACGGTATGCGGTAGCAGAACAGAGAAGTATCAGCCACATACTACTTGAACCTCTCGGTGATGCAAATACTGACGTATCGGACCTGGCGATCGAGTTGATCGGTCGATTAAGGTCCGGTGAAGATTTTGCTACGTTGGCCATGCGGTATTCGACCGATGTGGGATCCGCCGATAGCGGTGGCGAACTCGGTTGGTTCAGTCCGGGAGAGTTGCCGTTTCCTGAGTTTGAATCTGTTGCATTCAATCTCGATGAAGGAGAAATCAGTGAACCGGTTGAGACGGAGTTCGGTACTCATATCGTTCGTGTAAATGAAATCCAGGGGAAAACTGTCAAGTCGTTTGATGAAGTGCGACTCGAGTTGGTTGAGCAGGCATCAAGAGCCCAGGCAGAAGCTGAAATGTTTGAAATTTCCGAGCAGTTGCGCAACCTTGCCTACGAGGAACCGGAAAATCTTAAATATGCTGCAGACTCATTGAATCTCGATATTCAATTTTCCGATTGGTTTTCAAGAGGTTTTGGGACAGGGATAGCGGATAGTGAGCAGGTTCGGGATGCCGCATTTGGTGACGAGGTGCTGGGACAAGGCTTCAATAGTGATTTGATAGATATCAACAAGGATTTACAGGTAGTACTGCGAATTTACGATCACCAGGAAACTCAGCAGCTGAGTGTGGCTGAAGTCCGCAATGAAATCAGTGAACAGTTGTTGCTGTCGAAAAGCCGCGAACTTGCCAAAGAACTGTCTGAAAGCTTGGTTGGAGAGTTGAAGTTGGGTGCAGATTGGGATTCGATTCTGATGGCGAATGGGCTTGAAGCATCTGAGTTGCCAACGCGGATTCGTGAGACAACAGATCCTTCGACAATCGGTGTCGCGTTACACGCTTTTTCCGCGAAGAAACCAGAAGCCGGGAACCAGACATTTGGTAGTGGTCCTATGGCGGATGGGTCTCATGTAATTTTTCGAATATCCGAAGTCAAAAAAGGGGATGTGTCGTCAGCTTCTCAAGAGCAACGCCAGAATGTAGTCGCTGCACTTAGGGACAGATTCGGCAATAGTATGTTTGACAGTTATATCGTCCTGTTGCGCGATGGAATAGATATCAATGTCAACCAGGAGTTGCTCTGAAACTGTTTTGTTTCGAGACATGCTGGACTAAAGCATAGCCGGACTGAATCCGACGGAGTTGAATCCTCCATCGACATAAAGAATTTCGCCGGTTATTCCTGAAGCGAGGTCAGAGCAAAGAAATGCCGCTGCGTTTCCAACTTCTTCAATCGTGACGCCGCGACCTAGAGGACTCATCTTCTCATAATAGTCCATCATTGATTTCATACCACGAATACCTGAAGCTGCGAGGGTTCGAATCGGGCCAGCAGAAACCGCATTGACTCGTATACCTTGATTTCCGAGTGATTGCGCACAATATCGAACATTGGCCTCCAAACTGGCTTTTGCAAGCCCCATGACGTTATAGCCAGGCATTGAGCGCATGGACCCCAAATAAGTCAGAGTAAGGAAAGAACCATTTCCATTCTGCATCATCGGTGCAAAACTCTTTACCAGCGCGGAAAAGCTGTATGAACTGATATCATGTGCCTGGTTGAATCCCTCGCGGCTTACCGCGTCCAGATACATCCCTTCGAGTTGTTCACGCGGGGCGAAGGCGATTGAATGAACAACAATATCCAAATTCGACCATTCGTCTTGAACTGATTCTCGCAATGTGTCGATTTGGGTGTCTGCGGTAACATCGCACGGTGCTATAAAAGCTGCATTGAGTTCCTGCGCGAATTTTTCAACACGTGGCTTCAATTTCTCGTTCTGGTACGTTAGAGCCAGTTTGGCACCTTGCATTGACATCGCCTGGGCAATTCCCCATGCAATGGATCGATTGCTTGCTATACCTGTGATCAAAGCACGTTTATCTGTCAGAAATCCCATAAAAATAAGCCTTAAAATTTAAGTGAGTCAGTAAATCGTCGTTCAAACTGAAATTATCCGCCAATTTAGTTATTCGATCGGTTAACGAAATAGCATGATCGATACTGCATTGGGGGCGTTTGATGCAATATACCAATCTTATGAATGTTACACCAGCAGGCGCAAATTGTGCAATATCGATAACTGGAAGGGTAGCAAGTTAAACTTGTTGTAGACTAATCAAATTTTTATCAAATTGGCATAGAATCACCGCTAACTATTGATACACTTAACTGGCTATTCGGAATGTCTGGCTCACATGAGAATTCTCCGTTTCGGCCACCTCTAAATCACTGTCATCGATGCGAATGATTTCATCGGCAATTCGGTAGGTGTGGTTTAAGATCAGGCTTCTTGGAACTGCCTGCGTTCAACACTTCCTGCCATCAATATCAGGCAGTGCGTGTATTTCCAACGATTTCCATTGCAGTTCGAAGACTGTAACTGCTATGGGTCAGATATCAGGATTTTTCAAGTCTATCCGACCGCTATCTTACGGTTTCCAATATAGCGGTAGAATTGGCGGGCAGGGTTGTAGCGGTACAAGTAGAATTGAAGGTGACTGACCGGGATTATGACGATTGCTGAAACTCGGCTTCAAACCAGCAATTCGGTCTTGGAATGACTATGAATTCGATACTTTAGGTCGACAGGAATTCTGATAATCCAACTTCCTGAACGAACAGAATATCTGCAGAAAAGTCTGGCAAAATATAAAATGGATATGAGTAAGATTCTCAAACAATTCTGCGAATTTCGAATAGTCAGACTATTCCAGAATAAATTCTAGGAAGTAGAAATGATGAGAGTGAGGACTAAATTGAGTTGGTAGATTTACCGACAGATATCACAAAGATAATTGATTTGAAGGGCTGGCATTGATTTCGATTTGTTGCAGTTCGAGAACGCGACATCAAGGGTAGTGATTTGTTTAATGTCAGAAAATTTGAATTCAAGCGAGACCGCCAGTAACGAGACTTCTTCGAACAAAAATAATTGTCGATGCAAAACAAGGGTCAAAAGTACTCTTACTGTCTGGTATTACTGCCATGACTGAATCAACTTCGGTTGCCGAGGAACTTTCGAGTTTCTTACGTTATAAAAAGTTTGGCACTGTAGTTGCCGACCCTCCTTGGCGATTTGCGAACCGAACAGGTAAAGTAGCCCCTGAACATCGTCGGCTCTCTCGCTATTCCACGCTGTCTCTTGACGATATCTGCTCACTTCCGGTCGGGGAACACGTTGAAAATACAGCGCACTGTTATTTATGGGTACCGAATGCCTTACTGCCTTGGGGTCTAATTGTTTGGGCACTTGGGGTTTTGAATACAAGACGAATCTTATCTGGCACAAAATTCGCAAGGACGGGGGTTCGGACGGACGCGGTGTCGGTTTTTACTTCCGCAACGTAACCGAAATTCTGTTGTTTGGGGTGCGTGGAAAAAATGCCCGTACACTAAAACCTGGAAGAAGCCAAGTCAATCTTTTTGCGAGTAGAAAACGCGAGCACTCTCGAAAACCGGAAGAGCATTACGAAATTATCGAGAGTTGTAGCCGTGGTCCGTATTTGGAGCTATTCGGTAGAGGATGCCGAGCTAATTGGACGGTGTGGGGTGATCAGGCGAGTGACGATTACTCACCCACATGGAGTACTTACGCCTACAATTCCGCCAATGACCCATGAGCATCAACGATCTAAAGCGGTCCGGCTTTGATGTGGATACCAAAAATCACGCCTTAGCCATTTTGCAAACTGACTTCCCAACACCGCTTGAAGAAATATGCTTGGCTCTATTGGAAATCGAAATTCCTTGTTATGAGTTGATCCAAGGCGGTGGAGGTCGAGCACCAATAACGACGCGATTAGGTCAATCATTTTCGAAATGGGGTTGGTTACCGCGCCGCGTAGTTGTTCAGAAGACGATTAATGGACGCGAATCTAATGTTACTTCCCACGAGATAGATCATTTCCGGGAAGACATAAACGGTGATTTAGCACTCGAGATTGAGTAGAATAGCAAAGATCCGTTTTTTGATCGTGATCTGGAAAATTTCCAGAGACTACATGCTGAGGGAGCAATAAGTGTTGGAATTATAGTCACGCGAGGGTCGTCATTTCAGGAGCAAATGACAAGCATAGTTTCAGCATGTGCAGAAGCTCAGGGCATTTTAGGGTTCGATGACCTAAGGTCTTTGGGCGTTTCCCCGACAAGTCGCCAACGAAACATTGTCGAAAATCAGGGAAATACTGACTTTCTGGAAGCTTGGCCGATATCTTTTGTCGCGGATAAATTCGGTCAATCCACTACGCACTGGAGTCAACTGCAGCGCAGGATTCAGCGAGGAGTAGGTAATCCATGTCCACTCTTGATGATAGGCATTCCGGCAGCAGTGGTTAGCGAGTCGATACTTAAAGTCTAATTCGAAGAACTATCGCATGCTGGTCTAGTGGAAAATTGATGCAGATGGGTCTGCCGACTCTACAATGGTCTGAAATTAAAATCGCTAATCCGAAGATCTCTATTGTGAAATATGAATCGCAATCTGATTGAAAATGAATTGAACCTGAAAGGACTTTCAGACTGCTGAGGACATGCTGACCAGCCAATCGGCGTGTTGTTGAAGTTCGCTGGGCTGTGTCATCGGTGTTACGCGCGGTGAGTCTGACTATGTACTGAATCGGTTTCGGCTCCAGTGTGGTGGAAGCGAGTTGTAAGCAAGAGTTTCTGGCGCAGCTCAAACGGTTGGGGGGTGTTCTGGGTGGTTACCGCCGGTACATCAGTTAAGTTTCGTTGCCGTGTATTGAGCAATCGATTCGATAATTTTTAGGAACGTAGAACCGGATGAATCAGTCAGTTTCCAATAAATTTGTCGTGTACCTAACTGGAAGTTATCCGATTAGAACCACAGACACGGGAGAATAGGAAACGTAATGTCAACTGTCGATTGTGCGAAGGCATTTGTTCGCTTTTCATTGGAATACGATGAGTGCTGTCATCAAATCGCAAAGACTTACGGATTGCCCCTCTCCTACGAAGTTGATGAGTGTGAGTACGACTACGTACTTGCAATCGAAAACGGAATTCTCAAATTACGAGATCTGAGAAATCTAAAATATCGTCCTATCTATATGTCGGTCCATGCTCTTACCCGCGTCTCTCGAAAGTGTCTTTTGGGGCGCGCTGTCGGCAACAAAGTGGAGACAGTCGTCGACGGCACTGCGGGATTGGGGTTGGATATGCTTTTGCTGGCGAGAATGGGATATCAGGTGACTGCCATCGAAAGATCACCGGTTTTTGCAGCGTTGATCTCCGATGGAGTCGATCGAATCAACGCCGTATCTTCTGATTTGTCAATCAAGAGTTTCTTTGCCGATACTCGGTCCGTTTCGCAATACTCCGACGAGAATTTTGATGCTGTGTATCTCGACCCAATGTTTCCAGAAGGTCGCAAGCCTTCTGTAAAGGTTGCGCGCCCATTGACAGTATTGCGAGAATTCTGTAAAGATGATGATTCTGACACTGCGGAATTGATTGCAACTGCGATCAGATGGGCGCGAAAAAGAGTCATTGTCAAACGCCCGAATTTTGCTGAACCTCTCAAACCTGAACGATTGTCGATGAGTATGCGAGGAAAACTCGTTCGCTACGATATTTATTTGACTTAAAAGAAGTTGAGGCAGTTTCTTTCAAATTGTTGTGGAATTTTTCGGCAGTAGGTTCCAGTTCAATTTTCAGTTGTCCTGTGATTCCGTCGAATGAGAATTCAGGCACCTATACTTATTGGATCATCATTTCAGCAAGTTTCTCCCGTCGTGCGATCAGTTCGGCGAGTTCTTTCTGGCTTGAAGCGAGTCGCGTGCGCTCCTTGTCAATGATGTCAGCTGGTGCCTTGGTAAGAAACTGCTCGTTTTCCAGCTTGGAATTTGAACGCCGAATTTGTATTTTCTGGGTATTGATGTCCTTTTCCAACCGTTTGATCTGTTCATCAAAATCCGTGATCTCCTGGACTGGAACAATGATTCTGAACTCATTAATCAATGCTGATATTGCGTTCGACATGTTCACCGACTCAATGTCCGAATCATTCAATTTCTCGAGTGACTTCAATTTTGAAAGTTCCATAATGCAAGAAAAATTGTTCTGAAAGTATTGCAGATCTTCAGGGTTGTTGGTGTGACAATACGCTGCGACCCTCTCCCCCGGATTCATGTTCATGTCGCTGCGGATATTGCGGATATTGGAAACAACCGCTTTCATCCAATCCATCTCTTGAGTTGCTCTTTCATCCGCCCATTGACTCATATCACTGGAAAAATCCTGAAACATGATTGACTTGTCTTGGTTTTCTGGCCGAATCTTTCGCCAGATCTCTTCAGTGATATAGGGCATAAGGGGGTGCAATAGACGCACTGTAGCGTCCAACACCATCAGCAAAGTCCTTCGTAACGAGGTTTTGCATCTTTCATCGACTGATTCATCTCTTAGCATAATTTTGGCGATTTCGATGAACCAAGCGCAAAACTCATCCCAGATAAATTCATACAGGTGTTTGGAAGCTATATCAAATCGGTAAATCGCGAATGACTGTTCAATTGTCAACGTCGTTTCATGAAGCTTGCTAACGATCCATTTTTCAGCGGTGGTCACTGGCTGGAAGTCGTTGACACTGTAGGGTCTGACATCATCACAGTTCATTAGAACGAAACGAGCAGCGTTCCATAATTTATTACAGAAATTTCTATACCCCTCAATCCGGTTCAAGTCGAATCGAATATCTCGCCCTTGGGTTGCCAGACGCGCGAATGTGAACCTTAGCGCATCAGTCCCAAACGCCGGTATGCCATCTGGATATTGCTTTCGAGTTGCTTCTTCAATTTTCGGTACCAGATCCGGTTGCATGAGTCCCATAGTTCGTTTTGCGACGAGACTCTCCAGGTCAATGCCATCGATCAAGTCAAGTGGGTCGAGAATATTACCCTTCGATTTCGACATCTTCTGCCCTTCTGCATCCCGTACCAATCCATGTATGTAGACTTCATGAAAAGGGATGTCGTCGGCGAATTTCAGTCCAAACATAATCATCCTGGCCACCCAGAAGAAGATGATGTCGAATCCGGTGACAAGTACGTTAGTCGGATAAAAGAAATCAAGTTCCTCTGTTTTTTTCGGCCATCCGAGTGTTGAGAAAGGCCACAATGCGGATGAGAACCACGTATCCAGCACATCTTCATCTTGATTGAGGTGAAAATCGATGTCCCCATGAACTGTTTTTGCCTTTTGCTTTGCTGCGTCTTCGCTTCGTGCAACAAAAACATTGCCGTGTTCATCGTACCAGGCCGGAATACGATGCCCCCACCAGATCTGTCTGGAAATACACCAGTCCTCGATATTCTCCATCCAGTCGAAGTATGTCCGTTCCCAGTTTTTCGGTACAAATTTGATTGATCCATTCTTGACTGCTTCGATCGCTGGTTCGGCAAGCGGTTTTACCTTTACAAACCACTGATCTGTTAGGAATGGCTCTATGACTTGATCAGTTCGGTCACCTCTCGGTACTTTGTATTTGTGTTTTTCAACCTTGTCTATCAATTCCAGCTGAGTCAGGTCTTCAAGAACTTTTGCTCTTGCTTGAGTGCGATTCAGACCATGATAGGGTGTCCCGGCAAGATCAATATTGGCTTCCGGTGTCATGACGTTGATCACTTGGAGATTATTGCGTTCGCCAACGGCGAAATCATTGAAATCGTGAGCCGGGGTGATCTTTACACAGCCCGTTCCGAATTCCGGATCCACGTAGTCATCGGCAATGATGGGAATTTCCCTGTCGATCAGAGGCAGGATAACCGTCTTGCCAACCAGATGAGCGTAACGCTCATCATCCGGATGAACCGCCACCGCAGTATCTCCAAGCATGGTTTCCGGACGAGTGGTTGCGATAACTACATGTTCGCAACTGTTTGAGATGGGATATCTGAAATGCCAAAGGAACCCATCTTCCTCTTCAGAAATCACCTCCAGGTCGGAAATAGCGGTTTTGAGCACGGGGTCCCAGTTGACCAATCTCTTGCCCCTATAGATCAGACCTTCTTCGTATAGTGATACAAAGACTTCCCGGACAGCTGTGGACAGGTCCTCATCCATTGTGAACCGTTCCCGAGACCAGTCCAGCGAGGCTCCGAGTCTTTTCAGTTGATTTGTGATTGTGCCGCCCGAATTAGCCTTCCACTCCCACACCTTGTCAATGAATTTTGCTCGTCCCAGTTCGGTCCGCGATTTACCTTCGGAGAGCAGCAGGCGTTCTACAACCATCTGAGTTGCAATGCCAGCATGATCAGACCCAGCCTGCCATAGGGATTTCCGTCCTTTCATGCGATGAAACCGGGTCAATGCGTCCATCAGAGTATTCTGGAACGCATGGCCCATATGCAGGCTACCTGTCACATTGGGTGGCGGTATCATGATGCAGTACGACTCTCCGTCTCCGCTGGGAGAGAAACTGTCTGATTCCTCCCATCGGCGGTAAACTTCTTTTTCCAGTGTGTGTGGGTCGTAAACGCTGGCGAGATTGGTTTTACTGTTCATTCGGCTACAGATCTGAAACTTAAATTAGTGTTTCCGTCTATTGGATTTGTGTCTGGGACAATTACAGATAATGCTTGGTCGGTTCGGTTCCAAAAAGAGCCGTATAGCGACTGATCTTTATCTCTGCGTTCGCAACTTCCTCGTCGGTTGAACCAACTGGTTCGATGATTCTCTGAAACTGCTTTGCGTATTCGGTTACATCCTGATGCAATGAAATCAGTACATCATCGAATTGATCGGAAGGTCGTGTATGCCCGATTACAACTGGAAATCTTTCGAGATCGATCTCTTCACCTTGATGATGAATTATATGTGGAACAAAACTATTGGGAGCGAATGTCCAGAGCAAATCATCCAGAATCTTACACATATCGGCACTATTGGCGTTCAGATAGACCTTGTGACCTCTGTTGAACGCGGTATTTGCCAAATTGCACGTCAAACGCAACTTTCCATCATGCACAGATTGTTTGAGGTAGTAGAAAACAACCGCGGTTGACATTCAATTTAGCTCAGTCGAATGATCAACAGCGATCAAGCACAAATTGCACAAATAGACCCACCGGTCTTCCGGTCGCGCCTTTGGCTTTGCCTGTATTCCATGCGGTTCCCGCTATGTCCAGATGAGCCCATTTCATCTCTTCGGTAAACCTCGCGAGAAAACATGCCGCGGTGACAGCCCCGGCATCTCGACCACCAATGTTAGCTACATCTGCAAAATTAGAATCCAACTGAGATTGATAGTCATCCCAAAGTGGCATCGGCCAGACCCGGTCCTCACTGGTATTTCCAGCAGAGACCAGTGCATCGGTCAGTTCGGAATCTTCGCAAAACAGCCCACTGGGATGCTTGCCAAGTGCGACCACGCAGGCACCGGTGAGAGTTGCCGCATCAACGACAACCGCAGGGTTGAATCGTCTGACATAGGTCAATGCGTCGCATAGTATCAATCGACCTTCCGCATCGGTGTTGAGAATTTCAATGGTGATGCCGGACATACTCTTGACTATATCACCGGGTTTGTTGGCGGCACCGTCTGGAAGATTCTCACTGCTCGCGACAACACCGATTACATTGACGGGAAGCTTCAGCTGCGAGATGGACAGCATTGCACCGATAACTCCGGCACCGCCGCACATGTCAAATTTCATTTCGTCCATAGCTCCAGCGGGTTTGATTGAGATGCCGCCGGCATCAAATGTGAGTCCTTTACCGACAAACACCACAGGACGGTCTAATTTGCTTCCGCCTTGATATTTCATGATGATCAGTTTGGCTGGCTCACGGCTGCCGCGCGACACCGAAAGCAGGGATCCCATACCGAGTTCTTCCATCTGATCCTCATCGAGTATCTCCACGTCGATATTACCACCGTTTCCGATCTCGTTTGCCTTATCAGCGAGATAGCTTGGTGTACATATATTGCCGGGTAGATTCCCCAAGTCTTTGGCCAGACTTACGCCCTCACTGATCGCTTTACCGACTCGGACACCATGACGTATCTGCGCGAGGCCGGTTGATTCCTCGGTTGCAATCTGAATCTGCCAGGTTTTCGGACGTTTTTTTGGTTTTTTCTTCAACTGATCGAACCTGTAAAGCCGTTGGTTGCTTATTTCAACGACGCGTCTCGCCATCCACGAAACATCACGGCCCTGAAGGAGCATGTCACTGATAAAAAGTGTGACACTGTCCGCAGTAAGACCTGTCAACAAGGTCGCTACACCGTTGATTGCCAAATTGAACTGCTTGGGCGAGAAGCATTTTCGCGGTCCGAGCCGAACAATGATGATTCGTTTCGACTTGATCCCCTGGACTAGCGGGATCAAAGCGCAACTCCCGGGTTTATCTGCAAGATCACCATTTTCGATCAAGGCCGAGATTGCTCCTTTGGTTTTATCATTCAATTGTTGTGCTGAGGTAGTAAAATCCTTGTTGTCGTACATTCCGACAACCAGGTAACCGGAAGCGCATTCGGTAGCCTTAACGGATTTTGAAGTGAATTTTACGGACATTGATCTCCTCCGAGTTTGAAATCGATGCTTACAGAGGCTTTAGACTTTTGGTCAGCATATTTTCGTTGTCCAATTTTACCAGAACAGTATGGATAGTTTCGTCGTTGAGTCGACAGTGAAATTAGCAATATATTTCTGAAAGAATAAGATGATTGATACGGTATGAGAATCTTTCGTAAAAATCTGTTTAGCGAGACTTCAATCAATTACGGTGTCGTTCTATTCATGACAATCGGAATATTCGCTGTTGTGAAGTTTCTCGGGTTGTTGAAAAGGGCGGTGCAGGGTAGTCTTCCGATTGATGGATTAGGACTGATTCTCACGTTGAAGGTGGCAACATTTCTGGATGTCATACTTACTCCGGCACTTTATATATCGATTCTGCTAGTGATGATTCGATGGAATCAGGACAATGAAATCACTGCCTATGCTACCGGTGGTGTCGGCCCTATGGGATACTCCACACCGGCACTGATCGTGGCCGTTGTATCAACCATTTTCGTAGCACTTTGTTCTTTTGTGATTGGACCTTCGGCTGAGATGGCTTATCAGCAAAAAGTCGCGAGTTACCGCCACAGTCTCAAGAGTATCCCTTTTGAAGAAGGGCGATTTAGAGATTTTCGGGGAGGTCGCAGCGTTGTATATTTCGGCGAAAAGAACGGCGACGAAACGACTGATGCTAATGCAAATCCGATACGCTTGTTTTACGTTGTTTCCGAACCTCACAGCAAAGAGATCATTGTAGCGCAGGATGGGAATTATACCCTCAGCCTGAGCGACAAAATGGAAACGTTGGATGTCGTTAACGGTAACAGATACCGCATTTCGCAAGAACTACTCAGCTATGAGTTAACGGAGTTCAGGTCATTTACCGAATCCATACCCATCCTGGACTACGAACTTAGTACGACGATTACGAAAGCAAAGCCAACGCTGGAGTTGATTGGTTCGGATGAACCAACGGATGTTGCTGAGTTGGAATGGCGAATCTCCAAAGTGATCGTTATGCCGATGGTGGTGTTGCTGGCCTTCGCATTTGGAAGTAGCAGGTTGACTTCACGAATGGGTGCCAATCTCGTTAGCGCCGTCCTGGTGTATTTTGTCTATGGAAGTATAGTCGGCTTCATTGTCGATATTGAACGACCGCTATACTTCGGCATTGATGTGTTTCTGTGGCTGCCACATCTGCTGATTGCATTGCTGATAATCTGGGTGGTACTGCGAGCCCACCAAAACCGAGGCATTATTCCTACCTAACCTAATATCCGCAACGATGAAAAAAGTTTGGATTATTGACTTGTACTTTAGTCGAGAAATTACGACTAAATGTTTTATTACCGGTTTTTGGTTGTTAGCCATATATCTTTTCATCTCACTGCTGGATTTGTTGGAAGACGTAAATGTCGAGGAAGATATCGGATTTGTCGGGGAAGTCTTACTTTATTCGATACCTAGGATGTTATATGAACTGGCACCCATGATTCTTCTAATCGGTACGGTCCTTGCGTTGGCTACACTTTCACGCAGATTTGAGATAGTCGCATTACATGCGGGCGGTGTGTCTAAATTCCGCATTACCGCTTCAGTGGTCGGTTATGCGATGCTTATTGCTATGATCATGTTTGTCTGGGGTGAATTCGTAGTGCCCCAGAGCGAGATCAAACTGTATCTGAAGAAACAAAACCAAATCAGTCAGCAAAGCGCTGAAGCTCCAAAACACGGACTTTGGTACAGAGACGGTAATCAATTCATACACGTTACGCCGAAACTGAAAGACAATTCCCTCAAAAATATAGAAATTTATCATTTTGATCAAAATGGACGTCTGGTAAAGTTAACCAATGCAGCCGGTGGAATTTTCAGCAAAGAGAAACAAAATCTCAAGTTGTACGGGGTAATTGAAAGTACGCTCGAGAACCGAAGGATTGTGCGACTCACGGCGGAAAGCAAGGATCATCCAATTGAAGCCGAATTGAACGTAATTGGTGCCCACCAAAGAGACCCGTCGCAATTGACAATGCTTGAGCTTTATCGGGCGATAAAGTTTCTTGAGGTTAACGGGTTGAAAACCGAGTTTCTTGATCTGGCGTTTTGGAATCGATTAGTCTCTCCGATTTCCATGTTTGTCATGGCACTATTTGCGGTGTTGTTCGCCTACCGCTTCCGGCCTAAGGTGAGTAATGGCCATCTGGTATTTGTTGGATTACTGTTCGGTTTGATATATTTCTCGGTTCAGCAGTCAGTAGGCTATATCACGATGTTGAATGGGTTGCAACCAGTGATCGGTACACTTACGGCTTTTTTGTTATTTTCGATTGCGGCAATTATAGCTCTGGCTCGAAATTAGCGATAAAGGTACCAGTATGTAGTTGAATTCGATCGCTGTATATCAGTGGAATTCAGTGATTCTGACTATTCATTTTCGGTGAAAATTTGGTACCAACTCGAAGAATTGCGCTTTTACACAATAACATACAGAACATTAACTACCAAAAAGATATTCACAACAATACCAGACACAAAATTTGTTAAGTTAGGAACGTTTTATATAGTAAGAGATAAGAAAACACTTTTAACCTATTGAAAATAATAAAATTAATTTGAATATATTGAAATTTTCGAATTTTCAACATGTATGATACAAATAAAAATATAGAGGAAAACAGGTTGTTGACAGAGTTATTGACAGCCAACGGTCCTTGTTCAATCATGCGGAACCGGGTGATACACGGGATAGCGTGATCTGGCGCCCCGAAGACGACTCGAACGTCCAACCTGCCGCTTAGGAGGCGGCTGCTCTATCCTGTTGAGCTATCGGGGCGCAGTGAAGCTGGCAGCGTGATTAATGGCTATATAGATAGCTTTTTCCAGTAATGTTTCAGGCTATAGAATCTGGCATTGGAGAATTGTATTAACATTTATCCTAAAAATTCGAACGCGTACAGCTGGAAAGTGTGGTCATTTAGCTTTCATCGACATCAAAATTAGCGGAATTTCAGCAACTTTTCTGTAACCAAGGTAATGTATCTCTATCAGCACGAAAGCTCTTGAACATGGTGACAATATGGCCAAAGTTCTTCAGTCTGAAATTTGGCTTTCCCGATTGAAGTGGCGAATATTCGGCCAGATAGCGGGTACTGACTTTGATGGATGTTACTCGTGCAGAGCATAGCCGCTCGCATAGGTTTCGACTATCGATTTGACAATTTCTGAACTCGTGAGATTCTGTGGGAATCGTTTCGGTAAAACGGCAGGCAAGTCATACGGAGGTGACCCATTGACCATCCAATTGACAAGAAATTCACCTGATCCACCACCCGTGCCAATTCCGATAGAAAACCCAGTTGCCAGCCACAAACCGGGAAAGTCGTCAACCGGACCTAACAAAGGACAGCCATCAGGGGTATAGCAGATCAGTCCATTGAATACAGTTTTAAGCCCTGATTGAGCAATAACTGGAATCCGATCAAACAGCCTTGGCAGATGTGGGTCCAGAATCTCTAGTTTGTTCGGTAGCAGTTCGCCGCTGTATTCTCTTGGAATACCATTCACTCCCCAAGGTATCGGTTCTGACTCGTAAATTCCACATAGGATTCCGGTCCCTTCCTGTCTGAAATTTGCGGGAGTCACTGGGTCGCGGATGACAGGCAACTCATATCCAAGCCTTTCAATTTCAGGGATGCTCTCAGTAATGAGTTCGTGGTGTTCAAGTGGAAAGACGGGTACATTGATTTCAAGTGGCGCGAGCAGTTCTCGCGCCCAAAAACTGTTGGCAACAATGACATGCTCGGCGATTACTGATGAATCTGACAACACAACTTTCCAACGTCCGTCCGGCATTGGTTGAATTTCCTCTACTCTGGTTCCGCATCGGATCAAGGCACCGCGATTTCGTGCAGCTTTAGCCAATGCGTGTGTCGCACCGGATGCGTCAAGATGCCCGTCATCTGGTGTGTGGGCTGCACCAACAAGATCGTCGGTTGTCAGTAGAGGATGAAGCTGCATGACTTCGTCTGTACCAATCACTCGAAATTGAATCTGCATTTCGTCATAAATCGATTGAAGGTTGGTGAACGCCTCAATTTCTTCAGATGTTGTCGCCAGTCGAAGACTTCCGGACTTATGAAACCCGATTGAAATATCTGACTCCGACTCCGCTATTTGATAGCTGCCAATTGATTCGACGTACAGACGGGTGATGCTCGGATAATGGCCGAAAAAAGTCACGTTTCCCGCAGCATGCCAGGTCGACCCTGATGTCAGTTCAGATTTTTCTGCGAGTAACGAATCGGTCCATCCCTGCCGGGCCAGATGAAATAGTACGCTGCATCCGACTATGCCGCCACCGATCACTACTGCACGGTATTGTTCCGTCAATTGCGTTCTCCTTGAAGGTCTGCCTGGTGAAGTCGAATCGGGTAGCGATCGCGGATTAAAGAATCAGTTTTCGAATCGATGTGTTCCGGATAGTATGAGTTAAGGATGTGACGGACCTTTCCGGAAGCGCGTTGTCCGATATCGGTGGCTCCGGAATTTTGCCAATCTGTCGGTGTCTTCCGATCCGCAGTTTTGGGATATTCGTACTCAGTCTCCATCAAATCTATTGTCTGGTCATGCCCGAGAAAATGTCCCGGGCCCATAACCGAGTCTTTCACTACGGACACCGAAAGAGTTTCTTCGTTGACTTCAATACCCCGGGCAATTCGGCGGATATAGGATAGCATCTCATCATCGATAACCATCGACTCGAACGAACATCCCAGGAGGCTTCCCAACATTCCGGCAGACTCATAGATGAAACCGCCACCGGCGAGTGCCGCGAGCGCGACACTGAGTGCTTTCTCAAAGCCGGCCTGACTGTCGGGTAATTTGGAATCGGACATTCCAGCACCAACACCGCCCGGAATTCCGTAATAGGCGGATAGCTGTCCGGACGCGGCACCCAGCAGTGCCTGCTCGGGACCACCACCGCTGAATGCACCGGTTCTCAGATCAGAAACAAAAAGCCAATTGCCAAGTATGACCGGATGTCCGGAATTCAGCATGTTGATGATCGAAAGAGAGGCGAGGCTCTCAGCACAGCCTTGAACCAGTGTTCCAGCCAGCGCGGCTGGAGCAGTCGCACCTGCCTGAGGTCCAGTCTGACTGTGAATTGGCATTCCAATGTCGACCGCGGCACATGCAACATCCAGGCTTTCCGGTGCGAATGACATGGGAGATACGATAGTAGTTGCATGAACTGTGCAGAAAGGTCGTTCGGCGAACTTGCCCTCGCCGCCCGCAAGCATGTCCAGCATCGGTTGAATTCGATAGAGATTTTCGCCTGATGTGATGCTGGTTGCAATGTGTTTGCGGGTTCCAGCAGCACAGGCGTATATCGTATTGATATCCAGTTCAAACAAATTTTCGATGTCTGTTGCCACAACCGGTCGGGTAAACCACTGAATGTTTTCAAGGGTATCGCACAATCTGGCAAGGTCGAATAGATCTTTCAGCGTACTACTTCGATAGACTCTTTCAGTCATGTCCAGAATGGAGATTGCCGCGCCACCAGTGCAAAAATTAAGCAGACCACTTCGTGCCTCGAAGTCCATCCCGGGAATTCGGCCGTGAACAACGAAGTTTCTCGATGCCTTCGAGAGCAGGTCCTCTACAAGTGGTGCGGGAAATAGCAGTCGATTTTCCGAGGTGAGGGTGCATCCATTCTTCAGCGCGATATCAGCGACTCGAGTCGTCGGATTGGCCATGCCAAGATTTTCAAGCAAGTCAAGTGCGGCGCGATGAATCTTGTCCAACTGTGCATCTGATAGCGGCCTGAATTCAGATTGAATTTGAGTACCTGGAACCATTTCGGATTTGGAATCGAATTTGGTCGCGCGTTGACTTTGACGTTTCTGCCGAGCCGACAGTCGCGGGGATGGCGCGGAAGCGTTCAAGAGACGGTCATCGTTAAGAGTAATCGAAAATTGGGCAAACCAGTCAGCAGTTTCGGTGTTTGACCTCTAACTGTCAGGATTTGGTTTCAATGAACATCAGGGCCACGCCGGCAATGATAGTGACCGCACCGATCACTTTTGTCCAATTCATGGATTCTCGCAGTAAAAGCCACGATACCAGAATTGTTACGAGAATTGTACCGCTTACGATGATCGGAATCGCAACGTTTGCTGCCACTGCATCGTGATTCAGACCGCCACGGAACAGATAGAAGTAACAGATTTCAGCAGCTCCTATGCATATTCCAGCGAGTGCCGCCCAAAAGAGAGCTGGTGGCGGTACAGCGAGTACAGTATTACCGCGTATCAAGAGTCCTACTACAAATATACAGGAAACCAGTAGTGCGGCAATCTGCAGTGTGATAGTCGCAGCGATAGTTGATGTAACCTCGACCGGAACATGACTGCTTGAAACCTTGATCAAGAGGTTGTATCCGGCATATAGTAAAGTGATTGCAGCCAGCAATATCAAAGCTCCAAACATAGTCGATTACCTCAGTTGAAAACAAGTAAAGATCTAGCTGAATTTTATAGAAATTGACTTGAGTATCGGCTGGATCATTCGAAAAAGTTCGCCGATAGGAGGGGATAGTGTGGCCTCCGATATTTTTGCTGACGACAGGAATCAATTTATTCTGCGGAATCCCAACTTTGAGTTGAGGACCTGACCAGTTGCTAGCGCCGATGATATAGCCCGGAAAAGCAGTCATTGCGGCTCTCGAATCCGGAGATGACTACGCATTACGGCATTTGGTCATAACTTCCAACTACAAAACGCTTCAGTCGCCGACTGATCTCGGCATTAGCTTATTCACGAAGTTGTTGTGGTGTTTGAGAAGGTTTTGCCCGAACCGACTCAACATGAAGAAACTGAACTAGATGAAGTGAAAATCATCGCGAATAGGCCAACACCATGAATTTCCGATCACGAGTTGTTTGATCCGTTCCGGAAACCTGTGTGCGAAGTCGAGACCAATTGGCCCACTCCGGTCCTACACAACGGAAGTGGTGTTCCGAAGATCAAGATGTTCAAACAAAGAACCGAACCGATTCCCGCGGTTACCGGGGTGATAGTCTTCTTACTGGTTGCTTCGAGACGATAATCCGTACCGAAAATGATTGGCGGCGATACAGCGAAAACCAGATCGAAGATCATTGATTAGGTGCCGAAATTAAAAGGACCACGTCGGATTGCCATGTGCGAATACAATTGGTTCGCCGTCGCACTCGCCGACTAAAAGTATTTGATGATCGTCTACAGTGGTGAAGAATTTGCTCGCAAACGGATACAGTTCGCTCGACAGTCGGTCAGGCAGACGATTTGGCTCATTTTCATAAATTTGTGCCCCTCCGAGTAGCTTTTCGTTGCGATTTTCTGGATTGAGACTTAGGCGAAAGGAAACTGGCGAAGCCCACAGCCCTGTCGAGCCATTCAGCAAGTTGTTCGTCCGTGCTAATGCCGGCCGGCTCAATCAGCGCCCAACCTTTCAATATGCGGCCGTTCATATCGGCGGGGGCGGTGTACGGTTCGGCCAGTGTCGCGTCATGATCTTTCTTGTCGAGTCGCACGATCAGCGAACCGTTCCAGGTCCCGGCGCACATGTTGCCATTAATCATGAAGCAGACAGAACCAAACATCTTTCTTTCGGAGTAATTCTCCCGTTGAGAGAGAATCCGACGTATTCGTTCGATTAACAATTCGTTGTCTGTCACATGTTTCCCCTTGAGCTTTAACTAGTCTTGAGCAGGCTGCTACAGGTGCATCAAATGTGTGTGTTTTCCGCTTGGCAACGAAGTGATTTTCCGAAGGTAGGTTAAATTTCCGTGTCTTCCTTATGGCAAGTATTCAAGAATTTCGCCGCCGATTCAATTTCGTCAAAAGCACTTACGAAATTTCCTCACTTTGGGATTGCTCAGTGATCATTCTGAATTGTAAATTCAACGCTGAATTAGATGTAAGGTAGCTTCCATTGAGAAAAGGCAATCTTTAGGAGTAATCGTAGAATATGGGTTGTCAGTTAATTTTTTCATGGAAGCCAAGGGACTGTGCGCACTGAAAGTTCTCAACCACATACTTCATTCAAAAGATCAAGTCAAACAGCTGCTGTTCAGTTTTAGAAAGTTTACGCCATGTTTCGGTAAACTATCTATAACATTATGGTTAACACACCGTTTTGACTCTTTCGCTTTTGGTGTCTGAATCAGGCAGCCGCCAAGCAGGTGTGAGATCCCAGCAATTCTCATTTTAAACTGATCATCACGGGAAAATTTGCCGCCATTTCCGTCATTAAATAAAATAATACATGAAAACAACAGGTTAGGACTTGTACTTTGGATCGGTTTGTGGTATAACCACAGTCCGTGGATTTCACAGTCGACAACCTGATCGATGAGCTGCGGGCCATCTTCGAGACCCTGCCCGACCCCCGTACCGGCAACAACAGCCAGTTCCGGTTCGCCGATATCGCGATGGCGGCTTTCAGCGCATTCTTCATGCAGTGTCCCTCGTTCCTGGACCACCAGCGCCGATTCCTGGAGGCGCCCAACCGTCATGCCTGCCACACGCTGTTCGGTGTCGCACGCATTCCCACCGACAACCACATCCGAGACAAACTCGACCACATCGACTGCCGGCTGCTGTATCCGGCGTTCGACATGGCACTGGGAAAACTGGTTGAATATCAGGCACTTGGCGACTTCACCCGGCTCGATGACCGCATCCTCATCGCCCTGGACGGCTCGCAGTTCCATCACTCGAACAGGATCCGGTGTCCGCAGTGCTCCACCACATACCATGAGAAATCCGACACCGTCTCGTATCATCATTCGGTACTGTGTGCCACTCTGGTCGCCGACGGCCACAACCAGGTGGTGCCGCTGCGTCCGGAGTTCATCACGCCGCAGGACGGCGATGACAAACAGGACTGTGAGACCAAGGCCGCCCACCGCTGGATCGAACATCATCTGCCACACTACCGACATCTGAGACCGGTCATCCTTGCCGATGACCTTCTCGCCCATCACCCGATCTGCCACAGAATCGTCGAGGCCGGCTGTGATTTCCTGTTCACTGCCAAACCCTCCTCCCATGAGACGCTCTACAGCTTCCTCGACGGACTGCAGCTGAACAGCCGGGTCACCCGTCCCCGACGACAGAAAGGTGCCGGACGCGAAACCCGAACCTACCGCTGGTGCCGGTGGCCGTTGCCGATCCGCGACACCGCTGACGCACTGCAGGTGTACTGGCTCTCGATGCAGATACAGTACCGCGGGAAAACCACCTATGAGAACAGCTTCATCACCTCCATCGAGCCCACCGCGGACAACATCGAGGCGCTGGCCAACGCCGCCCGGGCACGCTGGAAGATCGAGAACGAGTCGTTCAACATATTGAAAAACAACGGCTATCACATGGAGCACAACTTCGGACACGGCACCGACGGACTGTCCAACCTGCTGCTGACCTTGAACCTGATCGCGTTCGGCTTCCATACCGTGTGCGACCGGATCTGCACGCGGTGGCGACAGGCCCGCGACCGCATCTCCACCCGATACCGTTTCTTCAACACCCTGTCCGTGCTCAACGAGTACAACTGCTACACCGGCTGGCACGACCTGCTCGACAGCATCATCCATCCGCGTCGTCCGCGCGCACCGCCTTAGGACAGACGGCCCGGAACCGCCGCAACCGCACGTTCCAGCCATCAGTCTTTTTTCTTTCACCGCTCGGAGTGCGTCCAACATGAACAGAATCACATAATGAGAATTGCTGGCGAGATCCAGTTCGACTTACGCACATTTAGAGGTATGATATATAATCACTTAGAATCCGAATTAAGCAGGAATCTCGCATCCGGCGGAAAGTGATTATGGGATTATTGAGTCGAATACTGGGCAAAGGGGAGACGCAATCCACACCCGAACCCGAACTTGAAGACTACGAAGGGTACAAGATAAAACCAGCCCCTCACAAGCAACAGGGTTCTTACAATACTGCGGGTTATATCTACAAACCCGATAGTTCCGGCGAACTTCGAGAACACTATTTCATTCGAGCCGACACACATACTGATTTTGAAGTTGCGTGCGAACATTCGGTGTTCAAGGCAAAACAGATTATCAACGAGTCAGGCGAACGAATTTTTGACCGCAAGTGAACTCGGAATCTGTTTGCGGCGAATGAAGGTGAAATCGTCTTTTTCTCATTCACTGGGGAATTTGGAATATCGGCCGACGTAGGCCTTGATTTCCTGAGCAATCCGATCGGTGTCGATTTCGCCGACGAATATGCGTCGAATCAACTGCGAGATTGCTTCGTCATCGGAGTTCAGAAGTTCTTGCTCTACTGATTCGCCAAGATTCCGTGCCACAAGTTTGTGCATTTTTCCGAGTTTTGAATTCAAGCGATCGGATTGATTCTGCTTGTCACTCATCCGACGTACACCATCGATCAGTTCAGAAATCCCCTCGCCAGAAGACGCGATTGTTTTCAGCAACAGTGGCGATTTGGACGCATGACGCAACGCTATCGCCTGTCTCAGATCACTCATAGTTGAATCGGCGTCGGGCATGTCGGACTTGTTGACCACCACAATATCCGCAATTTCCAACATCCCGGCTTTGATTGCCTGAATTTCATCACCGCGTCCCGGAGATTCAACCACTATGATTGTATCCGCCAGTTCTGATATCTCGATTTCTGACTGGCCTGTACCGACAGTTTCAACAATAATCGTATTCCAGGCTGTGGCATCAAAAAGATTGATGATGTTCAGTGCTGTTGTGGAGAGCCCGCCAAGGTGGCCGCGAGCGGCAACCGAACGAATGAATACACCATCATCCTGCCCATGCTGAGCCATTCGAACGCGGTCTCCCAGAATCGCACCGCCACTGATATGACTGCTGGGGTCGACAGCGAGCACTGCAACTGTACTGCCGAGTTTGCGAATCTTGGGTATGCAGGCGTCAATCAACGTTGATTTGCCAACACCAGGCGGACCTGTAACGCCGACAACATGTGCGTTACCGATATTTTCGCTGATCGCCTTGAGAATTTCATTCCGGCCTTCCAGATTGTTCTCAACGATCGTAATCGCTCTAGCCAGCGATTTTCTGCCTCCTGCGTGCAGTTTTTCTAGAACCGAGTTTGTACTGGTCTGACTTCCAGTTCTGGTGGTGTGGCTCATATTGTGGTTTGAGGTTGACCGAATCCCAGTTCCTGACGGATTTGATGGACAACCTCGCCGTGCGTGACACCGCCGCATATGGCTTCTACGATCGCCCCGTAAACATTTTGTGTTTCATCTTGCGCCGCTTGTTGGAGTCTACTGATCGCGCGGTTGTAGCCGGACCGGTTGCGATTGGCTTTGTATCGTTTGAGTGTGTCAAGTTGATTCTGAACCTTTGTTGCACCAGGACGTTCAAGTGGCTTTGCGGATATACTTTCGTCATCTAGTGTGTATTTGTTAACTCCGACAATAGTCTGCTGTCCACTTTCGATCGAATCCTGAAACTTCATTGCCGAGTGTCCAATCCAGTTTTGGATCATTCCTTTTTCGACAGCTTTGAACATACCACCTGCGTCATCAATCTTTGCGACGATGCCCAGGATTTTTTCTTCCATCTGATCGGTAAGAGACTCCACGTAGTATGAACCAGCAAGTGGATCGATCACGTCCGAACAGTGTGCTTCCTCTCGGATGATGTTTTGTGTTGCAACCGCAATTCGGGCCGCTTCCTCGGTCGGTGCGCTCAACACCTCATCGTAAGAGTCGGTGTGTAATGATTGCAGGCCGGTAAATACCCCTGCCATTGCTTGAACGGTAACCCTTGCGATATTGTTGAGAGGCTCCTGACGAGTGAGGTCGACCCCGGATGTCTGTCCGTGAAACTTGAAACGCCAGACTTTCGGGTTTTGGGTGCCAAACCGCTCGCGGACGATATTTTGCCAGATCCGCCGTCCAGCACGACATTTGGCGATTTCCTCAAAGAAGCTCATTGAGATATCAAAGAAAAATGTAAATCGTTCCAGAAATTTATTTGGATCCATTCCGCGGGCAATACAGTCTTCCGCATACTGAATACCAGTAGCCAGCGTAAATGCCATTGCTTCCGCGGGTGTCGCTCCGGCCTGTTGCATGTGTTGCCCGACAATTGACAGCGGGTTCCAGTGCGGGACATGTTCCTGACAGAAAGCAATGTGATCGACCAAAACTCTGCGTGACCCTTCAAGACTGAGCCGGAAAAACATGTGATTGGCAACGTAGTGCGAAATGTAGTCGCTCTGGTTGGATGTTCCTGAAACGTGAGTCCAGTCGACACCCCGTCTTCTGGCAACAGCCAGCACAAGGGCAAGCAGGGTAAACGGCAAGGGATCGTTCATGGCCGTGGACAGCGATTGGATTTCCACGTCTCGAAAGCATCTGTCCATGTCATCGACTGTGTTGACCATCACACCACAGGTGCCAAGCAATTTTGGATCGACTTCGTCAATGTCATAGCCGCGATAAACTGAATTGCAGGGAATCAGACTGATTGCTGTGTTACCAGCATCCAAGAGTTTTCGGAGTCTTTGGTTGTAGTCTTCGGGTGTCCCAAACCCAATCAGCTGGCGTTGACTCCAGACTTTCCCTCGGTGCATTGTTGAGTAAATTCCGCGCGTCATGGGCAATTGCCCCGGATAGCCTAGTTTCTCCTCGTACTGGCTGTTGTCCCAGTCTGCTGGTGTGTAAAGCGGTTTTATCTCGATTCCAGAACGATTGTGGATCGGTTTCTCTTCAGGCAGCTGGAGTCTGTACTCCCGCTTCCAGAGATCTTCCGGTGTGTCTTGGCGAAGATCGACGACCTTAGCGTTCTTCATGATTCTGACTCTCCCATTTCTTCATGCTTTCGGCCCGTACCTCGATCGCTAGTGATCGCACATAACTCGAAATTTCTGCAAGAGCGCTTCCCGGATGGAAAACCCGGCTCACACCCAACTTTAGCAGTTCCAATTCATCCTCCTCGGGAATGATACCACCGACAATGACTCCGATATGTTCCAAGTCGGACTTTCGGAGTGCGTCAAGCAAGTCTGGTATCAGAAGGTGGTCGGTCGCCAAACTACTGATACCAATGACGTCAGCATCTTCCTCCTCCGCGAGTCTCACCACGTCGGAGATGGATTGCCATGGTGGCGTGTATACGACTTCCATACCCGAGTCTCGCAGCATGGTGGCAACGATTCGGCTTCCACGGTCATGCCCGTCGAGTCCGATTTTGGTGACAATAACTTTAGGGCGATAGCGTTCTGGCAGCGACATGGTTCACCTGGAATTGAAACTTTCCTGAATCAGTTGCTGGATAAGCGATCTGATTTTCGCCGAATCAAAATCAAATTCACCGAGACCTCTATATCGCCGATTGTTCTCACGATCTACGATGTATGTTGTCGGAACAGGACGGACACCCCAATTTTTGTAGACTTCTAGGTTGGTGTCCAATATGATTGCAAATTCCAGATTCGGATTAAAGTTATCGAGGAAATGCTCTACAGTCGTCTGTTTTTCGCCGACATTGACGGCGACAACCTCAAAATCTTCCCGATCCAGCGATGTCCACAATTTCTGAATGGATGGAAGTTCCTTGATACACGGTGGACACCAGGTTGCCCAGAAATTTACCAGCACGACCTTACCGCTGAGAAATTCTTCATCTGCAGTCGGATTGTTGAGCCATGACCCGCCGGCAAAGCCCGGTGCGGGTAATGGATCAATTAAAGATGGAATATCGGATAGCGTTGCATTCTGAGCCGTCGCGGTATTGAAGGCACAAACCATTACAGCGAACACAGTCAGAATACGTCGCGGATTATGCATGCGGAAATCCCGCCTGCGTGCGACGGTGTCGCTGAATCCAAGCATTCCGCGTCCTCGCTTTATATTGTCAGGAGGATTTACAGACGCAAGACAGTGTCGATCAGGTGACTTCTCCAGCTCCCGAGAGCAGGTTCTCAAGATTCGCCATCTGCATCTCCCGGCTTCGAATCACCTCAGCCAATAGGTCATTGGCAGATACAACTCCTATGAGTTCACCATCTTCAACGATTGGAAGATGTCGGAAACCCTTGCTGACAACTATTTTCATGCAGTCTTCAATATTGTCGTCAGGTCCGACGGTCTGGACATTTTTTGTCATCACTTCTGCGATCTGAGTGTCTTTTGAAGTCAATCCCCGCAGGATGACTCTACGGGCATAATCTCTTTCGCTGAAAATGCCAACCAGCGCGCCATCGCTGATGACTGGAACAACGCCTATATTTCGTTCGGCCAGTACGTGCAGTGCTTCCAGAACTGTATTCTCCGGAGTCACCGTCCAGACCATACCTCTGGATTTGACCAAGGTCGAAATTGTTTTCATCACTTTACCTCCGACTAATAAAATAGCAGTTCTGAACTGAATATCGGAATGTTTACTCCAGGAGGCTTCTTTAACTCATACATTCAAATCGCAATGTTGAGGTTTGTCCGGGCTTACGCGTTCAGATGCGAATTTTGCTGAAACATATATTGTCTACCAAATCCGAAACAATGACAAAATTTATATATTTCACCTTACTATTACGCGAACTGGTTCGAATGACTCCGAGGAAAGCAATCAAATTCCCATTTCATTCATTCTTCAATTGTAAAATAATGTTGCTGGCAGTACCAGCATAATTTTCCGCGATTACCATATGGGTCGACGGGTGCTGGATATCTGCTATAACCGATGGGTTTATGCATAGCAGATGGTTGGTCAATGGGCCGTTAGCTCAGTTGGCAGAGCAGTTGACTCTTAATCACGATGTTGTGTGCTAATCCATCTGAGAATCTCTGAAAATTTGTTTGAAGATAAGTTGGCAAGATTGCTGATATTATATTGCTAAATTGTCTCCGCATTGAAAAAGGGAAAAGGGGTGATTATGCCCCTTTTCTTGTGTTCGACACTTTCAACTATTTGATATGACGTTTGCCAGTTTTCCAGCGGCAACAGCTGTCTGTGCTCTGGATGCGTGAAGATAACGTGTGGTTGTCCACACTTTGGAGTGACCGAGCAATCTGGCGATAACAGGTAGCGGGATCTGTTCGTTGACGGCAGTTGTCGCGTAGGAGTGTCTTAAGTCATGCAGCCGAACGTCTTCAATTCCAGCACGTTTTCGAACTTCGGTCCAGACCGACCAGAGTTTTATTTTCATGCAGTATCGTCCTGGGAATACTCTGTCGCATGTTCTGGTCAAACTGCTCAGAATCTTCACAACTTCTTCGGGTAGATCGAGTGTTCTGGGCCCAGTCTTGCTGTCCGACAGAAAAATTAGCCGCTGGTCGAGGTCTACTTCATTCCACATCAAATTTTGTGCTTCAGAAGCTCGGCAACCGGTCAGTATTAGAAATCGAATTCCTGCGAGAGCATATTCTGATACGAGATTTTCTTTCTCCATCTCCCCTAATGTCCGGTGCAGACATTTATACTCGTGTGGACTCAGATGTCGGTCTCGCATGTGTTCTTTGTAGAAAGCTACACCAGAGAACGGATTTGGGTGCTTTTCGACCTCGCCAATCAGCGCTGCATAGTTGTACATTCGGCGACCAACTGCGAGTGTCCGATTTGCAAGAAAGGGTGTGTCGCGCATTTGATTGTGAAGCATCACTACCGCTGCTCGTGTGATCTCATGGATCTCACATTGGCCAAATTCTGGAATCAGATATTTCTGAATTACATACCTGTATTGTCTGATCGTGCTGGCTTTCAACCTACATTCTACATAGCCTAGAAAATCATTTGAATATTCACAAAAGTTCATGATAATTACCTCGTGGCCATCCCGGCTCTGTGATTATTTTAAGGCTCCGAAGGAGTAGCTGACTCCGGAAACTCTTACAAGTTTGTTGGAACCCTAATACCATGATTTACACGAAAACCCTGCTTCACGTCGGATTATTTACCGTGCTGGTAACACTTGCTGTTTGCGACCACCGTACCAATCGACTGCCAGATGTGATTGTTATCCCGCTCTGCCTTGTGGGATTGCTGGTCAATTTGAATTCACTCATTGTTCCTCTTCCAGATGCTGTGACCGGTGCGGTTGGCGGTTATCTCGCTATCAGGCTGATGCACGATGCGGGTGTTTTGATTCGCGGTTGCAGTGGGATTGGTATGGGTGATGCCAAGCTGCTTGGAGCGGTCGGTGCTTGGTATGGGTGGTACGCGTTACCATTCCTGGTTGTAGGTGCGGCGATATTCACTCTTGCTATTTACCCTAGTCGGGCGGAAAAACCATTTGGAGTTGGACTAGCGGTTGGTGCGGTTGGTATGGGACTATGGAGCACGGTGACTGCGAGTGGCAGTGGATTGTGAACCTACTACTATCAAGACGCGCCTAAGCCGTTTGAGATACGTGGAATGATTTTGAGTGTCCCTAAGTGTCCGATCCTGATTTTTCAAAATTCCCACACTTCCGGACCTCAATGCTCTCGATTCTGCCCATTTGGGCACAACTTCCCCAAGGCCGCCAACTAAGACAAGACGGTTGCAGATGGCTCTGTAGCCTCATGTCGTAGCACAGAATCCGCAGCCCGGTCCAGTCCAAGTCCGAGACCTCGCCAGCACGATATGGTGCATGTGACACTCCAGCATCTCGTGTCCAATCAAATCTGTGCAAGACAGAAGCATATTCGACATTTCCGTTTGTCCTCTAATCTATTCTCTATGTGATTCTACAGATCACTCGGACTACATCTATAGGACCGTATATTTGTTTTTTTTATCAATCGCATCAATCAAGTATGAAGAATGTATACAATATCACTTTACTTGTTCTCCTGTTTATAAGACTATTCGTAAAACGTATGGACAATGAATACAGACCGAGAATTTGAGAAATTCGAGTCCGAACACATAGGACCTAAAATTATTTCGTACATGGCGGAGGGACTCTATCCCAACGCATGTGACCCTATTCGGGAATACGTTCAGAACGCCGTGGATGCAGGCGCAACTGATGTCGCTCTTCATATTTCAAATGATTCAATCATCATTGAAAACAACGGCGAAGGGATGGATAGTTCCGATATGTGGCGACTGTTGCGAATCGCAATTTCGGACAAAGACCCTGAGAAAGACGTTGGATACAAAGGAATTGGAATTTATAGCGGACTGTTCATATCGCAGAAGTTGATTATCAATAGCAAAAAGCACGGCGGCTGCGCTAAGCTACTAGTGGATTTCAAACATATGCGTAATTTGATTAATGAGGCGAATAACATACCAGATGTGATCAACGAATCGGCGAGCGTGGAATTTGTCGAGAATTTCAAATTTCATGACGAAACCATGGGCGGTGACGGCACGCAGGTGATACTGCAAGGAATTCGAGAGCATTTAAGGGAATCCTACAAAAGGAAAGAGTTGTCGACATATTTGACCAAAACCATGCCTCTTTCATTCGATTCGCAAAAATTTTGTTACACAAATAAGGTCAATGCGGAGATCGATCAAATTTGTAAAGCTACGGGCTCCGTTTATCGCTCGGTACCGATTCATCTGACAATAGATGGATGCAGAGAAACACTATTCAGCCCATACCAAATCGACAGGGGGACGGCGTTAGAACCACAATTTGAAATTATCTCGCTACCCATCGATGGTAAAGATACGACTTTTGCGCTGGTATGGGGATGTCTCAATAAAGAGCGCCGAGTGTTTCCAAAACGCCTACATCGAGGCTTCACTATGAAGCAGAAAGGTTTCACGATTGGCAACGCCGAAACAGTGCAACCATATTTTCAGAGTGGCGGGAAGTTCGCCAACCGTTACATCGGAGAAATCGTAATTTTGTCGCACCACTTAAAAGCGAACACCGCTCGTAGCGACTTGGCGCATACGCAGTATTTACCAGAATTCAAAAAGCGATTGAAAAAAATTGCTGAGAAGTATGAGAAAGTGGCGAACACTTATCAGGAAAACTCGATTGCTCTTGAAGAGTGCGACAAAATAGAAAGCCAGCTCAGTGATGTCGAAAAATCGCCAACCCGGGAAGATATATCTGACCTAAGAGACAAAGCTACAAAACTTAGAAACAGGCTGAATAAACCGCTGGAGCAAGATTCGAAATCTCGTATCGATGAAATTCTTGAAAAATTGAACCGTGAACTAATCACTTTAGAAATTGAGGTGGAGAAAAAGGAAAAAGAGCACCAAGGATCAGCCAGTTCAGGCGAAACTGAATCGAGCGATGATCAAGAGGGAGACGATAGTGCAGGAGGACGAACGGGCACAGGGACTAGCAACAGAGGTATTCCGGAGAATGCCGAAGTGAAAAAAATTCTAGATAGACTGAATGAAGACGGTAGAAATTCGCATGCTTCCGCCCGCAAAATTGGACAGCTGTATAACAGCCTATGCACAATATCAATCGAACAGCATCCGTGTCTGGGCTATATAGGCACGTGGGCGTTGTGGGAAACTCTCGGCTTTGCGCTTAAAAACAATCAAAACCAGAAAGCTTGGGACTACCTTACGCAGACGTTGTCGAACAACTACAAAAGTTCTAAACCCAATCAATATAGAGACATGAGTAGAGCCCTTCGACGCATTTTGGAGGATGGAAATATGAACAAGCACTCGTCAATTGGTGTCGGAGAAGACGGTAGTGCATTGAAAAACAACATGGAGATCCTTGACGAGTTTCTACTTGATTTAATTGAACAGTTATATGAGCATCTGACTAACGCTCCTTGGAAAAACAACGCCCCCTCCGACAATTCCTAAGGCTCGGTCGCTTTTTCACGCGAATTGTTGTTATATTTGAAAATTATGAACTGGAGCGAGCATGCGGAAAAGAAACATTCTCCTTTTGGAACCCGGATATAGTAACAAGTATCCGCCTTTGGGGCTCATGAAACTCGCACAATATCATCGACAACAGAACAGAAACCACAACATCATATTCGCTAAAGGCCCTGACGACCCTAAACTTGTAAAATTCAACTGGGACAGAATCTATATTACGACTCTGTTCTCGTTCGAGTGGAAAAGAACCGCCGACTGCATAGACCGGGCCTGTGAACTTGCTTCAAAGAATAAGATTTTTGTCGGCGGAATCGCAGCCTCTTTAATGACGGATCAATTCGAAGCAATCAAGCGATGGGAAGGAATACGTTTTATTTCAGGTATTCTTAAGGAGCCCCCAGCTATTTCGCTGAAACTTGGCTACCATGATTTTGGAAGAAACGATAAAACACTGCAACCTATTGACGAGAGGACACCGAACTATGCGATTCTGAACGATATTGACTATCGGTATCCTGTTCACGACGCGTATTTCGGATATGCGTCACGAGGTTGTATTAGAAAATGCTCGTTCTGCGGTGTCCCCAAGTTGGAAGGTGCCCAACGAGACATGCCGCCCCTCGCACAATTGGTAAACTCGATTGATGAGTTGTACGGCCCTAAGAAAGACCTTGTGCTGATGGACAATAATGTCACCGCTGCACCGAAATTCAACGAGATTATGGCAGAAATCCGAGATTTAGGATTTACACGCGATGCTAAATTGGGCCGAAATGGCAGACAGATTAAAAGACGGGTTGACTTTAACCAAGGTGTCGACTCTAGGTTGCTGTGCAAGCTACCACATCTAATGAGTCAGTTGTCTACGATATGCATTGATCCACTTCGGATCGCTTTCGACCACTGGGGAGTTCGAAAACAGTACGAGATATCGATCAGAAGTGCCACAGACCACGGTATTCGCAACCTTTCGAACTACATGCTTTACAATTTTCACGACTCACCGGAGGACCTTTATAAGCGTCTTCTAATGAACATTGAATTGAATCAAGAGTTGGGTATACGAATCTGGTCCTTTCCTATGCGCTATCAGCCAGTAACGCTTAAAGACCGTTCTTTCGTAGGCCGAAACTGGAATCGGTATTTCTTGCGTTCGTTTCAGATTATCCTGCAAGCGACTCGCGGAGTCGTAACAGGAAATCCAGTTTTTTTTGGTCATGCATTCGGAAAAACGATGGCCCAGTTTTTGAACCTGCTGTGGCTTCCCCATCAGTTTATTTTCTTTAGAGAACACTTTTTTAGCGGCCCTGGTCAACCTATGCTTGCCGAATTCACAGCAAATTTCAGAAAGCTGTCCGAAATAGAAAGGGAAGAATTGCTTCACGCCCTGTGTGGTGATTCTCGACAGCGTGGCCTAAAGCCATCAAGATACAAGTACTTAATAACCGACAGTTCGATAACGCCGTCGGTGCGCAGGATTCTGGGGTTTTACGCTACTTATGGCCAAGCCAACGGTTCCTTGCCAGCTCCACTTAAAACAAATTCGGATTGGCTTCTGCCGGAAGACAAGAAAATCGAGGATGCCGGCTTGTTCGATTCGCTGGAAGAGGACATTGAATTTCATGGTTTTGAATCAGTGACGGACATTTCGCCTCGACGAGTGAATCCGCTGTTTACAAGCTCCGCTTGAGTAACTTAATGGCCATTCAATGCTGTAATGGTCTGTTAATTCTCACCCCCTTTTAACCAGTAAAGTTCCAGTGTCTATCGTCATTCCGCTTGGGGATTTTTCCTGTTACCGGGTACATATTTATTAGGATTTGGGCAAATGAATCGCGAAGAGAATTGGCGAAATTGATTGCAGACTTGATGGGCCGGAAAACCGGCTTGACGAGCTGGAAAAACGTATCGAGGAAAATTTGTAGAGATTGTCGTCGGGCGAGTGTGATATTCGAGCTTGGTTGTGGCCAGTGGTGGTGGGTTGCTGTAGTCGTCTAATTTAGCATCAAACTCCGAATTCAGCGAATTCGTGATTTTACCGGATTGGATTCGACTGATTTTTGCCAGGACCTGGCACAAATAAAATCGCCGATATCCGGCTGTTTTGGTATTGTTGTGACGGTCAACTGCCGCTTCAGGCGCCGTCAGAACGCCTGTGCGACACGTTTTTTCTCCGAATGGTGCAGTAAGGGCTTAGCCGCTATCGTTGCAGGAGCGGCTTCCTACAGTGCCGTTTTTTCGGCCAAACCAGGAAATGTCGCCAATAATGACGATTTCGGCCTGTCAGCACCCGGATTGCCGTTGATTTCGAACAGTCGAAAACATCCGGATCATGTGACGGTAACCAAAAAAAGTCGCGGGTTGACTCGTGCACTCACATCCAGACCGATACGGCTGCAGTCCAGCACAAGGCCCTGCAGTGTTCTCTGATTCCGGTTGGCAATCGATTCGCGGTAGACCCACAGATTGCCTTCTGCCGGCGGTACCACCACATCGGCGGCGAGCAGGTCGGTCCGGGTGGACTGCCAGCCGCACGCGTCGTAGTCAGTGAATGCCACAGGTATTGCCAGGAACAGTCCCTCCATGACGACGTGCAGTGCGGATTCGGGTCGGTTGATCCGCCGAGCGGCGATCTGGCTTCGAAGGTGATCGATAAACGGACGGATCCTGTCTTTCGGTGTTCGATATCCCTGAACGGATTGCTGCTTGCGTCCGATGATCTGTGCTATCGGCGTCCTGTCGCTGCCCGCAAGAGTTGCTGTCCAGTTCCGAAATTCCTTGAGGTCGCCCATCAGCCAGTTTTTCGCTTTCGCTGGAAGCATCGGCAAGGCAAGTATAGGGCACAGAGACGAATCCGTGCTGATCGTAAGTGATGCCCGACGTTGCACGTAGAACTGTCCCACGTCCGCGATCCGGGAGTTGATCGCCGGATTCCAGATCACCTTGTCCGGATCACAGTCGACTTCGACCTCCAGCTGTGCCGGCACTGCGGCTTCCAGCAGCAGCGCGCACGAGAAGCAACTGAACTTACGGATCGGCGACACCAAGTCTCCATCGATGTCCTGTAGCCGCCGCAGGGTATCTCTGGCCCTGTACAGCGCTGTTTCCAGCAATGTCGCTGTCCGGTTCGGGCTCAGGGTCTGGTAGTATTCGGCGGTCGCCTCGATTACAGGCAGATAAAGCGCGTCCCAATAGAGCGGATCCAGATCGGCGATGGACTCACAAGTCATGACGAGTGCCTTATGCGGATCAAGAAGCCGCTTCGCACTTCGTACTTTCTGCAGTCTCATTTATTCGGTTTCGTCAATCCGCCGATCGCAGCCGACGCTCCGGATTTGGCGGCTGACACGCCTTGGGCACCGGCGGATTCGAGTCTGCCCGCGGAATATGCGAACAGTGTGTTGACACCCTGAACCGTCGAGTTCGTAAAGCTTGCCATGAGCCAAAGCCATACCAGCGGAAACCCCAGATACGTGATTGATGTGATGAGCGATAGCAGTATGTCTGTTGTGGTTCCCGATCCCACCTGAAGTCCCGCACCGGTGCCGTCGCCGTACATGAATGAGATCAGTGATTCGTCGATGAACTGCGCAAGCGCCCATAGGGCGGTCATGAACTTCACCGCAAAGATCGCGGCGGTGAAGAACACGATCAGGCCCGGCCGCAGGGCCGCGAACGGCACGGCGATCGGGAGTGCAAGATATATGCACAGCAGCACCAGGGCCTGCAACATTGGGAGTCCGGAGACGACAAGATACATCGAAGTCTTGACAAGAGGATAGGCGAACACTGAGCCGATGGCGGCCAGATTCGCCCACAGCGAAAACGCATCCGTGTCGTCCGCGTCGGCTGTCGAGGTCGGAATGTTCGGCGGTGGTTTGCTGGAAAGGAACTTGCGCACCGACTCGTCAGTCCGCGCCTGGGTCGCGTTACCGAAAAGCACGAGGAATCCATAATCGTCTTCTTTCGAGGTTCGGGACTCGATATGACTGTGCAGACGGTCCAGCAATCCAACCTGGCTGTCCTCCCACCATTCGTCACAGCGCGGTCCCTCTCTGCCCGGAGTGAAGTCATACGGAGGATTCCATGATGGAACTCTCCGGGTCGCGTAGAGCGCGGGGTAGTATTTAGAGTCCAGAAGCACATCCATATCGCCGCGCCACTCCGGTTGTTTGGAGCCGGGAGTCCTTTCTGCGAGCGACAGTGCCGGCAGATAGCAGTCGAGATCGAACTGCCGCAGTTCGGCGGTCAGGTTCGGATTGTCAAACTTCGTGTAGTCCAGTGCCAGTGACAGTGCCCGCACATTGCTCGGATTCCTGAATGCGTGTACCGCTGACACGAACATGGACGTGAACCCGCTTGATGCCTGGTGCACCAGCCACCAGATTACAGGCACCTTGATGTCTGTCTGGTCGGTGATCTTGTAGGGAAGGTTGCCGGATGTACCCGTTGCCTTGAGATTGCCTCCGACTGAATATTCCACATCACTGGTGTTGATGGTGACTGCCGGCAGAAAAGCGAGGATGATTGCGACGAAGACCACTGCCACATCCTGCTCCATGCGCCGCATCGAGACAGGTGCTGCGGCCTTGGCTTCCTGTGAACGGGCCGGCTGGGACCAGTTGCGCCAGACCAGGAAGAGCAGGGGTAGATAGATGACACCGCTGGCGACGATGAGTTCCGCCAGGCGATTGCTGATCTGCCAGCCAAGCACGGTCATCGTCAATTCCATGAATGAACTGGTCTGCATGGAATTCGACTCCCTATCTCGGCGGGACGGCCGTGCCGGCCTGTCCGGGTACGGCGGTTGGATATCGGAACCGACGATGCGCTCTCAGCAGCTCGATTGATGTCGATGTAACCAGGGCACGTCGGGTCTGAAAGTCGAACAGACTCCGGTCTATCTCGTCCTCAAGGCGCCGCACTGCGTCGGTAACTGCCTCGTTGGCCGGGCCGGCAGCCTGGATGTTAGGTTCTGACGAGCCGGTCAGCAGCAGCCGGCGTGCAAGCAGTGCCTTGTCGACCACCCTTGCGAGAGCGATCTCCTCTGCCAGGCGTTCTGCGTAGATTCCGTGTTCGTCAATCTCCCGCAAGGCGTTGATGAGATGGTGGTTGACAATGACTGCCGGTGAGCTCAGCTGTTCCGCCTGGGTCACAGTCGGATATCGGCCAGAAGCGAGGACCGTATTCAGGGTCTGCAGAACAGTCCGCTTCTCCTCCTCAATCTTCGGGTGAAGTCCGGAAGCCGTGTGACTGCCGGGTGTGCCGCCCGAGACAATTTCGGAATCCCCGACAATATCGGCGGCATAGTCTGCGGCAGCAGCCGGTGAGTTCCACACAGCGTTGAGCTCCGCTGCCCGACTGCCGCTGCTGCAGTCAGCGCGCTCGCTGTTTGCGGCACACCATCCTGCGCGGACTGTGTCCCGAACCGGTCTGACCGGTGGTTTGCCGGGGCAACCGGCCTCGATGCCCTCCACCCAGGTGACGCATGGATCGGACTGATCGCTCACCTCGCGGTGCGCTGTAGCGGCATCCACACCGGCAGCCTGCTGACGCCGCCACTCCTGCGCTCGTCGCAGGGCAAGCCAGTCCTGCGCTGTGTTCGAACCTGTCGACGCACTTCGCTGCATCAGCTCACACGAGTCGACTGAAAACCGCCAGGAGTCCTCAGCCCGGACGGAGTAATGCTGCAGCAGCTGACACATAGACGGCTTTGCACGACAGAGGATCTGTCCGGGCAGTGCGCCGGTGGCGATGTTCTGTAGCGATCCTAGATCGGCGATGGAGTTCCCGATCCCGCCCAGCATCGACTGGACATCGAGTCTCGGATTGAAGTTGCCGCAGGCGAATCCGCTGCCTGGAGTGTTGAAGTTGAATCGGATATCTGGGGAGACATGGGTACGGGTGGTCGCCTTGCCGCCGCCCACCGAGTAGTACAGGTAGGGGTCCTCGAAGTACTGCGTTGAGGCGGTTGTCGTAACCGCCAGTAGAGCCAATGTGATTGTAACTGTCCGGATCATTGCGGGTCCTCTCCTCTTAGCTGTTGGCATCGCGCCGGTGGAAAATGGTAGCGTAGGGTTGCCGCGGTGACGTTCATCCTCTTCGCGATCTCTTTCATTGAAAGCACGTTTTCCGCCACAAGACATTCCGCCGCTTTCAGCCACCGGGGAGCCACGCGCGTGCGTCCCTGGATATTTCGTCGAGGTGACTTCAGGCGTTCGTAGAATGTGGTCTCGCTCACACCGAGTCTTTTTGCGATCTGACGGTTGGTCAGCTCGCCGGCAGCGATCAATTTGCGCGCCAGGGCGATTTTTTCCTCGGTCATTTTTCTTGCAACCATCTCAGAAAACCCCCAGGAAAGACCCCTTTGACATGCAACACTGGTAGCGTACCCAGAACTGCCACGAATACTTGCCGTCTGTTGCGACGTTGCAGGGCGATCTGGAGCCGCCGAATGAGCGGCATTGGCTGTCCGTTTCCGGCGTGACCAGCTGCCAGTTCTGCGAGGAATCGGTTGGAGCGGCACGCCACTGTCTCCATGTCCGAGCCTTGCACTCACCGTCGCCTTTGAATACTTCCCACTCACCGCCGGAGTCGGTGCAGTCCGACGAATTCGTCGCTTTCGGGTCGCCGCGTAGTACATGACGTACCGATTCGGCGGCTCGGTACGGGATCACCGTCCTGCCAGCCGGATCACTGACTACGATATCTATCGCCCTGGCGGAAGTCACCGCGGCCGCGCGCGCCGCATCTGCCTGCAGCAGGAATCCTAGTCTGGGGTAAACGGATCCCCAGTTGCCATCAGCCGTGCCGATCTCTCTGAGTCCGGGAGTGACGGATTCGGAGCGAGTCTGCTCGAGTTCCGCATCCCAGCCGCGCCATACAGGAGCGTCGCTTACCGACACGTAGTAAGGCCGCATCGGTGTGACGTCCGTGCGGCACAGAAACTTGATGGTCGACATTGTGGCGGCCGCCGGATTGCCTGCCACATCGGTCTCGAAGAACTGCAGCGTGTCGGTGAATCTGTGAGGCCCCGTACCGCTGCCGGAACCTCCTGCCAGCGTTGCCTCTCCTGCGGATATCGGCGGTACCGGAGCCTGGGCCAGCCTTTGCTGGATTGTCGGCTGCCATTCGATCCAGGGCGCCTCACCGGTGTTCCCGTAGGACTGCACGACAAGGTCCGGAAGACGGTGGGATATCCTGGGTGTGACCACGATACGGCAACCGAACAGCCCGCACCGGAGAAACACGCAGACACCATTGATCTTCCAGTCCAGACAATCGGCGCTGAGTGATGCTGACTGCAGGAGAAATGTGTCAAAGTCCGCCGAGCGGGCAGGGGACAGCGCGGCTGCAACTGACAACAGGAATACGATCACGGTGTGTCTTGCGCTCATTGCCCGTTGAATCTCCTCCAGTGGTGGACAGCATCTGCAATCGAGGTGGTGTTGCTGACTATGTACCTGCCGTCGATCACTATCGACGGATATACATCTATGCCGTATCCTTCAGCCCTGTATCTCGCCCTCACGCCATCCAGCACTTCCGATTTCTCCTTCGCTGTTACGCTTCGAAGTCTCTTTCTTCCCTGACGTATGGCGGCACCCTGTGCAGACGGCAGGTTCCGACTGAGTCGGAACTCGAGTTGCGTTGCCGCTGAAACATCCAGAATCTCAACCACTGCACCTCTTCCTCTCGCGGCCTTGACACCTTTCACCTTCACCGGTACGTCGATGAAGATCTCGATCACCTTTGGCCAGTCGGCAGATGACGCGGCCGCTGATGAGAGTAGGAGGAGGATCGCGAACGTGACTCTCACAGTCCCAGTCTCGAATTGCGAATCTGCTCGGCGATGTGCTCAGCGGCTTCCAGTTCGGTAACCCCCAATTCTTCGCATAGACGGGCGCGGGCTGCTTTTTCATGTTTCTCTGTCTGCGCCAGGGCCAGGGCGATCGGTGGAGGAATGTTGCGAAAAAGGTTGAGCAGCTTGCCGCTGATGACGGTTCCTTCCGTGTATCTGCCATGAGCGGGTTGAGCGGACAGGATCATAGATTTCTGCTCGGGTGTGAGCTGCTTGAATCTGTTGATCTGGCCGATCTCATCCTTATCGACTCCGAGCAGTGTCCACCACTCAGGCTGATCGAGCAGCTGTTTCGCGTCTTCCGGAAACTGACGCAGGTTCTGTGTTGCAATCCAGAGCCACGCGCCGAATGTGCGCCAGGTCGACACGATGCGTGCCAGATAGGGCGATACCAGAGGGTTCTGCAGGAGCACGTGCGCCTCATCGACGACAACAATGGTCTGACGGTCCGAGAACTGCTCAGCTTCGACCCGGTTCTGGATTGCGGACATCAGTCCCGTCACCGCAACAGCAAGCCGGTCTTCGTAACCCTTGCGGGCGTAGTAACCGAGTTCCACGACTGTCACATCGACATCCGGCCAGGATGTCCCCGGCCTGTTGAATATCTCACCATCGGCACCTGTGCAGAACAGGTTCATGGCAGATGCCATCCGTTCCGCGGCACTGCGCCGATGAGACGTATTCGCTCCTGGAGAATCGCCTTCAGCCATCTTTCTGAGAGTGTCAACCACATCTTCGGTCATGGTCTGGCAACCTGGCGATGTCTGGCTGCCTGCGCGGAGAATGGCGCTGCGGAGCAGATCAAGATCATCGCGGCGCAATCGTTTCTCCTCATTCGGGTCACCGCCGGTTATCATCAGCTTTGCCATGATTTCCATCTCTCCGAGCAGGTCGCGGGGCGATGCATCGTCGTCGTCAAGTGCGGGGTTTCTAGCCGATGTTTCAGACAGCATCGCGGCCTGGGCGAACGGTGGCAGCTGGACAGTCCCGGACTCGTCGATTGATCGGCGGGCAACGTCAAGTCCGTGGGCTTCGCAGTAGTCCGCCAGCATACCGAACGTCGGCAGAGCCGTGATCAGATACAGCCTTGGACGCCGTACTGCGAGAATGTGGAGCAGCATGTAGATCAGGAGCGAAGTCTTGCCGGATCCCGTCGGACCGAGAATCAGGCTGTGTGCGTTCTTTCGGCGGTCGGCCGGGTTAAGCGGGTCGAACACCAGCGGTTCACCACCGCGGTTGAACGCGAGAACACCAGGGTTCGAAGTGCCGGTGCTCCGTCCCAGGAACGGCATGGCGCGGGCGATGTGTTCAGAGTGCCACAGTCGGGCGCGCCGGGCGTACCAACGCCTGTCCTGGACCGGATCGTATCCGAACGGCAGCCCGCGGATATAGCTGTCCTGGGCGATCGGGTCGTTCTGCGGCGCGATAGGAGCGAGTCCGTTCGCTGAGAGTATGGCAAGAATCTGCGCTGTGCGGCGGTCGAGCTCGGCGAGGTCGGGTGCGGAGGTGTAGACACCACAGAATACCGGATAGATCCGCTGCCGCGAGGCCATCGCTGTCAGTGCCTCGTTGGCCAGGGCGGAGATCTGGATTGTCGCGGCATCGGCTCCGACCGAGTTGTGACGAATCTTCCGGATGTGGTCAGCGACGGCATCCTGCTGTTCGAAGCAGACTGTCATCGACCAGATCGTGCCCGGCGGCATGGTGTCCAGCAATACCGAACGGGTGTTGCCAAGCTGCCGTTCGGCGGTCAGGTGACCAATTTCAGGCTCGCGGGTGAGCTCGTCGACCGTGATGAAGCGGCTTGGCCGTTTGTGGAACCACCATTGTCCATCCGGATCGCTCGTCGGTGCGGCACTGTTGAGTGCTGATCGTGCGATGTCGGCCGATGCGATTTTCGGATTCCATCGGCGGTGCTTGAGAATCTGCTGTGAAAGGGTTGCGGTGGTCGATGATGGGTCGAATCCCGGGGCGAACCAGACCGTCAGCCAGGAACGGAGATCCGCAGCTGAAAGCCGGCTGAGGTGAATGCCTGCCTGTGCGTATACCGTCTCGATGCGCTGGCAGACATAGTCCAGATTGTCGGTCGGATCGTCAGGTTCTCCCGGTTGTCGTCGGCGCCACACACACAGTCGGTGATGGCGACGATGTGCGCGCCAGGGCTCCTCGTTCTCGGCGCGGAACATTCCTCCTTCCGAAGCGATGTCACGAAGATGTGAGTCAACCTGCGACAGCCAGTGCGCAGTATAGTCATCTGCCGGTGCGTGCCTATCCGCGTAGGCGGTAATCTCTTCGAGCAATCGGCCAAGATGCGGTTCGTCGTAGACGTAGACCGAGACAATCCAGGGGTCTGTCCGTCGTTCAGGGATGAGGCCGGTCAGCGTTGCGGAGAGCTCATCCTGAATCTTCATCAGATATTCCGGATCTGAAACCTCCGACGGAAGTGGGACAATCTCATAGAGGCGGCCGGTTGAGTTGAGGTCACGGAAACCGATCAGGTCATTTCCCAGATCGAATCGCGGGTTGATCAGCTGGACGAAGGGGCGCATCTGAATCAGGCCGCGCTCGGCTTCCGGATCGGGGTGGATATGCGGACGTTGCTGCTCGCTTCGAAGAAGCGGACGCTTGCGGTCCCACAGTGCGAATCGCGTAGTCATCTCAATTCCCCGGGCAGCGCATAGTGCGGACGCTCATACAGCTGAAACATGGTTGAGTATCCCGGTACCGGTGTATCCTCCTTCGAAAGATGCGGAAACACATACATGATGATCGTCGGGTTCGGCAGGCGCGGGAATCGGACATCGAGCTCGTTGTAAGCATCGCGGGTATATCCGTACAACCCGTCCTCACGCCCCGGTAGTCCGGATTCGATGCGCCCGCGCTGGTGGTCTGCGCGGTGACCGATGGTGGCGATGGTCTCCCAGATTGTCGGACCGCCTTTGGGGAGCGGGGATTCGAGTTTCAGCGACTGGCAGCCCGTCATCAGCAGCATTGCGCTAATCATGGCCACCATACGACTGCGCATGGTCGGCATCCTCCCCATCAATGTTGTGTGTGAGCCGACGTCCCTGTACCGCGTAATCGACGTTGATCTGCGTCTCCACGTGAATGGCGATCTCTATTCCCGGAGGAACGTAGATCGCATCGAAGCTCTGGCCCATGCGGCGGCGGATCCACACGTCAACCTCCTGTGCCGCATCGGCGACCGCATTCGCCAGTGCGAAACGGTCAATGTCTCCCGTCACGGTACGTATCGTTGTGCCGTCCGATTCACTTCTCCTCTCCGTTTGCGCGTCGGCATAGCCGCGGGCGACACCGGCAAGGCTACCGGCCGCGAGACCGCGTGAGATGACGGCCGGTGCGTTTGTCTTCAGTTCACCGGGTACGCACGGATTGCCGTGCTCGTCCGATATCCACCCCAGCCCGACAGTGATATCATCCGGATCGTGCTCGCTTTTCTGCGTATGCACCGTGCCGTCGTCGAAAACATAGCTGATGGTGTCGATCGAGCCGCTGACGCAGGACAGTGTCAGGTCACCGTAGGCGAAACCGCTCCAGATCACACCTGCGAGACCGGGAATTGACAGATGGCGCGAGGTGATGTTGTCGGCGCTCGACATCAGTTTGAATCTCCACGGGCTCTCGATCTCCCCGTCAACCGGCAGGCGGCCGACGAGAGCTGTGATCGCGGTTGAATGCACGATCGTGTTGGCTGGCAGCGTAAGAGCCGGTTGCGGAGGCGGCGGACTCGCCGGTGCGAGCTGAGGGGCGGCCAACGCCAGGGCGGCGGGCGTGACACCCGCAGCATTTGAAGGTATGGAAATTGGCTCGGTCCAGATGATTGTGTCCGATAGCGCGGTCGGCTGGGTCACCTCGTAGTCATCCAGCACGGCGGGTGATGTCACATGGGACTCCAGTACTGCAATGCGGTCGGTCAGATCGCTGATCATCGCAGGTATCTGGGATACCGACGGATCGGGAGGGTCGGCTGATTCCATCAGCTGACGAATCGAATCCAGCTCGCTGGCCAGTTCGTCACGCAAGGCGGATGTCTCCGACCGTGATCGTTCCGACTCATTTTCGATCAGCTGCTCGACTTCGTTGATTCTGGTGGCGGCGGCGCGCACCTCCTCTGCTGTGGAATCCCGGTCACTGGAATCGATGTCGGCCGTCATGGCAGGCGCATCCACATCCTGCTGATCCGGCCACAGCATCCAGATCGCGCTGAAGACCACGCAGATCGCAATAATCCACAATGAGTACGACCTGGTCATTGCTCCACTGCGTCGGTGGGGTGGGTGTCGGATATCAGCACTGCTGTCGTCGTCGCCAGCGGGTCGCCGGCGGCGAGGAGTCTTGAGCGCACGAAGGCGGCGGTGCGCCAGCGACCTCGGATGTCCCTCGGGTCGAGTATTATCGGCTGGTTGGATGTGTTCTCCAGGTGAAAGGCGGTAACGTAGTGCGCGACGGTACGCCAGGATCCCACAGGTGTCGCCCGGACCACAGTCGGGCACGGCGTAAGGGCCGGGAACGCACACCTGAATAGTCGCATCGGACTGTCTGCGACCGCCGCGCGTGTCACGCCGGGAATCTCTGTGCGAAGGCGCTGGGGCGCATACAGCTGCTGTATTGTCCAGCGGGTCAGGGCGGCGAATCCGGGGCTTTCGCCGGCAGACGTCGGTGCGGTGATATCAGGAAAACCGATGCTGACGGTGGGTTCGATCTCAAGATCCGGGAGTGCCAGGATATGCGCCACGATCAGATCGCGATGCGGTTGGGCTGAGATCAGTATACGCTCGTGATCGATCGGCGCGGATGCGGTCAGCCATAGGCTGTTGCCGATACTGTTTGCTGTGAGTGCATCCTGAAGCGTCGCCGGCATTCCGACCCTGATTTCGTCAGCGCCGGTGATCACAACACGGCGTTCCACACCGACATTCAGCTGGATCTGGATCGGGTCGCCGGTCCAGACGAAGTCGGCTGCGGACACTGGCACACACAGGAATACCGCGGTCAATGCTGAAATCGTAAGACAGGATCTCAATTTCGATCCTCCAATCTCTGTGGCGGAATTGCAAAACCGTCGAGCATCAGGCCCCATGGGTTGAATTCGGGGTCGACACGCAAAAGAGTGACCATGAGCGTGTATCGGACAGGTGTGCGCTTGATCTCGACACTCCTGAGCGTTTCCACCAGATCGACATCAAGCGTCACATGCCAGCGGTCGCTGTCCGGCTGGGTCACCAGTGCGCTGTTCCAGTTCCGGATCGGCAGCATATAGCGGGTGCGACCCTTGAGTTCGGCGATCCGGGCGGAGCGATCCCTCTCAAGGTCGGCGGCGAATGCCGGTGTGATGAACCTTGTCATTCGCTGCTGTCTTTCCGGAAGTTCCATCGAGCAGTCGGTCTCGCAGCGGTTCATCAGTTGCCAGATGTAGCCTGCGAACGAATACACTTCCCAGGGATGGATGACACCGGTCTCGATGTCGGCGCCGTATATCAGGCGCGGCGGAAGACTGAGACGGTGGGTTCTGTTCGAACCGTACAGTCCAATGGCTGTTATGGCCAAGAGAATCGTCAGGGCGGCGACGGTCCAGCGCAGTGTCCGGATGTGTGCGCTGAGGTTGTCGTCGATGAACGCGAACCTGCGGATCATCACATTGACCAGTGCTGGTTGGTCACCAGGTCGACGCGAAGCTTCAGCAAAGTAGCGATCCGCCGCCGGATCCAGTTCTTCGGCCGATCCCGCTGCAGTCTCCTGACCCCGTGGGCCGCAAGGACGACGCTCAGGAGTGTCGCGACGAGCATGATTGAAATAAAGGTCATCACCACCGCATACCCGTCGGCAAGCAGGAAGGAGACTGCCAGTGCCGGCGTGATCCAGATCATCGCAGAGCCGAGCGCAACCTGTCCCAGCGATGTCATGCCAAGTCCCTTGTAGACCGGCGGCTCGATGTCAAGCGGAGCGGCTGGACTGAGTTTTTTCCTGGTCATATCAGCTGGTTCTGCAGGTATGTCGAGCCCCACCAGCCGGCCGCGAGGACGATCAATATCACGAAAATGGCCGCCACCACAAAGGTGCCGAACTTACCCCATTCCCCGCGCTGCCGGGCCTCGTTAACCTCCTTGATCAGACCGCCGGCGAACATGAGCAAGCCGATGCCGACGAGCACGACGAACGCGATGAAGATCAGATATCGGATACCGCCAACGATATATGCCAGCGGATCATTGGGATTGGCCGCCGGGTTCGAACCCAGAGTCGGCGGTGCGGGCAGGGTCTGGGCATCGGCGATGCGCAGAACTGCTGCAGCGTGGAGCGTTACCGCCAGTCTGAAAATCGAGGCTGCCAAATTTCTGATTCTTGCTAGTCGCATTGCGATTCTCCCTACGGATTTTGTGTGAGCGTTCAGGACAGGTATGCTACGATCGCAAATACCGCCACCACGACCAGCAGCGTTCGACCGGTCTCGCCGAGCGCAAGCTCGACCGTGATGTCTCCGGCCCGCAGTCTGGAAAGCTGCGACAGCACGATCCAGGCGAACCAGAGGATGTATGCAGCGATCACAATGGACGCGAGTGCAACATTCAGGCCCGAAGTGATTCCGAGAGCCTGGTTGAGTGCTGTGACTGCCGCGTCAGGATTCACTGTATCAGCGCGAGTAGTCGCCGGCAATCGGTTCTATGCGACGCGGTGCCGGCATTCCGGCATCAAGGTGAGCCTCGATGCCGGAAACGATCCGGCGCAGGTCGATCTCAAGCTGGTGCCAGTCGAACCTGATGCGGGCATCCGGATCCGCGTGATATCGCGCCTGTGGAAGCATGGTCTCAGTCACCCAGGCAATCTCAACGGCGATCCGACGCAGGTGGCGGTGCTCCGCTTCGGCCGCACGGCGTATGATCGTGTCATGTCCATACTGGGCGGTAGGCTGGGTCACCGTTGGCTGTACGGCAACAGGCTGCCTTTCCTGTGGTGGAACGCAACCGGTGCACAGCACTGTGATAAGGATGAGAGTGGCCGTCCTTTTGTTCATGGTGCGAATTGTCCCGACTGGTTGCGGTTGATTCAAGCGTCTTTGCTGTCGCGCGACGGCAGGAAAAACTGTCTCCGTGTGTGGCGTTGCTGTCTCAGACGTTGCGCTTGAACAGTGTCATGTGAAGCCACAGGTATGCAATCGCAGGGATGATTGCAGCAGTGATGGCGATCGGTGGCAGGTAGATCGGCAGCGCAAGGACGATAAAGACCGGCCAAAACAGAGCGGCACCGCGCAGCCTCTGGAGTCGATGGAAGATGTAGCCGTGTTCACGCTCGGCCCGCAGTCGCCGGAAGTTCCTGGTAAGCAGCGCGTCCGCCACTGTCACGATTAGGATCAGGGCGATCGGCGGCAGGTATAGTGTGACGGCAAACAGTCTCAGCAATGAGGTCTGCAGACAGTTGGTCGTTGCGGCCACCTGCCTGATCAGCAGATCAAGCGGAGGATTCGTCGGATGAGCGAGCGGCTCGAACACAATTGCGGTGAGCTGCAGGCGGCTCAACGGCTGAGCCAGTGATGCCGCGGTCCGGTCCAGAACCGCGGCGCTGTGAGCGGGTGTATGCCAGGAACCGGCAAGACCACCGACAGTCTCGGCGACCGGCGAGAACATCATTCCCGCAATTATGCCTGATATGACCAGGCGCAACGCTCCGCGGACAGGCCTGGGTGTGGTGGGTGCCGATGTCCGCAAGCGTCTATCTGACTTCTCTCATGATGTCCAGGACTGACATGTCCTCGTCCGGATCCTCAAGCAGCGGGAACCGCAGTTTCCAGATTGTGCCACCGTCAAGCAGCGCGAACGCCTCTCCCTTCGGCAGCGTCATCAGGTCGCTCGGGTTGAGGCCTGCGACGCTACGTGCGCTCATGCGCTCCGACGAACTCGAGGTGAAGGCGACATCGGACTGGGCCTGGGAAGAGTCGGCGACCGAAGCGGACTCGGCGAGTTCGATCACGTCGACCGCCGGCACCTGCTCGACGAGCGTTCTCGCTGTGTCGAGTGTTCGCACCCGCAACATGATCATCGAATTGAAATTCCCGATGATCCGGGCGGCTTCGGCACGCCCACCGTCCAGGGAAGCCTCGATGTCGGCCAGTGTCTGTGTGTATGCGGTGATCTGGACACCGGCACCGCCGGACTTCGAAAGCATCGCATGGATGTGCGGGCCGACAATGTCGTTGAACTCATCTGCATGTATAACGATCCGCTGGGTTGTGCGGCCGGAGCCGCTCTCGATATTTGCGTAAATCTTTGCCGCCGCAGATGCGAGATCGGCGAACATCGCATTGCCGACTGCCCGGGCAACAGCCTGATCGGCCAACGCGTCGAGACCGACATAGACGATGTTTCGGTTTCGGATGACCTGTGACCACTCCAGCACGCGTGAATCGGTGTCCTGCGGTGTCAGTATTGTCGCCGTGCGACCACTCTTGAGCTTTGAAAGGAGCGGCATCAAAGAGGCGATGATCTTTTCGTAGTAAGTCCTGTCGTATGAGTAGACTGCCGCAAGTTCGTTTGCGATGTCGTCCTCGATTTCGGTCTGACGGTGAAACTGGATCATCGCTGCCGCTTCGGAAATAGCGGGCTGGCCGGACGAGGTGGACCGCTTGTTGTCCTTGCCGCGTCCGGACTGCATCGCTGCAACCTGGATCGCAGCGACCTCGCTCTTCCAGTCGGGAAGATCGCTGGTACTGAACAGGTGCGCGTGGTAGTCCTTGAGCAGGGGATCGATGTTCTGGAGATAATCATACATCAATCGGTAGTCGGGTACCCGACCGAGGGCGTCGAGCGCCTGGGCGATTGCGTTGCAGAAACGCCACCCGAACTCGGCGAACGCCGCCGATTCGCCCTTTGACGGCAACTGCGAGGCGATGCGGGTTGCCACCTCACTCGGGGTGCTGTAGGCGGCGATCGGATTGTATGCGTGAGACAGTTCCGGATATCGCAGGTGTGTGATTCGCATCGAGTCCAGCCTGCCCGCCTTTTTCGCCTCGTGGTGGATCCTGCGCAACAGATCGGTGTCGCCCTTCGGATCGAGGACTATCACTGTATCGCCGCGCTTTATATCCTGTGATATCATCGTCTCCGCCAGACGGGTCTTGCCGACCCTTGTCGTTCCAAGAACGATCATGTGTCCAAAACGCTCCTGCAGGTTCGTCCATACCTCCCTGTCTCCTTCCAACATTCCAACACCGTGCAGTATGGGATCGCCACCCTGTTCACTGGTCCGGGTGATGTATTTCAACGCATTCGGCTGGCGGGCTTCCTTGAGTCGCTGCACGTGCGGTTGCGACCACTTGAACCCTCGGCCGATGAAAAGTCGGTCCGTCGCGACCGGAGTGGTCTTCAGCTGATACGGACGTCGGCGGGTCAGGCGACGTTGATATCGGCAGACGCGGAGTGCCTGACGGATTCGGATGCCGGCGATCATAAGCAGCGGTACTGCGATTGCTAGCGAGAGGTGGTGGGGCAGGTTCAGTCTGTCAGGGGCGAGAGCGAACACTGTCGCTGCTGCGGTGAAAATCGCCGCTGCCGGAATTTCAAACACGGGCCTGAGCATTCGTTCCGGAATCGCGCTCACCTTGAAAGACCCTCCTTCATTCCGTCGGCGCCATGGTTGAGTGTTATCGTCCGGTCGCGCACAGCGTCCGGCGGAATTCCGTTGATGGCGGCCCACCGGCGAACGACAGTATCCTGGCCGCCGGTACCCATCAGATGGATGTCAAGCCCCGCGTCTCCGGCAACTGCCAGCGCACGACGGATCAGGGTTCGGCAATCCACGGTTGAGCAGCCAACATCGACTGTCAGCTGATATCTCGCTGCAAGCCCCGCATTTTCGTGCGGATTGAGTTCCCTCATGGCCTGGAGCACCGCCTCCTCGAACTCCGAAATCCTGTTGAGTACAGCCATCTGCTTCTGCGCATACAGTGTTGCGTACCGACGGCGATCCTCCGCGGTTGCCGAAAAAATCCCGAGGGCTTCCAAAGGAGTGATATCCTCATGGATAAGCCCCCGGTGGAGGTAAAGCAGCCGTTGGCTGCGGATGAGTTCTGTTGCTGTCAGACCCCAGTTCTGTGCGACGGATTCGGGTGTCGCCACTGGAGTCGGGGATGTGGCTGTCATATCTGTCGCCTGGGCGAATGCAATCGCCGGCAACATGATCAGCCAGAGTGCGGAAATCGAGGCTGCGGCCAATGATCGATCAACGAACCGATAGTTCATGGTCACTGCCAGTGACGTTTCGAAACAGCGCTGTACGTGCAGTCGGATCCAGTCCCACCAGCTGCCATCCGGCGCGCGAATCGTTCGGAGCGATCATCGCAACCTGGCCGTCCAGTTCGATGACCGCATTCCAGTGCGAGTTCCACCGATCGATCGCTATCAGCTTGAACGGAGGAATTTCCGCTGAGCGGGGATATGTGGCGGGCTGGGCCGTCTGCTCTGCGATCGGTTCAGCTTGCTGATATCGAAGCTGGGCAATTTCCGAAGAAAGTGCGTTGAGTGCCTGGGCGATGACATCGATGTCGGTCTTGAGTCCCACGACGATCTCGATGCGGCTGTCAAGGTAACGATGGGCATCTTCCTGCAGTCGGATCGCTTCCTCGAATTTATCTGTCAGACTGTCCATCCTCTGTCCAACCTGTCGGAGCGCTTCGTCCTGCATCAGCGCCGCGTCTGCAGCCGGCGGCTCGGGGACAGGCTCCGGATCAACCGCAACCAACGCAGGCAGATCAGGTTGCTGGAGAATGTCCTGTGCCGCAATAGGCACTGAGTCCAGAATTCTGACGGAATCCCTGGAGATCAGATACAGTGCGATTGCCGCCGCAATCAGCAGAACAGCTGCACCGGCCAGTGCAGTTAGACCGATCCGTCTGATGCGGTTCTGCGGTGCTGGCTGTTCATCCGGATGGTCGATGGGTTCCTGGTGATCCAGGTCCGGCAGGTCCGTCTGGATTGCTTCGCTCGTGTTCATGGTGCGAATTGTCCCGACTGGTTGCGGTTGATTCAAGCGTCTTTGCTGTCGCGGGTCGGCAGGGATTCCTTCCTGTTGGCACAACTATAAGTTATTGGAGGTGGTCGCGGCGATGCGCCTCTCGCCGCCCTCGCGCGAGCGCGCACGCGCCCGCGTACGCGGGGCTGGGCGGGCGGGCTATACGTTATATCTATAAGGGGTGATCTGCAAATACCACACAACTGTCTGTTTCCAAACGTAAATCAGGGGATTCCGGCAGGCCGCGCGTATCACTAGTACGAAAAATCCAGACGATCGCGTATCACTAGTACGAAAAAAATAGCGGACCGCGTATCACTAGTACGAACTTTTTCTGCCGGAGTCCTGGCTGGTGCGATAGGACCGGACGACAGGTCCGGTGAGACCGAAAAGGATTTCCGCTACTGTCGCGGGCGGATCGGTGGTGTGGACCGGTGGTTGATTGTCATGTGCGATTGTGAGAGAGACACCCTGAATCCCGGGTGGACCCCGCACACCGCTTCGACATCCTGCCTGAAACGATGGCGGAACAGGCGGTCGTGCGCGGGATTGATATCCGGCGCGAACTGGCGGTGCAGCTGGGTCAGCGGAATCGATACCGGGCGGTCATGCATGTGGTAGACACGGTTCGACAGCCATGTATAGAGGTCCATCCGTCGCGGTGAACGGACCAGTCTTGCGAGATCCGCCAGGTTCACAGGGACCGGATTGGCTCGCACATATTCGTAGAATTGCTCTGACAGTGTGAATGTTGTCTCCCAGCTGATCGGATCTTCCTGGCGGGACCGGGAAGCCTCGGCGTGCTCAAACGTCGTGATCGGGCGTCGATAGCTGATATTCTCGGATACGTTGTACAGCGAGATATCTGTCTTCTGGTGCGATCGGTCGATCCTGCTGGTGACAGTAGTGATCTGACACGCTCCAAGGTGAAGGAGCTGTGTGCTGATCATCCGGTAGTTCTTCGAGCCCCGCGAGATTCCGAGAGTTTTCAGCAGCTGATGAAGGTTCTTTCCCAGTCTGACCGTTCTGCCATTGCGGAGAGCCTCGCCGACGATGTAGGGCAGCAGCAGGCGCGGTGTTCCGCTGTGAGGCACTTCGAAATCGTCCGCCCTGACTCCAGGAGCCGAGAAATGCCCCGCACTGACCGTAACCGTACCATGCCGTGCGGGAATCTGCCAGTGCCTGGCATTGCGATCAAGTCGTCGCTGGGGGAACGGACAGCGAACCAACTGAGACGGGCAGTACCCGAATCTCACAGGTGGTGCACCGGTGTCGAATCTAGGTTTAGCAAGCGATTCGCGGATTCTGTAGATTCCGTCGAAACCGAGCCGGCGGAGCGCGCGCTTCTCGCAGAGGTTGGTGACCGTGTCCGTTTTTCGGTTTTCGACCAGATGGCGGAACAGCTTTCCCGGAGTCGCACGACTGTCGTCGGACAGGGCCTTCTCGGCCAACGAGAAAAAATTGAGGATGTCGGAGTCGCCGCTGGACCGCCAGGATCCCAGTGCGAGCGCCTGTCGAAGGAGTTCCGTCAGGCGATCGTTGTCCTCGAGATCGCAGCGGGTGATCGCATTGAAACGCGGTGCGTCCATGCCCGCCGAATTATGCATCAGCCGCAGCGGCTGTGCATATAAGATTCGCTGTTGCGGCAGTCACAGCGAAATCAAGCGAAAAGCATAAGAGGGTTCGCCCGGAATAAATACAGCAATTTCCGGGCGCTTTCGTGTCCGAGAGTACACAAACACGGTTGTCAGAAACGCTGATCATCAGTATTGGACGCACCGGTGGCAACGTCTCTGTTCCCACCCTTGGATTGTATGAGGTTCTTGCTACTGCGTCAATTTTCAGATATCAGGCTGGATTTGGCATCGTCATGTCAATCCGCTGCCAATTCAACTGCCGTCAGAGCGCCTCTGCGACACGCTGTTTTCCCGAATGGTGCGGTAAGGGTAGGGCTGCTATCGTTGCAGGAGCGGCTCCCTGTGGCACCGTTTTTTCGTACGACCCCCGATTTTTGGCCAAAATAGGCGATTTAAGCCGGATTTCGCCCGAATTGCCGGTTCGGGACGGACCTACCGAGGAGGAAGAATGACGGGGGATCGGTGGATGCTTCCCAACCCCCTGATTCCAAAATTTTTCGATTCTTTAGAAAAAAATACTATTCGAAGTCCTGGCCAAACTGCCTGCAGACACCATTTTTTACAGGACCGGAACCACTTCAGTGAATTGCACGCAAAATTTTCGCGCATTGGTTTAAAAAATGAATGTGAGAAAGGGGCCTGCCGCTTAGAGATTAAAAACGACATACCTCCTTTATTCGCAAACAACGCCATCGCCATCACGATCATTCATGAATCGATAAGCTGGATGTCCTCTTGCGACAGGCGCGATTCCGTGTTTCCTGGCTTCTTTGCAGGTTATCCTTCCATTCCGGTTGTCGTCCCACCTCGCCAGAACGCCATTGACACCGACCGTACTGTCATTGGTCTTCGATGAGCGTGTTGGGGATACTGCGGACCGGCAGGCACCTACGATCAACCTGGTCGAATCACAGTTGGAGAGGATGTTTTCCAGTGCCACAGCTTCTCTTCCGTCAACTGTCAGGCTGTATTTTCGTTTGACCGCGACAACTCTTGCGGCGAACCAGCACTGATTAAATTCCGGCACCCAATCCGCCGCATCCTTCGCTTTCTTTTGCGATCGATTGACTCGTGGGCTCGCCAGGGTCAGATTCAGCAAATCCCTGGCGAACCGTGACTTTGTCTCCGTGTCGGCTGAGCACATCCCACTGTCATGGGCTTCCGAACGGGCAACGATGTGTTCGATATCTGTTTGTCGACGGTTTGAAAAGCAAATGCCGGTATAGGGACTGTAGATTTTCCCAATAGACTCAATTATCTTGAGTTCAACAGATTGTGGGTAGTGATAATCCTCTGAGTCGTACGGGGTACATCTAATTTCTGGAGCGACAACCAATCCGCGCCAGGTTTCAGCCTTAACATCCACAACTGACATCAGCATCAACGCAGACAGGGCAACGCCCGATACAAATGAATTTCGTTTCCTATTGAGAAGTCGACTGGCCGCGCTTCTGTAGACACTGCGAATGGTGAGATTTGCGGGCACGGGAATTTCCGGCGTATCGTAATTCAGCAACCGAAGGCAGGGATGTCGGGAGGGAGAAACAAGACGGGCTGGAAGCATTATTCGAGGGTGCTGCGTGAGCAGATGCGCGGTACGTAGCCGGACGACCGACTCATTCCCGCGGTCAGCAGGCAGTAAGTGGAATGCAATCACAGTCTGTGTAGTAATTGACCTTCTTCGCAAGGCACGACAGATCGGCCGGATCGCGGCCATAATAGGTGAGCGGATTGCCGGTGTATGCCGTTCCTCGCTGATATCTGCCATTCACATAGTTTCCGCATTTATTGTTAACCCGGCAGCTGCCATTACAATACGGGATACTTCCGTCTTGACGTTCCGCATACAAATACCCCTTTTTGTTCATTTCCTTCCAGAGCTCAGAATCGGTTGGTGTGCAGGCTGGAGGTGTACGTTTGGCAATATCCGCTACCTGGTCCTCAAGAGCATCGACCTTTTCGCTCTGGTCGAGCCGGTCGAACCCGTCACCTGTCACTCCATCTGCCGGTGTGACGCTGAGCTGTGTGCTTACATCCAGCGATTCGACGGTGGCGTCAGCCAATGTCACATCCGCCTCAAACTCGATGTCGCCGGTTGCGGACACCTGCAGTCCGTCGGATTCCATCGCGAGCTGAACACCGTTTTCGAATGTGATTGTGCCGACCATCTCATTGGCGCCGTCGGTGCGCAGGAAGGGCGAGGCGATATTCGCTCCGGCTGTCGCCTGGATTCGGGCGAGGTCATCCAGGTCGTCCTGGTCGAATGCTGAATCGCCGGGATCAGTGACCAGGCCTGTCGGATCATCGCGGGCGAATGACAGTTCGAAGTAACCGAATGCTCCCGGGGCAGACTCCTCCCGGGCGCGTGTCAGGGCGATCGCCGCAAGGTCGGGCCTTGAATCGGCTTTGCCGTCTTCATTATCGTCATTGCGACGGATCACCCCGAAGTCCACTGTCGCCACCGGGCCCTGTGATGGCAGTGAGACGACGATTTCCAGGCTTCCGAATGTGACACCGGTGCCTTCCAGGTATGGAATTGTGGAGCCTGTGCCATAGACGCACGGCAGGTACCGCACTCCATTGGAAGAGGTGCAGTCCTGAAGATCCGAAATGCCGTATGTGCCGGCAGTGTCCGGAGGATCATCGCCCAGCCATCTGGCGACGGCGCCCGCGTAGGCGGCGATCATGCGGCCGGCAAGCTGTGCCTGCTGCACTTCCTGCCGATGTGTCTGCACCGATGTCCATGTCAACAGCAGGGCTGTGCCAACAGCAAGAGCTATCAGGCTCTCGGCGACTGTGATCGCACCTTTCTCCCGCTGTGCGCGCGCCGATGCCGAAATTCGACTGACCGCATCATCTGCGGTGGCAGCGAGCTGCCGGAACATTTGTCTGGATTGGCCCATTGGATCCCCCTACGCGCTGAATGTCCACTTGATATCAACTTCATCATCGCACTCGGCGGCGACTGTCGCTGTGACGGCATCGGCATCGGTGGATACTGAACCATTTTTATACTTCAGGCCGATCACCTTGCCTCCCACATCAACCTCTTCAGCAAAATCGAGAGTGCTGGCGACGATCGATGTGCAGCCGCTCTCGGTGACATCATCGAATGTCACCTCGAACTGCCGGGTGTTGCCTGTCACGGCCGCTACCGTGATGGCGCCGCCCCATGGATGTTTTGCCGCAGAACCCTCTAAGAAGCTGCGTGGAAATCCCGCAAGAGTCTGGGCGAGAGCTGTATCCAGGCCGCTAAACGAATTCCGGGGTCCGAAAGTCGCGCGTATTGTTGTCACCAGCTGCGACAGTCCATTGAGGCCGGATGAGGCGTGTCGGGCTTCCTGCAGTGCCGGAAGCCCGGCGAACACACCCGCCAGCACCGCAGAACCGACCGCCAGGGCGATCAGGGTCTCGGCGACCGTGATGGCGCCCTTCTCCCGCTGTGTGCGCGCCGATACCGTAATTCGGCGGACCGCATCACGTGCGGCGATCTTTACTCTTTTCATATATCCCTCCTTTTCAGAAAGTTGCAAGTTGCTGCACGGTCATCGCGACCCTCGCGATGCCGATGTAGATCCATACTGCGATGCCGCCGACTAAAAGCAGCAGCAGGGTTGAGATTGTCCTTGTGGAACTCTCGATCCTTTGCAGGGCACGCTGTATGTCCGCTTCGGCGATCCGATCGCCTAAGCGTGTGAAGTCGCCGGTCCTCTGGAATATCCGAAGATCGGCGAGAGTGTCATTGGAGAACAGACCTGTATTGAGTGCATCGTCGATCTCCAGTCCTCTGTACATGCCGGTGATCATCTCGTTCAGGTGCTCGGCGAGGTAAGGCGGCAGTCCGGCCTTGAGCTCTGCCAGCGCCCGCTGGCTCTGGGTGTTCGAAGCAATCAGCGAAAGCCACGCGGAGAGTATCTCGGGACCTGCGAACTGACGGTAGATGCTGAATACCGGTATCCAGTCGAAACGGCGACGCAGATTTCCGGTCCATCTTGGCGCCGCCCAAACCAGGGTGGCGATCGTAAGGACAAGCGCGGCCGCTGTGATTAGACCCCAGTTGCTGATCAGGTCGGCGAACGTCAGCACGCTTCTTGAGACCGGTGGCCAGTGCATCGGATCGGCGACGGCCGACATCGATTCCAGTGCGAATCCGGGCAGTGCCGCAATCACCACCGCAGTGATGATTGCCAGGATTGTCGGGTATGTCAGTCCTGAATAAAGACTGCTGCGCAGTTTGCCGCGAACCTCGGCGATCCTTGCCGCCTGCCGGAATCCCTCGTCGATGCGGTCTTCCTGTGTCAGGCGGATCATCAGGGACTCGAACTGCGGCACCCAGGCGATTGCGGCATCGGCGAACGGCAGATACGTCAGCGCCTGTGTCTGGTGTGCCAGAAAAGGCGATGCCGGCCCCTTTATGTTGCTTTCGGACAGAAACCGCACCGCGGTTGCGATCGGCACATCACTTCGTGCCAGTTCGCTCATGCGTCTCCATAATGACGCCCGCGCTTCTGCAGATATTCGAAACCGAATTCGATCAAGCGCTGTTGACGCGGTCTCAAGCATGTGGTTTGAGTGAATGAACGTTGTCGAAGTCGGCAGGGAGATCCGCAGGAGTGAGTTCTCCGATCCGGAACTCCACATCTGATGGAGCGATCCGGCCTGCTGCAACTGCCTCGATCGCCGATTCAAGCGCAGGCTTTCCCTTGAGGTGCTGCAGCCAGTGGTTGTGCGCCTCGATTCGCTCGTTGCGGGCGAGGTGTGCCAGCATGGTGTCATCGGGTAATATCGTCTCCGCCACCAGTGTGCGTCCGGAGATACCGCTGCCCTTGCACCTGGAGCACCCTGTGCCCCGGAGCCTGACTTTGCCGTCAGGGAGTTGGCGGCTCTTCAGTGCAGTCAGCGTGCGTGCCAGCAAATCACTGCGATGGCGGTCGTGATCGACCTGGTCGATGACCCTCGGGTCGATCTTGCATTCATCGCATAGCACTGGCAGGAGAGCCTGGTATATCAGCCCCTTGAGCACATCCGGCGTGCACAGCATTGACCGGTCGACTCCAAGACCGGTCAGACGGGAAATGATTCCGAGAGCTGCGGTCGCGTGGATTGTTGTGTATACCCGGTGACCCGACTGGGCGAACTTGATGGTGAGAACCGCAGACTGCAGGTCGCGAATCTCGCCTACCATGAGTGTATCGGGATCACATCGCAACGCTCCGCGTATTGCGTCCGAAAAATCCGACTCGGCGTCGCGGTTTTGCCGGCGCACCACCGGCACCTGTGTGGCTCCGGGTATCTCGCGTTCCGGTGGATCCTCGACTGTGACGATTCTCAGCTTTCCCTCGTGAAGCACGAGCTCCTCGTTCAGCAGTCCGACCAGACTGGTTGATTTTCCGGAACCGACACTTCCTGCAATCACCACGAGTCCTGATGGTCTCCTCGCCAGCGACCGCATCGTCTGTTGCTGATCGGACGTGTAACCCAATTCGGGGAGCGGCATCGTTGACCCGGAGCCCGGCAAAATCCGAAGGACCATGTCGTATCCGTCCGGAGACGCGGGAATCGTGCCGACCCGGACGCGTGTCCTGTCGCCTGTCGGCAGGACGGTGTCAAGCACCGCGTCCTGAGGCTGCTCCCTGTTCCAGGTGACCGCCTGGTCGGTGCACAAGACCTCGTAGATAAACCTGCAGATCAGGTCTGCCTGTGTTTCCTGCCAGCGCGCATGCTCTTGTATCTGACCGGCTAACCGAAAGCTGACAACAGCGTTCTTTCGGCGGCGGACAATGTGGATGTCCGATGCGCTCGCCGAGACTGCTTTGGCAAGCAGTGTGTGGACATCGTCGCGGTAACGCTCGTAATCGGCTGAATCGATGGCTGTGGCTTCCTGTGAGTTGTCTCTTGCGTACAGTTTCTCCAGTGTCTCAGCGGAGACAGTGATATGGCCGGTGACAACAATGTTCCTGGCTTTCAGTTTTTCCCTCAGTTCACCGACGAACCGTTTGGGATACTGCAGATCACTTCTGAGAATCACTGCCGTTGTTGGTGTCTCGTCTTCACTGACTGCAGCCAGGATCCTTCGTTCCTGGGCCGAGAGCGGTATCAGCGCCTGGGGGCCACCCGTCAGGAGGTTCGCGCTGTGAATGTCGATGGACGCTGTCATCTTATTGATCCGCAGTTGCCTGCTTGCGGGCACCGAGCCCGATTATCACGCTGATCGTATCTGAAATCCCCAGTTCGATACCGGTGTCGGTGATCTCCAGGACTTTGGCCAGACGGATGGCGTCGCCGGCCCGCAACCGGTATTCCCTGCCATCAAGGGTTGCGTGGGCGACCCGGTCATTTCCGATGCCGGATATCGCATAGACCTGAAGATGCTCGTCGAACCAGGCCGCACGTTCCGTTGTGGCGCCGGTCCCTTCAACCTCATCCGTTACCGGTTGCGGTGCTGGCGGGGTTTCCTGAACGGTGGTCTGCGATAGGCGTACGAGCAGTTCCCGGTGCTCGACGGCCAGCGTGAGCAGCTCGATCTGCGTATGCATGCAGTCGATCACGGCCACCGGCCGTGGATCTGTTGTGCAGCTTTCAGGTATTGCATAGTCTGCTGACGCAGTCGGGACCTCTGAAGCAAACAGAATGCCTGCTGTCATTACGACGATACGGTTAGCTGTTCTCATAGAATTCTCCCGCCAGTTTCCAACCGGATCCCCTGGTCAGTGTGGCTTCAAGTTTCGTGATCCGGATCGGTGCGCCGTGGAAGACCAATGCGACTTCCAGTGCGTTTGCAAGTCGCTTCGACGATCCTGTGAGCAATGACCGCGTCACATCGACGTGCAGCCCTGCCGGATTCGCAGCCGCCAGCGACCATAGCCCCTCGAATGCGGAAAGCTGGTCCAGGAACTCATATCGGCCCGGACCTGTATCAAGCAGATCGGACAGTGGTGTCGCGGCATCGATCGGAGGTGTTTCGAATGGAATGGTCTCTACGATTTCGCCCGTAGGTTCGTCAAACGTCCACAGACTTCCGGAGAGATATTCGTCCATCGTTTCGATGTTGCCGTGTCGGCGCTGCCAGCGGGCTGTCAGCTCTCCGTCAACCGTCCATTCGTAACTGACCAGCTGCCAGCCGGCGGCACGCAGCGGGCGATCGTAGATTAAGTCGACGAACTGCGCCAGGACCACACCGGCATTCCGTGACAGCGCCTCTCTTACGGCCTCGCGTTCCCTGTCCAGGGCGGCCGCTGCCTGTTCAGCCGGGTCAGGGCGTACGACAGATGGTGATTCGGGCTGCCACAGATACGTCCGGCCGAAATACCCGACGATCAGTATCGCGGCTGCAGCGGCGACAATGCCGATTTTCCTGCGTGGTGAAGTGCTCGCTGACAGTGGCTGGACAGTCGTTCCTGTCTCATATGAGTCGGTGACGAGATCCGCGAAGGTTCTAGCCGATGCCTGTGAGTGAAACATCCCTGTATGATCGTGGACGGCGGCATCAGGAACATCCTGCAGGATTTCAGCGAGTCGGGCAGCTATCCTGTCCCTGCTGCCCGTCAGATCACCTACCGGCCAGACAGCTCCCTCCTCGACCGCGCACAGCCAGAACATGTCGTCGGACAGGGCGGAGATCACAATTGCTGTTGTGACCGCCTGTGCCAGCACTGCCGCTGCAGGTCTGATGTTCAGGTGTGAGCTATCGGTTGTCACCCCTGTCTGGATGCCGTCGCGTGTCGTCAGATCGGCATACCCGGCCGGAGTCGGACTGATCGTCATGAGCGCTCGATGCCTGCGGGCCCGTGACAGGTTCCGATCGTGGGTGCCGGGTGGCAGCCACGTCAGGCCTATGGCGAAAGACTCGCCGTTGTGTGAAATGGAAGTCAAAATCTGTCTGCGGATGTGATCGAGGGCGGCGGGGGGATGATGCGCGGAGTGATAAGCAGCACCAGCGAAGCGCTTGTCGTGTCGGTCATCCGGCCTCTTGACAGCAGTCCGCTGCTGCCCTCGGCCGATGAACGTTCGGTATCGAGACCTGCTACATACAGTGTTTCTCCGGTTCTCAGAAGCACCGGCAGAAGAACCGATCTGGATTCCAGATCGGGGAGCTGTATCATCGGATCTGCGGGTCCCGCATCGGCCGGGAAGCGGGTCAGGGACTTGATACGCGTTGTGCGCAGTGTGATCATGAGCTGCACACGTCCGGTGTCCGCAAACACCTTCGGCACGATATTGAGCGCGATTCCGTCCTGGAGGGTTCCCGGAACCAGCCTGACCGCCGAACTGCCTTCGCCTACGATAATTTCGCGGCGCTGCAGGTATGACCGCTCGTCACCGAAAAACACCGGTACCGGCAGGCCGTTGATTCCGCGAACGACCGTCGATGTCAGATTCGAGACCGTCCCCTCCTTCACACCCGATCTGAGGATGGCGGCAAACCTGCTTGCGCGATCCGCACTCACAGCAGTTTCGGTGAAATTCAAGCCGACGTATGCGTCGACATCGTCCGACCCCGCCTCGATCGAATAGACATCCTCACCGAACGCCCTGCGCAGCACGCCCTCAAGTGAAAAGCCGGAGGAGGACTTGGCCGAACGTTCGATCTCGAACAGATCGATAGAGATCAGAACCTGCGATGCCAGCTCGCGGTTCTTCTCAGTCACCCAGATGTCGAGGAGGTCGAGAACAAGAGGGCGGTCCACAACCACCAGTTTGCTTAATCTACTGAATTTGGACGCGTAATCTACTAATTTGGACAAACGGTCATTGTCCGCCTTGGCGGTGGTCCTGTTTTCAGCTTTCGTCTGTCGCTATTTGACAGTATTTCCCTCCGTGTGTCAATGTGTCTGTGTGCGAGCCTGTGAGCAACACCTGTGGAAAAACCGCACCGCCGAGTGCTTCAGCACTCTGACGTCGGCGGTGTGGAGTTTTCCATCAGGTTTGGTCATGGGCGGGTGGTGGCGCCGGGTTCGGTTCCGCGTCAGCTGTGTGCATGGCGTTTCGTTTCCGCATTGATTCGCCTTTCAGCTCGATACGGTGGGCGTTGTGCACCACCCGGTCGAGGATGGCGTCGGCCAGGGTGGCGTCGCCGATGGCGGCGTGCCACTGCGCCACCGGCAGCTGGCTGACGATGGCGATCGAGGCCCGTGCGTAGCGCTGGTCCATCAGTTCCAGGAGGTCGTGGCGGTCGACGGCCTCCAGCGGACGCAGCCCGAAGTCGTCGATGATGATCAGCTCCACCGTACCGAGCCGCTGCATGACCCTGAGGAACTCACCGGTGGCGCGCGCCTGCCCGAACAGCTGCAGCAGCGTCGGCATGCGCAGGTAGCGAACCGTATGGTCCAGCAGGCAGGCGGCGTGCCCGATGGCACAGGCCAGATAGGTCTTTCCGGAGCCGCACGGTCCGGTGACCAGCAGGTTCTGGTTGCGCCCGATCCAGTCGCACTGGCCGAGCTCGGCGATCTGTCGTCGCTCGAGGTTGCGTGCGTTGCCGTAGTGCACATCGTTGAGCGTCGCCGCCATCCGGAACCCGGCGGCCCGGATCAGCCGCTGCTGGCGGCGTTGGTGGCGGCACTGCAGCTCATGGTCCACCAGCAGCGACAGCCGCTCGGTGAACGCGAGATCGTCGTAGGTGCCGGGCTGCTGCATCTGATGCTGCAGCGCCTCGGCCATCGGCCCCAGCGACAGCCGGCGAAGATCGGTCAGTACATTGTCACTCATCGGTCCACCTCCCGGTCACTCGAACGCCGCCGCGCCGCGCACGTTCTCATGATCCTGCGCCAGCTCCAGTGTCAGCTCGCACTGGTCGCGGCGGCGCAGGTCGGCACCGCTTTCCAGAATCTCACTTATCTGGTTCATGCGCGACAGCCCGTAGCGTCCGGCGAGTGCGCAGGCATCGTCGAGACGCCGGTCGCCATACTTCGAACCCAGTGACAGAACCGCCACCAGCCGGCGGCTGACCTGGTGGAAGTGACGGGCGCCGTCGAGCTGGACACCGACCCATGCCGAGCAGTGCGGGCCGACCCGCGAGGCACGGCTGCGCACCCGCTGCGGTGTCCACTTCGCCCGATGCGCATGGTTGTCCGGCATGTGCATCTCGCAGGTGGTGTGTCCGCCGCGCACGTCACTTCGGGCATGCATCGCAATACGCCGCCGGTCACTGTAGACCTGAACCGTATGCCCGTCGCTGTGAACCCGCACCCGGCCGCCCACATGCTGGTGCGGCACCGAGTACCAGTGGTGGTCGAAACTGACATGGTAGTCGAACCCGACCTTGGCGGTGCGCACCTCGATGTGGCGGTACGGCAGCAGCGGCAGCGCCCGCAACGCCGCCCGCTCCTGCTGCTCGAACACCTCGGTGCGCGAGCCCGGGCGCGCCGAGAACGGCCGCCCATTGACTGTCTCCAGCAACCGGCGGATCTCGCCGTTGAGCTCGGACAGCGACTCGAACTCACGGTCGCGCAACGGCGCGATGATCCACCGCGTCACCTGCTGCACCGCATTCTCGGCGATCGCCTTGTCCCTCGGCCGGGCCGGACGCGCCGGCACGATCGCCGTGGCATAGTGGTCGGACCACTGCCTGAAGTTCGGGTTCAGCTCCGGATCATAGCGCCGGTGACGGGTGACCGCCGACTTCAGGTTGTCGGGCACCACCATCTGCGTCGCCCCGCCGAAATACTCGAACATCCGGGTGCAGCTCGCGAGCCAGTCATCGACCTTCTGCGTCCAGCTCGCCTCGGCATGGATGTAGTGCGACACCCCCAGCGCCGCCACAAAAATCTGCGCCTTGCGTCCGCTCACCCCGACCGTCGCCCCGGCGTAGTCGACAAACACCGCCTCGCCCAGACGATACCGCTGCCGCATGGTGCGCCGCGTACGCCGCTCCCACTGCTGGCAGCAGCGGCAGAACCACGCATAGCCATGCGGATAGCCCCGCTCGCAAAGCTCCTGCCACAAAAGCTTCAGGGTCACCCCCTTGCGCTGCATCTCGCGCGACACCCACTCGAAATCAATCTGCAGCGGATCGGATGCCGGCGGGCGATCGCCATGGACCAGACGCGCCAGCCCCGCCTCGTCAACTCCGTCCGGCAGCGGCCAGCCGATGCCGGCCTCCCGCGCCCGCTTCGCCAGCTTGTGCGCCGCCGACTTGCTGATGTTCAGCCCGGCACCGATGCGACGGTACGACCAGCCGCAATCTTCCCGCAGCCTGACAATCTCGGTAATCTTCCTCATATGCACTCTCCTTCTGGACATGGCCGGCACCTCCTGCAATCCGGGCTCCCGATTCAAAACCCCCATTGAAGAACAAACCGCCGACCGGTTCAATATCGTGCCGAAAAAAAACGCCGCCGCATCCCCGCCTCAACCGCAATCCAAATCCGTCAGACCGCGTCCACATAACTGTAGATTCACCGTCCACATAACTGTAGATTCAATGTCCATATTGTGTAGATTCACTGTCCACATAACTGTAGATTATGCACCAGTTCTCCGGAGTGACGCGCAAGCGTGAGTTTCCCTGCCGGTGAGAGCATCCCCTGCACGGTCTGCTCGATCTCATCCCAGAACCCGACGTTCGGTGTGGAAAGTACAACCTGATCGCGTGCTGTCAGCTGCTGCGAGCCGCCGGCTGCAGAACTGTCACTCACGCCGACTGAGGCACTCCAGGTTCCGGTCGCCGTCGGTGCGAAAATCGTCCAGCTGCGGACATCGGTCGCGAAGATTCGAACCGTTGCTCCGCTCGGGCGCCAGGAATACCCGAGACGCGCGGTGATTGCATCCAGGGCGGACCTGACAGTGCCGGTCAGTCTGATATCGTTGATCGAGGATGTGCTGATGGCCGGATCGATCGATACTGTAATGCCTGATTGCGATTCGATCATGCGTGCCAGCTCGTCGAGTGTTGCCGATCCGCGCACCGTGACGCGGACAGGACTGCTGAATTCCGGCGACTCCTGCTGTTGTGAGGCGTCGGTGCGGTGGGGTGATCTGGATCCGAGATAGACACTCTGTGTCCGTTTTACGATATCAGCTTCCGGAAACCGTGCCGATGACTCGATCTGATCGGAGACGCGGGAAGACAGATCGGTGGCCGGAGTCCGGTCGATTCCGCTGCAGCCGGCTTGAACGGTGCACAGCATCACCACAATGGCCACAATCAATCCGCGCCGCATCACGGAATCACCGTCGAAAGCGTCGGTGCGATCACGACAACGCTATTGCCTTCGTAATACGTCGCGGTGAGCGGTACCGGAGCGGTGCGGTAGAACCCGAGCGTCTCTGCTACGGCATCCTCGAATGTCGTTGACCTGAAGACAGCGCTGTGATCAATCTGGTAGTCATGCCTGCTTTTCCAGGTCATGTCCCAGCCGGCTCGAGTCGCCCAAGACTCAAGATTCTCCCTGAGGGTCATGTCTGTTGACAGCTCCCAGTCGTCGATGACGGACATGGGTTCGGCCGATATGGAATCTGCCAGTGTGTGCACGACGGCTTCTTCAGACTGCTGCGATGTGACAGTGGCTGGTTGCGGAACAGATGAACCTGTAACGGCGGCTCCCGCAAACCATACTGTGCGCGAGGCGGTATCCTCAAGCAGCTCGAGAGTGGGACCGGCCAGTGTGCGGATGCCTGTTCTCAGGGTGAGTGGTCCGAGATTGCGGTGGACTTCAGGAAGAGGAAGATCCATCTGCTGCGCGGTGGACTTGACCTTGATCCGGCGGTAGCCGCTTCTCTGCAGAATATAGTCGATCGCATCTCCCACGGTTGAGACCGAGTCCGGAAACTGCGTCTCCACGCGTGTCGACAGCAGATCGAGCTGCTCCGGACGGGGTGACTGTTTCTGGACCGTATAGCGGTCGAGACGGATCGCGTCATCAAATGCGAGATCGGCGGTCTGCGCCATTGCGCAGCCACAGGCAAACAGGGCTGAAAGTGATGTCTTTCCGAGAAGCATGACCGCATTGTCTGAACCCGTGCATTGCGTTCAAAGGTTTTTCACTGTCGGATTGCGGGCAGGACAAATTGACGGAAGGGAAGATGCAGATGCGCCTCCCTCAAAAAAGGGAACGCATCCGCTGGTTGCAGACCGGCTCAGCTGCCAGCCTGTGCAGCTTCCTTCAGGAAACTGACCGCCTGTTCCGCCTGAGCGGCGGCGGTGAAGATCGCTTTCGGATCAGAGTCCAGAACCTCGATCCACGAGGCGACATAGCTCTCATGGCGAAGCTCTCCCTGGATTCCGAAGTCTGCGCACAGATAGGCAGATCCTATCTCCGCCACCAACTCCTCGAAAGCGTATTCAGTCGAGCCGACTGACGTTGACTGGCGAATACCGGGTCGGTCCAGTCTGGATGAATGCCCGGTCCAGTGGATCATCTCATGAAACAGGGTGGGGTAGTATCCCGCCCTGTCGCTGAATGCCGCTTTCGCCGGCATCCGGATCCGATCCTTTTTCGGCACATAGCACGCGGTATCATCGCCGTGAACGATTTCCGCGCCGGTTGCCTCCACGAAATCGCAGACGGAACTGAGTTCTGTCCACTGTGCAGGTGCTGGCGCTGAAACCACGCCTGACGGGAGACCGACGCACTGTTCGATGTTGAAGACTGTGTATGTCCTCATCATCTTGATGACGTCCATCTCTTCCGCATCGATTTCATCGCTGCCGGATTGCCGGCGATACACCTGCAGCTTCTTGTAGAAAACCACTGTCGTGCCTCGCTGGCCTTTTTTTACCCGGCCGCCAAGCGAGTTTGCCTGACGCAGGGTGACCCAGCGGTCACTGTCGTATCCTTTCCGGATGCCCTCGCTCCAGAGAATCGAGACATTTATTCCGGAATAGGTCCGTCCGGTGACCGGATTCGATGGCCGACCACCGTCCTTGTTCTCATCCCATGGCTGAATCCACGGGGGAGTTCCATTTGCCAGCGCGTCGATGAGGCGCTGAACGATACCTTTTCGGGTATCTTCGGTTTTGCTGTTTTTCATAATGTCCTCTCGGATTGGTTCCGGAAAGGACACCCCTCCTGAGAGGACGGTGTCCCCGGAGGGTTGAAAGTTGCCAGACGTTAAAGCCTGGCGGTCTTGCTGCGGCTGCCCGCAGGAATTCATTTAAGAAGGAACTGTGCGACCTCGATGGTCGCACGGTTCCGTCATGCAGTCAGCATGTTGACAGAGCTTGGATGTCTCCGTGCCTTGTCTCGCTGATCTGCGATTGGACGAACTGGACATCAAGTCCTGTCGTGGCGGCGAGTTTCACTGCAAGAAGTCCCCGCAGGGCGTCGCCCGGTATCTTCGCGACGAGATCGCGAAACCCGATGAATGCCTTCGCCAATTCATCGGATCTTTCCGGCGGCACTTCGCGGCCGGCGTAGATCACCTCCTCGAAAAGGAAGTCATCGAACGCGACCAGATAGTCCGACAGATTGTCAAAGCAATCGGGATCCTGCCGGATCGCAGTGTCCGGATCGTGTCCACCAGGTATGGTGATCACACTCAGTTGCCTGCCGTCCTCCATGAACGGTAGGGCATTCCTGATCGCTTTGCCGGTTGCACGTCGGCCCGCATCATCCCCGTCCATGACGAGGACGATCTCTTCGGCATACCTGAACAGTTTGCCGACCTGATCCGATGTGACAGATGTGCCCAGCGCCGCAACGACGTTGCGGATGCCGTGCTCATGCAGTGCCAGGACATCGAAGTAACCCTCGACGACCAGAACCCTGCCGGTCTTGCGGATCGATGGCAGTGCCTGTGGCAGTCCGAAAAGTTCCCTGCCTTTCTCGAAAACAGGAGTCTCCGGACTGTTCAGGTACTTCGGCTCGGCATCCGCAATCGTGCGTCCGCCGAACCCGACCACCTTGCCGCTGTTACCGAAAATCGGAAACATCAGCCGGTTGCGAAACCGGTCGTAGGACCTGCCTTTGCTCGAAGCGAGCATCCCGCTCAGTTCAAGTGTCGCTGTCTCGGCCGACGACGTGCAGAACTTGTTCTGCATGGTATCCCACGCATCGGGCGCATACCCGAGACTGAACTCAAGTGCAGTCTCGCGGGTGATGCCCCGGTCTGTGAGATACTTCTGTGCCGGCTTGTGGCTCTTCAGCTTTCCCTGGAAGAGTTCCATCGCCTTATCAAGCAGTCCGTAAATCGCCTCATGGCGATTGTCCGAACCATTCAATGTTCTTGAAGAGGCCGGCGGCTCTACGCCTGCAGACCTTGCAAGCTGGTCCACTGCATCATGAAACGACAGGCCTGCCTTTTTCATGAGGAACGTCAGTGCGCTGCCGCTTTCGCCGCAGCCAAAGCAGTAATAGAACCGCTTTGTAGGATTGACGTGAAATGAAGGCGTCTTTTCCGAGTGAAACGGACAGCACGCCTTGTACTCGTTTCCCGCCTTCTTCAGCGGGACGTGGGCGCTGATCACGCTCACGATATCGACTCGTTCCAACAAGTCATCTATTTCTTTTTGGGGAATCGTCATCTTATTGACCTCTCATGTGATCAGTCCGAAGAGCCGCATCCCCGTGTCCGGGGATGCCTTGCTCCCCGGAGGGTTGATGTAAGCGTGCGGTTGCACGCCTGTTTAGCTGCTTATCTGGCCCAGACCTTGCGGTCACGTCGCCAGGTGAAACCAGCAGCCTTAAGCGAGGCTTTCTTAGCCTCGAAAGCGGGATCATCCTTGGTCAGGCTGATCTCTTTTGCGTCTCCGAACCAGTCCGTTTCTACAGACTGGGTTTGCGGAGAACTTGATTCGGTCGCTGATCCGTTGACCGGTGGAAACCAGGTCGTCGTATTGCGGTCGAACGTGTAGCCCTTCTCCTTGAGTGTCTTTTTCTTGGCCTCGAAGTCTGGTGCCTTCGGGTTCAGTTTCACACCCTTGGATTCGGTGGATGGCGTTTTTTGCGTCTCAGCCCCATTGGTCGGATATGTAATCCTTCCAGCGTGTATATTGCCTTCGGCGTCTACAAAGGCCTCAATGACGATTTTCTTCAGGTCATTCATGATTGTCTCCTGATGTTTCCCGAGAGCCACCCCATCTTCCAGGGATACGATGCTCCCCGGAGGGTTGATATTGGCCAGGCGCTTTCGCCTGACATGTTGGTCCGGTCTCATGACCGGTCGCCGGGGGTCCTTGAACCCCGCACACCTTGATACGGCTTAGGTGCGGCTTTAAGCGTCACGCACTGTAGTTCGGAATTGACGGGCGGTGCAACGGGTTTCACTGTCGCACAACAGCAGGGATAAAGAAGAGCCGGATACCGTGATGCACTGGTTGCATCTCGGCGCGGATTTCAGACGCTCGATGTCTGAAATCCGCGCGGGTATCGCCCGCCGCGACCCGGATGGGTCAGTCGGACGATACTGCAGCAAGCCGATCAGGATTGCTGCCCGACTTGCGCCATGAATTCGAAGTCCGGTCTGACGGACACGTGCATGGCGATTCAACTCGCTGTGGGGCTGGAATTCGCGCGTGCATCGACCGCCGCGACCCGTTCGGGTCGGTTGGTCGATGCTGCAGCAAGCCGATGAGGTCTGCTGCCCGGTGGCGCCATGGCTTCGAAGTCCGGTCTGACGGACACGTGCATGGCGCGGGCGACCGCATCATCGGTGACGGTCGCACGGCGATTCCGACTGAACGCGGAGGTTCAGCACGGCGATCGCCGTCGCATCGGGCGTCTCGACCCGGCTGGGCCGGTTGCTCCGATGCCGGCAGCAGAACACCAGTTCATGCTGCAATCGGCGGCTTGGGCGCCGCACGCTATGGCATGGCGGCGCCATAGCGTGCGGCGGGGCCGAAAACCGCGTGGCTGTGCGGTTTTCGGCCGACGGGGTGGCTTTTCGGGCGTTCGAATCATCGAACAGCGTTTTGACGCTTGACAAAAGCGTATTTGTTCGTGTATTAATACACTCACTTCAAGACGTGCCGATCCGTAACCAGGCACGCAGGTCGCAGAAAAGCGACCCGGTGAACCGGACCCAGGTCCGGTAACGCACCAGGAAATATCCTGGTCTCATTCAACTCTCCGACGGACATCGGGCCGCCGGACCGCTGGACAGACAGTCCCGGAAATCACCTCAGAATCGTTACCGAATCTGTGCTGATCATCGGATCAAGTGTCTGTTTTCGCACCATTCCATCGCACTTGCCGGGTGCGCTCGTCTGTCACTGTCCGACCTTTGGGGCAGTCATGAATCGATGCGTTTTCGCCTGAGTGGTCGGTATGACTAAGCCTACAACCAGTCACGTTTTCTCAGACGTTCATTATGAGCAGGTGGCACAGTTCCAGCCTTCAATTCGGAGCGAGTCGGGATCAGTCTCGCAGGGTTACAGACCCTTTATGTCTAACTCATGACAACGGTATCATTCAGTAATCCGGCCGTGATCGCAGCGAGGATGCGAGGGGAAACTCATGTCAGACGATAATGTCACAAAACAGCAGCAATGGAAACATTCGAAACTGGATGAATTCGAGGATGTCATCGTGTGGGACTACCAGAACAATGTCAGCCTTCGAGGAATCCAGGTAAAGCTGAGTGAGCAGGGAGTGACAGCATCGATCAGCACGATATCGGCGTTCATCAAACGGTTGCCCCCTGCACGACTCAAACGGTACTACGAACCTGTCGAGCGTGATCGGTATGGCCGGCGGCAAACATAAAATCAGCTACAGGTCTCCTGAAAAACAGGCCCGACACATTGTCGGTCGCGGGATGGCGCTCGGTACCGCCCGTCATGGCAATCGCGGTGACGGAAAAATTCATTCGCTGGGTACTGCAAACGCATACCGTACAGGTCTGACCCTGTTCTGCGCATGGCTGCAGCAAAAGCGACTCGGTGATCTGAAGAGTTCGAATGTGGCCACATGCTGCAAATACCTGTACGAGCGGTCCCATAAGGTCGGACAGAAAACACTTGACCGCGATCGTCAGTCCATCCAGTTCCTCCTCCATCAGACAACCGGTTCCGACATCACACTGCCGCGGATACGATCCAGGACCAGTGGCAGAGACAGCCTGGCGAAACGTTCACGCGCCTATACTGAAGAACAGGTCCGGTTCGTTGCCGGCAAGCTTTCCGCCCGCTGTGCACTGGCAGCCCGCATCTGTCACAGCGCAGGCCTGCGTGCACATGAACTGCATTCCCTGGCGCGTCGAGAGTTGCGTGAGCCGTCCAGGCATCGAACCTGGTCTGCTGATCGGTTTGCCGGTCGCGACGGTGTGATCTACACAGTGATCGGAAAGGGCGGGCTCATCCGCGAGGTCTTGCTTGACCGGGAATTATCCTCGGAACTTGAGAGTCGGCGACTCGATCAGCCGGTGGAAGTCTATGATCGCGGTATCAGATACTCACAGCACTACGACCTGGTGGCGGGCAAAGCCTTCTCCAACGCCTTCAGCTCGGCGAGCAGAAATATCCTGGGATGGACAAACGGAGCGCACGGTCTTCGACACGGTTATGCCCAGCAACGGATGCACGAACTGGCACAGGAGGGTTTCGCACTGCAGGAACGGCTGGAGATCGTCAGCCAGGAACTCGGTCACTTCAGACCCGATATCGTCAAGTCATACCTTCGCTGACAAACTGCGGTCAGATAAGAGCTGGAAACTATTCAGAAAATCCCAGCAAAGCAGCTATCTTCATTTTTACTTCAGCGATAACTTGAAGAGGTGCGCGTTCGATTAATTGGGCTTCTCGCTCATGCCAATCCAGACTTTTGATCTGATCGGCGAGAACCACTCCGCTGGTAGAAAGCGAATCCGGAAGACGAACTTCGAATGGATAATCCCTGATTGTTGAGGTGATGGGACAAAATACACCCAACTTGGTTCGTCCATTGTAGACACTCGAACTCAGGACCAGGGCTGGCCTATGTCCCCATTGTTCGTGACCAGCCTGCGGCGAAAAATCAAGCCAGACAATATCCCCGGTGTCGGGCACGTATAGCGAATCTACCAAATTTCCTTGCCCACCGGTGCGCCGAAATCCTGTTCATGGTGCATATTGTCAGACGTGATCTGATCAACCATGGTCGCGAGGTCGTAGGGACGATTGCGAATCACTATCCCTTTTTTACTTACAACGAGCTGGATCGACGCGCCTTCAACAATATTGCACTGTTCGGCGGCCGCTTTTGGAATTCGTACCGAAAAACCACTTCCAATTTTTCTGACAAATTGCATAGTTGGCATGAGTTATCCTCCAGAAATTTTCGTTTCCTCATTAAATATACATCAAGTTCCCAGTCAACCTGACCCGCACTTGCTGCGGTGAGGCAGGACGGCGGGAATAATCCCGCCAACCCATTTCAGTGAAGTTCTGTCTCAGCACTCAGCACTGCCAGATCCCTTTCGGCATGATTTGAATTCATGTCGATATCCTCACAGTAGTCCGCCTTCGTCATTTTCGCCCGCGGCGACCTGCTGCGGGCTGTGACGGTGCTGAACAGGAATCGCGGTTCCCGCTCGGCATCGACATCCAGTGTGAGTGTAGCGAACTGGTATGGGTCCGAGTTTCGGGCCTGCCAGCCGGTTAGGTATCTGTCAACCATCGCGTTGAGCTTCTCGTTCAGTGCGTCCGAAAGGCCGCACTCGAGCTCCTCGATCCGATATCCACCGTCCTGAGGGTGGACCAGCCGATAAATTTTCACCTTATCGATGGTCGGAGGAGCCGGTTCGAAGCCGATGGCTTCATGCTCCTGAAGCAGTCCCGGTTCAGGATTGTATGTCAGCTTTGCGCTGGCAATACCCTGTGCGCGGAGTGCCGTGACCACCCTGGCGGTGTTCGCGATCGTGATGAGATTCAGGATCTCACCCTGGCCTTGGGAGTCCATAGCGACGTGTTGGTCGATCCCGAGCACGTCATGTATCCTCAAGGCGACATAGGGCTGTGGCGTGACGTTGTCCGTCGTCCGGATTTCACGGATGATCAGACGGCCACCGTGCAGTCCAAGCTGCACAGTCCACCTTCTCCTGTCGATGAAGACACAGACAAATGCACAGCTTCCGGACCTGATCGAGTCATGGTAGGATGCCACGCAGTGGCGCTGCACGAATCCGACGGCGGCAAGCCGTCGTCTTGACCTGATCAGGTAACCAGGGAACTGTTCCGGCAGGAGCCGCTCAAACTTCGACAGTTCATAGACATGATTTTTCTGCCGGAGCTCGTTGAAAGTCACCAGTCGTGACAGTCTGTCGTGCTCCTCCGACCATCTTCTCGGACTCCAGTCCAGCCTGATGGTCTTGCCGGTCTGTTTCGCCATCCGGACGGTATCCCGGATGTCGATACGGCGAGCCTGCATCGACAGTGCGCCGACCGCGAATCCCAGCAGATGCTGGGTATTCCCGGCAAGTTCGCCTGCGTCGAGAATCATCGCGACATCGGCGGGCTGCAGCTGACCGATTTCGGCCAGATGCAGAAGCGGCAGGGCAACCTTCCTCGGAAGTGTTTCCAGCCGCCTGGTTTCTGATTTGTCCATCATGTGTAATCTCCAAAATAAAGAAAGGTTTCGGAGACCCACACCTCCCTGACGGAGATTGTGTCTCCGTCAAAGAGGTGATGTAGCCGCTCATTGCGGCGGATGTCAGTTTGATACCATTGAAGATATGCTGCTGACTTTATATGCCCGCATCAGCACCGTCTCATCGGTACCGTCGCTGCGGGTTAAGGTCGCCTGACCAGATTCGGTCTGATCCTGCAGGCCTTCAGGCTCTTCCACTGCTTCGGGCAGTCTGTGACAAACGAAAAAAACCTCCGTTCCCGGAAACAGCCGAAAACGCGGATCAGGCCGTTTCCGTGCGGAATCGTCCTGTACCAATCTGGCTGGAATCCGGAAGGCAGGTTGTCCTGTCTGTACGAGGAACCGTATCCACTGTCCACGATCCGGCCTGTATCGACATCTATGTCAACCCAGCCGTAATCCGATCTGGGAAAACGGTTTCCTGTGAAGCCGCTTTCAGGATCCCGAAGTTGGATCGAGATCGTATAGCCATACGGCGCCGGCAGGAACCTCGCTTTCCAGAACATGTGAGCTCTGGTGATGTTCCCGCGAATCGCTTTCAGGCGACGGTCCAGTCCGGTCAGTGTCTGACTCAGACGGGAATCGTCCAGCATTCGCCTGACCTGGAATCTGTCCCAGTACAGGCAGTCAAGACGATTTTCCTTCTCACCGGTCAGTGTGTCACCACTCACCTGGGAGTCCATCCGCGCTGTCCAGTATGCGCTTGCCGGATCACCCGATCCAAGAAAGGCATGGGCCAGAGCCGGAGTGCTGAATTCACTTCGGATTTTCCGCTCGATTCTGAAGAGCAGAATCCGGTAGGTGATGTAAGATTTCATTTCTGATCTCCTCAATAATGAACTCCGGATCAATCCGCACCCCTGTCCGGGGAACGATGTTCCCCGGAGGGTTGATGAATGACCGGGCTTTCCACCCGGCGGTTATGTCAGCGTACTGCCGTCAATGTCGGCGGCGGCGATCGTCAGGTTGCTATCTTTGAGGATATGCTGCTGACGGCTTGATATGCCCGCATCAGCTCCGTTTCGTCGGTACCGTTGCTGCGAGCACGTGTGATCAGGTATCTGAGGCCATCGCTGTCATATGAGAGCGGGCCGACATCCGTCTCGATTGAGGCGACCATCGTACCGTCCGATGAGCAGTAAAGGCCCTTGACCTGCTTGAAGGTTGTCGGGTTCATATCGATTCTCCATGTGTTTCCGGAGAATCACGCCCCCGTGCCCGGGGATGCGATGCTCCCCGGAGGGTTGGTAGTGGCCAGGCGCTTTCGCCTGACATGTTGGTCCGGTCCCGCGACCGGCTGCCGAGGGTCCTGGGACCCCGCGCACCTCAAACGGCTTAGGTGCGACTTGAGGTATTCGTTGTCACTCGCGCACGGCCAGTTCATGGATTTGACCGGACTGCCTGCTGTCACGCAGGCGAGACAGTTCAGACTCGGTTGCGGCCAGGGTGTGATTGAACTCGATCAGCTGACGGTCGAATTCAGCAATTCGGCTGACCTCGGCCGGACTGAATTGGTTGATCAGGGCTCCGATCGGAGGGCATTTCTCGCCGGAATCCCGCCAGACCCATGAGAACTGTCGTCGGCCTCGCTGGGCTGTGCGCTTGAGCACAATGTCAATCTCGGCTGCGTTCTCCGTGTCCAGACAGAGCTGCTGTGCGTCCACCAGTTTCTGCTTGCGCAGTGCGTTAACCTTGCATAATCGCTGATCGAGCGCTTCCAGGCTGAAATCGTGAGGGATGAAAGCAAGTTCGGAAAGTTCCGCTGTCGTCATGTCTCCTTGTTCTCCGTTGTTGTGACCTCGGCAGGTGAATCTGTCTTTTCGTCGTTGGCGAGACCGAGTGCGTCGAAGGCTGCCGCGTATGCGCCTCTCACATATCTTGTAGCCATCCGCTGCCGCTGGTCGTACTCTCCGGCATCGTACACCCCGACACGGTAAAGAAGCAGAATGTCCCGGATCAGATCATCGTAAGTCTTAAGCATCTGGGCGCCTCGTCCGGCGACCGGAGTGCTCGAACGGATTTCGATGACGACCGGCTCGGTGGATGCGTGATCGGTGACCTCCAGGCGGTTTCGCTCCTTTGCCTCATCGTTCTGGCGCTGCAGCGCTTCAAGACGGGTCTCCGCATTCTTGAGCTTCTCCTCAAGAAGTTCGCGGGCTCTCGGATTGCGGCTGACGATGGTACAAATTCTCGCAAAGCCCTCGAGTCCCAGGATTCCGGCCCGCTTTTTCGTTTCCGTCCGGCCTTTGTACAGCTTCTGCGCATCATACGTATGCAGCTTGATCTTCAGAACTGTCACCAACACGCCTGGTCGCGTGTCGGCACCATTCGAATCCGGGGCGGTTGCTGTGGTCTCGTTCATGCGGGCATTGTCTGAACCCATGTATCACTTTCAAAGGCTTTTTACTGTCGGATTGGGGGCAGGATAAATTGATGGATCAGCCGTCCGGCCAGCGGATTCTCACCTCTGCGTACACCCTCCCTAGGTAAGGTGCCTCAGCTGCGGTGATTTTGTTTGGAATGCATCATCAAAAAGGAGGGCAAAATGCCCTCCGTTATTGTCGGTTGCCGAGTCAGTCGTCATCGACTACCGCTGTTTTCCGCATGGAAATTACTCCTATGCGATGAGACTGAAGCCGCCAAGCATGACTGCTATCATTGCGGCCATCGACCACTTTATCCATGTGATGTCGACTTTCAGCTCGGCTTTCACCTGCTCGATGTCGGCTTTCAGCTCGGTCTTCAGCAACTGAATGTCCTGTTTCGTCGCAAGCTCGCCCTGGTTGTCTTTGACCGCCAGCGCGATTGCCTCGGCGTGCCTCGGCTCTATGCCGGCATCCTGCAGGTTTTTCGATACAGTCAAAGTGTCAAATGCAACATTACTCATCGTTTCCTCCGTTTGAGTCTGTTGGAGGACATCTATCCCCATCGGGGATCAGTGTCCCCGAATGGGTAAAGGACGGGACTCCTGTCCCGCTTGTTTGGCATCGATCGCTCGACACCCCGCCGTCAGGCGGTGGCCTGGGCCTAACGCCCCCGTACTCGCAAGGCTTCGTACGATTTTGGTGTACCTCAATTATCAGTGATCGGGCCTGATTTTTCAAATATTTGTGCTGTTTCAATAAATATGCAGGATAAATTGACGGCGCAGATGTCAGCCGTCAGCCTGCAGATGGTACGTCAGTTGCACTCCCTCCTTACAGACCCGAAATCAGTGAAATCAACGGAAAATAACTCGTATTTTCAAACGAAATCCTCCTGAATTGAAAATTTGATATGGAGGATTACCGAGCAATCCGACAAAGCGGAAATTTGTGATTTATCTGAAGAAAAAAATATTATTACAGAAACTTTGAAATAATTGCCGGAACTTTCTTTGAACAATTTTAGATGAGGTGCTACAGATATGGGAACTCCTGTTGATTGGATATTATTTGGATTGTGGCTGATAGTAGCTGGCTTCGCCGTTTTATCTATATATCGTCGATTCACCCGAGTCTACCAGGTCAAATGGTTCGACCAATCCAAAACGGGGCCAAACAAAGATATGGAATGGGGTCAAATTAAATGGGTGATTGAAAATGACCCAATCCGTTGGTCAAGTGTTACGGGAATTCGTACGCCACTCAAATACATTATTTTTGATTTGACTGTAGCTATCGGTTTGTTGTCATTAATTTCTGGAAGTTTCTGCCTGATTTTGAGTAATGCTTTAGGTAACTCCTACGCTTTGGAGTTATTTCGTACTGAAAATGTCGCTTTTTGGACAATTCTTGCATTCATAATTGGTGCAGTTAGCATCTACTACCAAATAAACCTCAAAGCAAAAGCCGAAAACAGGCAGAAATGGATTAATCAAATTCGTGAAGACATCAGCGTTTTACTGAGCCATGCTCCTACAAAAACAGCATCAACCGAAGAAAGGGAACAGGCACAAAAAGAAACACGGTTGCATTCCGAAAGATTGAAATTATCACTCAATCCAAGCGAAAGAGTTCATCGAGGAATGCTTGCAGCAATTCGTTTCTTATACAAGTTCAATCAAATCCGAGATATTGATTGCGATAAATGTGGATCATGTGATAAATGCATTCTGTTTGAGTTGGGGATTTCTACTCAAAATGGTCCGAACGACGAAACCCGAGACAAGGTAGTCAGACTCGGGAATATTCTTTTTAAGAGGGAGTGGGAGCAAACAAAGATCGTTGGATGATGTAATGAACCAACTCACTAATTTGCCTATTGGATAATGCGTTACGAGAATAAAAAAGTCGGCCTTAAGCGAAAGAGAGTTATTCATGAATTAAATTGCTGTTTGTCGATTAGTATCAGTCGGAATTTCCAGTGTTCGGACAACTGAAAAATACTCCGTCAACTAAGTGAATTACGAAAGTGAGTTGAAGGTGCGAATATCGAACCGTTCGACCACTTGGATCAATCAGCTTCGCAGTCGCGCATTAGTTCTTGGACTATTGCTCGTCCCTGACCGCTGGCAAAATTCTGACGTGTACCCTTCAGCGTCCTGAGAACAGGGAAGCTGAGTGACAAAGGTAAAAAAAGAGGAGGCTTGCGCCTCCTCCGTTTCAGAATTTCGTGGACTCACGCAGCCTGCGGTTCTGGCTGTGTACCCTTGAGGCTGTCCACGTCATCTTTCAGACGACTCAGAAAGTTCTGGATGGATTTTATGCTTTCGCTCAGGCCGCCCAAATCTTTCTGGATGACCTTCACGTCAGCTCGCAGATCCGCCACTTCCGACTTCACGTCAGAACGTAGCTGAACCATCTGATTCTCCAGATCGGAGCGCAACTGTGTCATGTCCGACTTCACTTCGATACGCAACTGGACGACTTCGGATCGCAGCTGGATATTATCCGACTTCAGTGAACCGACTTCTTTTACGAGATTGTAAATGAAGTAAATCCCTCCCACGACCGTCACAAACAATGCGACTAGAACGGTAAGGATCAAAGTCAACACAAAATTCAGGGGTACAACCGACATTTCGGGTATTGGACTCATACTTGCTTCCTCAATAAATTTTCCGGATAGCGATCATCCCCCTTCTTCCGGGGATGCGGTGCTCCCCGGAGGGTTGGTAATGGCCAGGCGATTTCGCCTGACATTCTGATCCGGTCTTATGACCGGTTGCCGGGGGTCCTCGAACCCCGCACACCTTAAACGGCTTAGGTGTGACTTGCTGTGTCCACCAATTTTAGCATCAAACGCTGAATTCAGCGAATCCATGATTTCACCGGATTGGACTCACCTGATTACAGTCACGACCTGGTATTAACAAATTCGCCGATTTCCGGCTGTTTCGGTATTGTCGTGACGGTCAACTGCCGCTTCAGGCGCCGTCAGAACGCCTGTGCGACACGTTTTTTCTCCGAATGGTGCAGTAAGGGCTAGCCTCTATCGTTGCAGGAGCGGCTTCCTACAGTGCCGTTTTTTCGGCCAATTCAGGAATTTCTACTAAAAATGACGATTTTCGCCTTTTTTGATCGAATTGCCGGGGTGGATAAGTTGATGATGGATCAGCCGTCAGGCCAGCGGATTCTCACCTCTGCGTACACCTTCCCCAGATCACAGGTGTCAGCGGTCAGCCTGCAGATCTGCAGATAATCCGCCATCTGAGGTTTGTGTGATCCACAGACCTCTTTCAGGAGGCTGTGAATCTCCTGTTCCTCTTCCGGAGTCCGATTTGGTATACGGCGCTGCTGTGAGACTCCGGCGAGCTTTCGTGCCGCCGCGTACTCCCTGGTCGTCATACCCAGCAGCTCAACCATCAGATCGAATGTCGCCTGGCATTGTATGAGTCGCAGGCAGTCCGCTGTCGCCGAATGCTGATGATGTCTCCGGCGTTCCAGTGCGAGACTACGTGCGGCATCGATCCTCACCGAGACCGATACGGGGCAGCGCTTCAGCTGTGCGAGCGAATCCAGGCTGTAATTACTGAACAGCCTTGCCTCGTTCGCAGTGATCCCAAGCGCAGACAGTCTGTCAAAGTCCGAAGATGCGAATGCAAGTGCCGCTTGGTCCACCACGTCCATCACCAGCTGGATTTCGTGGAAGGGCAGGGTAGGTATGCCGCCTGCTGGCAACATCGACTTCAGTGCCGAGAAAATTTCGGACCATTTCGCCGTGACATACACATAAGCCGGCGGCGCGGCGGTACGATTTCTGGCACCGTATGGCCTGAAGCAGGCCGGATCCGTCAGCATGTGATGCTGTGACGCAGGGACTCCCGACCGGGCGAGCGCGTCCAGGTCGCCACTGATATAGCAACCGCGCAGATAGCGCAACGCGATCTGCAACAGGGAGTCGTTGAATGTCACAGACATAGGTCAGTGTGCGACAGGGAGATGCCACGGATCGGTGGCAGTTGTGTCGAAGTGGGCCTGGAGCCGCTGCACTTTTGTCAGCAATTCTGTAAAGACCTTCAGCCCGCCCGAGTCCATACTTCGAATCATCTCTCCCATTGACTGAAGCGCCGCTGGTCGCGGTATGCCGCTGCTGTCTGCAATTCGCATCAGAACTTCCTTGTCCGCGGTTGCGAACCATTCCTTCAGGGGTGAGCGATAATAGCCCGACGACAGTGAATCCAGAAGCTCGCATTCCCCGAGTGCCTCATGTACAGCAGACAGCTCATGCAAAAGCCACCATGCCTGTGCGGCCACCAGACGGGCTTCGGGACGGGGGCTTCGGTCAAGGTCGGGAGTACCGGTGACCAGGAATCCATATCCGAGATTCATGGATTCAAGGACATCGCCGTTCCCTGTCTTGAGAGCGAACATCATCGCGGCCTGATACGTATCGCCCCGGAATCGCCTGGTCTTTTTTTCATTCTTGCTGGCGATTCGCTCGGTATCGAGAAATGTCACCTGGGATGGCGGCGGCGATGGTGTGCGCGATTCTTTTCCACTAATACTGGTGGATATGGTGGACGGTGCGGGCGGTTGGACGATGGCCCCGTGGTCGTTGTTCTCCCAGATATCGAATTCACCATCGGTGGAATGTCCTATTACCCCGTCAGTGCCCAGCGTCCGCGGCATGTCTTCGATCTTCGGCAGTGGACCGCCGTGCATCACATAGTAGTCGGTAGTGCGTTGCAGATACGATCGAACGACATTGAGCCGATCGCCCAGGTCTTCGCTCAGGTGCGCCCGAAAGTTCTCATAGTCGAAACCGTGCTCATGGAATCTGTCAGTCTCCGCAAGCCTGGCACGGAACAGGCTTGCAAACTCCGGTTCCGACAGCTGCGCGCTGTTCCAGATCGATCTGAACGCCTCATCCGCCCTGTAGATTCGTCTGGTCTGTGTGCGTCCCAAACCGTTCCTGAGCAGGTTCGGTATCAGGCCTTCCAGTACGCTGACTGTATATCGATGAAGATGCAAAATTTCGCTTCGGACAGCTATACCCTTTTCCCTCGTGATCTTCTCGAATTTCCTGGCCGACAGTTCAGACTCCGCGGTCGAACTGATCGCTTCGAACAGGTGCACCACCATCCTCGACTGCTCATGCCAGTTGAGGTTGCCGCGAACCTCATTCTCGATCACGTGTCCGACCAGCAGATCGGTCTCATCCCTGAACTCGCGGAATTCACACCATGCGACCGAGAACTTCGGATCTGAGGTTTCCTGGTAGAGCTCCCTCAGGCATCGAAGGCGGGTGTTGCCGCCCTGGCACAGTGTGAATTTCTGGGCGCCCGGCAGTCTGGTCACTACCAGGCGTTGCAGGATTCCCCGATCTCGGATCGACTCCTTGATCGCTTCGAACTGCGGATTCTCATAGATCCTGGGATTGTGCCTGTAGTTCTCGATATCGTCGATTCCGATCGGTTGAATCATGGACTCCGCCGCATTTGGCGTTGCGATGGCCGCAGGCGGTGTGTACTCGCCCATAAACCGTGATTTCAGATCTTGCGGTGGCTGCTTCCTGTTCATGAAATTATCTCCTCAATGTTGATGTTGCATCGCGACATGGCAATTCTGTGAAATTTCTAGGTGATTTGGTGATCTGTTCAATAACAAAGACTTAAATTTTTTGGCTTCGCGCGCGTGCATTGCACGCGCGGGCAAAACCGTGGGTTTTTGCCCTATTGCACCGCAGCATTGTTAGTCAAATTCGTCATGATTTCCATTCTCAGTGCGTCCATGCTCTGACGTGCGCTCTCGCCTTTTCGGCGGCGCGGCTCATGTGCATGGACAGGAATCTGAAGTGCGGCAGCCTCTCGGTATGCGACACGGTTCGGTATTCTGGTTCGAAGCAGACCGACATCCAGCGATTCGATGGTTTCCGTCAGCGTCTGCATGACGGTTTGGCTGTCGTTGGTTCGATCGCATCGGCAGAACAGCGCGTGCAACTCCCCTGGCGCGAATCCGAATTGTCGCAGTGGTTCAAGGTTCCGGATCAATTGGACCGTCCCGCGCACGAACTCCTGGGCCGCAAGTGCTTCGGGCAGCAATGGTGATATGCAGAGATCAGCTGCAAGCGCCGCGTTCTCCGCAAGAACTCCGCTCGCGCCGCGGGTGTCGACGATGATGAAGTCGTAGCCGGCGGTCGTATCCAGGGCGTTGAGCATTTTCATGCGGCCTGCTGGATCGTGCAGCAGACGGTTTTCCAGATCGGCGTTCGGGTCATCGGAGACGATGATGTCCAGGTTGTCGATTGAGGTGCTGGCGGGTTCCGGTTGATCTCCGGATGTCAGGAGATGGGTTATACCGCTGCGAGGTGTTACCGTACTGACAGGGTAGTAGGATGACAGCGACGGCTGGGGGTCTGCATCAACGAGCAGTACGCGGCTGCCGTCGTCTGCTATAATGCCTCCCAGGTTGGCAGCAAGCGTGGTCTTACCGACTCCACCCTTGGTGGCGATCACTGCGATAGTCGCAGCGGTTTTAATTTTTGTTCGCATTTAAGTTGCCTCCGCTGTGTTCAAGAGTGACTCGCTGCTGAGCATGGTCTTACCGACCCCGCCCTTGGTGGCGATCACTGCGATGGTTGCAGTTGAGTTTTTTTCTTTCATTGTTTACTCCGCTGTGATCTAGAGTGACTCGTTGCGGGCTGACCTCTTTCCGGAGGAACGTTGGTGAGATATCTTTCCTCCATAGAGCCGTCAGGCGGTTCGGGCCGTTAGCTCAGTTGGCAGAGCAGTTGACTCTTAATCAATTGGTCCGGGGTTCGAATCCCTGACGGCCCACAATTTAATGTCTGGAACACAAAAGATTATTTGTTTGTGACCGAGATGTTTGAGATTTGCCGGGGTAAAAGTCTTGGATTAACAAGACAATCAATACAATTGGAGATGGTGGATTACCAATGTTGATGAAGACTAGATTTAGCGCAACTTCCAAGACTGAATTTGTGCATGAGTACTGGGGGATTGATAACGACTATGCGCGTCTGAGTGACGTTTTATTGGGACATCCTGAATTTTATCGCTGGGTTGATGCTGGCCCGATCATTGGACGGACCATGCAAAATGCCGCACGAACCGGTGTGAAATTCGATTTCGAACTAGCTCAACGCCAGCACGCTGACATGATCGCCCAATACGAAGCTCAGGGTGTGGCATGTCACTTCATCGAAGCTGATGAGGCGTTACATCGGAATTTCTTTGCCCGAGACAATTCGGCGATGACGCCGTGGGGTGCTCTCATTTGCCACATGCAACTGAAATGTCGTCGCGCTGACTATGCTTCGGTTATCAAGTTTTACCAGGAAAATGAAATTCCGATATGGCGATTCGCTACTGCCGGTCATTTCGAAGGCGGTGATTTTGTCATTCTGCGACCTGGACTCGTGCTCATTGGCTATTGCGGCGAGAGGTCGGAGAAAGAAGGCTCTGAACAGGTCGCCCGGTTTGTCGAGGCCGAAGGCTGGGAGGCATTGGTTGCACCTATTTCAAGAGAATTTGTTCACATGGATGGATTGGTGGTTCCACTCGCTGAAAATCTATTGGTTGCCTGTACAGATGCGATGGAGCCTTGGCTGGTGAAATGGTTGAGAGATAGGGGATTTGAATTTGTCGATGTCGGCTATGCCGAAGCAAGGAATTTGGGAGTGAATCTTATGACGCTTGGTGATGACAGAGTTCTGGCTATGAAAGGTTCCCCAGAACTCGTCAACAAAATGCGTGCTTTAGGATTTGATGTTTGCGAAGTTGATTTGTCAATGTTCACCTTAGGCGGCGGTGGGATCCACTGTCTAAGTCAGGCATTGAGGCGAGTGCGTCTGAGCGAATAGTTCAAGACATAAGTCTCTGATTTTTTCAGAAGTCAGCACCGCGATAACAAGTCTTGACAAAACATCGATGCCATCATTGATTGGAGTTGAGCCGCTTCAGCGATTCGGTTGTGATCAGTGGCCCGAGTCATCGACGAATCATTCAATCTTTTACCTGCGACAGCGAAATTGAAAATACGAGATGATGGTATCTGTAAATAATCGAACTCGGTAGCCAGCAGTCGAAGCATAAGTTTACTATCGGTGCGTTGCGGATTAGCCTATCGTCTGGAATGGACAGGCCGCGCTATGTTCACGCTCATACTGGGTGAGTTCGGGCTGAATACGCTCACATTCACTTCTTGTCTCCGGACAGCGACTGGCAAAGACGCAACCTGAGGGTAGGTCAAGGGGCGACGGCAGCTCTCCGCGCAGGATAGCGCGCGGACGTGCCAGTTCCTCAATCGGATCAGGGATCGGAACTGATGCAATCAGCGCTCGCGTGTAAGGATGCAGTGGCTGTTGCAACAGTACGCGTGCAGGTGCGACTTCCATCGTCTTTCCAAGATACATCACCATGATGCGGTTGGAAATTTGCTTGATCACACTCAAATCATGAGCGATGAAGATAATTGCCAGTTCAAAATCCCGCTGTAGTTCCTGTAGCAAGTTTACGACCTGTGCGCGTACAGAGACGTCAAGTGCCGCGACCGGTTCATCGCAAATGACAAGTCTCGGTTTCAAAATCAAAGCGCGGGCAATTCCGATTCTCTGACACTGCCCACCCGAAAATTCGTGCGGATAACGATTTGCCTGACTTGGAAGCAATCCCACTCTCTCCATGATTTCGCCGACTTTCTTAACTGTTTCCGTTTTATTTACTTTTGAATTGTGAGTTCGAAGCGGCTCGGCAATGATTTGTCCGACAGTCATGCGTGGGTTCAAAGCTGCCAGAGGATCCTGGAAAATCATTGGCATATCCTTTCTGAGGCGGCGTCTCTCCCGGCTGTCCAACATTGCGAGATCTCTTCCATCCCAGAAGATTCGACCTTGACTGATTGGAATGGTGCCCGAAATCGCTCTGATCAAGGTGGTTTTGCCTGAACCGCTTTCTCCGACCAGGCCCAGTGTCTCAAGAGGTTGTATTTCAAAAGAGACATCGCTGACCGCTGCCAGCTTGCGTTTAGGTATCCAAGGCCAGTTTCCGTCTGTCGCAACTTTGAACTCGACAGAAAGATTATCAACCTTGAGTAGTGATTTCATCCTCGTAGCAGCTCTCGGTCGACGTGACAGGACCTGGATCGCTCACTGTTGCGTTCAATAGCTGGATGCTCTTGAGCACACACCGGCAAACGATAGTGACAACGAGGTTCAAACGGGCAACCTTGGTATCGGTGTCTTGCATCAAGTGGGTCACCTGGAATGACAGTCAGCGATTCAGAATCACGGTCCAAGCGTGGTACTGCCTTGAGTAACGCTGCTGTATAGGGATGGTCCGGCGCGGCGAATAGATCCTGCGAATTCCCAGTTTCCATGACTCGCCCACCATACATTACAACAATCCGGTCACTCATTCCGGCCACCAACCCCAAGTCATGGGTGATCAGAATAACTGCGGTTCCGAATTCCTGCCGAACCTCCCTCAATAGTTCAACAACCTGCGCCTGTACGGTTACGTCGAGTGCGGTTGTCGGCTCATCAGCAATCAGAATTTTTGGCTGACATAGCAGTGCCATCGCAATCAAAACGCGCTGGCGCATACCACCTGAGAATTCATGTGGAAACATTCTCAAGCGACGCTTCGCATCTGGAATCTGGACTGCATCCAGCATTTGAAGACAGTGATTCAGTGCTTGGGATTTTGAGTAACCTTTATGAAACGTAAGAATCTCAGACATCTGATCACAAATGCGCATGTATGGATTGAGCGCAGTCATGGGATTTTGGAAAATCATAGCGATCTTTGTCGCACGAAGCTGCTGCAGCTCCGACTCTGACAATTCCAACAGGTTTGCACCCTCAAAAATCGCCTGTCCGGCAACCTGAGCATTTTTTGACTGCAAACCAAGCATTGCGAAAGTCATCTGACTTTTACCTGAACCACTTTCACCCACCACCGCGAGAATTTCTCCGGCATGCAAATCAAAACTCACGCCATTGACAGCATGGATAGGTTTTGTCGTGGTCTTAAACACGACTTCAAGTTCCATAACTTCGAGCAGTTTCATCTATCATCTATAACCTGTCTTTCGGATCAAAAGCATCCCGCATGCCGTCCCCGACAAAAAAGAATCCGAACAGTGTTGTGACAAAGAAAAACAAAGGAAAACACAGTTGCCAAAGCGTGCCGTACTGCATCTGGGATGCGCCCGCACTGATCAGTGCTCCGAGCGAAGTGTTGGGTTCCTGCACGCCGAGACCGAGAAAGCTGACGAAACTCTCATAAAGAATAATGTTCGGTACCAGCAGTGTCGCATACACCACGACAATGCCCAACAGATTCGGGATGATATGTCTGAGTATGATGAAGAAAGGCTGAACACCACTGACTACCGCATTTTCGACAAATTCACGCGTTTTTATACTGAGTGTCTGTCCACGTACGATACGCGCCATATCGAGCCAAGATACCAGCCCGATACCGACGAACAGCAGAATGATTGAACGGCCAAAAACCACCAATAAAAGAATAAGGACAAACATATAGGGAATAGACATTGCGACATCAACGAACCGCATCATGACGCTATCAAGTTTCCCTCCAAAGTAGCCTGCAACAGCTCCATAGAGCGTTCCCACAAACACCGCGATGAGTGATCCGATCAAACCCACAATCAGCGAAATTTGCGCGCCGCTCGCGGTCCTGGTAAACAGATCTCTTCCTAATTCGTCGGTTCCGAAGTAGTGTGTCGAAGATGGTTTACCTTTTGTTTCGACGGACCCGATCACGGTCCAATCGATATCTTCTGCCGACCAACCGGAAACTATTGGGCCGAGGATTGAGAACATCCCAATCAAAACCAGAACAAGAACACTGATCGAGGCTGCTCGATTCTTGCGAAATCGCAGGAATGCATCCTGCCACAGAGACCGATGATCTCCGTCGCTGGCGTCAAAACTGAAATCTGTACTCTGAACCGGTGTCATTGGTACCACATTCAATAGTGAATTCTTGGATCAATCCATGTGTAGGCGATGTCTACGAGCAGATTGAACAGAACAGTCAGCGTACCGGTCAGAATGGTAATACCCATGATCAAGGAGTAATCTCGGTTAATTGCGGCATTGACGAAAAATTGACCGATACCACCAGTAGAAAAGTAGATATCGATTACGACAGATCCGGTGATCAGACCGACAAATGTTGGTCCAAGATAGGAAATTACGGGCAACATGGCTGGTTTCAGAGCATGTCGAATCACCCAGTGTCGCGGGGGCAGACCTTTCGCACGCACGGTAAATATAAAGTCGGCATTCAACACTTCGAGCATTGAAGAGCGGGTGATTCTGGCAATTGATGCCATAAAGCTGGTGGAAAGTGCGATGACCGGCATAATCAGATAGGGTATCTCGCCACCCTGCCAGCCACCGCCGGGCAGCCAGCCCAACCACAGTGTGAAAATCAAGACCAGAATCGGGGCCATCACGAAATTCGGCAGTACCTGGGCGCCGATCGAGATGCCAACCGCGAAATAATCGAGCCAAGAATTCTGACGCAGTGCCGCAGCAACCCCGAGTACCACACCAACGCTGACTGCAACAACAAAAGACAGAAAGCCGTAGGTTAGAGTGACTGGAAATCCTTGTGCAATGATGTCGTTGACGGAACGATCCTTGTAGACGAACGACGGTCCGAAATCAAAGTGGACTACAACATTCCAAACGTAGCGAAATATCTGTTCGTAGAACGGCCGATCGAGGCCATACATGGCCTCAATATTCGCCAATGTGGCTTCAGGCAGTGGACGCTCCCCGGAAAATGGGTTGCCGGGAGCAAGATACATGATGACAAAAGAAAAGACGACCAGCGCCAGGATGGTCGGTATGGCAACCAGGACCCTCCTGACAATATAGAACGCCATTGATGCGAAGTCACGCCGGCTTATTTCTTGATCCGATAAAGATCTTTCGAATACCAGTTCTTCTGGACGTTATCGTATGGCCACCCCTTAATCTGTGATTTGAGCATAAAGACACTGGTGTAGTGGTAAATCGGTATCAAAGCCATTTGATCAGCGAGGATATGCTCAACTTTCGTGTAATTGTCCTGCGGGTCTGCAAGCGTCTTGGATTCAGCCATCAATCGATCTACTTCTGGGTTCGAGAATCGCCCGGAATTCGAAGTCGAGGCGGTTGTCATCAGGTCGAGAAAAGTCGATGCTTCGTTATAGTCTCCACACCATCCGGAACGGGCAACGTCAAATTCACGGGTTCGACGGATTTCCAGATAGGTTTTCCATTCGTAGTTGACGAGTTCGACCTGTACACCAAGTTTTTGCTTCCACAGCTGCGAGATCACAGTCGCTATCTGTTTGTGGGATTCCGAAGTGTTGTAGATTAGCTTCAGCTTCAGTGGATTGTCCGTGTCGTATCCGGCCTCCGACATCAGAATTTTTGCCGTGGCATCAAGTTCGGCTTGCGGAATGACTGCGTAGTCAATTTGCGGTTTTGTGAATCCAGCGGTTGCCCGATGTGTAAAATTGTATGCCGGGTATTGTCCACCTTTGAGAACCTGGTTTACCAGAAGATTTCGATCTACAGCGTAGGACAACGCTGTCCGAACTCGCACATCCTGTAATGCCGGGTGACCGCTGTCGGTGTGGTTGATTGCGTAGTAGTAGGTGCAGAGTATCGGTACAGAAGTTGCCTCATCTGGATACTTTTCAGCAAGATTCGGGTACTGTCCTGTTGGGATTCCAGTGTAGTCAACCTCTCCTGCGAAATAACGTGTCAGTGCTTGATTTTCATCATTGATTATGCGTCCGATGACCTGGTCTATGACCGTCGCTTGGTTATTCCAGTACATCGAATTTCGCTTTCGCATGTGGTATTCATTTGAAACATGCTCCGCCAGTATGTAGGCGCCATTCGAAACGATGTTCTCCGGACGGGTCCACTGGCTCCCATGAAGCTCCAATGTCGGCCTGTGAACCGGAAACATCGTCGCGTAGGTTGTCATACTCGGGAAATATGGCAGCGATTGCTCAAGTTGCACTTCAAAAGTGAAGTCGTCGAGTGCATTCACGCCGAGTTCCTGTGGTGGTTTGCTGCCGTCGATAATGTCATCGGCATTTACTATGGTTGCAAGCGACAGATACCACGAGTATGGCGATGCTGTAGCTGGATCAACAGCCCGTCGCCAGGCATAGACGAAGTCGTGTGCGGTTACCGGATCACCATTTGACCATTTCGCATCCTGCCGAAGCTTGAACGTAAATTTTCGATTGTCGTTTGCCGGCGTGACCAAAGTCGCAACACCCGGCACCAGACTGCCGTCGGAATCCTGATTGAACAAACCTTCAAACAGGTCGCGGAGAACATCAAACCCTTCGGAATCCTCATTCAGCTGCGGGTCTAGTGTTGGAAATTCGTCAAGCATACGGTAAATGAAAATCTGCTCGTCCGCCAGATTCTCCTTGTCGGTCAAAGCGATATCGGCCGCCGCACAGGGAAAAGAAACAGTAACTGCAGTGATCAAGGTGAAGATGCGGGTATAGACACGTAGCCTCATAATAGTCTCCAACGGGGAAATTGACTTACACGGAGTGTCTGATGTGAAACGCCAAAAAGACAGCTTTTTACGTGTATTGATTGTGAATTTGGTATGTTCGCGAGACGTACCTACATGTCATCGAGTCGGCACAACTCTCTCGACTGCTATTATATCGAATCTGGTGGAATACAATTATGTTGCGGACGAAATTTGGTCATTTCCAGTTGCATCGTAGTGTTGAAATTACGCCCGGGTAACCCTTGTCGGAATAGATGAATAAAAAAACAGTAGACCCTCTTGTGACAGAGACGGTTCATCGAATTTCATTTGTACAACAATTTGGCTGATTGATTTACCTGGATCAGAAAAATTTCGCACAATACAAATTGATTTTTAAGTGCAAAAGAAGTAGCATAAGCAAATTACAAAATAGGAGCGATTTCATACTGTTCACTGCCATTGTGAAAACCTCGCGAGGTTGACTCGGGCACTGTGAATTTTTTTTTAATGCGGCGGAAAATTATTGTAGGCAACTGGAAAATGAATGGCGCCTTCAACATGGCGCGTTCATTGGTTGGGGATGTTGTTCACAGCGCGGCAAATTATGCGGAAAAGCTTGATGTGGCCATCTGCCCGCCATTTGTGTATCTTGATGCAGTGAGCAGGATGATTGGGAAATCGTCCATGATCGCGCTGGCTGCGCAAGATTGCAGTGAACATTCCTCAGGTGCATACACAGGTGAAGTATCATCTTGTATGCTGAAAGAGATTGGTTGTGAATATATCATTGTCGGACACTCGGAAAGACGCGGTTACCACGACGAATCCGATGACGAAGTCGGCCGGAAGGCGAAAGCGGCCATCTCGCAGAATATGAAAGCCATTGCGTGTGTTGGGGAGATGCTGGAGGAGAGACAATTCGGGTGTACAAAATCGGTGATTGACCGACAGTTGGGTGCGATTCTGGATACTGTGAATGGATCTGACATGTCAGGATTGCTGATCGCATATGAACCTGTATGGGCGATCGGCACCGGTTTGACTGCTTCGACCGATCAGATACAGGAGGTTCACAACTGGATTCGCAATGGAATTCGAGAAGTGGGTGCCGAAGTTGCTGATGACTGTCGGATTCTATATGGTGGCAGTGTCAAGGGTTCAAATGCCGCGAAAATTCTTAAACAGCCTGATGTCGATGGTTGTTTGGTTGGTGGTGCCTCGTTGAATTCAGAGGAGTTTCTGAAAATTTGCAACGCGGCTGTTTAGGGAAACACATATAAGATGGAATTAATTACAAAGATATTACTCGGTCTGTTTTTAGTCACCTCGATTGCCATGGTCGTCTTGATACTGCTTCAGCGGGGAAAGGGATCTGACCTTGGTGCGGTGTTCGGAGGAGGATCCCAGTCGGTATTTGGCAGCCGCGGGTCAGCGAATTTTCTTACCCGCATCACTGCTGTATTGGCGACAGTGTTTTTTGGAATCGCACTCAGTCTGGCGTATATTTATACAGGTGCGCGAACGCCGACAAGTGTGACAGATATTGTCACTTCGGAAACGGTTGTGGAAGAGATTCCACGAACTTCTGGCAGTGGCGGTGACAGTGAGCTGCCGAAAGTGCCGGAATGAGGTTCCGAATCGATCAAATGAGCAGATTGCCGAAGTGGTGGAATTGGTAGACACGCCGTCTTGAGGGGGCGGTGGCGAGAGCCGTGCCGGTTCAAGTCCGGCCTTCGGCACCAGATCAGGTGAGTTGGAAATAGAAATTTTAATTGTTGAAACAATCCGATGCTGGCAAATTACGTTCCAATAGCAATTTTTCTGCTGGTCGCGCTGGTGATGGGAGCCGCAATGATCGGTGTCAGCTCATTGCTTGGTCCACACAAACCCGACAAGGAGAAGCTGTCTCCGTACGAGTGCGGCTTCGAAGCATTCGAGGACAGCCGCATGAAATTTGATGTGCGCTATTACCTGGTCGCCATTTTATTCATCATTTTCGATCTGGAAATTGCGTTCCTTTTTCCATGGGCGATAACGCTTGATGAAATCGGTCTATTCGGATTTGTCGCGATGATGATCTTTCTGGGAGTACTTGTCATCGGATTCATCTATGAATGGAAAAAAGGCGCACTGGAGTGGGAGTAGGGTATGTCTATTGAAGGAGTCCTGAATCAGGGGATGGTCACCACGACCATGGATAAATTAATCAATTGGGCGCGTACCGGTTCGATGTGGCCGATGACATTCGGGCTCGCATGTTGCAGCGTGGAAATGATGCATGCAGGTGCTTCCCGCTACGATCTTGACCGATTCGGTATTATTTTCAGACCAAGTCCAAGACAGTCGGATGTGATGATCGTTGCCGGTACATTGGTTAACAAGATGGCACCAGCGTTGCGCAAAGTCTATGATCAGATGGCAGAGCCAAGATGGGTGATTTCGATGGGCTCATGTGCAAACGGAGGTGGTTACTATCACTATTCGTACTCGGTGGTCAGAGGTTGCGACAGAATCGTTCCGGTTGATGTCTACGTTCCCGGTTGTCCACCCACAGCTGAAGCACTTGTATACGGTATCCTGCAGCTTCAGCGAAAGATTCAACGAACCAACACCATTGCCAGGTAGAGGCCTGGAACATGGCCGCTATCACCCAACTTACCCAGTCAGTTCAGGAGTTGCTCGGCACTGAAATTTCAGCATCAATGATTGATGTCAACGAATTGACCATTGTGGTGAATTCGGAACGAATTACTGACATCTGCACCAAATTGCGCGACGATGAGCGGACGAAATTCGAACAGCTGATCGATTTGTGTGCGGTTGACTATTCTGCTTATGGAGACGAGTATTCGGCCCGAAAGTGGTCTGGTTCGCGATATGCGGTTGTCTATCACCTTCTATCTGTATCACTCAATCATCGTCTGAGAGTGAAGGCATTTCTTGAAGAGGAACATCCGGTCATCCGCTCGGTTACCGACATCTGGCCGTGTGCCGACTGGTTTGAACGCGAGGCTTTTGATTTGTTTGGGATACTGTTTGAAGGCCATTCAGACCTGCGTCGAATTCTTACCGACTATGGTTTTATCGGGCATCCCTTTCGCAAGGATTTTCCTTTGACCGGGTACGTTGAAATGCGATACGACCCGGACAAGGCACGGGTTGTCTACGAACCGGTGACGATAGAACCTAGAACCTTGGTACCCCGTGTTATTCGGGAGGACAGTTTCGGTGACCGAGATTCGTAACTACACCATGAATTTCGGGCCCCAGCACCCAGCCGCGCATGGTGTGCTCAGACTGGTGATGGAGATGGATGGCGAGGTGGTGCAGAGAATTGACCCACATATCGGACTGTTGCATCGTGCAACGGAGAAACTCGCCGAATCAAAGCCTTACAATCAGAGCATCGGTTACATGGATCGACTCGACTATGTCTCCATGATGTGTAACGAACACGCCTATGTTCTGGCAATCGAAAAACTGCTGGAGATTACCGTTCCGATTCGAGCGCAGTACATTAGGGTGATGTTCGACGAAATCACCCGAATCCTCAATCACTTGCTATGGCTGGGCGCACACGGACTGGATATCGGTGCGATGTCCATGTTCCTGTATTGTTTCCGCGAGCGCGAAGACCTGATGGACTGTTATGAAGCCGCGTCGGGGGCACGGATGCATGCGACTTACTACAGACCGGGTGGCGTGTACAGAGATCTCCCTGATTCAATGCCGAAGTATGAGCCATCCAAGCACCGCAGCAAACGCAAGCTTGAGGAACTGAACAGGCATCGTCAAGGTTCACTGCTGGATTTTATCGAAGCTTTCACCGACAGGTTTCCGAAATGCGTTGATGATTATGAAACGCTTCTCACAGACAATAGGATATGGAAGCAACGAACGGTTGATATCGGAATCGTGTCTGCGGAGACCTGTCTGAATCGGGGATTTACAGGCCCCATGCTGCGCGGTTCCGGAATAGCTTGGGACTTGCGCAAGAAACAGCCGTACGAGGTTTATGACAAAGTAGATTTTGATATACCGGTTGGAACGAATGGTGACTGCTATGATCGGTATCTGTGTCGGGTGGAGGAGATGCGCCAGTCAAATCGGATTATCCGCCAATGTGTTGAATGGCTGAACACCAATCCCGGACCGGTGATGATTGATGACGCAAAGCTGATCGCGCCGCGCCGCGAAACTATGAAACAGGATATGGAGTCTCTGATTCATCATTTCAAACTGTTTACTGAGGGGTACTGTCTTCGCGAAGGCGAGTCTTACGCCGCGGTGGAAGCACCGAAGGGAGAATTCGGAGTCTATCTCGTCTCAGACGGTGCAAACAAGCCTTATCGATTGAAAATTCGGGCACCAGGCTTTGTCCACCTATCCTCACTGGATGAGATGTGTCGCGGACACATGCTGGCGGATGTTGTTGCAGTGATCGGCACCCAGGATATCGTATTCGGAGAAATTGATCGATGATGTTGTCCAAAGACGCACTTGAAGAGATTCGGACCGAGATCGCGAAGTATCCGCAAGAGCGGGCGCAAGCGGCGGTGATGGCGGCGCTGCGTATTGCCCAGGATGAGTATGGTTGGGTGAGTGACGAAGTGATGAAGACTGTAGCCGGACTGCTGGATATCGAGTCGATCAAGGTGGCCGAGGTGGCGACTTTCTACACCATGTACGATCTGAAGCCACCTGGGCGACACAAAATCAATGTGTGTACCAACATTTCGTGTGCGTTGCGAGGTTCTGCGGCGATCGTCGGTCACCTGACCGAAAAGCTGGGCATCGGACTTGGTGAGACCACACCGGACGGGCGTTTCACCCTCAAGGAAGTTGAATGTCTTGCGGCATGCGGTGGTGCACCTGCGGCCTTGATCAACCGGGACTACTGCGAGAATCTGACACCTCAGCGCATTGACGAGATACTGGAGGCTCTTGAATGACTTACAAGGAAGTACGTATCTGTCTGCCTGAAGACGGTCTCGAATCACCCTGGACCATTCAGGCATATGAGAGTACGGGAGGATATGCCGCCTGGCGTAAGATTCTTCAGGAAAAAACGCCGCCGGAAGACATCATCGCCCAGGTCAAGGCTTCGGGCTTGAGAGGGCGCGGCGGCGCCGGCTTTCCAACGGGCCTGAAGTGGAGTTTCATGCCCCGAAACTCACCCCAGCAGAAATACATTGTCTGTAATTCTGATGAAGGGGAACCGGGAACATTCAAGGATCGTGACATATTGCGTTACAACCCGCATTCCCTGATTGAAGGAATGGCGATCGCCGGATACGCCATGAATGCGACAATCGGCTACAACTACATGCGCGGTGAATTTTACGAACCATACGATCGCTTTGAACAGGCACTCGCGGAAGCACGTTCGGCCGGATTGCTTGGAACCGATCTGTTGGGCAGTGGTTTCGACTTCAATATCCACTCACATCTAGGCGCGGGTGCCTACATCTGTGGTGAGGAGACAGGACTTCTGGAATCGCTTGAAGGTAAAAGTGGTCAGCCGAGATTCAAACCACCGTTTCCCGCCCAGTTCGGTGCATTCGGTCGTCCGACTACGATCAACAATACCGAGACATTATCATCAGTGCCAAGGATCATGCGCGAAGGTGCGCAGTGGTTCGTTGATCTGGGTCCGAAAAACAACGCTGGAACCAAAATCTTCTCCGTATCAGGGCATGTCAACAATCCTGGTAATTTTGAGGTTCCACTGGGTATTCCATTCAAATCGCTGTTGGAAATGGCAGGTGGCATGCTCGACGGCGGCAAACTCAAGGCGTGTATTCCCGGAGGATCTTCGGTTCCGGTGTTGCCAGCTGACATCATCATGGATTGCGACATGGATTACGACTCGCTACAGAATGCAGGCTCTCTCCTCGGTGCAGGTTCGGTTATTGTGATGGACGAATCCACATGCATGGTCGAGATGCTTGAGCGAATCGCCTACTTCTACTGGGAGGAGTCTTGTGGCCAGTGCACACCTTGTCGCGAGGGAACCGGCTGGCTTTACCGGTTGGTGAGGAAAATTCGCCGTGGTCGGGCACGATCCGAAGAGATCGATCAGTTGGTCGACATTGCGAATAGGATTGAGGGCCGTACAATCTGTGCGTTGGGAGACGCCGCCGCTTGGCCGGTACAAAGCTTCATCAAACATTTTCGTCACGAGTTTGAAGCGAAGATCGCCTCCATTGCGAAAGCCGCATAGCTGAACGATGTCAGATACACCGAAATTGACAATTGAGATTGACGGTCGAGAACTACAGGCCGACCCCGGTGCAATGATCATCGAGGTGGCGGATGAGGCTGGAATCTACATTCCCCGATTCTGCTATCACGAGAAACTCTCAGTGGCCGCGAACTGTCGAATGTGTCTCGTTGAGGTCGAGAGGGCCCCCAAGCCGTTACCTGCGTGCGCAACTCCAATCATGGATGGCATGAAGGTGAAGACGGCATCGAAATACGCCGTCGAGGCTCAGAAAGACACACTGGAATTCCTGTTGATCAACCATCCACTGGATTGTCCGATCTGTGATCAGGGCGGGGAATGCCCCTTGCAGGATCAGGCCGTCGGATATGGCGGGCATCTGTCAAGGTTCAATGAGAAAAAACGGGTTGTAGCCGATCACAACATCGGTCCGCTGATTGAAACTGAGATGACGCGATGCATTCACTGCACTCGGTGTGTTCGATTCGGAGAGGAAATTGCAGGGGTTATGGAACTCGGGATTACCGGCCGCGGAGAGCACCTGAAAATCGACACGTTTTTTGGCTCTGCTGTCGATTCGGAAGTCTCCGGAAACGTCATCGATCTGTGCCCGGTTGGCGCGCTGACATCAAAACCATACAGATTCACCGCAAGATCATGGGAACTGATCAGCCACTCAGCAATCAGCCCCCACGATTGCGTCGGCACCAATATTGACATACAGACTCTGCGCAACGAAGTCAAGCGGGTTTTACCGCGAATAAACGAACCGGTCAATGAGTGCTGGATTTCCGATCGCGACCGGTACAGTTATGAGGCGCTGGAAGACGAAAGTCGACTCGGTGTTCCGATGGTCAGAAAAGACGGGGTGATGGTTGAAGTCAGCTGGCAGGATGCACTCAACGCAGCAGTGGAGGGCTTGTCCGACATAGTTCGGAGGTATGATGCGTCTGCTTTGGGTACTTTGGTATCTCCGATGTCGACATTCGAGGAATTCTATCTTGCGCAGAAACTGATACGAGCCATGGGCAGCTCAAATATCGACCATCGCTTGCGTCAGATTGACTATTCCTTGGACGAGGATGCACCCCTGTATCCGGGCATCAGTATTCCGATTGACCAGATTCCGAACATGGAAACGATCGTCCTCGTCGGTTCGAACATAAGGAAAGAACAGCCATTGCTTGGTTTGCGGGTACGCAAAGCAGCGAACAAAGGCGCTTTCGTGGACGCGATCAGTTCAATGGACTGGAAGTTCAATTTTCCATTGAGTTCCAGCGCGGTGGTAGCGCCGAATGTCATGCCGTACGCCTTGGCTCATGTGCTTAAGGCGGTGTGTGAAATCAAGAGTGCTGATTTTCCGACTGATGTATCGAATGACTTTCTTGATGGTGCGGGAGAGTTCACTGAGCGTGAGCATTGCACTGAAATCGCTAACCACCTGTGCGAAGCACACGATCGGGCGGTTCTGATTCTCGGCCTGTCGGTGATCTCGCATCCAATGTACAGCTGTATCGAGCGTCTGGTTTGGCACATCGGACATGTTTCCGGTGCCTCGGTTTCCGTGTTGCCTCCAGCAAACAGCGCTGCCGGCTGGATTGCAGGATGTCTGCCACATCGGGACAGAAACGGTCAGGCGGTAAATCTACCGGGTATGAATGCCCGACAGATGATCTACAATTCCCGCCCCGCGTATATGCTGTTCAATGTCGATCCCTCGAAGGACCTGTCCGATGGCTTTCACGCAGCGGAGGCGATGGACAATGCTGAGTTTGTCGTAAGTTTTCAGTTCTTTTCCGAGATCCCCGACTATGTCAACGTTGCGCTTCCTTTGGCTGCTTATACAGAAAATACAGGCTCATTCATCAACTGCGAGGGTCGAATTCAGAAGTCAGCTGCAGCCGTGTCGCCATACGGTGAGGCGCGGCCTGGTTGGAAAATACTGCGAGTACTCGGGAATTTGTTGGGCATCGATGGTTTTGACTACGTGTCAACCGAGGAAATCATGAATGAAGCGGCACCACCCGATGGTCTATGCGAACGTTCCTTGACGATCGATTCGACGAAGGTGCCGTGTCTGAAAAAAGGCAACGGAAAGGAGGAGGGACGATTTGAACTGGTTTCCGACCCAATGATTTATGGTGTGGATACAGTTGTTCGTCGGGCGGCATCGCTACAAGACACTTCGGATGCTGAATTGTCTGGAATCGGACTTCATCCAAATGATATGTCGACACTGGAACTTGACAATGGAGACGCTGTCACCATTCGCAGTGATTTGTATACACTGCACACCGTCGCGGTATCTGACGAACGCGTTGTGCCTGGCTGCGCATATTTCCCAGCAGGGACTGAGTTTGGTCCGAGTGCTGCGAGTGGAACCGAAATTCGGTTGGAGCGCGACGCGACTGAATGAGTACGTTTCTTTCACTCTGGGGACAGTTACCTTTCGCGATTCAGGTGGCGATAGAGTCGCTTGTAAAAATTATCGCAATTCTGGTGCCGCTCCTGATGCTGGTTGCTTATGTAACTTACGCTGAACGTAAAATAATCGGTTACATACAGGTTAGAGTCGGTCCGAACCGAGTCGGTCCAAAAGGATGGTTGCAGCCGATCGCAGATTTCCTGAAACTCTTCTTCAAAGAAGTCGTCATACCGACGAATGCGAACCGGGCGCTGTTTATCTCGGCACCGGTTCTGTCGCTCATTCCCGCACTGGCTGCATGGGCAGTGATTCCGTTTACCGAAACGCTGGTTCTCGCCAATCTCGATGTCGGTTTGCTTTATATTCTCGCGCTTACTTCGATGGGCGTTTATGGTGTCATCATTGCAGGTTGGGCTTCAAACTCAAAGTATGCGTTCCTGGGAGCCATGCGCTCGGCAGCGCAAATTGTGGCGTATGAAATAGCGATGGGATTTGCCCTGGTCGGCCTGTTGATGGCGGCCGGCAGCCTCAACCTGGTGGAGATCGTCAAAGCACAGCAAGGCGGCATGCATCAGTGGTATTTGTGGCCGATGTTCCCACTGTTCCTGGTTTATTTCATCTCCGGAGTTGCGGAAACGAATCGGGCTCCATTTGATGTCGCTGAAGGTGAGTCTGAGATCGTAGCGGGCTTTCATGTCGAATATTCGGGAATTTCGTTCATGGTGTTTTTCATGGCCGAGTATGCCAACATGTTGCTGATCGCGACACTTGCGGTTGTCATGTTCCTTGGCGGCTGGTATGCCCCATTTGATATCGCACCTTTTAGCTGGATTCCTCCTTTTTTCTGGCTGTTTGGTAAAGTAGCGATATTGATGTTTGTATTTCTGTGGCTTAGGGCAACTTTCCCGAGATATCGATATGATCAGATCATGCGGCTCGGATGGAAAGTATTCATTCCGGTCACGTTGGTTTGGATCACGGTGATCGGTGTCTTTCGGTTTTTGACACCCTGGGGATTCATTTTCCGATGAGCAGGGCAGATTGATGTTGAACTGGATCAGTCAGAATTTCAAGACCTACCTGTTGGTGGAACTGGTACGCGGCCTGAGTGTGACCGGCCGACATCTGTTCAAACGGAAAACAACCATTCAATATCCGGAGGAGAAAACGCCGAAATCACCGCGTTTTCGCGGTCTGCACGCGCTGAGACGCTATCCTAACGGTGAAGAGCGCTGTATTGCCTGCAAGCTTTGTGAGGCGGTATGTCCAGCCTTGGCGATAACCATCGAATCCGAGGAGAGAGGGGACGGTACGCGCCGAACGACGCGCTACGACATTGATCTTTTCAAGTGTATTTACTGCGGATTTTGTGAAGAAGCCTGCCCTGTCGATTCAATTGTGGAAACCGACATTCATGAATTTCACTTCGAGAACCGTGGTGACAACATCATGACGAAAGAGATGCTGCTTGCTGTAGGCGACCAATATGAACAGCGTATTGCCGATGCCAGAAGGGCGGATTCCGCATATCGATAGGTGTGTCCGGATGACGTTTCTTCAATTTTCCTTTTACTTCTTTGCTGCAGTATTGGTATTTGCCGCAACGATGGTGGTCACGATCCGGAATCCAGTGAAGGCGGCTCTTTTTCTGGTGCTGGCATTTTTCAGTGCGGCCGGCGTATGGATAACACTGGAGGCGGAATTTCTGGCAATTGTCATGGTGCTGGTTTACGTCGGAGCTGTGATGGTACTGTTTCTTTTTGTTGTGATGATGCTTGACATCAACCTGACGCGTCTGAAGGAGGGGTTTGGGGAGTATCTGCCTATCGGCGGGATTGTTGCTGTCTTGCTGGTGATTGAAATGGCGATAATTCTCAGTTCAAAGGTGTTCGGTCCAGCTTCCATGCCACGACCGCCGGGTCAACCGGAAAACTACAGCAACACAGCAGAACTCGGTAAAATCCTATATACGGAGTACGCCTACCCTTTTGAGATTGCCGCCATCATACTCCTTGTCGCAATCATTGCCGCGATTTCCCTGACGTTGAGGCGACGCCCGGAAACTCGCTATCAGAAGCCTGCCAGTCAGGTTTCAGTCAAAAGTTCCGACCGGATCAAGATAATCTCAATGGACGCTGAGAGTCCGCAAACCGATTCACAAGGGAAGTCTGGGCAATGATTCCGCTGTCGCACTATCTCATCCTGTCGGCGGTACTGTTCGCAATCGCTGTTGTCGGAATTTTTCTCAATCGAAAGAATGTAGTCATACTCTTGATGGCGATTGAACTTCTTCTGCTCTCAGTCAACATTAATTTCGTTGCCTTCTCCCATTATCTGCAGGATATGGCTGGCCAGGTCTTCGTATTTTTCATATTGACTGTAGCGGCCGCAGAGGCGGCAATCGGTCTTGCAATTCTGATTGTGCTGTTTCGAAACCGCCGTACGATCAATGTCGAAGATCTCAATAGTTTGAGCGGTTGACTGCAACCCGGAACCATTCGAAATCATGCTGCTGATCTATACCCTGATTCCGCTGAGCTGTCTGATCGCTGCGATTGTCGCTGGCGTTGGCGGACGAATCATCGGTCGCACAGCCACACATCGGGTTGCCATATCGGGTGTGGCCGTCAGTTTTCTGCTTTCGCTATATGTTCTATACGATGTTCTCCAAGGGAACCTGTTCAACGGAACACTCTATACCTGGGGAACAAGCGGATTACTGAGTTTTGAGATCGGGTTCCTGATTGACGAACTGTCGGCCGCGATGGCAGTTGTGGTGACATTCGTGTCGTTCATGGTACATATCTATACGATCGGATACATGCATGATGATTCGGGTTACCAGAGATTTTTCAGTTACATCGCGCTTTTCACATTTGCCATGCTGATGCTGGTCATGTCAAACAATTTCCTGCAGCTGTTTTTCGGTTGGGAAGGCGTTGGTGTGGTTTCGTATCTGCTGATCGGTTTCTGGTTTGATCGGGACTCGGCAATTTTTGCAAATATGAAGGCGTTTCTGGTGAACCGAATCGGGGATTTCGGATTCATACTCGCGATTGCCGCGATCGTTCATGTGTTTGGTACCCTGGATTATGTTTCCGTATTCAATAAGGTTCCTGAGGTCTCGGGCGATACTGTTTCAGGAATCGGGAATACCCAATGGTTGTGGGTAACCGTGATCGCGTTGCTCCTGTTTGTCGGTGCGATGGGCAAATCGGCGCAGGTGCCGCTGCATGTGTGGCTGCCGGATTCAATGGAGGGTCCAACACCAATCTCGGCATTGATTCATGCGGCAACAATGGTTACCGCCGGTATCTACATGGTAGCCAGAATGTCACCGATTTTCGAGTATTCGGAAGTTGCGCTCACAGTAGTGATCACGATTGGTTCAATCACGGCTTTGTTTATGGCTATGATCGGTCTGGTACAGAACGACATCAAGCGAATTGTGGCGTATTCCACACTGTCACAGCTGGGTTATATGACCGTTGCACTCGGCGCGTCAGCGTATGCCGCCGGAATGTTTCATTTGACGACACATGCCTTTTTTAAGGCATTGCTCTTTCTTGCCGCAGGATCGGTCATAGTCGCCCTTCATCATCAGCAGGATATCCGCCACATGGGTGGATTGCGTAAATACATGCCGATCACCTATTGGACCGCGCTGGTGGGGTCACTGGCACTCGCCGGGGTGCCACCTTTTGCAGGTTTCTTTTCCAAAGATTCCATCATTGAAGCGGTACATGCCAGCAGTCTGCCAGGAAGCGGATTTGCGCTGTTTGCCGTAACGGTCGGTGTGTTTGTCACAGCGCTTTACTCTTTTCGGATGCTGTTTATCGTGTTTCACGGGAAATCCAGGATGTCGAAGGAGCAAACTGATCATGTCAGGGAATCGCCGTGGGTGATTACGCTACCTCTGGTTCTTCTGGCTATTCCCTCGGTCATATTCGGTGTGATCTATGTAGACCCGATGCTGTTTGGAGAATTTTATTCCGGTTCGATTTTTGTGCTGTCCGGGCACGATACGCTTGCTCAGGTTGCGAGTGGATTCAGCGGGGAAGGGATTGGCGTCGCATTTCAGATGGTTGCTCACGGATTCCTCACTCTTCCATTTTGGTTGGCAATTTCAGGAATAGTTACTGCCTGGCTGCTCTATATCCGTTATCCGCATTGGCCTGGGCTGGTTCAGAATCGGTTTAATGTGCTTTGGTTCATTTTGGACCGTAAGTACGGATTCGATGAATTCAACGAAATTGTCATTGCACGTACCACCCGCGTCACCGGTTTTGTTCTTTGGCAACTCATGGATGATCTGCTGATTGACGGTTATGTTGTGAATGGTTTGGCACTGAAAGTCAAGCAGATGTCAGCCAGGTTGCGTGTTGTCCAGTCAGGATTTGTCTATCACTATGCATTCGCGATGATCATCGGACTTTTTCTGTTGATTACGTGGTTTGTCGCAAGGTGACTCCTCTGATTTATGTTTTCGTCAATTGGTCAATTTGATCAGCTGAGTTTTGTAATCTGGCTGCCCATCATTGGTGGAATATTGGTGCTGGCGGCTGGAAGTCAGCGAAGCGAGACAGTCAAGAAACTTGCGCTCGGGTTTTCGTTCGGAACCTTTCTCCTGAGTCTGCCGCTTTATTTCGGGTTCGACAAGTCGACAGCTGATTTTCAGTTCACCGAGCACATCGAATGGGTTCCCGCATTCAACATCAATTATTCGATCGGAATCGACGGAATTTCCTTGCCGTTGATATTGCTGACGACTTTTCTGACTGTTCTGGTTGTCATAGCAGGATGGAAGGTGATCGAGTATCGCGTAGCCCACTACATGGCTGCCTTCCTGATTCTGGAGGGACTGATGATCGGAGTTTTCTCGGCGTTGGATGCGGTGCTGTTCTACATTTTCTGGGAAGGAATGCTGATTCCGATGTTTCTGATCATCGGAATCTGGGGTGGACTAAACCGAATTTACGCAACGATCAAGTTCTTCTTGTACACGTTGCTGGGTTCGCTGCTCATGCTTGTGGCATTCCTGTACCTGTACAACGTCAGTGGTTCGTCCTTCGATATCCGGCACTGGCATCAATTGGACTTACTGTACTTTCAGGCTCCTTTATTCATTGCGTTCTTTACCGCATTCGCGGTCAAGGTTCCGATGGTTCCCGTTCACACGTGGTTGCCTGATGCGCATGTCGAGGCTCCCACCGGTGGCTCGGTTATTCTGGCCGCTGTCATGTTGAAGATGGGTGCGTACGGCTTTCTTCGATTCAGTCTGCCGATTCTGCCCGATGCCTCGCAGGCATTCTCGGGCGTGATGATCGCCTTATCGCTGATCGCGATCGTATACATCGCCTTGGTTGCATTGGCACAGACCGACATGAAGAAACTGATTGCATATTCTTCAATCTCGCATATGGGATTTGTCACCCTCGGTTTTTTCATCTTCAACGTGCATGGAATCGAAGGCGCAGTTGTGCAGATGATCTCTCACGGGTTTGTTTCAGGAGCACTGTTCCTGTGTGTAGGAGTCCTGTACGACCGACTTCATTCCCGTAAACTTGAAACCTATGGCGGGGTTGCTCATTCGATGCCGATGTTTGCCGCCTTGATGATGATCTTTACGCTCGCGAATGTCGGCTTGCCGGGCACTTCCGGATTTGTCGGCGAACTTCTGGTGATCATCGGCACCTTTGAGGAAAATGCGGTTTACGCGGGGATCGCGGCACTGACTCTCATATTGGGCGCGGCCTATACATTGCGTATGTACAAACGCGTCATATACGGAAAAATCACAAACGACGCGGTTGCTGCCCTGAAGGATCTTGAGCCGCAGGAAATCATAACACTGGGGTTGCTGGCTTTACTGGTGCTGTTGCTTGGTGTATGGCCGTTCCCATTGCTGGAAGTGATGCATCCGTCGGTGGAGCAACTCGTCTCTCAGGCTACAAGCACCAAATTGTCGTGACGGTTGAATTCTGATGCTCGGCGGAGTCTCGACCAACTAGCAAAATAGAGGTATTTCGATGATCGATAATCCCGTTCCTTGGCCAAATGGCGCACGTTGCGCTGTAGCCATTACCTTTGATATGGATGCCGACAGCTTGATGCACTACGGGCATCCTCGCGATGCGCACACCCGTGTTTCGGGGTTGTCCATGCTGCGTTATGGGCCCGAAGTTGCGATGCGCCGCATTCTTGCAACTTACGACAAATTTGGGATCAAGCAGACATTTTTTATTCCTGCCTGGTGTATCGAGAGTTATCCCGATGTGATCGACGAGGTCAACAGGGCAGGTCATGAAATCGCATTTCACGGATATATCCACGAAGACCCTAACTCACTGGGTCGTAAGGATGAGGCCTACTGGCTCCAACGCTCAATTGAAGTCATCAAGGCACATACGGGACAGTGCCCACGGGGTGCTCGCGCTCCCCTATACAATTTTTCGCGCTGGTCAACAGATTTACTGATTGATTCGGGTATACGTTATGATGCGTCACTGATGGGCGACGACATCCCGTACGTGCTCCAGAGTGATGCCGGAGAACTGATTGAAATTCCTTCACACTGGGGGCTGGATGACTGGCCGCAGTATGTGCACTCCATAGATTTGGATTTTGACATGCCGATCAAGTCGGCTTCAGAAGGCATGAAAGTGTTTCAGGAAGAATTTGATGCGATGTGGGAACACCGCGGTATGTGGATTTCGGTGTGGCATCCTTTTGTGACCGGCCGATTGGCACGATGGTGTGCGGCTGAGAAACTCATCGAATATATGCTGGAGCGCGGAGATATTTGGTTTGCCCGTATGGAAGACATTGCCGCACATGTTCGCAAACTGATACAAGAGGGTAGTTATGTCCCACGCGTGGACGAGATACCGTACTACGATGAACCAATCTCTATCAACCGATAGGTAGCGGTTTCAGGTCGTTCACGTTGGTTCCGGTTACATTCAGTTCATCCAACTTTGCCACCACTTGCTAAGCATTGCGCTGCCTATTCATACACGGCGATCGCTTCGCCTAGACGGCTTTCAAGTGGAACCACACCGTGACCGGGCAGTTCAGTCGCACGAGTGCTGCCGTTTTCGTTGCGCGAACCCTGACCTGGGAACGGATCTATCGCCAGGTGATGGTGGCAAAGCCAGCTGGCAAGACGACATTCATCGGTAGTGGAGACGGCGAGATGAATCGCCGCGGTGTCCGCAAGCACCGTTCCGCCCACTTCCTCGACATGCACCTGCCATCCAACGTTCACCGCGAAATCACGGATACGCCGCGCCTTGGTCAAGCCGCCAACACGATTAGGCTTGATCTTGATGCCCTCGCATGCGCCAAGTTGCCATGCGTCGAGGTGATCCTGGTACGTATGCAGGCACTCGTCAAGCTTCACAGGCTGCGTTGTCCGACGGTTTACTTGTGCACACTGACTAAGGGTTTCGCACGGTTGCTCGAACCATGACTGATTGCGCGGACGAACGGCGTTCATCACCGCAATGGCCGTCGCAGGTGTCCAGGCTCGGTTGATATCAAAAGTGACTTCCTCGCCGGAAGAAATACAGTCGCTGATGGCTTCGATTCGCTCAATGTCCACAGCAATGTCTGATCCGCCGATCTTCGCGGAATGGACGCGATACCCCATCGCGCTCGCCTGCCGGATGTGTGCAATCATTTCCTCAGGGGTACCCGTCGGAATCGATGAATTGACCATGACCTCGCTGGCAGCGTCGCCGCCAAACAGTTGCCACAACGGCAATCCGCAAATCTTGCCCAGAATGTCACAGCAGGCGATGTCCAGGGCCGATTTCGCATATGGATGCCCCGGCAAGGCCATGTCCATCACCCGATTCACCGAATCGACCGACCGGGGGTCCAGTCCGATGATCGCAGGTGCGAGAACTTCCATAGCTGCTCTGATGCCCGGCCCGTGAGCGGGCAGATAGGTGTGCCCCCAAGGACAGGCCTCACCCCATCCCGAAACGCCTTCGTCGGTGTCAATACGGATGAATGTCGAATCGAGATTCTCGAATTTCAGCCGTCCACCGGACAGCGAGTAAGGTTGCGCAAGCGGCAGATCCATCTGCCATGTGGAGATTCTAGATATTTTCATTGATTGGCTCCATAAACGGCGATGGGTTCACCAAGGCTTTGCAAATCCGGTTCCACACCCAATCCCGGCATATCCGAGACGAACAGCTTGCCGTCTGATGTCTTCGGTTTCGGGCCACCGGTGGATCGTGTGTTGTAGTTGTGCAGATCTGTGGTGCTTGACATCAGTTCCGGAGGAGTCGATGCGGCAAAGTGCGAAACAGCCGCAGTCGCAATCTCACCACCCCAGCTATCTTCCGCGACGACCGCAATGCCGTGCTCCACGAAGTAATCCCTTACCCGAGAGGCTTTCGACAGACCGCCAAGGTTGGAAATTTTCAGGCAGGCGATTTCGGCCGTCCGGTCCTCCACGATTCGGTGGGCGACGCGAATGTCCGTTATCACCTCGTCGAGTTTCATGGGTAGGTCTACCTTTCGTCGAACATGAAGACACTGCTCATAGGTCTGGCACGGCTGCTCAAAGATATAGTCGAGGTCTCGGGTGGCTCGAGCGACTTGAATGGCATTGCTTACGGTCCATCCGCGATTGGCATCGACGAAAGCCGTCTCATCACGCCGTAGCAGCGGTACTGTAGCGTGTATTCGCTCAATGTCTTCGCTCCAGTTCACACCGACCTTGATCTGAAAATGCCGATAGCCCATAGTGCGATATCGCTGAAGCTCCTCGCGGGATTGTTCCGAATCGTTTTGCGGAACGACCCGATACATCGGCGCGCCATCAGTCAGCTTTCCGCCCAGCAGCATCCACACGGGTTGACCTGACGATTTGCCGAGAATGTCCCAACAGGCGATGTCGAATGGAGATTTGGCATAATTGTGCCCCTTCAATGCGTGATCTGTGATTCGCTCGATTCTCCTGACCTGCCTGGGATCCTCACCGATCAGTCTAGGCGCGATTACGCGTGCGGCGGCTTCCACGCCAGCTGAATAGGCTTCCATATAGTTTTCGCCACAGGGTGTGAATTCCCCGCATCCACTCACCCCACAGTCGGTCACGATCGTCACGACGGTCGCGCATGCAGTCGAAAACGCGTTTCCTCCACCCCAGCCGTAAGTGCCGCCGATGTATGGCAAGTCGGTGCGATAAATCGCGATTCGTGCGATTTTCATACTACTTGTCCATGCTGATGACGAAGATGATCACGACCCTGGCCAAACAAGGCACTTGCGAAATTTTTTCATAAAGTTAATCGAGACGTTCAGGCATGAATCTGAGCGATTTGACAGTAGCTTAGTACAAATATACTATTTACAATCACAAAGTAGTGGGACCAATGTACATAGTCCGGCAGAATCACAAATGATCGTCAATCGAACATTCAGATACCAGTTACATGCTGGATGTGATCACCGAAATTGAACAATTTCATATTTGACGGTTCAGACTTGGCATTTGCAATGAAATCCATGGAGGATGAATTTGAACGGACATAATGGCTTGGCGCGAGCGCTCGATCCTCGATACTATCTTGATCCTGAGATCTATCGGCGCGAACTTGAGGGCTTGATGGCCAGCACCTGGCAGTATGCTGGACATGCCTCGCAGCTTCAGAACAAAGGCGATTACTTCACTTTCGAGATTGCAGGCCAGAATCTGTTCTGCTTGCGTAATGGAAACGGCGAGATTCGCGCCTTCTACAATGTCTGCCAGCATCGCGCGCACGAACTCTTGGTTGGCGAAGGCACTGTCCGCGCGATTGTCTGTCCATACCATGCGTGGACTTATGGACTTGACGGAAAGTTCATACGCGGTCCCAATACGAATTCGGTGCCTAAATTCGATGCTTCAGACATCTGTCTTTCAGACGTTCGCATTGAAAATTTTCATGGCTTCCTGTTCGCCAACTTGGACGACAACGCGAAATCTATGGATGAATGGTTCTCTGAAGTACGCGGGCAGTTATTGGAATTTGTGCCTCATATTGCTGAACTGCAGCCGACGAATTGGACCAAGGTTTCGAAAAACTGCAACTGGAAACTGGCCGTCGAAAACTATTCCGAATGCTATCACTGCCGCATCAATCACAAGACATTCGCCAACGGCGTCATAGACCCCAGCACTTACGACATACAGCCACAAGGCTACTGCCTGAGGCATACGACACGGTGCCAGAACCTCGACAAGATGACATATCCGATCGATCTTGACTCGTATCCAACGGCGGGGTCATATTCTTCTTGGTATCTGTGGCCGATGTTCTCGTTTCAGGTTTATCCCGGAAACGTACTGAATACTTACCACTGGCACCCGAAAGGGCATGATACCGTGGATGTCTGGCGCGGCTGGTACACGGTGGGTGGCAAAAAATCCGACGTGATCGATACTTTGGCTCGACAGGATCGGGATACGACCGTGGAGGAAGACATTCATCTGGTCGAGTCGGTCCAGCGCGGTCTAGGCAGTCGAGGATACAAACCCGGACCGCTTGTGATCGATCCGAAGTCCGGGGTCAATTCTGAACATTCAATCAGTGTATTGCACAGCTGGATTCGAGAGAGCATCGAATCTGGCTGATGTCGGGACTTGCTTGCGCGAGCGCGCATTGATGAGCAACTACGTCATCATCTCAGCCTGATATACGATGAGGGAATGGCATTTCATGTAGATTGAACGGAATTAGATCGGATAACTTTTTTCTTAGTGCACGCTTGCATTCAAGGAAGGTGCAAATTCAATCGTACATGGCAGGTGGAGCGCATCTCTCATATTTTCTGCGCGCTATAATAAATAGAGTTGAAAAGCAACGGATACAGCCATACGACATGAATAACCTTAACCAATGCGAAGCGGTGGAGCAGGTACCGGGGATGGTAAGCGGCGCATGGCCTTCACCGGCACCAGAATACCCTTGCTTGTGTTCTATGACAATCTGCTACATGGAGCCACAATTGATGAATTCGTGGAATGGTATCCCGCTATCGGAAAGGATCAGATACTGTCATATCTGAATCACAAAACAGAATACCCGCTGTCTGAATTTCACAGCAATCTGATCAAAGGTGCCAATATCAACGAATTCATTGAACGGAATCCGAAAATAGGGGATTCCATTTTCTCCGTTCTGAACAAGGAAATGAAATATCTCAAGGCTTCCAGACTGAGTTGCTGATACTTTTTGATAACAATGTTCCGGCTCCGCTGAGGAAACATATAACTGATTGCACCGTAGATACCGCCGCTGAGATGGGTTGGGCAGGAATAAAGAACGGTGACCTGCTGAATCACGCGGTACAGGCACAATACGATATTTTCCTGACGTGCGATCAGGGTATACCGGATCAGCAGAACCTATCAAACTACGATATAAGAATCGTAGTGCTGTCAAGACAGAACTGGCCGCAGATAAGATGCGATGAGTCCTATATCGAGTTAGTCAACCTGAAAATAGCGGAAGCGCGAAAGGGATTCTTGACTGTTGTTTGAGTTATCGCGACTACTTAACTATCCCGCCCGGCAAGCTCCTTAAGTGCATTCCGTATCGGCGGACATGCCTGTCTGTGTGATGATTACTATGCACGATATGCTTGATTTATGAATGTTCGTGATGTGTGGAAAAAACTTGTTTTGTGTGAATTAAATTGCCGCAGGGAGGTTTGTCCGTGAGGTTTTTTGATGATTTGAGAGAGGCGGTCGTAGTGGATTTGGAGACAAATGGATTCGACTCAAAGACGGACCGAATTGTTCAGGTGGCTTTGATCAAGTTTGATTTTTCTGGTGTAACAACATCGAAGACTCAAATAAAAAGCGAAGTACTGCACTACAAAGTCAACCCACAAAGAGCCATTCCAACGGCGGCAATGAATATAAATGGCATCACAAATATGGATGTGAGGGACGAGAAGCCGTTCAGTGAGATAGCTCCGGAATTGAGGATTTTTATTGGTGACCTCCCATTGGTGGCGCACAATGTGTCGTTCGATAAACGTTTTTTGAGTGAAGAGTTCCGTCGGGCAGGCTTGAAGTCTGTTCATCGAAATAAAAGCTACTGCACAATGATGAGGTTTCAGGAAGCCAATAACGGCCGTAGAAAAGGCAGCGGACTGGACAATGTCGGTCGTGTTTTAGGCATCAATGGTCGAAGCGGGAAATACCATGACGCCGTTGAGGACTGCACTATCGCTGCAAGAGTGGCGGGTTTGATGTATATGAATGATGCCGGCATTGCCCCAACACTGCTGAATATTGCGGAGGACGAAGACGATCGATTGGATGATTCGGATGTTATGGATACCAAGTTGTCATTGATGCAGCAGATGGCAGCAGCGGTGATTTGTCTTCTAATTGTTGTAGCGGTTTTATATATTTTGTTTTGATTTGGAGTTAGTTTCCATAAAATATTTGGCGGAGCAAAAGACACCTGTTCGAAAACAAAGCCATTATTGGATTTCCAAGAACAATTGAGAGTTAGTCTATTGGACGGTAAAGAGGTTATGAACAAATCAATTCCCGGTTATGTTTCAGTCGCAATGACGAATGAAAAATCGACTCTGTGCGTGAGAAACCCCGACGGCGGGACGCGTGAATCAGAAGATTGGGGGGTTAACTCCGAGTATGGCGTGCTCAGAGACGTTTTGCTTGGGTCTCCCGAATGCTTCCGTTGGATGGGGGAGGAAAATCTTGCATACAGTTCGATTTGTCGGACATCGGAAAGATTGGGTCTGGAATTTGATCTTGATATCGCAATTCGTCAGCATCAGGAACTTGTATCGGCTTATGAGTCCGCAGGTGTGACTGTTCATCAACTACAACCCGATGGATACACCCCTTATCAGATTTATACCCGTGATTCAAACTGTATGACCCCATTCGGTGTGATCGTCTGTCAATTGGCGAATCCTAGACGACGAGGTGAATATGCTGAAATACTGAGATTTTATGTTGCCAATGACATTCCGATATACGATCTGGTGAGCGCGGGCAATTTTGAAGGTGGAGATTTCGATATCATCGAACCCGGTGCCGTCCTCATCGGCTATACCGATCATCGAACCGAAGAGCGTGCGGCCAAGCAAGTGGGCGGATGGATGGAAAAGGAAGGCTGGGAGGTAAAGTATGCGCCGATCGATGAGTTCTATGTGCATATAGACCTCATGGTATGCATGGTTGCGGAGAAGTGCGCGGCCGTATGTCTTGAAACCACCAGTGATGATGTTATCCGATGGCTGAAAGATAAGAATATCGAAATGATTCCAGTTGGATTTCGGGATACCATGAATCTCGCTTGCAATGTGGTTGCATTAGGAAATGAACGGGTTGTATCAACATCCACAGCAACCGACCTCAATAGCAAACTCCGGGCAATGGGCTTTGAGGTCTATGACCCGGATATGTCAATGTATACGAATGCCGGCGGCGGGGTGCACTGTATGGCCCAACCGCTTCGAAGAGATCGGGTCTGACACAATTTGTCAGGTCTTAAGTCGGATTGAACGACCGGCGTTGGATGGTTTGGGCAGAAGTTTTTGCTCTGCGAATAATTGGCTGATATTTTCCTGTACCGAGTCCGAAAATGGTTGAATCCCTCTTAGGTCGAGATTGAAGCCAAGGGCCATCACTTCGTTTGTCGCTGCAACGAATTTTTCTTCAGCGTGCGAAAGTGTATGAAAAATGTGGAATCGTTTTTCGTCGTGCCCAAGCAATTGGGTGCTGACGATCAAAGGGTCACCTAGCCTGACTTCGCGTATATAGTTGACATGAGTCTCGACCACCGCGTATTCCAATCCGTTGCGTTCTTCAAGGGATCTGTAACTGTTGACTAGTTTCCAGAATTCATAGGTTGCTTCGTCGCACACCAGTACATAGTACGCCAGGTTCATGTGATCGTATTCATCGACCCATTCTGGCTTAACAGCATCCCGATGTAGAATGAGAGGTCGGCTGAACTCAAGTTTTTCAGACATGCTCATCAGTTGAATTTAGGTGCCGGAATAATCGATTCAAGTCTCTGGCCGATTGCCAGCAGCAATTGTTCTTTTCCAGCCGGGGCCATGAACTGGATTCCAACCGGCATACCCAAGTGGTCCAAGCCAACCGGTATTGAGATCGCACAAAGATCGAGGTAGCTGCCAACCCCGGTATTTCGAAGATTGAGCAGATTTGACGGCATGTAATCTTCATCCGTACTGACCTGTTCAAGCAAGGGTGGTGATATCGGAACAGTCGGGGCCGCGATGACATCGCAGTTTTCAAATCTATTACGTACTGCGATTCGTTCCTGCTTGATCTGCCGAATCCGGCTCAAATATTCAATTGCGGATATGTCACCACCAATTTTGATTCGTTCACTGATGACAGGGTCCAGATTATCCAGCCATTCAGGCAGTTCGTTACCGAGAAACTCAATCAGTTCCACTGAAGTGGTGCCTCCTCGGTCTCTGATTTCAATTGCTACCTCAGCATTGGGAAATTCCATTGGAACAATTGTGCAGCCATCACTTTCCAATGCGTGAACTGCCGCCATACAGATATCGGAAATGTCGTCTTGGCAATCCCACATGATTCCTGTGTCAGCTATTCCGATTCGAAAATTTTCAATCTGCAGCAGATTGATATTGTCAAGACGAGCTCGATGCTGGGCAATTGACTCGTCGGGATGGCTGATCGCATAGAATGCGTAAGCGGTGTCCTGAGCAGTTCTTGTCAGAATTCCCGCCGTATCAAGCAAAGGGCTCAATGGCGTAATCCCCTTGGTTGACCATAGTCCATAACTCGTTTTGAGACCGACAACTCCTGTACAGCTTGCTGGAATTCTCACCGAACCAGCTGTGTCTGTCCCAAGTGCGACAAACGCTGATCCTTGGCAGATGCTGATGCCTGCACCCGAACTTGAACCACCTGGAGTTCGATGAGCATCTTTGCACCAGGGATTGCGTGGTGTTCCCCAATGACTGTTGACACCCAACCCTCCATACGCGAACTCTACTGTGTGAGTTTTACCCAGGAACACACTCAGTTGCGACTGCAATGATTGGACAATCGGACCGGCTTGCCGCCATTTGCTAGGTAGTTCACGATAACTGCCGGCAAAAATCGGAAAATCGGGATGTCCGTAGATGTCTTTTAGGGAAATGGGAATACCTTGCAAAGGTGAGGGTGCTTTGCCAGACTTATAAACGTCATCTGCTTCTTTGGCAGAGGTTAGCCCAGTCTCCGGAGTCCAGCATTTGTAAGCATTGGAATATGAGTTCAATTCCTTTTGTCTGATCGAGTATTCGGTCAATTCGACACTGCTTAGGTTTCGGTTTATCAAGCCGTCCGAAATTTCTTGCAGCGAGTGTTTCGTCGGGTCCATTTCCACTGTTTGCTGGCTATTGGTTGTAAATTAATTTAGGGACAATATGTAGGTACCAACCACCTTCATTCATCGGTTGCTCCATCAGAAACGGCACGTTTCATGTTTTCAACAGTTACTGGTGGCCATTCATAGCGACAGAATCCAAACAGCCGGGAAAGAGGGCGAACGGGGATCATTCTGACCTGACCGTTGTGATATACAACATATTGCACCCGGTCGCCCGGTTCAACCCCCAGCACATCGCGAACAGCTTCGGGTATAGTCGTTCGTCCTCTCGATGAAATTACAGAACTATGCATTGTCTAAAGTGATCCTTATCAATAATGAATTTGCATTGATTTTATAGGAAATGCAATAACAATATCTTTGGAGACCTTCGTCCGAATTTAGAATCTGAAGAGACTAACTTACATGTTTATATGATCCATATAACAATCGGATTTCGTCTGATAGCCTGAATTTCGTCGTGAATCCTTTTTGTCACGAAACGATCACAATTTGTCGGAGGATTCAGAAATCAACAATAATATGTATTTGTTTTCAGTCACTTAAACGAGGCGCGGGTACGATCGGTTCCAGCTTTTGCCCGATTGCCAGAATTCTGTGCTCCATTCCAGCCGGTGCCATGAGCATAAGTCCTACCGGCATATCGTAACAATCCAGGCCGACTGGAATCGATATTGCACAGAGGTCGAGATAGCTGGCGACTGAAGTGTTTCGCAGAATTCTCAGGTCGGCTGGTAAGTAATTCTTTCTGGAAATTACGTTCTCGAGGACAGGTGGTGACATTGGTATGGTCGGTGCTGCGATGACATCATACTCTGTAAATATATCTTGCGTATCGGTCCGCTGTTCTTGAATCTCCCGGATCCTGCTCGCGATTTCAACATTAGATATATCGCCATCAATTTTTACGCATTCAGTGACCACGTGATCCAGATTGTCGAGCCATTCAGGCAGCTCGTTGCTCAGAAACTTGAGTAGATCAGAAGCCGCTGTTCCTCCCCGGTCTCGCATCTCAATTGCTTTCTCGGCTGCAGGAAAGTCAATCGGAACAATCGGGCAGCCAGCACTCTCCAACGCTTTAAGCGCTTCCATACACACATCGGGAATATCGTCATCGCATTCCCACAAGATTCCGGTATCGGCCAACCCAATTCGAAAATTGTCGGACTGAAGTGAATTGATCAGATCGATTTTGTTTCGATGTCGAGAAATTGTGTCATTCGGATGACTGATTGCGTAGAACGCGTAAGTAGCATCCCGCACGGTTCTCGTTAGAATACCGGCGGTGTCAAGCAATTGACTTAAAGGAATTATTCCTTTCATCGACCATAATCCGCAACTCGTTTTGAGACCTACCACTCCAGTGCAGCTGGCGGGAATTCTCACGGACCCCTCAGTATCTGTTCCAAGTGCGACGAAAGCTGTTCCGTGGCAGATACTGATGCCTGCACCCGAACTTGATCCTCCCGGCACGCGATGTACTTCTGGACTCCAAGGATTTCGCGGTGTTCCCCAGTGACTGGCGACACCTAATCCGCCATACGCAAATTCAACTGTGTGGGTTTTACCCAAGAATACACTCGATTGTCGCTGGAGTGATTGGACTATTGGACCGGCGATTCTCCACTTGTGTGGCAATTCCCGGTAACTTCCGGCAAAAATCGGAAAATCGGGATGTCCGTAGATGTCTTTTATGGAAATGGGGATACCTTGCAAAGGTGAGGGTGCTTTGCCAGATTCAAAAATGAGGTCTGCATGACTGGCAGTGGTCAGCCCTGTTTCTGGATTCCAGTATTTATAGGCATTGGCGTAAGAGTGCAGCTCTTTCTGTCTGATCGAATTTTCGGTCAATTCGACGCTGCTGAGTTTTCGTCCAATCAGCGCATCAGAAATTTCTTCTAGGGAGTGATTTTCAGGGTTCACTTTCAATTACTTGTTCAACACGGTATTGGCTGCATATGAGTCTGAGGTCTTTAAATTTTGGGTAGACGCCAAAAATTAAATTTCGATTTTTAATTTTCTGTAGTGGAACTGCTTAAGCGTTTTGTTGGGTGGGGTGAAAGATCTTGTGGTTTGATTCGTAAATTTTCTGTTGAATTAATTCTGTTGATGCCATACTCGTTACATTGATTGAAATAGCTTCGAATTTCCGTCTCCTTCCTTTAAAACGCATACCGATGGTAATAGTAGCTAAATGAGAAAAATAGCGTAACCAAGAATATTCAAAGAGAAAGCGATTTTCATTTACGACAGATTAGTCGATGTCGAATCTGGAAAACCAGCAAGCACTATAGCACACACACTTCCATAACGACTGCCTGACTAAGCACTGATGAGCAAAGTGCCACAGATCACAAGTATACGTCCACGATTGTGAGGATAATTTCAGGTGTAGATAATTTTCGTTGGATCGTATGCTGGAATGACTTGAAATCGAGTGCGAATACATGTATCCAGATTTCAAAACGAATTGATATAGGCGGTAAAGTCAATCATTTCCGTCGTCTGTCAATAATCGGCTCATTCCTGAAAGAAGACTTCAACGCATAAAGCGACATTGATTTTCTTGTCACATTTGAGGAACCTGCCATTCCGGGTTTGATGGGGCTCAGCCGGATGAGGCAGGACCTGCAGAATATTGTCGCGCGCAAAGCTGATCTGATCAGTCAGCGCGGTATCGAAAACAGCCGAAACCCTATTCGAAGAAATAGGATATTGGAATCCGCCAAGCTGATTTATGAAGCACGACCGTGAATGGCTGTTGGATATCCTCGAATCTGCACAACTCATTACTGAATTTATGACAGGCGTTTCACGTGACGATTTTCTACGCGATGTTCAACTTCAGGATTCCGTTATCAGAAGGGTCGAAATCATTGGTGAGTCTACAGGCCGTGTATCGCAGGGCTTCTGTGATGCTCATTCGGATATTCAGCGGTCTGAAATGACAGGAATGCGACATCGAATGACTCACGGATGCTACTTGGTTGACAATTAAATGACAACCATATCTTCCGCTCGATTGTAGATGTTTGAAGGCAGGGCTTGCGCTCAGTAATTGAACAGACTACATCTGTGACTGAAGATAATTCGGCAATCCAATCTTGTCAATCAGTTCCAACTGCTGCTCCAGCCAGTAGATATGATCCATCTCGGTATCATGAAGGAGCACCTGCAGTATATCTCTCGAATCAAAATCCTGGACTTCCTCGCAAGTCTTCATGAGGTCTTTGAGCATTTCGGCAACCATCACTTCGCCGTTAAGGTCGTTTTGGAGCATTTCAACGACATTACCGCCAACTTCTGGTTTAGCCTGCTGTGTGAAGTCCGGTTCAGCTTCAAGAAAGAGCATTCGATTGACAATCGCGTCAACGTGCTGAATTTCCTCTTCCATTTCATGGTTCAGGCGTTCATGAAGTTTAGTCAGTCCCCAATCCAAAAATTTCCGTGAATGAGCAAGATACTGGTCTCTTGCAGCCAGTTCGTAGTTCAATAGGTTTTGCATTTTGTCCAGGACTTCTTGATTGCCTTTCATTATCAGTTGTCTCCAATTTGTGACTGTATGTAGTTTTCCGTACCCATTTCGGCAATTAGCCATTGCTGGGTATCAAGCCAATCGATGTACTCTTCGGTTTCGTTTAAAAGTGGTAGGACAATTGATCGACTTTCGTAATCATGATGTTCTTCAAATACACGAATTGACTCGATTAGCTCACTTCGACTGCTGGTGACGAGTCGCAACTCGCAATTCATAATGTCACCGACATCTTCGCCGACGAACAGTTTGCCGATTGCTTGGAGGTTCGGCATCCCTTCAAGAAATAGAATTCTGTCGATCAAGTTGTCGGCGGTCTTCATGGCGGCAATCGAAGTCGCGTAAAACTTACTGTTCAGTGCATCAAGTCCCCAGTGCCGGGCGATTCTCGCATGAAGAAATGACTGATTGATCGTCGTCAACTGAAATTTCAGGTTCGAATTTAGTCTGCTAACTATTACGGGACTTGTTTTCATTCTGTTGCTGATCGGGTTGTAATTGTAAATTGTGAAACTGTCTCCAGTTTGGTAATCGTTCGGATTGAGATTTCTGATCTGTTCGATGTATACTTGATAGGATGATAATGATATTGTAAACGATTCTCATTTACAAATTTATTTTCTAACACTTTCGATGATTGTCTGCATCTGTAACAATATTTCTGAACGTCAGATCAATCAAGCGATAGCAGACGGTGTTCGCAATTTTCGTTGTCTGCAAGAACGGTTAGGGGTGTCGACCAACTGCGGGTGTTGCTCAAAATTCATCAAAGAGATGATCTCACAGGCTTCGGTGGAGGACCTCCGCGTCGAAAGTAAATTTCAACCTGTCCGCAATCTCTCAGCTGGTTGAATTCGAATCAAACCAAGATTTCGAATTGGGCGGGTTGGTATATTAACCAGTAACGTCACCATCCAATTTCGCATACAAGCTGAATTCACGGTTTTCATCCCCATAGGGATGTTTTTGCGGGATGCAGTATCCCGTCTATGAATCCGACACCATCGGGATGATCTTCCTCAAGCCACACTGAGGAATCCAGATCGACATAGACTGCATCCTGAGCGAGAAGCATCGCTGGAGCGAGGCTGTATGAGGTGGACATCATGCTGCCGATCATGATCGATTTGCCTGCTGTCTTGATTCTTTCCACAGTCTTGATCGCTTCGGTCAGACCACCGGTCTTGTCAAGCTTGACATTAAACATATCGTAACGAGCGCACAATCTGTCCACGTCCTCGGACACATGAAAAGATTCATCCGCACACAAAGGAATTTCACTTTCCATTCGTTCAAGCTGGTGATCTTTGGTTGCATGCAGCGGTTGTTCAATCATCTCAACGCCCAAGTCGACCAGTCTCGGCAAATAGACATTGAGTGATTTGAAATCCCAGGCTTCGTTGGCATCGACGATGATTCGATGATCCGGGCAGACATCCCGGACTGCCTTGACAGATTCAATGACCTGATCCTTTCCAAGTTTAATTTTCAGCAGTGGGTAGTTTTGCCGGGCAAGTGCTGACTTCGCAAGGCCTTCCGGCGGCTCCAGGCTAAGCGAGTATACGCCTGGAATCGACTTCGGTTGTTGCAGACCGGCGATCTGCCACACCGGTCGACCTGATTCCATAGATTCCAGTTGCCACAGTGCGCAGTCAAGCGCATTGCGCGCGGAACTCGGACTGAAATTTTCATTGAGATAATCCCGATCGAGTTTGCCTCCGCATATTCGTTCAATTCTCGAGATAGTCTGAAGCGTGTTGGTGACATTCTGCTCATATCGGGCATAAGGTACACATTCACCAGTCCCGGTAAGTTCGTTTCTTGTTACGATGACCTTGACGACCTCGACGAAAGATTTTGATCCTCTGGAAATCGAAAATGGCGACCTGAGATTCCATTGCTCGCGTATGGCCTCAATTTTCATGCCGATTAGACGCTCAGTCGGTTTTTGGAAATGATCTTATCGCGCTTTTGACGCGATTAAGTGCATGAAATCACACAAGGTTGTCAACGATAGCGCCGACTCCGGTTCGAAATGGGTCGACGCACGGAAGCTGGTGCACATCCGTGAGCCTTGCCAGATAGCGTTCACTTTCCGACTTTCTGAGATGCTTGGTGTTCACTGATATTCCGGTGAATCGCACGTCGTCTTGTACTGTTCGGGCATTTTCCAGATTGATCGCCATCGCATCCTCAAGCGATGGGAGCGGGCGGTCTGGCAATCCTCGCATATGCGATCGCGTCGGCTCATGGCAAAGTACCAGCGAGTCGGGTTGTGCCCCGTGTAGCAGTCCAAGACTGACACCGGCAAACGATGGGTGGTGCAAAGATCCCTGTCCCTCAATAAGATCCCAGTGCTCTGCATTAGCCGCAGGGCACAGGTCTTCAACTGAACCGGAAATAAAATCAGCGATGACTGCATCTACGGGTACGCCCGAACCTTCAATAAAGATTCCGGTCTGGCCGGTAGCACGAAAATCTGCGTCGATCTGACGTGCATTCATCTCCCGCGCGAGTGCCAATGAAGTGTACATTTTTCCGACGGAGCAATCGGTTCCGACGGTCAGCAGTCGACGACCGCTTCGACTGATACCGCTGGCAACCCGCAATTCACCCTTGGGTTTGCGAATTTCATGTAATTCTCCTCGACTCAGCTTAGCTGCCTTTTGAATTTCAGGTTTTGAATCCAAAGTTGTATGAAGACCATTAGCGATTGACATGTCATGCTCCAGTGCCTCGACCAGATGCGGAGTCCAGCTATCGGGGATTGTACCGCCGCGCACTGCGACTCCAATCAGAATAGTCTTCACACCTTGCTCAGCCGCCTGTCTCATTGTGAGCGATGGTATTTTCAGATGGGGTACGCAATTTGGAAGCTTGAATTGTCCGATGCAGTCATCTGGACACCAGTCCAGAACGCCGATCGCGGTTTTTGCGGCGAGTTCATCGTGAGCATCGCCGATAAATAGAAGATAGGGTTTTTCCAGTTTCATTGCACAAATACTAGTCAGTAGTTATCTATTTAGTTTATATTTGTACAGTGCAGAATATCAATCAGAATGCACCAAAAATCTGAATTTCGCCTTGGTTTTGGACAACTGCAGGCACAGAACCGGAGTCCTTGTATGAGCGACAGTATCAAGAGCACAACAAACATCGATGGGAAGATCATGTCGACCGAAAAGGCGGCAATTCCTGTCATGGATCGCGGTTTTCTTTACGGTGATTCAATTTATGAGGTGTTTCGTACCTATCGGGGTATTCCGCTTTTTATCGACGAGCATTTTGACAGGTTGGAAAATTCCGCGCAACTGGTCGGTATGGAAATAACCCAGTCGCGACTGGAGCTCACGGAGGAGATCCGAAAAACAGTCATTGCCGCAGGTGCGACCGTTGATCGGGACGTCTACGTTCGATATCAGATTACGAGGGGTGAAGGCCCGATCGATCTTCATCCTGATTCATCCCTCCCTACACGATTTGTCATAATCGTGGCACCGCTTCGTCCGTGGAATCCCAAACACTATTCTATCGGGATGTCAATGGCCATTCCGGATGTACGGCGAAATCCCGTCGACGCGCTGGACCCAAACATCAAAGGAGGAAATTACCTCAACAATGTGATTGCAGTCATGCAGGCAAGAAAACGAGGTGCCGATGAGAGTCTGATACTGGGTTCCGATGGATATGTCACAGAGGCTTCAAACAGCAATGTCTGGTTTGTAATCAACGGTGAGACTGTAACTCCGAAGACCGGGAATCTCAAGGGCTTGACCAAAGCCGCCATACTTCAAGGTTGCGCGGACCGGGGGGTCAAAACAGTGGAGCGAGACATACACTGCGACGAGCTGGCCGATGCCACCGAATGTTTTGTGACCAGCGCGACGCGTGAGGTGATGCCGGTTTACTGTCTTGAGCTATCGGAAGGAAATCTGGTCGATTTTCCACGGGGCGGCGGCGAGCACACTAGACAAATACAGTCGATTTATCGTGAAATCGTTGATCACTACCTTGAAACGCACGCTTCAGATAGTCTGCTGAATTAGTCATATGCCACGATGACCGTAGACCGTAAAATCCGATTGGGTTTGCTCTATGGCGGTCGCTCATGCGAGCACGAAGTTTCTGTCACTTCGGCGCGCTGCATTTATCAGGCGCTCGACCCTGAGAAATACGAGATCAGCCTGCTGGGGATTTCCAAATCCGGCGAGTGGGTTCTTGCAGATTCGAGTATGCCGGTGCTGGATTCAAAGATAGTTGAACCAGAAGGTCAGACTTCGGTCATGCTGGACTACCATGAATCCGGAAGTATTCTTCCGCGTACGACAGATCAGAATGTTTCTCACTCAATCGCCTCGTTGGATGTAATTTTTCCAATCTTGCACGGACCATTCGGTGAGGACGGTACAGTACAGGGGCTATTTGAACTTGCAGACATCGCCTATATCGGTTCAGGCGTCACTGGATCAGCAGTGGGGATGGACAAGGCAGTTACAAAGGCAGTATTTGCCGCGGAAGGTATCCCACAGGCGAATTACCTGGTGGTACGTAAAAGCAGATGGAAAACTGAACGAGAAAACGTTGTCCAAGAAATCGAATCCAATCTGTCGTACCCACTTTTTGTCAAGCCCGCCAATCTGGGATCAAGTGTTGGAATCAGCAAATCCAATACAACCTCTGAATTGAAGTCCGCGATGGATCTTGCGGTGAATTTCGATTTGAAAATTATCGTAGAGGAAGGCTTCGAGAACTGTCATGAAATTGAAGTCTCGGTACTCGGTAACGAAGAGCCCGAAGCTTCGGTTGTCGGTGAGATCATTCCGGGCGGAGAATTCTACGACTACAAGGATAAGTACGTTGATAATCTGTCCAGGGTCGAGATTCCGGCGAACCTGCCAGACGAGGCATGTCGAATCGTCCAGGATTACGCCAAACGGGTATTCACTGCCATTGATGCTGCTGGGTTGGCGCGTGTGGATTTTTTCGTCAGTAAAGAAGATCACAGTGTGTATATTAACGAAATCAATACCTTACCCGGATTTACCCCGATCAGTATGTATCCAAAGTTATGGGAGGCCAGTGGTTTGGGATATTCGCAGTTGCTGGATCGGTTGATCGAGCTGGCGCTTGAGCGGCACGAGCAACGCAAGCAAAGACAGATCACTCTGTAGATTAGCGATCTCGCGCGCCAGATTTGAACAAAGAGAGGCAATAGCAGTGCAGGACGCGGATTACATCATTGTCGGTGCCGGATCTGCAGGCTGTGTACTGGCCAATCGACTGACTGAAGACAGGGATGTGCGCGTTTGTCTGATTGAAACCGGTCCGGCTGACCGAAGCTGGATGATTCAGATGCCAGCCGCATTTTCTCGCCCCTTGCTGAACGACCGGTTCAACTGGGCTTATCGTACAGTGCCTGAGCCGTATATGGACAACCGGGTAATGGACTGCCCTCGTGGTCGTGTGCTTGGCGGTTCGTCCTCAATCAATGGAATGTGTTACATCCGCGGTCACTCGGAAGACTACAACCGATGGTCTGTGGAAACCGGTGATCCTGAATGGTCCTATGCGCATTGTCTTCCTTATTTCAGAAAATCCAATACCCGCTTGGCCGGCGCCGATGACTATCACGGTGGTGACGGTCCGCTTGTGGTCACGACGGGACCTTGCGAGAATCCTTTATTCCAGGCATTTATCGAGGCCGGAGTGCAGGCGGGTTACGGCCGAACGCAGGACCTGAATGGTTATCGGCAGGAAGGATTCGGCCCGATGGACATGACAGTGAATAACGGTGTCCGATGGAGTGCGGTCAAAGCTTATCTCAATCCAGCACAATCCCGTGGAAATCTTGCAATTGTCCAACGGACTTTGGTGAACCGGGTAATCTTTGAGGGGAATAGGGCGGTTGGTGTCGAATACACTGAGAATCGAAACTTGACATCGCTTCGGTGCAATCGCGAGGTGATCGTATGCGGCGGCGCCATCAACTCGCCACAACTTCTCAACCTGTCCGGTATTGGCCGCGCCAGTCACCTTGAGCAGATAGATGTACCCTGCGTCGTTGACTTGCCAGGTGTCGGAGAAAACCTGCAGGACCATCTTGAAGTATATGTGCAGCATCGTTGCAAGCAGCCTGTTTCACTCTATCCAGCCCTGAAGTTTACGACGCAGGCCATGGTCTTTCTACAATGGAAATTCATGAAACGAGGCTGGGGCACCTCAAATCAGTTTGAAGCAGGTGGGTTCATTCGGAGTCGTGCGGGTGTCATGCATCCGGATCTTCAATATCACTTCTTTCCGGTTGCCGCGAACTATGATGGGCGGGCACCTGCCAAAGATCACGGATTTCAGGCTCATATCGGACCGATGCGACCGACCAGCCGAGGTTATGTCCGAACTCTATCCAGCAATCCCAGACAATCTCCAGAAATTCGATTCAACTATATGGAGACGGAGAATGACCGTCGCGAAATGCGAGATGGAATTCGGCTGACCAGGGAGATTTTCGCGCAGGAAGCCTTTGATCCGTATCGCGCTGAAGAACTCGCCCCTGGGCTTGAAGCACAAACCGATGCGGACCTTGATGAATTTGTCCGTGCCAAGGCTGAAAGTGCTTATCATCCTTCCTGTACCTGCAAGATGGGAACCGACGAGCTGGCAGTAGTTGATTCTCAGGGCCGGGTACATGGTGCAGAAAACTTAAGAGTTGTTGATGCATCAATCATGCCTAGCATTGTCAGCGGCAATCTGAATGCGCCGACGATCATGTTGGCCGAGAAACTGGCTGACAGGATACGGGGGCGAGATCCGATTGCGCCTTCCGATGCACCATCGCACATCGTCGAATCCTGGAAGGAGCGTCAGCGGGAATCTGATCCCGATCGGCTTGCCGGATGATTCACAATACGATTCACTCACTGCGGGAAATGATTCTGGCACAGGAGATTTCTGTCTCTGAGTTGCTGGAACAGTATCTGTTGCAAATTCGCGAACACGATAGTCATTACAGGGCTATCTCAATGATATCGGAGGAAGCCGTTCGTACCCTTGCGAACCAGGCAGACCGGGAGCTGGCAGATGGTGAGGCGGTAGGCATGTTACACGGCATTCCGGTACTGATTGACGACCTCATCGATGTAGCCAATATGCGTACGAGTTATGGTTGTCCGGCATATTCCCAACATGTACCTGATCTTGATTCGGCTTCGGTGTCGAAACTGCGTGCAGCGGGTGCAATTATCGCCGGCAAGACGAAAACCAGTATATTCGGTGCGATTGTTCAGGAATCCGAAGAGAAGTTTATCTCCCGATCTCCCTGGGGTGAAGATTTCGTCAGTGGCGGCGGTTCTTCCGGTGTGTCAGTTGCCAAAGCGAAGAACTTTTCTGCGGCAGGTTTGGGTATGGATATCGGCGGCAATGTGATGTTGCCGGCGGCGTTCAGTGGAGTATTCGCCATGCGGCCGTCACGAGGGAGAATTTCGCATACACCGGTATATTCAAGTGGATTGGTATTTCCGGGTGTCAGCGTTGTCACATCAAGCGTGAAAGATTGTGCTTTGATGATGAATGTATTGTGCGGACACAATAATATCGACCCCATCAGCAGAAAGTATCAATCACAGAATTTGGTTACAGCGATGGAGCGCCGTATTCGATCATTGCGGATTGCACACTCAATCTCATTGTGGAACGCTCCCTGTGACGATGACAGTCAATCTGCTGTCGCGGATGCGGCGACAAGGCTTCATGCGGCTGGTTGTCGAATTGATCGAGCTTGTCCATCTGTGACCAATGTGATCGATGCGTGGGAGACAATATACAGTGCCAATCTGTTTGCGGATCATGACGAGAACTTCCGAAAGCATTCGGAATCTTTCGGTGCCGCAGCGGAAGTTTGGTTGAAGCGCGGAGAAAACGTCACTGCTTCAGAATACATTGCTGCTGAGAAGAAAATCTCGGAATTCAGGAAGCTTCTCGACAACTTTTTCGAAAATTGCGATGTTCTGATTACATCCGCGGTCGGTTGTGCGCCATTCGCCTATGATGCGATGCCATCCAATCTAGATGCAGGTTACGGTAGCAAACTGAGATGGCGTGACTATGCTTCAAATTGCGCGGTTGGTGCTTTGAGTGGATTTCCGACGGCCGTTATGCCGGGAATCGAGAACGATCAAGGGTTGCCGGTTGCATTGCAGGTGATGTCAAGACCCGGAAATGACGATCTGGTATTGTCTGTCTGTTCCAGATTGATGCAGGACATGTAGATTGTTCAGATTGTTTCACTTGGTATAGGTGAAACAGTCAGCGCTGTGCAAATCCTCCGTTAGCGGGTGTTGATTCAGCCAGTCGGTCCGATACGTCGACGACAGCCGCCCCTACAATCAGAATCACCCCAACGGCTTCCGTCCAGCCGAAAGGTTCGCCCGACAGAAGTGACGCGGATGCCACTCCGAAAACGATTTCGGTCATCAACAGAATCCCGACTCGGGCCGGACTGAGAAGCTGGGCACCCCAAAACATCAGGAATATAGACGGGAGATAGGCCAGAATGAATATTGTCAGCCAAAACAGTGAATCTTGAAGCGCATCAATGCTGGGTGGATTGTTCAGACCGTAAATCGGTAAAAGTACGAATATTCCGGAAACTACCGCACCGCCGACATAGAACGCCGCCACCTGTTCCCAAACTTTAGCTTCGGGGTCGTCGCGAACACGAACTGATGCATAAGACCAAAGAATTCCCGACAGCAATGCGAACAGATCGCCAAGATTGGAGATTCTGGGGAAACCTGATCCAATACCTAGAATGACCGCGAGTCCTGCAAGTCCCATGACAACTGCGATGACTCTGAATATGGTTACACGTTCCTTGAGCAGGATTTTTCCAAGAATCGTGCTCCAGACTGGCGTGAGATAAAACAGCAGAACAACCTTGACGACTTCTGTCATGATCAGGGCGACTGCATAGAATATGAAACAGGTGCCTGTAATCAACCCGGTCAGGATGATGCTCCAATGCAATCGCCCGGTTCTCACTTTCTGGATGGCAAGCGCAGCCAAAGACAGCAGGCCGACCAGGCAGAATGTGATCAATGATGTCCAAGACGGTGGGATACCACTGGCATCAAGCTGGCGAACAGGAATCCAGTAAAGCCCCCAAATTGCACCGCAGCCCGCGATCGCTATGCTTGGCATCAGAGTGGGACTGTATTTCATGGCAATTGGGGAATTCCGGGCAAAGTTGAGATTTTAGTTTATAGGGTGTGTCAACAATCCAATTCTATCGCGGTGTCAGTTTTTGGAAAATTTGATTTTTACTTCGCCGATTAAGAGATTTTCTGATTCGAAATAAAGGGCTGTAACCAAAAAGCTCTATATAATTAAATAGTTAGTCAATAAAGTTTGATTCAGTGGGTGACAACCAAGCATCACGGATCATTCATACGCTGCCCTGGGTTGGTGCATATGAGACAATTAGGCGGCGCGGTACCTGCTCGTTTATGGACTCTCGTTTACTGAGGGTTTGAATTTGGTCAGTCGAATAGACAGACCCCGATAAGTAATGGTAGTCGTTATCGTCTGAATTTGTTGGCTGATTTGTGTTCCTTACTTGTTATCTCCTAAGGAGACAGAATGAATATTGATGAAGCAATTAAAGTAACTCAGGATCGGCTTGCCGTTGAAGGCGGCACCATGAGTGATCTGCTCACGCACTTTCGAAATATGATTTCTCCAATTCTGATCGGAGATTACCAGTGGAAGCGTATTCAGGAATGTGCCAGAAATTTTCCTATCATCGTAGGTGCCCTTCCTTTCGGCTTTGAACTGCCGTTGCATGAACACCAGCCTATAGCAGATTTTGGTGTCTCGCTGGAAAGCGGATCTGAGATTCAGAGGCTGTTTCGAGAAAGGGCACGGTCCAATAGGACGGACGAGACCGCGAGATCGGTCGTGCGGCTATTCGACCAAATGGATGCAGAAAACTCACCACTGCGAGAAATAGTTGGAGACAAGATGATGTTGGAATATGACATCGGTTCGGCACAGGATGGCGAAAACCCACATCCGGGAATGTTCATGCGGCCGGGAGAACGTCCGATTGTCGGTGCCGGCGGTCAGGTGAATGATGTCACTACAGTTGCAGACGCACTCGTTTCTTGCGTTGGCTGGAAAAGGAACGACATCCAGAGGAAGAAACTTCAGGAAGTCTATTTGGCACAACCAGACGACACACGCCTCGACGCATTCGGCGTATTTCCTTCTCGCTCTCGGTCTGTTCGGTTGGCAATCATGGGCTTCAAATCTCGGCGGGACATATATTCCTATCTCGAAAAAACGGGCTGGCCAGGTGAATTTTTCGGTGTCGACTCGGTGCTCTCCCGCTTCATGGAACGTGTGAAAGTCGTTAGAACCGGCGTGTATCTTGACGTACAGGAAAACAGTCTCAGTCCTGAAATCGGCCTGACTCTTATTGTAAGGCAGAGATATACGAAAGAATCTCGCTACTGGCTTGACGGTATGACCGACTGGGATCCGTTCCTGCAAGCCCTTGAACGCGAAGATCTGGTGGCGACCGAGAAACTTGCGGAGCTTGCAAACTGGGTTTCGAAACCGATCACACTTTTCGCGAAGTCCGGACAATTTGTGTTGCTACGCGGCATTCACCACATCAAGCTGGTCATTTCCGAAAACCAACTGCGAAAAGTTAAGGCCTATATATTCTTCGTACTATCCGGGGCGGTTTCGTTTTGATCGGCCAAACAAACACACATCAAATCCGTTGTTACGCTTGGTTGTCGTAGCAATCACGGTTATCGACTAGATGCGCCGCTGAGTATTTTCATAATGGCGAAGCACCAAGGTACGCATCCAGAGACCGGAGACTGATCGGAATTTACACAATGATCCACACTTGATGCGGCTTATAGGTTGTAGCGGTCGCTAGGAACTCTAGGTGACTGACGATGCTGTTGCGTAATCCATGTTCGTTATCAACACTGTTCCCGTCATCAAGCGCACAACAGCTTTGACAGTCAAGTCGCGTGACCGGTGAGGTTCGTTTACTTGGAGGTCAAATAGGAAATGCTTGCCTCTGCCGCTTCGATACCGCTCTTGATGGCACCATTCAAAGACGGTAGGCAAGTGTAATCACCCGCGAGGAAAACGCCCCGGACACTTTCATGTAGCCGAGTCTGCAAGTCATGCAAATCCCGTAGCATGCCGCCAGGCGAAAGACATAATGCTTCCGGCCAACGGTAGACTTTTGCAAACTGTGGGTGTTCGGGCATGAGCGGAAAGAATCGTCGCATTTCTTTGATCACACGATAAACATTTTCGTCGTCGTTAGCGGCAAATTGGGTTCTTGCATGTTCGCCGATGACCAGCGCGTGAACAAGGGTCTTTCCAGGAGGCGCAGCTTCTGGAGTCATGGCTTGCAAATTGGTAATCATGGTCAAAAAAGTAAGGGACCCGGGAGGAAACAACACAGCGTGAGATACTTTGGCCAAGATATTCGTGTTCAGACCGAACGCTATATTGCAACAGGAACTGTAATTGACTCGTTCAAGTACGTCGTATACCCCCCCCCCACAAATCTGGAACTATGCGCTTTGCTGTCGACGCGGTTGTGGCGCAAATGACTGCATCGACTCTGATTTTTTCTCCAAGTGACGTGACAACACCACTCACTTCTCCTTCTTCGACGCAGATACGTTCGACTGGCGTGGAAACTCGGACATATTTCGTACAACGGTAGAGAACGCTTTGACGAATTCGGTAATTCCGTGCTTGGGTAAATAGCTGCGCGTCTTAGGGTTGACGGTCCAAAGCCACAGTAACGCTATACCATAAGCGGCGCCAACTTCTTCGGAAGTTCCTGCGGTAAAACAGTTGAGATCAAGCTCCCCACCTTGTTTCAGGTATCGCTACAGAGAGTTTGCACGCGCGAATTCAGCAAAACTCTCCTCAGTATCCAAGTCAAGAATTCGATTATGGTTTTCGAAATCGAGTTTTTCTCTGGACTTCTTGAGTATTGAGAACAAGCGCGTCATTTCCCGGGTTCCGGCAAGCGTGTGCTGAGGCGAAAACAGCATCGTGTGAAGGCTTGTCAAAGTCTGCTTCAGGGAACCGCCGACCTATAACCCCCAAGAATCGACCGTCTGCGTAACTTTGAGCACCTTTAGACTTTGGGCTTTGATGTAGTTCCACATCCAGTTCGGATGCCAGCTCTCTAGTGGTTGTAAAGGACTTATGGATAACACTGGCACCACCGTACACATGAAAACCGTCAATCTCCTCACAGAACATTCGTCCACCGATCTTATCCGAGGCTTCCAGAACCAGAACGCGGCAATTCCTATTGTTGCCGCGGACGGCAAGTGTCCAAGCCGCGGCGAGACCTGCTGCGCCAGCGCCGATCACCAAACTTCGGGTCTGTTCGGATTTTGAACTTTACCACTGTTGGTGCCTGTCGAACGATCAACCAATGCTTCCTCCTCACCCAAGCTAACTTCACCCAAGCTCATACCATCGATCTGCACCATGTGACATCAACTTTAATTGGTCACTCCCCAAACCATGGTGCATTCAGACTTCCAGCTCAATATTACATGATTGTGGTTTGTTCCGCCTTGTCACTTCCCTTCACCAGACGCACTTTCAATTCGCTGAAGTTTGCCTTTGAACCGATAAGGAGTTCATACATGAATTAAATTCCAAGTTGGTTGCTGTGAGTTGTTGTGAAATGCTGGCTGAAATCAAGTTGCACAAAGTCGAAATTACAAGTGCTTTTTACCTGTAGCGTGTATTGCTGTCGACGAGCATATCAATTAAAATAACTGTTAATTCGTCGAGTGGATTTAGGTTACTGATTCCGTCCGTATTTGCTCTGTGATTCCATACAAATTGTTACCTAACGGCAGGTGAGTTTATGTTTTTTGAAGGTGCGATCTCGGCCGATTCGCATGTATTGGAACCACCGGCCTGCTTCAACGAATTCATGGATCCCCGTTTTCGGAAGCGAGCACCGCGTATTGAACTCGACAATCTGAACCGGCATGTCTACGTAATCGAAGGCTTGACCACGCGAATTCCGATTGGCACAATCGACTGCGCAGGTATGTTGCCGTCAATGCGCACATCTCATATCCTCAACGCCACTTTTGAGACGTGCAGGCGAAGTGCTTGGGATTCGGAACACCGCTTGGCCGATCAGGAGCGCGATGGAATCGCAGCCGAAATCATTTATCCCACAGTGGGTCTGATCGTCATGAGTCATGTCGACATTGACTACAAAGATGCGTGCATCAACGCATACAACCGTTGGCTGGAAGGATTCTGCGCCGGCCTGCCGGGACGACTGTTTGGTCTGGCGATGACATCAGTGCGATCCATCGACGCGGCCATCGAGGATTTTACAAATGCCAAGGCAAAGGGTTTTGTCGGCATGATGTTGCCGGGGATACCGCATTTCGAGAGTTACGACCACCCGGACTACGACGCGCTGTGGCAATGCGCGGTCGATCTTGAGATGCCGATTTGCTTTCATATTCTGACCGGAAGGGGCCCTCGCAGTGCGGTCTCAGTTCTCAAGAAACAGGTTCGGAGCAAGCGCATGTCTGGTTTTATGCAGATTGTCCGTGATGTCCAGGATGTCATTATCGAGATGTTACTGAGTGGTGTCTTCGAGCGTCACCCAAGGCTGAAAATGGTCAGTGCCGAAGCGGATGCCGGCTGGGTCCCACACTGGGCTTATCGATTGGATCACGCCGCATACAATGAGACGGACGATGGTATTGTTGACGGGCTGTCGAAGTTGCCGAGCGAGTATCTTTTTTCCAATGTCTTTACCACCTTTCAGGACGACTGGGTGGCGTTTGCGACTAAGGATCTTATGAATTACAAGCAATTGCTCTGGGCCAACGACTTTCCGCATCCGGACTCGACTTGGCCCCGTTCCCAGAAACTTCTTGCCAAACACGCCACCAATCTGACGGAAACCGAACGCAACGCCATTTTGCGAGACAACGTGCGGGAGCTGTTCCAGCTTCCGATTCCGGCTGTGTAAGATATAGCACTCGCAGGAATCCGTAAACGTCGTTTGAAAGGTTGGGTGTTTGCCCAATAATTTGTGCAGTGGGTTTGCTCCAATGATGACGTTTCCAACCTGTTTACGCTGGTCTTTAGTCTGATGGTGCTGTTGTGGCAGATAAGAGAGCATTTAGGCGATCATAAATCGCTTATTCACGGAACTTCCGATAATGATTGACTTATTCCGCTTCTAAATTCGAATTCGGGAGATTAGAGATGCTAAGAAATTTAAACTCTAAATTCCTCTGAATCAAGATTCCTTGTTGGCGCCGAATTGGTCGATGTGGCGAATATTAGGCGATCACCGGAATCGGATTCAGTTGCGACTCTTCAAGCGGGCTATCGCGCCAACCCATTTCAACTGGTACGTTGTATAGGCGTCCCGGTGCGAACCTCTCCCAAAAATGTCGGAGTCCCGGTACGACAACCCGGGCCACAGGCATTCCAATATCCGGTCGAGTATTATCCAACACCAAGAATTCCATACCTTTGGATTCAACAATGTCACGACAGTGTTCCAAATCTTCAAGCACATCCTCAGTTTCTGCAACCTGAAAATCTGACCGGTTGCGTGAAGGCAGTTGGGAAGATGGAGCGAGATAGGTCTGGGTGGCGACTTTCGCATTCTTGAACCACCAAAGGCTGATCGGATCGTCAACCCGATAACCTGTTCCCTTATGTCCGGGTGGTTCTACCAGGTTGAAAAATTGGTTCAGTTCGCAAACTGCCCGCAGCGCAGCAATGTGAGGGTCGGTATGTGCACCTGCTGCATAGATGATATCTTCTGACTCTTTGTCTGTTCGTTTCGAGATAGCGACGAAAACAGGGATCCTTAAATCATTTGTTACGTCCAACACCCATAAGTTACGGTTGTGGCGATGATAGTAGTCTTTCGCATGAGAGAGATATTCATTCTCAAAACTATCCAGATTCACCTCAGGCATCTGTATTCGGTTGTACCACCAGACTGCAAATGCGTCGCGCTCTACCAATTCGAAAAATCCCTGCAATATCGCTTCTTCCAAGGTATTGCCGGCCGCGCAGCCATTCGAGTCGGATGCAAGGTTTGTCAACTCCCGGTGTTCAGGAAGCATTGAATACAAAACGCAAGTCGGCAGGTATCGATGCCGATTTTGGGTTAGCGACCAAATTGGCGACCAATCAATCAACGCATTTTCATCGAATCTGTCTGGAACTATGTTATATGGGTGGTTACGAGCATTAATCTCACCAGCATTGTCGATTTGATAATCACTGAAAAGTTGCATTTCATTGGGATGAATCGCCGGTGCGTCTTTCAAGTCCGTGAATTGCGAGAAGCTCTTACGACATCTGATCTCATCACCGTGAAATGCACAAGAATATCGCTCGATTGCTTCGCAAAGCGCACTTGCCTCAGATTGTTCCTTTGTGCTGCCTTTGCCGACAGTTTTGCTTCGAAGACTACGACGCAATGAACTCAATTTTTTACTTCTCAGCGCGAAATTACTGCCGGATGTATGGACATGGAGCCACGGGTCGCTTCCGTCTGTGTTCAACTTGAGCCAGGTTACGACTCCACTGACCGGGCTTACGAGATGTCGGTAATTTTTCAGTGTCTGTTCCGGCGAGACGGCGCGGGTGCCACCGCTGTTTTTCACCAGTTTCGGACTTGCTTTCAATTTGACAGGAAGCGGTTGGCGGTTTGGATCTATGAGGTGTGGGACACCACACTCGGGGCATTGAGGACGGTGCATTGTCATATGGCGTTCAATGTGGAGACCTGCTGTATCCAATGAGATGACATGGTCATCTAACGATGTCGATTCTTCAAATACACGCCACCTGGCAATTTCAGCGGCAGCGAGACCAATGATTGCGTTCGAGATTACTGGCTGAACCGCTCGGGACAGGAAAACGGACTGATCTCCAGTCACGTTGCGAAGAAAATTATGAACTTCCTGATGACCCTGAAGCCGATAGGTGAGGCACGCCCAACAAGGTCTGTCTGCCCCGGGACGAAAAACAGGGCCAAAAAGGGGAAGGATTCCTTGTGGTTTTACCAGCATCCATGGCACACCAGATTTCAGATGTTTGCGATTGACTTCAATATGATGATCTTCGAGATAGTCTGTACAGACATAAATTGAAAGAATTTCACTATGGGGTTTCACCGAAATTCCGGCTGATTGAATCTGTCGCGTAAGTTTTCCGCTATCGTCACCTTGAATTGAAACCTCGCATGTAGCCAAACGCATTTCCGACCAGCGCGGAGAAGCGCCCAATGATGTCCAGTACGCCGCCACAGCTTGCTCCAAGGAATGTTCACCCGAGACAATGTAACCTCTAGCGGCTAAAGAGATCAGGGCTTTGTGAACCTCAGACTCAGCAAATCGACTACCAAGATCGTTGCATACTTCTTGGTGTGTTCGATGACCGTCCAGCAAAGGTAGCAGGCTGGAAATAATCACTCCGTTGAGCAGAGTGTTGAATGTTTCGGATATCAGAAGTGTCCGATTCTCGTCAATCGAATGGAATTGAAGGTGTGGAGTGAGCAGCGGCACATCGATAAAGCCCGCGTCCTGCACGGTTAATTTTTGCAGGATACTGTTGGTGGAATGATTCTTCGTCTGATTTTGATCTTTTGAATTCTTTCTGGAATAGGGCGCGGACACGTTTAGTCAATCCTCATTCAATTAACTTGATACGGGACTTTTCAACAATAAATTTGAATCCATTGCAGTTTCTTCGTTTTCATACATGACGAATACATATGAATTTCTGAGAAGGTGCATGATTGCTACCGGCATAGGTTGAGTAGTGACAAATGCTGCTCAAGCACCTGCTTCATTCAGGCCTTGGCGATACTCAAACTGTCGAGTGCTGATTTGGAACTGGTCGCCGTATCAGATATTACGGCATCTAATTCATCGAATTTTTCCAATCCGCAAGCTCTGGCGATAACAGATTTGACATTCGAGTTTGCCGATTCAAGCGTGAAATCATCGTCAGCGACAAGGTTCAGAATGCCTGCCGAGTTACGCCACAATGTCGTAGCATCAATCAGCTGTTGAGAGACCTCTTTGGAAATTAAATCACCCTCGGCGGCCAACTGAAAAACGGGTATTACATCAGGATGCAGAAATTGTGGCGAGCTTCTTGCATGCTTAAGTCGAAGTATCGCTGCAGCCTTTTCTATATGTTCGATGAATGCATTACTTTCTGTTGTATTCAGCCAGGTATTGACCGTACGTTGGGATTGGCTCTTTGAGGTTATGAATGCTGCATCGTGTGACTCATCCAACTGGCTCACTGTTTCATGCCGCATTCGATCAAATCGAGTTCTGATATCAGATTTTCCGAAAGTGAATATACATCGCGATTTGATCAATCTGCCGATATTGCGGGTACTGCCTGACCGATACTGCTCTGCGAAAGAAACGAGTGAATGAATTGCGTCCTGGCCATCTCCGGTGAGACTCGGATCAAATAAAAGGTTATCGCGCAAATACGATTGGATTTCTTGGAGAAACTGGCGACACATCGACTCAAAGTGTTCTTCTTGGCCGCTACTATAGATGAAATAGATATTGAGCTGAGTTCCGAGCGTTGTTTCCGGTTCACTAGCAATATCACCGCTGAGCACGGCGGCGACTCCCCCATCGTTGAGTGATCCGTATTTTTCAGTGAAGTTCTCACTGACTTTCCAAAGGACCGATTTAATGGCGGCTTCACCCACTCGTGACATCGCGATTCCCGCCTCTGTTGGCGACAGGCTGCCGCGGGTCATATGCAAACAGATTTGCACAATTTTCTCGTTGGTCCAGTTACGGGCGTTCTCTACAACTTCTTTAGTGGTCTGTGCGGGAATTTCAATTATCTGTGCCTGCATTTCTTCGACGCTGAGCTCGTGCGTCCAGTAAACACGGGCAAGACCGCTACGAACCAATGTCTCATATTCCGAATCTTGTCCGAACCCCGGCGGAAGGTCAATATCCGTGAATTCCTTTTCGTTGAGCGTGTCAAGTAGCTCGGGAAACTGATCTATCCAGCGGTACAGACTAGGAGAGACATTGTAGATTTCGGCAATTGCGTCAAATGCTTCTGGTCGCATACGGAAAGCCTTAGAATCATAAACAGTCCAGTCTTCGATGTCTGGATAGTATTTGGCACGCCATTCATCGACTAGGGGATCCATCATTTTGAACCACTGTTTGGAGTTCAAGACTTTACCACCTATCTGCATATAGCTTCCCGGTAGTTGGGGTGATTCGTCCGTGCCGTAGTACTGCAGTAGCGGATATCGTCGGTAAGCGGCGATATGATGGTCTGCATGACGTTGCATGTTGTAGTAAAACCACTTGGAAATTCTGTAGCTGGCACTCCAGGAATGTCGGGGCTTGACACGCTCGAATCGGCCATTTGGCAAGCGCACCCGATGCAGACCGTAATGCTGGGCGTAGTTGATGATCTTCATCGACATAACCACTGTAAAACAGACCACAAGATAAAGCAGGAGAACCCAAATGCCACCCAACACATAAATCAGCGTCCACCAAAATCCGGTTTCGACGAAATATCGCCAGAAAGGATTCGTAATATGCCAGACCGGCTTTCTGCGGCGCTTAAGCCGACTGTGTTCGCAATGCCACGCTCCGATCAGGCTGTCTCGAAGATCGTTCGGAAAACTCTGCCAGAAACTTCTCCCCTTAGGAGCGAAACTGCAGTCAAATGGGGTGCAGGCAAACCGATGATGCAAGTAAACATGTTCGGTTGCGTATTGCGGGTAGGAGGCTGACGCCAGAAGGAACTCACCTAACAACCGCTCCCAGGAAGCCTGGCGATGAATCATCTCATGGCCAATGATGAAGATCGATTGTGCGACTCCGACCGTCAATGCCACAATCAAAATGGTTTCGATCAGGTTGAGGTGACTGCTGACAAGCACTTGCCACAGTACGAATATGAATGTGGCCGGCCAACAAAAAGCCCACAGCCAAGCCGCCAGCTTGTAAAAGAATAATTTTCTTTCCGGGGTGTTCTTAGGGTCTATATTCTTGAAATCGTGTCCGAATAGAGGTTCGAAAAAATCTGCGATGATAAAGTATGCTACGGGACCTGCGATCCACCAACCGCCGTATATCGCCGCAATTACCAGTAGAGGGAAGACCACAAGCTGAGAAAAATGCGGAATCGCATTCCAAAATGAAGCAGCAATAATATTCTCGCCGCTTGCCGCTCCGACATTCAAACTAGTTGTACTTCCGTTTTTCATGATGGTTGCTTCGGACTTATGCAGTATATGCCATGAAGCAAAGGGCGTGTATCACGAGTTTCATAAGACGAAAGATTCATACAAATTACGTTAGCTGGAAGATTCATTCGAACGTAATTCCGGTTCTAGACTCAAAGATCAGATAGTATGCGAATCTGCCAAATACTTCCGATTGCGAATTATCTCAAATCTATTTCAAATTATAAGGCAAGACGAATGAGAATGGTTGTGCGTTGTGTAATTCGAATATGAAACGACGATCCGGCAATCAGTGTTTAAATTTCGGTGATTTTGCCTCTCTTTGTCATTAGCCAATGAAGAGCAGTGACCAGACTGTATGTGACATGTCTTTGCTCTCGCACAAAATACAGAATCAGTATTTCGGAATCAACGCAAATTTTACAACTGAAACCTCACTCCGCAAGACGGAGTCTGTGGCCCAAAAATTCATAAAGTGTGCTGATGTTATAATATTCCTCATAATTTGTTGCGCATGCAGCATTCCCGAGTGTTTTCAAAAGGATTGATCGAACAGTTCTTGCGTGACTAGTGCAGGATGATACAGCCAGGCAGTAAATCTTTACGCAAGATAGCGGTTATTGGAAGAGGAACTGCCGGGTGTTTGGCAGCCGCCTCGATAACACGCCTGCACCCAAACAGCGACCACGAGCTACATCACATATACGACTCGCGTATTCCTGTCATCGGGGTGGGTGAAGGAAGTTGGCCTAGCTTGGTTCGGGAATTACAGAATCTCACAAAGTTACCGGATGGGACTGTCCAACGGCGTATAAAAGGAACCCGCAAGTATGGTGTTGCGTTCGAGGGATGGGGTTTGTGCAATGAGCGCTTCATACACCATTTCATGCCTCGCGATGAATCCTACGCCTATCACCTTTCCGCCGATTTGATGGGGGAGTTGCTGCACGAAAGCACGCATGCGCGCCATATCGACGCGAAAGTACTTAAAATTTCCAGGGTGGACGGTGGTGCCGAAATAGAATTTGAGGGGCAACAGCCGGAACGCTACGACTTGGTTTTTGATGCCCGCGGTTTTCCCAGAGAACTTGACTACGAGCGGCATATCGACATTTCTTTCATTCCGACGAATACAGCCATCATCCGTCGTTGTCCGGCGATCATCAATGATGAGAAAGATGGCCCGGTTCTGCGTCATACCTATACCCGCGCGGTTGCGCGTCCGTACGGTTGGGTATTTGTCATTCCGCTCACAGCACATACGTCCTATGGATACATCTTCAACCGCGATATATCCGACATTTCCGAAGTCGAATCAGACTTTGACGAACTACTTGAAACTGATGGTGTTTCCGAATTTGAGAAGCGTGCTGTAATTCAATTCCCCAATTTTATTCACCGCCAGATGTATGATGGCGTTGTAGCTCATGTTGGCAATTCGGCGGCTTTCATGGAACCTCTTGAAGCGACAGCCATTGTATCGGCCCAGTTGCAGATTGGCATGGTCATCCAAACACGTCTCAACCGCTCGATCGAGCATCTTGAGCGCGACGCGCCTGTGGTCAATCGGTTTCTCGTCAAGACCATGCTTTGTTACGGCTTATTCGTCGGCTGGCACTACAGTTGTGGCTCTGTGTACGACAGCGAATTTTGGCGTTATGCTCGTGACCATGTCTGGCCGAAACACCGTAAAGCGGCGGATTCCCGTCTCGTGGATTGTGACGCACTTCAAAAATTTGACGAAATGATTGAATTGATTAACCAGTCGTTCGTAGGCGAAGAGGACTGGAATCGCATGTGTGGTGTTCCTCTTACGAGTTACGTTCAGATGTCTGAGGGTCTCGGCTGCTCCCCCGAGTCATTGAACTTTTGGGGGCAATTGGATGTCAGCCGCTTTTCTTGATTTTTTTGCCAGTTGCTTGACTGAAAATTGAAACGTAGTGTTGTAAATCTATAACAAAGACAACACAATGGTGAATATCATGTTCCTAAATCTGTTCAATACCGAGTTATTTCATCGAATAGAAATACTCGGTCTGCAACATGTGCCCACCATGTAATTCCTTCACTACGGTGAGTTCATTTCGTTCCAAGCTATTATTATCATCACGTGTTTCCGGATGGAGAATTCGAAGAGATTCAATCAGATCCACCGGGATGTAATTTGACTGTACACGATAGAAACTTGCATAATATCGCGCCATAAATTCGTTCATGAGACTTGATGTCATGTTCAATAACCCATTTAACTCATTTCACGATACCGTTGCAGAGGCGAAGAAAGAACGCGAGCAACTTGATCGGTTGTTGACAGTTTCAACACCTCGAGAACGTCTTATTGTTGCCACTATCGCTTTGGTTCTGGTTGTCTTCTCGGCATGGCTATTTTTTGGAAACGTAACTCGGAGCCTTGCTGTAGATGGCGTAATTGTGGGATACGGCGAAAATTTATCTGAGGACAACCGGTCCGTGCAAGTACTCATCTGGACCAAGGGTGATGCCGCACGCGATATTCATACCAAGTTGCCAATAGTGCTAGAGCTCGACACGACGGATGGTGAAGTTGTCAAATTTGACGGAAGGATTACAAAATTCTCGTCCGAAGCTTTGTCCGAGGGACTAGCGATGTTTGAGTCCAAGGCACCCGTGTCAGTACACAGAGTCGATGTAGCACTTGATGAAATTCATGAATTTTCTTCCCTCACAGATACAAAATGCCGGATTGTTATTCAAATTGGTAGTCAACCGCCGATTGCGCTATTTCGAGTGAAACGATCGTAGATTGGTTGCGCGCTCCTCCACTAAAGCTTTAGATAAGATGAGCTCAGACTCATTGAAGCAAAAGATAAAAACACCGATTCTGTTGCAGATGCACGCATCAGAATGTGGTGCTGCCTGCCTGGGTATCGTACTGGGCTACTTCGGGCGTTGGGTATCGCTTACTGAATTACGCGAGAAATGTGAAGTGAGCCGGGATGGCAGTAGTGCTGCAAGCATCGCGCGTGCTGCCCGAAAATTTGATCTTGACTGCAATGGTCTCAGTCTTCGCGTAGACCAACTCAAAAAGTTACAGTTGCCGCTGATTTTATTCTGGCAATTCAGCCATTTCGTTGTACTCGAAGGGTTTGATGGCCAGGACTATTTTATCAATGACCCGTCTTCAGGGCGGCGCAAGGTATCCTCCGAAGAGTTCAACAAAGCCTATAGCGGAATCGTGCTGCGATTGAAACGCGGCGATAATTTCAAACCGGGTGGTGAGCAATCCAGCCTGCTGAGTCAACTGAAAGTCTTGTTGGTAGGTTCGTGGAGTATGCTTGCAGGAGTGATTGCGAGCGCGTTCATGTTGACATTGCTGACGCTCATCATCCCTGCCTCTCTCGCTGTATTTGTAGACGATGTCTTGGGAAACCACGGGCCTTGGGGCGGATTGGTGATAGCTTTGTTTGGAGGTGGTGTCCTTGTATACACCCTTTCTCTGTTCAAGCACCGGTTCCTAAAGCGGCTCGCAGTCCGGATTTCGGTAATCGGCTATAGTCGTGGCATGTCACGGCTTCTGCGGTTGCCAGTGGAATTTTTTGAACACAGGCTTTCGGGTGATTTGACTGATCGAGTTTCGTCCATTGACAGAGTAGCAAAAAATTTGACAGACCAGTTTCTCGTTCTCATCATCGACATGGCAATGAGCGCGGTCATACTGATAGCGATGTTTGCATATGATCCGCTACTTTCATTGGTAGTCCTGTCGTTGGGTGTTTTGCATGCGATTTTAGCCCAATCGCTCAACGCGACTCGTGCCGTCAGAAGTCAAGCTATGCGCCGCGAACAGGGGTTGTTGATTGGTCTCGGCATGCGAATGCTGAAAAATGCGGAAAATCTGCGTATGACAGGGTCGGATGACCGATTTTATTCGCGTTGGTGCGGTCAGCAGGCGAGAGAATTGCAAGCGCGCCAACTCTACTCGGAATTGAGCGCTGTCAATACCTCCCTACCGGGCTTGATTGACATTTTTCGCGCCGCGGTGATATGCGGTATCGGGGGAATTATGGTCCTGAATGGAGAAATGACATTGGGGACGCTGGTAGGGTTCTATATTCTGGCAGAGATGTTTCTATCGCCTATCGGGCGCTTTTTGGAATTTACCGATAGGCGTCAAGCACTCAAAATCGATTTGCAGCGACTAGAAGACATCTCCAAAACCGCCGAAGATCCTGTTTTCAGACGTCGAAATCCGGAATCCAATTCAGTTGCCACGTTCAAAGGGCGGCTCCAACTTGCAGGTCAACTTGAGTTACGAAGCATCACTGCTGGCTTTAACAAAAGTCGACCGCCATTGATAAAGGATTTCAATCTCGAAATTAAGCCGGGGCAGAGAGTTGCCATAGTCGGGCCCAGCGGTTCAGGCAAGTCGACTTTGGCGCGTCTTGTTTCTGGAGTTTATCAACCTTGGTCAGGCGAAATCCTCTTTGATGGTCATCCACGTGATGAGATTCCCGAGCAAGTACTTCAGCAATCCATATCGATGGTTGATCAGGATGTCATGATATTCTCAGGAGCTCTGCGCGACAACATCACGTTATGGAACTCTGCTGTTCCCGACGAAGCCATTTTTGCAGCGACGCGAGATGCCCAAATTCATGATGAAATTCTGCTCAGGCCTCAGGGATACTCGACATTTGTTGAAGAAGGTGGTACGAATTTTAGCGGTGGCCAGCGGCAACGGCTGGAGATTGCCCGTGCCCTGGTAGGCAATCCGACATTACTAATTCTGGACGAGGCGACTAGCAATCTCGATGCCGCAACCGAGGAACACGTCGATGAAGCCTTGCGGCGTCGCGGTGTCTCGTGCCTGATCATCGCACATCGGCTGAGCACCGTTAGGGACTGTGATGAAATCATTGTACTCGATAAAGGTGTCACAGTACAGCGCGGCACGCACACTGAGTTGATTGCGGACCGGGGCGGTACATATTACAAGCTGGTTATGTCGCACTGATGAAAGTCCTAAATACCGAGTACACATCAATAGCCGAACTTGCCGCCCGCCGCGGTACATCGGTTCCATGCGCCGGGAATCTGCCGATAGAACTCGACGATCTGAATAGTGTCTGGTACATTGTCCGAGGTACTGTCAATCTGTTCATCATCGAATACGATGATGGAGTGGTGCAGGCACCACAGCATCTATTGAGTCGTGAAGCAGGCCAGTTGTTACCGGGTGTAGCGCCAGACCGAAGAGACGAGGACACTACGCTGCGTCTGGTCGTCAAAGGGTCGCCTGGTACATTATTGAAGCGTCTGCCAGCATCCCTGCTTTCGGAGGTTCATCCAGCGGAACTAGCGGAACAGGTCGATACTTGGTTAACCAAGATCACCAACACATTATCGCGCTTTGTAAACCCACTTCCGCGTCCGACAGCGATTGCCGAACCCGACCAGATACAGACCGTGGTTCCCGGTACATTATCTGCCTTGCGTGGCGTTGTGTGGGTAACCAAGCTGCCTCAAGGCGAGAGCCTTTTCATGGACATTATCGACCTCGCGGAATTTTCCGGGGCAAATGGCGTAAAAGAAGCCATATTACCTATGACGCGGTCAAGTTGGCTAAATTTATTTTCGGAGTCTACGCTATCGGGCAAGTCGACCGAAACACTGGCGCAGGAAGGTACGTTGCTGTCGGCATTGGCTTATTTTCATGCGGTTGCTTTAGCTTTGGAACGATTAAACCGCCGACTAGCCGTGGTGGATAATGTGAATTTGGAGCGTGCGCTGTCAACCAGCCGTCGCATGGTCGAGAAAACTGCACAGCAACGGCTTTTCAATATATACGATCTACCAGTCGCCCCCGATGCTGCTTATGAAGACACGACTCTGTCGGATGCATTGCGAATTATCGGACGTCGAGAAGGGATTAAGTTCAAGATTCCAACGCGCTCGGGACTCTCTGATTCACCGCTCAGTCTATTCGATATCCTCATTGCATCCGGCGTACGTGCCCGTCGCGTGCAGTTGAAGGCCGAGGACAAGTGGTGGCAGGGCGATAGTTGCTCGTTACTTGCATTCCGTTCTGAGGACGGCCAGCCTGTGGCACTACTTCCAGGTATGTTTGGACGATACAGGGAATTTGATCCGGTAACCAAGCGCAGAACCCGGGTCACAGCGGAGCGGGCCGTCGCGCTGGAGGACGAAGCTTGGATGTTCTATCGACCGTTACCCGTAGGCAGCAAATCAGCAGACCTACTGAGAATCGGTATGTGCGGTTCTTTGGCGGATATGACACGGTTGGTAATTGCGGGGCTTCCGTACGGCTTGATAAAACTGTTGCCTGCCCTCGCACTTGGGTTTGTTGCGACTGAGGTAGCGGCGGGTGGAAGTTCTGAAACGCTCTTGATTTTTGCCGCGGCGGTAGCAGGATTTGGTGTGCTGGGTGCGCTGTTGCATATGCTTCAAAGTACGACAATGATGCGAATTGAAGGGCGTTCTGCATCCCGAATTGAAGCGGCATTTTGGGACCATATCATGCGACTTCCATCGAAGGTTCTACGTCAGCATCCGGCCGGTTATCTTGCTATGTCGGGTATGACATTCCAGAATCTTCGTGACGGCGTGCAGGGAGTAGTCGCCGATAGCTTGCTGTCAGTTATTTTTCTTCTTCCGATTTTTGCAGTCATTTTCTTCTACGATACCTTGCTCGGAGCCATTGCCCTTGTCTTCAGCTTGTTTTCGTTGCTGGTCACCGTGGTTCTTGGGTTACGGCAGGTTTCGCCTTACGGAAGGATGATCAATGCAACTCGCCGCGTCGCCGGACGGTTGTTCCAGATTGTAGGTGGGATCACCAAGTTGCGCGTGGGGAACGCGGAAGGGTTGGCTTTTGCGATTTGGGCTCGGGAGTATCGTAAGCAGAAGCGTGCGGAAATTGAACTGGGTAAACTTGAGGGCCATTCGCAAGCATTCAGTGCCGCGATTCCCTTTCTTGCGGGTGGAGTGCTGCTATTCGCAGCAGTTACGGCAAAAGATCTGAACATTGCAGTCGGTGACTTTCTAGTCGTTTACACAGTCTTTTTGGTGCTCCAATCCGCCATCTCGCGGCTCGGTCAATCCGTCGGTACCATTGCGACAATGGTGCCGACGTTCAAACAGATGCGTCCGATACTTGCTGCGGATCCTGAAACTGAGACCGAAGGAAACCCGGTTGAGAAATTGGGCGGTGAAATTCTGTTTGATCAAGTTTCTTTCCGTTACAGCAGTAATGGTCCTCTGATTCTCGACAATGTCTCGGTTCATGTACGTCCTGGTGAATTTGTCGCAATCGCTGGCGAGTCTGGTGCTGGCAAGAGCACCCTCTTGCGACTCGCACTTGGAATCGATCGACCGACGGCCGGTGCCGTGTATTACGACGGGCTTGATCTGAGGCACTTGAATCTGAAGCAGTTGCGTCGAAAAATCGGTACAGTACCGCAATCCGTTGGAATTCATCCTCAAGACATCTGGGACAATATGGTCGGCCACCACGAAGATTTGAAAAGTGATGAAATATGGAAGGCGGCCCGAACCGCTGAGATCGAAAAACAGATCAAGAGCATGCCGATGGGCATGATGACTATGGTCGGAACTAGCGGGGGTGTATTGTCAGGCGGTGAGAGTCAACGTGTCACAATCGCTCGTTCGGTGGTCCGCAACCCTAGAATCATGCTGTTTGACGAGGCAACCAATTGGCTGGATAACGAAAGTCAGGCCCAGGTGATGAATAACCTCACTGCTCTGACATCCACCCGAGTTGTCATCGCCCACCGCTTGTCTACGCTGGAGAAGGCTGACCGGATATACGTGATGAAGTCCGGAAAAGTTGTACAGAACGGTTCGTTCAAAGAGCTTATGGAGGTTGATGGAGTATTTAAAGAGTTGGTAAAAAGACAGACTCTTGAACCCGAATGAACGCGATAGTCCACGAATTGGAAGACATCAGTGAGCAATATTGTCAACGTAGCTAACATCCTCGCATCAAAAGCATGTGAAGACAACGATTTTCGCGAGCGTCTTCTAGCCAATCCTAAAGAGACTATCGAACAGGAATTGGACGTGGAGTTGGACGCAGATCATAAGATTCATATTCACGAGGAATCCTACACCGATACACATTTTGTGCTTCCGCCTCGCAACAAGTTCAGTGAGACCGAGCGGCAAGCAGCTAAAACCGGCGCAACATCGCTTGAGTTTCTTCGCGCGACACTCTACGACCCCGCACCACCAGCGCGTCCCCTTAATCCTGAGCGATCAATAGTTCAAAATGACGCTTCCACGTCCGAAGCACTCGCGAAGGCAGGTAGAGAAAGCATCAGCCTGGGTCTCAATTTCTTGGAATCGACTATCAACGAGGACGGGGCTTGGCACTGCATTCGATTCAATGTTTCCGATCCAAATATTCCAAGGCACTATGAACGACCTCCTTTTATATCCGCCTATTGCGTGCTTGCTTTGGAAAGTTCTGATGAAGCGCGTGCGAAGGCCATGTGTAACGCTGCCAAAACACATCTCGTCAAAACAATTGAGTATCCGGGGTTGTGGCGATACTACCGCCATCTTCCCCAAGATCTCGACAGTACCGCGCTCTGTTCTCTTGTCATTGGGAATCACCCTTGGATATTACTTGGAAGAAACATACCAAAAATTTTGGCGAATCGCGATGCCCAAGGTCGATTCATGACCTGGGTGCTGGAGGGAGATGAACCGGATGTTGTGACGGTTTTTCGCATTGAAGCTGACCCTGTAGTCAATGCGAATGTAATAGCTTATCTTGGTAACCATCCAGAAACCAAGAACGCCCAACGATGGTTGGAAAGTTTGATTACCGAAGGGAGTCTTGACGGCTCGTCCAAATGGTATCCTGATCCGGTCGCGATTTACTATGCGACGACTCGTGCAGTAATTAAAGTGCAACCGGCTCTTGACCAACTGCGCCCGATACTGGTGGACCGCATATTAGGTTTGCGCGACGAGAAAGGTGAATTTGACAATGTCCTTCAGACCGCTCAGGCAGTGTCGGCACTTTATAACCTAGGGAGCCTTGAAAGCATCGATACCAAAAGACAAGCGGAACGGATTATCAATTCGCAACGTGAGGATGGCAGTTGGCCGGAACTTCTCGCATTTGGTGACCAAACTTTGAAGTGGGGCACCTGGGGACAGCAAGGGCACGGTTCTGAATCGGTGACATCTGTTTTCTGTATTGAAGCTCTGGAACGTATCGTAGAAACAATGAAGACTTGAAAAAGTTACGATTCATGTAACCAACGGTATATGTTCGAGACAGTTGAAAATGCAGATGCCTGTATCGTTGAAGAGGGCGCTTTCAGGACTACGAATTCATCTGGCATCGAATTACCGTTGCATTCGCCCAAGCAAATGGCGGACTTCGATGTATTCCTGACGAGCGGAACCCGGGCGGAGACATCTTTCCGAGATTGAACTTTAAGGGCGTATAAGAAGGATGGGACTTTCAGAGCGGTCACGCGGTGGTTCAGACAAATTGACTTCATAAACTCATCTCCGCGTAAATCGTCGAACTGACGCTTAGCCTTGCGACCATCGTGAAGCAGAGAAGTCACAAAAATTCACGAAACTGGCCAGGCGGAACGATCGAGTGTCCCCAGTTTTTCCGAACAATGAGGAAATCAAGGTTCAAGATCAACTTGCGGTATTGATTAACAAAATCGACAACGCATATCATGAACTGTGGGTGTATGGATTTACTCACGGTAATCACCACGGAAAACGGTTTATATCAGGAATGAGTTTCGAAAGGCAGAAGCAATTAATATCGTGGTACCGTCTGGAACGGTACCTTATTCGGACAACAGCTTCAAATGAAAGCCCCCCGACTCAGTGAGACGAGGGGCTCATTTCAATGCAATTTGTATTCAAGAACGAAACAGATTTGCTCCGTATCTCAATTGGCTAATCGCCGAAAATCAAATTTACCAGCAACAGCAAAGACCAGCCGAAACGGCTTCCAGCTGCTCCTCTGACATATTCGGGTCCGGTGGCAGAGCAAGATGCACAGTCTGCATATCACTCTCGTGTACTACGATATTCATCGATTCAGGAATGGCGATATCCAATTCCCGGCTAATCGCAGCTTTCGGGTCCGAAAGAAGTTGTTGTCTGAAATCCGCGTCAACAGCGGACTTATCGACGATTTGACTCAACATTTGATCTCCGCTTTGCATATCGAAATCTCCTAGATTGAATAGATACAAAAGTTAAATAATGGTGCAATACTATAACAGATGTAATCCTCAAGTGCAATACACAGCAATTCTCATTATGTGATTGTGTTCATGTCGAGGCACTCCGAGCCGTGAAAGAAAAAAGATTGAAAGACTGGAACCGGAAGACGCGGCCGGGCCGCCTGTCTTACGGCGACGCGCGGGGACGACGCGGATGAATGATGCTGTCCAGCAGGTCGTGCCAGCCGCTGTAGCAGTTGTATTCGTTGAGCACCGACAGGGTGTTGAAGAAACGGTATCGGGTGGAGATTCGGTCTCGGGCCTGTCGCCACCGCGTGCAGATCCGGTCGCACACGGTATGGAAGCCGAACGCGATCAGGTTCAAGGTCAGCAGCAGGTTGGACAGCCCGTCGGTGCCGTGTCCGAAGTTGTGCTCCATGTGATAGCCGTTGTTTTTCAATATGTTGAACGACTCGTTCTCGATCTTCCAGCGTGCCCGGGCGGCGTTGGCCAGCGCCTCGATGTTGTCCGCGGTGGGCTCGATGGAGGTGATGAAGCTGTTCTCATAGGTGGTTTTCCCGCGGTACTGTATCTGCATCGAGAGCCAGTACACCTGCAGTGCGTCAGCGGTGTCGCGGATCGGCAACGGCCACCGGCACCAGCGGTAGGTTCGGGTTTCGCGTCCGGCACCTTTCTGTCGTCGGGGACGGGTGACCCGGCTGTTCAGCTGCAGTCCGTCGAGGAAGCTGTAGAGCGTCTCATGGGAGGAGGGTTTGGCAGTGAACAGGAAATCACAGCCGGCCTCGACGATTCTGTGGCAGATCGGGTGATGGGCGAGAAGGTCATCGGCGAGGATGACCGGTCTCAGATGTCGGTAGTGTGGCAGATGATGTTCGATCCAGCGGTGGGCGGCCTTGGTCTCACAGTCCTGTTTTTCATCGCCGTCCTGCGGGGTGATGAACTCCGGACGCAGCGGCACCACCTGGTTGTGGCCGTCGGCGACCAGAGTGGCGCACAGCACCGAATGATGATACGAGACGGTGTCGGATTTCTCATGGTATGTGGTGGAGCACTGCGGACACCGGATCCTGTTCGAGTGATGGAACTGCGAGCCGTCCAGGGCGATGAGGATGCGGTCATCGAGCCGGGTGAAGTCGCCAAGTGCCTGATATTCAACCAGTTTTCCCAGTGCCATGTCGAACGCCGGATACAGCTGCCGGCAGTCGATGTGGTCGAGTTTGTCTCGGATGTGGTTGTCGGTGGGAATGCGTGCGACACCGAACAGCGTGTGGCAGGCGTGACGGTTGGGCGCTTCCAGGAATCGGCGCTGGTGGTCCAGGAACGAGGGACACTGCATGAAGAATGCGCTGAAAGCCGCCATCGCGATATCGGCGAACCGGAACCGGCAGTTGTTGCCGGTACGGGGGTCGGGCAGGGTCTCGAAGATGGCCCGCAGCTCACCGATCAGGTTGTCGACTGTGAAATCCACGGACTGTGGTTATACCACAAACCGATCCAAAGTACAAGTCCTAACCTGTTGTTTTCATGTATTATTTTATTTAATGACGGAGATGGCGGCAAATTTTCCCATGATGATTAGTTTAAAATGAGAATTGCTGTGCAATACAGATTTATTATTGAAAATAACAATATGTCTATTGAAAATTATAAGTTCACCAAAATCGATGTGGTCCGAACGGACTTCGCGTCATTCAATTTTGAGCGAAATTAACAACACAAGATTTCGGACAGACGCTTCCGCAAGGCGTAGATGTTCAATCCGAAGTTCGGTTGGGCTACTTGAATTGGCGAGACTCAATCTTCGTGAGCTTCTCAATCGGGTAGGCGAAAGTTGCTTGAGATTTGTGCGAACATAATATCAAGAAAAGTCACAGCATCGTCAGTGTGAAATTCTTACAACTATGGAAACTTTTTGGCTAATATCAACGGCTGATGTATGTTATACTTCCTCAACAAGATAAGTTTCAGCGAGTGAGTTGATGTCGATCTATTTGTGACACGATGAAATCGTACTGAAATAAGCCACCTGAAACGGAGGAACGGACTGAAGAAAACCTCGCTCAAGCGGGGTTTTTATTGTTCAAAACAAAAAAATTGGGCACTTAAGGAATTGTCTAACCCATCAGAAATACAACACGACTGGCAGGGCATGCTCGACAAGGCTGTCGAAGGCTATGGGTATGAGCTGGTACACATCGAACTGGTCGGGCGCGGGAAATCCCGAGTGCTTCGTTTGTATATCGACGCACCCGGCGGCGTCGATCTGGATGACTGCGTATTCGTCAGCAAGCAGGTGAGTCGGTTGCTGGATGTGGAGGATCCGTTTGCGGGTCCGTACAACCTGGAAGTCTCATCTCCCGGAATTGAACGGCCGCTGGCCAAGCGCGAACACTTTGTGCAGGCGGTCGGGCAGTGGATTGATGTTTCAACCTGGGTTCAGTGCGAAGGCAGAAAGAACTTCCTGGGACAATTGCTTGAGGTGGAGAACAACTTTATTGTGGTGGACGCTGATGGTGAAAACTACAGGATTGATATCAATGGTATTCGCCGGGCCCGTTTGAAACCGGATATGGGCGAATTGGTTTGATGGAGCGCTTGATTAATGGATAAGTCGAACATACCAACGATTGTGCAGGCTCTTTCCGACGAGCGGAATCTCGATACGGAAGTTATTTTCGAAGCGGTTGAGGACGCTTTGGCGGCAGCCGCGAAAAGACAGAATATGCTCGATATTGATGCCAGAGTCGCAATCAATCGGGAAACCGGTGGCTTTGATACCTACCGCAGATGGGAGATCGTGGAGGAGGAAGACGAGAACTTCAACGAAGATCGCCATATTTCGCTGGTTAAGGCAAGACAAATGCAACCGGATGTCGAAATGGGTGAATTCATTGAGGAGCAGATTCCTTCGAATGCTCTGGGTCGTATAGCTGCCCAGACAACCAGACAGGTTATCATGCAAAAAGTCCGCGAAGCGGAACGTCGTCGGGTCTATGAACAATACACTCCGCTTGTCGGAACAATGCTTTTCGGATCGGTACGGCGCGCCGAACGACTCGATACGATCATTGATGTCGACAGTATCGAGGCGCTCTTGCCCAGGAACTGCAGCATACCCAAGGACGGACTTCGCAAAGGCGACCGGATCAGGGGTATTTTGAAAGACGTGCGTAGCGATTCGCGTGGTCCGCAGCTGATTTTGGATCGTACATGCCCCGAATTGCTGATTGAGCTGTTCAGACTTGAGGTGCCGGAAACCCGCGAAGGTCTGGTCGAGATCAAAAGCGCGGCCCGAGACCCGGGGTCGAGAGCAAAAATTGCGGTATTCTCTCCCGATTCCAAGATTGATCCGATCGGTGCCTGTGTCGGTGTGCGAGGCACACGGGTGCAGAGTGTTTCCAACGAAATAGCAGGTGAGCGCGTGGATATCGTTCAGTGGTCCCCGAACGCGCCACAGTTTGTTATCAATGCACTGGCTCCGGCTGAGGTTGAATCAATCGCCATCAATAACCAGACTCACAGTATGGATGTGGTAGTCGCCGAATCACAGCTGTCGCAGGCAATCGGACGTAGCGGACAGAATGTGAGGCTTGCCTCGCAGCTGACAGGGTGGGCGTTGAACATCATGACCTATGACGAAGCCCAGGAAAAACGGTTCAAGGAAGATCGCGCGGAAATGGAGAAACTGATGGAACAGTTGGATGTCGATGAGGACGTGGCAATTGTCTTGGTTCAAAACGAATATCGCACAATGCTGGACATCGCCTACGCTGAATCCGATGTGTTGGCGAGCATCGAGCAATTTGACGAGAATCTTGTCGCCGAGATTCAGAATCGGGCAACTGATGCAATCCTTAAGGACGAGATTGCAAGTGTGGTCAAAGCGGAGCACAACAAACCCGAACCATCTCTGTTCGAGGTCGAGGGAGTCGATGAGTACTTGGCAAGCATCCTGGCTGCCAACGATATCCTGACCCGCGAGGACCTCGCTGACTGCTCCACATACGATCTGCTGGACGTGATTCCAACGATGGACATTGAATTGGCAGGTGAATTGATCATGAGCGCACGGGCACCGATGCTCGAAGAACTGGAAAACGATGAAGGGTAAGTGATTGCATGACGGAATCTCTCAAAAATCTGGCTGATTCACTCCAAATTTCTGAGGATCGGCTGATCATACTGTTTGAAGATGCCGGCGTGGCGGGCATAACCAGCGACAGCAAGATCACACCGATGGAAAAGATCAAACTGGTCAAATCGATGCAAACCGGCCGGGTGCAGATCAAGACAAAAAAATCGAGCCAATCAGTTGAATCACAGGGACGTACCGGCGCGAAAAGGGAAATAAAGATTGAGGTGGTCGACGGTTCTGTTCTCGCACCGCGAGGAATTCCAGCACCTCCGGTCGTCGTTCCAGAAGAAGCCCCTGAAGCGAAAGAGGATGAGCCCGTCGAGGACGAATTGCCTGAAGTGGCGGTGCAAACCCCCGAAGAATTAGAAAAAGTAGATCAGGAAGCAGTCACCACCGCAGAGGAGGAAACCACAGTATCGACGGTTGAAAAGGAACCGGAATTGTCCATTGTCGAAGAAGAGATGCCGGTAACGGAAAGCGAATCTGAGGACGAATCGGAACCCGAGCTTCAACCACCTGTAGAAGTGGCCGAACAGGCACCTGAAAAGAAAGAGCCGGAGAGTGTAAAGAAAGCGCCTAAGAAATCCAAGGGAAAAAGAAAACCCGCTCCACAGGAAGATGCACGGCGAGAGCAGTTGCATATCGCCAGAGGCAGGAGAAAACCATCGAGAGATCGCGGTCGCAAGTCGAAAGCGCCAATCGGAGAGGACCGCTATAAGAAGCATCAGTTTCAGGAACCAGTGGAACCGATCGTTGTGGAGGTGGCGGTCTCGGATTCCAATCCGATCACAGATCTGGCGCGGGCAATGTCCGTCAAAGCCAGCGAATTAATCAAGAAGCTGTTTGAAGTCGGTCAGATCGTGACAATCAATGACGCGATCGATAAGGACGTGGCCTACTATCTGATCGAGGAAATGGGGCACATGCCGGTCGAGGCGGACTCACAGGATCTGGAAGCAAGTCTTGTCAATCCGGAAACCGACGATCGTGAAAAGCATTCTCGTTCACCTGTCGTTGCAGTAATGGGGCATGTCGACCACGGCAAGACAACCCTGCTGGACTATATTCGTTCGACCAAGGTGGCTGCGGGCGAAAAAGGCGGTATTACGCAACATATCGGCGCATACGTGGTCAAAACCTCTAAAGGTAGCATCACGTTTTTTGATACGCCGGGTCACGAAGCATTTTCGGAAATGCGGGTTCGCGGAGCTCAGGCAACGGATATCGTGATTCTGGTTGTTGCTGCTGATGATGGGGTGAAACCTCAGACAGTGGAAGCCATCAGTCACGCACGAAGTGCCAATGTACCGATCATCGTCGCTATCAATAAGATCGACAAGGATAAATCCAGTCCTGACAAAGTGCTCCGAGAGCTAACGGAACACGATGTCATCGTGGAGGACTTCGGTGGAGACGTTCTTTATTCTCAGGTGTCCGCATTGAGGGGTACGGGTGTTGATGAGTTGCTTGAGATGGTGGAACTTCAGTCCGAAGTGCTGGACCTTTCAGCGCCGAAAGAAGGCTTGGCCAGTGGAGTCGTTATCGAGGCCAGAGTCGACCGTGGACGGGGTGCGGTTGTTACGGTTCTAGTGCAGAAAGGCAAGCTTCAAAATCGCGATTTCGTTGTTGCCGGTGTTCAGAAAGGGCGCGTGCGAGAACTTCGAAACGACAGGGGAATGAGAGTCAAAACAGCAGGACCGTCGACTCCGGTTGAGATAGTTGGATTCCAGGAAATTCCTGCAGTCGGTGACGATTTTATCTGCGTCCAGGAAGATAGGATCGCACAGCAGCTTGTCGAATTTCGCCGCGCCAATGCAACCAAGCCCGGGCTCAGACCGACTGAGATCACATTCGGCGGTTCGGATGAGCCGAAAATTCTGAACGTACTCATTAAGGCGGATGTTCGCGGCTCCGCCGAAGCTTTGTCCACTGCGCTGGTCAATCTGTCCAATGAGGAAGTTGAGGTCAAGGTTATTCATGACATGGTCGGCGGCATCAGCCTGTCTGATGTAAATCTTGCAATGCCTGCTGATGCAGTCATCATTGCATTCAATGTTCGGGCCGAAGCGACCGCGAAGCAAGCCATCGACAGTTATGACATCAAAGTCATTTACTGCAGCGTTATCTATGATGCGATCGACGCGATGAAGGAAATGATTGAAAGCAATATGGAACCGGTGACCGTGGAGGAGGTTGTCGCACAGGCTGAGGTTCGGGAAGTGTTCAAGTTTTCAAAAATCGGCACTATTGCAGGCTGTTACGTCAACGAGGGCACCGTCCGAAACAATCTTCCTGTACGTGTCTTGCGCAACAACATCTTGATCCACAACGGTGTGATTGATTCCCTGAGAAGATTCAAGAATGACGTGCCCGAAGTAAAGGCCGGGCTGGAATGCGGAATTCAGTTACGCAATTATCACGATATCCACGCCGACGATCAGCTGGAAGTCTACCTGTCCAAGGAAGTCAGCCACTCTTGACGGGTTCAAACTTTTATAGGCTGTAGAATGATCGACGACGGTACAGATTCCAGTCGCTGCAGGAAAGTCGGGTCTGTAGTGCATCGCGGATTGAGCGCAATATTGCAAAACAAGCTCTCTGACCCCAGAATTGGACAGATAACGATTACCGAAGTTTCAATGTCAAGGGATTTGAAGCATGCGAAAGTATACGTCACCAGTAGTGAAACGCCTGACAGTATGGAGAGGACACTGGTGAATCTCAACCGAGCGAAGTCGTATATCCGTCACCAGTTGAGCGCGAATCTGAATATGAAATACACGCCGGCGGTTTCGTTTCTGAAAGACGAAGTGCCGGAAAGGAGCGATCATGTGCTCAGCCTGATAGAAAAGGTATCAGCTGCCAGAGACTGATGAACATCGACGATAAAAATTTGACTGCGGTTTCAGGAATTCTGCTTCTCGACAAGCCTTCCGAAATTTCCTCCAACTCAGCTTTGGGAAGGGTGAAATCGCTGCTGGGTATCCGCAAAGCTGGACATACGGGAAATCTCGACCCCATCGCAACCGGACTTTTGCCGATATGCTTTGGCGAGGCAACCAAAGCCGCCGGATTTTTTCTTGGCGCGGACAAGTGCTACCGAACGGCGGTGAGACTCGGCGAATCGACTACCACCGGCGATCGCCAAGGCGAACTCATCGAGCGACGTCCGGTGATCGTTACAAAACGAAAAATTCAAAAGGCATTGGATGAATTTGTCGGTGAATACGATCAGCTTCCACCCATGTATTCGGCTGTGAAAATTAAAGGGGAGCCATTGTACAAGTATGCGCGTCGAGGCATAGAAATTCAGCGCAAGACCAGACGCGTCAGAGTCTACGAGATTAAGTTGCTGAATTACGAAGATTCGAGTATTGAAATTGAACTTAGGTGTTCAAGCGGGTATTATGTGCGGGTTCTTGCGCACGAACTCGGCGAGAGACTTGCATGCGGCGCACATGTCGATTCGTTGAGACGACTCGGTGTCGGCAGTCTGCATGTCAATGACAGTTACAGTATCGACGACATCGAGCAGGTTTCATCAGTCGAACAAAGGCGTGAATTATTGATTCCGTGCGATCAGACGCTGACACATTTGCCAAAAGTTGATCTTTCCTCTGATGCAGCATACTACCTGTGCCGCGGCCAGGCAGTTCGTGCAGGCAATCTTCCATCTGAAGGTGTGGTGAGATTGTATGAGGATTCTGTCGGATTCTTGGGGATTGGTACGTCTTTGGGTGATGGAAGAGTTGCTCCCAAACGACTTTTCCACCCCACGGGCGCCTAATCTCTTGTACGATAGGCGCGTCATTGTAGTATGGTAAAAGTTAGTTTATTCCGCAAACAGGACTATGGGATGTGTTTGCGGATACTTTTTTGGAATGGAATGGATAGATGGCTTTATCGGTAGCTGAAAAGACGAAGATAGTCGACGACTATCGACAGAATGAAAATGATACAGGGTCGCCGGAAGTGCAGGTTGCGCTGCTGACTGAAAGAATTCGCGGGCTGACTGATCACTTCAAGGAACACAAGCACGACCATCACTCGCGTCAAGGGTTGTTGCGGATGGTGAATCGTAGACGCAAATTGCTGGATTACCTCAAATCTAAGGATCAGGAGCGATACAAGGAACTTATTTCGCGATTGGGAATAAGGAAATAACCGGCTGGAATACAAAAGGAGAACAACCTCATGAATGGTTATGCGGAAACGTCATTCCAGTACGGTAGTCAGACTGTACGACTGGAAACCGGGCGAATAGCAAGACAGGCAACCGGTGCAGTTGTTGCAAGTATGGGCGATACTTCGGTATTGGTCACCGTAGTGGCGGACACTGAACCGAAAAAGTTCAACTTTCTACCACTGACAGTTGAATATGAAGAGAGAACATATGCCGCCGGGAGAATACCCGGCGGTTTTTTTAAGCGGGAAGGCCGACCTTCGGAAAAAGCGGTATTGACCTGTCGCCTGATTGACAGGCCATTGCGACCACTCTTTCCCAAGGGCTTCTGTAATGAGGTCCAGGTCGTCGCAACGATTATGTCGGTTGATCCGAATATCGATCCGGACATCATTGCTTTACTCGGAGCTTCAGCGGCGATTAAGATTTCGGGAGTGCCTTTTAACGGAACGCTTGGCGGTGCCAGGGTCGGATATGTCAATGGTGAATATGTTCTGAATCCACAAAATGACGTCCTCCAAAATGAATCCAGGCTCGATTTGGTTGTCGCCGGTACACGCGAAGCGGTGTTGATGGTGGAATCGGAAGCAGGCGTTCTATCCGAAGAACAAATGCTTGGTGCGGTGATGTTTGGACATCAGCAGATGCAGATCGCGATTGATGCGATCTCTGACTTGGCCGAGCGAGCTGGCAAACCTGCTTGGGAATGGCAGCCGCCGGAAACCGACCAGACGCTTGCAGAACAGATTGAATCGCTCGCGCGAACCCCCCTTGAGGAGGCGTACAACGTTGCGGAAAAGAAAACGCGACAGGAAACGCTTTCGAATATTCGGTCGGATGTCATCGACAAGGTCGCTGCACAGGATGAACTGGAAGACGATCAGATTACCACCGTCAAAGAGATACTCAAACATCTTGAGTCCGAAATTGTTCGAGGTCGAATACTCGACGGCAAGCCCCGAATTGACGGTCGTGATTTGAACACTGTCCGTCCAATCGATATTCAAACACGGGTTTTCCCGCGAACTCACGGTTCTGCTGCGTTTACTCGGGGTGAGACCCAGGCGTTGGTGATAACGACGCTGGGAACTGAGCGGGATGCTCAAATTATTGATGCTCTTGAAGGCGAGCATCGCGACCCGTTTCTGCTGCATTACAATTTCCCGCCATTTTGTGTTGGTGAGACAGGACGAATCGGCTCTCCAAAGCGTCGCGAGATCGGCCATGGTCGACTGGCTAAACGCGCGATTGCCGCGGTTCTTCCAGAACGCGAGGACTGCCCTTATGTTATCCGTGTTGTCTCGGAAATCACCGAGTCCAACGGTTCCAGTTCCATGGCAACTGTATGTGGGACGAGTCTGTCACTGATGGATGCCGGCGTAAAAATCTCAGCACCGGTATCGGGCGTGGCGATGGGATTGATCAAGGAGGGCGCGAGTTTCAAGGTCCTGACTGACATACTCGGTGACGAGGATCATCTGGGCGATATGGATTTCAAGGTGGCAGGAACGGAAGAAGGCATCACCGCATTGCAGATGGACATCAAGATCCAAGGTATCAATGAGGAAATCATGCGTGAGGCATTGGATCGGGCGAGAGACGCTAGGTTGCACGTACTGGGTGAGATGGAAAAAGCGTTACCGGCAGCTCGACAGGAGATGTCTGAGTTCGCTCCACGCATCATCACGATGAAGATAAGTCCAAGCAAGATTCGCGACGTTATCGGTAAGGGTGGTGCAACCATTCGTTCGCTTTCGGAGGAGTCGGGTGCGACGATCGACATTTCTGATGATGGCGTAGTCATAATTGCGTCAGTTGACAAGTCCGGCGGCGAAATGGCGAAGGAGCGAATCAAACTGATCACCTCCGATGTTGAAGTCGGAAAGATCTATGCGGGGACAGTGGTTAAGCTGATGGATTTCGGCGCGTTTGTCAATATTCTCCCGGGCCGCGATGGGTTGGTTCATATCTCTCAAATCTCACAAAGGCGAGTCAATCAGGTTTCCGATGTTCTCAAGGAGGGTGATGAAGTCAAGGTCAAAGTGCTTGAAGTCGACAAACAGGGCCGTATTCGTCTAAGCATGAAAGCCATCGAGGAAGCTGCCTGATCAACGAAATTTCAGTTGTAACATCCGCATGAGAGTGCTGGTACAGCGAGTGATTGGCGCGTCGGTAGTTATATCTGGTGTAACGGCAGCTGAGATTGAAAAGGGGCTTTTGATATTTGTAGGATTCACTCATGGTGACAACACGGGTATCGTCCGGGAACTCGCAAACAAGGTTGTCAATCTTAGAATCTTTGAAGACGCTGAACAGCGTCTGCGATTCTCTGTCCTTGATTCAGGTGGTGCCATCCTGGCGGTCCCTCAGTTCACACTCTATGCGTTGACAAATCGCGGTCGCCGCCCGGATTTTACACAAGCACTGGAACCACAACGTGCGAGTGAGCTTTTCGACCAGTTCGCCCAAGCACTTGACGAGTTGCTCGGTGTTCCGGTGGCAAGGGGAATATTCGGGGCGGATATGCAAGTTTCGCTTGTCAATGATGGTCCGTTCACCATCACGTTGCAACGGGATCAGGACTAACAAATGCGGGATTTTCGCGGCGGTTGAAATTTTCACTCAATCGAACCTGACTGGCGACCCTCTCACTTCCTCCTGAATCCTATTGTCTGCGAAAGCGATATTTCCGCCAACAATCGTCCACAAAGGCCATCCTGTGAGTTCTCGTCCTCGAAATGGGCTCCATTTGACCTTGGTAAACATGTCCTCATCTCGAACTGCCCTATAGTTATCTACGTCGACGATCGTAAAATCCGCATCAAAACCTTGCTTGAGGTGCCCTTTACCGGCCATTCCATAAATTTCCGCAGGTGCCTGGCAAAGCCATTTCAATAACTGATTCAGGGTGCAGTGGCCGTCTTTCCAGGCGGTCAGCATCAGTGGCAGGGATGTTTCCACTCCAGGCATACCGGAAGGGCTTTCCGGATAGGCTTTGGCTTTCTCTTCTTTCGTGTGCGGTGCGTGATCAGTTGCGATGAAGTCGATTGTGCCGTCTTTCAGACCCGCCCACAATGCATGCTGATCATGAATGGTTCGCAGCGGCGGATTCATCTGCGCGAAACTGCCCAGGCGTTCGTAATCGTTCTCGGTGAGAAACAGATGGTTTGGAGTGCATTCGACAGTGATCAGTTCGGTCTTGTTGTGTCTCAGATAATCAACTTCCACGGCCGATGTAAGGTGCAGGATATGGAGGCGTCGATTGAACTTCCGGGAGAGTTTCACGGCTCTTTTCGTAGCAAGCAGTGCTGATTGGTCGTCACGAATTTGTGAGTGAACGGCCACATCGGCTTGTTTCCCTTCACCGAGAAACGTCCGCATCCGGGCTCGCAATCGTTCTTCATCTTCTGCATGCACTGCGATCAGGCGCGACCCATTAGCAAAAATATTTTCCAGGTCATCTTCGGTGTGTACCAATAGCGTTCCTGTACTCGATCCCATGAATATCTTGATTCCGCAGACCGGACCCGCTGAATTGATATCGTCGAGATTATTCGGAGTGGCACCGATAAAAAATCCATAGTTGGCGACAGAACACTGTGCGGCTCTCGCCAGTTTTTTGTCCAACTCGTGCTGGTTTATGGTGGGCGGGTTCGTATTGGGCATCTCAAGGAAACTTGTAACTCCGCCCCGTACAGCGGCGCGAGAACCGCTGGCAAGGTCTTCTTTATGCGTGTTTCCAGGATCGCGAAAGTGAACCTGTGCGTCGATCACGCCGGGCAGGACCAGCTGCCCTTGTGCGAAAATTTCGGTTTTGGCAGTCAGTTCCAGAGACGGTGCAATGGTTTCGATACGTCCGTTGCTGCAAGCAATGTCCGCCCTACTGATGGTACCGTCCGACTCGGCGACCAATCCGTCTCGAATGATCAGGTCACAATTTGGCAAGGTAAGAGGCCGAATTTATCCGGTGGTTATCAACGTGATTGATGTTAGTGCGAGCGTCGGACGGATCATTAAAATGAAATTTTGATGTAACTTGTCCTAACCCAAGCCCAAGTCCATATGGGATGACTTGCCAGAACTTCTCAGTTTGTCTTGCGGTTGGAAACATGCAGCTCAGTGCTGCCGGCGCTCTTTTATCTCATCGAGCATTTTACAGTCCAGACAGAGTGTTGCCGTGGGTCGTGCCTCCAGCCTGCCCAATCCGATTTCAACGCCACATGTTTCGCAGTAACCGTATCCGCCAGTCTCGAGTCTTACGATAGACTCTTCAATTTTCCGAATCAGTCGTCGCTCACGGTCTCGATTACGAAGTTCTATCGACATGTCAGTTTCCTGACTCGCCCGATCAATTTGATCCGGATGATTGATGGTTTCGTCTTGCAGGTTGACAACGGTCCGAGACGATTCGCCCAGCAACTCCTGCTTCCAAGTCATCAGAATTTTCAAGAAGTGCTCGCGCTGCTTCTCATTCATGTACTTTTCGTCGGATTTCGCCTGGTAAGACTCAAAGTTCAGTGATTTTGCAATAGTATCCAAGTTTGAAGTTACACCTACAATTATGGTAAAATTTAAAGAACCAAAAATGCTTCCATTTCTCATTCGGACAGCAAGCTTGAAAGACGGCTTATATACCATATTAGCCAAAGAAATTCAAAGGAAAATTGGCACCCGCTGATTGTCCCAATCCAACGTCTCTCTGCAATTTGTGAGTAATTTTGTATGCTGAAACTGCGCTATTCCACCACATCACCTTATGTTCGCAAAGTATCCGTGACCGTCCATGAATGTGGACTTGAAAATCAAATTGAACGCCAGCTGACGAATCCCTGGGCACCGGATACCGATCTTCCGACAACCAACCCTCTCGGCAAAGTACCTGCTCTCACCACTGAAAACGGCGAAGTCCTATTTGATTCTCCGGTAATTTGCGAATTCCTGGACAGTCTTTGCTCAACTCCGAGATTGTTTCCGGAGAGTGGAAATGAACGTTGGTCAGCTTTACGGCAGCAGGCATTGGGTGATGGGATTCTGGATGCCGCAATTGGTCGTCTGTTGGAAGGGCGAAGATCACCGGAACTCCAGTCACAGGCGGTGGCTGATCGATTTGCCAAAGCCATCGAACGTTCGCTGGATGAGCTGGAAGGCCGAGTCGATGAACTTGCAGATGGATTTACGATTGGGCAGATTACCGTTGCAATTGCGCTGGAGTACCTGGATTTTCGATTTTCGGCGGATGACTGGCGTGCCGGTCGGCCGGGATTGACGAAATGGCATGAATCAGTTTCATCTCGTCCTTCGTTGAAACAGACCGTTCCGCACGAATGAACGACGTTTGGAAATTCTGAATCGATCAGATTCATCCGTAGCATATTAATTTTGGTTGTCTTCAGGCCGAAAATCCCAGGGGCCCGATCGATTGTGAGTAGGAATTGACCCATGCAGCTAAAGCAAATCAAAATTGCCGGATTCAAGTCGTTTGCCGACCCGGTTACCCTTTACATGCCGAGAAAAGTTGCTGGTATCGTCGGTCCGAATGGTTCGGGTAAATCCAATGTAATTGACGCGATGCGTTGGGTTGTCGGAGAGTCATCAGCGAAAAGCCTGCGAGGCGAGACACTCGATGACGTGATCTTCAACGGCTCGGAGCAGCGCAAACCGGCTGCCAGAGCGAGTGTGGAGCTCTTGTTCGACAACTCGCTGAATCGCTGCCCTGCACAGTGGACCAAGTATGCGGAAATTTCGGTTCGTCGAACGGTCACCCGAGATGGGGTTTCGGAATACTTCATAAACAACACTCGTACCCGAAGGCGCGATGTTAAAGAACTTTTTCTTGGAACGGGCTTTGGTCCCAGGTCCTATTCAATCATTGAGCAGGGGATGATCAGCCGGATTGTGGAAGGCAAGCCTGAAGAACTCAGTTCCTTCATAGAAGAAGCTTCCGGAGTTTCCAGATTCAGAGAGAAGCGTCATGAAACCCTTCTGAAACTCAACAGGACGCAGGAGAACATGGAACGGCTGGATGATATGCGCTCCGAAGTGGAAACCAGAGTGCGCCAGCTCAAGTATCAGGCGGACCAGGCACAGCGCTACACAAAATTGAAAGAAAACGCAGCTCGACTTCGTGCAAGTTTGTTGGTGTTTGAATGGCGCGAATTGCAGCAACGAATTGATCAGGCTGAGTCCATCATCTCGCAACTCGATATTGAAAGAAACAAAAGGCTCGCTCTGGTACGGTCGGCAGAGGCAGATCAGGAAAATGCCAGAAAAGGGCAACTCGAATTACAGACCAAACTCAATGCGTTGCAGATGGAACATTATCGGGTCAACGCGGAGATCGCCAATCTTGATCGACAGATCAAGGAGAGCAGCGAAGAATTCCAGCGGGATCAGACAAATCTATCGAGACTGCAGGCTGAATCAGCTGAGCTTGGAAAATCGATCGCTGTATTGGAAGACAGGGAACGAGGCGCCGCTGAAGGATCTGATCGACAGCACAAGTTACTTGGCGAGGCTGCGGCAGACCTGCACCAGAAAATGAAGACAATGAACGAGATTTCGTCTAAATTCGCACTCGCCCAAAATGAGTCGGAGAATGTTGACCGGGACTTGATTGAAGCGATTCGTCGTCGCGAATCCGTCCTTGCCGGAGTCGATGAAGTGCGGCGTCGGCTGACTGATGCGGAAAGTCAGCAGATCTCTCTTGAGGAAGAATTGAACCGGCTGGTCTCGCAGAACGAGGCAGACCCCAGCGAACTTCTGCAGTCTAGAATCGAGGAATTGTCGGAAACAAGTGAGAGTCTGAACCGAGAAATCGAAGGGTCGGAAAGTGCTCTGACAAGGAAGCGAGCTGAATTTGATCGTCTTATCGATGAATTGGATTTGCTCCGCGACAGTTCCCAGGAGGCGCAAGTCCGACTGAAGACTCTGGAGCGGGGCTTGCAGGAGGCACAATCGACAGAAGCAATCGAGAAATGGCTGGCGGACAATGGCCTGGATCAGGCACCGGCACTGTCATCTCAGGTTGAGGTGAAAGAAGGCTGGGAGCGGGCACTCGACCGAGTGATGGGAGACCGGATCAGTGCGGTTGTTGTGAGCGACACTGAACAATTGGCGCGGGAATCAAGCGATAGGCCGGTAAGCGCTAACATATATTTTGTGCAGGTTGCACAAAATAAAGTGCAGACAAACGGCACGTTACCTGTTCTGACACAGTATGTCAAAAGCAAAGATCAGGTTGTCGAGAGTATGCTTGGCTGCGTTTACACCGCTGACAGTCTTGAACACGCGCTGGGTTTGCGTTCCCAGTTGAGTTCGACAGAATGTATCGTAACAGCTCAGGGTGCGCTTGTCGGACCGAACTGGTATTCACCCGCAGTCGGAGATGATGTAAAAGCGGGTGTGATGGAAACGACTCGAATGATTCAGAAATTTGAATCTCAGGTCAAGCGTGATGAGCTTCACCAACAGACCAAACGTGAAGAAGTCGAAAGAACCAGAAAGGCAATTGCTGAATCGGAATCTACAATCGCACTTCTGCGCAGAAAGCTGACAGAAAATAATTCACAGATCAACTCTGCCAGTGGCGAACTGGGGGAAATCCGAACCAGTCGAATCAGGTCTTCAGAAAGACGAGTTCAACTCCAGTCGCAGATAGAACAGACAAAGCAGACTGCGGTCCGCTTGCAATCCGAACAACAGGAACTGCAGCGCCAGGCTGAAATTGAATCGCTCGCCTGTACCGAAATCGAGCATCAAAAATCCAGCAAAATGCAGTTGCTCAAGAAGGCACAGACAGAACTGAAAGAACTTCAGGATGCAGTCAATGATGCCTTGGCTCTCAAGCACCGAATTGAGCTCGAAGCGCAGAAATTCGATTCGGACCGGGAACTGGTTCGTTCATCAATTGCTGACCACCAGCAACGTTTGAGAATGACTGAGGTCGAACAGCTGGAAATTGAGAAACGACTTGCCAACCGTGATGATCCCATAGGTCCGCTCAAAGCCAAGCTGGACAAGCATCTGGTGGAAAGTCAACTTTGCGAGGAGAAGCTCTCAGAAACCCGTGAAAAAGCGCAAACGACAGAAACCAATTACCGCAAACTGGACGAGATGAGGCTGAAACATCAACTGTCGGTGGAAGAAGTCAATGCCAAAATACAGGATGTGAAGGTCGAGAGTTCCGGGTTGACCGCGCACGTCGTAGAAATCAGACAAAAAATAGAGGATTTGGATTCAACACCGGAGCAGGAACTGGAACGACTCGATGATGAATTTGACGCTCAGGCGAATCAGATCAAGCTGGATAGACTGCTTCGGAGAATTGACAGTGTCGGCGGTGTCAATCTGATCGCTGTCAAACAGTATGAGGAAGAAAAACAGCGTAAAGCATATATGGACGGCCAGTACGATGATCTGAGTCGGGCTGTAGAAACACTTCGCGCGACGATCCAGAAAATCGATCAGGAATCCCGGGAACAATACACAGAAATGTTCAACTTAGTGAATTCCGAATACCAACGACTTTTGCCTTTGCTTTTCGGAGGTGGTAGCGGACACCTCGAACTGATCGGTGAATATCCGGAAAATGCCGGATTGCGAGTTTTCGCTCGCCCGAAGGGTAAACGTGTTCACAATATCCAGGCCTTGTCCGGTGGGGAGAAAGCCTTGACTGCGGTCGCTCTGATCTTGGCGTTCTTCAGGATCAACCCTTCTCCTGTCTGTCTGCTTGATGAGATCGATGCCCCACTTGATGATGAGAATATCTATCGGCTTTGTAATAGTCTGCGCGACCTCGCAGATTCCACTCAACTGGTCTTGATTACTCATAACAAGATTACCATGGAATCCGTTGACTCACTGATTGGTGTGACGATGCCCGAACCCAATGTTTCAAAAATTCTTTCTGTAGACCTGCAGGAAGCCCAGGAGTTTGTTGCGTAATGCAGTTCTTTTATGTATTGATTTCCGTAATTCTACTCGCAGGCGTGATTTGGCTGGTCAGCAAGCGAATGCGTCTCACCGGTCACAAGTCTTCCATATCTACTGCGACGGGTTCAGGTGAGAAATTGATTGATTCTTTTTCTCATAACAACTATTACGCATCTGCCAGCGACAGCGTGGAGTTGGGACCTGTTCAATCTGTCAACGGAAATTCGGTTGTTGATTATGGGCAGGAGGTTGATCTGGATACGGAGGTGTCTGAGGAGACTGCTGGCGGTGCCTCCGATCTTGAGTCTTTCCCGATTGAGGAATCCGGGTTTGATGAAGAAAACCGATTCGCTGATCCAGTTGAATTGCAGGTTGAGGATTCAGATGATGAAGACATATGGACTCACGATGCACACGCGGAGTCTGATCCGTTTGGCTCTGAAGTGGATGAGTCACAGATAACCGAAGATTTTCCGTCAGAAATAGAACAAGATGACGAAATTTACGTCGATCAGGAACCTGAGCCAATTAACGAAGTCACTGCCGTTGAAGAATCGGTTGAAATTGCAGATGATGACGGGCAACTATATTCTGTTGATGACAAAATTGAGGTTTTGCAAACCGAATCCATTTCGGTATATGCGGAAGATGAGAGGGGAGGTGTACATCACCAACTTCCCACGATCGAGGATCCGGCCCCATTTTTCGGCGAATATTCGAAGATGCATGCCGAATCCAAGTACGTCCAAAATGGTGCGAGTGAAAAGTCTCGGCAAACGAAATTGAAACTCCCTGAATCTTCTGGTAATTCACTGTCTGAGGATTCAGAAGTTGCCGAACCAATTCAGACCGAACTCGAAGTCAGCGTGGTATTTCCGGACTATCGAGATTCCAGCGATCGAGAAATTGATGTGATTGGTTGGTTACCTGCGGAATCCAGCGTAATCAAGCGAATGGATGTGCTGACGATCTATAAGAATCTCGAATTTCAGCTCGATCAGCCGCATGCCATCATTGGATTCGATATTGACAGTGGTCAGTGGAACAATCTGGAAATGACGGATGTGATTACTAGATATTCAGACCTGATTTTTACCTTGCAGCTTTCACACAAGGGGCAGCCGGTCAGCGAAAAAAACTGGTGGAAATTCACCCGAATGGTGGAACACGTAGCCAATGCATTGTCGCGTACTTTCCATTTCTCCATGACAACAGATTCCGTAATCAAGGAAGCGAAACTGCTGAATTCGCAGATACGAGAACTTGACCTGCAGGCCATACTCCTTCTGAAGTCCGACCACGAAGATCGGTATTCGAAGAAAGGCATTGAATATCTTGCACGAGAGTACGATTTGCAGGAGCGTCCCGGCACCACTGTATTCGATCGATACGATGGTCCTTCAGATTCGTTTCCACTTTTCAGTATTGTGCCAATGAATGATGCAAATATCCTGTTGGCCGAAGAACTGGGTCAGGAACCGGATATGCGAACAATGATTTTGTTCAGCAATTTGGCATGTGTAGCGAACCCTCGTCTGGCGTTTGACACGATGTTTGATGTTGCGAAGGATCTTGAAGACCGCCTTGCAGTCAAATTGATCGATCAGAATCACAAACCGGTCAATCTGCACTCAATCTCGAGAATACGGTCCAGGATTGATGAGTTTGTAGAACTCTTGAACAGATACAGAATCACCCCCGGCGGCGAAGTTGCCATGCGGTTGTTTGAGTCCTCCTTGATAGTTCAGAATTGGGCTGAATCGCAAGGTGTTGTTTCCTTGAAACCCATTAAATGAGATCGATCGAGGCAGACCAGATTCAGGAGCGGATAGAATCACTGCGCGAGCAACTGAACCGGCATAACCACTGCTACTTCGTGCTGGACGACCCGCAGATCTCCGATCAGCAATACGACCGACTGTTTCGGGAACTTCAGGAACTCGAGGAGCAATATCCGGAGTTTCAGTCAGACAGTTCACCCACCCGAAGAGTCGGCGCGAAATCAGACAATTCTTTCGCCGAAGTCAGACATGCCGTTCCGATGCTGTCGCTGAACAATGTGTTCGGGACATCTGAAGCGGGAGATTTTGATCGACGAATCCGGGACCTGATTGATGTCGAGCAGGTTGAGTATTTCGTTGAACCGAAGATCGACGGACTTGCTGTCAGTGTAATTTATGAGCATGGCAGGTTGACGTTGGGCAGCACCAGAGGTGATGGTGAGGTCGGTGAGAACGTGACTGGCAATGTTCGAACCATTCGCAGCATCCCCTTGGTTCTGAGAACCGAATCGATACCGTCCCTGCTCGAAGTTCGCGGGGAGGTATTCATGAGTCGGTCCGGTCTGCAGGAACTGAACGAACGTCAGAAAAGTTCGGGCGGAAAGACATATATGAATCCGCGTAACGCCGCGGCCGGTTCCCTGCGCCAGATTGATCCTCAAATCACCAGCCGCCGCCCTTTGGACGCGATGTTCTATTCAATTGTGCGTTGTGAAGATCAACCGATGCCGACATCTCAGTCTGAGCAGCTCAGTCGCATGCATGAATTTGGGTTCAAGGTTTCCAATGAATCAGTTGTTGCAACTGGAATTGATGCCTGTCTTGAGATAAGGGAAAGACTACTGGGCAAGCGCGATCAGCTGGACTACGAAATAGATGGGGTTGTCTACAAGGTCAACCGAGTCGAGCATCAGGAGTTGGCCGGATACGTTACTCGTGCTCCGAGATGGGCGGTCGCGCATAAGTTCCCGGCTGAAGAGACCACTACCGTCGTCTTGGGAATTGACGTCCAGATTGGTCGCACCGGTGCAGTTTCACCGATTGCAAGATTGAAACCGGTTGAAGTCGCTGGCGTCATGGTATCGAATGCGACTTTGCACAACGAAGACGAGATCAGGAGGCTTGATGTCAGGGCAGGCGATACCGTGGTCGTTCGTCGTGCGGGTGACGTGATTCCTGAGGTTGTCTCTGTACTGACGCGGCAGGAAGAAAATCGGGGAGAAGAGTTCAGGTTTCCCTCAAAATGTCCGGTGTGCGGTTCAGACGTGGTTCGGGACCCGGGTGCGTCAGTGAATCGTTGTACAGGGACTTTGGTCTGTTCGGCACAGATTAAACGGGGGATCGAGTATTTCGCCTCGCGATCCGCAATGGATATCGAGGGGCTTGGCACCGGCATAGTGGAGCAGCTGGTGAATTGTTCACTAGTTCAGAACGTAGCGGACATTTACAGATTGACCGAAGAGCAGATTGCCGAATTGGAGCGTATGGGTGACAAGTCAGCCCAGAATCTCATGTCTGCCATCGAAAAGAGCAAACAAACCACTTTACCCAAGTTCTTGGTTGCGTTGGGTATTCCGCATGTGGGCGAGTCTACCGCAGTATCGCTCTCCAAGCGGTTCGGCAACATTGATGCTGTCAAATCGGCTGATGCGGAGGAGTTGGAGGGTGTTCAGGATATCGGACCCATCGTCGCCGAAAGCATTTCGGATTTCTTTCGAAATGACCACAATCAAACCATCGTCAACCAACTGGTCGAGCTCGGTGTGCAGATTGCACCGAGTGACACTGATGAGTGGACTGATGCAGAAGATGCGCCGTTACTGGAAAAGAAATTCGTATTGACCGGTACATTGACATCAATGGGACGGTCTGAAGCCAAAAAGAGACTACAGCAGCTTGGCGCGAATGTGGTCTCAAGTGTATCGAAAAACACCGATTTCGTCATACAGGGCGAGAGTCCGGGAAGCAAGGCCGACAAGGCTCGGGAATTGGGTATTCCGATTTTGACAGAAACTGAATTCGAGAGTTTGCTTTCAGGTGCGACCCAAGTGGACAACTGATCGGGACCGACTTGAATTTACGCATTCATTTCATGGAAATTTTTCGACTACCCGACTGGATTTGCTTATAATCCGAAGTAGCAAGAATGGCGAGATTGCGTTGCACCGAGGGTACGCCAACCGTCAATGCGAGCGTCGACCCCACAGAAAACAAAATCTATCAGCGTTGACTGAAGAACTGACTGACAACCATATCCGTGCCGTGTTTCGGAAGTATCCGAGACACGGCTTGACAGCCACGCCTGTCAGTACTCGATTTTGGACAGTTCCGTCCGAAGTTTATGGTAACCTTGCCTCGCCAACCCTGTATTTCGTGCCACGAGTTCGGGAATTCATTCGAATGGAGCGCGTATCCAACAATCTGAATTTCACTGGCCGCTCAATCGAACAGGCAAGGAAATTCATCACTATTTGTATCAAAAAGTAGAGGAACCCAACGTTTAATGTCAGATAGTTTTAATACACGAACGACTCTGGAGGTCAATCGTCGTTCTTACGAAATTCACTCCCTCCAACGCCTGAGCGACAGTTACGACGTAATGTCGTTGCCTTACTCATTGAAGATACTGCTCGAGAATCTCCTTCGATGCGAAAACGGTATTGATGTAACACCGGATCAGATACTCTCAATCGCCAACTGGGATGAGAATAGTCCGCCACAAACCGAAATCGGATTTTCTCCTTCACGTGTGCTGATGCAGGACTTCACCGGTGTTCCAGCAATCGTCGATCTGGCATCCATGAGAGATTCGCTGGCTGAGATGGGCTATGATCCGAGAGCCGTCAATCCGGTGGTCCGAACAGATCTTGTCATCGATCATTCAGTCATGGTCGATCATTTTGGAACGGGCAATGCTATCGACCTGAATTCCATGTTGGAATACAAAAGAAACACAGAGCGTTACTCTTTTTTACGATGGGGACAGAATTCCTTCAACCAGTTCAGTGTAGTCCCTCCCTCGACCGGAATCGTCCATCAGGTCAATCTTGAATTCCTAGCAACGGTAATCAGCGAAAAGCACGTTGAAGACAAGCTGTTTGCCTTTCCTGATACGGTCGTGGGAACCGACTCCCACACTACCATGATCAACGGAATTGGGGTACTTGGATGGGGTGTAGGCGGAATTGAGGCGGAAGCCGCCATGCTGGGTGAGTCGATTGCCATGCTGTTACCGCGGGTTGTCGGCTGTCGGCTGCACGGTTCCTTGCCCGAAGGAGCTACTGCTACCGACTTGGTGCTCACTGTGGTAGAGTTGTTGCGAAAACATGGCGTTGTCGGTAAATTCGTGGAATTCTTCGGTGATGGACTGGATTATCTTTCGGTATCAGACCAGGCAACAATTTCCAACATGGCACCAGAGTATGGAGCCACCTGCGGAGTATTCCCGATCAATGCGAATACGCTGAAATACCTGCGATTGACAGGACGTAATGAAAGTGCAGTCGCGCTGGTAGAGGCATACGCCAAACATCAGGGAATGTTCAGAGAGCCCGGGCAAGTGGACCGGGCGCGTTACAACGAATTGGTCGAGTTGGACCTGTCTGAAGTGGAACCCAGTCTCGCCGGCCCGAAACGACCTCAGGACCGAGTGCTTCTGCGCGATGCAAAAAAATCGGCTGAAAGCAGTATCAACGCACTTCGCTCTGCAGAATCGGGTGCAAAAAGTGTTGAAATCGAAGTTGACGGTCAGTCTGCGACATTGTCTGACGGGGATGTCGTGGTGGCAGCCATTACAAGCTGTACCAATACTTCCAATCCGGCCGTAATCGTCGCATCGGGTCTGTTGGCAAAGAAAGCGGTTGATGCCGGTCTGACCGTGAAGCCCTGGGTGAAGACCTCCCTGGCTCCGGGCTCACAAGTGGTGAGTGAGTACCTTGAACAGTCGGGTCTGATGGATTCTCTGGAAAAACTTGGGTTTGCGGTTGTCGGCTACGGCTGTACCACCTGCATTGGAAACAGCGGCCCATTGCCAGAAGGCGTAGCCAATGGAATAAAGGAAGGTGAGCTCGTCGTCAGTTCGGTGCTGTCCGGAAATAGGAACTTCGAAGGGCGGGTACATGCGGCGGTCAAGATGAACTTTCTTGCTTCCCCGCCATTGGTGGTCGCCTATGCGCTCGCCGGCTCTATGAATGTGGATTTACATAACGACCCCATAGGTGTCGGCACGAACGGCAATGAAATTTTTTTGAAGGATATTTGGCCGACCAATGCAGAAATAAACGAAGTGATCGACGGCTTTGTAAATAACCAGCTTTTCCGGGCGAAATATGCCAATGTTTTCCGGGGAGACGATAATTGGGCTAAGATTCCGGTGGTGCAATCCAGTCGATATGAGTGGGATGATGCTTCTACGTATATTCGGAAAGCTCCTTACATTGGCAACATTGCAAATATTCGAGACCGCATCGACGACATTCAAGGTGCGCGTGTGCTGGCGATGCTGGGCGACAGCGTGACGACTGATCACATTTCACCTGCCGGTGCCATCATGCCAACCAGTCCGGCGGGTCAGTATCTCATAGAGAGAGCAGTGCACGCATCCAACTTCAATTCCTACGGTTCACGTCGGGGTAATCACGAAGTCATGATGAGAGGAACTTTTGCCAACGTTCGTCTGAGAAATGAGTTGGCACCCGGCACAGAAGGTGGATGGACTCGACACATGCCATCGGGGGAAATCATGACAATCTATGATGCCTCTGTGCGCTATGCCGAGCAGAGAACGCCCTTGATCATAATCGGCGGCAAGGAATATGGTTCCGGCTCCTCCAGAGACTGGGCGGCCAAAGGTCCGCTTCTGCTCGGTGTCAAGGCGGTAATCGTGGAGACTTATGAAAGAATTCACCGTTCCAATCTAGCCGGGATGGGAATTCTGCCGTTACAATTCTGGGAGGGAGATACTAGGCACTCGCTCAATTTGACCGGTGAGGAGGTTTTTCATATCAATGGACTCGAAAAAGGTGCAAGGGAAGTCGAGGTCGTCGCAACACGGGCTGACGGCTCTCGCGAGAAATTTAATGTCATTGTGAGGATAGATACACCGCGAGAATGGGAGTACTACCAGAGCCAAGGTATTCTGCGGTACGTTCTCAAACGACTCACAAATCGGCCTCAGATCAAGGAGGTTGTATAGCTGGGTCCAGTCTGACGGGTTTGAATCGACAGGGAATCGACTTGCGCTTAAATAGTCAGTCGGATTCGCTAGCTGAAACAGATTCTTCCTGCTTGGTGGCGATGCGTGCCATCAGGAAAATTTCGATGGTCATGAAAACTACCGTAAGAATAAGCACGCCGAACACCTTGAAATTCACCCAGATCTCTTCACGGCGAGCTTCGTCCAGTTCCAGGCCGTAATAGAAAGCGACATAGATGTTGAGCGCACCGACAGCGTAGGCGAACACTGCCCAGTGCAAATTGAACATACGCACCGCCTGTCTTGGCAGTTGAAATTTATCCCCAATCAGCGCTTCTATCACTGTGCGTTTGGTGACAAACTGAGAAAATAGGATGATTGATCCCATTATCCAGTAGACGATCGTTGTTTTCCATTTGATGAAAACCGGATCGCGCAGCAATATTGTCAGTCCGCCGAAGACAACGAGTGCTGCCAGCGTGATTACATGCATTTTCTCGAAGCGTCTGTGCTTCATCCAGAAGGCAACCAATTGAACAAATGACGCAGCGATAGCCACACCCGTTGCAACATAGATGTCGTACATCTTGTATGCTGCAAAGAACAGAATTAATGGGAAAAGGTCGAATAGTAGTTTCATATGAATATAAGGCTGGGAAATTACTCGTCAGGATCAGCTGCTTTCTTTCAGACCCAGTGACGCGCTAGTAGTGATAGGCGACATTGGTGGGAGTGTTGACACAAATTTTGACACTGCAAATTTTAGATTCAAAGCCAAATGTAACTCGCCCTGGTCACGCGGACAACTTTTTTAGAGTTGCGATCAAGCATGAAGATCATCTCAGATCATCCTATGCCGGTCGATGCGGATCAGTCTTCCTACCCTTACAAAACCACTGGTGTGTTCAATCGATCATCTCCAGGCCACGACATTCCGCAAGCGCCGCCAGACGCGATCATCTCCGTCAGCCCGCGGTGCCGACAGCACCGGAACAGACTCCGCTCGCAAGTCCAGCAGATTGCGCTCCCCACTGCCGAACACCATGGCAATCAGATAAACTCCGGCCTCACCGAGATGCTTCTCAGCATAGCCGCGGCCCCTGATCTGCGCCATCGCCGCATCCAGCGCCCTGGCGACCGTATGCCTGCGTTTGCCCCTGATCACCTTCGCCTCGATCACAAACACCTCACCCCCATGCCTGACCACCAGGTCCGACTGACCCCGGCTCGACTCATCCTCCACCTGAATCACCGCGCCCACCGCATTCAGGTGCATCACCAGCATGGTGAGATAGTACCCCTCCACCCCGGCATTCAGGTTGTTGCGATACCAGCTGTGCGGAACGGCCGCATAAATCGTACGCAACCGGCCGAGCAGCCCCTCGAAATCCTTCGACTCCAGACAGCCGAGCACGGCATCCGCATCACGCCTCACTCCCGCTTCCTGACGCCCCATATAGACCAGAAAGTCCATATTGAAACGCTCGCTCACCTCAAGGTTCGGATACTCCAGGGTGTAGAAGGTGCGCGTACCGTCACGCCGCCGCTCTCCCACCGTCAGATATCCGGACTGGAACATCAGCGCGCGAAGATCGATGTCCCCGACATCAAACTGGACCAGCTGCTCCTCATCGATCGTTCCACCGTCAAACTCCATCAGCGGACAATTCCCCTCCCTGATCGGCCGGTACAGATAGTTCGGTGTCCCGCTCCTGAACCAATACGGCTTGAATTGTCTTTCATCCAACAGAAACAGGATGTCCCAGGGATTGTAGAGCCGGTGCCCGCCCAGCCAGCTGTAGCCGTTATACCACCGACGGATCTCCTCGCGGTCCAATCCCTCGAGCTCTGGCGCGAACACCGTGTCGAGCTCGTCATCGGTGAATCCGCAGATCGACGCATAGCGGGGGTTCAGGGAAATATCCTTCAGATTGTTCAACCCGGAGAACAGGCTGACCTTCGAGAACATCGTGATGCCGGTGACAAACACAAACCGAACATGTTCGGCACTGTCCTTGATGATGCCGTAAAACCCCCGGAGGTAGTCCCGGTTCGCCCTCGCCAGCTCCGGCCTGTCCAACGCATCCAGGATCGGCTTGTCATACTCGTCGACCAGTACCACCACCTGCCGCCCGGTGCTCCGATGCAACAGGCGAATCAGCTCTTTCAGATGCTGCGAACCCTTGATGCAAATCTCACCCATTTCAATGCCGGTATCATCCGCCACCGCCCTCAGCTCGCCATGGATATGCTGGTCAATCTCTTCGGGACTGTTGTACTGATCGCCGAAACTCAGCCGTACGACAGGATGCCGGACCGACCAGTCCCAGCTGTCGTGGATGGCAAGCCCGCGGAACAGCTCCTCCTCACCCTCGAAAAGTGCCTTCAGCGTGTCGACAAAAAGACTCTTGCCGAAACGGCGCGGGCGCGAAAGGAAGTAGAAACTGCCCTGATCAATGAGATCACGCATGATCGGGGTCTTGTCGACATAGTAGCTGTCGCGCTCGCGGACTCCGCGGAAAGTCTGAACTCCAATCGGAAACCTCTTTCGGGACTCGTTCTGCTGTGTACCACTCATGTACTCGATCATATCAATGTCTGTGCGCTGAACATAAGTATAGTTCAGCCTTGGTGTCATTGGTAGATGAGAGGAGCTACAGACATCATCCGAAGCGGTGGAATGTTCGTTTCCGGTGAGGTTCCGGAGCCTGGAATCTGTGGCCTGTGAAAGCTGTCGGGAGACTGATACGGGGCGTGGGATGCCTGCGGAGCAGATTATGAGCAAGTTACAGCCAAATTTTACATTGTAGAGCAGGGCACTTTTAGCAAATACTCAAAAAATATAATGTATAAATATGTAATTGAAGCTGCGAATGGAGCAGCGGACTAGCACAATAACAAGCACGGGAGTGTACTATGATTCCCTATCACTACATCACAAATTCCTGGTATGTAGCCGGTTTCTCTGATGAATTTGAAACGAATCAGCTGAAAGGGCACAAAATCTGCGAAAAGCCCATTGTTACCTGGCGAACCAGCGATGGAGAAGTCGTTGCGTTTGACAACCGATGCATGCACAAGCGCATGCCGCTGTCCGAAGGTCGGATTATGCCAGATGGCACACTAGAGTGCGCTTATCACGGACTCTGTTACAATTCAACCGGTCGATGCGTCGCGGTTCCCTCCCACCCCGATGGCAACATTCCATCTCAACTGCAACTGAAGCCGTACCCGGTCATCGAAAAGCAAGGTTTGGTCTGGATATGGCCTGGCGATCCCGAAAAATCGGATGAAGTCAGTCCGCCGGAGACACCCGAAATTTCATCCGATCAATGGGAATCCATCCATTCAGACCCTATGGATGTCAAGGCGAACTATTTGCTGTTGATCGAAAATCTGATGGACATTACACATTTCTACCCGTTACACGACGGCAACATCGGTGACATTGACAACAGCAGAATTCCGATCAAGCTTGTCGAGGGCGAAGACAACGGCAATAAATTTGTCAAAACGATTCGGCACGTGGAGAACTACACACAGCCTCCCTTTTTGCAGGATTGGTTCGTGTATGACATCGTAGACCGAGATCACACCCACTGCATGGTCAGTCCGGGTCTCACGCGAGTCGAAATGCGCGTGACACCTCCGGGTCAGCTGGAACAATCCGACATGATTCGCGGGTATACACTGTTTCATACACATACACCGGTCGATGACAAGCGCCACATCTGGCGCTGGTGCGTGAATTGCAAAGCCGACCACATGTCGAAAGGCGACCCGAACGCGTCAGCAGCGAGCCGGGTGGCGCAAATGTTTCCCGAAGTGGTTGCACAGGATTTGTGGGCATTGGAAAAACAGCAGGAAATGTTTGATTTTGAGGATGATGGGTATATGGAAGTTTTCCTGAAACCAGACAAGGCCCTGCGCAGGATTCGACAGCTATTTTCACGCACACAGCAAGCGGAATTGAGAGCTTTGGAGCAGCGCCAAGAGATCAAGGTGCCACTCAAGTCCGTCAACTAGTTGAATTCAGTTTCATTTGTTGATCGGTCTTTAGTCATTTCTGTCGATTCCATTCTGACTCAGACTGAGATTCAATGTCTGCCGTAATTCCATTTTTTTCTCGCATCGCGGATTACATCGATGTGATTAATAAAAAAGTGGGGCACACAGTCGCTTGGCTGGCATTCTCCATGGCGATCGTTACCTTTACTGTCGCGACCCTGCGATACGGATTCAGTTTGGGCTGGGTTTGGTTTCAGGAGACCTATGTGTGGATGCATGGCAGCATCATTATGCTCGCCATGGCGTACACACTGATGGCCGGCGGTCACGTTAGAGTTGACATTTTCTATCGCTCGGCAAGTGTTCGATACCGTGCATTGGTAGATTTGCTGGGAACAATGTTTTTGTTACTTCCCTCGCTGTATGTTGTGGCCAAATATACGGTCCCTTACGTCATGCTGTCCTGGTCACGATTGGAGGTATCCCAGGAAGCTGGCGGACTTCCGGGTCTATTCCTGTTCAAAACAACCATGCTCGCATTTTTCATTCTGTTGTTTCTGCAGGCTCTCTCGATCATGATTCGAAGCAGTACAGCACTGGTTACTGGTGAGTACACGGAGGAATCCGGAGAAGATTTCGAAGGAGGACAAGGTGGATAGCGGCCAGATACTTGCGATGGTCATGCTCGTGACGATTTGCGGAGCAATGCTTGTCGGGTACCAGGTTGCGTTCACACTAGCGGGTGTCGGCGTGGTATTTGCCCTCATCGGGCAGTCCATGGGTGTCTTCGACATGCTGTTTTTCAACGCCCTTCCTTCACGTTTCTTCGGAGTGATGACCAACGAGCTCCTGGTTGCGGTCCCATTGTTTGTTTTCATGGGTGTAATGCTGGAAAAGTCCAAAATCGCTGAGGAACTATTGACGACGATGGGGCAGTGTTTCGGGCAGTTGCGCGGTGGGCTTGGTATTTCGGTAACGTTCGTCGGCATGTTGCTCGCCGCTACAACCGGTATTGTCGGTGCTACCGTGGTAACCATGGGGTTACTCAGCCTGCCAACGATGCTGCGCGCGAATTATGACCCTAAACTGGCGTGTGGGACAATTTGTGCGGCTGGAACTCTCGGACAGATCATTCCACCTTCAGTGGTATTGGTGTTGCTTGGTGACGTGCTCGCAGGGATGTACAGCGAAGCGCAGCTTTCTATCGGAAATTTCCTGTTCGAACCATTCTCCGTCATTGACCTGTTTGCCGGTGCGGTCATACCAGGTCTGATGCTTGTTGGGCTGTATTTCGGTTGGCAAGTCATTGTTGCCTTATTTCGTCCTGCGGCGTCACCTGCTTACTATGACTCGAACATGGACCGAAGTCACCTCGCAACCCAGATCATTAAAGTCCTTATCCCTCCACTGTTTCTCATTCTTGCAGTGCTTGGTTCCATTCTCGGCGGACTGGCAACTCCCACGGAAGCAGCTTCATTCGGCGCGGTTGGTGCAATGTTGCTGGCTGCAACTCGCAAGATGCTGAACTGGAAAATTCTGGGTGAGGTGGTTCGCTCAACGACCCGTATTTCGTGCATGGTATTTGGCATTTTAATCGGTGCTTCACTTTTTTCGTTGACGTTCCGCGGACTAGGCGGTGACGAAGTTGTCGAGCACTTTCTTCTTTCGTTACCGGGCGGTACGATAACAGCTTTGATCTTTGTAATGATCCTGATTTTTCTTTTGGGATTCATCCTCGAATTTATCGAAATCGTATTCATCGTCGTACCGATCTTTGCACCGGCACTTCTCAAGACGGATATCAATCCGGTTTGGCTTGGTATCATGATCGGTTTGAACCTTCAGACAAGCTTTATGACACCTCCATTTGGCTGGGCGCTGTTTTATTTACGGGGTGTGGCGCCGAAAAGAATAAAAACAGGTGAAATTTATCGCGGTGTCATACCTTTCGTTGTACTGCAACTTATCGCACTGTGTATTCTGGCCTTTTTTCCACAGCTGGCCACTTGGTTGCCAAAGCAACTTTTCGGATAGGAAATTCACGAAATTGCGATGAGTAGAGTTCCTGAGCACTATGGATTGGGGGAGGAGCACACCTCTCTCGTCAATACCAAACAAATACAACAAGCGGTTTCTTTCGCTAGTTGACGCCTGTCTTTTTCATCTTGCATATTCAAAATTTATAAGTTAAGATTGAGTAGCCAATAATAATCACACAAGGGTTCACGAACTTCATTATGTTCAGTAGTGACCCGAATAATAAATTACTTGCTTAGACAAAGGAGTTAGACATGAAGAGACGAGATTTCATCAAAACGTCAGGAGCAGCGGCAGCGGGTGTAGCGTCAGCAGCATTAGCAGCTCCTGCGATTTCCCAAAATCGCCTGCAGTGGCGATTAATTACAACCTGGCCGAAGAACTTGCCCGGTCTCGGGACGACAGCTCAATATTTTGCCGATCAGGTGACAGCATGTTCAGACGGACGTCTCGAAGTCAAGCTGTTTGCATCCGGCGAAGTTGTTCCAGCATTTGAATCGATCGATGCGGTAGGCGCAGGAACCGTAGAGATGGGGCACGGCGCAATGTATTACTGGAAGGGTAAAGCGGTCGCCGCACAATTGGCGAGTAACTTTCCTTTTGGCTTGCTTGCTCAGGAATACAACGCGTGGCTTCGATTCGGGGGTGGAGCGGAACTTTGTGACGAGTTCTATCAGGATGCGTATGGCTGTCGATTCTTAATCTGCGGTAATACCGGTGTGCAACATCCAGGCTATTCTCGAAAGGAAGTGAATTCACTTGAGGATTTCAAAGGACTGAAAATGCGTATGCCTGGACTCGGTGGTGCATCAATGTCGGCGATTGGTGCAACAGTGATCAACCTGCCGGGGTCGGAAGTTGCGCAGGCCTTTGCTTCCGGGACCGTGGATTGGGTGGAATGGAACAGCCCCTATGGTGAAGCAACCATGGGATTCTGGCGTCACGGAAAGTATTACTACACACCTGGGTTCCATGAAGTAGCAACTGGACTAGACCTGTTCATCAATTCGGCGGCATGGGATACTCTGGCGAATGATCTGAAGGCAATCGTCACGCAGTGTGCATATTCTGCAAATGAATTCGCACTTTCGGAACCGACTGCTTACTCTGGCGCAATCCTTCAAAAGCTGATCAAAGAGGAAGGTGTCATTGTTAAAGTCATTCCAGATGATGCGATGATCGCAATTGGCAATGCAGCGGGAGAAATCATTGCCGACCAAATTGCCAATGATTCTTGGAGCGCGAGAATCTTTTCCAGTATGTCAAAATTCCGCGCTGATCAGATACCGTACACTGATACTACGGAAGGTGCCATTATCCGCGCACGTAAGTTACCTTTTACTTTCCCGTCATAGTCTAGGGACAACTTTTCCGGCACGGTTCGTAGAACCGTGCCGGATTATTTGGTGCGCTAGGCATGGCGCACAGTGCCTTGATTTGCGCTATACAGGCATATATTGTGATAGCCTGTTGACTTGATGGCGAAAGTCCGCGACTACCCCGACAAGAGGAATGTTTGGCCTAACTAGAAGTGTGTCCGTTGTGAGGTGGAATCTGGTTGAAGCCGAGTGCAAACCGTTGTTGTGGCGAAGAGAATCTGGCATTCATCTCAGCTCTTACTGTTACCTAACCCTTAGGTTTATCTACACCAAGTTTTGTTTGCAGTAACAGAACTATTTCCTCGCCTTGATCTGTTCTATTCGGCAATTCGGATGTGAAGAGTATATCCCTGAAACAGACTGGATTGTCTTGATCTTGCGAAACACCGAGTGCATATCGAAGCAGTCAATACTTCTGTTTCCAGTCATTCTTAATCAAATGACTTCTACTTTGTCCCAAATTTCGATTCGACCCACTGCCTGCCCAGACGGTTTGCTACTTAACAGGCTGAGGTACACCAAGCCAACGGGTCTAAAACAGCATTGCATTTATTAACGAATGCCTCGATAAGGCGTTTAGGGAGCTCTAAAGGATTTTGAGTGGCATAGATCCATTTCTGGTTTATTGCCTGTTAGTGCGAATTCTCTATCGCTGAAAAGATCGTAGCAATTGACAGCACGCAACACAGAATGTCTCCCGTCGTATTTTTGATTTGCTATTTTTTATTTTTAAAAATTGACTTGAATACTCTTGACAAGTCGTAGTCGTTGCGCATGGCATGAATGACCAGAACGCGTTTAGTTTCGGGTTGAATAATGATTCGTTTGCCGCCGTGTCCTTTCATACGAATAGTAGCGTTTTTCTTTGAACCGCACTTAGTCCAAAATTTTCTTCCATATTTTTTGCATTCGTCATCATTTATTCGAACGGATTCGGTAACTGAATCTCGAAGATATTCGCCGATACAAGTTTCCGAATTGAAATCTTCCGCGATTTTAATTCCAATGCGCAACAAGTCTTTTGGTGTCGCGTAGTAGTACGCAAATGCCATGATATTCGACGCTATATCTGTCTTAAATTCGCTAGGCTGCTCCATTCCCGCTGCATCAGCCAACGCGGTACCGGCAAATTCTCCGATTCCCTCAGGAGATACTTTGGCTAGAACGATACCTAGAAGATCGGTGTTCGCATTCGTGTATCTGAATTTTTTCTATTTCGGCTGTTTTTGGTCTCCCAGTTTCTTAACAGCCTGTAATACACTTGCCTCTTTGTTCCATAAGGGGAGTACGTAAAGTCCCCAATCACCGCCTAGTCCGCCAGAATCGTCAGAATACAGTTTGCCGTCTCCTGCCGCCATATTCAATGATTCGATAATCTTTACCTTACCGTAATAGGAATCCTTCAGCTCGGGAATGTATTTGATCAATGGATCTTCCAATGAATCAATACGTCCGTCACAATATGCCTTTCCGATCAGATACGAAAGTACGCTTTTGGACATTGAAGCACTATACACGGGGTAGTCCTTGGGTATGTCATTCCTTCGCCATTCGTGCGTGATTTGACTGCCGTCGTAGTAGACTATACTGAGTAGCGATTAGTTTTTTATTTCACTTCTGACTGCTTTCGGAAGCTCTTCAATCGATGTTGCTAGTTTACGAGGAATTTGCGCTGCACGAATTTTTTCTGCTCCAAGTCGTTCGTGAATTCCATAGAGAAGAACTTGCAGTTTTTTGTCCAGTTCTGATTTGCTCAAATTCTTGTCGTGACTTGCATATGAATTCTAATTTCCAACTAAGCTGGTACCAAAAAAAAGAACCGTTCCAATGATCAGAAACGAAAGAAACTTAGTGATCGTTTCCATAGCGCAATCCCCTTCTAAAGGCCGAAAAAAAATCGAATACATCGAAGATTTGATTGTATGGAATTGAGTTCAATTATCTAAGAATTCTTGGGATATATTCGGTATACGCCCAATTACTGAATCCGCTAAGGAACGCATCCACACGGCTAATTTTGGGAAGTTGATTCAATCTATTTCTCGCCTTTTTTGAACAATCAAACGGACTACTAATTGACTTCAATTTTCAACCAGTAAAAGAGATTGTCCATAACAGACAAAAGAAAATGGAGGACGAAAATAAGTAAACATACATTGGTTTCAATTTTGTCGACTTCATTGACTGTGGTTTCTGTGAATGCTAGGGATTCTGTTCAGGCTGATATCGGCACTGGTGTAGTTCCAATGACGCCGAGTCAAATTTCCTGTTTAGTCACGAATAACTCTCCGCTGGGCCTGCACAGGTTTGCCTACTATACAGCAGGAAAAAGGCGAATAGTCCGATACGAGACAATAGTGACGTAAAGACGTAGATGGAAGGAGGACAAGGAAAAAGGATTTTGTGGAGTCGTAGAACGAAGCAAAAATGGTACTGTTCGCTCCAGTGGTAGGTCAGACGGATACATACTGGCAATATGACAAAAAGCGGCTCCGATACTTTCAAAAAGGAAGAATGAAACATCAAGGATCTGAAGTGCATCTGGGACCCTTCGTCAGCAACCATCTACGGTTTTCGAATCATCTCGCACTTTCAGAACCGGTTGCCTACTCTGGCGCAATCCTCCAAAAGCTGATCAACGAGGAAGGCGTCGTTGTGAAGGTCATTCCGGATGATGCGCTTATCGCTATAGGTAATGCGGCCGGTCAAATTATCGCTGACCAGATTGCCAGCGATCCGTGGAGTGCGAAAATCTTTGCCAGTATGTCAAAGTTTCGCTCCGATCAAATTCCGTATACTGATACTACGGAAGGGGAAGTTATCCGAGCACGTAAGTTGCCGTATTCGTTTCCATCATAGTCGAAAGACTGATAGTACCGGCGCGGTTCTACGGATCGTGCCGGTATTTTTTGGGTAGGGTGAAAGCGCGCGATATTGCGCGCCTTTGCAAGAATGACGATTGCATTGATTCGATCAGTCGGCTGTCAGGGGTCGCATTTCGTTCAGTAGGACCGGTGTCTGGGGCTCTCGCGGTGATTCCCTCTGACCGACGTATGCAGCTAAGTGCGGTAAATACGGCGCGTCCGGCACCGGAAGGTCAGCCAGTAGGTACTGCCCTGAGATGGCTTTGTGGTGGTTGCGACGATGCCGTTGTGAACGACACCGGCCTGAATCGCCTCGTATTCACGATACTGGCACTGTCGCCGGTCGCCCGAATTAGATACAGACCCTGCCGCTCGGCGTATTTGTGAGTCTCCGACCCGCAACTGATATACGCCATCGCACCATACACCGTTCTCGAACTGTATTCCGGTAAGTACCTCGCAATATCCCTCATCGCGCCGACAAACCTTTTCACATCGTACGGCCTCAGCGTGGTCTTGACTTCCACCACAACAACTTCCTCACCGTTCGCCACCACAATATCGAACTCCTTGTACCGGCGCGTACCGTCGTCGAGGGGAAAGGATGCTTCCACACGGCATGCGGAGCGATGGACTTCGATCCCGCGCTTATTCAGCAAACCAACCAGGTCGCCCTCAACCAAGGATTCCACGAACCTGCCCCAGTTGCCGTTCAATTCGCCCAGCTGCTTGGCGTTCCTCTTCAGCTGCTTGTCCGTCTCCTTCTGCTCCGCTGCAATCTCCGCGTGCAGGGCGCGTAATTCCGCCATCTCGTCCTTAGCCTTTTCCTGATAGGCGGCAATCGAAGCCATGCTCTTTTCGAACTGCGCCCGGTATTCGTTAATCTCGTCCTGTATCGTCTTGTCGCTTTCCATAGTTGCTCACCATTTCGAATGTGTCATTTGTGTGCCTGTCATCGGCTTATGAGATTTGCCTGCCCAATAGAAAAGATAGGATCATTTTATTCGATTGCAAGTGCCATACACCGATTCTTTTCGAAATCCGGAGGCATTAGCCGACTGGCAAACAACGAATCCGCTCTTCATGCATACCCGCAACCAACTTGCTGACCCGCATCGCAGGTCGATTATGCGGCTTCGACGGAAAAGAGCGCTGACCGACTATAAGGTAACAGGTAGTGCGTGGACAACGATGCGTGTTGCTGTACGCTCATTCGATAATTAACGATGCAACATCCGAATGTCGGCTGACATCTGTCTTGTCCGATGTGATTGAGGGCGAGCCACAAAACAAGAATCTATCGTGTATCGATCAAAGATCAGCAGGTTTCGCATCATCAATTCAGCCGAGAAAATGCAATCAATCTATACCGAATTCCGAAGTCGGCACCAGTTACAGACAGCTTTGCAACAATTTCTTCATCGTACGTTTTCCCGTTACCCATATTGCGGTTCAGATTGAGCTGTCAAGTCACCTCGAAAATGCCCGAATCTTATGATTTCAGATCGTTAATCGTAAAGAACTTTTGATGCTATCTTACGGGTGGGTGACCATGAGTGTGAATCGACGAAAAATCGTCCTATGGGACAGACGTTTATCGTCCAACGAGCTGAGGGAGGTTGCACCGTTGTCGATGTCTGTGACGGAAAGTACTGTTATCCCATTATGCTCCGTCTGATAAATTAAACATAATTTGTACCTTCCACTCGGTAAGCCATACTATGGAAGAAGAAAAAGAAATGGCGAGAACTTGTTGAATATCAATAAAATATAACCAGATAGGACGGTGGTGTGCGAAGTAAGATTAACTAATGAATAAAGAGAATTGGTGCCGGGAGAGAGACTCGAACTCTCACGGTGTTTCCACCACCGGATTTTGAGTCCGGCGCGTCTGCCAAATTTCGCCATCCCGGCGGATGTGCCCTTAAGGACAGGCTATTTTACAACAACTGAAATTCGTTCGTATTCGCGCGGACGTGAGAATTTCGTGGTAGGTTGAAGAGTTGATCGAATCGAAAATAAATTTGGACTCCATTTTCGAAAAGAAACTCAGGCCTTTGCACAAAAGAGTGCTGAACCTGACTTGGCCGGTAATCATCGCCAACCTGAGTCTGCCGCTCGCAGGTGCAGTCGATACCGCAGTAGTCGGTCATCTCCCCAACCCAGCCTATATCGGGGCGGTTGCGCTCGGAGCACTGATTTTCAGTTCACTGTTTTGGCTGGTCAGTTTCCTTCGTATGGGAACGACAGGGTTTGTAGCACAGAGTGTGGGGTCCGATGATTACGAAGAAGTGAAAGCAACGTTTATCCGCGGACTTGGTGTTGCTGTCGTAATCGGTGGAATCCTGATCATATTCCAGATTCCGATTGCAAACATTGTGTTTTGGTTTTACGACGCTTCTTTCGAAGTCGAGAATTTCGCTTTGGATTATTACGATGTCCGAATCTGGAGTGCAATGTTCATGATGTTCAATCTCGTTATCCTTGGCGTATTGTTCGGATTACAGCGCATGCGTACCGCTTTGCTGTTGCAACTGCTCCTGAACGGCATGAATATCGTATTGGACTTGATTTTCGTACTCGGACTCGGCTGGTCTGTGCGCGGTGTTGCGGCAGCCACGATGATCAGCGAGATTCTGACTGCTGTTGTCGGCTTGGTGGTGTGTGCGAATATTTTGGGTATCACACTTCAAATTCCCCGAGGTGTTCGAATTTTCAACAGGAATAAGTTGATTGAACTGTCAAAGGTCAATATCAATATTATGATCAGAACACTCTGTCTGGAGGCTGTGCTGATCTATTTCATGTGGAAGAGTTCGAGCAGCGGAGATGTCATACTTGCTGCAAATGCAATTCTGCTGCATCTTTTACACTTTATGGCATTCGGGCTTGATGGCTTCGCTCATGCTGCGGAAGCGCTTGCCGGAGCCGCTTATGGCGCAAAAGATCGGGTAAGGTTACGTAATACCGTATCGGTTGCGCTGGTCTGGTCATTGCTCGTTGCTGCGTTCTTCTGCCTGCTCTATTGGATCGGTGGATATTTCATCATATCGCTCCTTACGGGAATCGAAGAAGTGCGTCGAGTTGCGGAGGAGTACCTGATCTGGCTTGTTATCGCACCTGTATTCTGTGTTTGGCCTTTCCTTTACGATGGTGTTTATATTGGTATGACGCGAACAGTTGAAATGAGAAACTTCATGATCATTTCGATGCTGATTTTTTTCTTGGTTGCGTACTTCACAACCAAAGTTTTCGACAATCACGGACTATGGCTTGCGCTGATGGTCTTTATGGTCATTCGAGGGTTGACTCTGGGACTATGGTTTCGACGCATTGAAGTTGGGGTAGGACGCGTAACATAATAAATGAATGTGACTGAATCTATCTTATGGAGTGAACAATATGGACGAAACCCCATTGATTAGCGCGGATGAAGCGTTATCTCTATCTGGCGAACCAGGTGTTCGATTCGCTGATGCCACCTGGTATCTGCCCAATGTTCCGAGCAGTGCCTATGAGGCATACCAAGAGGACCATATTCCGGGCTCGGTTTATTTTGACATCGATGCGATAGCGGAATCTGGAAGTGATCTGCCACATACATTCCCCTCGTTGGAAACTTTTTCCGAATGTGTGGGAAATCTCGGCATCAGCGAGACTGATTGTGTGGTTGTCTATGATCGATCAAATTTCGTCGCTTCCGCACGAGCTTGGTGGATGTTTCGTTCATTCGGACATCAGAAAATCCGAGTTCTCGATGGTGGACTATTGGCTTGGAAGAGGGCAGGAGGGTTGACAGACGATCGACCGACTGAGGTGAATCGCACGACATACGCGGGCTCGCCTGCCGGTGATTCTGTCATTCTGAGAGAGGAACTTTCGGCTAATCTGCATGATCAATCCATGGCGATTCTGGATGCGCGCTCGTATGGGCGTTTCAGCGGAAACGAGCCAGAACCGCGTCCCGGGCTGCGCGGAGGGCACATCCCCGGAAGTTTGAACATGTACTACGGTGACATAGTGGATTCAGATGGCTTCATGAAATCGTCTGACCAAATCGCTGAACTTCTGCGCTCGCTTTCTGTCAGTTCGGATAAAACAATCGTCACAACCTGTGGTTCCGGTGTGACCGCGGCGATCCTGCTGTTGGCGATCCATCAGTCGCGCCAGGACAGCCTGCGACTTTACGACGGTTCATGGACCGAATGGGCACTGCATCCTGACAGCCCAATCCAAACCGGCTGAAAAGATGGGAGAGTCTCAGGGGAAGCTGCTAGCTGACCAGTTTGACTTCGATCTGCCAGAGGACCGGATTGCCCAGCATCCGACAACCAATCGCACCTCAAGTCGCCTGTTGGTTCTGAATGACAGTCAGCACGAAATCGCGTTTTCCCAGCTGGAGCAGGTTTTGTATCCCGACGATCTTCTCGTTTGTAACGACAGCAAGGTCATTCCGGCGAGGCTTGAGGGTTACAAGACGACGGGCGGACGAGTCGAGATTCTGATCGAAAGAATTGTCGGCGAGCACTGCATCTGGGCACAGATGAGAGCGCGACGACCCTGCAGGATTGGCAGTTCGGTCACCGTCGATGAACGGTTTTCCTTGACAGTCCGAGGCCGGATTCGGGATCTATTCATACTTACTGTCAGCGACGGGGTTGAAATCGGAGATGTCATCGACCGTTGCGGAAGCGTACCGTTGCCTCCGTACATCGAACGACCCGCAGAATCTGAGGATATTTCAAGATATCAGACTGTGTACGCCCGACATTCAGGGTCGATTGCCGCACCGACTGCCGGACTCCACTTTGACGATTCATTGATTGATAGATTGCACCACGTTGGAATCAGGACCGCATTCGTGACGTTGCATGTCGGAGCTGGTACTTTCGCACCGGTTCGCGATGCCGACGCGACAAAACACACACTGCACAGTGAACGCTACGAGATTTCTGAAGCGACCAGCAAGGCAATCAGAGCGACGAGAAAGAGGGGTGGTCGAATAATCGCTGTTGGAACCACTTCGATGCGGGTATTGGAAACCGCTGCTGCAATTGACTCCGATATCCGACCATCTGAGGGAGAAACGAATATTTTCATCAAGCCGGGTTTTGTTTTTCGAGTTACACAGGCACTGATCACCAATTTCCACCTCCCTCGGTCGACGCTCATGATGCTGGTATGTGCGTTCGGGGGTACGGAGAGATTGAAGAACGCGTATCGTTATGCGATTGACAACGGCTTTCGATTTTACAGTTATGGCGATGCAATGTTCATCGAACCGAAACGGCAGCTGGCTAAAGTTAAGATAACAGGAGATATTTGATATGGTCGAAGACGCAAATTGTATTTTCTGCAAGATTGTTGCGGGTCAAATCCCCAGCATCAACGTATACGAAAATGAACATGTACTGGCGTTCATGGATATCAATCCGGTGTCAACCGGGCACGTACTGGTCGTCCCGAAAGGACATTGGCGCGATCTTTTTGACATGCCTGATGAACAGTTGGGATTTGTCGCGGCATCAGTTAGGAAAGTTGCGCATTCAGTCAGAAACGCGTTGAATCCAGATGGAGTCAGCATAAACCAGGCCAACGGCAAGGGTGCTGCGCAATCGGTTTTGCACTATCACGTTCACATTGTCCCACGAACCATGGGCGACGATTTGAAGATCAACTGGAATCTCGTACCGGGTGATATGGAGGAGATTGCTTCAGTTGCGGAACAGATCAAGCGGCAACTGAAAAAGCTGTGAAGGGTCATTGGGTCAACTCAATGTCGATCAATTAATATGAATGCAATTCACCGCTCGGTCCAAAACAGTATCTCGAATTGCCGCTGTTGGAAAATCATCCTATAAACGGTGGTTTGGATGTTCAGTTCTTGTAACAATTCAAATTGTTGTTTTGAATATTTCATAAAAATTTAATTTCAATCTCGATTTGCTGTATATTTATTCGCTTTGAACCGCTGGGCACAAAGCGAATACAAATAAGTTCCACGCAGGTCGGTAATTCAAAACAAGCAATGAAAATAGACCCAAATTTAGATACGTTTCCAAAACTTCTGATGAATCGGAAGGCTCGGTCACCAGACCGTCCAGCGATTCGGGAGAAGGATTTCGGAATCTGGCAGACTTGGAACTGGGCACAAGTTTGTGACGAGGTTCGGAACTTGGCCTGTGGCTTGGCAGCGGCAGGATTCAAGCGCGGTGATAAACTCGCAATCGTCGGTGACAACAGACCTCGACTGTATTGGGGTATGGCCGCTGCACAGTGTCTCGGAGGAGTCCCTGTCCCGCTCTATCAGGACTCTGTCGTGCAGGAGATGGAATACGTCATCAATCACGCTGATGTTCGATTCGCACTGGTTGAGGACCAGGAACAGGTAGACAAGGCGTTGGAATTGGCTCCGAGTTGCCCCAAACTGGAACAGATCTACTACGATGACCCAAGAGGTCTTGCACACTACACACCAAAAAATCTGCACAATTACGAGTCTCTCATTGAAGACGGTGTCAAGTTTGCCGCTGACAATCCGGATTACCTCGACAGCGAAATCGCCAAAGGTTCCAAGTCCGATATCTCTGTGATTCTCTACACATCAGGAACGACAGGATTTCCAAAAGGTGTGATCCTGACTTATCACAATATCCTGACTACGGTGATCAATTCGATTGAATTCGACTCATTGACCGAAAAGGAAGAGTGTCTGGCCTATTTGCCGATGGCGTGGGTCGGAGATCATATCTTCTCCTATGCCCAGTCCTACGTGGCTGGATTCTGCGTGAGTTGCCCTGAGAGCGGGGAGACTGTCTTGCATGACATGCAGGAAATCGGTCCCACCTATTTTTTCAGTCCGCCGAGAATTTTTGAGAATATTCTGACCAGTGTGCTGGTACGCATGGAAGACGCAACCTGGATCAAGCGCAAGATGTTCGATTACTTCATGGGAGTTGCCAAACGTTGTGGAGTCAACATTCTGGAGGGGCATTCCGTGAATCCGCTCGATCGGTTGCTCTATATGATCGGCAAGCTTGTCATATACGGACCGCTGAAGAATACGATGGGTTTCAGTCGTATGCGCCTGGCCTATACTGCCGGTGAAGCGATCGGACCTGAGATTTTTGAATTTTTCCGATCTTTGGGAATCAATATCAAGCAGCTTTACGGTCAGACTGAAGCTTCAGTCTACATCACAGTGCAGACTGACGACAAGGTCAAACCGGACACTTGCGGCCCTCCGTTTCCTGGAGTCGATGTCAAGATATCCGACGCGGGTGAAATTCTGTACAAGAGTCCGGGTGTGTTCAAGAGTTACTACAAGAATCCGGAAGCCACATTGTCAACCAGAACCGGTGATGGCTGGGTGTTTACCGGAGATGCCGGTTATTTTGACGATGACGGACATCTGAAGATCATTGACCGGGTCAAGGACGTGGGTCGGTTGAACGACGGTACCCTGTTCGCGCCGAAATTTCTTGAGAACAAGCTGAAGTTCTTTCCTCAGATTCGTGAAGCGGTAACGTTCGGGGACGGCAGGGGTTTCGTCAGTGCATTCATTAATGTTGACCTTGAAGCCGTTGGCAGCTGGGCTGAAAGACACAATGTCGCTTATGCGAGCTATCAGGAACTTGCTGCCAATCCTGAAGTCTATGAAATGATCAGGAAGTGCATCGAAACAACCAACCAGGATCTTTCTGCTGATTCGGAAATTTCGGGGTCGCAGATCAAACGATTCCTGATCCTTCACAAGGAGCTGGACGCAGATGATGGCGAACTCACACGGACGAGAAAAGTCCGTCGAAGAATAATCAACGAGCGTTTTACCAGTTTGATTGATGCACTGTATTCCGACTCAAGCCGCGGACATATCGAGAATGTTGTCACATTTGAGGATGGTCGAAAGGGGACGATGATCGCCGATCTGGAAATTCAGGATGTTTCAACGTTTGATCATATGAAAATGGCGAGCTGACGGTTTCAATTATGGATTCAACGACAACACCCGACGTTCAGACGTACGAAACCGAACGCGTTCGGGAATTTACGAAGCTGATTCTTGAGGTTGAGGGAATTTTTGTCAGTTTCGGTGGTGTCAAGGCGCTTCAGGATGTGTCGTTTTCCATATTCGAAAGTGAGATATTCTCGATAATCGGTCCGAACGGTGCCGGCAAGACTTCAATGCTGAATGTCATCAGCGGGTTCTACAAGGCTAACGCGGGTACGATTTCCTTCCAGGGGAATGACCGAACACACGCAAGTCCCGAGCAGGTTGCTCGCATGGGTTTTGCAAGAACGTTCCAGAATATCGCTTTGTTCAAGGGTATGTCCACCCTCGACAATATCATGACTGGAAGAATCGTCAAGGTGAAGAGCAATTTTCTCAAGGAGGCATTTTACTTTCCAGCGTTGGCGCAGGAAGTCGAACAGCGCGAGTATGTGGAAAAGATCATTGATTTTCTTGAGATTCAGAGCATCCGAAAGACACCGGTCGGGAAACTGCCATACGGATTGCAAAAAAGAGTCGAATTGGGACGTGCGCTCGCGATGGATCCCAAGATTCTTCTCCTGGATGAACCGATGGCGGGAATGAATCTTGAAGAAAAGGAAGACATGGCCCGTTTTGTTCTCGATGTCAATGATGAATTCGGCACGACTGTCGTGCTGATCGAGCACGATATGGGTGTGGTGATGGACATTTCCGATCATGTTGTGGTCCTTGACCATGGAGAGAGAATTGCCTACGGGGTGCCGGATGACGTTAGAAACAACAAGGATGTCATACGCGCGTATTTGGGTGAACACTGAGTGTGAGTCAGTATGGAATTAGTCGATTTTTTATTTTTTGTTGAAGTTCTGGTTGGCGGGTTGCTCTCCGGAATCATGTATTCACTGGTCGCTCTCGGCTTGGTTTTGATTTTCAAGGCCTCTTCGATATTCAATTTCGCCCAAGGTGCTCTGGTGCTGTTCGGAGCACTGACCTTTGTTCTTCTGACGGAGGTGGCTGGGGACTTTTGGATGTGGACCGGTTGGCTCGCGATTGGACTGGCGGGTGCATCAGCAGTCCTTTACTTCCTGTATGCAGCCCAGCAGAAGGGCGAAAGCAACATCAAGGAGTTTGCCGATAAATACCTGAAACGAGTTCCGCTGTTTATTGCAGCTGTAGTACTGCTGGTGTTGGCTTTCTTCGTAGATGGCGGACAGAACATGTGGCGGGCCGTATTCGTCACCATGCTTTTGTTCCTGATGCTGACCACTGCGGTCCAATCGCCTAAATGGGCAATTGGTGTCTTGCTGGGATTGGCCGTTGTTGCGTTGATCACCGACGGAGCAGTCACTTATCGGGCTTTTGCAGTCACGCTCGTTGTGGTGATTGGTCTTGCGATGGCGATCGAGAGAGTCGTGCTTCGCCCCATGGTCAATCAGGAACCGATCATTCTTTTCATGGCCACTATTGGCTTGAACTATGTCATTGAAGGAGTCGCGCAAGGTGTCTGGGATGCTGATGTGCACGCACTCGATATCGGCATTCCTGATGTGCCGTTTGAACTGTATGGCGTTTATTTTAGTCAGTTCGACCTTTTCGCAGGACTGATTGCAGCGGTTTTGGTTACGGCGCTCGCTATTTTCTTCCAGAAGACAAGAGTTGGTCGAGCGTTGCGAGCGGTGGCTGACGACCACCAGGCGGCGTTGAGCGTTGGTATTCCACTGAAGAACATTTGGGCGGTGGTCTGGGCGGCAGCCGGGATTGTGGCACTGGTTGCCGGACTCATGTGGGGATCGAAACTTGGTGTGCAATTCAGCATTTCACTATTGGCATTCAAGGCTTTGCCGGTCATCATCATCGGCGGGTTTACCTCCATACCCGGTGCCATCGTCGGAGGGCTGATTGTCGGCGCTACAGAAAAGCTGTTTGAGGTGTTCGTGGGTCTGCCCTATTTTGGAGGTGGAACAGAGAACTGGACCCCCTATATGCTGGGCATGTTCTTTCTGATGTTCCGTCCACAGGGCTTGTTCGGCGAAAAAATTATTGAACGGGTTTAGGTTTCGGAGGCGTAGCAGATGTTTTATAGGGAAGTAGGGCAGTACAAGTCCAGTTATTCCGCTGACCAAGCGATATTCCCGATCACCAATGACCGAATCGGTGTCATTGCCATACTGCTGTTTGCGTTCATCTGGCCGCCGCTGTCGGGCAGTCAGTACCTGATGGGACCGATATTGACGCAGCTTCTGGTATTCGGATTGGCCGCTCTGGGACTGAATCTTCTGACCGGCTATGCCGGCCAGGTATCGTTGGGTACGGGTGGATTCATGGCAGTTGGCGCATTTGGTTGCTACAACCTTGTCCTGCGACTGCCTGAAATACCGATCGTGATTGATTTTATTCTGGCTGGCCTGATGGCGGCAGCGGTAGGTGTGCTGTTTGGAATTCCCTCACTTCGAATCAAGGGATTTTACCTGGCTGTGGCAACGCTTGCCTCACAGTTCTTTCTGATTTGGATTTTTGATCATGTCGGCTGGTTCACCAATTACGATCCAGCGGGCGTTGCATCAGCGCCAACCCAGACATTTTTCGGTGCGCTGGCCAGTGAAGGTCGAGCTTTGGAGTTTCTGGCACCAATTGATGTAGTTGTTTCCGGGCCGAATGCTACGCCTGAAGCGAAGTACGTGCTGACATTGGCTGTGGTTGTTGTACTGGCGCTTTTGGCCAAGAATTTGGTACGCGGCATGACCGGTCGGGCGTGGATGGCGATTCGCGACTTTGACATTGCTGCCGAAATTATCGGTATCCGCCCGCTGAGAACAAAGCTACTGGCTTTTGCAATCAGTTCGTTTTACTGTGGTGTGGCCGGTGCCATGTATGTGTTTACGTATGTGGGCAATGCGGACACAGAAGCGTTTGACTTGATTCGTTCATTTACGATTTTGTTCATGATCATCATTGGTGGGCTGGGGTCGGTCATGGGTTCGTTTCTCGGCGCAGCCTTTATCGTGCTGTTGCCACCGTTTCTGAATATTATGGCTTCAAACCTTGGTGAGGGAACGCTGTCCGGTGCAGCGCTGGCTAATCTGGAACTGATTGTTTACGGGGGTACGATCGTGTTCTTTCTGGCTGTCGAACCGCTTGGATTTGCGCGAATGTGGCAGATCATCAAGGAGAAACTTCGTCAGTGGCCGTTCCCCTATTGATTGACTGTCAGTGTGCGAGAATCAATTCGTACTACATTCATACGGTTCCAATGCTAACATATAAATCTGTTTTCAATCTTAAATGTTTCCACTCATGTGGGAGGTAAATACTATGAAAATAAAATTCAAAACCATAGTGCTGTCGTGGGTCGCGGCGATTGTAGCCGTGCTTCCATTCTCGGTTTCGCAAGCTCAGGATATGGAACAGTTTGTCCCGGCGCTTGTCTACCGAACCGGGCCCTACGCAGCCGGTGGATCTGGCTTCTTCGGTGGATTTGAAGATTACATGGCCTATTTGAATCTGGCCGAGGGTGGTGTCAACGGCGTCAAACTGGTTTGGGAGGAATGTGAGACTGCATACAACTCCGACCGAGGAGTTGAGTGCTACGAACGTCTGAAGAACAAGGGCGAGCACGGTGCGACTGTCGTACATCCGCTCAGCACCGGAATCACCTATCGTTTGATTGAGCGGGCGACCGCTGACAAAATCCCTCTGATTTCAATGGGTTATGGTCGAACTGACGCGACAAATGGTAAGGTATTTCCATGGGTATTCCCGCTGATTACCAATTACTGGAGCCAGAATACTGCAAAGATCAAATACATCGGAATGCAGGAAGGCGGAATGGAGAACCTCAAGGGCAAGAAAATTGCCAACCTTCACCACGAAAGCAGTTACGGCAAGGAAACTGTACCGATACTGGGCGTGCAGGCGGAAAAGTATGGCTTTGAAGTGAAGCATTATCCAGTGGCACATCCGGGCCTTGACCAGAAAGCCGCGTGGCTTGACATTGCCCGCCGTTACAAGCCGGACTGGGTGATCCTGAGAGGCTGGGGTGTCATGAACCCAACTGCGCTGAAGGAAGCGGCGAGAGTCGGATTTCCAGCCGATAAGATTGTTGGTGTCTGGTGGAGCGGTGCGGAAGAAGATGTGATTCCAGCCGGTAAGGCTGCGGTCGGATACGTCGCTGCCGGATTCCATCCGTCTGGTGCGGATTTTCCCCTGATTCAAAACATTCTGGATGTCGTCCACGGTGCGGCACAAGGGAACATTTCTCCTCAACGTGTTGGGACGATCTACTACAACCGCGGTTTGGTGGCCGGAATTGTGACTGTTGAGGCGATTCGTGCCGCGCAGGGTAAATTCGGTACCAAAGTACTGTCCGGTGAAGAGATGCGATGGGGACTTGAAAACCTTAGTATCTCCGCAGAACGTATCAAGGAACTTGGTGCGGATGGACTGATGGCGCCGCTGACAATCACATGCGCCGACCACGAGGGTGGCGGTCCGGTGAAATTCAGCCGCTGGGATGGTTCCAGTTGGGTTGAAGTAACCGACTGGATCGAAACCGACAAGTCCCTTGTTGATCCGATGATCATGGACAGTTCAATGGCCTACGCGAAAGAGAAAGGAATTACTCCGCGTAGCGGCATGAGCATGGGTTCAGACTGCGGTTAATCCGTCACAACCGATCACTTGAGTCCTGACATGAACGAGTCAGCCCAGATGCCTGCCGTAAATGGTGAGGCGATCATCAGTGTCAATAACATCGAGGTTATTTACGATCGGGTTATTCTCGTTCTGAAAGGTGTATCGCTAGAAGTTCCCGAGAAGGGCATCATTGCCCTTCTCGGGGCTAATGGTGCCGGAAAGACAACCACGCTCAAGGCCATATCGAATTTGTTGCGGGCGGAGCGCGGTGAGGTGACCAAGGGATCGATTGTGTACCGTGGCGAGCGCGTCGACGCGCTAACACCCTCAGACCTGGTTGTGCGTGGCGTAACCCAGGTCATGGAAGGTCGACATTGCTTTGAGCACCTGACTGTTGAGGAGAATCTGCTGACAGGTGCATATACCCGTAGAGACGGGCGCGCTGCCATTCAGTCAGATCTTGAATTGGTATACAGTTATTTTCCGAGACTGAAAGAAAGACGAAACGGCGTTGCTGGATATATCTCTGGTGGCGAACAACAAATGACCGCGGTAGGACGTGCGCTGATGGCGAAACCTTCAGTAATCCTGCTGGATGAGCCGTCAATGGGACTGGCACCGACTTTGGTCGAAGAAATATTCGAAATCATCAAGCGGCTCAATGAAATCGAGCAAGTCACGATTCTGCTGGCCGAACAGAACACCAACATGGCGCTTCGCTACTCTCAATACGGATATATTCTGGAGAATGGTCGCGTCGTGATGGACGGAGAAGCCTCTGACTTGTTGCAAAATGAGGACGTAAAAGAATTTTACCTTGGGGTAAGCGGCGAGAATCGACGAAGTTTCCGTAATGTCAAGCACTATCGGCGACGCAAACGCTGGCTGACATAGGACGGATTTGCCACTTGCCAGTTTACAGTCTCAACCTGGTATTTGTTAATCAGTGTTGGGCAAAGATTCCTGCCTGAAAATTGTTGTGTTGGGAGTAGATTATGACTTCTGAATTTTACGACTCCCTGGAAACCCGTAATCCTGAAGTTCGCGAACGTGAATTGTTCGTCGCTCTTCCGAAGCACTTGAAACAAGCGTCAGCACGCTCATCTTTTTTGCAGCAGCAACTGCAAGATGTGGAAATCGATTCAATTGATTCTCGAGAAGCGCTTGCACAATTACCGGTTGTCCGTAAGTCAGAACTAGCTGAATTGCAGAAGAATTCTCCGCCATTCGGTGGCATGACGGCTTTCGACCCTGATTCTTTGGTCAGGATATTTGCATCTCCGGGGCCGATTTTCGAGCCGGAGACAACCCGTGAGGACTCGTGGCGAATGTCGCGGGCACTATTTGCTGCGGGGTTCCGAAAAGGGATGCTCGTACACAATACGTTTTCCTATCACTTCTCTCCGGCGGGTGCGATGCTGGAAAGTGGCATCAGTGTCCTGGGGGGAGCGGTGTTCCCGGCAGGTGTGGGACAGACCGAGTTGCAGGTCCAGGCCATTGAGCGTTTGAGACCACAGGGTTATACCGGTACGCCATCTTTCTTGAAAATTATTCTGGAAGCCGCCGCTTCATCCGGTGCGGATGTTTCATCACTGAGGATCGGGCTGGTGTCAGGTGAGGCGCTTCCGCCATCACTTCGTTCGGAACTCGATGGACACGGAGTTTCGGTGAAACAGGCGTACGCGACTGCGGATGTCGGTCTGATTGCCTATGAATCTGATGCAATGGAAGGGTTGATCCTGGATGAAGGTGTGATCGTTGAGATTGTTCGTCCGGGAACCGGTGATCCTGTACCCGAAGGAAATGTCGGTGAAGTGGTGGTGACGGTCATCAATCCAGACTATCCGTTGGTTCGGTTCGGAACCGGCGATATGTCAGCGATCATGTCGGGTCAAAGCCCCTGTGGGAGAACCAATACACGAATAAAAGGTTGGATGGGACGCGCTGACCAGACAACAAAAGTGCGGGGTATGTTCGTACATCCTTCGCAGGTCGCACAGATCGTGAAGCGGTGTTCCGAGGTTGAGAAAGCCAGATTGGTCGTGTCGAGTGAGGACCACCAGGACAACATGGTGTTGCATTGCGAGGTTACCGAGCGACCGGACGGGCTGACTGATAAGATTGTCTCATGTGCAAGGGAAGTCTGTAAACTCCGGGCAGATGTTGTGCTTGAGGAACCCGGTGCGTTGGCCAACGATGGCATTGTCATCGAGGATGCCCGAACCTACGACTGACAGCATGACGGAGTTGCTGAGGTCGAATCTGTCCAGCCCCATTGAACGCTACGCCACCTAATACGAAACCTGCGTCGCTTCGAACTGTCGCGATGCCAGCCAGTGCCAACCCAAGTGGAGACATTTTCGGAGGCTGGATCATGTCGCAGATGGATATCGCAGGTGGTATTCACGCCTACGAGGTAGCCAGAGGACGTGTTGCAACTGTTGCTGTCGATGGAATGAGCTTTCACCTGCCAGTCTATGTCGGTGATGTTGTTTCGTGTCACTGTGAGACTGTCAGAATTGGAAATACATCCATCGCAGTCATGGTGGAAACCTGGGTACGACGCAGGAATTCTGAAAAATACGAGAAGGTAACCGAAGGTCTGTTCACGTTCGTAGCCATTGACGAGGATGGTCGACCGCGACCGGTACCGAGAGGCTCTGATGGTTAGTTCAACTACAGATCCTTTCAGTCTCGTTTCACAGATTTCAGACAAGAGTCTGCCACCGGTGCACAAATGGAATCCTGAACTGTGTGGTGATATTGATATACGAATTGCCCGAGACGGAACATGGTTTTACATGGGTTCTCCGATCGGACGAAAACGACTCGTGAACCTGTTTTCCACCGTGTTGCGCAAGGATGACGACGGCGAACACTATTTGGTTACTCCTGTTGAAAAACTTCGAATCGATGTGGAAGACGCACCATTCGTGGTTGTGCAAGTCGAAGAGAAGGGATCGGGGAAAGAACAGGTGCTGTATTTCAGGACCAAGAACGACGATGTCGTGCCCGCAGATCACGACCACCCGATTTGGGTGGAAATTGCCGAAGACGGGGAACCCTCACCCTATATTGAGGTTCGCGATGGCTTGCGCGGGTTGATCGCGAGGAATGTGTACTACCAGCTGGTTGAACTTGGTGAGGAGCGTCAGCGAAACAACCGTCGGGAATTCGGTGTCTGGAGCGGTGGAGAATTTTTTCAATTGGGTAACATGAGCTGACGGAACTGTCGAACGGGTATCATACTGCCTTGCTGAACGACGATATTCAATCACTGAGAAGAATTCTCAGCCAAAACAAGACCATTGCTGTTGTCGGGTTGTCGGCGCGCTGGTATCGACCGAGTTTTTTTGCCGCCAAATATATGCAGGAGTATGGCTATCGCGTGATTCCGGTCAATCCGAATTACGACGAGATTCTTGGCGAGAAGTGTTATGCGTCAGTCGAGGACATTCCGGAACCGATCGATATTGTGGATGTGTTTCAACGTTCGGATGCTGTATTGCCGATTGCCCGGTCTGCAGTCGCAGTGAATGCCAAGGTGCTATGGATGCAACTGGGTATCTATAACGAGGAGGCAGCCAGACTGGCGTTTGAAGCGGGATTGGACATTGTGGCCAACCGATGCGTCAAGATCGAGCATGCAAGATTATTCGGCGGACTGAATTTCATCGGTGTGGATACAAAGATCATCTCCTCGGATCGTCCACGCTGGATCGTGTGAGGGAGAATCATGCAAGATCGGGAATTTGGTATTGAGACATTGTGCCTGCATGCGGGTCAGTTGCCTGATCCGGTGACCGGCTCACGGGCTGCACCGATCTATCAGACTGCAGCGTATGTCTTTGATTCAGCCGACCACGCCGCCAGTCTTTTCAATTTACAGACGTTCGGCAATATCTATTCGCGGCTGATGAATCCCACCAATGCCGTATTCGAGCAACGTATGGCGGCATTGGAAAACGGTCGTGCTGCTGTCGCGGTATCCTCCGGCATGGCGGCGCAAATGGTGGCGTTATTGACAATTTTGGAGGCGGGTGACGAGATTGTCTCCTCCAACACACTGTACGGTGGAACCCACACACAGTTTGCATTCAATTTTCGCAAGCTTGGGATCAAGGCTCAGTTCGTCGATGCTGACGACCCGGATAATTTCCAGAAGGCGATTACGCCGCAGACCAAGTGCCTCTACGCAGAGTCCATAGGCAATCCGGCGAACAATGTCGTGGACTTCGAGACGGTTTCCGAAATTGCCAAAGCCAATGGCATCCCGTTTATTGTTGACAATACGGTTGCCACGCCTTATCTTTGCCGTCCATTTGATCATGGTGCAGACATTACAGTACATTCGGCAACCAAGTTCATCTGTGGTCACGGCACCTCGATCGGGGGTGTTCTGGTGGAATCCGGTAAATTCCCCTGGGACAACGGGAAATTTCCTACGATGATGGATCCCTCTGAAGGGTATCACGGAATTCGTTTCTACGAAACTTTCGGAGATTTTGGCTATACGATGAAAGCGCGCTGTGAGATTCTGCGTACTTTCGGTCCGACACTCAGTCCGTTCAACTCCTTTCTGTTTCTGCAGGGCGTTGAAACTCTGCCAGTACGTATGGACCGGCACTGTATTAATGCTATGGCGGTCGCCCGATTTCTTGAAGATCATCAAAGTGTTGAATGGGTGAATTATCCGGGTCTCGAATCCAGTCCATATTACGAGTTGGCTAAAAAATACCTGCCCAAGGGAGCCAGCGGAATCTTGAGTTTTGGGATCAAGGGTGGGTATGAAGCCTGTGTCAAGTTTATTGAGTCGGTACAATTCCTGAGTCATCTCGCCAATTTGGGGGATGCCAAGACACTGGTTGTACATCCGGCCTCGACGACCCACAGGCAGCTGGACGAGGAAGCCCAGATTGCCGCTGGCGTGCAACCGAACATGATCAGAATCTCGGTTGGGCTTGAGACGATTGAGGACATTCTCTGGGATTTGGATCAGGCTCTAGCAATATCACAGAAATAGCCTGCTACCGACACACTTCGATTCAGGAATCTAGTCAAAAAGAATGGGATGCTGTCATCACTATCAGTTCATTGAGGGAAACGAGTCCATATTTACGGTGGATTTCAACCCGATCAAGTATGGTCCGGGTGCGCTGGAGGAAATTCCATTCGAAATCGGAACCCTTGGCCTGTCGAGGATTGCATTGTTTACGGATTCAATTGTCAGGAAGCTGGAACCTGTAGAGAACGCGATCCGGCTATTGCATGCAGCCCATATTGACTTTGAGATCTATGATGAGGTGAGTGTCGAACCGACCGACCAGTCGTTTCTGGCAGCTGCGCGGTTTGCGACAGAGGAGGGACCTTTTGACGGGTTTGTGTCAATCGGTGGAGGATCTGTTATCGATACCTGTAAAGCCGCCAATTTGTACAGTACCTATCCCGCAGAATTTTTGGATTATGTGAATGCGCCTGTGGGGGAGGGGATCCCGATTCCAGGTGAGTTGAAACCTCATATTGCGTGTCCAACGACATCTGGAACAGGTAGTGAATGCACTGGAATCGCAGTTTTCGACCTTCTTTCGAAACAGGTTAAAACAGGAATCGCCTCGGCTCGACTGAAACCGGCGAGAGCCGTGATCGATCCAGTGGTAACGGCATCATTGCCGGCCAATGTGGTTGCAGCAAGCGGATTTGATGTTTTGTGTCATGCCCTTGAATCCTATACAGCGAAGCCGTATACACAGCGACCGTGTCCCGAATCCGGTGTGCGTCCGTTGAGTCAGGGATCCAATCCATACAGTGACATGGGGTGCAGGGAGGCACTGCGCCTTACCGGTGAGTACCTGGTTCGTGCAGTACAAGACCATCAGGATAACGAGGCACGTCACGGAATGATGCTTGCGGCGACCCTGGCGGGCATTGCATTCGGCAATAGTGGTGTTCATATTCCACACGGAATGTCCTATTCTGTTGCAGGACTGGTGAGAGACTTCTGTCCGGATGGCTATCCGTCGGGACATCCCTTGGTTCCCCACGGAATTTCGGTGATCGTCAACGCACCCGCAGCCTTTCGATTCACAGGATCTGCAAATCACAGGAGGCATCTGGAAGCGGGCGAATTGCTCGGTGCGGATATCGACGATGCAAGTCCCGTTGAGGCGGGTGAAGTGCTGTCCGAACATTTGGAGAACATGATGAGAGTGACCGATATGCCAAACGGAATATCGGAAGTCGGTTATGATAATTCCGATATACCTGATCTGGCGGATGGTGCGTACATGCAACAACGGTTGCTCGGCAATGCACCTTGTGAGGTTTCACATGAAGATTTGCAGCAGATGTATTCTGCCGCTATACGGTATTGGTAGATGAAGACTGATCACTTAAGACTGATTCGTCCCGAATGGGGTGATTGGGATGCCATTCGAGCGCGGTTCAAGTGGAATATCCCGGAGCATTTCAATATCGCCTATGTTGCCTGTGACCGCCACGCGGAAACAGACGGGGACAGAATCGCCATTTACTGTGAGGATAGGGCTGGGAAGGAGAGCCGATATTCTTTTCTCCAGCTCAAGCGTCTATCCAATCGCCTGGCGAACGTGTTGAGCGTTCTCGGAGTCGAAAAGGGCGACAGGGTGGGAATCATTCTCCCTCAACGGCCGGAGACTGTGATCTCACACATGGGAATCTATAAACTCGGCGCGATCGCATTGCCATTGTCGGTCCTGTTCGGACCGGAAGCAGTGGGTTACCGGTTGAACAACAGTGGAACGAAGGTTGTTATCACAGACACCGAACATCTTGAACTTCTCGAATCCATGCGCGATCAGTTGCCGGAACTGGAAACCATCATAGATTGTGATGCTGACAGTGGATTCTGGTCAGCTCTGGACAAAGCCAGCGATGAATTCGAGATGGTAAACACGAAATCCGAAGATCCCGCTTATCTGGTATATACGTCCGGTACTACAGGTCCTCCGAAAGGCGCACTTGCTCCGCATCGATGCCTGATCGGCAATCTCACCGGTTTTGAGATGTCACACAATTTCTTTCCTCGGGAAGAAGACCTATTCTGGACACCTGCTGACTGGGCTTGGACCGGCGGTCTGCTTGATGCGTTGATACCTTCCCTGTATTACGCAGTTCCGGTACTGGGGTATGACGGAGGAAAGTTTGATCCGGAAAGAACATGTCGTCTGCTGGAGAAATATCAAGTTCGAAATGCATTCATTCCTCCCACAGCCTTGAAAATGTTGCGACAGGTGCCCGACATGCGAGAGGGATACGACATCAACATGCGATCGATCATGTCGGCCGGTGAGTCGTTGGGGTCGGAGCTGTACTATTGGGGACAGGAAGCGTTTGGTATCGAGATCAATGAGATGTGGGCGCAGACCGAGTTCAACTACATCTGTGGAAACTGCGCTGAGATCATGCCTGTCTGTGCTGGCTCTATCGGAAAGAGTTATCCAGGTCATTCCGTTGAGCCGATTGATGAGGAGGGTAACGTCGTCAAAGTCGGCGAGATCGGAGAACTGGCTGCGGACAGAGATGATCCTGTGATGGTCACAGGATACTGGAAGAATGAGGCGGCCACTCAGGAAAAATATGTCGGCAAGTGGTGGGTGACAGGCGACACCGGTTACAGGGATAAAGATGGATATATCTGGTTTGTCGGCCGCAAGGACGATGTCATCTCAAGTGCCGGATATCGGATCGGTCCCGGTGAAATTGAGGACTGTCTGTTGAAGCATCCAGCGATAGCGCAAGTTGCGGTGATCGGAGTTCCGGACGAATTGCGCGGGGAGGCTGTCAAGGCTTTTGTTGTTCTCAAGCAGGGTGAGCGGGTTTCAGAAGAATTGACCGAGAACATTCGGAATTCCGTACGCAAACAGCTTGCTGCATACGAGTATCCAAGAATCATCGAGTACATTGACGATCTTCCATTGACCACAACGGGTAAAGTAAAACGAAACGAGCTGCGCGCGAGGGAGCAGGATAGCGAATCATGATCGACTATCGATTTTTTCTGTTCTGTGCGGCTTTGACTCTTTTGCGTCTGGCATCTGTCGGCGACTGGTGCAAGGGCCGGTAGATTTCCACACGGTCCTGCTCAGCCAGAATGTGGTCTTCGGGTACCGTCTTACCGAATACTCCGATAGTCGCGTTCGAAAGATCGTATCCGGGAAACAAATCCGCCAACCCAGAGAGATTGACTGCTTGTCTGGCGGTGGTCTTCTCATTGACATCAAGGCAGACAACTCTCTGCTGCGTCGGGGTGGCAAAAGCCACCTCAATTCTGATTTGTCGGTTGTCCGCCGTATTTTCTTTTCGCTTCTTCATAGAACGAACTGACCATTGTCTCTGAAATATGATTCATCAAAGGTGCGCTGACTTTTTCAATGAGAGAAGACTTGAAGATGTATGTAATTTCGAATTCCACCTTGCATGCGTTCTCTCCAAGTTCAATGAATTTCCAGAGGCCGTTCAGTTCTTTGAATGGTCCGGAAACCAGAGACATCGAAATTTCCGAATGTGGAACAGCCGTATTTCGAGTTGTGAATTTTTTCTTTACCCGCGAGTACGAGAATTCCAATGTTGCTGTATAGCCATCTTCGTGAACTTGATTGACCTTGCTGCCAGTACACGATTTGATAAATCGCGGGTATGATCTGACATCGGTTACAAGTGAATACATCTGTTCACATGTGAATCCTACAATGGCCGATTTTCGAACATTGGGCATATCGTTGCGATGGATGAGACTAGTTGTGCGATCAGTCGGAGGGTGGTATCAGGTATTTTTACATCTGTCGGCGTTTTCGATTTGAATATTTTTTGGAAGGCCTTTATTGATCATGTCCCCCAGCATTGACCAGAAAAATTCTTCACCCGGGTAGCCAACTATGCGGTCAACCTCCTTTCCATGGACGAAAAAGACAAACGTGGGTGTATATACGACAGGCTCCTTGAGGGAAATCGAATCCGGCAGGGCATCACCCATCTCGATTTTCTTCAGCGGTGCCTGACAATGTTCTGGAGTGACATGATAGATTACCCCGATATCTTCCTCCCATTGCCTGCACCAGCTGCAATATTCATCGTCGAACATAACCAGTTCACTGTTCGATTCGGCTGAAAGGGTATGAGCAAACGAAAGACAGGCAAGCATCAGGATGAACTTGGTTGCTCTGTTCATTTTGCAAAGTATTTCAGTCATGAAATTTTTTCTTCGATAATAGAACGCGAAAAATTATCGTGACATGCCAATTCAACATTATTATGTACATGTGAGGTTAGATTATATACTCCGCGTTATCGACAACTCATTGTCGAGGACTCTTTCACGTAAGACTTGGCGCTGGCTTGCGCTGGTGTCGGAATATTGATGCTGAGATGAGTACGGAAGTCAAAATTAGCAACAGCTCTTTTGAAGAAGTATTGGATGAGCGACCTGTCCTGATGGATGGAGCTACGGGTACCAATCTGTTTGATATGGGATTGGTATCCGGAGACGCGCCAGAAATTTGGAATGACGAATTTCCCGAACGAGTATTTCAACTCAATTTCGGCTTTATAGAAGCAGGCTCCGATGTGGTTCTTACCAATACATTCGGAGCGAATGCGATGCGTCTCAAACTTCACGCCAGCGAGCATCGGGTATCAGAATTGAATGAAAAAGCGGCAGAAATTGCCGGACGAGCTGCAGACCAGGCGGACCGAAAAGTGTTCGTGGCGGGATCAATGGGGCCTCTGGGCGAATTGATCGAACCGGTGGGGACTCTGGGTATGGATGATGCGGTTGAAGCGTTCACCGAGCAGGCAATGGCACTCGAGCGCGCAGGTTGTGATCTCTTGTGGATTGAGACACTTTCTTCGGAAGAGGAGCTGACAGCAGCCGCGCAAGGTGCAAGCTGTACGAATTTGCCGTACGCGTGTACAGGAAGTTTTGATACCAATGGACGTACGATGATGGGGATCACACCAGCTCGGTTCGCTGAGATTTGTTCGCAGCTTGAATTTCGCCAACCGTTTGCTGTCGGGTCGAATTGTGGTGTAGGTCCAGCACAGACGGTGGCTGCCGCGATGGAAATGGTTGTAGCTTTGCCTGAGAGATTTGTGTATGTTGCCAAAGCAAACTGCGGTATACCGGTGTGGGAGGGAACAAGAATCAGATATACCGCTTCACCGAAGCAGATGTCTGACTATGCGAGAATTGCCTGCGATGCTGGAGCGAAGATCGTCGGGGGTTGTTGCGGAACACGCTTTGAGCATGTCAAGCGCATGCGAGAGGCTATCGACCGGTATCAGCCCGGTATTCGGCCGACCATTGCTGATGTTACGGAACATTTGGGAGAGGTGTTCGATACCGCACCGCAAAAGTCGAGTCGAAGACGCGGGGGAAGAAGACGTTCCTGACAAGGGATGCGGTCATGGCGCGCAAGAAAAACTCGAAAGATTCCGCTCACGTCATCGCCACGAACAGAAAGGCGTCATACGAGTACCATCTGGAAGACCGATACGAGGCAGGCATCGTACTCAATGGATGGGAAGTCAAGAGTATGAGAGAGAATCGGGCGAATCTGAAAGAAAGCTATATCACCGCGAAAGGTGGAGAACTTTTCCTAGTCGGAGCACATGTCTCTCCCGGCAAGACCACCTCCACCCATGAACTGGCCAATCCGACGCGAAATAGGAAGTTGCTTTTGAATCGGCTGGAGATCAATCGACTGATTGGGGCGGTGGAGCGCAAGGGATATTCGATGATTCCGACCCAGCTCTATTGGAGCAACGGTAAAGTCAAGCTGGCCTTTGCGCTGGCGAGAGGCAAGAAGCAGTACGACAAGCGGGCTTCGATCAAGGCACGGGATATCGAGCGCGATCAGGCGAGAGACACTTCCTCTTACAATTAGAGCTGGTTGATGAAGCAAGTATGCAACAAATTCTCGGTCATTGGCAGCCAATTTGCTTAAGTGAGTGGATGAATGTTGCAAAAATGAAATATATCCCTATACTGATCGTTGAAATATTCTATTGGGGGTGACTCGGTTTCGACGCGGGTCGCAAAACCGTTGGAGCATGTCGAGGTGCAGGTGCCTCGTAAAACTGTCTGCAAAAAATTAGTTGCCAACGACGACAACTACGCCTTGGCGGCTTGACCGCTGAGCCCTGTGATCATTTCGTCTGAAAGGTGTGAATCAGGGTCAATTATTTGAGACTAGCGTGCGGGGATTGTCTCGTAAGCCTGCATGTAAAATCAACTGCTTCGGCAGGCGAGACCGCCGCATTCAGTATTGTCTGTCCGGGCCGAATGTGGTTGAACTACGGATAGACTAAGCATGTAGTCGCCAGCGAGCAGAGGGCTCACGGACGCGGGTTCGATTCCCGCCACCTCCACCAGAGGTAAGAATCCGCACCATTGTCCGCACTCACCAAATTGGTTAGTGGTGTGGTTATCTCTAGAAGTCTTCAATTCATCATCAATAGTTCATAGTCTAATTTATTCAGTTGGGATCTGCCAATGAGATCAAAAAAAGGCTAATTAATCTGCTTTTTCAACTCATTGCGAAGTAAGACACGCTTTTTATCCTCGTCCAGTTGTAGGAATGTCGAATTATCAGCCAGCTCTTGTTAGCGTGTCTGCATCGCAAAATAGGTCTGACCATACGCAATTACTGGCTTTGTAGGGTCACCATTTTGAACGATCTGATAGTCGGCATAACGGGATAAGTGATAATCATAATTCGAGATTAAACGCTCAGCACCAGAGCCGATGGTCTGCTGACGGAATGCCTGAGTTATTACATGCCTTCATGGCTTTGCGAATCACAGACTTGAACTTATCCCAGCTGTTATATTCGAGAACAAACAGCAAATCTCTCGCCGTCAGATTTTCTCGAACTTCTTTAGTGTATTGACGGATATCTTCAAAGGTTCGATGATGTTGATCAATTTCGTGGTTCATGTTGTTATCTCCTCTAGAAGGATTGCCATTTTGCTTCTTACCTCTACCAATTCACCTTCAAGTGTGTCGATGTTCTGCTGAACAGTTTCGATATCAATCTCAGATTCTTTTTCGCATGTATCGAAATAGCGCGGAATGTTCAGGTTGAGGTCGTTCTTCTTGATCTCTTCATAGCTAGCTAGATGGGTGAATTTTGTATAGATTTATCGTGTTAATAGATTGAGATGAAATAATGAAAAACATTACGCTCAGTGCAGATGCTGAATTAATCGAAAAAGCGCGACAACGTGCAATTGCCGAGAATACGACATTGAATGCACAATTCCGAATATGGTTGGAAAATTATGTACAGCGCGAACAGAAAAGTGAGCGAGCTATTGAAACGATCCGCGAACTGCAAGCCAGTATTTATTCTGGTGGCCATAAAATTTCTCGAGAAGAAATGAATAAATGATAAATACTTTATTGATTTAAATGTGTTCACGAGAAAGTTAGGTGCGACAGCAGTACAGGCGCATCAAATTCTTGAAGATGTGTTGGTTCCTTTATGGTCCGTCAATCCGACTGTTCGACTCTATCGCCGTGGGCTTGATATTATGCGGCGTTACGGATTTTCGTTTTACGATAGTCTAATAGTGGCCGCTGCACTTGAAGCCAAGTGTAGAATCCTTTACAGCGAAGACTTACAAGATGGTCAAATTATCGAAAAACTTATGATCGTTAATCCGTTCAATCAGTCATAAACTCGGATTCAAAATGAGTCAAGCAAATTTACTTGAATCGGAATTTAAGCGACGGTGCGAATTTTTACCGTCCAAGTCCACCAAAGCAACGTAGTCGAACCGCTTTCGGCAATTCTTTCGGAGGGCGTGTTTTCGATGCAGGTGATCGTGTAGATTGAGTATTTGGCGACGAATTAGAGTTGGCCGATGTCAGGATGAGTGACTTAAGGTACGGTTGAATCCGAGAACTGGTGTAGCGCTTTACCAAACTGAGCAAAGATTTTTTCACCGAGCGATTTTTTTGCTTCGTCTCAATCCATACATTCGATGCTATTTCGAAAACCTTTTCGTGGATTTCGCATCCGTATTCAAATATTCAAATCAATCAAATTGCAAAATTAGATCGAACCAATTAAATTGAACAAATCGAACGATTAAAGAGGGTTGATGAATATGAATGAGATATTGAGTGCCAATGAGGCAAAAACCAATTTCGGAACAATACTACTGAAGGCGCAACGCACTCCTGTTCAAATTAAGAGGAACGGAAAAGTTGTTGCTGTTGTAATTTCGGTAGAAGACTACGAACGGTTCGAGAACTTGAAATTGCAAGTACTGAAGAGGAGAGCAGCACAGGTTGACGAAGATATTGCAGCTCAAAATGTGGTGGATGGAGAACAATTCCTCGACGAGTTAGAGAGTGGTCACCACGATTAATTTGTAATGCACACAAACAGTTTTCGTCTTACTGCGGACGTAAAATCAGATCTGATAGAAATTCATCGATACACAGCACCCGCCCTATTGCTCAGAATCATCAGCGTGCCTCTGGCTGGTACTAAACCCCAATTCCTGCCACATCCAAGTGAAATCATACAAGTCCAACCCATGCTCTCGGCAGATTACACGGTCTGTACTCTCGCGCATTTTCAGCCATTCGAGCGCCTTTCGTCGTTCGCGGGACGAAAGTGCCATTTCACGCGGAGTCATATCGTCATACTCTCGTGAAGGGATGTCGATCGCACTGCCGTAGTACAGATTGCGAAAATAGCCGTGCATGCTTGTGAATATCTCCGGCATCGAAAATTCGTTCAACCCCGGCTTTAACGAATCCAATATTTTTTTAGTTTCTTCATGCGAATTCGTGTAGGTCAGCATTGGATTTGTTACCAGATCGCCTAGGTAGCGAGTCAAAAGCTTTTCACCGGCTTCGGCTCTTGGCTTCGAGGGAACCCATAGCGTGAGCGTTCTGGGATTGAGTTCGACAATGCCGAGCCATTCCTCGTGATTGGAGTTAACTTCGGAGCGTTCGTCCGGCAACTCGTGATCTTCGGACTCCACTATGGCCTGCAAGTATTCAGCCAACCCCTCTTGAGGCAAACTCCAATTCCACTTGCGATCCTCATCCGTAATTCTCGAAAGCGATGGAATCGCGTCAAGTCTCTCGGCGATCCGTTGAAGATCATCACTGGTGCGAAACGTGACCTCACAGATTTCAACAATTCCTCCCTCCACTGTACCCAGAGTCGGAGGCGGCAGTCCAAATTGCATTCCCCCACGCTCGTCTATCGCAGCGTTCCAGGAATCCGCTAACATCTGAGACATTGGCAGACCTGCAAGAATATCTTCGCGTGTGGCTTGGGATTTTGCATTTCCCGATTTTTCGTCGGCACCGGCCGAATTTAGCTTTTCTTCAATGATCCTCTCAAGCTTGTCCAATAAATCGCCTGCCATTTGTTGATCGAAAGGTAGAAAATTCGGCGATAAGAACGGCACGTCATCGTGCAGGACTGCTCTGCCAGCGAGACATTGCCATAGTTCAGTCATTTCTGAGAGCGTGACAGTTTCTTCGATAACGATGTCTTCGCCGCCGTATATCATGTCTCTCAATACGGTCCTCATTCCCCGCGTAACACCAACGACTTCATACATAGTGGGTCTGGATTCGGCTATCAATTCGTATTTCTCAAATTCTTGGGTAAGGTGGAAATCCTTGTCGATCCCAGAAATACTTCGTATGAAGTTGTGAACAAGATTCAACTCCCCATTCTTGCCGTACCAGCGTGTCATAAAGTCGTCAAGCACAAATCGGGAAATGAACGCCAATCGTTCCACCCCTGCTTTGACCAAATATTCTACGCCAGTCATTTTGTTGCGTCGCGCCGCAGGCATGTAGAATTCTGAAAAGTGGCTTTGCATACGCTCTTGCCACTCTGTCCCTGCTATCAGCTTCATCACGCGCTCCAATAAGAATGGAGCTTTGTTATTTTCGGAAGTTTTTGTCATAGAGTCTTCAGTATTCCTGAGGCGATCAGCATACATCAATGCTGGCTATCCAGTGTCTGCCAGAAAACTACCATAATCATATATCAGAATGTGAAAAATGACCGGGTCCGGTGGTCGACCTGACAGCAGCCGTTGCGAAATTGAAAAATTTTCGGCTCCCGGACGCATCCAGCGACAGATGGACGAAATATAGGAGCGGGGGAAGTGTTCCAGGTGTCAGGCGGCGCGCAGATGATGGTACTGGCTGTTGAGAAGCCTGCGGTTGTGTTTCTGCAGCAGTTTGCCCAAACGCTTGATGTAGCAGGCACAAATTGATCCGCACATTCGTATCCCATCCTCTCAAAACTGGCTTGATCGTTTATCGTTGTCTATTGTCGGATTTGGTCATTGATGAATAAAGTCAATTCAACAACATCGTACGAAATTTGCCAAACATGTATCATGACATGATACAATTGAAGCGATGATAAGATCTACAAAAGGCAGATTGATTTCATCCGTACTTGAAGGTTATCCGAAGAAAGGATTCCCCATAGAAATCTTCAGAAATGCAAGACGAAAAATAACTGCGCTCAATTCAGCCCATTCTTTAGATGATCTTCGCGTCATTCCTGGCAATCGTCTTGAGAAGTTGAAGGGAGATCGCAAAGAGCAATACTCTATTCGCATTAATGATCAGTGGAGAATTTGTTTTGTTTGGACAGATCAAGGTCCGGCGGATGTTGAAATAATTGATTATCACTGAGGAGGACGTTCTGGTCATGCTAAAACAACCATGTCATCCAGGCGAAATTTTGAAGTTTGAATTTCTTATACCGCTGCAGATGAGTGCCGGCGAACTTGCTAAACGAATAGGTGTACCGCGTAGTCGTATTGAACGATTAGTAAAGGAAACTTCTCCGATTACTGTAGATACAGCATTGCGTCTGTCCTGCTTTTTTGGATCGACACCTCAATTTTGGCTTAATTTACAAAATAACTATGACGTTGCGAACGCAAGTATCAATGTTAGCGGCATCCGACCTCTTGAGCGAATCGCTATGTAAAACAGTGCGGTACCAACGAGATGTAGGCGAGGAATCTGTATTGTACAAGAATTGACCAACTACTCGAGAAGCGGTTCAATGAAAAAAATATCTGACGACAAGCCGAAAGTCTATGTCACATCAAGAGGATCACAATACGTTGATGCGAATGAGCTATTTCAATCTTCGAAAGTGCGTAAAACACTGAACGAAATGATTGAAATCGAAAAGAGGACAAAATTTCTCAAAACCCTCCAGAACCAGTAAAAAATGCCGGCCAATCGACGAAATTACCTTTGATGGGTAAGGGTTTCGGATTTGGTTTCATTTCCTTTGTAGTACAACTACTGATTTTTTACTCACTGCAATTTCGTGATTGGTAAAACTCAAAACGATAGTAACTTGCAAATGGTGGCAAGCGGTAGCAATTGCCCCGATATTCTCCACTAAAACATTGTCATTGAGCTTTGAGCACTCGGTACAATAAAGTATTTTGGGAGGAATAGGCGTGAGTATTCGAGTAAAGCCGATGTTCAATCCGCCTCATCTTGGTGAGTTGATTCGTGAAAACATGAACGAATCGGAGCGGAGTGTAACGGAGACGGCATCACGTCTCGGTTGTGAGCGAGGGACGTTATCACGTCTTTTAAATGGTAAGGCTGGGATTTCAGCGAAAATGGCAATTGCATTGGAAAATATCGGTTGGGGTACAGCTGATCAGTGGATGCGTCTTCAGGCAAGTTATGAACTCGCGCAAGCACGTCGTCAAGTCAGTGCTGCGTAGTTTTCGATTGGTCGTAGTAGGAGAGCCCCTTTGTATGGTTTTCCGGAATTGTAGCTCATAAGAAACTGGAGACTGGATGCTGTCGACGAGGACAAAATTGTTTTCTACTGAGGATGCGCGCCGATTGGCGAAACGGCGGTTGCCGCGCCTGGTGTTCGACTTCATTGAAGGCGCGGCTGGTCGAGAGGTTGGAATGCGACGAAATGAAACGCGGTTTGACGACATATGTCTGCAACCGCGCGTCATGGAGAATGTCGCATCCCGAAGCCTCGCGACTGAGATTCTGGGACAGGAGTTCGGTGTTCCCTTCGGATTTGCACCCATGGGAATGTGTAATCTGGTCCGACCTGGTGCGGACCAAATCCTCGCCAAGACGGCCACGCGGCTTGCCATACCGGTCTGCGTCTCTTCTGCCGCGTCAAGCACGCTCGAAGACATGCGCGAGTGGGCTGGAACCCGCGCTTGGTTTCAACTGTACTACGGACAATCCGAAGAATCGTCGCTGGAAGCAGTGGAGCGGGCGGGCGATGCCGGTTACGACACCTTGGTTCTGACCGTCGACGTTCCACAGGTGTCACGGCGGGTTCGCGATCAGCGCAACGGGTTCAATGTACCCTTCCAACTGACCCTGACATCCTTCCTCGATTTTGCAACCCATCCTCGCTGGTCCCTGTCGACGCTCGCGGCGGGCATTCCCTCTCCGAAAAACATCGGAAGAGGCGACAATTTCGTTCGGGATGCCAGTCGAGCTGGCGCGGATTGGAACTTCTTGGCCAAGTTGCGGAGAACGTGGAAGGGAAACCTCATCGTCAAGGGGATCACCAGTGCTAGGGATGCGATTCGTGTTCGAGAAGAAGGTGCCGATGCTGTCTATGTGTCCAATCACGGCGGCCGGCAACTGGACAGTGTTCCGGCGGCCATCGATCTCCTGCCAAGGGTCCGCAAAGCACTTGGTGCTGGTATGCCGCTATTGTTTGACAGTGGCGTTCGTAACGGTGAAGACGTGGTAAAGGCGCTGGCACTCGGCGCAGATTTCGTGATGCTTGGACGCCCGGTTCTGTTTGCCTTGGGAGCCAGTGGAGAAAATGGCCTGTCGACGCTTCTGGATTGTTTCACGCAGGATATTGATTCCGCAATCGCTCAGCTTGGAGTCAACTCGGTGTCGGAGCTCTGGGAAGGTGTTCTAATTGAACCTGGAAACGTGACGGATGACGGGACATCAGATTTGTCACAATCGCTCAAAATAGCAGCCGGAAACTAAGGGGGAGCATTCGCAACATGAGGCAGGACAACCGAATCCGCGGCGGTGCCCTGTTGGCCCACGCGCTGAAGGAAAAAGGGGTGGATCACGTTTTTACTTTAGCAGGCGGTTTCTGTAACCCGGCACTCGAAGGGTTCATGGAATGCCAGATTCCGGTGATCAACTGTCCGCACGAACAGGTCGCGGGACATCTAGCTGATGGGTACGCACGTATAACCCGAAAGCCTACAGTCTGCCTGGTCGGACCCGAGGGATTTGCGAATGCTGTACCTGCAATGCTTGAAGCAGGTGGCGAACGGTCACCGGTGATCTTTGTCACCGGCTCCTCGACACTCAAGCGTCAGGGCGCGGGTGGCTTCAAGGAGATTGATGATGTGGCGATCGCTGCACCACTGGTGAAGTATTCCGTTCAGGTCACTGATGGCGAGCGCATCAGAGAATTCGTCGATCGGGCATGGCAGGCGGCGACTACCGGCTATCCCGGACCTGTACATGTCAGCCTACCGGTCGATATCATGTTTTCGTCCTTCGACTTGAATGCTGGCTGCGACGAACGACCTTGGAATCGCAGTGCGCACCCAGTTCCGCGTGCCTGGCCTGACCCGTCGGAACTCGTTCGTCTGCTTGACGTCATCCGTAAGGCTGAACGTCCGATTGTGATCGGCGGGCATGGAATCTGGTGGTCCGGTGCTGAGGATGAGCTGGAAGCCATGGGGCAAACCTTGCGCATGCCCATTTTCAATGTGCCTTACCACACCAAGCTTCTCGGAGAGGAAAGCGAGATCTACATGGGACTCGCCGATTTCCACCAGTACCATCCGTCGAAACCCGCTATCCACGAGGCTGATGTCGTAGTGATGGTAGGTGGGCGACTCGACAACCAGATGAACTTTGGCAATCCACCTTTTTTTCGCAAGGAAACCACGCTGATCTGTGTGAACGGCTCGTCCGAGGAACTGGACAACAACTATGCAGCGGATGAGGTGCTGTTGTCGGACCCCGGTGCGTTTCTGGACGCGCTTTCCGGTATCGGCCGAACCTGGGAATCATGGTTCGATCTTCAGAAGGAACGCCGTGCAGCATGGGTTGCCGAGTGGGAAGCGCATATAGCGGTGGAGACAGCTCGGGATGAGGCGGCGGGAGGAAATATGCATCCCCTGCAGCTGGGACTCGATGTGCAGGCCGAGATGGGCGATGACGACTGGTTAATCTTCGACGGCGGCAATACGCATTTCTGGAGCGAGATCGCTGTGAACATAGCCGGCTGGCGCGGTCAGAAACTGGGTGGAATCATGCACCCCGGCAACTATTCGCTGTTGGGGGTGGGGGTCAGTTTCGGTATTGCGGCCAAAGCTACACACCCTGACAGCAACGTTGTGGTGATCTCCGGCGATGGGGCTTTTTTGTCGGGCGGGCTGTCAATTGAGGCTGCGTTTCAGGAAGGGTTGCCGATTACCGTAGTCATTGACAACAATGGCGGACTCGACTGCATCAGCCAGCAACAGGAGCGCCTCTTCGACAGTGGCAGGCACTTCGCTACCGACTTCCGCGACATCCCGTTTCACACCATGTTCGAGGGACTAGGCGGACATGGCGAACTTGTGGAGACGCGCGCAGAGCTTCAACCCGCGCTACGTCGCGCTATGGCATCAGGCAAAACGGCCTGTGTGAACGTCAAGTGCCGCGGCGTGATATCTCCCATCGTCTCGGCAACATCGGACAAGCGCGATAAAGCGTCGATTGAATAATGGCGACGTTGTCTTCCCATACACTCAGTGGCGTCGATGGCAGTCACGCGGGCGGTATCGCGGTGCGGTTGGTCAATCTGGTTACCGGGCGGACCGTATTCGACACAAAGATGGATGACAGGGGACGCCTGATACAGGAAGTCGCCGTGCCCGATCCGACGGATCGCTACGAACTGGTCTTTCAGACTGGTGCCTATTGGCAGGGCAGGGTCTCGGCCACCCACGGCGCGCGCATCATTGACGAGATAGTCGTTCGTTTCACCATGCCTGATCCTGAAGGACAATATCACATTCCTCTGATCCTGTCACCTCACGGCTACTCCCTGTGGAGTTCCACCGAGCATGGCTGACGGGCTTAAGTTTTCCCGCCGATTGCGCCGTACCCCTTACACGGCTTCTGCCGAGTCTGCCGGTGCCATCAGTTTTTCTGTAGTCAACCATATGCTTCTGCCGAAGGCGTATAGCCGGTCGGTCGAGGAAGATTACTGGCACCTCCGCAAGTATGTGCAGATCTGGGATGTCGCCTGCCAGCGTCAGGTGCAGATCGTGGGTTGCGATGCCGAGAAGCTGATCCAGTGGATGACGCCGCGCGATATCTCGCGCGCCAAAACCGGCGATTGTCTCTACATCCCGATAACGGATGAAACGGGTGGCATGATCAATGACCCAGTTCTATTGAAACTGGCAGATGATCGGTTCTGGCTGTCGGTTGCGGATTCCGATTTGCTTCTATTTGCCAAGGGACTTGCGCTTGGACGCGGGTTTGACGTGGCAGTCGACGAGCCTGACGTGTCACCGTTGGCGGTACAGGGACCTAAATCCGAGGATTTGCTTTGTGATCTATTCGGGAATCATATCCGCGAGTTGGGATTTTTCAAGTTCGGTTGGATCGACTTCGCCGGTACTCGGCAATTGATCGCACGATCTGGGTATTCCCAGCAGGATGGTTTCGAAATTTACCTGAACGGTGGGCGTTTGGGTGCCACTCTCTGGGATGCTGTCTGGCAGGCCGGACAGCCCTATGACATAGAACCTGGCTACCCCAATCTGATTGAGCGTATAGAGGGCGGGCTTTTGTCATATGGAAATGAAATAACCCGTGAACACAATCCATTCGAGATGGGATTGGGGAAGTTCTGTAACCTGAACGGAGCGGTCGACTATCTCGGTCGCGACGCCTTGCAAATTCTGTCTGACAAAGGCGTAGAACGCCAGATCCGCGGAATCCTTTTCGATGGCGACCCCTGTCCAACTTGTGCTGAACCCTGGCCGGTCAATGCGGGTGGCCGACAGGTCGGTCAGATCACGAGTGCCATCTGGTCACCGCGTTTGAAACGAAATATCGGCCTGTCGCTGATCGACCGGGAATTCTGGGATGTGGGGCAGCCCGTCACCGTTCACAGTAAAGATGGTGTCGCCCGTACGGGTGAGGTTTCAGCGCTTCCTTTCGCTTAACACGTCAATCGCCCGATCAGCAATAGCCAGTCGGTAGTATTCCAGATGCGGAAGCTGCCAGATTGATACGAAAAGTACTTTGCAGGGTTTAGAGGGCGCAACTAAACTGGATTCAACCTTTTGGACTGAATAATAATCCTATATAGTCATAGTGATTTTGTATCCTTCACGAAAGTAAGAAAGACCAAGCATACTGTAGATGCGGTAAAGACCTTGGCCGAGCGGGATCGTTACGGTTGGAACGTGTTTACTCTTTCCGACATGCGCAAGCTGTTTCCACACCAATCCGAAAAGACGCTCTCTGAGAGCTTGCGCCGCCTAGTACGAAAGGGTTTGCTCGAACGACTGGCCAATGGGGTGTTCGTGAATCCTCTCTCGAGTCGCAGCCGGGTTGGCATGTTTGAACGGATCGCGTGCGCGATCCGTCGCGGCGAGTACAACTATATCAGTCTCGAATGTGCCATTTCGGAATGGGGTGTGATATCCCAGATTCCTCAAGCCTACCTGACAATCGTAACCACCGGGAGGAAAGGTGTGTTCAATACCCCTTACGGAGTGATTGAGTTCACTCATACTCAGCAATCACCATTGGAGATTCTGAAAAATACGATTCAACGAGAGCGTCCTTTGCGGATTGCAACTGCGCCAGCGGCTCTCCGGGATCTTCGACGGGTTGGGAGGAATTTGCATCTCGTCGATCTTGAGGAAATGCAGGAATATTATCCAGGATGAAGGAAAAACACGGTGTCCAAAGAAGGTACATTTCGAGAACTGGTTGAAATTGCGCTGGAACAAAATCCCCAACTCGTGGGTATGGAAGTCATTGTTGAGAAGGAGTTATTACACTACGAACTGTTACATGTTCTAAGTCGTGGCGACTGGCTGGACAGAATGATATTCCGGGGTGGCTCAGCACTTCGTCTCTGTTACGGAGCGTCAGACCTGAGTGAAGATTTGGAGTTTTCGAGTGGTACCGACTTTTCCACCGAAAGCATGGATGGTTTGGCTAATTGCTTAAAAAAGACTCTATCGGACCGAAGCCTTGGAGTGTATGTCAAGAGTCCAAAATCTATTTTCTCCCATCTCACTTCGGATATTGGAGTGAGTACCTGGCGTATTGTCTTGGAAATTTTACAATCCCAACGCGGAATTCCGAATCAAAGAATCAAACTTGATATAGATAATGCGCCAACTTATACAGAAGGTCCGGCTGCTATTGCCCAGAATTATGGTGTGGTGCGCGAATCCCAGTTGCTTGTGCGTGTTCAGTCCCGGGAAGAGATCCTGGCGGGTAAACTTGTGGTCTTTTCAGCTTCGGTGGTAACACGTAACCGTCCGAGATTCCGCGATATTTGGGATATGCACTGGCTCACGGGAAACGGTACAGCGATTCGCAATGATCTGGTCCGCGCCAAGATGGGTGACCATAATGTCGAGTCAACTTGGTTTGAGACGGCTGCAGACAGTTTAGGGAACATCATCCGTTCAGCCGAATTTGCAAAAGAGATGAGACGGTTTCTGCTGCCAACTACGGCTACACAATTGCTTGACAAGCCGCTGTCCTTGGAAATGCTTGCCGATGAAACCGAGCGTTTGATCCGAATGGCTTATTGCTGAATTAGCAGGGAATGAATTTCGTTAGTGGCGCTGAATATAGGCGACAACGAGAGTGCAGGGGGAGGAAATTGTTCAATTAAATTCTATGGCTTTATTTTTAGTCGCTATATTTATGAGTTGAGCAAATTCACTTGAATCGGAACTGCAGCGATGAAGCGGATTCTTACCGTCCATTCCCACCGTAAGCAGTAATCCGCTTGATTGTCTGCCCTTCTTGGTAGCGTGAATCTCAGGACCGCGCACACAGACTGAAATTTCGTCGGATCTGACATCTCGCCATCGTATAAGTACAGCATCGACGCGGCCACTGACTCCTTTCAGACTACCATACCCTCTCACTGTGCACAAGAAACAGCTTCTTGTGCTTGTCATGTCAACGAAATCTTTTACCGGCGAGTGTTGCTTATCTAAGGGCACGGTTACCTTAATCAGAGTAACAAAGATCGAATTCAATTACTGAATACTCTCGCCATATCTATTGCCTTCAATTGATTCTGCCTCAAATCCGCAAACTTATCGCGGATCGCTTTATGCACTGAATGTACGCACGAGTCCCTCTCAACCGGTATTCGTCACATACCCCAACTCCGACTCAGTTCTCCGGGTAGCAAAGTACCCGTTTCATATTGATATGTGCGAGAAGTCATGCATGCACTTCCAGTACCGCTGATAGTTTTATCAGAATAATCAATACCACTGATCTTCTTGTAAATATATATTTTTTGACGATTTATGAGCAATTCTGTCTGATTCTCGGCGTTGCCAATTGGCCGGAAAAGAAAAAGACATATTGATTTTTCGTTGGAGATGTGTATGAGCGTTGTTTCCCGTAAGTGGAACTGTGGCACTGTTGTCCATGGTTTCGACAAATTCGCTCTACGTTACTCGCGTCTCGTGTCGTTTGGACACGGAGTACACGCGTTCTCCCCCCCCCCACGCCAACTAGCAGTTCATCACCATCGAGACCTCGACCGGAAGTGGTCGGGGCAGCACTCGGTTGGTTAATCGACGTACGGCGACCAGCTGTCGGATTTGTGTTGATGTCGCCTGTTCTACCGACTATTTCGGAAGTGCGGAACCTCACCACATCTGAAACGAACGCGCCAATTCCAGTCTAGATTTTTGCATAGATCCGTCTGACTTGAATGCATCCCTACGGAAATTGATCCCGTCCTAAAGGACATATCCAAACGATCCAGATTGGTCATATCGGTATGAAGCGCTCGACTCTCATTCTCGGTTGGCTGCTGGCGCTGCCGCTCGCGTTTTCCACGACAAGCGCCGTGGCCCAGAGCCTGACGGCGAGTTCGGTGGAGGCATCGACGGCGACCCTGACCATCGCCAACTATTCAGGCAACTGGTACTATAAATATACCAAGCCGGCGGGCGGTCATTGTTCGTCGAGCGCAGTCACTGGCACGACGAAGAACCTGACCGGTCTCCGCACTGGCACATACTACGTCTTCAAGGCATACAACGACAGCGCCTGCACGACGGCGAATTTGCTGGCGACGGCAACTGAGATTCTGACTAAACCAGGCAGGGTGCAGTTCGTGGCTACCTGGGGTGTGAGTCAGGGCATCGTTGTGGGTTGGAGGAGACCTTATGTTTTAGGAACGAGCTTCGACTCCAAAGTACGGTATCGGGCGTGTACGGCGACACCGAAGACCTGTGCGTCAAATCCGACTTGGAGCTCGTGGCAGTCGGTCACGCTTGCCGAAAATGCCGTCACCACAACGATTGGGTCGCTGACCACCGGCACCGCGTACCAGGTGCAGGTGGCGGCGACGAACGACACCGGCACCGGAGAATGGTCGGAATCGTATACTGCAACCCCTGATGCCGCGAAGAGAGTTTCAGTCACATCGGAAACCGGTGGTGGCCATTTTAATATAGGTCTCGTCAACCACACTGGCCCATGGTCTTTCCAATATACGACTCCCACGAAATCTAATCCTGGATGCGTCGATGTAAATTCAAGTATTATGGGCTTTGGTGGTCTGACAGATAGTCATGGAACGTTTACCTTCCAAGGCTTCGAAAAGCACGGTTGCTCGTCAGCAGACAAGGTCGGGCCGAAAGTAACGCTTGAAGCGGTAGAGCTTACCGTAAGTGCTATTGAAGCCTTGACTGCAACATTGGACCTTGCTGGTCATACAGGTAACTGGTTTTACAAGTCTATCAATCCAAGCACCAGTCCTTGCTCCTCACCCGTAACCGGCTCGACGAATCTGACCGGACTGCTCTCGAACACATCCTTCAGTTATAGAGCCTACCAGACTACTTGTACCTCCAACGCGGCAGGAAGAGTGACGTTCCTGACGAAACCGGGCAAGCCGACGAAGCCGAAAGCAAGGGTAAGCACGAGCACTGGCGAGTTGATCTTGACTGCGACAGTGTCAGGGAGTGGAACGCTGAGCAAGTGGCAGTACAAGAAGAAGGAGGGCAGCGGCAACTTCGATGCTAACTGGACCGACATCTCATCCACCTCGACCTCGCTCAGCCACACGGTGACCGGCCTGACCGACGGTACGAACTACCAGTTCAAGGTGCGGGCGAGGAACGCTACCGGTGACAGTGTCGAGTCGGAGGTGTCGGATGCGGTGGCACCGGGGTCAGTGACGCTGTCGGTGACGGCACACGCCACCGACAACACGAAGGCGACGCTGACCATCGACAACCACACGGGCGATTGGTATTACAAGTACACCTCGCCGGACGGCGGTTCCTGCTCGTCGGTTGTGTCCTCGGGGACGACGACGGCGAGTCTGACAAACCTGTCGTCGGGCACCTCGTACACCTACAAGGCGTACAGCAACAGCACCTGTACGACGGCGAACCTGCTGGCGACTGCGACGGCGTATCTAACCAAGCCGGGCAAGGTGTCCAATGTGGCGGCGGCGGCAAGGAATACGTCGCTGAGAGTTACCTGGGACAGCGAAACGGGAGCGACGAGTTACAAGGTCCAGTGGAAGTCGGGATTGCAGAACTGGGACTCGACGAACCGGCAGTCGACTGTGAGCGGCGGTACCGCGTACAGCATCACCGGTCTGACGAACAGCACAACCTATACGGTGCGGGTGGCGGCGAAGAACACGTCCGGAGACGGAGCATGGTCTGATACCACCACGGGCACGCCGGCGGCGCAGAAGCCGTCGAAGCCGTCGGCGCCGACGCTGACGGTGAAGAACGAGAGTCTGGGGGTGTCTTGGACGGCGCCGGCATCGAACGGCTCGTCGATCACCGACTATGACGTGCAGTACCGGGCGTGCACGGCGACACCGAAGACATGTGCGTCGAGCCCGTCGTGGGGTTCGTGGACGGATCACATACACACGGGCACCGGCACGACTACGACGATCAGCGGCCTGACCAACGGCACCGCGTACCAGGTTCAGGTGCGGGCGAGGAACGGCGTGGGTGACAGTGCCTGGTCGGCCTCGGCGAAGGGGCAGCCAGTTGCAGCGACGCTGACTGCAGGAACACCCACTGCGACTACCAATGTGCTGACCCTTGCGGATCACACGTCCGCATGGTGGTACAAGCACACCGGTGGGAATGCGCAGTGTACTGCTGTCAGTGCGAACACCACGACGGTGAGCCTCACGGGACTCACCGTCAACACGACATACACCTACACCGCGTACAGCGACAGCAACTGTTCGACCGGTATGGTGATTGCATCGGCCGGTGCGTTCACCACTACGAACCCGTCTCTGGCTGCATAATCTACAGTTATGTGGACAGTGAATCTACACAATATGGACATTGAATCTACAGTTATGTGGACGGTGAATCTACAGTTATGTGGACGCGGTCTGACGGATTTGGATTGCGGTTGAGGCGGGGATGCGGCGGCGTTTTTTTTCGGCACGATATTGAACCGGTCGGCGGTTTGTTCTTCAATGGGGGTTTTGAATCGGGAGCCCGGATTGCAGGAGGTGCCGGCCATGTCCAGAAGGAGAGTGCATATGAGGAAGATTACCGAGATTGTCAGGCTGCGGGAAGATTGCGGCTGGTCGTACCGTCGCATCGGTGCCGGGCTGAACATCAGCAAGTCGGCGGCGCACAAGCTGGCGAAGCGGGCGCGGGAGGCCGGCATCGGCTGGCCGCTGCCGGACGGAGTTGACGAGGCGGGGCTGGCGCGTCTGGTCCATGGCGATCGCCCGCCGGCATCCGATCCGCTGCAGATTGATTTCGAGTGGGTGTCGCGCGAGATGCAGCGCAAGGGGGTGACCCTGAAGCTTTTGTGGCAGGAGCTTTGCGAGCGGGGCTATCCGCATGGCTATGCGTGGTTCTGCCGCTGCTGCCAGCAGTGGGAGCGGCGTACGCGGCGCACCATGCGGCAGCGGTATCGTCTGGGCGAGGCGGTGTTTGTCGACTACGCCGGGGCGACGGTCGGGGTGAGCGGACGCAAGGCGCAGATTTTTGTGGCGGCGCTGGGGGTGTCGCACTACATCCATGCCGAGGCGAGCTGGACGCAGAAGGTCGATGACTGGCTCGCGAGCTGCACCCGGATGTTCGAGTATTTCGGCGGGGCGACGCAGATGGTGGTGCCCGACAACCTGAAGTCGGCGGTCACCCGTCACCGGCGCTATGATCCGGAGCTGAACCCGAACTTCAGGCAGTGGTCCGACCACTATGCCACGGCGATCGTGCCGGCGCGTCCGGCCCGGCCGAGGGACAAGGCGATCGCCGAGAATGCGGTGCAGCAGGTGACGCGGTGGATCATCGCGCCGTTGCGCGACCGTGAGTTCGAGTCGCTGTCCGAGCTCAACGGCGAGATCCGCCGGTTGCTGGAGACAGTCAATGGGCGGCCGTTCTCGGCGCGCCCGGGCTCGCGCACCGAGGTGTTCGAGCAGCAGGAGCGGGCGGCGTTGCGGGCGCTGCCGCTGCTGCCGTACCGCCACATCGAGGTGCGCACCGCCAAGGTCGGGTTCGACTACCATGTCAGTTTCGACCACCACTGGTACTCGGTGCCGCACCAGCATGTGGGCGGCCGGGTGCGGGTTCACAGCGACGGGCATACGGTTCAGGTCTACAGTGACCGGCGGCGTATTGCGATGCATGCCCGAAGTGACGTGCGCGGCGGACACACCACCTGCGAGATGCACATGCCGGACAACCATGCGCATCGGGCGAAGTGGACACCGCAGCGGGTGCGCAGCCGTGCCTCGCGGGTCGGCCCGCACTGCTCGGCATGGGTCGGTGTCCAGCTCGACGGCGCCCGTCACTTCCACCAGGTCAGCCGCCGGCTGGTGGCGGTTCTGTCACTGGGTTCGAAGTATGGCGACCGGCGTCTCGACGATGCCTGCGCACTCGCCGGACGCTACGGGCTGTCGCGCATGAACCAGATAAGTGAGATTCTGGAAAGCGGTGCCGACCTGCGCCGCCGCGACCAGTGCGAGCTGACACTGGAGCTGGCGCAGGATCATGAGAACGTGCGCGGCGCGGCGGCGTTCGAGTGACCGGGAGGTGGACCGATGAGTGACAATGTACTGACCGATGTCACCACCGATTTAAATTCCCCACTTTCACCGATTTAAATTCCCCACTTTACGGAGTGTGAGGATTTGCCTTTCCGCCCGCTAGCGGGCGGAAAGGCAAAATCGGGGAATTGTCCTATGGTTTGGATTTTGACGATTCATTCCGAAGGACACGATGCATGATATTACATAGGGAGTTTTATATGATTCATCAACTGAAAGACGAGGGGCTGAACATCTCGCAGATCGCCCGCAGGCTGGATCTGGACCGCAAGACGGTGCGCAAGTATCTGAGCCTGGACCGCCGCGATCCGGATGCGGTGTGCGTCGCTTCGAGAGCTTCGAAGCTGGATCCGTACCGCGACTATCTGCTGGAGCGGATCGGGCGGTATCCGCAGCTGAGTGCCACGCGCCTTTTGCGCGAGATCCGCGACCTGGGCTATCCGGGTCAGGTGTCGATCCTGCGCGACTATCTCAGCGACATCCGTCCGGCGGCTCGGCGTCGCTTTGAGTTGCGCTTCGAGACGCCGCCCGGCGAGCAGGCGCAGGTTGACTTCGCCCGTTTCAAGGTGCACTTCAACGAACAGCCCGATCGGCTGCGCGTGATCTGGCTGTTCTCCATGGTGCTGGGGCACAGCCGCTGGCTGTGGGGCCGGTTCTGCGACGACCAGAAGCTCGACACCGTGCTGCGCATGCATGTGCTGGCGTTCGAGTCGCTGGGCGGGGTGCCGCGTCACATGCTGTATGACCGGATGAAGACCGCGGTGGTCGATGAGGACGACGACACCGGCGAGGTGATCTACAACCGCTCGCTGCTGGGGCTTCTGGGTCACTACGGCGCGTTCCCGCGCGCCTGCCGCCCGTATCGGGCCAAGACCAAGGGCAAGGTCGAGCGGGTGTTCCGATACGTGCGCTCGGACTTTTTCCTCGGCGGCTCATTCGACTCGCTGGCCCACCTCAACGCCTGTTTCACGAGCTGGCGCGACGAGGTCGCCAATGTGCGCCGCCATGCCACCACCGGCAGGATCGTCGGCGAGGCCTTCGAGGCCGAGCGCGGACACCTGATGACGTTGCCGGTGATGCGCTATCCGGCGCTGGTGGCGGTCGAGCGCAAGGTCAACAACGAGGGCATGGTGGCCTGGCGCGGCAGCACCTATTCGGTACCCGACGGCACCGACAGCCGCATCGTCGAGGTGCAGGCGCTGACCTGCGAGGTGCGCATCATCGACCGCGGCGAGATCATCGCCCGTCATCCGCTCGCCGACACCCAGGGCAGCCGGGTGATCGACCCCTCGCATCGCATGGCGGTGCCGGTCACCGAAACCGAGGGCTCGAATGCGGCGCGCCGCCCGCTGTGGTTCTACGAGGCGGTCGGACAGCGGCTGTCGTCATCATGAGCGCGGCCGTGACCGACACCATCCGTCAGCGCCTGGTGTCGCTGAAGATGCCGTTTGCGATGGAAGCGCTGGAAGATGTGGTCAGGCGGCTGGAAAACGGCCAGATCAGCGCACTGGAGGCGATCGAGACGCTGCTGACCGAAGAGCTGAGCTTCCGCGAGACCCGACGGCTGAAGGTGGCGCTGGGCACCTCCAGGCTGTCGCCGCCGAAGACGCTGGAGACCTTCGACTTCGCGTTCCAGCCGTCGCTGGACAAGCAGCGCATCCATGCGCTGGCCGGACTGGACTTCATCCGCCGCGGCGAATCGGTGCTGTTCCTGGGCCCGCCCGGCACCGGCAAGAGCCACCTGGCCTGCGCACTCGGCGTGGCCGCCGTCAAGGCCGGCAAAAGCGTCTACCGCTGCACCCTGGCCGAACTGGTCGACGCGCTGTCGCTGGCCCACCGCGCCGGACAGCTCACCGCCAAGCTGCGCTTCTACACCCGGGCCGCACTGCTGATCGTCGACGAGATCGGCTACCTGCCCCTGCCCCGGGAAGGCGCCAACCTGTTCTTCCAGCTGGTCAGCGCACGCTACGAGAAGGGCGCCATGGTGCTCACCTCCAACCGCGGCTTCGCCGAATGGGGTGAGGTGTTCGGCGACCCGGTGGTCGCCACCGCACTGCTCGACCGGTTGCTGCATCACGCCGTTGTGGTCCGCATCGAAGGCGCCAGCTACCGCCTCAGGGAACACCGCGACCTGATCATGCCGCAACCGGATCAACACTCGCCGTCGAGCGGCAGAAAACCGCGTGGCAGACCGAAAAAAACAAAAACGGAGGTGTCGATCTATAATAGCGGCTGATCACCGCATCGCCCGAAAGTGGGGATTTTTCGTCGGTGCTTTTGGGGAAAAATTAATCGGTGCCTACAACCGATCTTCGCCGGCTGTCGCTGGGGCCGATGGCCGAGGCGCTGCAGCATCAGATGCAGCAGCCCGGCACCTACGACGATCTCGCGTTCACCGAGCGGCTGTCGCTGCTGGTGGACCATGAGCTGCAGTGCCGCCACCAACGCCGCCAGCAGCGGCTGATCCGGGCCGCCGGGTTCCGGATGGCGGCGACGCTCAACGATGTGCACTACGGCAACGCACGCAACCTCGAGCGACGACAGATCGCCGAGCTCGGCCAGTGCGACTGGATCGGGCGCAACCAGAACCTGCTGGTCACCGGACCGTGCGGCTCCGGAAAGACCTATCTGGCCTGTGCCATCGGGCACGCCGCCTGCCTGCTGGACCATACGGTTCGCTACCTGCGCATGCCGACGCTGCTGCAGCTGTTCGGGCAGGCGCGCGCCACCGGTGAGTTCCTCAGGGTCATGCAGCGGCTCGGTACGGTGGAGCTGATCATCATCGACGACTTCGGGCTGCGCCCGCTGGAGGCGGTCGACCGCCACGACCTCCTGGAACTGATGGACCAGCGCTACGCACGGGCCTCGATCGCCATCGTCAGCCAGCTGCCGGTGGCGCAGTGGCACGCCGCCATCGGCGACGCCACCCTGGCCGACGCCATCCTCGACCGGGTGGTGCACAACGCCCACCGTATCGAGCTGAAAGGCGAATCAATGCGGAAACGAAACGCCATGCACACAGCTGACGCGGAACCGAACCCGGCGCCACCACCCGCCCATGACCAAACCTGATGGAAAACTCCACACCGCCGACGTCAGAGTGCTGAAGCACTCGGCGGTGCGGTTTTTCCACAGGTGTTGCTCACAGGCTCGCACACAGACACATTGACACACGGAGGGAAATACTGTCAAATAGCGACAGACGAAAGCTGAAAACAGGACCACCGCCAAGGCGGACAATGACCGTTTGTCCAAATTAGTAGATTACGCGTCCAAATTCAGTAGATTAAGCACTCTGGCGATCTCTGAAGTAACGGCGACCACCGCCACTATCACGCTGTCCGGCTGGACGGTGGGAACCGGCCAAGGCAAGGATGGCAACTGGTGGTACAAGGCGGACAAGAATCCGCACTCATCGTGTTCGCCAAGCGCGGTCACCATCAACAAAGTCGAGCTCTCGGGCCTTCGCGCCAACACAAGTTACCGATACACCGCGTACAGCAATAGCAACTGCACGCCGCCGAACAAGCTGGCCGTGACGATCTCGTTCCAGACCAAACTCGCAGTGGGATCAGCTGAGTCCGACATTGTCAAGCGGGCGGTAACGGACAGTCTGGCTGCAACCGGCAGGGGAATCCTATCGAGTGTCGACATGGTACTGGGATCACGGCTGCGCGAGGATTCGGGCGAGGGAGTGACAGTCGCCGGTTACCCACTACCTTCAGGTGATGTTCGAACGGGTTACGCGTACTTGGATCACCACTATACCGATGATCCCGACAGCGAGGTTAGGGTTGAGTCTCTGGACTGGCTTGACGGTACTTCGTTTGCGGTACCGCTGTACGCTGCAGATTCTGAAGCCGGCTCAGGGAGCGCTTCGGGATTGACGCTGTGGGGTCAGGGCGGCATCCAATCGTTCCGTGCGCAACGCTCGTCCGTTGACGGCGAGATTCGTACGGCCTACATCGGCCTGGACACCGGGCAATCCGATGGAGAGCTGATGGGTGCGGTGCTATCGCACAGCCGCGGGGACGCAGACTTCGCCTACGAGAGTACGGACGGGAGCGAATCCGGACGGCTGCATACGACGCTGACTGCTGTCCATCCCTACCTTAGATGGCGTGCCGGAGACAACAGTACATTGTGGACGATTCTGGGTCTGGGTCGGGGCCGGATCGAGGATCGGCGGGCCGGTTCGTCCGAGCGTGGCGATCTTTCGATGTTCATGGTGTCGTTCGGCGGCCGTCACGACCTGGAATCGCCCGGGCGGGTGGATCTGGCACTGCTGGGAGATGCTGCGATCCTGAGGATGAAAACGGAGACCGGCTCACAGCAGAGTTCACTGTACGATGTGTCTTCGTCGGTGCGCAGATTGCGCTTCGGTATGGAGGGGTCGTATGAGATACCCACGGACCAGGGTTTGCTGTCGCCGTTCGGTCAGGTGAGCGCCCGCTACGACAGCGGGGACGGTGAGAATGGCAGTGGTGTGGAGGTCGCTAGTGGCCTGCGCTATAGAAGCGACCGTTTGAAATTCGAATTGGGCGGTCGTGCACTGAGGACCGGTGGTGGAGACTACAGGGAGCACGGCTGGAACGTCGGTTTCGAGCTTGTCCCGCGTGAGTTCGGTGAGGGACCGTCGCTGTCGCTGTCGCCATCGTGGGGCGAATCCCGTCGTCGTCCGCTGGAGGCGTTGTGGCGAGCGGACTCGTTGTCGACTGTGGACACCGTGTCGGATACCGACAGCGGTCCCGAGATCAAGGCGAAGATCGGCTACGGCTTTCGCTGGCAGTCATCGCCGGCTTTGCTGACGCCCTATGCGGAGCACGACCGTCTGGCGAGCGGTGCCCGACGGATGAGGCTGGGAATAGGCATGCGGCTGGAAATCCCTTCGACCAGTTTCGAACTTGACCTCAGGGGCGAGTTGGATCGCTCACCGCACGGGAAGGATGAACGAAAGGGTATCTTTCTCGACGCACTGTTGCAATTCTGATCACCGCAATAGCGATGGCTGTGGTGTTCCCCGGCGGTTAGCGTGGCACTGTCAGTGCGACCATGATCAGCATTGGGAGACTCGTTTCGGAGATAGTGCGCCGGCTGACAGGATTCATACGTTAATTAATTGGTTCAGCATAAATTCACGTAAGGAACACATTGACCGCAATCCGTACATGAAGGGTGCACTATTGGTGTTGATCTCTTGAGAACATGTTCACCTGAATCGGTATGGTAGAGGTCAATAGCAATCACGGAACGCCCTCGCTACATTTATCGAGTTCAACTGATTCCACTTTGAATCCACCCACTCATCAGAGATACCTAATCAATTGAAAATACATACAAGACTCTCCCAATCGACATTCGCTACGTATCTAAATCTCATAAAAACCCCTCGGAGTGCAAGGTGGCGTTTCATTTTCATATGTGTGAGATTCCGAGCATGTTTTCCAGTAGCACCAATAAACATATAAGAATTATCAATTTCACTAATACGATGGCTATATGTATATTTTTTTAACAGTCTACGAACAGTTCAGTTTGAACTTTGTCGTTGCCAATCAACTGCAAGTCGAAAAAGTTAAATTCATTTGCCATTGGAGGATTTGCATGAACTTTTCTTCTAGCGTATCGGCTAATTTCACAGAAATCATAGCAACTCAGAAAGTCTGGACCACTTCGGAGATGCAAAGACGATTGAATGGTCTCCATGCGTTAATGGATGAGTTCAGTCTTGATGCAGTTCTTTTTACCTCAATTCATAATGTTCTGTACTACACTGGCTGGTATTGTCCACCAGTCGGAAGGTTGCACTCCGCACTCATTCCCCGAAAAGGGGAGCCTACTCTGATTGTGTCGACCATCGAAGATCTACGGGCCAACTATTGCTGTTATTACGAGGATGTCCGACACTTTCACGATTGGGAAATGTCTCCGGAGGATAACAATGTCCGAATATCCGGGGAGGTGCTTTCTGACTACAATATTACTTCAGGCCGATTGGGATTTGAAATAGACAGCGTTTCTGTTCAACTGAAAGAGAAGTTTGATAACCATTTTTCAGATTTCGAACTTATCGACGTTGCTCGCGAGACCATGTTGCGACGCTTGGTGAAATCGGATGAGGAAATAGACTTAATTCGACAGGGTGTTGAGATATGCGAGGTCGGTGGCTATGCCGCAGTGGATGCGCTAAAGCCCGGTGTGACCGAAGTCCAGGTCGCGAATGCCAGTAACGTAGCCATCGCTGAGGAACTTCGAATGCGTTTCCCCGATATCGAGTACGATGATCTGAATAATAAATGTTTGTTTCAGACCGGTCCGTACAGAAGTCGTATCGGGCATACCATGAACGCTCATCGAACCGTCCGGAAAGGGGAGATGCTGAGTAACAATCCTTATGCGATTATTGCAGGCTACTATCACGTTCTGGAAAGAAGCATGTACTGGGGACATATTCCTGAGGAAGCGATGGGTTTTTTCAAGACGAATGTCACTGCACACCATGAAGGCTTGAAAGCATTGAAGGCAGGCAGGAAGTGCTCAGAGATTGATTCACATGTGAACACTGTCTATGAAGAAGCGGGAATCGATTGGCGAAAACGAAGATCATTCGGAACCGGCCATTCCCTCGGAATAATGAGCTATTGGTTTGGTCGGGAAGAGGGGGGCGAATTACGTCAGTACAATCATGGTGTTCTGAAAGAGAATATGGTGGTTACGATGGAACCGATGATCAATATCAATGGGCTTGGTGGATTCAGGCATCACGATATCTGTCGAATTACAGAAGACGGCATGGAAAACCTGAATACTTTTCCCAACGGTGTACTATTGATTGATGACAAAAACCAAGTCGAAGAAATATGGAGTCCGGAATGACGAAAAACCCTCCCGAAACAATTAGAAAGTCAAGAGGTGTACAGTGAGTATCCGCCTATCCGCTGACATTGGCGGTACATTCACAGACCTTGTTCTGCTGGACAATGATGGTCAATTGCATGTAGAGAAGACATCGTCCACTCCAGGAGATTTCAAAATAGGGGTTTTAGCAGGTGTTGACAAAATTCTGCGAACCGCGGTTAGGATTACAGATCGCGAGAGCAACATCAACCTGAGCGACCTTGAGTACTTCGTTCATGGAGCGACGGTCGTACTGAATGCGCTCATCGAGCGCAAGCTGCCAACCGTCGCGTTGGTAACTACCGCAGGATTTCAGGACGTGTTGGAAATCATGCGGACAAACAACCCATATATGTATGACCTGAAATGGGAAAAACCGAAGCCGTTGATTCCCAGACACTTACGGTTTGAAGTCAAAGAACGGATACGACATACCGGTGAGATATGGACTCCTCTGGATGAGGATGGAACCAGAGCCCTCGCGAATCTGATCAAATCAAAAGGGATAAATACTATTGCTGTCTGTCTATTACATTCTTATGCGAATCCAATTCACGAACAGCGATTCAGGGAAGTATTTCTGGAAGAACATCCCGATTGCATTGTCGTCATTTCATCAGACGTCGCACCAGAAATCCGCGAGTTTGAAAGGACATCAACCGCAGTCATCAATGCCAGCACAGTACCGATAATCACTTCCTATCTTGATGATCTGAACAAGGAACTTCAGGACCGAGGTCTACTTAGGGATTTGTATGTCATGCAATCAAATGGCGGCATGATTACCGCAGGTACTGCGAGAAATTATCCGGCACGAACGGTAATGTCCGGTCCCAGTGGCGGTGTCGTTGGCGCCCAGTTCCTCGCGAGCAAAACAGGAATCCAGAATGCTGTAACCATTGATATGGGCGGGACAAGCAGTGATATGGGAGTCATATCCGCTCATCGAGCGTTGACTGTCGATGAGAGTCGAATTGACGGCTGGCCGATCTTGGCGCCCATGATCGAAATTTTGGCTATCGGTGCGGGTGGAGGCAGCATTGCATGGATCGACTCAGGAGGGGCACTAAGAGTGGGTCCTCAAAGTGCGGGTGCGTCACCGGGTCCGGTCTGTTATCGGAGCGGAGGCGATGAACCGACAGTGACCGATGCGTGTGTTGTGTTAAAACGCCTGAATCCTGATTACTTTCTAGGCGGTGAAATGGCACTCGATTTTGAAGGTGCCGAACGCGCTATTCGAGAGAAGATCGCCACACCGCTTGGTATGACTGTCGATCAGGCATCGGAAGGTATCATCAAGGTCGTCACTGCCAATATGGTTAAGGCGATGCGGTCAATATTGATCGCGCGAGGTCACGACCCGAGAGAATTTACGCTCATGCTGTTTGGCGGTGCGGGCGGAATGGTGTCGGGAGATTTGCTTATGACCGGAGAGATTGGGCGCGTTATGGTACCCAACAATCCGGGAGCGTTATGTGCTCTTGGTATGCTGTCTACTGATCTCCGCCATGACTATGCGCAATCCAACATAAAGGGATTCATTGACATCGATTGGGGAGATCTCAAACAGCAATTCGAGAAACTGCATCAGTTGGGTAAAAAGCGACTGTTGGCAGAAGGGTTGCAAGACGACAGGATAGAGATTACAGATGTTCTGGACATTCGCTATGTGGGACAGGACCATTACTTGCGGGTGTATGTTGATAAAGATGATTTAAACTCAGCGACAATCCAAAAGGACTTCAATGAACTGCATCAGAAAACTTACGGTTACTCTACACCTGAGTTTGATGTTGAAATGGTTAATATCCGAATCATCGCAATTGGTAAGACAGCGCGTCCACAGTTGCCTGTGTATGGAAAAAGGAAAAACGGCTCGGAGTTGAAACCGACAACGACACGGAAACTTTATTTTGACGGGGATAAGGTCAGTTCCCAGGTGTACGCTATTGAGGATTTACTGGAGGGTGACATAATTGACGGGCCAAGTGTGGTTGAGGACCCGCGATCAACGATAGTCATAATGCCAGAACAATTCGCATCGGTAGATATGTATAGAAATGTAATAATTGAAAACAAACCGTAATGCCCGGTACCTTTATGATGGTTGGAGTAAACAATGAACAAAATTGAAGATATCAATTGCCGAACGAAAATTGATCCGATTACGCTCGAAGTTGTTCGTGCAGGATTAACTTCGATTATCAGTGAGATGTCCATAACGCTCAAACGTACTTCTTATTCGACAATTCTGCGTGAAATCAATGACTTTAGTTGCGTGATTTTTGATGAGAATGGCCGATTGCTTGCTCAGGCAGAGGGCATTCCAATATTTAACGGCAGCATGAACTTTGTAATTGATGCGGTGATCGAAAAGTATCCGTTGTCGGAAATGAAGCCGGGAGACATATTTCTTTCCAATGATCCTTACACCGCAGGTGGAACCCATAAAAATGACATCAACGTCGTGATGCCAGTTTTTTATGACGACCAACTGGTCTTATTGGCTGCGAACAAGGCGCATCACTTGGATATCGGCGGAAAGGATCCCGGTAGCTGGTCGGCAGATGCTCGAAATACGTATCAGGAAGGATTTTGTCTGCCAGTCGTCAAGCTCGCCGATCAAGGAAGAATGAATGATCAGATTGTGGAGATTCTGATGGCAAATTTGCGAACACCCGAGCTGTCACGCGGGGATTTCGCTGCCCAGATCGCTTCGCTTAAGACAGCGGAGATGCGAGCGCATGCATGGCTGAAAAAGTTTGGTGTGGATTTGCTGCGAATGGCCTCCGACGAACTGCTGAATCATGGTGAAAGGCTGGTTCGAGCGGCCATTGAACGAATTCCAGACGGAGAATACAGTGCATTCGGATATGCAGACGGTGATGGAATCACTGATGAACCGATTCCCATTGCTGTTTCCGTAAAGGTAGACGGAAGCGATATTTATATCGATTTTGCTGGTAGCGGAGAGCAACGCGAAGGCGCATCCGGGAACTGTCATTGGGTCGTAACTACATCAATGACCCGCCAGACCATCATGTTTTTTACTGATACCGCCCTAGGCGGGAATGAGGGATCCTATCGGCCCATACATATTTCCGCACCGACTGGATCAGTCTACAACCCACAGTACCCCGCACCGGTGACTACCGGAATGGGGAATATGGGAACACGTTTGATTGAACTTATTATTCAGGCGTTGTCGGATGTGCTCCCCGAAGAAGTAATCGGAGGTACGTTCGGCTGTTTTAGTTGTATGACCTTAGGTGGTGAAGATCCTGAATCGGGAGGGGAGTTTGTCCATTTTGAATGTTATTCCGGCGGTTGGGGCGGCCGCGCACATGCTGACGGAAACAGTGCAACAGTTTCGCTGGGAAGCGGGGATGCATTCAATATTCCAATTGAAGTCATGGAAACCACGTGTCCTGTACTATTGTGCGAAAAGTTTGCATTGCAGCCGCAATCTGCTGGTGCCGGTAAGTTCCGAGGCGGTTTCGGTACTGAAATAGATTACCGGGCAATGGGTGAAGCTGAGATGTCGATTGCACTGGACAGAGAAAAGTTCAAACCTTACGGTCTATTCGGAGGGTTGGAAGGCGATGGAAGCGAATTGCTGATCAATCCCGGCGAGACCAATGAAGAATGGCATATTCGATCAAGCGGTGTGAAGATCATGGCAGGGTCAGTAATCCGTCACCGGACTGCGGGTGGTGGAGGCTATGGAAACCCACACGAGCGGGACCCACAGATGGTTTCAGATGACTATATTAATGGACTGATCTCCTATGAGGACACTTACGGGGTTTATGCTGTCACCCTGGAACAGAGCACAGGTATGGTAGATAGTGAAGGTACAGCAAATTTAAGAAACCACTAGACAATTTCAATCCTTCCGTAGTTAACCGAATATCCGTTTGCAAGGAATGAGTAGCTTTGCGTCAGCTAACGTAACAACTCTTCTCGGATTTCGAAATACCTGTTACAGTATCAAGTCAAACAGTTGCTATGCCTTTGGTGTCCACTTGGGTGGGCTGCCTTCAAGAGCGGATTTTGTGATGGCGCCATTCGCTTCCAGAACCTTGAGCACCTGGTTTAGTGATCTGATGGAGACACGATAGTCCCTAATTTTAGAATCAGGAAGGCTTTCGTCTGAATCCCGCAAATACCCCGAAACATAGAACCGCAGCTCTGATTTTTCGTATGTTCTGTCTGACAAGCGCTGGAAAAGTTTGACTAGTTCATCAATCGCAACAATTCTTTCCCATTCGACCACTACTTTATCCAGCTCATAGGTTCCGCTCATGATGAGTTGATTTGAATTCAGGTCGTTTCGAATCCGTTTTCTGGACCTGAAAGCCTGGGCCATTTTCCTAGCCGCTTAATGAGTTGGGTCTGTAATCAACTCTCCCCTCGGAATTTTCTTCAGCTTGCTGGTTAGAGCTTCGGATAGGTATTCCCCCAATTCCAAGGTTGCCTTTGTCGCGCCGCGTGAATTCCAATATATGCCGACTTGTACATCATCTAAAGTAGGCAAATTGTGAGATTTTGGCAGCTCTTGCAAATAAGGTGGAACGGAGTTCTTTGATAGCGCGGTAATTCCCAGACCCGCTTGGATAGCCGAATGGTTCCCCGCAATACTTTGACTTGTGAACAGGATTCGAAATGGAATGTTGGATTTTGTCAAGGTACGAATGATGCGTTCTCTGTACTGACAAGGTTCCGGAAACAGAACCAACGGAAGAGGAGAGTTTCGATGGATTTTATGTGATTTCAAACCGATCCATGAAACAGGGTCTCGCCATGAAGATTGTAGAAAACGTGTCGGCTTCCCGTCGTCGAGAGCGAGAACGATATCGCACTCTTGGCTATCGATTGTCTGCCTCAGGTCAGCACTCAATTCGCATTTCACATCGATTGAGACATTTGGGTGTGTTTCGGCGAAACGCCCCAAGATCAATGGCAAGAATGTGATTGCGAAATCACTGGGAATCCCAATTCGAATTTTTCCCACCAACAGATTCCCATCAAGACGATTGATGCATTCGTCGTTCAATCGAACGATCTGTTTGGCATATTCATAAAGAATTTCGCCTTGCTGGGTTAATGACAGGGATTTCCCTGAACTGGTAAGAATCGGAGTGCCGGCCACTTCTTCCAGACGTTTGATTTGCAGACTGATTGCCGATTGTGATCGCCCGACTTCTACTGCAGTCTTTGAAAAACTGTGATTTTCAAGCAAGACAAGGAATGATTTCAAGAACTCGATTGGTATTGCTCTCTTACTATTCATTGTCTTTTCTACGCAGCCGTCGTTTGTCGTTTACAGGATTGGAGTGACACGCCATACCCCAAACTGTATTCAGACATTAATTATTAGAAAAGCCTGGATGCAATGCTATCAGTTAATCTCATATTACTATTGAAAATGTCAATCACACCAATAGAAAAGGTGCTGTTAATATAGGAAGTGTCCCGGATGCAATACTATTAGTTTATCTCATAATTCTATTGAATATGCCAACTTCACTAATAGGAATGGTGCTGTTAATATAGAAGTATTGGAAATTCAGACTGATATTCCATAAACCAATTGCAGGATCAAAATCATCACACAGGAGGCTTGAAATCCAATGTTACAAAAAAAGTTGGTGACGTTCGCACTAATAGCGTTCGTTGCGTTATTCAGTACTATAGGGTATTCACAAGTTGAACTCAGTGGCGATCCTAGAATAGCATTTATTTATCTGTCCCCGGCACATGACGGTGGATGGACCGAATCGATCGAGCGCGGGCGGGTAAAAGTTGAGAAAGCGACAGGTGTGGAAGCTGCCTATACGGAAGATGTTTCAAGTGACAAGACAACAACCCGACAGGTAATCGATCTATACATCAAACGCGGTTACAACATCATCATTGGTACAGCTTGGGACTATGGCGAGGCATTCGCTGAGGCCGCGGCGGACTATCCCAATGTAGCTTTCATGAATGCCGCCGGTGAAACAATGGCAGATAACCTCGAAAGTTTTTACGCGCGTACGTATCAAGGATGGTATCTCGCGGGCATGGCCGCGGCGAGTGTTTCGAAATCAAAAAAACTTGGCATGGTTGCGGGTTTTCCACTGTCGGTGGTGAACTGGGATATCAATGCTTTTCTGAGGGGCGCACAGGCCGTTGATGCGGATGTTCAGGTTATCGCTTCATTTGTCAATACTTGGTTTGATCCGGTAAAGGAAGGCCAGGCAGCCGAAGCGATGATTGAACAGGGAGCAGATGTAATCGCAACAAATCTGAGTGCCGCATCCGTTCCTGCGGCCACAGAGAAAGCTGGCGTAAGATTTGTTGGTTTTCAAAATGATATGTCGCACCTTGCACCCAATGGACATGTCGCATCAATGGTGTTCAACTGGGAGGCGCATCTTCTCCCGAGTATTCAGGAAATGATTGACGGGACTTGGGCCAGTAAAGGAAGTTCCTTTATTGGAATTGACCAAGGGATGATCGGTTTGTCCGGGCTCGCAGACGACGTGCCAGATGACGTTAGAGCAAAAATTGCAGATGCTGAGGCTGCAATGGTAGCTGGTTCGCTGTCACCTTTTGATGGCCCTGTACTAAAGCAGGACGGTAGCGTTGCTGTGGCAGAAGGGGAAACATTGAGCGATGATGGTCTATGGGGTATGGATTACTTTATCCAGGGAATGATCGGATCAATGCCGGCTCAATAAGACCGATTGGCGGGGTGACCGACGCGACAACGTTACAATTCCGCATACATACTGCTGTCGGCCACCCCGGTTCATCTTTGCTTTGTCCATGCTTGAAGGAGTTGGCGAGATTCGTCTGCGTCTGTCAGGGTGGACTTCAAAAGTGATAGGCTATGTCCAGCAAGGGTGTCTGCCCCATCCATCACTAGATAGCCGGGAACACTCGGAAAAGCTTTGCGGCATCCGACGTTTCATACTGACATCGTAAGCATGTATGGACATTGCGTGTGCCGCCTATATGCCTGTGGAAACGTTTCACGTCTGCGAAATCCGTCGACCGGATACACTGGTAGTCATGCTGTCACGACTTTGCGCGGCGACCACGTTACTCCAATTATTCACCAAACTGCAAATTCGGTAGACTGTATCGCATCAGTATGAAGCCAACTCAAAGTGTCTCCGCCGATACCCAATGGCGAATATTCAGTGAAACTGCTCCAAAGGTGTAATGTTTATCATGGACAATCAAGGAATTGCATTAGAGTTAACACGAGTCAGCAAGCAGTTTGATGGTCGTCCTGCACTTTCAGACGCGTCAATAAAAGTGGTTTGGGGCGAGGTTCATGCGCTACTCGGTGAGAACGGGGCGGGTAAGTCGACATTAATGAACGTCGCCTGTGGTCTGTATTCACCCGATCAAGGGACTATTGCCGTGAGCGGGGTGCCGATTTCAATTTCAAAACCCGCTGATGCGATCAATCATGGAATTGGAATGGTGCATCAACATTTCAAACTGGTTGATCGATTTACAGTTTCGGAAAACATTCTCCTGGCTTGTAGCGAAACCTTAGGTGTTTCTTCGGTCAATGAAGTAGCCAAGGTGATCAAACAAAAATCCGAACATATGGGACTTGAAATCGATCCTCGTGCGGTTGTTGGAGAAATATCCATCGCTGAGAGACAACGGGTGGAAATTCTCAAAATGCTTCTTACCGGTGCGAGAATCTTGATACTGGATGAGCCAACCGCTGTGCTGACGGATTTAGAGTCAGAAAACGTACTGACATTGGTGAGGAGAATGGCTGCCGCTGATTGTGCCGTGATATTGATTACTCACAAACTTCGTGAGGTACTCCAATATTCGGATCGCGTGACAGTCATGCGCGCGGGAAGAACAATTCTAAGCCAAGTGCGGACATCCGAGATGACGCGAGAAAAACTGGCTAAAGCGATGGTAGGCGAGTCTGCTGAACAGATGACATCACAATCCCGCGAATTCGGTGACGCTCGCTATGTCATTGAGGATATCAAAGTCAGTAATCCATCCGGTGGAGTAGGGGTTGATGGCGTGAATCTCAATGTAAGAGCTGGTGAGATCTACGGTATTGCCGGAGTCGGCGGGAACGGACAACCTCAACTTGCCGATGCATTGATGGGACTGATGCCCATTGACGAAGGTAAGATCTTCATCGACGGAGAGGATATATCTCACCTTGGTGTCAAAGCGCTTCGCGACCGAGGTATGCGGTTCGTCCCTTCGGACCGTTTCGGAAGCGGCTTGATACCAGATTTCAGAGCCTACGAAAATTATGGCATCACAAAAATATTAAACAATGTTTATGGCTCCTGGATTCGTGTGAATCGGAACCGCATGAAAACCGATGTTAATGAAACGATTGAATCTTATCAAATTTTAGGTTGTGTGGCGGTAACCAAGTCACGGTTACTTTCTGGAGGCAATGCCCAGAAATTGTTATTGGCGCGTGAGCTTGATTCTGAACTATCTGTTTTGGTCGCCCATTCTCCTACGCGCGGCCTGGATGTGCATGCTTGCAACACAGTTCATGGGCTGATTGTAGAGGCTGCGAACCGCAGAGCAGCGTGCATTTTGATTAGTGACGATTTGGAAGAGATCCTGACACTATCGGATTCTGTCAGCGTAATGAGTCGGGGGAAAATTTCTGAAAAACGCCCGACCAGTGAAATCACCCGCGAAAAAATTGGGGAGTTGATGTTGGGACATGCTTAATCGCATCTATCTGGTTTCTCGTCAGCAAATTCCAGTCTGGCTTCGTATTTCGACTTTTTGTCTGGGAATTTTCACCGGACTCATTGGCTGCACATTGATATTGATGATTTTCGGCGTTCCGTTTCGCGAAATTGTGAATGAGTATGTAGTCTTTATATTTCTGGATAAAAGTGGATTTATTCTGACTTTGACCGCATTCGTTCCATTGGCCTTGGTTGGATTGGCGGCGGCCGCGGCAATAAAGCTGAACTTCTGGAATATTGGCATCGAAGGTCAAATGTGGATGGGTACGATTGCGGCGACATGGGTGGCAACCTATGACATTGGACCTGAAAACATTAGATTATTGCTCATGTTTTTTGCTGCCGCGCTGGCGGGTTCCTTGTGGATCGGCATATCGGCAGGTTTGAAACTTAGATATGGGGTCAATGAAATCATTACGACCTTATTACTGACTTATGTCGCATTTCTGCTTGTACAGAATCTGCTCTTCGGAGTCTGGCGCGATCCGAGTTCAGGATTTCCAGCGTCACCCATGTATACCCCGGAAACTGAAAGATTGGCGCTGGTCGGTTGGGGTCGCCTACACAGTGGTATTTGGATAGCCATAGCTGCAGGTTTCATTTGGTGGTGGATTATGAGTATCAGCCGCTTTGGTTATTTGATCAATGCAGTGGGTGCCAATCCACTGGCGGCGAAAGCGGCGGGATTGCCGGTGATCGCAACGGTTGTAGTTGCCGCTATTCTTTCAGGTGGACTGGCCGGTGTTGCCGGGTTGGTGATTGTCGCTGGACAGGAGTACAGGCTGACAATCAATATCGCGGAAGGCTTTACTTTCTCTGCCATTGTAATTGCCTTCGTCGCTCGATTTAATCCGATCGGAGTGCTGTTCGCCGCACTCATGATTGCCGGTATCTATACAGCTGGTGAGACACTGAAGGTATTCTATCGGCTGCCCAACGCTACGGTGGTACTACTCGAATCCGTGATTTTACTGTCGCTGCTGATTGTCGAGTTCTTCAGTCGGTACAACATCGGCATACGTAAAACCGAGGCCACGTCATGAGCGAGTTTGTCTTTAACTGGCTGGTCAATACGCCGGTATATGCGACTCCACTCTTACTCGCTTGCTTGGGATTGATCGTTACCGCCAGGGCAGGAATCTTGAATCTTGGTGCAGAAGGGATGATGGCTGTCGGTGCATTTTCCGGTGTCGTAGTGGTATTGAGCGGGCAGCCGTTGTGGCTTGCGGTGATCGTAGCGATGTTGGCTGGCGTTTTACTTGCTGCTGTATTCGGAATTGCGACTGTATTCTTCAGGACTGACCAGGTATTGACGGGTCTCATTACCGTCGCCATGGGGCTGGGGATTTCGGGTGTGATGGGACATTCATTTACCCATAGACCCATTCAGGGATTTGAGGGCATATCCATGGGTTGGCTGTCTGATTTACCATGGATCGGCAAAATTTTCTTAGGGCAGGATTTACTGGTATATGCAACCGTACTGATTACATTGGCTGTTTGGTGGGGGAATCACCGCTCATTGATTGGACTGCGCCTTCGTGCAGTCGGTGAAGCACCTTCTACAGCCGATTCATCCGGCATTAACGTGATGCGCTATCGGTTTTCAGCGGTTTTGATTGGTGGATTGCTTTGCGGTCTTGCTGGCGGATACCTGTCACTCGCTGCGGGACAGATTTGGGTTGAACACATGGTCGCGGGTCGAGGCTGGATCGCCATCGCACTTGCTATTTTTGCAAGGTGGCGGCCGTTTCCTGCGATTCTTGGGGCATTGATTTTCGGTGGAACTGAAGCAATTATTCCTAGAATTCAGACGTTGGGCGGAGACATACCTGTCTATTTTCTGTTGATGTTGCCATACCTGCTGACGCTTGCAGTTCTGATCATCCCGTTCGTTTTTGTAAAAGGGTGGAAAGATGATGTTCCTGCTGGTCTTCTGAAGACATTTGTAAGAGAGGAAAGACAATAAGTGGAGCCTTAATTGATATGATTCAAACGATTACTGAACTGGTTGGCTATTCGAGCGACCCGGAATTATCGGAGAGGCTGCATAGCCTGCGGCATCGAGACGCTGTCGAGTACGTTACTTTGGCAAAGGAAGATATGAAGCGACGTCGGCTACGCGTAACCTCGGACAAGGGTAATGAATACCTGATTGCCTTTTCCCGAGAATTCGAGTTGTCTGATGGTGCGGTAATTGCTTTGAATGATGACCAGGCGTGTGTGATCAAAATGAAAGAAGAAAAATGGTTGCGCCTGGAACCATGCGACGTTCCGACCGCAATTGAACTAGGGTATTTCGTCGGCAATCTGCATTGGCGGGTCAAATTTGACGGCCCGCACCTTAGAATTGCTGTAGAAGGTCCGATTCAGAATTATCTTGACCGACTGAGGCCTTTCATTGAAACTGACAAAGTTGTTAGAAGAAACTAATCCTGCTCAATTGCTCACTGTTCTGCAGCATGGAGACAGTCTGTTTCCAAGTGGCGCCAATGCTATTTCAGGAGGCTTGGAGACGCTGGTGTCTGAAGGGCATGTTAAATCTGCAAACGACGTCAGCCAATTTGTTTTCGGCCAGTTAAACCATCGCTGGAAAAATTTTGACCGCCCTGCACTGGTCGCTGCACATCGGTGTGCTGACAATTTGAAGGATGTCGCAGACATAGACGCGCTGGTTGATGCCCAGACGCTTTGTGCATCGTCTCGCTCGGGGTCAATTCGAGTAGGGCGGGGTCTGCTGGATGTACATATCAAGCTGAATACAAAATACGCCGAAGACTATGGGGCTCTGGTAGCCCGATCGCAGGCATTTGGCCACAACGTAGTTGTACAGGGATTGATGTGGCGTGGGCTTGGACTTACTGAAGCGTCGATTTCATTGATGTCTGCCTATACATTCAGCAACGGCTTGGTGAGTGCCGCCTTGAGACTCGGTGTCATCGGTCATATCGCCGCGCAGAAAATACTATCAGATACCGTGGATACCGTGCAGGAGCTGGTGAGTTGTCCACCAGCGGATATGGACGCCATGTATGCGTTTACGCCGGGGCAGGAGATTTATACGATGCGACAGGTCGATTTGACCTGTCGCCTTTTTGCAAACTGAACTCTTTTCCAAATCTATGGAGGTCTTACTATGTTACTAACACCGACTGAAATGGAGAGACTGACTATCTTCACTGCTGCGGAACTGGCCCGCAAACGAAAGGCAAAGGGCTTGGCACTGAATCATCCGGAAACCATTGCCTATATCAGCGATGAAATTCTTGAGGGAGCGAGAGAGGGAAAGTCGGTGGCAGACCTGATTTCTTATGGCTCCACAATATTGACCTCGGATGATGTTATGCCGGGTGTCGCCGAGTTGATCCCCATGATCCAGATTGAAGGAACATTCCCGGACGGAACCAAGCTGGTGACTGTTCACGATCCAATCCGGCCCGGAAAAAAGAATATCAAAGAATCCGATCAGTCAAATCCGGGCGAGCTGTTGCCCCGAGAAGGTGAACTGGAGATTAACGCAGGCCGGCAAAAGTCAACGATAAAGGTCGTAAATACCGGAGACCGTCCGATTCAGGTGGGGAGTCACTATCACTTTTTCGAGACCAATAGGGCGCTGGAATTTGATCGAGAAGCAGCATATGGCATGCGTCTCGACATACCGGCGGGCACTTCGGTAAGGTTTGAACCGGGAGATTCGAAACAGGTAACACTCACCCGATTTGGTGGGACTCAGGAATTGTATGGACTAAATGACCTCACCAATGGTTCCGTAGCGAATGATGTCAATAAGGCGGACGCTTTGCAGCGCGCCAGACAAAGAAATTTCAAGGGGGCGTAATCATGGCGAAAATGACAAGAAAGGAATATGCACAAATGTACGGCCCAACGACCGGAGATGCGATTCGATTGGGAGACACTTCGCTGGTGGCGGAGGTTGAACATGACTATGCCGTACCAGGCGACGAATGTTTGCATGGTGGTGGCAAGACACTGCGGGACGGCTTGGGCTTAAAGCCGGGTTATGACAGTGCCATGAGTTCGCTTGACATGCTTTTATGCAATGCATTGGTGATCGACCCGATTCTTGGTATCGTGAAAGGCGACATCGGGATAAAGGACGGTAATATCGTTGGGGTCGGAAAGGCCGGGAATCCGGAGACAATGGATGGCGTGGACAGTAATCTGATCTGTGGTGCCGCAACCACTGTACGGGATGCAGAGGGACTGATCGCAACTCCGGGTGGAATTGATGTGCATGTCCATTTCGATAGCGCGCAACTGTGTGAGCACGCTATCAGCTCCGGCATAACCACAATGCTGGGTGGTTCTCTCGGCCCGATCACAGTCGGAATCGACTGCGGAGGCGCGAATAATGTCGGCAAGATGTTACAGGCAGCCGAGCATTGGCCGATCAATTTTGGTTTTCTGGGTCGAGGAAACACATCGAAGCCGCAATCGATATACGACCAAATCGAAGGAGGCTGTTTCGGGCTGAAAATTCATGAAGACTGGGGTGCGATGCCAAGTGTAATTGACACCTGCCTTTCCGTGGCTGATGAACTGGATTTCCAGGTGCAACTTCACACAGACACATTGAACGAAAGTGGATTTGTTGAGGATACGTTGGCTGCGATCGATGGTCGAACGATTCATATGTATCACACGGAAGGTGCGGGCGGTGGACATGCGCCCGATATTATCAAAGTCGCTGGCATCAGCAACTGTTTGCCATCCTCGACTAATCCTACGAATCCATTTACAGTCAATACATTTGATGAGCATCTGGATATGACCATGGTCTGCCATCACTTGAGTCCATCGATACCTGAAGACGTGGCTTTCGCAGAAAGCCGTATTCGTTCCCAGAGTATTGCTGCTGAAGACATTCTGCACGATATGGGTGCCATCTCGATGCTCGGATCTGACAGTCAGGGGATGGGGAGGATCAATGAGGTTATCTGCCGTACATGGCAACTCGCTTCAAAAATGAAGGATCAGCTCGGCCGACTGGAGGAAGAAAAAACCGATCGGGGAGATAACGAGCGAATCAAGCGTTATATCGCAAAGTATACGATCAATGCTGCGCGCACATTTGGCATTGACCAGTATGTTGGGTCTCTCGAATCCGGCAAACTTGCCGATGTCGTTCTATGGCGGCCCGGATTCTTTGGGATCAAACCAGAACTGATCGTAAAAGGAGGGTTTATTGCCTGGTCACCGATGGGTGACAGTGCAGCATCCTTGATGACCTGTGAACCGATAATCATGCGCCCGCAATGGGGGGCGTTCGGCTCGGCGCAAAAATCCCTGAGTCTTTCCTTTGTCAATCCTTTGGCGATACAGAATGATCTTAAGACAAAGCTGAACCTGACCAAGAAACTGGTACCGACCAGCGGTACACGGAAACTGGGCAAGCAGCACATGCTCCACAATTCGATCTGTCCAGACATTGAGGTGAATTCGCAAACGTTTGATGTATTTGTGAACGGCAAACTGGCAACATGCGAGCCTGCGAGCAAGTTACCTCTCGCCCAACTTTACATGTTAAGGTGATTTAAGACGATGAGTTCACTGCCAGCACCAGCACGAATCGGTATCGGTGGTCCGGTCGGGTCAGGGAAAACCGCATTGATTGAAAATCTAATTCCGATCTTTCATGCGAGGAATCTTGAACTGGTGGTCATTACCAACGATCTGGTCACGAAAGAAGATGCGGAACGACTGCAACGAAGTCAGTTAATCGATCCGAACCGTGTAAAGGCGGTTGAGACAGGTGCGTGTCCACATACCGCAATTCGAGAAGATCCGACTATGAACATACAAACTGCGGATTTGCTCGCCAAGAGTTTTCCCAACGCTTCCGCGATCCTGATCGAAAGTGGAGGCGACAATCTTGCCTCCACCTTTTCACTCGATTTGGTCGATTACTGGATGTTTGTGATTGATGCGGCTGACGGTGACGATATTCCGAGAAAAAAAGGACCGGGAATAGTTCGCTCGGATCTTTTGATTATCAATAAGATTGATCTTGCGCCATATGTCGGTGCGGATCTTGATCGAATGGTTACTGAAGGCAGCGAGATCCGTAATGGTAAGCCAGTTCTGCTGACCAACTGCGCAACAGGAGAAGGTTTGGAAGAATTGATGGACCAGTTGGTTCACGACGTGCTGTTTCTCTGATTTGTTGAACAAAGCTACGATTGCGAATTCGGGGTGTCAGGCGGTAGACTTGAAGCTGCAGTTTGCCTTATCGCCTGATGGGAAAACTTATATTCGAGATCAATATTGTCGCTATCCGTTTCACGTGTGCCGCGCACAGTACGTGGATACGAAACCCTCTGGATTGGCAACCATCTATCTGCAATCATGTGCCGGCGGCATATTCGAAGGTGATCGCTTATTCAGTGTGTTCCATTCCTTGCCTGAATCGCACGCGCATGTAACCACGCAGGCGTCTACCATAGTTCATAGCATGAAAAATGGCAGAGCAGAACAGTATGTGTCAATTGAAGCGGAGGAAAGCAGCTACATCGAGTATCTTCCCGATCCTTTGATTCTATTTCCAGAGTCTCATTTGCGTGCCAAGGTATTAGTAAGCATGCATCCTACGGCGACGATTATCCTATCCGATGCATTTCTGGTACACGACCCAGAAAATCATGGCAAGAAGTTTGGTGAATTTCTAAATGAGACTCGAATTGAGGATTTGCAGGGAAATCTACTGTGTCTGGATAGATACCAAATTGACGGAGAGGGGATGTTCAACCACTGCATTGGTGTAATGGGAGACTACGCAGTACTCGGAACTGTAATATTTCTCAGCCCCGACAATCTGACACAAACATTCTGTGATTCGTTAAAGAACGTGTTAGATACCAATCGTGCAGTATATGGGGGAGTTTCAATGCTGCCCAACGATTGTGGGGTTTGGGTTCGCCTAATGGCCAATGAGGCTTTCGAAATGCGCTCGATAATGACAAGTCTTTGGGAAATCGGGCGCAAAAATTACGCAGGTACCTCACCGCAAACAAGAAAAAAGTAATTGAGGAAGACAAACTTTATAGGGCAGATGATTGTACTCGTTTCGCACACCATCAGAATTCAGTTCCAAGAGTTGGTTTACCCTGTTATCAACCGCCTAGTCAAACGACACCGACATCGTATCGGAAAAATACTGAGTCTTGAGTCAGAATAACGAATCCTTCTAATTGATCTTTATATTCAGTTCATATTCTGAAATATTGGAGTTTTAGCTTTAAGTGTCTAATCGGTTCTCAGGCTATTGTTGGGTACAAAATTCGACAAACTGACATCAGGAAATTTTGCGATGGATAATTCTACGCTTATATTGGAAATAGATATTATCAACAGAACAATTCGGGACGATACCTTTACTGTCTGCCTTCGGTCTGTTCAATTTGCGCCATATTGTTGCCATGATATTCCCTGATACCCAGCTTTCTTCCCCCACTATCAAGCACTGATTCTGTCTAAAATTTGATTATCACTTGAGCAATAGACTCATCCGACATCTATACCTTGAAGTTGATTTACATTGGAGATAACAAAGTGTATACGGGACTAATAAATCTGCGCCAGTACATGATGCGGTCGAGTAATTCGGAGATGATGGCTATATCGGTATCAGAAAGAATTGTACGATCAAACTAGAAAGGCTGAAATTGATTTAAATTCGGACAGAAATTTCAAAAATCAGTACTCACATTGGGTAGAATTGGCGAGTCGATCTGCGATTTTCTCTTTACCTTCATTGTTTGGGTTTAGTTTGTCTCTTTTCATTCGGAAATCCCTCAGTCATACCTCTTCAGTCTCCAAACGATTTTGGGTTAATATTATCGAAGTGCTTTTCCATTGGCAGTTCCCAGGAATTTGGGTGACAAGACATAGATTCTTGACAAACGAATTAAGCGAATTCTCTAGGCATCTCGTCATTGGTCAAATTGACAGTTCCATCAAGGAATTTTTTTTCATGCACACTAATGTCCAAAGTAGCGGAAACAATTGATCGCTCCCAGCAATAGGAAAAAGGTTCGAATATTCATTTAGCTTACTGCATGGATCGATCGGTATCTAACCTATGCGCTCACTTTTTGGCAATCCCACACGAGACCGTCCAGTCACAGCACTCTCGTTGTTGCTTATTGGTGTGTTTGTTCTCGCATTACAGGACGCGCTGTTCAAGGATATTTCATCTCAGACATCGTACTGGCAGTTCCAGGCATTGAGGGCAGGCGGAAATTTCATCTTCGCCATCGTGCTGGCTATTGGTGGAGGTGGATTGTACCTGCTGATTCCTCAGCGAACTGGGGCAGTCTACTTTCGCGCTTTATTGATGACCTTTTGCATGTTCTGCTTCTTTGGGGGTGCGCCGTACCTGACTTTGACTCAGATGGCTGCGGGTCTGTATACCTATCCTCTTTTTGTGTCAATGTTGGCCGGACCTGTGCTCGGTGAACGGGTGGGGCGCTGGCGATTGGGTGCCTTGGTTGTGGGATTTGGCGGTACGGCTCTTGTGCTATCTCCGTGGGAAGACGGATTCACGATACTGCAATGCCTTCCTATTCTCGCGGGATTCTTCTACGCTTTGAACATTCTTACCATTCGTCGTGCCTGTCGATGGGAAAACACCTTGGCGATGGTTTTCGCTGTGGCAGTAGCCTTCCTGATATCCGGAATACTGGGAAGTGTGGTGTTGACGATATTTCCTCTGCCTATGATAGTGCAGGAAAGCGCACCTTTTGTATTCATTGGTTGGCCGTTACTGACAATGGTTGTGGTAGGATTCGCCGTTGTTACGTCTATTCTGAATCTCATAGGCAACATTTGCCTGAGCAGGGCATACCAGACCGCGGAGAGTAGCTGGCTCGTTCCGCTGGATTTCAGTTATCTGCTTTTTGCCGCATTTTGGGGTAAGGCTCTGTTCGATACCTTGCCTACCACCAATGGTATTATCGGGATGACGTTGATCGGTGCTGCGGGTGTCCTGACTGCATGGCGCGAGCGTGTTCGCCGACAGATGGAATTTCAGATTTAAAACAGATCTTCCCCAGGTTTATCTGCGTCCGATTGGTTTTTATTCATAAAGCATTGTTGTTATATCCATCGAATAATATCGGGTATTTTCAATAGGTGTCAAAATAGATAGCGTGTATTTTCGACCTGTATAGAATAATCTTGTAAATTCATCGTATGAAAAGATATTTGGAATCCCCGGTATTGGAAGACCTGAACCGCAAGATGGTATTCATTGGCGGTCCTCGACAAGTTGGGAAAACCACACTTTCTTTCAATATTGCGCCAAAGCAGCATCGTTTTCTGAATTGGGACAATATAGAGGATAGAGAGTTTGTTCTAAGGCAAAATACTCCAGTCGAGTCGTTTGTCATATTCGATGAGATCCACAAATTCAGGGATTGGAGAAATTACGTCAAGGGGCTATACGACAAGAACTTTGAAAATAAGAAATTTCTTGTCACTGGAAGTGCGAGACTCGACTACTACCATTATTCTGGCGACTCATTGCAGGGTCGCTATCACTACTACAGACTTCATCCGCTGTCTGCGGGTGAACTCTGTATTGATTCGCAATCGGATTTTGAGAGTCTGCTGACACTCGACGGATTTCCGGAGCCATTCTTTTCTCAGTCAAAGATACAAGCTGAGCGGTGGATGCGCGAATACCGAAGCACGGTAGTGAATGAAGAGATCAGAAGTCTGGAACTTACACAACAACTGTCATCTATGGAGTTACTTCTACTGCGATTGCCTGAATTGGTGGGTCATCCACTGTCGATCAACGCACTTCGGGTAAACTTGAACTGTGCGCATAAGACGGTGGCCAAGTGGCTGGATATATTCGAGCGGATGTATCTGATCTATCGGTTGTCTCCATTCGGGTCTGAAAGACTCAGAGCTGTAAAGAAGGAACAGAAGCACTACCAATACAATTGGGCAGATGTACAGAATGAAGGTGCTCGATTTGAAAACCTGATTGCGAGTCATATCCTAAAGTGGATTCATTTTAAACAGGACCATGAAGGTCGTGATCTCGACTTGACCTATTTTCGGGATATTGACGGTCGAGAAGTAGACTTTATCGTTACTGAGAACAGACAACCAATTTGTGCAATCGAATGTAAACTTCAATACAGAGATATCTCCCGAAGTCTGAAGTATTTCAAGTCCAAATTCCCTGAAACTGATGCAATACAGGTTCATCAATTTGATCTTCAGGAATTTATTTCGAAAGAGGGAATTCGAGTAGTCAACTGGAAAAGCTTGCTGAAAAACTATCTTTAGTAGCCCCTTCTGTGGGAGCACCGAGTCGCTTGTACGATCCACTTAGCTAATTCGTGTACGGTCATTTAACTAGCGTCGTAGGGTTTCGTCATTGTGAAGCGTGCACCGGCAGTTGCGGATTGTTCGTTTGTTGTTGTGCTCAGACGGTGCCGGTCCGACTGTCAGGCGGCGAATTCCCGATTGACTTACCTCATCGCTTCAGTCCTGAGCCCACGAAGCGACAGTCTGCATGGCGGGCAGTCGCTATATACATTTCCAATGTTCAAACGGATGACAATCGAAAATACGACCTGCTGGGCAACCTGACGTCGATCATATCACAGTGTCGTAGTATCATTGAGACCGGACGCATGCATTGAAAATTTGATTGGACATTGCTGACGGGCATATCAGACGATTATCGAGATGGCGAAATTGCTGGAACAGGAAAACATGACGACTGAGGAAAGGATTCGGGAGATACGCGCGGAGACCGAGCGGATCAATCAGCGTGCCGCTGATATGCGTGCGGAAACGGAAAAGATGCGTGCGGAAACGGAAAAGATGCGTAAGGAGTCCGAAGAGTGGCGAAAGCGATCCGATAAGCGTGCCGCCAAAAGGCGTAAGAAGTCTGAAAAGAAGTGGAAGGAACTCAGGAAAGAAATTGCAAAGGTGAATGCGGCGGCTACGAAGCTGGCCGCGACGGCGAAAGAACACGGCAAGCAGATCGGCGGACACAACAACAAGTTCGGAAGCTACACCGAGGCACTTGCGGAACCCTCCATCCGGCGGATTCTGGACGAGTATTTCGATGCCGACTACATGGAGTCGTACGAGCGCGGAAACCTGCAGCTGGATGGCTGGGGTGTCGCCCGCAACGGCACCGGTGCGGCCTATGTGGTGGAGGTCAAGAGCAAGTTTGAGCCTGAGCATCTGGATCAGGTGTGGCGACTGGTCAGGATGTTTCGCATTGAAAAGCCCGAGTTTGAGTCAAGGGAGGTGTATCCGATTCTTGCAGTGGTTGAAATCGACAAGGAGCAGCGTGAGCAGGTGTGGAAGTCAGGCATTCACCTGATTGATGTATCGGATGGTGTGTTCGAGTGTACCCGGCCACCCAGAGGTTTCATGCCGTGCGGTGATCATGGTACGAGCGGCAGCCTACAGCGGGCCGTGCCGCGACATCTGCGACTGGTTCCGAAGGAAGGGCGCGGATAACAGCAGGTACAGTGATGCGGCCGACAGGAGTGACGTAGTCCTGATTGAGGATATCGTGCACTTTTTGGGTGGATGGCAACTGATGCAGACATTGCGATTCAGCAAGTGCGGGTTGAATACCTGATCGTTTACTGGATGCCGTAGCGGATGCCGGCCGGCATCGCGATCTAATCCCTGGTTGCTCAGGTGTACGCGCGATCCGGAATATCACCAAACGCTTCGAGATTGGTTGGATCGCGGTCGATCATTTTTTCATAGTAAATTGCCAGTCAAATTTCGCCCGGTACGAATCCTTGTGGGTGATCCCTTTCAGTTCATCCTGTTCCGATTGCGTTGGCGCGATAACATATCTTTACAAGATATCAGTCTGCCTGTACAAAAGAATATTCGGGCAAACATCCAACTCTTGGGACACTAGATTCAGAATATTTTCATAAAGAAGACCCTCCCCTTATTCTTCGAACTTCATTTCGGTTCCGTCAGTCTCAAGAGTTTCGCTAAAATGTGTGTGTTTGTTTCGGAACAAGCGAAACCACCAAAACACTATCGTCTCAACAGGAAAATTACATGAACTTGGTTACCAGAATTTCCAGGTCGGCACTAATAGTTATCGGCTTGCTTATAGTCTCCTTTCAATGCTTCGCTGCAGAACCGCCTGTATTTAATGGCCGAGGTGAGTTTGCGATCAATGGATATGATGCTGTTGCTTACCACAAGCAACAGAAACCCGTTAAAGGAAACAGTGAATTTACTGCGCAATGGAACGGAGCCAAATGGCGTTTCACCAACGACGAGAATCGCAGTCTGTTCGAGTCAGATCCAGAAAGATGGGCACCGCTTTATGGGGGATATTGCGCATGGGCGGTAGCCAACAATTACACTGCGAAAACCGACCCTGATGCATGGTCGATCGTGGATGATCGACTGTATTTGAACTATAACCGACGAATACGTAAGAAGTGGAGCAAGGACATCCCTGGAAACATCAAACGAGCCGATGCGAACTGGCCTGAAGTACTCAAGAAGTAATCTGATTGGAATCAAATTTATACAGGTTCAGATGATCATTCTGCATTTGGAGGTTGATCATATCAGACGATATACACAGCAAGAATCTCAAACAATGAACTTAAAGCTGGAGTGGAAGTTTTTCCCGAACTCTGAGCGAGGTACAGCTTCGTTTCAAATCGAAAAGAAACTTATATACGATAATCTTTTACTATAATATAAGATTATCGTATACTAAAATAGATGAATATTTCCTCAATTGCAATATATAGACCGCTCCATTGAAGATAGAATCGTTGATTCACTAACAACATTCCCAGTTGTCTATATCGCCGGACCCCGTCAATCCGGTAAGTCAACTTTGGCTAAGCGAATTGCGGAGGATCGCCACAAAGCGAACTACATCACGTTTGACGATTTACAAATTCGGTCGGCTGCACAGCGTGACTCCGAAGTATTTCTGCGTAGTCTTGAAGGTAATGTGGTATTGGACGAAATACAGTTGGTGCCTGATTTATTCCGACCGTTGAAAATCGTTGTCGACGAAAATCGTCAATCCGAATATGGAGGTCGCGGAAAATTCCTGCTTACGGGTTCCGCAAGCGTGATGGCACTACCACAACTTTCCGATGCACTAGTCGGAAGGATGTCTATGCATTCGCTCTTACCTCTGTCAGCACTCGAACTGGATGAAAACCGAGAGGTGAATTTCATTGATAGAGTTTTTGCCAGTGATGTTCGCTTTGGTAGCCGATTCGAGTTTGATTTGGAGCAGATTCTGACACACGCTACATTTCCGGAACTCCTGACTATTAGTGACAAAGCACTGCGACAGGAGTGGTGTAACAGTTATCTTCAAACTGTTCTCTTGAGAGATGTTCATACCTTGCTGGAGGTACAAAAACTGGCTAGTTTGCCAAGTATGCTGGGTCTGTTGGCGACACGGACAGGCGGGTTACTGAACGAAGCATCCTTGGCGCGAGACTTATCATTGAATCATATTACAGTCAAGAAATATCGGATATTGTTGGAAAGTCTTTTCTTAACACTTTCGGTACCCGCCTGGATGAGCAATCTCGGTAAACGGCTGGTAAAAACACCCAAAGTTTACTTGTGCGACCTCAACTTGTTGTTGCATCTGTTGAACTTTGAGCCTACGGTTCTTAGTTCTAATAACCGAATACAGGTTGGAAAGATAATTGAAAATTTCGTAGCTGTCGAACTAGCCAAACAGATCACTTTCTCAACCACGCGTAGCCGTCTGTATCACTATCGGACAAGTTCTCGACAAGAGGTTGACTTCGTGCTCGAATCGTCGAGAGGTGAAATTGTTGGTATTGAAGTGAAATCCACTAGCAAAATTTCTTCAAAAAACTTCAAGAACCTGGAAGTGTTGAAAAGTGATTGTAAAGGAAAATTCAAATGTGGATTTGTCATTAATCTTGGTAAGAACGTCGTGCAGTTTGGCGAGCAGTATTATGCGCTACCGATAGCTTCACTTTGGAAGTAGACCTATTGTGTCGGAAAACTGTTGAACGAAATCGGTAAAGTTGATTGAATCAAATTCAGTGAGCTATGACACCAAGGTTGTTTGCAAAGCTGAAGGATAGGATTTGGTACATTGAAGAGTTGTGTACTATTTTCCAAGATAAGAGAAGTTAAGTGAGTTCATCTGAATTTAAAATTTGCGTGATTGAATTCATCGATGACAAAGATAGAGTCGAAGTTGAGCGAGTCGATTCAAGTGATATCGAAATCGACCTTCCCTATTCCGCTAGAATTTTTTACACAATGTCCGATAACGAACAAATTCGCACTTTAGAATGAGGGAGAAAATATGAAACCAATTCCAGAAGACAAGCGAAAGGTAGTTAATATTGACGTAGGGGAATTCAAACCGCTGTTGGACGACGATGGTCGAGTGGATGGAGAGGTTCTCCAAATCAATCAAAATCACAAGTTAGGTTGTGGTTTTCACGTCTACCGTATGCCGCCGGGGCATACCACGACAAGACATGTACACAACGGTGACGAAGATTTCCTGATATTGGAAGGTGAAATCGTCGATCACGATGGATATCGGTACCGGAAAGGCGACTTGGTTTGGTTGGAGGCTGGTACTGAACATAACTCATATACCGAGCATGGTGCAGTGATTGCGGTGTTTTACCGTTGCTGAGCTGCGGTCAGATCAAATATTCAGGAAGTCAGGTCGCAGTAAGGTTATCGAATTTTATCGTGAATATAGCGAGCCGTCATCAAGTCAAGGTGACCTCCACCGCCATTTTTGAACATTGTTATTTCCTGAGTTGATTTCCGCCCGGTGATCGAGCCCGAGCATAGCTCATACAGGTCCGCCAAAATCTCCGACTCTGAAATCACACCGGATTCCAAAGGAATCGTGATCTCACCGATTTCACCGATCGTGGTTTTTCTCGAATCCACGAAAATCTTTGATTTTCGAATCGCATCGTCATCCGCTTCCCGCATATCAAGTCGATAAGCGCCGATGAGATCAAGATGTGATCCAGGCGACAACCAGTCTCCGCGAATAATCGGTTCTATGGTCATAGTGGCCGAACTGATCAGTTCAGCTTCCCGCACAGTTGATTCGATGTCTTCACTCGCTTTGATTTCAACATGGTCGATGTTCATTGAATCTGCGAGCTGTTGGGCTCTTGAAGGCGTACGGTTCCAGATGGTTACGTTATCAATCGTAGCATGAACCGCACAATGGGCACGTATCAGATGAGGTGCCATCGCTCCTGCCCCGAGCATTGCCATTGATTTCAAGTTTGGATTCGCCAACTGTTTGGACCCTAGCGCAGAGTCCGCAGCAGTCTTGTAGTAAGTCATTACGGTTCCATCCATGACCGCAGTGGGTACCCCATCTTTCCCGTCAAACAGCGTATAGATTGCATGGATGGCAGGTAAATCAGAAAATCTCGTATTGTTCGGAAACACGCTGGCAGCCTTGAGTCCAAGCATGTTGCCATGACTCCACGCAGCACGGATCAGAAGATGATTGTCCGGATCCGGATCTTCCTGAAAGCTTGAAAGAAGCATATCCTTGAGATCAGCCGGAGTCTCTTGGTGAAAGACTTCCAGAGCATTTACGAGATCCAAATACGAAGAACACGCCTGATGGACTTGATCTGCTGAAATGTATTGCATGTAAATCGAATCGCGAGTGAATTCTGAATGTGGATCAGGTTCTGTGAGTCATCCAGTCAGTGTCAGAGTAAAGAATTTTTCGGTAGTTTTCGTTGGACTTCCTGTGGAACTCCACAGCGACCGGATCGAAGTCAATCGTTGGTTCCGGTTCGTGCATAAAGTTCTTGTAGAGATCTTCACCGCAAATCATCGTTGCACTATCCCAATCCGATTTGAGCTGTTTCGAGGTCGTGGATATATATCGAATTGCGATACCGAGTCGCCGGTCGCTACTCCGATTCGGATGTGATGCATGTGCGATTCGGTAGGTGAAGAAAACCGCTTCCCCGGTCCCAACTTCGATATTGACGGCTTTACTCTCGTCAACCCCCTCAGAGATCGTCTGTCCCCGAGTCAGCATGTTATCTTTGTGATATGTATCCTCATGTGGAAGCCCATCTTCCAGATGGCTGCCAGGAATCATACGCATGCAACCGCTTTCCACAGTGGCTGGGGAGAGTGCGATCCACGCTGTCAGAAGTTGATGGCCGTCGATTCCCCAATACTGGCTGTCCTGATGCCAGGAAACGAATTTATCCGAATTTGCCTCTTTTAGCCAAAGATCAGTGCCCCAGCACATTAGGTTCGGGCCTAGAAGGGCTTTCACGTTTTGGACAATTGCTGGTGAGCGAATGAGGTCGGCAATCCACTTGTACAAAAGATGGCACTTGAGTCTGTAACCACCTTTCAATTCACCAAGAACTGTTTCAATTGCCTGTAAGCGATTTCGATAGTCTTTCGCATCTCTTTCACTCATGACTCGAATGGCAGGAGTAAATCCGTCTTTTTGAAATTGCTCGATGGCTTCCTTTGAAAGTGTTTTTGGCATGGTGTATCCAGCTAATTTGTTTTGTTGTGTCGGTGTATCAGTCGCGTAATCATCTCAGTGATGGGTTCTGAAGGTAATACTAGTCCGTGCGAGATCAGATCAATTTGGATTTACAAATTTCAATGATACTTCAAACTAGCTATATATAGAGTCGCTGTTCTCCCGCAATTTACAAGTGAAGTTCACGAAGTTTGAAAAATTTCTACTCTATTTATCTTGCTCTATATTGCATATATTTTTATCGGTTAATTGTTGCTATCGACGAAATTCCGGGAGCCCAGATGCTAACCAGTCAAGGAACTACGTAGCTACTTAAAGGATCAATTTTTAATGTCTGCTTAGCCCGGTAAAATTTGAAACTCAGAGGTTACAAGAACAAACTACTGATGACGAAAGTTCGATATTCTTTACTTAAATGGTAAAGATAAGATGCAATTCTCTTATGGAAATTAATTTTCATGACAAGAATCATTACGATCTGTGCGAATCACAATAAATTGCGACTAAAAAAACCAGGTTTTAGCAGTGCCAAAAATCTTCACAATAGATTGAACCAATTGAAGACAGCGAATACCGTAACAGACCTTTAATTTGGGAATCCTCACCCGCTGACGGGAGATCGGAAAGGGGGACTCTCTTTGGAATTTGGAGGTGGGAAAAGATTGACATTCATCCCTGACCAGGACTTGCTTGAGAATGAAAGTATTGATCGGTCTCAGGTTTCCAAGATAGAGATTGTTTATATAGGAGATTATCATGATTGATTATGGAAGTGAAATTGAGCCGGATTGGACTTTACCGCCCGGCGATACTATCGCAGAATTCATCGAGGAGAAGAACTGGAAGCAGAAAGAGTTGGCAGCAAGGCTAGATACCTCTGACAAGCATCTCAATCAGTTGATCAAAGGGAAAGTTGCACTGACACCAGATATGGCTCGAAGACTGGCATTGGTAATTGGTCCCACAGAGGACTTTTGGATCAAGATGGAAGCACTTTATCGGGCACAGTTACGAAAAATTGAATCGCAAAAAGCCTACGAGCAATATATCGGTTGGCTTGATAGGTTTCCGTTGAATGATTTGAAGAAAGCAGGCGTTCTAACTGAAGTACGAACCAGTAAATCGCTAAAACCGGTTTTCGTTCGGCAGTTACTGCGATTCTTTGCCGTTAGCTCTCCTGAGCGATGGGAATCGCAATACGTTCAGATGCAACGTAATTTTCGGCGCGTCGATAACGAATGCAGTAATATTGGCGCGATCACTGCCTGGTTGAGACAAGGAGAAATTCCTGCCGAGCAATTGGGAGGGGGCCAAATCGTAGAAATCAGGTGGTTCCCTTCAGTAAGTCGAAATTCGAAAAGCAACTCCATGCTATTCGACATCTGACAACTGAAGATTTATCTGAAATTTCAGAGCAATTGAAGGAAAGATGTCTGAGATCTGGTGTAGTTCTAGTATTTGTTCCCTCCATACCGAAAGCACGTGTCAGTGGTGTCGCGAGATGGTTGTCGCGTGGTCGCCCGCTGATTCAGCTGTCACTGTTTGGAAAAACCAATGACAAATTTTGGTTTACTTTTTTTCACGAATCCGCTCATCTGCTACTCCACTCCGACGATAAGAATATTATTTTTCTGGACAATGAAAATCAAGGCAAAGGGGGATCTGAGCATGAACGCGAAGCGAATTCCTGGGCTGAAAACATACTAGTTCCCCAGCGATACAAACCGGAATTATTTCGCTTAAAGACAGTTGACGATGTCCAGAAATTTGCATTTAAAATTGATATACATCCCGGAATAGTTGTTGGAAGACTTCAAAAGGAAAAATTAATCTCTTTTGACAAGATGAACGGATTGAAGGTGCCTTATGAAATTCCCCAAAATTAATGGAGTAATTGGTTGACGATTTCGGTTATCCGTAACTATTCGGGCATCACACCAAATTTACAAACTTGATCAACGTAGGCTCCAATTTGATGGCCTAAACAAAGCCACATCACGATACTTCCATACAGAATAAAATACACGCAAACAGAGATATAGTAATCAATTAGCAGGGGGTAGTTCGGTGGCAATATTTTTCTCTGAAGCGGAATTTCAGCAACGCAGAGACAAGACAACAGAGCGTCTCAAGCAGGACGAACTTGACGGCATACTGATATTCCGTCAGGAGAGCATGTATTATCTGACCGGGTACGATACGTTCGGCTATTGTTTCTTTCAGTGTCTCTATCTGGATGTCAGTGGAAGATATGCACTTCTCACCCGACTGCCGGATTTGCGCCAGGCGCAGATCACATCAACCATAAAGGACATTCGAGTCTGGGTGGATCAGGCCGGACACAATCCCGTCGACGACCTGATTGCGATGTTGGACGATTTCCAATGTCGAGGTAGGCGATTGGGCATCGAACTTCATGCATACGGGCTGACTGCCCAGCTCTGGGGCCGAATTGAACCCGTACTCTCCGACTATTGCCAACTTGAGGATGCATCTGATCTGGTGAGTGCGCTGCGGGTGGTCAAGTCGCCGGCTGAGATCAGGTATGTCGAACGTGCCGCGGAACTTGCTGATGATGCCCTGGATGCAGCGACGCACACATCGAAAGCCGGTGTGTTTGAAGGTGACATTCTGGCCGCAATGCACGGTGCCATTTACAGTGGAGGAGGCGATGATCCCGGGAATGAGTTTATCATCGGATCCGGCGAAAATGCGTTGCTGTGCCGCTATCATACAGGGAGGCGAACACTTTCTGACGACGATCAGCTGACATTGGAATTTGCGGGTGTATACAGACACTACCACGCCTGCCTGATGCGAACGATTCTGATCGGAAAACCGGACCCGCGGCAGGTGGAGATGTCGAGAGCGTCGGAACATGCGATCTCGGCCTGTAAGGAAGCTCTCAAACCCGGAGCGTTGGTCGGTGAGATTTTCGATACTCATGCACGCATAATGGATGATCATGGATATAAGGAGATGCGAATGAATGCCTGTGGCTACAGTCTGGGTACCACATACGCGCCGACATGGATGGATTGGCCGATGTTCTACACAGGCAATCCGGTTGTCGTTGAGCCGAACATGGTTTATTTTCTACATATGATCCTCTTTGACTCCGATAATGAGTTGGCGATGACATTGGGTGAAACGGTGCATGTGACGGAAGAAGGGGCGCGTTCTCTGAGCCGGCATGGCACCAAGCTTATCTGTCGTTGATTGTGCCGAAAAAACTGGGATAATCAACGAATCAACCGACTGAGATAGGAAAGTTTCAGAGAAAATCATAGGATGTGAGGTGGAGAACAATGGTGGAAGCTAGACGACTTGGCGGAAGGGCGGCGCGAAAGGCTTTGAGAGCCGCACCATTGGCCGAAGAAGATAAAGCGGTCAGACCCGGAATGCGCGGTGGCCGATTTGCGCCTTTGACCGACCTGCAGATGGACCGGATCAATGAGGCCGTAATGGATGTCCTGGAGAACATCGGACTGTCACAGGCGATCCCTTCCTGTATCGAGCTGTTGACCAAGGCGGGTGGCAAATATACAAGTGAGGGGCGCCTCACCTTCCCGCGATCGCTGGTTGAAGACACGATTGCGAATGCCGCCCGAAACTTTGTACTGCACGGACAGGATCCAAAGCACGATATGGAGCTGACTTCCACACGTGTCTATTTTGGAACCGCCGGCGCGGCGGTGCACGTTGTTGATGTCGATACCCGTGAATATCGGGAATCCAAACTGCTCGATCTTTACAACATCGCCCGGATCGTTGATAACATGGAACATATCCATTTCTTTCAGCGACCGCTGGTTTGCCGGGACATGGAGATTCCGCGGGAGATGGATTTCAATACATGTTACGCCTGCATATCGGGGACATCGAAGCATGTGGGCAGCAGTTGGGTACTCCCCGACCACTTTGACGAAACCATGAAAATGCTGCATATCGTAGCCGGTGGAGAAGACAAGTGGCGTAAGCGGCCGTTTGTAAGCTCCTCATCCTGTTTTGTTGTTCCTCCACTTCGATTTGCCGAGGATGCGTGTGATGTTCTGGAACACACTGTCCGAGCAGGTATGCCGATTCTTTTACTGGCAGCGGGCCAGGCAGGTGCGACCAGCCCGGCGTCGCTTGCCGGGGCGGTTGTTCAGGAAGTCGCGGAAACGCTAGCCGGACTTGTTTACGTCAATCTGATCAGTAAAGGCCATCCGGCGATGATCGGTATTTGGCCTTTTGTCTCCGACCTGCGTACCGGAGCCATGAGTGGAGGTAGTGGAGAACAGGCGATCCTGATGGCCGCATGCGGTCAGATGGGAAGATATTACGACCTGCCGACATCGATCGCGGCAGGCATGGCGGATTCCAAAGTGCCTGATGCGCAGTCGGGTTTCGAGAAAGGCTATACAACATCGCTTGCTGGCCACAGTGGTGCCAATATGGTGTATGAATCTGCCGGAATGCAGGCGAGTCTTCTGGGTGTCAGCTACGAAGGTTTCGTGATCGATAATGATATGCTGGGCGCGGTAAACCGCTCAATTCGCGGAATTGAGGTGAATGAGGACACAATGTCAGTTGAGGTGATGCGCGATGTCTGTATTGGCGGACCCAAGCATTTCTTAGGTCATGACCAAACAATGAACCTGATGCAGAAAGACTATGTTTATCCTGAGGTCGGCGACCGCACGAGTCCCAAAGAATGGGCGGAGCAGGGTTCTACGACAGTCATAGAGAAATCGCAGGCCATCGTAGAGCGAATATTGTCCAGTCACTATCCTCGCTATATTGACGAAGCAACGGACGAGATTCTGCGAGCAAAGTTTCCTGTTCGTCTGCCTCGCGAAGCCATGCGTCCGAACTGAACAATTAGTCATTGCGCGTATATGTAAGAATATACTCGAAGATAATCATTTAAGAATTTGAAATATATGGAGTTACTATGAATCAAGAAGTTGTTGTAACCTGTGCTGTAACAGGTGCCGGTGAGACTCAGGACAAACATCCGGACCTTCCCATCACGCCCAAGCAGATCGCGGACGCGTGCGTTGAAGCGGCGAACGCAGGCGCGGCGATTACCCACATCCATGTGCGCGATCCGGAAACCGGAGTCGGCGCCCGCGGTCACGACCTGTTTAACGAAGTGGTTGACCGGGTACGGAGTTCCGGTGTAGACGTGGTGGTCAATCTTACGACTGGCATGGGCGGCGATTATGTAGTCGGTGACCGGACGCCGACCGACCCGGGGCCCGGTACTGATTTTGTAATGCCGGAAGAGAGGGTATCCCACGTTGATGGTCTGCTTCCTGAAATATGCTCGTTGGACTGCGGAACAATGAACTTTGGTGAAGGAAACATGTTGATGATCAACACACCGAATCATCTGAGAAGAGCTGCGGAGCATATCAAAAAGCTTGGTGTGAAACCTGAGTTGGAGGTGTTTGACACGGGGCATGTATGGATGGCCAATCGAATGGTACAGGAAGGATTGATCGAGCAGCCGCCTCTATATCAGATTTGTCTCGGTATCCCATATGGTGCTCCAGCGACTACCGCGGCTATGAAGAACATGCGTGACATGTTGCCTGACGGGGCGAACTGGACAGCTTTCGGAATCAGTCGACATCAGATGCCGATGGTCGCGCAGGCTGTTTTACTCGGAGGTCATGTCCGGGTTGGACTGGAAGACAATCTTTATCTTGAGCGCGGAAAGTTTGCGAGCAATGGCCAACTGGTTGAAAAGGCGGTAAAGATCATCGAGATGTTGGGTGCGAAAGTGGTTGGTCCCGAGGACGCAAGAGAGAAATTTCAACTGACGAAGCAGAGATAACCGCTTCTGCAGCCGACGAATTCCAACGAAACAAATGGACGGACTCTACCGGATGAGCCAGCGGTATCGCCACAGTTAGATGTTCAATGTACACATCCGCCAATCCGAGCAATCAGTCCAGGTTGAGATAGGATCCACGATCCTTGAGACGGCGCTGGCAGCCGGAATCGACTACCCACATGGCTGTCGTGCAGGTAACTGCGGTGGCTGCAAGTCGCGGATTCATTCCGGCGAAGTGGAATTGTCTCCGTATTCGGAATTCGCCTTGTCGCAAGACGAGTATGAAAATGGACTGATATTGGCCTGCAGGGCGGTGCCATGGTCTGACTGCGAGGTTTCATGGTGCGACCCGGATGACGATGCAGTCCATACCATACGAAAACTTACCTGTGAGGTTTCCAGTCTCGAAAGACTGACCTCCGACATTGCAAGTGTCAAATTGAGACTCGGGCAGAATCATAAATTCGACTATTCTTCCGGTCAGTTTGTCTACGTTACGTTCGAGGGGTATCCGCGGCGGGAGTACTCGATCGCCTCTTTCGAGTCCGATGAACTGGAATTCTATATCCGTAGAATTGAAGGAGGGTCGGTCAGCTCATTTGTCTGGGACTATCTGTTGGTAGGCGAAACTGCGGAAATTGAAGGCCCCTATGGAAACATGTACTGTCGGTCAGATCATCAGGGACCGGTACTGACCGTAGCCGGCGGATCGGGACTCTCGGCGATACAGCCAGTTGCGATTGAAGCTTTAAATACAAATCCTTCAAGGCCTGTGTTCCTCTATCATGGTGTTCGCGATGAATCAGATATATTCCGAGCGGAACTATTTTCTGAATTAGCCGAAGGATACGAGAGTTTCAGTTATATTCCGGTATTATCTGAACCAAATGCATTGAGCGAGAGAAGGACCGGCTTGTTGTCTGAAGTTTTGGAGCGGGATTTCAAATCAGGTGATAATTTTATGAGCTATCTGGCAGGCCCTCCACCTATGGTGCGGGCTTGCACTGAAGTGTTGCAGAATATCGGGGTGAACAGCGCGAACATTCACGCAGACCCCTTTTTCACAGAGGCTGATCTGGTAGAGTGAGGATGAACGATCCGGGTAAAGTACTGGAAGGGCGAGTTGCGTTGGTTACCGGCGCAGCACGAGGAATCGGGAAGGCGACCGCATCAGAGTTCATTCGTAATGGTGCCCGGGTGGTTCTTGCGGATAGTGGTGTGAGTATTGATGGTACCGAGCCCGACAGTTCGGTCGTCGACAAAGTCTCAAGTTCACTCGGAGAGAATGCACAAGGTTGCAGTTTGGACATCGCAAATTCACAGTCCGCGCACAAAGCAGTGGAAATTGCACTTGAACGCTGGGGCAGGTTGGATATTGTAGTGAACAATGCCGCGATCTTGCGCGATCATTTCATATTCAAAGCCAGGCCGGAAGATTTTGAAGAGGTTGTACGCGTAAATCTTGCCGCCGCCTACCATGTTCTGGCAGCAGCTACTCCGGTGTTGAGAGAACAGGCTAAATCTGCCGGTCCGAATAATGCCTACAATTGGGGAAGAATTGTCAATATAGTCTCGACCGCCGGATTTTATGGAAATTTCGGCCAGTCATCCTATGCGAGCGCGAAAAGTGGAATGATGGGTCTGACACGGGCTGTCGCTCTCGATATGATGCGCTCGGGAATCACTGCCAATGCAGTGGCGCCATTCGCGAGGACTCGGGTTACAGATACGATCATCCCAGCCAATGACGAACAGGAAATTTACAAGCGGAGAGCAATGAAGATCAGCCCCGATTATGTAGCCAAGGTAGTTGCCGCCTTGTGCTCCGATGCCGGACGACATATCAGCGGACAGCTGATCGGTGTCCGGGGGTGCGAGGTATTTCTTTTCTCTCAACCCAGACCGGTTTCCAGTGTTGAAATTGATGGCGACTCATGGCACGCCGTCAGCGTTGCGGAAAAATTAAACAGCAAGTTTGCGGACTTATTCGTGCCGCTCAGGTCAGACTTGGAAGATTTCAATTACGAGCCACCCATATAAACCAGGAGAGGGAACTATGACCATCCAGCCGGGTACACAGGTGAACACAGTCGAGGAGTTTCATGAAGCACCTGACGAATTTCGCATTGCGGTGGAGAAAATTGTGATCAGTCATGCAGTTAATGAACTGTATGGCGCACGGGTATTTGATGAACCGGCGGTGGCGCTTGCCCCGTCTCCTTACGCCAAGTGGCTTACCTGCAGGATTGCCATGGAAGAGTATGGCCATCACGTACGATTCAGTGAACTGGGTGAGCAATTGGGGATTGAAAGGCCGCGTATGACTCCGGAACACAAGAAACCATTGTCAATATTCGAGTTTGATATGGATACATGGGCTGAGTTTTGTGTAATTAAAATCCTTGCTGATACGGCTGAGGTCATCCAGGTCGAAGATTTGATTCATTGCTCATTTGTTCCACTTCGTAAACTTGCGCGAATGACCATGCCAGAGGAAAAATTTCATGTTCAGTTCGGAATGGACTTTACTGCTGAAATTCTTGAGGACGAAGAACGCAGGGCGGAAGTTCAGGATGTTGTAAACAGATACTACCCAATGATGCATAAATTCTTTGGACGCCCGCAATCCGAAAATAATCGAATCTATCGGAAGTGGGGGATCAAGCAGCGAACAAACGAGGATATGGCAAAGGCCTACGTCGACGTGATGCAGGAGAAAATCGTCGGACATTTTGGCCTTGAGTTGCCAGCTGCAAACCAATAAATGCGAATTTGCCTGTATGACGATAAACGTACCGGACACTCCCGAACTCAAAGAGTTCTACACACGGCTTCCTGCCCATAGCCTTGCACCGCTGTGGACGGTATTGAGCTCTCTCATCACACCGACTCCGCAGAGTCGATGTCGGCCTGCAATTTGGCATTACAGTCATATTCGACCATTGGTTATGGAATCCGGTGAGCTGATCACGGCAATGCAGGCGGAAAGAAGGGTACTGATTCTTGAGAATCCGGGATTGCCGGGTGAATCAAGAATTACCGAAACCCTGTATGCCGGCTTGCAGCTGATACTCCCGGGAGAAATCGCTCCGGCACATCGACACACACAATCCGCACTCCGTTTTATTGTTGAAGGAGGTGGTGCTTTTACGGCGGTTGATGGCGAGAAAACCATAATGGAAGAAGGGGATTTCGTCATTACCCCATCGTGGGCATGGCATGATCATGGTAACGAAAGTGATTTACCGATGGTTTGGCTTGACGGATTGGACATACCGCTGGTCAAGTCTCTTGATGCATCATTTTTTGAGAAATACCCGGATGATGTATTCCCTCAAACCAGGCCGGAAGGGGATGCGCTCGCCAGATATGGATCGGGACTGCTCCCAGAAGGTTATGATGAAGTTTCGAAAACTTCGCCCGTTTTCAACTATCCCTATACAAGAACTCGCGATGCGCTTGATCGAATGCGAGTCACCGATCAATGGGACTCATGTCACGGTCTTAAGTCCCGTTACGTCAACCCTGTCACCGGTAACTATGCGATGCCAACCATGGCGACAAATATGCAATTGCTGCCTAAAGGTTTCGAGACCGAAAAATATCGATCAACCGATGCGACGGTTTTTTCTGTCACCGAGGGTTCAGGGTTTTCAAGAGTCGGAGAAACAAAACTGGAATGGTCGCGACGGGATACATTTGTTGTTCCAAGCTGGGTTCAGGTACAACATTTTGCGACTGAAGATTCCTACCTGTTCAGTTTCTCGGACCGACCAGTTCAAGAAAAATTGGGGTTATGGCGAGAACTGCGCGGTGACTGAACTCGGACCGAATTCGGACTCATTGGACCGGAGTGATCGAATCAATCAGATATCAACCTTATTCAATTCGGTTGATTGGTTCGGCAACGTGGGGATGGATGCATCTGACAGTATCAATCATCTCGTAAATCAGCATCTTGACGGACTCGGATGCACTGCCAAATCGATACAGGTCGTTGGCGATGTTCGAATTCTGGAGGATTACATAAGAAATAAATTCGACCCCAATTGGATGGAAGCGGAAAATCACGCATACCAAGATTTGGTTGGAAGGAGCAACGAGTCGCAAATCTCAAGATCTCTGGACAAGGTGTTGACTCAGATTGTCACGCAACTATCTTCTGCTGTTTTGAGGTTGGCGGAAAATCGATTACCTGGTTGTGATCCATTTCTTGTCCGCGTTGCTGCAGGCAGTGCAACTGAAACCTGTTATCGCTATGCCATGGAGACTGCGATAGATTCAAATGAGTCGGGAACCTTTACCAGTAAGTTTGAGCTGTTTCAAATGGGCAGATGGCCGTTGTGTTTGTCCAATAGTCAATATATTATTTATTGATAACAACATAATAAATTATATTATTCAAGTAATTTATTACTAAATGGTTGAGCCGTGTCGCGGCTGTTAAATTCACTATTGCGAATTCTTACATGAACATCGTCGCCCAACTGTTGTGCCCCGGTCGGCTTTCCGAGCTCGGGTCGCAGATCGCACTGAAGTGGGAAACAGACTCATGGACTTACACGGAACTTGCCAGCCATATACAACTCGATAGCATTGAACTTAGGCAGTTGGGAATCGATATCGGCGACCGCGTTGTATTCAGATGTTCCGACACCGCGGAATTTGTTGCGATGTATCTGGCGGTGATCAACATCGGGGCGGTTGCTGTTGCCGTATCCACACGTCTCGACAATGAGGAACTGGGTGGCATAGTCGAAGATTCCAAAGCGGTCGCTTTTGTTCAAGATTCAGGATGTTTGGATCCTTTCCAACATCTACAGGACTCGGTATCTGAAAATTTAGTTCTGATTGGACTGACAGAACGCGTCCTTGATGAATGTGAGAATTTCCCCCTTGAGACGATTCCGAGAGGCGCAAGCGACGAGTGTTTGTGGGTATATTCATCCGGTTCTACAAGTCGCCCCAAAGGTATAGTGCATACCCATCGAAATATTACCGACTGTTGCCATTTTCACACAGATACACTGAAAATCACCCCAGGCGACGTCATTTTCTGCACTTCAAGACTGTCGTTTGCGTATTCGCTTGCAAATGGATTGCTGGCACCGCTGATGATCGGCGCGACTGTATTTCTGCATCCTGAGTGGGTGACAGTTTCCGAGGTCCATAGAATCATTGTTGCACAGTCGCCGAAAGTGGTCTTTTCGGTTCCGACAATCTATCGAGGATTGTTGGGTCAATTGGAACCGGATGAGTTTGGCAGTCTATCTGATGTCAGCTATTATGTTTCAGCCGGCGAGCATCTGCCATCACAAATTCAGGATGCTTGGTTTCGTACAGTTGGCAGACACATCATCAATGTTTACGGCTGCTCGGAGACATTGTTTCTCGCATTCGCTGGGGATTCGGACCGCACTCCACTTGAATCGGTTGGAATGCCTCTACCGGGGGTTATACCTGTGCTCGCCGGGAAAGACGGTGAGACCGAAGACATCTCAGAGCAGGTTGTCCTTCAAATTACGCATCCATTCATGTTCAAGTTCTACGCCAATAGAGAGCAGGAAACGTCAGAGCGCTTGTTGGATAACCAATTCGTCACCGGCGACTTGTATCGTTGCGATTCAATGGGCAACTGGCATCATCAAGGCCGCGAGGATGACTTGATCAAGGTTTCAGGACAGTGGGTGCATTTGCGTGATGTGGAAAAAGTCGGACGGGAGTCTGGAATTGCTTCGGATGTGACAGTATTGAGCGCGACGGATATTACAGGGATGGCACGTCCGGCGTTGTTTTTCGTCCCGTCCGATCATACTGCAGTCGACAGTGCGATTGAGCGCATGAGAGAGCATTTGATTCGGCAACTGTCGAATTTTAAACTACCAAGCTGGATTCGTGTGGTTGAGGAATTTCCCAGGACCGTGAACGGAAAGATCAGCCGAGGAAAATTACGAGAGTTGGTGGAAGGTACAGAACGTGATTCAATTTGAGTGGAAACATACAGTGGAATGGGGGGAATGTGATCCGGCGCGGATCGTGTTTTACCCCAACATTTATCGCTGGTTTGACAAAAGCAGTCTCGATATGATGAGATTCCATGGCTTCGGGCAGGCAGAAATGATTGAACAATACGGGATCGTTGGATTTCCGCTTATTGAAACGCATGCAGAATACAAACGTCCGATGAGATGGAACGATGAAGTGATAGTTTCGAGTTGTGTCGACTCCTATTCTGGCAGATCATTTACCGTTACTCACAAGGTATTCAAATCGGACGCATTATGCGTGGTTGGTTATGAGATTCGATGTTGGGGCACGCGTGACGGGGAAACAGGTAAAATGAAAGCTTCCGAAATGCCAGATGAATTTTTGAGGGCTATCGGATAGACAATTTGTCCGATTCATACAGACAGAAATGATTCTTGTTGAGACACAGGCACGACTGGTGATCTATACTGAATAATGTTGGTGGAATCCGATTGCATGAATTTTCATTTTTAACCCTGTCTTCCCGCTGACTGCGAGACAATTCAATGAAGTTACACGGTTATTTTCGAAGTTCTGCGGCATATCGTGTCAGAATCGCTCTCAACCTCAAACAGGTTGAGTATGAGGACAGTTTTGTTCATCTTCGTAAGAAAGAAATGCGGCAGGATGAATTTCTGCAGATAAATCCGCAGGGATTGGTACCTGTGCTCGAAGTTAACGGCGTTATTCTTACACAGTCAATCTCGATAATCGAATATCTGGAAGAAAAATATCCGACTCCGAGATTACTGCCTGAAACCGAAATCGATCGTGCTTTTGTCCGATCTATAGCACTATCAATCGCATGCGATATTCATCCTTTGAACAATCTGCGGGTGCTGAGGTATCTGGCTTATAATCTCAACCTTGACGATGAGACGCGCAATACATGGTATCGACACTGGATTGAGGAAGAATTCCGAGCTTTGGAAACCCGTTTGACCGCGAGTGGGCATGATGGTTTGTATTGTTTCGGAAACTCACCCACTATGGCCGATGTTTGCCTTGTACCGCAGATGGCGAATGCCCGAAGGTTTCAATGCGACTTGAGTGATTATCCAAGACTTGTGCAAATTGATGCGAATTGTCGAAAACTGGGGGAATTTATAAAGGCTGCGCCAGAGAATCAGCCGGATGCCGAAAATTGAAAATTTGAAGGAGAGTAAGTTCGATGGGATGGCAGAGAAAAATACTTAGAGTGAATCTGACTGACGGACAAATTCAGTCTGAGCCGTTGAATATGGACTGGGCACAACAGTATCTTGGTGAGCGCGGTTTGGGTACCAAGTATCTTTACGAGAACATGGACCCTTCTGTGGATGCGCTTGATCCTGGAAATGTGCTTATCTTCGCGACAGGTCCACTTACCGGAACCATGGCATCCACTTCCGGCCGCTATGCCGTCGTAACGAAGGGAGCATTGACTGATGCGATCGCGTGTTCGAATTCCGGCGGAAAATTTGGGGCGGAATTGAAATTCGCAGGATACGATCTGCTTATTCTTGAAGGGAGATCACCTGAACCCTCCTATCTGAAAATCTACGACGACAATGTCGAAATTGTCTCGGCCGAGCCGATCTGGGGCAAGACAGTCTGGGAAACTGAAGCTTGGCTGAAATCCCATCACCAGGATCCTTTGATGAAAGTCGCTTCAATCGGTGTAGCCGGTGAAAATCTTGTTCGATACGCGTGTGTGGTGAACGACCTTCATCGAGCTGCTGGACGTTCGGGTGTGGGAGCCGTTATGGGGTCGAAGAACCTTAAGGCGATCGCTGTTCGGGGAACAGTCGGAGTTACGGTGGACAATCCGAAGCGGTTCATGGAAGTAGTCAAGGAAACCAAAGCAAAACTCGCACAGAGCGGTGATGTTCAGGAACTCACCGATTACGGCACGAATGCGATGATTGACATGATGCAGGAATTTGGCGGCTTGCCGACACGCAATTTCCAGGAAGTTCAATTTGAGGGCGTGGACAACATTAATCCAGGTGCGATGACGCGTGAAAAACCCAACGGCCATGTCAATCTACTTACCAACAAAGCGTGTTTCGGTTGTACGATTGCGTGTGGGCGCATATCACATATCGACAAAGAACACTTTACGATCAGTAACAGACCGGAATACTGGCATGCGAGTGGTGGGCTTGAATATGAAACCGCTTTCGCTTTCGGACCGGATTGCGGTGTGGATGATATCGACGCGCTGACTTTCGCGGGATTCATGATGAATGAGCATGGCATGGACCCGATCTCGTTTGGCGGTACACTGGCCGCTGCTATGGAACTGTACGAAATGGGTGTGATCACTGACGAGGACACGGATGGAGTTCCATTGAATTTCGGCAATGCAGAAGCATTGACGGTGATGGCTGAAAAGACTGGCAGGTATGAAGGTTTTGGACAGGTTCTTGGACTCGGTTCGAAACGGTTGTGCGAAAAGTACGGACATCCTGAACTGTCGATGACGGTCAAGGGTCAGGAATTTGCCGGCTACGACTCGCGGGCGTTGCAGGGAATGGGACTTGGTTATGCCACTAGCAGCAGAGGTGCCTGTCATATGAAACATGATGTCTTCGGCCCGGATATGGAAGATCAAACTGGTGCAGGTAAGGCATTGCCTTGCAAGAAGTCACAGGACAAAATCTCAATAATCGATTCGACCGGACTTTGCTGGTTTACATTATCTGGATGGGGCATCAAGGATTTTCAAGCGCAGATCGATGCGGCCTGCGAAGGCGATTGGAATGTTCCGCGTCTTTACGAAACCGGGGAACGGATCTGGAACCTGGAAAGGCAGTTCAATCTGAAAGCAGGATTGACCAAAGCGGATGACTCGTTGCCGCCCAGATTACTGAATGATCCAGCGAGATCGGGCGTAGCCAAAGGCAAGGTCAACGAACTGGGTAAGATGTTGCCAGAGTATTACGAGATTAGAGGTTGGAACGAAGACGGCGTACCAACAGAAGAGACATTGAATAGGCTTGGACTGTAGAATTCGGCTTTATGCAATTGACAGTAAAACTCGTTGGTACATTCGCCAAGTATCTACCAAACCCAAATCAGGGCAACTTGGTGGATGTCGAGGTCGATTCTGGAACCACTGCGGCACAGTTGGTGAGCATCTTGGGATTGCCGGAACAGCAACCGTTTATCGTATCTGTCAACGACGATATTGTTCCGAAATCTGATCGCGATTCAAAGGTGCTCCGATCTACTGATAGCATCAAGATCATACCTCCGCTGAAAGGAGGTTGAACGCTACATCACAATAGTCTCGAGGGCACCTCTATTTACCCTGAATATCGAGAGTCCCTGAGTGTCCGATGCCGATTCTTGAAATAATCCAAGCTTCCGGACCGCATTTTCCGAAAAATTCCCGCTCCGAAGGCGATTTTCCGCAATATCCGGCCTGAAAACCCCCTGATCCGAGCCTCATCGCCCTGAATTCCGCCCATTCGGACACAGCTTCCCCTACGCCGCCGACAACGACGGCTGCAGATAGCTCAGCCGTCTCATGTTGTAGCAAAGGTTGCGCAACCCGATCCAGGTCCGCGCCCGCGTCTTCCCGATACAGCGCATGTACCGCTGCGGCATCTCATTGGTCATCGACCCGAACACATGCTCCACCCGGCAGCGCACTTTCGAATACACCCGATTGACCTCATCCTGACGGTCGCTCAACGCCTTCGCACGCGTGCCCTTGTGGTTGATGCGGGGCTTGTAACCCCGCTTCCGCAACTTCCTCAACGCATCCTCCGAACGGTAGGCACTGTCGGCCCATACCTGACAATCGCCCTCGGGCCGTTGCGGCAACAGCTCAACGAACACCTGAGAGTCGTGCGTGCTCGCCGCCGTCACCTCCCATTCGTCAATGAACTTCGTCTCCCGGTCCGCCGAGATATGGTTCTTGTAGCCATAGTGGTTCTGATTGCGCTTTTTCGTCCAGCGCGCATCGGTGTCCTTCTGGCACAGCCTGTTCGGATTGTCCTGCCAGGCCTCCGGCACCTCGCCGGACTTCACCGTCCGGTTGTCCTCGCGGCTGTTGCGCTGACGCGGAACCTCCACGATCGACGAGTCCACCAGCTGGCCGCTGGTCAGCTCGTAGCCATGCGAGCGCAGCTGCGCCTTGAAAAGTTCGAACAGCTCGTCAATCCGGCCCGACCGGCTCAGCAGGTCGCGGTACTTCCACAGGGTCTTCTGATCCGGCACCTGATCATCGCTCTGAAGTCCCGCAAACCGCTTGAAGGTGCGACGGTCCAGCAGCATGAACTGCAGGTCGCGGTCACTCAGCGAGTGCATCACACCCAGCAGGATCGAACGGAACATCACCAGCGGATCCCAGGCCGGACGCCCCGGACCGCCATGCGAGACACCGAAAATCTCCTCAAGCGAAGGTACAAACGCCTCCCAGTCCACCAGCGCCCTGATACGCGCCAGACCATCAAATTCCTCCAGCGCCCGCTGCTGCATCTCACGCTCGAACAGATGTCGTCTCTCCATCTCATATACCCTGCAATTAATCCGCAAAATGAATGACTTACCGATGAATCCATATTATCTCATATCGAACCAGAAATCGCGAATCCGGATTGCCTTCACTCACCCCGTCTCAGGCTGTATCATTAATGTCGAATAAATAGACGTGCCCTCGAGTCACTCGAGTAATGTCGGATAAAGGCGTTTCAGCCTAACTCGAGCATCTTCGGTCGTGAACTGCTAGGCTGTCGCCTCTACACTGACATCCCTGATCGTTTCGGTCCGTCGACTTGTACAGCTGTGCGATTTTTTTTGAGAAACTCAGCCCAGTTCACCTTCGCCCACCATTCGGTCACCTTCGAAATTTGACTGCCGATCAACAGCTCTGTGGCCATGACTACATTGCAGGTTCCGTTGCGCGGATACTCACAGTCGTGCCGGGCCGGGTGTACGGACCTGACCGCAATCGGAATGCATATCTCGCCGATCAACTGAAGCGGTGTCTCATCCATGCACACCACCGGACGGGCCGAATCTTACGCCCGATGACAGACATCCACAATCCGCTCCGTCGTCGCCACAAAAACCGCATTGTCTTTCGGCGGTATTACCCATTCCAGACACCGCCACGGTTTGATTTCGTTCTGAGTGTTTTATATAAGTTTACGTCGGTTTGAAAATTACTAAAAAGAAAAAGCAGGGACTAACATAATCATGCCTTCACTTGTCAATACACTTGCAAAATTTAAAGAACCACTCCCAGACTGGTTGGCAGAAGGAGAGTGCCTAAACTTCAATCGCAACAATTTCTTTAGCGCTAGAACATTTTTCTATCCTGGGTCTGGCGACGACGGGCATCCGCTCAGAATTTGTAACCCGGCACACGTATTACATGCATATGTATATGTAGATTCTGGTGACTTCGAACCGATCAACCCTGATTATGTTAGACACAAACAACCACTGCCCGATGGTTACAAAAGAATTCATGGAGAACCTGTAAATGAAGCTGTTCTCTTTCCAGCTGGATGGGTACGGCATGGTTGTTATCCAAACCCGACCAATCCGTTCAATTGGTATGCTGTCTACGAAAGAGAAAAATATTTGGATGATGAACATGGTGCGAAGCGATTCGCTGTATTGTTCATAATTCGAGATGGTTTTGAAAGTTTCGATGCCCTGTATTGCCAACAAGATGGAACCAGAGCACCATTTATCATATTGATTCAAAACTACTTGGGAGTTCAGGGTACGTTCGCGCAAGGTGGAGAATTGGAAGAATTAGCCAGAATTTCGCGCCAATTTCCCAAGTTTTTGTTAGTGGGAGGTGAAGAAATTCAATGGAATGGTTACTACAGAGTACGAGCAGATTGCGACAGAGGTGGCATGACTAGGGAAACTCGTTGTCTATATGTATAGGAGTGAACTGTAGTTTAGAGTCTTGATCGCAATCGATGCGACCCTTTGACAAATTCTCACTAAAGTGATTGCCAAACAATGCATAGTGTCGCTTCATGTTTTGAAGAGTGGTGAAAATTTAAGACGTGCCTGTTGGTATTTTCAAGTAGCGGAGCCATATTGACGGAGAGCGAAAGTCGTAACGCTCACACAATTGGAACGGTACGGGTTGACAGGGGGCGACATCAGTCGATTGACTAGACACTAGATTTTCAATCCACCGTTTTCAACTCTTTGGAAGGTTTTTAAGGCCTTGAATTAGACGGTCTATACCTTCTACAACTGTTGTCGGTTGCATTGCGCCATAGGATGCCCGAATACACCGGGAATTTTCGATTCCAAACGCCACCCCTGGAATTACTGCGACCTTATATTTTTCAATCAGAAACCTGACAATATCCATATCGCTCATATCCAGATCTGGAAGATGCAAAAAAGCGTAGAACGCACCTTGGAGTTTGCCATGTGAAATTGAGCTATTGCTGCTCAGGCTTTGCTGAAAATGGTTGCGTACCTTGTCAATTTCGGCAATTCGTGATTCGTAAAATGATCGTCCGACCTTGAGGCATTCCATCGCTGCATATTGACTGATGACAGAAGGACATATCAGATTGGTGTCCTGAATTTTTCTGACCGGCTTGAACAGTCGCGGCGGTATAAGCATATACCCGATTCTCCAGTTGGCCATCCCATAACTCTTGCTTGTTGAGTAGAGCGAAATTGTGTGGTCAAGAGCAGACTCAACCGATGCCGGTGAAAAGTGCTCAATATCGTCGTAACAGAAGTATTCGTATGCTTCATCGTGTATATGAAAGATGTTAGAATTACGACACAACTCATTGATCTCAATAAGTTTCTCTCGATCATATACCGCGCCTGTAGGGTTATTGGGTGAAATAGTGACAATGGCTCTGGTTTTGGTGGTGATCGCATTTTCCAATGCGTTCACGTCCGGTTGAAACTGCTGATCGGTGTCGACCGAAACAGGAATACAGTCTGCAATCCGAACTGCCATTTCATGGTTGAAGTACCAAGGCTTGAGAAGAATGATCTCATCGCAGCTGTCGGCAATTGAAAGAATCGCGTTCAGAAACCCCATATTGCTGCCGGCACTTACAACAATTTCGTAGCGACTGGTATCAATTCTGTTTTCATCCTGTAGTTTCTGACTGATTAGGTTTCTCAGCGCGGGAATGCCCTCTACAGCTTGATAGTGATGCGAATTCAATTTCATAAACTCCCGTACTCCTTGGTCAATTTCATTGGGCGGTTCGTAATAGACGACACCCTGGCCCAATGAAATGGTTCCTGGATTGCAATCGATCAAATCTGCAACTTCGGGAATGATCGGTGCCTGAACTCGGTTCATTCTGTGTGAAATATCAGTCAACTGTGTCGGGCTTCCTTAGGAGCGGTTGAATCGTTCGTGGTATCAGTCGATACACCAAATTGTTCACTAATTTGGTTCGGTACCTGAATATATGATTACAATTTAATTCTTAGCGAAGTGCACATGTGCCTCACCGCTGGCAACCAGAATTATGCTTCGGTCGGTTGAGGAGTGTGTGCTTCATTTCAATCGGACTAATTTATTTTAGATTTTTTCACATTCAATTTCTGATATGGGCGGAACACAATGAAATACAACGAACTTGGAAAATCCGGCATCAAGGTGAGTGAAGTCTGTCTTGGGAGTATGACCTGGGGTACTCAAAACACCGAGGCGGAAGGACACGCGCAGATGGACCTCGCTTTCGAAAGCGGAGTGAATTTCATCGATACAGCCGAGATGTATCCGGTTAATCCCATCACAGCGGAAAAAGCTGGACGCTCGGAAGAAATAATGGGCACTTGGCATCGTACTCGCCAGAATCGTGATCAGCTCATATTCGCTACCAAGATCGTAGGACCGGGCACAAGAACCGTTCGTGATGGTGGTCCGGTAAACCGAAAGTCTATCGAAACAGCAGTTGAAGGTAGTCTGAGACGTCTACAGACAGACTACATCGACCTATACCAGATTCACTGGCCGAACCGCGGTTCGTACCATTTTCGGCAGTCTTGGAAATTCGACCCCTCCAAGCAGGATTATGATGAAACATATGCTTACATTCTGGAAGCGTTGGACGGTTTGCAGCGGCAGGTCGACGCCGGGAAAATTAGAGCCATAGGACTGTCGAACGAATCGTGCTGGGGAACGGCCAAGTTTCTTGAAATTTCCAAAGCTCACAATCTACCGAGAGTGGTCAGCATGCAGAACGAATACAATCTTCTTGATAGAAAGTATGACCTAGATATGTCGGAACTCTCGATAAACGAAAATGTGGGTTTGCTGGCTTTCTCCCCATTGGCAGCAGGCATATTGAGTGGCCAATATCAGGGTGACAGGACACCGGTTGATTCAAGGCGTAATTTCTCCAGCGATATCGGAGGTCGATATACGGCACATGTCGTACCTGTTGTGGATAAATATCTGGATGTTGCGAAGAAGCATGGTTTGAATTGCTGTCAGATGGCACTTGCCTTTTGTCTGACTCGACCATTTATGGCATCAGCAATTTTTGGTGCCAGAACGATGGAGCAACTCAAGACGAATCTGGCAGCGGTAGACGTGAAATTGGGTGACGAGGTAATGCAGGACATTGCATCAGTCCATCGGTGTCATCCGAATCCGATGGGGTAGGATGCCGGCTCTACGGTTCACCTGAAGTCAAACAGGCATCCTCAGGAGGATGGTTCCTCACAAAGATGCCTTGATTTTGAATCTTGATCCAAGTATCAATTGTTCACTTGGTTATTGTTCTATTTTCAATGATGTCGTCGACTACGGCTGGTTCCGCGAGGGTCGAGGTATCTCCCAGATCGTCGATATCATTGCTCGCAACCTTACGTAAGATTCTTCGCATGATCTTGCCGGAGCGGGTTTTCGGCAGTCCAGGTGCAAATTGGATGACATCGGGTTTGGCAATCGGGCTGATTTCCGTCCGAACCATATTGAACAATTCGGATCGGAGTTCTTCGTTTTCAACGGTACCGGCCACAGTTGTAACATAGGCATAGATCGCCTCACCCTTGATTGCATGTGGAAATCCAACCACAGCAGCTTCGGCTACAGTCGGATGCAGTACCAGCGCACTTTCAATTTCCGCGGTTCCAAGTCGATGACCTGATACGTTCATTACGTCATCAACGCGTCCGGTAATCCAGTAGTATCCGTCTTCATCTCGTCGTGCGCCGTCACCGGTCATATACATTCCGGGAAATGTACTGAAGTAGGTCTGAATGAAGCGTTCGTGGTCACCCCAGACTGTCCTCATCTGACCTGGCCACGAGCTCTTGATACACAATGCGCCTTCCGCCGCACCTTCGATTTCATTTCCTTCCGGATCAACCAGACAGGGTTGGATTCCAAAAAATGGATTGGTGGCCGAACCTGGTTTGAGTCGCGTTGCGCCTGGTAAGGGTGTGATCATGTGACCACCCGTTTCGGTCTGCCACCAGGTATCAACGATCGGGCAACGCCGCTCGCCTACTTTATCGTGATACCACTCCCATGCTTCAGGGTTGATCGGCTCACCAACCGTGCCAAGTATTCGCAGACTCTTGCGACTTGTTTTCTCGACAAACTCGTTACCAGCTCCGATCAGTGCACGGATTGCGGTGGGTGCCGTATAAAACAGATTGACGTTGTGTCTGTCGCAGACCTGCCAGAATCTGCTCGCATCAGGATATACCGGCACACCTTCGAACATCACATTGGTAGCCCCGTTTGAGAATGGCCCGTATACGATGTAGGAGTGTCCGGTCACCCAGCCGATATCAGCTCCGCACCAATACACATCTCCATCGTGATAATCGAATGTATATCGGAACGTCATGGTGACATAAAGAAGATATCCTGCTGTTGTGTGTACCACACCTTTGGGCTTGCCGGTCGAGCCGGACGTATAGAGAATGTACAGGGGGTCTTCGGCATCCATTTCCTCGGCCGGACAATCCGCGGAAGCTTCTGATATGGCTTCGTGGTACCAGATGTCTCTGCCCGATTTCATACCGACATCACCACCGGTTCTTTGCACCACGACACAGGTATGCACATTTGGACATGACTCCATGGCGGCATCCGCATTTTGCTTGAGCGGGACATTCTTGCCGCCGCGCGGACCCTCATCTGCAGTAATGACGACCTGACAATCAGAGTCCAGAATTCGATCCTTCAGAGCCTCAGGAGAAAAACCACCAAACACGATTGAATGAATCGCACCGATTCTGGCGCAGGCAAGCGCGGTGACTGCGGCTTCGGGCACCATGGGCATGTATACGCAAATACGGTCACCTTTCTTCACCCCCCGTGATTTCAGAACATTGGATAGTTGGCAGACTTCCGCGTGCAATTCGTTGTAGGTAAATGTCCTCACCGTTTTAGCATCGTCACTCTCCCAGATCAAGGCGGTCTGGTCACCTTTCGTTTCCAGATGTCGGTCAAGACAGTTGTACGCCGCATTCAGTTTGCCGCCTTCAAACCAGCGAATATGTCCCTGGTCGAAGTCAAATTCACTCACCTTGCCCCACTTCTTGAACCAATGAAGAAAACTGTCGGCCTGATCTGCCCAGAATCCATCAGGGTCGGAGATGCTCCGCGCGTACATTTCCGTGTATTTTTCAGCATCGATGAGAGCGCTTTGAGCGACATTATTCGGAATTTCGTAAATTTTTGAATCAGACATTGAAACTGCTCCGGTTTCTAAGGAGTTTGAAAATTCAATACAGTCATTTTAATTCATTGTTTTTCGCCGCGTAATCGGGTGTAATCTTCGGCGGTCTGAATGCGGTAACTTGTGGAGCCGGTCGATCCAGCTTCTCAAGCCGGACGAGGCATGACATGGCGGCGGGACCCTGTCCCAAACTGGATGTACCGCGGTCGTGTGTGACCATATTTGGATTGCCATGTTTGCAGACCGATTTTTCGACGAGGGGATTTTCTGGATCAAACCAGGCTCCTGTTGCGATTTGCAGCACGCCTTGGCGCAGATTCTTGTCCGGCTTGGCAGTCGCCAGAAATTCTCCGCGTTGATTGAAAACTCTCACAACATCGCCGAATTCAATGTTTCTGGCACTCGCATCTTCTGGGTTAATTCGAAGCGGTTCTCTTCCGTTCAACTTGTGTGCCTGGCTGAGCTTTCCATGATCCAGCTGTGAATGCAACCGAGGAGCGGGTTGGTTGGAAATCAGATGCAATTCGTCAGGTTCGATGTCGTCTTTCCCCAGCCACTCTGAGGGAGCCATCCATGTCGGGTGTCCGGGACAGTCTGCGTAATTGAATGAATCAATTGTTTCAGAAAAAATCTCAATCTTTCCGCTGGGAGTCCGCAGCGGGTACTTCTCGGGGTCCTGAATGAAGTGTTCCAGCAGGATTCCTGGTTTTACCGGATCGTCAACCTTGAGCCATCCCTTCTCGACGAACTCGTCGAATTTGGGAAGATTTGCTCCACCTGAATGCGGATTTTTTTTCGTCTGCTGGTAGAGCAGGCGCAACCAATCCACTTCGTCGCGATTCTCCGTAAACTCCTCTTCAAATCCGAGTTGGCGGGCGATACCGGCAAATATCCGATGGTCTGTTCTGGAGTCAGCGAAAACCGGAAGAATCTGGTCCATGTGCACCGCATAGGCATCTCTTGGAGAGGAACTGATGTCGGTTCGCTCCAGCGTCGTTGCAGCTGGCAGGACCACATCGCTGTATCGTGCCGCAGCAGTCCAGAACGAGTCATGAATCACAGTACATATTGGCTTGCGCCACGCTTTGATCAGACGGTTGAGATCCTGATGGTGATGGAATGGGTTGCCTCCGGCCCAGTAGATCATCTCAATGTCTGGATAGGTGTGGCGTTTCCCATCGTAATCGAACTCGCTTCCGGGATTTAGAAGCATATCGGAAATCCGAGCGACTGGTATGAATTTGGCGACCTGATTCTTTCCGGTTGGCAGATTCTGAAATCTGAGGCGACCAACCATATTGCCTACTCCATTGGTTGAACCATAGCCGAAACCGATCCCTCCGCCCGGTTGCCCGATCTGCCCGAGCATTGCGGCCAGGGCGATAGCCGTCCAGTAAGCGTGCTCTCCATGTTCCTGTCGCGTCAGTGCCCAGGTAATGGAAACCATCGTACGGTTTTCCGCCATTTGCACAGCGAGTGCCTCAATCTGATCAGCAGCGATTCCACAGACTGTTTCCGCCCACTGCGCAGTTTTCGGTAATCCGTCGGATTGACCATTCAGATAATCTCGGAAATGCTCGAAGCCGACACAATATCGATCGAGAAAATTGTGGTTGTGCAGTTCATGCTTCAACAGTGTATGTGCCAATCCCAGCATGAGGGCAACATCTGTATTCGGTATGATTGGGAGCCAGCGCGAATTCAATTGCTGGTCAATGTCGTCCCTGATCGGGGTTACACTGACAAATCTAATGCTACTCTTTGCGGCCTGATCCATGTAGCCGCGCTGAACATGGCAAGCGTGTCCGCCGAATTCCACTTGTGTGTTTTTCATCGGAATGCCGCCGAAAGCCACGAAGAGGTCGTTGTTTTCCAATAGGGAGGGCCATGCGGTGGCGTTCACCAGCAAAATGAAGAAATTTCCCATCACGTGGGGTAGTATCACTTCAGCCGACGCGAAACTATAAGTATTCCTGGAATAGGTGAATCCGCCGAAACAGTTCAGAAAACGATGAAGCTGGCTGGGTGCATGGTGGAATTTTCCCGCACTGGCCCACCCGTAGGAACCGGCATAGATAGCCTCGTTTCCGTAATCTCGCTTGATTACCCTGAGCGAATCGGCGACTATCCTTTCCGCAGTATCCCAATCCACTGAAACAAATGGCTCACAACCGCGTTCCATTGTGTTCGAATTGAGCCCGTTTTCGTAAAACCCCCTGCGTACGCAAGGTTGACGGATTCTTGCTGGATGATCGTAGGCGTCTATCCAGCCATCTGAAATCGGTGATGGATCCGGATCAAAATCTACACCGGGCATTTCGATCAGCCTACCGTTTTCGACAATTGGCTGATAGGCTCCCCAGTGCGTGGCGGTTAGCTGGCGACGTTGCAACGAAGCGGATCTCACGGCTTAGCGAACAGGTTCCTACCCGAACTGTTGGACTTTGCCTTTCTCGGTATTCGAGTGTACCGCGGATTCTGTAGCATGTAATGCAGTTGGATAAGAATTGTATGTTTTGAAAAACTCGGCAGCCACATTTCCAATTTGATGAATAAGGCTCACTTGATCAATGTCGGACTCATCGGAGTTGACAACATCACCATAAATCTCGCCGATTGCATCAAAAGTGGCTTCGAAATATACAGGTGCGTTCAAATGGTAACAGTTGTTTGCGCGATAGATTGCGCGGGTCAACTTCTTGACAATGTCGTAGTGAATCGCGTCAGAGGTGATCAGTGCGGCGGGATGCATTGCGGTCTGTTCGACTGGTATCTGGTGGTGGCCTATATTATCGGCAAGCGTTGACACCAACTTACGAAAGGTTGCATACGGTACAGCTTTTTTCTTGGGTCGTTTTTTACTCATCAAATTCAAATGATCGAATATCTGGAAATTCCGAATTCCGATAAAATACTGTGTTTTTCTACATTAGCAAGTACGCATAATATAACGTAATTTTAGTCATACTTTAGTGGGAAGTTTTTCATGTCAACCGACTTATTACTGATTCCCGGTGATGGTGTGGGACCGGAAATTATGGCTCAGGCAGAACTGGTTTTGGATGAGCTGTGCAATCTCACCGATTTGGAAGTCAACTGCGAGCACGCGGACCTCGGCGGAGCTGCGTACGACAAGACCGGCCACGCACTGCCACCGAGTACGCTGGCACTGGCCAAAGACTGCGACGCGGTGCTTTTTGGAGCCGCAGGTGGCAGTCAATGGGATACGTTGCCGCGGGCAAATCGACCGGAGACGGCATTATTGCGGCTTCGACGCGAACTTGATCTTTTCGCGAATCTGCGACCTGCGATCCTGTTCGATTGTCTTGCGTCATCTTCTTCCCTGAAAGATGACTTGGTTTCTGGTCTCGACATTCTGATCATTCGCGAGCTTACCGGCGGTATTTATTTTGGCGAACCCCGCGGAGTCGAGACATTGGAATCAGGCAGGCGAAGGGGAATCAATACCCTAGTCTACCATGAGGATGAAATTTCCAGGATTGCTCATGTGGCATTCAAGATTGCGCGTCAGCGGGATAACAGAGTCTGTTCCATCGACAAGGCTAATGTGCTTGAGACCACCGAGTTTTGGCGTCAGGTAGTAACTTCCATCGGGGAAACTCACTACCCGGATGTTGTACTGAGTCACATGCTTGTCGACAACGCAGCCATGCAGCTGGTTCGGCAACCAAAACAATTCGATGTGATCGTGACGACCAATATGTTCGGAGACATCCTTTCCGATGTCTCCGCGATGCTGACCGGTTCGATCGGTATGCTTCCGTCTGCCTCATTGGACCGTAATCAGAAAGGACTGTTTGAACCTGTGCATGGAACCGCACCTGATATTGCCGGGCAGAACAAAGTCAATCCGCTGGCGATGATTCTATCGCTTGCGATGCTGTTACGCTATACCCTGAAACAGGATGATATCGCCGACAAGGTCGAACAGGCGGTGGAGAATGTTATTGAAAAAGGTATACGTACAACTGATATATACTTTGAAGGTGCAGAATTGGTCGGAACCGACCAGATGGGTTCAGAAGTCGTGCGTGAACTGCGGAATCTGTTGAATTAGCAGAAAATCAATCTGGAATTTTGTGTGATGAATCGGGAATATGATGTCGCTGTAGTCGGTGCTTCGGGCATGATCGGCGAAGCGATGATGTCGATATTGGAAGAACGGGACTTTCCTGTCAGAAAGATCTACCCGCTCGGTAGTGAGCGCTCTGCAGGTACCGCGTTGGAGTTTCACGGAGAGACGGTCCGTATCGGACTTCTGTCAGAGTTTGATTTTTCTCGTGTTCAGTTTGGTCTGTTCTCGGCCGGGGCAAGCATATCCGATGTTTTTGCGCGCAAAGCCGCCGAACAGGACTGTACCGTGATCGACAATACCTCAAGATTTCGTTATGACCCGGATATCCCCTTGGTCATTCCGGAAATCAACGGTGATGTATTGAGCGATAAGGACCGACTGATCGCGAACCCCAACTGTTCCACAATCCAGATGTTGGTGGCTCTCAAACCGATCTATGACGCGGTGGGAATCGACAGGATCAACGTCTGCACCTATCAGTCGGTATCTGGCGCGGGTCGCTCCGCTGTCAATGAACTTGCCGACCAGTCAGCAGCACTCCTTAACGGACGTGATGCGGAAGTGTCGGTTGCTCCAAGACAGATTGCATTCAACGCCATTCCCCATATCGATGTTTTCCAGGAAAATGGATACACCAAAGAGGAAATGAAGATGGTGTGGGAAACCCGCAAGATTTTCAATGATGATGCCATCCGGGTAAACCCGACAACTGTCAGAATACCGGTTTTCTTCGGCCATTCGGAGGCCGTGCATGTCGAGACGAAAGAAAAGATAACAGCAGTTCAGGCACGTGAGTTGCTCAAGTCCACTGAGGGCATCACTGTAATTGATGATCCGGACGGTCTTGAGTATCCGACTGCTGTCACCGACGCGGCCAATCGGGATGACGTGTTTGTTGGAAGGATACGCGAGGACATCTCGCATGAGTTCGGTCTGAATATGTGGGTGGTTTCGGATAACGTACGAAAAGGCGGCGCTTTGAACAGCATTCAGATTGCTGAATATCTGATTAACGCAGAACATTGAAAATATCGCCACGACCAGCGATTTCAGGAAGATTTCGGTTCTTGTATGTTGCCGCTTTGCTGGCGGCTTTCTTTTCGACAGCGGTGATTGCCCAGCAGGATGGCGCCGATCAATTCGATCAATTCACGTCTGCGGTTGGTCGGTTCGTGGATGACGTTGAACAAGAGGCCAACGAGCTGGCATTCGGACTCGGTCAATTCCTTGAATTGATCCAGACAGAATTTGAGCTGATTGAAGGTGCATACCTCGCAGAGCGTATTGAATTTGTCGCTCAACGCTATCAGTCAGACCCGACAGCTCGAATACTATGGATTCTGATAGTGCTGATGTTGATATCCGGGCCGGTTTTTGTCCTGTCAGTCACTTTCGGTTTCCTGGTACGGCCTCGTCGTGCTGATACAGTGGAATCTGAGCCGGAATCCAAACCCGACTCACTCCGGACTCGGAAGCAGCGTTCAAGTTCTCCGGACAAAAAAAGTGGACATGCGCATCGGAAATCGCGGCCAGCAAAATCAATGGTTGGTATGCTTAAGGAAGGCCGGTTGAAAGATGTTGAAAAACTGCTTCTGGAAGAACATCGGAAACAACCGACAGACGCGACTACAGTGATGTATCTTCTTGCCTGTCGGGCTGCAGCTGACTCAGCCTCATATGACAAATTGATTTCGGAACTGTTTTCGCAGGGACTCGACAGTAGCGTTCCGATCTGTCTGCATGCCGCCGAGATCGGTAGACTACTTCAACCTGACCACTATCCTCTTAGCCGGTTCCCCGAACCGGAAAGACCATTTGAGGTTGATACCTCGGTAAGTGGAAATACTCTAGGCCCGATTTCTGAGTTCGGTGACGTACATACGTTATTGGATCTTGTACGCGTCTACGTGGACATGGAAGATGAAGCTGAGGCCAAACATCTGATTGTCGAGATTCTGGTCCGAGGCAACTACGAACAGCGAAAACAGGCACTCGAATTCAAGAGCAGAATGGAAAGGAAAAGAAGCGCATCGTAGCGCCGGTATCACGGTGTGTCGGTCCTGACTATTCGTAACGAATCGTGTCGCTATAAAGAGCGTATTATTTTGCCGATTCGGGAATATTCAGTAGCCAACGAACGTACAGCCCAATGCATCAGAAATTGGAAAGTTCAGCAATCCACTGTTGCCGAAACTGGACTTTCCATTTGATGATCAGCCTCGAAACGACACATTCCGCGTCAAGCGGCCTTGATATTGCCAGAGAGATAACTTTGTCTCGCAAATTTTGAACGCCCCGGGGATGTGCGTTTCGCTGGTGGGTCCGAACAACTGCGCCAAACTACGGTTGTTACGACCGGTGACGGAAAAAATCTAGGTAGCGATGATCTCGTCTGAAGCAATTTGCACTTCGATTCGGTTGCCGGTGGGGTATTTTGTGCAGTTATGGTTTATTCGTTGTAGTATTTCGAATAACTTTTGGATTGTCACACACCGAAACTCTTTGATCAATTTTGATTAATGCTCCGGGTAATGTGAAAGACATGGACGGAAACAGGAGATCGGTGTTTACTCAGTCTTGCGAAAAAGAACGCAGATAGTCACCCAAAGATGGAATAGGGAACTTGTAGCGCGGCAGTAGCCCTTTCGCTGGCGCTAGCAGTCCGGCATGCAGAGTTTGACGAAGGAAGTCATCAAAGGAAGTCTGGTCCTTTTCCAGTTCCGATGCTGAAAGACTTCTAAGTTCGTCAATGCTCAAATACCCATTGGTATTCTGTGCGGCCGCCTGCGCAAGCGTGATGTACAGCTCAGTTTGCGGATAGCCTGCTTCCACTCGCCCGTCATAGTAGTCATTTTTCCGTTCGATTCCCTTTTTCAGTGCCTGCTCAAGCAAATGCGTCTCCAGTCTACCACCATTGGAGCGAATAACACGACCGGCCGCGACGCCGACGCGGTTGATATGCTGTGGCCATCCCTGTGATAACTCAGCTAGGGTATTTGCCCAAACCTCCTTTTGCTCGTCGGTTCCGGTATAGTAGGCATCAAGCATGTGCCGAATTGAGGCTTTCGCATCCGTTATCGACAGGGGCTCCAAGTTCACGATCCGTTCGTCGGAAAATCTCGAAAGCCCACACTGGCGCAATACGTCCTTGGTATTACTCAGCCCAAAGAAAGCGGCCACCAGCGGTATCCCCTTAGGGTTGCGGTGGAGAGAGTCAAGCACAGCTTTGGTTGTGGTGGCTTCCGGCGTATTCTGTGCCTCATCGATCAAGACGACGATGTGGAAATTTTCAAGTAGCACAGCGGCATTGCGGAAAATACTACCCGACGACTGAGTTGAATCGGAACGACCGTTGGCTTGCGGCTTACCGCCTATGGAAAATCCGGCTACTGAAACTCCTCGGGATGACAATTCAGCGTAGAGCTTGCGACCTAGGGCTAGCCATTCATTTAATTTGTCTATGATGGAATCCGGTGCCAACTTTGAAAGACGCTGGGTCTCCTCATTGGTCGCATGAATCAGGTCTGAAACAACATCAACGGGATAGCTCAGAGTGCCCGGGTCAATACTTACAGCTACCCATGGATCCTGTGGTGTTGAATGGAGTTTGACCGCTTCCATACATTCGAGCATGAGGGCAGTTTTCCCGGCACCCGGAGCACCTTGAAATATCATTGTACCCCCGCCTACGTGTCCTTCACATAGATTGTCTGCGGCATTACGAAAGACCTCATACTCGGTATCTCTGCCATAAAAGAATGCATCACGACCCACTTCGGCACGATCGGTCCGCTTGAGCCATGTCTGCTCGGATAGAGGATTCGCTGCTGGCGGTTTAGGAAAAGGTCTTTGATCCATACGAGTTGATTGAAATTGAAATCAGTTGATTAAATTTTAACATGAACACACGCATGCTGATGTGATCTCGAATTCTTACAATCACGCGAGCCATTATCCGAAAGAAAGAATCGGCACACATCTACCAGAAGTCGCTTGACTCGCGGGAATCACTACCTCAGGACTGAAATCCAACGTCATGTTCAGTCAGCTTGGGCTGATGAATCTCGCCTAACCTTGCAGGATATACGATATGGGTACGGCAACGCCAATACGAGAATTCTCAACGCGACGTTACTTCAGATTTATGGGCGGCTCAAGCTTGTACCACTGAGTCGGAAATTTCCCTGATATAGCGGTGGACTGTTTCTACAAGCTTCGGGTTTGGTGATTCATCCGCGTCAAGGTTTGCCTTTACCAGGTCGACGATGGCGGAACCGATCACAATACCGTCGGCTTTTTCAGCGACAGACCGGGCGTGCTTCGGCGTTTTGATGCCAAATCCAACTGCGAGTGGCAAATTGGTGTATTGGCGAAGGCGTGCCACTGCTTCTTCGACATGGTCGGTCATCGCACTGCGAGTTCCGGTCACACCCAGCACGGAAATGTAGTAGACGAAACCGCTTACATTGTGCAGAACAGACTCAATCCTGCTGTCATCGGTGGATGGTGTCACCAACCGGATCCAATGCAATCCTGCGGTGAGTGCCGGATCGCATAACTCCTTATCCTCTTCAGGCGGCAAATCGACAATGATCAGTCCGTCGACACCACTGGACGTGCATTCATGAACGAAACGATCGACTCCATATCGATAGATGGGATTGTAGTATCCCATCAATACGATTGGGGTTGAATTGTCATGTTTCCTGAAATCCCGAACCAGTTCCAGTGTTCTCGGCAGTGTCATTCCCGCTTTCAGAGCCCTTTGGCTGGAAGCCTGAATTGCGGGGCCATCGGCCATGGGATCAGAGAAAGGGATACCAACCTCAATCAAGTCGACTCCGACTTGTGGCAGTCCACAGATCAGATCTCGACTGGTCGCATAATCCGGGTCACCACCGGTGAGAAAAGCGACAAACGCCTTCCGGTTCTGTTCTTTCAGATGCGCAAACTTTCGTGTGATGCGCGTGTCCGTGAGCGAACCCGAGTTCAAATCGATTCCCCCAGTGCTTCAGCGACAGAAAATACATCTTTATCACCTCTGCCACACATGTTCATGACGAGAATTTGATTCTTATCGAACTCGGATGCAATTTTCGCGACGTGTGCGAGCGCATGCGCCGGTTCGAGGGCCGGAATGATGCCTTCTGTCTGGCAACACAATTGAAAAGCGTCCAGTGCTTCCCGATCAGTGACCGACACGTATTGCACGCGGCCAGTGTCGTTGAGCCAGGAATGCTCAGGCCCGATACCCGGGTAGTCGAGACCTGCTGAGATTGAATGTGCATCAATTATCTGCCCATCGTCTGTCTGAAGCAGATACGTTCGGTTACCGTGCAGTACACCCGGTTGTCCGCCGGTGATGGATGCTGCATGTTTTCCGGTTTCCACACCCAGTCCAGCGGCTTCGACGCCGATGATTCGGATGTCGCGCTCGTCTAGAAACGGGTGGAACAATCCCATTGCATTGGAACCTCCGCCGATGCAGGCGACCAGGCAGTCGGGAAGGCGGTTTTCAGCCTCCAGAATCTGTTCGCGGGTTTCGTTACCGATGACCGACTGAAACTCCCGTACCATTTGAGGGTAGGGGTGGGGACCGGCAACTGTACCGATGATGTAGAAGGTCGATTCGACATTGGCGACCCAATCACGTAATGCCTCGTTCATGGCATCCTTGAGCGTCCCCGTTCCGGAGGTGACGGGAACGACTTCCGCACCAAGCAGTTTCATTCGGAAAACATTGGGTGCCTGGCGTTCTATATCGGTCTCTCCCATATAGACGACGCATGGCAGGTCGAACAGCGCACAGACCGTCGCAGTTGCCACACCGTGCTGGCCTGCACCGGTTTCTGCGATTATCCTGGTTTTTTTCATCCTGCGAGCCAGCAGTATCTGTCCCAGGGTATTGTTTATTTTGTGCGCGCCCGTGTGATTTAATTCGTCCCGCTTGAAGTAAATTTTCGGCCCACCCAGATTCTCACTCAATCTTGCTGCGTGGTATAGGGGACTGGGTCTGCCGATATAGTGTTTCGCAAAATAGTCGAATTCAGCTTGAAAGTCGGGATCTTGCCGTGCTTGGTTGTAAGCTTTTTCAACATTCAGAATAAGGGGCATCAGCGTTTCGGCAACAAACCTTCCGCCGTATATGCCGAAGTGTCCGGTATCGTCGGGGCCCGCACGATAAGATTCAATGGTTGATTCGGTATGAGAACTCAATCGTAGTTACCTGTCACGATAAAATTGTTTCGTTGGAATTATACTCAACGAACTATCTGAAACACTTGCGGGTTGCACAAAAAATGAGAATTGCGGGCTGTGTCGAATATGATGGGTCCAGATTTTGCGGCTGGCAGGTTCAGCATGGCCAGTACACGGTGCAGGAAGCGTTGGAGTCAGCAGCATCACATATTGCTGATCACAGGGTTCGAGTTCATGGAGCCGGACGAACGGACTCGGGGGTGCACGCCTGCGGTCAGATTTTTCATTTCGATACCGACAGCGAGAGATCCGAACATTCCTGGGTGATGGGGATAAATTCGAAATTACCGGAAGGTGTCAGCCTGATCTGGACAGCGGCGGTACCTCAAACGTTTCATGCCCGTTTCAGTGCGCTCAGTCGCCGATATCGCTACATATTGCTGAATCGTCGAGTCCGTCCGGGAAGCCTGATCGGCAAGACTGGCTGGTACTCCCGTAAGTTGGATGTGGCGAGCATGAACGGGTGCGCGCAGATGTTGCGTGGTGAGCATGATTTCAGTGCGTTTCGGTCCGCGCAATGCTCGAATAAGGTTGCCACGAAACGTATTATCACGATAGATGTGAAAAGAAACGATGAATGGGTGTGGATTGATGTCGAGGCGAACGGGTTTTTGCATAACATGGTTCGAATAATCACGGGTACTTTGTTGGCGGTCGGCAGTGGTGATCGAGATTCGGATTGGATGCGAAAAGTGCTGGTGAGCAAGGATAGGACGAAAGCCGGCGTCACAGTGCCGGCAGATGGATTGTATTTTGTAAATGTGAAATATCCTCAGGAATTCAATTTGCCCGAGTCGCCCCCTGCGTGCAGGTTTTGGTGATCAGCGAATTTGAAGGAGTTCGACAGCAACAAAATTCACGCAATTGTGATTATCCACAATCCGCTGATTTCATATAATCATCAGTATCAAGAGATTGATTATTGGCATTCTCGCTATTCATCAGTTCCCGGCTCTATTCGCGTCATGCAGGCCTAATCTGAAACTCCAATCTTTAGCACATCATCTCGCAATGAAACGATCTGTTCGTTTTCTTGATTCAACCGGCCTGTCCGAAAGTGTTCACACGCAGGTCAAGGTTTGTGGCATTACCAGACTGGAAGACGCAGTTCATGCGTCGCAGTGTGGAGCCCATGCGCTCGGTTTTATTTTCTATAGTCCCAGCAAGCGCAACATGAATAGCTGGAAGGTGAAGGCGATCAAGGACAAATTACCCGAATCGGTGTCCTCCGTGGCAGTCGTCGTTGACCCCAATGATCAACTGCTCGATGAGATTGTTTCTGTTGTCAGACCGAGTTTCATCCAGTTTCACGGCGACGAGTCCCCGGATCGATGCCGCGAAGCGGGCATTCCGTTCATCAAGGCATTTCGGGTTCGAAGCGCTGAACAATTGGAACGGGCCGGCGATCACTACCATGATGCCAGCGCGTTGCTGTTTGATGCCTATCTGCCGGATAAGGTTGGTGGTACAGGACTGACATTTTCATGGAGTCTGCTGCCATCATTTGAGAAGCCGGTTATTCTCGCTGGCGGACTTCATTCTGGAAACGTGCTTCGTGCCATAGAAAATGTTCAGCCCGACGCAGTGGATGTCAGTACCGGAGTTGAGTTCAGTCCAGGTATCAAGAACAGGGATGCAATCAGCGAATTCTTTTCGGCTGTGCGGGCTGCTGATCGATCAGCTGGTTCAACGATGGCATGAATTGGTTCACCAAACTACTCCCGCCGAAAATCAAGTCGGGCGCGAGTTTATCGAAGAAAGGGGTGCCTGAAGGAATCTGGGTCAAGTGCCCCGAGTGTACCGAGGTGCTCTATCAGGAAGAGCTTGGTCGCAATCTTCACGTCTGTCCCAAATGCGACCACCACATGCGAATGGATGCAAGAACCAGGATTGATTCGTTCTTGGATGCGGATACTGCCGAAACGCTGGCGGGCGATGTCAAGCCGGTGGATAAGTTGAGATTCCGGGACAAGAAAAAATATAAGGACCGTTTAAGTGAGGCTCAAAAGAGAACCGGTCAGTTGGATGCGTTACTGGTGGCAAAAGGGAATCTGATCGAGATGCCGGTAGTTGTAGCTGCATTCGAGTTCGAGTTTCTCGGCGGCTCAATGGGCTCGGTGGTCGGAGAGCGTTTTGTACATGCCGTCAATGCGAGTTTGGATGGCTCAATGCCGCTAATCTGTTTTTCGGCGAGTGGTGGTGCTCGCATGCAGGAAGCGATGTATTCACTCTTGCAAATGGCAAAAACGACGGCCGCTGTCAACGAAATGCAAAAAGCCGAATTACCGTATATTTCGGTTCTCACTGATCCAACTATGGGCGGTGTTTCAGCAAGTCTGGCGATGCAGGGTGATATTATCATCGCAGAACCGAAAGCACTGATTGGGTTTGCTGGACAGCGTGTGATCGAACAGACGGTTCGGGAATCGCTTCCAGATGGCTTTCAGCGCGCGGAATTTCATCTGAGCCACGGTGCGCTTGATATGGTGGTTGACCGTCGCAAGCTTCGTAGTGAGATTCACGGAATTTTGAAAACTCTGACAACAGGCCTTGCAAATGGGTTGAGACATGCAGCAGACTGAGTACTCAGACCGCGGTGAAAATACCGTCGTAAATCTCCAGTTGAAGTCCAATGCCGAACTGGATTCATGGATACGGCATATCCAACTGTTGCATTACCGTACGATGGATTTGACATTGGACCGGGTCGGATCGGTGATTGATCGAATTACATCGGGTTCGATTGGTTTCAAGGTGGTCAGTGTCGCTGGTACCAATGGAAAGGGGTCGGTCGCGACCATGCTCGAATCGATTTTTCGTCACGCTGGCTATCGGACGGGGCTTTACACATCTCCCCATCTTGTGCACTTCAACGAGCGGTTCATAGTTGACGGCAGTGTGATCTCAAACGCCGAGCTGCTGGAAGAATTCAAACGCGTGGAGGAAAAACGCGGAAGTGTTCCGCTGACTTTTTTCGAGTACGGCACCGCAATTGCGGTAGATTATTTCATGAGAAAATCCGTTGATGTCGCAATTTTGGAAGTCGGTTTGGGTGGCCGAAAGGATGCGGTGAACGCACTTGAAGCCGATATAGCGTGCATCACATCCATTGGTATCGACCACGAAAAGTGGCTGGGAAGTACCAGAGAGCAAATTGGATATGAGAAAGCTGGAATTTTGCGTAGCGGTCAATTGGCGGTTTGCACCGACACGAACCCACCCGAATCCATACGTAAAGTCGCAGACGACCTGTCGCTTGAAATATTGCTGAATGGTGAGGATTTTCATGTTGAATCAGGCACCACCAACTGGAATCTGAGATTTTCTGCGAGTCGACGCGAAACCGAAATTTCTGATTTGCCTCGTCCATCAATCGCTGGCCGATGTCAGCGCGACAACGCAGCCGGTGCTGCTGCTCTGGCAGTGATGGCGCGTAAATTTTTCGATATTTCCGATGAATCAATTCGTTTGGGTCTTCTAAACGCTAGACTTGACGGCCGGTTACAGGTAGTTCAACAAAATCCGCAAGTACTCTTGGATGTTGCACACAACATCGAGTCGGTTAACGAGTTGAAAGACTATCTACATCGCAATCCTGTCGCTGGACGCGAGATTGCACTGATGTCGGTGCTGTCGGAGAAGCCGATTGAAGTGATGGTTGACTGTATCAAGACTTCAATCGATGAATGGCATCTTTGTGGTATTCACGACGAGCGTGGAATTACGGCAAGAAAACTGTTTCGCAGGGTACACCCTGTACTGGGTGACAATGTCGCTGTTCATTTGCACTTTGATGTCAGTCAGGCATTTGATGCGGCAATCGCGGCTGCAGGTCGAGATGACAGAGTTGTTGTGTTTGGGTCTTTCCTTACGGTCGGAGAGATAATTGATAGTTATCGAGGTGATCCTGAGTCATGAATGAAAAAAAATTGCCAGAGAAACCTGATCGCGGAAAGCGGATAAGAAACATCATCGCTGGAACTGTGGTTTGGACCGCTGCTGTGGCGATTGTTGTATTCATCGTGCTTGACCCCTCGGAATCCGTTGAAATGCAAATCGGAACCGGGTTGTCTGATCAGGAGGTTGTAGCTGACCTGTCTGACAATTCATCTGAGTTGAAGATCGAACAGGCCGAAGTTGACTCGAGTGTCGAAAATGTTGCGTTGGATACTGAGTCCGAATCGCAGGCGATCACTCAATCCGAAATTGTTGACTCCAAGCCACAAACTTCATCAATTGTGTACGAAAGCGATACTGCGGATACTTCGGAACCTGTTGAGACCGCCGAACCCGTTCAAACCGCCACTGTTTCGACTGAGACTGAGACCAGAACAACGACAGCGACTGCTACCGATGTCCCGACTGTAACTGAGGAAACATCTCGAACTCGAACTTCCCCCACAACCAAACCTTCGGAATCTGCTTTATTTATTCAGGTCGCCGCATTTTCGAAGGTCGAAAATGCACAGCTTAAACGAAAGGAAATTTCAAAGGCTCTGTTTCCAGTGAGGGTTCTCAAAGCCGAAGACGGAATGAATCTCGTTCTCGTCGGTCCTTATCTGACTGAATCTGAAGCGAAGAAAGTTAAATCTGAGTTGAATTCGACACTTCAGCTTACGGATAGTTTCCTGAAATATGCCGAAATCGAACCGACCAAGGTGGCGATGACTGAAAGCACTACTGGTACAACAACCCAAAGTGTAACAACCACAACAACTACATCTGCTGAGAAGTCTGAGGTGGTGAACGGGTGGTATGTTCGGGTTGGAGCTTACAAGAATCTGGGCAATGCGAAAACGAGTAGATTGCGAGTGGAAAAATTGCAATTGTCAACTATCGTCACCCAAGAAGAAGAATTCAATGTACTGATGGTTGGTCCGTTTCAAGACGAAAACACCGCTCAGATCGCGAAGACTAGAATTTCGCTGGAATTGAAAATAAAGGATGCGTATCTGGTCAGAGTCGGGTCGTAATTTAGGTATCAATTCAAAGGTCTGACTCGTTTATTTGCTTGCAATTCAGTTTCGTGATGTTAGATACTTGTTTCGAGAAATTAGCAGTCTCGTGGAGCAAACATTCAACGCCTTGTTGGATGACAAATTACGTTTTATCAGCAAAGTCGTACGGTAACTATTCTTGACTTCATTAATAATCGACATCGGTTTGGTTGTCGTAGTGTTACTGTCGTTTCTGATCGGAGCGTACCGTGGTTTTGTACGATCATTTCTATCGGTAGTATCTTGGGTAATGGCAGCTTGGGTAACATGGAAATTCGGCGCACTGGCAGTTCCGCTGCTGCAAGGTTGGAACCTGACACCCATAGTACAGATTATCGTCGCGCGTCTCGGCGTGTTCTTCCTCGTTCTGTTTGTGATGTCGACAATCGGATATATCGTGGCCGCGGCCATCAGTTCTGACGGGCTTGTGAGTGTGGACAGGACATTGGGAGCCGCATTTGGAATTGTACGAGGCGTGGTTATTGTTCTGCTCTTGGCTGTCGCATTCGCCTATCTATTGGGGATTGATCAGCCGTTGTGGCAGGATTCGATTCTGTTACCAATCATTGAGCCATGGGTGAGAGACATTCAACTGGTAATTCATGATGTCAGTAAGGTCTGACTAATGTGAATGACAGGCAGATTGATTGAGTATTCCCTGATTTTTTTCAACAAATGCAGATGACGGAGTTTTAGCATGTGTGGAGTGGTTGCAATGCTCACTGGAGGCGAGACTGGGCATGAGATATATGAGGCTCTGACAATACTTCAGCATCGGGGGCAGGACGCTGCCGGTATCGTAACTAGCGATGGACAGCGAGTTTATACAAGAACCGGTAGGGGGCTGGTCAGGGATGTGTTTTCCACGGAGTCCCTGAATGATCTGAAAGGGTCTGCAGGAATCGGTCACGTCCGATATCCGACAGCCGGCGCGAATACGGAGGCAGAATGTCAGCCATTCTATGTCAATTCGCCCTTTGGGATCGCACTTGCCCACAACGGTAACCTCATCAACGCGATGGAACTGGGCGAGCAGGTGTTCAAAGGCGACCGACGCCAGATCAACACCAGTTCCGATTCCGAAATCATGCTCAATGTACTCGCTTATGAACTTTCGACAAAAGTCCGCAAGACCGGTGGAGAACTGAGGCCGAAACATGTTTTTCATGCTGTTGAAAAGGTTTTCAGGCGTTGTAGAGGTGCATTCTCTGTCACGGTATTGATCGTAGGAATTGGAATTCTCGCGTTCCGGGATAAGAACGGGATTCGTCCATTGATATATGGAACTCGCGAAGTCAATGGCAGGAAGGATTTCGCATTTGCTTCCGAAAGTGTCGTATTGAATGTAATGCAATACGAGATTGAAAGGGATGTGCTGCCTGGCGAAGCAATCTTCGTGGATATGGACGGTAATATTCATAGCAGGCAATGTTCGGCAGACGCCAGTCCGTCGCCGTGCATTTTTGAGTATGTCTACCTCTCCCGACCTGATTCGATGATTGATCGAATCTCAGTTTACAAAACCCGTTTGCGGATGGGAGAGTGGCTGGGAAAACGCTTTCTGGAGCAATTTCCAAATCACGATATCGATGTGGTGATGCCGGTGCCGGACACCAGTCGCGCCGCAGCACTACAACTGGCCCATACAATCGGTGTGAAGTATCGGGAAGGATTCATCAAGAACCGATACTTTGACCGTACTTTCATCATGCCGCAACAGGCACAAAGGAAGTATTCGGTAAGACACAAGTTGAACGCCATCAACCTGGAATTTGAGAACAAGAACGTCCTGTTGGTCGATGATTCGATTGTCCGTGGCACCACAGCCAAGCAGATTGTTCAACGTGCACGGGAGGCCGGTGCCAGGTCAGTCTATCTGGCTTCTGCGGCACCGCCTGTGCGATATCCGAACGTATACGGAATCGACATACCCAGTCCCGAAGAACTGGTCGCTACAAATCGCAGCAGTGCTGAGGTTTGCGAGTGGATTGGTGCGGACTTTGTCCTGTATCAGCGTCTGGAAGATCTGATTGAGTCGGTTCGTACTACCAATTCGGATGTTGGTACTTTCGAGACTTCGGTTTTCAGCGGTGAATACGTTACCGGGGATGTCTTGCCTGAGTATCTATCCAAGATCAGTGAGGAGAGAAAAGACTCCAACCGCAAGCTGGAAGGGGCATCTTTGCTTGAGTTCAAGGCGAAGCGGGCTGTCGGCTGAATTCCAGATCAAGGAAAGGGCGGATGGAGGTCGATTACACCGGCTGAGTCAATTCGTATGACACCATCCTTGCCACTGTCCCAGTCGCCGAGTACATAACGCAACGCCTTACGTCCATTCACTTTCAGCTTGTGAATTGCGGTTCTGTGTACATGTCCATGAATTAGTGTCTGTACGCCATGTTGCTGCATGGTCTCAGCCACGGAATCGAGATTGACGTCCATCAGTTCCTCATTCTTATCGATTTTTCCTTTTTCGCTTTGCATGCGCATATCCCGCGCTCGATCATGACGCTCGTGAATGGATAGTTTCAGGATTTCACGCTGCCAGTCAGGATCCAGAACGACTTTCCGGTAACGTTGATGTGCGATATCGTCGGTGCAAAGACTATCCCCGTGCATCAGGAGAATGGATTTACCATTGACCGTGATTTTGTGCGGATCAGGAATCAGTGATCCATTGAAATGGTTGACGAAGTCTTCTCCGATCAGAAAATCCCGATTTCCATGCATGATGAATATCCCAACCCCCGCTTCGGATAATTCCTTGAGAGTCTCGACCGCTGGTCGATGACCGAGCAAATCCAGACCATCATCGCCAATCCAGTATTCAAACAGGTCGCCGAGAATATAGAGTTGCTCGGCATCAGATTTAATTGATCCGAGATATTCTTGGAACTTGTTATAGGTGCCCGAGTTATCAGGGTCCAGATGAATGTCGGAAATAAGATATATGGACATCGGTGATTTGTGTCAGGTTATTGCTATAGCTGTTCACATATTAAATCGTGTTTGCTGATCTGTCGTCAGGGTTTTCGGTCGAGGAATATCTGCGCGGATTCGGGAATCTGCAGCCAACCGCAGAAAAATCAATTGGGTATGTGAGATTCGAGATTAAAATATTGTTGTTCCCGGCATACATTTCGTCTCTAGGTTGTCTCGGTTTTCAAGTTAGTTCTATAGTGGCTTGGATGAAAGGGTCAGCAGTTGCGAAATTTCCAATCTGAACCACAGCCGATGACTTGATTTATCCGAAAGTTTTGCGGTAATTTATGGAAAACAACCCAATCAGAATCTACAACAGCCTGACACGAAAAAAAGAGAATTTCGTTCCGATCAGGGAGAATTGTATTGATATGTACGTTTGCGGTATGACAGTGTATGACTACTGTCATCTTGGACACGCGCGAGTCATGGTCGCCTTCGATTCTGTCATTCGCTATCTTCGTTATCGGGGTTACCGAGTCAGGTATGTCCGAAATATTACCGACATTGACGACAAGATCATCAAAAGAGCGAACGAGACTGGAGAATCGGTTCAGTCTTTGACCAATCGCTTTATTGAATACATGAATGAGGACCTTGACGCACTGTCGATTGTAAAGCCGGACTACGAACCTCGTGCCACAGAATACATTCCGGAAATTATCGACATGATTTCCCGACTGGTTGAGAAAGGGTTCGCTTACCCAGCAGACAACGGTGACGTTTATTACCGAACGCGAATGTTTGAGAACTATGGTCAGCTATCCGGAGAGAAAGTCGATGATCTGCGAGTCGGTGCCCGGGTAGAACCTGATGAGGTGAAGGAGGATCCGATTGATTTTGTACTATGGAAGCATTCCAAACCCGACGAGCCGAAATGGCCATCACCTTGGGGTGATGGGCGACCAGGTTGGCATATTGAGTGTTCGGCGATGTCTACCAGCTTGCTCGGCAACCATTTTGACATTCATGGCGGTGGTATGGATCTGCTGTTTCCGCATCACGAAAATGAGATCGCCCAATCGGAAGGTGTCAGTGGTGGAAAATTTGTCAACCTATGGATGCATAACGGTTATTTACAGATCAACGCTGAAAAAATGTCCAAATCGTTGCAGAATTTTCTGACTATTCGCGAAATTCTCGATATGGATAGCGACAGGATCAGGATTGGAGAAATTCTCCGGTATGTTTTTCTATCCAGTCATTACCGAAGCCCTCTAAACTACAGTGATGACAGTTTGGAGAATGCAAAATTGGCATTGAGGCGGATCTATATGTCTATATACAAGGCGGAAGAAAGAGGTGCCCCGGCGGTCGCTGAAACAGATTCCCGACTATGTGCCAGATATCGCGACGCAATGGATGACGATTTCAATACGCCAGATGGACTTGCAGTCATATTTGATTGTGTCCGGGAACTGAATCGGTCTGTGGAATCCGATCTATCCGACCGGGCCGGTGTGTTGAAAAATACACTGCTTCAACTCGCAGGGTCTCTGGGTCTGGCACAAATGGAACCTTCGAGATTTTTAGGTGTCGGTGAGATTTCGGAAGACGATGACGATGGTATTGGAGAACTGGTCATGCAACGGGAGAATGCCCGCCATGAGCGTGATTATGCTGCAGCGGACCGGATCAGGGATCAACTGACTCAAATGGGGGTGGAGATTGAGGACCGTCCGGATGGCACCACAGTATGGCGCCGAACATGATTGTTGCGCAGTTCAGTGATTTGAGTAATTTGTGAAAACGGAGAATTTAATGCCGATGAAAAAATTCAAGTGTATTGCACTCGGTACCAGATTTTCGGCCGTATTGATATCGGTTGCTTTCGCAGTTTGGCTGCCGCCCGCATCAGCGGATTGTCCGGAGACCGAGCGGGTCGTCCGCTTTGGTTTCTTCACAGACTTCGCACCGATTAGCTATAGCTCTGATCCTGATCCGGCTTCACCCTACCACAACACCTATCAAGGCTATGAGGCTGATCTTGTGACGGCGATCGAGACAATGAAAGGAGTTAATCTGTCCTTTGAATATTCGGCAATTGACCAATGGGATAGAATTTGGCTGAAATCAGCGCAACCGGAATTCGACATGATTGGTGGTGGCATTACCGCTTTGGAATCACGCACGTTGGATGCCGGTGGCACAACATTGATTCGCTTTACGGCTGGGCACATACGATTCCATCAGTCGCTTCTGGTAAAATCTGAAGACAAGGCGCGCCTATCGAGTTATAAGAAACTTGACAACACGACAAGGATATACGCGTTTCGGGGAACAACGACCGAGGCACACCTGTTGAAATCGACTGGCCTTAGCAACAAGGACGGGCGGCTTGCCGCCGGTGTCAAGATAGTCACGCCGAATGGTATAGTTGTTGCAAACGGTGGGGACGACTATTTCATTGCTGCTCATGGTGCCTCGCCAATACTCGAAAACCGAGTGTCGCTACATTCTCCGTCATCCTCCTCAATGCCCGACGTGGTTTATGATCTCGGCGACACCGAGCCTGAATCAGCGCTTCAAGCAGGTCGGATCGATGGCATTCAGAGTGACGAGATCGAAAACCACTTGAAAGCGCAGGATTCTGACGGTGCTCTGACCATCAGTATCGTTGATGGTGGTTCTGAGATCGGTGCATTTTCAGTTGCTGTTTCCGATACCGCACTGGTCGATTGTCTCAACGAAGCTGTCGAATGGCTGACTGACGATCGAAATATCGGCTACGCAGAGTGGGTAGAGGATAACTCGGTATTTCTGAAAAGAGCGAAACTAAAATAGAAGATCCAAGCGATACTCATATGGAAAAATAAGTCGGCTTTTACATTGTCGAAACACCCGATGGAGTACCGGAATTACCGCTGACAACCGCTCAAAGTCGCAGAAATTTCGTCTCGCTTTCCCGGCCGAACATGTACGAACATCCAGTGAATGGAATTAGTCTGCTGTTACCTGCGCGTACGGCCGGAGAACACAACGGCTGTAATCTATGCATCTCAAGACTCAGGCGCGGGCAAATAGCTGCCAAGCAATCTCCTTTTGTCCTGTCATTATGTAACCGAAAGGAATGAAATTGGCAAGGTCGGGTCTATACGACCTTGACCAAAGCAAGAATTCCGCGTTAATATCTTGTGTTAAATTTACCACTAACTATAATTGCATGTTTAATCTCATTCTTTCGCAGGATTTATAGTGGAATTCCTGCTCCGAATCTAGGGGGATTCTTCAGATGGAGTTAACAGGTGCCGATATATTGGTGCGTTGCCTGAAAGACGAGGGTGTCGATTATATTTTCGGTTATCCCGGCGGCGCAGCCTTGCACATATACGATGCCCTGTACAAACAGGACGACGTGCGCCATATTCTTGTTCGACACGAACAGGGAGCAACTCACGCAGCGGATGGATATGCGCGAGTAACCGGTAGGCCCGGGGTGGTGCTTGTCACTTCGGGGCCTGGCGTAACAAATACCATTACCGGTATTGCAACTGCATATATGGATTCCATTCCCATGGTCGTACTTTCGGGACAGGTGGCGACTCATCTGATTGGCGATGACGCATTTCAGGAAGTGGATGCGTTGGGTGTCACGAGACCTTGCGTGAAACACAGTTTTCTGGTTCGCGACGTGCGCGATCTCGCAACGACAATCAAGCAGGCGTTTTACATTGCGAATACCGGCCGTCCAGGTCCTGTTGTTGTTGATATCCCTAAAGATGTGACAGCTCACAAGACCGAGTACATCTATCCAAAAACCATCTCCATGCGTTCCTACAATCCGACAGTACGCGGACATCTCGGTCAAATCAAGCGAGCCGCTAAATTGTTACTGGAGGCAGAACGCCCGATAATCTACACAGGAGGTGGGGTTTCGATATCTGGCGGAGAACAGGAATTGCGCGAATTGGTACGCCATCTGCAATATCCCTGCACGAATACATTGATGGGGTTGGGTTGTTATCCGGCCAATGATCCTCTGTTCATCGGAATGCTTGGTATGCATGGTACCTACGAGGCAAATCTGGCAATGCATGATTGCGATGTCATGTTGGCCGTAGGAGCTCGTTTCGATGACCGGATTACGGGCGATTTGGCAAAATTCTCTCCATACTCAAAAATTATTCACATCGATATTGATCCGTCATCTATCGGTAAGAATGTCAATGTCGATGTTCCAATTGTTGGCGATGCCAAGCGTGTTTTAGCTGACCTGGTTTCGGTGGTGAAGAATCTGGAGCCGAATCCGAATTCCGATCGTATCGCAGCCTGGTGGAAGCAGATCAACTCCTGGCGATCGATTGATTGCTTGGCCTACGATCGGGACAGCGACAAAATCAAGCCTCAACTGGTACTGGAGAAACTGTACGAGGTGACCAAGGGCGAAGCGTTTGTGACATCTGACGTGGGCCAGCACCAGATGTGGGCTGCGCAGTTTTATAGATTCGACAATCCGCGTCGATGGATCAATTCCGGCGGTCTGGGCACGATGGGATTCGGACTTCCGGCCGCAATGGGAGTCAGACTCGCATATCCGGAGTCCGATGTTGTCTGCGTGACCGGTGAGGCAAGCATCATCATGTGTATTCAGGAACTCTCAACCTGTAAGCAGTACGACTTGCCGATCAAGATCATCAATCTCAACAATCGATATATGGGTATGGTGCGTCAGTGGCAGGAATTCTTCTACGATAACCGCTACTCGCACTCCTATATGGATGCATTGCCGAATTTTGTTGATTTGGCGGAAAGCTTCGGACACCGGGGTATGCGGGTGGAAAATCCAGCTGATGTCGAGGAGTCATTGATTGAGTGTATGGCTCGTAAGGATGAACTGGTGTTCATGGACTTTATCACTGACCAGCGCGAAAACGTCTTTCCAATGATTGCTGCAGGCAGCGGGCATAATGAAATGCATCTCAGCTCGACTGGAAACGGCGCTCCGCAAGAGCGGGAGCTGGCGTAAGTGAACAGTCGGCACATTATTTCGGTACTTCTTGAGAATGAACCTGGAGCACTGGCAAGAGTTGCCGGTTTATTCTCGGCAAGGGGTTTCAATATTGAGACCCTGACTGTCGCACCAACTGAAGATCCCACACTTTCGCGGATGACCATCGTTACGGTCGGTTCGGAAGGCGTTATCGAGCAGATTACCAAGCAGCTGAACAAATTGATTGAAGTTGTAAAGTTGGTTGACTTGACAGAAGACAAGCATATCGAGCGGGAATTGATGCTGATTAAAGTTCGAGCAGTTGGAGAGCAGCGCGACGAAGTCAAACGGCTCGTGGAATTTTTCCGCGGTCGGGTTATTGATGTCACACAGTCTGTCTACACTGTTGAACTTACCGGCGCAAGCTCCAAACTAGATGGATTTATTGAGCAGGTGAAATTGACTGAAATACTTGAACTGGTTCGTACAGGTGTATCAGGTATAGCAAGAGGTGATTCAGCGCTGAGTGCGCCGAAATCTCGTTCAAACAAAAGCAAATAGGGATTCAATATGAAAGTTTATTATGATGGCGATGCGGATCTATCCAACTTACTCGGAAAACGGGTTGCAGTAATTGGATTTGGCTCACAGGGTCATGCCCATGCAGGAAATCTGCAGGATAGTGGTGTGGATGTGGTAGTCGGTTTACGTGCGGGGTCTTCGTCGCGCGCGAAAGCAGACAAGGCGGGTATTGCAACTGCCGAAGTCGCTGAAGCTGTAGCGAGTGCCGATGTCGTGATGATGCTTGTACCCGACGAGCTGCAGGCCAAACTCTACGAATCGGAAATCGCACCAAATCTCAAGCCGGGTTCCGCTATTGCATTCGCGCATGGATTCAATATTCACTTCAAGTTCATTGAACCGGCGGCCAACATCGATACCTTCATGATAGCACCCAAAGGTCCGGGTCATCTTGTCCGGTCTACATATTCGAACGGTGGTGGTGTACCCTGCCTGATTGCAATCCATCAGGATGCTTCAGGTACGGCCAGAGATGTCGCACTCGCTTATGCATCCGCAATCGGTGGGGGTCGCGCTGGTATTATCGAGACCAGTTTCCGCGAGGAGACAGAAACGGATCTGTTCGGCGAGCAGACTGTATTGTGTGGCGGCGCGACAGCATTGATCGAAGCGGCATTCGATACACTAGTTGAAGCAGGTTATGCGCCGGAGATGGCATATTTTGAGTGTCTGCATGAACTGAAACTGATCGTGGATCTAATATACGAGGGTGGTATTCAGAACATGCGATATTCGGTCTCCAATACGGCTGAATATGGTGATCTCACCCGCGGACCGAGAATTGTCAATGATGCGACCCGTCAGGAAATGCGTAAAATTCTTTCAGAAATCCAATCCGGTAAATTCGCCAATGAATGGATGGAAGAGAGTGCTGGCGGCAGCAAGAAGTTCAATTCTCTAAGGCAAGCATCCGCCGGACGCGGTATCGAAGAGGTGGGCTCCTCGTTGCGTTCGATGATGCCGTGGATTGCAGCGGGACGATTAGTTGATCGCGATGTGAACTGATATGAAACTTGCACGTGAGGGATTTCCGTTCGTTGTAGGCGGACTGCTCGTGGCGATCGTTGTCCAATTTGTTGCAGGCGGTATATTGGCATTTTTGTGTTGGCTGATCGCATTGTTCATGCTGCAGTTTTTTCGCGATCCGGCACGAGAAATACCGGATGACAAAGGCGCGGTCGTAGCACCGGCTGATGGCAAGGTAGTGACCGTCCGACAGGCAACTGATCCTATCAGCGGCAAGAACGCAACAAACATTGCGATATTTCTCAATGTTTTTTCGGTTCATGCGACACGTATCCCGGTGTCAGGTGAAGTGTTCCAACGAACTTACAGACAAGGTAAGTTTCTTAACGCAGCGGTCGACAAGTCATCCGAAGAGAATGAGAGGAATTCGATAGTTATCCGAACTGATGATGACAAGGAAGTGACCTGTATCCAGATCGCAGGTCTCATTGCACGCCGTATTTTGTGTTACGTGACGGAAGGACAAAGTGTGCAACGCGGTCAAAGATATGGGTTCATCCGGTTCGGTTCCCGTGTTGAACTGTTTCTTCCCCAAGAGTACAGAATTACCGTAAATGTCGGTGATAAGGTTAGAGGTGGTGCGGATATTATTGGGTTTACTGCATAATTAACCTATCGAGCGTGCCAGCAACACTTGACTTTTTCGCTATCGGTTTCAATTCAAAATTCGGATTTTCGACATCAGTCCGTTTGATCGCATCCGCAGTCAAGCGGCAATGATCGTATGCGTAATGGTAGAATATTTGTATAACTGGTCTTATTTCAGCCAATTGTCATGACAATAGATCAAGACAAACCCACTACAGAAGCTTCATTCGATAATTCGGTACAGATGGAAAAAAAGAAGCTTTCCAAAAGTCCGAAATTGCGCGAAAGCAAACGTCGTGGAATCTATGTACTTCCCAATCTCCTAACCACTGGTGCACTATTCTTTGGATTTTTCTCGGTCATCCAGGCGACCCAGCAGAAGTTCGAGATAGCGGCCATTGCAATCCTGATTGCAACCGTACTGGACGGCTTGGACGGCCGCGTCGCCCGTCTCACCAATACTTCCAGCCTGTTCGGAAAAGAATACGATAGCTTATCGGATGTTGTCTGTTTTGGGCTTGCGCCGGCACTAGTTGTTTACGAGTGGACACTTCATTCGTTTGGCAAGATCGGATGGTTAGGAGCATTTCTGTTTGTTTCGGCAACGGCATTGCGTCTTGCCCGATTCAACACGATCTCCTCGCCAAATCCAGCATATTTCCAAGGTTTGCCGTGCCCGATGGCGGCGGCATTTCTGGTGACATGGATGTGGGTGATGGTATCACCTTCCGCAGCGCAGATTCCGGTTTTGTCGGAAATCACATTGTTTATAGTGGTTATTCTGGCACTTCTGATGGTCAGCAGCGTACCTTATCTGAGTTTCAAGAATTTCGGCGTTAAAGGACGGGTACCTTTTATCGCCAGCATCATCATCGTATTGGCTATTGCTGTCGTTTCGGTTGATCCACCACGAGTGCTGTTCGCGGTATGTTTGATCTACCTGGTTAGTGGGACATTTATTTGGATGAACAAGAATTTACGAAGAAAGGCAAGAATTTCGCCTGGCAGAGGCAGTTCAGACAGCTAGCCGGCAGCAAATGATCGATACATGAAGAAAGACTACAAATGATTCCTGTTGTTGATTCTTTAAATAATGTGTAGTATAAAAGCCACCATTAGCACCATTAGGCAAATGAATACCATTCAGTCGAAAATTCTTCAAGGCTCCGCAGACCTGCTCCTACTGCTGCTGCGCCGCTAGGCGCGCTGTATATATCTAATCAAATTCTCCCTACACGCCTGACATCCGATAGCCGGGTGTTACGGATTTTACATTCAGACAGACAAGGTTAATTCAATGGCGGATAAACTGATTATTTTTGATACTACACTGCGCGACGGGGAGCAGAGTCCCGGCGCATCCATGACTGCGGAAGAAAAGCTTGCAATCGCTCATTTGCTCGAAAAAATGCGGGTAGATGTTATTGAAGCCGGTTTCCCAGCAGCAAGTCAGGGTGATTTTGAGGCTGTACGCCAGGTCGCACGGGAAATTACTGACAGTACTGTCTGTGCCTTGGCACGTGCCGTGGAAGGAGATCTTGATTTGGCGGCTAAATCGGTAGAGCCTGCAAATTCCGGTCGAATCCACACATTTATAGCGACTTCGCCGATTCATATGCGAGAGAAGCTCCGCATGTCCGCGGATAAGGTATTGGATAGAGCAGTGTGGGCAGTTCGGAAAGCAAGAAACCATACCGACGATGTCGAATTTTCTCCGGAAGATGCTGGCCGTTCGGAATTTGAATTCTTGTGCAGAATAATTGAGGCGGCTATTGATGCAGGTGCTCGAACAATCAACATTCCTGATACTGTCGGATACAACATGCCATCCCAGTTCGGGAAACTGATCGAGGACCTGATGAATAATATTCCCAATTCAGACAAAGCGGTCTTTTCGGTACACTGCCACAATGATTTGGGTGTCGCAGTTGCCAATTCATTGGCTGCTGTTCTGAAAGGTGCAAGACAGGTTGAGTGCACAGTCAACGGCTTGGGTGAGCGAGCTGGAAATGCTTCGCTTGAGGAGATCGTAATGGCAGTTCGGACTCGAAAAGATTTTTTCGCTTGCGACACCAATATCGATACAACGCAGATCGTTCCAGCAAGTCGTCTGGTCTCGAGTGTAACCGGTTTTCCCGTACAACCCAACAAAGCGATTGTAGGTGCCAACGCGTTTGCCCATGAATCTGGGATTCACCAGGATGGTGTGATCAAAAAACGCGAGACCTATGAAATCATGCGACCGCAGGATGTGGGATGGGCAACTAGCAAAATGGTTTTGGGCAAACATTCTGGACGACACGCATTTCAGCAACGTATCAACGAACTTGGATTTAAATTTGAATCGGATGATGAGCTCTTATCAGCTTTTGAAAAATTCAAGAATCTGGCAGATAGAAAACATGAAATTTTCGATGATGATCTGATCGGTTTGATGGTTGAGGCAGGAATGCCACATGGCTCGGAAGCGATTGAATTGAAGTCACTGAAAGTCTGTTCCGACACCGATTGCAGTCCGGTAGCGCAGGTGACATTGAAGATGAATGGTGGAAACTTTGATGCAGAAGCACAGGGAAATGGTCCGGTTGATGCCTGCTTCAAAGCCGTGTCGTCGCTGATCGAATTTTCCCCCAGTCTCGAACTTTACTCTGTGAACAGTATCACCAGTGGAACCGATGCGCAGGGAGAGGTGAGTGTGAGATTGAAAGAAAATGGTCACGTTGTCAATGGGCATGGCGCCGACACCGATATCGTCATTGCTTCAGTTAAAGCCTTCATTGATGCGGTAAATCGTTTGAATTCTTCTCATCGAACTCATCCTCAGACCGGATCGATGATCTGATAGGATTCGATGGCAACGGGAGACGAATTCCTGAAAGCAATGGGTGTCGAAGTTTGGAAGCTTCGTGACCGACAAGGGGAGATTGACTTAGATCGGACAGAACCGATCAATCCGTCTCAGACCGAAACAAAACCGGAAAAAATTCGGGTTCTGGATATTGATAATATGGACGTGCAGACACTGCAGGCCACCGTTGCCGCATGTCAGCGATGCCAGTTGAGCAAGACTCGTACGAATACTGTTTTCGGTGCCGGTTCGCTTGAGGCGGACCTGTTCTTTATCGGTGAAGGACCAGGCCGCGAAGAGGATATTCAGGGCTTGCCTTTCGTCGGGAGGGCAGGCAAGTTACTGACCGCGATGATTGCTGCTGTGGGTTTTGATCGAGACCAAGTCTACATTGCCAATGTCGTGAAATGTCGACCGCCGAATAACCGCGATCCGTTGACAGATGAGGCATCTGCGTGCTCGAGTTACCTGCGAAGACAGATCGAAATCATCAAGCCCAAGGTTATCGTAGCATTGGGTCGAGTTAGCGCACAGTTATTGCTTGATACTGAAGTCTCCCTGGGTGGGCTCAGGGGCAGACCGCAAAAGTATCTCGACACGGATATCGATGTAGTCGTGACTTATCACCCCGCGTATCTGCTGAGAAAACCTACGGAAAAAAGAAAATCCTGGGATGATCTGTGGAGAGCCCGACTCATCTTGAATGGGTCATAACCGGCTCGAAATCACTGAACGTAGATGATAATTCGCTGTCCTATTCGAATTTTGTCATCCCGATCAATGTCATTCCATTTCTCCAGACTGGACACGCTGGTCTGATGATTGCGGGCGATTCTCCAGAGCGAGTCGCCTGATCGGACAATGTAGACGTAGCGCGTGCTCGGACTGAGCGCTCCCTGTTGTACCGTTGCAGCAGTCTTACTGGTTTGAGCGTCATTGACCGGAACCTTTAACTTCTGGCCGACCAGTATTCGATCCGAACTCAGCGAATTGGCAACTCTCAAATTTGCGACTGCGATTCCATAGACTTTGGCAATCTTATAAAGGGAGTCACCGGATCGTACGGTATAGTCAACATATTGCTGATTTTGGCGCAATTTCGGCTGATTTGCATTTGTTGCGGTTTTGCCATGTATTGTTCTGGAGCCGGGCACTGGAATACGCAGTTTCTGTCCAACTCTGATCATGTCGGAATAAAGCACATTTGCAGATTTGATCGCCGAAACTGATACATCGTACTTCTGCGCGATGGTGCCGAGAATGTCACCTTTCTTCACACGATAGATGACTTCGCCATTGGCGTTGGTTCTGATGTCACTTCTAGCAAGCGCGGCTGGTTTCGGGATTCTTAGTAATTCACCGATACGAATCAAATCTGTATTCATCGAATTGACTGACTTGACTGCTGATACCGAAACGTTGAACTTCTCCGCGATGGTGCCGAGAACATCACCTTTTTTCACAATGTAGAACACTGTATCCACGGCACGCGAAGGTAGCAATGTGGATTTCCATCTCATCACGTCGTGATAATGCGTTGGTGGCACCAGTACACGGTGCGGTCCATTTGGTGGTGTGACAGTTCTGCGCAGGCCGGGGTTGAGTCTCGCAAGTGTATATTCCTGAATGCGGGTTTCAGTTGCAATTATTCCCAAATCGACCTGAAAATCGAATTCAATCACTTCAAACCGCGGTTCCATTGCAAGATATGGCAACGTCAGACCGAATGCCTCCGGGTCGGAAACAATATTTCTGACTGCGATCAGCTTCGGAACGAAGTGTCTGGTTTCAACCTTGAGGCGGAGACTGCTGTAGTCTGTTGGCTTGTCGCGCTTCTGATTTCTCTTGATGGCCTTTTGTACACCGTACAAACCAGCATTGTACGCTGCGAGAACCAGATGCCAGTCGTTGTCGAATACCTGGCTCAGATCATAGAGATGGCGTAATGCGGCGTCAGTGGAATCGATAACATCTCTTCGACCCTCGTACCACCAATTCTGCGTCAGGCCATATTGCTTGCCTGTAAATGGCATGAATTGCCATAGACCAGCCGCACCAGCTCTCGAATAGGCGCGTGGATTGTAAGCACTTTCAACGATCGGAAGCAGTGATAATTCAAGGGGCAGTCCTCGTCGTTCGACTTCCAGTACGATGTGTGGGAGAAAGTGTTGGGCTCGTTCAATTATTCGCTCCATCGTTTTAGGATTGTCGGAGTAGAATTTCTCATATTTTCGAACTATCTTGTTGTCCAGGTCAGCCATCGCGAAGCCAGATCGAATCCGGTCCCAAACGTTGTCCGGAACGACATTGGTATTCTCTACCGGAATCATTTCCGTCACCTGAAGTTCTACAATGTTCGTTTCGCTACGGTCGGTACCTGTCGGTTGTTGCTGTACGATGTCCGACTTGGAACTGTCGGATGTGGGCGACTGTATTTCAACGGAGTTCGTTTGAGCACTGGCTGTTTCAGTCGGTTGTGGAGATTCGGCGACTGTAGTTGTCTGTACCACCGTTTTATCTTCGCTTATTTCGCCCGTGACATTTTGAGCTGGAATCGATCGAGAAACCTTTGGCCCAGTAACTTGCAGAGCTCCATCCGGGACTCTGCCGGAATAGTCGAATAGACTATTTGCTTCGGCTTCAGGAATAATGCCGAAAACTTTCTTTGTAAGGAAAGAATCGATTGACTGCGGGCCGATGACTTGGCAGGCGACTGTTACCCCGACTGAAAATAACAGGACTCTACTAGTTTCTATCAGTGGAAATCGGCGTGATTTGTTCCGTTCTGTATCTAAAATTTGCATCTAAAGAATCGCCAATGTATAGCCCGCCGATTAGAAAATTTATAATCAGTTTGGTGAAATTGAGTTCTAATATTAGCGCGCTGTGGGATAAACGATTATATAGACAAAACATGCTTATGCAAATGTCAAATTTACGCCGATATCTTCGAGAATAGTGGCTTCATCCAGCGTCGATAACACTGCCCAATGGCACACTTCAGCTTTAGGTGAACTGCTCGTCAGGTCTGGCGAGGAGAGTGTTCATCGACTGCTACCGCGTCAGTACTATAGAGTAACATTGCAGGTTGCCGGTCCGCCAGACACAGGATATTTTGACACCATAGAGTCAGATGTTCAATATAGAATTGACAATGTGCGAGTGGGTTTGGGGAACCGGGTGAATGTTGTTGCCGATGCGGATTGGCTTCCATTTGCCGCAAATTCGATTGATCTGCTTGTACTATCCCATGTTTTGGAATTCAGCAGGGAACCGCACAATGTTCTTCGCGAGATTTCCCAATGCGTCGTGCCCGAAGGTATTGTCGTTATTGCGGGATTCAATCCCCATAGTATGCTGGGCTTAAGGAAGAATCTGTTGGGAGTGAAAAATTCATTCTTGGGGGAAGCGAGACTGTATTCTGTATTGCGCGTAAGAGACTGGATGTCGTTGCTCGGATTTGATTCACTGGCTGGCGAGTTTGTATTCTTTCGTCCTCCTGTGGAGCAGGCGTCCCGGTTGGAGCGATTGAGCCGATTTGAGGTTGTCGGTTCCCGTTGGTGGCCGGGTTTGGGTTCAGTCTATGTGCTGGTATTCCGAAAAAAAGAATTGGGTATTCGGATAAACGGTAGTTTGTTATCGCGTAAATTACGCAAAAAGCGACGAGTACTGAGTCCTGTAGCCGAACGTTGCAGGCCGTGTGATTGAGTTGTATTTTGCGATGACTTCGCAAGTGTCGGAGATGGAGATGGATATGGATCGGGGACAGTTGAAGATATATACGGACGGTGCATGTTCGGGTAACCCCGGTCCCGGGGGTTGGGGTGCTGTTTTGTTGTGGAAAGATCAGAAACTGGAGTTGTCGGGCGGGGAAGTTCGAACAACAAATAACAGGATGGAAATGACTGGTGCGATCAAGGCGCTTCAGACTCTGAAAGGCTGTCGCGAAGTAATTCTCTATACAGATTCCGAATATCTTCGCAACGGTATTACGAAATGGATTGCAAACTGGAAGCGCAACGGATGGCGGCGCGGCACCAGTGGATCGGTAAAGAATATGGATTTGTGGCGTGAACTTGATCAGTTGAATTCGTTGCATCAAGTTACGTGGAAGTGGGTGAAGGGGCATAGTGGAAACGAGTGGAATGAGCGAGCTGACGAACTTGCTCGTCAAGCAATACCCATACGCAGGATGAAGTCATGAGACAGATTGTCGTCGACACCGAAACCACTGGGCTCGAGTTCGAGGAAGGACATCGAATTATTGAAATCGCCTGCATTGAACTGAATGACCGAAAACTCACGAAGAACGAGTTTCATGAGTACGTGAACCCACAAAGAGCAGTCGACCAGGATGCACTGAAAATTCATGGAATTGACAATGCGTTTCTTGAGTCCAAGCCTACATTTCCCGAAATCTCACAGAACCTGTTTGAGTTTATCGTTGGTGCCGAACTGATTATTCACAATGCAGCATTCGACTTGAAATTTCTGAATTACGAATTCGGTCTGGCAGCAGGTGAGTTTTCGGAAATTGAGACAGTATGCAGCATCATCGATACACTCGAGATGGCCAGGCGATTAAGGCCGGGGCGCCGCAACAGTCTGGACGCACTCGCAAATCAGTTTGATGTCGAACTTGCGTCTGAAAGATCGCTTCACAGCGCATTGTTGGATGCCAGAATTCTTGCGAATGTCTATCTTGCGCTGACTGGAGAACAAACGTCGTTTGAATTTACCGAGATATCCCCCTACGAATCGGGTCATCTGACTGCCGACAGTGACTCATCGGGAAGCCAGCGATTCGAAGTGATCGTGCAGCCGGCGAATGAAGAGGAGCTGGTGCTCCATGAACAATGGCTTGACTATCTGGACGAGCAGTCAGGCGAGGGTAGTGTATGGAGAAGGGTTGACAACTCACGTTCGACGAGCGAATCGGACTGAGACTGACAGCAGTGTCAGCTTCAAATCAGAATTCATGATTGCGATAGTAATACAGGTTGCCATAGGTGGCGCGCTTGGAGCGGTCAGTCGTTATCTGACGAATGTAGCGTTTGAACGGGTGGTGGGAACTGGATTTCCCTACGCAACGATGGCTGCCAATATCGGCGGATCGTTTCTGCTTGGTGTTGTGTTTGTACTGTTGGGCGGACTTAACGGTGACACTGCCCGTCTGGGACCATTGATTATGGTTGGGTTCTTGGGTGGGTTTACGACATTTTCCACATACTCTCTGGACAGTTGGATTCTGTTTCAGAACGGGCGTATCACTGAAGCCTTACTGTATGTATTCGGCTCGGTCTTCCTGTCTCTGGCTGCAATAGTTGTTGGCATTGCATTGACGCGAAGCCTGCAAGCTTGAGGGAGTTGCGATAACTGAGTGAATTTCGCGCCAGACGCACTTTCGTCTGAGGTTGAGCGTACCTCCGGCACAATAATTACAAATTGAGTAGGTGATAGACCAAAAACACTGCGAAAAGTACCACAACCGACGCAATCATCAGATCGACAGTCCGCTCGTTCGCCAGTTTTGATGACCGTCCGGTGACTCGATTGATTCCTCTGAAGGTACGTTTTACCAAACCAGTCAGCAATGAGTACCCATACAAGACCAAAGTTTGGACAATGTAAGCCCCGGTTTTATATGCCGCAAACAGACCTTTGCGATATACCCATTCCACATCGATGTTCACGCTTCGCAGTTCCGGCGGATAGATTCCCGAGAGCTTGAGCCAGACGAAGGCCAAAGCCGAAAACAGCAAAATTTGTATCTGAGCCAGAACATGGGTGGTATCGTAAGCACTATAGTTGGTCTCATATGGCAGCAGACTGTAAAGGAACTGCGGGAAACTGCCGATACCGATACATAGCAATGCCGCGATGCTCATTGCAATCAGCATACTTGTCGGAGCTTCTTTTACGCGAATTTCTGAGTCGTGGGCGAAGAACGCAAAAAATGGAATTTTTATACCAGCGTGATGGAAGACTCCGGCTGAGGCGAACAGCAGCGCGATCCAGATGATCATGTAGCCTTCTTCGAGAGCGGCCGACATGACCATGGATTTACTCACAAAACCACTGAACAGTGGAAATGCCGATATGGAAGCCGCACCGACGATACAAAGGGCAGCTGTCTTGGGCATGGACTTGTAGAGGCCACCGAGATCGGATCCGTTCATCTTGCCGGTTCGGTACAGGACCGCGCCCATTGACATCATGAGCAAGCCCTTGAATATGACATCATTGAAAGCGTGTGCAGTTGCGCCATTGATTGCAAGTTCGGTTCCGATTCCGATTCCACACACCATGAAACCGATCTGGTTGATCATGCTGTAGGCGAGCACGCGTCTCAGGTCATTTTCGATTACCGCGTAGAAAATCGGAAAACAGGTCATGATCGCACCGATATATATCAGTGATTCGGTTCCTGCGAAGCCTCTTGCCAGTGCGTAAACAGCAACTTTTGTTGTAAATGCGCTTAGAAAGACGGTTCCGTCAGGTGTGGACTCGGGATATGCATCGGTCAGCCAGTTGTGAAGCAGGGGGAATGCGCATTTGATACCGAACGCGATGAATATCAGCAGTGCCGCTGTTCCGGACAGGCTCATGTGCGTGAACTCAATGCTTCCGGTTTGGCCGTAGTGGAGCACAGCACCTGCCAGTAGCAACAATCCGGAAACGATCTGTATTGTCAGGTAGCGAACGCCTGCCCGAGCTGCCTTGACGGAGCCGCTGCATATGACGAGATAGGCGGACGAAAACGCCATCAGTTCCCAGAATAGAAACAGCGAGATCAGGTCGCGGCAAAATACAGCACCCAGTGCGGAACCGGCATATACCAGTGTTGTCGCTTTCGAAATAGGATTGGTCATTCGCCAGGAAAATATTCCGCCAAAAATTGCGGCGATGTGAAAGACATAGCCGAACACGAGACTGAGTCGATCGGGTTGGAAGATGGCCAGCTCTATACCCGCAACCGACATCGTGACTGACTGTTCAGTCGGGTCGGACAGCACCAGTATCAAACCACTGATGACAGGGATTGCAATGGCCCAGGATGCGAGAATTCTACCTCTCAGAAACAGTGCGCCGACAGCACCGATGAAAAACATTGCGAATGATGGTAATTCAATCATTGTCGTAATACTCTTCGCTTCGCATCAGGGGTTTGCGCATCCACTTCGCGACCACAACCAAGATCACGCAGGCGACAAATCCGAACACACAGTAGAAGAACAATAGATTCTCCCATGGGTGTATCACATGTCGATGAATCACGATGTCCAGCACGAAGACCAATGCGCAGGCTGCGTAGAACCAACGCAGGATTCGACGCAACCCAACTGCACGGGGCAGCTGTCGATCTTTGTTTTTCCGATCAAATTCTGCCATCACGATTTACCGAAATTGACGATACTTGACATCAGTTCGTATGCGAAGTCAGGCGCCGCGAAAAGAATGATGCAGCCCGCCGAGCAGGTCAACATCGCAATCCTGGTTGTCAAGGGTGCTTCATTCACTTCGGTTGAGCTGTCAGTTGCAGGATAAAATGCGCGAACAACAATCGGTAAGAGATAAATTGCGCTCAGCAATGAACCGAGAATCAGGGCGCACAGAAGTAACCATTCGTGGGTGTCTACGATTCCCAAAAGAAGATACCATTTACTCCAAAGCCCACCGGTCGGTGGTGCTCCGACAATCGATATGCTGCCAATGAGAAACGCCGTCATGGTGACAGGCATTCTGCGACCGATACCGCGCATCTGACTGATTTCCGTTTTGTGCGCCGCGACAAGGATCGCTCCGGCACAGAAAAACAGTGTAATTTTACCGAACCCATGCATTAGCATATGCATTCCTCCACCAACTATTCCCCAGGCATTGGCGGTCATGGCACCGAGCACAATATACGAAAGCTGTCCGATTGTTGAATATGCCAGTCTTGCTTTCAGGTTATCCTTTCGAAGTGCGATGATCGCTGTAGCGATGATTGTAAATGCTGCGACATACGCGAGGAAATAGTGTGCACCCAGTGAAGCGAGAAGATCGATACCAAATAGGTACAAACAAATCTTGAGGATGGCAAACACACCGGTTTTGACAACCGCGACAGCGTGCAGCAGTGCACTGACCGGGGTTGGTGCGACCATCGCGGTAGGCAGCCATCTGTGAAACGGCATTAGCGCTGCCTTGCCTATTCCGAACGCATAGAGAACCAGTAGAACATTGAGTACCGTTGTGCTGTGACCGGAATCAAAAATGCCACCTGCCTGAAAATCAAGGTGTCCTGTCAGCTGCCAGGTCCAGATCAGAGCGAACAGGAATAATCCGACGGACGTGCCAAGCAGTATGAACAGATATATTCGCCCGGCTTTCTTGGCCTTGTCATCCCCTTTGTGTGTGACCAGTGGAAACGTTGACAGTGTCAGTGCCTCATAAAAAAGGAACAGTGTGAACCCATTGGCCGCAAACGCGGCTCCCAGTGTGCAGGAGATTGCAATCGCGAAAAAAATGAAGAAACGAGTCTGATTCTGTTCGTGGTGTCCTCGCATGTAGCCGATTGAGTAGATTGATGTGACGATCCACAGGAAACTTGCCATCAGTGCGAACAGCATGCCCAATGGTTCAGCATTGAACGCAATTGAAACTCCTGCGAAGGGTTCAATCAGCGTGAGTTGGGGTTCGACTCCCTGATTGACGGAATAGTAAACGACAGCGACAAGAATGAAAGTGATTACCGAGGCGGTGATGGTGGCTGTTTCGCGCAGATTCGGATTGCGTGACAGCAATCCGATCGGTGCTGTTGCTCCGAGAGGAACGAGAATCGAGAAGAGCAGGGCGTACTGCGCGATACTCATGGTGAGAATCCAAAAATAGCATTGGCCGCACGCAGTGCCTGGGTGCCGGTAAATTGCGCATTGATGCCAAAGTAAATGTTGGCGATAACCAGAATCCAAGTCGGTATCAGTAACGACAATGGGGCTTCCGATCGTGTGTAGGTGGTATCGGGGTCAGTTCTGAAATAGGCGGTTTCTACAATTTTCCAAACGTAGGCGGCTGTGACCAGGGAGCCAGCTAGAACCAGCGCGGCCAACCACCACATGTCCAATTCCAGTGCGGCCGTCACCAAGTACCATTTGCTGACGAATCCTGTCGTGAACGGAATCCCGATCAGGCTCAAGCCTCCAATTAGGATGGCGGCTGTAGTCCACGGCATTTTTCGTCCTGCATTTTTCAACGAGGTAAGTGTAGTTGAACCCGTTGCCACGAACAGGCAACCAATCGCCATGAACACTGCGGTTTTCATCAGAGCATGATTGAAAAGATGGAGAAATGAAGCGGCAACGCCTGCCGATGTCGCAAGACCCAACCCGATCGCCATATAGCCAATTTGCCCGATGCTCGACCAAGCGAACATTCGCTTGAGATCTTTCCGAAAGAACGCGATCGTCGAAGCGACAAACGCGCCCAGAATACCCGCTGACAGGATTATCAGATAGGCAATTGTTGAATTCGCGAAGAATCCAGCGGGGAAGATTGTCAGCACCAACCGCATGAATACATAGATCGCGGCCTTGGTCGCTGTGCCGGCGAGAAATGCGGTGACTGCATTCGGTGCGAATGTGTAGGCGTTGGGCAACCAGGTGTGAAACGGAAACAAGGCCATCTTGATACTGAGTCCGACGGCGATGAATCCGAATGCGACCAGCACAGTTCTTGGAGCGGTCAGGTCAGGCAATCTCTGTGCCAGATCCGCCATATTCAGTGTGCCGGTCAATGCGTAAAGCAGACCGATACCAATCACGTAGAATGTCGCAGCGACCGTGCCCACGATCAGATAGCGCAATGCGGCTGTCAGCGCGCGTCTATCCGTGCCAAAACTGACAAGTACATACGTCGACAGCGAAGAGATCTCCAAAAAGACGAATACGTTGAAGACATCACCGGAAATTGTGATTCCGCAAAGTCCGGTGAAACACAACAACCATGCGGTATAGAGCCAGCTGATTCGGTCTTCGGACAGTTCGGCGGGGATACTGGTTCTGGCATAGAGAATGCCAAAAACATTGATTACGCTGATGATGAGAAGGACGAACGCATTGGCATTATCAATTCTGTATTCAATCCCCCATGGTGCAGCCCAGCCCCCGAGTGCGTAGATGATCGTGCCGCTTGCCTGTACCTGATTGAGAATTGCGATTGCATTGATACTGCACAGCACTCCCACAAACATCGCAATTCCCCAAGTCACGCGCGGTAGGCGAACAATCGTACACAGTGGTGCAGCGAGCAGTGGCAGGACGATCTGCAAAGCACTGAGGTGTGGAGTCAACGCAGTCACTCGCTTATGGTTTCCTTAACGTCATGATCGTCAATTGTTCCGAACGCGGAGCGAATCCTTACGATCAATGCAAGCCCAAGTGCAGTTGTTGCGACACCAACCACAATTGCGGTGAGTATGAGAACATGCGGTAAGGGGTTGGAGTAAATCTCCGGTTTGCCGGTAAGGATCGGTGCGGTTCCACCACTGACCTTCCCGATACTGATATACATGATGAAAACCGCTGTCTGAAATATGTTCAGACCAATGATTTTCTTGATGTAGTTACTGGCAGCTATAACGATGTACAGGCCGGTCATCATCAAGGCGATCACAACCCAGTAATTGAGCAAACCCAGGAACGTCGTCATCCGTCAATCCTGTTCGTTGTTTTGTTTTTCATCCGGATGCTTGTATTGCGCATAGCTGAAAAACAGACTGATCATTACCGACGCAACTGTGATTCCGACTCCGAGTTCAATCAGCAATATGCCGATATGTTGACCTGCAACAGAATTCGGTAGAAGTACACTGTAGTTTAGAAACTCACCGCCCAACAGCATTCCCGCTACACCGACGGCGGTATAGAGGAGTACACCTACCGCTGTCATGCTGTAGATCAGCGGCAGGGGAACCACCTGAATTGCCGGACCCTTGCCGAAAATTAAGCCGTAGAGGATAAACCCGGCCCCGAATATGACACCTGCCTGAAATCCTCCACCCGGACCATAGTCGCCATGGAACTGGACATACAGTGCGAATAGGATAATGAATGGAATCAGAATCTTTGCTACGAGATGGAGTACCAGATGCTGTTGCACTGAATCAATCCTCCCTGCGACGAGTTGTCCTTCCGAGCAGCGATATCACGCCTATTCCAGCGGTAAAGATCACGACGACTTCGCCTAGCGTATCGTAGCCTCGGTAGCTTGCCAGTACCGACGTTACCACATTTGGAATTCCGATTTGCTCCGAAGATTCTTCGAGATAGTATGGCGCGACATGCAAATTTGCCGGAGCTGAAGCATCGGCAAACTTTGGCATGTCAGACATTCCCCATAATAGTGCTGCGCCGAGTCCAAGAGAGGCGCATAGTGCCAGAATCGGTTTTCGTCTGTGAATGATTTCAATGCGCGAACCAGTCAGTGACAGCGCGCTCAGCATCAGAATGGTTGAGATTCCTGTTCCCACGGCCGCTTCGGTGAACGCCACATCAACCGCATCCAGCACGACAAAAAGGGTCGCGCACAAGAGACTGTAAATACCGTAAATCATCACGGCCCCGAACAACATGGTCATCCGCGATAGGTAGATTGCGGTCGTCAGCAAGAACACCAGCAATGCTATATTGACGATCAATTCGATGGCCGATCACCTCCCTTCTGCGTCAAAGGAGCAAGTCCAGCGTGAATCGCGGTTTTGGCAAGCGCATGTGAGGATGTCGGGCTGGTGAAGAAGACGAATATCAGAACAATCAAAAGCTTCACCAACACAAGGCTGAAACCGGCTTCAACGAATAATCCGGCAAAAATGAAACCTATACCTACTGTCTCAGTAATTCCGGTCGCGTGGACCCGGCTGAAAAAATCCGGGAATCGCAGGACTCCGAGGCTGCCAACAAGAACACAGAGTGCACCGATAACCAGGCAGAGGTCGCGAAGGATGGGTAAGAATTGCTCGGTCACGATACCTCATCCTCGGGTTGTTTGCCGACATGGCCCAAGTCTCCGTATTCAAAATATTTAAGCACGGCGATCGTAGCGATAAAGTTGCAAAGTGCGTAGACTAATGCAATATCGAGAAATTCCGGACGTTCGGTCATGAATCCATACAATGCGAGGACAATGACAGTTTTCGTTCCGAAATTGTTGACTGCCAATAATCGATCGAAAATGGTGGGTCCCATGAAGGCTCTGGCGAGCAGCAGTACCATCGCGACCAATACTGCGATTAGCGTTGCGGTAATCATGGTAATTTTCCGTGACGATTGTAAATTTTACGAACCCTATCGGCCATGTCACCGCGTTTTAGGGGTTCAAGCAGGTCGCCGCGCACGGTATGAACTTTCAGCCAGTCACCGTCGATGTCAACGGTCAGCGTTCCCGGTGTCAGTGTAATTGAGTTTGCGTAGATAACTTTTTCCATATCATCCATACCTTCAACAGACAGATTGACCACTTCAGGGTTGACGCGCGCGCCGTTGGTGAGAATCATTTTTCCTACGGCGATGCTGGACAACACAATCTCCTTACCCAACCAAATGAGGTAAACAAAATAAGTTATCAATATTCTCAGTGACCATTTCTGGACGGGATGCCCCTTGTGGTCGATTACATCCATACGTCTGGCGATCAAGGCCACCCACAGGCACGATGCAAATCCCAGACTCAATAGTAGTCCGTTGTAGTGGCCTGAAAGGGCAAGCCAGAAAAGCAACAGAAACAGCAGTAGTGCTATGATTGACTTCATTCGTGATCGAACCTGATACCAAACCTTGGTTTTTTATACAACTCAAATCCGCCGTATTGCAGATATACTAGTTACAAATGGTTCTCGGATTCTCACCTCAATCGGGCGCGAGTGGCCATTCAGCATGCGCGACAGTAAACCGAAATGCATTTTTATCGTGCGAACTGGACATTTATCAGATTTTAACACTCCAAAAGCCATTGAACAGGTGAAACTATGAATGAATCGTCGATTTCAATGAAGGGGGGAGGGTATTATTCCAAGAACACGCAAGGTGCCAAACATGTAATTGATCGGGCGGGTGCCCATGTAGTCGAAGAGCTTGCAAAGATTGATAATCTTGATGATGATCGCCCATTTTCGATTGTCGATTATGGCGCAGCGGACGGCGGGACCTCGATGGGTCTGGTAGCCAGAATAGTAAAAGAAGTTCGTGACCGCACGAAGTCCCGACAAATCACAGTCACCTACACTGACCTTCCACACAACGATTTTTCTGCACTCTTCCGTTTGATGCACGATCCCGAAATGGGTGAAGATGCATATCTTCTGCGGTATGACGATGTCTATGTCACCTGTGCGGGAACGAGTTTCTATGATCAGATTGTTCCCGATAGCAGTGTGGACATAGGGTTTTCAGCCACAGCGATGCACTGGTTGAGCTTTCTTCCCGGTCAAATTGACAATCACATCCATGCCGTCGGAGCGGTTGGAGATCAGTGGCAGACGTTTTGCGATCAAGCTTTGGAAGACTGGCGGACGATTCTGGTCAAACGGGCGAGAGAACTGGTTCCTGGTGGAATGCTGGTGATGGCAAACTTCTGCATTGACGAAAGCGGTCGCTACCTCGGCAATACAGGCGGTGCCAATATGTTTGACACATTCAACATGCTGTGGAAGGAACTCGCGGCTGACGGAGTGATTTCAGATGCCGAGTATCAGGCGACAGCATTTCCTCAGTTTTACAAGACAATCGAACAGTTTGGCACGCCGTTTGAGGAGCCAGAAGGTGCTGTCTCTCGAGAAGGCCTCGGGTTGGAAGCAATGTATACCGGAGTCACGAAATGTCCTTATCGTGCGGAATTTGATCGAGTCGGTGACCCGGTTGCATTTGCCGATTCCTATGTTCCAACTCTGAGATCCTGGAGTGAAATTGTATTTCTCGGCGGTTTGGACTCTTCACGCTCAATGGAACAGCGACGTGAGATCGTGGATCAGTTCTATTCCAACTACAATGCCTTGGTTAGGAAGGAACCTGAGAAACATGCCATGGACTATGTACACACTTACTTGGTCGCCATCAAGGAGAGGTAGTGTGTCTGACTATAGGATCGATTGGCAGCAATTGGGGAATTGTGGTTTCCTGCTCCAGCAGATATCCGGCTGAAAGCAAAGACGGTTCGCCACGTGGCGGAGCGGTTATCTGAATTCCGACAGGTAAACCGTTTTCCGTAAATCCCGCAGGTAAAGCCAATGTCGGACAACCAGTCAAAGTGATCGCGAAAGTGATCGCGATCCACTCGAAATAATTACTGAAGACGTGTTCTCCAATTGATTCGACATATCGCTGATCGACATCAAATGGTTCGACGATCGCACATGGACAGATCAAAAGGTCGTATTCGTCGAATAGATTTGCCAGCGAACTGAAAATCTTGGCTTGTGTTCGCTTTGCCTGGCCAATCTCATCGGCAGTCAGCTTCATGCCCTGTTCAATATTCCACACGACCTCGGGTTTGAGGAGATCCTTATTCTTGCTGTATTCCTGCGAGTAATTTGTTGCGAATGAGGCTCCGCGAAGAACACTGAAACTTTCTATCGCACCTGCGAAGTCAGAACACTTTTCCTCGACTATTGAACCGAAGTGTTTGAAATATCCCGCGGCCTCTCGACAAATGGTGTCAATTTTTGGATCAACATGAGTAATGCCAAGATCTGAGGAATATGCAACTCTTTTGGGCGCGATGGGATTTCTGATTGAATGCATGTAAGGATTGGTTGGAGCAGGGTAACTCAATGGGTCATGCGGATGGTAGCCAGACATCGTGTCAAGAAACAATGCAATATCCTGGCTGCTTCTTGCGATCGGTCCCTGAATGTGCATCGCACCGAACGGTTCAAATGTACGATTTCTAGGAACACAGCCGGGGCTTGGGCGTAATCCGACAACAGAATTGAAACTTGCAGGAGTTCTGAGACTCCCACCGAGATCATTGCCAGTTGCCAGCCAGACCTCACCTGTTGCCACTCCGGCACAGGCTCCGCCGGAAGAGCCTGCAACAGACTTGGTTGTGTCCCATGGATTACGTGTCTTTCCGAATACCTCGTTGAAAGTGCTTGCACCAGCACCGAACTCTGGTGTATTGGATTTACCCATCACAATAGCACCGCGACTCTCCAGCAATTGCACGAGAATATTGGAAACTGAGGGGACATAATCGGCATAAATCGGTGAGCCGAACGTGGTCAGTACACCCGCGGTTTCAATCAGGTCCTTTATGGAAATCGGAACGCCGCCCAGCCAGCCCCGCACGTGGTGAGAGTCGGGTGGATTGTTCTCAATTTCCTTGGCTCGATCCAGTGCTTTTTCGATACAGACTGTCGGTATCGCGTTGATGTGTGGTTCAACCTCCGAAATTCTTTCAGCACTGATCTCGACAAGCTCAATCGGTCGAATTTCTTTTTCTGCCAGCAGTTGGGTGATTTCACAAGCAGACTTGGTCAATAGTTCATTCATCATTTATGTACCACATTCTTTTGGGTATGATTATTCAGTTGGTCGGTTCCAATCATGGAACCCTGGTCGAGTTTCCGCGTCACTTGAGACTGAAACCATTTTGCTGTCGGGTATGTCCAATTCGTCTTCAAAGGGATGACCATTCTGCCACCCAAGACTGCCCGTTTTACGGAAATGCTCAAGACGACGGATCGCAATTTCCGCGAAAACAGGATCAGTATCAATAGTGTAGCATCTGCGATTTGAAATTTCCGATGCCAGAAGGGTTGCTCCGGAGTGTGCAAAGAAATCTATGACGAGACCGCCTTCATCAGAACCGGCGCGGATAATCCTGTCTATGGATTTTAGGGGTTTTTGCGCATAGCAGCCGGAAACATTTTCAACCATTCGATAAAAAATCTGCTGAATATCGACCCAGACATTACCCGCTCGAATGGTTTCCGAGCGACTGCGTTCGAAATTCTCGGTTGATTTACCATTGACATTCTTATAGTAGCCGCGCAGAATCTTTGGAATGTCTGTATATTCTGCGTCGACATTGAATGTAGGCTTGCCCTTGACGTAGTAGAGCAGTTCCTGACGTATTGCCATCCAGTTTTTCTGGGTTCCGTAGCCACGTTGATTTCTCACAGTTATCAGACTTCGAGGTTGGAACGGCATTTCACGCATCATGATCATGAAGTCTGGCAAAGGCTGAAAATTATTCTTCTGGTCTGCACCAAGCCAGATATACAAGGAAGAATCCGCGCTTAATGCGGTATCAGTATTTTCGACCCATTTTCGGCACCACTGTAAGTATTCTTCAAGTGACTGTCTCTTGAAAGCAACAAGGTTGTATGGTGGATCATGAACGGCAAGTTGAGCGCGGTCATGTTGCATGATTTGGCTCACTTCGCGGCTATCGGTGGCGTCCAGGCAGCCAATTCGATGTCCCCGCAGAGCGTCAATCCAGACATCACCCCGTCGCAGTCGACACAATGGAATGAGTTGCTCCCGGAATTTCGGAGCCGAATCCAATCTTGGCAGGGGATTGTGATGCATTTTTCGGGTGTTTGACCAGTTGCGATAAAGCCGATTGATATTGAGCAAGCAAAGATTATTAGTGTGATAGCAGTAAATACGATACACAATACTACAAATTAACCTCAGAGAAATTCACGACAGTCTTTCTCGATGAGACTTTTTGTGTAGTGGGCACCTCTATTTATTCGTAATACGCCTTATGTCCGCCGTGCAAATGTAAGAGAAATAAAGGACTTTTGAAGTAACCGTATTCAAAGAAACAGAATAAATAGAGGTGCCCTAGTTTGAATACTGCCTGACAGATGAAGCCCATAGCAATCTTTCTGGTGAGCACAAGGTTGCGCGGGTTCTATCCCACAAACTTCTCGAAGGTTGGTTAATGAAGAATTAATTCCGAAATATCTTCGCACAAATCGATTCAACAAATTAAAATCTTGCACAACATTCATTCAATCGATTTCTGAAGCGAGGCTTGTGCACGGACATGGCGACCAACACTCCCAAAATTGACGCTTTGCAGTCATCCAATTGGAACCGCGAATTCTTCCAAAGTATGGTCAATGCCGATTTGGATGCTGTTCATGTGACAGTTGCTTACTGGCAAGATTGTGCGGAAACATTGAAGGTCGTCGGCCAATGGAACCGTTGGTTTCTGGAGCATGAAGATCTGATCCTGCCGGTAAGGAGTATCGACGATATTGACGAAGCAATAAGCTCGGGTCGTACGGGAATCATTTTAGGTTTTCAGAACAGTTCTCCTATTGAGGACGATCTGGCGTTGGTGGAAATGTTCCATTCGCTAGGTGTACTCATCATGCAGCTGACCTATAACAATCAGAGTCTTGTCGGAACCGGGTATTGTGAAAATAGGGATTCCGGACTCACAATTTTCGGTCGTAACGTCATTCGTGAGATGAATCGACTCGGTATGATCATTGATGTTTCTCACACCTCGGAACTGACCTGCATGGAAGCGATCGAATATTCGGAGCGTCCGATAGCCGTTACCCATGCAAATCCTCGCACATTTCGCGATGATCCCAGAAACAAGTCGAATGATCTGCTGATCCAGTTGGCTCAAAGTGGCGGGATGCTCGGATTCAGTTTGTATCCATTGCATCTGGCGGGTGGAACGGATTGTTCGCTTGAGTCATTTTGCGAGATGGTCGCGAAAACTGCGGATCTGATCGGAGTAGAGCATCTGGGGTTGGGAACGGACCTGTGTCTTGGATGGGCTTCCGAACAGTTGGAGTATATGCGAAGCGGTACATGGAGTTTTCCTGACCAGCGCGCAAAGTTGCCTGCAGCACAATGGCCCGACTACCCTCAATGGTTCAGAAGGAACGAAGATCTGCAGAACGTCTCAAACGGTCTGTTACAAACAGGATTTAGTGAGAACGAAGTTTTTATGATCATGGGTGGTAATTGGTACCGATTCTTCCGGGATGGGTTTTGTCCAGCGTGACCATTTCCTTGCCGACAGTTGATCAGATCAAGCTTCCGGAAGTGACACTTCGTCCACCATCGGAGGTGATGAGGCTTGATCGGTTGGGTTCCATGCATCCCAGTCGCCTCAGTTTTACGCGTACCCTTGTGCGTAGGATGCACGATGAGAATTGGCGTTTTGATCCGGTTAGGAAATCCTTGGATGCAGAAGGGTTTGGCAATCTGGTTTACTCTATTCATACACCTACCGGGCCGCTGAGTTTCATCGCATTTTCGACTCAACTTGACGATAAGGACCGTACAGACCGGGTGATTGCAGAGAAATGGGATATGTCATTTACCCTGTTCAATGGTGAGGCGACTAAGGACGACATTGAGCGACTGGGCAAGCAGGTTCCACTTCAGGAAGCAGGTCGCTTGAGTAATAGAGAAATCGTATTGAGTCGAGCGAATAGAAGCGTACGCCTTTTCAATTCAGTTGTTGATTCGCTGTCAGTTGGTAGACAGCCGTCTGCGTCGGATATTGCTTCAATCGGATATTTGACACGGACGACAGCGGTTTACGGTAATGGTAAATTCGGATTGATGGATTTCGATCAGGTGAAAAAGGTTTCACCGTTCGGACCACCGTTTCAAGCGGAGATGTTGACGGTCTATATGGCGCGGCAACTCAGCTTGGACCTGGTCGATCACCTGGCTTCTTGCCGAGGTGGTGAAAAAGCGGTAAAGCTGACCAGACCTCTGAGGCGTGCCTTAGGCGTAGGCAATGCCACGGGACTCGGGATGGCACCGTTTCTGGTCAGTCATCCCAGGTTGATTCATCAGTGGATGTGGTTGCGGGAAGTCGCGCTTTCCAGGGTCAAATCCCAAAAATCAGTGAGCGATTCGGTCATTCGACGGAGTAGTGAACTTCTCGACCGGATCAAGGCACATCTTGACCAGTGGAACTCGACAGACGAGCAGCAATCTGAGCGAATCCGCGTCCTGAAAGCTGAAATTTTGAAGGTGCAGGAATTGACTCGAACCTTTCACGAACGGCAATATCCTTGGCAGTATCTGTCTCGGTGGGCTTCAAATGCTGCAAGTCTGGAGTGTGCCGAATTGATCCATAGTTTGATGCTTGAACTACATCCGGAACTCGTCAACGATCTGGATAAATTTATGGGCAGTAGAGAAGCCTCTGTCAACATTGACTCGTCAATGTCGGTTAAAAATTTGAAATCACTTATAGAAAGACGTTATGCATGGGCATTGGACATAGATTTTGACGAAAAAGGAGCAGAAGGTCAGTTTTGGTATGTTTCAGCCGAAAAGGAAGAACCGAGACTTGGATTGCGAGACATCGATCCGGGTTCAGATCTCGAGATGCGTATCCATGTAGCACGCGATATTGTCGAACTATATAGAAGTATCACAAGCCTTTCGCGAGAGAAAATACAGTCGTCTGTACTTAACTTCCTGCTGGACTATCCACAATACCGTTATATTGTCAATCGGGTTCACTCCCTCCGTGAATTCCCGTACGCGGAGATTCGGGAAAACCTTCTGGATGCCGGTTGCCGGCCGATCGATTTGCTCCGCTTCAAACTCGCTACATTTGGTGCAACCCGATTTGATCCGAAATCCAATCTTTGGACACGTATTACACTGTTTCAGGGAGCGCCATTGATGGATGAACTTGACTTTGACAATGCCGATGACTGGGCTTTTCCGATCGTTCAAGAAAACAGTTGAGAGTGTAAGTCGTCAGTTTCGGGGACATTGATCTAATGGACTTGTCCAAGAGTGAGACTCTCACATTGTGTCAACGATTTTTCTCGGCAGTCGGACTGCTACCGGGCGTTGATAATGAAGTTGCAGAATCGATAGTTTGGCTGGCGTTGCGAGGCTATCCATCTTTAGTAAATCTGACACAATCTATTCCTGAATCTCCTCAAAAGTCACCCATTGTCAAGCAGTTGGAAAAATATTCAGGCACTGGATCAATTTCTGTTGCAGACAAGTACTACGACGTGTGGGTTGAAATCGCCGATTGGCTGGTTGCCAGTTGTGGAAATTCGAGCAGGGGTGAGAGTCAGGTACTGCTAAGTAATGTCCGAAATCCATATTTTATTGTGCCAACATTGCTTCTGCGGTCGTCAAACGGGTATGAGTTCAGCGTGGAAGTTGCTTCCTGTCAAGCTGTTTTCAGCAAAGGTAATTTATGGACGAATTCAGACCCGAACGAATTGCCATTTCTGGAAAATCAGGACGAAATGAAAATTTGTTGCATACAAATTGACGCGATTGACCCAAAGTCGCCGCCTCAACACTTCAAAGTCAGTTCTGAAATACAATTCGCCAGTGAGCAGTCTATCCAAAAGGAAATTTCAAGAATTGAAGTGAAAGATGAGATTTATTGGAAACTGAAAGAAGTGGCCGCGAAGTGTTTTGTACCGGCAAGTGAGCAATCAAGACAGCGGGGGGCTGGAGCAGAAGTCGATGACAGTATTTGAGCGGAAATTCGTCAGTTTATCGGCTAATTGTCCTCCAGAATCATATCCGCTGCTTTTTCAGCGATAGCAAAAACGGGTGCGTTAGTATTTCCAGAGGTGAGGGTCGGCATAATCGATGCATCCACTATTCGAAGAGAAGACATGCCGTGCACCCGAAGCCGGGCATCCACCACGGCTTGAGAATCAGAACTCGGGCCCATCTTGCAAGTACCGGTAGGGTGATAGATTGTCTCACCAATATTTCTTGCGCAATCGAGTAATTCATCGTAGCTGTGTACAGCTGGACCCGGTAGAACCTCAGATTCAATGAATTTTGCCATCGCGTTGCTTTGGGCAATTTTTCTGGATACCAGCATACCATTGACGGCTGTAACTTGATCCAGTTCGGTACTCAGATAGTTGGGGCGAATGGCGACATGATCTTCGGGGCGCGTGGATTTCAAGTACAGGTGGCCACGACTGGTGGGACGCAATTGGGTTATTGACGAGGTGATACCCGAGTAATCGTGAACACCTTCTCCAGGGCTATCAGAACTGAGCGGTTGAAAATGAAATTGAATGTCCGGCCGTTCGATTTCGGGTGAGGAACTGGTAAAGATACCGATCTGACTGGCTGCCATCGACATTGGACCGGTGCGGAAGGCGAAATAGCGCAATCCAATCAGCATACGAAAGAAAGGATTTCGTATCTCATCGTTGAGCGTCTTGACCGAACATCGATAAACTGAGCGAATCTGCAGATGATCCTGCAGATTGCGGCCTACACCGGGCAGATGGTGTTTCATGACGATCTGGAAATCCTTGAGATGATTCTCATCTCCGACCCCCGATAGCATCAATAATTGTGGAGTGTTTATTGACCCGGCACTCAGAATGATCTCTCGATTTGCACGGTAGGTTTCAGTCTGTCCGTTTCTTTTCACGTCGATGGTGACGGCATGTTTATTTTCTATTCCGACAACATGGACAAGCGAATTTGTGATTACAGTCAGATTGCGGCGATTCCGTACGGGTTTGAGGTATCCTGCGGCTGAGCTGCATCTTCTGCCTTTCCATGCTGTGAGTTGATAGTATCCGGCACCTCGCTGATCTTGACTGTTGAAGTCGTCAGTCCTGGGAATCCCGATTTCGACAGCTCCTTGAATGAACGCCTCGCCGATTCCGCGTTTCAGTCGCATATCCGACACTTTCAGATTTCCACCAGTACCGTGGTATTCATCAGTACCACGTTCTTGGTGTTCGCATTTCTTGAAATAGGGCAGCATATCTTGAAACGACCAGCCGGGGTTCCCTGAATTTGCCCAATCATCATAGTCTTGGGCCTGTCCCCGCACATATAACAGTCCGTTTATCGAACTTGATCCGCCCAGAACCTTGCCGCGAGGCCATTTGATCGAACGTCCATTTAGACCTGGGTCAGGCTCAGTCTGATAGCACCAGTCTGTCTTAGGGTTGTGCATGGTCTTGAAATATCCAACCGGGATATGAATCCATGGATTGGTATCGCGACTTCCGGCCTCGATCAATAGAACTGAATTATGCGGATTTTCTGAGAGGCGATTGGCCAAAACACATCCCGCTGTGCCAGCACCTACAATGATGAAATCAAATTTTTTACCAGTCATTTCCTAAACGCCCAGACTTGCATGCTCTAGAATGATCAACGATACAAAAGACGGCATTATATTGACTTGATAAATTCCGACCTACAAAAAGGTTTTTTATTCCGAAGACAGCCGATAATTTGATTTACTTCCTGAAATTGATGTGTCAATTGATGAATAGTCTTTAACTCGGATTAATCGTGCCGGGGACAAAGTGCTCCGGTGCTCCGGTTGTTCTGTGTGTGCTTCTGTGATTTGTGTTATTCTTAGCCATGCGCAACTTACGGTAAGAATAATGAATAAATCATCCTTTGAAGAAATTTATGGGCGATGCGAATGTGGCACTATCCGATACAGAGTCGATGCACCCGCCAAAGAGCTCTATCATTGTCATTGCACGCGGTGCCGCCGATTGCATGGAACATTGTTTGCGACTTACGCATATGTAGATCGCGCTGATTTCACCATCGAGACGGGATGGGCTAGTCTTTCAACGTACCGGAGTCCCTTGGCAAGCTGGTCCTTTTGTCATAACTGTGGGTGCCACATATTCGCCGAGCATGACCACAATCCCGGGATCGTTTGGTATATGCCCGCTACCCTCGAACGGACATGTATGCCCGGGCACCCAGCCGAAAGCGAAAAACACATCTTTGTGGCTTCCAAATCGCCAATTGACCGTATTTCGGACGATTTGCCGCAGTATGATGCGTATGCACATTTCGAGAGCAGTCTTACCTCGCAAAAGGATCCTACTGCTTGAATCATGGTGAGTGTATACCCGTGCCAAGACCGGATACCGATGGGCGGTTTGTTAAGATTTTTCGCCGGCCCCTCGAATCAATCACTTATCTTCAGGAAGGCGCACCGACATGAAATGGCAAAGACCGAAAGTTATTCCCGGTAGAGGGTTGAACGCAGTTCAAAGAGACTATCGGCATATTGATGTCAGGCCGTATGCCGGGGCTTGCGGCGCGGAAATTTTCGGGATTGACATATCCAAGCCCGTTCCGACAGCAGTTGTCGACGAAGTCAAAGCCGCGTATCTTGATCACATGGTCATATTTTTGCGCGATCAGAAAATTGAGCCCGAAGGACTGAAGAAATTTGGCAGTCATTTCGGCTCCTTCCACATCCATCCGTTCGTAGGGAGTCTTGACGGACATCCTGAAATCATGATGGTGGTCAAGAACCCGGAGGACAAATACAACTTTTCCGGTACCTGGCACAGTGATGTCACTTTCGACGAGACACCTCCGCTGGGATCTATCCTGTGTGCGATGGAAGTCCCCGACTATGGGGGTAATACACTGTTCGCGAATCAGTATCTGGCCTATGAGATGCTGTCAGACCTTTATAAGGATATGCTCTCAGACATGAATGCGATACACAGTGCGAAAAATGTCTATGGCGAAGAAGGAGAGTATGAGAGTGAAGAATATCGCGGCAAGCACTCAGGAACCAAAATTCAGTCTGACGAGCGCGCAGAAAAACGCACTGTTCACCCCATTGTCAGAACCCATCCGGAGACTGGACGTAAAGCGCTATACGTCAATGAGCCATTTACTGTTGGAATCGAAGGTATGACAGAAGAAGAATCAGAACCGATTCTTCGCTACCTTGTCAAACACGCGGTTCAACCGGATATCTGCTGTAATTTTCGTTGGGAGAAAGGTTCGGTTGCGTTCTGGGACAATCGATGTTTGCAGCATTATGCGTTGAACGACTACCCTGGTGAGCGCAGAGTGATGTGGAGATTGACGATCAACGGGGACCGTCCACGCTGATTTCAGCCTTGAACGCCCCGCAGGCGGTCGGATCTTCTGCGCAACATCTCAACCGTTGTCAGTAGCGCAACCGAGACCAAGACCAACAAAGTTGCGACTGCCAGAATTGTTGGGCTGATATGCTCCCGTATACCAGAGAACATCTGCCACGGAATGGTCCTTTGCTCAAAACTTCCCACGAATAGGATCACCACAACTTCATCAAATGAAGTGATGAATGCGAATAGCGCACCCGAAATGACACCAGGGAGGATCAGGGGGACTACAACCTTGAAAAAAGTCGTAACGCCATCAGCTCCGAGGCTGTTCGCTGCACGAATCAAACTCCGGTCGAATCCGACTAGTGTTGCGGTTACGGTAATCACAACGAAAGGTGTCCCCAGCGCAGCGTGGGCCAGTATTACCCCGATATGTGTTCCCTGTAAATGTACTCTTGAATAGAAGAAAAACATTCCGCATGCTGAGATGATCAACGGCACGATCATCGGTGAAATCAATACTGCCATCAATAGTGTGCGATACGGAATATTTCGTCGGCTGAGACCCAGTGCTGCCAGAGTCCCGAGAGACGTGGCGATCAGTGTGGAGAAAATTGCAATGATAAAACTATTGTTTACCGCACCGCGCCAGTTTAGGTTGGTGAAAAAATCCTTATACCAGCGAAGAGAGTATCCTTCCGGATCAAAAGACAGCATTTCCGGTGTAAATGTGAAAAACGGTACCGAGTTGAACGAAAGTGGAACGATGACGAGAATCGGGAAAATCAGAAACAGGAAAATTAGTCCGCAAATGACTCGGAAAAGATAGTGCCAGATACGCTCCAGCGTTGTCATATATGGAGGCAGGCTACTTTTCATGTCATCCCAGTTTCATGTTGTCAATGCCGACGATCTTGTCGTACAGCAAGTAAAGAACCAGCACAAGACCCAACAATATGATTCCCAGTGCCGCAGCCAGCCCCCAGTTGAGGGAGACAGAAACGTGATAGGCAATGAAGTTACTGATAAAGGTACCAGAGGTGCCTCCAACCAAGGCCGGGGTAATGTAATATCCGATTGCCAGTATGAACACCAGAATGCCACCGGCACCAATTCCGGGAATCGTATTTGGAGCATATACCTTGATAAATGCCGAAGCAGGATGTGCGCCTAGGGAAACCGCGGCTCGCATATAACTCGGCGGAATTGTTTTCATCACGCTATAAAGCGGCAGAATCATGAACGGCAGCAGTATGTGGGTCATCGCGACAATCGTACCTGTGGCATTGTGAATCATTGCGAGGCGGTTGTCAGTATCAATAAGATTCATCCCTACAAGAAGATCATTGATGACGCCTTCCCGCTGCAGCAGCGCAATCCAAGAGGTTGTTCGAACGAGCAATGAAGTCCAGAATGGCAGAAGAACCAGCATCAGAAGCATGTTGCTGGACTTCAACGGCAAGGTTGCCAGTAGATAAGCAACCGGATAACCCAGAATTAAAGTCATCAAGGTGATGACACCGCTAAGGTACAGTGTTCGAAGGAAGAGTTTGAGATAGATTCGCTTCTTTTCGTCCTGGAATTCGACATCACCACTTGGCGTAACCTGAAGGTCTAATGCGGCCCAGAAGTATCCTGCGGTGAATGGCGGACTGAATGTCTTGATCAGCTGCCAGGTGGTCAATTTGCCCCATTTCTTGTCTAGTTTGATGACAGCATCCTTGTAGGGGCCTTCTTCAAGTTTTGGAATTCGTCTTTGGGATTTTCTGAACAGACTGGACATACCAGGCTGTTCGTAGTTCAGTCGTTTACCGACGCGGGTGATTACACGGTCCGGTGCGCCGGCCTTGATATCCATTACGAGCGCTTCAAATACGTTTTCGCCGGGCAACTCATCGGAAGTGGCATCCCACTTATCCAGTTCCGCGGCGGTTCGCGGCAAATATTGCGAAACAATCGGGTCTTCTACACCGCGCAACAGCATATCCCCGATCGGGATGACAAATGTCAGAGTGATGAAGACAAGCAGCGGTGCAACTAAAAGCAGTGACTTGATCTTGTCCCGGCGTAGTGCACGAGCCAGACTGACTTTCAACGGCGTACCGTCAACCGTCGTAAGTGGTGCGTCTGCGGCTGTCGCCATCGTATGGTCAGGTTAGGGGATTATTGTCAAAAAAGATCTAAGTTCAGCAATCGAAATGGTGCAGGTATTAAATTGCACCTGCACCATTTCTTGTCTCAATCAGAAACGATTACTGTTCGATCCAGGAAGCGAACTGCTCATTCAGGTCATCCTGATTGTCAGCCCACCATTCATAGTTGAACAGCAGAGTTGTTTTCGCATTGTTCGGATCGGTCGGCATATGTGGTGCCATCTCAATTCCAAGGTCTGCATGTTTTCCGACTAGTGGGGCGGAAGATGCACGTGCTGGACCATACGAAATGTATTTTGCTTGATCTGCGAGACGCTGGGTATCAGTTGCATACCTTAGCAGTTTCAAGGTTGCATCGCGGTGTGGCGCGCCTTTCGGAATCACCCATCCGTCAATGTCAAATACCTGCCAGTCCCACATCATGGCAATGGGTTGCTTTTCCTCTTCAATCGCTGAGAAAAGACGTCCATTGTAAGCCGAAGCCATTACAACTTCACCGTCCGCCAGCAATTGTGTCGGCTGAGCACCGCGAGTCCACCAAACGACTTGATCCTTGATGGAATCCAATTTCGCGAATGCCTGTGCGACACCTTCAGGTGTGTCAAGCATATCGTAAACGGAATCTGCAGAAACGCCGTCCGCAAGCAAAGCCCACTCGAGGTTATTGATCGGTTTTTTCTCCAAGGCACGTTTTCCCGGATTCTTACCCATATCAAATACATCGGCGATTGATGTCGGAGCGGTCTGGACTAAATCAGTTCTGTAACCGAAAGTAGTCGAGTATACGATCTGAGGGATGAAGCATGGCGATACGATCATTGCACCGAAATCCTCACTTGCCGGGGTACCATCCGGTGCCGGTGCGAGCAAGGCATCATGATCGATCTCTTCGATGAGTCCTTCGTCACAGAGCGAAATGGTATCAGCGGCGATTGCATCGAGCAGTGACCAAGTCACGTTGCCAACTTCAGCCTGCGCTCTCAACTTGGCGACTCCTTCCGACGCACTATCGTCGTTGACGATCGTGATGCCGGGGTTTTCTGCCATGAAGGGATCATGATAAGCTTTCTGTTGGCTGGCCGAGTATGCGCCACCCCAAGAAACGACTACCAGTTCCTGAGCCTGGATAGCGGTTACACTACCAGCCGCGAACAGTACACTGACAGCAGCAGAAATTAGACTCTTATGTTTTATTGACATTCCTTTTATCTCCATTAGTTATGTGCAATCGAAATTACATATCGAGTATTGATTTTTCAATCTGCTTCTATTGTAGTAGAAAATTGTAAATGTCAAGCATAAATAAAACATTCGAAACACCGAATTTTCGATTCCAGAATCCAAGTCAGCTAATGTTGAAGGTGAATTGAAATCTTTCTAGCCGCTTCGAGATTGCTTGGAGGTACAAAACTGCGTGTTAGTCATGGTTTTCGTCCGGCTGTACGATACCGAAGGGGCTGCCATCAGCCGCTGCCAGAATAGCGTGCGAACCAACTCCTGGTACAAAGAACGGATCCCGCACCACTGAGCCACCCGATTTAATCGTCGCCTGACAGGTTTTTTCGGCATCGGCGACCGTGAAATAGGTGAACCAATGATTGGGCGTATTCTCCGGTGCCGCAGTACACGACATTGGTATCATGCCAGCGACCGGTGCGCCGTTCAATTTGAAGATTGTGTAATCCACTCCACTCGGCATCGGCATTGTCTCGATATCCCAGCCGAACATTTCCGCATAGAATTTCTTGGATGTATCCACATCGTTTGAGACCAATTCGGTCCAATGGACCATACCGTGTATATTCATCGTCTACCACCTCAATTTGTAATGAAGTTTCCAAAGAATTCAAATGATACTGTGGTTAACCTATTGACCGTATGGTGAAAGGTTCCCGGATTGTCTGCGAATCGAATCTACCCTAATGCCCCCTTAAGTCTGTTAAACAGATTAGACTTCGAATACGAACAAATTCCATCAAATTCAGGAGGTTTTGTTTACCGATGTCGCTTTACAAACGCTCATATCTGAAATCGGTGCGATTCTGTCAAACTTTGCAGATCAAATTTGTGTAAATTAGATGAAATTTATTGCAACGGGAGTGCATTCAAATGGCAAAAGTCAACAATCGTCAGCACGGGGCAATGGAATTCTCTCAGCCGCCGGTTGATCTTGACAATGTGCGTCGGTACCGCTTGAGCAGAGTTCGGGAGCAGTTACAGAAATTTGATGTCGCAGGAGCGTTACTTTTCGATCAACTAAATACCCGCTACGTCACAGATGCGACGAATATGCAATTGTGGTGTTCGCACTACGAAGCGCGTTGTGTGTTTGTTGCAACTGAAGGCCCTGTGATTTTATGGGATTTCGGCGACATGCCGCATCTTGCAGAGGATTTGCCGACGATAGATGAATACCGGGTTATCACGCCGTTTTACTTCTTTTCCGCCGGGCCCAGATGCCACGAGAATGCGAAGAAATTCGCCCGGGAAATTGCCGATCTGATCAATACCTACGGTGGTGGGAATCGGAGACTCGCGCTTGATAGGTGCAGTTTTCTTGGAATTCAATCCCTTCAGGAATGTGGCATCGAAATAATCGAGGGTCAGGATGTGATGGAGATCGCGCGGCTTATCAAGTCCGAAGAGGAGCTCGCATTGATGCGTCAATCAGTCAAGGTGACTGAGATTGCGGTTGAAAACATGCGACGCGCGATGGTGCCCGGGATTACAGAAAATGCTCTCTGGTCGAAACTGCACGAAACCAACATCGCGTTGGGTGGCGAGTGGATCGAGACCAGATTGCTGTCATCAGGCCCCAGGACCAATCCGTGGATGCGGGAATCTTCCATGCGGGTCATCGAAAAAGGTGACATGGTCAGTTTCGATACGGATCTGATCGGACCTTATGGTTACTGTTGCGATATGTCGCGCTCGTGGGTTTGCGGGGATGTCAAACCCAGTCCCGAACAAGCCCGCCTGTACCAGCTGGCTGCCGAGCAGATACGGTTCAATACCGAGTTGCTGAAACCTGGTCTGAGTTTTGCCGAGTATTCCCAGAAATCGTGGCCGATGCCCGAAGAATTTGTCGATGGGCGGTACGGTGTTATCGTACATGGTGTCGGGCTGGCTGATGAGTATCCCAGCATCAAATATGCGATGGATTATGACAAAAAGGGTTATGACGGCGTGTTTGAACCTGGGATGACCCTGTGCGTCGAATCTTATATCGGCTCGAAGTATGGCGGAGAAGGTGTAAAACTTGAGGAGCAGGTCTTGATCACACCCACCGGCTACGAAATGTTGACTTCGTATCCTTTGGAGAACTGGTAGTCAGGGACTGTCGGCAGTCAAAAGTAACGATGTTTCATCACGTCGTGCGTGAACTCGAACAGCGAGTCGAGCGCAGGGCCAAGTTCGGCGATTCGAGGGTCGGTCGTGGTGCCTCGGCAGAACCGAGCGTATATCTGCATGAATATGATGCAGTGCTTGAAAGCAGTGAGCACGCGATAGAAGTGGATATCAGATAGGTCCCGCCCGCTGATCTTTCCGTAGTAATCCGTAATTTCCTGTCGGCTCATCCACCCGGGTGAGGTGGATGTCGGCATCTGCCCAACCTTGTTCAGTGCCGGTGGATCATCCGGTTCGACCCAATAGCTGAGCAGAGTCGCAAAATCAAACAACGGGTCGCCTCGGGTGCACATGTCCCAGTCGAGCAGGGCGATCGGTGTCACCAGATCGTTGACATCCAGCACGATATTGTTCAGTTTGAAGTCGTTGTGCAGCAACGTGAATCCGGCATCCGGTACCGGTTGCCTCTTGAGCCAGTGAATGATTTCGTCGGCAGATGTTGGTGGTTTGCGGTCGCTGTACACGTCGTTCGCGGCAACGATAAATCTTTTGATCCAGCCTTGGACCGCTCGGTCCAGAAATCCTTCCGGGTTGCCGAGATCGTCCAAACCGACTTCAGCAGGATCGACTGCCTGGAATCTGCAGAGCACTTCAATAACCATTCTGGATAACCGCGAAGTCCTGTCATGTAACTCTTCTGGCAAATCCATATGTATGACTGCACCAGGTCGGTACTGCATGATCAGAAATGGTGCGCCGAGTACCTTGATATCCTCGCACAGCAACAGTGCTTTGGGTGCGAGCGGAAAATTCTGCCACAAATTTGACGTTACGCGAAATTCGCGCACCATATCGTTGGCGCCGGGTGGCAGAGGACCCAATGGTGGGCGACGGAGCACCTGCGGCTCACCATCAATTTCTATCAGGAAATTCAGATTTCCAAACCCGCCAACAAATTGTCTCGGTGGCATGTCTGGGCTGAATTCATACCCTTTCTTGCCCAGGTATTCTGCAAGCTTGTTCCAATCTTGCGGTTGCTGGTGCTCTGGTGCAAAGAACCTGTCGGTGGTCAGTTTCAATTTTTCGTGAAATCCGTGATGAATAACCTCTATTAAAATACAATTTCATACTTCAGTTGACTAAACAGGGCTTTTTCGATGATTCCAATTGCGGGGTACGCGGACCGTTGGTCAGTCGGCCAGGGTGAAACGATCGAATTCAAGGTGAGTAGCAATTTCAGCCAGCCGTACTCGGCGCGTATGGTGAGGATCGTCTGCGCTGACCCCAACCCCGATGGTCCCGGCATTATCGAAGAGGACTACTCGTCGGTCTTTTCCGGACAATATCCATCGAGATTTCAGAATGTCCAGCTGGGGTCCTGTGCGACGGTTGACGTGAGAAATCGACTTCCACATCTCGAGAAGTTTTCCCTGGCTGCAAATATTTGGCCGACTCTGCCTGATGCCGGGCCGCAGAGCATTATCAGTTTGCTGGACTCAAGGGGCAGGCCGATGATAGAACTGAGAATCGGTGAGACGGGCAAATTGAACGCTCTGATCGCTGACTCGGGGGTAGGTAAGCAAATGTTTGACGTGACGGATTGGGAAATTTCACCACGCAAGTGGTACACAGTCTGGTTGGGTGTGGACGTATCAAACCACCGGGTTTCGCTCGGTCAACGACCACTCAAAACGGAACATGGAGTAACGGATAACGGCTTCGCAGAATTCGAATGTACGTCCCTTTCGTCATTGAAAGAAGTGGACCGGCTATTGATCGCTGCATCAGGTGAGAGTGGGTTGACGGGACTTTTCAATGGAAAGATTGAAAGACCATCCATACTTAAAATTGTTCCGAATTTTGACAACGACCTCAACCATCTGCCCGAAAATGACTCTGATGTTGTCAGTCTATGGGACTTTTCCAAAGGTATCGATAGTCAACAAATTTCGGACATCGGAGAGTGGGGGCTGCATGGAAGTTTGGTCAACTGTCCTGCCCGCGCCATGCGCGGTTCCAATTGGAGTGGTAAGGAAATGTGCTGGCATCATGCACCCGAAGAGTACGGTGCCATTCATTTCCACGATGACGATATCTATGATTGCCAGTGGTTGACGGACTTTAGTTTTACAGTTCCCGCCAAGTTCCGCAGTGGCATGTACTCTATGCGAATCGAATGTGAAGACGCTTATGAGGACATTCCATTCTACGTCCGTCCGCGTACCGGACAGCCTCAGTCCAAAATTTGTGTGCTGGTTTCGACTTTCACCTATACCGTCTATACCAACCAGGCTCGCTCAATTGCTGGAGCTGACTATGATAGATTGGTCAAGGAGCGGGGGACTCGGCCCTGGAATCCAGACCAGATACAGGAATACGGGCTCTCAACCTATAACTACCATCATGACGGAAGTGGAATCTGCTATTCATCAAGACTGCGTCCATCACTGACGATGCGGCCGAACTATATCACGATCTGTCGTCCTTACGGTGGGTCGGGCATGAGGCACCTTCCCGCAGACACCCATATTTTTGCTTGGCTTGAACATCTAGGCCATGATTACGATGTAGTGACGGATGACGATCTGCACAAGGAAGGGAATGCATTGCTGAAACCCTATCAGGTCGTAATGACGTGCAGTCATCCGGAGTACCATACATCCAATACATTGGACGCAATTTATGAATACTCCCGGTCAGGCGGTCGATTGATGTATATGGGTGGAAATGGCTTTTACTGGAAAGTAGCGGTCAACGATAACATGCCTGGCATGGTTGAGATCCGTCGGGGTGAAGGTGGTATACGGATCTGGGCGGCTGAACCGGGTGAGTATTACAATTCACTTGACGGTGAGTATGGAGGATTGTGGCTCCGAAACGGCCGTCCTCCGCAGCAGCTTGCTGGTGTTGGATTCACTGCACAGGGGGACTTTCAGGGAACCTACTACCGACGAAATTCGCAACTGCCCAGCGAATACGAATGGGTATTTGAAGGGATAGATGACGAAATTCTGGGGGATTTTGGCTTGAATGGAGGCGGAGCGGCAGGCTTCGAACTGGATCGCGTGGATTCTTCTTTGGGGACTCCGAGAAACACAGTTGTGCTGGCAAGTTCAGAAACCTACCCTGATCATTTTGTGCTGGTACCGGAGGAGATGCTTACCCACCTTTCAACGCGCACTGGTGAGCCGGTTTCTGATTTGATTCGTTCCGACATTGTGCTGTTTGAGACTGGTCTGGGCGGGCATGTATTTTCGGTTGGCTCGATCACTTATTGTGGTAGTCTTCCATGGAATGGTTTTGACAACAATATTTCAAAATTGACGGCCAATGTTCTGAATCGGTTTTTGAACGATAATTAGTGAAGGAAAATTCGAGGTTTTATGTTCCTCAACGATTGATCGGATTGCTGGACGGAGATTTGCCGGAATTATGTTGAGTCAGCTGTAGGGTAGGATACCGGGTGAGGGATGAAGGCGCAATTCGAGACTTCCGGAGCCGGATCATCGCAATCGGACTGAATTCTCGCTGAATCACATTTCATTCGACACCGGTAAACTTGAATTAAAATTTGTTATATCTAAACCAATGTGCAAAGCTTGTGGTTGATCGAACATTAATGGAATAAGTTACAGATATGGAAATTCAGTACCCGAGAAACCTAATCGGATACGGCGCTAACCCGCCGAATCCTCGTTGGCCGAACAATGCAAGAGTTGCGGTCCAATTTGTCTTGAACTACGAAGAAGGTGGAGAGAACTGTATCTTGCACGGCGATCCGGCGTCAGAAGCGTTTCTTTCAGAAATTGTAGGTGCCGACGCTCGCAAGGGCGTACGTCACATGAGTATGGAGTCAATCTACGAATACGGCTCCCGCGCCGGTGTATGGCGACTGCTTCGCATATTCAGGGAATATGAAGTGCCGGTGACGGTTTTTGCGGTAGGAATGGCTGTAGAGAGGAATCCCGCTGTCATCGAAGTGATGGCCCAAGACGGTCACGAAATTTGCAGTCACGGATATCGATGGATCGACTATCAATACGTGAATGAGGAAATCGAGCGCGAACACATCGGTCTTGCGATTGCCGCGATAGAGAATGTTACCGGAAAACGCCCGCTCGGCTGGTATACCGGAAGAACCAGTCCGAATACCCGTCGTCTGGTTGTTGAGAATGGAGGATTCATTTATGATTCCGACGACTACAGCGATGACCTGCCATATTGGGACCATCAGTTCAGAACTTCACACCTGATTATTCCGTACACTTTGGATGCGAATGATATGCGCTTCGCAACCGCACAGGGATTCAATTCGGGAGATCAATTCTATTCGTATCTCAAAGATGTTTTTGATCTTCTTTATTCCGAAGGGCAGGAATCACCCAAGATGATGTCAGTCGGTTTGCACTGCCGACTGGCCGGGCGACCCGGACGAGCAGCCAGTGTCGCACGTTTTCTGGAATATGTGACATCCTTTGATGATGTGTGGATCTGTCGTCGTATCGACATTGCGAATCACTGGATTGAAAATTTCCTCGAATCAGAACTTGCTGCGAAATTAAATGACTGATCGGCAGAATCTGCTACGTTTCGTCAACTTGGCGCAACCCAGTCTGGGAGCGGAAGTACTGTACGCAACGGATGATTTTTTCGCTGAGAAGGAGGGACTGCTGAAACCGGAATCGCCTGTTTTCATCGCAGATAAGTTCACCGAGTATGGGAAGTGGATGGATGGTTGGGAGTCTCGGCGACGACGGACACCCGGTTACGACCACTGCATCATTCGAATCTGTCGCGGCAAGATTTACGGAATTGATGTCGACACATCCCACTTTACCGGTAACTATCCCGAGCATGCCAGCGTTGACGCTTGTGACAGTAAAGTTGACCCTGACGAATCGACAGTTTGGAAAGAAGTTGTCCCGAAATCTCCTCTCGAAGGTGACTCGAGCAATGTGTTCTTTCTGGACTCCGATCAAAATTGGACCCACTTGCGATTGAACATATATCCGGATGGTGGAGTGGCCCGTTTAAGGGTTTACGGGGAAGTTCATAAGGATTGGGATCAAGTAGGGGAAGACGAGGAAACCGACTTGGCATTCATGCGTAACGGTGGGGTTGCGGTTGCCTGCAGCGACATGCATTTCGGTAATATGTGGAACCTGCTCAAACCGGGGAGAGCGATCAACATGGGTGATGGCTGGGAGACGCGTCGGCGCCGGGGCGAAGGCTACGACTGGGCGATCATACAACTGGGTCATCCGGGCGTGGTGAGACGAATTGAAATTGACACATTACATTTCAAGGGAAACTATCCGGCCCATTGCGCAGTGCGAGGGACATTTGCACCTGGTGCAACGGAAGAGCATCTGACTGAGAATACAGATCATTGGAAGACTTTGTTTTCGGAAGCGATCTTAAGTGCCGATAGTAACCATATATTTGAAAATAATATCAATGATATAGGAAGTATTACTCATTTGAAACTTGATATATATCCCGATGGTGGTGTCGGTCGTCTGCGGGCGTTTGGCACAAAGTTCATCCCATCTTCCGGGGGATTGGTTCCACAACCTCTGACATCTGATTCTTTCGAGGCATACGGTGATGTGATTGAGACCACTGATCGCCCCTCGCGCGAGATTAATGATGGCTACGCTGATCGTTTTGAGCATCTCGCTCATTTGGACATTACTGATGGCGGGAAGCCAGCATTGAGTATCTTCAAGGCAAAACCACTGCCCATGCCTTTGCGTATCAGCAAAATGGAATGTCATCCAAACGCGAGTCAGGCGTTCATCCCGAGAGGTAACGGTCGATTCCTGATTGCAGTTGCCAAGCCATCGGAAAAATTCGACCCGGATGATTTGGAAGTATTCGTGACAGATGGGGGGCAAGGCGTCAACTACGCTCGAGGAGTATGGCATCATTTTTTGATGGTGCTCCGAGAGGAACAGGAGTTTATCGTCATTGATCGGTCTGATCCTGACGACAATACACAAGAAATCGAACTCAGTTCACCGTATCCTATAATCGACGAATTGGCTTTGGCACAACTAGAATAGAACTGAAGAATTTTATGTAGACATACCAGGAGAAAGTTAATGCCCTATACAACCGATGACATTCGAAATGTGGCTCTGCTTGGACAGGCAAGTGCCGGAAAAACATTGTTGAGCGATGCTTTGCTGCATGCCGCGGGTGTCATTCCGACTGCAGGTGAAATTGCAAGGAAGAATACAGTCAGCGACTACGATGCACTGGAAAAGGAACATCAGCGGTCGCTGGTCTCGTCGGTGATGTCGTTCGACCACAAAGATACTCATGTGAACTTGGTCGATACACCGGGATATTCCGATTTTATGGGGCCTGCACTATCCACGCTGTCTGCTGTGGAAACTGCGGTGGTTGTAATCAACGCGCAGAATGGAATTGAGACCATGACGCGAAGATTCATCGAATTGGCCAAAGAATCAAGACTCTGCACCGCAATCGTGGTGAATAAGATCGATCTGCCCAATCAAGATATGGAATCGATCTACACCTCAATTCAGGATGAGTTCGGAAGTGAATGTCTGGCCGTCAACCTTCCTTCCGACGGCGGCAGTTCGGTTGTTGGATGTTTATTCAAATGTGATGGCTCACCGGATTTCTCTTCAGTTGACGACGCACATACTGCGATTGCGGATCAAATAGTGGAAGTCGACGAGGAGCTGATGGAACAATATCTTGAAGACGGGGAATTACCTGATGAGAGTATCGCTCCGGTGTTCAAGCAGGCCATGCGAGAAGGCCACCTGATTCCAGTTTGTTTTACATCTGCGCAAACAGGTGCAGGTATTGAGGAATTGCTGGCCTTGATGGATCAACTGCTTCCGAATCCCAAAGAAGGAAACGCCGCTGAACTCGTATTTGGGGACGGCGGGTCTACCACCACAAAAGAAATGACATCTGATGCGGGTGAGGAAGTTGTCGCGCACGCATTCAAGATTGCATTCGACCCCTTTGTCGGTAAGATTGGTGGTCTTCGAGTTTTCCAGGGTACGCTCAGGAAAGATGCTTCGTTATTCATTGGGGATGCCAGAAAAGCCGTTCGAATCAGCAACATGTTTTCGATGCTGGGCAAACAGCATACTGATCTGACGGAAGCTGTGGCTGGCGATATTGTAGGACTGGCGAAGATTGACGAAATAGAGCAGGATAGTGTCCTGCTTGAAACCAGTTCGGATTCACAGGTAAGTTTGAAGGCGGCGAATCCACCGACACCAATGGTCGGACTTGCAATTGCACCCGCAAACCGAGGTGACGAACAGAAAGTCGCCGAAGCGTTGCAGAAAATCGCAGCCGAGGATCCGTGTATCAACCTTGAGCGCAATCCGGCCGCCAATGAAACCGTACTTCGCGGTCTTGGAGACTTGCATCTGCGAATTGCTCTTGAACGATTGGATACGATTTACAACGTGACGGTCACCACTTCGGTACCGACAATTCCGTACAAGGAGACGGTTACCAAAGTTTCAGAAGGGCATTGCCGGCACAAGAAACAGACTGGTGGCGCCGGTCAGTTTGGCGAGGTTTACCTGCGTGTTGAACCGATGCCGCGAGGGCAAGGTTTTGAGTTTGTCGACAATGTTGTCGGTGGAGTGATCCCTTCCCAATTCATACCCGCGGTTGAGAAGGGCGTTAAACAGGTGTTGGAAAATGGTGCCATTGCCGGGTTTCCATTGCAGGATATTCGAGTAGTAGTTCATGACGGGAAATACCATTCTGTAGACTCGAAAGAGGTGGCGTTTGTCACCGCTGGAAAGAAAGCGTTCATTGACGCGGTTTCCAAAGCCAGCCCAATTGTTCTTGAGCCGATCGCCGATGTAGCGGTCACCGCGCCGAGTTCGAACATGGGGGATATCGCAGGCGAACTGTCATCGCGACGCGGACGGATCAAAGATACTGATTCACTGGCCAACGGAGCGATCAGGATTACAGGGTCGGCACCATTGGCCGAAATGTCGGATTTTCAGTCAAGACTGAACGCGATAACAGGGGGCGAAGGTGCATTTGTTCTGGAATTCGGTACCTACGAACCTGCGCCGATGGAGATTCAGAAGCGACTACAGGCACAATTCATCCAGCCCGACGAGGACTGAGCACCCTGAGGAGGTCAATGTCATGGATCCGACAGAACAGATTGAAGTTGAGAAGTGTCCGATTACGGGTAAGACCAATCCGCCGCCTAAACGTCAGGAACCTTCCGACGGTGAGCAACGAACACTTGTCCTGACTGGTGCAAGCCAGGGTATCGGGCATGCTACAGCCAAACTGTTTGAGGAGAACGGATGGCGTGTCATTACCTGTTCTAGGCGAGCATTTTCCACTGAATGCCCGTGGCAGGCGGGCGAAGAAGATCACATTCAGATTGATCTTGGAGACCCTGATCATCGCTCAATTGGACTTGCGGAATTGAAAAAGAGACTTTCGGGTGGTGCATTGCACGCCTTGGTGAACAATGCGGGAATTTCTCCGAAGGATGAGCAAGGCAGACGCTTGGGTCCAGCGGATACCGGCATGGCCACATGGCGACTTGTGTTCGAGGTGAATTTTTTCGCACCTATCGTGCTTGCGAGAGGACTGATGGAGGAATTGACAAAAGGAAAGGGGTCGGTTGTCAATGTCACTTCAATTGCCGGTAGCCGGGTTCATCCATTTGCCGGTACCGCTTACGCAACCTCAAAAGCCGCACTCGCTGCATTAACCCGAGAGATGGCGTGGGATTTCGGAGCTCGGGGAATTCGCGTCAATGCGATCGCTCCAGGCGAAATCGATACACCTATTCTTTCACCTGGCACCAACGATCTGGTCGAGACAATTCCGTTACATCGGCTGGGTACACCCGAGGAAGTCGCGCAGACTATCTTTTTCTTGTGTGCTGAGCAATCAAGTTACGTAACTGGTTCCGAAGTCCACATCAACGGCGGTGAGCATCTATAGCTGAAACTGACAACTTCAGTTCTGGAGATCTGTCCCATTTAGTTCTGTCTGAAATTGCGTACGGTATTTAATGCACGTACTGATTCAAAAACTCCTCAATTCCCGTGGTGTAAGTTTCACCACTATTGAGGTAGCCATAGTTGTGATCACCTGAGATTGTCAAGAAACTTTTTTCCGACGTTGTAGCTGCATAGAGCCTCTCGGCGTGTGTATAAGGAATTAGCTCATCCTCAGGGCTGTGTATGAAAAGTGTCGGGCATCTTACCCGAGGGATTCGAGATAGGTTGTCGTATCGGAATCTGAGCATGAAGTTGGTGGGCAACCATCGGTAATAGATTTTTCCCATATCGGCGAGCGATGTGAATCCTGATTCCATTATCAAAGCCGCTGGATCAAATTCGGTCGCAGCCCAGCTTGCCATTGCAGTGCCTAATGATCTACCAAATAAAACAATGTTGTTGGGGGAGGTCTGCCTGGTTTCTGTCAGGAAATTCCAGGCGAGTCGGACATCATTGTACATGGCGCGTTCGGAAAGTTTCCCCTTGCTCGCACCGTACCCTCTGTAGTCATAAACAAAAACCGTATGCCCGAGTTGATAAAACATTTCGATCGTGTCTATCATGTATGACATGTTTCCAGCATTGCCACCAAATAGAAGAACGGTGTAATCCGAGTTTGGAACTTCAACCAGCCATCCGTTCAGTGTGGCATTTTCGGATGAAGGTTGGAGAACGACAGGCTCAAATGGAATTTCTCTGTCTATTGGGGTTTCAACATATTTGGTGAAGGGTACGTGAATCAGTCGTTTTTGGTAGAAGTAAACAGCTGCTGCGAGTAGGATGTAAAAACATACCAGACCGAATACAAATGTAAGTAAAACTTTCAGCATTTGTCTTCTCTTCAACTCATTTAACGACGGGTATTCGACTATTCACATACTGGTTCGAGCCCACAATGCTCCAACTATTTTTATGTCGTTGAAACCAAGTACGAGGGGTACTGTACTTTTTCCTATCTTCCATCTAAGTCGCGATAACTGAAAGTGTATACCAAATTCAACAATCTCGATGAATTCAAATGTCGGTGACAAGGGCCATGTTGTTATTGTAGTTGTCAAAATTGTCGGCTAGTCAAGCAATAAAGAGTATTACTTTTTGGAGTTTGTCAAACTCCATCCAAAAACCCAAAATCCGCAATATTTGCAAATTAACTGCCAAAAGTAATCAAAATATAGAATCAGTGGTCTTAGTGAATGGGAATGAATGCTTGAAAGCCAGCATCTAATGATATTCCGGACGACGTAGCCTAGGAATTCGCGGCCGAAGAAGCTGGAAATTGGGGATCCAGTCAATTCAATCGTAAAATCAACAAGTCGAATAACGCGTATCTCATCCAATGCTGGCAGATTGATAGGGGATTGGCTGATATGGCGTTACTCTGATCAAACTTGATGGTTCACAAGAGTGCCATAGTGAAAATCATCAAGACAACAACACGGTCGGATGTGTTTGGAACGTTTGACCCCAAAGTAGGGGCGGCCGGATCTGTATTAAATCTATAAGTTACGAGATCTGAATCATGGGCACTTCAAACCCTTTCAACGTTTTTTCAGGAGTAAAGGCTCGAATGGTCAGTCAATTCAGCAAATCGGCCTAAATGCGCATGATTAGTTTTCTTGTACAACCAACCAATTTGTAGTTGAAACGGAATTCGGATTAATTTGATTGGTCAAATAACTCATAGACTCAGAGTTCAGCGAACTCGGATACCATTTCGACTGCCTTACACCAGCGTTTCTTCAGGATTTCGCGCTCATTCGGGCTCATCTCGGATTCGAAGCTTCGATCCGATTTCCAATTGCTTGAAATAGAGTTCAATGACGAAAATATTCCTGAATGAAGTCCGGCCAGGTAAGCTGCTCCGATTGCTGTTGTTTCGGTGTTTGAGGGACGGTCGACCTGCAGATTTAGAACGTCGCTTAGAAACTGACAGAACCAGTCATTGTTCGCCATGCCACCGTCCACTCGTAACCGACCGATAACACTTCCGTCAGACTCCATCGCGTTCAGCAGGTCAGCAGTCTGGTAAGCGACTGATTCCAGTGCGGCGCGAACAAACTGTGCTCTACCGGTATCTCTCGTCAAACCGAAAACAGCACCGCGAGCGTTGGGAAGCCAGTGTGGAGCTCCCAGACCAGTCAGTGCCGGTACCATGTATACACCGCAATTGTCATCCAATGAGGCCGCCAAATCCGCGGAATGCGTCGCATTTTCAAGAATGGCAAGTTCATCGCGAAGCCATTGCATTGCGGCCCCCGCGACAAAAATTGACCCTTCCATTGCATAGCAGGAATTGCCATTCAGCCTATATGCAATTGTGGTGAGCATTTTGTGTTGCGAAACTACTCTTTCCGACCCGGTATTGATAATGAGGAAGCATCCCGTACCATAGGTGCTCTTGACCATGCCAGGTTCAAAACAGGCTTGTCCGATTAGTGCCGCCTGCTGATCCCCGGCGACTCCACAGATCGGTAGTGATTGACCCAAAACGGAATCGTCTGTAATGCCAAAGTCTGCCGCACAATCCAGCACCCTTGGCAAGCAATATTCGGGTATGGAAAACAGTTCGAGGAGCTCAGGGTCCCATCGTTGGTTGCGGATGTCATACAGCATGGTTCTTGATGCGTTGGTCGCATCGGTCACATGTGATTTTCCCCCGGTCAGATGCCAAATCAGGAAGCTGTCCACAGTTCCGAATATCAGGTCGCCGCGCTCCGCTCGGTTGCGAGCATCTGGTACATTCTCAAGAATCCAATTGAATTTGGTTGCTGAAAAATATGGATCCAAAAGTAGTCCGGTTTTTTCTTGAACTTCAGGCGTTAGTCCATCCTGGCTTAAAGTGGTGCAATAGGCAGCGGTTCGCCGGTCTTGCCAAACTATCGCATTGTAAACGGGCTGACCAGTATTTCGGTCCCAGACAATGCTCGTTTCTCTTTGATTGGTGATGCCAATCGCCTTTACATCGCCTGGCAGGTTTTCTGAAAATGCGAGCACCTCGCGTGCCACCGATTGCGTAGTTTGCCAGATTTCAACTGGATCATGTTCCACCCAGCCATCGTTCGGGAAATACTGTGTGAACTCTTTCTGTTGTGCTTTCAGTACCTTACCGTTCTGATCGATCAGGAGTGCGCGGGAGCTGGTTGTACCCTGATCAATGCTAAGAATATAAGCTTGCATCGGCAATTACCTCGGGTGGAAATCTGGATAGTAATTTGGATTCAATATATTGCTCGAGTATGTCGACCTCGCGAGCGTTCATGCGAATTCCCAGGCGTGTTCGTCGCCAAACTATATCTTCGGCGCACATAGCATATTCTCGGGTAAGTAGGTAATCCACTTCCGCCTGATAAAGCCCTGGTGAGAATTCGGTCCCCAAATCTGAGACAGTGCCAGAACCTTCGAGAATTTCGTGAGCATTGCTTCCATAGTGACACGCATATCGCTCAACCAGTTCGGTTGGAAGCCATTGGTATTGTTGTTGCAGCGTGCTGGCGAATGTTTCAATACTGTATCCATTGATGTTCCCACCGGGCAATTTGGCTTTATGAGTCCACTTTGGCTTATCGAAGCCATCGACTTGTTTAAACAGTGCCAGTACGTCTTCTGCAAGCTGTCGGTAGGTTGTGATTTTGCCCCCGTACACGGAGACCATTGGTGCACTGGCAACATCCAGTTTCAATGTGTAGTCCCGCGTCATTGTTGTTGCATCCTTATGGCTATCGTCGTACAAGGCCCGCACACCACTATAACTCCATACGACATCATCGGAACTTACCGGGACACGTAAATATTGATTGACAGAATGGCACAGATAGTCGATTTCAGCACTCGTAATATCCTTTCGGCTATTGGGATCATCCATTTCAATTTCAGTGGTTCCAATCAACGTGAAATCTCGTTCGTAAGGGATGCAGAACAAAAATCTTCTATCCGAATTCTGGAAAATGTACGCGTACGGATGTTCGAATAGCTTGCGGACGATGATATGACTGCCGCGGACAAGTCGGAAATGCTGCGCCGGTTGATTCGGACTCAACAGACTTCTCACTTCATCAACCCAGGCACCGGTCGCATTGACCACAACGCGGGCTTGAACGCGAAATGTTTCTTTGGGCATATTGCGACCGCCATCACTGGCGAGCGTTATCCACCAAAAGTTGTCCTCCCGCTCAAGGTTTGTACATTGCGTGCGACTGAGGACACGTGCTCCTAAATTGGCTGCATCCGCTACGTTGAGAATAACGAGCCTTGAGTCCTGTACCCAGCAGTCTGAATATTCAACTGCATATTTCAGACTCTCCTTAAGAGCTGAACCGCTTTCGTGGATTGTTAGATCGAGCTGATTGGACTTTTGCAAAAGTGTCATCGGTGACAATGAATCGTATATAAACAAACCCAACCGGATCATCCAGCGCGGTCGCGACGATTTGTGATGAGGCAAGACGAATCGAAGAGGCCAGATGATATGGGGGGAATTGCGCAATAGAACTTCACGTTCCCTCAGGCTATGCCTGACAAGTTTGAAGTCGAAATTCTCAAGATATCGCAACCCGCCATGAATCAGCTTGGTGCTGGCGGAAGATGTATGTTGTCCAAAATCATCTTTCTCGCATAACAAAACCTTGAGTCCTCGACCGGCGGCATCGCGAGCAATTCCAGCTCCATTGATACCACCGCCAATGACGGCGAGGTCGAACTGGTTTTGCCCGCTTAGTGCACTGACCATTGAATTTCAGCTGATCGAATTTAGGTCGTGCACGCGTTAAACGCGTAGAAACACGAAAATCGCCCAAATGATCGACAAAACCAGCGCACCCCAGAGCGGGGTGGAAAATAGCCAAAGCCACGCAAGGAAAATAAAAACACTGCCTAGCAGACTTATGAATAACCGGTCACCGCGCGTGGTATCCAACCTGAATACACCGCGTCGTGGAGCGCCACCGGGGCTTATTTTCTCCCAAACACCCATCGATACGATGCAAATCAAGATAAAGACAAAGAAGAGAATCGTCGGCCAGGTCCAGGCCATCCACGAGAAATCCAACATCGATCTATACCCTGCCTAGGGAAAACCCCCTGGCGATGTAGTTCCTGACAAAATAGATTACGATTGCACCTGGAATGATTGTCAGTGCTCCAGCAGCCGCGAGCAGTCCCAATTCATAACCTGCTGTACTGGCAGTGCGTGTCATTGTTGCTGCGATTGACTTGGCAGCTACCGATGTCAACGTTTTTGAAAGTAGCAGTTCTACCCACGAATACATGAAACAAAAGAATGCTGCGACCCCAATTCCAGAAGCAATAGTGGGCATGAAAATTTTGACGAAGAATCGGGGAAACGAATATCCATCGACGTAGGCCATTTCATCCAACTGCTTTGGAACACCCGACATAAAACCTTCGAGAATCCAAACTGCTAGCGGGATGTTGAACAGGCAGTGTGCAAGAGCCACCGCAATATGTGTGTCGTAGAGGTCAAATGCAGCGTACAGTTGAAAAAATGGCAACGCGAACACCGCAGGAGGCGCCATACGGTTGGTCAGTAGCCAGAAGAAAAGATGCTTGTCACCCAGAAATCGATATCTTGAAAACGCATATGCCGCTGGGAGAGCCACAGTTACGGAGATTACCGTATTGATCACCACGTAAATAATCGAATTTATGTAGCCGTTGTACCATGTGGGGTCGGTAAAAATCTTTATGTAGTTATCTAAGGTGAAATCCAATGGAATCAGGGCAAACGTACCTAGAATTTCGTTGGTCGTCTTGAATGACATATTCAGCAGCCAGTAAATCGGCAACATCAAGAAGATGATGTAGAGTGTCGGAATGATCCGGCGGTACGAAAATATGCCGTTCATTTTTCTACTGCTGCTCATTTTTCATCATCAGGGTGTAGAACACCCAGCAAATGAGGAGAACGATAAAGAAATAAATCAGTGACATCGCTGCAGCAGGTCCGAGATCAAACTGTCCCAACGCGAGTTTGACCAGATCTATTGACAGGAACGTCGTTGAGTTGCCCGGACCACCACCGGTTAGAACAAATGGTTCGGTGTAGATCATGAAACTGTCCATGAATCGCAGTAATATCGCGATCGTCAGTACCCGCTTCATTTTAGGCAGCTGAATCCATATGAAGACGGCCCATCTCGAAGCACCGTCGATTTTGGCAGCTTGGTAATAAGCTTCCGGAATGGCGCTCAGGCCCGCATAGGCTAAAAGAACGACCAGCGATGTCCAATGCCAAACGTCCATCAAAATGGTTGTCGCCCAAGCAGCAATTGGTTGTTGAGTAAAGTTGTAATCGATCCCGATTGAATTGATGGCGCGTCCAAGCAGTCCTATATCTGGGAGTGCGAAAATATTCCACATCGCACCGACGACGTTCCAGGGAATCAGAAGTGGCAGTGCCATCAAAACCAAGCACACAGACACCCAAGGTCCTTTTTTTGGCATGGACAATGCAATCACAATCCCAAGCGGTACTTCAATCAATAGAATGATCGCGGTAAACGTGATTTGACGAACAAATGAATCGTGAAATCGGTCCGAATTGAGCACCTGCTCGAACCACGTCAGACCTTCCCAGAAAAAGACATTGTCACCAAATGTTTCCTGAAGCGAATAGTTGACGACTGTCATCAAGGGGATAAGGGCGTTGAACGCCACAAGCACTACAACTGGAATGACAAAGAACCAGGCGCCTTGCTTTATCGTCTTACTGTTCATGCGACAGCATCTCCACCGGCCAGCCAGCCTTCCCGGTAAAAGTAGGTACGATTGGTGTCGAATTCGATTTTTGCGCTACCGTTGGGAATATTTTGATCCTCCGGGCAGATCAACTTGATTTCGTGCTGATTGTGCTTGACTCGTACCAATTGATGTCGACCGATATCATCGACTCGCTGGATTTGTACCGGTATGCCCGTATCGCTGAATCGAACAAACTCGGGCCGCACTCCAATTTCGGTTTGCACTGTATCAGACGAATAACCGGAAGTCGACATTGCCTGGTTTTCGCACGTTACCTTAAAACCTTCGAACTCTATGTCAGTGCCATTGACATTACAAGGTAGAATGTTCATACCCGGTGAGCCAATGAAATATCCAACGAATGTGTGCATCGGCTTTTCAAAAAGTTCAACTGGCGTGCCGGATTGCACGACATTGCCTTCGTACATCACTAAAACTCTATCGGCGAATGTCAGCGCCTCGGTTTGATCGTGGGTGACATAAATCATTGTTGTGCGAATGTTCTGGTGCAGTTCTTTGAGTTTGGACCGTAGCACCCACTTGAGGTTCTGGTCGATCACTGTCAGAGGTTCGTCAAACATTATGACGTTCACATCTTCGCGGACTACTCCGCGTCCTAGAGATATTTTTTGCTTGCCATCGACCGAAAGGCCGGACGCCCGACGGTGAATTCCCTCCTCGAGGTCCAGCATGTTGGCGACTTCAAAAACCCTGGTTTTGATTTCCGATTCGGCAACACCTCGATTACGCAAAGGGAAAGCTAGATTATCGAATACAGACATAGTGTCGTAAATGACGGGAAATTGAAACACCTGTGCAATGTGGCGATGAACTGTATCGACCGCTGTCATGTCTTTATCGTCAAAAAGAACGGTACCCGAAGAGGGTGAAATGAGTCCTGAAATGATGCCTAACAGTGTGGTTTTGCCGCATCCGGAAGGGCCGAGCAGCGCATATGCACCGCCATCTTCAAAGGTCGTGTCAATCTGCTTCAGTGCAAAGTCTGCCTCAGATTGCGGCGAGGACAAATAACTGTGCCTGATGTTTTGCAGTGTAATTTCTGCCATAAATCTGTCAATGAATTGCGATGCCGTGTTTATCAAAATACAGACATCTGTTCAGATTCAGTTGTACCTCAATAGATTCACCAATCGAATGCTGATGAACACCGCTGGATTCCGAAATCCAGTCCCTTCCGTGCACCTCCAAGTGAACAAGGCTAGCTGAACCGCTGAGTTCGGCCAGTTGCACCGTGCCCTGTACTGTAACGTGATCGTCGCCAGCATCAGTAGCGAATAGTGATACATGATGAGGACGAACGCCAAGTACGTAAGTTCCATCCGGGCTGTTTGCCAGCACCTCCGGACATTGCCATTCGGCCAATTCACCGAATGAAATCCTACTGTCAAATTTTCGCACAGACGCGACATTTACGGGAGGGTGCGAGAAAATTTTTGCGCAATCAAGATTGCAGGGTCGTCGGTATAAGTCGATTGTATTTCCGTACTCAATGACTCGTCCTTCGTGCAAAGTTGCGGTGTAGCCGCCAAGCATCAGTGCTTCTTCGGGTTCACTGGTTGCGTATACCACTGTTGAACCGGACTTGGCAAATATCCTTGGCAGTTCATCTCTTAGCTGTTCGCGCAGTTTGTAGTCAAGATTTGCCAGAGGCTCGTCCAGTAGCACGAGCGACGCGTTTTTTACCAGCGCTCTGGCGAGGGCAGTACGTTGCTGTTGCCCACCGGAAAGATTGGAAACATCCCGGTCAAGCAGATTCGTCAGATCCAGCAATTCAGCAATCTCTTCAACTTGTTTCTTGATCTCGGAAGATTCCCGACCAGCAACCCTAAGCGGCGAAGCTATATTGTCAAAGACATTGAAGTTAGGGTAATTGATAAACTCTTGGTATACCATAGCGACGTTTCGATTTTGCACCGATTCGCCGGTTACGTTATGGCCGTCGAACCAGACTTCTCCGGATGTCAGTTTTTCGAGTCCAGCCATTAGCCTCATCAGGGTCGTTTTACCGCTCAGAGTTGCACCAAGCAGAACATTTATTTGGGATTCCTGCAAGGAAAGGTTGGTTGGGTAGATGTGCGTTGCTCCATCCACAACCTTCTCAGCATTTCTCAATTCGATAGACATTATTAAGTCAATAGATGTTGTATACGACCCCGGTCGGTACGCGACAGAATGGGAGGTGTGAATTTACTCACATACATGGACAGTAACATCGTTTTCGATAGCCTTTATCATAAACTCATCGGGTACAGGAGCATCTGTAATCAAATGGTCTATCTTGTCCAACTCGCACAAAAATATCGGTGCCTTGCGAGCAAATTTATTTCTGTCAGCAACGAGAATCACCGTTCGAGCATGACGGATCATGGTCTGAGTAACCATCACCTCACGCCAGTCATAGTCTGCAATCATGCCATTTGTTTCGATTGATGATGCGCTGATGATCGCATAGTCAACTCTGAATCGACTTACGAAATCAGCGGTTGCAGAACCTAGAATACCACCGTCCTGGTTGCGAATTTGTCCACCTGCAATATAAATCTCAAACCGACCGTTATGGAGCAAAATGTTCACGACATTGATATTGTCTGTGACAACCAGCAATCCTTCTTTTTTTTGCGCCAGCTGCGTCGAAACCTGTTCGGTTGTTGTGCCAATATTGATGAACAATGAACAGTCGTTGGGAATAAGTTCCGCAGTTTTTACACCGATTCTGTATTTCCCTTCAGCGGCCATAGTCTTGCGGGTGTTATAGCCGATGTTTACTACGCTATCGAGGGTAATAGCACCACCATAAATTCGTTGCAGCAGATTTGCGTTGGTGAGCTGATTGAGGTCTCGTCGAATTGTCTGGGCAGTGACGTTCAGTCGCTCCGCTAAGCGATCAACTTGGACAAAACCCTCAACTTTAGCGATTTTCCACACTTCCTTTTGGCGTAGGTTCAGCTTGATATCTTTTTGAGGCTGCTGAACTACCTTTCCGTCTCTACGTTCATTTCTGTCTTGCATGTTACTTGAAAATCATAGTAGCACAAACACTCGTCTCAAATAGACATGAGTAATGCGAGCCCAATAACACATTCGACTCGCACTACTCTCGACGCTCAGATTTGACAGGCCGTGCTGGTTTGACAAAACCGTGCTCGGCCCCTTCAAACTCTACTGGTTTTCGCTCCAGCGCTTGACGAGCTCGTCATAGTTGACGGTTTTGCCTTGCGGCTTTTCGTCAACTTTTGCCTTGGGTGAACCGGGCTGATCAAGCCAATAAGAAGCATCTTGCTCCTCGTTAAGTCTTGGTCCGCATCCGCCATAGGTTCCGTTGCGCTCGTCGGCTGCCTGCATCCTTGCCATGACCTGGTCCATTTCGGCTGCGAGACGGTCCATGGCTTCCTGTGGTGTAAAGGCACCGGAATTCACGTCACCGATCTGTTGCCACCAGATTTGTGCCAGTTTTGGATAGTCAGGTACGTTGATTCCGGTAGGCGACCATCGCACTCGGTCAGGTGATCGGTAGAATTCGACCAGACCGCCCAATTTTGAGGCTCTTTCGGTAAAAGATTCATGCCGTATGTCGCTGTCACGAATGGGTGTCAGTCCGACATGTGTCTTTTTGAGCGACACTGACTTCGAAACCGTGAACTGGGCATATAGCCAGGCGGCTTTTCGACGATCAACAGGAGTAGACTTGAAAAGGGTCCATGAACCCGCGTCTTGGTATCCCAGCTTCTGTCCATCTTCCCAATACGGTCCATGAGGTGACGGTGCCATTCTCCAGAGCGGATTGCCATCATCGTCGACCGTGTTGTTGCCTTCGCTCTTTGGTGCGACCATGGAAGCCGTAAATGCTGTGTACCAGAAAATCTGCTGGGCGACGTTACCTTGGGAAAGGGCGGGCAGCGACTGATAGAAGTCATAACTTGCAGCGCCAGGAGGTGCATATTGCCGCAACCACTCATCCCACTTGCGGATGGCATATACTGCGGCTGGCGCATTGGCGGCTCCACCTCTGGTAACCGATGCTCCGACCGGGTTGCAGCTTCCGGCTTCCATGCGAATACCCCACTCATCAACAGGTACGCCATTTGGAAGACCTTTGCTTCCTGCGCCTGCCATCGAGAGCCACGCGTCAGTCATACGCCACCCGAGATCAGGTGCGCGTTTGCCATAGTCCATATGTCCATATACCCGAACACCGTCAATTTCCTGAACATGCACCGAGAAAAACTCGGCGATATCCTCGTAAGCCGACCAATTGACTGGGACACCCAGATCGTAGCCATACATTTCCTTGAATTTGCTTTGCAATTCAGGTCGATTGAACCAGTCATGGCGAAACCAATAAAGATTTGCGAATTGCTGGTCTGGCAACTGGTAGAGTTTTCCGTCTGGACCAGTTGTGAAATCCTTACCCATGAAGTCAGCGACATCAAGCGTGGGCAATGTCACATCAGCGCCTTCGCCAGCCATCCAATCGGTCAGATTGACTGCCAGCTGCAAGCGCGAATGGGTACCGATCAAGTCTGAATCGTTTATATAGGCATCGTAAAGATTACGATTGGTCTGCATCTGTGTCTGCACCGCCTGAACCACTTCTCCTTCACCAAGAAGCTGATGGTTGACCTTGATACCAGTAATCTCCTCGAACGCCTTGGTCAGCACTTTGGATTCGTACTCATGAGTCGGTATGGTTTCTGAGAGCACGTTGATTTCCATACCCTTGAACGGCTCTGCGGCTTGGACGAACCACTCCATTTCTGCCATTTGCTCTTCCATAGTCAGTGTCGATGGCTGAAACTCTGATTCAATCCACTCCTTGGCTTTCGCCATGTCCGCTGCGGCTACCCGAAATATTCCGGCCGCGACGAACAGTAAAGCAACAGTCAACGTCAGAATTGGTTTCTTTATCATTACTTTATTTCCTCAACTATATTTAATTAAAGTGTTTTGGTTAAGATTTTTCGAAAATAATACATTATTTTTGCAGTTTTATGAATATATTTTCAACTTCGCAAATAATTTTCATTTGCGAAAAGTATATTCAAAGTCAAACGATTGATTCGATTCGCTTTGATTCAAGCTTGTGAAAGTGTGTTACAGAACGAAATTGCTTGCAGAATGTTTGCCACAGAGTCTGTTCTGGCAGCGTAATGAAATTGAGTATCAAATCGACAAAACCGTAACGGATTCATCTATTCGATTTCAGAAAATGGATTGAGTAGTCGAACACCTGTATCTTTGAAATGAGAGGTATTTCTCGTCACCACACATAGATTATGTATCAGTGCGGTTGCAGCGATTTGTTTGTCGTGTGAATTCTGATGATGGGGCACACGCAGATAACCCCATAGCTGCGCCTCGTGTTCAGTCAAAGAAAGGAGGTGATTGCAATATTTTTTTGTAACTTCTCCAAGCCATGTTTCCAACAGGTTTGCTTGTTCATAATCTCCGCGATATCGAATCCTTTCGACACCTCGTCTCAACTCACCAATTGTTATGACACTCAGATAAATTTCCTGGTTTTCATTAGTAATTTTTGACAAAAACGCCCGAACACCTCTGTTCATTTTCGACTTTTTTCGAAATTCACCGACTATATTGGTGTCAAGTAAATACACGGCTTGGGGACTCGTCTTGCTGGGGCGAAAAATCGTCATCATGACCCACTGATGGGATCGATTCAAGAACTTCCGCAAAACTTCTTCTTCGAGGAGTCAACAACGCATCTGCCAATAAATTTCGATGTTCAGCTTCCGCGCTAATGCCTTTTCTGCCTGCTCTTATTTTTAAAGCCGCTACAATTTCGTCATCAACATTTCTTACGATTAAACTTGCCATATCTACCTCCACTTGTATTGAGAATTGTAGTATAGACAAAATAATATTACCTTTGCAATCAATGATATCAAACACGTGTAATCAATAACACAATTCTTTACACTGGCGAGGCAATGTCTCAAACCGTCAAGCCATCGAGTCATGTGTCAGTTCCAATTTTCACCAAAATTCAATGAAAGTTGACTCAAATTTGGGGACTCTTTGCAAACAAGCCTCCTGGTGAATACAAAATAGAATATCGTTGGGATGTGGTTTTCCAAATCTTGCATTTAACGTGTCCGGTTTATTCAACCCGTGTGATTCCCACCCAATGATTCATGCTGCACTTGAAATTTGAGTCACTGAATGTTTGTGGAAAACTTTTGCAGCTCGGCGTTAAACACCATGAATATCGTAGCTTTCGCAACAATTGATCAAGAAATTTTAAAAATTTCAATCTTCAACACTGATTGAACAGCGGTTCCGATCAGTAGAATTCTTTTTCTGAATCGAGAAATATATGGCGCGTGCAATGACCATGATGCTGATCGCCATGGCGATTCTGCCAGGCATGGATGCGGTGGCAAAATGGCTATCCGGAACTGTTTCTTCCGGACAAGTCTCGGCGGCCCGCTTCATATTCCAAACGCTATTTTTGCTGCCGTTTATTTTCTGGACCCGCGGCAAATGGCTGACACCAAACATGCTCCTGCATGCTGCGAGAGGCATTCTGGTCGCAAGCGCCACAGTGTTATTTTTCAGCGGCCTCGCATACCTGCCGATTGCTGACTCGCTGGCTTTGTTCTTTGTTGAACCGATGCTCGTTACACTGCTTTCGGTTGTACTTCTTCGCGAATCTGTTGGTTGGCGCCGATTTGCTGCAATTCTGGTTGGATTTTTCGGGGCGATGATCGTTATCCGTCCATCATTTATCAATGTAGGATGGGCTGTGCTATATCCGGTCTCAGCCGCACTGTGTTTTTCGTTCTACATCCTACTTACGAGAAAGCTGGCAGTGACGGAAGATCCGATTCGAATGCAGTTTTTCGTAGGAGTCTTCGGCGGATTCGCCATTTCTCTTGCTCTAATAATTGGAACACAGAATGACATCGCTGTCTTCACCGCAACCTGGCCTACGATACACCAATTGCTTCTCCTTGGCTTACTCGGACTGGTGGGTACCGTCGGTCACCTGTTCGTAGTGTTAGCGTTTCGACGGGCACCAATCAGCGTTCTGGCACCGTTTCAGTACGTCGAAATTATCAGTGGAACGATCTTGGGATTTTGGCTGTTCGATGATTTTCCGGAACTCATTACTTGGCTTGGAATCGCTTTGATCGTAGCAACAGGGATTTACATATTTCACAGGGAATCCATGCGGGGACTATCGATTCGTTCTAGTACTGCACATTCAATTGACGAATGACTCAATTCCGGCTCGCAAATAAATTGTCAGAATTTACAGCGGTAGCCGAAACCGATCTTGCTCTGAATTCTTTGGGGGCAAGACAAGAGTATTGCAATACCGATTCGTCAAAGACCGGGAGTGACCAGCAAATTATCTGTGTATCGGAGCAAACTTAGGTCTTGATTCTCATGCTTTTGCTCCTCTGTCAATCAATAACTGCTTATAATTTACCATTTCGATTCAACAAGTCTGCAACTAGACTACGTTTGGCAGACAATATTTGGAAAACAAGTGATGGTTGTACCCAAAAATTCAGACGATCCACAGATTGATGATTTGCGAATCGCATCAATATGCGATGTTGCGTATCCGGCTCAGGTGACGGCCGAGATTCCGGCTTCCAGTAAAGCAGTCGGTGTCGTCAATAGCACCAGAAATGCAATTCACGAAATTCTAAACGAACGGGACGACCGTCTTGTTACAGTCGTTGGTCCTTGCTCGATACATGATTCTGACGCAGCGATTGAGTATGCCACTCGGCTCAGAAGCATCAAGTCGAAACTGGCTGACGACCTGCTGATTGTCATGAGAGTTTATTTCGAGAAACCTCGGACAACAATCGGGTGGAAGGGCCTGATCAATGACCCGGACTTGGATGGAACCTTCGATATCAACAAAGGATTACGGTTGGCAAGAACACTGCTCCTTGATTTGAACAATATTGACGTTCCTGCTGGTGTCGAGTTTCTAGATATTGTGACACCGCAATACATCGCTGATCTGGTTAGTTGGGGTGCCATCGGAGCTCGGACGACTGAGAGTCAGGTTCACAGACAGCTGGTTTCAGGGCTGTCGTGTCCGGTCGGTCTGAAAAATGGAACCGACGGCAATCTTCAAATTGCCGTCGACGGCGCACATGCAGCATCAAAAAGGCATCGTTTCCTGTCCATTCGGAAGGATGGCCGCACCGCAATTTTTGAGACATCTGGAAATGAAGACTGCCACATCATCTTACGCGGCGGTAAGGTGCCGAATTACGGAGCGAAAGATGTCAATATTGCATCTGAACTTTTGGCCAAAAGGGGTCTTGCTGAAAACATCATGATTGATTTCAGTCACGCCAACAGTTCGAAACAGTTCTTCCGTCAAATGGAAACAGGACGGGACGTAAGTGGTCAGATTGCATCAGGTGATATGCGAATCAAGGGTGTCATGATTGAAAGCCATCTTATAGAGGGCCGTCAGGACCATGTTCCGGGAGAAAAACTGGTATACGGCCAAAGCATCACGGACGCCTGTATTGGCTGGGATGACACTGAAATGTTGCTGACGGAACTCGCAGAAGCGGTACGTCAGCGCCGCGATTTTGTTCATGCTTCCGCTTCAGCCGATGCGGTAGCAAGCTGAACCGGAATCCCAAATCCATCAATCCAGTGATCAAGCCCTATCAGTCGGATGTGTTGACACCGCGATTCGTCTGCGATACCGAGCGACGAGCGGAATTGTGCCGAGAAGCCGAACAGTTGCCGTCTGTTCTTCTGAATTCTTCCGCTGCGAGTAGTGCTGTGATGCTGGGAGCAGGTTATTTCACACCGCTTGACGGGTTTATGAATCGAGCGGATGCACTTGCGGTCGCAGACGGAATGAGGACACGTTCAGGTCTTTTTTGGCCGGTACCAATTCTGAACCGAACTGACAACAAAGACGATATGGCTGGTGAAAGAATTACGCTCAGAGACTCCGAGATTGCTGGAAATCCTCCATTGGCGATTCAGACAGTCGAGTCCGTCGACATATTGGGCAATGAGGAGTTGATGCATATCGCCCAATGTGTTTTCGGTACAACAGATCGCGAACATCCCGGTGTCAATACGTTTCTGGAGCAGGGTACAAAAATAATCTCAGGACCTATTGAAGTACTGAATTTCAGTTATTTCGAAACCGAATTTCCAAATACGTTCAGAACTGCATATCAGATTCGAGAAGATATCGAATATCGAGGATGGAAGAAAGTTGTTGCATTTCAGACCAGAAATCCGATGCATCGCGCACATGAGGAGCTTTGCAAGACTGCTTTGGAGCGAACAGCGTCGGACGGTGTGGTGATTCATATGCTGCTTGGCAAGCTGAAACCAGGAGATATTCCGGCGAAAGTTCGCGATGACGCGATCCGAAAAATGGTTGAACTGTATTTTCCCGAAAACACAGTGATTATTTCAGGGTATGGATTCGATATGCTCTACGCTGGTCCGAGGGAAGCCGTTCTACATGCAATTTTCCGACAGAATCTGGGTGCCTCCCATATGATTGTGGGACGCGATCATGCTGGTGTCGGGGACTACTATGGCGCTTTTGATGCACAGACAATTTTTCATACGGATGTGCCGGAAGGTGTGTTGGGTATCGAGATTTTCGAAGCTGACCATACTGCGTGGTCCAAGAAACTCAACCAAGTAGTGATGATGCGTGATGCACCAAATCATGAGAAAAAGGATTTCATTCTTCTTTCGGGCACCCGCGTCAGAGAAATGTTGTCAGCGGGAGAGAGTCTTCCAGAGGAATTTTCCAGACCGGAAGTTGCAAAAATTCTAATGGAATTTTATCGACAGAATTAGTTGCTCTATTTCTACTCGATTTCGGACATCGGAATACTGAGATTCTGCAACATGATGGGTATGTCTTCATCAATCCGGTAGGCGAAACTGCCGTTTTCCGTAATCAAAGCTTCCTCCAGCCTTTTTTCGACTTTCGACCCGTCAGCGTACTGTACCAGGCCGGCAGAAACCTGTTCATTGATGTGGGCGAGCTTTTCTGCATCGACAATCGAAAGCGGCTGCTTGGTTACCGGACAGCGGAGAATTTCTAGTAATTTTGAGTCGACTGGCATCGTATATTCCTGATCAATAAATGTCTTTTCCTCTTTCAGAGAGACTCGAAACTTGTTCGTCCTTCAGCAACTTGAACTGTTCGATAATTTTACCGATTAATGCAAGTCCCTGTTCGTGGTATTCGAAAATGATTGGATACGTTTGATCGATGGTTGGCGAGGATTCACTGAGCTGAAGGCAGAATACCGATGATTGTGTCGGATGTGGATCACCAAATAAAGTATCATTCATGCCGTATTTCATATTGGAATTGTTCTTTTCGTCTGGTTCAGCTTCAAGCAATTGCATAGGCTCATCCGTTATGCCCGATTGCATCTAACCTTGCGGATGTCAGGAATAACACAATTTGATTTAACGAAGAAAACGCTACATACCAAGTGGTTTAGGTGCAGATTTATGAAGAGAATAAAAGCCATAATTTTAGCGATCATAATGTCTATGACAATCGCTACAACTGCGAACGCTCATGACGTGGATTTGAATGTTCCTGGAGGATCGCTCAGTTATACGTTTGGAGTTCAGTTCGCGATTCAGATCAGCGAACAGGTAGGAAATCTAGGCGTGCCTCTGAGTGGAGAAGTGCTGGCTCAGGCGATTGCTGATGTGCTTATGGCAAACGAGTTGAAATTGACCGAAGAACAAATGCAGGCAACGCTGCAGGAGTTCGCTGACAACCAGATGAAAATGCAACAGGAGATGATTGAAATGGTGAAATCTTCCGGTGAGGAATTCCGAGCGGACTTTGCAAAGCAGGAAGGTGTGCAATCTACGGATAGCGGACTGCTGTATAAGGTTTTTGAAGAGGGTGAAGGCGCCAAACCTGGACCTGATAGTACTGTCACCGTACACTATCGCGGGATGCTGACAGATGGTTCAGAGTTCGATAGCTCCTATAGTAGAGACGAACCCACGACATTCTCTTTAGGCGGAATCATTCCCGGTTGGGTTGAAGCGCTTCAGTTGATGAGTGTCGGTGCGAAATATCAAATCGTCCTTCCGCCGGAACTTGGGTATGGAGAGCAGGGTAGTCCACCGGTTATTCCGCCGTCAGCGACATTGGTTTTCGAAATCGAGTTGCTCGCCATAGAATAGAAATCCTAGCAGTTTCAGGGAATTTGGTAATGGATGACGCAGTTCTGTTCGCGACGACTGCGGAAAATACCGAACGCTGGACAACGGAACTCCGACGTAACGATCCGGACCTGGACTTGCGAATATGGCCGGATGTCGGTCGAGTTGAGGATATTACCTATGCGATAGTCGCCCGACCACCGGCAGGTGAGTTGGCTCGGTATCCGAATCTGAAAGCGATATTCTCAATGTGGGCGGGCGTGGAAGATCTTCTGTCTGATTCTCGCCTCAATCACCTGCCGATTGTCAGAATGACGGAGCCAGGATTGACTGATGGAATTGTTGTTTATGTCGCGCATCATGTCATTGGAATTCACATGCATGTCTCCTGTTACCAGCCTCGGACATGGGAGCATCCATTTCACAGCAATTACAAAGCGCCGCGCAACACCTGTGTTGGCATACTGGGCTTGGGTGTACTGGGTAGAGCATGCACAGCAGCACTCGTTCAACTAGGGTTCGAAGTCGTCGGGTACAGTGCGAGCAAGAAAGAGCTTCCAAACGTACAATCGTTTGCCGGGCCAGATGAACTCGGACAGTTTCTCGGACGGACCGATATTCTTGTAGATCTCCTACCCAGAACTGCTGAGACGGATAATTTCTTGAATCAGGAGACGCTTGCCCAATTGCCGCGCGGGGCATACGTCATCAATGCCGGCAGAGGAGAGTCGATTGACGACGATGCCCTGCTGGCGGCTGTTCGCTCTGGGCATATTGCAGGTGCGGTATTGGATGTTTTCCGCACCGAACCGCTACCTGACGATCATCCATATTGGGATGAGCCCAACGTAACGGTGACTCCTCACTGCGCAAGCAAACCAGACCCAGCCACTGCGAGCGCAGTTATTCTTGAGAAAATGCAGAAAATGAAGCGCGGTGAACCGGTTGAAGGTGTTGTGGACCGCAGCCGCAACTACTGATCGTCACATCCCTTGACATTATGATTTGACTTCGCTTCGGCTCTAACGGACCCTACTGCGAGAAATACCATTCCAGAAATTTATCGAACTCCATTTCATCCTTCCGTTCAATCTCTTTTTGCTTTTGGAAGGACGCAGTTGCAACGCCGGAGAATTTATCGATAATCGATGAACTCAGCGGACTGCCGGTGACGATTCGTTTTGCTTCTTCCGCTTTGCGCATTGCAAACGTGAAAAATGGCTCTTCATTTCTGATCAGTTCGTCCAGGATTCTCGCAGATGGTGTTTTATGCGGATTCTCCATTTTGTCTTTTTGTGTCCGAACGCAAGCCTTATAGTCGTCGTTGCCAAGGGCATCGTCAAATAGCTCAGCTATTGATTCCAGTTTTTCGAGAATTTCCAATCCCCAAGCTTTGAGTTTGACGCGCTCGCCATTTCGAATCAATTCCAGATCAGGACTTCGACCGTTCATTACAGTGGCATCCTTGTTGGCGGAGATGATGGGGTAGTGTTTGTCGGTCATTGGCGGACTGGGTTGCAACAAACAGAAAGTAATCAATAGATCTAGAAATTGTGCCTGTACCTGAGAAATTCCAGTCGGTTCATACGGGTCCAAATCAATGCACCTCACTTCAAGATATTCGACCCCCCGATCACGCAGCGCATGGGTAGGCTTCTCCATCGGTTTGATTCGTCGTTTCGGACGAATTACAGAGTAATATTCGTTTTCGATCTGTAACAGGTTTGTATTCAGTTGAATGTATTTTCCGTTCGATTTGACTCCAAATTCTTCGTACTTCGGAAATGGAGTGGTGATAGTTTCGCTAAGCGATTTAATGTATTCCGCGACGGAATTTTGATTGATTCGTATCTCTGATTGGACGGGATTGCGATACCCAAAATTACTCATTCTCAGAGAGGTTCCATGCTGCGCATAGACGGTGTGGGGACCTAAATCACTCAGCCCGGAGGTGTCGGATTCTGCAAAAAATGATCGGCACGCTGCCGGTGATGCGCCAAACAGGTAGAATAGAATCCAGCAGTACCGGTGGAAGTTTCGGATGGCTGCCATATATGCATTGGAGATCTGCTCTTGATTGGTGTCGGTTCCTGAAATTCCCAGAACCTTCCAAAATGAGTCAGGAACTGAAATGTTGTAGTGAATACCCGCGATGATCTGCATTCTTCTTCCATATCTCAGGTCAAGGCCTCGACGGTAGACATGCTTCATTGTGCCGATATTAGATGTGCCGAATTCAGCAATTGGAATTGAACTTTCATCACCAAGCAGGCAGGGTAATGAATTGACCCAGAGTAACCCCTCGTCAATGTGTTGGTAAACAACGTTGTGGAGCAGCTCTAAGTGTTCGAGAACTCGATTCAATGAATCAAACGTCGGAGTCACAAGTTCCATCAGCGCTTCAGAATAGTCAGTCGTGATATTAGGGTGTGTCAGTGCTGAACCCAATGCTGAAGGGTGCGACTCTTGCGAAAGGTGCCCGTCTGGTGTGATTCGGAGACTTTCCTTCTCGATCCCTCGTCGAAAATATGGAAAGATTTCTCCAGCATCGCTGCGAACCCGATCAAGTTGATGTTCAAATGTCATTTGCTTTCTTTATCGCGCTGGATTGTAGCTGGCTACTTGTTAAAAAATATTAAGATGTACATCCGACAAATGCACATCTTCCTAATTTGATGGGAGCGGATGGTTAATGCCGCCGACTAAATTTGAGTACTGATTTTCGATCGCTTGTCGCGTATGGTGTCAGATTCGAGTTATTTTACAGATGAATGGCTCGAGAAAATTATCTTTATGAAGTCGCGCGACATCGACGCACACGATCTCTGGGTTGCGGCTCAAACTCCTGGTCAAGAATGATTCGTATGTTGGAACAGTACAATCAAGTTTTATAATTTGGCAACTTTATTTACTCGGTCGATTGCCCGTCACCGAATCTCCGCAAACTATTCAGGAAACGATAGAGGATCGGCAACAAATGCCAAGTTGGTTCACCATCTTTCGACGCGAATTAGCGGATTATTTCTATACGCCGATTGCATACGTCTTTTTGGTCATATTCCTGGTTTCAAGCAGTGTACTCACTTTTTATGTCGGGGGACTGCTGGAACGGGAGCAGGCAGATCTTGTATCGTTTTTCAGTTTCCATCCCTGGCTCTATCTTGTACTCGCCCCAGCGCTCGGGATGCGTCTTTGGGCGGAGGAGCGGAAGACAGGCACCATTCAGACTCTGCTCACTTTACCGGTCAGCACGTTTTCAGCTGTATGCGGCAAGTTCCTCGCATCTTGGGTATTTGCCGGTTGTGCACTGGCATTGACATTTCCGGTATGGATAACCGTGAATTATCTGGGAAGTCCAGATAACGGAGTCATCTTTGCGAGTTATCTGGGAAGCATACTGATGGTGGGCGGATTCCTCGCGGTAAGTTCGTGCATGTCAGCTTTGACACAGAATCAGGTTGTCGCTTTTGTACTCGGAGTGGTGGTGAATCTGTTTCTGATTTTAGGGGAATTCGTTATCGTCAAGGACTTGTTGTCGTCGGTTTTACCTGATGTCTTGATCGAGACTATGGTCAATCTGAGTTATCTCACACATTTTAACGAGATGACCAAAGGCGTGATTTCACTCAACAATGTCATTTTCTTCCTGTCAGTGTTAGTGTTGTTTGCCTATCTCAGCGTGATCGCTGTCGATTCGAAGAAGAATAGTTGATATGCGTTTCGTCAATTTCAATTTCACTGGTTTTGGTTCAGTTTTGGTGGCGATACTGGTGTTTTTGGTGCTGAATCTGATCGGACAACAAATTTTGTCCAAGTATCGCATCGATCTGACCGAACATGGGCTTTACACTCTATCACAAGGCACCGAGGATATCCTGGCTCGATTGGATGAACCGATTCAATTGAACTTTTTCGTTTCGCGTTCAGAATTGCTGCAAACTCCCGGATTGAATACATATATTGGACGAATAGAAGAATTTCTCAATGAGTATGCCCGACTTTCCGGTGACAGAATTTCGGTAAGGATAATCGAACCGGAACCATTTTCCGAAGCGGAGGATCTGGCAGTTGGCCACGGACTGAGTCGTATTCCGATGCAAGACGGTAACTCAGCCTATCTGGGTTTGGTCGGTACAAACAGTGTCGATGAAACCCGTACCATAAGTTTGTTCCTACCAGAGCGCGAGGAACTCTTGGAGTACGATCTGACGAGGACGATTTATCAGTTGGCTGGAACGAAGAAAAAGGTAGTCGGTGTGATCAGTACGTTACCGATTCAGGGCTCTGGCGGCGGATTCGGCCAGGGGTCTGTACCGCAGCAGCCACCATGGTCGTTCTTGATTCGTCTCGACGGATTTTTTGGCCTCAAGCTGCTGTTGCCATCAGATGAACAGCTGCCTGATGATTTGGACATGCTTATGCTGATTCATCCGAAGGGATTGTCCGATCGGTTGTTGTATGAGATCGACCAGTTTGCACTTGGTGGGAAAAGCGTTCTGGTATTCGTTGACCCGTTCTCAGAAATTCTTTCATCCATGCTGAGTAATCAGGTGCAGTTGGTGCCAATTGACACCGGTGCGAATTTGAACCGACTCACCGGCAACTGGGGTGTTACACTCCATGAACGCAAAATTGTAGGCGATTTACCGATCGCCGCCCGTGTTTTGGAAGGTGATGGATCTTCCGGCAAGACCATTGACTATCCTGTCTGGATGAATGTCCAACCCGAGCAGTTGAATTCTAAAGATCCGATTACTTCCCAGTTGGGGAACCTCATATTTGCAACGGCGGGAGTTTTGGAATTAGAGGAAAAATCCGGACTCAAAATTGAACCTCTGGTTTCGACTTCGTTATCTGCAATGCTGTACGATTACGAAGATTTCTCATCGGTTACCAATATTCGACAATTACTCCAGAATTATCAGGAAGGCGGTGAGCAATGGGTGATGGCCGCGCGCGTCAGTGGTACAGCGTCCACTGCATTCCCTGATGGCCCTCCGGAATCAGGAGACAGTAACATTGACTCAGATACCGACGTGTCTCAGATCAAAGAAGGTACGATCAATGCGGTCGTGGTGACGGACACTGATCTGCTGCACGACAGATTCTGGATTCAACATCAGCAAGTCTTTAATCAGACCGTTGCGTTTGCAACTGCGTCTAATGGAGAACTGATTCATAATGCAGTTGACAATCTAGCGGGCGACAATAGTCTAATCGGAGTTCGTAGTCGCGGAAGTTACTTCCGGCCATTCCATAGAATTCAAAAAATCAGGCAAGCTGCCGAACAACAATATCTGGCTAATGAAACCAAGCTACTTGACGAACTGGAAAGCGTCGAATCTTTGTTGCTGAATCTCCAGTCAGGCAATCAGAACGAAGGAGTAGAGCGGGTCGTGACAGATGCGCAACGCGAAGAACTGAAGCGAATGCGTGCGAGTCAGATTGAAATCAGAAAAAAATTGAGGGATGTCCAGCACAGGTTAGGCAAAGATATCAATCAACTCGAAGCGACCATTACCGTTCTGAACGTAATTGCTGTTCCACTGGTAGTGGCATTGATTGCGTTGTTTATGGGTGGTTTTGGCTGGAAGCTTCGTGGTCGGAGGCTGTTGCTGAATGTGCGAGAGATTACAGACTCACAATGAAAAAATTCCTCTTTGCCGCGATCTTGGTTGTTTGTGCTGCGATTATCGGCTATTTTGTTTTTCAGGGTCGGCAATCGTCAACAGTATCTGATCATGGTCTTTATTATCCGGGGCTTGTCGATCAGATAAACGATGTGACCGAAATCAGAATCACAACTAGTCAGGTAAGATTTTCGATTCGAAACATGGGTGAAAAATGGAGACTGGATGTCGCAGACAACTATCCGGTTCGGTTTGACCTCGTCCAGAAATTTCTGATCGGAATGAGTCAGCTGCGGAAACTCGAACCGAAGACCGACGACCCGGACAGGCATTATGTGTTGAATCTTTCGGGCGTGGACGTCGAGGATTCATCGACGATATTGATTGAATTGTTTAACTCGCAAGATCGGCCCATGGCACAGATGTTTGTGGGGAAGTCGAGAGTTTCGATTAAGGACCCGAACTTGAACGATTTCTATGTCCGCGAACCTGCGGAGAATCAGACATGGTTAACAGAAAGCACTCTCGAGGTGACGACAATTCCTTTCGACTGGGTGGATACGGAATTATCTGACCTGGATGATTCTCAGGTAAAGGACGTTACCATAATACGAAGTGATGCTAAGTCGATCAGGGTATACCAGTCGAGTGCCGAAATGGGCAATTTTCACCTCGAAGGTGTCCCACAGGGATATAAGGTACGTCATCAGTATGCGGTTAACGATATCGGCGGTCTTTTCCGGCGTCTGAATTTCGTTAACGTAAAATCAGCAGAAGGCTGGACTGGCAGTGGTGTGTCAGCGAAAGCTGTTACATTCAGTGGAATTGAGCTGTATGCGCAGGCCGGAAGCGATGAATTTGAAGATTACTACCTTTTCTCAGTAGAGGTTGGTGAACCGGTAAGTGACGAAATTATGAACCAGGTAGCCAAATTGAACGAACAATACGAGGGTTGGGTATATAAATTGTCGGATCAGCGTACCGGCACAATAAACAGACGGTTTGAGGATTTAATTGAACCCGTTGAGGATGATTAGAAATTACGACATTTGACTTACAGCAAGAGGACACTGGAATGGAGCAGTTGAACAAGATAAGCTCGCGTCTAACTCAGTCAAAGGCACAGGGAGCATCACAAGCGATGCTTTACGGCACCGGCATGACAGACGAGGATATGAATAAGGCACAGGTTGGAATAGCAAGCATTTGGTGGGAGGGAAACACCTGTAATATGCATCTGAACGACCTGGCTGAGCAGTCGAAAAAGGGCGTTGAAGACGCTGGGTTGCTAGGTATGAGATTCAATACCATCGGAGTAAGTGACGGCATATCAATGGGTACCGAAGGCATGAGCTATTCGCTGCAGTCCCGCGACCTGATCGCCGATTCGATTGAGACCGTGGTGGCAGGGCAATGGTACGATGGGTTGATTACCATTCCCGGCTGTGACAAGAACATGCCCGGATGCCTGATGGCTATGGGTCGTCTGAACAGGCCATCATTGATGATCTACGGGGGCACCATACGGGCCGGGAGAACCGCTTCACAGAAAGTGGACATCGTTTCCGCATTCCAAAGTTATGGCGAATTCATTGCTGGAAGAATTGATGAGAGTGAGCGAATGGAAATTGTCCGCAATGCATGCCCTGGCGCAGGTGCATGTGGAGGTATGTATACCGCGAATACCATGGCCAGCGCCATTGAGGCGATGGGCATGTCATTGCCGTACAGTGCTTCAACACCGGCCAATGACGATGGCAAGATACAAGAGTGCATCCGAGCAGGTAAAGCCGTTCTGAATCTGATGAAGCTGGACCTGCTTCCGAAGGACATCATGACTCGACAGGCTTTCGAAAACGCGATGGTCATTGTGAGTTCTTTGGGCGGCTCAACGAACGCGGTACTGCATTTGATCGCTATGGCAAAGTCTGTCGATATCGAACTTACGATTGATGATTTTCAGGTGGTAAGCGACAGAGTGCCGTTTCTTGCTGATCTCAAACCCAGTGGCCAATATGTGATGGAAGACCTGCACAATGTAGGTGGCATACCAGCGGTAATGAAATTTTTACTTGCGGAAGGACTTCTTGACGGGAACTGTATGACTGTAACCGGTCGGACAGTCGCCGAGAATCTGGAAGATCTGCCGGCATTGGGTGAAGGGCAGAAGATCATTCAGCCAATCAATAATCCAATAAAAACAACTGGACACATACAAATATTAAAAGGAAATCTAGCTCCGGAAGGTTCTGTCGCGAAAATTACCGGTAAGGAAGGAGAGGTATTTTCAGGTACTGCCAGGGTCTTTGATGGCGAAGAGGCTATGCTGAACGCCCTGGAACAAGGTCATATCAAGAAAGGTGATGTGATCGTCATTCGTTACGAAGGGCCTACGGGCGGACCGGGTATGCCCGAAATGCTGACCCCCACTTCAGCTGTCATGGGTGCAGGATTGGGTTCGGATGTAGCGCTAATTACGGATGGCAGATTTTCTGGTGGGTCACATGGTTTCATTGTCGGTCACATTGTTCCTGAAGCACAGAATGGCGGACCAATTGCGTTGGTGGAAAGTGGCGACAAGATCACAATAGATGCGGTTTCGAACACAATTGATGTTCACCTGAGTGACCAGGAACTTGCGGATCGTAAATCAAATTGGATAATGCCGGATTACAAGGCGAAAAGGGGCACACTGTACCGTTACATCAAAACAGTGAAAACGGCCAGTGAGGGATGCGTCACTGATGAGTAGCGACAACTGTATTTGCGTCATGCTGCTTGGTTTCTGTCGACAAGCAGCTTTTCGATTTCTATCTGAAGGTGATCAAGGATTTCGTCGTAGCGAAATGCCCCGACTTTTTCTTCTCCTCTTTTGAGATTGACGTAATTCGGCCCGCACCAAAGACCGAGATCTGCGTCATCGGTCTCACCGGGTCCATTCACCCGGCATCCCATTACCGCGATGGTGATGGCCTCCTCCTTGAGGTCTTCGGTGATGTCCTTTACTTGTCGCGCCAGATCAATAAAGGCTTCGTTTTCGACTCGTGAGCAACTCGGACAGGAAATGATATTGAGTGCATCTGGATTGAATTTGACGACCGTGCGCACTCTCCCTGCAAGAAAATCGTCGATAATTTCCTGACCCGCCACGATTTCTCTGTATTTTTCTGCTTCAGGCAAAGTCAGAGAGACTCTGACTGTGTCTCCGATACCAGCCGCAAACAATTGTTCGAAGGCTATTCTGGTCTTAATGATCCCATCGGGTGGCATACCGGCTTCTGTCACACCCAGATGGATCGGAATTTCGGGACGTTGAGCGGCAAATGACTTGTTGGCTTCCACCACTCGGTCGGGATGGGAACTCTTCAGCGAGACGCAAAACCGATCGAACCCGATTCTATCGAGGATTTCACAATGTGCCAGTGCGCTCGATACCATTGGCGAAACTGCGTCGTCAGCACTGAATTTTTCTTTCATTTCCGGGTCTACAGAACCTGAATTGACGCCTACGCGAATGGCACAGTCATTTTCGGCCGCAACATCCACAAGAAAGCGAACTTTGTCCTCAACCGGTTTGCTTCTTTCGTGATGGTATAGATGCCCTGGGTTATATCTGATCTTGTCGACAAACTTGGCGACTGCTGCGGCCAACCTATAGTTTTCCTGGAGGTCGACACTGAGGTTCGCGTCGCAGTTGTCTCGTATCGCTTCCAAAGCCTGAGCGTCTTTTTTGTTGTCAACAGCAATCCTCACGATTCCAGCACCCGCATTACTCAGTTCTGTTGCCTGCTTCGCGGTTGCTTCAGCGTCACGAGTATGTACTGTGCACATACTTTGCACGATGAGGGGGTTTCCTCCGCCGATTACTGTCGAACCGATTGGTACAGTTCGAGTAGAATTTCGCTCAATGGGCATATTTTCAAACTCTTTGTTGAAAGTTGGTTTCAAGGATTATATTTGAATAAACACCCTATGACATCAGAAGCGAACGAAAGTCAGGAATTTGTAGTTGAAATTTACGGATGAGAGGTATGGACACTGAACGTGTGGTATGTACGGCGACATCGTGTAGCATGATTCTGAAATCACTTGAGCAATTGAAGCCCAAGAGTAAAGCAGCAATTTCGCTGGACACGGGATTTGACACACACTTGATCGACGAAGCGATTGAGTTCATGACTGATGTCGGCGTACCCTTGGAATTGAATCATCAAGGTATGGTAAGGCTTCACCGTAGAATTATTCCGTTAGATATTGATTATGTGTGTGAAATAGTCTCGAAATATGACGATTTTCAGGCGAAAATGATCAACTTTCAGGATTCAGTCAATTCAACGAACGAGTTTTTGCTGGAACGGTCCAACACGCGCTCCATTCATAAACTGGTGAGTATTGCTGAACACATGTCTCATGGCCGGGGTAGCAGAAATAGGAAGTGGGTGGCCGGCGCATTCGAAAACATCATGCTGTCTATCGGCTGGGAATTTGAGGGCGATGCCAGAAGCGTTTCCGGGTTGAGTTTGGCGGTTGCTGTGATGGTTGTTCACAGCCTCACCCGACTGACTGAACAGAATTTTCAGGTCAAATGGCCAAACGATGTTCTGTGGCGGAATCGAAAAATAGCAGGCATATTAGTCGAAATAAGGAAATCCACTGTTGTCGTCGGCGTCGGTGTCAACTGCAGACTGTCTGACATTCATATTGGGTCAATCGATCAGCCAACTGTTGATTTGGTAGAGTTTTATGACATCGCACCCAGACGAAGCGAACTCGTAGCCGACATGATCATTGAATTGAGTAAAGGCCTGACGCTGTTTTTTGAAAAAGGATTGGTACCGTTCAAGGATGAATGGATTGACATTCACGCCAATCAAGGGAAATACATGCGGGCAGAGGGGGAAGAGATAGTTACCGGTGTTGCTTTGGGAATCAATGATTCGGGAGCACTTCTGCTGAAATCCCGCGATAACCGAATTATTCCAGTATTTGCGGGTAATGTCAGACCAGTAGACTGAGCGGACAGGATGGATGGAAACGAATCTCGGCTTCAGGCAGCCGAGTCTACAGTTTGTTCAGAAAGTTGCATCAAGCAATCATCCGACATGCTTGCAATTGGCGTAAAGTCCCGGTGGGCGATCCACGCCGGTCGCTTGAAGCGTCTAATGTGATTGTCGACATGACATAATGACAGATAAACGACGGTTCGCGGCCACGGTGACAGATTAGGTGGTGAGCAGTGGACTAATGTGCTGTAAAACATAAGAACACTACCGGCTTTACCGTGTGCGGAGACAATGCCTCCATCATCCACCAAACGGGTGATTGTCTCCCTGTCTAAAGTCCATAACGGGTAACTGGTTGTCTGGAGATCGTGTCCTGCCTCAAACACACCTTGCTTATGCGACTTGGGGATCATCCATAGTGGTCCGTTGAACTCAACCGCATCGTCGACGTAAAGTGCGATATTCATTGCTCGTGCTTCTGGCATGAGGTCATCGCGCGACCAGGTTCCAAAGTCCTGATGCCATTGCCACACGTCCCCGGTAAAGGCGGCTTTTGCATTGACCTTGTACTGGTGCATGTAGACATCACCTTCCAGAATCTGCTGAACCGGCTGAATCAGGCGGGGATGACGACCGAGTCGTCGAAAGGCCTCGTTATACTCGTGTGCGGCGAAAGCGGTTCGCGCTGTTTTCCCGTCACTTTCCCGGAAAACTTCTTCACGGTCCAGTGCATAGACAGTATCGGCCGCATCCCGTAAGACTTTGATTTCCGCATCGTCAAACAGGTTTGGCAACAACAAATACCCGTCCGTGTGAAATTGTTCCAACTGTGAATCTGTTAATTTCATGACGAAACTTACCTTTTGTAATTCTGAGTCGAACCAGTAAATTTTGAACTACTTTGAAGATTTGTGCAAGAAAAATTTTACGATGAGAACTCTAACGACGGTTGCACCCATCAAATTCCGAATTCGTGGCGTTATAGAAAAACATTTTAGTAACTGAGGGGTGGAATTTCTGTAAAATTCATTTCGACGATCAATGGTGCCCGCATAGCACAGTTGGTAGAGCAGTTGATTTGTAATCATCAGGTCGGGGGTTCGAATCCCTCTGCGGGCTCCAGTTAATTTTAAAAACCAGAAAAGAGGAGTGGTTCCGAAATGAGAATAAAAATGGTATTGGCAGCGGCCATTGCGATGATGGTTTCATCAGTCGGTTTTGCTGATATGAAAATGGAGATTGGTGCAGGTGAAGGTGCACTCGACATCGTGGCGTGGCCGGGATATATAGAACGCGGTGAGACTGTCAAGGAATTCGACTGGGTTACCAGTTTCGAGGAAGCTACTGGCTGCATGGTTCGAATTAAAACTGCAAATACATCAGATGAGATGGTCGCATTGATGAATGAAGGCGGGTTTGATCTTGTGACGGCCTCAGGAGACGCCTCACTGCGCCTCATCGCAGGGAAACGGGTTCAGGAAGTCAATATAGACTTGATTCCGAGCTGGGAAACTGTAGACGATCGTCTCAAGAACGCACCTTGGCATACTGTTGACGGCAAGCATTACGGTACTCCTTACATGTGGGGTCCGAACGTGTTGATGTACAACACTGAGGTATTTCCCGAGCCACCCGACAGCTGGGCAGTGGTTTTTGAGGAAATGACCCTGCCGGATGGCCAGTCGAATAATGGACGCGTACAAGCTTATGATGGTCCGATACACGTAGCGGACGCGGCTTTATACCTGATGCATCATCAACCCGAACTAGGAATCGTCAACCCGTATGAGTTGAACGCAGACCAATATGCTGTGGCTTTGGATCTGTTGCGACAGCAGCGTAAGATTGTAGGACGTTACTGGCACAACGCCTTCATCCAGATGGACGATTTCAAAAATGAGGGGGTTGTTGCTTCAGGATCGTGGCCTTTCCAGGTGAATCTGTTACAGTCAGAGGGACTTCCTATTGCATCAGTTATTCCAAAGGAAGGTGCCACCGGTTGGTCGGACACCACTATGATGCACATTGACTCGGAACATCCGAATTGCGCGTACATGTGGATGGAGCATACACTTTCGTCCAACCTGCAAAGCGATCTTTCAGTTTGGTTTGGAGCGGTGCCTCCGGTTCTTGCGGCCTGTACAGATGGTCGCGGCATGCAGACCGCTGAGGGATGCGAAAAGAATGGGCTTGGGGATTTTGATAAGATCAAGTTCTGGACCACACCCATTACCAGATGTGCGTCTCAGGATGAGTGCGTGCCATATTACCGCTGGGTTTCTGACTATATCGGCGTGATTGGTGGTCGATAATCACCAACCTGCGTGAATCAGCTGAATTTGGACGCAGGAATATAGAGCAAGGCAAGTTATGCGGCGTCGGTCATCGGCGCCGCTGTTTATCTTGTAAAAACGCAAATTCGGTAACTACTGATGGAGCGCGGCTGACATTATTTTGAGAGTGCTGTATCGAGTTGCATTCTGATGGTTGATGCTGTCCTATTTGAAAATGTATCCCGTCATTTTGATACTGTTGCGGCAGTAGATGGTATCGACCTCACAATCTGTGAGGGAGAATTCTTCGCTTTGCTTGGTCCTTCGGGGTCTGGGAAAACAACTTGTCTGAGACTGATATCCGGAATCGACCGCCCAACCGACGGCCATATTGAGATATTCGGTGTACGTTCGGACGACATTCCACCTAACCGACGACCAGTCAATACAGTATTCCAAGACTATGCGTTGTTCCCGCATCTCAATGTCATTGAAAACGTCTCGTATGGCTTAAAGGTGAAGGGCGTTTCCAAAGAACAGCGATACGAAGAAGCGGAATCCCTCCTTCAACTTGTAAAACTTGGTGGATACGGTCAGCGATCGCCGGCTCAGCTATCCGGAGGTCAACGCCAGAGAGTTGCGCTTGCCAGGGCCTTGATTAACAAACCACGCGTGCTTCTGCTGGACGAGCCGTTGGGCGCTCTTGATCTCAAGCTTAGAGAGCAGATGCAGGAAGAGCTCAAAGCATTGCAGAAATCAATCGGAATTACATTTGTATTTGTAACACATGATCAGAACGAAGCCTTGTCGATGTCGGACCGAATCGCCATTGTCAACGAAGGTCAGATTATTCAAGTTGGCACTCCACATGAAATCTACCAGCGTCCGAGAACGCGTTTTGTTGCGGAGTTTGTCGGCTCATCAAATGTTCTGTCACCAGAAATTAGTGCCGCTTGTGGCGGTGCCAAACAGTGGTCGAGTTTGCGTCCCGAGTCGATATCCCTTGTTGATCCGGGTAAGGGTAGGATTGACGGAATTCTTAAGACGGTCAGGTTTATGGGCTCTGCAAATTTCGTGACAGTTTCGGTGAAAGAAGGAAGAATTAATGCACAAATTGACTCGACAGCTGCGTTGCCTCCAATTGAAACTTCAGTTTCATTGACGTGGCTTGCAGACTCCATGCATGCTATGGAAAGCGATGACTGATGAATACGGTTCCGGCTCCGGGTAAACTGACTATCTGGACAAGGATGTTTGACGTGTTTTGGCGAAGGCCAGGTCTCATCATATTTCTGCTTCTGTTGCCACCGCTGCTTTGGCTGGGGGTGATTTATGTAGGCTCTTTATTCACACTGCTTTTGCAAAGTTTCTTTTCGATCGATGAATTTTCGGGTTTGGTGCGATATGAGTTTACTCTAAAAACCTACAAGGAATTATTGTCGCCAGCCAATTTTGATGTAATTCTGCGCACCATACTGATGGCGTGTGCGGTGACCATCTGTGCGGCAATCATTGCATTTCCTATAGCCTATTACGCAGCCAGGTATGCGCGAGGACGTATGAAAGCATTGTTTTATCTCGGTGTCATGCTACCGTTGTGGTCGAGTTATCTGGTGAAAATATATGCTTGGAAACTGATTCTTGCGAAGGAAGGGATCATCAACTGGATCGTTCAGATTACAGGTACGGAATTTCTTTTGAATTCAATTCTTTCGATTCCTGTAATTGGTGGGAACTCACTGTCGATCAGTTACATTGGAACATTCATCGTTTTGCTGTATGTTTGGCTTCCATTCATGATTCTACCGGTACAGGCGGCATTGGAGAGGATTCCAGACAATCTGCTTCACGCCTCTGATGATTTGGGTGCTGAACCAAGGCAGACACTGCGTCTGATTACGATACCGCTCGCTTTGCCGGGTGTTGTGGCCGGATCGATATTTACGTTCTCGCTGACGCTCGGCGATTTCATAGTTCCACAGATCATTGGCTCATCTCGGCGTTTCATCGGTCAGGCGGTATACGCCCATCAGGGTACAGCCGGAAATATTCCGCTTGCTGCAGCCTTCGCGGTGGTTCCAATAGTTGTAATGGCGATATATTTGATCATGGCCAAACGACAGGGGGCGTTCGATGCACTCTGAGCGTCGCTCTTCTCTTCTACTTAAAATTTCGGCAATTGCCGGTCTGTTATTCCTGCATCTGCCAATTTTGCTGATTTTTCTTTATGCATTTACCACGGAAGACAAGAGTTATCAGTTTCCACCGCCTGGGCTGACTTTGGAGTGGTTCGCAGTGACGTGGAATCGTCCGGATGTCTGGGATGCACTTGGACTGTCTCTACGTGTTGCAACAGTGTCCACGTTGATTGCAATTGTACTGGGAACCCTCTGTGCTGCAGCCGTATCCAAGTCGAAATTCTTCGGTCGTGAGGCGATATCTTTACTGGTTATACTTCCAATTGCATTGCCGGGTATTATCACTGGAATTTCTTTGCGCTCTGCGTTCAATATCCTGGACATTCCCTTTTCGACCTTTACGATCATTCTTGGGCATGCGACGTTCTGTATCGTGGTCGTGTACAACAACGCGATTGCGCGGTTTCGACGCATTTCCGGCTCTCTGATTGAGGCATCCTACGACCTTGGTGCGAGTGCTTTCCAGACATTTCGTTACATACTTCTTCCAAACCTTGGGACAGCCTTGCTGGCAGGTGGTATGTTGGCTTTTGCACTTTCATTTGACGAAGTGATTGTGACAACATTCACAGCGGGTCAGCAGCAGACGCTGCCAATTTGGATGTTGGAAGAACTCGTTCGGCCTCGCCAGCGACCTGTAACAAATGTGGTGGCCATGGTTGTTGTTCTTGTTACCTTTCTGCCGATTTTAGGTGCCTATTACCTGACCCGAGATGGAAACATAGATCAGAATCAGACGACGAAAGCTACAAATCGATGAGGTGTTGGGAAGCCTGCGAATCGAGACTCTACCTGAACAAGTGTCGAATTTCAGTGGGCCCCTCAATTCATCTGATAATTGTTGGGCAACTTGCCTCCGAACCAATTCAATCCTTATCGGCGGAGCACCGACACCGACTGTTCCGACCGGTGCAGGTATTTCGAGCTGCCTGTGTATCGTTAACCAACACCTATTTTCAACCCATCTGACTGTCAGACATCGATCGGGGTTGGAACTGTCTGATACCTCCGCCAACAATCAGCTCGAATGTTTCAAAATGCTGCGACGATAGCCGAACCTACCTGAACCCCCGGTTCAGCCGTTGCTCCGCAACCGCCTGATCTCGTCCAAAGACAGATTCGTGTATCTTTGGATTTCCGGGTCCGATATTCCATCCTGAATGAGACGTCCAGCGATTTCGCATACTGTTTGGCGAGATCTTCTTTCACCTTCCTGCAGTCCTTCCAGTTTGCCTTTCTTCTCGCTTTGCTGACGTATGACATCCCAGATATATACATTGCGCTGCATGATTCGATTGTCCTCGTCGTGTACGACTCGCTTTTCAATTTCCATGACCGCCTCCATTGTAATGGATTGATTGTAATTATAGAAATGATTGATAATTTTCGGGATGATCTGATTGCGGTCATTGACCGACATCGCTTCGCCCAGCCTGCCGTCCATCCCCGGCACCGCCTGGTGCAGTCCAATCGGCCCGTTCCAGCGAGGGCTCTGACCGTTGTAGATCACAATTGGCATGACTGCCGTCTGTCGCTGTCGGATCATGATCGCGGCATATTCATTGAGTTGATGTAGCACCTTTGTGCCGGCTTCGCTTTTGTGATCCAGAATACATGCCAACTCCAGTGTTTCCGGGTGTCCATCCAGTCGGACCGTCGTCACGAGATCCGGAATCCGAAGCCGACTCGTCGCCGAAGTCTGCTCGCTAGCCTCGATCCGAAGTGTGCTCCAGTCAAACTGACGGTATTCTTCGGTACTCAACAGCACCGAAAACAGTTCCTTGCAGAATATTACCTGCTTGAAGAACTCCTTGAAGATTCCATCATGTGTGATCTTGGTCTCCGACAGATATTGATCAGGATCGAATGGCATGCATCAGGTCTCCTCTGAACGATAGATCCGAATGTCTGATGTCACGGTTTCAGGTTGAACCAGGTCGCGGTAAAATTGATAAACGATCATGCCAGCTCTGATGTGCCGAAGATTGGGTTTTCGATTTGATTGTTGAGCCATCCAGTCCCTCCATTGTCTGTACGAAATAAGTTAAGAATCGCCCGCCGGAAAAGTAGAACTGTTGACAGACACCCATCTTTCAGCCGGTCAGGATTGAATCAGTTTGAGCAAGCTTCATCGTTAACTTTATCCGACACGTGCCCGAAATTTGAGGCCACGAAACTCGGCGGTGTTGACTGTCGCCGATTCGGGTATGGCGCAAAGATGGACAATATGGTGTTTGACGATCAATGCGCCACCGATTACGTGCTTGCCGACAAAGCGAAAGTCCTCACCTTCACCTGGAGTAGGAGAGGGTTTGATTGTCGTATCCAGAATGTCGGACAAGAAATCTGTTGCTGAGTTATTGGAATTTCTCTTGCTGATATTTGAACGAATCCTGATCGGATCGGCCGCGTAGCATTCGATCAGAGAATACATCTGCGATGAGAATATTGTCTCGTTTTCAAACATATGGGCTCCTGCGACTTTGCCGTTGACTACAAAAATCGCACCGATTTGTGACGGGAGAACGGTGAAGATGTCCAGGTATTTCTGAAGTTTGGACTTGTTTTGTACGTACACTGAATTTCCGTTATCAGTATCAGTTTCCTTTTTTACGCTGGGGTCCCTCACAATAGTGACCTCAAAAGACCTTGATGTGGGGAACTTCGTTTGCGGCACTTCACGACTCCTCTTGAATTCTTCGAAAGTTCCTTTCGAGAAATGTTTTCTGGCAGAGTGTCGAATCGTGTCCGATTCATGTGCCCAGCGACCCTGAGTGAGGTCATAGACGGGTATAGTGATGGTTTTACCTGCGGGAATCATGGCACTGGCTCTGCAGATATAGGTGTCACTTTGTGTTTGCAGTTCGTCGCCGTCCAGAACGAGGTAACGACGATCACTTTTGAATTCAACTTTCAGATTGGATTCATCAAGGGAGTCCGGTTTTTCGGATATCTTGACGTGACTCCTGTCACCATCGGCACAGAAAAGTGAGTAGTCGACATCCTGACTGCCAGTGGTGGAAATCAGTGGATAAATCGATAGATTTTTAAATGTCTGAGATCGGTCAATCTCAACATCGTTCAATAGCGGTGAAATGGTTTTCATTGGAATTCTCCATATTTTTTGTTCGAGTAGTGTGGAATATAGTTCTGCTAGTGGCTCATGACGTGAGCCTACAAATATTTTTTTTGTAGACAAAGTGGACTAATATCCGGCTTTGGTCCAAACAAATGAATCCTGTTCAACCAAAGACGGAAAAATGTAGAAAACTGATGTGTTCGTTACCCCTCGTAAATCTGATTTGTGATGGAAAGAATGGATTGAATTTTCTTTCGAAGCTTGGCTGGTTTCAGAACTTCCAAATCCGATCCGTATTTGAGAATCTGTCGGACAAGTTCACTGTCGACAGAATAGGGCAACGTCATGATCAACTGTCCTTGGTCGTCGTAGTCCATCTGCTGATCCAGGTGCCACTTTTCTCTTTCAACCCAGGACGAGATGTTTTTGGAGAATCGCAGAACAGCCAGCTCAGTATTCTCGCCGGAGAAGATTCCAAATCCACTCGCCAGAACGGAATCCAGTAGACAGTCTTCAATCTCTTTGGCTATTTTGGTTGTCAGTTCGACATTTGAGAGATTGTCAAGGCGGAATGTGCGTAGGTTGTTTCGCAGGTGGCACCAGCTGTCGAGATACCAGACTTCGTTGTAGTAGACCATTCTCTGGGGTGACAAAAACCTCCGGGTTATCTCATGTGTTCTCCGATTGAGGTAGTGAACATGTAACTGCAACCTTCCTAAAACAGCCGCCGATACCATCCGAAATGAATTTGAATCCGGGTTCGGGGCTCCTCGATCAATAATTCTTATCCTTCGTTTCAACTCCTTCAGCGAATGCTCACTACTGTGTTCCAAGATTTCATTGATCTTCTTTCGCAGGAGTCTAATATGGGGGTCCAGCAGGCCAGGCTGAATTCGCTGCAGCATGAATTCCATTATGAGCAGCGCATAAGCTTCGCTGCTGTTGAACCAGACACCAGGTATGGCGTACTGAGGGAAGTCCGGATCGACATCCTCGAAACGATAACCGCGAAGATTCCTGTCCCATACAATCGGTGCATACAACCGATCTCGCATGTAGGAAATATCGCGTTTGACAGTCGCTCTAGACACACTCAATGTTTCGATGAGTAAGTCAATAGGAGTAGATTTTCGTGATTGCAGGAGCTGATTGATTTTGACGAAACGTTCTGTTCGGTCCATATTCTTCTACTTGTCGTAATTGGATGGCTCGAGGTGACTACAGCAACTTCCGGACGAAATTGAAAATTCCAAAAATGGCAATCACTGCGGTTTATATTTTAGTCTATTACACAATTTGTTCCTTGGGATGCTTGGTTCGCAGACCTGATTCCGGGTGTTGCGTGAATCCAAATTTCTGGGACAGGATTCAATATTTCACAGTCCACGCTGGTGCTGACTAATATAATCGAAATTGAGTCTCAACCGCTGGAACCTAGACTGCAATAGTTGTGGCTGGTTCAGACAGTATGAAAGCGGTATCGAATAGAAGTTGAGAGGTAGGGTAAACAATGCAGAAAGACTCACTTTTTGCAAACTATGAAGTCAACGACACCTTTTACGATGAGATGTTTCACGACGATGGAAGCGTTCGCGAACATTGTCGCCGGCTTTTCAAAGCACTCGATGGTTTCAGTCCGGATGAGATAGCATCAATGCAGGAGCGGGCCGAGCGTTCATTCCTTCATGAGGGAATTACATTCGCAGTTTACGGTGAGGAAGGCGCGCAGGAAAGAATCATTCCCATTGACTTCCTACCCAGAATAATCTCCGCGCGCGAGTGGGCGTTTCTCGAATACGGACTGAAACAACGCCTGAATGCGCTAAATCTCTTTCTCGCCGATATTTACGGTGACTGCAAAATACTTTCCGATGGTGTAATCCCAACAGATCTGGTTTTGGGCTGCCCTCAATATCGGATTCAGATGCGTGGTGTGGATTCTCCGCATGGATCCTATGTATCGATCTGCGGTACAGACATGATACGCACAAATGACGGATTTATGGTTTTGGAAGACAATCTTCGGGTTCCTTCGGGTGTGTCCTATATGCTGGCGAATCGACAGGCGGTAAAGACAAGCCTGCGCGACCTTTTCCGTAAGCATCGTGTGCATCCAATTGAGTCATATGGTGAACTGTTACGTGAGACCCTTGCCGAAATGGCACCGCTTGGCGCGAGTGATCCCTGTATCGTTCTGATGTCGCCCGGCGTCTACAATTCCGCGTTCTATGAACACATGTTTCTTGCCCGGGAGATGGGTATTGAACTGGTACAGGGAAACGACATGCTGGTCCACAACGGATTTGTATATATGAGGACTACGAGCGGACTGCGCAAAGTTGATGTCATTTATCGCCGTATCGATGACGATTTCATTGATCCTCTGGTGTTTCGCGAAGACTCGATTCTAGGTGTTCCAGGGCTGTTTCACGCGCATCAGCTTGGGAACGTGACGATCGCGAACGCACCTGGAACCGGAGTTGCCGATGACAAAAGCGTTTATACCTACGTACCGGATATGATTCGATATTACCTGTCTGAGGACCCGATTCTGGCCAATGTCGAAACCTATCTCTGCCGTAATCGTGACGACCTTGAATTTGCGCTGGACAATCTCGACAAATTGGTGGTCAAGGTAGTCGGAGGTTCCGGAGGATACGGTATGCTTGTAGGGCCGCATGCAACACCTTCAGAGCGATCTGCCTACGCAGAGGAGATGCGGAAAGATCCTGCAAATTACATTGCCCAGCCTACACTTGCGCTTTCCTGCTCACCTTGTCTGACTGATGACGGTGCCGCACCGCGTCATGTTGACTTACGGACATTCGTCTTGCGTGGCAGTACGACGAGACTACCACCCGGCGCTTTCTGTCGAGTAGCGCTGAAAGAGGGTTCATTGGTCGTAAACTCAAGCCAAGGCGGTGGAGGCAAGGACATGTGGGTATTGGCAAAATAATGTCGTCATGCTGTCACGAAGCGCACTAGGTCTTTACTGGATGAGCCGCTATCTCGAGCGAGCGGATCATATCAGTCGATTGCTCGCAAACCAGTTTGAGGCGATAGAAGACCGACCGGTGAATGAAATCGATCAGAGTTGGCGACGATTGTTCGCAGCCCTGAACTCTACTCCGACTGCAGGTTTTCTGAACTCCGATCTTGACGATGACGACTTCATGCTGACCGATTCGTATACGCTCGCTGACGAATTGACTTTTGAGAAGATAAATCCCAATTCGATGAGTAATTGCATTGAAAACGCCAGAGAAAATGCTCGTCAGGTTCGCTTTGTCGTGGGCAAGCAGATCTGGTCCCTGTTGAATGCCGCTTATTTGGAACTGAAAGAAGTTGGAATTGAAAATATCTGGAACGACGAGCCGCGCAGTTTCTATCTGAATGTCGGGTCCGGTATCCGGCGACTGTTTGGCGTGATGCACAGCACAATGTACCGCGATCACGGATGGCATTTCGCCCAGTTGGGCCGGTACGTGGAGCGGGTTCAGCTGGTATGCTCGCTGATTCAGGCACAATTCGCAATCAAATCGAGTCGCAAACCCGATTTTGTTCAGGATTGGTATTTTGTTCTGCAGGTTTGTGAGGCGGGGTTGGCATTCCGACGAGTGAGATCAGTTGCTCACCATCCGGACAAAATTGCTGCATTTCTCATCAGTGACGCCCGGCTGTCACATTCAGTTGAGTATGCGTTGTTAGTGATCAAACAGTCTTTGGACGCAGTTTCCGAGGGTCAGCGACATGCCACTGTGCTTGAAATCAACGAAAGGGTGGAGCAGCTGATCAGGCAGGCCGACGGCGTGATGTTATCTGACGGATCGACCAGCGGTGATGTATCGGCAACACTTCAGGACATTCTGGATTCCGCACGCCAACTCAACAATGATATTGATCAGGCGTACTTGAACTATGACGTTGCCAGCCATCTCGGAGCATGAGCAGTTCCAGATCAAGAAAGTTCAAAGTCGAACATATATCCCGGTTCTCTTACCAGCAATCGGCACGAAGCAGCACCATGTCAGTTCGCCTGCATCCAAGACAGGATAGGGGTCAGCGCGTGATGAATTTCTTCCTGGAAACCGATCCTGTGTCCAGTTTCGTGAGATTTGAAGATTCCTTCGGCAACATTTGTCATCTTCTCGATATTGCGCAATGTCACGACGAACTCGCTGTTCGGTCCAGTGCAGAGTTGGAACTTGCTGAGCAGCCTGTGTTCGCAAACGATCCTGAATCTGACACCTGGAATATACTGAATTCGGAAGTCAATTCGCTACGCCACTGGCACTACCTCAGCGAAAGCAAATTTGTACGTCGAAGTTCGACACTGCACACATTCATGAATTCCTGCGATATACAGAAAGGAGTTGGCCCGGTGTCGTCAATGATTGCCGCTGCTTCCTCATTGTTTCACCATTTCAGTTATGAGCGAGGTAGTACTGACGTAAATTCGTCGGCCGAGACAATTCTGCAAACCCGTCGCGGGGTTTGTCAAGATTACACTCACGTCTTGCTTGCAATCGGCCGGCACTGGGGGATTCCGAGTCGATACGTTTCCGGGTATCTGAGACTTGACAGTTCGGATGATTTTCAGACACCTGTCGGTGAGAGCCATTGTTGGGTGGAAATTCTGCAACCGCGACACGGTTGGATAGGAATTGACCCGACGAATGAAACGCTTGCTGATGATCGCTATGTCCGCGTGGCGGTCGGGCGCGACTATGCCGATGTGCCGCCGACCAAGGGGATCGTATTCGGGGCAGGGCGATCGGCAGTGCAGGTGCAGGTGGTTGTGGAACAGAAGAGCACAGATATTTCCGGCCAGGTCGAACAGTGACTGTACACAGTATGTTCTCAAAACCGATATACTCCAGACCTCGCCTAAAACCAATGACAGAATCCTGTTGGAATGTGCTTCGATCTGAAATGTTTCCGTGTAGTGGCGACGTACTCCTATTTGATAGTTTCAGGGCATTACTTCTACAGCGACTCCGAGCACTCAGTCCTTGGCTTCTATAGTCCCTTGTGACTCTAGCGGTAGATTGAGCTGAAATTCTTCATTAGCGGCATCAATGTAAGTGACCCCTCCTCCATAGCCAATAATATAATTCTGCATTGCTCGTGGACTTCGTTTGACAAACCGCACTAGTTGTCTTGACACTACATTCCTATCCGTGACCGACCAAGATTATTCAGAGATCCAAGCACGATATATGTTGCAGTGCTGGGCGAAGCAAGAAAACTACAAGCCCATCGAGGTGAGTCGTACGGACGGTTGCTGGATTTATACAACCGACGGGCGAAAGATTTTCGATCTGCGCAGTGCCCATGAATGTATCAATATTGGATTTCGTCATCCCCGTGTCTTGCAGGCTATGCAAGAGCAGATGCAGAGCGTGGTGTACGTCACCGATGACTTTGCATCACCGTCAACAGCAAGGCTCGCACAAAAACTTGCCCATATTTCTCCAGGCACCTCGAACAAGAAAGTTTACTTCTGTCAGAGTGGTGCGGCAGCTGTGGAAGCCGCGATTCATGGAGCCAGACTGTACAAATACAACCAAGTGTTGCAGAACGAAGATTACACGCCCGATGCTCCTCAACAATATCCATACCCATATAAGATTGTCAGCCGCTACCGTTCCTGGCATGGCGCGACAAATGCAGCCACTTCAGCGAGTGGCGATCCCAGACGCTGGTTTACTGAGCCGCTGACTGCACCGGGGTTTGTATTCGCACCTGATGCAGGAGGGCCGCACTCGCCGTTCGATATCGAAAACGTTGACCAAAATATTGCATACATAGATTACATCATCGAACAAGAAGGTGGAAGTAACGCAGTCGTGGGAGTGCTGGTTGAGCCGATTGTCGGAAGTAACGGCATCATGTTGCCTCCTCCCGGCTATTTGGAGAAACTCAGGGGTTTATGTGACAAATGGGATCTTCTTCTCATCGTCGATGAAACGATGACCGCAATGGGACGTACCGGTAAATTTTTTGCATGCGAGCATTATGGGGTCGTACCGGATATTTTGATTATGGGAAAAGCGCTCGGCGCGTATTGTCCACTTGCTGCGGTAATCTTTTCGGAAAGGGTGTCCCGATCATTCGATTCCAATTATTTTGGGCACGGTCAAAGCTATTCCGGACATGCACTGGCTGCGGCAGCCGCCTTGGCTTCGATAGACACACTGATTGAGGACGAGTTACTTGAACATGCCCGGTCCATGGGTGATCGGATCGAAAAACGTTTGCTTGAAATTGCGGACAACCATGTAAATGTGTCGCATATTCAGGGCATTGGTCTATTTTGGATGGTGCATATTGCGGGTAAGGATGAGAAAACGCCGGTTCGACTTGCTACAGAAAAGTATCAGGAAAATCTGGTGGCTTCGATATCAAGATATCTTCTTGACCAACACAATATCTATACCCCGGGCGACAAATTTGGAATCTGGATCGTGCCGCCGCTGGTTGTCACGCAAGAAGAGATGTCGTGGGTACTTGATTGCGTTGAGGATGCCATCAACAATACAAATCACCTTGGGTGAGCAGTTGAATTTGGTTCCTAATTCACGTACTGCCAGAGATTATTCTGGTCTGAAAATCCTATTGTCGGAATTCAATCTTGAAGTTCAATTGGTGGAGTGAGGATTTAACGGCATCAAATCTGTCAGATTATTTCTCATTCAATTCGTATAGTTTGGGTATCTATTTCTAAGCTTGCAACGATGCAGCAATTCTCATTATGTGATTGTGTTCATGTCGAGGCACTCCGAGCCGTGAAAGAAAAAAGATTGAAAGACTGGAACCGGAAGACGCGGCCGGGCCGCCTGTCTTACGGCGACGCGCGGGGACGACGCGGATGAATGATGCTGTCCAGCAGGTCGTGCCAGCCGCTGTAGCAGTTGTATTCGTTGAGCACCGACAGGGTGTTGAAGAAACGGTATCGGGTGGAGATTCGGTCTCGGGCCTGTCGCCACCGCGTGCAGATCCGGTCGCACACGGTATGGAAGCCGAACGCGATCAGGTTCAAGGTCAGCAGCAGGTTGGACAGCCCGTCGGTGCCGTGTCCGAAGTTGTGCTCCATGTGATAGCCGTTGTTTTTCAATATGTTGAACGACTCGTTCTCGATCTTCCAGCGTGCCCGGGCGGCGTTGGCCAGCGCCTCGATGTTGTCCGCGGTGGGTTCGATGGAGGTGATGAAGCTGTTCTCATAGGTGGTTTTCCCGCGGTACTGTATCTGCATCGAGAGCCAGTACACCTGCAGTGCGTCAGCGGTGTCGCGGATCGGCAACGGCCACCGGCACCAGCGGTAGGTTCGGGTTTCGCGTCCGGCACCTTTCTGTCGTCGGGGACGGGTGACCCGGCTGTTCAGCTGCAGTCCGTCGAGGAAGCTGTAGAGCGTCTCATGGGAGGAGGGTTTGGCAGTGAACAGGAAATCACAGCCGGCCTCGACGATTCTGTGGCAGATCGGGTGATGGGCGAGAAGGTCATCGGCAAGGATGACCGGTCTCAGATGTCGGTAGTGTGGCAGATGATGTTCGATCCAGCGGTGGGCGGCCTTGGTCTCACAGTCCTGTTTTTCATCGCCGTCCTGCGGGGTGATGAACTCCGGACGCAATGGCACCACCTGGTTGTGGCCGTCGGCGACCAGGGTGGCGCACAGCACCGAGTGATGATACGAGACGGTGTCGGATTTCTCATGGTATGTGGTGGAGCACTGCGGACACCGGATTTTGTTCGAGTGATGGAACTGCGAGCCGTCCAGGGCGATGAGGATGCGGTCATCGAGCCGGGTGAAGTCGCCAAGTGCCTGATATTCAACCAGTTTTCCCAGTGCCATGTCGAACGCCGGATACAGCAGCCGGCAGTCGATGTGGTCGAGTTTGTCTCGGATGTGGTTGTCGGTGGGAATGCGTGCGACACCGAACAGCGTGTGGCAGGCGTGACGGTTGGGCGCCTCCAGGAATCGGCGCTGGTGGTCCAGGAACGAGGGACACTGCATGAAGAATGCGCTGAAAGCCGCCATCGCGATATCGGCGAACCGGAACCGGCAGTTGTTGCCGGTACGGGGGTCGGGCAGGGTCTCGAAGATGGCCCGCAGCTCACCGATCAGGTTGTCGACTGTGAAATCCACGGACTGTGATTATACCACAAACCGATCCAAAGTACAAGTCCTAACCTGTTGTTTTTATGTATTATTTTATTTGACGACTGAAATGAGAGCAAATTTTCCCATGATGATTAGTTTAAAATTAGAATTGCTGGCAACGATGCCAAGTATGACTCTATAAATGGCTATAATCCAATTACTGTGATTGGGTCTAATCTGGAGCCAGACGGTGACGAAATGGAACCGCGTTACGCTGAGTTCGTACAGACCAAGGCAAGGCTGTTTGCGAGTCAACGTGAGAGTTGATGCACCTGTTGACTGGAAAGACCAGTTGTTTTCTTTCAGATTTGGCACAACATTTCTGGCGAGTGTCCGACTGTAGGTGTAGGAGTCTAGATGAATCGAGGATAAAACATGGGAAAGAAACCAAAAATGAAAAATTTACTCGTCGTTTTCGCCGTAATCGCCATCATCTCGGTTATCCAAGTCCGTGCCGAATCACTTGCGCCTGCCCCGCAGATCATCGCTGAATACGACCGTAGCTTCATTGAGCGTTCTGGAGCTCAGACAATTGGCGAGATGCTCGATACAGGTATCATCCGCTACTTTTTCACCGGAGGGCGCAATCTGCTCGTTATGGTGAACGGACGCCCTTACACGACGACCGCCGGCAATCTGGATACTCTTCCGCTTTCGGCGGTTGAACGTATTGAAGTGATTAGAGCCGAGAGTTTGGGAACGGTCGGCGGCCATGACGCGGTACGTGGTGCAATCAACGTTGTGCTGAGGAAGGATCTGAACGGCTTTGCCGTACGCACCGGTGCCCGGTTGCCGAGGCGCGACGGCGGCGACGCGCGCCAGGGTAGTGCCGTATGGGGCGGTACCATCGGCAATGGTGGACACATGACTGTCGGTGTCGATATCCTCGACCGCAAGGAGATCGAGGGTAGTACCCGAGAGCACAGCCGCTCGGAGTGGACAGCGGGCGGGAGTTTCGGCGACGCGAAAAATGTAAGTGTCGGAGGCAACACTGTTTACGTCTACGACAAGAGCGCAAACCAATCGAGATCCGTTCCGCTCGGCGAATGCAGCCCGGCACTTGGCTACACCGGCCCGCTCATCAACCCGCCGGGAATCAGCTCGGGTGACAAGGGTTGCGGGTTCGCCTACGGCAACATCTGGTGGGACAGCGCGAGTTACGGACAGGAGAATGTAATCCTGAACCTCAGCCATCCACTTGGAGAGAATAGCGAGCTCCAAGTGGACGCAAATGTCACACAAGGACGCGGGTCGTTCCGCTATGCGCCTTCGGTCGATGTTTTCAGAATCACTCCAAACACGTCCCTGCTTCAGGAAATTAACAATTCGGTGAACAATGACCCCGAATACGAGGCGGGCGACATCTTCGCGATCGGGCACCGTTTCATCGGCCATGGCAATCGAGACTGGAAGACAAATTCCAAAGAATACGATGTCTCAGCCAGCATCAGAGGCCGACTCAGCGAAGGCCTCGGTTACGATGCCAGTATCAGTGCCTACAGGTTGGACAACTTGATATTAGGCGATACCTTCGTACATGCCCCTACGATCAAGTCGGAAATAGCGGAGGGAAGGTATAATCTCGCAAATCCGCTTTCGACAGTAAATGCCCACATGAAGGCGATCGAGAAAAGCAGCCTAAGTGAGGAGGATGACTTCGGCTCGAAATATCTGGGCTCGCGAATTGCGCTGGAAGGTACCGGGCCGAGCATTGATTCTCGCAACACAGCCTGGACTGCAGGGGTCGAATTCGCCAACGTGGAGGCCCATCGCCAGCTGGAGTTTCGGAATAATGAAGGCATTTCCTACAATGTAGACGATGTGCTCGGGTCAGGCGGTACCAGTTACGCAGGTAAACGCGATGCTGTAGGAATCTTCACCGAATTGTCTCTGCCAATTGCCGATTCGGTAGATCTGCGAGCCGCAGCACGTGCCGACGACTACAATGATGTTGGCGGGTTGCGCGCGTGGCGCCTCGGGGCTGAGTATCAGGCGAGTGATATTGTAACGCTTCGTGGCTCGTTGAGCACGGGTGACAGCGCTCCGTCCATGTACCACCTGTACAGTACCGCATCACAGGACCACCCCTATGTCCGCTGCGTTCCGGCGAGTGGAGCCCCGCCGCGCGCGTGTACGACAAATTATCGGCAGGTGAAGCGCCGCACAACCGGCAACCTTGAGCTTGAGCCGTCGGGGTCGGAGAGACGTTCGATCGGCTTCGGAGCTCGCAAGGGACCATTCTACTTTATCGCCGACTGGTACCGGCTCGAAACCTTGGATTTGCCGGGACAGCACAATGCCACTTATGCCATGCTGAACTATAACGAGTGCCAGGGTGAAAATCGTAACAGATGCATTCAGCGCGCTGCCGGAGAAATCACCATCCACGATAGCTTCGCGAACATCGTCGAGACTGAAATCTCAGGAGTTAATACCCGATTCGGAACTCGCATGGAAACTGATTGGGGTTTCGTTGCAACGCGCGGGTTCTGGCGCTACGTCACCGAAAGTGAGGCGCGCATTGCAGGCGAGAAGCAGCAGCTCGCACTCCCGCGCAGTGCTGTGCGTATCGTGATGTCGGTCGGACGCGGCAATCTCACCGCTTTTTGGTCGCTGAACTACCGCGGCGAGATCGTCAATCGGAACGGCGGACGGTTCAGTTCCTGGACCGGACACGACGTGACACTGGATTGGGAAAAGCCATTCAGGCTCGAAAATACGAGGGTGACTGCAGGCGTGTACAACATCACCGACACGAAACTCTCCACGAACACAGCGAATCCATCCCTGACCGACGGACCGCGAGCTGCCGGCTGGGGACGCACATTTTTCTTAACTCTAAACATGCAGTTCTGAGGAGTTGGCCGAAGTAAACACTCACTTGTTCGGCCATTTCCTCATTCTCATTCGCCCTAAGTTCCGCGATCGCTGAAATTAGCAATTTGATATCTTCGGCGTAATTCCTCGATACATCACCGCAATCAATCCTGCATCCCCCAGATCATCACAGATCTGCCTCCTACCTTTTCGCTCTGCTTGAACACCTTTTCTTCCCAGGAATGCATAATGCCTGGCGAAAACCGTGACCCGCCGCATCTGTCCCCATCATGGATTGATTCTCGTCCGAAGTGGTCTGAGAATGTCCCGGGCAGGTTCAATTGCCTGCGACAGCTCAACGTTCACCAACGTATTCGGGCTTCTGGGGCTGGAAATCTTTCTCGAACGTAAAAATCTCTGCGACTGACCCAGACAGTTCACCTGTCAGCACAATTCTGCCTTCACGTTATTCAATTGCATTCTGAACTCGGCTTGCGCTGCGACACGGTACGTTAATAGGCTCGCGGGATACAGTTCAAACATCGTTCTGTGATTGTAGCAAATCAATTTGCTATCTAAGGCCACTGGTGACCGGTTAAAGAATCGAATAGATTCAATTACTTATAAGCGAGTGATCTGTTCCAATCTGCATCCGATGTCGGTAACCGATTGATAGAGGGCATTTTATCAAACAGCGTGGTGCCCGGAATCTGCGAAATAGTGTAGAAACCGGCATCCGGATTCATCCGCTTCTTGATGGTTGTCAACAGTAGGTAATCCGGAACACCTGTTCAATTCTGTGAATTCACTGATTTTCTCGCTGACACTGTGGAGCAACTGAATTTTGAAGAATTTCGTACACAACAGGTGTTGCTGAAATCGCCGACATCCTGATTCAGCATTTAATTTAATGTTTTCAAAAAGATACAAGACCATCTTCTCTCGTTAACGGGACATCAGTGACCTAAGGTGCGAAAAATCTTCGGGTGCCAAAAATCCCATTCGAACTTTCAAAGAAAAAATCCCTAAAAAATTTGACAATCCGAGTAAATTTTGGTAACTTAAAGCATTTACATTGGATTTGCTCCGGAGGGGTTCCCGAGCGGCCAAAGGGGGCAGACTGTAAATCTGCTGGCTCAGCCTTCGGAGGTTCGAATCCTCCCCCCTCCACCGTTAGGATATTGAACCGAGAACCGGATTCGGATAGACATCTGCGATTTGCGCGGGCGTAGTTCAGAGGCAGAACCTCAGCCTTCCAAGCTGATGACGTGGGTTCGATTCCCATCGCCCGCTCCATCAGTGTTGTTTGGTGAATTAGACGCGTGTCGCGGAAGGTGTGAGGAGAATTTTGCATGCTGAGTGCTTGTAAGGAAAATGCACGAAAACAGAATTTGCAGAATATGTCCGATGAATATGGATCTTTTGGAAAGGCAGCTTTATTCGAATTCGGACCATGGGAAGAGCGGACCGATTGCCCACATAGCTCAGTCGGTAGAGCACTTCCTTGGTAAGGAAGAGGTCACCGGTTCAAATCCGGTTGTGGGCTCCAATGTTGGATTTTAATTCATAGATATTTTTGAACTGTCATAGTTGATTAATTAGCGAGGATACTCCAAGTGGCAAAGGAAAAGTTCGAGCGGACGAAGCCGCATGTGAATGTGGGCACGATCGGTCATGTGGATCATGGCAAGACGACGCTGACGGCGGCGATCACGAAGGTGCTGGCGGAGCGTTTTGGTGGTGAGGTCAAGGCGTTTGACGATATTGACAATGCGCCGGAGGAGAAGGCGCGGGGGATCACGATTGCGACGGCGCACGTGGAGTATGAGACCGAGCAGCGTCATTATGCGCACGTGGACTGTCCGGGTCATGCGGATTATGTGAAGAACATGATCACGGGGGCGGCGCAGATGGACGGTGCGGTGCTGGTGGTGTCGGCGATGGACGGAGCGATGCCGCAGACCCGCGAGCACGTGCTGCTGGCGCGTCAGGTTGGTGTGCCTTATATTGTGGTGTATCTGAACAAGGCGGATGCGGTGGATGATGCGGACATTTTGGAGCTGGTGGAGCTGGAGGTTCGCGAGTTGCTCAGTGAGTATGATTTTCCGGGCGATGACACGCCGGTGGTGATCGGCAGTGCTTTGCAGGCGCTGGAGGGAGACGGCGGCGAGTTGGGGACCGAGTCGATTGTGCGGCTGGCGGAGGCGCTGGATGCGTATATTCCGCAGCCTGAGCGGGCGGTGGACGGTGATTTTCTGATGCCGGTGGAGGATGTGTTCTCGATTTCCGGCCGCGGCACGGTGGTGACCGGTCGGGTGGAGCGCGGTGTGGTGCATGTGGGCGATTCGGTGGAGATGGTCGGCTTGCGCGACACGGCGAAGACGGTGGCGACGGGGGTTGAGATGTTCCGCAAGCTGCTGGATGAGGGTCGGGCCGGCGACAATGTCGGGATACTGCTGCGCGGCACCAAGAAGAACGAGGTGGAGCGCGGGCAGGTGCTGGCCAAGCCGGGGTCGATCACGCCGCACACCGAGTTTGAGGCTGAGGTGTATGTGCTCAGCGAGAAGGAGGGTGGACGCAACAAGCATTTCACGACCGGGTATCGGCCGCAGTTTTACTTCCGCACGACGGACGTGACGGGCAGCGTGGTGCTGCCGGACGATGTTCGGGTGGTGATGCCGGGCGACAATGTGCACATGACGGCGCATCTGATCAAGCCGATCGCGATGGAGGAGGGGCTTCGGTTCGCGATCCGCGAGGGCGGGCGCACCATCGGCGCCGGTGTCGTCACCAAAATCTTGAAGTGATCGGGAATTCGTTGGGATTGAACGAAGGCCAGTAGCTCAATTTGGCAGAGCAGCGGTCTCCAAAACCGCAGGTTGGGGGTTCGAGTCCCTCCTGGCCTGCCAGATTGATCAGGTAGCGCGGACATGTCAGAAATAGTGGACAAAGTTAAAATTATCGGCGCTGTATTCGTACTGGTGGCCGGTGTTGCTGCGTTTTATGTTCTGGATGATTCATCAGAACTGATTCGCGTCGGGCTGCTGGTCGGAAGCATCATAGTGGCTGCGGCGGTGGCTCTGATGTCGGAGCCAGGACAGCAGGCATGGGAGTTTGCAAAAGGCGCAAGGGGCGAATTCCGAAAAATTGTGTGGCCAGGACGCAGGGATACCGTTCAGAGCACACTGATTGTCATTATTATGGTGATATTGATCGGGCTGTTTCTTTGGATGCTGGACACGATCTCATTCTGGGTTATTTATGATCTCTTTCTGCAAATTGGTGGATGACAATGACGGATAACGAATCCCGTGCCTCGAACGCACCTCAGTCCGACTCCGGTGGTAAACGTTGGTATGTCCTGCACACATATTCGGGACATGAGAAACGCGTCAGAAGATCCTTGGAAGAATATATCGCGCGAGAGGAATATGGCGACTACTTCGGCGATATTCTGGTGCCTACGGAAGAAGTTGTGGAAATGCGCAGCGGGCAACGTCGAACTACTGAGCGCAATTTCTATCCGGGATACGTCTTCATCAACATGGATATGACACCTGAAACCTGGCATCTGGTCAACAGCATTCCCCATGTGTGCAGTTTCATCGGTGGCAAGGAACCAACCGCGATATCGCAGCATGAGGCGAATTCAATCATTGAGCAGGTCGAGGCAGGTGTTAATAATCCCAGACCTAAATTTTATTTCGCGCCCGGCGAATTGGTGCGGGTTATTGACGGACCGTTTGAGGAGTTTAACGGTACCGTTGAGGATGTGAATTACGAAAAAAGCAAACTTCGGGTCTCAGTGACCATATTCGGTCGTTCAACACCGGTAGAACTGGATTTCAGTCAGGTCACGAAGAGCTGAATTAACATACCGCAAGGGAAACTCGATGGCAAAGAAGATAACCGCATATATCAAACTGCAGGTGCCAGCCAAGGAAGCAGTGCCAGGTCCGCCCGTCGGTCCGGCTTTGGGTCAGCATGGGCTGAACATCATGGAATTCTGCAAAGCGTTCAACGCCAAGACTCAGTCGATGGAGAACGGAATGCCAATTCCGGTAGTGATCACAGTCTACGCAGACCGATCTTTCAGCTTTGAAACCAAGACACCGCCGGCTTCGTATCTACTGAAAAAAGCCGCCGGTGTTGAAAAAGGCAGTGCCGAACCAAATCGGGAAAAAGTCGGCAAAGTCACTCGTGCTCAACTGGAGGAGATTGTCACGCTGAAGAACCCGGATTTGAATAGTTATGATATGGACCATGCCGTACGTACAATCGCTGGCACAGCGGTCAGCATGGGGCTGGAAATTGAGGAGTGACAGAAATGTCGAGGTCAGGAAAAAGATTCAGGAAAGTTGAAAATCAGGTCGACAGAACCAAACTCTACCCTTTGAATGAGGCTATGGAACTGGTGAAGAAGACCGCATCCACCAAATTTGACGAAACAGTTGAGGTGGCAGTGCAATTAGGCGTTGATGCTCGCAAATCAGATCAGAATGTCCGTGGAACTGCAATTTTACCCCGCGGCATCGGAAAAACGACTCGAGTTGCGGTATTTGCGACCGGAGCGAATGCCGAAGCTGCGAAGGAGGCAGGTGCGGACATCGTTGGCTTCGAAGATTTGGTGGAGTCTGTCAAAAAGGGGGAGATCGAGTTTGACTCGTGTATTGCGGAGCCGGACGCGATGAAAACAGTTGCGACTGTAGGCAGGATTCTGGGACCCAAAGGTCTGATGCCAAATCCGAAAACAGGTACCGTGCGCACTGACATCGCAGAAGCAGTCAAGGAAGCCAAGGCCGGTAAGGTAAACTTCAGGATTGATCGGGCAGGCATTGTTCATTGTGGCATCGGAAAAGCCTCATTTGAGGAGCAGGCGCTAACTGAAAATTTTCTTGAGTTGCTGCGAGCACTCAAACGAGCCCAGCCACCTGCCGCCAAGGGTCAATTTTTCCGGAAGGTGTCGTTGTCGACCACGATGGGACCCGGTGTCCGCGTGGACGCAACAGATCTGGCTAGAATGTAATGACTCAATCTGATAGATAGATTTTTGAGAGCGATGTTGAATATGAACGAGAATCTTGAGCGAAAGCATCAGATTGTAGATTCGGTGCACAAAGAGTTTGAATCCGCGACTTTGGCGGTATTGTCGGAGTACCGCGGCGTTGACGTGGCGGGAATGGGTGAATTGCGACGGCAGGCGCGCGAAGCCAATGTGCGAATTCAGGTGGTGAAGAATACCCTGGCCAGACGCGCGGTTGAGGACACCGATTTTGAGTGTCTCAAGGAACACTTCAATGGACCATTGGCGCTTGCGGTTTCAGACGACCCGGTTGCTGTGGCAAAAACCCTGTCGGATTTTTCCAGCAAGAACGAAGCGTTCAAAATGCAGACCGGGGCAATGAACGGTCAGCTGGTATCGGTCGAACAATTGGAACAAATTGCGAAATTGCCGGGTCGCGATGAGCTTTTGTCCAAACTGATCGGTACGATGGCAGCACCCATACAGAAATTTGTCAGCACGCTCAACGAGATTCCGAGCGGATTCGTACGCGTGCTGACAGCAATCAGGGATTCGGAAGACTCTTCGGAATCCGAATTGGACGCTTGATGGCTTGAACCATCGATGCGAATTGAACAACGTATTTATTGAATCACATCAACTCACGCTACGGGGGAACTTTTAATGTCTTTGTCGAGGCAAGAAATTATTGACGCAATTTCAGAAATGTCAGTGCTTGACCTGTCTGAAATGATCAAGGAGATGGAAGAGAAATTTGGTGTTTCGGCTGCGGCCGCGCCGGTAATGGCCATGCCTGGCATGGCGGGTGCAGCTGCTGATTCCGCACAGGAAGCTGAAGAGGAACAAACAGAATTTTCCGTGGTTCTGACTGCGGTCGGCGACAAGAAGGTGGGTGTCATCAAGGTCGTGCGCGCGGCTGCGGGTCTGGGACTGAAAGAGTCGAAAGATCTCACGGAAAGTGCTCCTGCAACCATTATGGAAGGGATGACGAAAGAAGACGCCGAAGCGCTCAAGAAAGAGATTGAGGAAGCTGGCGGCTCAGCCGAGATCAAGTAAGCGCTTGTCGAGCTCGTCGTTCGCATTTCCAAATTCCAGACAATACTGGCATTTTGCCTGTTTGCGGTTCCATCGCGGATGGAACACGCAGGCACTTGTACGTTCAAATCATATCTGACCCTGTAGGTCCCTGATCGACATGAAATACAGCTTTACTGAAAAGAAACGGATCCGAAAGAATTTTGGCAAGCGCAAGGATGTATTGCCAGTACCTTATCTTCTGGAAATCCAGAAAAGTTCATACCAGCGGTTTCTGCAAGCGGAAATCGCTCCCGATAAGCGCGAGAACGTTGGTCTGCAGGCTGCGTTTAACTCCGCGTTTCCCATCACTAGTCACAGCGGTGAGGGGGAACTTCGATTCGTCAAGTATATTCTTGAGCAACCCAAGTTTGATGAAGTTGAATGCCGACAGCGTGGATTGACCTATACGTCGCCGCTTAAGGCAACACTTCGCCTGGTCAGTTTTGAACGTGTCTCGTCCAAGTCCGAAGACGAGGAACGACAGGTGAAAGATGTGATTGAAAATTCAGGGGTGTATATCGGTGAGATTCCACTCATGACAGAAAGCGGATCGTTCATCATCAACGGCACCGAGCGTGTTGTGGTATCGCAGTTGCATCGTTCTCCGGGTGTTTTCTTCGATCACGACAAAGGCAAGTCACATTCTTCTGGAAAATTGCTGTTCAACTGCCGGGTGATTCCGTATTGGGGGTCGTGGCTCGATTTTGAGTTTGACACCAAGGATTTGCTCTATATGCGTATTGACCGCAGAAAAAAGGAGCCTGCGAGTGTGCTGTTCAGAGCGATGGACTACAGCGATGAAGATATTCTGGAAGAGTTTTTCGAGTTCGATACATTCAGGATTGCAAGAGATGGTTCGCTGACCTTACAGCTGGATGACCCAAATAAACTTCACGGATTGACCTTGGAATTTGATATCAGTGACCGCAACGACAACATCCTCGTGGAGAAAGGAAAGCGCATCAACCGCGCTGATGTTCGTAAGCTGGGTGAAGCGAAGTTGCGACGCCTGAAGGTGGAGCACACTTTCCTGAACGGACGGGTTTCTGCGAGAGACATCAAATACGAAGGCGACAGTGTGGATACTGAGACTTTCATGCTCAGAAAGGATGGGCGTATCACGATGGCACTCGACAGATTGGAAAATCTCGAAGGCATGTCCTATGAATTCCCACTGATCAGTCTCGACGGAACCGAAGTCGTGGGCGCAGATGTAGAAATTACATCGAAAGAGATCGAAGCGCTGAAAAATTCCAAAGCAAAGCGAGTGATGGTTCCAGAAACCTATCTGGAGAATCGTAAGGCTGGTTTGCCGATATCCGACCCGTCAACCGGAGAGGTACTGATGCAGGCTGATGACGTGTTCGACCCGGAAGGTGAAATGCTCAGAGCTTTGAGGGATGCCGGGGTTTCACAGTTGACAATTCTGAGTAAGGTCCAGAGATTCGAGAAAGATGGATTGCTTCTGAAAGCCAACGAGCCGATAGAAGACGGTAGGAAATTGTTGCAGTCGCTGAAAGCCGGCGATATCAGCGAATTTCAGACAATCTACACTAACGAGCTAGATTGTGGTTCCTATATTTCGGATACCATGCGGCTTGACAGCGGAATCAGTACACAGGAAGCCCGAAAGAGAATATATCGAATGATGCGACCGGGCGACCCTCCGACTAACGAGGCGGCGGACGGATTGTTCAACAATCTGTTTTTCAATGAGAGCAGGTACAACCTTTCCTCTGTGGGGCGAATGAAACTCAATCGCCGACTGAAACGCCCCGATGAAACTGGTTCCAAAGTCTTGGATTATCGTGACATTCTTGATGTCGTCAAGCTGCTGATTGATCTGAAAGATGGCAAGGGCGACGTTGACGATATCGACAATCTGGGAAATCGTCGCGTGCGGTCGGTCGGTGAACTGGTGGAAAACCAGTTCAGAATGGGACTCAATCGCGTCGAGCGTGCGGTGCGGGAACGCTTGAGTCAGCCGGATGTGGAAGGGTTGACCCCACAGGATCTGATCAACGCCAAGCCGGTGACTGCGGTAGTTCGGGAATTCTTCCGTTCCAGTCAGCTATCGCAGTTCATGGACCAGACCAATCCATTGTCCGAGGTGACTCACAAACGTCGGGTCACGGCATTGGGGCCGGGTGGTCTTTCGCGCGAACGGGCAGGATTTGAAGTTCGCGATGTCCATCCGACACACTATGGTCGTGTATGTCCTATTGAGACGCCGGAAGGGCCGAATATTGGGCTGATCAACTCGCTGGCAATGTATGCCCGAATTAATGATTACGGATTTTTGGAAACACCCTATCGTAAGGTTAGAAACGGTAAGGTATCGACATCGCCTAAAGATGTCTCTTTTCTGTCGGCAATTGAGGAAGGTGAATTTTTCATTGCACCGACAACCATGTCGAGCGGGTCCAATGGAAAATCGGGTGAGGAACTGGTTCCCTGCCGCAAGGGTAACGAGTTCACATTGTCTCGTCCCGACAATATCGACTATGTTGATGTGGCACCTGCACAGATTGTGTCGATTGCCACGGCCTGCATTCCCTTTCTGGAGCACGACGATGCCAACCGCGCACTGATGGGATCCAACATGCAGCGTCAGGCGGTTCCGACAATTCAGCCAGAAACCCCGCTGATCGGTACCGGAACAGAGCGTACGGTCGGTGTGGAATCGGGTGTAACGGTCACTGCCCGACGCGGGGGAGTTGTCGAGTCGGTTGACGCGAGCCGGATCGTAATCCGAGTCAATGAGGAGGAGATCGGCGAGCAGGATTCAGGGGTGGACATCTACAGTCTGATCAAATACCGACGATCAAATCAGAGTACGACTATCAACCAGCGACCCCTGGTCAACGTCAGGGATCGTGTCGAAAGAGGTGACACCATCGCCGACGGACCTGCGACAAGTCTTGGAGAGCTTGCGCTTGGAAGAAACATACTGGTCGCCTTTATGGCTTGGAGTGGTTATAACTTCGAGGACTCGATCGTGATTTCTGAGCGTCTGGTACAGGATGAGGTATATACCACGGTTCATATCGAGGAATACAGCGTTGAGGCCCGGGATACAAAACTCGGTATGGAGGAAATCACGTGTGACATACCAAATATCGGCGAATCAGCGCTCGCTCAGCTTGATGATTCCGGAATAATCCGAACCGGAGCAGAAGTCAAATCGGGTGATATTCTGGTGGGTAAGGTATCACCGAAGGGAGATGTACAACCTTCACCGGAACAGAAACTGATGTTTGCCATTTTCGGTGAAAAAGCTTCCGAGACGAAGGATACTTCGTTGAGAATGCCGTCCGGTGTTTCCGGAATCGTGATCGACGTACAGGTTTTCACGCGGGAAGGTATAGAGCGAGATGCGCGGGCTGAAAAGAACATTGATTCTGAGATTAAGCGTATTCGAAAAGATCTGAATGAGAAGTTCAGAATTGAGAGGCAGGCAGCATTTGACCGAATTAAAGCGCTGCTAGTCGGGCAGGTCGCCGAGGGCGGTCCTGAGGGCCTCAGCAAGGGCGATGTTATTACGCAGGAGTATCTCGAACAGCTTCCGGAGTCCGAATATTTCAAGGTTCGAGTACGAGATGACGATGTAGCCCACCGCTTCGAGATGATTCGTGAGCAGATCGATGAGAAAAAAGAACATTACGACGGTGAGTTCAAGGACAAAAAAGACAAACTAGAGGAAGGCGATGATCTGAAACCAGGTGTCCAGAAACGCGTGAAAGTGTTCGTTGCAGTCAAGCGTCGGCTTCAGCCGGGTGACAAGATGGCGGGACGACACGGGAACAAGGGTGTTATCTCGAATATCGTTCCTGTTGAGGATATGCCCCATCTGGAGGATGGTACCACTGTAGATATCATCCTGAACCCGCTTGGCGTTCCATCTCGTATGAATATCGGTCAGGTGCTGGAAACCCACCTCGGTTGGGCTTCACATGAAATCGGAAAGCAGATCGGAGCACTGATTGATCAGGGAGCGAAAGCCCCTGAAATGAAAGACTATCTGCGCAAATTCTATAACTCAGATTCCGAGAAAGCGCTCATGAACAAGCTGACAACAGTGCAGGTTATGGAACTCTCGGAAAATCTCAGGAATGGTCTGCCGATTGCAACACCGGTATTCGACGGTGCGACGGAAGATGAAGTGAAGGAGATGCTGAGGATAGCGGGCTTGCCGGAAAGTGGACAGGCGATCCTTTATGACGGGCGTACCGGTGAGGCATTCGATCGGCCGATCACAGTTGGCTACATGTATATGCTAAAACTCACCCACTTGGTGGATGACAAGATGCATGCACGATCCACCGGTCCATACAGTCTGATTACGCAGCAGCCTCTCGGTGGCAAGGCCATGGGCGGCGGGCAGCGTTTCGGTGAGATGGAGGTCTGGGCGCTTGAGGCATACGGTGCCGCATACACATTGCAGGAGATGCTGACGGTCAAATCAGATGACATGTTCGGCCGCGCAAAGATATATGAAAACATTACCAACGGCAGTCACCGGATGGAGGCAAATGTTCCGGAATCGTTCAACGTGCTTGTGAAGGAAATTCGATCTTTGGGATTGAATGTAGAAATGCGACCGTCAAAGTGGTCGAGTTGACAGAACACAGAGTTGGAAAATTAAATTCCGAGGTGATCAAATGAAAGATATTGGCAACCTGATGAGACGATCAGGAAAGATGGAGGATTTCGATGAAATCCGCATAGGACTGGCTTCGCCTGAAAAAATTCGCAGCTGGTCTTTCGGAGAGGTTCGCAAGCCGGAAACGATCAACTACCGTACGTTCAAGCCGGAACGTGACGGACTGTTCTGTGCCAAACTGTTCGGACCGACCAAGGACAATGAATGCCAGTGCGGAAAATACAAGCGTCTCAAGCATCAAGGTGTAGTTTGTGAAAAGTGCGGAGTCGAGGTCACACTATCCAAAGTACGGCGTGAGAGGATGGGACATATTGAACTGGCGAGCCCGGTCGCTCACATTTGGTTTCTGAAAAGTCTGCCATCCCGCTTGGGAACATTGCTCGATATGACTGTCCGGCAGATCGAGCAGGTCATGTATTTCGAAGCCTATGTTGTCATAGAACCCGGCTATGAAACCACCCTGAAGCGCGGCGATGTCCTCAGCGAGGAGAAATACTATGAGTCAATGGAATCCCACGGTGGCGAATTTGAAGCCAGGATGGGCGCTGAAGCCATCAGGGACTTGGTGAAGATCATCGACTTTGACGAGGAAGCCGTATTGCTTCGTGAGGAGTTGGAGGAAACTCGATCTGAAACAAAGATCAAGAAACTGACCAAGCGTTTGAAACTGATAGAGTCATTTTTGGAGTCCGGAAACAAACCGGAATGGATGATTCTCGAGGTGCTTCCGATTCTTCCGCCGGAACTCAGACCGCTGGTTCCATTGGATGCAGGTCGTTTCGCAACTTCCGATCTGAACGATCTTTACCGACGTGTCATCAACCGCAACAATCGTCTCAAGCGTCTACTTGAACTGAACGCGCCGGAGATTATCGTTAGAAATGAAAAACGCATGCTGCAGGAAGCTGTAGACGCGTTGCTGGACAATGGCCGCCGGGGCAAGATGATTACCGGTGCCAACAAGCAGAAACTCAAGTCGCTGGCGGACATGATCAAGGGTAAGCAGGGCAGGTTCCGACAGAATCTGCTTGGCAAGCGAGTGGACTACTCCGGTCGTTCCGTCATCGTGGTGGGACCGACGCTGAAACTGCACCAGTGCGGAATTCCGAAGCGTATGGCATTGGAACTGTTCAAACCTTTTGTGGTTTATGAGCTGATCAGACGCAATCCGGATCGATTCAATATCAAGAGTGCGAAAAAGACAATCGAGCAGGAAAGCTCGGAAGTATGGGATGTACTGGAAGAAGTGATTCGAGAGCATCCGGTGCTACTCAATCGGGCGCCGACACTTCACCGTCTTGGTATCCAGTCTTTCGAGCCGACTCTAGTTGAAGGGAAAGCGATTCAGCTGCATCCGCTGGTTTGCACCCCGTATAACGCCGACTTCGACGGCGATCAGATGGCGGTGCATGTACCGCTTACGATCGAATCACAGATCGAAGCACGTACGCTGATGATGTCGACAAACAATATCCTGTCACCGGCAAACGGTGAGCCGATTATTGTACCGTCACAGGATATCGTTCTGGGTTTGTACTACCTGACTCGCGAAGCGGTGAATGCGAAAGGTTCGGGAAAGATTTTCTCGGATGTCGCCGAGGTTCGGCGGGCTTATGAGGTCGGTGGCGTCTCGCTACACGCGCAGATCCGTGTACGAATTACCGAAAAATTGCGCGAAAACGGCGAAATGCGGGAATCCGCAAAACTGTTCGACACAACGGTGGGTCGTGCGCTGCTGTCTGAAATCGTTCCGGACGGAATGTCTTTTGAATTGATCAACAGGGTGTTGAATAAGCGCGCAATTTCAGAAATCGTGAACGAATGCTATCGCCACGTCGGTCTGAAAGAGACGGTAGTTTTGGCAGATCAGCTGATGTATCTGGGCTTTGACTACGCCGCAAAGGGAGGCATCTCGATTTGTGTGAACGACATCGAAATTCCAGAAGATAAAAGAGCAATTCTTGAAGACGCTGACCGCGAAGTCGAGTCTGTTCAGAGGCAAGCAGCTGCAGGTTTCCTCACCGATGGTGAGCGCTACAACAAGGTGGTGGATATCTGGGGGCGTGCTAGCGATCAGGTCGCCAGTTCGATGATGGCAAAACTGAGTATCGAAACAGTAACTGATCAGGATGGAAATGAAGTGGAGCAGGCCTCGTTCAATCCGGTTCATGTGATGGCTGACTCCGGTGCTAGAGGGTCACACGCGCAGATCCGTCAACTGGCCGCTATGAGAGGTTTGATGTCGAAGCCCGATGGGACCATAATTGAAACGCCGATCAAGGCGAATTTCCGCGAAGGTCTTGACGTGTTACAGTATTTCATATCGACACACGGTGCGCGTAAGGGTTTGGCGGATACTGCACTTAAAACCGCAAATTCCGGTTATCTCACAAGGCGACTGATCGATGTCTGCCAGGATCTCGTAATCACAGAAGAGGATTGCGGGACAACCGCAGGTCTGTGGCTTGAGGCTCTGGTTAAGGGCGGAGACACCGTTGTCGCGCTGTCCGGCAGGATTCTGGGACGCGTTACCGCACTGGATGTCAAGTCTCCGGGTTCGGGTAAAGTGATTGTACCGGCCGGCGAAATGATTACAGAAAAAATTGCCAAGTCGATTGAGTCACATGGTGTTCATCAGGTGAAAGTTCGTTCCGCTGTGACATGTGAGACGAAGTATGGAATCTGCAGCAGTTGCTATGGTCGTGATCTCGGTCGGGGACATCTGGTGAATCGGGGGGAGGCGATCGGTGTGATTGCGGCACAGAGTATCGGTGAGCCGGGTACTCAGCTCACGATGCGGACATTTCATATGGGAGGTGTCGCAGAACGCGAGCAGACTGCAACCGGAATCATCGCAAAGACTCAGGGCACCATGGAGTTCGAGCGAATTTCTTATCTTGAAAACTCGCGCGGCACATATATCGTGAACACTAGATCCGGAGAGGTGAAGATTCTAGACGGTAATGGAATCGTTGCAGAACGGTACCAGGTGCCGTACGGTGCCGAACTCTTTGTCAAGGACGGTGCATCAATTGTCCCGGATCAGGAGATTGCAAGGTGGGACCCGCATGTGCATCCAATCATCAATGAAATCGAAGGCATCGTGAGACTTGACAATGTTGTCGATGGTCTGACTGTTTCGCAGTCGAAGGAAAGTGATGACGACACAGTAAGCGGCAAGCACCCGTTTTACACAGTTGTCGAATCCAAAATCGGAACAATCGAGAATCGACCCGCAATCAGGCTTGTCGACGATAAAGACCAGACACTCATGCTGCCGAATACCAATCGTGAAGTCCGATACCTGCTCCAGCCAGGGGCACAGATACTGGTACAGAACGATGCGGTAGTATCTGTTGGCGATGTGCTGGCGAGAATCCCGCATGAATATGACTCAACTCGCGATATTACCGGTGGTTTGCCGAGAGTCGCCGAATTGTTTGAGGCACGTCGTCCGAAAGATCCCGCACTGTATGCCAAATACTCCGGGGTAGTCAGTTTCGGTGAGGAAACCAAGGGCAAGGTACGATTGGTGATCACGGACACTGATGGTGAGGAGCACAAGGAATTGATCGCCAAAGGTCGCTCGTTGATGGTGTTCGACGGTGAGACCGTTGAACGCGGGGAACAGATCGTGGAAGGCGCACCGGTGTCTGCTGATATTCTGGAACTCAAGGGAGTTGAGGAACTCACGCAGTATATTGTGCATGAAGTTCAGGAAGTCTATCGCCTGCAGGGAGTCACCATCAATGACAAGCACATTGAGGTGATTGTCCGGCAGATGCTGCGAAAGGTGAGAATTGAGGATCCTGGATCTACCAAATTCCTGCCAGGTGAAATTGTGGAACGGTCTCGCTTCCTCGACGTGAACGAACAGATCCGTATTGACAATGAAAATGGTGCTGATCCGCAACAGGAAGAAGCGCAGGCAATCCGGGTGTTGCTGGGAATCACCAAGGCTTCATTGCTCACTGAATCCTTTATTTCCGCTGCGTCATTTCAGGAGACAATTCGTGTTCTGACTGACGCATCTGTCAGCGGTAAAGTTGATAGTCTGCGTGGTTTGAAGGAAAACGTTATCGTCGGACGCCTGATTCCTGCGGGTACCGGATTGGTCCACCATGAAGAACGCAAGCGGCAGCGTTATCTGGAGAGACGGCAAGCGGAAGAATTTTCCAGAATGTTCGACGACGATGGCACTGGCGAACAGCCTGATCAGGAGTTGACAGAAGATTTAGCGGATGCCATTGTTAGTGATGCTTTTGGTATGGGTTTGGCCAAGAATTAGAAAATCGTTCGATCGTTATTTTGAATTAGGTTGATTCATGCAAAAAATTCCGAAAAACATTGAATTTTTAGCCAAAGTACGCTAATATTGAGCAGTTACTGGTTCACCGTTCGAACAACAGTGAGGCAAAAGACAGATCGTGCTCGGTCTGTCTTTTTCTTCAATATGAAACTTAACGAAAAATTTTGATATGCCAACAATCAATCAACTGGTTAGCAAGCCCAGAAAACGGCAAAAGAAAAAAACCAACGTACCCGCGCTGGAGGCTTGTCCTCAAAAGCGGGGTGTTTGTACTCGGGTCTATACAACGACACCGAAGAAGCCGAATTCCGCACTTCGTAAAATTGCTCGGGTGAGGTTGACCAATGGTTATGAGGTTACCACTTACATAGGTGGCGAGGGACATAACCTGCAGGAACATTCGGTGGTTCTCATTCGTGGCGGGCGAGTCAAGGACTTGCCTGGTGTGCGATATCACACGGTTCGCGGCGCACTGGATGCTTCCGGTGTTGAACAACGCAGACAGGGACGATCGAAATACGGAGCCAAGCGCCCGAAATGAATCGACGCTCTCGTGCTTAGGTTCGCGTAACACAATTTATAGATTGGAAGACAGACAACATGCCAAGACGTAGGCTGGTACCAAAACGGAAGATAATGCCGGACCCGAAATACCACGAGGTTACGGTGGCAAAGTTCATCAATGCATTGATGCTTGACGGCAAGAAAGCTGTTGCCGAAAAGATACTCTATCATGCGCTCGACATTATTCGCGAGAAGAAAATTGGCGAGCCGTTGGAAGTGTTCGAGGAAGCGTTGGAAAATGTACGGCCTACCGTGGAAGTGAAAAGCCGTCGTGTTGGAGGTGCGACCTATCAGGTTCCGATAGAAGTCCGCCCAACTCGTCGCAACGCGCTGGCGATACGCTGGATAATTGAAGCGGCAAGAAAAAGACGGGAGAAGTCCATGGCCATCAGGTTGGCTGAAGAGTTGATCGAGGCATCGAAACAAACCGGTGAGGCGTTCAAAAAGTGTGAGAACACTCACAAGATGGCAGAAGCAAACAAAGCATTTTCACATTTCAGATATTGAATTTGATAGTACAGTCAGGATAAAGGAATAGTGATGGCTCGGCAAACGCCACTCAAACACTACAGGAATATCGGCATCATGGCTCATATTGATGCCGGTAAGACAACCACGACAGAAAGGATTCTGTTCTATGCGGGCATCTCCCACAAGATTGGTGAGGTGCATGACGGCAACGCGGTCATGGACTGGATGGAACAGGAACAGGAACGGGGGATTACCATAACGTCTGCTGCCACTACCTGTTTCTGGAAAGGTGCGCGAGAGAACCTGGGCGAGCACAGAATCAACATCATTGACACCCCCGGTCACGTCGACTTTACGATTGAGGTTGAACGATCTCTGCGCGTGCTGGATGGTGCGGTGACCGTACTTTGCGCGGTCGGGGGAGTGGAACCTCAGACGGAAACAGTTTGGCGACAGGCTGATCGTTATGGCGTACCTCGGGTTATTTTCATCAACAAGATGGACCGTGCTGGCGCCGATTATGAAATTGTGAACGGACAGATTCAGAAATACCTGGGTGCCACGTCAGTACCGATGCAATTACCGATTGGTGCCGAAGAGAAATTTACCGGAATTATCGATCTGGTGACCATGAAAGCATGGTATTGGGATGATTCAACTCTGGGAGCTGGATTTCAAGTGGAGGAGGTGCCGGAAAATCTTATTGAGCAAGCGAAGTCCATGCGGGAACTTCTGATTGAAACTGCAGCTGAGGCCTCAGATGATCTGACTGGTGCTTGGCTGGACACTGGAACTCTGACAGAATCTCAGATCCGGGAGGGAATTCGCACGCTAACCATCGACAATCAGATTGTCCCTGTATTTTGTGGTTCTGCATTCAAGAACAAAGGCGTTCAGCTGTTGCTGGATGGTGTGATCGATTACCTGCCAAATCCTACCGAAGTGCCGCCAGTCGAGGGTATTTCCGATGCCCAGAATGAAACTGTTGAGAAGCGGCTTCCGAAAGACGATGAGAAGTTCGCTGCACTGGCTTTCAAGATCATGACAGACCCGTTTGTAGGTCAACTGGTATTTTTGAGATCATATTCCGGAACGTTGAAATCGGGAGATACCGTGATCAACGTCTCCAACGGTCGTAAAGAGCGGATTGGTCGGATTTTGCAGATGCATGCCAATGATCGCGTTGAGATCAAGGAGGTACGGACCGGGGATATTGCAGCGGCGGTCGGACTCAAGAATGTGACAACCGGCGATACGATATGCGAGCGTGGCGGTGAAATCGCGCTGGAACGTATGGAGTTTCCCGACCCTGTCGTCTCGCAGGCGGTGGAACCGAAAACAAAGGCCGATGAAGACCGACTGTCTATTGCGCTCGGTAAGCTGTCGAAAGAAGACCCGTCGTTCAAAGTCCACACCGATTCGGAATCCGGTCAGACAATTGTTTCCGGTATGGGTGAATTGCACCTTGAGATCATCATTGATCGCTTGCGCAGGGAGTTCAAGGTTGACGCGAACATCGGGCAGCCGCAGGTTGCATACCGTGAAACCATTACCACCAGTATCGAACAGGAGACTCGACATGTGCGACAGACTGGCGGTAAGGGTCAGTACGCACATGTATTCATCAAGATTGAGCCGTTGCAACGCGGGGGCGGATTCGAATTTATCGACAAAATCGTCGGCGGAGCCATACCGAAAGAGTATATTCCCGCGGTCAGAAAGGGCATCGAGGATGCCATGGGGTCGGGTGTTCTCGCCGGCTATCCGGTGGTTGACATCAAGGCAACTCTATTCGATGGATCATTTCATGATGTTGATTCTTCAGAACAGGCATTCAGGATTGCCGGTACCCAGGCATTCCGGGATGGTGCTGTTAGAGCTCGTCCGCAATTGTTGCAACCATTTATGTCAGTCGAGGTTGTTACACCGAGGGAATATCTTGGTTCAGTTACAGGCGATCTGAATTCACGCAAAGGCATCATCGAACAGGTTGAGGATGTGAGCAGTGGAAAAGTCATTAAAGTACGTGTTCCGCTGGTTGAAATGTTCGGCTATGTGTCGTCGCTTCGCTCACTGACATCGGGGCGCGCGACATATTCGATGGAATTCGACACTTACATGCCTGTATCAGCTAGAGATGCCGGGGTGTCCCTGAGGCTGGCGAGTTGATAGAGATTTCGATTATTAACAATTTTGAACGAGTGAATTAAAGTGGCAAAGGAAAAGTTCGAGCGGACGAAGCCGCATGTGAATGTGGGCACGATCGGTCATGTGGATCATGGCAAGACGACGCTGACGGCGGCGATCACGAAGGTGCTGGCGGAGCGTTTTGGTGGTGAGGTCAAGGCGTTTGACGATATTGACAATGCGCCGGAGGAGAAGGCGCGGGGGATCACGATTGCGACGGCGCACGTGGAGTATGAGACCGAGCAGCGTCATTATGCGCACGTGGACTGTCCGGGTCATGCGGATTATGTGAAGAACATGATCACGGGGGCGGCGCAGATGGACGGTGCGGTGCTGGTGGTGTCGGCGATGGACGGAGCGATGCCGCAGACCCGCGAGCACGTGCTGCTGGCGCGTCAGGTTGGTGTGCCTTATATTGTGGTGTATCTGAACAAGGCGGATGCGGTGGATGATGCGGACATTTTGGAGCTGGTGGAGCTGGAGGTTCGCGAGTTGCTCAGTGAGTATGATTTTCCGGGCGATGACACGCCGGTGGTGATCGGCAGTGCTTTGCAGGCGCTGGAGGGAGACGGCGGCGAGTTGGGGACCGAGTCGATTGTGCGGCTGGCGGAGGCGCTGGATGCGTATATTCCGCAGCCTGAGCGGGCGGTGGACGGTGATTTTCTGATGCCGGTGGAGGATGTGTTCTCGATTTCCGGCCGCGGCACGGTGGTGACCGGTCGGGTGGAGCGCGGTGTGGTGCATGTGGGCGATTCGGTGGAGATGGTCGGCTTGCGCGACACGGCGAAGACGGTGGCGACGGGGGTTGAGATGTTCCGCAAGCTGCTGGATGAGGGTCGGGCCGGCGACAATGTCGGGATACTGCTGCGCGGCACCAAGAAGAACGAGGTGGAGCGCGGGCAGGTGCTGGCCAAGCCGGGGTCGATCACGCCGCACACCGAGTTTGAGGCTGAGGTGTATGTGCTCAGCGAGAAGGAGGGTGGACGCAACAAGCATTTCACGACCGGGTATCGGCCGCAGTTTTACTTCCGCACGACGGACGTGACGGGCAGCGTGGTGCTGCCGGACGATGTTCGGGTGGTGATGCCGGGCGACAATGTGCACATGACGGCGCATCTGATCAAGCCGATCGCGATGGAGGAGGGGCTTCGGTTCGCGATCCGCGAGGGCGGGCGCACCATCGGCGCCGGTGTCGTCACCAAAATCTTGAAGTGATCGGGAATACAGTTCGATGGCAACAACTTCAGCAAGAACGATTGACGGGCAGAAAGTCCGTATTCGCTTGAAAGCATTCGATCATCGATCGATTGATCATTCCGCTTCGCAGATTGTCGAGACAGCAAAACGAAGTGGTGCGATTGTGCGAGGACCGATTCCATTGCCGACGAGAATCGAAAAATATACGTTGCTGAGGTCGCCGAATGCTGACAAGAAGTCACGAGATCAATTCGAAATTCGAACGCACAAGCGGATTATGGACATCATCGACCCGACCGACAAGACAATTGACGCTTTGATGAAACTGGACTTGCCGTCGGGCGTTGATGTTGAGATTAAGCTTCGCTAGATAGATCGTAGGAATTGAATTCATGTCATTGGGATTGATTGGAACAAAAATTGGAATGACCCGAGTCTTTATGGAGAGCGGTGCTTCGGTTCCGGTCACCGTAGTTGAGGTGAAACCGAATGTTGTCACTCAGGTCAAGACGGATGAGAAGGATGGCTACAATGCCGTTCAGGTTACTACCGGCAGAATCGCGGATAAAAAACTGAGTGCGCCGGCTCGAGGAGTCTTTGCGAATGCTGAGGTTGATCCTGGCAGCGGACTATGGGAGTTTCGGTTGGATTCACAGGCAGTGTCGGAAATCAGTACGGGTACAAGTTTTGGAGTGAGTCTTTTCGAACAGGGTCAGAAAGTTGATGTGAAGGGGATCTCGATCGGACGGGGTTTCGCTGGTGTGATGAAACGACACAATTTTGGTGGAGGACGCGCTACGCATGGAAACTCCAAAGCACATCGAAAACCCGGTTCAATTGGACAGAATCAGACACCAAGCCGCGTATTTCCTGGCAAAAAAATGGCAGGCCACATGGGAAGTGAGACAAAGGTACAGCAGAATTTGGAGATCGTTCGTGTCGACGAGGAACGATCCTTGCTGCTCATTAAAGGTGCTGTCCCTGGAAGCAGACAGTCGGTAATTGTTGTGACATCCGCCGTAAAGGCAAAGACGGCTGTCGCGGTCAAAGAATGAGGATCAGCTGATGCATTTGGAAGTTTTAGATCGTCAGGGGAACATCGAAAAATCTATTGAAGTGTCCGAGTCGAATTTCGATGCGGAATTCAATAGTGCATTGGTACATCAGGTCAGTGTTGCGTGTCGGGCAGCAAGTCGCGCTGGTACGCATGCACAGAAAAACAGGTCTGCGGTAAGAGGCGGAGGGGCCAAACCCCACCGACAGAAGGGAACCGGTCGGGCAAGGGCGGGAACCAAGAACAGCAACCTGTTTCGCGGAGGCGGTCGAGCGTTTCCGAATTCTCCGCGGGATTATTCACAGAAGGTGAACCGAAAGTCTTTCCGCACAGCTATGCGGTCGGTACTGTCGGAAACCCTGCGCCGAGGGAATCTTGTTATCGTGAACGAAATGCAGATGGAGTCACCGAAGACGCGGGAAGTGGTGAGTTGTCTTCAGAATCTCAATTGCAGATCGGCACTTATTGTGGATGAGAATGTCAGTGACAACCTGAATCTCGCCACACGTAATATACCGAATGTATTCGTCATGGCGCCGAGTATGCTGAATCCAGCCAATGTGATTGACTGCGGAAGAATTGTGATGACTGAAAGTGCTGTAGAGTTTATAGACCGGTGGTTGGCATGATGAAAGAACGCTTGTATGAAGTTATCCGCTCACCGATTATTTCGGAGAAGAGCAGTATGGTTGCCGACCGGCACAATCAACTGGTGTTCGAGGTCGCCCGGAACGCGACTAAAACTGAAGTGCGTCAGGCAGTCGAGGAATTGTTCAAGGTTCGCGTACAGGGTGTTCAGATATCGAACTCCAAAGGCAAGAAAAAACGCTTTGGACGGAGTTTCGGAAAACAGTCAGACCGTCGCAAGGCATTTGTCAGATTGCATGCGGACGACGACATTGATTTTACTCAATCACTGGAATCCTAGGACCAACGCCAAATGACACTGGTTAAGCAAAATCCAACGACACCAAGCCGACGGGGCATGGTGAAGGTTGTCAACTCGGAATTGCATGACGGCGCGCCGCATCGTGCACTCGTTGAGCCAGTTCGCAAGACTAATGGTCGCAACAATCACGGGCGAATTACGGTTCGCCATCGTGGAGGCGGCCACAAGAGACAGTATCGAATAATTGACTTCAAACGTAATAAAGATGATATTCCGGCGAAAGTGGAAAGGATTGAATATGACCCGAACAGAAGCTCGAATATCGCCTTGTTACTGTATGCGGATGGCGAGAGACGCTATATAATTTCGCCCCGAGGTTTGAAAGTCGGCGATACGTTGCGATCAGGTCTCACGGCTCCCATCGCTCGCGGAAATACGCTTCCGTTGAAACAGATTCCGCAGGGTACGATCGTTCACTGTATCGAAATGAAACCGGGCAAAGGTGGTCAGATCGCTCGTTCAGCTGGAACTTCCGCACAGTTCCTGGGTCGCGAGGGAAAATATGCTCTTATTCGCATGCGATCGGGTGAGGTTAGGAAAATCAATCTTGACTGTCGCGCAACCATTGGTGAAGTTGGCAACGAGGAACATGGATTACGGAAACTTGGCAAGGCGGGAGCAAAACGCTGGCGAGGTATCAGACCTACGGTACGTGGCGTCGCGATGAATCCGGTTGACCATCCGCACGGCGGTGGTGAGGGAAGAACTTCAGGTGGGCGAGATCCGGTGTCTCCTTGGGGTGTACCGACCAAAGGTTATCGTACGCGTCGTAATCGACGCACAGGAAACATGATTGTAAGACGCGCTACTAAACGCAGAAGATAAGCAAGACATCAGTAATTTTGGAAAGGGAATATCGTGGGCAGATCAATCAAGAAAGGACCGTTCGTCGACCATTTTCTCTGGAACAAGGTGAAAGAGGCCAAAGAGCAGAACCGTCGACAGCCGATACGGACTTGGTCGAGACGATCAACAATTATGCCGGATTTCATCGGTTTGACGATTGCCGTGCATAACGGACGTCATCATGTGCCGATACTAATTACAGAGAACATGGTGGGACACAAATTAGGTGAATTCGCGCCGACAAGGACGTTCAGAGGACACGCAGCAGACCGTAAGACGAGATAATCGAAGAGATTCAATGATGCAGGTACGAGCAGTTTCAAAATATGTGCGAATTTCGCCTCTGAAGTGTCGTTTGGTCGTCGACCAGATTCGGAGTCTTCCTGTCGAACGCGCGCGAGATGTTTTGAGTTACAGCACCAAGAAGGCTGCCAGACTTGTTCTGAAAACCCTGGACTCGGCAATCGCAAACGCTGAAGTGAACGAAGGTGCAAATATTGATGAGCTGGTTGTGCGTTACGCTTACGTTGATGAGGCACCAACGATGAAGCGCTGGCGAGCAAGAGCGCGTGGTCGGGTGAATCGAATTTTCAAAAGAAGCAGTCATATAACGATCATCGTATCCGACGAGGCATGAAGAGATAGGCTATGGGTCAGAAAGTACAACCGGTAGGCATCCGACTGGGCATCACATCTGAATGGACGTCCCGTTGGTTTGCCACAGGCCGGGATTATGCGAAGTATCTGAAGGAAGATGCACAGGTGCGTAAATTCATTCGCAAAAAACTTGCGAATTCGGCGATCAGCGATATTACGATTGAGCGTCCGGCGCAGAATATGAAGGTTGTGATCCATACTGCACGACCTGGAACAGTTATTGGTAAAAAGGGTGAAGATATAGGTACCCTTCGACGCGAGCTGACCGAGATCAACGGCGCACCGGTCGCTGTGTCAGTTGAAGAGATACGCAAGCCAGACCTAGATGCCAAGCTGGTTGCAGAGAGCATCTGCCAGCAGCTTGAAAAACGAATGATGTTCAGACGAGCCATGAAGCGTGCTGTTCAAAATTCCATGAGAGTCGGTGCGCTGGGGGTCAAAGTGATGATTTCCGGAAGATTGAACGGTGCGGAAATTGCACGGACTGAGTGGTATCGCGAAGGTCGGGTGCCATTGCATACATTCCGTGCCAAGGTGGATTACGGATTGGCGGAAGCGCATACCACGTATGGAGTGCTGGGAGTCAAAGTATGGATATTTACCGGTGAGGTCTTTCAGGAGAAAGGCGAAAAGACCGGGGTTAGTGAGATCAAGTCAGACACATAACCGGACGTAAGGAAATGTTACAGCCGAAACGTACAAAATATCGAAAACAACAGAAGGGTCGCAACCGAGGTCTGGCGACGAGAGGCAATCTTGTCAGTTTCGGGGAGTTCGGTCTGAAATCAACAGTGCGCGGTCGCATTACTTCCAGAGAGATCGAGGCAGGGCGACGAGCGATCAATCGATACGTCAAGCGTGGCGGAAAAGTCTGGATTCGTATATTTCCCGACAAACCTGTTTCGAAAAAGCCATTGGAAGTGAGAATGGGGAAGGGAAAGGGCAATCCCGAATATTGGGTATTCGTAGTAAAACCCGGTCACATGCTATATGAGATTGAGGGTGTAACCGAAGACATGGCGCGCGAGGCATTCAGGCGTGCGGGCGCGAAACTGTCGGTTCAGACAACATTTGCCAAACGGCAAGGAGTCCTATGAACACGGTCAAAGAATTACGCAGCAAGACTGAAGCTGAACTTCGAAATGAAGTCATCGAGTTGCGACGACAGCAGTTGGAGACGCGTATACAGCAAACCACAGGACAGTTTGCGAATACCGCAAAATTCATGGAATACCGAAAGGATATCGCAAGAATCAAGACCGTTCTGAACGAGATGAAAAACAAGTGAGTGAAATGAGCGAAGAGCAGATAAAAAACTCTCGAACCGTAACGGGCGTGGTTGTCAGTGCCCGAATGGACAAGACAATTACTGTTCAGGTCGAGCGCAAGATTCCGCATCCTCTATATCGGAAATATGTTAAGCGGTTCACCAAATTGTACGCTCATGATGAGGATAACAACTGCAGTGAGAATGATCGGGTGGTTATCCAGCAGTGTCGGCCTCTTTCGAAAATGAAATGCTGGCGACTGGTGGAGATACTCGATAACGGTTCAGGCTGAAAAGGGGTGTTTAATACATGATTCAGATGCAGACAATGCTCGATGTTGCTGACAACAGTGGCGCAAAACGTGTCCAGTGTATCAAAGTGCTGGGTGGCTCCAAACGTCGTTACGCAGGTATTGGAGATGTGATTCGAATCACCATCAAGGAAGCGATTCCCAACAGTCGGGTCCGTAAAGGTGACGTGTTTTTCGCTGTTGTGGTTCGTACCAAGAAGGGCGTAAGACGTCCGGATGGTTCGCTGATCAGATTCGACCGTAATGCTGTCGTATTGCTTAACGCGCAGCATCAGCCGGTTGGCACCCGAATTTTTGGACCGGTGACCCGCGAACTGAGAAGAGAGAAATTCATGCGAATTGTCTCACTGGCCCCTGAGGTAATCTAAAACAGGACAGTCAGAATGAATAGGATCAGGAAAGGAGACGAAGTGATTGTGATTGCCGGTCGCGACCGCGGAAAACGCGGCACGGTGTTAAGCATTACGGCGGACGGGCGACGCGCGCTTGTCAACGATGTCAACGTTGTCAAGAAGCATACGCGGCCGAATCCAAATGCCAATCAAACCGGTGGAATTGTCACCAAGGAGGCTCCGATTCAGTTATCGAATCTGGCACTTTACAATCCCGCAACCGGAAAAGGAGATCGAATTGGATTCAGATTTTTGGAAGATGGGACCAAAGTCAGGTATTTCAAATCCAATGATGAGGTTTTGACATGACGGATCTGACAAGACTGGAGACATTGTATCGGGAAGAACTGGTTCCCAGCTTGACGAAGCGGTTCAATTACGACAACATGATGCAGGTGCCGAAGGTAACAAAAATCACTTTGAACATGGGTGTGGGTGATGCCATCAGCAAGAGAGATAAGAATCTCATCACGAATGCCTGCAGTGATCTCGAATTGATTGCCGGTCAGAAGCCTGTTGTAACGAAGGCGAGACGTGCGGTGGCCGCGTTCAAGATTCGAGAAGGTTATGAAATCGGTTGCATGGTTACGTTGCGTCGAACCAGGATGTATGAGTTTCTGGATAGGTTGATTTCCATCGCAATTCCTCGAATACGAGATTTTCGAGGTTTGTCGGCAAAGTCATTTGATGGACGCGGTAATTATTCGTTTGGCATAAAGGAACAGATTGTGTTTCCTGAGATCAACTATGACAACGTAGATGTGATTCGCGGGTTGAACGTTACGATAACGACCACTGCTCAGACTAACGAGGAAGCCGATGCTCTTTTGCGAGGCTTTCATTTTCCATTGAGGCAGAACTGACCATGGCAAAGAAGTCCTTATTGGCTCGTGAAGTCAAACGAGAGAAAATGGTGCAAAGATATGCGGAACGACGAGTTGCGCTCAAAAAACGAGTGATTGAACCGGGATTGTCATTGGACGAACGCATGGAAGCGACAATGCAATTGCAGAAGCTGCCACGGGATGGCAGTCGATGCCGTCAACGCAATCGTTGCGGTCTGACAGGTCGGCCACGAGGGTTTTATCGAAGATTTGGTCTGGGACGAAACAAACTGCGTGAGATCATCATGCAGGGAGAGGCGCCCGGTGTTACGAAATCGAGTTGGTAAACGTTACAGCGGAATTCATTAATCGGAGAATATGTTTCATGTCAATGACTGATCCAATTGCAGATATGCTGACTCGTGTTCGCAATGGCGGCAAAGCCGAGCGGATTGAGGTTTCAATGCCAGGTTCCGGGATGAAGCGCGAGATCGCTCGAGTGCTGAAGGAAGAAGGATATATTCTTGATTACAGTGAGGCTGGTGAAGTATCCCGGCGTGAACTGACAGTCAAGTTGAAATACTACAAGGGTAAGCCTGTAATCGAAAAAATTGATCGTGTGAGCAAGCCAGGATGTCGAGTTTATCGAGGTCAGGATGAACTTCCGTCTGTTAGCGGTGGATTGGGCATAGCGATTGTGTCTACGTCGCAGGGTGTAATGACTGCGAAGAAAGCGCAGGCAGCCCGTGTGGGCGGCGAAGTCATCTGTACAGTAAGTTAAGCGAGGCTTAGTTTTGTCAAGAATAGCCAAAGAACCGGTCATCATTCCTGACGGCGTTAAGGTCGAGATGTCCGGCGGGACCATCAAGGCTGACGGACCCAAAGGAAGTCTGCAGATGCCGTTACATCAATTGGTGAAAGTCTCCAATGAGGATAGTGCCATCGTCGTTCGTCCTAGAAACTCGAGTGTGAATTCGCGAGCGATGTCGGGAACAATGCGTTCATTAGTCAACAACATGATAGTTGGAGTCAGTCAGGGGTTCCAAAGAGAAATGACGCTGGTTGGTACCGGTTATAGAGCTCAGGCGAATGGGTCAAGGGTGAATCTCTCGCTTGGATATTCACACCCGATCGAATACGAAGCGCCGAACAGTGTGACATTCGAGATCAAGTCAGAAAGCAGTTCACAGGTTGAGCTGGTGATCAAGGGCATTGACAAGCAGGTCGTCGGTCAGGTTGCGGCTGATATTCGCAGGATGCGTCCACCGGAACCATACAAGGGTAAAGGTGTACGGTATTCAGATGAAAGAATTCGTCGAAAGCAGGCCAAGAGTATAAGCGGCTAGGCTATGAGTGAAAAGAAATCAAAGAGATTGCGCCGAGCGCGCAAAGCGCGTGCTAGGCTGAGATTGCACCGCAAGAATCGGCTGTGTGTGACGCGCTCGTCGAAACACATTTATGCGCAGATCATATCACCTGATGGTGAGACGACTCTGGTCAGTGCATCAACCAATGAAACGGAATTGCGAACCGGGTTGAAGTTCGGCGGTAATATCGAAGCGGCGAAGCTTGTTGGCACAAAGATCGCTGAACGAGCGAAGGAAGCAAATATCGAGGAGATTGGTTTTGATCGTTCCGGTCACCGCTACCATGGAAGAATAAAGGCACTTGCGGACGCTGCGCGTGAAGCAGGGCTGGCAATTTAGTAGAGGAAATTTGATTGATGGCTATTTCTGAGCAAGACAGCAAGAACCGCGATGAGATCAAGGAGCAGTTGATCAATGTACGCCGTGTGGCCAAGGTGGTCAAAGGTGGTCGTATTTTTGGATTCTCCGCATTGACTGTAGTGGGCGATGGTGCAGGACGAGTTGGAATCGGTATCGGTAAAGCACGGGAAGTGCCCGTAGCGGCACAGAAGTCGTTTGAAAATGCTAGACGGAACATGGTTCGTATTCATATGAAAAATGGAACACTTCAGTATCCGATTATCGGCAGACATGGAGCTGCGAAAGTTGTGATGCGACCGGCATCTGCAGGAACCGGAATCATAGCCGGTGATACCATGCGTTTGATTTTTGAATTGGCCGGAGTGCGCGACGTACTTGCGAAAGTAGTTGGAACTACAAATGCGATCAATGTCGCGCGGGCGACAATAGATGGATTGACTTCGATTCGCAGTCCGCAGGAAATAGCTGACAAGCGTTCGAAGAATGTTTATGCGATTTTCTGAGTTGCATACTTGGATGAGCGACTGAATCATGAGCGATAGACAAACACGGAAACTACGGGTCAGATTGGTTCGTAGCGTCAATGGCCGTTTGAAAAGCCATAAGGCGTGTGTGCGCGGGCTCGGACTTCGTCGAATAAATCAGACCCGGGAACTTGACGATACACCGCAGATTCGCGGCATGGTACGCAAGGTCTCTTACATGGTTGAATGCGAGGAGGTCAACTGATGGAAAATCGAATCGTGACGCACAGTCCTCCTGGTGCAAGAAAGAAGGCCAAGCGAGTGGGTCGCGGTGCGGGGTCCACACACGGCAGTACCTGCGGCCGTGGAGACAAGGGACAGAACTCACGCTCTGGCGGTGGTGTCCGAGCAGGATTTGAGGGCGGACAGATGCCCATCAAACGTCGTTTGCCGAAACGAGGCTTTACGTCGCTCACTTCTGGAAAAATCGCTGAGGTCAGGCTGGGTGAGATAGCAAAGCTTGGTGATGAGGTTATTGATATTGAGCGTCTCAAGCGTCTTCGTATTGTTCCGCGAAAGGCAATGAACGCCAAGGTGATAGTATCAGGATCTATTGATTCCGGTGTCCATCTTAAGGGACTGATGGTATCAGCAGGTGCTCGACAAGCTATTGAAGCCGTGAATGGTACGATAGAGGAATAACCGGATGGCTGCTCCAAAAGCATCAAGACGACTACCGAGTCTCGGCACTCTCAGTGAGTTGCGGATGAGGATACTGTTTGTATTGGGTGCCATGGTCGTATTTCGACTGGGGACGCACGTACCGGTTCCAGGTGTAGACCCGGTTGCGGTGGCCGCATTGTTTGAGCAGACCCGAGGTTCAATTGTCGACATATTCAATGTATTTTCGGGCGGAGCGCTCTCTCGCCTTTCAGTATTCGCGCTGGGTGTAATGCCATACATTTCAGCTTCAATCATAATGCAGATGATGAGTGCAGTGATTCCACAGCTTGAGCAGTTGAAGAAGGAAGGAGAAGCAGGGCGCCGAAAGATTACCGAATACACTCGCTACGGAACCGTTCTGCTGGCAACGTTTCAGGGACTGGGAATCGCAATTGCGATTGAAGGTCAGGTTGCAGGTGGAAGCGCGGTTGTGCTGACACCTGGAATTGGATTCAAATTGACAACAGTGGCAAGTCTCGTAACCGGTACCATGTTTCTCGTCTGGCTTGGCGAGCAGACGACTGAACGCGGTATCGGGAATGGCATATCTTTGTTGATATTTGCAAGTATTGTCGCAGGATTGCCGTCTGCTGTTGCTGGTACGCTTGAGCTTGCCCGAACTGGCGCGTTTACGCCAATTGGAGTTCTCATACTATTCGTCGGTGCGATATTTATAACTGGTTGTGTGGTTTTCTTCGAGAGAGGACAACGTAGAATCACTGTCAATTATGCACAACGCCAACAGGGACGGAAGATGCTCGCTGGACAAACCCATCACATGCCGCTGAAAATCAATATGGCTGGTGTGATTCCACCAATTTTTGCGTCGAGCATCATACTGTTTCCGGTAAGTCTCGGAAGTTGGTTTGGGCAGACGGAAGGCATGGGCTGGCTGCAGGATATTGCAACTACCATCGGCCCAGGTCAACCAATTTACATGCTGTTGTATTCAGGAATGATTGCATTTTTCTGTTTCTTCTATACGGCATTGGTATTCAGTCCGAAGGATATGGCTGATAATCTGAAGAAATCCGGTGCGTTCATCCCCGGAATTCGACCCGGTTCACAAACGATCAAGTACATTGATACAGTTGTTTCAAGACTGACATTGGCTGGAGCGATTTATCTTGTAGTCATTTGTCTGATTCCGGAGTTTCTCGTGGTTCAGTGGAGTGTGCCATTTTATTTCGGTGGAACATCTCTGTTGATAATTGTGGTAGTCATGCTGGATCTGATCGCACAGGTACAGTCGCACCTGATGTCTAGGCAGTATGAGAGTCTGCTGAAAAAATCCAGCATATCCAGTGGTCTCGGAATCACAAGATAGAAATTGGGAGAATTGAAATGAAAGTAAGGGCATCAGTAAAGAAAATTTGCCGTAACTGCAGGATCTACAAGCGCAATGGTGTTTTAAGGGTTGATTGCAGTTCAGACCCCCGTCATAAGCAAAGACAGGGTTGAACAGTCATAGGAAAGGTGAATTAGATTGGCACGTATAGCAGGAATAAATTTACCCGTACAGAAGCATATTCGAATTGCATTAACCGCAATTTACGGAATTGGAGTCAAAACTGCGGACACGATTTGTGAAAATACGCAGATTGACGGTAGCAAGAAAGTACGAGAACTCACTGATGATGAAGCAGAGAAACTTCGTTCGGAAGTCGCAAAGTACATGATTGAAGGCGATTTGCGAAGAGAGGTTTCCATGAATATCAAGCGGCTAATGGATCTAGGATGTTATCGAGGGTTACGTCATAGACGTGGCCTCCCTGTCAGGGGACAGAGAACATCTACAAACGCCAGGACTCGCAAGGGACCACGTAGACCAATTCGTAAATAGGTGGTAGAAAAAGGTGGCAAAAACTAAGGGCAGAAAGCGCAAGACGAGAATCAAGCGTACAGTCAGCGAGGGAATCGCACACATTCACGCGACGTTCAACAATACGATTGTGACCATTTCCGATCGACAGGGCAATGTACTTTGTTGGTCAACCGCGGGAAAAATGGATTTTAAAGGATCACGTAAGAGCACGCCGTTCGCGGCCCAGATGGCTTCCGAGGACTGTGCGAAAAGTGCAATAGATATGGGAATGAAATATATCGAGGTACAGGTTTGTGGACCAGGACCCGGGCGGGACTCCGCTCTTCGGGCACTCAACGCAACTGGATTGGAAGTTAGCCGCATTACGGACGTAACACCGATTCCTCATAATGGTTGCCGACCGCCAAAACGTCGAAGACCCTGACCGGAGCTGAATAATGGCAAGATATACGGGACCGACATGTAAACTCGCAAGACGCGAACAGGTTGACCTTGGCCTTAAACGACGGGGAGATTTCAAAGCGATCACTGATAAGTGTCGTTTTGAAAAACTGCCTGGTCAAAAAGTTGCCTCAAGGCGTCCAAGAGTAACAGTCTTCGGTCGACTCCTGAGAGAGAAACAGAAGCTCAGAAGAACTTATGGTGTGATGGAGAAACAGTTTCGTCGACATTTCACTGAAGCTTCGAGAAGACAGGGTTCTACCGGTATAAATCTGCTTCAGATACTCGAATCCCGGTTGGACAACGTCGTATATCGAATGGGGTTCGGTTCAACGCGAGCCGAATCACGTCAGTTGGTCAATCATAACGCTATTGAAGTCAATAACAAGCGCGTCAATATTTCGTCTTATGAGGTTAAACCAGGTGATGTGGTACAGGTACGTGAGAAGAGTCGAACTCAGGAGCGGGTGATATTTTCACTTGATATCGCGGAACGTATCGGTTTTCCTTCTTGGATTGAAGTCGATGTAGCTAACTTTCGAGGTGTTTATAAGAATCTACCTGAGCGCGAAGATATTTCTGATGACATCAATGAGACATTGGTGATTGGTTATTACTCCAAGTAATTTGACACGAGTTTGAAAATGGAACAAAACTACGACGTTTCTGAATTCTTGACCTTGGCTCCCCGTACCATCAAGGTGAAGGAAATTTCTGACAAGCGAGCCGAAATTTTTCTTGAGCCGCTCGCCAGAGGGTTCGGACACACAATGGGAAACGCGCTTCGCAGAATCTTGCTGTCTTCGATGCCAGGAGCTGCGATTACAGAAGTGAAAATCTCTGATGGGGAAAAAGATGTACTGCATGAGTTCAATGTTATCGACGGAGTTCGCGAAGAAGTAATCGAGATATTGATGAACCTGAAGAATCTTGCTGTCAAGATGCATGGTAACGACCGAGATAAAGCGGTACTGAAACTTGATAAGAAAGGTCCGAGTGTAGTCACAGCCGCGGACATTGAAGAAACTCACGATATCGAAATTATTGACAAGGATTTTGTGATTGCACACCTTCTATCCCGCTCTCGATTGGTTATGGAGTTGACAGTGACCCGAGGGCATGGCTATCGTTTGTTGGATACGGGAATCGAAAAATCTTCGACAGAGATTGGTAAATTGGCGGTTGACGCTTACTACACACCAATTCGGCGTGTTTCTTACAAAGTCGATAATGCCCGAGTCGGTCAGAGAACAGACTTTGACAAGTTGATTTTGGACATTGAGACAAATGGGACAATTGAGCCGCGCGACGCGGTACGACATGCAGCTACAATTCTTCATACGCAAACTGAGACTTTTGCGAATTTGCAGGAAACAGTTGAGGAACCCGAAGTTGAGGAAGAGCCTCAATTTGATAAAGAACTCCTCAAGCCTCTGGACGAACTTGAATTGACAGTGAGGTCTGCTAACTGCCTGAAAGTTGAGCAGATACACTATATTGGTGACCTTGTCCAGAAAACCGAAGCAGAGCTTTTGAAGACACCGAATCTTGGGAAGAAATCGTTGACCGAGATTAAGGAAGTACTGGCAGAACGTAGTCTTTCTCTTGGTCAGAAGCTTGAGAATTGGCCACCGCCAAGTTTACGTCGGGATACTTCTGAGCTTGAAAGACTGGGAGAGTAGTTAGCCGTGCGACATCGTAAATCTGGGCGACACCTTAATCGTACTTCGAGTCATCGGAATGCGATGATGAAGAATATGGCAGCTTCCTTGTTACGACATGAGCAGATTCGTACGACCGTGCCAAAAGCCAAGGAATTGAGACGATTTGTCGAACCGCTAATCACGCTTGGAAAAACCCCTTCACTGGCGAACAGAAGACTTGCGTTTTCACGACTCCGAGACCGTGAGATGGTACTGAAACTGTTTGATACACTGGGAGATCGTTACAAAGCGCGTCCCGGCGGCTATACACGCATACTCAAGTGCGGATACCGTGCTGGCGATGCGGCTCCTATGGCCTATGTCCAATTGGTGGATTCGGACGTAATCTTTCAAGACGAAGACTGATTTCTCGTCAGTCTTACAATTTCGGTATTGAGACCCTCGGCGCTCATTGGCAACTGTGAGAAAAATCGATTCAATCGTGTCCGTGTCCCATGTTATCTGACGGGCGATAGTAAGTATCGATTGCAGAAATAGAATGAACGTTGTCAAGACTGCCAGACGACAACGATGATAATGAGCAACAACGCAGCAAGAACAACAAACAAGCCAACTGTCAAGAATTTAAACAGGAAACTTACGGTTTTGTTCATTGTTGTGCGTTTCGTTAAATTATCCGGATTATCAATCTGTATTATGCCACAACTTCAAGAATCGGTTTGCTGTTGCCGGTGAGACAGGTCGGAAATCATGAAGTTTGAAGTAGATGACATACTCGAATTTTGGTTTGCCGACAGCGCGGAATCAGATGAAAAATTCCTTCATCGCATGCAGTTGTGGTTTTTCAATTCCGATACGTTTGATCGGGCAGTTCAGCAATATGAGCCTATAATCGAATTTGTGGCTAATGGTCATGCGAGCGGTCTGGAATCTGACCCGAAGGGTATGCTCGCTTTAATCATCACATTAGACCAGTTTCCCCGAAATATCTATCGGGGAACATCTCAAGCTTTCGCGTACGATTACGAAGCACTGAGGTTGACAAAAAAAGTCATAGATTCCGGTTTGGACGAATCCATGACATATCTAGAAAGGCTATTTGCTTACATGCCGTTGCAACACTCTGAGGATTTCCAGGTTCAGAGATTATCGGTCGAAATGTTCAACTTGCTGATTGATGTTGCGGAAACTCGGGTTCAGTCGGAACGAGCGACAGAGTCTGTGGAATACGCCAAATTGCATCACGACATTATTGAACGATTCGGGCGATTCCCACATAGAAATGAGATTCTAGGCCGGGAATCCACGACTGAAGAGTTGCAGTTTCTTTCTGATGGAGCCGAAACATTCGGTCAAGTGAAAAAGTGATCTGAATGGGTTGTCGTGATAACAGCGAGACAGTTTTAATCCGGTAAATATAGAATCACCGGTTGGTTCGATTTTACACATAGTATGAAACTACCTATCGCTTGATAGATAGTCACTTTGAGTCGTTTCAGGTATCGTATTTGATGGGAAATCAAATATGAAAATTACCAAAATTCGATTATCGGTTTATTGCAATTGGAATAACAGTTACAATCTCCATCTATCGACCAATTAATTCAATCTGGACAAACGGGAGGCGGATTTCATGAACAGTCCGGTCAAGGTTACAGTTACCGGTGCAGCAGGTCAGATAAGCTATAGTCTGTTGTTTCGTATCGCTGCAGGAGACATGCTTGGCACGGACCAACCGGTTATTCTTCAATTGCTTGAAATCCCTCCGGCGATGGATGCACTTTCGGGTGTAGTGATGGAATTAGACGACTGTGCATTCCCAACATTGGCCGGAATCGTTGCTACCGATAGTCCTGAAACCGCCTTTGCTGACGCTGATTACGTTTTGATGGTTGGAGCCCGACCGCGCGGAAAAGGGATGGAGCGTAAAGATTTACTTGAGGCAAATGCGCAGATCTTCACTGCCCAGGGTGCTGTTTTAGACCAAGTTGCAAGTCAATCGGTAAAGGTATTGGTTGTAGGTAATCCGGCTAACACCAATGCGTTGATAACAGCGAGCAAGCTGAGACGTTTGGATGTATCTCAGGTCACAGCGATGACTCGTCTTGATCATAATCGGGCAGTGAGTCAGATTGCGGCGAAAACCGGGGAACACGCACATACTGTGCGGAAAGTGATAATCTGGGGAAATCATTCCGCTACCCAGTACCCTGATGTTCACCATGCAACTGTCGATGGTGAGCCGGTACTGGACCGGGTTGACATGGATTGGGTCGAGAATGACTTCATTCCCAAAGTACAAAAGCGAGGGGCAGAAGTCATCGCAGCCAGAGGTCTGTCCAGCGCAGCTTCTGCGGGTTCTGCTGCAATCGACCATATACGTACCTGGGTCCAAGGTACACCGGACGGCGATTGGACGAGTATGGGTATCGTCAGTGATGGATCATATGGCATGACTCCAGACCTGATCTATTCCTTTCCGGTTTTATGCAACGATGATCGTTACGAGATTGTCCAAGACCTTGGGGTCAGTGAGTTCAGCCGGGCAAAGATGCGTATCACCGAAAATGAGTTGATTGAAGAGCGCGATGCGATTCGAGGGCTGCTTTAGCCGGTGTTGGATTTTTCCGTAGTCGTTCCTGTATTCAATCGAAGTGAACTTCTTAAGAGGGCATTGGATTCTGTAGTTTCACAGAGTCTCCCGCCGCGTCAGGTGATTGTTGTTGACGATGGGTCAACTGACGATATGGCTACGGTTTTGCATTCGGAATTTTCGACTGCTGTCAGGGTGATCAGTCAGAAAAACGCTGGTGTCAGCCGGGCACGTAATGTGGGCATTTCAGCCAGTAGTCACGAATGGATTGCCTTTCTTGATTCCGATGATGAATGGCACCCGAGGAAACTCGAAAAGCAGGCGGATTTCCTAACTCAAAATTCAGAATTTCAGATCTGTCATAGTGATGAGATATGGATTCGAAAAGGTGTTCGCGTAAATCCAAAAAAACATCATGCGAAGTCGGGGGGATGGATTTTCCCGAAATGTCTGCCAATTTGTGCAATCTCACCGTCCGCCGCGATAATCAATCGGGCGGTATTCTCTGATGTCGGAGTTTTTGACGAGAGTTTGCCAGTCTGCGAGGATTATGATATGTGGCTTAGAGTCACATCAAGGTATCCTGTCGGATTCGTCAATGAGCAGTTAGTGATCAAATATGGTGGTCATGATGATCAGCTCTCCAAGGCGTATCCGGCGATGGATCGATTTAGAATAGCCTCTCTGCTGAAGATATTGGAAACCAATACTCTCAGTAAAAACTATCGAAAGTTGACGATACACGTTCTGATTGAGAAACTTCAGATCTACAGTAACGGCGCACGCAAAAGGGGACGAGATTCAGAAGGAAGTGAATATGATGATCTAAAACAACGTTTTCAACGTGAACTGGCCAGTCTTGAATGACCCATTCTGTCAACATTGTTGTAGCGATGAAATCAGAGGCTTCGCCACTGATTGACCAATTTGGCCTGGAAAGAATGACGTGCAAGGGAGATCGATTTCCAATTTTTGGGAAAGAACAATTGAAACTGGTCGTCAGTGGGATCGGAGCAAACCGGGCAAAAGAAGCGGTTCGGTATCTAGCTCAAATTAGTGATTCTGGCGATGTAATTGCTTGGTTGAACGTGGGTGTTGCAGGGCATGGAGTCTATGCTGTCGGTACAGGATTTCTCGCAAACTGTATCGTCGACAGCCTCACCCAAAGGACTTTTTATCCTTTATTTACCACCGACTTTGTATTGCCGACAGGAAAGGTTATTACCGTCGATGTAGTGGAGACAGAATATAAACAGCACGCCGGATACGATATGGAAGCATTCGGTTTTGCAGCGTCAGCGTCAAGATTTTCCACATTTGAAATGATTCACTGTTTCAAGGTTGTATCGGACAACAGAGACAATTCGGTTCAGCATCTAACCAGGATGGAAATCCAGAAACTTGTCGCCGGTCACGTCGATTCAATCGATCTTTTGTGTTGCCAATTGCGGGATCTCACCAAGTCGGTTGCACAACGAATTGAGCCTGAAGATCCTACAGTTGCATTTGCCAACCACTGGCGAATGACAGTAGCTCAACGTGAAATATTGAGAAAATATTTACATAAAACCAAATTATTAAATAAAGAAATTAATGTTGATTCTGATATAGTCCGTAATTCTCCAAATGCGTCGACGATGTTGAATTCCGTACAGAGTTATCTGAATCAACACTGGCAAATTGTGTAGGGTTACCGTCTTGTACTCGACAATCTACCTGGAAAGAGAGGCATCACAATATTCGTTGACGCAACGTATACTGAGACAGTTTCCGTCGGCCGACATTGTTGAGTGTGATCGATACGGCGAGATTTTCAATCGCAAGGCTCAGGACTTCAGACTCCAGAAACAACGTCCTTCCTTGATACTTGCACGCAAGTATGGAAAACATGTTCTGTCGGTTCCGGTCGGCTATGGAGTCGGGGGCGCTCACAACTATTATTTTTCTGTGATGCTGAATTGTATCTACGATTGTCGTTACTGTTTTCTGCAGGGGATGTATCGTTCTGCCCATCATGTTGTATTCGTCAATTACGATGAATTCGCGGAATCAATCAGAAGTACTGCGAACGAGCACGATGCGAACGAGCCGGTCTGGTTTTTTTCCGGCTACGACTGCGACAGTCTGGCAATGGAGCCAATAATTGGTATGGCAGAATACTTTATCGGAGCGGTCAAGACATTGGAACACGTCTGGCTGGAGCTTAGGACCAAGAGTACACAAATCAGATCACTGCTTACCCAGGATGCGGTTCCCAACGTTGTAACCGCCTTCAGCGTGACACCTGACAGGATTTCATCTTGGTTGGAACATAAAGTGCCGCAGTTGGACAAGCGGATTGCGGCGATGATGCGGCTTCAGGAACGTGAATGGAAAATCGGTTTGCGTTTTGATCCATTGATTTTTGTACCGGACTATCGAGTTCAGTATCAGGAATTGATGGAAAAAATTTTTTCATCTGTTGATGCGGACCTTGTTCATTCCGTGACAATCGGTACTTTCCGTCTGCCGAAGGAATTTTATCGGACATTGGAGAATCTATATCCGGATGATCAATTCGTTGCTCAGCCTTTTGAACTGTGTAACGGGTCTGTGACCTATCCGAAATCTGTAGAGACAGATATGAAAGGGTGGTGCTACGAGCAGCTATGCGAATTCATAGATTCGGACAGAGTACATTTCGACGAGTTGGTATTGGAGTCAGACTGATGTCATCCATGGTCATGGTTACAGGTGTGAGTGCCGGCATAGGTTCGGCCGTCGGAAAGCAATTGCTTCAAAACTCGTATGAAGTAGTGGGGTTATCCAGGCGAAGTGCTGAAGAGTTGAAAGAGTTATCCGCAAATCGCTTCATCCAGGAGATCATTGATCTATCTGATCTTGATGCTCTCAAAGAACACTTACCTATACTTGTCAAGCGCTATACGGATGTGGATGCAATTGTATTCTGTGCGGGTTATGGGAGATTTGGGGGCTTTGAAGAGTTTTCGTTCGATCAGATAACTAGGATAGTCAGCACCAATCTACTTTCAACCATGTTTCTTGCAAGAGCTTTTCTGCCACAGATGAAACGAAGACAGAAAGGCAGGTTGATATTCATCGGATCAGAATCAGCGTTGTCGGGTGGTCGGCGAGGTGCAGTTTACACCTCAACCAAATCCGCCATAGATGGATTCGTGAAGTCACTGCGACGTGAATGTTCTTCGGATGGGATTCATGTAGGAATCGTGACACCTGGGATGGCTAAAACCGAATTTTATGACGAAGCGCAATTCACACATGGCGATTCTCCAGATAATTACGTACTCCCCGGAGACGTAGCTGAAGCGGTAAATATGATGCTTGAATCAAGACCGGGAACTGTGATCGATGAGGTTAGGATCACCCCGCTTAAAAGCGTAATTACACGCAGGCGAACGGGCTAAATTTGCGATAATAACGGGTTGAAATTAGCGGGTCTGGAAGGACGCAATGTCACTTGTTACTCCCGTTGTTAAGGCGTTGGAAATTTGTCAGAAATGTTGAGAATTGCAGTATCCGGTGCGGCCGGCCGAATGGGCAGGACATTGATTCAGGCGGTATGTGAATCGCAAGACGTAGAGTTGACCCATGCAACTGAAATACCGGGAAACAGTTCAATTGGTTCGGACGCGGGTACGCTTGCCGGAGTCGGCGGTATCGGTGTGGAAGTCAAAGACAAACTCGACACAGATCTGTTTGATGTCCTGATCGAATTTACCACGCCGGAAGCGACGATGCAACATTTGGCACAATGTGTTGCGGCTGGCAAGGATATCGTTATCGGTACTACAGGGCTGACAGACAAGAATTTGCGCGACCTTCAGGATGCTGCACAGAAAATCAAAGTCGTAGCAGCACCGAATATGAGTGTCGGTGTGAATTTGTGTTTCAAATTGCTGCAGCTGGCCGCAACGACTTTGGGAGATTCGGTTGATATTGAAGTGATTGAAGCACATCATCGGGCGAAGGTAGACGCACCATCCGGTACGGCACTGAAAATGGGTGAAGTTGTAGCGGAGACGCTCGGCAGGTCACTTGGAGAACACGGACGATTTGTCAGGCACGGAAAAACCGGGGCGCGCGAAGACAAAACTATCGGATTCGCCACAATCCGGGCCGGCGATATAGTAGGGGAGCATACAGTAATGTTTGCCGCACCTGGCGAGCGGGTTGAGATTACCCATCGCTCATCCAGCCGAATGAATTATGCAAATGGGTCGATACGCGCCGCATTGTGGTTGTCTGGTCAACCATCGGGCCTTTACCAAATGACAGATGTTCTGGGTTTTGGTTGATCAGTCGATTCGCTTCAATTGATTGTGGCCGCTGTTAGAAAGATGTTGACGTAACAGGCGGCCGTATCGATATGGTCAGAACTCGGCAGTGACAAGAAGCGAAAAAATTCAGCCGTGCTTACCCGTCCTGTGTTGTAGTAATTCTGAAACAATTCGCTGATCGGATGCGACCGGATCAAGAAGTTGCAGATAATCTGCGCAAACTGGGATCCATGAGTCTGAATCGACCGCAAAATCTCTGTCAAATTGGTGGCGTAAATATGAACAAAGTGCTGATTATTTTTGTGCGGTTCGGAAATTAAGTCAATTTGTTGTCGAATTATTGATTGAATGAACTCTGATGAAATGAGAAAAGCCCTGCTCGCCTTGGAAGACGGCAGCGTATTTGAGGGCTATGCGTTCGGTGCGTCTGGCAGTGCTGTCGGCGAAGTGATTTTCAATACCTCTATCACCGGATATCAGGAAATAATAACCGACCCTTCCTATGCGCAGCAGATTGTTACCTTTACACATCCTCAGATTGGAAATGTTGGGGTGAATTCGGACGATGTAGAGGCCGGAACAATCCATGCATCAGCCATGGTGATCAAGAATCTCCCGACTCGAATTAGCAATTGGAGGTCTGAATCCTCCATCGATGAATTTTTGAATATCAATAAAGTCGTGGGTATTCACGGTATAGATACCCGACAGCTTACAAGACTGATCAGGTCCAAAGGTGCACAGAACGGCTGTGTAACGAATGAATCTCATGTGGATGTTGATTCTGCGATCAGGCTGGCGCGGGAATTTCCTGGACTTAAGGGTATGGATTTGGCAAAGGAAGTCTCGACAAAATCAATTTATGAATGGCACGAAGGGATATTCGATCTCGATTCGGGCGGTTCAAAGAACGCTGTGGAATCGGTAGAGCGATATTCTGTAGCTGCGTATGATTTTGGCATTAAACACAATATATTACGCATGCTATCTGATCGAAATTGTGAGATAACCGTCGTTCCTGCGCAAATGTCTTACGATGAACTAGGTCACGACTTTGATGGTGTCTTTCTCTCCAATGGCCCGGGCGACCCTGAGCCGTGCGGGTATGCGATAAAGAATATTGAGCTGATTCTACAGCGATTTATACCGATATTCGGGATATGTCTCGGGCATCAGTTACTCGCGCTTGCCTCTGGGGGACGTACCATGAAAATGAAGTTCGGTCATCACGGTGCCAATCATCCCGTGAGAGATCTGTCGACGGGAGAAATCATGATTACAAGTCAGAACCATGGTTTTGCCGTGGACGACGAACATCTTCCGGACCATGTTAACGTCACACATCGATCATTGTTCGATGGCACTATTCAGGGTTTGGCACACACCGAGTATCCGGCGTTCTCATTTCAGGGGCACCCCGAAGCAAGCCCGGGGCCGCATGATTGCTCAGCATTATTTGATCGATTCATCAATTTGATGCGAGAGCGAAAAGCTTCCGTGTCCGCTGCGACAAGTCATGCCTAAGCGAACCGATCTCGAAACGATATTGATTATCGGAGCTGGGCCGATCGTTATCGGTCAGGCTTGTGAGTTCGATTATTCCGGGGTGCAAGCCTGCAGAGCGTTAAAGGATGAAGGATATCGAGTTGTTCTCGTCAATTCGAATCCAGCCACGATAATGACAGATCCTGAGTTCGCGGATTCCACGTATATCGAGCCTATTCGCTGGCAATCCGTGGCGGAAATAATCAAAGTTGAGCGGCCAGACGCAATTTTGCCGACTATGGGTGGACAGACGGGGTTGAATTGTGCGCTTGACCTTGTTCGCAAGAATGTACTGGAAGAGTTCGACGTTGAATTGATTGGTGCAACTAGGGAATCTATCGATAAAGCCGAAGACCGCGAGAAGTTCCGCGACTGCATGGACGAAATTGGACTTGAATATGTTCGCGGCGCGCTGGCCCACAGTATGGAAGATGCGCTACAGATACTTACGGATATCGGATTTCCAGTAATTATCCGCCCATCTTTCACTCTCGGTGGATCAGGCGGTGGAATCGCATACAACCGTGATGAATTCATGGATATCTGTCTGAGAGGTCTGCGTGCTTCACCGACTAATGAATTACTGATCGAGGAGAGTATTTCGGGCTGGAAAGAATTTGAGATGGAGGTTGTTCGGGACAACAGCGACAATTGTATTATTGTCTGTTCCATTGAAAATCTTGATGCCATGGGTCTGCACACAGGAGACTCAATAACCATTGCGCCTGCTCAGACTTTAACTGACAAGGAATATCAACGAATGCGAGATGCAAGCATCGCTGTGATGCGGGTAATCGGCGTTGACACCGGTGGGTCAAATGTTCAGTTCGCGATCAATCCAGAAAACGGAAGAATGGTGATTATTGAGATGAATCCGAGAGTGTCGAGATCGTCAGCACTTGCTTCGAAAGCGACTGGATTTCCGATTGCGAAGGTCGCTGCAAAACTTGCGGTAGGTTACACCTTGGATGAGCTTCAGAATGACATTACCGGTGGTGCCACGCCTGCTTCGTTTGAGCCGACAATTGACTATATTGTCACCAAAATTCCACGCTTTGACTTTCAGAAATTTCCGCAATCGGACGCGACACTGACCACTCAGATGAAATCCGTCGGTGAGGTCATGGCGATCGGTCGAACATTTCAGGAATCGCTTCAGAAAGCCGTCCGCAGTCTGGAAATCGGAACATTCGGCTTTGAAACACCCAAAGCATTGATGGGGGCGGATGGAAGCATTGATGATTTGATGCGTTCGAAACTCAGCATACCTGGGGCAGAACGTCTTTGGTACATCGGAGAGGCGTTCCGCAGAGGGATGAGCGTTGAACGCGTAAACGCGTTAACGGGTATAGATTCTTGGTTTCTATCGGAAATCCAGCACCTAATCAATGTGGAGGAAGACATCAAAACAGGTTCCATTCCAGTTGCCGCTGAATCACTCAGACAGTGGAAAAGTCAGGGATTCTCTGATCACAGATTGGCCGAACTGCTAGGTGTCGATGAGAAAGAAATTCGTGCTTTCCGCTACTCGTTTCGCGTACACCCGGTATACAAGCGCGTAGATTCCTGCGCTGGCGAATTCAATACACCAACCGCGTACATGTATTCCACTTATGAAAATGAGTGCGAATCGAATCCCAGCAGTGACAAAAAAATAGTCGTATTGGGTGGTGGCCCCAATCGAATCGGGCAAGGTATCGAATTCGATTACTGCTGTGTGCATGCGGCAATGGCATTGCGGGAAGACGGCTATCAGACGATTATGGTGAACTGTAATCCTGAGACTGTATCTACAGACTATGATGTGTCAGATCGGTTGTATTTTGAACCGCTTACCGTGGAGGATGTACTGGAAGTATGTCGAATCGAAAATCCTGATGGTGTAATCGTTCAATATGGTGGACAGACACCGCTGAAAATTGCCAGGGATCTCACCGGTGAGGGGGTGAATATCATCGGTACCTCAGCCGATTCCATTCATCAGGCGGAAGACAGGAAATATTTTCAGGACCTGCTTCACAGGCTCGAACTGAGGCAGCCTCCGAATTCGACGGCTGTCACGATCGAGGATGCCTTGAAAGCGGCAGAAACCATCGGTTACCCGATTGTCGTGCGACCTTCGTATGTTCTCGGTGGAAGGGCTATGGAAATTGTTCGAGACTCTGAGCAGTTACAGGCATATATGGGAGCTGCAATTGATGTTTCGCATCACTCACCCGTGCTATTGGATAAATTCTTGAGTGATGCTATCGAAGTTGATGTTGACGCGATCTGTGATGGAGATGAGGTATTCATCGGAGGAATTATGCAACATATCGAGCTTGCAGGAGTCCATTCCGGCGATTCATCCTGTTCATTACCTGCGTTCAGTCTGACTGAGGAATTACAGGATGGACTACGCCGGCAAACTCGTGAAATGGCTTTCGCATTGAATGTAGTCGGTTTGATGAATGTTCAGTTCGCAATCAAGGGTACCGAAATTTATGTATTGGAAGTAAATCCGCGAGCTTCTCGTACAGTTCCGTTTGTATCGAAGGCGACATCGATTCCACTGGCAAAAGTCGGAGCGCGCTGTATGCTGGGACAGACTTTGCGGGAACAGGGTTCAACCCACGAGGTCATACCTTCGTTTTTCAGTGTCAAAGAAGCAGTATTTCCATTTGAAAAATTTCCAGGTTCGGAACCTTTGCTCGGTCCGGAAATGAAAAGTACCGGAGAAGTTATGGGTATAGGTCGCTCCTTCGGAGAAGCTTACTGGAAAGCATTTCATGCAACCGGATATTCTATTGCCGAATCCGGTAACGCGTTGCTCAGCGTATCTGGTGACGATCAATCCGGAATTATTGAAGTAGGGAGAATCCTTGCTGACAGAGGATACACACTGTTTGGAACCGAAGGCACAGCTAAATTGCTGTCAAGCCATGGAATCGAAGTCAGTCGTGTCAATAAGGTGCGGGAAGGGCGTCCACACGTAGTAGACATGTTAAAAAACAACGAGATCGATTTGATCGTGAATGTTCCGCGCAAAAGAGCCAGTGTTGCGGATTCTGAGACTATTCTGAAAGAGGCCTTGAAGCGAAATGTCGCTCATTTCACGACGATATCTGCGGCAAAGGCTATCTGTGCCGCTCTAGCCGATTCGACGAAAGCGGTAGTCCCATACCGACTGCAAACACTACATAAAGAAAGAGCCGCCGCAGGATAACGAAAGACGACGGCTCTATTTGAGCAAGTTCCACTAAAGAACTTACAGGACTCGATTATTCGCGACCTCCAAAGATACCAAGAATCTGTATCAGACTGAGAAACAGATTGTAGATGGAGATAAACAGTGTAACGGTCGCCATGATGTAGTTTGTCTCACCGCCATGCACGATAGCACTGGTCTGGTAGAGAATCAATCCGGACATCAGGATGATGAACATACCGGAAACCGCGATCGACAGCATCGGTAAATTGAAGAATATTGCGGCGAGGGACATGATGAATGCGGCCAGAATACCGGCAAATAGCATTCCGCCCAAGAAAGCAAAATTCTTTCTTGTAGTCAGTGCATAAGCGGACAATCCCAGAAAGATCAATCCAGTTCCACCAAACGCAGTCATGACAATCTGGTCACCGTTTGGAATTACGGTCAGGTAATACGAAATGATTGGTCCAAGGGTGAGACCCATGAAACCGGTAAGCGCGAACACACAGACTATTCCCAGTCCGGAATTCCGCAGTGCGCTGGTCAGAAACAGCAATCCGAAATAACCCACCAGTGTGATGATAAGTCCGGGATGTGGCCAGTTCAAGGTAGCGGACAGTGCCGCTACACCGGCACAGAACAACAGAGTCATCGACAGCAGAATGTACGTGTTCCGAAGAACTCTGTTGACAACGACGCTTGAAGTTCTTTGTTGGGAAAGTACTTGGTCGTTAAATCTCATAGATAGTTTCCTCTTGTAAAGTGAAGATAAGTTTATTTTACGATTACGGTAGAAAAAATTCAAATGTACCGGATAAATTGCGGTCAAAATTCCTACTTGAAATATAAAGATGGTTCATAATATTTCAAGGCCTTTGACTGCATTTCCGTACAGTCCGCAATTCCTAGAAAATTCTTCATCAGGAAACTTCTGTATCCGCTTGTTTCGCAATTCGGAGAATTGCATCCGGCAAATCGGTTCCACAAAACGGAGAGGTGGCTGAGTGGACGAAAGCGGCGGTCTTGAAAACCGTTGAAGGGCAACCTTCCGGGGGTTCGAATCCCTCCCTCTCCGCCATATTGATAGAGTCTTTGACCACGGAACAGTTTGCGGTTTGCACGTCATCGACATCTTGTCTAGGTCGTTTGCGACTTGAAAAGGCTGGAGCCGAGACCGCCAAATGGCTAATCGACCATAGCCACCAGTTTATCCAGACTGTCTTTGGCATCACCAAAGAACATCCTGTTATTCTCCTTGTAGAACAGGGGATTGTCTACTCCTGCATATCCGGATGCCATGCTTCGCTTTAAGACAATCGTGTGCTTCGCTTTCCAAACTTCAATTACCGGCATTCCAGCAATAGGGCTATCGGGCGTGTCCTGGGCTGAAGGATTCACGATATCGTTCGCACCGATTACCATGACGATATCAGTGCCAGGCATGTCAGGGTTGATTTCGTCCATTTCCTCAACGATGTCGTAGGGCACTTTGGCTTCTGCGAGCAAGACATTCATATGTCCCGGCATTCTGCCAGCCACCGGATGAATCGCAAATCTGACGTGTTTTCCGCTATCGCGTAATTTTCGGGTAAGTTCTGCGACAGGATGCTGCGCATGGGCAACCGCAAGTCCGTAGCCCGGAACGATGACTACAGAATCTGACGACGAAAGCAGTCCTGCAACTTCATCGACATTGATTTCCGAGATACTGCCTTCAATTGGCCCGACTGCTGTACCACCGGTTGTTCCGAATCCGCCAAGAATGACACTCACAAAATGGCGGTTCATTGCCCGGCACATAATGTAGCTCAGGATTGCACCGCTACTTCCGACCAGTGCGCCGACTAGAATCAGGAGATCGTTTTCAAGCATGAATCCTGTTGCCGCCGCCGCCCAGCCTGAATAACTGTTCAGCATCGATATGACCACAGGCATGTCTGCACCGCCGATCGCTAGCACAAGATGCAAGCCAAGTACGAAAGCGAGAAGGGTCATTATCAAAAGTACGTTGACACCACTTTGATGGTCACTGCCGAGAAACTCGGCACCAAGCCAGATACAGACGATCGCTATGATCAGATTCAGCCAATGACGCGCGGGTAACATCAGTGGTCGGCTGGAAATCACTCCCTGTAATTTTCCAAATGCAGCCACAGAGCCGGTGAAAGTGATAGCACCGATCAGGACACCAACGAAGATCTCAACTTCATGAACGACTTTTTCTACTCCCTCGTACTCCTGTAGTGGCTCGATATAGTTCGCAAAGCCAACAAACACCGCTGCCAGTCCCACAAGACTGTGAAGGATCGCAACAAGCTGGGGCATTGCTGTCATCTGAACCCGCATGCTTACAATGACTCCGAAAACACCGCCAACAGCCATCATCGCGACAATGATTCCGATACTGTCAACTGCTTTGGCCGCTATGGTTCCACATACGGCAAGGATCATCCCAAGAATTCCCAGAATGTTTCCGCGTACGGCCGAAGTCTGGTGGCTCAACCCTCCAAGACTCAATATGAAGAAAATAGACGCTATGATGTACAGCGAGTTTATCAGGCCTTCAAACATTTAGGAATCTCGCCATAATAAACTATCCATTTATGAATAGAAGTTCACTATGTCTGTGCATTTTTGCGCGCTTCACGGTAGGACTGATGCCCGAATCTCCACGGCCGTTTAGACTCTCCCCGATCCCTGAGGCGAGTATGTTCTTAGCGGCGTTGACGTCCGCATTGTCCGAGTGTCCACAACTCAAGCATTCGAAACCGGCCTGTGTGGTTCTGTTTTCTTTATGAGTATGTCCGCATTGGTTGCAAGACTGCGAAGTGTAGTGCGCCGGAACTTTAATGACGTTTGCCTTGTAGCTCAATGCCCGTTCCAGTTTGTGCCATCCAACCTTGAGTATTGCCTTGTTCAGTCCGCTTTTGGCCTTGACGTTCCGACCTGGTTCTCCAATCGTACCTTTCGATGATTTCGTCATGCCTTTGATGTTCAGGTTTTCCAGATATACAACATCATAATCATCGGCTATCTGCCTTGAAACTTGGTGTATCCAATTGTCGTTGATCTTGCGTATTTTCATACATATTCTGTCATGCTTCTTCTTGGTCTTTTTCCATCGGTTTGACGGCTTGATCCCCTGCTTCCTGCAGGGTTCTTGCTGTCGGGCCATGTACCGCTGATATTTGATTCTGCGACGTTCCTTTTTCGATACATCCGGCGGTGTGAACATCCGCCCGTCCGACAATGCGATATTGCCTGTGTTTCTGTCTATTCCGACTCCTGCATCACTCACACCATGCGGTTTGTCGGTGATCTCTACGTTGTAGACGATATAGGCATACCAGTTCCCATTTTCTTCTTTGATCGTGCCGCTCCTTGGTGCGCCGTCGGGATATGGGTTGTCACCGACCAGCCTGACGTAACCGATCTTCTGGATGTGCAGCCAGTCGCCATCAAGTTTTGCGGTGTCCCCGAACTGTATCGGAAAACTCGGTCTGATGCGCCACTTGCCTTTGAACTTCGGTAGCCCGCCGTTGCCCTTGAAGAAATTTTTATACGTCGTCTCAATCGGTTTCAGTGAGTGCTTGACGATACTGGACGAATATTCATTCAACCAGGTATAGTGATGTCTTCTTATGAGTGCGAAGTTCATTCTGAGTTGAAAATAATCACAGCTCAGACTGTACCTCAGTTTGCCGTTCCCGGTCCTCAATGAATTACCGTCCTTGTCGGTAAGGTAGAATCGTCGCAACTCACCATAGGCGGCGTATTCGTCTCGCAGAAGCGCAACATAGTGATTCCACACAAAACGGCAGGCTCCGGCGAGTTGATACAGTTGTCTGAATTTCGCTTCGCTTCCGGCGTGCAACCGGTATCGAGTTGTCCGTTTGACGATCATTGTTGATTTAGTATGGATAGTTTAATTTGTCCAGACTACTTACTTTTTGAACATCCTGAGCATGCGCTGTGTGACAAGAAAGCCGCCAAATATATTCACCGAGGCAATCAATATGGATACTGCGGCGAGCGCCTTGACGTACGGATTGACCGCACCGATTTCCAGTAATGCGCCGACAATGATGATTCCGCTGATTGCATTGGTGACACTCATCAACGGTGTATGAAGCGATGGCGTTACATTCCAGATGACATGCCAGCCCACAAAAATCGCCAGAACAAAGACAGTAAAGTGTGTCAGGAATGATGCCGGGGCGTACAGGCCCACAGCAACAATGGCTGCCAGTGCCAGTCCGAACGCGTAAGGCCCGATTCTGAATTTCTTCTTTTCCGGTACAACATTCTCGACATCGGTTTTAGTTGACGCGGTTTGTTCAGATGGTTTCTGTGCTGGAGTCGGAGGTGGTTCCTTTTGCGGTGGTGGCCAGATAATTTCACCATTGTGGACAACTGTAGCACCTCGAATTACCTCATCTTCCATATCAATTTCGATTTCGCCATTTTTGTCAGGACAAAGGTCCTGGAAGAAATTTCGAATATTGGATGCATACAGCTGGCTTGATTGAGAAGGTAGGCGACTGGGTAAATCCGTGTATCCGATAATCGTCACGTCGTGTGCTTCAATCGCAGCGTCAGGTTGTGTCAGTTCACAATTTCCTCCCTGTTCGGCTGCAAGATCAACGACTACACTGCCAGTCTTCATTGATCTGACCATTGATTCGGTAATCAGTTTCGGCGCGGGTCGCCCGGGAATCAGAGCTGTGGTGATAATAATATCCACTTCCTCTGCCTGCTCGGCAAACAGTGCCATTTCTGCTTCAATGAATTCTTTACTCATCACTTTGGCATAACCACCAGCTCCCGACCCTTCCTCTTCAAAATCAAGTTCCAGGAATTCGGCACCCATGCTTTCCACCTGTTCCTTGACTTCCGGTCGGGTATCGAATGCGCGTACGATCGCACCCAAGCTGGTTGCCGTTCCGATGGCAGAAAGTCCAGCCACACCCGCACCGATAATCATGATTTTTGCAGGTGGTACGCGTCCGGCAGCGGTAATCTGACCGCTGAAGAAACGCCCGAAATGCTGAGCAGCCTCAACCACTGCTCGATAGCCCGCGACATTGGCCATTGAAGAAAGGGCATCGAGTTTCTGCGCACGGGAAATTCGCGGTACGGCATCCATTGATATTGCGCTGACACCTTTTTCTGATAGCTTCTGCAGGATTTCGGGGTTTTGTGCCGGCCACAGAAATGCGATCAAATGCTGACCAGTCGAAAGAAGATCAATCTCATCGTACTGTCCACTTTCATTGAATTCGGGTGCCCGCACTTTTACGATTGCATCTGTGCTGTCCCACACTGCTGTTCCGGTCGGTAGCACAGTCGCGCCTGCAGATTCGTATGCGGAATCAGTATAATTAGCCAATTCACCGGCTCCGGATTCCACGAGAACCTCGAATCCCATTTCCATAATTGACGGAACAATTTCAGGCGTTACAGCGACTCGCCGTTCATTGTCGTGGATTTCTCTTGGAACACCGATTTTCATGGGTTTGATCGATTGATGTCTGAGTTTTGTGACTGATTAGTGGAACTGACACATTATATATTTGCTCAAGTGCATTTGGAGAAACAAAATGGAACTCGGATTAGGCTGATTACCAGAATAAAATGACGGTTTGTAGTGATTACAGTAGGAAAATAATGATGGAAACGGGTTCAACAAGCGAAATTCTGAACGAACTGGGCGAACGGGTCGAGGCGTTAAGGAGGTTTCTTTGACGTCGACAGCAAGAGCCTGAAATTACGACAGATCATAGAGTCTCTTGAAGACCCTGCAGTATGGCAGGACATTGAGCGCAGTCAACGACTCAATCAGGAAAGAGTCAATCTCGATAGAACTCTGCAGCCAATCCAATCGCTGCATTCATCAGTATTGGATGCAGCGGAACTTTGGGAACTTGCTGTCGCAGAAGAGGATGCCGCGACTATCGCGTCACTCGCAGAGGAAGTACTAGAGTTACAGAAACAGACAGATGAACTCGAATTCAGAAGCCTGTTCAGCGGTGAATTGGATTCCGCCAATGCTTTCGTGGATATCAAACCCGGGTCAGGTGGCACCGAGGCTCAGGATTGGGCTCAGATGCTGTTTGAGATGTACGATTATTGGGCGAAGAAAAAGGGGTTCGATTCTGAAGTGGTTGACTACTCGCAGGGTGATGTGGCCGGAATAAAAAGTGCCACTTTGAAAATCAAAGGCGAATACGCATTCGGCTGGGTACGTACTGAAAGTGGTATTCATCGGTTGGTTCGAAAATCTCCATTTGATTCGGGGCAGCGAAGACATACATCGTTTGCTTCGGTTTTCTGCTATCCGGAAGTCGATAATCAGATCAATATTGAGGTTGATCCCGGTGATCTTCGAATCGATACCTATCGGTCGAGCGGTGCCGGTGGCCAGCACGTCAATAAAACGGACTCAGCGGTACGAATCACACACAAACCAACAGGTGTCGTCGTGCAGTGTCAGAATGATCGATCTCAGCACAAGAACAAGGCGGAAGCGATGTCTATGTTGAAGGCGAGACTGTACGATCTTGAGCGACAGAAGACTGAGAGCAAACTGCAGGAGATTGAAGATTCGAAACCTGATATTTCCTGGGGGCATCAGATTCGTTCCTATGTGCTGGACCAATCCAGGATCAAGGATATTCGTACCGGCGTTGAAACCGGCAATACCGACGCGGTTCTTCATGGTGAGCTTGATCAGTTCATTGAGGCCAGTCTGAGAGCGGGGTTGTAAAACTCATGTCTGAGAACGAACAGTCAAGATTGCGCAGGGAGAAACTGACGAATCTACGCGAAACGGGTAATGCATATCCGAACGCGGATCCACCAAGTTACAGTGCTGCCAAAATACGTCGTGAATTCGGAGACTACGAGGAGCCAATAAAGATGGATGAATCAACAGAGTCTGTCGCAGGGAGGCTCATGAGCATCCGAAATTTTGGGAAGATTGTATTCGCGGATTTAAAGGATTCTTCTGGTGTAATTCAACTATTGGTTCGGAGGCAGCGTTTCATAGACGAGTACGGAGAAGAGTGCGGGCACAAAAAATACAAAGAATTTCAGAATTTAGATATCGGTGATATTCTTTCGGTGGATATTGGCGAAGTTTTCAGAACTAAAACCGGTGAGTTGACTATTGCAGTAAAAAATTACTGCTTGTTAACCAAAGCCTTGCATCCGTTTCCTGAAAAATTCCATGGCCTATCTGATCAGGAACTTCGTTATCGGCAACGTTATCTGGACTTGATTATGAATGAGGATGTCCGGGAAACCTTTCGAACTCGTTCCGCCATCGTGCAATGTATTCGTAAGTTTATGGATAGCCGTGGATTTCTGGAAGTGGAAACTCCCATGATGCATTCGATCCCCGGTGGAGCGATTGCGAAGCCTTTTGTTACACATCACAATGTATTGTCGCTTGACATGTACCTTCGGATAGCACCCGAACTTTTTCTTAAACGACTTGTAGTCGGTGGGTATGACCGCGTGTACGAAATCAATCGAAACTTTCGTAATGAAGGAGTCAGCACTCAACACAATCCCGAATTTACGATGCTGGAGTTTTATCAGGCTTATGCGGACTACGAAGATTTCATGGAGCTTACCGAAAAGATGTTTGAAATGCTCACGGCAACGGTTTGTGAGTCTGCTGTCGTTCGATATGGAGATTGGGAAATCAATCTGGCACCACCATTTAGGCGAATTACTCTGCACGAAGCGGTTTTAGAACATAATTCGTCGCTGACTCAAGATGATCTAAGCGACTTGAAGGTGTTATCCGACTACTTGATTCGTTTGGGAGGAGAGGTCAATAGTGTCTGGGGTGTGGGGAAACTGTTATTCGAAATTTTTGAAAGAACTGTTGAAGACAGACTGGTCGAACCGACGTTCATAACCGAATATCCAGTTGAGGTGTCACCATTGTCGAGGGTAAGTGATTCGAATCCTGAGATTGCGGATCGATTTGAGTTCTTTGTTGCAGGGATGGAAATTGCGAATGGATTTTCCGAGTTGAACGATCCGGAAGATCAAGCTGAACGGTTCAGAAATCAGATTGTGCAGAGACAATCAGGTGATGAGGAAGCCATGCATTTCGATGATGACTATATACGGGCATTGGAATATGGCTTGCCGCCGACGGCCGGAGAGGGGATTGGAATCGATCGACTCACCATGCTGCTGACTAACCAAAGCTCGATTCGGGATGTGATATTGTTTCCCTATCTGAAGCCATCAGGTCGATAACCGATGATTCGCCCACTCGCGCTGTTCATCGGTCTGCGCTACATTAGGGCTAAACGCAGAACCCGTTTTATTTCTTTCATTACAGGTACATCTATTCTTGGCATCATCATCGGTGTCTGGGCGTTGATTTCAGTTCTGTCTGTCATGAATGGATTTGAAAGAGAGCTGAAATCCAGGCTTTTGGCAGTCGCCGCACACATTGAGGTCAGTGGACCCGGAGGTTGGCTGGATGATTGGCGCACAGCCATGTCTGATGTTGAGAAATCCATAGAATTTGAAGGGCAGGCGCCGTTTATTCTCAGTCACGCGATGATCAAGCAGGGAAATCTGGTCAGTCCGGTCATTGTCAGGGGAATCGACCCCGCAATGGAATCCAAAGTTTCCTCAATTGGAGAACACATGGTCAGTGGTGGCTTGGGTGATCTGAAAGCTGGAACATTCTCGATCGTGGTCGGTGAGGAATTAGCGAGGAGAATTGGAAACGTAAAAGTCGGAGACAAGATAGTCATCATCAGTTCCAGGGCCCGGTCGACGCTTGTCGGAGTGGTACCAAGATTGAAACGTTTTACGGTCGTCGGAATCTTTAACCTCAATTTCTATGAATACGACAATGGCCTTGCTCTGACACACATCGACGATCTTGCGAAATTACAGCATGTGGGTGACGCAGTGTCCGGTCTGCGATTGAAAGTGAGTGACGTGTTTGCTTCACCATTGCTGACACGCAAGCTCAGGTCGAGTCTAGGTCCCGGATACACTGTGACAGATTGGACGAATCAGTACTCCAATCTGTTTGAGGCTTTGAAGATCGAGCGTCGGGTGATGTTCATAATTCTTCTATTGATTGTGGCGGTGGCCGCTTTCAATATCGTTTCTACACTGGTGATGCTTGTATCCGACAAGAGTACCGATATTGCTGTTCTTCGCACCATCGGGGTCAGTCCTGCAAATGTCATGGGAATATTCATTGTCCACGGTGTTGTAATCGGGATAGTCGGCACGGTATTTGGAGCATTCGTCGGTGTGCTTACAGGGTTGAACATGGAAACCCTTATTCCTTGGGCAGAGCAGCTGTTTGGAACCCAGTTTTTTCCGGATGATATCTACATCATTACCAAGTTTCCGGCAGAGTTGATTTGGAGTGATGTCATGAAGATTTCGGTTGCGTCGTTACTGATGTGCTTTGTTGCGACAATATACCCAGCCTGGAAGGCATCCAAGGTTCATCCTGCCGAGGCGCTTCGATATGACTGATATTGTGTTGCGAGCTGATTCCGTCTCGAAAGTCTATCAGCAGGGAACGCTTGATGTCAGTGTGCTTGATGGTGTCAATCTTAAAATTGGCAAAGGCGAGCAGATTGCGATTGTTGGCTCGTCAGGTACAGGGAAAAGCACCTTGCTTCATCTGTTGGCAGGACTGGACGTTCCAACCGGTGGAACTGTTTCGCTCAATGGAAGGAATCTATCAGAGTTGAGCGAGTCCGAGCGAGGAAGGTTGCGAAACGAAACGCTGGGGTTTGTCTATCAGTTCCATCATCTGCTGCCGGAGTTCACGGCATTGGAAAACGTGATGATTCCTTTGTTGGTAAGGAGGCTTTCGACCGAACAGGTAAAGAATCAGGCGGTTAGTCTGCTGGAGAGGGTAAATCTTTCGAACCGACTCAACCACAAACCAGGAGAATTGTCTGGTGGTGAGCGTCAAAGGGTGGCAATTGCCAGAGCGTTGATCATAAAACCGCTATGTTTGCTTGCTGACGAGCCTACCGGAAATATTGATCGTCAGAATGCCAAAACCGTGCAGGACCTGATGGTCGAACTGGATCGGGATATGAACGTTGCCTTGGTTGTTGCTACTCACGACTTGCATCTCGCCAATGCGATGAATAGGATATTTAGACTTGAAAACGGCGTATTGAAAGAAGAATCTTGATTCTCAAATAGATCAGCAGTGAACAATTACATGTGAGTATTCTTCTGCAGTCAGCAATTCCACTTTTTCCTCAACGGGTTTTCTCACATCCAGAATCTTGAAATCCAGCTGCAGACGGAATTCGAAAGATTTGAGAAATTCATCAAATTTTTCACCCCCCGCGGTACCGATGACATAGTAACTGTCGTCCGAACTGTCGTATTCGATCAGGATTGATGCAAGTGGTTGAGGAGCCGGTCCACCGATTACTTTTGCGCCTTCTGCCGGATCATACACACTTCTCTCAGAGCAACAATAGATGATTTTTTCACGTTCTTGGCGTGTTCTTTTCTCATCGAAAAATACCACCTTGGAATGCCGGTAATTCATGAAACTCGCATTTTTTGCAGGATACGTCATTTTATGAGCGCAAATTGCGGAATACGAGACAACAGACCGCAAGGGCCCCGCGCCACCAGGCCAGACGTATTGGTCTTGACCAACAGTTGAAAGAGTGACTTTCTGGTCAGCTGACTGTCCGAGATTGAAGATCATACAGGGGGTTGCGACATAGGGATAGTTGAAAATAAATACCTGACCGGGTACGAATTCATTTGACGAAATTGGTTTTCCGTTCCGCATCAAACGAGCGCGGCTGTAGTATTTTGGTCTGACTGTGGCATTGGCGGAAGTTGGTTGCCAAGCGGTCAGAGCCGCCAAGTAAGAGCCACAGACTTTCAAAAACTTTCTTCGGTTTGTCTCTTTCATTGACACTTCAATTGACGGGGTTCGTATTCGCGAAACATCTCCAGTATGGATTCATTCTGATTCGCAGCAGCTCTATCAAGTGGACTCCATCCGAATTTGTCTGTGACCGACATCAGTGCGCAGTGATCAAGCAATACTCTGACTACATCTTGATGTCCGTTGGTTGCGGCATGATGTAAAGCAGAAGCCTCATTTTCATCGCTGGCATTTATTTCCGTAAGTGGACTGGTGAGCAAGACACTCACCGCTTCTGCGTAGCCGGCAAACGAAGCCCGCATCAACGGAGTCCAATGATAGATATCCCGGCCATTCACATCAGCCCCTGAATCAACCAGCTTTTTGACAATCTTTGCATGACCTTTGGCCGAGGCAACCATCAGGGCTGACCAACCGAATTTTGCCCTAAGGTTCACCCTTGCACCTTGTTCCAGAAGCAGATCTACAGTGGCTTCATCGCCACGAATGGCGGAGTACATGAGGGCTGTACCTCCATTGTGATTTCGTGCGTTTACTTCTGCACCTGCTTTGATCAGATCGCTGACCATTTCTTTCATACCAAACTTTGATGCAAGCATCAGTGCGGTACGCCCGTCATCAAGTGGTTTGTTGACATCATCAACATAATGGAGCAGACTATATGCAGTTTTCATATCCTCGGTTTTCAGTGCTTTGATGAATGCCACCTGATCTGCAGAGACAGAAGTGCTGACGAACCCCAGAAACAGTGCTGATCCAAGCCACGCCATGAATTTTTTCAAACGCATGTGAAATCTATTGAACACTGGAATTTCCTGCATAAGGATTCGATCCGACGGATCTGAATTCATAGTGCGAAACGACTTCGCGCAAAGCACTCTCCACATCGTATTTACCGGTTAATCTGATCAGTGCATCATGTTGGGTAGCTTCATCCAGATCCTCTTGGAATGCTGCATGCTCGGTAGGGCCAAGTTGATTTTGCTGGTTGTGGATAACCCAGTAAGCTCCGTCCGAAAAGAACCAACGCAGAACAGGCTGTTTCGTCAGCAACTTTACTGTCTCGAAGTGAGATTCGGTTTCACCTGGAGTCAGAAGTATCTCACCTGCCAGAGGGTCGGATTCATCAGTGAAAATTTCAACCCGAATGACAATGACTGCAGCTGAATTGTGCTTGATCACATCGGTTTCAATTGCGACCGGCACTGAATTTTGTGTTCGGGTGAGGATTCGACGGTCTTGTTTGCTTTCAGACCCGCCGACTTGAAAAAATATTGCAGACTCCCAGTTACCGGAATCGAACTGAACCGGAATGCAGGTTACACATGATCCCGTATAGTCCATACTGTCTCTAACGAATTTCGGAAATCTCTTCATATTTCTCAATCAAAAAATTCAGGACGAACAACGCTTTTATTTGAATTTTACTTGACTCTGCAGATACCTACCACATTTGGTTTCAGCAAGACTACCGTGTAGAATGTTTAGTCAATAAAAAACGCATCCCAAGTGATAAACTCAAGATGCGTTTTAAATTATCGACCTGGATTTTGCAATCGCGTAATCAGGCAGTTGATTCTCCTGTACTTGCTGTTCCGGTTTCGGACTCACCTTCCATTTCATGCGTGTCCTTCACTTTTTCATACCAGATATCGTGATGCTGTTTAGCCCATTCGACACTGACATGACCTTTGGACATTGCATCAATTGAGCCTTCGCTTCCTATCGTACCAATGTAAGCGTGTCCGATGAAAATCGCAATCCACAGAAGCGCGCTAATGGAATGAATAACGTGCATCATCTGTGCGAGTTCCCTCGTATTTGCCACGCCAAAATACTCCTGCACCCAACCGATCAGGACGAATCCGGAAATACACACCGCGACAAGTCCGATCAGCATTACAATCCAGAACCAGATTTTTTCACCGGCATTCGCTTTGTCTGCACTGGGATGCTTATTGCCGATAATTCCGCCGCCTTGTATCATCCAGACAACATCGACTTTATTCGGCATATTATGGCGAATCCAGCAAATGAACATCAGTAGCGGACCTATAGCGAAAAACGGCCCAAGCGTATTATGAATGTTGATAGAGAAACTTGCCCACAATGCATAGTTCTGCGGCCCGAACAGTGGAATTAGCAGTGCTCTTCCGAACAACAGGCTGAGCCCTGAAATTGCCAGGCAGATGAACAAAATGGCCGTATACCAATGCAGTGTCCGTTCCAGTCCTGTCCAACGCTTTACTCTTTTACCGGATGCAGGTTCAGCGAGCTCGACTCGTCCGCGCAGGGAATAGAACACGAGTATGGCGACGACAACGAGGAACAAGAACCAACCACCATAATTGGCGATCAGACCATTTCTCAGCTCGCGCCAATTCTGACCGGTTGTGTTATAAAGCATGTTGGTCTCAATGTTCACGTCATTACTGACGACTGAGGAATAACCGCCGCCGCCTTCTCGAACGACACGCCAGAATTCGGATCTCTGATTGGCGTCACCACCAGCCTGCTGCGCCTGGAGGGTGGTCTGTGATTCCGGGAAAAGATAACCGGTCATCGGCAGAGCCATTGCGCAAAACAGTATGAACGCAAAACTCCAAGCCATCCAACGGAATCTTTTGGATGTCGCGGTTTTTGAATTTCTAATTGGCTTTGCCATCTAAATAACTCCTTTTCTAAATGATAACCTTAAGAAAGTCAGACAAAGTTATGAATTAAAAGTGATTCTTACTTTTATATTTTCTGTCGTATCAATGAACGCTGTTATTCTGACAGATATTATCGATCGGTCTGAACAGTATTGAAGCGTTCCTGAAGCATGCTCACCTGAGAGCCCTTATCGATTAACGGATCTGCCGGCCCTTTGTAGACAGCTGGCTCATGAAGTGTCACCTGATAGTCATCCAGGCATCCAGCAAGTGTCAACGATCCGAAGAGAACCACTATTGATAGAAAAAGCTTTTTACGCATATCTATACTGCTCCAAAAATTATGTTCGTTTCGGTATTTCAATAAATTCAATTTATTCATATGAGAGGAAAAGGGGGGAAGACTCCCCCCTTTTCACAATCTCCATTTTAACCAGCTGGATACGCTGTTTCCCATCCCCAGGTTTGGGGACGTGTTCCACGTTGTAGAATACGCTCGCGGTAGATGTCGGCAATAATATCGCCATCACCGGCAATGAGTGCCTTGGTGGCACACATTTCGGCGCAAAGCGGAAGCTTGCCTTCAGCAATTCGATTGCGTCCATACATCTTGTATTCCTCATCCGAATTGTCTGCCAAAGGACCACCTGCACAGAATGTGCATTTGTCCATTTTCCCGCGTACTCCAAATGCCTGCTGTTGCGGATACTGCGGCGCTCCGAAAGGACACGCATAGAAGCAGTAGCCGCAGCCGATGCAGAGATCCTTGTCATGCAGCACGATGCCATCGTCGGTTGTGTAAAAACAATCGACTGGGCAAACTGCTGCACAAGGAGCATCGGTGCAGTGCATACAAGCAACCGAAATTGACTTCTCACCGGGTTCTCCGTCGCCGAGCACGACTACGCGCCGACGATTTACGCCCCAGGGGACCTCATTTTCGTTTTTGCAGGCAGTAACGCAAGCGTTGCACTCAATACACCGCTCGGCATCACAAAGAAATTTCATTCTTGCCATTTTGATTACCTCCTAGCTAGGTGCTGAGTTTGCAGAGAGTCACTTTGCTCTCCTGCATTTGCGTTACTGAGTCGTATCCGTAGGTGAACGCCGTATTACAAGCTTCACCACGGATGTAAGGAGCGGTTCCTGCTGGATATTTGTCCACCAAGTCCTTGCCTTGGAACCAACCACCGAAGTGGAAGGGTGTGAACAGCACTCCAGGTGCGACGCGCCTAGTTACCATGGTCTTGACCAGTATCTTGGCACCTTCCGGTGTCATGATCCAGACCATCTGTCCATCACGAATTCCATTGTCGTTGGCATCCTTAGGATTAACCTCAACAAACATGTCCTGCTGGAGTTCAGCAAGCCATGGGTTGGAACGTTGCTCCTCACCGCCGCCTTCGTATTCAACGAGTCGCCCGCTGGTTAGAATCAGCGGATACTCGCCGGATACATCGTCGGCTTGGATTGAAGCATAACGCGTGGGCAGTCGATAAAAGCGTTTCCTGTCCGCGTAGGTCGGATACTTCTCTGCCAACTCCCTGTCGGGTGTATACAGAGGCTCACGATGAATCGGAACTGCATCCGGAAAAGTCCAGACTACCGAGCGAGCCTTGGCGTTGCCGAAGGGTGCACAGCCATGAGCTATGGCGACCCTTTGGATTCCGCCTGACAAGTCGGTCTTCCAGTTCTTGCCTTCTGCAGCAGCTTTCTCATCATCAGTCAGGTCATTCCACCAACCCAGCTGCTTGAGCAGCTTGTCGGTGAATTCAGGATGACCGTCCTTGATTTCCGATCCGACCGGATACGAATCCTCGGCGAGGAGATTGACTCCGTCACGTTCAGTTCCGAATCTGGCGCGGAAGCAAAGACCACCTTCAGCTACTGGCAATTCGGTGTTGTAAAGCACCGGTGTTCCAGGGTGACCCATTTCAGGGTTGCCCCAGCACGGCCAAGGCATGCCGTAATAATCACCGTCCGCCGGTCCGCCTTCTGCTTTCAGCGTGGTGGTATTGAACGTGCCCTTGTTTGCCATGTGAAGTTTGAGACGCTCCGGGCTCTGACCGGTGTAACCGATCGTCCACATGCCCCGATTGATCTCTCGGGTCACGTCTTCGATCAGCGGCTCGTCATTGTTGACCTTGATATTCTTTGTAAACTCACGATGGAAACCGAGTTTCTTTGCGAATTTGTAAAGAATGGTATGGTCGGGCAGTGACTCCCACACCGGTTCAATGACCTTATCGCGCCACTGAATCGAGCGGTTCGATGCGGTTACTGAGCCGTAGGTTTCAAACTGCGTCGCCGCAGGCAGCAGGTAAATGCCGTCCGTGCGATCGTTCATCACAGCCGCATGGGTCGGATGTGGATCCACAATGACCATAAGGTCCAGCATTTCCATTGCCTTCTTCATCTCCGGACCACGTGTCTGACTGTTCACCGCATGACCCATATAGATCATTGCACGAACATTGTCTCTCTGGCCGATATTGTCCTTGTCCTCAAGGATTCCGTCGATCCAACGTGATACAGGGATGCCCTTATAGTTCATGGGATGTACCGGTTTGCCACCGTCGCCCTCGACTTCAGAGGCATCAAACTGCCCCTTGACCCATTCGTAGTCAAGATCCCAGACACGAGACCAGTGTTTCCACGCGCCGTTAGACAGCCCATAGTAACCTGGCAGTGTATGAGAAAGCACACCAAGGTCGGTTGCGCCTTGGACATTGTCATGTCCACGGAAGATATTGGCACCGCCGCCGGATTTGCCGATGTTACCGAGCGCAAGCTGCAATACGCAATAGGCACGCGTATTATTGTTGCCGATCGTGTGCTGAGTACCGCCCATACACCATACGATGGTGCCTGGTCGATTCTCATTCATGATCTCTGCGGCTCGTTTCACGACTTCCGGTGGAGTTCCAGTAACTCGCTCAACCTCTTCGGGTGTCCATTTTGCGACCTCTTGGCGAATCTCGTCCATTCCGTACACGCGCTGACGGATATATTCCTTATCCTCCCAGCCGTTCTCAAAAATGTGCCACAGCACGCCCCAGATCAGTCCCACGTCGGTACCTGGTCGGAACCGGACGAAGTGATCTGCGTGTGCCGCAGTACGGGTAAAGCGAGGATCGCAAACGATCATCTTGGAACCCAATTCCTTGGCTCTCAGGATATGTTGCATCGCGACCGGGTGCGCTTCGGCGGCATTGCTGCCGATGAAGAACATGGCCTTGGATTTGTGCATATCATTGTAAGAGTTCGTCATTGCGCCGTAGCCCCAGGTGTTTGCCACACCTGCAACAGTGGTGGAATGACAGATTCTCGCCTGATGGTCAACGTTGTTGGTTCCCCACATCGCTGCTATCTTGCGGAACAGATACGCCTGCTCGTTATTATGCTTGGCTGAACCCAGCCAATAGACTGAATCAGGCCCGGATTGCTCGCGGATTTCCAGCAACTGGTCGCCGATCTCATTGATCGCATCATCCCAGCTGAGTCTTTTCCACTTGCCACCGGCCAGTTTCATCGGATAACGAAGACGCTTTTCGCCCATGCCGTGCTCCCGAACGGTTGAACCCTTCGAGCAGTGCGAGCCAAGGTTGAACGGAGACTCAAAATCTGGCTCCTGGCCAGTCCAGACTCCATTCTGAACTTCGGCGACAACCCCGCATCCAACGGAGCAGTGCGTACAAACGCTACGACGAATCTCTGTGCTCACACCTTCCATCGGAGAGAAGCCTTCGGCAGCCGCCTTGGCTTTTCTCATCAGTTGTGGCGCAAACATAGAAGCCGCAGCTCCCGCACCTAGGGCAACACCTGAACGTTTCAGAAACGTTCGGCGATCAATAGCTTCACCAATCGCGGCAATTCCGGATACAGATCCACTATCGCTGCTTCTAACTAGTTTCATAAGTTATGACCTCCTTAGAATCGAGCGAGTCGATAGTATTCCCGAATATGCTCGGTTTGGTGATAACCGAGAGTCTTCGACGTTTCGCTTTTTTCCTCTTCAGGTGTGATATCTGCTGCTGACACAGAGGTCGAAGCTGATACCGCCGCGGCACCTCCAAGTACCGCCATACCTTTGAGGGCGTTACGCCGGGAATCCCGGTCAACGAGTTTGCTATTTTTCATATAGCGTTCCTCCTCTTTTGTATGTCAAAAAGTGACGTCACATACATACCAAGATAGCCAGTTCTCCTACTAGTATTCAAACTGACATTTCGAGGTATTCGGTTTCAAAGTCGATGAATTCGACACCGAATTCGCCGACTTTTTTGTAGAAATTCGCTTTCCTTGCTGCTGCAAGATCCTTGAAGAACCTTCGTATCCATGGCTTGAGGTGTTTTTTAAACATCGTCTGCTGAGCCTTGAACTGATATTCGTCGTCGCATTCTATGAGTATGCCCATGATGTCAAACAGGGCGGCGACATGGTCTTCGGGTTCGCGATTGTTCTTGATCCGTTCGATGCCGAGGGCTTTGAGATCCTGACGGACGAGACTCAGGGGTTTATCCATCAGCATGCCGGTTATATACCACGACCCGTAGGGAACGAGTTCACCTCTTCCTACGCCGATGAAGAGGTCGTGATACTCATCATCGAGTGCTTGAATGTCGGTTTTGGCGCGGGCGGTTTCCGCAAGTGAGTTGAGAGTGAAGAGAAAGCTGTTGTTGGCATCTGTGTTAGGCACACCGTATAGCGCAACTGAATTGAGCGTTTCCCCGGTTGGCGGTTTTGCCAACAGTTTCGAGAGCAAATAATAATATTTCGCCCTAAAGCGAAAATCTTCGCTAGGCTGTTCTTGCCTAAAGCTCATCTCTCCCAAGAATTTATATTCTGTAATTTGTAATTATCAGTTGCCGTAAATTTACTTGATTAGACACCGATTGTCAAGATTGATTGGATTCCCGACATTTAGTCGATCACTTGTTATTACTGCTCACCGATGACTTAGATTTCAATCAGAACTACGTTGATAGACAGGATGTGATGAAAAACTTGCCTGTAGATGAAATAGTAAAATCGCCACCTCGGACGACTTATCAGGATGCAGTGGATGCACCGCCGAATATGGTTGCAGAAGTTGTCGACGGCAGGCAATTTATCCACCCTAGACCGGCATCGCCACTTGTCGTAGCACATTCAAGCCTTGCAGGGTATCTCAATCAGACTTTCCAGTTTGGTCGCGGTGGCCACGGCGAGTGGTGAATTCTTACCGAACCTGGACTTCATTTGGGAGCGGATATCGTAGTGTCTGACATCGGGGGATGGCGAAAGGAGAGAATGTCCTATTTACCGGCTATCGCTTATTTCACACTCGCTCCGGACTGAATCTGCAAATTACTCTCGTCATCCACCCGGATGCTTGATTTGGATGGCAAGCAGACGGTTTATGCCAGGAGGATGTTCGCTATCGTTGGTTTGTAGACCCCATCGCGAGCTCACTGGAAGCATTTTCGTTGCGCGACGCGAAGTGGGTGTTGATTGAAAAGTTGTTCGAGGATACGCTCGTATCACTACCGCCATTTGAGGCAGTCAGTTTTAATCTCGGAGATCTTTGGTTAACCCATACTGTGCACAAAGACATTCCGGGCGGACTGAAAACTGAATCTGAGTCAGAGCTGGCTGCAACGACGAATAAAAGTCCAGTTGCTTGAGTCCGAGCCTTTCATTGGTTTCAAGATACTGGATTCCATTTCGGACTGCGATCAACTTCAATGCATTGCTTGGCTCCAGATGCGAATGAATCTAAGCTCTTACCTAATTCCAACACAGTTGATCGTTTGACTGTAATTTCAAGTGATCAATCGTAGATTGGTCCAGGAAATGATTATATTTTTGGTGATACGGAGCCTGTACTGTAAACTATTCATCAGCCTCGTACTCTATCTATTGCGAATTTTAGGTTTCACCCACCGAGTGAACGCCGCGTAGATGAAAAACTATAACGTAGAAGGCTTTACTACAAGTGTACAGTTACCTGTTTGCCGATGTAGGTACAAATACCCAACTCAATGCAATGGAGTAGTTAATCATGCCTGAATTAACCTTGTCGGATCTCAAAGAAGCCGTTGATGGAGCGGCTGCCGCATTTCGCTGTGTAACCAGTTATCAACCTGCTGGTGGCCCGGGAGACAAGGTGTTTCCCCCTACTTACGAGGGCGGAAAGTATGCAATCGAAGACCGTATAGATTCTGGGACCGGAGAGATTATTTCTTGTGTGTTGCTGGACTCAGTGCAGTCCCAGGCCAATCGAATGGAACTAGCTTTGTTAGAATCACATCGTCGGCAAGAAATACAGATTCCCCTGTTGATCACCCGATTCGATGACGACACGCTGCTCAAGAAATTTACTGTCAGCAGCTTGGAGGCTCCTCATCGGATTGCTGACGCATTATTCCGCGATAGTCTCCTTGAAGGAAAGATTTTTCGAAAGTCAAACAAAGGCCGAGTGCTGGATAATGCCGAGGTTCGCAATGCCACTGGCTTATTCGGCCTTTGCCCAACAGCACTAGTGTTTGGCATATGGGATTCAACCGGTCCACGCGGCGGTCTCGGTGCAAAGTTCCAGCGTACCATTGTGTCTGAGATCATGGGTTATGGTGCTAAGGCGGGTGTTAAGACAAACAGCAGAATCGATCCGGCCCAAATTATGTTAGGTGCAGGTCCAATTCATGAACGTCAGCAAGAAACATCGGAGGCACCAAATTGGACCTTGGATGAGAAATCTGGAAGCAAAAAGCTTGGCAAGGACGGAAAGCCTTCCGAGGCAAACCACGGCAATGTAACACCCGGCATTGTTGACGGCGGCTTTACCATCAAAAAAGGTGTACAGACAACCGTGCTTTCCCTCAACGCTCTTCGTCGGCTACTCTTTCCTCTAAATGGAACTGCTGAATCTGACCCCGAAACGAATCTGCTTGCTCGCACTGTCTTGGCGGCCTTGGGTCTTACAGCCGCCACTTTAGCGCGAAGTGATGGCGACCTTCGCTCCCGATGTCATCTGTTCCCGTTGGAACAACCCGTTTGGGAGTTGCTAGACCGCCCTGGCACAGAGCCGATCAGCTACGATCTTACACCCGAAATTGCGACAACGCTGCTGAATGAAGCCGTCTCTGAGGTCGAGAGTTCCGGATTGCCCTGGGAAGGTGAAATTGAACTTAGTCCATCTGAAGAGTTACTTGAGTTGGTGCGACGCAGCCAGGAATTGGCGGCAAATAAGCCGGATTCGGGATAATGTTCGTCATTGCCATTCGTTACCTAAACGGTTGGGTGATGGCGGCGGCGGATGGAGCGAAAAAAGAACAGGCCGAATGGCCGCCCCATCCCGACAGAGTATTTATGGCCCTGGCGGCGGCTTGGTTTGAAACCGGAGAAGACACCGCTGAAGGTGCAGCGTTACGCTGGTTGGAAGATCAGGATCCTCCAGCTATTGCCGCATCGGATGCTTGCCATCGAGAATTAGTCACTAGTTTTGTGCCGGTCAATGACAATCGCGCCAGCAAGAAGTTGCCAAACGATTCCGATCTTAAAAACTTAAAACACAAAGGTCTGGGTTTGTTGCCTGAGTTTCGGTCCCGTCAGCCTCGTTCGTTTCCGGTTGTCATCCCCAATGATTCGATTGTCCACTTCATCTGGTCGGAACCCCTTCCTTTTCGACACAAGGCAGCCATGGAAAGTTTGCTAGCCAACATCACTTATATCGGACATTCGGCCTCACTGGCGCAAGCTTGGATTGTCGATCATGCACCCGATCCCCGCTGGTTGCCCACGAACGGTCTAGTCAAGCATCGTTTGCGCGTTCCATACTCCGGACGCCTGACAACTCTAAAACAGCGGCTCAATCGTGATAAATTGCTGGCTTATCACGATATTTCAGGAGAAATCAACGAAATCAAGGAAGTATTGAAAGAAATTAAGGCGGCACAGCCTTATCGCGCCGATTGGAATGATTTTCCAGACGTGTTGATCCTGAAAGACGAACCAACGTTAAAGCAAAATCGGCTTTTTTCCGCATCAAAGAGTGGTGATGCTGAAGCTGCGGCTACTATGCTAAAAAACATACTAAGTCCCTCGGATATCGCCCGGATACAACGATTTATCGAGAAGAATACGGACGATGGCAGCAAACCCAAGCTCGCAGCGGTTCATGCATACGAAAACAACCTTAACGCTATACCCGCTGCATTGGCGCGTACAATAAGCGAAATTTCCGGGAACGACCATGCCACAGACCTACGGCAAAGTAATATCGTCGCACATACCGGAGCGAATGGATTTAGCCGACTTGCACGCCAAGCATTGTTTATCGGTGAAGTGGAAAAGGGAGAAACTTATGTTCTGGTAGATGACTTCGTCGGTCAGGGTGGCACCTTGGCAAACTTGCGTGGCTATATTATCAAACGGGGTGGTCATGTGGCAGCGGCAATTGTATTATCTGGCAAGTCGTATTCTGCTACAATTGCACCCAGTAACGAGCAACTTAAGGAGTTGAGGAAAGCCCATGGACGAGCCCTTGAGCAATGGTGGCGAAGCTACTTCGGCCACACCTTCGATAGACTTACTCAATCGGAAGCTAGGTACCTCTCCCGTTCCCCGAATGCTGACAGAATCCGAGAGCGAATTATTGAGGCTAAGCTCCCACGAAATTTCCAAAGTCACTATCAAGGTCCTACAGCGCAAAGACGATGCCTGAATCAGCTGGAATCCGAAAGGAATCAGTGTTTCCCGAACGGTACCCCGCCGAGTCAGCGGCCAAATGTCGGCCAGTGGCAGGGATACGGTGAGCCGAAATCTGTCGATGTGACAGACCCCCCCTTTAATCACTTTGACAGCAATCTGATCATTCTGCGGCTTCTGGGTAAGCGTATCTCTCTACCCACGACACTCAAACTAACCGGAGCACTGCGAGGAGCTTTACTGAAACATTGCGAAATTCAGCCGCCGCCTGAGTGGCTAACGGGACATACTCCCAATGGTTATCCGAGCAGGAAACCCCACCTCGCGTTGATGCCTATGCCTTTTGTTGGATCGCAACATTCCGATGGAAGTATCATGGGAATTGCAGTGGCTCTACCGCTGAAGTTAGACGGAAAGGAAGTCGCCCGTTGTCTAGCTTCATTCTTATACGACAAGAACAGTCTTTCCGTTTCGCGCCGTTTATTTGACGGTGAGTGGTTTGAATGCAATGTAGAGCAGGAAACACGTGAACGACCACCCTTGGCATTGCGACCAGAGCGCTGGACACGTAAATCGCGGGTTTGGGCAAGCGTGACGCCTGTTGTCCTAGACCGCCACTACGATGGCAAAGAACGCTGGAAACACGCTGCCAATGACATCAAGACGGCTTGTGAACGTAGTGGTCTCCCCAGACCTGATGAAGTTATGTTACATCCCGTTTCGCTCGTGGAAGGCGTTTTCCATTCTCGGGAGTTTCCTCGTATGAACCGAAAATCTGACGGCGGCCTTCGCAGTCATAGTCATGCTGTTTTGATTTTCGGACAGGAAGTGACTGGTCCAATTCTTGTCGGAGCAGGGCGTTTCCGAGGCTATGGTCTGTGTCTCCCGATTGACTAGGAAGACTCTGGGATGACTGGTTTGACAACACGTCGTTTCGGAGACTATTTTCATGCCCTCTGGAGCTACAGCCCCTTTGCTTGGCAGCAGGCTTTGGCTGAGCGGGTTATGGAGAATATTGACCGTCCTTGGCCTGAAGCCATCGCGTTACCTACCGCCGCCGGCAAGACAGCTTGTATCGATATCGCCGTGTTCGCATTGGCAGCCCAAGCCTCGAGAATGTTAAGTGGCGGTATCGTAACCGCTCCGCGGCGCATTTTCTTTGTTGTGGATCGGCGAATTATCGTTGATGAAGCCTATTCCCGGGCGGAACGGCTAGCACGAAAATTGGCGAATGCAGAAACTGGCATTCTCAAGCAAGTCGCGGATGCTCTTCGCACGGTCGCAAACGGCAAGGAAGAGGGAGTCTGGCAGGATGAGTCTCCTATTACTGTCCACTCCTTGCGCGGTGCCAGTTACAGGTCTGATTCTTGGGCAAGCAATCCATTGCAGCCTACCGTTATCGCATCTACGGTCGATCAGATTGGTTCGCGTCTGCTTTTCCGAGCTTATGGGCGCGGCTTTGGGATGTGGCCCATTTTTGCGGGGTTGACTGCCAACGATAGCCTGATTCTGCTAGATGAAGCCCATTGCGCCCAACCGTTTTTTGAAACACTTCAGGCAATTCAGCTATACCGTAAATGGGGCACGGCTCCGTTGCACAGGAGCTTTCATCCGGTAGCCCTTTCCGCGACTCCGCCTCCCGGCTTAGAGGATATTTTTGAAGATGATTCGGAGCAGGAGACCGATCCTGACCATCCTCTAGGGCGCCGTCAGATGGCGCGTAAGTCGACTTTGCTGGAGAAGATCGAGATAGCCAATGGCAGGAACGCAACTCGACATTTTGCCAAAGCTCTTGCTGAAAAAGCTGAAAATCTTGTCAAAAAATCAAGAAATCAAAATAGCGGAATAAATCCGGCCGTAGTTATCTTTGTAAACCGTGTCGCTACTGCTAGAGCTGTGCGCGACTGCCTTTCAAAGAGTCACAAGGGTGAGGTGACGCTTTTAACAGGACGAATGCGTGGTATCGACAAGGCCAGCGTAATCGCTACGTTTGATAAACTGCAATTGGCCTCCAACGCATCAGGGAAGCGCAAACTTGATGAACCGCATTTTGTGGTCTCTACCCAGACACTGGAAGTCGGTGCTGACTTGGACTTCGATGTTCTTGTCACGGAATGTGCTGCCTTCGACTCATTGCGTCAACGATTTGGCCGCTTGAATCGCATGGGCCGTCCGATTGAAGCCTGTGCCGCGATCCTACTGCGAGGGGATCAAAAAGATAATGATCCAGTCTACGGCTCAGCGATTGTCAATACATTCGATTGGCTAAATAAAAAATTTGCTGAAACGGGTATCTTGGATTTCGGTATTGCGCATCTGCAGCCACCGGATCGAGAGCAACTTCAGGAGCTAAACAGTCCTATTCGTCAGGCACCCGTTATGTTGCCCGCTCATTTGGATTGCTTCGCGCAGACGAGTCCAGCACCTGAACCGTCGCCCGAGGTGAGTCTGTTCCTACATGGACCGCGTGAAACTTGGCCCGATGTTCAGGTCTGTTGGCGCGTTGATCCCTCTGAAGATAGTTTGCAGCTCTGTCCGCCTGTAACTAGTGAGATGCTACCCGTACGGGTGGGAATTTTTCAGCGCTGGCTCAAGGGGGATCAGGTGGAAGACACCAGCAGTGACCTGGAAGGAGATGCTAATGCTGATGAAACAAGCGAAATTGAGACAGAATTTGTCACAAATTTCTCTGTCTTTCTTTGGAAGAAATCATCTTCCAGCGCGGGACTGCAGCACATTGCTCATCCAAATTTACTGAGTCCGGGTGATGTCGTCATCATTGACGCGGAAAATGCCGATGAATCGAAGTATGAAAAATTTCAGTGCTTGGGCGAGCTTCCGGATTTTCAAGAGACCCCGGTCGAAATTGACGTCAGTCAGCAATCATACCTAGAGAGCCGCGCCAAAGTCCTGTTACGACTTCACGATGGATTGATTAGTCTGTGGCCCCAGAGTGAGTCTCGACAACTAGCTAGGGAATTACTCCATCAGATCGAACTTGGAGAATCCGACCCGGATACACAGCTATGTTTGGTACGTCGTATGCTTGATGTTCTTGTGAAAGACTCTGGAGATTGTGACCAATTTGCATGGCTTCACGTTATCGCAAAACAACTTCGGGCGGAAGCCAATTCGCGAGCATTTTTACAGAATCTGCAACACATAGGGGAAAATGATGTAATCTTGATTGGGCGACGCCTGATACGCGAATACACAAGACAAGCGGAAACATTCAATGACGAGGACGACCAGAATTCCTCCGGGACTGCTAATAGACGGGACCAACCTATTCCGTTGCGAACGCACTTACCGGGAGTTGAAGCATGGGCTCGCCGTTTCGCACTTGGTTGCGGTTTATCGGAAAAGCTCGTTGAGGCTGTAGCGCTTGCGGGATTGCTACACGACACTGGTAAAGCTGATCCGCGTTTCCAAGCGCTGCTCAATGGTGGACGACGCTTGCCGGCAGTCAATGAGCCGCTAGCCAAATCAGCTTCTATGAAAAGATCGAGAGTCACGTTACAAACAGTGCGCGACAACACTGACTATCCCGTTGGCGGTCGTCATGAGTTACTGTCTGTGCGATTGGCAGAAAGTGCTCCCGATTTATTACCTGACGATCCATTGATGAGAGAGTTGACCTTATATCTTATTTCCAGCCACCATGGACGCTGTCGCCCCTTTGCTCCTGTTGTAATCGAAGACGTTGCGCCTGAAGTAAGGTACCAGCTAAATGGTCATGAATTAACTTGGTCAGGTCCGACACTACTAGAACATCTCTCGGAGGGTGTGACGCGACGTTTCTGGACATTAATTGAAGTTTATGGGTGGTGGGGACTAGCTTGGTTGGAAGCGATGCTGCGCTTAGCTGACCACCGTCGCAGTGAATGGGAAGAGTTATTTGATTCAAGCGGAGACGATAAGTGACTGATATGCTTTTAGGTGGGCTTTCCGCAGATAATCCGCTCGGTTATCTCGCAGCACTTGGTGTTCTTAGAACAGCGACATTAGCCGCACCGGAAAAACAGTTTGTAATGAGTTGGGAACTTGTGAATGGTCATTGGCAGCCTAGACTGTACTCTCCGACTGAAATTGATCGTATCTCACTAATCGACTTGCTGGATAGACAGTTGAAAGATAGCGCGAGGCTGACAGCTTTCAATCTCGGTGATAATCTGACAATCAAATTAAGAGATTTCCGCGATGCTCTAGTCAACGAACTGTCTTCTCTCTCGGACAAGAATCGTCTTAATGTGGATTTTCTCGCTGCTTTCGGTAGCGAAATCATCGAATCGCAGCGAAGCGGTAAACCGACTGGTCAGATTGCCGACACTGATTTTCGAACGATGAGTGGAGTAGGCCACCAACATTTTTTGAAAACAATGCGTATATTTATCGAAGACACGCAATCCTGCCATTTGGAAGATGCGGTATTTGAGCCTTGGATATATGGTGATCCATTGAAAAATCATAGCATGCGCTGGGACCCAGTTGACGATAACCGATATGCTTTGCGCTGGAACGATCCCTCCAAATGCCCAACCAAAACAAATTCGGGAAGTGTTTGGGGCGGGAATCGTCTCGCTATAGAAGCACTGCCTCTGTTTCCCACCCAACCCCGTCAACGAAATCTTGCAACTACTGGATTTTCCAAGCGTAAAGGTGCTGTAGAGTTAACTTGGCCGGTGTGGTCGTCTTGTGTTGATCTGTCAGTCGTGCGTTCTTTACTTTCACTCCCACAACTACAGGAAGACCAACCTGACCGGGACATTCTCTTACGGATGAATATTGTGGAAGTTTTTCGAAGTCAGCGAATTACTCAAAGAAAGTTTCGAAACTTCACCATAGCCAAGTGCATTTGACACGAAACTTTCCGCATTATCGATGATTTGCAATAATCGTTCCCTGAAAAACCATCACTCAGAATTACTCAATCGCTAAGTTAGAGGTTCCCGAACCCAATCCGAATATGCCGGTCAACCTTGTTCGAATTCATATTTCTTTCATGATGGTTTCTCCGGCGACCGGAGCTGCGCGCTTTGAAGAAAACTCCGGACAGCAAGAAGAATATACTGCATGAACAGAATGTTCAATGAGGCCGGAGCAATTATGCCCCGGATTACGCGTCACGACAGGAGTCAGCAAGACGCTTTATTTCAAGCTTCAATGAGGCCGGAGCAATTATGCCCCGGATTACTGACCGCCTCGAACACTGTCTCGCCCTCCTCGATCCGGCTTCAATGAGGCCGGAGCAATTATGCCCCGGATTACAGCCCTTGAGGAACCATACGCCGATCCATCCTGTCACGCTTCAATGAGGCCGGAGCAATTATGCCCCGGATTACCTGCTGTCCGCGATCTGTTTTCGCGCCCAGTTTCCGCTTCAATGAGGCCGGAGCAATTATGCCCCGGATTACCGTCCAACGAGACGACCATGCACATCGCTCAGAGTGTGCTTCAATGAGGCCGGAGCAATTATGCCCCGGATTACCCGCAAGAACTCCGCCCAGCTGTCCCGTCAGATACTTGCTTCAATGAGGCCGGAGCAATTATGCCCCGGATTACCTTGCGACACTGGTGGCGAAGACATCGAGCAACATCGTGCTTCAATGAGGCCGGAGCAATTATGCCCCGGATTACATCCCGCCGGTAGCGCTCAATAACGCACCAGTCGTACTCGCTTCAATGAGGCCGGAGCAATTATGCCCCGGATTACCGCACATCGGCCTTTCTATGGTTGCCTGGTAATTCCGCTTCAATGAGGCCGGAGCAATTATGCCCCGGATTACCTCAGCCTCGCGGTCAATGGTTCCGACATTGTGCTGGCTTCAATGAGGCCGGAGCAATTATGCCCCGGATTACTTGACAGGCCGCGCATACATAGGCGGTGATTTGAGCAAGCTTCAATGAGGCCGGAGCAATTATGCCCCGGATTACCAGACCATGTTCGTGATCAACGACATCTATACCGAAAGCTTCAATGAGGCCGGAGCAATTATGCCCCGGATTACCCCTAGAAGAGGGCCGGCAGTCTCTTTCTCTATCATCAAGCTTCAATGAGGCCGGAGCAATTATGCCCCGGATTACCATGTATGACAACCATACCGTTACAAAATATCAATAGCTTCAATGAGGCCGGAGCAATTATGCCCCGGATTACGCTTCTTCATGGAATTTCAGCAGGCTTTATCGACAAGCTTCAATGAGGCCGGAGCAATTATGCCCCGGATTACCCAGTCGTTTGCCGAACTGTTTGACGATCTGGCCGATGCTTCAATGAGGCCGGAGCAATTATGCCCCGGATTACATGCCTGCTCGGCTAATGCATCGCGTTGTTTCGAGCGGCTTCAATGAGGCCGGAGCAATTATGCCCCGGATTACAGGCACCTTACGAACCCTTGTTGGTTAAGGCGGCATTTGGTTGTTTTCGAGCGGTCCGAGTTTTTAATAGATAAGTACTTTCCATCAACAACTGTTTTATAGTGATAGATGAGTCTAAACTAGCTAAAATCAATAGACTGCAAAATTTCAAGCGGCTTCGGACGTTTGTGCGTAACTTCCTCGCTCGAAACGATTTGGCAGAACTGTAGCGTTTAATCTAAACTGAACATTGAATCGTAGGGATTTTGAATTGCTTAACTATCATATCACCACCGCCTGGCGCTCGATACCTGAAAATGTTTTTCCGATACTCATAACGACGATATTGGTATTGTCAGCCGAACCGATATCAATTACCAAAACATGGTCCTCACCCACCTTGACGAGTTCGCGCAGCTTTGTTTCTAGTTCAGCGCGGCGCCGATTAGACAGCCGACATTGAAACACTGAAAGTTGGAGCCACTCGCCGAATCCACGCATGGTTTTGAAGACCTTTCGCCAACGTCGTTTATCGGAGATATCGTAGGTTACGATGTAGGTGCGTTCGTCGCTCATAGTAAATTGAGATCATCTCGGAAGATAGTGAGGATAGTTGGGTAATTCACCTAGAAGATAGCGACATAGCAGACGTGCTTGCAGAAACAAAAGCCGTCGCATACTAAGCCGATAACCGAACAATGGGTGCGTTGTTTCCTGTGACATTCTCCGCTCAAACGCACCTACAAAACGACGACGCCCTGAGCCTGTTAGTGATGTTCCTGTAGGCGCGTTAACGAAGTCACTCACCGCAATTTCTCCAGTGTTGACTGTCGACAGTACCACTGAGTCGGCGATAATTGGTCGAAATGGTTCCATAATGTCAAGAGCTAGTGCGGGTTTTCCATAACGTGGTGCATGAAATAGTCCTCGATAGGGGTCGAGTCCTACTGTGGCTAGGGCAACTGTTACGTGGCGTGTCAACATGGAATAAGCGAGGGACAGCATGGCGTTTACAGGATCAGTTGGAGGGCGACGATTACGAGTCTCGAATCGGAAGGGTGCGAATCCTTCCGAATTTTCTGGCAGACCTCTAGAAGCATGTGGTGATAGCAGATCAGCAAATGCTCTGAAGTAATTCGCTGCCGCATCTCCTTCTAGACCCAGCAAAGTACCTATTGAAGAAGCAGATTTTGTTGAGCGTCGGGATGAATTGAGGCGGTTAAGTATTGCCTTACGACTCTCGTGACTGCCTCGCCAGTTGCGGCGTACGATAGTCCTCTGGTTCACAATTTTAGCGGCAATCAGATCGCGAGCGAATTTCAGACAGAAGGCATCGTCAAAACTGCGTTGGTACTGCGCCGTTCGCACTTCAACGTTGCGGTGGCCTATACCGTGTGCGACACCTCGGAACCAGCCACCATGGCTGTGAAAAGCCACGGGGATTTCACGGTCTAAAAGTGCAACAAGAGCTGGTGTGGTTATTGTGGCGTTTCCGAACAGTGCTACTTCGGAAACATCGTTTAACCGAACAGTCGTATCCGCTTGACCTTCTTCGGTAATTACGAGGGTTTCGGCATCCTTTTTTATGCGCGCTCGCTGAGACTGAACAATAAGCGGCAAGGCTCCGTCAGATTTTACAGCGATAGGACGAGGTGCGAGGTTCGACCCATTGAGTGAGAGCATTTCGTCTGGCAAGCAGATAGACACAAGTGCACAGCGAGGACACTTTGGACTATCCTTTAATGGGGGAGGAATGCGACCATGAGCAACCGTCAGACGAAGATGACCAACAGCCGACAGTGCTGCGGTTCGCAATTCGTCGTCGAGCACGATACGAACGCGCTCGCGACTCTTGGCGTACCAAATAGCACCTTCCTTCACCTTGTAACCATGCTCTTCAAGCAGTAAGGCCTGGAGGCAGACCTGAATACGTTCAGGATCGTAGGCACCACGCGCTACATGAGGGCGTTTCCCGCGTTTGTAGTCAATTGGTGTAATCAGCCCGTCTTCAGCTTCCGCAATGTCAATCTTCGCAATCAGACCGAGCTTCTGTGACGATAGCGTAACAGAGCGGCTAACAACTTTGGAATCATCCTCATCAAGAACTGCAGGGTCGGGCAATGGTGCGTTAGGACGATCAGTTCGAGCATGAATGCGATGGCCGTCCACAGTATCGCTGGTCTCTGCCCATTCTGCTTGACCCCACATAAGGTAAGCAAGACGAGGGCAGTATACGAACTCGTTTACCATCCGTGCTGGTACCAATGGGTCGTCACCGATAGCAGGTGGTGCGGGGAGGTGAAGCTCTAGTTGTTTTGGTTTCGAATTGCGGGACATCTGCCGCTCAGGCGTTCATTAATTTTTCGGACGCTTTCCTATAAACAAACTATAAGAGAAATTTTGCTTTCAGAAACATCAAAAATATTTCGGTAATATTTGGGTATCTTATGTGGATTTTATGACTTTGAAAGTGAAGAGCTTTTTACAAGAACTTGACTAATTTCACAACAAATTCTTACAGTAGATTAGAAAATTATCCTAAAAAGTACTTGATATTATATTGTTTTATATTGATGAATCGTAATAAATAAAGGAAAGCAATTTTGAAACTGAAATTTTATGGTTTAGACTCATGCTGTTTGTTGACTTTAGTGATTTTTCGTGCTGTCTAGCGAAAATTTTCATACTCTTATCATCAAATGGAACGACTCATTAAATTTTGTTCCGCGGAAACCCTCCTTCGGCAGCAAACATGTCCTTGACTCTGCAGTCCTCACACATTTCAAGCCGAGCGACTGCTTCCGGGTCCTGGAACATCCAATGACTCTTGAGTTTGTCTTTCATCCTGTTCAGCATTGCACTTGAAGCGAACGCCTTTCCACAAACCCGACAATGAAATGGCGCATCCTCGTTCATTGTCCGCGCTCTCATTCTTGAGTCTGTATCGAAAAGGTACCGCTGGCTTCTTGTTATTGAGCTCTCTGGGCAGGCCGATTCACATAGACCACATTGAACACAGTTGTTTTCAATGAATGCGAGTTTCGGTACTTCACCACCAGCTTCAAGTGCAGACGCGGGACAGACGGAAACACACCCCATGCACAATGTACAGGTATTGACATCAACCATAACCTGTCCGAAAGGTGAATGCTTCGGCAGGTCAATAGAGTCAGGTTGTTTGGGAGACAGCGAATGCAGGTGCTCCAACGCGATACGCATATCGGTACGCTTTATTCCAGTCGGTGCAAATTTCGCAGGACTGATATCCATTTGTGCCAGTTTCTGAATTGCTGACACCGATATCCTGTCATCTTCGTCTGACTGTATGATCTGTATGGGATTGCAGGAGTACCCCATACCGTCAAGAAATCCTTTCAGTGTCTGGATCTGAAGTACAAGCTCGTCGCGCACAGATTCCGCAATGTTCGAGCATAATATCGCTGCTCCAGAGGCACCGTAGGCGAGCAGTGACAAGAAGATGTCAAGCCCGAGGGCACCAACTTCCTCGACTTCAACCGGCAGGATGTTTTCACCTATCGCAGCGACCTGAGAAGAAACAATCTGATTTCCCCGCTCCCGGTCGAAAAACAGTACCACAGCACTATCCCCACCATTTTCGCGGTATTTCAGCAACAGTTGTCTCAATACGTCAAGTTGATTTTCTGGAGGTGGGTAGGCATAGGTGACAGCTCCCGTCGGACAGGCCGCAGCGCAAGCACCGCCTCCCTGACACAGATAGGAATTGACTTCAATTGTTTCACCGATCGAAGTGATAGCGTCGGTCGGGCAGGCATCAATACATCGGGTGCAGGCGACGATTCCACTTCTGCTGTGTGCGCAGATATCCGGGTCATAGTTGAAGTACTTTGGCTTTTCAAAATTTCCAACCAGCTGCGAAATCTCTTCTGTAGTTCGCTTGATGCGCTTCGCACTACGTTGGGTGGTTTCGATACGGAAGTAACCAGGAGGGGAAATCTGCGCACTGATTTTCGATGCCTCCGACAAGTCGAGTACCAGATCGAACATGCCAGACGCAATGCCAACAGTTTTTCCAAAGTCAAATACCCGGTCATTCTTGAATGCGGTAACGGAAAACGCACCCAAGTAACCTTGAACAGAAAAATCGTCAGCCGTAAAGGCTTCCGGCAGATGTCCAGTGTCGTCTTGATCGCCGATGTCGGCTTGATCGACTTCCTCGGTGATGAGCATATAGCAAGTCAGCTCGGTATCTACTATGTTCCTTGCCGCTTCAAGCACCGAACTTCTCGAGCCGGCGATGACTACCTGTCCCAGGGAATGGTATGCTACAAGGGAAGTCGGTGTCGGTTCGACTGATACCGCGTCAAGTGACGCAATCCTTGCTTTCCCATTATCGGTCAGCGCGGGAAGTTCAAGCTGACTGGACAGGGTCATGTTGCCGAACGGTTTTCTGAATGTGGTGAGTCAGACTGACCGGCGATTTCGGATTCGTGAGCCGCCTCTTCATCATCAAGTGATTGCTGTGCATCGTCCGCTTCGTCGTCATCGCTGGCCAACGTTTCAATCTCTTGTGATTCTTCAGTCGCTTGAGTTTCCGCTTCAAGTTTCCGCCGGGCTTCCTTTTCGGCCTTCTTTCGCTCTGCGTGATACTTCATGTCTGATGTGACGATGTCACCAAGTTCTTCAAATGTGGTGAAATCTTCATCGTAGTCATTCAATCCATCTCGCACATTGAAGATCGCTGCTTTGAACAGTCGTCGCAGAGCGAGTTTCTTGATTTTTTCGTCGACCTCATCCGACATGAACATCGAATAATCACTGTCGTCATCCAGTGACTCCAGCGGTGGCAGTTCGACCGGTGTTTTGTCCTCGGCTTCTCGCAGTTCCTGACTTTCCTCGTTCGCCTCTGTATGGGCGGCAGTCTCAGAATTCAGAGTTTCGTCCGGTAGAGAATGGTCAGGTTTGCTGTCTTCTTCCCGCGCTTGAGTTTTAGTTTTCGACCAGCGATGCAATCGCGATTGTGTCATTGTTGGGTTCTCATTCAGTTGTTCGGTTTGGGTCGCGGTTGGTTTGCTTCTTCAAACCAATTTTTCCGTTTTCTTTTTTTCTTTGTTTGTGGGATGTAGTTATTGACTATGAATTCTTCAATTTGATCCCTGACATCAGTCGGCAACGCTGCCGAGAGAACCAGGTAGTCTGTTTCAAGATGTGCCCCAGCCTCATCCTGCGATGCGGTTACGAATATCGGAATGGGCACTGTATCATCGTCGACGGCATCCATTTCGAATATCACGAACGCATATGGTATCTCTGAAAGGAAATTATACCAATAGCCTTCGGCTGCATCTAAATGGAGCCGGAGTTGAAGACCTTTCCACATATACTGCGAAAGACTGTCTGAGGAGCGAATCTGATGTGGACCATCCAAAGAGGACGGTCCGTCCGGATCAGACAGTATTGTTGAAAGTTCCCATTGAACGGATGGCCAACCATTGAACGTCCTGGTATGGCATTCGATAACGATCGATAAATTGAACGTCATTGCCGCAGTTGTATTTCGAGGGTGCACTCCGATTCCCTAAAGGTATATGACAATGCCTATATAATATATGTAGACTATGTTCAAGTAACGAGTCAATGAACGATTCCGAACCTACTACCATGACTCCCGTTCTGTCCTCTTCCGGATTGCGTCCGACGCATCCGGTTGAAGCCATTGATGAATTCGGTGCGGTGCGCGACATGCGCGTCGCCGGTGAGTTTCCTCTGACAATCAAGGTTGATGAGAGGGAAGTCGTTACCCTGATGACGTTGGGCACCCATCCTGAACTGCTCGCATTGGGCTATCTTCGAAATCAAAGACTGGTTGAGTCGGTTACCGATATCAAATCGATCAACGTTGACTGGGACCGTGAAACCGCGCACGTGGCAACGCATGCAGGGCAGGGGATAGTCGATTGGGAAAACAAGTTGTCGAAGAGAACCGTTACGACCGGTTGCGGTCAGGGTACAGTTTTCAGTTGTACGCTGGACAAGATTTACGAATCCCCATTGCCCGCCGCGTCCGTCCGCCAGTCCACATTGTATGGATTGTTGAAAAACATTGCCGAATACAACGAGATCTACAAACAGGCAGGTGCGGTTCATGGCTGCGCACTTTGTGAAGAGACAGAAATCGAGCTGTTTGTTGAAGATGTGGGTCGGCACAATGCTGCCGATACCATTGCCGGTCAGATGTGGATGGACGGAACCTCAGGCGGCAACAAGATTTTTTACACAACTGGTCGCCTGACATCTGAAATTGTGATGAAAGTGGCGCACATGGGCATACCAATTCTGCTATCCCGTTCTGGTGTGACATTCATGGGGTTGGAGCTGGCACAGGATCTTCGCGTGACTATGATTGCGAGAGCGAAAGGCCGACATTTTCTGGTCTACAACGGTGCCAATACAATCCAGTTTGATCAGGTTCCGGAACGACGGGCAGCGACTGCGAATAGACGTTTTGCTACCGGATGACACGGAGTGACAATCCGCAGTTTCTTTCAGTCAGTCTGGAAAAGCCGTAATCTCATCGCGTTGCTGTTATGGCCGGTCAGTCTGGTTTACTGCGCGATTGCGAGCCTGCGAAGGATTGCATACGCAAACGGTTTTTTTTCCGTTACTCGATTCAGTAAACCGATTATTGCAGTCGGTAATTTGACCGTCGGCGGTACAGGAAAGACACCTTTCACAATCTGGTTGGCCAATCATCTGCGTGAGCACGGTTTCAGACCAGGAGTGGTGAGCCGTGGATATGGACGCCGGGATATTTCGAACACTCTGATGGTGTACTCCGACAGTGACCCTGAGGAGGTCGGAGACGAACCGTTTGTGATCGCCAGGCGCACCAAGATTCCGGTCGCCGTCGCGAAGGAACGTTCGGATGCGGTACGGTTGCTGCTCGACAAGACTGATTGCAACATATTTGTCTGTGATGATGCTCTTCAGCACTATTCGCTGGCTGCAGACCTATCCATTGCATTGATTGATGCGAAGTCTCGTTTCGGAAACGGATTTTGTCTGCCTGCCGGGCCCTTGCGTGAACCGCGAAGCCGCCTGGATTCAGTTGCTCTGAAACTGATCAAAGGGGAGGGGCAGGGAGAGGAGCATTTGATGCGATACGAAATTGCGCAGGTGGTCAATGTTAAGGATAATGAAAACAGGCAAACTGCCGAATTTCTCATTGACCGAAAAATTACAGCCGTTGCTGGAATCGCAAACCCAGAGAGTTTCTTCGATATGCTGCAGAATCTGGGTATGGAATTGACCAGGATTTCTTTCCCGGATCACCATCATTTTACCGAAAAGGATTTCGATTCAATTGATCATGGCGACGTTGACTTGGTGATGACTGAAAAAGATGCGGTCAAGTGTCGGGAATTTGCCAGAGATAACTGGTGGTATGTTGAAATTGACACAAAAATATCCGATCAATTTGTTGCTGCACTTTCTGACAGGATTTCAGAAATGAAGTGCTCATTGGCCAGCTTCGAAATTTGATGAAAAGTTCGTTCGACATTGTCATTCCTGCACGATACCACTCTTCAAGGTTGCCTGGTAAACTACTTGAAGATATCTGTGGCAAGTCTATGATAAAGCGAGTTATTGAATGTGCGAAAACCAGTGCAGCAGAAAAAATAATTATCGCTTACGACGATGATAGAATCGGTTTGGAGGTTGAGTCCATTCCGGAAACTGTCGCGTGCAAGACCTCACCGGATCATCCCAGTGGAACAGATCGCGTCGCTGAAGCGGTAACAAAACTGGGCTTAGCCGATGACCGTATAATTGTGAATGTTCAGGGAGATGAGCCGATGATTCCGGGTGCCTTGATTGATCGGGTTGCTGGTAGGCTGTTTGAAGCTGATGAAGCCAAAGTGGCAACGGCTGTCCAACCTTTGCAAAATCATTCCCAGTTTCACGACTCGAATGTTGTCAAATGCGTTATCGATCGAGATGGGTATGCCCTGTATTTTTCCCGTTCTCCCATCCCGTGGAACTCGGCAGGACCTGTTGAGAACGCAACGGCATTCCACCATATCGGAATCTATGCCTATTTCGCCGGTTACCTGGTACAGCATGCCCACCGAGATGTTTGTCCGTTGGAGGCAGCTGAAAGACTTGAGCAACTGAGGGTTTTGTATAACGGTGACAAGATCGTAGTTGTCATCGAAGAGGATTACGAATCGCTGGGGGTCGATACACCTCAGGATTTGGAAATTGTAAGACGACTACTTGCGGATAGCTAAATTTCAACAGGTCCCTATAGGTTACATTTATGGAAAAACAAGTTGGTGTGTTATTTGTGTGTCTGGGTAACATTTGTCGCTCACCCACTTCCGAAGGTGTCTTCCGCAATCTTGTCGAGAGTCGAGCACTCGACTTTGAGATTCAGGTGGATTCAGCGGGAACAGCGGGATATCACATTGGCCAGCCGCCGGATTCGCGCGCGATCGACGCAGCAGCGAAACGGGGAGTGAGTATTTCACATTTGCGGGCGCGAAGACTGAACCGTCTGGACTACGAAAAATTTGACTACATTATCGGTATGGATCTGTTCAATTATCAGGATCTGGTATCAATGGCACCTCTGGACTACAAAGGCCAGGTTTGCCTGTTCATGGATTTCGCATCGGGCTGGGATACTCGGGAGATTCCTGATCCCTACTACGGTGGTCACGATGGATTTGAACGAGTGCTGGATATGATCGAAGATGCTTCTTTGGGGTTGATCGAGGATATACACAAACGCAAAATATAGTCTTTGAATTCCGATTTCGAGATGTTTATAGAAGTTCATCTACCGTACCAGAAACTGATTGCGTTCGGCAATGGAGGAGAAATTCTTATGGACACAAAGGTATCGACCGCAAGAAACGGGGCGGGAGAGCGGATCAATAGTTTGCGGACACCTCGAGGCTGGCATAGCATAAGGGCCAAGATCGGTAAGCACGCACCTGAAAACACCGTGTATGTGGGACGCCGACCGACAGGGGAAATCTATTCTGACCGACTTGGCAAACAATACCCTGAAAGAGACTGGATTCTGACCCGTATTTTGTGGCTGAGCGGACTGGAGCCGGGATTCAATCGGCTCGGCGACCGGGACACCATGCGACGTTTCATCTACATTCATGGCTGTCCCGACAGTGATCCTGTCGGTGTAGAGGGATCCTCGGGATGTATCAAGATGAGGAATGACGAGATCGTAACGCTGTTTGATCTTGTCGAAGTGGGAACACTGGTGTACGTCAGCGACGGTATTCCAACATGAATCAGCCTGAAAATCAATTGTTGGGCCCTGTTATGACATCAATCGGGGGTACTCAGCTTTCTGAATCCGACAGAGATCGTTTGCTGAGTCCAATTATCGGTGGAGTCGTGCTCTTCGATAGAAATTGTGAATCAATGGAGCAGTTACGTGATCTCACTGAAGAAATCCATGCTTTGCGATCTCCATCACTGCTTATTGCAGTTGACCAGGAAGGCGGTCGGGTCCAGAGACTCAAGAAAATTGTGACTAAGCTGCCGCCGCAGGCCGTATATGGCCGAATTCACGATGACAATCCGGACCTCGGTTGTGATGTTGCTGAATATGGTGGCTATCTGATGGCCCGGGAAGTGTTGGAAACGGGAATTGACATCAGTTTTTCACCGGTTCTCGATGTCGCTACTACACATTCAGAAGTAATCGGCGACCGATCCTTTCACTCCGACCCGAATGTCGTCGCGCTCCTGGCTGAATCATGGATTCGCGGTATGCAGAAAGCCGGTATGAAGTCGGTTGGAAAACATTTCCCCGGACACGGCGGCGTTGCCGGCGATACCCACTTCGAATGTCCTGAAGACAATCGAAGTATTCAGGATATTCTGAGTTGTGACCTTGTGCCTTACAGGCGGCTTGGTGAAAGATTATCTGCTGTCATGACAGCGCATGTACTCTATCCGGAATGTACCACGGCGATTCCCACTTACTCTTCATTCTGGCTGGATCATATGCTGCGCGAAGTCCTGGCATTTTACGGTCCTATTTTCAGTGATGACCTATCAATGACTGCCGCTGAAGAGGCAGGCGAGATTGATACCCGTCTTTACGCGAGCCTCACCAGTGGCTGCGATATCGCATTGATTTGCCAGAGCGAAAATGATACCGACAAGGCAATCGAACACTTGACGAAAAACAGCTATTGGCGAGATCCGACCTGGCAGTATGCTCAACTGAAACCGGATACGTTACAGCCAGATGAACAGATAACAGACGAAAAAGATGAATTTATCAAAATCATCGATAAATTCATTTATTGATAACATACTTGAGATAATGCAACGAAATTATTGATATTTCAATACTATAAAGTTGCCTTATATAACACCCGTACAGCCCTCACTGAGTACGATGTAGCGTATACACAAATCCGGAAATTTCCGGTACATGTTCACTAGGCGGAGTGTCCCGTCAAGTTTCGCCGGATAGTCGCACTTTCGTGTGATTGATGACAGGTTGTTGGGGGCGGAATTCACAGATGGAGTCCGTCTGTCTTACGGACTCATCGCGTTACGATTCGATTGCTTTGATGGTACCCATGTTTTGATCTGTATCCGAATGACATTTGTGCACTGTTGCACGTTAAAGTTGCAAACTCCGTTGATTTACGTTACCCTTGAAGGAACCGAATCGATGCCCTGTATCTCAAACTGCTTGTGCCGGTTGGCAATCAAGCAATATTCGTGATGAATGGATTACAAGGTAACGAATGATATGAATTGGCGCAGGAGACTTCGGTAAGACGACACTGATCTTCGCGTTAAATGAAAACGGGAGGACTTACAATGATTAGAAAATTAAACTTCAACAAGTTTGTCGTTTCAATTGTGCTGTTTGGGGCGATGAGCGTCGCAATGATTCCGAAGACGGTGATCGGCGGGGAAACCCTTGATTCGATCAATTCCGCAGGCGCAATCACTGTCGGTACGGAAGCGCATTACCCGCCTATGGAATTTCTCGAAGATGGCAAAATCGTCGGATACGGGTCTGATATCCTTCAACACGTAGTTTCCGACCTTGGTGTCAATCTCAATCAGCTTGAGCTTCCATGGCAGGGAATTCTACCCGGCATACTAGCAAAGAAATTCGACATGGTTGCGACTTCGGTTTCGATCACGCCCGAACGCGCCGCCAAATATGCGTTTACGCGACCGATTGCAACGTTTCAAACCATGATCATCCGACATGCGAACAACGATTCCATTTCGGACAAGAACGACTTGAACGGTACAGTTGTCGGCGCGGAGCTCGGTTCCATCATGGTCCCCCAGCTTGAAACCGTAGATGCCGAGCTTAAGGAAGCCGGTGGATCGGGATTTTCCGAGATCAAAGCTTTCACGTCTACCGATGACATGCGACTCGCACTAGCCAGTGGTCAAATCGATCTGGCTACCATCCCTTCAATAGCACTTGGAATGATGCAAAAGCGGCGTCCCGGTGTATTCGAACAAGTTATCAATATCGGAGAAGTCAAGTTGTTTGCTTGGGTAACACATCCTGACAGTCTCGATCTCCGCGATCGCGTCTCGGAAATTTTTCTGGGTTTAATGGAAGACGGCACGATGTCTGAACTGCAAATGAAATGGTTTGGATTTGAAATGGACCTGCCCTTGGAAGGATATATTCCCGAAGGCGGAATCTGAATCAAAGATCTTGAAATTTTCGCCGGCTGCCCGGGTCGGATGTTCCGGGCGGCTGGCCCTGTCTTGTAAACGTGACGATTAAAGTGGTTGCAGATTTTGCAGCACGAGACCACGTGATATTCCTGCGATGGATTTTCAGTTTTTACAAATAGCTGCTCAGTCCGGACCGATGGCGCTGGCGGCGCTTGTCACTATCTATATTGCCGCAGTTTCCTGTTTCCTCGGTTTGGTGATTGGCACACTTCTGCTGATTTGCGTAAACGTCAAACTTTGGCCGGTACCCGGTCTCATCCGACTCTACAGCAGTTATATCCGAGGAACGCCGGCACTTGTCCAGATCTTGGTTTTCTACTACGCACTGCCGCCGCTGATAGGTCTTGATATAGGTCCAATGACCGCCGGGATTCTCGCGATCAGCTTCAATAGCGGCGCCTATGTAGCCGAAATTCTGCGGGGCGGGCTTAGCCGCATCACTACCGGTCAGCTTGAGGCAGCCAGCGCGCTCGGCATGCGCAGGTTCCTGGTTTGGCGAAAGATCATCCTTCCGCAGGTCTACTATTCAGTAATTCCACTTCTAGTGAACGAATTCACAATGGTGATCAAGATCACGCCACTCCTGTCGACGATTACGATTGTGGAACTGACCCGTCAATCGCAGTACCTGATTACCAGCACATTCAGACCGGTTGAGGTGCTCACAATTGCGGCCCTGATCTATTTCGTTATTTGCTTCTCAGTCAGCCAGTTCGGCGAACTACTGCAACGCCGTTCCCGAAAGTATCGAATGTAAGGAGAAGTCCATGGAATTTGATTATCTCGCAATCTGGAACAACCGGTCACTACTCGCTGAAGGACTTGCGACCACCTTGTTTATCTCGGTTGTGGCAATTCCGTTGTCGATCCTGTTTGGGGCACTAATCGCACTGATGCGTGTTTCCGGCAACATGTTTCTGCGCACGTTCGCTACTGCATATGTTGAGGTCATCCGAAACACGCCATTTCTGATTCAGATTTTCATGGTGTTCTACGCCTTGCCGTTTATCGGAATCAGGCTGTCGGGGCTGCCGACTGGCGTACTGTGTCTTGCCATTTACGGCGCTGCCTATTATTCGGAAATTTTCCGGGGTGGCATAGAATCTGTTCCGAAAGGCCAATTTGACGCCTGCAAGGCACTAGGTCTGTCCTATTGGTTTTACATGCGCCGAATTATCGTGCCGCAGTTGTACAAATACGTTATCCCACCAGGTACCAATATCGCCCTGATAATGATCAAAGAATCGTCGTTGCTATCGATGATCACAGTTGCCGAGTTGACTTACGTCGCGCACGATATCAATGGCCGTACATTCAGTCCGGTTGAATCGTTCACTGCGATCGCACTTTTGTATTGGCTTGTATCCGCTTTGTTTCTCGTTTTCGCTGATTGGCTGAAGGCGAGAACGGGTCGGGAGGATGGAGATGAACTGTTTATTGTCAGGTAATTTCCTGACCCGAGAAGCTTATAAGCCAATCCAAAGAAATCGACAGAATAGTCAGACAAAATGGATGGAATTTGGTAAGAAATAGCACTGGTGTCCGGCTTAAAAATCGAATAAATTCAACTGCTTAGGCTGATCGGCCGGTTCGACTTTGTATCCGTAGTCCGTAAACAGTTGATTCAGCGGCATTTTCTCAAACAGTGTGGTGTCCGGAATCTGTGAAATAGTGTAGAGACTGGCATCCAGATTCAGCCGTTTTCTGATGATTGCCAGCAGCACGTAGACTGAGACACCGATCCAGATCTGGGTCTTGACAGCGTTCTCGCTGGTACCGTAGAACGACTGGATCCTCAGATGCTGCTTGATCCAGCGAAAAAACAGCTCCACCTGCCATCGGTTCTTGTACAGCTGTGCGATCGTCAGTGCGGGCAGGTAGGTGTTGTTGGTGAGAAAGATCAGGGTCTTGTCCCGCTCGCGGTCGATGAACTTGATGCGTCGCAGCTGATCCGGGTAGCGTTTTGCGCTTTTCTTGCCGGTCAGCACGCCGCGCTGATCATAGATCACCCCTTGTTCGCGGTCGTTTGCATGCGAGTAAAGCCGGTGGTATTTGGTGTTCGACTTGGCGCGCACCACAAAGTAGCTGCCAAGGCTGTGAAACGTGTACAGCCGCTTGTAATCCACATAGGCACGGTCCATCACGTAGATCGCACCGGGCTCCGGCAGCAGCACATCGAGTATGTTCACGTCATTGAGCTTGGCATCGGTGATCTCGATAAACGACGGGATGTTGCCCTGCAGATCCAGCAGCGTATGCAGCTTGATGCCGGCCTTGGTTCTGCGGAACGGCGCCCAGTCAAACAGCGAAAGACAAAGATCAATGGTCGAGGAGTCCAGCGCATAGACGGTCTCCTGAAGATCCAGCTCACTGTCTTCGGCACTGTAGAGCGGACGCGCCAGATCGATCAGGTGCTGGGCATGGTCGGCATGGATGCGCCAGTCGCGGTTCTCGTTAGCGTCCGCAAGCGTACTCCTGGAGACGCCGCCGGTCAGACCGAGATGATACAGTTTCTCCTGATGTGCACGCAGACAGATGACGAGGTCGCGCAGACTGTCTCTTCGATTCAGCTGGGCGACCGCCATGGCCCGGTACTGTTGTGCGCACGAAAATGTTCTGATCCTGCGATCTCCCCGGTAGCGCGACACACATCGGTGAAAGGTCTTCCACGGCAAATGAGCCATGATCTGAGAAAACACGAAATGCCCCTGATACATAAGAGTATACTCCTGACTGATAACTGCTCTGTTCGGAAGGCTGTCGGATGCGACAGTTTCCGCTGAAGTCTCGGACACCCTCCAACAGGGCTTTATTTTAATGTTATCAATCAGATACAGGAACATTTTCTCTCGTTAACCGGACACCAGTGAAGAAATAGAAAGAATGCCTGAATTCAGCCGACGATTAGCACGTAATTAATCCCCGATACTTGGCAATGTTCGATTACTCGCCAAAATCTGACTTGATGAAATCAATTCCTGCTCTAGAAAATGTTGTGTTATCAGTTCGCGCGTTCTATATATTGTCCGGACTCCGTGTTCACCTTGATACGATCACCGATGTTGACAAATGTTGGCACATTGACCCGAATGCCTGTTTCGACAGTCGCAGGTTTTGACGAGCCGGCTGCAGTTTGACCTTTCACCACTGTTTCAGTTTCGATGACCTCCAAGGCAACATTATCCGGGAGTTCCACTCCAATTGGCGAATCGTTGTACAAATTGATCTGCACTTCAATGTCAGGGATAAGAAAACCAACCTGATCGCTTAGTTCGTCGGCACTGAGTTCAATCTGCTCGTAGGATTCCATGTCCATGAAAACGTATCGGTCTCCTTCTTGATAGAGATATTGCATTTTCCTGAACTCAACATGCGCTTTTTCCACCTTATCGTCGGAACGAAACCGTTCATTGCGTTTGGTTCCGGCAGATATGTCTTTCATTTCCAGTTGGACAAACGCGCCGCCTTTACCAGGTTTGACGTGGGTTTTCCGAAGAATTTTCCAAAGCGAGCCGTCAATGGAGAGCAAATTCCCTACCTTGACTTCAAACGCTGATAATTTCATTAGTACTATCCCCTCAAGTAATTCAACTAAAATTCAATTTATATATTTGAGACATTCTGCTAACGCCGAATCAATACCGCACCCAACCCAGTCATCTCTTGTCATGAACGACCAGTCAGCCAGAACCCCTAGCGCGGGTGTCAATAAATACCTCAAGGGTGTTTCTACGTCTTGCGGTGTCTACGTCATGAGAGACAAGGATGGTTTTCCATTGTACATTGGCAAGGCAAAAAATCTCAGAAATCGTCTACGATCGTATTTCCGATTGACCGGGCTTTCTTATCGAATCGAGACGGTCATGCAGCAGATGTCCAGCATAGAAACGATTGTCACGAAGTCTGAGACTGAAGCGTTGCTATTGGAAAACAATCTGATCAAGTCAGCGAAACCCAAATACAACATCAATCTTCGCGATGACAAGAGCTATCCGTATATCCGTTTGGACGACTCCCATGATTTTCCCAAGCTGGCGTTCTATCGAGGGAACAGGAATGAGCCTGGACGATATTTCGGACCGTTCAGCAGTGCTGCAGCTGTGCGGGCGACGCTCTCACAGCTGCAGAAGGTGTTTCCGGTTAGGCAGTGTCGCGACGCTTTCTATCTCCACCGTTCGCGGCCGTGTCTGCAGTATCAGATTCAAAGGTGTACGGCACCTTGCGTTGGATTGATAGATCGAAATACCTATATGGATGATGTGGAACAGGTCGCGAGTTTTCTTATGGGAAAGAACCGAGACCTCAACAATATGCTGGTAAAGCGAATGGAGGACTGTGCAGCTGACCAGGAATTCGAGCGGGCTGCGGAATATAGAGATCGTATTGCCGCAATTCAACGTTTGAGAGAATCGCAGACTGTGGAAGGAGGGGATTCGGACGTAGACGTGATTGCTGCGATTTTTGCAGGAGGACTAATCTGCATCCAATTGGTGATATTTCGTAGCGGACGCAATATCGACTATCGAACATATTTCCCGAAAATTAAAGTTGAAGTCGACATCAAGGATATTCTGTCTGAGTTTATCCCGAGGTACTACCTTGAGCGGGAAATTCCGCCGATGATTCTCGTCAATCATCAGGTTCAAGACAGCGAGTTGATCGAAAACACTCTGAAAGAAAAAAGCGGCAGACGAGCGGAGATAAGGTGTCCGGTTCGCGGGAGAAAGGTACAGCTTGTGAAAATGGCAGTCTCTAATGCCGAAGATGCATTGCGTCGACGATTGGATGACAAGCACTCATTCATCCGAAGATATGTGGCACTGGTAGAGATGCTTGGTTTGGATGCGTTGCCAGAACGTATGGATTGCTTTGACATCAGTCATACGTTCGGCGAGAAGACGGTGGCTTCATGTGTTGTATTTGATCAAAACGGTCCTCTGAAAACAGACTATAGGAGCTTCAACATCAATATTCCGACAGCCGGTGACGACTATGCCGCACTTCGAGAAGCGCTAACTCGACGGTACAGCAAGGTCAGAGATGGTAATGGTAAGATGCCGGATTTGATATTGATCGACGGTGGAAAAGGGCAGTTGGGCTGCGCAGTCGAGGTGATGGATGAGTTGCAGATTTCTGATATACGATTGGCGGCGATCTCAAAAGGCAGAGAGCGCAAAGCAGGTGAAGAGCAGGTCTGGATACCGGAATCGACGGATCCTGTGCCAATCAACCAAACTGCACTGCTGATCCTGCAACAGATTCGGGATGAAGCCCACAGGTTCGCTTTGTTCGGTCATCGTAATCGCCGAAATAAGGCAAGAAAGCAGTCCGTCCTGGAACGTATACCGGGAATAGGCAACAAGCGCAGGTCAAGTTTGCTAAAGCATTTTGGTGGACTGCAGGGAATCTCGCGAGCCGGGGTTGAAGAAATTGAAAGTGTACCTGGAATATCGTCTAAACTGGCACAATCCATTTACTACGAACTTCACGGAAATCAACATTCAGAATGATTCTGACCATACCCAATATACTGACTTTTACGCGTATTCTTGCCATTCCTATTTTTGTCGGTGCCTATTTTCTTTCATCGGACGGCAGCAACAACGTAGCAGTTGTTATTTTTGTTATCGCTGCGGTGACAGACTGGTTGGATGGATTTCTTGCGAGAATACTGAAAAAAACGTCCACTTTCGGCGCGTTTCTGGACCCGGTTGCGGACAAGCTCATGGTCTGTACGGCACTAGTGCTCTTGGTTTCGGACCACCAGCTGGCTGAAAATATGATGTTCAAAACAGTGTTTGTAATTTCGATTCTGATAATTGTCGGGCGGGAAGTCAGTGTAGTTGCCTTGCGGGAGTGGATGGCGGAACTGGGTAATCGCGCCAGCGTAGCGACATCGTACCTCTCGAAAGGAAAGACCATGATGCAGATGATTGCGATAGTTCTATTACTGTACGGACAGCCGGTCGGAGAATTCGAGACTTTGATTGCTGGGGAATTGTTGCTCTACGTCGCTGCTGCGTTGACGATCTGGACTATGACCATCTATCTTCGGGCAGCGATACCGACATTGATGTCGACAGACAAAGAAGGGAGTTCGGATTCGGATTTTCCGGACTGAAACGGTTGAAAATTCCATAATTCCATTGTAATTTATGTGCACAATTCTTAAAATATTTGACTTTAGGCTTTGTGTCCATAAGCACATAGTAGTCGAGCGGGAATAGCTCAGCTGGTAGAGCGCAACCTTGCCAAGGTTGAGGTCGCGAGTTCGAACCTCGTTTCCCGCTCCATATTTCCAATTGTCAACATTCATTTGCAGTGACCCCGTTGATAAATCTTACTGGTTCCAGTTTCCGTCTAAGCATAAAAGTGGCAATCAACTTTTCCAATCCCCAGGAACAACGTTAGAGTGAATTGCGTCGGCAATTCATGTATGGAATTCTATTGAAATTAAATTCAAGATCGAAAGAGTGACAAAACATATCGGTGTTCTGAATGGTTATCAAAGAAATTGGAAAAGTTTCGGTTTCAAGCTAATTTATTTGCAAATTCATCCAAGCGAATTAATTGCGAATGGTATCGGAGCAAGTTGCTTTAGTGAAGCCTGTTGAATTTGGATTCTGGTCAATGCACTATTCATCGATCGAATCCTGCAATCGAATTCAAAATTTTGAGCGATTGGTTGAGTGTATGTGACGCTCGCCTAGTAATTTTTAACGATCGGCAAATCGAATTATCATCGAGGTGAAATTACCAAGGAAGATAATCATCTTGATTAGCGCCAAGCATTCATGGATCGAATAATCTGCAATAACCGCTAATAATCAAGGGAACAACACTTTTTGCCAATTTTGTTGTAACCGCTGAAGTTGGTTCCTCATTTACGGATTTCGTATGAACAGCGGTTGTCGACTGTTTTGGAGCGAATTTTGCTGGTTCCAACAGTGAGGTTGCATACCGGGTTACGGACAAGCTTGTTGCGGAAGAGAAAGGCGATGCAGCAATTTACGGTACCGATCAAGTTGCCTCGTCTGGAATTGCTGCAGTCCTCAATGCCGTAGCTGGTCATGCATTTGATATGGATGACTGGGAAGAACCTGCCAATACTCATCCAACAGTTGTCATTCTTTCCGCCTGTCTTGCTGCCGCGCACGTCGAACGCGTGTCTGGCGAGGATCTTCTCAAAGCGTATGCAGTCGGGTTTGAAGTAATCACACGACTCGGGGAACTACTTGCGCTTGACCACTATAAGAGTGGCTTTCACTCCACTAGCACGATTGGTACAAGCGGTGTAGCCGCAGCGGTCTCCCGATTGTTGAAACTGAACTTCCAGGAAACGACCCACGCCTTGTGGATCGCAGCATCACAATCGTCAGGTTTCTGCAGGCAATTTGGAACTAATGTCATACCATTGCAGGCCGGTTTCGCGGCTCGCGGCGCGATTGAATCGGCCCTTCTTGCGCGTGCTGGACTAACCGGTAATTCGAATGCAATTGAAAGCGAAAGAGGATTTGCTGGCTTAATGGGTGTTGCGGGTGGTCAACTGAACCAACTCGGAAACCTCTAGGCACTGGAAGAATTCGGTATATCCATAAAACCATGACCGTCATACGGTTACACACATCGTCTCATGACTGCGGCAATGGAACTGAGGCCGCAAGTCATCGACCAACCGAAAAATATCACCGCGATTAACGTGACCCTGCCGTATTTTCACAAGGACATCATACCTTACGATCGCCCCAACACGTGCGATCAAGCACTGATTTCGGCTCCAGCATGTATTGCCCAAGTGCTGGTCAACGGTGAGTTGACGTTGAATGATTTGGCAACCTGATTTTGGGATACTCCATTGAACAGGCGTTTGATTGAGCGAACTCATGTCACAACAGAACCTGCAAGAAATCCCGATACGATTTTACCCAGCTCAGCCCGACTCCCTGCGAATTCAACCCAGCGATAAATTCATTGTGTGCGAGTGCGATTACTCTTCGGGATCTCCGCAAAATCGATAAGTCGTGAGAGACTTACGGCAAAATTCTTTATCAATTCAAAACTGAAGATTGAATTGTTTGAACATTTTTTGGGATAGTCGGAAGCGGCTGATCTGCGAGAATTTTTCAGTCATTTTCATGCCTTTACATATGATTAAGATCAGAGCCGCAATTTTTAATCTATCTTAAAAAAGCGATGTACCACCATTTCGTACGCAATTATGCTATCACCGCTTGGACAGTCTAGGACGCGACGACGTCAAGGCGATGGTACGGTTTGACACTCTGAATCAGTTTGTATCGGATGAGATATGTGAACAGAATTAAGGAGCGACTCCAATTCGTTTTCTATTTGTTAATGTACTCTGATGCACCAAAATTTTGCGAATATCTGTGTCAGCGTGATTTTCATTTTTGTCGACAAAAATTGTTTATCATTATTAGTAGTGGAACGACAAATTCCTCTGGCAACCGGCTGTTCAGCAGGTTGTCAGTTTTCCTCATCTGAATCTTTGATGGCCGAGTGGCAGAGGGGTTATGCAGCGGCCTGCAAAGCCGTCTACGCCGGTTCGAATCCGACCTCGGCCTCCAGTTGATCGTTCTATACTTGAACTTGTGTATGCCCGGGTGGCGAAATTGGTAGACGCAAGGGACTTAAAATCCCTCGGGATAATTCCCGTGCCGGTTCGAGTCCGGCCTCGGGCACCAACAGCGGTCTATGCGCAATCAGCACATTGCAACGAGAGAATCCACCAGTGATTCGACCTCGTCGCGTATAACGATGCTGTCAACCCATTCCTGTGAGACAAATCCTTCCTGTTGCTGGTGAGCGAGCAGCAGCTTGAATATTTCGTAATATCCTGAACTGTTCAGCATGCCGACCGGTTTGCTGTGATATTTCAGCATATTCCAAACCAAAACGGTAAACAGTTCTTCAAACGTTCCAAAACCACCGGGTAGAGCGATAAAGGCATCAGATCGCTCAAACATGATATGCTCCCGTTCTGCAAGCGTGTCAACATGAATCAGTTCTGTAACGCTTTCCTCAGGGATTTCGATATTCAGGATTTGCTTTGGAATCACGCCTGTGACTTTACCGCCGGCCTCAGTGGTGGCGCGTGCGAGTTCCCCCATCAGACCGATGGAAGCGCCACCAAACACGAGTCCAATGTTCCTGGACGCCAAATAACGTCCCATTTTACGGGCATCGTCCTGATACCCTTCACATTGTCCTGGCTTTGAACCAAGAAACACACAAATTTGCATTATGATTTGAAATGAATTTATTGGAAGAAGAAAAAATTGCCGCAATTTTCACAAAAAATTAGCTATCAACGGTATTGAAATTACAATTGTTTCATAATCCCGACGTAGCGAAGCTGAAAGTGAGAAAATGCCCTGTCAATAAAATGAATTGAACGCAATTCTGTGACGCCCATCGGATGAAATCCACAATGTTCAGGGCAAGGTGGGTAAAGATTTTACCACATAAGAACCGCTCCACTAATTCGCTATATGCCTCCATAAATAGAAATTAAAATGTTCGTTAGGCAACGACGTAGTCATCACATCAAAGATCGTAGTCTGATATGTTCGAGTATGTCCTATCGATTTACGCGTCTGAACGATACGAGCCGCTGATCGGTCCAAATTCAACAACTATGTGCTGAAACGAATTACTGCTGAATTTCAGGAAATTATAATCTGCCGAACAATGTAGTGATATTACTACAAGTATTTCGAGGACTTGATTATGACTATTACCACAATCACCAGCCGCGAACTCAATCAAGACATCACGCGCGCAAAGAAAGCCGCTAATACCGGTCCTGTACTAATCACAAATCGGGGTAATCCCGAACATGTATTACTCAACATTGAGGAATACCGACATCTGACCGGGAGTCATCGCAACTTGGTGGATGCGCTATCAATGCCGGACTTGGCCGATATCGAGTTCGACCCGCCGATAATTCAAATCGAAAGTCGTCATGCTGAGTTTGACTGATGTTCCTGATTGGTACGAACGTTGTCTACGAATTGCGTAAGGTCGGCGATGACCGGGCTAACGCAAATGTGACGACATGGGTATCAAAGCACGACGCTTCGCGCTTCTATATATCCGCTATTACTCTCATGGAGATTGAGATTGGCGTTCTGCGGATTGAACGACGTGATGTTGAACAAGGAAATAGGTTATGGCACTGGATGGAGCGGCATCTCATGCCAGAGTTTAGGCATAGAACATTGTCAGTAGATGTAAAAGTCGCCCTGAAATGTGCTCAGTTGCATGTACCATATACTCGTTCTGAAAGGGATGCGCTGATCGCTGCAACTGCTATCGTTGATGGAATGACTGTTGTCACAAGAAATACGGTTGAGTCTGCGGCGATAGGTGTAGCCATTATCAATCCTTGGACAGAGTCATAATTGGCTCGTCAGTTTAACAGGCCCGATTCTGAACGTGCTGAAAAATCGAGAACAAAAGCTTCAGCCGATTGAATTACATAAGCCATCTGCCAAGTTGCGGCACTGATGGCGAGTTCCGGAATGGCAGACGGGAATTGCTTTGGGATGTGATTTTCGCGCTCGCCGCTTGCGTCATTTCGTTGTACATCAAATTGTACGATGTAGCATGGAGATGCTTGTCCTTTATTCAATCCATCGCGGACACGAACTGGAAAACTGCAGTATTTAGTGTTTAATGACATCACTCGACAAACGTGACCCCCGGTAGTTTGCGACTGTACGAAATTTATAGTCTTTATCGATTCAGTTGCTGTGTCTCGATGTTCTAGACTTTCACATGAGTTTTGACAATCGCGGCTGTCAGCCAAGACCATAGGCTGAGATCGCATTTCTCGGTTTGACGTACAGGCTGTGTCTTTTTGCAGTGTTGAGAAACTGACAAGCAAATTCAGGTTTGCCCTCTTATGCCTATCGTTCTGTGCCAAGGGAAAGGGGAAAGCAACTACTCGATTCGAAATGTATGGGAGATTTTGAATGTTCGCGATTTCTATTGAGACTCTTTTGGTACGAATTAATCGGATGCTCGCGCCAAATTTGTAATTTACCGAGTAATAATCAATGGAAAAAAGTATAGTATACGAATAATATACTCGGATCAGCTATTAAGGAATCGGATCAACGCAGACAGCACTGCATCACCGATTCCTTTGTCATTAGATAACGACAATGAATGGTAACAGTCAGTTCGAAAACAAGATTTACGTTACAGCTTCAGCTTTGTTTGAAGACTCATGTAAATTGGCAGCGAGTGTTCTGAAGAGTGGGTATCGCCCAAACTATCTTGTTGCACTCTGGCGCGGCGGAACGCCGGTCGGAATTACCATACAGGAGTTGCTCGCATATTATGGTGTCAGGACTGATCACATCGCGATCCGTACATCGCTGTACGAGACTCTTGGTCGTCGTAAAGACAGGATTCGGATTCATGGTTTGGGATATCTGATCGACCGGGTAACTGATGAGGATTCTGTTCTGATCGTGGATGATATATTCGATACCGGGTTGACTGTTGAAGCACTCATAAAAACAATACGCAGGAAAGCGCGGAAGAACACCCCAAAGGATATTCGGGTAGCCGCGACCTGGTATAAACCTGGAAAGAATCAAACCGACAGAATTCCAGATTATTATGTCAATGCTTCAGATGACTGGATCGTATTTCCGCATGAATTGCTCGGACTGAACTTCTCAGAAATTGAAGCAAACAAGCCTTACATTGCGAATGTCATGAAGGACTTGGAGCGATCAACGGAATTCGGACCAGAGGGAGTTCAGGCATGAATCCCATTTTGATTTAGTGATATGTAAAATAGGAAAAATATATGAATGAGAGTCGAAGTAATTCAACACCACCAGATTTCCTGGTACATGACAGCATTGATTCTGTTGGTGTTGTCGTAGTCGAAAACGTCAGTGCAGGAAACAAACTTACTGGTTGGGTAATGGATACCGATGAGACCATCGCTCTACAAGCGAACGATGATATTCCCCTCGGTCACAAGATTGCGCTAGTTGACCTTGACGAAGGGTCCAGTGTGATCAAATACGGACACTCTATCGGTCGAACGATTGCCAGGATAGGTAAAGGTGCCCATTTGCATGTTCACAACACAAAAACAGAAAAGTGGTAACAATGATAGACATAGGTGAAATTCGCGGTTATCGGCGAGAGAACGGTCGTATCGGAATTCGGAATCACGTAATTATTCTTCCGCTTGATGATCTTTCCAACGCAGCTTCAGAAGCGGTTGCCAACAACATCAAGGGCACTTTAGCTCTGCCGCATCACTACGGCAGACTTCAATTTGGGGAAGACCTCGAACTTCATTTCCGTACATTGATTGGAACCGGTAGCAATCCCAACGTAGCTGCGTGTATTGTCATCGGTATAGAGCCGGGGTGGACTAAACGTGTAGTGGATGGAATTGCGAAGACGGGGAAACCTGTAGAAGGTTTTGCCATCGAACAGAATGGCGACATCAATACGATTGCAGCTGCATCAAGGAAGGCAAAAGAATTCCTGCATTGGGCTTCGGAACTTCAGCGCGAACCCTGCGGCGCTGAAGATCTTTGGATATCTCACAAGTGTGGCGAGTCTGATACCACCTCCGGAATTGGTGCCAATCCAACTGTCGGTAATCTCATTGACAAACTCGACCCCCTGGGCGTTACCAACTGTTTCGGTGAGACATCTGAATTGACAGGTGCGGAATTGCTGTGCCGAGATCGAGCGGTTAATCCTGAAATCGGTGATAAGTTTCTGTCGACCTGGCAGGCTTATATGGACGAGGTGATCGAACCGCATAAGACTAACGATCTTTCGGAGAGTCAGCCCACAAAAGGCAATATCGAAGGCGGTCTGACGACCATTGAGGAAAAGGCGTTGGGCAATCTTCAAAAAATCGGCAGGAACACGTCGTATATCGACGTTCTCAAACCAGCGGAAACTCCCTCCAGCGGACGTGGCCTTTATTTTATGGACACCTCTTCGGCTGCTGCCGAGTGTGTGACGCTACAGGCAGCGGCCGGGTTTGTCGTGCATATATTTCCGACAGGGCAGGGCAATATCATCGGTCACCCGGTCGAACCGGTGATCAAACTGACCGCAAACCCACGGACAGTCCGAACAATGGGCGAGCACGTCGATTTGGATGTATCTGGAATTCTACGAAGAGAAATGACTTTGGATGAGGCAGGTGATTTACTTATCGACATGACCGTTCGAACCTGTAACGGCAGACTGACAGCAGCGGAAGCGTTGGGTCATCGAGAGTTTGTGATGACAAAACTTTACAGAAGTGCATAAGTGGAATTGCTATGGCAGTTGTTACAGTAAAGAAAAGAACGATTGAGACAAACGGCAATGATCACGGCGAAACCGAAAAGGTTATCGTTATAGTCCGAGAGATGCTGGACACCATCCGAGAGGGAGGTGAGCAGGCAGTTCGTGAATATGCACGCAATCTGGATAATTGGACAGGTCCGATTGTCATGACGCCGGAGGAAATTGCCAGAATCGAACGTGACCTTGATGATTCTCTCAAAGAGGATATACAGTTCGCGCATCAGCGTGTTAAACAGTTCGCAGAGCAGCAGCTGGCAAGTCTCAATGAATTTGAGATTGAGCTTGCGCCAGGCCTTATCGCGGGTCAGAGACTGATTCCGATCAATACGGCCGGATGTTACATACCAGGTGGGCGATACGCTCATGTGGCATCCGCAGTCATGAGTGTCACCACGGCGAAAGTGGCGGGTGTTAAAAATGTGATTGCGTGTTCCCCGCCCAAACCAGGCATCGGTGTCAATCCGGCTATTGCCTACACAGCTTCTGTATGTGGTGCCGATACAATCATGGCTGTAGGTGGCGTGCAAGGAATCGCTTCATTGGCATTTGGAATCTTTACCGGGCATCGCGCCGACATCCTTGTCGGACCCGGCAATCGATTTGTCGCGGAAGCAAAACGATTGCTGTTTGGTGAGATTGGCATCGATCTGTTCGCCGGACCTACAGAAATTCTGGTTATTGCAGACGATTCCGCCGATCCGGAAATCGTTGCGTCAGATCTCATTGGCCAGGCGGAACACGGTCCTGATTCGCCTGCATGGCTGATCGCGTTTTCACGTGAATTCGCAACGGAAGTAGAAAACTTGCTACCGAAGTATATTGATCGATTGCCGGAACCGAACCGGAGTTCTGCATGCAAGGCATGGGCTGATTTCGGGGAAATTTCGGTTGTCGATACCCGCGAAGAAGCAGTCGCGTTGAGTGATGACTATGCACCTGAGCATCTTGAGGTACAGGCTGAGGATCTGCAGTGGTGGTTGGCCAATCTTTCCAACTACGGCTCGTTGTTCTTGGGAGAGGAGACTACAGTTGCCTATGGTGACAAATGCTCAGGCACCAACCACATTTTACCCACAAGTGGTGCCGCGAAGTACACCGGTGGCTTGAGTGTGGGTAAGTTCCTCAAGACCGTAACCTACCAGAAAATGAATCGAAATGCCAATCGAAGTGTCGGGGCAGTTACTGCGCGAATTTCCAGGCTTGAGGGAATGGAGGCACATGCGCTCACAGGCGACGATAGATTGGCAAAATATTTTCCGGAAGAGGAATTCAAATTGAAACCGGTGAGTTGAGGATAGTGTTGGTTTCGTCACTGTTCGACGTTAGCGACCGGGTGGCGGTTGTAACCGGTGCCAGCAGTGGAATAGGTCTTTTCATAGGTGAGACTTTAGCCGATGCAGGGGCTAAGGTGGTACTTCTCGCCAGGCGAAAGGAACTACTCAGTCGTGAGGCAAAGCGCATAACCGAACAAGGCGGCTCAGTCGATTGGGTAGACGCGGACCTGACAGACCGTGACAGCATTGGTGATTGTTGCGAGCGGGTTACCGATTGTTTCGGAACACCGCAAATTGTCGTCAATGCGGCGGGTGTCAATCGGAGGGAATCGTATGACAATGTCAGTTGGAATAGCTGGGACGACACCATCAACCTTAATTTGACCACACCGTTTTTCTTTGCCAGAAAATTCATCGATTCGATGATTGAGAATGGTTGGGGTAGGGTGATCAATGTTGCCTCGTTGCAGTCATCGCGAGCGTTCGCTAACGGTATCGCTTATGGCGCATCAAAAGGCGGCGTGGCGCAACTTACCCGGGCTATGGCTGAATGTTGGTCACCTTACGGCATAATGTGCAATGCCATCGCACCGGGTTTTTTCAAGACTGCTCTAACCGCACCTGTATTCGATAATCCGAACACGATGAATGAAATGGCGACCCGTACCGCAATCGGACGAAACGGCGAAATGGCAGATCTTCGAGGACCAATTATCTTTCTTGTTTCGCCCGCATCTGACTATGTGACAGGTCAGATTCTGAATGTTGACGGCGGGTTCACCGCGAAATAACCTATCTAGGTAAGTATTTATGAAAGCTTTAGTTTATACCGCGCCCAATACCGTCGAGTACCGCAATGAAATGAAACCAAATCTGGTTGCTGACGAATCGCTGGTCAGGATCGACGCGGTCGGAATATGCGGGTCGGATTTGCACGCATATCTTGGACATGACAGCAGAAGGGTGCCTCCACTGATTCTCGGTCATGAAGTTTGTGGAACCGTCATTGAAGGCCCCGGAGCCGGTATTAAAGCAGTACTGAATCCATTGATTACTTGTGGTGAATGTGACGATTGTGTCAACGGGTTGACCAATCTTTGCAAGGATCGCAAACTCATCGGAATGAACCGACCCGGCGCATTCGCCGAATTTATCACAATTCCTACAAAGAATGTCGTGCAGGTGTCAGCAGATAGTGATGCCACAAAATTAGCTTTGACTGAACCCGCTGCAGTTTCACTACATGCTGTCAGGTTGGTCGAAAAAGTTGCAGCCAGACCTATTTCGGAAGGGTCGGCTTTGGTTGTCGGAGGCGGTGCGGTCGGGCTTTTTTGTGTATATTTTCTGTTGGATTATGGTTGTAAAGATATCACTCTGGCCGAAACCAATGCCGAACGAAGAACCACGATCGAAAAACTCGGCTTGTGCGAGGTTGTCGATCCCTTGAAGACCGGATTTGAATCAGACAGATTTGATACGGTTCTGGATGCAGTTGGCAACGAACACACCAGGCGATCATCCATTCAGGCAATCAAAGCCGGGGGCGTGGTCATGCACATTGGTCTAGGTGATACCAAAGGTGAAATGGATGTCCGTAAAATGACGCTTGCAGAAGTGACTTTTATTGGTACCTACACCTATACGGCGTTGGATTTTCGAGTCGCCGCCCGGAAGATCCAAAATGGTGAAATTGGATCTCTGGATTGGGTTGATGAACGGTCTTTGGCAGAAGGTTCCAGATCTTTTCAGGAATTGATTCAAGGAGAGGTCGCATCACCGAAAATTGTTCTTCGGCCGAATATTCGTTAATTTTGAAATCAACTTCGATTCTTTCATTCGAGCATGCAAAATTACTTGCATCCGATGCTCTTCAGTCCAACGGCACGAGAATTGAAGTAGCTGATTGCGTGGCTTACTCGTTGGTGCTCGCTGACGCTGACGCTCAGAGATCCCACGGATTGGAGCGGGTTCCCTCATACGTCAAGCAACTGAGAAGTTCGAAAGTAAACGGGCACATCAAGCCAACTATTCGAAGAGTGAACCCCTCGAGCATTGAGGTTATGGCGAACGATGGGTTTGCATATCCCGCTATTGAGCTCGCAATTGATAGTCTGACCGATATTTGCGCAGTGCAGGGTGTTGCAGTAGCAGCCATTGTCGGTTCTCATCATTGTGGCGTTATGGGGCATCCTGTCGAAAAGCTCGCACGCGCGGGATTTATATCTATTATGTTTGCCAATACTCCGAAGGCAATGGCGGTAGCGGGAGGTGGACGTCCTATTTTGGGAACCAATCCAATCGCATTTTCCTGTCCCCGAACTGATGGACTTGACCCTTTGATCATCGATACTTCGCTTTCAATGGCCGCTCGTGGGAAAATCGTTCTGGCGGCCAAAAGAGGCGAGAGGGTTCCAGAGGACTGGGGTGTAAACTCTCGCGGCATGCCGACATCCGATCCACAGGAAATATTGGAAGGGGGTTTGAATCCAGTCGGAGGCAACAAAGGGTCGGCGTTGGCACTCATGGTGGAGATACTGGCAGGTGCGTTCGTTCGAAGTAATTTCGGATTTCAGGCATCGTCGTTTTTCGACGGTGATGGTGGACCGCCTCGCGTAGGGCAACTACTGATCAGTTTGAATGCCAGTGAGTTCAACGAAAATTTCGGAGAGTGCGTAAATCTATTGTTGCGCGAGATCGAAAGCGAACCGAATGCCCGAATCCCGGGGGCGAGGAGGCTGGCGAGTCGAATCTCGGCGTTTCGTGACGGACTGGAATATTCTCAAGACCTGATTGATTCAGTCAAGCGACTATCCTATGTTCGATAGTGCTTGGAATTTGAGATCACGCAAATTTGATCGGGTCGAATGATGACAGCTTCGCCGAAGGAATTACGTATGGGTTCGGAGAAGTATTGAGTTGCTTGAACTCAAGCAGAACTTCTAGCATACCGGACCTGTTTACCGAAAGTTTGTGGGGTATGAAGCTCGGCATCATATCGACTAATGACTGAGCCGAGTATTCAGGTGAGGCAATCACATCGTCGGTGGAGAATTCATACATGATTTCATTATCATCAATGGAAAGATCGAATTCACCGGGTAAGCTTGGAATGGTGTCGGTAAGCCAGGAGATTGCAAATAGTTTTGTACCTGCTCGGCAGTGTGGGCTCAGGAAATGCATCAGATTGATGATTTCAAAACGTTCCATGTAATTGAAGTAATCCCATGTAAGGATTACACTGACTTCCGCGAGTACCCGAGTTGGCAGCACAGCTCGAAATATTTCAGAATACCTGTTCTGGTTGGGATCGATAGGTTCGGTGTACTCATTGATCCGAGAAAATGCGAAGGAGCGTTTCGCGTTGGCTACAAGATAAACACTATCAAATCTGGAGAAAAAATCAAGTATTGACTGGTTTCCGCCCGAGAGGTCGAGAATGATATGTGTCTCTTCGTCATTCAGACGCAAAAATTCGTTAATTTCCCTGAGTCCAGTGGAGGCAAATTGCTCACGATAGTCCGACGACGAGGAAATTTCCACGTCGTGTTTTTTTTTCTTGCTACGGAATAGGTTATTCAACAATGATCATTTACTTCGCAGTCTTGGGTATCGTTAGTTTCAAGCCGCATCAGCAAAGAAACCATCAACTCAACTAAAACATGAATCCTCAACGCTGACCCACGATGTAAGTGCCAAAACCGATTTGAAATAACGAAAGACTTCAGTATGTATGGTTTACCGGCTATCCTGACCCGGACTGTGTCTTTTGTTCAGAGCCCAATGTGAATGGCTTTCCGTCAGCGTTCGTAGAAGAATCGGCTTTCATTTTCTTTTCTGTCGGTTTCCCTTGGGTTGAAGGAGGTGAGTCGGTCAACATTTGAATCGACCCATTGAATGAACACGCTTTTTCGAGAATTACGTTAACGGCTTTGATATCACCTTCGACCACACCAGTCGATAATACATGAACGCTATCAGAACCGAAAAGATTACCTTTGACTGTTCCATGAACAACAACGCGATTGGCATTTATGGTTGCTTGGGCGAGTCCGGACAATTCAATGGTGGCTGTGTTATTCGGAATAGACACATTACCTTCAAATTTACCACAAATACTTACGTCAGAATTTCCCTTGATTTCTCCAGTTACGGTGATTTCCTCGCTTAATACAGTTTCCGTACTATTGTTTCTCGACGAGGATTGTTTATGCGTATTCTTGATTCTCATTTCAGGACTCCTCGTTTCTGTTGGCATTGGTTGTTGATGATCTTGTTCAACTTTTTCATCAGTTGCTTTTTTAAACATGTTTGAACTCCAATTGTATAGACAGGCATTAACATTAGCCTTACGAGATAGAAGAAATTGTTGTGAGCAGAAAAATTATAAACCACAGTTCCGCTCATTTAGTTTTTATTCGGGGGCGACTCTACTCAATTTAGTTTTGATCATTGAGTCGAATTCTCAAGTTTTCGCTGAGTACTCGATTTTCAGGACCCCACTAGGTGTTCGGATACGGGCTGTTTCTTCAGGTTGGATTCTTTAGGAATTAAGATGAATAGACTATCTAAGTCAGAAAATCCTGTAACTTGGAATTTACATCCAAAAGGTGAGAATATTCTGGTTTTGATTTTGCTTTCAAATCGAGTTTGGAATCATGCCAAACTGGATAAAGAAATTTATTACTTTACATAATATACATTATACGAAACAGTAGATAGAGGAAGTGCTGGCAAGATGAAACTACAAGTTTTCCAGATTAAACATCAGTTTTTCGTAACAGTATGTCAGTTACTGACGCATAGAAGTGAATTTTCGAAATGTTCATAGTCAAATTAGCGTAAAATAAAGACTTGAAATTGTAATGAAGAAATGTGAAGAGATTTTAAATGAACGGACTTTTTTTGATCCTGATAGTCGTGTCGATTCTCTGGCTCGCACTGGGAAGCAGACGCAGGCCCAATGGAATCGGTGGCTTCCTGACTGTAAGAAGAATTTCCGGACTTGATGGCAGTGATTATCTCATTCGTCGTTATCTTCTACCGCGTAATAGAGTTCTGAATGTCTATCTGCACAAGTTTCTTGGTAGTGACGACGATCGTGCGCTGCATGATCACCCCTGGTATTCCATCAGTGTTGTGCTGAAAGGCAAAATGATTGAGCATCTTCCAGGTGGTCGAAAAAGAGAAATAAGAACCGGAAGATTTACAGTACGAGCTCCGAAGTTTCAACATAGAATTGAACTTCCTTCAGGTCAAACTGCGGTTACACTATTTATCACAGGTCCGGCGGTGCGAAACTGGGGATTTATCTGTCCAAACGGTTGGACATCCTGGCAGAAATACGGTACAGACAACGGTTGCGAATAAGCCGATTCTTCGCAGGTTGGAGCCGTTATTCAAATAAAATGTCGGAATTACCGATACTTGCGAGCAAAACGAACTTCACCGAATGCTTGAAACGATCGCAGTATGCCGACATCGAAATGTCATTCGGTCGTAGATTAGTTTGAAATTGCAATTGAATATAGTGATTCTTTGAAAATGACAAATGAAAATCAAAGTGTATACAAAGGCACAATTGAAGACTTCAGTCGGTCAAAACTAAGCCAAGCAGGCGTATGCAATGTTGAGAATCGAACTATCTTCTGCAAAGAAAATGTTGACATACTGCAAGGGATAAATTCAGACTGTATCGACCTGATTTATCTTGACCCTCCTTTCAACAAGAACAAGAATTTCACTGCGCCTATCGGTTTCCATGCCGAAGGTGTAGGATTCAAAGACATATTTCGGGAAGAAGATTTGAAAGAGGATTGGCTTTCCACCATACGCGAAAAGTTTGAAAATAAGCACGAGTGGATCAGAGGCGACCTAAAAGACATTGTCAACGAGATAAAGAACTTCAAAACTTTCAACAGACACTGCCTTTGTTTTCGACAGAACGCTGAAAAAAAGCGACATCGTACTACTTCATTAACATCTTGGAGATGTCAATTCAATAGGCAAAATTCGCTGTAACACTGTATCTTCCGATGAAGTCGCTTAACTCAACTTGCCCGGTGGAGCATTCATTGAGCAACTATTGTTCCAATGATTCAATTCCAAATTCGCTAAATCCGAAATTCCTAATCATTCCCTTCTAAGTGGCATTGTAAGATAATTTTATATAATCAAATATATAGGAAACATATTTTACAAACAAACTGAATTCATACGAGATATAGCATTTCAATCGTCCCTTAAAATTTATGCATATTCCTCCATACGCGAGGATCATGGAATTTTTTAAATCCCCACATACCTCGCCTGCTACGAGAAGCGTCACGCTGTAAGTGCTTGTATTTCTCCGAATAAGCTGCAATTGCATTTCCATTCGAAACCAGCCAAGCTCCGATATCCTCTCCGCCGCAATATACTACGCCGAGCACTCGACCATATTTGTCGTATCCTTGTACCTTGACCGTAACAGGTTTACCACCGACCTTCTTGATCAGTACGCTCTTAACGAGACTACCGTGGTTGATTGATTTACCGGAATAGAGAATCGCGGTTTTATCAAATTCTGGTGCGTCAATACCACTGATACGAATTTCGTGTCCATTTACTCTTATTCCATCTCCATCCGTTACCCATGCCGTACCCTCGATGGTTTTTCCGATTGGTTTTCTCTGGAAACCGATGGATTTTGCAATCAGAAATATTATTACAAGCAAAATCAGGGATAGAATAAATTCCATTCGCCCACTACCTTGTCATCGACTCGTATTCATATCGGATTCAATTATCACATCTGAATTCTTACAGGTGTGAAATCTTGATGTGTTACCGGGTAAACTCACACCATTAGATACCTGTATTACCACCCGTGTTCTGCTGATAAAATATTCACTGCAATTCGCAGAGCAATTTCGATTGTAATCCCCTATTCCTAGAGAGAACAGTAGATGCTGGTACATACTGGTTTATTTGAATTGGTGAAGATCTGACCAATTCCGCCTTTGATTCTTTCAGACATCTCCGATTTTAATTCTATATGCTGATTCTTGGGCTTCACACGGGACACAATGCGACAGCAGCATTGTATGAGGACTACAGAATGATCGCTGCCGTCCATCTTGAGCGACTCACCCGAAGAAAGATAGACGGTGGCAGAGTGCCGGAAGAGTCAATCGACGAGTGTCTGGGAATCGCCGGTGCGCGACGCAGCGATATTGATGCGGTTGTGCTTGGACGAGGCAAGTTTCCTTCGCAGTGGTACACACATTCTGGACTCCATAAAAGATTTTTTGATCAAAAAGTGCATCGATTAATCCTTGGTAGGGAGAAACGTCGATGGATGCCCGAGGAGATTTACCGCGCCGGTCACGTTGACTCTCTGCAAATATTTGATACTTCAAATTTCCGTAAGACATTCGGACTGGCACCGAACACCGACATACAGTTCTACAATCATCACTTCGCTCATGCGTTGCCCACCCTGTTTCACACCAACTGGGATGAAGCTCTGCTCTATACATCTGATGGTGGCGGTGACAATGTCCAGTACAGCCATCGGATCTTTCGCAATGCAGGTATTGAAACCATCTACGGTGGCGATGAGTGTCTGCTCCAGAAACCACGGGTTGATAGTTTGGGTCTGGCCTATGGTTATGCGACCAAGGCGCTGGGTTACAAAATCAACCGGCATGAGGGCAAGCTTACCGGTCTCGCAGCATGGGGAGGAGCGAGAGGCGAACAAATACATGACCTTCTTGCAAGTCATTTTTCAGTCAATGAGCGAGGTGAAGTTACAAGCGACTTCAAAAGCAGACGAGCGATGAGAAAATACATTTTCCAAATTTCAAACGGTGAGGCGAAAGAGGAGGTCGCGGCAGCGGTTCAGAAGTTACTTGAATCGAATACGCTCAAATCGATTCGGAAACTGCTACACCACTACCCTGCCCGTCGAATCGGGCTCGCAGGTGGAGTATTCGGGAATGTTCGCCTGAACCAACAGATAGCTGAGCAATGTGACGTTGATGAGGTCTTTGTCTATCCTGCCATGGACGATGGAGGCTTGGCTGCTGGCGGCGTTCTGCATTATCTTCTGCAACGGGATGGACTCCGACACTGGCTCAGGCAACGTGAACCCATGGAAACGCTGTATCTCGGAAGAAACTATGATCACTCCGCAGATTTGGAATTTAACCGCGATGATCGCCTGGTTAGAATTTCGGATCAGCCAGTCGAGAAAGCTGCAGATCTGATTGAACAAGGCTCAGTGGTAGCTATCTACACCGATCGCATGGAATATGGCCCGAGAGCATTGGGTGCTCGCAGTATTATGGCGTCATCGACAGATGCATCTATCAATGACGAATTGAACAGAAGATTATCGCGCACTGAATTCATGCCTTTTGCTCCAGTCGTCGACGAAGACGATGCTTCCAGGATTTTTGAACTTTCCTCGCTGAACATCTATGCGGCACGTTTCATGACCATTACCTGCTCAGTTCGCCCGGAATGGCGTGAACGTATACCAGCTGTTGTACATGTCGACAATACAGCTCGACCTCAGGTAATCAGACGTGAATGGAATTCACTTTACTTTGATATCCTGGATTGCTACAAGCGCAAGACCGGGATTCCTGTCCTGATCAATACAAGTTTCAATATTCACGAAGAACCCATCATTAACAGTCCCGCTGAATGTGCTGATGCATTGGCGGATGACCGTGTCGACTATGTGGTCACAAACAACGCTGTTTATGGCCAAGCCAAAAAGAATAATATCTAAAACAAACGATTGAATCGCAAAGTTGATTTAAATTCTATAACATCCGTTTTGTTCTCTTATCCGTCCGAATTCATTCGATCTGCGATGAGACATAGAATTTCGAACATTATCGAATTTGCAACCAAAGACGTGATCTGATTCGGATGATCCTTGGTTGGCATGATACAAACAACATCTCCACCTATCACGTTCTTTCCGCGAACGCAGCGAATCAAGTCCATCACCTGGTTGATATAGAAACCCTCTATTCCGGCTTCCAGATTTGCAACTCCCGGAGCAACTGTCGGATCTAAACAATCCAGATCAAATGTCACGTAAACCGGGCGGTTTCCAATTCGATCGTTGATGATCTTCTTACAGGCTTCGGCACCGAGTTCGTGATATCTTTCAATTGTGATAACCTCATACCCGAGATCGTAGCTCGGCTCAAGCCAGTCAAGTGACCGGACGTTACCGCGAATACCGACCTGAACTGAATGTTCAGGATCGACATGCCCGTCCCTCACCAGATAACTTGCCCAGTGCGCAGCTGACTTGACTGCGCCCAGAAAATGGTCAAGGTTATGATAGGCATCCGTATGGGCATCAAAATGCAGTAGGACTGCTTTCTCCCCATTTGTCACATTCGCCCCTTCCCCAGCGATCGCCTGCAGTATGCCACCGGTGATTGAGTGGTCGCCTCCTATCGAAACCGGTTTTGCGCCGGCGGTATCAATATTCTTGTAGAAGTTGCAGATGTCTTCGATACATCTTTCATTATTGTTGGCTTCGGGTAGCGGCACATCGCCAAGATCCGCTATCCGGAAGTCCGACCAAGGGTCCAGATGAAATTCTTTGTGGCAACGCCTGCCAAGTGCGGAAACATTTCGAACTGCTCGCGGTCCCAGGTGTTGGTCCCGTTCAGTAGTTCCGTTTCCAGTTGAGTGAGGGACCCCAACAAGTGCAATGTCACATTCTGTTGGGTCCTGAATTGCAGGACATCGAAAAAACGTAGGGATGCCCCACCAGTAAAGGCTGTCAATCATCGAATTGTGGCGTCGCATGCGCTTTTCAGTTGAATTGGATTGGGTAGTCAACGCAGTATCTCCTTAGTGGATGTAAATTTGTTCAGCGTTTCGTCTTTGGTCAATTGAAAAAGATGAAAAGCATCTTTCATCATCAATTATGTATCAAATGTTTTTCGTTATGCATTCGGAATTCGTGATGTAAGTTTCTTGCACTTCCACACCCTCAATTAAAACACATGATTGGATTCTCATTAAAAAATCAACGAAACAACGGTGGTCTTTCCTATATAAATTGAAGTGTCCCGAATTTTGAATTTTCAATACAAATTGCATTCTTAGATTTTGATACGGAAACGAAGCGAATCAAGTATTTCTAAACTCATTTAACTCCAAGTGAACTATGAAAACGTCTGAATTAGAAAAATATCGAATGCTCATCGATGGTGAGTGGGTCAAGGCCTCTGATGGTGGAGTGTTTGAGAGTGTCAATCCGTCTACGGGTCGGCCATGGGCAATCGTTCCGGAAGCGACAGCAGACGACGTTGACAAGGCGGTTCAAGCTGCTTATCGGGCATATAGCGAAGGCCCCTGGGCCTCGATGTCACCGACCGAACGAGGTCATTGCTTGCGCAGGCTTGCCGATTTACTGATTGAAAGATCGGAGGATATCGGTAGCATAGAATGCAAAGATACGGGAAAAATGTTCAAGGAGACCGGATGGCAGGCGAAATACGTCGCGCAGTACTATACGTTCTATGCCGGATGTGCAGACAAGGTCCATGGCGATACTTTGCCGATTGACAAGCCTGATATGTTTGTATTTACACGACGTGAGCCATTAGGTGTGATCGCGGGTGTGGTGCCGTGGAACTCCCAATTGTTTCTCAGTTCAATCAAGATCGGCCCTGCCCTGGCCGCAGGAAATGCCATAGTTCTCAAGTTATCCGAGTTCGCACCAGCTGCAATGCTGGAATTTGGAAAACTGATCGCAGAGGCTGGAATTCCCCCAGGTGTCGTCAACCTGATCACCGGGCATGGAAACCCGTGTGGTAAATCGCTGACCTCCCACCCACTGGTTTCGCGGATTGCTTTTACTGGTGGTCCGGTCGCTGCACATGAGGTGGTGAAGAATTCCGCTAGTAATTTTGCTGAACTTTCACTTGAACTCGGCGGTAAGTCGCCGGTGATCGTATTCGACGATGCAGATTTTGAAAGTGCGGTGAATGGTTCACTTGGTGCCATATTCGGTGCGTCCGGACAAAGTTGTGTCGCGGGCTCGCGTCTGTATCTTCAAAACGGTATCGCTGACAAGTTTCTGCAACGATTGGCTGCCGAAGCGGAAAATATTCTGATCGGCGACCCAATGAATGAGGAGACTCAGATGGGACCATTGTGCACCGTCAAACAGTTGGAAAACTGTAAACGAGAAGTCGCGTTCGCGCAGACTGAAGGCGGTCGATTAGTCTGTGGTGGGAGACAGCCAGAAGGGCTCGACGGCTATTTCTTCGAACCTACAATTATCGACTGTCCACGCCAGGATTTGCGGATAGTCGATACCGAATTATTCGGTCCGGTGCTCAGCGTGCTCCGATTTGAAAATGAAGAGGAAGCGATTCAGATGGCCAACGATACGAAGTACGGTCTAGCAGCAGGGATTTTCACACGCGATAGCGCCCGCTCATTACGTGTGGCGAATCGGGTCAATGCGGGAATCATTTGGGTAAACACATACCGTGCGATTTCGCCAATTGCCGAATGTGGTGGAATGAAGTATTCAGGCTATGGGCGAGAAGGAGGATTTCAGGCAATTTACGACTATACCCGGCCCAAGGCAATATGGATGAACACCTCCAGTGAGCCACTTGCGAGTCAGTTTGTTTCTCGGTAACCTTTGTTTGTCGATATACCGAATTAAAGTTTCTGACGGTATATTACTGAGAATCAAGAATTAAACTTGCACTGATAATTCAATAGAGTAGAATTAAAATAATTAATACTAGGAATATGAAGGGGGACAGTAGATTGTCAGAAGTTGTAATTGATCTAAAAGATGTTTGGAAGATTTTCGGCGATCGAGCTGATGAGGCAATGACCGCAATCAAGGAGGAAGGTTTGGGAAAGCCTGAAGTCTTGGAAAAATTCAGTTGTGTCGTTGGCGTTGCAGATTGTACATTTACAGTCAGTCGTGGCGAGATCTTTTGCGTGATGGGATTATCAGGCTCAGGAAAATCGACGATGGTTCGCCATCTCAACCGACTCCTTGAACCGACGGCCGGAGAAATTAAAGTTCTCGGAGTTGATGTGATGGGGCTCAGTGATGAAGAATTGCGAAAACTCAGAGCTGCGCACATTGGGATGGTATTTCAACACATGGCATTGTTTCCGCACTTCACGGTACGTGACAATGTCGCTTTCCCATTACAGGTGCAGGGAGAATCTCAGAAGAAGCGTTGGGATGTGTCTCAAGAGTGCCTCCATAAAGTTAATCTGGATGGTTACGAAGACCGGTTTCCCAGCGAGTTGTCTGGAGGGATGCAGCAACGAGTTGGACTGGCACGGGCTTTGGCATCTGATCCGGAAGTGTTGCTTATGGACGAACCGTTCTCCGCACTTGATCCGCTTATTCGCCGTCAGTTGCAGCAACAGTTCATGGCACTGTCTACAGACCTTGATAAAACAACGGTTTTCATTACCCACGACTTGGATGAAGCGATTCGTATCGGCAATCGTATCGCAATTATGAAGGATGGCGTAATTGTTCAAATCGGAACTCCGGAAGAAATTGTGACCAATCCCATTGACCAGTACGTTACAGATTTTGTTGAGGGGATTTCGACACTCAAATTAATTTTTGCACATACGATCATGCAAAAAATCGGTGAATACGAGGTAAAACCACACGAAGATTTATCTTTATCTCCTCGTACTTCTCATGAAACCGACCTAAGTGGTTTGATCGACATTTCAGCAGCAACATCTCAGCCAGTGGTGATTACAGATGATGGTAGAGATGTCGGTGTAGTAGATAAGTCTACTCTTCTAAAGGGTATTAAAGGGGGGAAAGAATAATGCAAGAATCTGGAATTACAGCGGAACCTGATACTCTGAGCAGTTCAGTCAGAGAATTTGCAGGTGACAATGCAGAATACTACGCCAAAGAATTCGACAAGATTCAGTCGACTATAAAATTTCCATATTCCTGGAATACCATGGCTGCGATTTGCGGTCCTTTTTGGGCTGCTTCTCGTGGCCTATGGGGCTATTTTTGGACATTCACAGTTCTTGAACTCCTCGCTTTGGTGCAGATAGGCAAAGGTATCTGGGGCGAATTAGGTGCGGAACAACTCGCACGAATAGAGAAAATGAGGCCAAAGATTGAAGAGTTTATGTCCCAGTACGTGAATACATTGTCTACAAATGCCGAGGATGCTGCGGGCTATCTAACACGAGCAGAAAATCTGCAGAAAGTCGCAGACCGGCTACAAGCTGAGGCGACAGCAGCCGCTCAGGAAGCTATTTTGTTCCTGATCATCGGATTAGTTGTCTTGATTGCATTGCGCGTACTTCAAGGTTTCTATGCGAATATGAGATACGAAAAACAGTACCTGCAGTGGAGAGCTGAACCGGAAAAGATAGTCACCGATCTAAGTTGGAACCGAGTTTTATTTTCCATGCTCTTGTGGGGCGCCATTGTACCGTTGACTCTTTATCGATTTACAGTCGCGAAAATTGCAACTGGACTTGAAGCCTATACCTTGGGCTTCCCTGTGGCAAAGAGAGACTATTTCTCACCGACAGCCAACAAAATGGAAGAAGGGTTTGACTGGCTCTCTGTGGCAGGAGCTGACGCCTTCGACAGTATCGTTTTCAGCATTCGCGCGGTTCTCGATGGACTTGAAACAGTGTTCGTCGATACGCCGTGGCCCGTCGTCATGACGGTCATTGTAGTGTTGGCGTGGCGCTTGGCAGGCCCTCGTGTGGCAATTTTTACTGTCGCTTCTTTGGCCTATCTCGCGTTTCTTGGCATGTGGGAAACCAGCATGATTACGGTTGCTTTGTTGGGTGCTGCGGCATTTTTGTGTCTGCTATTTGGTATTCCACTTGGTGTGTGGTTTGGCAAGAACCAGAAAGCCTACAACGCAGCGTTGCCGGTTCTTGATTTTATGCAGACCATGCCCGCATTTGTTTATCTGATTCCGATCATTGCATTTTTTGGCACAGGTAAACCACCCGGGGTACTGGCTACACTTGTCTTCGGCATGCCACCTGTCATTCGCCTGACTGCACTGGGCATTCGCGGTGTACCGGAAACTACCAAGGAAGCGGCAAGGGCGTTCGGTTGCACGAAGTGGACTTTGCTGAAAGACATTGAAATTCCACTTGCGCTGCCATCCATAATGACAGGCATTAACCAGACGATTCTGATGTGTTTATCTATGGTAGTAATCGCATCACTGATCGGAGCAAAAGGATTGGGCCAAGATGTGCTGGACGCCTTGCAGTACGCCGCCAAGGGCCAAGGTGTATTGGCAGGTCTTGCCATTCTATTCTGTGCAATGGTAATTGATCGAATCATCCAGGGACACTATAGGCAGAAAACTCAACGCTATGCAAAATAAGCCTGTATGGCGAATGGAATTAGCAGAAATTTGTGGACACTGGAAATTTATAGATTGAGTTTGTTCAGACAAGGGTGACCCATACCCTTGTCTGAACTGAATTGCAAATCCAGGTTGAATCCGTCGTCCATCTCGGAATTTCTAGCGACTGCAAGTCTTGCTATTCAATTTGTCCACAATGGTACATCCGGTCCGATGCTCGTTTATTTGAAACCCAACCCAATTCACTTCGAAGTCGATTGCTACAGGAATTCGCGTTTAGAATTTTTGAAGCAGAATTAATCCGCCCAATGTAACTTAAAGGATTCCCAGAGGAAATACGCTTCAGCACTCAGGAAACGTTGAGAACCGCTTGCTGCTGTCTGTTTATCGCACACCGAGCACATATCACACTGGATTCATTTGACGTGCGTCAACAAGTCACGTTTGAATTTTCTGATGTCGGAACGCAGATTTGAGTCCTCACCCATTTCGGGTTGTAGATCGCTAAGTTAGGTACAAAAGAAAGGTGATATTCCGCAATATCACCTTTCGATTGAAGAATTAAATTAGATCGACAAAAGCGAATTCACTCTGTTACTTCAACCACTTTTCGACGAGTTCGGAATTTTTTTCAGCCCATTCCTTTGCAAACTCTGCCATATCTCGTTTATCAACTATGACAGCGTAAGTCATTTCGGTTACTAAATCTGTGTTCAGCTTAACTTTGGAGAGAAAGCTTGCAACTTCCGGTTGGTCTTTTTCGAGACGGCTCGCATACATGATGTGAAGTCTGGCAACAGTCCAGGCAATTGGCGCTGATGATTTTTCTAACCAGTCCGGATCATCGGTAGGCTGCAATACGTTCCACTTTGCTGGATCATGCTTCGGTTCTTTCAGTGGTACCAAATCATGCAACACAAACATATGATGAGGTGTATAGCAGAAGAATACGATATTTTCACCCCTCGTAACTGCGGTGTCTACTCGGGCCAACGCGAGGGATTCATCCATGACATCAAGATTCATCGTTTCATCATAGCCGTAGCTTTTTGCCCGAATTCGCTCGACATTTGTTGATGCCCAGCCGGCCGCCCCAATCCAAATATTTCCTTTGCCGTCTCCGTCAGTATCAAATTGTTCCGCCATTGATGGGTCTGTCAACGACACAAGTTCCGTGATACCTGTTCGGTCTGCTGTATCCTGAGTTACGCACATGCCTTGGAAAGCGACCACACCGTTCGGATTCATGGAGACCGTACCCTTATCTGTGACATAGGTATCATGCAAATTTTGCTGGTTCGGCATCCAAACTTCCGGGTGGACATGCATACTGCCCGAGTCCATCGCTTCAAATACAATCGGATTGGTTGCGTTCTGAATCTCGACTTCCACACCTAAATTTTCCTCAATGATGTATTTGAGAATTTCACCAGTCGCTTTAACGGATGGCCAGTTTGGAACGCCGAGCACCACGTCTGCCGCCGCCGCGATACCAGATAATCCAATGCTTGCTGCAAGAATCGAACCCATTATGGTTTTATTCATGTTCATTGGTTTTAACTCCACGTTAGATTTAAATTTCAAAAACAGTATATAACAATAAATTAGAGGGTTTGTTCCAGACTATGAGAGTAGTCATGTCTGGTGTAAGGTCATACTACAGATATATTGGAAATTAGCAGATAACTCTTCCAATAATCGGTACCCTTACAAATCACTTTTTCGTTGTAAGTTACGAAATCTCCGAATATGCATGCCGCATATGCGTCCCGGTTTACGTATAAATATCGGGCTTCGAATCTATTGACTTTCACACTCACTGTAACCGCCTCGAATGCGATTCGTTAGGTCAGCGGTTTACCCTCCCTCGACTTCCTTCAGATTCTACCTCATCGGGGCGTTTTTTCCGTTCGGCTAACCGTTCCCCTTGTCGCACCAGCAGTTGACTCGCGCCAGCAAGTCACCGAGCTACTGCGGCGTATACTTGTATAGTACCATCCATAACGCTGCACGCTGTGCCTAGCACAAAGAAAGAAAGGTGGTGCGTTGCCATACCACCTTTCCATATGAAAATAAAATTTTGAGTCGTGAAACGACTTTTCTCTACTACAGCCAGCTTTCCACTAGGTCGGCATATTTGACTACCCAATCCTTCGCGTACTCTGCTGTATCGACCTTGTCTACGACAATTGCGAAAGTAATTTCGGATACAAGATCTGTCGTGAACTTGACATTGGATAGAAATGCAGCGACTTCAGGCTGATCTTCCATCAGACGCGCCGAATACATAATGTGGAGATGGGCAACATCCCAAGCGATCGGTGCTGAAGATTTTTCCAACCAGTCCGGATCATCCGTCGGTTGAATAATAACCCACTTTTCGGGATCGTAAGCAGGTTCTTCTAGGACCACCAATTCATGCAATCCAAACATGTGATGGGGGGTATAGCAGAAAAAGACAATATTTTCATCCTTTGTTACCGCAGAATCAACGTTTGCCATCGCAAGGGTTTCATCCATGATATCAAGATTCATCGTTTCATCGTAACCGTAGCTTTTTGCCCGAATTTTCTCGATGTTTGTCGATGCCCAGCCAGGAGCCCCGATCCAGATGTTTCCTTTGCCATCTCCGTCAGTGTCGAACTGTTCCGCAAATGAAGGGTCTGACAACTCAACTAGGTCGACGATGCCGGTACGTTCAGCCGAAGCTTTGGTTACACACATTCCTTGGAACGCAGGCACGCCATTCTCGTTTGCGACGACCGATTTCTTTCCAACGACATATGTGTCATACAAATTTTGCTGGTTTGGCATCCATACTTCGGGATGGACATGCATGCTGCCCGAATCCATCGCTTCAAATACGATCGGATTGGTTCCGTTCTGAAGTTCGACTTCCAAACCAAAATTTTCCTCAATGATATGCTTGAGAATTTCAACAGTCCCTTTGGCGGATGGCCAATTCAGAACACCGAGCACCATGTCTGCTGCCGTAGCTGCACCAGATACTCCGATGCTTGCAGCAAGAATTGAGCCAATTATGGCTTTTTTCATATGCATAGTTACAACTCCACGTTAGGTTAAAGATATTAAAAATATTAAAAAAAGTATATACCAAATTTATTTGAAGCAATTATTCATTGTCGTCCTAATCCAATGAATTTGACACCTCCTGGGTGAATGTTCGAGGAACTTCCTCCATAATTGATAAACTGTATTATCACATAGCTCGTGTCCAATTTTTTGCGAGCGAGACAGTTGCGCTGAAGATGCAAAGCGCGGGCATGTGACGCTGCTCAAATTTAATTATGAAGGAGACATCTGATGCAGAACGAGCTAACTCAAGTTGACAAGGGTCATTCAGCTGGTACCGTCAGCGAATTTGTCAGAACCAATCATGACTATTACATTCGAGAATTCGAGAAAATCGAATCGGTTACCAAGTTCCCATTTTCTTGGAATTGGATGGCTGCCATTGTAGGTCCATTCTGGGGTGCTGCGCGTGGCTTATGGGGATATTTTTGGACCTTTCTCGTACTCGAGATTCTAGCTTTGGTACAACTGGGTAAAGGCATATGGGGTGAGCTAGGAGCAGGACAGTTGGCTCGAATCGAGAAAATTCAACCGAGAATTGACTCGATTATGGAAAAGTATCAGCAAGTTATCTCGGCAAATCCCGATGAAGCGGCGAATTTACTCACGCGAGCAGAGAATCTGCAAAAGGTGGTTGATCAACTGAACGTGGAGGTTGAATTTGCCGCACAAGGTGCTTTCGTGTTTCTCATGATTGGATTGACTGTCTTCGTTGTATTACGAGTTATACAAGGATACTATGCGAATATGAGATATGAGCGCCAGTATGTCACGTGGCGTGCGGAACCAGATACAGTGTCAGTCGGACTCAATTGGGGTCGTGCGATATTTGGTGGAATTCTTTGGCTCGCCATCGTACCTTTGACGTTATATAGGTTTACAGTCGGCAAGATTGCTCCGGGTCTGGAACCGTACACCCTTGGCTTTCCGGTTGAAAAGAAAGAATACTTCTCCCCTGTAGCCAAAATACTGGAAGAAGGCTTCGATTGGTTGTCATCGTCAGGAGCTGGCGCATTTGATTCCATTGTCTGGGCAATCAGAAGCGTGCTGGATGGACTGGAAACTGTATTCGTGCAAACACCATGGCCGGTAGTCATAACCGTAATCATTGTGACCGCCTGGCGTTTGGCTGGAATTCGTGTGGCCGTATTTACAGCGGCTTCTCTGGCATACCTTGGATTGCTTGGCTTGTGGGAGACCAGCATGATTACAGTAGCGCTGCTAGGTGCCGCAGCATTCCTATGTCTGCTGTTCGGTATTCCTTTGGGAATCTGGTTCGGCAAGAATTATCGCGCATACAATGCAGCATTACCCGTGCTGGATTTCATGCAAACGATGCCGGCATTCGTCTATCTCATTCCTATCATCGCATTTTTCGGAACGGGTAAGCCACCTGGCGTATTGGCAACCTTGATTTTTGGAATGCCCCCTGTAATCCGCCTGACTGCGTTGGGTATTCGCGGTGTACCTCATACCACCAAGGAAGCTGCGCTTGCATTCGGTTGCACAAATTTCACCCTGCTCAAGGACATAGAGCTACCTTTAGCGATGCCATCCATCATGACTGGAATCAATCAGACGATTTTGATGTGTCTTTCTATGGTCGTAATCGCATCATTGATTGGTGCCAAAGGGCTGGGGCAGGACGTGTTGATTGCACTGCAGTACGCTGCTAAAGGTCAAGGTATTCTAGCCGGATTGGCGATTCTGTTTTGCGCTATGGTGATTGATAGAATTATCCAAGGTCACTACAAGCAGAAAACAAAACGATACTACAGCGTGTGACGCTGATTGATTGCCTCGATTACCCGAATATAAATGTCGATTCAAAAACCTTCCGAGACATACTACCCAAATGCATCGTCTCCTGAAAAACATCGGTCGGGTAGGTGGTGGGATTACTTCTGCATTCTCCCCTGCACCGCCTTTCTGACGGGTTTGTATACGACGGTTCATGGTAAGCGTTTGATTTCGGTTTCCTTCAGATTTCGACTCGTACCGGATACATTGCCGTTCAGCCGAACATTCTTCATATCGGATTGGTTAACTGAGACTGGCACCGCCGAATTTGCCAGTCATCATCAAGTCTATCGATACAGGGCATTTAGTGACGCTGTATATCATGCCTGGAGCACAAAAAAAGAGTGATGCCCCATCAAAGCATCACTCTTCTCGAATGCAGAGTTCTGTATTAGTTATAGCCAGCTGTCGATCAGGTCCGAGTTAGCAGTGACAAACTCTTCCGCATAATCTGGAGTACTCGTTTTCTCTACCACAACTGCCAGTGTCATTGCTGCCAGCTGATCCGCAGTGAATTGAATGGTGGAAAGCAACTTGGCCACCTCAGGTTGTTCCTCCGGTAAAGTAGAAGCGAACATGATGTGCAGGGTTGCTTTATCCCAGGCAACCGGGGCAGAAGATTTCTCAAGCCAGTCAGGATCGTCAGTAGGCTGAATAACAACCCATTTCTCTGGATCATATGCAGGTTCTGTTAGTGGTATCAGGTTGTATAACGAAAACATATGATGTGGCGTATAGCACATGAAGACAATGTTCGTGTTGTTTGCTACAGCGGCATCGACATTGGCTAGAGCCAGAGTCTCATCCATCACGTCTAAGTTCATCGTCACATCGTATCCATAACTTTTCGCTCGAATCATCTCAATGTTGGTTGACGCCCAACCAGGCGCTCCAATCCAAATATTACCCAATCCATCGCCATCAGTGTCGAAATGTTTTGCCATATCGGGATCGGCCAACTCCTGAATATCCTTGATTCCAGTTCGTTCAGCAGTGGTATCGGTCACACACATTTCACCAGGTGAAGAAGGAACACCGTACTCGTTCATAAGTACAGTTTTTCGATCTACGACATATTTGTCGTGGAGATTCTGCTGATTCGGCAACCATACTTCCGGATGTACATGCATCCGCCCCTGATCCATCGCCTCGAAGATGATTGGATTTGAAGCAGACTGCAATTCGACTTCCAGTCCAAGGTTATCCTCAATAATGCGTTTCAGTATGTCTGCAGTCGCAGCAACACTCGGCCAGTTGGGAACACCGATGATAACATCCGCTGCGCTGGCAATACTAGAGAAGTTTATTCCTACTGCACACATCAAAACTGTAACTAATTTCCTCAATTTCATCTAAAAATTCTCCCGAAATTTGGGTTGTTGTTAACACTTTAATATAAGTCACGAGACCGACAACTTATGATACACAATTCACTACAAATTAATTGTTTGTCGGCAATATCGACCGCAGAAGATTCCACTTTAAATTTCAGCTGGAAAAGTGGACTTTGTTAGTGAATTTTGAATAGATCTAGGAAGTTTTCCGTAGTTGTCTCGGCGAAATCTTCCAATTCCATTCCTTTGAGATCAGCGAGAAATTCCGCGGTGTGACGCACAAAAGCGGGTTGATTCTCTTTTCCTCGTCTGGGGACTGGTGCGAGATAAGGTGCGTCAGTCTCAATCAGCATCCGCTTCATCGGAATTTTCCTTGCCACATCCGCAAGATCAGCCGCATTCTTGAAAGTGACAATTCCTGAAAAGGAAATATAGAATCCCAGATCCATAGCAGATTTGGCCATTTCGTAGTTACCGGTAAAGCAGTGCATTACACCACCAGCTTCGCCTGCATCACATTCTTTTAGAATTCTGATCGTATCATCCGGAGCCTCGCGGCTGTGCACGATGATGGGTTTCTTGAGGATTTTCCCAGCTTCTATGTGTCTCGCAAACCGCTCCCGCTGCCAGTCGAGTTCACCTGAACTTCGAAAATAATCCAGTCCGGTTTCTCCGATGGCGACGACATTAGGGTCGCGTCCCAAATCAACCAGGCGTACTACGCTGGGATCTTCAGCATCGACAGTGTTTGGATGAACACCTACTGACGCATAAATCTCATCGTACTGGTAACTCATTGACAGAATTCTTGGGAAGTCTTCAATATTTACGGATACACAAAGCATGTACCCTACGTCCATATTTCTTGCTTCTACCAGAATCTCGTCGAATTTTTCATCGAATTGCGGAAAATCTATATGACAATGGCTGTCTGCTAATAACATTATTTTTCAGAGATAAAAATAAAAGAATTAAAGTAATTTATAAAATTTAATTACTATCTGCTACCCTGCTCTATCGATATTTCCAAATGCCAATAGAACATCCTCTACGGCCAGATTCCGGTCCAGTGACCCATCCCGCATTTCTTGCCTGACTTTGCCTATATGATCGTAGAGAAATAGCATTTTAAACACATCAAGCGATTTCGCGGTCGATTCGAAGTCGGAACCTTCACGTATTGGTTCAGATTTACTTGTCAGGTTGGACTTGACTAAGCTGGCAATTAACTGTTGCAATGTCAAAAGACTCTCACTCTCCCCCGCTTCAATTGCGTATTTGACTAAAGTAAGCATATCTTCCTTGCTGGTTGGATGGAGCGCGCTGACTACCAATTTGTTTAATTTTTCTGAATTCTCCAAGACATTATTTCTGAACATACGCAATCCAAGAAGTGGACTTTTTTGCAAAGAAATAATCAGGTCTATTTCCTGATTGCTTAATTCCTGTCCTGAAAGCCACTGTCTGGATTGATTCTCTTGAGGGTCACTCATGTGAAATATCTGGCAACGGCTGGCGATTGTGGGTAAAAGATTTTGAACATTCTCTGTGATCAAAAAGAAATAGTTATCTTTTGCGGGCTCTTCAAGGATTTTCAAGAGTGAATTGGACGCGCTGTCGGTCATGGCATCGCTCGGCGCAATCAGAAACACCTTGTTCTTTGAGATATGTGACGCGGTATTGGCCTGCTCAATCAGTGCTCTGACTTGTGATATCAGGATATTGGAACGAACGGTCTTACGCTTGGAGCGAGCGCTTTCGTCGTCGAGATAACGGTGAGTATAGGCTAGCATTGATGGTACGACAGACTCCAGCATCGACTCAGACGTGATCACATGCAAGTCGGGGTGAGTTGCCGCTCCAAACAAGTGACACCCTCTGCAATTTCCGCAAGGTCGGCTCTCGCTTGCATCACATAACAGTGCCATTGCCATTCGTGATGCGAACTGGAATTTACCGACTCCCGGACTCCCCGTCAGAAGCGTTGCATGTGCAATTCGGTCAAATGACTTTGTTAATGTGCTCCATGCTGTGCTGTGCCAGGGCAACAGTTCAGGAATTTCAACCATGAGATGTCGCAAGGAAATTGTTCATCAGATCGCGGGCAATGTTGCAGACTTCGAGTTCTGTTTTATTGGCGTCAATTACCTTGACTCTATCGGGTTCCTTCGCAGCAATTTCATGGTAGGTCTCTCGGACTCGTTCGTGAAAATCAAGATCCTCCATTTCAAACCGGTCCAAAGATCCGTTGTTGTTACGGATTCGAGATTGCCCCGTTTCGGTAGCCGCATCCAATAGCAAAGTCAGATCAGGGCGAAAATCACCCTGAACCCACTCTTCAATTACACCGATACGTTGATTATCGACAGTACGTCCGCCTCCCTGGTAGGCATATGTGGAATCAGTGAATCTATCGCACAGTACCCATTTACCGGCATGTAACTCAGGTAAGATGAGTTGATCAAGATGTTGCGCGCGAGCAGCAAATATAGTGAGAACTTCCGCGTCCGCGCAGAAATCATTTTCTGGTGTCAGTACCAGGTTGCGCAACTGCTCGCCCAAAGATGTACCACCCGGTTCTCGAGTCGTAATGATGTCAATGCCGGCGGATTGGATCGTTGAGACGACAGTTGATACAAGTGCAGTCTTTCCTGCCCCATCAATTCCTTCGACTGTAATGAATTTTCCTTTAATATTCTGATTCAAAAATTTAGTACAAATATTTGATATTAAAATTAATATGTAAAATTTATTGTTCGCTTGTCTTCTTTCGATACTCGCGAACTGCTTTTACATGCTCGTCAATGGTATCAGAGAACTTGTGCGTACCGTCGCCTTGTGCGACAAAATACAAGGCACTGGTGTCAGCAGGATTTGCTGCCGCACGCAATGCTTCCAATCCCGGCATTGCAATTGGTGTAGGTGGCAAACCGTAGCGCGTATAGGTATTGTATGGAGTATCAGTATTCAAATGGGATTTTTTCAGAACACCGTCAAATTCATGGAGCCCGTAAATTACGGTCGGGTCCATTTGGAGTCGCATCCGCTTTAGCAGGCGATTGACAATTACACCTGCAATTATCGGGTATTCCGATATGACATTGGATTCTTTCTGAATGATGGACGCAACGATCAATCCCTCGTATGCTGTCTTATACGGAAGATCTGTACGTCTGTTTTCCCATTCTCTTTCAAGACTTCGCTTCATGTTTTTGTAAGCGTTGTGCAGAATTACCGCGTCTGTTTGACCAGTACTGTAGTTGTAGGTATCGGGAAAAAACCATCCTTCGGGATGTTCTTGAGCTATTTGCAGAGAACTTAGGATTTCATCATAGGGAACGTCAGCCAAAGTATGCTCGATGTTTTGTATTGACCTTAATTTTTCCAGGAAGTCATTGAATGTCCAACCTTCGATAAATTGGACTGTATGGACAACAGACCTTCCATTTACGATGTCATCAAACACATCGAGTAAGTTATCGTCCGGGTCGAAGCGATACTCACCGGCCTTGAATTTCCGGTCAATATTCCCAATTCGTGCAGTCCAGATTACGATCTTGCTGTTCTTCACGTAGCCGTCTTCTCGCAAATTACGGGCAAAATCCGAGACATTCTGCCCTTGCGCCAGAGAGTAGATTCTGTCATTCGGTATGTGAAGAGGTCGGGTAATTTCGTAACCTGCAAATAACGCAAAACAGAAAACGAGCAAAGAACCTAGCTGGATGAGTCTCAACAGCGGTCGTGATTTTCTGGATTTGTTTCGTCTGGTAGCCAATGTTTGTTAGGGTCCAATCGGCAGGTCGTTAATTCAACACCGGCACAGGTGTTGCGTAGTCAAATATTTAGTCGAATTTTCTGAATATGAGTGTTCCGTTTGTTCCTCCAAAACCAAATGAATTGGAAAGCGCGTTTCTGATCTTCATTTCTCTAGCGCCATCCGGTATGTAATCCAAATCGCATTCGGGATCTGGATCATCTAGGTTAATAGTTGGAGGCGCAACTTGATGATGGATGGCGAGAACGGAGAAAACTGCTTCAACGCCACCTGCCGCGCCGAGCAGGTGACCAATCATCGACTTTGACGAGCTCATTGCCAGTCTGTAAGCATGATTTCCGAACAGTTCCTTGACCGCGACCGTTTCTGCGAGATCGCCCAGGGGCGTTGAGGTTCCGTGCGCGTTGATGTAGTCTACCTCATCTATATTCACCTCACCATTTCGCAACGCATTCATCATACACCGTTTAGCGCCATATCCATCTGGTGAGGGACTGGTCATGTGATAGGCATCACCACTCAGTCCGAATCCCACCAGTTCAGCGTAAATTCTGGCACCTCTTTTCTTTGCAAACTCGAATTCTTCCAAAACCACTACACCGGCGCCCTCGCCCATTACAAATCCATCGCGCCCTAAGTCCCAAGGACGACTCGCCGCCTGCGGGTCATCATTTCTTCGACTCAGTGCTTTGGCGTTGGAAAAACCGCCTACAGAAGTCGGTGTCAACGCTGCTTCGGTTCCACCTGCAATCATTACATCGGCATCTCCGAAATTGATTAATCGCGCAGCATCACCGATCGCATGTGTTCCAGTCGAACATGCTGTAGTCACTGCGAGATTTGGTCCTTTGAAACCATGCTTGATGGAAAGATTCCCTGCTGCCATGTTGATGATGGACATGGGAATGTAGAATGGAGAGATGCGACGTGGTCCCCTTTCGTGAGTCTTAATCGTGGTGGCTTCGATTGTCGTTACACCGCCAATCCCGGCACCGATATAGACACCGATCATATCAGCGCTATCTTCGGTAACCTCCAGATTCGCGTCCCTTATAGCCTCATTACCCGCCACCATGCTGAACTGAATGAATCTGTCCATGTGACGAGCGTCCTTTTCCGGTAAATGATCAGCCGGTACAAAATCATTGACTTCACCCGCTATTCTCACCGGAAAGTTGCTAGCGTCGAATAATGAGAGGTTACCGATACCACTATTTCCAGCTGTGACATTCCCCCAGTTTTCTTCAACGCCAAGTCCAATCGGTGAAACGATGCCTAGCCCTGTGACTACCACGCGACGATGATTCATCAGTTACCAATCAATACGCGTTAAGGTTAGAAAGTAATTCAGGGTAATGTAAAACCGGCTGGTTCTGTCGAGTACGATGTCAGCTAAGAAGCGTTTTCTATGTAATCTATAGCCTCGCCGACTGTCGTGATTGTCTCTGCAATTTCGTCAGCGATTTCAAGATCAAACTCCTCCTCAAGTGCCATCACCAATTCAACGGTATCCAGCGAGTCCGCAGCAAGATCATTGATGAAAGAAGTTTCTCGGGTGATTTCCGGTGTAGGGTCTTGGTCACTGCACAATTGATCGATCACAAGTTGAACGACTCGTTCCTCAATTGTTCCCGCTCCATTGTCACTCATATGTTTATGTCCTCCTATTTAGGAATTAATTTAACATGCTAATGTTATCACTAAAATAAAAAAATATAGATCACTGATTCATGTTTGCCTTACCAAACAGACCTAACGTCTGGTCATTCCTCCGTCAACGCATAGAATCGTCCCGGTTATATATGAACTCGCTGGTGCGGCGAGAAACGCAACGGCATCGGCCACTTCCTGTACAGTTCCCATTCGACCCGCCGGAATTTGTGCGAGCAGATGGTCCTTCACTTTCTGATCGAGTTCCGTAGTCATGTCGGTCTCAATAAAGCCGGGTGCAATCACATTCACGGTAATATTTCTGGAAGCGGTTTCCATTGCGAGCGATTTGGAAAATCCCGACAGTCCGGCTTTGGCTGCCGAGTAATGTACCTGGCCAATGTTTCCCACCATACCTACGACCGAGGAAATATTGATGATACGGCCTTCCCGCTTTTTAATCATGCCACGGATGAAAGTTCTGCAAAGACGATAAACAGAATTGAGATTGGTATCGATAACATCATCCCATTCCTCGCCCTTAATTCGCATCAGGAGATTGTTCCGAGATATTCCAGCGTTGTTTACCAGAATCGTGACGGTACCGTATTTTTCCTCGATAGATTGCGCAAGAGCGTTGATACTCTCCATATTCGTCACATCAAGTGTAATACCTTCACCTGAAACATTGGCTGCTTGAAGATATTCGGATATCGAATCTGCGCCACCATCCGTTGTGCCGGTGCCGATGACGGTACCACCCATCTGTGCGAGTTTTTGCGCTACAGCACGGCCGATGCCGCGTGTTGCGCCAGTGACAAGACAAATCCTGTTTTCAAGAATGGTGGATTGCATCTTCTCAATAAGTCAGGAAAGCGGCACCCCAAGTAAAACCACCACCAAATCCCTCAATCAAAATTCGGTCGCCAGGCTTGATTCGACCATCACGCACGGCGACATCAAATGCGAGTGGAATGGACGCGGCAGAAGTGTTACCGTGCTGATTGACTGTAACAATCACTTTACTCATTGGTATGCCCAAACGCTTGGCAGTTGCGGTGATAATGCGCATATTGGCCTGATGCGGAATCATCCAATCAACACTATCAATTTCGGCTCCATTGGCTTCGAGGGCTTCTTCAGCGACTTTTTCCATACATTTCACAGCAATTCTGAACACTTCTCCGCCCTGCATCTGCGTAAAAGCACTTCCATTGACTACCTTATTGAAATTTTTTGACACGCCCACCGGCACGCTCAGCAGGTCCTTGTATTGACCATCCGCATGCAGATGGGTTGAATGAATTCCAGGAGTATCTGACGCTTCAACAATAATTGCACCTGCACCGTCGCCGAAAAGGACACAGGTTGATCGATCTTCCCAATCAATAATTCTCGAAAAGGTCTCAGCTCCGATCACAAGAGCCCTTGTGGCACTTTCTGTCCGAATGAATTTTTCAGCGATGTCGAGCGCGTACATAAACCCTGCACAAACCGCCTGAACATCGAATGCCGGGGATCCTTTTATCCCGAGTCGGTCCTGCAGCAGACAGGCACTGCTGGGGAAAACCTGGTCTGCGGTAGTCGTAGCCATGACAATCAGATCAATGCTGTCAGGGTTCAGACCGGCGGCTTCGAGCGCTGCGATTGCAGCTTTTTCCGCAAGATCACTGGTCGTTTCGTGGTCTTCCGCGATATGTCTGTTCTCAATTCCGGTGCGAGACAGGATCCATTCATGACTTGTGTCAACCATCTTTTCGAGATCGTAGTTGGACATACGATTCGACGGCAGATAACTACCAGTCGAAACTACTCTTGCGTAAGTCATGCTGTCACCTCAGCAGCGGCACTGACTTGATTGTTGATGTGTGACGGAACATCATTTGTGATTTCAATCAGTGCCTTTCGCAACGCATATGAAAATGCCAGCTGATCCGCACCTCCATGACTCTTGATTACAGTGCCCTGAAGTCCGATCAACGCTGCACCGTTATATACTCTTGGATCAATTCTCGTTTTTACGGCTTTCATCACTGGTGTCGAAATCAGACCGGAAAGCTTCCTCATGAAATTCTTTTGAAATTCAGTACGCAATGCATGTTGAATAAATTTGGAAACACCTTCACTTGCCTTAAGCGCTACATTGCCAGCGAAACCGTCGCAAACAATCACATCAACATTCCCGTCAAAAATACCATCACCTTCTACAAATCCCTGATAATTCAGTTCACTCGATTGAAAAAGCGTCGCAGCTTGTTTGATGATCTGATTACCTTTTATATCTTCAACTCCGATATTCAGCAATGCGACTCGAGGATTCTCAATTTGTTCGGTGTATTTGACGAAAGTTGACCCCATTATGCCAAATTGAAGTAAGTCTCGAGATGAACAATCCACATTGGCTCCCAAGTCAAGCAAACTGACATGTCCGCTCAGTGTAGGAATCGAGGAAATTATCGCCGGTCGATGGATTCCAGGGAAAGTCCGCAGAACAAAGTGCGAAATGGCCATCAATGCACCAGTATTGCCTGCACTGACACAAGCGTTGGCTGTACCATCCTTGACCAGATTCACGGCGACTCGAAGTGACGAATTTTTTTTCCTCCGCAGTGCATGTACCGGAGGCTCGTCCATTTCCACTACTTCTGAAGTATGGTAAACCTCGATTCGTGAAGCATTGCTCGAACTCGATCTTTTGAAGTGTTGGTAAATCTGATCCTGATCGCCAATCAACACCAATTTGAGCTGCTCGGTACTTTCCAGCACAGACAATGCGGCGGGCACCGTTACTTCGGGCCCGAAATCGCCTCCCATCGCGTCAATGGCAATGGAGTTCACCATGGATATCAGTTGGAAATTGGTGTCTAAGACGCATCGCACTGCGGTTTAGATGCCGCGGCGAGTTTCGGTCAGGATTCGTCTTCGTCCTCACGCGCGACTTCGGGGATTACGCGCCGACCGCGATAGAATCCATCATTGGATACATGATGGCGTCGGTGCAGTTCTCCTGTTTCAGGTTCAATTGAAAGTGTTGGCAAATCCAGCGAGTCATGGGATCTTCGCATGTTACGTCTGGATTTGGATTTTTTTCTCTGTTGTACAGCCACGTCACCGCCTCACGGTCAAGGTATCAAACTTGGAAATTGGATTCAATTAAAATATTCGGGAGCCGTCAACTTTCTTCATTTTGAAGACAGACATTGATCGACTTTCCGGTCAAGGCACGATACAAACTGCCATAACAGCGCAATTTTACTAAATTTTTACACCTGATGAATGTTCCGATGGAGTCGGAACCTTCAGTAGGAGTTGGTCGCTATGGTATCGATCTTAGTTTGAAAGGACTCTTCGGTGAATTCCAAGGACAAAGAAATCCGACTCGTCTTGGCCTCTGCATCTGCGGCAAGATACACGGTCCTGTCCAAGCTAAAAATGGACTTTGAGACCGTGGCTCCGTCCATCGATGAATCCCCGCTACCGGAAGAGTCGCCTGTTGACTTGGTGAGACGGTTATCATGGCAGAAAGCCAAATCAGTTTCTGATAGATTTAGTCGTCATCTGATAATCGGTTCCGATCAAGTTGCGGTTGTTGATGGGAAAATTACAGGTAAACCAGCGGACCATGACGATGCGATTCGTCAACTAAAGAGAGCGTCAGGCCGAAACGTAACACTTTACACCGGACTTGCCCTATTCAACTCCGAATCAAATCATCTTCAGGTTGATGTGTTGCCTTACCGAGTTCGATTTCGCCGATTGACAAAATCGATGATCCACAACTATATCGACGCGGATCAGCCATTCGATTGTGGAGGGAGTTTGCGTTCAGAAGGGCTAGGGATTGCACTTCTCGAGGAGTTTGAAGGCAGCGACCCGAATATCTTGCTGGGACTACCCCTGATCCGTCTTATTGACATGCTCGCTGTCGAACATGTCCACCCGCTTTAGACTCCGAATGGAAAGTATGCTGTCTCTAGTCTTCGACCAAAGTACAACTATCATCGACAATCATAATTGCGTTTTCGGATTCAATGACTTGAATCGGACTCAATGAAGCTCCGTAGCAAGGCCCGCTTACACACTCACCACTATCAGGTTCAAACAAGGCGCCGTGATTGGCGCAGATGATGTAGTCTCCGGAAATGTCGAAAAACTCCCCTTCCTCATAGTCCAGTTGAAGAAAAAGATGGGGACATCGATTCAAGTAGCCGTAGACATTGCCTCGAAATCGAAGCACAAATGTCTCCAGCAGCACACCGTCTCGTTGTACAGTAAATTTATATCCCAATCCTTCTGATTCAAGTCTTGATGAGTCGCAGATGACTCGATTACATTTTTCTTCCATTGTCATTTTGTAAGTGAACTTGTTTTAGACTTTCCAGTACATCTGTAAGCTCCTCGGGCAACTTGCAGTCAAGCGTAATCAACTCACCTTTTGCCGGGTGGGTAAAGGTGAGTCTGTACGCATGCAGGAACATTCTACTCAATCCATAGCTACGCATCTCAGTATTGAACCGACGATCACCGTAAGTCTGGTCACCTGCGATTGGATATCCTGCCGCTACCGCGTGTCGTCGAGCCTGGTGGTTTTTACCGGTGTGAAGTGTGATGTCGACCAAAGTACATTTTGCGAATTTCTGTGTCGGTTGAAATGTACTGAAAGTTAACTTCTTCGTCAAATTTTTCGGATTTGATCCGGGTTTCGAGTCGAGGTCGGAGGTTTTCATCTCCCGTGCTCCGCCTCGCCAGACACCTTTTACCAACGCAAAATAATTTTTAGTCATCGTAAATTCATATTGATCATCGCGCCTCAACATTGAGTGCATTTCGCGCAAAATCCGTTTATTTTTTGCCAGAAGCAGGATTCCAGACGTGTGCTTGTCGAGGCGATGGACCAACTCGATATAACCCAAGTCGGGTCTCTCCACACGTATTGCCTCGATGAGTCCGACGCGGTGGTTGGTGCCGGCATGAACAGCAATGCCGGCAGCCTTGTCGACAGCAATCAGGTTCTCGTCTTCGAAAATGACTTTACGTATCGTTTTTTTCAGGTAGGGATTCACGTTTACCGGAATCGTTCTATCCGTGGTTTTAACTGGAGGAATTCTCACACGATCACCCACCTTCAGCCGCTGGTGTACTTTGGCGCGTTTACTGTTCACCCGAACCTGTCCTGTTCGAATAAGAGAATAGACGTGGTTGCGTGGCACGCCGTGCAGCTCGGTGATCATAAAATTGTCGAGCCGGCGATTTTCCGAATCCTGATCGACTTCAACGGTCGTAGCACTTGGAGATTTCACAATCTTTTCGGAATTCAAAGGAGTAATAGCTGCAGTAGCGGAACGGACGTCTCTATGGTGAATAACCGAATAACCAACAACCCACATATAAATAATACTATTCAGTATAATACGATTCAGCTTTCGGCTGAAAAACCGGCCAGATGTGAAATATCCCGGAGATTGGCGGTTTGAATCAGCAGTGTCAAACACATTGCAAAACAGACGAATTTTTGCCGACCAGTATCAGTCTCCCAAAACAGGGAACGCCCAACAGTTACGGAATTTCGTGCCGCAATTCGAATTTTGAATTTTGGTACATAGACAAAAATTTATTGCATCACTCAGCACACATCATGTTTAAGAAGGAATATCCATTTCATTCTGATCATATAAAACTTGTGCCAGACTTATTGGCACTTTCCGTTGTGATGCAATTCGGAGAGACAAATAATGAAACGAATGTTGTTCAATGCAACCCACTCGGAAGAGTTGCGGGTTGCTATAGTCGATGGTCAGACGCTTGTTGATCTAGATATTGAGTTTGTTAACAACGAAAACAAGAGAGGTAATATCTACAAAGGAATAGTAACGAAAGTTGAACCGAGTCTTGAAGCTGTTTTTGTAGACTACGGTGCAAAAAGACAAGGCTTTCTGTCCTTGAAAGACATATCGAGGAGTTACTTTTCCGACCGCTCATCGCCCGCCGTCCAGGCTGGGCAGCAAGTCCGCATACAAGATGTCATCAATGTTGGTGACAGCATGATCGTCCAGGTTGAGAAAAATGAACGAGGTACCAAAGGTGCGGCTCTTACGACGTTTATCAGCCTTGCTGGTCGTTATCTTGTTTTACTACCGAACAACCCGCGAGGAGGCGGAATCTCCCGTCAGATCGGAGGCGGAGACCGCTACGAGCTCAAAGAGATCATGTCGCAACTCGAAGTGCCGGAGGAACATTCAATCATCGCACGAACCGCTGGAATTGGACAAACACTGGAGAACTTTCAGGCTGACCTCAGATTTCTGCTCAATTTATGGAAAATCATTGAATCCACCGCCGCTTCAAAAGACTCATCATTTCCAATCTATCAGGAAAGCAGCCTCGTAGCTCGTGCCTTACGCGATTATCTGCGCGAAGATATTGATCAGATTCTGATCGATAATGAGGATTTGTTCGAGGAAACCCAAAAATTTGTCAAGGAAGTATTGCCTTCAACCAACGTGCAGGTTCAACACTATACTGACACGGTTCCGTTGTTTTCACGCTACCAGGTTGAGCATCAAATCAAAGATGCCTTTGAACGCAATGTAAAGCTTCCAAACGGCGGCGTAATCGTCATCGAGCAGACCGAAGCTTTAGTCACAATTGATGTCAACTCCGCACGATCAACAAAAGGCGCTGATATCGAGGAAACTGCGCTACAGACGAATCTTGAAGCTGTGGATCATATTGCGAAGCAATTGCGAGTCCGTGATATCGGGGGACTCATCGTAATTGATCTGATCGATATGATCAACAAGAGGAATCGCAGGACAATCGAAAAGCGATTTAGTGAGGCGGTCGAATCCGACCGTGCCCGAACCCGAGTCGGTAGAATTTCCAGTTTCGGTCTGCTTGAAATGTCCAGACAACGACTGCGTTCCTCAATCGAAGAGTCCAGTCACGATGTATGCCCCCGCTGCAAAGGACATGGATTCATCCGGAGCACCACTTCCAGTGCCTTGAGCATTCTACGGATTATCGAAGAAGAAGCACTCAAAGAAAATACGGAATTGATACATGCGCATTTGCCGGTCGAGGCTGCGACATTCCTGGTCAATGAGAAGCGGCACGAACTGAACATGATTGAGTCCAAAATGGGTACGAGAATTGTAATCATTCCGACGAGCTCGATGTTGACACCGGATTACCATATAGCTAAATTCACTTCAGCTGAATTGGAGAACAAGGAATCGTCAATCAGCTACACGTTGCAGTTGCCTGACCGCTCACCCGAAGTCTACAACTTTATTCGAGCTGGTAGCAGCGAGAAACCCGCTGCTGTTCAACAGGCCGATATACTCAGTATTTCTGAGAAGAGCAAAACTTCCGATCCACTGCTTAAGCGGGTTATAAAGAGCATGTTCGGTTCCGGACGGGAGGATCAGGTTGCAGTGGGTGCTCCACAAGTTGACGACGAGTCAGTCAAGGAAAAACCTGTTGCGAAGAAAAATACGAAAGGCTCTGCTACCAGAAGACCGAGAAAAAAGCCGCAAGCCGGCGACCGGGCGACCACTCAGGGGAGACGAAAGACAACACCCAAGCGTACAAGATCAAAGCCGTCCGGCAACTCCATCTACTACGAACAGAGCAAGTCTGGACAGGGCAATTCGTCAGAAAAATCAAGAACAGCTGCGGGGAATTCCAATAGCAGAGGAAACAGGAAACCGCGCCCGCAGAGACAAAGAAGTCGGGAGATTCAGCAAGATCATCACGATGGCACTTCAACCTAGTCGAATCCAATCACTATTGCGACTCCCAGACACTTAAAAATTGCTGAAAGTGACTTTCATTCGAATTGGCTAGCCAGTCCCTGACCAGCTGCAGTTCGTTTTCGTAACGTTGCATAGTGTAGTTTCCTCGAATCAGCTCGAACCTGAGATAGACCAGGTAAGTACTCAGCGCGTCGATTTCACAGTAATCCCGGATTTCCTGGAGTTTCCCATCGAGATAGGTATCAAACACCTTGTCGCCCCCTACTCCGATTTTCCCCGGAAGCCCAATCAACTTGCAGATGTCGTCCAAGGACGCAAACGCACGTGGCTGAAATCTTGACAGAGTATCCATCAGATCAATGTGACGCTTGTGGTAGCGGCTTTGGTAGTTGTTCCATTTGAACTCACTGTTGAATTCACCGGTATCCCAATAAGTTACGCTCGGTATGGAGTGTATCAAAGCTCTATACTGCAACACGGGCAAATCAAAACCGGTTCCGTTCCACGAGACAAGAGTCGGTGATTTTTCGACAATAGCGAAAAATTTCTGGACAATCTCTTTCTCGTCGGAGTCAGGGTCGCCAAGGGTTCTGACTCCGAATTGGTCCTTGCTCCATCTTGCAGCAACAGAAATCGCTATAACCCGATGTTGATGCAAAGGTAGAAAATCCGAATCAGGTATTTTTGCTCGGCGGGCAGCGAGCATCGCCTTCGCCGTTGCCTTCGCGTCGATTCCGTGAAGCCCGTATAGCTGCCGACCCCCTTCAAGATCTGGTATCGTTTCAATATCAAAAACAATAAGCATTGGTAAACGGAGCCGGGTTATTTTGATCTTGCGATCATCCGAGTGATATACAAGTTATACACGTTGATACAAATGCTGGACATTCAATTGCGGTTTTTTTCTTCCTCTGTACTCATTCAGCTCCAGTCTGTAGACCATTCTGTATATGGACAGGTCGGGAGACACTGAGTGTGTTTCGAAGTATCTGAAATAGATTGCGTCAACGGTTTTGGAATGTTTGGGTGACCGTACCGTCATTTTAAGGTGTATTTCCTTGACAATCTGATAGTGAATAATTTCAAACTCCCCTTCGAACAATGGTGTCTCAAAAGCCTGGCCCCACGGTCCGCCGCTACGAATTGCTTCCGCCGCATCGATGTCGATTGTATCGATTTCCCCATCAGTCAAGATTCTGTCCTGAGTGGGTTCGTGATCCTGATACCCGGCTATGACAGTTTCAAAACAGTCGCTGAATTGAGTGAATGACTCTTCAGCGATTGTTAGGCCTGCGGCCATGGCGTGTCCACCGAATTGAACGACGATCTCCGAATTCAGATTTGTAACTTCAGCGATCGCATCGCGAATATTGACATTCCAGACGGATCGACCCGAACCACGCAGATTGCCTTGATCATCCGGTGCGAATACAATCGTCGGACGTCCGGTACGCTCACGAACACGGGCGGCTACCAAGCCAACTATTCCAGAATGCCAATCCTTATTCACCAGACAATTTGAAAACTTGTTCGTATTTAGGCTACCCTCGAGCTGCTCGACGTTATTCAGTGCCTGTCTGACCATTTTGTTTTCCTGATTGCGTCGTTGCGTATTGAAATTCTCAATTTTTTGGAGCAGTTCCAACACTTCGGCATGATCATTGCTGATCAGACACTTGATTCCGTAACTGATGTCGTCAAGCCGGCCGGCAGCGTTCAATCGCGGACCTGCTGAGAAGGCCAGATCCTCAGCAACGATCTGACCTATTGTTCGGCGACCAGATTCAAGCAACGCCCGGATACCGATTCGACATTTGTCTGAATTGATTCGCTTCAATCCCTGTGCGACAAGAATCCGATTGTTTCTATCCAATGCCACAACGTCTGCGATGGTACCGAGCGCGACCAAATCCAAATAATCAGCCATATTCGGAACCTTGATACCCTGATTCGTAAACCAACTGTCTTCAACCAGACGGGTTTTCAGCATTGAGAGTACATAGAAAATTACGCCGACACCAGCGAGATTCTTACTTTCAAAGCGATCATCGGAAAGACGCGGATTCACGATTGCATCAGCTTCAGGCAAACTGTCACCAGGCAGGTGATGATCAGTGACAACTACGGTCATCCCATATTCCTTTGCTAGTTTCACCCCTCCAATACTTGAAATGCCATTGTCTACGGTGATCAGCAAGTCTGGCTGAGTTTCCGACAAATAGTTGACGAAATTTTCTGACAATCCATATCCAAACCGCACACGATCCGGGCATGCAAATCCTACGCGTCGAGCTCCGAACGCCGTCAGTACCAGATATGCCAATGCACAGCTGGTTGCACCATCGGCATCATAGTCTCCTGCAATCAAAATTGATGCATCTGCCTGAACAGCGTCAAAAATTATTTGGACAGCGTCGTCAAGATTTGCGAGCCCTGCCGGGTGGAGTAAGTTCGTCAGGGAATAATCCAATTCCTCTGAATTCTTTACACCTCTATTTCTGTAGACTCTGTCTAGTACGGGATGAATACCCTTTAAGGCTGTTTCACAAACCGGAGTTCTCTCAACAATTTCCTTTCTCAGAGCTGAATTCGAAACTGACATTGGTAATTGGATCAGATCAAGTCTTCAATTCGAATTCTGGTAATGGTATCTCTCACAGAATCCAACGACTCCAGTTGTTCAATTGCACGCAGCATGTTTGATTCTGTTGTTTCGTGAGTGACGATCACCACAGGGAGCACCTCCTCGTGAGAACCAGTTCCTTTCTGAAGTATCGACTCAATACTGATTTCTTGATCACCAAGAACCTTGGTGACTTCTGCGAGTACGCCAGCCTGATTGTCAACCGTCATACGCAGATAGTTTGCTGTCGAAATATCCTCAACCGATAGGATCGGCAGAGAAGAGATTGAATTGGGCTGAAACGCAAGATGTGGAACGCGATTCTCCGGGTCGCTGGTCATGACACGAACCACGTCGACCAAATCAGCCACAACCGCAGATGCGGTTGGTTCGGCACCGGCACCGGCACCATAATAGAGAGTTCTGCCAACTGCGTCACCAGTTATTAAAATGGCGTTCATCACTCCATTTACATTGGCTATCAGTCGTCGGTTGGATACAAGCGCCGGATGGACTCGGGTTTCCACGCCATTCTCACTTCGTTTGGCAATTGCCAGCGGTTTAATACTGAATCCAAGCTCATCTGCGTATGCGATATCGTCGTAGGTAAGAGACTCAATACCGGTCCGGTTCACATCACTGATCTCTTGCAAGGGCACACCGAATGCGATGGATGCCAATATGATCAGTTTATGAACCGCGTCAATTCCCGCAACATCAAAAGTTGGGTCTGCCTCTGCATATCCTAATTTCTGAGCTTCATCAAGCATTTCATTGAAAGAACAATGTTTTTCTTTCATTCCAGTCAAGATATAGTTGCTTGTACCATTGATGATTCCTACCAGTGATTCAATCCGATTGCCTGCCAGCCCTTCCCGGATTGCTTTGATAATGGAGATTCCGCCTCCGACAGCCGCTTCAAATGCAATTACCAGTAATTGATCCTGTGCGGTCTGGAACAATTCTTTTCCTCGCACCGCGAGCAGCTCCTTGTTTGCGGTTACGACATGTTTGCCGTTGCGCAGGGCATGGGTAACATAGTCATATGCTGGTTCTATGCCACCAATCAATTCAACTACGATGTCGATGTCCGGAGATTCCAAAATTTGGTTTGGATTGTCCGTCAAATTCACGGAGTTCACAATGGAGTCTCTCAATTTATTGAGATCTTTGACCGCGCACATGGCAACGTCTATCTCACGTCCAGCACGACGAGAAATTTCTTGCGAATTGCGTTGGAGTACCGTCAGCGTGCCGCATCCGACTGTACCCAATCCTATTATTCCTATTTTGACCGGTTTCATCGAAGTTTAATCAAATCGTGGATATTTGGAGAGATAGATTCATGAAACTGTTATAGTTGTCGCATAAACCATTTCTCACAACCTTTTATGGAACTGAGCAGATCAGATATACCCGGGGCCAACCTGATCACACATTACACATCAGGCGAGTTTCTTGTAAACGGTGTATTGTATACACAGAGCATTATTGTAACCGCTGAAAGTGTATTGACAGATTGGCATCCAAAGACGGTAGCAGAGCTTGATATCTCAGATTTTGAAAGATTCGCCGAATTTGACGCGGAAATCGTCATTCTCGGGACCGGGCAGGACCTCGTATTTCCTGATTTGAAACTGCTACAGCCACTCATTGATCAACGGTGTGGCTATGAAATCATGAATTCTCGAGCGGCATGCAACACCTTCAACATTCTTATCGGAGATGACCGAAAAGTCATTGCAGCCTTACTTTCGGGCTAAAAATTGACTTCATTTGATGTAATGGTGCTGAGCACGAATTGGACAATTGATTGAGCATTTTGGCGAATATCAAACAAAACAGAATAATATCCAGAATTATTGGCACCACTTCGACCGTGAATCTCAATTCGCGTGAAAAAGTCGGACTTTGTCTGAACTCAATTTTTTTTTGCGGAGTCCGCGATAAACGAAGCGTGCGGCATTAACCCTTGGGCAGATACTGCATCGGATCAACAGGCGTGCCATTCTTTCTTATCTCAAAATGGAGTTTGACTCGGTCTGCATCAGTACTACCCATTTCCGCAATTTTTTGCCCTTGGGCAACACTTTCTCCTTCTTTGACTATAACCCGCGAGTTATGCGCATAGACACTGAGAAATTGTGGAGTGTGCTTGACGATTATTATTCGGCCGTAACCGATCAATCCAGTACCGGAGTAGACCACACTGCCATCAGCACTCGCTTTGACTGGGGCACCGCTGTTGCCTGCGATTTGAATACCATTACGCTGTTTGGATTTAGAGAAACGGCTGATAATCTCACCTTGAGCTGGCCATATCCACTGTGAAGGGGCAGCAGTTGCAGCCGGTACAGTTGAAGTTGGGGTCGGGGTTGGAACCTGTTTGCTGCTTGTGTTTTCAGTTGGCGTTTCTGGCAGTTGAGGTGGTGGAGCTTCAACAGCTTGTTGATACCCCGAGTATTCCTCTCCTTCCGGTGGATAGAGTTTGATCACCTGACCCGGATGGATGGTGGCTTCAGGATCAGCCATGCCGTTCCATGCCGCTACGTCTCGATAATCATATCCGGCAACAAAAGAAATCGAGTACAAATTGTCACCAGACCTTACGAGCGTTGTTCTACCCGTATAGGTCGTTTTGGGCTCCACCGATGTCACTTCTACATTCTTGACAATGATCGGAGCGAACTTATCCTTCTGTCCAAGCCCACAGGCGCTTACGGCGAGTGAGATACCAACCAGCAGACAAATTCCCAGTTTATTGTAGTGTCCAGTAAACAATTAAGATTACAACCAATACTGTCAAAAGCCACCCTACCGGAGTAGCATATCTTTTCATTATGTTGTGAACCGAATCACCAGCCCAATAACAGACAGACGATACAGCGAAAAATCTGGCACCGCGACCAATTACAGAACCAATGATAAACGGAAATACCGCCATCGCAAAAACCCCGGACGCGATTGTAAACACTTTGTATGGGATCGGGAGAAAACCGGAAATCAGTACCATCCAGATTCCGTACTCGTCATACCAAGTACTCAAGGCCTGAAAGTGCTCTTCCAGCCCATAGAGTTCAATCAACCAGACACCAACGGAATCGTAAAGAAAGACGCCGATCAGATAACCAGCGAGACCTCCGAGGACCGAAGTGATTGTAGTTAACGCGGCAAAATACCATGCTTTCGATCTTTGAGCCAATACCATTGGAATCAGTAGAAAGTCCGGGGGTATCGGTAAAAATATAGCTTCCGAGAAACTCAGACCGCCCAGATATGTTGGGGCCTGTCGACTGGAAACCAATACCAACAGTCGCTCGTAAACTCGCGCTGACCAGTTCAACTCTTTCAGCCTCGATGCCTAAATTGATGCCTAACCACGTATCTGGGTACCCGGAACCTGATTTGGAAAATAATCCGCGCACTCTCCTTCCCGGTAGACATCTGCAGTTGCGCAATGCAATCCACCCCCGAAAGCATACGCATTTCTAAAGGGGACCGGAATCACTTCAAATCCCAAAGTATCCAACTGTTGGGCCTGATTGACTTCTGTTTCTTCCACGCAGACTGTCTTGTGATCAAGTATCAGGACATTCATTGACAACCAGACACTGGAGTAGCACAACGGGGGCGGTCTGTCGTGGGCAGGCAACGCAGCATCAATGATTTCCCAATCATTGGCTTCAAAAATTTTCCGTTGCTTATCCGGTAGTCTACGTACTGGATTGTTGATGATCAAACCGGGTCGCAATGGAACAAATGTGGCATCTATATGGATGGGATTTGGGTCATCGGGAAAGTCAATACAATGAATTCGATGCTCCGGAAAATGCCGCTGAAGCCATTCTGCCGCTTTTCGATTGGTTGTAACACCATGTTGACAGAAAAGATCCTTACCGAGACGCATCACATCCGCAGCATCAAACAAAGGTTCGTGTTCGGTTGTGACAAAATCCAGCCGACGCGTTTTTTCCAACAACAAGTCATAGGTTGCGTCTTTGAAATAGTCAAGCTGGTATGCATTGTCAGTGAGTCTGGGGCGAGGAGCCTGTTCCCATCTGAACAATGGATCTTCATCAAAATATCTCAGCATCAGCGGGTGATACGCGAGATATTCAAAATACCGACATCTCATCATCATGGCCGCACTGAGGATTTCTCGACCCACGGTCAGCAAAACGTCTCGCGGCGGCATGCAGCCAAAAAGTGTTTTTGCAGAAAAATCCGGTGTCTCAGCCGTCTGATTCCACTGTATCGGAGTCGGACGGTCTACCCGAATTCCTCGAGACTCAAGAACATTCACAAAATAGTCCAACTCTTCCGCGGCTTTTTCGACGGTTTCGAGTGGTCTGGGGCCCCAAATACCCCACATATCACTGTTTTTGTCAATTTTCGCTTCCAGAGCTGGTTCCCAAGCAGGAATGCAGGTATTCTCAGCACGACCAACGATAATGTGCTTTAGGGGATCAAAGTCATTCCAGGAGGAAACAACTGTATTGGTCATCAAAGCGCTCCTTGTTCAAGAAAATGTGGAAGATATCTCCAAAATCATTTGATTGGTCGGGGCGAGAGGATTTGAACCTCCGACCTCTTGCGCCCCATGCAAGTGCGCTACCAGGCTGCGCTACGCCCCGAATCAGTGATTGGTTGACTCGATTGCCAGTAAATCGACCACCGTTTCCAGTTGTGCGATTGTCTGATTGATCTGATCTGCATGAGCGTAGGGATCTTCAGCATTCTCCTCATTGTCATGTTTCAACTGTTTTTTTGCACCTTCAATCGTAAAACCTTTATCGTAGAGCAGGTCCATGATTTTCTGGATCAGCTGAATTTCACGCCTCGAATAATAACGCCTTTGGCCTCGCCGCCTAACCGGTTCGAGATCGGGGAATACTTGTTCCCAATAACGCAGCACATGCGATTCGACCGAACAAAGTTTGCTTACTTCTCCGATCGTAAAATAATGTTTATTGGGTATGGGTTGAATTTGAGGCATGGATAGAATGCTTCTTTATCAATTGCATACCAAAGACTATTCGTCTGAATTCTTAGAAGAAGAGTAATTCGCGACACGTCGTCGCAAGTTATTGCTTGCCCTGAAAGTCACAACCCAGCGTTCAGTAATTGTTACGGCGTCCTTTGTCCTTGGATTGCGACCAGGTCTTGGAAATTTATGTCGTATCCCATAACTTCCAAATCCGGAAAGTTTCACTTCCTCGTGCTTTTCCAGTGTCGATCGAATCTGTTCGAAAAAATTCTCGACAAATTCTTTGGACTCTCGTTGATTCAACCCGAGATGCTCGTGGATTTCTTCAACGAGATCTGACTTTACAATTACAGAATCTCCCATCTGATCATACCGCCTGTTCTCTCAATTGTGCGCCAAATTTTTCATTTAACGCATTTAGAATTGTCTGCAAACTGGAATTGACTTCCTCGTCGGTCAATGTCTGTTTTTGAGATCGAAATGTCAATCGATATGCGACGCTCTTGGAATCCGAGTCAATGCCTTTGCCACAATATACATCAAAAAGTGTGATGTTTTCCAAATTCTCCTGATCGCAACTGTCAATTTCGTTTGATATCTCTGCGATCGGAGTGTCAGCAGTTACCACTATTGAAATATCCCGTACCAGTGGTGGGAAACGTGAAATTGGATCATATTGGTTCAAGCTTCTGTAAGCCAACACACCAAGTTCAAGTTCGAATACAAAAACCTTATCTTCAACGTTGATTTCGTTGAATAGATCTGGATGAATCTGTCCTATGGTACCACATTGTCGATGATCCAGATAAATTCCAGCGCAACAACCGGGGTGGAGACCTTCACAGGGTTCAGCTCGAACTTCGAACTGATCCGGATTTCCAGTAAGATCAAGCAGAGAGTACAAATCGCCCTTGATGTCAAAGAAATCAATCTTTCGCTCTTGTATGCCCCACTGCTGAGGACTGGCCATGCCGTAACAGAGACCGCCGATCATATCGACTTCCTGATTGGGCAGAAACACCCGACCGATCTCATACAGGCGGACACGGTCCTTGTTTCGTCTGTAATTCTCCAAGAATGCCCCTAATAGTCCCGGCCAAAGACTCGTTCGCATTACTGACATATTTTCGGACAGCGGATTTGCCAGTAATTTGGGACTGTAATTTGGTTTGAACTTACCCTGAACAACAGGGTCGACAAAACTATAGGTGATCGCTTCAAAGTAGCCTTGATGATGCATCGTCTCTCTGACGGACTCTTCCTTTACAACAGTTTCGCTGATGTTGTTGGAAGTGTTCATCTCAACGTGCATTGTGCTTGGAATCTTGTCATAACCATAGATCCTGGCGATTTCCTCTATCTGATCGTGTTCCTTTTCCAGGTCAAATCGATAGTTGGGCGGTAAGACTTCCCAGCCATTTTCCATCGTCGAGACGTGTTGGTTGACGGCTCGCAGAATAGAATCAATTTGATCTTCGGAAATTGAAACGCCGAGAATGCGTTCGATTCGAGATTGACGTACCGTACAAGATTGCTTCTCAGCAATGTACTCGCTGTTGGTAATTTCCTGAAGAGGTCCCGCAATTCCGCCTGTAATGTCCATTATCAATCGTGTAGCGCGTTGCATTGCTTCAGCCTGGCTCAGCGGATGAACTCCCCGCTCGAATCGATGTGAGGCATCGGTATGCTTGCCGAACCGGGACACAGATCTTCGAATCGCGAGTGGCGAAAAGTACGCCGCCTCAAGGAAAACGTTCTCGGTTTCAGGACGAATGCCGCTAGAATGTCCACCCATTACACCGGCCAAGCCGTTCGGACCGTCACGGTCGGTAATGAGTAAGATTCCATCTCCCAGGTCCAGTTCCTCACCATCAAGAAGCGTGAGCCTCTCGCCTGCTCTGGAGCGTCGCACAATGATTTCCGATGAATCGAATAAATCAGTGTCGAACGCATGCATCGGCTGACCGAGTTCCATCATGACATAGTTTGTGATGTCAACAATCGGATGAATGCATCGCAATCCCACACGCTCCAGACGGACCCTCATCCAGTCAGGCGTTCTTGCTTCAGGATTGATGTTCTCAATCAGTCTTCCACAGTAATTGGGGCAATCCTCCGGATCCAGAACGGTTACAGGGACGGAATTGGCGGATTGCGCAGCGATGGACTGAATCGACGTTGATCTGATATTCTGGTCGGCAACGATAGCCACTTCTCTTGCTACTCCCCGAATACTCAGGCAATCCGCCCGATTGGGAGTGAGTTCGATATCGAGAATCGAGTCGGGCAATTCCAGATACTCATTCAGTGAATGGCCGACTGGAGCGGTAGAATCCAATTCCATCAGAGTATCGAAAGACTCTCCTAATCCGAGTTCGCCCGCTGAACACAACATTCCGGAAGAGGTTTCGCCATGAATAGACTGCGAATCAATTGTCATTTCACCGACTTTGCTCCCCACCAGAGCGAGCGGGTATTTCGCGCCTTCGGTGACATCAGGTGCGCCACAGACGACCGGAATTTCGTCGTTCTGTCCGGCATCCACCATACAGACTGATAGATGCTCGCGTGTTGAATGTTGTCTGATAGTACGGACGGCCCCGACGACCATTTGAGCATCACATTCCGGAACAGGGTTGATTTTGGCTACTTCGAGTCCAGCCATCGTGAGTCTGCTGGACAATTCAGCGTCACTCAGATTGAAATCGACCCACTTCTTCAGCCAATTGGTACAGACAATCATCGACTACCAATCCTCATCTTACTCATTGGAACTGGATTAGCATGTCGAGATCATTCTTGAAAAAGTACCGAAGATCATCGACACCATATCTGAGCATGGTGAATCGCTCTACACCCAAACCGAATGCGTACCCTGCATAGCGCTCGGCATCTATATCAACATTTGAATATAAAGCCGGATGCACCATGCCACAGCCTAGAACCTCCAGCCATCCGCTTTTTTTACAGACATTACATCCATCGCCTTCACAGAACACGCAACTGACATCAACTTCCGCAGACGGTTCTGTAAACGGAAAGTAGGAGGGACGAAATCGCAATTTGAGATCCTGTTCGAAATATTCCTGAACGAAGAATTCCAAAATACCCTTCAGGTCTGCGAATGTTGTTGATTCGTCGACTACGAGTCCTTCCAACTGATGGAACATGGGGGTGTGCGTGATATCTGAATCGCAACGATATACCCGACCAGGAGCAACAACCCGGATCGGTGGTTTGTTCTTTTCCATGTAGCGGATCTGAACCGGAGATGTATGGGTGCGCAACAACAGATCATCATGAAAATAGAACGTATCCTGCATCGCTCGTGCCGGGTGTTCCGGAGGAATGTTCAATGCCTCGAAGTTATGGTAATCGTCCTCGATTTCAGGACCGATGGCAATGTCGAATCCAGCCCGAGAAAATATCTCCTGCATCCGCAATATCGTTCTGGAAAGTGGATGCGGGCCGCCCAAAGCACTTCTTCGACCCGGCAAGGTAACGTCAACCTTTTCGCGGGCCAGACGTTCAAGTCTGGTTTTCTCGCTCAGCTGCCCACGTCTGGATTCGAGACTGGTTTGCAATCGGCTTTTTGCATCCGACAGTTTCTTTCCGACTATGGGCCTGTCTTGTGAGGGCAGCTTACCGATGGATTTAGTCAGCGAAGTGATATGCCCTTTTTTGCCGAAATACGCTACCCGCAACGCTTCCAAATCTTCAACGGAATCTGCAGACTGGATATCGTTTTCCGCCTGGGTTACAAAAGTATCCAGCTGTGAATATGCCTCCATTTCCGGCATCTCTCAGATTCGATTGCAATCAATCAGATGCTAAAGTAGGAAATATGTCGACCTGGCAGACAGAACTAAGAAAGTGCTCTAGGCTCCGCTCAACTCAACCTTTGCTTTTTCAGCCAGTCTGGAAAAGGTTTCGCTGTCGTTCACAGCAATGGAAGCGAGTGATTTGCGATCGAGTTCAATACTGGCCAGTGACAACCCTCGCATGAAGCTGCTGTAGTTCATGCCACATTCGCGGGCAGCCGCATTGATCCGCATAATCCAAAGAGACCTGAAATCCCTTTTCTTTCGACGACGGTCGCGATAGGCGTATTGTCCAGCCTTGATTACAGCTTGCTTCGCAACGCGGAATACATTCTTACGAGCACCGCGATAGCCTTTCGCCTGTTTCAATACTTTCTTGTGCCGCGCTCTCGCGGTCACGCTGCGTTTTACCCTTGGCATTTTGCAAATTCCTCGTCTACGCGTAAGGCAGCATTTTCTGAACATTCGGAGCGTCAGCCGAATGCACGAGTGCTCCCTTACGCAAACCGCGCTTACGTTTGGTCGATTTCTTGGTGAAAATGTGAGACGCGTGTGAATGACCACGCTTGAATTTTCCGGTTGCAGTGCGCTTGAAGCGCTTCGCTGCTCCCTTGTTTGTTTTCATTTTAGGCATCGATGATTCCCAAATAAAATAGTTCCATTATGTTTTCGTCGGCGCCAGCAGCATTATCATCTGCCGTCCTTCCAATACGGGTTCCTGTTCTACAACCGCTATTTCCGCAAGATCATTTTTCACGCGATCAAGCATCTCAAGTCCCAATTTCGGATGGGTGACCTCCCGACCACGAAATCTCATGGTAACGCGGGTCTTGTTACCCTCTTCCAGAAATTTTCTCAAGCGATTCAGTTTGACATCATAGTCACCAATATCCGTACCTGGACGAAACTTGATTTCCTTGATAACAATCTGCTTCTGTTTTCGTCTCGCATCGTGCTGTTTCTTGCTCGTGAGATACCTAAACTTTCCATAGTCCATAACCCGACATACGGGTGGATCAGAAGTAGGAGAAATTTCAACTAGATCAAGATCCGCTTGCAGTGCGTATTCCTTTGCCTCGGCCAGAGGTACTACTCCAACCTGCTTGCCATCCTCACTGACTAATCGAACCGTGCCGGCTTCGATTTGCGAATTGATGCGATGTAATTTGTCAGTAGCCGTTTCGCTGCCTCCTGTTCAGTTAATTCAATTCAAACTGCTCGCATCGTGAATCATCTTGATCACCGATGCCTTCGATTGCGAACCCAAATCCTCTCCGGACAGAGCCCTAACCGCAATTTGTTCGTTTTCCATTTCGCGATTGCCGATAACCAAAAGGAACGGAATTTTGTTAAGAGTCTGTTCCCTGATCTTGAATCCGATCTTTTCATTTCTCAAATCCAGATCGACTCGGATTCCGGCTTTCTTCAACGAATCCGATATTTTAACCGAATATTCTTTCTGCGCTTCAGAAATATTCATCACAACCGCTTGAACCGGCGCGAGCCAGACCGGGAACTTTCCGGCATGCTCCTCGATCAGGATTCCGATGAATCGTTCTACAGAACCGAGAATCGCCCGGTGAATCATGACTGGTGTCCTTTTTGTACTGTCAGAGTCCACGTATTGGGCGCCAAGACGTCCAGGCATTGAAAAATCAAGTTGAATCGTGCCGCATTGCCATTTTCTTCCCATGCTGTCGTTCAGTACAAAATCAATCTTAGGGCCGTAAAACGCGCCCTCCCCCGGGTAAGTCTTGTATGCCATGCCGCGTTGTTCCAAGACCGCCTGCAGCGCACTTTCGGCACGGTTCCACAGATCGTCGCTTCCGACTCTCTTTTCCGGTCGAGTCGACAATCCGACTGAAATTTCATTGAATCCGAAGTCGGAGTAGACGCGCAACGCAATTTCAATCAGAATCTCCACTTCCGTCTGAATCTGATCTTCGGTACAGAATACGTGTGCATCGTCCTGGGTGAAGCGTCTGACTCGCATGAGCCCATGCAATGTACCCGATGGCTCGTATCGGTGAACAATTCCAAATTCCGAAATTCGCAGCGGAAGATCGCGGAAACTGCGCAGTCCCTGATTGAATACCTGAACATGTCCCGGACAGTTCATCGGTTTGAGCGCGTAAGCCTTGTTCTCGATCTCTGTTGTGAACATGTTTTCCTGAAACGTTTCCCAATGTCCTGATCGCTCCCACAATGATCGGTCGATCAACTGAGGCGTATGCACCTCGGTATAGTTGTAGTCCGTTAGAAGATTGCGCATGTAGGATTCAACCAGTCGGAACAGAGTCCATCCCTTTTCATGCCAGAATGCCATACCCGGCGCCTCTTCCTGAAAATGGAACAGGTCCAGTTCAGCACCCAACTTCCGATGGTCGCGCAACATCGCCTCTTCCTGCCGCCTCAGATATTCGTCCAAATCGTTCTTGCTGTTCCAGGCGGTTCCGTATATTCGCTGAAGCATTTCGTTATTCGAATCACCGCGCCAGTACGCACCGGCTACCTTTGTCAGCTTGAAAGCTTTAAGAAAACCGGTATGAGGCACATGTGGACCGCGACATAGATCGACAAAATCCCCCTGTTCATAGAGCGTAATCTGCTCATCCTGCGGGAGGTCTTCTATAATCTCAGCCTTGTATTCCTCGCCTATATCGCGAAACAGGGAAACGGCATCATCCCGCTCGACAACTCTTCGACTCACGGGAAGTTTCTCGGAGGCGAGTTCGCGCATACAGTTTTCGATCAGCTCAAGATCTTCACTGGTAAATCCGCGTTCGAATGCGAAGTCATAGTAAAACCCGTCTTCGATGACCGGGCCGATGGTGACCTGTGCCGAAGGATACAGTCTTTTGACTGCCTGCGCCAGGAGATGTGCTGTGGAATGCCGAATGATCTCCAATCCTTCATCATCCCTACCCGTAATGATCTTTAATTTGCCATCTGTGTGGATATCTCGCGATGTGTCGAGCAGTTCACCGGCGAATTCGCCCGCAATTGCTGCTCTATGCAATCCGACCCCGATGTCTGCAGCGACCTGATCGATCGTAGGATTGGACGCGTAACTTTTTTCCGAGCCGTCCGGCAATGAAATATTCGGCATAACCAAAAGAAAATTGAAAATTATCGCACCACAGAAAGTATTTGCAGTGCTCAGGAAGTCTGGATATTATAAGTTTTGAGCATCGAGCTACCAAAAGAAATTTCAAATGACTACAGGATTTTCCGCACGCACATCGACTCTCATGACTGCGGTGAAAATCCGCTGGAGAGTTTCGTGTCGCTGATGCGTTTAGATTTCAATCAATTTCGCCCTGTCGTGGACCGAGTTCCTGAGCCTTGGATGACGAACTCAGCTAGACATTTCGCCACCGAGCTGATGAGTTACAAACTAAAAACATTAATTGATCTAATCAAATAGACTATAAGAGCCTTGTATTTAAGTTGGCAAAGTAAGAAAACGCGACATTGGTTTCCAGTAGGCAGACTGGATGTGTGTGTCGTAAATCAGCCGTGGTATGTGTATCGATATATTGCGGGAGCTATGGAAGCAAAGAAAGAGGCGAATTTCTATCCGTTATTAGAATTTCCGACTCTTGAGAGAGCCTACCAAAAGCCATAATTATTTCCCACTTTCGCGAATCGAGTTATTGCTAAAAATCGTCCAGATCGAAAAGACGATCTCGCCAAATTATGGCTATCTGAAGATGCTGATCCAGTAGATATCTTGTCTATCAGCGGTGGCAAACGAGTGACCGACCCATATCAGGTATTTCCCAAACTAGTGAAAAGCGAAGACAGCAGATTTACTTGCCGATTTTTTCTGCATGGATGGAAATATGTTGATAAACGCGCACAGGACCGTATTACCACACTGAAAATTCATGAGAATTTGAAGATTCAATTAGGACCTCAGAATTCTGAAGATAGAAGTGCACTCATAATTCTGACCAGCGACGATTACAAAATCGGTTATACGCCGAGACACCTAAATACCGATTTGTCATATGCGGTTAAATCGCGGCAAGTCGAGAGCCTGAAAGTAGTCGGACATAATTATGGGATCGTCCCTTCCAGTCAACGTATTTTGATTGAGATTAAAGGGAACCTGGTCTAACTATGCACCGATGGGAAGTAAAGAATTTAAACCACTGGTTGATTTCCCGTCGAATCTGATCGGAGATTGAGTCAAATCTGAGTTGGTCTCGGAATGACCTATGTTCTCGGAAAATAAATAGAATCCATCGGTATAGAGATAGCTAAATTATCGTTTTCTGTCAGCACCCCTTTTTCCACTTGATATAATCTGTCGGGAATTACATTGTGAAGGGTAACGGGTTGTCTCAGCACCCCTTTTCCCACTTGATATAATCGGATATACGTTCGGAACTACGGCTTTATGAGTTGTCTCAGCACCCCTTTTCCCACTTGATATAATCATTTTCCGAATGGTCCGTTACCATTATCAAGTTGTCTCAGCACCCCTTTTCCCACTTGATATAATCTCTCCGGCTCATCCTTGCACCACGCCTGCAGTTGTCTCAGCACCCCTTTTCCCACTTGATATAATCGGGACTGAAGTTCACACCGGACGAAGTCGAGTTGTCTCAGCACCCCTTTTCCCACTTGATATAATCGATCGCAATAGCGTCATTGTGTGTGTCGTCGTTGTCTCAGCACCCCTTTTCCCACTTGATATAATCTTGAAAATCTCTCTTGAAATATTCTATATCGTTGTCTCAGCACCCCTTTTCCCACTTGATATAATCAGCCATGCTGGCGGAGCTTCTCGTTGACCAGTTGTCTCAGCACCCCTTTTCCCACTTGATATAATCATCCGGAGATTCTCAACCTGTCCCCCGAACGTTGTCTCAGCACCCCTTTTCCCACTTGATATAATCTCAAGGGTGATGAGTGGCACGATGGATATATGTTGTCTCAGCACCCCTTTTCCCACTTGATATAATCGAAACCCAAGCGAACAACAGCACACCGTAGGTTGTCTCAGCACCCCTTTTCCCACTTGATATAATCTCCAGTCGTCGATCATCGCATCCCACATAAGTTGTCTCAGCACCCCTTTTCCCACTTGATATAATCTTTACCAGAAAGGAGCCACGCACGTCGTGCGTTGTCTCAGCACCCCTTTTCCCACTTGATATAATCCCTGGGTGCAAACTGCCACGGCATCGCGCTGTTGTCTCAGCACCCCTTTTCCCACTTGATATAATCAGTAGGGATGGTTATGATACGATCACATTCGTTGTCTCAGCACCCCTTTTCCCACTTGATATAATCCCTGACACTCAACGGTGATATCGGTGATCTGTTGTCTCAGCACCCCTTTTCCCACTTGATATAATCTCAGGTACCGATAACCACCCTGAACTTTGCGTTGTCTCAGCACCCCTTTTCCCACTTGATATAATCGTGGCTATATTGTGCCAATCGCTCACTATAGTTGTCTCAGCACCCCTTTTCCCACTTGATATAATCGGTTTCGCCGGATGATATCGGGTTGGGTATGTTGTCTCAGCACCCCTTTTCCCACTTGATATAATCCATCGACGGAAACGCCGACGTGAACATATCGTTGTCTCAGCACCCCTTTTCCCACTTGATATAATCCACCGGCCTGCACCACCCGCACGCCGTTCCGTTGTCTCAGCACCCCTTTTCCCACTTGATATAATCTTCCGGAACGGACGGTCACCGTAACGTGTCGTTGTCTCAGCACCCCTTTTCCCACTTGATATAATCGATAGACAGTACTGACAGGATTATCCCGACGTTGTCTCAGCACCCCTTTTCCCACTTGATATAATCAATCCCTGTTCCGCATGATAACACCGCGGCGTTGTCTCAGCACCCCTTTTCCCACTTGATATAATCCAATTTCCAGTTTGTCATGAATGTGAATACGTTGTCTCAGCACCCCTTTTCCCACTTGATATAATCACCTTCAGATGGAGACAGACTGCATCTTTTGTTGTCTCAGCACCCCTTTTCCCACTTGATATAATCAGGTCGCTGAGAAGTTATTGTTTATATTTGGGTAATTTCCTTCACTGCGTTGGATATTACCCTTAAAACATGTGCAATTGTCTAGGTTTTGGATCATTTTTCACTATATTTTTTGCGTAGAATCGCTTCATGTTTGAAAATTGTTTATCTGTAATCGTTAGAATATCGACCTTGCCTCCGGGTGGTAGAATTTCTGTTACTTGATTGCCAGCCGACTCAGCTTTTTCTATTGATGCACAGTACTTGAGATATACAGAAAATTGAGACATTTCAAAACCACGTTTCAATAAATTCTTTCGAAACAAAGATGCCTCTTTTCGTTCTTGTTTCGTTCCCACCGGTAAGTCGAACATTACGAATAGCCACATAATACGGTAGGGACTAAGGTTAAATCTTCTAGTCACAACTCCTGATAGTCCATCGGGTTCGGTAAATCCGGTACTAATAATTCACTCGAATTTCCTTCGCAATAATTTGCGAATGATCTACAAATTTTTATCGTCGCTAAGGACATTGGAGATTCATCCACAAATTCTTTATCCAAACGCAGTGGAATTTTCAGCGTAGTGATTGATGCCAATTTCAACTTAATCGTTGGATTAAGTTCTTTCAATTTCTCGTCCCCTATTCTCCATACCATATAATCGACAACTGGTCGTAATGGTTCCATTAAATCATCGACTAAATTAAATGAATTTGTTGGATTTCTATGATGTATGCTCAATGTTGGATGTAAACCCGCCGCGATGACACCTCGCGCAGTACAAGCGCGAACCACGGTATACGCATAATTCAGAGCAGAATTTAATCCAGTTGAATCCGGTCTTCTACGAAATTGCTTGCCAAATAATTTTTGCCAATAGTAACGTGCGGCTTGCGCTTCTAAGTTACCTTTGTCACCTGATTGAACATTCAATGCGAGACGTTCCAGTTGCACGTAGTCTTCACCGACATTGGAAAGAACTTTCGCTTGATTGCTTATCTTTGCGCGAATAATTTTTTGCCAAGCTCGTTTCTTTCGTGATAATTTCAAATTAACCTGAGTGTGCATTACTTGAAACTGTCGGCTGTATCCATCTACAGGCAATGTGAAGGAACTAGGGAGAAAATTTTCACCACAGATTACCAACGGAATATTTCGCTTGCAGAGTTCATCAATCAGCACCGTAGAAATCGAACAACCAGGAACAGATATTACCACCGTAATAATATCGTCGAGTGGAACCCTACCTACTCTACTTTCGCCTGCATGGACATCAAGAAAACCATACGATTTCTTAAGACTCTGACCAGATTTGGTAACTTCAACGATTTGACCAACCATTGAGGTCGATACTCCTTATTCATCAGTATTTTCAAACTCGCGCGATAGAGATTAAGCCAGTTGGACTTATGTGTATCTTACTTGCGCTGTATGTACGCAACGCGTTAGCTGTTTTACACCAATAATTAAACAAATCATCTTTGTTGCGATCTCTACTATCTACATTTGCTTCATAAGGTGGAGCAAAATACATACGTCCGTCCCTAGAAATCTTTTGTAGCCTCATTTTTCTTGAAATTCCTTCGTCCTCAATCTCAATACAGTCATTAATTTGAAGCCTCATCACGAGACTTGCTGCGGGGTGTGGTCTATACGTGAATCCTGGCCGAAAGTTTGGTTGATTTGCATCAAATCGAGAAATTACTATGCCGTCCCACTTCCCAAATCTTTTGTGTCCTTTTGGATAGGAAAAAATTTCAATACCCCAATTTGAATCTCCTTTGTATCCTTTATAAATTTTCCCATTTTGGTCTACTATGGGAATTACTGACTCAGATGCTACCCTACGTAGACTGCGAATTCCCTTTTTTCTCGCTAGATCAATAATTCCTTGTTTTGAATTTCTTTCGAACGCCGCTAGGAACTTCTTCTTTAGATTTTCATCTCGAATGCTTTCTAAATGTCCCTTGTTCTGAAACTTTTCAATCGGCCATCGAACAACGACTTGACTTACACCTTTTGCATCTGGACCATTGATGATTCCAAAAGCGGTATCGTTATGAAGTTCCCCATCAGTAACTTGGCGCACTGTTGTCTGAGTTGAATTAGGATTAATACCCTTCCGTCTAATTTTATGCGACACCACAATCTTACCCACTTCCTTGATAACATCTCTGCGAAACTCTTTCCATGGGTCGATTGGGCTTTTACCGTCAATTTTCGGAAAGAGTCGAGGCAAATCAAAATCTTTTTCAGCACGATTCGCTTCAGTCGATACCCGCTGAAGAATAGACTTTGAAGTCATACCCACTACAATCGCATCAATCGCATGGTGCCGGTGGTCATCTCTGTTCTTGTTCCCATTTCGGCCAGATTCATTTCGAATTTCAGACAATACAGAATTCAATCCCCAGTAGGACCTTAGTAGCGCGGTTAGCTGTCCAGTTATGACATCTATTTTGTTGAATTCACGTATGTTTTCCAAATATTCCCTAGCCAATCTTCCGATATAGCGAGTGTCATTCAAATGCCTTGAACTAAAATCTCCTTCGCTATTCTTGTGCCACTTTTCTAGTGCGTCTTCATCAAAACGCCACCGTTTCGATTTGGGCAATTCTCCGACTCGGTTATAAATTTCGTACCAGTCGTAATTACCCGGGCTACTTGAAAACGCTTCATACGGTGTTTTGTTTCCTTTGTCTCGATTTGCCTGTCTCAAGCAAACTACTTTATTGGGTAAACTGTCGTCTAATGACTGGCTAAACGGAATTAAATGTTCAATTTCAACTTCGGCACTCAACAACTCTGACATTCCGATAGTCTTACCGGAAAAGACACACCTCTTCCCCTGTTCCTCCCACAATCGAATTCGAAGACGATTTTCGCGATTTTTTTTCTGACCAAATTCATCCAGTGTCTTGTTATAGCCCTCATTCCGTTCTTGATTTCTAGCTTGCCCTTTCGTAATTTCCGCGCGTCCTTCTTTCCCTACGGGCAAGTCACGCGCTAGTTCAATTGATATTGACTCAGGTTTTCCAAATCGACCTATCAAATCATTTACGACATGGCGAAGTTGATTCATTGCAATGTGCACTGTTGGATTTGACACCATACCAATTCGAGCTTGATGGTCGACTTCATTGCCGATGCCCGGAATAATGTGGCCTTGAACCGCCTCTCCATAATACGGAAGCCGGTCCAACAACTCGCCTTTTCGTCGGCTAGCGTAGGGGTTTCGAAATTCTGTACTATTTTTAGATGCCAATTGCACAGCTTCTGGCTGAATCAACATGTCGTCAAGCATGATTTCCGTAATCATCCGAGCGGCTCGAATTGAAATGCTAGCTGTTCCATCCACCAGTCTTGCATTTTTACAATTTTCGGCCGAAGTTGGGATTAGTCCATATTCATTGACCAGTTTGTCGACTACTTCTTGATCATCTAGCTGATCGTCCAAGATAATTGAAACAAAATCGTCCTGCTCGTCGAGCGACCAGCTATGCCACTTGGGACCGACATAGTGCTCATGTTGCATTACATTTGATGTCTGATTCCCATCAATTCCTTTACGTTTATCGGATTCAAGATTAAATTCACAATCTCCAATCATTGCTTCCCGCTTTTTTAGTTCTTTGCGCATAACGTTAAAGGAAACGTGAGCATTTCTATCTGATGGTTTTTTCTTTTTTGATGGTTGTTCTAACATTTCAATTACTCTATCTCGATCTCCTCGATCGTCGATTAAGCAAACTCTTTCGAATTCATGCCGCCATTCAAGGTTATTGACTTCCTGACAAATACGATAGCGTTGAAAACTCGGCATTGCTCGATGTACCCGATTTTCATTTGGAAAATACACACACTTGCCTAGTGGCTGCGGCTTGAGTTTTCTTTGGTGAAATATCACAGAAAATAATCGGTCTCTTAACACATCTGAAAGTTGACTAGGGTGATATTTAGATTGGGCGTTCCAGATCTTATCAAATTCGTCCTCTAACAATTCCCGGGTAGGATAAATATCATAAAGTTTACTGTCACTATTTGGTCTTGCTCGAGTAGGCAACCCCTTTTGATACCGTTTCCACAGAAATGATCCAAAAGATAGATTTTTTCTTTCTTTAAGTCGTTCCAGCGCGAATTGTCGGTCGTTAGCAGCTTTTTCTCTGGCAGCCTTTTTCTCGGCACTAGAGAGTTCTTTATCGGCCTCTTTATGATCTTGAACATCTATCAAGTCCATTTGTTCGAGCAAATTTCGGGATGACTGTGAGATTTTCCCAGTAGTTACCTCTTCGCTTTTGTCCTTCCGATTACTTTTGAAACCGCGACGTTGATTTAGATGAAATAATGCGCGACCGATGTGGTGCAGCGGTAATTCGCTGTCCAATGCCATCGCTCTCAGTTCCAGCGGATTCAATCTCTGAATTTTCAATCGCTCATCGGAATCTTCGGGAAACAACCCACACTTGGTCAACTCGTCCAACAAATAAGTACGTCTCTGTAGGTAACGATCTCTGCTTCTCCGCATTGATCTCTTGTCTCGACGTGTTGCTTTGAGAGTAGACTTGGATTTTGGCTCTCTACCGTCAGAAAATATCCTTGCCCCTGCTGCAGCTATGCTCGACAGCGTGCCATGTTCATCTGATTCCAATACCGCCCAACCTATTGAATTAGTTCCGATGTCGAGACCTAATCTATATTTCATTTTGAATTTTCCTCATCGACGCGGGCGTAATTAAATTCTATCGTCTTGTAACAATTTCGATACCACTGGTATTCTAAAACGGATATGTCGAATCAGCACATTTGTTCAAGTCAGTTAGCAGATTATAGTAGTTAACATTTTGTCATTTTCTAGTTCGATTATCTACGATTTGTCATGACGTTCAATCATATTTACGAGATTTATGTTATGCTATTGCCTAGGTGATTTCCGATATGAATTCGTTGGGATATTTCTTATCGTGCCAAAGGGTTTCCATTTTTTTCAGGATCACAAACAAGCTATGTGAAATAAATTCGTCTGTCAATACAAGTATAGGACCTCCCTAGCATTCGGGATTGAGTGTGAAGAGATACGTGGTGAACCAGTTCACATACTTACACTATCGTAAGTATTTCGTACAATGTTAACTGAGGAAGTTAAAAATGACGATTAGCGTTACAGAAGCCGGCAAGAAACTGATCAGCCTTGTCGACGAAGTGGTGGAAAATCACAAACCGTTAGTGATCTCAGAAAAGCGAAACAATGCGGTGCTCCTAGCAGAGGAAGACTGGAATTCCATCAATGAGACTTTGTACTTACTATCAATTCCTGGAATGCGTGAATCAATTGTCAAAGGAGTCAAAACCAATCTCGAAGATTGTGACCAGAAACTTGATTGACGGTGAAGAAACTTCATTGAATCAGGCAAACAATGAAGTATGTGAAAATTGTCGATACCGTTAAATTGAGAAAGGCTGAGGAACTGGTGGGAATAGTTCGCGAAAATCTATTTCACTAATCTCCCCTAATTCGAATAGTTCGTGGAAAAAAAGCACGTACTCTCGACGAATAATCATTCGTCATCGTTTTCTTTACCTAGTATTGGAAAAAGAAAGTGCTGTTAAAGTACCATTCCTACGGACCCGCCGTGAATGGTTCACAAATAGTATCTGCATTCTAGTCGTTGTTTCTGCAACTCTTTGAATACTCAGTTCGATTGTAGCAATTCTAATTTTGGCGAGGCATCGGCGCATTGACTATCAAAAAACTGTGTAATCTCCGCTGAATCGAGACAAATTTCGGGCGAATCCATTACTTTATGCCGCAATTTGAGCCAAAATTAGAACTGCTGTTTCGATTGTTCACAAAATTCTGAATCGGAAAATCAATTTGACAAACATTTTGAGATAATCTATAAATTCCTCTCGGGAAAAGGGGATTTTCACTGCTGAGATTAACAAGTGAGAATTCACAACATTTGAAAAGCGGCCTCCGGGCCGCTTTTTATTCGAGGGAATTTTGCAAAACAGGATTTCTGTAACTTTACAGTCTGCTTAAAACCTAGCTAACTGAAATTACATTGTAGTTCGGACCGTAGGGAAAACCTGTAATATTCACTGCCCCGCTCTCTGTAACCACCAGAATATCATGCTCCCGGTAACCGCCAGAACCGGGATTGCCCTCAGGTATGGTCAGCATCGGTTCCATAGAAACCACCATTCCAGTCACAAGCACCGTATCGATATCCTCGCGAAACTCCAGCACTGCTTCTCGTCCATAGTAATGTGACAGTATTCCAAATGAGTGTCCGTACCCGAATGTTCGATATTGCAGCAAATCCAATGCAGCAAAATGCTCATTGATCGCTGAGCAGATTTCCGAGCATTTCACTCCTGGACGAATCAGGGAGAGTCCCAGTTCATGAGCTTCCACATTGGCTTGCCAAATTTTCAATGAGGCTGCATCCACATCACCCAGAAATAGAGTTCTTTCCAATGCGGTATAGTAACCGGAGATCATTGGAAACGTATTCAGGCTCAGTATGTCGCCATATTCCAAAGCTCGAGTCGTCACGGGGTTATGGGCTCCATCGGTATTGATTCCAGACTGAAACCACGCCCAGGAGTCCCTGATTTCGCTGTCCGGGTAGTTTTCAGCTATAGCCAATTCCATTGCATCCCGTCCGGCCATTGCAATGTCGATTTCCCGTGCACCCGGACGAATTGCTTCGCGGATAGCCTCGCCGCCGATATCGGCAATCCGCGCACCCCCCTTGATCAGCCCGATCTCTTCCGCAGATTTGACCATCCGAGTCTTCATAATCTCGTCGCTCATGTCCTTGACCGAAGCGGGTTTCACGAAATCTGCGAGTTTCTGGTGTCCGGCGAGTGTCATGTGATCGCCTTCGAAGCCGACATGTGCTGTGTCACCCAATACATGCTTGACAGCACGCCAGAAATTGTCCCGCTGCCAATCGGTATAGATCAGGTTCTCCCCATAACTGCGCCGCCATGGCTGACCCAGGTCGATATTCGCCGAAATGGTAATGCAGTCATGCGCGGTGACCACGCATGCATAGGGTCTACCGAAACTGCAATACAGAAATCCCGAGAAATAGGCGACACTCTGCATGGATGTAAGTAAAACTGCCGACATCCCGTCCACGGACATCAACTGTCTGAGTGCCGACAGTCTTCTTTCATACTCGCTGTCGGCAAACGGGAGGGGCGCCTTCAACCCATTGTGAAGTTCGAAGAACTCGGGTCGTTTAGATACAGTGGCCATTGTCAATCACCTCGAAAATGCCGGGTGATCGAAATATAGATTACCCGGTATTCCATCCGGGCGTACAGGATGTCTTAATAACCGCCCCGGGTATAGGGAACGAATTTCAGAATACATTTTCGCGACGCCATCGCGACAGTGGAAAATTATACATTCATGCTAGAGGTGTGCAAGCGCTAACATCGAATTTGCAGGACATTTTGTGTCGCGTTGCCCCGTCCTACGTGACGATCACACAATACTTATGGACCCTAGTGCCCATCGGGTAGGAGGCGGGATTACTCCCGCCGTCCTCCCACACCACCGTACATACGGTTCCGTATACGGCGGTTCATGGCAAGCCACGCAACCGCTGAACGGTATCTGACAGCGATACCAGACCAAGCCGACCAAAGCAAGCAATGGGGAAGGCCTGATTCATGTGCGAGGCACCGCTGTTCCACCAGGGACCGCGTCCATTGGTAGCCGATGTCCACGCCCGAACCTCGTCAAGCCCCATCCGCATCAGATTGCTTGCCTTGCCTGGCTGCGCTTTCGTCCGCGTCGGGCTCACCGTCTCCACCTCAACACCCTCAGCCGCTCCAGACGAATACTGTCCGTCTTTGGCCGCTCGGGCTTGACCACTCCGGTCAACTTGTGTCTTTGAAAGTCTCATCGGGATTTTCCCTCGCCTACTCGCAACTTGCCATGTTCAGCCCTTCGATTGCCGGTCAGCAACCTACTATGGCCTCGGCTGACTTCTGCCGCCCCATCCCGCATTCTCTCGAATGCGGTAGCCTCACAAGGCAGGACGACAGATCTCCCAGGGTAATGCGCGCGACCTTCCCGCTTATGCCCGCCGCATATACGTCCACGGTTTCCGTGCAGGTATTGGGCTTTGAAGATATTGGCCTTCTCACCCACCGTGCCCGCCTCGTATGCGGTTCCTGTTCGTCAGGCCAGCGGTTTGCCTTCGGCTTCCTTCAGATTCCGTCTCACAACGGACACCCTTGCCGTTCGGCTGACTGTTCCCCTTGCCGGGCCAGTAGCGGACTTTCACCGCCAAGTCATCCGACCACCACCACGCGTGTCGGAATAGCGCCAGTCAAGGCGCTGCGCGCCATGCCTGGCGCACCAACAGAAAAAGCCGCCTGAATCAGGCGACTTTTCCGATCTGTTTTCAACGCCAATCAATGGGTCATGGTTTGATGTATGAGTAACCCATCGCTTGTAGCTTGGCAACTTCTGCAACGCCACTCGGTACGATGTCAGCTTCGGAGACATCGTAGAGATCCGTGGTGTAATCGACTTTGCGACCTTTGACCGTATTGTTGCAAACATTGAATGCAACCCCTTGGTTCTTGAGCCCCGCGATCTTGGCGGCCATCTCGTCGTTGGCATTTGCATGCTTGAATTTTGTGAGTTTTTCAAGAGCTTCCGGCTCAACCAGCAGTGCTAGTCCGTTGCCGTGTAATACGACCTTTATATCGATATTCTCGGCACCTACTGCATTAATGTGATTTTGGATGTTCCTGAGTGCACCTGCATGGGCTTTGGGGTTGTCATAGTTGATGTGGTAAACGACTTTTTGTTTTTCGTAGCCACTATCCGCGCTGACGACACCGGATACCCATAATGCCGAAGCCACTACTACACTCAGAGCAATTTTCAGAAAATTACGCATGATTATTCTCCTTGGTTTTGAAAATGAACAGCAAACTAATATATCCGACAATGACTCTCTGGTTGCAACTCAAATGAAACCATCAGTCCATCGTTCCGGGGTAATAGACAGCTTTCAATTCATTTCCCAATGCCAATTTTACCCACTTCAGTGACTCAAGAACTTTTCATACATTGGTTTTGTAACAGTTTTTAACTGTGCACCTGCCTTCTTTTTCTGAGGCGGAGGTTCGATCAAAAATTCGGATAAGTCAATGCCAACTCAACAAATTTCGTTTATCATTTTCATTGACGGATACCTCTTGTATTGACTGGTCCAAATCGCTGGGCTATCTCAGTCTGGCGTTTTGACTGTAAATTCTGCGCATAAGGTATCCATTTCATTTAATGCCAACTGGAATTAATCCGCATGGAACGAAACAATTTATACGCGGCACTGTTTGCCGAATGGCTGGGGACCGCCCTGCTACTCGCGACTGTCATCGGTTCAGGAATCATGGCCGAAACCTTGGCCGGCGGAAACGTCGCAATCGCACTGCTGGCCAATACAATTGCCACCGGCGCGATCTTGGTGGTTCTGATTACGATGCTCGGACCTGTATCCGGCGCACACTTCAATCCTGCGGTTTCGCTGGTATTCGCACTCAAACGGGACATTAGCTGGTCTGTCTTTGGTGCCTACGTGGTATTGCAGATTCTAGGAGGAATTGCAGGAATGCTGGCCGCTCACCTGATGTTTGAAGAGCCGATTTTTCAGTTGTCCGAAAAAATAAGAACCGGTGGGTCCCAATGGTTCTCCGAAGGGGTCGCTACATTCGGACTGGTGCTTGCAATTCTGGCAACTCTACGCGCCCGACCTTCTGCCGTACCAATGGCCGTGGGTCTCTATATTACCGCTGCGTACTGGTTTACCGCATCAACGTCATTCGCAAACCCAGCAGTGACCATCGCCCGCAGCCTGACTGATACTTTCTCCGGAATCTACCCTGCGCACGCTCCAATGTTTATCGCAGCTCAACTGGTTGGCGCAGTCATCGCCCTAATGGCGTGCAACAGACTTTACGAAAAAAATGGTTCAAAACCCGCTGCCTGAAAAACTCCGGTCCCCCGAACCAGCTGTCAGATTATCCGATAATCCCGCCATCCGAACGATTGATGGCGATCACCGTGGAACGGGGTACGGTATTGCCACCATCTGGGAAATGGCACTTCTTCGGATTGGCTTCACCTGGGTGCTGAATTCCGACAAACATGGTACGCTTGTCAGTACTCCATGTAATACCGGTGACTTCACATTCCTTCGGTCCGACGAGAAAGCGACGTATTTCGCCGGATTCGACATCTGCCAGCAGCATCTGGTTGTTCCCCATGCCGGCGAAGTCTCCCTCGTTGGAGTACTTCCCATCCGTCTGGATCCAAAGATTCCCCGCCGAGTCGAACGCCAACCCGTCGGGTGAGTTGAACATGTTGTCAACATTGATATTCTCCGACCCGGCCCTGTCATCATTGTGTAACGCAGGATTACCCGCCATGACGAATAGGTCCCAACTGAAGGCAGCTGCCGTATGGTCGCCCCCTTCAGGAACCCAACGAACAATCTGCCCGTATTTATTCGCCTCACGCGGATTCGGTCCGCCGACCGGAGTCGGGTCACCTCCAGCATTCGGCTTTTTCCCGCGGTTCTTGTTGTTGGTGAGACAGCAGTAGACTTCGGTCTTGTGCGGATTTGCCGCAACCCACTCTGGTCGATCCATGGTTGTAGCGCCAACCTTGCTCCCTGCGATACGCGAATAGACGCAAATTTCCTCCTGAGACATCCCGGTGGATTCCGGTGTCATCTCAACCCAGCGCCCGCCGCCATCGTCTTCGAATTTTGCCACGGATAGCACACCGTCAGCCAGCAAGTCAGCGTTGTCCGGTGAACCAGCAACGTACCTGCCATTTGAAACGAATCGATAGAGGAACTCGCCGCGCTCGTCATCTCCCATATAGGCAACCACATGACCGTTGTCTGCGACCACGATTTCACAGTTCTCGTGCTTGAACCGTCCCATCGCGGTGCGTTTCATCGGCACTGAAGCGGGTTCAGAAGGATCGATCTCCACGATATAGCCAGCTCGATGAGGCTCATTCGGATGCTTGGCCACGTCGAAGCGATCATAAACCCGCGACCAGTCATAGCCCCGGTCCTTGTTCTTGATGCCATAGCGCTTGTAAATATCACCAAGCTCCAGGTCCGGTTGACTGGGCGTTGAGAAATAACCGTTGAAATTTTCTTCACAAGCAAGATAAGTACCCCACGGCGTGACTCCGTTTCCGCAGTTGTTCCAAGTACCCAAGGAAATTTCACCTGACGGGTCAGCGTGGGTTTTCAGAAGACTGTGTCCGGCGACAGGGCCGGTAATTTTCATGGGGCTGGCTGCAGTTATTCTGCGGTTGTACGGAGAGTCCAGGACGATTTGCCACCTGCCATCCCGTTGAACCACTTCAACAATACTCACACCGTGAGCTGCCATACCTTTGTGTACATCATCGTCATTTTCGGGCATTCCTCTCGCACGGTTGCCATAAATGATTTTGCGGTTACAGTATTCGTTGTTGACGACCAGCAGATACCGATCTTCAATCTGAAAGAACGCCATTCCATCACAGTTATCGCCGAACGACTTCGCCTGGCTATCTGCGGTACCGCGGCTGACTTGATCAAACTCTGGAGCACCGCTCCAAAGCGGGTCTCCCCAGGAGGCCACTGCATGCCAATCGAATCCTTCTGGCAAAGTGATGGTGTCATCATCGTTCGCTGTGACCGGATCAAAGCGGATGCCAGAGTCGGCGAATACCTTGGTGATCGGCAGTGCACTCGCTACAAACGCTCCCGTTGCCATCGCAAAAGTCCCTTGCAGGAACTCCCTACGTTTGATCAGTAGATCAAAATCAGTCACAGCATTCTTTCCTATGAATTTGATGACAATATAGTTGGTCGAAATTCAATTCATTGCAGTAGTTCCAATGAATTCAAATTTTATTTTAAGACTAGGCGAATTTAAATTACGTTTGCACGCTTTCATCTCCATCTACTGGCTAACACACCTCCAACAACCTCAGTCCTCGAGTCTCAGCGCGCGAAAAACTGATGCTTATTTTTCCTGACACTCACACCATTTCGATCGCCCTTCAACGCATGATCAATTACAGAATAGTCTTGCATGTCATTCAGCAATGAGACGGCTTCAATTAATTCTCAAACAGCAAACAATGTTCTGCACAACTCCATCCTTCCAGGTAATCTGCGAGTTTATACCATTCATCAATTTACTTTGTACTAATTGGCCAAGTTCATTTACATATATCACTTTAAATTTGCACCACACAATTGTATCTTTTGGGATACAATGAATTGATAAGAGAAGTTCTTCAAACGGAAGCATTTGACCAATGGTTTCAGAAACTTCGTGATAGACAAGCGAAGGCGCGAATTGCTACCCGAATTAGAAGGTTAACATTGAACAACCCGGGAGATGTTCGCTCGGTTGGTGATGGCATCCGCGAGTTACGGATCCATTACGGAGCAGGTTACCGATTGTATTTTGCTCAAATTTCTGACGAGTCTGCAATACTTTTTCTAGGCGGAACCAAGAATACTCAGGACTTCGATATCAAGAAAGCTATTGCAATGGCTCAGAGTCCTGTAGGAGAAAGATCTGATGGATAAATCTCAAAATCAGCAATTGACAAGAAGATTGAAAACGCGTTCTTGGGACCCAGTTGAGTATTTGAAGACTCCAGCCGACAGAATTGCTTATTTGGACGCAGCATTCGAGGACGGCGACCCGAATTTGATCGCTGCATGTCTCGGCGACATTGCCAAATCCGAGGGAATGACTGCGATTGCCGCCGAAACCGGGTTGGGAAGAGAAAGTCTATATAAATCTCTTTCCCAAGAAGGGAACCCAAGGCTTGCAACGGTACTCAGTGTATTGCGAGCATTGGGATTTCGGCTACGACCATCTATGATTAACCTTGAGGAAACTGAAAACTACAATGCATAAATGTTCTAATTCGATGGTTGAATTTTTCAGATTCCAACAACATGGACTATGGAGACGCTACGCCGGAAGAAGTAGTGAAGGTATCCTCGGACTACTTCCGCTGGACAATTCAATTTTCACAGAACTTCAATATATTTCTACGGATGTCAACCCAAGTTTGTGATCCTGAAAAAATTTCTTTAGGGCATTGTGTCGGCTGGCTCACTTCAGTTCAGCAACTGATTACAGGAAGAGTCTGCAATGGTTGCAGGCGATCCCGATACGGACAGGGTTACCGGCTTTTGTGCAGTGTCCACATCCGTATTTACTGAAGAACGAAAGAGCGGGATCGAGTCCGGCACAGGTATTCCTGATCTCTTCAGGCGCTTCAAAATCAGAATTTGACACGGCACTTTGCCAGACCGACTGAATGTATGCCGCATCTTTGTTCGGATCCAGACTGCTTTTTCTTGTCATACCCAGATTCTCAGTTGCCAGACCTACGTACGAGTCCACTGTCACCGGCAAACGATCCAAATGCAAAATTTTTGCACCTCCGGGACTCGCGAGCATTCGTATCCAGACTGAGCCAGTTTTTTGTCCGCTGAGATTCGGAAAACGATTATCGCCGTCTTCCCCGCGCGTACCGAGGTCTTCCAGTAGGTGCTTGGCGTCTACAGAATTTCCATAGATTGCACGACTGACCGGACAATGACTCTCAAGTGTGATGGTCCGGGCGATACGCAGCCAGACTTGCGGCTCAGATTTGTCTTTGTGTGACAGATTGTTCTCGCTCATCAGTTCAGCCAACCCGTCAACCGAAACGTTGAAAAGTGCCAGCGGGTCGAACACCTCCGGGTGCTGTTCAAGCAGTTCAAGTCCATTCCACCAAACCTTCTCGGAGTCCCTGCCGCGATCTACCGCGGCAATGAACGTAATGAACAGAAGGACAGTCAGATCAGTCGCACCAGATTCGCGCAGATATTTCACACATTCGACGTGTGGCATCGAAGACCATGACGATGCGGACGTAACATTCCTTCGTTTCGACAAATCAAATCGCCCTTTATAGAAATCCTCGGCGATCAATCCGGCAATTTTTGAATAGTCGGACATGTTAATTGTTCGCACCGTCAACAATACAGCGCATACTACCTTCGCGCATCGATGGAGTTTATATAGCTGACCGCGGCAATCCCAGTCGATACGTACAGCTGATATTTCCGGAACATTTGGCAACGCATACGATTTCGATCGTGACTGAACGCTTACCGCTCAATTCCTACCAAGTATACATACACAGACTAACTGACTATAGAGTAAGCGTTATCAAACGGTGGCTGCGATTGAACGAAATTTGCCTACCGGCAAATTTACGGATAGGGTCAGGATTCATAATATGTCAATTCCGACAGATCGGCACGGCGCGGCAGATCTGCTCCACGCCTGCGACAGGTAATTCGTGCAGCCTGAACTGCGAAGTTCAAGAGATTCTTCAGACGCTTCTTGTCAAGCGTGTCGACCGCCTCCTTGGGATCGCCGGCTCCTTCTTCTGACAACCTGACAAGCAAAGCAGCCTGAAAACTGTCACCGGCACCAACCGAGTCGACTACCGAAGTTGTGGGTGGCGTCACACGTACAACATGATCATTGTGAGTCCAAGCCGAGACTGTCCTTCCGCCATCGGTTATCACAACAAGCTTAACCCCGGCTTCGAGAAACTTCTCAGCTGTTTTGCCACTTTCAACATTCGGATAGAGTATCTGTAAATCTTCTTTGCTGAATTTCATCAGATCAGCACACGAAGCATAGTCCTCCATTCGCTGTCTCCAAATACCAAGATTCGGTTCCACCATAGTTCGGACATTGGGATCAACAGAAATAAAACGGTTCGTATTTGTCGTCGCAAGAATTGAAAATGCGTCGGCAATCGGTTGCACTGCGATCGAATAAGATCCGAAATGCAGTCCACTCACCTCAGGGCCGATTGAAGGAATCAGTTCAGATGTTACATTGCAGTCTGCAGACCCCAATCCATAGAATTCATATTCCGGCTGCCCTAAATCGTCTACACCGACGAGACTGAGCGTTGTGCGTTTGCCAGAGCGAACCAGATACTCTGTAGAAACGGATTCCCGCTTCAAAGTCCGCACAAGATGTTCTCCCAATGTTCCTCTCGACATTCCGGTCAACAACGCTGCCCTGCCACCCAAACGCGCGATACCTATGGCAACATTGAAAGGTGAGCCTCCTGGATGCGCCTCCAGACGCAAGCTCCCCACATTCTTGTTCTCGCCGTCGACAAATACATCAAACAGCGCTTCTCCGCACACCAAGTACATCATTCAGTCGGTACGAGACATCTGATGTCGGTCATGATTTCCGTTTCGCACGGTATTGGATTCTGGTTGTATCGTGAAGAACATTGAACTCCTGCACTCGCTGAATCATTGGTTGTGATTGATTCAATGCCATTGATCGGTTCGTCTGCAACAAGAATCACCCCAGTGTCGCGGGTATTCTGTCTGAGAGTAGTCTCGGAACTTTGTTCCGATTAGACCAATTCATTGATTTCTTGCCAATATAATAAATTAGGTTGATTTATTATTTGTAGAAATTCAAACAGTTCTACTTGAAACTTTCCAGACGCAGGTGTCGAACTACGGAAAACAGCATTCATGAGAGGTGGAGATTCAATCGGAATTAGAGCCTACAACGAGCGGCTGATGATCACAGCCATTCGTCAGGCTGGCGCGCTATCGAAGGCTGAGATTGCTCGCACCACAGGACTCAGCGGCCAGGCTGCCACCGTAATCGTCAATGCCTTGATTGAGGAAGGGCTTCTTATCAAACTTAAACGTGTCCGCGGACACGTAGGCAAACCTTTCACTCCAATCGCTCTCAATCCCCAAGGGGCATTTTCCGTCGGCGTAAAGATCGGGCGTCGCAGTCTGGAAGCGATTCTGGTTGATTTTCACGGAAAAATTGTCGCATCGCGAACCGAACGCTACGAAGCACCACTGCCTGTGCCGACTATGACTGCGGCGGTTAAAGCTTCGGTAGAACTGATTAACTTTGTAGAATCACAGTTCCGACAGAGAATTGTAGGACTTGGCGTAGCGATTCCATGGGACCTGCACGAATGGTCAGACGTGCTGGGATTACAACCTGCCGCACTTGAAGACTGGCGAAATATTGATGTTGGAGATCAACTCGAAAGTTCAACCGGACTGACAGTATCGTTGTTCAATGACGCGACGGCTGCCTGCGCTGCGGAGATGATTGCCGGTGACCGGATTCGCCAACGAAGTGCCTTGTATTTTTTCCTTGGCACTTTCGTTGGTGGTGGTGTTGTGATTGATGGCCGATTGTACCGAGGCGAACAAACAAACGCGGGTGCCGTCGGTTCAATGCCGATGGCTGGTAATGATTCTGACGGCCAACCCAGCCAGTTGATTCATCTGGCATCTGTGATTGAGCTTGAACGCATACTGGCTGAGGCTGGATTCGACATTACGGACATGTTTAATTTTTCGCCCGATGATAACGCGGGAATGATTTTCAACAAATGGATGCACTGCATGGTACCCGCGCTGTCGCATGCAATAATTTCAGCAACCAGCGTGATCGACTTCCAAGAAGTGGTACTCGACGGACTGCTCTGCCCTACATGGCGTCAGCGAATCGTCGACGCGGTTTCAGATGAGTGTGCAAAATTCAATCATGCGGGACTCTCACCCTTTGAGATTGCGATAGGTTCCATCGGACCATCTGCACGGGTTTTGGGAGCCGCACTTATGCCGCTGATACGAAGATTCTCGCCTGACACTGATTTGCTGGTAAAGACCGGCAGGACACCGCTCTCACCCGAAATAAATTCACCGCCCGATTCTCGGCCACTGAATGCTGCTACCACGAACCAAGAACTACAACAAGTTAAAATCTGAGTGCTCAAATTCTGTTATATGAAGATCAACACTGATTTTCGACTGTGCGACAATGACGAGCCCACCATCTTTAGAGCTTGCGAACTATGGAATGATTGCCAATTCCAATCCGGTCCGACAAGCTGAATATATTGCTAATATTAGGCTTGACTCATTCAACAAAATTCTATATTAATAATCCGCAATATTAAATTTAATAAATCACATTGATAAATTAAAAATTTTTCCTAGGAGAATTTCATCATGCGCATGAAATCAACAGTAATTGCAGCCAGTGTGCTTGCGTTTACAGTTACGTTCGGGGTGTTTGTGCAGTCGCACGCCGCGAGCGTAGTATCCATTGCGACCGTCAACAACGGCGATATGATCCGAATGCAGGGACTTACAGATGATTTCACATCTAAGAATCCCGACATCACCCTTGAGTGGGTAACTTTGGAGGAGAACGTACTGCGTCAGCGGGTTACTCAGGATATCGCGACAAAGGGCGGACAGTTTGACGTCCTGACCATTGGTACCTATGAGGTTCCGATCTGGGGTAACAACGGCTGGCTGGTATCTTTGAACGATCTTCCATCAGCTTGGGATGCCGATGACCTGTTGCCTGCAATCCGGAATGGGCTGACTGTAGACGGTGAGCTCTATGCAGCCCCCTTCTACGGCGAAAGCTCCATGGTCATGTATCGAACCGATCTGATGGCAAAGGCCGGCATGGAGATGCCCAGCGCGCCGACTTGGGATTTCATCAGGGAAGCCGCCGCCGCGATGACCGACAAGGATAACGAAATTTACGGTGTTTGTCTTCGTGGAAAGGCCGGTTGGGGCGAAAATATGGCGTTTCTTACCGCCACTGCGAACTCGTTCGGCGCTCGCTGGTTCGACGAGAACTGGAAACCTCAATTTGACAGCGATGCGTGGGCAACGACTCTTAACTTCTACGTCGACCTGATGAACAGCTACGGCCCTCCGGGCGCATCAACCAATGGGTTCAACGAAAATCTTTCTTTATTCCAGCAAGGAAAGTGTGGCATGTGGATCGATGCAACCGTAGCAGCTTCGTTTGTCACCAACCCGAATGACTCGACTGTAGCTGACAGCGTCGGATTTGCCTTGGCGCCAGACAATGGTCTGGGCAAACGCGGCAATTGGCTATGGGCTTGGTCATTGGCAATTCCAGCAGGTTCGGATGCCACAGACGCGGCAAAGAAATTTATCGCTTGGGCAACCAGCAAGGAATACACTGAGCTGGTGGCTTCTAAAGAAGGCTGGGCCAACGTACCGCCGGGAACTCGGCAGTCACTGTATGCGAATCCCGCCTATCTGGAAGCTGCGTCCTTCGCCGAAATGACACTGAACTCAATCAATGCGGCTGATCCTATCAACCCAACTGTTGATCCTGTGCCTTACACCGGTGTGCAGTTTGTGGCAATCCCCGAATTCGCAGGTATCGCTACGCAAGTCGGACAAGAATTTTCAGCTGCACTGGCTGGCCAGCACTCAGTCGCCGAAGCGCTTGAAAAAGCGCAAGCACTGACAGCTGACGAGATGGAGGCGGCCGGTTACTGATTATTTGACTAAAGAGCGGTTATAGACTGATGACTGTTTTGGATAATCCATTTGGTGCAGTCTTGTAGCCACTTGTGTTCGAGATCGACAAATCCAAGGGATACATGGTTTATTGCGAAAATCCAATCCCTTGACATCTTCACCGCACTTGGCTGGAGGACGGCACCTGTCGTCCTTCAGCCGCATCGGCGACAACCGCTGGTATCATGTAGCTCTCTCCGGTGAATAAAGGCAGACGCGATGGCTACGCAACATTCAAGATCCATTCCTCGAATGATGATGGCACCTGCTGTTTTTCTGTTGCTGGTATGGATGCTCGTGCCACTGTCAATGACAATTTACTTCTCGTTCAAGCGATTTTTACCATTGCGCGGCGGTGATCTTGGATGGGTTGGATTCGAGAACTACATACGTTTCGTCACTTCCAGTTCGTTTTGGCCGAGTGTTCAGGCAACGCTCACAATCGTCGGTGGCGTGCTGCTGATTACCGTAGTCCTGGGGATATTGTTGGCACTTCTTCTGGACCAGCCGATGTGGGGACAGGGTATCGTTCGAATTCTGGTTATCGCACCATTTTTCGTCATGCCGACTGTTTCTGCCCTGGTCTGGAAGAACATGTTCATGGACCCCGTGAATGGGCTTTTTGCACACTTATGGAAGTTCTTCGGATTTGCACCTTATGAGTGGTTGAGTCAGGCGTCGCTTTTTTCAGTTACCCTGATTGTTTCGTGGCAATGGCTGCCTTTCGCGACCCTCATCCTGCTCACAGCCATCCAGTCGCTCGACCGTGAGCAGCTTGAAGCAGCTGAGATCGATGGCGCCCCCGCGTTGGCAAAATTCTTTCACATCATACTGCCCCATCTCGGCCAGGCCATCACCATTGTCATTTTGATTCAGACAATTTTTCTTTTGTCGATTTTTGCTGAAATTTTCGTAACAACTCAGGGCTCCTTTGGGACCAAGACTCTAACCTATCTCATATTCCAGCGCGTACTCGAAAGTCAAAATGTAGGTCTTGGCTCAGCAGGCGGGGTCTATGCCATCATCCTTGCCAACATCGTAGCCATCTTCCTGATGCGCATCGTCGGCAAAAATCTGGATAAATAACACCAGCGAACCATGACACACACCGCTACATCAAAACGCCGATTCATAAACACCATTGTCGCGTGGGGAGTGGGTCTTGTAATCTTTTTTCCGGTATTATGGACAATCTTGACGAGTTTCAAATCCGAAGCACAGGCGATTGCAGACCCACCGCTGTTTCTGTTCTTCGAGTGGACGTTGGAAAACTATTCGATCGTGCAGGAACGTTCGGACTACATGCGGTATCTATTGAACTCGGTGATCATCGCCGGTTCTTCCACACTGTTTGGTATATTGGTTGCGGTACCCGCGGCATGGTCGATGGCGTTTGCACCATCAAGACGTACAAAGGATGTCCTCCTTTGGATGCTCTCGACCAAGATGCTGCCGGCGGTAGGTGTCCTCTACCCTATCTACCTGCTGTTTATTCAACTCGAACTTCTCGATACACACATTGGTCTGATCATTGTTGTGATGATGATCAACCTGCCGATCATCGTGTGGATGCTGTACACCTATTTCAGGGAGATTCCAAAAGAGATATTGGAAGCTGCGCGGATAGACGGTGCATCGCTTCGGGCAGAAATTCTGTATGTGCTGACTCCCATGGCGGTACCAGGAATTGCATCGACTATTTTGCTGAACTTTATTCTCGCCTGGAATGAAGCATTCTGGACCTTGAACCTGACTGCTGCAAAAGCGGGTCCGCTGACCGCATTCATTGCAAGTTATTCAAGTCCTGAAGGACTATTCTATGCAAAACTCAGCGCGGCATCGACAATGGCCATCGCTCCGATTCTGATTTTGGGCTGGTTCAGTCAGAAACAGCTGGTACGCGGGCTGACTTTCGGTGCAGTGAAATGAAATCCGATGAGAAAAATCAACCGAATAGCATGGAATATACTGAAATGTGCTCACATATCTCAACGCCTGTGAACCTACACAATTACGGTTTCATATATTTCGGACAGCTGGCCTTGCAAATTTGGTTCAGCCACACTGGCACATGATACGCTCGGAGCTCACGGCATGGCACACATCGTACTGGAAAATGTAGAAAAAAAGTTCGGCGGAGTTACGGTCATACCACCTCTGGACCTTGAGATTGAAGACGGCGAGTTCGTCGTTTTTGTCGGGCCCTCCGGTTGCGGAAAGTCGACGCTGCTCAGGTTGATCGCGGGACTTGAGGATGTAACTGACGGAAAAATCCGAATCAACGGAGAAGATTCAACATCAGTGCCGCCTGCCAAGCGAGGACTCGCTATGGTGTTTCAATCCTACGCGTTGTACCCGCATATGACAGTGCGTAAAAACATCAGTTTCCCGCTTCGAATGGCAAAAATGGATAAGTCCGAACAGGCGCTACGGGTTGAACAGGCTGCTTCGGTTCTAAACCTGACCGAATTTCTCGATCGACGGCCCGGTCAGCTCTCTGGCGGTCAGCGCCAGCGTGTCGCTATCGGTCGTGCCATCGTGCGAGAACCTGCGGCCTTCCTGTTCGATGAGCCACTGTCGAATTTAGATGCGGCATTGCGCGTTGGGATGCGGCTTGAAATTAGTGGACTTCACAAACGGCTTGAGACAACCATGATATACGTCACCCATGATCAGGTAGAGGCAATGACTATGGCTGACAAGATTGTCGTTCTGCATGATGGAAGGATTGAGCAAGTCGGTTCACCTTTGGAACTTTATCGTGCACCTCGTAATCTGTTCGTTGCCGGATTTATCGGCTCGCCCAAAATGAACTTTATCGAAGGCGCCAAAGCAGAGAATTTCGGCGCCCACACGATAGGTATTCGGTCAGAGCACTTCACCCCTTCGCTGACAGAGGGTCTCTGGAAAGGTCAAGTGGGACTGTCAGAGCATCTCGGTTCAGATACCTTCCTTCATATTCACATGGAGGAGCACAAAGATCCGATCACCGTACGGTCCGGTGGCGATGTGGATATGCATCACGGAGATACGATATACCTCACACCGGACACGAATTACATCTATCGATTTGACGAACAGGGGTTGCGAATTACTTGAGACGTCTTGCGGGCAAGTGCGCGATGATCACCGGCGCGGCGCGGGGTATCGGACTGACTTTCGCAGAGTCCTTCGCGCGCGAAGGCGCGCTGGTCGCAATCGCCGATATCGATCTTGAACGGGCAAAATTATCCGCGGCAGCGGTGGGATATGCTGCAGTCGCAGTTGAAATCGACGTAACAGATCAAAAGAGCATCGACGCGGCGGTTGCTGAGACATTGAGAAAGTTCGGACGAATCGACATCCTGATCAACAGCGCTGCAGTATTCACAGCAGCCCCGGTTGTCGAAATTGGGCGAACAGACTACAAGAGAGTGTTCGACGTAAACGTGAGCGGCACACTCTTTACACTTCAAGCCGTGGCACGACACATGATTGAGCGCGGTGGAGGTGGAAAAATCATCAACATGGCGAGTCAGGCAGGAAGGCGCGGTGAACCTCTCGTAGCGGTTTATAGCGCGACGAAAGCGGCGGTAATAAGTCTGACGCAATCCGCCGGATTGGATCTGATCAGGCACGGTATCAATGTGAATGCCATTGCACCCGGTGTCGTGGAAGGTGAACATTGGGATTTAGTCGATTCGTTTTTCGCGAAGTTCGAGAACAAAGCTCCAGGCCAGAAGAAAAAGGAAGTCGGCGACTCCGTTCCCTATGGCCGAATGGGGACAGCCGACGACCTCTCCGGTATGGCGATTTTTCTCGCGAGCGACGAATCCAACTATGTTGTCTCCCAATGCTACAATGTCGACGGCGGGCAATGGATGAGCTGAGGACTGTCGATCACTCGACGATGCATCCGTGATTCATCTATCGGAAACCGCGCTGAGCGAACTGCCTGCATCGATTGAACGTCCAAGGTATGTCAGGTCTGCCCTAAACCCAGGGATTGTCCACATCGGACTCGGCAATTTCCAGCGCGCGCATCAAGCCTGGTACTTACAACGTCTCTTCAACCTTGGACTCGACCATGACTGGGCGGTAGTCGGGGCTGGTGTCCGCCCCTATGATGCGGTACAACGCGAAAAACTCCTCAAGCAGGACTGTCTGTCAACTTTGATTGAGCTGGCGCCCGGCGGCAGTTCGGCAGAAGTCATCGGGTCGATGATCGACTACGTGCCGGTCGAAGACGGACACACGGCGCTCATCCGTATCATGGCGGAGAAATCAATTCGAATAGTCACACTGACAGTTACTGAAGGCGGTTACTACATCAATCCGGCGACGAGAGACTTGGATGTATCCCATCCTGATATCCAACGTGACATTGCCAACATTGATCGTCCCTGCACCGCGTTCGGTGCAATAGTTGCTGCGCTGAAGATACGGCGAGACCTCGGCTTCGGACCGCTTACCTGTCAAAGCTGTGACAACCTTCAAGGCAACGGCACGGTATTGCGCAGGAATGTGGTTACACTCGCAAGGGAACTTGATCCGCGTCTTGCGGAATGGATCGAAATGAACTGCACATTTCCCTGTTCAATGGTTGATTGCATCGTACCTGCAACCGGTCCGGATGAACTCGCGTTGATTCAGAAATTCGGCATCAATGACTCAGTGCCCGTGACGCATGAAAACTTTCGTCAGTGGGTTGTCGAAGATAAGTTCTGTGCCGGACGTCCGGACTGGAGTCAAGTCGGTGTAACGTTTACTGACAAGGTTCATGACTACGAGACGATGAAGATTCGCATGCTCAACGCAGGTCACCAAATCGTTGCAAATCCGGGTGAGATTATGTCCGTTGAATCCATCGCCGACTGTGTGACACATCCCCTGATTCTCGCCCTGTTCCGGAAAGTACAACGAGAGGAAATCATACCTCACGTCAATCCGGTTCCTGACATGATGCCGGAGGATTACCTGCGGTTGCTCGTCCAGCGCTTTTCCAATCCTGCACTCGGCGATACAACAAGTCGTGTCTGCTTTGATGGGTCTGCTCGCCATGCAGGATTCATCCTGCCTGTCATCCGCAAAGGATTGAATACTGGTACTTCAATCGAAGGATTGGCACTGGTCGAGGCTTTATGGGCGCGAATGTGCGAAGGCACACGAGAGGATGGATCGACAATTGAACCGAATGATCCGTTCTGGAGTGAGCTTCAAGGTGCTGCACAGACGGCTCGATATCGTCCTCGGGTTTGGTTGGAACAACGCAGGATCTACGATGATCTTATCGATGCAAGCGACTTCGTCAAGAATTTTGAGTACTGGCTAGGCAGAATTTGGGCGATCGGTTGTGAATCAGTTCTGAAAGAATATTCAACCACTTGAATCGCCTGTGTGCATCAATATGGCGAACATAGATAGAATGAATCTAACCTTAGCAAAAGTACAGTCCCGGGTTGAATTTAAGGAAAAGGACTCCATATAACCATTGGGCAAATCACTTTTTATGTTCGTAATTTGTGAATCGCCGAAAATTCCTTAACTCATTTGTCGAATTGAATCGATGCTTGCAATTTATGAACCATAAATGGTCACTATACATGGCGAACGAAAAGCATCTACCTGCCCGATTCTTTGAATCACAAAGTGGAAGGATGCCAGTTCGAGAGTGGCTTCTCGACTTAACGGAGGAAGATCGAAAACGTATTGGCGATAATATACGCGCAGTTGAGTTCGGATGGCCTATCGGAATGCCTCTCTGTCGTTCAATTTAAAATCACCAAGGTTTGTAGGAAAATCGAACGACCCTGACTAATAACAGAATCGCTCGCGTTTTATTTTGTGTTTATGATAATGAAATGATCCTTCTACATGGTCTCATAAAGAAGACACAGAAAACTCCGAAATCTGAGCTCGACATAGCAATTAATAGAATGAAAGGTCCAAATTGACGAATACAATTGAAAAAGGACACCCTGATCAATATTTTGAAGACTTTCTCAAAGAGAAAGGCACTTATGAAAGCAGCACTGAACAGGCTGTGAAGCGTGTGTTGGCTTTCCAACTTTCAGAAGAGATGAAAAAGCAAGGCATATCAAAGGTAGAAATGGCGCGGCGCCTTTATACAAGCCGGTCGCAACTCGAGCGTGTATTTGACCCCGAAAACGATGGTGTAACTATTGGGGTGTTAACTCGAGCTGCTAAAGCGGTCGGACGGAAACTTACACTCCAACTCACTTGAATTGCCGAATTCCTGCCCAATCAGGTGCAGAGATATAATTTCGGCTAACGATATCAAATCGACATCAATTCAGATTTGACAAATGGAAATGCGAACGACAGTGCTTGTGCTGTCGTTTCAACTTTGACAAATTTATCGTAAACAAACTGGTGGGCGCACCTGGGATTGAACCAGGGACCTCTTGCATGTCAAGCAAGTGCTCTCCCCCTGAGCTATGCGCCCGAAAAACAGCTTCAATGTGAGCAAATTTTACTCTACCGCACCTGCAAGATGAATGAAAATTAATGGTAAATTCAAAGTCCCTCTCATTTGGCAGTGTTCGCGACAGTCAGCAATCCGATCTTCGTATACCGGTCTGACAAATTATCGGAACAAGTGGTAGACAGAATTACAATTTTTTCGGTCGCAGATAACTGTAGTTGTCGAGACAAATGAATCCCTGATCAAGCGTTTGATAAAGTTCTCAATCAATGTCAAACTGTTTACCAGAAGTTTACCTAATACAATGGTGTCTATGACATTTCTGGATGAAATTGCAAACTTCAATCAGTTTGGTTCAAATACCCAAATTGAGCGAGTAGACGATGTGGATTATTTTATCAACGAATATTGGACTGCGGGTCAAAGACAAGCCAACCGCATCCACGAAATCAGCTATCGGGCTTGCTTCAAGCCGCAACTGCCTGCCTTTTTTATCAATAAGTTAACCAAAAAGAATGAAGTTGTTTATGACCCATTCATGGGACGTGGTACAACGCCCATCGAAGCCGCTTTACTGGGTCGCATACCATATGGTAACGATATCAATCCAGTCAGCATCGCGATCACTGAACCGCGAGTCTACCCTCCGGAACCATTCTCGGTGCAAAAGCGACTGACGGAAATTCCATGGGACGAATTCGAGGACATCGAAAATCAGGACCTGCTCGTCTTCTATCATCCGGATACATTGGCGAAACTGGAAGGCTTGAGGAAGTGGTTACTTCAGCGCACACAGGATGGAGCACTTGACTTGGTTGACCGGTGGATACGAATGGTCGCAATCAATCGGCTGACCGGCCACTCGCCGGGATTCTTCTCGGTCTACACAATGCCACCCAATCAGGCAGTTTCCCTCAAGAGTCAACGCCGGATCAACGAACGCAGAAATCAGACTCCGCAAGTACGCGATGTCCCCCTACTGATCCGGAAGAAATCCAAGAGGCTGCTATCGCAATCCGTCGTACGAACAGACAACTATCTTTTGACCAATGATCCTTCGGACCAGACCGCTCAGATTCCAGATGACAGCGTTGAGCTTGTAGTCACTTCACCGCCGTTCTTGGATGTGGTTGACTACGAGACCGACAACTGGCTGCGCTGCTGGTTTTTGGGCGTCGATCCCGGTTCGGTGAATGTCACGATGATCAAAACCATAAGCACATGGCGCCGATTCACCCATCGAACATTGCTTGAGCTGTCCCGCGTCGTAAAACCAGGGGGTCACGTTGCGTATGAAGTCGGAGAAGTCAGAAGTGCGACCGTCCGTTTGGAAAAAGAAGTGATCGCTGCGACTGAGGGGACTGAATTTGAAGTTCTGGGTGTAATGGTCAACCAGCAGGAATTCACCAAAACCGCCAACTGTTGGGGTGTGGAGAATAACAACCTGGGCACGAACAGCAATCGCATCGTTCTGATGCGGAACGGAAAGTAGCTTTGGTACAGAACCGCTCTAATTGCTCAGAAATGCGACCTGTTTCAGTTCATTGATCTGATCCCTTACCAGTGCAGCGTTTTCGAATTCGAGTTTAGCCGCGAATTCATTCATCTGTTTTTCCAATCGGTTCAGTTCCTGCGCAACTTGTTTCGGATCTTGGAGATCGACTTCCTTGGCAGATATAGATTTGTCAATCGTATGTTCCTGAGCGGCACCGCGTCGTCTCTTTCTTCTTCGACCATGCACACCTTCGATAATGTCTTTGACTTCTTTGGCCACCCCTTCCGGAACGATACCATTGACTTCATTGTGCTGCTTTTGCTTGTTCCTTCTTCGATTCGTTTCGTCGATTGCTGCCTGCATGGATTCGGTAACGTAGTCAGCATATAGTATTGCGGTACCTCTGATATGACGGGCCGCACGTCCGATTGTCTGAATCAGCGAAGAGGTGGATCGAAGAAATCCTTCCTTGTCGGCGTCTAATACCGCAACCAGCGATACTTCCGGCAGGTCAAGACCTTCCCTCAGGAGATTGATTCCGACCAATACATCGAACACTCCGGCTCGAAGGTCTCGAATAATTTCCACGCGCTCGACAGTGTCGATGTCCGAATGAAGGTAGCGTACCCTGATATTTTGCTCGCCCAGATAATCAGTCAGATCCTCAGCCATCCGCTTGGTCAAGGTGGTGACCAATGTGCGCTCGCCCAACTCGACTCGCTTGTTGATTTCAGACATCAGATCGTCAACCTGGGTTCGCGCTTCCCGAACCTCAACAATCGGATCGACCAATCCTGTCGGTCGGACAACCTGATCAACAAAAACCGGGCTCATCTGTTTTTCGTAAGGTCCCGGTGTCGCAGACATACAGATCACCACATTCACCTTGCTTTCAAATTCCTCAAACATCAATGGTCGGTTGTCCAGAGCAGAAGGCAGACGGAATCCAAAATTGACCAGTGTCGTCTTTCGCGAGCGATCACCTCGATACATCGCTCTCAACTGCGGAATGGTCACATGGCTTTCGTCAATGAAAACCAGCGCGTCTTCGGGCAGATAGTCAATCAGTGTATCGGGCGGATCACCAGTTGTTCGATCTGAAAGATGCAACGAGTAGTTCTCGATTCCATTGCAGTATCCCAACTGTTCCAGCATTTCAAGATCATAAGTTGTCCGCTGAGCCAGTCGTTGGGCCTCAACCAGCATGTTTTCGTTGTGAAGTTGTTGAAGCCGCTTTTCAAGTTCCTTCTTTATACGCACAATCGCCTTGTCGATAGTACTTTGGGCAGTCACATAGTGAGATTTCGGAAAGATCGTATATCGAATGATCTGATCGTTGATCACCTCACCCGTCAGCGGATCAAACAGGTACAGACGATCAATTTCATCATCAAACAGCTCCACTCGGACAACCGCGCGATCAGAATCTGCAGGATAGATGTCAATCACATCTCCCCTTACCCTGAATGTCCCTCTTTTCAGGGACGCGTCGTTTCGGGTGTATTGAAGTTCCGCGAGGGTCCTCAGGATGGTTCTCTGATCGACTTGTGCCCCTTTTCGCAGATGGAGAATCATCTTGTTGTATTCATTTGGATTGCCCAGACCGAATATCGCCGATACAGTCGCTACGATGATCGTGTCACGGCGCATTAGTAGCGCATTGGTCGCGGAGAGCCGCATCTGGTCAATGTGTTCGTTGATCGATGCATCCTTCTCGATATAGGTGTCCGAACTCGGTACATACGCTTCAGGTTGGTAATAATCGTAGTAGGACACAAAATATTCAACAGCGTTGTTCGGGAAAAAGTCCCTCAGTTCCGAGTAGAGCTGCGCTGCCAATGTCTTGTTGTGGGCCAGTACCAGGCTTGGCTTACCGGTCTCGGCGATTACATTGGCCATGGTGAACGTCTTGCCGCTGCCGGTCGCTCCCAACAATGTCTGATAAAGTTTTCCAGTCTCAACGCCCAGGGTCAATTCCCTGATCGCTCCCGGCTGGTCACCAGATGGTTGGTAATCCGAAATCAACTCGAATTGATGCAAGATTTCTTCTCCGTTAAAATCCGTTCGGCTATACTTTTAGCGTTAGTTATTAATTCACTTTGAGTCCATTGAAAATGAGCAGTGCCGCCCTATCCGACCGAGTCAATTCCATCAAGCCCTCCGCAACAATCGCTGTTTCTACGCTGGCCCGGGAACTGCGAGCGGCAGGACGGGACGTAATAGGACTTGGTGCCGGAGAACCTGATTTTGACACACCGGAGAATATCAAGCAGGCAGCGTTTGAAGCGATATCAAATGGCATGACAAAGTATACACCAGCCGATGGTACCGCTGAGTTGAAGCAAGCCGTGGTCGACAAGTTCGAGCGCGAAAATCAATTGACATACACTCCAGCCAATATTGTTGTTTCTACTGGTGCGAAGCAAAGCATTATCAATGTAATGACTGCTCTTCTTAATAATGACGATGAGGTGATTATTGTTGCACCCTACTGGGTGTCCTACACCGATATGACAGTTCTTTCCGGTGGCAATCCGGTAGTATTGGATGCTGACATCGAGCAGGGCTTCAAACTGCAACCGGAACAGTTGCGGGATGCGATTACCGAACGTACCAAACTACTGATGCTGAACAGCCCCAGCAACCCGACCGGTGTTGCATATTCCAGACTGGACCTGGAACAGCTGGCAGAAGTGTTGTTGGAGCACCCGCAGGTACACATTCTGACCGACGATATATACGAACACATTCAGTGGAGCGGAAGTCCATTTTGCAATATTGTCAATGCGTGCCCGGAACTCAAGGAGCGAACCATAGTGGTCAATGGTGTATCCAAAGCCTATGCGATGACAGGCTGGCGCATTGGATTTGCTGCGTCGAATGAGACATTGACCGCAGCCATGCGGAAAATTCAATCACAGACCACTTCAAATCCTAATTCGATTGCACAGGCCGCGGCGGTGGAGGCGCTCAATGGACCGCAGGATGCAATAAACGTCATGGTTGGTCATTTCAAGCAAAGACACGACTTCATTGTTTCGGCATTGAATGAGATTGATGGTGTGAATTGCCTTGCCGGCGATGGTGCGTTCTATGCATTTCCTGATTGTAGAGAGTTGATTGGAAATCTGGAAAGTGTTGATTCTGATGTGACTTTGTCGCAGCACATTCTGAATGAGGCTGAGGTGGCGGTGGTTCCTGGCAGCGCTTTCGGTGGAAATGGCTACATCCGACTTTCATTCGCTACAAGTATGGATAACCTTGAAGAGGCCATGCGAAGATTGCAGCGAATTTTTTGAATCGCGAAGTCGTTCAGCCAGTTTCCTGACTTTTCATATATGTTCCTGATTGCTGTTTGATCACACGATGATTCATGCTGACATTGGATTTTGCCGAAAACGGTAACCGGAATTCGACTTTCTGGCAAACTCGGCGATTGCCGGTTAAATCCCAATTTTCAGCCGCCGGTAAAATAAATTTGATAACCACATTTATAGAGGAGACACTAAAACCATGCTGAACCCCGAATGGAGTGACGAAAAAATCGAGGACTATCTGACAACCCTAGACTGCTGGCGAGGCGACATTGCAGTTGAGCCACTCGTTGGAGGGTTGTGCAACAAGAGTTTTGTTGTCACTGACGGCAACACGAAAGCCGTTGCCAGAATCGGTACCGATATACCTGTGCATGGCATCATGCAGACATCCGTTCAAGCTTCGATGCTGGCTGCGGCAGATATCGGTGTCAGTCCGAACGTTCACTACACCGAGGAGTCACTTGTAATCCTGGACTTCCTGCCAGGCGGCAGCCTGCGACCGGAAGATATGGAAGGAAATTCGGGCAACTGCGAGAAAATTGTCAGGGTTCTGAAGCGACTTCATGAGGGATCGGATCATGTCCGTGGTGCCCTCACCTACTTCTGGCCGTTTCAGGTCATCCGCAACTATGTTGAAATCGGTACCCGGAAAAATTCTCGACTGGTCGACGAGTTCCCCGAATTGATCCGAATCAACAACCTGTTGGAACAGAACGTAGGAAATTACTTGCCGGTCCTGACCCATAACGATGCTGTTCCCCAGAATTTTATGTTCGATGAGACTTACGAAATTTGGCTGATCGACTGGGATTACGGTGGTTACGGACACCCGATGTTCGATCTTGTCGGTGTCAGCTGCAATGCGGATATGAGCGAGGGTTCGGAGCGTGAGCTGTTTGAGATGTACTACGGACCGCTTGATGAGGATTTGGACAGGCAGCTCACAGCATTCAAGCTAGTGCTGAACCTTCGCGAGTATATGTGGGGAATGGTTCAGGAAGTGACTTCGGAGCTCGACAGCGATAATGTCGCCGCTTCCATGACCGATCTTTACCCGGACCAGGAAGCAGGCTATGAGGGTTATACGAACATGAACCGTGATCGTTTTGAAGGCAATTGGAAACGATACTGTCACGTATTCGAATAATTTTAAATCCGCTTTACTCGTGAGGGAAATTCACGAAACCATAAATCCGATTAACTTTTGCTAAAATGCAATACACAACCATGTGCGTTTATCGCCACACAATTTAGAATTATTTTGTAATCCAGAAAGAGGAGGTATCCAACATGCGAAAATATTTCTGTCATGCTCTAACTGCATGCTTCGCATTAGTTGTTTCTTATGCACCAATCGCTTCGGCTGAGGTCGAATCAACAGACCCAATTAAAATCACTTGGCATGATTGGACCGGGCAGTTTATCACCGCGACACTGGTCGGTGAGGTTCTAAAATCTATGGGATACAGCGTGGAATATGTGCCAGCCGATTACATCGCACAGTTTGTCGGACTTGAGTCCGGTGATCTTCATGTCGCGGTGGAAATCTGGGAAACCACCGGCAAAGACGCTCTCGAAGCTTCGCTTGCAACAGGAAAAACCGTTGACCTCGGTGAAACAGGAATGGACGCGATCGAAGAATGGTGGTATCCCCTGTATATGAAAGAAAAGTGTCCCGGTTTGCCCGACTGGACTGCACTGAATGGTTGCGCTGAAGCATTCTCGACACCGGAGACTCATCCGCGCGGTCGATATCTCGGCGGACCTGTGACCTGGAGCGGTTACGACGACGAACGGGCCGAGTCTCTCGGATTGGATTATGATGTTGTGCATGCCGGTACGGATGCGGCGCTGTTCGCTGAAATTGAATCGGCCTATCAGCGTGGCGCACCGATCCTGGCTTGGGTATATGCCCCGCACTGGGCACCCGCCAAGTACGAAGGCGAATGGGTCGATTTTCCGGTCTACACGGACGAATGCTACAACGACCCGGCTTGGGGAAGCAATCCCGACATGGCCTATGACTGTGGTAAACCCAGAGGTTGGATCAAGGCGGTAGGCTGGGCCGGCGGCGAAGAGAAGTGGCCGAAAGCCTATCAGGCGATCCGAAATTTCACCATTGACAATGATTTGATGAGTTCCCTGATCATCAAGGTGGATCTTGAAGGAATGTCTGTAGAAGACGTTGTTGCCGATTGGATGGCCAACAACGAATCAGTCTGGAAAGCCTGGACAATGTAAATGTAGCTAATTGATACTTCTGAAAAGAACGCGCCAGCACCCTCGGTTGGTTCTGGCGCGTTTTGTCTTTCGCAGCAAATCAATTGAACACAAGGCGGTGCCATGCCTGAGTCAGAAGCCATTCTAACCTGTCAGAACGTCTGGAAACTGTTCGGCAAAGACGCGGAACGTTTCCTGAGAGATGAATCCAACATTGATGACGCCTCACTGTCATCGGCAGGATTAATCGGAGCTGTACGCGACGCGAATATCGAAGTTGCGGAAGGTGAGATTTTTGTCATTATGGGATTGTCAGGATCTGGGAAATCAACATTGCTTCGATGTCTTTCGCGCCTGATCGAACCCACGTCCGGCGTGATCAGGTTTGAAGGTGAGAATCTGCTCGAGCAATCTGAGAACCAGATGATTCAGATTCGGCGACACAAGATGGGTATGGTATTCCAACACTTCGCGTTGATGCCACATCTGACAGTTCTTGGTAATGTCGCCTTCCCTCTGGAAATTCAAGGCGTTGACAAAAAGCACCGGGAGGAGCGTGCACGCGAGGTGATTGAACTGGTGGGTCTGGAGGGCCGCGAATCCTACTACCCAAGAGAGTTGTCAGGCGGTCAGCAACAACGCGTCGGAATTGCCAGATCCCTTTCTGTCGAACCCAAAATTTGGTTTCTGGATGAACCTTTTTCCGCATTGGACCCCCTGATTCGGCGTGAAATGCAGGATGAATTTCTCAGAATCCAGTCCGTACTGAACAAGACGATCGTATTCATCACACACGATTTCAACGAAGCGATTCGACTCGCCGACCGGATCGCAATCATGAAAAGCGGTCTGATCATACAAATAGGAACACCCGAAGAACTGGTGTTACACCCTGCCGACGATTATGTTGAGGAGTTCACCAACGATCTTGCACGTTCGAAAGTGTTTTCCGCGCGAACTGTCATGAGGGAGAAAACATCAGATACTGTGTCGGGAGGGAGCGTTCTGCAGTCCGTCAAGATTGATGATCTCGCTGAGGAATTAATTGACTCGGAACTTCCTTATGATGTAGTTGACAGCGAAGGCAATATCTTGGGAATGATTACTCGGGAGGATGTGATCAACGTCCTTGTGAACAAGACCACATAAATCAAATCGAAATGACCAGCGCCTCCCTTCAGGCTCGATTGACACTCGCAAGCACCAAACAATTTGCGCTATGGCTGCTGGCGTTCGCGATCATTGCTGCTGTCTGGTTGGGTGGAGAACTTTGGCCATGGGCGGTAAAGGCGCCAAAAGAACTCAGTTGGAAAATTGAGAGTCTCGGCAGCTGCACCTCTGTGCGGTATTGCGTTACGGGTTTCATGAAATGGCTTGTAGGGGATGAGGCCTATGTCTTTCCCTGGACGTTCAAGGAATTTACTCGAACCATTGCCGCTGGAATTGAAATCCCCTATCAGTTCATCAAATCTCTTCTGGTTGCCGGCTTCAGCGTTCCCCTGGGCGAAGGAGAATCATGGCAGACACCTCCCCTCTCGTGGCTTGGTATCACAATGGTCATGACTTGGGTTGCGTATCGCCTGAAAGACTGGACTCTGGCATTGATGGTCTTTCTATGTATCGGCTACATCACGATTTTTGGCCACTGGGAAAGCGCAACGATCACTCTGGCCTCTATCGCCGTCGCAGTACCGATTGGAGTGGTGTTCGGGATCAGTTTCGGAATTCTCGGATACCGGTATCCATCGTTTGAACGAGGTATCACTCCCGTGCTCGATCTGATGCAGACGGTGCCTATCTTTGCCTATCTGGTACCCGTTCTATTCCTGTTTGGATTCGGACCGGTTTCCGCAATTACGGCAACCGTCATCTACGCAACCCCGCCTATGGTTCGGATTACCATGCTGGCACTCCAGACTGTGCCAACTGACATCAAGGAATTCGGAAAGATGGTTGGGTGTACGAAACGCCAGATGACCTGGCGTGTCCTCATACCATCTGCAAAACCGGGACTGATGGTGGGTGTGAACCAGGTCATCATGCTGTCGCTGAACATGGTAATCATCGCGTCCATGATCGGTGCCGGAGGATTGGGTTTCGACGTACTTGCATCTTTGAGGCGTCAAGCGATCGGGGATGGTCTGGAAGCAGGTATTGCCATCACTCTGATCGCGATTGTCGTTGATCGCCTGACGCAGGCCTGGGCTGCCCAGACACCTGAATTGCATACCGAATCGGACTCGATGCTGAGTGGCCGTACCCGATTTCTTCTTCTCGTTATTACTGTACTCGCAGTTACGACTGCGGTTGGTTTTGCTCTACCCTTCTTCGCCCAATGGCCGGAAGCTTGGGAGGTGACAACCGGACAGTTCTGGAACGATCTTGTTAAATGGATCAATATCAATTTCTTTGATCAGCTGGAAGCAATCAAGATATTCATCCTGCTGAATATCCTGAAACCAGTAAAGCTTTTTCTGCTTAATTTGCCTTGGCCGGGAGCACTGATTTTACTGGGTTTGGCCGGGTATCAACTAGGTGGTCCGAAACTCGCACTTCTGGTCGTATCGCTCGCGGGATTCATACTGATTACAGGACAGTGGACCAAGGCGATGATCACGGTTTATCTGTGTGGGATATCCGTTGTATTCGCTTCCATCATCGGCATGACCGTCGGAATCATCGCATCGGGTTCAACCCGGGTCAAGAAAGCGGTGCTGATATTTATCGATACGCTGCAAACGTTGCCGAGTTTTGTATATCTGTTGCCGGTAGTCATGCTGTTTCGAGTCGGTGATTTTTCCGCAATGGTCGCTGTCGTGCTCTATGCATTGCCACCGGCGGTGCGATACACAATATACGGAATCGAGCAGATTTCCGCATCACTGATCGAAGCTGCGAAGACTTCAGGCTGTACGAGATTTCAGACGCTGACCAAGGTTCAGATTCGCCTGGCCTGGCCAGAAATCATGCTGGGTGTCAACCAGACGGTCATGTTCGCACTTTCAATGTTGGTGATCACCGCTCTGGTCGGTACACGAGATCTCGGCCAGGAGGTATACATCGCGCTGACAAAGGCAGATACCGGACGAGGCTTAGTGGCTGGATTGTCGGTGGCATTCATCGCAATCATTACCGATCGTTTGATATCCGCTGCGGCCAAGCGTCGAAAACAGGCTTTGGGTATGGGATAAATGAGTAACACAACACCTCCACGTCATAGTAGGATTGTCATCATCGGAGGCGGGATTATCGGCTCTTCGACTGCCTATCATCTGGCGCAGCTCGGAGAAGTCGACTGTATTGTGCTGGAGCAAGGGAACCTTACCAACGGTTCAACCTGGCATGCGGCGGGATTGGTCGGGCAGTTGCGCAGCAACGCAAATGTCACCCAGCTCCTCAAATATTCTGTAGAGCTCTACGATCGACTGGAACTCGAAACCGGACAGGCTACCGGCTGGAAGATGAATGGCGGGCTTCGCCTCGCCTGCTCTCCCGAGCGGGTAACCGAGATCAAGAGACAAATCACCATGGCTCGTTCATTTGGCCTGGAAATGCATTTCCTGACACCCAGGGAAGCTTTGGAACTGTGCCCGATCATCAATGTTGAAGATCTGGCCGGTGCGGCTTTCCTGCCGACTGACGGTCAGGCAAATCCGGCCGATCTGACGCAGGCACTCGCCAAAGGTGCCAGGTCAAAGGGCATCAGGTTTTATGAAGGATGTTCTGTTTCGTCAATCACGACGAACAACGGACGGGTAAGCGGTCTTGATACCAGTCATGGTCCCATCGACTGCGAAATTATCGTCAACTGTGCGGGACTGTGGTCGCGATCAATCGGAAAGATGGCAGGTGTGAACGTTCCGATCGTGCCGATGAAACATCACTACATCGTCACCGGCAAGGTCAAGAGTGTACAGACAGGCATGCCGACGCTGCGCGACCCGGACCGATTGATTTATTTTAAGGAAGATGTCGGCGGGCTGGTATTCGGTGGATATGAACTGAACCCGCAGCGATGGGGGGTCAGTCCACCTCCAGACAACTTTTACTTTACGTTGCTGGATTTCGATGTCGATCATTTTGAGCCTTTGATGCAGGCGGGACTGAATCGAATTCCAGCCATGGAAGACGCAGACATCAAACAGATGATCTGCGGTCCGGAATCATTCACACCCGACGGCAACTTCATCATTGGCGAGTCTCCGCAAGTCAAGAATTTCTTCATTGGAACCGGGTTCAATGCATTCGGAATTGCCAGTGCCGGTGGTGCCGGCAAGGCGTTGGCGGAATGGGTGTCAACCGGCGTTCCTTCAATGGACCTCGGTCAGGTCGACATAAGACGATTTGGGAAGGTACATAACAACGATGACTGGATTGCACAGCGGACTGTCGAACTTTGCTCGAAGCACTATACGATGGGCTGGCCGCATGAGGAACACCAAAGCGCCCGCCCCCGTTACAGATCCGTAATCTATGACGACCTTCGGAACTTGAATGTCTGTTTCGGTGAAAAGCTCGGGTGGGAACGACCGAACTGGTTCGCGCCGGATGGTGTGAAACCTGTTGATTCTCCATCATTCGGCCGGGCAAACTGGTTCGAATATGTAGGATTGGAACACCGAGCTGTTCGCGAAAAAGTCGGTGTAATCGATCAATCTTCATTTGCCAAATTCATGCTGGAAGGAGAACAGGCCGCAGTGGCGCTTGAACACATGTGCTCAAGCCGTATTGATCGACCGGTGGGTTCGGTGATCTATACACAGATGCTCAATCAGGCAGGCGGAATTGAGTGTGATCTGACAGTGACCAGACTGAACGACAACCGCTTCATGATGGTTGCGGGTACCGGATATGCTTTTCACCATTTTTATCACATCAAGAACAGCATCCCTGCTTCCCTGACTGATATTTCGCTGACCGAAGTAACCGACCGGTATTCGACGTTGTCATTGTCGGGACCGAATTCAAGGTCATTGTTGCAAGCTATTGCTGAACAGGACTTGGCTGCGACCGCATTTCCGTTTCTGACCTGTCAGTACATCAGTATCAGCGGTTGTGATGTGATAGCCATTCGAGTTTCGTTCGCCGGAGAGCTGGGTTGGGAACTGCACATTCCTGTTGACGATACCTTGAAGGTATTCCGAGCTCTCACAGATGCCGGGGAAGCCTTTCAAATGAAGCACGTGGGATATCGGGCACTTGAATCGCTCAGACTCGAAAAGGGATTCAGAGCACTCGGGGCAGATATCGGACCGGACTTCACACCGCTTGAAGCCGGAATGCGAAAGTTGGTTAAACTGAAATCCGGCATCGCTTTCGTTGGACGGGAGGCATTGGTCAGACAGAGTAGCGATGTACTGCAGCGCAGATTGGCCTGCTTCACTACGGGAGATGCTGAAATTTCATTGCTTGGTCGGGAAACCATCTATCGAAATGGAATTCGTGTCGGTTGGACGACCAGTGCAGGGTGGGGATATACCGTCAACAAGAATATCGCTTACGGATATGTACGCCATACCGACGGAGTGTCTGACGAGTTTCTTTATGACGGCGAATACGAACTTGAGGTCGAGGAGGTCAGAATCCCAGTCAGGATCGAATCTGAGAACCTATATGATCCAACGTCAAGCCGAATGCGTTCGTGACGGTGGCAAGCTCTATCCCGGATCAAGCTCAGATTGTCATAGTTGGCGGTGGTGTCATTGGCGTCTCTGTCGCCTACCATCTCGCAAAATTTGGAAAACAGGATGTTCTACTTCTAGAAAAATCGGAACTGACCAATGGGTGCACGTGGCATGCCGCGGGTCTTGTCGGTCAATTGCGGGGTACGCTGGGACTGACCCGTCTGATGCAGTACAGCACAGAACTATACGGTCAGTTGGAGAAGGAAACAGGGCTTTCACCAGGCTGGAAGCCAGTTGGCAGTCTTCGTCTCGCATCGAGTCAGGATCGATGGACCGAGATTCGGCAAATGGCTGTCAAAGCTCGGGCGTTTGGCGTCGATCTTCAATTGCTGGATCAGAATGAAACCGCCGGTTTATTTCCATTGATCGATAGCGCTTCCATCCATGGCGCCGCCCTGCTCCCCGAAGACGGGTATGCTGACCCTTATGGACTGACTCAGTCAATGGCGAAAGGATTTCGCATGATGGGCGGAAAGATTGTCGAGCACGTCATGGTTACCGGATTAGTCAGGACAGGCAGGCGAATCAATGCCGTTGAAACCGATAGTGGAACAGTGAAGTGTGACATTGTCGTGAACTGTGCGGGCTTGTGGGCGAGACAGGTTGGCGAGTTGGCAGGCTGCTCCATCCCTGCTGGAATTGTAGAACATCAGTATCTGATAACTGAGAAATCAGATGAGATTCCTGATGGATTGCCAACACTGCGCGATCCTGACAGAAATTTTTACCTCAAACCAGAAGCCGGAGCGTTTGAATTCGGCGGATGGGAAGATGATTCAACCACCATCGAAAGCACAGAATTCCCACAAGACTTCAGCCGAACCCTGTACGACAGCAACTATGAGCGTTTTGGTCAGATTTTTGATTTGACAGCAAAGCGATTGCCAATAATCAAGAAGCTTGGTGTAAAGACCCTCATCAACGGCCCAATCCCAGTCAGTGCTGATGGTGAACCGATTATGGGACTGGCCGGTGGTACTGACAATTTCTACACCGCATGCGGTTTCACCGCCGGCATCGCTGCCTCAGGAGGTGCTGGCAGAGCCTTGGCAGAATGGATTATCGATGGCCGACCTACCCTTGATTTGTGGTCGTTTGATATCAGAAGATTCGGGGACTTTCATGCAAAATCCCCTTATCTGGAGCAACGAGCATTGCAAAGCTACGGACGGTACTACAAACTTCATTGGCCGTACGAAGAGCCTCAGGCAGGCCGAAAACTCCGATGTTCCCCGTTGTATGAGGAATTGAAGGATTCTGGTGCGGTCTACGGAGCCAAGTTCGGATGGGAACGGGTGAATTGGTTCGCGTCGGGTAATGAGGATCCCAGAGATGTCCCAACTTTCGGCAAACCCAACTGGTTTGACGCAGTAGGCAGGGAATGCCACGCAATACGCAACCATGCGGCATTAGTTGATCAGACTTCTTTCTTCAAGTTTGAAATTACCGGTAAGGACGCAGTCGCCTGTTTGGATCATTTGTCAACATGTAACGTAAATCGTCCGATTGGGAGCATCATCTACGCTCAGATGTGTAATGAAGACGGAGGCATTGAGTGTGATGTCGTTCTTTTCAGGACAGCGGAGCAGACATTCTGGTTGGTTACCGGGTCCGGATTCGGAGTACACGATAGAGATTGGATTGACCGGAACATTCCACCTGGGCATGACATGCATATACGGGATATTACGGACGATTTTTCCGTTCTCAACCTGTCCGGGCCCTATTCGCGCAGAATCCTGGAGAAATTGACGAAAATTGACATATCCAATGCTGCATTCCCTTACCTGACTCTCCGAGACATTAAATTTGATGGACTTCCAGTCAAAGCCGCACGCCTCTCATATACCGGTGAACTTGGCTGGGAACTCTACATGGAAAATGAACTTGCATTGAAAGTCTATCGTAAACTACTCGAAGCAGGAAAAGAGTTCGGAATCACGAATGCCGGATATCGAGCACTTGATTCTCTCCGACTGGAGAATGGGTATCTGTATTGGAGTGGTGAGATCTCCCCATACATCAATCCATACGAAACAGGATTGAGTTATCGAATTAGTTTCAGTAAAAATCAATTTATTGGTAGAAGAGCTCTTAAAGAGATTTCCAATTGTGGTGTCGAAAGAAGATTGTATTGTTTCAGCTATAACGGATATGTTCCACTGTATGGTGGAGAACCTCTACTCTGCCAGGATGAAGTGATCAGTTCAACTCTTTCCGGCGGCTACGGTCACTCGGTGCGGAAATCAATTTGCTATGCTTTTCTGCCTGTTGATCAAAACATCAATCAGCATTTTCAACTTGAGACAGTTCAAGGAACGATTTCGATAGAACCTCACGAAAAACCGCTTTATTCCAAAGCTAAAATTAAGGTTAGAGAATAGAGGGAAATAGAACAATAAATCACATCAGATTATTTAGTTAAGTTGATGATATAAATAAAAAATGATTGAACAGTTTGAGTTAAATTGGGAGATATTTTCATGGAATCCGAAGTTCGAAATGCAATCCAGCGTGTACCGCAGTTAACAAACATTCCGCTTGATACGATCGAGTATGAACGTCTGGGCGGTTTAACCAATCTTGTCTATCGAATCTCCACTGCAGAGAATGACTATTGTCTGCGAATTCCGGGAGAAGGAACAGAAAGCTACATCGACCGGGCAGTTGAAAAGCACAACGCGAAAGTTGCAGAACGTGCAGGTGTCAGCCCTGAAGTCTTCTTTTTTTCCGAAGATGGAATCATGTTGACACGGTACTTGAATGACAGCGAGACCATGAGTGGTGAAGTCTTTCAATCGGATGAAAGTGCGACTTATGCGGCGGGCAAGGCATTCCATAGGCTTCATACGTGTGGCGAAGACTTCAAATTTCGTTTTGAGGTGTTTTCAATGATCAATGAATACCTGGAATTGCTTGCGCAGGGAGAGTCGGTGGAATTGCCGGATGGATATCATGAAACAGTCGAACAGAGCAAGTCCGTGCAGACCGTACTCACGAATAACCCTGAAGCTCTTGTCCCCAGTCACTGCGACCCTCTATGTGAGAACTTTATCAAACAGGCGGACAGAATGTGGATCGTAGATTGGGAATACTCGGGAATGAACGATCCTTACTGGGACTTGGGCGATCTTTCAGTTGAAGGAGGACTGCCCTCAGAAATGGACATAGTACTTTTGACGGGATATCTCGGCCGTTCACCGAACGACTACGATGTGGGTCGGATGGTAATCTACAAAGCGTTGTGCGACCTGCTGTGGACTCTTTGGGGTTTGATCCAACACATGAACGAAAATCCTGTGGAAGACTTTTGGGCTTATTCTGTCGAACGATTCTCTCGCTGCGTTGAGTTGATGTCAAAAGATGAGTTCGCACACCACCTTCGATCGATACATCAAACAATCAGTTGAACTTTTCCCTGGGTGGTTTCACTTTACATACAAGAGACTATCACCCAGCATGCACGATTTTCGAAGTTGACGAAGTATATTTGATTCCTTCTGCATGCGAGCTCAAGTGTAATGCGATGATGGGCAGGAATGCCCAGCGATCCAGTGGTTCAGGCACTATGTTGGCTAGGCCCGCGTATCACCCTGAACAACAATGATATCGTCTCAACACTGAGAGGTGTTTTACCTGACAAATTTAAGTTGGACCTGTTGGATAACAGTCGAGATTTACCCGGCTGGGCGTTACCAGTGGTGAGAGGTATCACAAATGATATACTGGCTACTACAGCATATCCGATATTCAATCAATCCTTGCTCTGCCAGAACAAGAAAGACGAGACTATTTCGAGGTGGCGGTACGACTCAATACGTTTCCAGGTCATGTGGAGAAAGTCTTTGAGGATGTTCTGATTCTCAGCGTACTTCGCAATCGTGTTTTCGAGCGACATCCGCGGTTACTTTTCAAGGGTAGAACTTTTCTATCCAAAGCCTACAAACTCATCAACCGATTTTCCGAAGATATCTTATTGTTGATTTTCAAGATGGTCTTGGATTCAAAAGGGGGTATTACCAAACCTTAGCGAGCCATTTATCAATTCGGAGACAGCAAGCACTTTTCGATGATTTTCGTGCAGTATTTGGTTATTCGTTTTGTGAGGAGCTTCGGAGAGCCATAGAATTTTGGATCAACGAAATAGTCGAGGAGTGTCAATGGACAGGCTACTTTTGCTAGATTATCGTACGCTCTTTCCGTTTGATGGAACTATATTTATGCTCCGTTAGTGAAAGATAGAAATGAGAACAAGATCAACACTCGACATAAATCGACTCGTACTTGCATTCAGACCTGTTAGTGATCTATATCTAGACTGAAAGGAGGGAAAATCGTGAAACTATCCAGCCAGATTAAACCGGTCAGCTACCTCAAGGCTCATGCCTCAGAGATCGTGCGCACACTCGGTGACCAGGGAGACCCACTGATCATAACCCAGAATGGTGAAGCCAAGGCGGTTCTGCAGGATATCAATAGTTTCGAAGAGATGCAGGAGACGATAGTACTGCTCAAAATACTCGCACTGGGTAACCGGCAGATCGAGGCCGAACAGCTGCGGCTTGCGACGGATGTCATTGCTCGGCTGCGCGAGCGCTGAAGGTTATTAGCTTTCTGCTGACCAATAATGCAACATGCGTTCTTGAAGAGACTTGCAATCACTCGGTCGCTACGACTCACCAGTTCGAGCGAACCACGTTCTGGAACTTGTCGAAAGTGCGTTCCAGGGTCTGTCCGAACATCTCCAACGCGGGCGCTATCCAACGGAACTGTCGAACATCGATTTTCGAGAGTATCGGGAGATATTCTTCAAGCCCTATCGCATCATCCATCGTATAACCGAGGAGACGGTTTTCGTCGTTCTCATAACGGACGGGCGGCGTGACATGCAGTCGTTGCTGCAACGGTACCTGTTACAAATTTAGCACCATACTTCCCTACCTACCCCATTCGACACACGAAAATACCGTTGCTACCCGTATGTCATTTACATATTCCGGAGAGTAAAATTTATTCAAGCTGACATCCCAAGTTGATGGTTGCTTAGACCACCTGCGATTATCACGCCATAACACGCCGCATAATTTAGTGAAGGGAATTCTGGCTCCCCGGGACGGGATCGAACCGCCGACAAGATGGTTAACAGCCACCTGCTCTGCCTGCTGAGCTACCGGGGAACGGAGAGTAAGAAATGAATACGATCTCCCTTCACCAAAAGGAAATCGCAACTTCGTGCCTAATTTTATTATTATTTGATAAATATCTACGAACTAATTTCTTGATCCACACCATCGCTCACGATGAGTGGCAGTTCTGGCATACAGATAAACTCTATGTTGGCAACTGCCTCTCTAAGAGACTGTTCTGCCAGCGCAGGGGTATCTGCCCGGACGTAGATAAATCCAGGGTACTTCCCTCCTTCTGGTAAGGGAGTTAATTTCTCGCCGGACCGAACATCTATTCTGATATCCAACACACCTTCGACTGATTGTGCATCAATCACACCTTCCACTCGTCTCAGGATACCTTCGGCAGTTATTGGCATCATTGCCACGCCAGAAGACTGGTGAAACTCCAGCTGATTCGTCGACCGTCCTGCACTCTTGCACAAAACAAATTCTTCGAGACTGGAATTTGTAGCCAACTGAAACAATCGTGCACAATCTCCCCCGATTGATCTGGCTGCCACTTCGAGAATCCATACTTCTGAATTGTTTACTCGAACTTCCGCATGAATGGGTCCCATTTCCAAACCATACGCCCGACAAGCTTTGAGTACCGATTCCTGGATTTTCTTCTGAACATCGTTGTCAACTGTTGATGGCGTAACAAAATAGACCTCTTCGAAATACGGACCTTCCATGGGCTCCGGCTTATCGAATATGCAGATTGTTTCTAGTCTACCGTTGGAAAGATAGCCTTCAAGTGAATGTTCCGACCCGGGAATGTATCGCTCAATCAAAATTCTTTGTTTCGTGTCATTTCCGAATTCTTTTCGGAGTAAATATTGGATACGGTCAATCGCCTTTATCAATTGAGAATTGTTGTCGGCTCGGATTACCCCTCGACTTGCTGACAGACTGGTGGGTTTCGCGACACAGGGGTACTGGACATCCTTAATCTGCGTCGCAATTTCCCCGTCAAGTTCGAGTGTCCAGAATTGAGGAACAAGCACGTCAGAATTCGATAGTACGGTTCTCGCCAAAGCTTTGTTGACTGATGTCTGGAGCGATTCAAGTCGGTTATGCGGTAGATTCAGTCTGCGAGCAACTCTTGCTGCAATTTCGATGAACTTCTCATCGGGTGCGATCACTGCACAGATTTCCTCACCCTCCAATTGATCAACTATTGAATCTGCGACGGATTCCGAAACCGAAAAATCGACCCGAAATCCAGAACGGAATCTTGGAGACAGTTCTGAATCGCCGTCCGTTACCAATATGATTGGTATGTTCTGTCGGTCAGCCGCCGATAAATAAACGGAAGCGCGATAACTGTAAGATGGAGCGATCAGAACGACCGCTTTTGGCAATTTATTGATTGGTACCGAAAAGCTAATACCGGCTGCTACAGATCATTGTGCTGCGCCGCAACCGCCACAAGCACCTGTGCCACCGACAGATTGAAAGACATTATGGAATACAAATGTCGCCTGTATTCCATCATCGACATAGTCAATTTCAGCCCCTGAAAGGTATTGAAGGGCAACTACATCAGCAAAAAGACGAAAATTATCACCATTCAGCACCTTATCATATCGTGATTCGGAATCCGCATAGGTCATCCCGTAACTCATTCCTCCACAACCGCCTCCGGATACATAAACCCGTATTCCTTTGATTTCCTCATCGGTCGCCTGAATGAGCTCTGCCATCTTATTACCGGCAGCTTCAGTCACCTTGATTTCTGATTCTGAAATGTCTAATTGATAATCCATAAACTTATTTTGCCATTTAATTTGCTGAACCTTGAATTGTTGAAATTCGACTGGTATTACCTAATTATCTATGAACGAAAGGAATATGCAAGATTCGTAGGCAAAAAAGTGGAATTCATTGGAGATTATCGCCTAAAAACCGTGAAGCATAGATCGCATAGCTGCAAATAATTTTAGTCGAATTTTTCCCAGTCTATGCAAACCTGACCCCAAAGATGAAACTAGGAAATGAATGTGCATGTATCGGATGTCGGCATACAATACAATTAAACATGCATGTTCACATTCGTATTTTTATAGATACGAATTGTTCGGATTACAATACTCTTCAAGCACCTTGCTTGAATTTCCAATTAGTTATAGGTTATGGCGAATCTCGTTGATTGTGTGGTTCTGAATGAAAAGTCGGAGGCGTTGACTTCCCCTCCCTACCCCGGAGAACTAGGTCAGCGCATCGTGGAGAATGTGTCCGAGGAGGGTTGGAAGCAGTGGTTGGAACGTCTTGTAACAATCATAAATGAGAATCAACTAACGACAAGTGACCCGGAAACACACAAACTGATTGAGCAGCACATGCTGGGATTCCTGTTTGGGGAAGGCGACATGGGCAAATTACCACCTGGGTTCACAACACAACGAAAGAAGTGAATCCGTCACAATCTAGCGGTGTTGGATGGTCTGGTTGAATATCTTTCGAGAGTGGATTGGTCTGCCTTCAAGATAGTGATCGATCGCCGCACCAAGCAATAGCTTGCTTTCTGATTTGACTCGTTTGGTCTTGAATTCCTCCCGCGCCAGTGCCAGCAGTGTTTCACCCGATATTGTCTGAGTCTCTTCACTGTTCGCCTGTATCGGGCCCTTTGCAAAATCATAGATATATTTCTTGAGTGGATCAATGGGAGTCCTGGAGTCCGACTCAGATGTCAGTTTCAAGGCATATCCCAGTTCCTGCAGGAACACTTTCTCGAAAACCCGGAGTGTGTGAAATTCACTGGAGGGTTCGTTCAATTGTTCCAAAGCGAGGTAGTAGGCGTCAAACAGGACTTCGTGTGGGTCTCTGTCAAGAATCAAGCGGATAAGCAATTCGTTCAGATAGAAACGGCAGTAAAGGCGCTCACTTTCGATCTGATAACCCTCGGATTCACATTTCAATCCTGTCAGGGTCGGAACATTGCCCTTTCCCGACCAGTTTGCCGACAGGCATTGAAATGGCCTGATCAGTCCTCTGAATTCGGACTTTTGCTTTCGTGCTCCTTTTGCCAGCAAGTTTATCCGGCCATAATTCCGGGTAAACATATCCACGATCAGACTTGATTCGGAATATGGAGTGGTCCGCAACACAAAACAATCCTGTCGGTAAACACGCATCTGGCTCAATCTGTCTCGGAATATCCGAATTTTGAGATCGACTGCAAGTCATCGGTCCAGCGGGCCCGGACTTTCACCCAGAGATTCAGAAACACCTTGACTCCTTGCTGGACTTCAATCCTGGTACGAACTTCGGTCCCGATTCTCTTTATCTTCGAACCGCCAGATCCGATTACGATTCGCTTCTGACCTTTGGATTCCACCCATATCGTCGCATCAATTTGGAGAATGTTGTTTTCTCTCTCATATCTTTCAATCTGAACCGCACTGGTGTAGGGAATTTCATCACCGTAGTAGCGGAAAATCTGTTCACGTATTGACTCAGCTGTCTGAAATATTTCGCCTTTGTCGGTCACCATATCGGATGGAAAGAGCGGGGGACCGGGTAGCAGGTATTTCCAAATTACATTTTTTAGTCCGGAAATATTCTCATCTTTGACGGCCGAGACAGGCACAATTTCGGTGGTCTGCGTTCGTTCTGCAATATCACGAATCACCGGCAGCAAGAGATTCTTGTCCTTCACACGGTCAATCTTTGACAATACGACTATATACGGTAGGTTTTCATTCTGTATTCGTTTCAGAACCGCGGTGTCCTGCTCATGCCAACCGCGACAGTCTATGACCAACAACACAAGGTCAGTGCCGCTTACTCCTGCTGCAGCCGTTTTGTAGACCGAACGGTCTACCAGACGTTTGTATTTCATGTTGAATCCGGGCAAGTCGATGAAGACGTATTGTGCACACGAATCATTCAGTATGCCCATGATGCGATGACGGGTCGTATTTGCTTTCTTTGAAGTGATACTGACTTTCTGTTTGAGCAAACAGTTGAGCAAAGTGGATTTGCCAACATTGGGGCGCCCGGCCAGAGCAATCATGCCGGAACGAAAGTTCTCTTCAGGCTTTTCGCTTGCAGAGTAAATCATAGGCTTGCGCTGCCGCTTCCTGTTCGGCTTCTTTCTTGGTGCTTCCACGACCGATTACAGCGTCGATCAGTCCATCGACACGACAGTCGACTGTGAAACTGGGATCATGACTCTTACCGCCCACATCGACGGTACTGTATACGGGAATTGGAAGTGAGCGTTTCTGCAGAAATTGCTGCAACTTGGTCTTTGAGTCTTTTCGTCCCTTGATCGAACTTTCCTCAATCAACGACTGAAACTTGTCAAGAACAAACTGTCGAGCATTATTCATCCCGCCATCAAGATAGATCGCACCGATCAGCGCTTCAAGCGCATTTGGCAGAAGATTTCGCCAGGCGTTATGATTGTTTTTCGGAAAAGACTTTCCGACATTGACGTAGTCTTTCAGGGAAATTTCGAGTGCCACACTATAAATGGCATTGTGGTTGTTGATTATCTGGCTGCGCAGTATGGTCAGTTCACCTTCGGTGGCGTCTGGATGTCTGCGAAACAGATTGTCTGAAATTACAGTGCAGAGGATGGTATCTCCCAGAAATTCAAGATTTTCGTTGTTCGGCTGTTCAGTGCTGCGGTGCGTAAGTGCGCGCTGCAATAGTTGTGCGTTGTTGAATCGGTATCCAAGCACCTGGGAAAGATCTTTAAGCTCAGAATCGTTCACTGGAAATTAATGCAACCATGCGGAAAGGTTGATGAGCGGTTCGCCGGTACGAACTAAAGTTTTGAAAGTCGGGAAAGAAACCAACACCCGATGAATCAATTGGTCACTCGATCGCGGCAGCGATACGACTCCAATTCACTCCGTTTCCACCGGTCGAATCCCAGCTGAACCATATGAAAAACGCCTTGCCAATCAAATTTTCGTCCGGAACGAATCCCCAAAATCGACTGTCATTGCTGTAATCTCGGTTGTCACCCATTACAAAGTAATGCCCTTCCGGTACCGTAAACTCCATATTCGATGTCCACCTTTTTTCGTCGATCAGAATGGAATGAGATTCATCCGAATGGAATGATTCGTTCAGTCGTGTAGTTTCGTTTCTCCTGCTCGCATTGGTAACAACTACATAGGTTCCGGTAACATCCTGTGCGACTTCGTTTCCGTTGATATACAGTTTCTTTTCAGTATAGGCTACAGTATCACCCGGCAATCCTACGACGCGCTTGATGAAATTGACGGCTCGGTCATGCGGATATTTGAATACCATCACATCTCCGTACTCCGGAGAGCTCACTTCGAGAATCTTGTCATCGATAATGGGTAGTCGAAGACCGTATTTGTATTTATTGACTAAAATAAAATCTCCGATCTGCAGAGTGGGAAGCATGGACCCTGATGGAATTCGGAACGGCTCAACCACAAAAGAACGAAGAGCGAATACGATCAGAAGTACCGGGAAAAATGCCCTGGCATATTCGACCACCCAGTATCCGGTCTTTCTGCCGCCATCAGAATTCACAAAAATAAGATTTCTAATAACTTTTCGCCAGACCAAGTCGAGTAGCCAAATTAGCCCAGTTACAGATACAGCTATTGCTAAAACGAGTGCAAAATCCATACGGAATTTATATTTGATGATTTATTGGATACACCATAAAGTAACAATAGACATTGCTGTCTCGGTTCATTTATTGGTACAAGATCAAAAGGTAGGAAACTGAATCAGATCCGATGTCAATTATATGGAATTTGCTTTAATTGCGTCATGAATTCTCATCGGACGCGTCCGCTATATAACAATTTATACTGATAGCTGCATCTTCAAATAGATGTATCACCGAAAATTAAAATTCTGACATGCATAAGTACTACGACGTGGTTGTTGTTGGCAGTGGACTGTCAGGCTTGACCGTTGCACTGAAGTGTGCGAACGCGGGATTGGCTGTAGCAATCGTAACAAAGGAGTCTCTTGCAGAAAACTCCAGTTATTACGCGCAAGGTGGAATTGCGGCGGTTTGGGACATAGATGATTCGTTTGAGTCCCATATCAAGGATACCCTGAGCGCAGGTGCCGGACTGTGTGATCCGACGATTGTCAAGTACGTGGTGACTAAGGGACCTGAATCGATCAATTGGTTGATAGAAAACGGAGTCATATTCAGCCGACGCGATCAAGATACAGGACATCCGGAAGAGTTTCACCTTACCAAAGAGGGCGGGCACAGCGCGAGAAGGATTATCCACGCAGAAGATGCTACAGGACGGAGAGTCGAAAGCACGTTGGAATCCAGGATTCGCGGTCATCGGCAAATCGAAATTTTCGAGAAATATATCGGGATCGAACTGATCACGAAATCAAGATTGGAAAATCAGGGAGAGAACCGATGCCTTGGTATCTATGCGCTGAATATCGGGAATGAGGAGGTTGTAACATTTGTCGCTAATGCAGTGGTGCTTGCTACCGGTGGCGCATCCAAAACCTACCTATACACCAGCAACCCCGACACCTCGACCGGTGATGGTATCGCGATGGCTTGGCGAGCGGGCTGCAGCATCGCGAACATGGAGTTTGTCCAATTTCATCCGACATGCCTCTACCACCCTCATGCAAAATCGTTTCTGATATCGGAGGCTGTGCGCGGCGAAGGCGGCAAGCTGATTCTACCGGATTCTTCGCAGTTCATGCATAAATATGATGATCGCGAAGAACTTGCACCTCGAGACATTGTAGCACGTGCGATCGACCATGAAATGAAACTGGGTGGACATGACTGCGTATTCCTGGACATCACCATGAAGCCGAAAGAATTCCTGCGTTCGCATTTTCCAAACATCTACGAGAAATGTCTTGAATTTGGAATTGACATTTCGAAAGATCCGGTTCCTGTCGTTCCAGCTGCACACTATTCTTGCGGTGGAGTTCTGGTGAACCAGAGCGGACGTACTGATTTGGCGGGTTTGTATTGCGTTGGTGAAAGCGCATGTACCGGTCTGCACGGGGCGAACAGACTGGCAAGCAATTCCTTGCTCGAATGCATTGTTTTCGCTGACGCCGCGTTCGAGGACATTCAGAAAAACGCGACGAGTGCTGAATTATCCAATTTGCAGATTCCACATTGGGACGAGAGTCGCGTCACAGATCCTGACGAGTTGATTGTGATATCACACAATTGGGATGAGTTGAGGAGATTCATGTGGGACTATGTTGGAATTGTACGCACTCAGAAGCGCCTAAAACGCGCACTCCGGCGGGTTGATCTTCTCTCGGACGAAGTCCGAGATTTCTATAGCCAGTTCCGAGTCAATCGAGACTTGATCGAGTTGAGGAATCTAATACTGGTTGCAGAGCTGATAGTGAAGTGTGCGCTCACAAGGCATGAAAGCAGGGGATTGCACTTCGTGCTGGATTACCCTCATCCCGACTCCGATGGCGCAGTGAATACCGTTTTGACTCCGAATTGACCGCTAAAGCAATGAATCGGCAGAGAGACCCCCAGTCTAATCGAATGTAGGATACCAAATTTTTTCGCCGACCAACTGCTCTGTTGATTTACTGTCATCCGTGCCGGCAAGTCCTTGTTCGACAGCAATATCAGCGACCGCGATCGCAATTTCTCGACTGAGTTTTCGAATCTCAGTCAGCGGTGGCAGCAAAGACGAACCCGGTGTACTGACATCGGATTTTGAATGACCGATTACAGTTGCCGCTGCAGTAAACATTTCATCCGTTACCTTTCTCGCCTTGACCGAAACAAGTCCGAGACCGATACCCGGAAATGCATACGCGTTATTGCATTGAGCTATTTCATACACGACTCCGTCGTATTCGATCGGTGGAAATGGGCTACCCGTTGCGATGATTGCCCTTCCACCGCTCCACTTGAGAAGATCCGAAGGCAGTGCCTCGGTGTTATCAGTAGGATTTGAGAGAGGGAATATGCAGGGACGGTCGCATGTTCCGGACATTACGTTAACAATTTCTTCAGTGAAGAAATTCTTTTGTCCGCTGACACCGACCAGCACGTCTGGTCTGACGTTTCGTACGGTATCTGACAGGCTGAAATCTCCTTCCCAGTTTGAAAGTTCGGTTTGATTCTTGACGAAAGCTTTCTGACCGGAACGAATACGTTTCGAGCCGGAGTGGAGCAACCCATCGCTATTCAGCATATAGATTCTGCGGTGTGCGCTTTCGCTGGCCATTCCTTCCTTGATCATTGCATCCGCGCAACCCTTTGCAATACCGGTGCCTGCAGCACCTGCACCTACAACCACGATCTTGGAATCGCAAATTGACTTGCCGGTCACCCTGCACGCAGCAATCAAACTACCAACTGTTACCGATGCGGTTCCCTGAATGTCATCGTTGAAGCAACAAATCCTGTCAATGTAGTTGTCCAGAATTCTCTGTGAGTTGGATACGCCGAAATCCTCGAACTGTATCACCGCATCAGGCCATCTTCGATGAATGGCTGAGAGTGCAATCTCAAGGAAGTCATAATATTCGTCTCCCTGGATACGCTCGTGCTTCCATCCGACATAGAGATCGTTTTCAAGCAGTTTTTGGTTATTCGTACCGACATCGAGTGTAATCGGCAGTGTAGTGGCCGGGTGTATTCCGCCGAGAGCGGAATAAAGACTCAGTTTTCCAATTGGAATACCCATACCGCCGACACCCTGATCACCGAGCCCCAGAATTGCCTCTCCATCTGTGATAACGATGACTTCAATCGAATTTCTGCGGACATTCGAGAGTGCGGTATCGATCAAGTCACGTTCCGGATAGCTCAGAAAGAGCCCGCGCGGTCTTCGGTAGATCTCGGAAAAGTATTCGCATGCAGCCCCTACCGTGGGTGTATAGATGACCGGCAGCATCTCGTCCGCGTTGTTGATGACCAGTTGAAAGAACAGAATTTCATTCAGATCCTGCAACTGTCGCAGATAGATATGCCGTTCAAGATTCGTTGACTTTTCAGAATAGGCCTGATAGGCACGATCGACCTGAACTGCCAAAGACTCTTCGCAGTACGGTAACAAACCGAGCAGCCGACGATCAACTCTTTCCTCCCGTGTGAATGATGTCCCTTTATTGAACTGCGGCAAAGCCAGTAGCAGCCGTCCCTGCTGCAGATGTTCCGGTAGATTGGTAACTCGCATAAAAATGAACCGCTATCGAGTTTCAGTCAGTTGACAATTTCTGATTTTTCCAATGAGATCCGAATAAGCCTCATCGTATGTTCTGATCCCGAATACCAGCCAATCGTTGAGATCAGACTGATTATGTTCCAGCAACTGTTCAAAGGCCTGCTTTTCAGTGATCGAAGCCGAAGGGTATCCGTACTCCAAAAATCGAAATAGAATCAGTTCGAGTTCCCGGGAACCTTGTCTACACCGCCATATCAGTCGATTCATTTCGTGACGGTTCAAGTTATCTACGATCATCACGTTCGCAATGCTATCAGTTTCTTGATTTCTGCTATGGCTTTGCCCGGGTTAAGATGCTTCGGACAAGTGTTGGTGCAATTCATAATCGTGTGACAACGGTATAGCCGAAATGGGTCTTGAAGTTCATCGAGCCGCTCGCCTACAGCCTCATCGCGGCTGTCTGCAATCCAGCGATAGGCCTGTAACAGAATAGCAGGTCCAAGGTAGCGGTCGCTGTTCCACCAGTAACTTGGACAGCTTGTTGAGCAACAGGCACAAAGTATGCACTCATAAAGCCCATCCAGCTGCTGTCGTTCTTCGACTGACTGCAGGTTTTCCCGACTTGCCGATGGAACGGACTGTTGCTGCAGCCACGGCTTGATCGATTCGTACTGCGCATAGAAATGTGTCAGGTCGGGCACCAGATCCTTGACTACAGGCAAATGTGGCAACGGATAGATCTTTACAGTAGATCTGATTTCCTCGATGGGCTTGGTGCACGCCAATGTATTGGTACCATTGATGTTCATAGCGCAGGACCCGCAAATTCCTTCCCGACATGATCTGCGGAAGGTAAGGGAAGGATCAATCTCATTTTTTATCTTGATCAATGCATCAAGCACCATGAAACCGCAATCTTCCAAATCCAGCTCAAATGAGTCTAACTTCGGAGAAGAATCGTCGTCGGGATTCCAGCGGTAAATCTTAAATGCCCGTTTGCGTTTCGCTGGACCAGTTAAAGCGTGATGCTTACCTTGGTTCACCGTTGAGTTTTTTGGAAGTCTTATCTTTGCCACAGCTTTGGTCTCCTCATTTCAGTAGACTCTCGCTCTCGGTGCTATCAAGTCAACTTCTTCGGTCAGTGTATACAAATGTACAGGTCTGTAGTCCAACTCGACATTTCCATCGACACTAAACCATGAAAGCGTATGTTTCATCCAGTTTTCGTCATCTCGTTCCGTATAGTCATCCCTGGCATGCGCTCCCCTGCTCTCTTTGCGATTCGCCGCGGAGATGATGGTAGTCAATGCCTGTCGCATCAGGTTGTCCAATTCGAGTGTCTCTACAAGATCTGTGTTCCAAATCAAGGAGCGATCTGTTGTACTGATGTCGTCCATGTCCTTCCATACATCGATCAAATTCTTAACTCCCTCGTCCAGCAACTCCTGAGTCCGGAATACAGCGCAGTGATTCTGCATGATTCTTTGCATACGATTTCGAATTACTGAAGTACGAATGGTGCCGGAACTGTATCTGAGTCGATCGAAATGCTCAATCGCCTCTTCTTCAATGTTTCTCGGAAGGGATCGTTTGGCTTCCTTACCGGTCACCAATTGCTTGGCGCGATCTGCCGCCGCACGACCAAATACAACCAGATCCAGCAAAGAGTTTGAACCAAGCCGATTCGCACCGTGGACAGACACACAACCTGTCTCACCAATCGCCATCAGCCCTGGGATAACATAGTTGTCGTCACCATCTTTACGCGTGACGACTTCCGCTCGGTGGTTGGTCGGAATGCCACCCATGTTGTAGTGAACAGTCGGTAACACCGGGATCGGGGTTGTAGTAGCGTCAACGCCGGCAAAAATTCTTGCAGTTTCTGTGATTCCGGGCAGTCTCTCGTGAATCACTTCAGGACCGAGGTGCTCCAGGTGCAGATGAATGTGATCAGAATCTGTCCCGACGCCTCTGCCAGCATTGATTTCCATTGTCATGGAACGACTTACCACATCTCTCGAGGCAAGATCCTTGGCATTCGGAGCGTATCGTTCCATAAACCGCTCCCCTTCGGAATTTGTGAGATAACCGCCTTCTCCTCTTGCCCCTTCAGTAATCAGACAACCAGAACCGTATATCCCTGTTGGATGGAACTGGACAAATTCCATGTCCTGAAGGGGTAATCCAGCTCGCAATGCCATCGCGTTCCCATCTCCGGTACAGGTGTGGGCGGATGTGCAGGAAAAATAAGCTCTTCCGTATCCCCCGGTTGCGAGTACTACGATTTTAGACTGAAACCGATGCAACGTGCCATCTTCCAGACACCAGGCGAGAACTCCACGGCATTCGCCATTGTCCATGAGCAGATCGAGCGCGAAATACTCGATATAGAACTCAGCCCGGTGTTTCAGCGCCTGCTGATAAAGGGTGTGCAGGATTGCGTGACCGGTTCGATCCGCCGCCGCACAGGTGCGCATGGCCTGCCCCTCGCCGAAATGTGTGGTCATACCTCCAAAAGCACGCTGATAGATCCGCCCGTCTTCAGTTCTTGAAAATGGCACACCGTAGTGCTCCAGTTCAATGACCGCTTCGGGAGCTTCCTTGCACATATATTCGATTGCATCCTGATCACCCAGCCAGTCGGATCCCTTGACGGTGTCATACATATGCCATCGCCAGTCATCCTCACTCATGTTTCCAAGTGCGGCGCTGATTCCGCCTTGTGCAGCAACGGTATGGCTCCGGGTGGGGAACACCTTGGTGATGCATGCTGTTGACAGGTTCTCGAACGCAGCACCGAATGTCGCCCTTAGCCCGGCACCTCCAGCACCGACGATGACCACATCGTAATTGTGGTCGATGATCTTGTATGAACTGATGCTCACCGCGGTACTAACCCAGAGCTACGCGCAAGATTGAAATTGTGCTTGAAATTACAAGCATTACGGAAATGAATTTGACCGCGAGAATTGTTCCAACCTTCATCCCTTCGTGGTGAATGTAATCTTCCACCACGACTTGGACACCAAGTTGTGCATGATAGAAAAGGGAAACTATGAACGCAATCAGCAAAGTCGCTGTTATCGGCGATTCCATCCATATCCGAACATCAGCGAAACATTCGCTGGTGAGAGTTGAAATTGAGAATATGAACCACAGTGTCAGCGGCACCAGTGCCAGTGCTGTCAAGCGTTGCCACCACCAATGGGTGGATCCATCTTTCGCGGACCCGAGCCCGATTACTCTCGCAAGTGGGGTTTTGTAGCTCATCCCATTGTCACCCGCAAGCTGTATATCCAATAGTCCAAACGACTATGGTCAAAACGAACGAACAAGTGATGGCAATCCATCCGCTCCGGTACACCTGCCTGATCTCGAATCCTTTTCCGGAGTCCCAGAAAAGATGACGGATTCCGTTACATAGGTGGTAAAAGAGTACCAGAGTCCAGACGAACAGGAAAAAACGTCCCAGAATTCCGGAGAGGAATTGAAATATTTGGTTGGACAAATCGGGATTGTATGCGATCGCACTGAGCCATAACGCGATCAGAACCGCACCGAATGCGAGTACGACCCCAGTAATCCGGTGAAGTATTGACAATACAGACGTCAGTTGAGGTCTGTAGATCTGTATGTGGGGTGAGACTGGACGATTCGAGGGGTTCATGCCCGAAATTTCAGTGTATTGTCAGCCGGCGTCAGAAATCTATGCATCTGCCATTTTTCTCCCAGTCTCCGTACCGCGTCGGATCAGGTCGGCGTGCTTTCTTCGAGTTTTCGTGCGAAGTCTCATGATCGGCACGTTCAAGATTAGTGTTTCGCTCAGTGTCGAGCGGCTGGTTGCGGTTTTGCTTAGTCAAACCAAATGCCGTGAACGCTTGAAATTTAATACATTACAACTATTTATTTATTATATCTGTCAAAGTATTATTTGATTAGATGATTGTAGAGCGATATCTAGCAAGCCCGAATCACATACTGTCTGAACGGCGTTGTCGCTCGAAGTCCTGCAGAAATTGATCAAACGGACAATCGAAATAGGCAGACGCTGTTGACTCGACCAGTAGGATGATGATCGGTCTTCGAACATTCGCATTGTGTATCATTTTCAATCTCATCATGTGCTTGCCCCAGTACGAGGAAATTTGACAGGACATTCTTGATTGGCTTTCTATAAGATTTTTAAAACAATAATTAAAGACATACTTTTCAAGTAAATAATAATTACTTTATGCGTTGCAGATGAATTACTTAAAATGACGTATTCAACCGAAAAAAACTCTGTGAGAAAATGAAACTGACCAGACTCAACCACTACGGTATTGTCTGCATATCCGGTGCAGATGCAGAGCAATTTCTGCAACGACAGTTCACCAACGATATAAGTGAAATCACTCAGGAACGATGTGGTTTCTCGGCATATTTGAACCCGAAGGGCCGAATTCTCGCCAATTTCCTCATTTTCAGAAAGGACGACAGCTTTTGTCTGGCCTTGTCCGAAGATCTTGTGGAGTCTTTTCTAAAACGATTGAGAATGTTTGTTTTTCGAGATAAAGTCAGTGTTGCAATACAGTCTGATTCGCAGATTGTTGGTTTATTGGATGACAAGTGGCCAGAATATTCCAATGTACTCCCGGATCAAGCTTTTCAGGTTCTCAATGAAGATAGCTTCACCTATATCCGGATGCCCGGAGAATCCAGAAGAATAGCGGTATATGGAGAAAATTCTGATTTTGAACGCTACGCGGAATATTTTGACGACCGCCTGGCAGACGAGTGGAAACGCATTGATATTGACTGCATGTATCCGCTTATCAATGGTTTTACTACGGAAGAACTGGTTTTGCAGGCAGCCAATCTGGACCTTACCGGTGCAGTGAGTTTTACCAAAGGATGCTATCCTGGCCAAGAAATCGTTGCGAGGCTGCACTACAAAGGTGGTGTAAACCGACGAATGTTTCGAGCATCCGTTGCTGGCGACGCTGCAACCGAATCTGGGGCCTTAATTTATTGCGATGATTTGCCCGGAAATCAGACTGGATCAATCATCAACAGCGTTCGTCCAAATGAATGTGAGGACAGGAATTTGCTGATTTCTCTTCCACTTAAATTTTTGGGACACGATCGTCTGCGATTGGATGACGGAACGAATTTGCAATTGAAGTTGGATGAGATGCCCTATGCCATTCCGGAATTAGATAAAATCTGACATCTAGTTGCCAGAATCAAGAATCGTATCGGTCTCGATAATTCGATAGAACGTCTCACCTTCCCTGATCAAACCCAATTCCATTCTCGCTCGTTCTTCCATAGTTTCATTACCTGTCTGCAAGTCAAGAACTTCTGCTTTCAACACATCATTCCGTTTAGTCAATTCTATGTTGTGTTGCTGTTCGACCTCGATCAATGAGCGGGTTTCCTTGAGCGTTGTGACTGAATTCTTTCCGACCCAGAACGCATATTGAAGACCAACGGCCATCACCGTCAATACCAGAAAAACCAAAAGTTTCCTATTTTTCATAGCATTCACTCCAAATCATTACTTTCAAATTGAATCAATTATTTTTTTCCAGTTGCGATTCAATACGCAACAGGCGGTTATATTTGGCTGTTCGTTCGGAACGACAAGGAGCACCTGTCTTGATCTGTCCTGCTGCAGTCGCGACTGCGAGGTCTGCGATAGTGGTATCTTCAGTCTCGCCTGATCTATGGGAGATGATCACGCGATAACCTGCATTTTTTGCTATCTGTATTGTTTGCAGAGTTTCAGTCAATGTTCCGATCTGGTTAAGCTTAACCAGAATTGAATTTGCAATGGAATTCTGAATCCCTCGCTGAAAAATTGCCGGATTGGTGACGAATACGTCATCACCTACCAGCTGAACCCTGCTCCCGAGTGTACGCGTCAAATGTGACCAACCTTCCCAGTCGTTCTCTGCCATCCCATCTTCTATTGAAACGATTGGATATTCTTCGACCCATGATACGAGCCTATCGGTCAATTGTCCTGAATCCATGGTCAAAGATTCGGAACTGAACTCATACTTTTTGTTTGAATCATCCCATAGTTCGGAACTCGCCACATCCAAAGCGATTCCGAAGTGGACACCAGCCTCCCAACCAGCTTTTCCACCCGCTTCACAGATTATTTGCAACGCTTCTTCGTTCGACTTTAAATCTGGGGCAAAGCCACCCTCATCACCGACTGCGGTGCTGAATCCGCGGCTATTCAGATACTTGCTCAACGAATGGTAGATTTCAACACCCATGAGAACACTTTCCTGAAAACTCGATACACCATTAGGGACGATCATGAATTCTTGAACATCCAATCGATTGTTCGCATGAGCACCGCCATTGAGGATGTTGAAAAATGGTGTAGGCAAGGTAAATTCAAGGTCCGTAGCAAGATACTCGTAGAGTGGCTGATCCATCGAATCCGCAGCGGCTTTGGCAGTTGCCAGTGAAACGGCGAGAATCGCATTCGCACCCAGCCTGTTTTTGTTCTCGGTTCCGTCCAGCTCGATCATCCGATTGTCAATTGCAGATTGATCAAAAGGATTTTCTCCCGATAGTGCCGGTTCGATCACATCATTGACATTCTTCACCGCTTTGCCTACACCCTTGCCGAAGTATCTGTCGGGATTGTCATCTCGAAGCTCGACTGCCTCTCTCGCTCCGGTAGATGCACCGGAAGGAACAGCAGCTATCCCGCGGGCGCCATCGGATAATACGACCTCCGCCTCAAGTGTGGGATTGCCTCTGGAATCCAGTATCTCCAGCGCATGAATAGTTTCAATCGAGCAGTTGGTCATGGTTCTTTTAAATATGGATTCAGAATTGTTTGATTCTGTTCTTGACAACAAAATCGATTTCCTTGAGACTTTCCAGTAAACCTGACAGCAAATTCAACGGTACGGCATTCGGTCCGTCGCTAGGCGCTTCATCTGGGTTTGGGTGTGTCTCGACAAACAGGCCGTCGATCCCGACACCAACAGCAGCTCGCGCCAAAGTTGGTACAAATTCTCTCTGGCCGCCAGATGCACCATCTCCACCACCAGGCAATTGCACTGAATGTGTTGCATCAAATACAACTGGACATCCTGTCTCCCGCATGATCGTCAGCGATCGCATATCCACAACCAAGTTGTTGTAGCCATAGCTTGAACCGCGTTCACAGACGAGTATGTTGTCTTTCCCTCCGACTCGAGCTGCTTTGTTGACGACATGTATCATCTCGTGAGGTGAGAGGAATTGCGCCTTTTTGATATTGACTACCTTGCCAGTCGAAGCTGCAGCAGTGATGAGATCAGTCTGCCGGCACAGAAATGCTGGAGTCTGAATTACGTCGACATAATTTGCTGCAGTGTTCGCTTCGTCAGGAGAATGCACATCAGTCAATACGGGCACGCCAAGAGTGGCTTTAACTTTTTGCAATATTTCCAAGCCTTCCATCATTCCAAGGCCTCGGTATGAGTCAATCGATGTCCGGTTCGCCTTGTCATAGGATGACTTGTAGACGAATGGAATCGAGAGACTGTTGCATATTCGCTTGATCTCACCAGCTGTATCAAGCGCGAATGCTTCCGATTCAATGACACATGGCCCAGCAATCAGAAAAAACGGATTGGCTGAACCGACCGGAGCTCCTGCGATTTTCAACTGACGGCCGCTCTTTTTGGAGGTATTCTCAATGAAGCCTGATGCGCTTTGGCGGATTGAACAAAGTGTGTGAACAACGGGTGTCCCTTTCTTGGAGTCGATGTAAACTCCGGATGAAACTGACATCCGACAAACCACTTGTGCCCCGGCAGTTCTACCATTTCAACCAGGTCATCCGGCGATACCCCGGAAAATCGCATACCAGCGTCTTCAAACTGTTTACGGTAGTGATTATTGAACTCGTAACGATGGCGGTGACGTTCACAGATAGTTTCAGTACCATATATCTCCTGGACCAAGGAACCACGTGACAGGCTTGCTTTCTGCGCGCCAAGCCTGAGTGTCCCACCTAACTCTTCGTTGACAGATCTTGTCTCCAACACCCCGTCCAATGTTCGCCATTCAGATACCAATGCAATCACTGGATGAGAGGTAGTATCGTCGAATTCCGTACTGTGCGCACCTTCCAGTCCAAGTACATTTCGAGCAAACTCAATCATCGCTATCTGCATTCCTAGGCAAATTCCCAGGTAAGGAATTTCGTTTTCCCGGGCATACCTCACCGCATCTATCTTGCCGTTGGTACCACGTTGTCCAAATCCACCCGGAACAATTATTGCTTCGGCCGAATGCAGGAGTTCAACACTGTCAGTTTCTATATTCTCGGCATCCACATACAGAATATTGATCTTGGTCCGTGTCTGCATACCGGCGTGGACAATCGCCTCAGCCAGTGATTTGTAGCAATCCGCGATATCCATATATTTTCCGACGAAAGCGATCGTGACCTCACTCGTGGTCATACGGTTCCGCTCGACGACATCCCGCCACTCCGAAAGGTCGATTGAATCGGATTGGATTCTGAGATGATCAACAATCAGTTGATCAACACCCTGATTATGGAACAACAGAGGAATCGAATAGATGTTGTCGGTCGTCATCGCTGAGATTACAGAATTTTCAGACACGTTGGTGAATAACGCAATCTTGTTTCTTGCTGAATCCGGCAGATCAGTGTCTGTTCTGCAAAGAAGAATATCCGGCTGGATACCAATACTGCGGAGTTCCTTGACTGAATGTTGTGTCGGTTTGGTTTTAATCTCGCCTGCATAATCCAAAGACGGTATCAGTGTCAAATGAACAAACAGGGTATTTTCCACGCCGAATTCAATACGCATCTGGCGAATGGTTTCAAGAAACGGGAGTGACTCAATGTCGCCCACGGTGCCACCGATTTCTACGAACACGACTTCGTGTCCGTTGGCACCTTCGAAAATGCAATCCTTTATTTCGTCGATAATATGCGGGATCACCTGGACGGTCTTGCCCATGTAGTCCCCTCTTCTTTCCCTGCGGATGACCCGTTCGTAAATTCTCCCCGTTGTGAAATTATTCACTTGTTTCATCGGGACATTGACAAAACGCTCATAGTGTCCAAGGTCTAGATCTGTTTCCGCACCATCACTGGTCACGAAAACTTCTCCATGCTGGCCGGGATTCATAGTCCCGGGATCGACATTGATGTAGGGGTCAAGCTTGATCAGTGTCACAGATATTTTGCGGGCTTCAAGCAAAGCAGCTAAAGAAGCGGAGGCAATTCCTTTTCCAAGGGAAGACACCACACCGCCTGTAACAAAAACAAACTTCGGCACGTCTGATTAATTCGTTGCAGTTGGATCAGTTTTTGAACTGAAAATAATCATCTTTGGGGATGATTGGACGGATTAATAGGTTACCACAAATCGCATCTGAATATTCGACAATTTCAGAACAATTTGTGTGCCTACAATTAAAACACATCAAATTTTTTAGTAGCTTTTTTGTGATATTAGCTCAATTTGTACATCAATTCCGTTCTGTCCCGACATCACAGCGTAGTTGTCTGATACCTGCCAAGGAACAACAGCAACCAATTCTTCCTCGTTATAGATCAGCGGTAAAATTTTTCGCTCCCAAGGTGGAATGGAATGTGCCTGTAGTAATTTTTTGAGCTTACTTGAGTGTTGCCGCCCCGGCATTCTGAATCGCTCCCCGCCTTTTCGAAATCTGACTGATACAGGTAGAGATAACTGATTGACATCTATTCCTCTACCAACTACAGGTGTTGGGACTAATCTGATTCCTTCATGTTCAAGCACCAAGGGTTCTTTCATGTTCCAAATTATTTTTCCTTCACGGGGCTTCAGACTCAGATTCGGTGTCAGATAGAAAATACTCTGAAATAGATATAACTTATAACCTCCCCAATCCATTTCCGAATAATCAGCATTTCCATCAACAGCAGTTTTGAGGAAATTATCCAAGGTCTGTCGGCCTGGTTCCGGAATCGAGTGATTCCTGATCCAGAAACGGATTAGGTTGATTTGACGTGCCCTGTGCAGCTTTCGCAACTCGATCAGCTTCAGCTGATATCCGATCGACAGGAATGCAGAACCGATAGTACTGCACGAAGCGATGTCAATCTCAGCGAGCTCATCGAGTAACAATCGAGAATCCGACAGATTTTCCGCAGACCGACTGATATTCTCGATTGCCGCTCCCCAGCGTTCCTGCATAGCTGGAAGCACCAGGTGGCGCAAGTAATTCCTGTCGTACCGCAGATCATCATTGGCCGGGTCATGAATGTAGCTTAATTCATGGTTGGCTGCATACTCAAGAATTTGCTCTTTGGTGTACCGCAGCATGGGACGAACCAACGTTCCTCCTCCAAACGGTGTCGCTTCCTGAATCCCTGACAGTCCCCTGGCACCTGAACCGCGCATCAGGTTCAGCATGAGCGTTTCAGCCTGATCATTCTTGTGATGTCCCGTCAATAGCAAATCCCCTTCAGCAATTAGTCTGTTCAGCCAGGAATATCGGGCAATTCTCGCTTTGTGCTCCGGTACCCTGGTGGATGGGTTGAATTGATTCAGCCGTTCTGAACGAAACGGAATTTTCCGTGAATTGCAGAAGTCCGCACAAAATTCCATCCATTTCCCGGAACTCGGATTAATGTTGTGATCGACATGCAATGCAATTAGGGAAAATTCCGATTGTTGACTCGCACAATGCATCAGATGCATCAAAACTATAGTATCGACACCGCCGCTGAAAGCGACCGCAAACCTTGTTTTGCTATCGAGTTTGGAATACCTGGACAGGATTTCAAGCAGTGATTCTATGTCGAGAGTAGTCAAAGCAAATTACATGTGTGGTTCAAATCAATTTGTGAGTCACCACAATGACTTGGGACAGTAAATTGTGAGCGGCAATAGCGAGATTTGGAACTTACGGTAAATTGAAAACGGTGGTCAATTTTGTACCACGTATTCCAAACGATCGGTTGGTATCGTAGGTCTGCTCGTACAGAACCGAATTCAGCCAACCGATTGAAATTCTCCATAAGACATCAGGCGTCTATTGCGCTCAGCAATCAGATCATCGATCGAAATCTCTTTCAGCCTGTGCAATGTGGATGCCAATTCATACTTCAGCATACCCGCTGCCGCATCGTAGTCGCGATGAGCGCCACCCAATGGTTCCGAAACCACTCCATCAATCAGACCGTTGGCCAGCAGCGCCTTGGATGTCAGCCCCATTACTTCGGCCGCATCCGAAGCTCGGCTGGCATCTTTCCATAAAATTGACGCACAGCCCTCAGGTGAAATAACCGAGTACGTCGCATACTCCATCATGATAACGTGATCCGCTATTCCAATCGCAAGTGCTCCACCAGACCCACCCTCACCTATGACAGTTGCAATGATTGGGCATCTTGCCTTTACGAATGTCAGCAGATTCGTTGCTATCGCCTCACACTGTCCTCTCGACTCCGCTTCAACACCTGGATAAGCTCCCGGCGTATCGATGAATGTAAATACCGGCAGCGAAAATTGCTCGGCCAGCCGAACTGCGCGTTGTGCTTTCCGGTAACCCTCAGGTTTTGGCATGCCAAAATTCCTAGCAAGCTTGGAATTGGTATCCCGGCCTTTCTGATGTCCGATCACGACCGCGCCGTGGTTTTCGAATGTGGCCAGTCCGGTTACGATAGCCGGATCGTCACCGAACAGTCTGTCGCCATGAATCTCTCGATAACCTGTAAAGATTCGTTCGACGTAGTCCAATGTATAAGGTCGTAGCGGATGCCGGGCAAGTTGTGTAATCTGCCAGGGTGACAGAGAAGAAAAGATTGACTGAGTTAGTTTCAAACTCCTTTTTTCCAAACGCGATATCTCGTCAGCGAGGTCTACTCCGTCTTCATTGTGAACTCGTCGGAGTTCTTCAATTTTCGCGTCAATTTCAGCGACTGATCTTTCAAATTCGAGAAATGCTGCCATGTTGGTTTCAATCGTTGAATGTATCCAATTCTTCCGTATTCTTACAATAACACGTTGGAATAATTTGCGGCAACTTGATCTTCTCCGAGAACAATTTGCAATTCATCCAACAACTCTTCATTGATATTTACTCGCCAATCGTCACCTAGCGAGAATCTGGCATTCGAACCACAATTTGAAGAATACTCCACTTTGATAGCATTTCTACCGACCCTGTGCTCTTCCAGTACATCCCTGATCCGTTGAAAATGATGCGAAGTGACATGATCCTGTCTCAACTTCAGTACGATTTCTGCCGAAGCATGTTGCCTGACTGTATCCAGTTTGAACGCATCGCTGACGAGCAATCGTTCAGAGCCGTCAATTTTGGTTCCAGACAGGCTACCAATCAGAATCACAGGTTCATTTTCAATGATGTGTTTAGACAAATTATCAAAATTTTCCGAATAAATAACAGCGGAAATTTCTCCTTTGGAACCTTCAAGCTCAAAAAAGAGGTTATTCTCCCCTTTTTTTCGTGCCCTGACAACACTTCTATTGATGACCCATCCACAAATGACCAGTCGTTGGTCCTGTTTCCCGGCGATCTGACTGATCGGACCCGACAATAAAGATTTGAATTCCCTTTCATATTTCTCGCATGGGTGACCACTGACGTAAATTCCCAGAATTGCATACTCCCGACGAAGCAATTCCGCGCGAGTCCAAGGTTCGACTTCTTTCACTGCCAATTTAACCTCCTCATCTTCGATTTCTCCGAATAGATTCATTTGTCCGGACCTATGCTCATGTTCCCGCATTTGGGCGAATCCATATGCGCTATCGATATTGGCAAACAACAACGCACGATTTGGATCAATCGAATCAAACGCCCCGGCCGCCACGAGAACCTGGCACGCAGACTTACTGACATGAGTCAAATCAACGCGACTACAGAAATCCGACAAGCTCTCGAATTTTCCGCCTTGATCTCTCGCATCCTTGACCACATTGACAACCGGGGCACCGATTTGCTTCAAAGCACCAAGACCGTAAAGGATTTCAGTTCCACTCACGGGTGTGAATTCGTACTCACTACGATTGATGTCGGGTAACAGAAATCGAATACCCTGCTTTTTTGTATCGTTGTAGATCTTCGCGATTGTGTCGACCTTCATATCGACGGACATGCATGCGGAAAAGAATTCAGCCCGATAATGTGTCTTTAGATATGCCGTACGATATGCCAGCATCGCGTAGGCGACAGAATGTGATTTGTTAAATCCATAGCCGGCAAAACTCTCCATCAAGTCATAAACGTCGGTCGCCAGCTTCTCATCATAGCCATTCTCGATCGAACCACTTACAAATCTTTCTCGCTGGACTTCCATTTCCTGTTTTACCTTTTTGCCCATTGCATATCGCAGGATATCCGCCTCTCCCATCGTATAGCCAGCCATAACCTGAGCTATCTTCATCACCTGTTCCTGATAAAGTATGATACCATGAGATTGATCAAGTACTTCTTTCAAATTATCGTGTAACGCATTGTAACTATTGTTATTATGATTCTCGATATACATTTTATCCATGCCTGTCTGCAATGGACCCGGTCGAAACAAGGCAAGCAATGCAACGAGGTCATCAAATCCATTCGGTTGCATTTCATGTATCAATCGCTGCATACCCCTGGACTCAAGTTGAAAGATTCCGACTGTTTGTCCGGTTCGAATGTATTCATACGTTGGCTTATCGTCCAAGGGAATATCATCTTCTACAGCTGGTGCTCCAGGTATATTTCTTTCATTCAGTCTTCGCAGCGTATCCGAGATGATCGTCAGTGTGGTCAATCCGAGAAAATCAAACTTGACGAGACCTATCGCTTCAAGATCGTCCTTATCGAAGTGAGTGATGTCCCTACCGCTGTCTGTATCTGCAAATAGAGCCGAATAGTTGGTGATTTCCGATGGTGCGATGACCAGGCCACCAGGATGTTTGCCTACATTACGAATCATCCCTTCAAGAGCCTGGGCCGTATCAATCAGTTCCTTTACTCTCGATTCGCTGTCGTACCTGAATTTGAGTTCCTTGTTGCGCTCCAGCGATCTTGCAAGTGTGATATTCAGATCCTGCGGTATCATTCTCGCCAATTCATCGTAATATTTGTAGTCTGGCCTCAATGCCCTGCCGACATCCCGAACTGCCGCCTTTGCAGCCATCGTGTTGTATGTGATGATCTGTGCAACCTGGTTTCTTCCATATCTGTCGGCTACGCGTTCAATTATTCGATCACGCTCTCTGACACAAAAATCAATATCAAAGTCAGGTGGTGAAACTCGTTCAGGATTCAGAAAACGCTCAAAAATCAAGCCATGCTGAATCGGATCAATCGTGGTAATATCCAGACAGTACGCAACGAGCGAACCTGCGCCGGACCCACGTCCGGGACCTACGGGTATGCCATTGGATTTTGCCCACGCAATAATATCCGCCACTATTAGAAAATAGCCTGCATAATTCGTTTTACGAATAATATCTAGCTCTTCGTTGAGGCGACTTTCGTAACGTTCATCGGCTCGTCCATTTAAAATTTTCTTAAGCCCTTCCCTGCTCAATCGCTCCAGGTATTTCTCGATGCTGGGCTCTTCAATCGACTGCGGATAGGCGGGCATATGGATTTCTGTCAGGTTGAATCGCAGGTTGCAACGTTTCGCTATTTCAAGGGAATTTTCCAGTGCATTCGGCAAGTCAGCAAAACATTCGTTCATTTCCCCCGATGAGCGGAAGTACTGTTCGGCGGTGTAATTTGATCGTCGATTGGTATCTGATACTGTCGTTCGCTCCTGGATACAGACCTTAACCTCATGGAGTTCATAGTCGTCCTTTTTCAGAAAACGAGGCTGATGGGTGGCCACCACAGGTGTATTTGTTGAATTCGCCAATTCCAAAACAGCCGCTTCATAAGAGGCTTCATACTGCCCATCAAATCTCGATATCTCCAGATAAAACCTGTTGTCGAAAATTCCGCGCAGTCGTTCGAGTACCTCGAATGCCTCGTCTTTCTTGTTCAGCAGCAATTTTTGTCCGATTTCTCCCTGCTGTGCGGCAGATAATGCAATGAGTCCCTTACACGACGACGGATTGAACCAATTTGCTTTCATGAGGACGGATCCACCGGACTTTACCTGGTCATGTGCTTTACTCACAAGGGTGCACAGGGCACGATAGCCGTCGTTGTTCTGACAAAGCAAAACAAGGGTGAAGGGCGAATCCGGATTCTTTTTGTTTTCAACCAGTACTTCTGCACCAATGATCGGCTTCACTCCCACTTTGAGGCAGGTCGTATAGACCTTGATGGCACTGAACAGATTCTGAAACTCTGTCACCGCTACAGCCGGCATACCCAGTTCGACTGTACGCGAAACCAAATCATCAACTCGGATGATGCTATCTGATACGGAATACTCAGTACGTACCCGCAGATGTACGAAACTCATGAGAAAATTCCCGGTTTATCGCGTTCGATGACTTCGCGCACAGGGGCGAAACTTTTTCGATGAATGGCAGTGGTGCCATTTTTGCGCAATGCTTCCAAGTGAAACGGAGTTCCGTAACCGACATTGCTTTGGAAACCGTATTCGGGAAAGTGCTTTTCATACGCATGCATTAATTTATCCCGCGTATGCTTGGCCAGTATTGATGCAGCTGAGATGACCGGAATGTAAAGATCGCCTTTCACAATCGCCTGGGCGGGGATGCGGATATTCGGGAGTTGATTGCCATCGACCAGAACATGGTCCGGTTCGAAACTCAGGCTTTCAATCGCTCGCTTCATTCCCAGCATGGTAGTCTTGAGTATGTTATACCGGTCAATTTCCTCCACGCTACCGGTTCCAATTGACCAGCACAGGCATTTTTGCTTGATCTCCTTTGATAGATGTCGGCGCTTTGCATAACTCAACTTCTTGGAATCTGTCAGATTGTCAATATGCACATCATTTCTTAGAATCACGGCTGCGCATACTACGGGTCCCGCCAAAGCACCTCGACCCGCTTCATCAACACCCGCTACCCGAATTTCACTCATTTTTGAAGAATCCTGACTATTTCCGCCGCCGCCCTCGCACTGGCATTACATTCCAGCGACTTTCTAAACTCATCAAATTGACCCAGAACATTTTCTCTGTAAGCGGAATCTACCAGATATCTGTTGACTTCCCTGACCAGGTTGTCAACCTTGCAATCCCCCTGCATAAATTCAGGAATTACCGGTGCAGGCCCAAGATGATTTAGTACCGAATAATGTTTGACGTGTCCAAGCAACTTGAGCACGACCAATGACAACAACGAAATTCGATAGGCAACTACAACTGGTTTACGACACAATGCGGCTTCAAGAGCGGCGGTCCCTGAAGCCAATAATACGACATCGGCTGCAGCAATTACTTCGATGGAATTCCGGTCAACTATCTGAATCGGCAATGAAGGTGCAATGTCTTTCACTTTTTGGCTGAAAACATTGCGGATTTCGCTGCTTGCAGCCGGTGTGATGAATTTTATCTGTTTATGTGAATGTTGAAGCTCCAGTGCGGTTTCAACAAAGATACCTGAGAGTCGCCTGACTTCACTCATTCGGCTTCCCGGAAGGATAGCTATCACCGTATCGTGGTTGTCAAATTGGAATCTACTTCGCGCCAGATCCAGTGATTCAACAGCAATTTCGTCTGCCAGCGGATGTCCCACATAGGCGAAAGGCACTTGAGCACGATCGTAAATTCTGTCTTCAAATGGGTAGATTGTCAGAATCTTGCTTGCCGCCTGCTTGATCTTTCGAATTCGATAACCTCGCCATGCCCAAATTGAGGGACCGACGTACTGCACCGTTGGAATTCCCGCCTTTCGCAATTGCCTTTCAACACCGAGATTAAAATCCGGTGCATCAACACCAATGTAAACATCCGGTTTACTTTCCAGAAGTCTTTTTATTAGATTCTTGCGAATCGCGAGAATACTGCGAATCCGACTGAATAAACCATCAATTCCAATATTGTTTATTGCATCTATAGTGTACAAAGCGGTGGCACCTTCCGCGATCATCTCCGGACCACAAATACCGGACACTTCAAACTGCAAGTTATGCTGTTTCATCGCACGAATGAGTCCTGCAGCGATATTGTCACCCGACGCCTCACCCGCCACCATGCTAATCCGCTTCACCACCTGCTCACCTGTCAAGGATCTATCGTACAACCCCGCGTTCAGTCGAATTCAGAAAGTCGAGCAAGATTTGAACGCAGACATCTTCGCTGGTATCTTTGTCGAGTGTTTCCAACAATTTATCCAGATTGACGTTCTTACGGAAGAACAATTTGAAGACTCTATTCAAAGCTGATATGGATTGCTGACTTATTCCCCTTCGAGAAAGTCCGCGTGAATTGATTGCAACTGAACGTGCCGGATTGCCACTGACAGTAACAAATGGGGCAACATCCTGACGAAGCACTGTATTGATTCCAGTCATGCAGTGCGCTCCGATTCGACAAGACTGATGAATCATTGTGAATCCGCTCAGAAACGCGTAATGGCCGACTGAGACATGTCCGGCAATGTTTGTGCCGTTTACCAGCACACAGTCGTTTCCAATTGTACAGTCATGCCCGACATGTACGTAGGCCATGAAGTAGTTGTCGTTTCCGATCGTGGTAATGCTGCGGTCTTGTGCTGTTCCGCGATTGATTGTGACGAACTCGCGGATGATGTTGTTATTGCCGATCTTGAGTCTGGTAACTTCTCCACGATAGTGAACAGATTGGGGCTCACCACCGATTACGGCGAACTCGTGAATACGGTTACCCTCGCCAATCTGGGTGTGACTGCGTATGACTGAGTGACTGCCGATATGCGAATTATCCCCAATCTCAACGTCATCTTCTACCGTCACGTAGGCATCGATTCTGACATTATCGCCAATCTTGACATCCGATGCTACGAGCGCCGTCGGGTCAATCATTCACAGTTCCTGAAAGGTGAATAACATTTCAGCACTGCATACCACAACATCATCAACCTTTGCATCTGCAGCGGTTTTCCACACATCCCTAATCTTTCTCACAGTACGTGTCTCAATCCTGATGCAATCTCCCGGAACGACCTGTCTTTTAAAGCGTGCCTTGTCAACCCCGGCAAACAGATACACTCGATTGTCGTCGGCTTTGGCGCCAAGAGCCAGGCTTGCCATAATGGCGGATGCCTGTACCATGGATTCGAGAATGAGTACACCCGGAAAAACCGGCCAATGCGGAAAATGTCCCTGAAATATGGGCTCGTTAACGCTTATCGCCTTGATGGCAACCAGAGAATCGTCCGTATAATCGATTACACGGTCGATCATCAGCATGGGATACCGGTGCGGGAGAAGTTCCCTTATTTCAACTGCTGACAATAGCGGCATCTTTGTCTCTCACTCCAAATAGTTTTTATCGACTAGTCTGGTTTGTGTATTGAACCAGACGAAGAATTACTCTTGATCATCCTCGAAAGGCTTGCCAAGTTGCGTTTCCACTCTGACGCCTCTTTAGCTGGAATACTCGATGAATACGTTCCACTGCTGGAAATAGATTTTGTGATCAGGCTACAGGCTTGCACCGTAACGTCATCCGTGATTTCGACATGACTGACTATACTAACCTGTCCACCCAGAATGCAACGCTTGCCGATTTTTGCGCTTCCGGCAATACCTACATTGCCTACGATAAGTGAATTATCGCCGATTTTCACATTGTGACCGATTTGAACGTTGTTATCGATTTTTACTCCATTTCCGATGACTGTGTTGCGAACGGAGCCGCGATCAATGCTAGTCAATGCACCTATATCCACGTTATCGCCTATCGTAACACCCCCGATATTTTTGATGCGCCTCCATTGTTCACCTTCTCGTTCGTAACTGAAACCGGATGCACCGAGCACAACGCCTGAATAGATTCGACAGTTTTGACCGATGGTGCAGTAACGATAAACAGATACATTGAAATCGAGAGTTGTGCCATCACCAATGGAAACATCGTTACCGACAATCGTTCCCGCACCGATTACTACATTATCGCCTATGTTGGCGTTCTCGCCTACAACTGCATTGGATTGGATGGTTACAGATTTTCCGATTGTCGCGGTTGGATGAATGGACGCAGATTCGTCAATATTCGCCTGACTGTTTACAGGTTCAGGATTCATTAGATCAACAATCTGTGCAAAAGCAATTCGTGTATTTTTGACGATTATTCGGTCTCCGTCGTAACCCCATTTGTTCCCTTCGGGTAGAATCACTATCCCCGCAGATGTCGATTGCAGGAATTTCTTCTGGGCGTAAGTCGAGCAGTGGGTGATAGCATCTTCAGTTGCATGTCGCAGCTCATCGACATGTGTCACAGACTTGTCTGCATTGCCATCCATACGCCCGCCTACCTGTCCAGCCAATTCCGAGAGTGTCCATCTTCTTGTATTTGTTTTACTGGGATTCAGGCGTATTGTGTAACTCATGGAGTTTATTCAGTATCTCATCTGTAATATCGATATCATCGCTAGCCCAAACTACTGGTTCTTGGACGATCAGGTCAAATTTTTCATCTTTCGCTAGTTTCAGAATAACTTCACTGATGAAATCCTGGAGCTTGGTTAATTCGTCGTTTCGACGATAGTTGAAGTCTTCCTCGTAGTCTAGCCTACCCCGTTCAAATTCTCTGTTTAGCGATCTGAATTCAGCTTCCAGCTTACGTCGATTGTCCGCGTCTTCTTCGGATTCAAGCTCTTTCGCAATTTGTTCCAACTTTGTCTCCATGACTTCCAGTTCTGCCTTTCGACCCGCGAAATTTTTCACGATCAACTCGAAAGCTACAACTCCTTGAGGCGCTTCATTCATAAGGACATTGGCGTTGACGTAGCCGATTCTTGGAAATTTAGTTGGTTTGGTACCAAGAGAAGATGAATTCTGCGCGTCTAGAGAGTCTAGTGTATTGTGATCGGAAGAAATTTTCGCACCCAAATTGGTAGACGAAGTCGAATCCTGAGCATTAGCTACATATTGCACGAGCATCAAAGCAGTCAGGATAGTCGACAATATCCACCGTAAATTGAGTCTGAAGTCGCCCATTTCGGCTAATCACCCTGAAGATATCCTAAAGTTATCTGAAATTTATCTGTCGGGTCACCGGGCTTGTCCCTAACTGGTATCGCATAACTGATGCCGAAAGGTCCGATTGGCGAAAGCCACTCAAACCCTGCTCCCGCCGAAGCCCGTAAATGGCTGAAACTGAATTTCTCATGCCCTGAAAATCTTGCTCGCCCCACTTGATTGTCATCTCCAGGAGAATTGTATGCCGCGCTATAGTGTTTGCTGGAACTCATGAATGTATTACCACTATCGATGAAAACCGAAAAACGTTTGTCATCGCTGTCGCGCGTACCGAAGAATGGCAGATACAGTTCAGCACGCCCCACTACACGCAAATCACCACCAATTGAGCGTGCGGCTCTGCAATTTTCGAATTTGTCTTTTCCTGTGCGACAAATTTCTTTAGGCCCAAGAGAAATACTGTCGAAGCCCCGTAGCGACGCTATGCCACTCATGTAGTAATTTTGAAAGAATGGCAGACTGTTGCTACCGTAATCGAGACGACTACTAAGGCGTAGAGTCATGCCACTATCCATCGGAAAATAATGTGTGTAACTACCGCTTACGGTGTAGTAATCCAGATCGCCGGCAGAGGTTTGCACAGATAAATTGAGTTCATTACCACTCGATGCAAATACAGCGCGATTGCGCGTATCTCGACGATAAGAGAATGTACCAACTCCTGAATTTCCTTTCGGGTTGGACATGCTGAAATCATGAATGCGATAATCGGATACTGTCGGTAAACCTACGAAGCCTCCTAATGTATATTGTGACCAAGTAAATGCAACACCGACGCTAGACTCTTCGGTAATCGGGAATCTGTATCTCATTCCTAACTTGGAATGGTTGAGGTCGTAGATTGAGGTATCAGATGTCTTTGAAGTGTCCGATTCGCTGTGATCAAAAATGAAACCTCGCGCTACGCCATCCAGCGTATAATATGGATTCATATAGTCGATCAGCAACGATTTTGTAACTTTTCCGAAGTCAGCGCTCAACGAAAGTTCCTTTCCAGTACCATATAGGTTCGTCTGTGAGACGCTGAAATTGAATGATGCTTTGTTGGTATCACTGTATCCGACTCCGAAAAGTAAACTTCCAGTTAGACTCTCCTCCACTCCCACAATCAAGTCAACCTGATTGTCCGCTTCGGGTACATCAACGACTTGAATATCCACAGAAGTGAATATGCCCAACCTATTAAGACGTGCTCTGGATTGGTGTATTTGCTCCGAAGAATACTGACCACCCTCATAGATTCGCATTTCTCGTCGAATCACCTCGTCATCGGTGGAGATATTTCCGGTAATGGTAATTCTTCTAACGTGAGTTAGTTTCCCAGGCTTGACCACGTAGTTGACATCAATCGATTTTTCTTCATCATTGATCGTAGGCAACGGGTCTACCTGAGCGCGCGCATATCCTTTATTTGCGTATTCAGCAGTAATTCTAGTTCGAGTTTCGCTAACTTGATCGAATGAATAAAGATCTCCCGGTACAACTTCAATTAACTCATCTAGGTCTGCTCGATCAACAACATCTTCCGAAGCGTTGATCTGGGAATTTCCGAATCGGAACTGTGCCCCTTCCGACAACGTAATAACAATTAGTATTCCATCCCTGTCGTCGGCGATAAACACGCGTGAGGAAACAATGGAGGCGTTGATATAGCCCATATTGTGATAGTGATCCACTATTGCTTCAAGGTCCGCTCGCAAGATTGCTCGATTGTAGCGATTATTCCTGTTCAGCAAACCCAGTGTTTTCTTTGTGGTGAGTTGCATCAAATCAAGAATTTCATCCTCAGGGAGATTTGTATTGCCGATAATCTGAATTTCCTTGATCAACGCAACTTTACCTTCAAAAACAGCAAATAGCAGATCGACACGATTTCGTTCAAGTGGTATTACGGCGACGGTTATATCTACAGTGAAATGTCCAACTTCGACATAGGCTTGCTTCAATTCAGCAATGAAACTCTCTACTGTATCAGGGTTGTAGATATCGCCGGCAGCCATGCCGCCGGACTTCAATGCTATTTCGATTGCATCATCCTTGATTTTCTTGTTGCCTTCAATTTCAATAGACGCTATTGTTGGTCGTTCGACAACCGAAACAATCAAATTGTTATCTTGCCTCCTAAGCTGCACATCGTCAAATAGGCCAGTCGCATATAGTGATTGGATAGCCATGGCAGAAACCTGATCGTTCATCTCGTCACCGACTCGAACGGGTAAAGCGATGAAAACAGCCCCTGCCGCGACTCTCTGCAATCCCTCAATTTTGATTTCCTCAATCACAAACGGTTCAATTGCCTTTGCGACAGTGCACAGGAGCATTAGAGACAGACTAAGGAAAAGTATTTTTGTTGTCTTCATCAGAAAATTCTGGATATATCGTTATAGAAAGCCAGTCCCATCAGTCCGAACAGCAATGCGAAACCAATCTGATTAGCCCACACCAACATCCGCTCGGTCGGAGGCGATCCGACCAGAGCTTCGTACAGATGAAACATAAGATGTCCACCATCCAAAACCGGAATCGGCAACAGGTTCAGCAAGCCCAGACTGATACTCAACAGCGCAAGGAATGTCAGAAAGTTATTGATTCCAGCCTGTGCCGCCTTACCGGCATAGTCTGCGATTGCAATCGGCCCGCCGATTGAATCAGCTGACTGCTCAAATTTTAGCAGACTATAAAGCATTTTAACGGTCAATGCTGTGGTTGACCACATCGAATCAAAGCCTCTGACAATCGCTTCAATCGGATTAAGTCTGACAATGACGATGTGCTCGGAATTCAACATCTGCTGTTCAGGATTGACTTTGATTCCGATCTGTCTGACCTGTTTGCCATCCACCTCGATTATTCTTGGTTCCAGTATTACCTCAAGAGGCTGTCCATTACGCTGCAGGCCAATCAGCAGTGCTGATTCTGTCGAATTGCTTACAAAACCGACAAGGTCCGCCCAACTCCGGACAATCTCGCCATTGATACTCATTATCCTGTCACCCGGTTGCATACCGGCTACTTGTGCCGGATACCCATCAACCACATCGCCGACGATGGCCTGAACCAAGGGCAATTCCGGATACATCCCCAATAGCGACTCGAGTGATTGAGAATTCAGATCAACTTGGTTAAGTTGTGAAAAATCCACCGTTACTATTCGTTCGACTCCTTGGTTCGATACCTCATAATCAATCGTACGTCCGCTCACGATATTGTTCAGAACATGAAAATGATGTTGCTCCCAGCTTTCGTTCGCGCGTCCGTCAACCTTATGCAACTCATCACCTGGCTTAAATCCGGATACCTCTGCGAGACTGCCTGAAACAACCTCACCGACAATCGGGCGGATACCCTCGGTTCCGATTGCGAATACCGCACCGTAGAGGAGTGCCGCAAGTAGAAAATTTGCCAATGGTCCAGCCGCTACGATTGCTGATCTCTTGTACAAAGCCTGGGAGTCGTATGCGAATGGTCGCATATCATCATTGATTTCGTCAAGATTGCCGTCAAGCATTCGTACGTAACCACCTAGTGGTATTGCGGCAATTCTATATTCGGTATGAGAATTCTTAGGGGTATGTTTCCATATGGCAGGGCCAAATCCGACAGAAAATCGAAGTACGATGACACCCATTTTCCGAGCAACCCAGAAGTGCCCGAACTCATGGAATGTAATCAGAGCGCCAATAGCGATAATGAAGAATACGATGCTATTGATTACTTCGGTCATGTTCGCTTCATTTGACGCAAATAGAATGTGAGGAATTAAATTACTCTAGACTGTTCGACATATTGGCTGGCAATCTGCCTAGTCATTGTATCAATTTCTAGTATTTTTTCGATATTTTCCACTTTTTCATCACCCAGTCGGTTGACACATTTATCTACCAAACTGGAAATTTCCGTGAATGGTATTTGGCGGGATAAAAATGCATCAACCGCAATTTCATTCGCGGCATTCATCACTGTCGCCGACGTTCCACCTTTTCTGACAACTTCCTCAGCGAGCCTCAAACAGGGAAATCTGTTGAAGTCCGGCTGTTCGAAGGTCAGTGCGCTGATACTCGTCAAATCCAGAAAAGGTGCGCCGCTTTCCTTACGTTCGGGCCAAAATAACGCATTTGCGATCGGAATGCGCATATCTGGCATTCCCAGTTGAGCAATTACGGAACCATCCAGATATTCCACCATGGAATGGACAATTCCCTGAGGATGAACAACCACTTGGATTTGGTCCGCATCGGCATCAAACAACCAACGTGCCTCGATGATTTCCAGACCCTTGTTCATCATCGTTGCAGAGTCAACTGAAATCTTTGCGCCCATATTCCAGATTGGATGTGCGACGGCCTGTTCCGGCGTGATGTCTTTGAGCAGATCCAGGTCGGTTTCGCGGAACGGACCACCGGTTCCTGCAAGCAGAATTTTACGGAGCCCCGGAATCGGAAAGAAAGGTTCGTAGCGTTCACCCGTAGCACTGCCGCTGCACTGAAATATCGCATTGTGTTCACTGTCAACCGGCAAGATCGTTGTACCGTATTTACGCACTTCCTGATGAAGCATCGGACCCAGCATTACAATAGGTTCCTTGTTGACCACGAGCACCGTCTTACCTGCCCGGACCGCCTGCAATGTAGGACGAAGTCCTGCCGCGCCGGTCACTCCGGTGACGGTGATGTCGACATCAAACAAGTGCTGGCAGTTCTTCAAGTCGCTCGCCGGTACTACTTCGACCATGACTTTCCTGTCGTTCAACTTACTTTCCAGATCTGCGACTTCCCGGTCCTCTACTACCACATATTCGGGACGAAATTCGTCACACGTTCGAACCAGAGTCTCGCTGGCAGCTCTCGCGGTCAGCGTACATACTCTGAATTGGTCCGGATGCAGCCTTACAACATCCAAAGTCTGCTGCCCAATACTCCCAGTTGCTCCAAGTATCAAGATTGTTCGCATCACATCTCCAACCAGCTCAGACGAACAACGCTGTGACGCAAAGCGTGTAGATCGGCGCCGCCGCCAGCGTACTGTCTATTCTGTCCAGTATTCCCCCATGACCCGGCAGGAGCCTACCGCTATCCTTGACTCCGACAATTCTCTTATTCATGCTGATAAACAAGTCGCCTATAACCGAAAAGGCAGTTACGATCAGGCAAACCAATACCCAAAGTAAAATCCGTCCGTAACTCCCCTCCCATGCGATAGTGCCACTGATCAGGCTGAATGCAAAGATTGCGAACAGACTGCCTTTCAAACCTTCAATTGTTTTTCCCGGACTGATTCGCGGGGCCAGTTTTCGTGCTCCAAATCGACGGCCTGAGAAGTACGCCGCTGCGTCGGCAATCCAAATGACACCGAACATTCCCAGAATCCACCATGATCCGTTGTCGACTGTAAGCATCAGATCCGAAATGGCAAATATAGCGAATGACAGCGATAATACAGTCAGCGTAGCGAAAAGGAACCGACGTTCCTGATGCCGGGGATGAGTCATCAGCAGCCACAAAATCACCAGCCACAAAATTAGCGCGACGATATAAACAAGAATGACCAAATTGTGATTTCGAAACTGGTAGAGCGCAACACTGAGGATGAGAAAGATCAGTACAAAAACCGCCTGCCCCACCCAACTTCGAAATCCACAAATTCTAGACGCTTCTAACGCACTCATTGCGCCTACAGCCAATAATAGATATACAAACCATTTTGGCGGGAGCAGAAAAAGTCCTGCAAAAAAAACTGCAACGAGTATCGCCGCAGTAGCGATACGCTCTTTAAGCATGCTGCTTTTCGGTCTCGGCAGGCTCCTGTATTATTCCGCCAAATCGTCGGACCCGCGAGCCGTACGATTTCAAAGCCGTTAAGAAAGCCTGCTCATCAAACTCCGGCCAGTAAGCATCTGTAAAATACAGTTCTGTATACGCCAACTGCCACAGGGTAAAGTTACTGATCCGTTTCTCGCCACCGGTACGGATAAAGAAATCTGGGTTGGGGATGGAAGCGGTACTGAGCTGCTTGGCGATCGTATCCGGTGAAATGTCCTCAATCGCCAACGTATCATTTTTAACCCGTTCAGCAATTCTTCGACAGGCTCGGGTCAAATCCCATTGACCACCGTAGTTGATCGCAATGGTCAACTGCATTTTCCGATTAGATTCGGTCAGTTCTACAGCTTTATGAATTTTCTTTTGAATTGAGCCGGATAGATCCGATAGGTCTCCGATGAAATTCAAACGAATACCTTCAGCATGCAATTTTTTTACCTCTGAGTCGAGCGCCGTCGACAGCAAATGCATGAGCCACTGTACTTCTTTCCTTGGTCGTTTCCAGTTTTCGCTGGAGAAAGCGAATAGCGTCAGATATGAAATATCAAGACGACCGCACAGTTCTACGATCGTGCGGACATTCTTTACGCCTTGACGATGACCTTCAAGCCGGCTTATACCTCGACTGTTCGCCCAGCGTCCATTACCATCCATGATGATCGCGACATGTTCCGGAAGATTTGCTTCCAAAACGGAATCGACAAGTTCGTGATTTGGCTGGTTTGGCATCAGAATTCCTGGTGTTACGCGGCCATCATCAACGCTAGACTGTCATGATCTCTGTTTCTTTCTCCTTGACAATCTCAATGATGTCGTCAATATATCGATCAGTCAGTTTCTGGACTCTATCCTGACCCGATCTTTCCTCATCCTCGGTAATTTCTTTCAGTTTCTGCCATTCCTTCAGGTCACTGTTACAGTTTCTTCGGATATTACGGATGGCGACCTTACAGGATTCGCCTTCGGCGCGGGCAACTTTTGAAATCTCCCTTCGTCGTTCCTCGGTCAAAGGAGGGATGGGGACACGTATGATCTCACTCGCGCTCATCGGATTAAGTCCAAGGTCCGATTCAAAGATCGCCTTTTCAATTACTGGGATCATGGATTTCTCCCACGGTGTGATGCTGATGGTACGAGCATCGCTCGCGGTGATGGTCGATACCTGATTCAGCGGAGCGGCTGTACCGTAGTAGTCCACCCGTATATGATCCAATAAGGCTGTACTGGCTCTACCTGTGCGTAATTTTGAAAGTTCGTTCTGAAGGTTTGCCAAAGATTTTTTCATTCTTGTTTCGGCATCTGCAACCAATTCATCCAGCATAGTACCACTCCCTTAAAACCAGAGTTCCGTCTTCTTCTCCGAGTCCTACCCGTTTTATTCCTCCGTTGACAGTGGCATCAAACACCCGAATTGGTAGATTATGTTCACGACACATTGCAACAGCCGTAGCATCCATCACAGCGAGGTTGTTTACCAGAACATCATCATAGGTGAGTCTGTCATATCTCTTCGCGTTTTTTTCCTGCTTGGGGTCCGAACTATAAATTCCATCGACCTGAGTTGCTTTCAGCAGAATATCAGCGCCAATCTGTATCGCTCTGAGACTGGCAGCGGTGTCGGTCGAAAAATGTGTACTACCGGTTCCACCCGCGAATATCACAGCACTTCCCTCATCCAGATATTTCATGAACGAGTGACCGTCGAACTGATCAACAAACGAAGGCACCGCTACAGAAGATTGTACAACGGTTTGCACGCCTTTACTCAGCAACGCCTGCTCAAGGGCAATAGCGTTGGCAATCGTGAAAAGCATCCCCATCTGGTGTCCCCGGACCGCCGACAGCGAATATCCGGCACTCCTGCCACCCCGAAAAAAGTTTCCGCCGCCAATGACAATGCCCGTTCTTACACCGGCATCGACGACTTCTGCTATTTCATCGGCAACCCTGCTGATCGCCTGCGCATCAATTCCCGATCCCTGCTCATCGCCGAGCAACTCTCCGCTCAGCTTGAACAGAATTGTTCGATGGGAACCTAACGCAGAGTCACCAGTCAAGGTTGATTTCCCTCGCTACTCTGTCAGCCCCAGATTTATCAGACAAAAACGTTTTGCGGTACTATCGGATTCTTTCAGCAATGATCCGACGGTCTTGTCCTCATCTTCGTAGTATGGCTGGTTGACCAGGGTGTTGTCTTTCGAGAATTTTCCGATCTTACCGTCGACAATTCGGTCGAGAATGTGATCAGGTTTGCCTGACCCGCGCGCCTGCTCCAGATAGATATCTCGCTCCTTTTCAATAGTCTGTGCCGGGACATCCTCGACATCAAGCCATTGCGGTTTTTTCACAGCAACGTGAACCGCAATATCATCAGCAATGTCGCTGTCGGCACTGCCCGCAATTTCAACCATAATTCCAAGTCTTTCCCGGTGTACGTAACTGCCTACAATCGCACCTTCGGACGCTTTGAATACGACAACGCGGCTGACTGTGATGTTCTCACGAATTTTCGACAGTACCTCAAGCCGCACCTCTTCCACTGATTTGCCTGAGTCGTCAAATGAGAGCGCATTGAGAACATTGACATCGTCACAATCCTCTCCGATACCGAGCGCAATTCCGGCAAGCGGCTCAGCAAATGCGCGGAAAACGTCCCCTCGTGAAACAAAGTCAGTCTCACAGTTGACTTCGACCAGCGCACCGCAGTCCCTGGAATCGGACATTGCACACACAATCAAACCTTCGGATGCTGTCCGTCCTGAGCGAGAAGCCGCCATTTCGGCACCCTTTTTTCTCAGTATTTCGACAGCTTTTTCCTGGTCGCCATCACATTCGACCAGTACTTTCTTGCAATCCATCATTCCGGCACCAGTACGGTCCCGCAGTTGCTTTACCATGACCGCGGTTATTTCCAATTTAATTTCCTCCGTCAGATTTATTTGTTTGCGGTGTATGGATGATTCGGGTTTACCGCATCCATATCAGTTTGCGGTAAATACATTTTCGTCATTCCTTGGTTTCGGTATCGTCAGTTTCTGGCTTGGACTCAGGTGTCGAATCGTCAGACTCAGAGTTTGAATCAGAGTCCTCTTCAGCATCGGCAGAAGTCTGCTCGGCAGCAGCTGCCTCCGCTTCAGTCGACACAGCCTGCTCCGCCGTCTCCGACACCGGTGCAGGTTTCGCTTCGGGATCCTGCTTTTCCGTGTCAGGCGCTTTCGGCTCGATCGAAGGAGCGACGGCAGCCCTTGCGCCCGTGATCTGATATAGCGAAATATCTTCGGCTGAAACAATCGACTCGGAACCGTCCGCACTTGCCTGAGGCATTTCAGCTTTGGCTTTCGCCCTGCCTTCAATGATCGCATCAGCGGCCGCGGTGCAATAGAGACGAATTGCACTGACTGCGTCATCATTGCCGGGAATCACGTAGTCAATTCCATCCGGGTCGCAGTTTGTATCCACTACAGCAACGACCGGAATGCCGAGTTTGTTCGCTTCCTTGACAGCGATATTCTCATGTTTCACGTCAATCACGAACAACGCATCCGGAAGGCCTCGCATATTCATGATTCCGGCGAGGTTGCGGTCGAGTCGGAACTGTTCCCTTTCGATCCTCATGGCTTCCTTTTTCGCAATTTTGGAAAGACCTTCGGATGCAATAATCTCATTCAGCTCATTCAGACGGTCAATCGACTTTCTGACAGTACGATGATTGGTCAGCATTCCGCCGAGCCAACGATGGTAGACATAGGGACACTCCGCCCTTTGCGCCTGTTCCTGGACAATTTTGCCGGCCTGACGCTTGGTGCCGACAAAAACAACCGAACCTCGTTTGGCGGCCACACCTGACAGATAGTCCAATGCTTCATTGAACATCATCAGTGTACGTTCAAGATTGATAATATGGATTTTGTTGCGATGCCCGTAAATATAGGGGCTCATTTTGGGACACCAGAATCTGGTTTGGTGCCCGAAATGCACGCCAAGCTCAAGCAGCTGGCGCATGGTTACGTCAGTCATTGAAGAGTCTCCTGTTGGGTTTTGCGACCATGGCACAAACCTGCCACCAATCAAGGCACCCTGTCAGGTTCTGAATTCGCCATGTGAGAATTAATAGGTGCATTAGTTTACTATTAAGTATCATAATTTGCAATCTCACTCGGCCGGAAATTCAGGATGTGACTGATGGAATTCGGATGAAGGTCCATTGAATGTTTCGACAGTCCCGTGAGCGAATTTCCTTTAGACGATCAAGCGCAAACAATAATTCATTAACCAGTTTCAATATGTCTTCCGTCACGATCAAGACACCGGACGAAATCGAGAAAATGCGGGTTGCCGGTCAGCTTGCAGCATCTGTGCTCGACATGATTGAACCCCAAGTCCAAGCCGGTATAACCACCGAGGAACTGGACTCGATCTGCCATCATTTTATCGTAGACGAACTTCAGGTGATTCCAGCACCCTTGAATTACCGTGGATTTCCAAAATCGATCTGCACTTCGATCAACAATGTTGTATGTCACGGCATCCCGGGACCCCGGAAACTGAAAAACGGCGACATCATCAATATCGATATCACCGTGATCAAGGATGGTTACCATGGCGATACGAGTCGAATGTTTACCGTCGGAGATACCTCCATACGCGCCAGACGGCTGTGTCGCATCAGCCACGAGAGTATGATGAAAGGTATTGAAACCATCAGATCAGGGTCCACACTCGGCGATCTGGGACACGCTGTGCAAAAACATGCGGAATCCCACGGTTTCTCAGTTGTTCGGGAGTATTGTGGTCACGGTATCGGAAAGGGTTTTCATGAAGAACCGCATGTCCTGCACTATGGAAAACCCAACACGGGCATGCAGTTACAGGCGGGTATGACCATCACCGTCGAACCCATGGTCAATTCGGGTAAGAAGGAGACCCGAATGCAGGCGGACCGATGGACTGTGGTAACCAGTGACGGTAGCCTTTCCGCCCAGTGGGAGCACACTGTTCTCGTAACTGAATCCGGTCACGAGATTCTGACAGTTTCGCCGCAGACTGGACAACCATAAGCGCACGGCGCATGATCTTTTCATGGAGGCATATCTTGCGCGAACCTATTCATCCAAGCTAGACATTGAGAGAAGACCTTGACAAACTTTGTGTGCCCGTTGCCGAATTAGCCCGTCAAATCGATGTTCCGGTTAACCGCATTGCCGAGACGCTCAACCCTGAAAAAGAACTTCGCGCGGCGAATTGACTCTGAAGGGTTTGATTTAAAGTGAAGCGCAGAGTCCCGCAATCTTCAGGCAGTCTGCCGGGCGACTTTTCCGATAGTAATCTCGCATTCAGTTTGCGGGGGCACAGTTGAGGAACTCAAAGTTGTGAATACAATTGCCTTATATTTCGAACTTACGCTCCTCTTTTAATCACATCGCTCTTCATTATGCTTCCAATTTTGAAGAAAAAATATTCTATAATTATCATTTCAATATTCTATTTTAAACCTTTTTTGAAGCATGAAAACTACAGTTGATATTCCCAAGAAAGAGCTTGAAGCAGTGATGAAGTACACACAAGCTAAAACCAAGCGCGAAGCTGTCAACCTGGCCATTTCCGACTTCAATCGTCGTATGCGTATGGCTAAACTTACACGCTACGCCGGTACCTGCGATAACGTTATCACTCCCGCTGAACTTCAGGCACAACGCCGTCAGTCATGATACTTGTCGATACGTCGAGTTGGATTCACTTCCTTAGAACAGACGGAAATGCACTTGCTCGAAGCCGCGTTCTTGAAGCGTTGGAAAACGGACAAGCTCGTCTGTGCCCCATCGTACAACTTGAACTATGGAACGGTGCGAGGGGTAAACGCGAAATTCACATCTTGAATCAATTTGCGTCTGCAATTCCGGAACTTGCCATCAATACTGCCGTTTGGCAACTGGCCTATGAAATGGCACGGCAACTGAGATCAAGAGGCGTAACTATTCCGGCAACAGATGTACTGATTGCTGCGTGTGCCAAATATCATGGTGCAAGTTTGGAGACTACCGATTCGGACTTTGAACTGATAAATGAAATATACAACTAATCGATGCCGAGCTCGGATGTCGCATCAGAAGCATGGACATCGGAACATGCTGACCGTAGGCGCGAGAATCTTCAACAATCAACATCCAGCACTTGGAAACCCTTGAAATTCATAGTAAATTGATGCGCCTATAATCGAAACATGCGCTTTCGATCGTAATGCGGCAAATGCTGGCCACTGACAGACAGTTGATGAAAACGAGTATCGCACAAAAAGACTTGATGTCTCTTGTTGAAACGTATCGCGAGCAGGTGCGAGAGGACGATGTACGGCTCAGGCGATTTCATGAAAAGAAATATTCGGCACAGCGCCTTGTCAGCACCCGAACACAGTCTGTCGACACGATGCTTCAAAAAGTGTGGAATGAATTTTTTGACGATAGTGACGCAGGCAATCATATCACTCTGATCGCGGTCGGCGGTTACGGCCGTGCAGAACTGAACCCATATTCGGACATTGACATCATGCTGTTGCTTGACCGCAAGAATTATGGTCAGTACGACATGATGATCAAACCTTTCATCCGGTTTCTATGGGATATCGGATTTGAAGTGGGACACAGCGTCAGAACCGTAAATGATTGCATCAAACAATCACATGCGGACCTGACGGTTATGACAACCCTGCTTGAGGCGAGATACTGCGCCGGGTCGCAGACATTGTTCCGCCAGTTTGAGAACAAGATTCAGGCTTCTAACATCTGGCCGGCAAGAAAGTTTTTCGAGGCAAAAGTCAAAGAGCAGGAACTCAGACATCACAAGTATTCGGACACCGCCTACAATCTTGAACCCAATATCAAGGACGGACCGGGTGGGCTGAGGGATATTCACACGGTATCGTGGGTGACGATGCGCCATTTCGGCAGCCGTGGACTGCATGAACTGGTTATGCAGAATTTCCTGCAGGAAGATGAATTCCAGACACTGATTCGCGGGCGAAATTATCTATGGAAACTCCGCAATGAACTTCATCTTACACTGGGTCGACGGGAAGACAGGCTGCTATTCGACAACCAGTTGAAACTCGCCGACAAGTTCGGGTTTCTGGACGACGACAACAATAAAGCTGTTGAAAAACTGATGAAGCCCTATTTCCGCACGGTAAAGGTGCTAAGGCATATCAATCACATGCTGTTGCAGCATTTCGATGAGTCGATACTTACGCGCAAGCGTCACAAAATTGTGTCGCTGAACGGAAAATTTCAGACGGTCGACGGCTATCTCGATTTTGCCGATGTAAAAGCGATAGACAGAAAACCGGAGTTGCTGGTAGAGGCATGCGTAAACTTTCAGTCTAACAGTGATGTTCGCGGTATCAGAGCCGCAGCACTGAGGTTGATGCGTTCAAAAAAATTTCTTGTAAACAGACAGTTACGAAATTCATCTCAAGTCAAATCTCATTTACTTTCAATATTCGGCAATCCTCAGCGGCTTCCCCAGACTTTGGACCTGATGCATGATACCGGCCTGCTAGGCAGATTGATTCCTGACTTCAACCGAATTGTAGGACAGTTGCAATACGACCTGTTTCATGTATACACAGTCGATGCGCATCTTTTGAATGTCGTATGGCACATCTATGAACTTGGACAACCGGCAACATCGAAGTCACTGCCTCTGGCTGCCGATGCAATGAAACGAATCATCAAGCCCGAAAGGCTATTTATTGCGGGATTGTTTCACGACATCGCAAAAGGCCAAGGTGGCGACCATTCGGAACTCGGAGAAGTGCAAAGTTATCGGTTCTGCAAACGGATCGGAATGGACGATTACGACTCGCACTTCGTTGCCTGGCTGGTTCGACAGCATCTCACAATGAGTTTTACAAGTCAAAGGGAAGATTTGAATGATCCCGAAGTCATTTCCCGATTTGCGGTCAAGGTAGGCAATCAGGAGCATCTGGATCACCTGTTCCTGCTGACAATCGCTGACATGCGTGGGACCGGACCGAAAGTCTGGAACGACTGGAAGGGCAAAATGCTTGAGCATCTGTACCTTGCGACTTCCCGAACACTGTTGACGAAGGTGCTTCCGCACGACGAGGTTGAGCCCCGAATTGAAGAAATCAAATCGGATTCCATTGCACTTCTGGGCAGAGACCGAACCCTGCGAAACAGAGCCGCGAGACTATGGGCGAATTTGGACGATGACTACTTCCTGAGCTATGACGCCGACACGATTGCATGGCATGTAAGACATGCTGCGAAAACAAGCCTGATCGACCTGCCACTTGTCGCGTTTCGCTCTCACCCTTTAATTGATGTCATACAAATTTTCGTTCTTGCCACCAATTCAGACGAGCAGTTCACGATCATAACCGGCGCATTGGACCACTGCTCACTGAATGTGCTGGAAGCACGGACGCATCCACTGCGTTCAGGTCTAACCGCTTTTTCTTTTGTCGTTTTGGTTCGCGATCAAGCGGTCCGGAGTTGCGATGCGAATCTGGGAATTTTCGAACAGGCTGTCGAGCAAGCCATTATCAATCAAAAGATCCAACATTCACCGAGTGCGGTCAAACCGGACCGGGTTGCACGTCATATTTCGTTTCCAACTCGAATCCAGTTCACGCACTCTCCCGGCGGCGACTATACGATGATGGAAATATCCGCTCAGGATCGACCCGGTTTGCTCTATCTTGTGGTGAGGACACTCTTGCTTCACAAGGTTAGGCTGCTTTCGGCCAAGATCACCACATCTGGAGCGCGGGCAGAAGATGTTTTTTTCATTGTTGACCGTGATGGTGAGCCGATTTCCGAGGAATCCATCCAGGACGATTTGAAAAAAGAGATAATTCGCTTGCTCGGTTAACAAATTCTGAGAGCGTCAAACTAATCGGGGAACATTTATGTCTACATTGGAATCCATTATCAATACAGCCTTCGATAATCGTACAGAATTGAATTCAGATACGTGTTCGGACGAAATCCGACAAGCCGTTGACAGGTCCATAGCTGCACTTGATGCGGGTGATCTGCGCGTCGCCGAAAAAGGAGACGGCGGGTGGCAGGTTAACGAATGGGCAAAGAAGGCGGTCTTGCTGTCTTTCAGGGTATATGACAATTGGGTTATACATGATGGAAACGCCACTTACTATGACAAGGTAAAGAGAAAATTTTTCAGTCACGACGAGCAACAGTTCATCGACGGCGGTTATCGGGTCGTCCCCCCTGCAACTGTTCGATATGGATCTTACATCGGACGCAATGTCGTGTTAATGCCGAGTTATGTCAACATTGGCGCATTTGTGGATGACGGAACGATGGTAGACACGTGGGCAACCGTGGGGTCGTGCGCACAGATCGGCAAGAACGTGCATCTCTCAGGCGGTGTCGGTATAGGTGGTGTGCTGGAACCTTTACAAGCCTCACCGACAATTATCGAGGACGACTGTTTTATAGGTGCACGAAGTGAAATAGTCGAAGGCGTGATCATAGGAGAAGGGTCAGTCATATCGATGGGTGTCTACATCGGTCAGAGTACAAAAATATACAATCGACAGACTGGAGAAGTCACTTACGGTTACGTCCCTCCTGGTTCGGTCGTAGTATCCGGAAACTTACCATCCGATAACGGAGAATACAGTCTTTATTGCGCAGTAATAGTCAAGCAGGTCGATGCTAAAACCAGAAGCAAGACAGGGTTGAACGAACTGCTCAGAGTAGACTGAAGAAATACTTCAGACGTAGATATTGTTGTAGGTTGACATCTAGTGATACTTTGATGATTTAGTCAATAAAATCAAATTGCTAAGACCAAATTCTGGAGTAGATCATTGGATAAGATATTTGTCGGTGATCTCACCCGACGAACTCGAGACAACTACCCGATACTGTCCGTGTTTGACTGAATTTTAGTATTTGTGAATATGACTCGATCTCCGCTGACTTACTTGTCCACGTTTATTCAAGAACTTGTGTTTGGAGACTTGTCGAATTGTGCCAGAAACGTCGTCAGTTCTCAGTTCAAGTAATCAAACAGTTCATTTGCGGGTTCAACCATTTCGAACCATTGACGTAAGCGAGCTTCGGTTTTTCGACTATCAAGTCCGCTCTTCGCACGATTGAGATAGGTGTCCGCGCCCAATCCTTCGTATCCTACAAATTTCGAGGGCCCGAATTTCCAGTTTCCGTCGTCGTCTTTTATAGCGTACCATGAGCGAACTAAGGACATACGACTGGACAAGTCACTGTTACGGTCTAATTCGCGATTGTAGCGAAAGACTGCATTGCTTACAGAGTCATAACAAGAAGCAAGTTGTATCCTGTGTCAATTCATTGTGAAGAGTTAAAGAATTCGGCTTTGTAAAATACAAGAATTCAAAGATTCCAAAGTACAGCTCCCTTTCACCCCCAAAAAGAGCTATTGTTCCTTGAACAAAACCGAACGGGAATTGACTGATGTGAGTATCTCGTATGAAATCGTACCGACAGCGTCCGCCAATTCTTCAACCGGCAGTCCCTCACCAAACAGTTTTACGCTGGAACCAACACCGGCACTTTGGTGCTGATTCAAATTGACTGCCAACATGTCCATAGATATCCTGCCGATCACGTCTGCCCTGCTCCCGTCAATCAGTACCTGAGATCTGGACGACGCGCTGCGAAAATAACCGTCTCCGTAACCACAGCCAACAATGCCAATGCGACCATCTTGGGTGCATGTCCAAGTCTGTCCATAGCCGACTGAATCGCCGACTCTTAGTTGTTTCACAGCCAGTATCGTTGAATACAATTCCATAACAGGCTGCAGGTCGAGTTCCTTGGAAGTCATCCCCACAATCGGAGAAGCTCCGTAAAGCATTATTCCAGGCCGTACCCAGTCGAAATGACTATCCTTCCAGCATACGATGCCCGCCGAATTGGCAATGCTGCGGTCGGTATCAATACCTTCTGTGCACTGTTTGAATCGATCGATTTGCACTGATGCGAAATTTGAATCCAATTCGTCAGCACTAGCGAAATGAGAGATGATTCCCTTCAGCTCCAGAAAAGGCATCGATTCAACAGTTTCAAGGACACTCGACAGGTTTTGAATCGGGAACCCCAATCGATTCATTCCGGTATCGACTTTGATCCAGATTGACACTTTGTCGCCGGAACGAATACTGCGGAGAATCTCGATCTGTTCGTCACAATAGATCACACAATCTATTTTTCTCGCCTGAACAACTGAAATGTGATTTGGCTCACAAAAGCCGGACAGGACGCAGATGGGTTGTTCGATATCCGAATCCCTTAGTTCAACCGCCTCATCAACCGTTGCCACCGCAAATGCGTTGATTCCCGATTGAAGCGTTTTTGCGACGCGTACCAGCCCATGACCGTAGCCGTTTGACTTGACCACACCCATGATTTTCGAGTCAGGTGAGTAATCCCTCACCCTCGACAAATTATGGCGAAGGGCAGATAAGCGGATGGAACCATATAAGCGCATGGAATTTCCTGCGGTAGGATCGATCAGACATGCGCTATATCATGTGCCAAGCCAGATTCGGCAAAACTGGTATCTGATAAATTTTCAAAACGGGTGCATTCTTTCATGAAACACAATTTGATCGTACCGGTATCTCCGTTTCGGTGTTTCGCAACGATAATTTCCGCGGTCCCGTAATCTTTCGTATCAGGTGTGTAAACTTCGTCTCGGTAGATAAATATGATCACGTCGGCATCCTGTTCTATCGCACCTGACTCCCGCAGGTCTGCCATAATCGGACGTTTGTTTGGGCGTGATTCAACCTCTCTGTTCAACTGAGACAGGGCGATGATCGGAACTTCCAGTTCTTTCGCAAGAAACTTCAGCTCACGGGTAATGTTGGCCAGTTCTGTTGCACGATTTTGTTGATTGTCCTTCATCTGCAATAGTTGGAGATAGTCCACAATGATAAGATCGAGTCCTGTTTCCTGATACATACGTCGCGAAATAGCGGAGATTTGCAGCGGGGATATTCCGGGAGTGGCATCAATATAAATTTGCGCATCGTCAAGCAGATTCAGCGCATGCGATAATCGTTCCCAACTCTCCTCACCTTCCCGACCTTCTCCCAGAGTACCTTTCCTAATGTTCGCTGCATCAACACCGCTCAGAGACGACAACGAACGCATGGACAGATGTAAAGCTGGCATTTCCAAACTGAAAACTGCAACTTTCATTTTTTCCTGAATAGCAGCGTTTTCGGCAATGTTCATGGCAAGAGCAGTTTTTCCCATCGAGGGTCGACCTGCAATGATTACCAGATCAGATTGTTGGAATCCTGCGGTCAGATCATCCAGGTCGGCGAATCCGGATGGAACTCCTGTGACACTACTCTTATCGGGATTGTTGTACAGTTCTTCAATCATCTCGAAAGCAAGCATGGCGCTGTCTTTGATGGGAATCAAGGCAGCATTCTTGTCATATTTCTTTCCGAGATTGAAAATCATTTGCTGAACTTTACTCATGATTTCATCAACGGATTGGCTTTCGCGTTCGTAGACTGTTCTCTGGATGTTCTCGGAGCTCTTCAGTAATTGTCGCAGGACAGCACAATCGCGAACAATTTGTGCATAAGAATCGGCGTTAAGGCTATGCGGAGTTTCGTCGGCAATTTCAGCCAGATAACTTATTCCACCGATTTCTTCGAGATCTCCTACCCGTTCGAGGAAATCTTTCATCGTCAGGAGGTCGATCTTTGTTCGCTGCTCGTAAAGGCTGAGCATCGATTTGAAAATCAGTCGGTGACGACTCTGATAAAAATCATCGGTTGAAAGAAGCCCTATGACTTTCTCAAACTGGTCGTCACTGATCAGAATTGCACCGAGTACGGAACGCTCGGCATCAATCTGTTGTGGAGGAGTTTTTAGGTAATGTAAATTGGAAGAGTCTGACGATGTCCTCAATTCTTGCGGAGTATTCCGATGGACTTCGTCAGATTTCACTTATCCGTTGTCTCCTCGGTCGGATTCTCGTCGTTCTTTTCGGATACCTCAATTGCCTGGGCTTCATCAGTCTCTTCCGCATCTTGCGCATCTTCAAGCAACGCATCGACCGACGGTTCCAGTGAGTCGACTTCAACGACAAGATTGATATCGAAACTCACCTCAGGATGAACTCGGACATTGATCATATGTTCTCCGGTTTCCTTGATTGACCCGCCTGGTAAATTAATTTCAGACCGTAGAATTTCAGTACCTGCCTCAGCGGCCTTGTCAATAATTTCCGTGGTTGATACTGAACCGAATAGTCTACCAGTCTCATCAACGACATGCTTGGAAATACGAAGGGTCTTGACAGCCGCGTCCGCACGAGCTTGTGCAACATCCAGTCGTTCCTTCTCTTCCCTAATCAGTTGAGCACGACGCTCTTCAACTTTTGCCAATGCTTCTGCGGTGGCTTTTACAGCCTTTTTCTGAGGGATAAGATAGTTGCGGGCATAGCCTGGTTTTACCTTCACAGTGTCACCCAGCTGTCCAAGTTTCTGTACCGCTTCAAGCAATATTACTTCCATGGCATCCTCCCCGGTCAGTGAGAATCGGTATATCCGATCAGGGCCAAATACCGTGCACGCTTGATCGCACGGGCGAGCTGCCTTTGATATCGTGCTTTTGTACCAGTACTTCGACTTGGATTGATCTTCCCGGATTCGGAAATGAATCCTTCAAGCATATCCAAATCCTTGTAGTCCACTTCCTCGATACCAGCCGCTGTAAACTGGCAGTATTTTCGGCTTCGATAGCGTCGGTTCATGCTGTCGCCTCCTTTTCCTCTGATTCCGCTTCAGAATCCTCTTGTTTCTCTTCCGTTCCGTTGGTTTCGGACTGACTTTCATCAACCGAATTATCTTCTTCGACACCGTCAGTGTCTGCTTCAGCGGCACTTTCCTTCTCAGCTTGCGCTTCCGCCGCCTTGGAAGCCTCTTCGGCTCTCAAGCGTTCCATTTCTGCCGCTTCACGTTCCTTCGCCAGTCTTTCCTCTTCTTCCTGCTTGACTAATTTTTTCATAATTGCCGACTGTTCAGTAATCGCTTTCTCCTGTCTTATACAAAGGCTGCGGAGAATGGAATCATAATATTTGAAATCATTTTCAATCTTATCCTTGACCGAAGGATCACATTCAATATTCAGAAGGAAGTAATCAGCTTTGTAGATTTTCTTGATCGGATAAGCGAGTTTTCGCCGTCCCCAATTTTCTTGACGATGAATCTTACCACCAGAATCTTCAACAATCTTTCGATATCTGGTGACAATTTCCTCAATTTGCGCGCTCTGGTCAGGATGAACCAGCGCGACAATCTCGTAATGACGCATTTTGTCTCCTCTCGGATTATCAGCCTTGAACTACCGGCTTTGGCAAGGCAAGGAGTGAGCTGTGGTGCCGGAGTGCCAATATTTTACTCTCAATAATCTATTTCACAAGTCATTTTTAATTCGTTTGGCTATGCTTGACTTGAAACTGATGTCAACGAGCGAATCGTGGCTTACGTTTTTCAACGAATGCCGTCACGCCTTCGAAAAAATCATCTTCGACCATACATTCAAGGAAACTATCCAGCTCAAATTTCAACTGAGTATTCATGTCATTGTTGAATGACTGTCGGATCAGGCGTTTCGCATTGGCGACCGCGAATCTGGCCGAACTGACAATTGTGGCGGCTGTTTTCGATGTTACGTTTTCCAGATCATCGTCCTCGACCACCATATTGACCAACCCCATTTCCAAAGCCTCTTGGGCACTGTAGCGTTTGGTGAGTAATGTAATTTCCATGGATTTTTTCATACCGACCGATCTGGGCAAGTAATAAGTACTGCCACCGTCTGGAGAAGTGCCAAGAAGGTTGTAGGCGGAGGTGTAGAAAGAACTTTTCGATGCGACCGCCAAGTCGCTGCCAGCGACCAGACTGATACCGAAGCCGGCAGCGGCTCCGCGTACGCTGGCAATAACAGGTACAGGCAATGACGCCATATATTCGACGAGATTGTGGACATCTGAAATAAGAGAATTGAATGCGTCAATCTTGGATTCACGATCGAGGTTACGCAGTTCATGGAAATACTGGATGTCTCCACCCGCCATGAAATTTGCGCCTTCTCCGCAAAGCACTACACAACGTACACTTGAATCATTCTTCACCTCATCAATGGCATTCGTCAATCTCTCAAGCATATCCCGATTCAATGCGTTGAACTGCTTGGGGCGGTTCATACGGATACGACACACCCCTTCAAAATTCTCAGTGACAATCGCGTTCATTATTCCCTCCAGAAATTAAATCAAGCTCATGCTCAATTTTACAGGCCGGATAGCCTGCGACCTGATCTATTTCACGTTATGGAAATTCAAGTATTGTTGTATTCGGCTTCAGTCCGTGGTCGGCAAAAAATTCCGCTCGCGCCTCCAGCGCGTGCACAAATTCTTTTGATCCAATGCCATATGTCCTAGCGGATTCATCTCCAATTTTTTGTGGTGTCATTCGCAGAACTGTAATGAGTTTGCGATCTTGGTCAAAAAAACCAATATCCAGTCTGTCATGTACATTGAACATGTGAAAACTGGAACTCGTGGGTGCCTTGTAAACAAATAGAATTGAACTTAGTTGTATGATCTCCGGACAGATGTGCTGGAATCCGGCAGCTCTTTCTCGGGGACTATCCGCGATCCGAGACCGGATCCTGATTACTTCACCATCTGCACGCCGCAGTTTTACAGTTTGGACATCCATTTCGGACCACTGTGGTGTCGCGAGTTTGCAGTAGCTATCTGCCAAGACGTTCGCGGAAACCACTAATACACTCAGAAGTGTGATCACTCTAACCGATAGCATTGCGAATAACCGTACAAATTCGATCAACGTAAGACAGGGGCATTTCGGGATAAAGAGGCAAAGAAACCACCTCTTCCGCCGCTCTCATTGATTCGGGAAAATCGGCATCCGAATATCCCAGGTGTCGATAGGGTTGTTGTTTGTGTAACGGCATCGGATAGTAGATCTGATATCCGATATTGTGACGTTTCAATGCTTCCGCAATTTCATCTCTCAATCGACTTCTGACTGTAAAGATGTTGTAAGCGTGAGTTGTTCCTGGCAGTTGACGCGGCAGCGTCAGTTCAAGGCCTTCCAACTGTTTGAAATAGAGGTTCGAAATTTCATGTCGAGATCCGATCTTTTCGTCAATTGAACTCAGTTTGATTAGCAGCAGAGTTGACTGTATGCAGTCCAATCGGCTTGTGGTTCCGATCAGGGAATGGGTATTCGGCCCAGTCACGCCATGATTTCGCAACAGTTTCAGTTGGTCAGCAGTCTGTATATCGTTGGTTGTGACCAGACCGCCGTCTCCGAAAGCACCTAATACCTTAGTCGGATAAAAGCTGAAACAACCCGCGTCACCGATACTTCCGGTGTAACGCTCACCAATCCTTGCACCGAATGCCTGAGCCGTATCCTCTATGACCGCGATATCTTTTTTATTCGCCAATTCCAGTATTGGTCCGAGATTCGCTGGTGCACCGAACAGATGGACAGGCAATATCGCTTTCGTGTCGGCGCGTATTGCGGATTCAACTTTGCTCACATCGATGTTGAAATCAATCGGATCAACATCCACAAAGACAGGTGTCGCACCGATGAGGGAGACAGCCTCTGCGGTCGCAAAAAAGGTGAAGTCGGGAACAATTACGGAGTCGTCCGGCCCTACTCCCAATGCTTTCAATGCCAGTGAAATGGCATCGGTTCCACTCGACACTGAAACCGCATGCTCCACGCCGAGATAGTTGGCCAAGCGAGTTTCAAACTGATCAATCGCATCGCCTAAAATGAAATTGCCGCTAATGCCCAATCGTTCAATTTCTTTGAACCACTCCTCTCTGACCGCGGTGTATTGACCGGTCAGGTCGAAATACGGAATTTTTTCTTCGGATACCATCAGTCTTGATTCACCTGGGCTCGAACCATCTCCGCGACCTGCATCGCGGACAATCCATCCTCAACGGTAACATAAGGGGTACCACCGTTACGAAGAATATCCACAAAGTGGTTGATTTGCGTTTTCAAGGTGATATTGGGAGTGACATCAACTATTGATTCGACCGTCACAGCCGCATCGCTCTCGCCGTCATTTTCTTTGGTTGACCTGACCACCATCGTCTGGTTGAGCAGATCAAGCTCCATATACTGATGATTTGTGTAGACTCGGAAAATTCTCTGCCGCTCAACCGCAACCCTGGATGCGGTTACATTTGCTACCGACCCGTTCTCAAATTCAATTCTGGCATTGGCAACATCAACATGCTGTGTCACAACCGATGTGCCAAGTGCCGAAACACTTGCAACAGGAGCCTTGACAAATGCAAGCACCAGATCAATATCGTGAATCATCAGATCATTGATCACATCGACATCACCACCGCGACCGCCAAATTTACCTTGTCTGTGCGCTTCGACGTATTTTGGCTGGTCCACTATGCTGGAGGCTTCCATAAACGCGGAATTGAATCGCTCCTGATGCCCTACCATACAAGTCACCCCACTACGATTGGTCAGATCGACAATGGATTCAGCATCTTTCAGGGAAGAAGCCAGTGGTTTTTCGATCAGTACATGTACTTTCCGGTTCAGACATGTCTCGGCGACGCGGTGGTGTGCCGTCGAAGGTACCGCGATGCTGACCGCATCGACTTTGTCAGCCAACTGTTCTGAATTGGTAAACCATGCGCAACCGAATTTCTGAGCGATTTCACGAGCTTTGTCAGGGATAATGTCAGCAATTCCAATCAATTCAACTGCATCGTTCGCCATATAGTGGGATGCGTGGAGTTCACCCATGAAACCGGCACCAATCACTCCGACATTCAGCCTGTCAACGGGTTTGTTGTGATCGGTCATTTTCGTAATTTATGTCCGCTCGGAACAAAAAAGGTGAATGATATTGTTGATATGCGGGTAGTCTGGCAAAAGATCGTCTGTATCTGATTGTTTCGTTCAACCGGACACAAAGCTTCCATTCGCATTCGAATGACGGATCATTTTCTATTGAAATCGGACGAAATTATATACACTCGACCAATTCACAAATTCAACTGTTTCCGAACGTGATGGAATAGTTACCACATTGATATTTCCCCTGGACCGATACGATGAGTTTTCAGATCGTTTGCGTCAGTCTTTTTCCCTCCAAATCCCGGCGAATGTCAGAACAAGCGGAAGGGTTTCGACCCTTTGTCTGCACCTACAGTAGCGGTGCGCACCGGAGTCTGTTGTAGCGGACTTGAACACGCGCCGCGATTCCAAACCGAATCCGTGCTTCGAGACCGCAACAGCGATTCGGGCTACCATGCCAAACAGCGATGAATTGCGAGTGTGCGGGAGAACCCCATGTTGACGAGGAATGTCAATACGAATCCGAGCTGACAGATCATACCGAGATCTTCCAGAACTCAATGATCATCAAGATTCCCGCCCATACACCCCTGACTGCTTCTGTGCTGCTTCTGCAATACATTACTTGGCTTTTGCGTCCCAGCCGGAACCGGTAGTTCAAATCCTCTCCATAATTTCTGCTAATTCAACGGGCTTAGCCATTGCATTAGTTTATGCCAAAGGCGCAGAACCGTACCTAATCGGCCAACAGCTGCTCGCTCCAACATCAGAAACCTGCAATGAGTGTGCGCGGTTTTTGTTGCTGTCCTCTGTGTCTGCCGGCGTGTCATAAAGTTTACTCAGCACATCAATCCGGCATCGACCTCAAGACATAATTTTGTTGGTTATGATGTTCACGTTGAACCTTTTCGGTGCTTCGCGATAGTCCGATTTACATATGCAGGAATTATGGGCCTCTTGCAAACGAAGTCGAAAACCTTGAAAATTGTAAAATTGCAACCATGAATTACTTCTTTGAGGTTGGATGCCGAATTGATACTTTCAAATCTTAGAAGAAATCTGGAGACTTTTCTCTCTGTCGAGGATGACATCACAAAGATCGATTCCGCTGAACTGACATCCAATGCGGCGGCTGCTTTGTTGCTGGAAGCCGCACAGGCGGACAGTCAGATTGACGATTCAGAACTGGAACAGATTGAACTTTCGTTGGTCAACAATCTGGGAGTGAATCCGGAAAACATCAAGGAAATTGTTCGCGAAGCCCAAAAGCAGCTGGACCATGCAACCTGCCTGCATGAAATCACCAAGATCATCAATCAGAACTGGACAGTCAAAGACAAAATCAGCTTAATTGAGAGTATGTGGAAAGTCGTACTGAGCGATCAGCATCTCGATGCACACGAACAGCATCTGATGCGAAAGATCAAGGGGTTACTCCATATTCCGCAGACAGAATATATTGCAGCCAAGCTCCGAGCCAAAGACGCGCTCGATGCTGGTTAATCCGAGCTGCGGAGTTTCAATGAGACCGATGCTTACCAGGGAATGTCTTCGGCCGGGTCTTCTGGAAAGTCTGAAGCACCTCCCGAACTGATGGGTTGTGAAGTATGCGATCCGCTGTCAACACCACTGGATTGTTCATAGTCGGATGTTCGGGAACTACCGAAACCATCACTTCGTCCTTCACCCCGAGAACCCAACATGGTCATTTCCCGCGCAATTATCTCAGTCGAGTATCGATCCTGACCGGTTCGTGAATCCTGCCACTTTCGGGTCTGCAGTCGCCCTTCCAAATAAATCTGACTGCCCTTTCGAAGATATTGAGCAACCACTTCAGCAAGTTTTCCGAAAAATACAATCCGATGCCATTCTGTCCTTTCCTTGCGTTCGTTTGAATCCTGATCCGAAAATCTTTCGCTGGTCGCCACATTGCAATTGACAACCAGTAGTCCGCTCTGTGTTCTGCGTTGTTCTGGGTCCGCGCCTAAGCGTCCAACGATGATTACTTTGTTCACACTACCTGTCATTTTTCATCTCCGAATGTAAAGTGTAACTGATTGCTTTACCCAGCCCAACATTCGACTTCGAATAGCTTCAATGTCGGCTTCCTGCCGAAACCGTGCATTCAATCGATATCCATAGCAGTATAACAATTCCTGCCGCAAGAAAAACACCTGTCGCGCCGAATCCACCATAGACTATTCCACCGATGACGCCACCTACAAATGCACCTGCAAATGTACAGGTGTTGAACACCCCCATAACCATGCCTCGCATACTGGAATCCGCAACAGAAACAGTCGTGGAAGGAAAGATCGCCTCAAGCGTATTGAAACCGACAAAAAACAGCCATAGACTGCCTACCAACAGAAAAAAGCTGCTTGATTCTGACCCAACAATCAGTCCAACCAGTGCGATGACCAGCAACGATGCCGCACCAAGCATGACAAGTCGGGAACGTTCCTTTTTCGACCCGATTCGAATCAGCGGCATCATCATTACGAATGACAGAATGAACACGGGAGCATACACCTTCCATGTACTGGTGCGGGCGAGTCCTGTAACCTCTACAAGCTCAATCGGGAAAGCCAGAAACAGCGATGTCATTGCAGCATGAATTGCCAATGTCCCCGAGTAAAGTCGAAAAAGTTTCCGGTCCGCCAACGCTGTTTTCAGATTTGCGAACATATGGCCCGTCGAGCCAATTTTGGACACCACTGATGACGGGGGCACAACTTTCCAAACCAAAATCAATCCGACAATCGCCATGAGTGCCGCCAGCCAGAACAATCCCCGCAATCCAGCTACATAGTTCAGCGAAGGTCCCAGTATCAGAGCAAGGGTGAAGGCAGTGCCAATTGACACTCCAATAATTGCCATTGCCTTGGTACGTTGCGACTCTCGGGTCAGATCACCTACAAACGCCAGTACAACTGCCGCGATCGCTCCACTACCCTGCAATGCTCTACCCGCGATCACTCCGTAGATCGTGGTTGATTCAGCCGCCACGATGCTACCAAATGCAAAAATCACCAGACCCAGTACAAGCATCGGTTTACGCCCCCATCGATCGGAAGCGGCACCAAAAGGCACCTGCAACAGCGCCTGAGTCAACCCATATATACCCAACGCCAGGCCGATAAGAATCGGAGTTGAACCGCGAAAATCATCAGCATGCAGCGCCAGCACCGGCAGAATCATGAACAATCCGATGAGGCGCAAAGCCAGTACAGCAGCCAGCGAGGTAACCGATTTTCTCTCAGATGCTGTGAAACCTTCTTGTTGCACTTGGATTAATTTTGCCTGATGAGTTCAAAGCGGGTAATATTAACAGGTTTTGCATTTTGTAACAGGATTTGCTGATGTCGTCAGGAAAAATTATCGTCAGGGGTGCCAGAACACATAACCTGAAGAATATTTCAATTGATCTTCCGCGTGACAAACTCAATGTAATTACCGGTCTTTCCGGTTCCGGCAAATCATCGCTGGCATTCGACACAATCTACGCGGAAGGACAAAGACGATACGTGGAATCTCTTTCCGCCTATGCGAGACAGTTCCTGGCTCTGAAAGACAAACCTGATGTTGACTCTATTGAAGGATTGTCCCCTGCAATCAGTATCCATCAGCAGGCAACCCGATACAGTCCCCGTTCGACAGTTGGTACGGTAACCGAAATCTATGACTACCTTCGATTGCTCTATGCTCGAATCGGAGAGCCGAGGTGTCCAGAACACAAGACTGTACTATCGGCAAAATCAATCGCTCAGATTGTCGATCAGCTACTGTCACTTGGTCAGAATGTCAGAACTGCAATCATTGCACCCGTTGTACGCGACAAAAAAGGTGAGCATGAACAAATCATTGCCAATCTGAAGCGACTGGGGTATGTTCGATTGAGAATCAATGACGTTGTCTACGAAATTGAGAGTGTGCCTAAACTTGACCGCAATACAAAAAACACCATTGAAGTGATCGTCGATCGCCTGATCCCGTCTGACAACACACGAATTCGTCTTACCGATTCGATCGAGACTGCCGTTGAACTCTCAGAAGGTCTTGCTATATGCTCGAAGATTCACCAAGACGGCTCAATTGATGCTGATGGTACTGTTTTCAGCGCCAATTTCGGTTGTCCTTACTGCGGCTATGTTCTAGACGAACTCGAGCCTAGAATATTCTCATTCAACAATCCAATCGGTGCCTGTACCGAATGTAAAGGACTTGGGCAAATGTTCAATTTTGATCCCGAAAAAATTGTTATTTCACCCGAATCCAGCATCGCCTCAGGTGCCTTGGCCGAATGGAGTACTCGACACAGCTACTATTACAGCATGCTGGAGTCTTTGGCCAAACACTATGGATTCAATCTCGAAACGCCTTTTTCCAGACTCCCCGAAACAGCCCAAAACCTAGTATTACACGGCAGTGGTTCGGACAAGATTGCCATGCGATATACAAGCACGAATGGGCGAGTGTATCGAAGTTTCAGGCCCTTTGAAGGTGTGATTCCAAATTTTGAAAGACGATATCGTGAAACCACGTCTGAAACCATCAAGGATGAGCTTGCCAAATACCAGGTGACCAAACCATGTAACTCCTGTAATGGAGCCAGATTGGCATTGGGGCCCCGCAACGTTTTTGTTGACAATATGGCGATCCATGAACTGACGCGTCTGAATATTACCGAAACCATCGAGCGGTTTCAGAACATGAACTATGACCGGCAGAATGTTCCGGTCGCGGAACGCATTGTCAGGGACATCGCTCAACGACTGCAGTTTCTTGCTGATGTCGGACTCACATATGTTTCACTGGACCGAGCAACGTCTACTCTGTCCGGTGGCGAACTCCAGAGGATCAGATTGGCTTCCCAGGTCGGTTCGGGGTTGGTGGGTGTCACGTATGTTCTTGACGAGCCTTCGATTGGACTTCATGAACGAGACAATGCCAAGCTGTTAAACACTCTGAGCCGGTTGCGAAACCTGGGCAACACTTTGGTCGTAGTCGAGCACGATGAGACTACGATAAGAAGTGCTGACTATATCGTCGACCTGGGACCAAGAGCCGGTGCCCAAGGCGGAGAAGTCCTGGTACAGGGAACCCTTCAGGATGTTGAAAACTGTCCGGCATCACTGACCGGTCAATATCTTTCGGGCAAACGTAAGATAGAGACTCCATTTTGGAGGGTACCCTTTGATGACAAGCGGACAATCGGAATTCGGGGAGCGCAAGGCAACAATCTCAAGAATATCGATGTGGAAGTGCCTCTGGGGCTCTTCACTTGTGTGACTGGGGTTTCAGGTTCCGGAAAATCGACGTTGGTCAACGAAACCATCTATCCAGCAATCGCCTCGCGTCTTTATCGTTCAAAGCTGTCCGCCGCTAAACACAACGGAATTTTCGGACTGGAAAAAATTGACAAGATCATTCGCATCGATCAGCAACCGATAGGTCGTACGCCGCGTTCAAATCCCGCCACCTATACCGGCTTATTCAGCCATATCAGGAAATTGTTCTCGCGTACTGTGGAAGCTCGAAGCCGGGGATATCAGGAGGGACGGTTTTCCTTCAATGTTCGCGGCGGGCGTTGCGAAAGCTGTCGCGGCGGAGGATTGGTACGCGTAGAGATGAATTTTCTACCCGATATGTTTGTCAGCTGCGAGTCCTGCGGCGGAAAGCGCTACAACCGCGAGACGCTCGAAATCGAATACAAGGGAATGAACATCGCCGAAGTTCTCGACCTTTCAGTCACGGACGCGTTGGAGCAGTTTTCTGCGGTACCGCCAATTGCTCGAAAACTGACTACGCTGCGCGATGTTGGACTCGAATACATTCGACTCGGGCAGAGTGCGACAACACTGTCCGGTGGCGAGGCGCAACGGATCAAGCTATCTTTGGAACTATCCAAACGCGATACAGGAAGCACGCTATACCTGTTGGATGAGCCAACAACCGGATTGCACTTCGAGGATATCAAGCAACTGCTTTCTGTTATACTGGAACTCCGTGATCGCGGCAATACGATCGTCATCATTGAGCATAATCTGGAAGTTATCAAATCTGCCGACTGGATTATCGATCTGGGCCCTGAAGGTGGTGATGAGGGAGGCTTAATTACAGCATGCGGTACCCCCGAGCAAGTTAGTTCAGTCGGTGAATCGCACACCGGACAATGCCTTGCACAGGCACTTCAGCCAACCATCAACCATACTGATGACTAGAAACATGGATGTTCAAATTTAGTGTTTCACTGTTCATAAATATGTATAAGTTCAATAAATTGGAAGAACTGGTATGTCCGAGCCGAAATCACTGACTGATATCGATCCCATCGAAACGCAAGAATGGCTTGATGCGCTGGCCAGTGTAATAGATCGCGAGGGCCACGAGCGGGCGCACTTCCTGCTTGAGCAACTGATCGACAGCGCCCGCCGTTCCGGTGCTCACATTCCCCACAAACCCACAACTGCATATGTCAACACGATCGCTGCGGCAAACGAACAACGAAGTACAGGCAATCATGAACTTGAGTGGAGAATCCGTTCGCTGATCCGGTGGAATGCCCTTGCAATAGTCGTGCGCGCCAACCAGTCATCATCTGAACTGGGTGGACACATCGCAAGTTTCGCTTCATCGGCAACGCTTTACGATGTAGGGTTCAATCACTTCTGGCACGCTCCGAGCGAAACACACGGAGGTGATCTGATCTTTATACAGGGACATTCAGCACCTGGTATCTATGCGCGAGCATATCTTGAGGGCCGCTTGGATGAAGCCGATCTTGAGAAGTTCAGACAAGAAGCCGACGGTTCTGGCCTGCCCTCTTACCCACACCCATATTTGAAACCGAATTTCTGGCAGTTTCCGACTGTATCCATGGGACTGGGACCGATCATGGCAATCTATCAGGCACGGTTCATGAAGTATCTTGAAAACCGCGGCCTGAATGACACATCCGGACGGAAAGTCTGGGCCTTTGTCGGTGACGGTGAGATGGATGAACCTGAATCAATGGGTGCGCTGTCACTCGCGGGTCGAGAGCATCTCGACAACCTTATTTTTGTCGTCAACTGCAACTTGCAGCGATTGGACGGGCCGGTACGTGGAAACGGCAAGATAATCCAGGAGCTTGAGGGCGAGTTTCGCGGTGCCGGCTGGAATGTGATCAAACTGATTTGGGGTTCGTATTGGGACCCGTTGCTGATGGCGGATACGAACGGCACTCTTCGAAGACGAATGGAAGATGCCGTTGATGGAGAATATCAGGCATTCAAGGCCAAGGGCGGCGCTTACACAAGAGAACACTTCTTCGGCAAATCAGAAGAATTGCTTGCAATGGTCGCAAAAATGACCGATGAGGATATCTGGCGCCTGAATCGCGGCGGACACGACCCGCACAAGGTTTACGCCGCATACGCGGCAGCGGTCCAGCATACAGGACAGCCAACCGTCATCCTGGCCAAAACCGTCAAAGGCTACGGTATGGGCGAGGCGGGAGAAGGTCAGAATATCACCCATCAGCAGAAAAAGGTCGGTGAGGACTCACTGGTTTCATTCCGCGATCGCTTCCGAATTCCTCTGACCGATGAGCAAGTGGCGTCGGCACCGTACTATCGACCACCGCCGGACAGTCCTGAAATCCAATACATGCTGGACCAGCGGCATAAACTGGGTGGTCCGCTACCGGTCAGGAGACAGCCAGAAACCAGATTGGAAATCCCACCGCTGAGTATATTTGATGCGCAATTGAAAGGATCCGGTGAGCGCGAGATTTCCACTACCATGGGATTCGTCCGCATCCTGACCAGCCTGATTAGAGACAAGAAAATTGGACAGCGGATTGTACCGATCGTACCGGATGAATCGCGCACTTTCGGTATGGAAGGCATGTTCCGGCAACTTGGAATCTATTCGCCATCTGGACAACTTTACGAACCGGAGGATTCCGATCAGCTGATGTCTTATCGGGAGTCCAAGACCGGTCAGGTATTACAGGAAGGCATCAATGAAGCCGGCTCCATGTGCTCATGGATCGCGGCAGGCACGTCAGCGAGTAATCATGACTTCGACATGATTCCGTTTTTCATTTTCTATTCCATGTTCGGATTCCAGCGATGCGGTGATTTGGCTTGGGCGGCAGCCGATATACAAACCCGTGGATTCCTGATTGGTGGTACTGCCGGACGCACCACACTGTCTGGCGAAGGACTGCAACACCAGGATGGTCATAGTCACATTCTCGCATCAACCGTGCCATCGTGTATTTCGTACGATCCGACCTATGTCTATGAGCTTGCTGTAATCATTCACGACGGGCTGCGCAGAATGTATGGCGAACTTGAGACTGTCTATTACTACATCACATGCATGAACGAAAATTATTCCCATCCACCGATGCCAGAAGGTGCGGAACAAGGTATCGTGAGAGGAATGTATCAATTGATTCGCTCCGAGAATGACAGTGAATTACGGGTGCAATTGCTGGGAAGCGGTACGATATTGCGAGAAGTAATTGCGGCGGCCGAACTGCTTGAATCGGAGTACTCGGTTGCCGCAGATGTGTGGAGTGTGACGAGTTTCAACGAATTGGCACGAGAAGGACAGTCAATTGCGCGTATCAATCGACTCAACCCCAAATCCAAACCGAAAATCTCCTATGTAGAAGAATGTCTCGAAAAGACGCAAGGTCCTGTCATTGCCGCAACCGACTACGTACAAAACTATGCAGAGCAGATTCGTGGATTCGTGCCGCGAAATTACCATGTATTAGGCACCGACGGTTTCGGGCGATCAGACACTCGTGCGAATCTGCGGTGGTTTTTTGAAGTAAATCGAGAACATATAGCAGCTACTGCATTGAAAGCACTCGCAAACGAAGGGCAGCTGAAACCTGCTGAAGTCGTAAAAATGTACAAAAAATATGGAATCGATTCTTCAAAACCCAACCCCACCAGCAGTTGAAGGGACAATGCAGTAGAAATCAATGGGAGTCAATCTATTGGATAGACTATGCAAGCATAGCAAATCCAATTGAACAATAATTTCCCAGTAGTTGAAATTGTTTGGTAAAGGCGTGTAAATGAACATTGACGAAATTATTAAATATCCACCCAACACACTCAGTGAAGACCAAAGGCAATTTTATTTTGAGAATGGATATCTTCTTCTGGAGAGTGCTGTTCCCGAATCTTGGTTGAAACGGCTTCGTGCCGTTACCGATGAAATGATCGAATTCAGTCGATCAGTTACGGAATCGAATACTATTTGGGACATTGAGAAAGATCACAGCGCTGAAAATCCCCGATTGCGCCGGTTGACTAGTCCGAACGACCAAAGCGGCACCTACTGGGAATATGCATCAAGTTCGTTGATTACGGATATCGTAGCCGACTTGGTCGGTCCGGATGTCAAGTTTCACCACTCAAAACTCAATTTCAAATGGGCACATGGCGGTGAGGAGGTCAAGTGGCATCAGGATATCCAATTCTGGCCACACACAAACTACAGTCCGCTCACCGTAGGGCTCTATCTTTATGATTGCGGTCCCGAGCAAGGTCCGCTTGTAGTTCTGCCGAAGAGTCATCGACATGACTTATACGACCAATACAACGAATCAGGTCAGTGGACCGGATGTCTCAACGCGGACGATGCTTCAAATCTGGATACGAACGAGGCAGCAGAATTGAGCGGTCCTGCCGGGTCGCTCACAATACACAATTGCAGGACATTACATTCATCAATGCCAAATCGGTCACCAATCGGTCGTCCGTTACTACTTAATGCTTATTCTTCAGCGGATGCGATGCCATATACGCCTGTACCGACTCCCTCCAACTACTATCAGACCATTGTTCGAGGCAAAACTGCACGATGGGCACATCATGATGATCGGCCCTGCCAGATTCCACCGGACTGGTCGGGAGGGTACACTTCAATATTTGCCCTCCAGCAAGAAGAGGCCATGTAGTTTGTCATACGTGAGTTCTCTTTGATGCCAACGTGATTTAATCAAGGATCAATTTTGTTCAAATATCATAATATCAATGGTTTATAGAAACATTACGTTCCGTCTGTATTCTAGGTCCATACATGGAGCTGGACATGTGATTGAAGTGGACATGCCGGGCAGGGCTGACCATCAGATGAAGTTTTTCGAAAAATTGATCCCCCACTCTACGTTTCGGCACTCTATATACCCGGTACTGAAATGAGCGACCTCTTTACCGTGAAACTTCCGGACATCGGTGATTTTACCGATGTGGAAGTGATTGAAATCCATATCGAATCGGGCGATACGGTTGCTGCCGAAGACTCGCTGATCACACTGGAGAGCGACAAGGCGACAATGGATGTTCCAGCTCCGGAATCGGGTGAGGTAGTGGAAATTGTCGTATCTCTCGGGGACAAGATTTCTGAAGGAGACCCGATTCTGACGCTGAAAGGTGTTTCCGAACTAGAAATTGAACAGGAATCGGAATCCCAACCAACGGAGCCTGAACCAGAGTCCGACGAGACAACGCCTGATGAGGCTCCCACTGATTCTATTGAGGAAAGCACTCCTATCACAGTCAGTTCTGACCCCTTTGCGCCAAAAAGACCCCCTGTACTGCCACCGCCTGTTGAGCGGGCAAAAGGGACTCTCTCACATGCAAGCCCTGCGGTACGACGTTTTGCGAGAGAACTCGGCGCGGATCTCTCGAAAATAAGGGGTACAGGCGCCAAGGGGCGAATTGTCAAGGAAGATGTCCAGCGCTACATCAAGAACATTCTCCAGGAAGGATTCGAGCCTGCCCGCGGCGGCTTTATCGGACCTCCACCAATTCCTGAAGTGGATTTTTCCCAATTCGGCCTGATCGAATCGGTGAGGCTTTCTAAGATCAAGAGAATTACCGGGGATCGATTGCATCGATCTTGGCTGGACATTCCACATGTCACCCACCATGATGAGGCAGACATATCCGAACTGGAAATTTTCAGAAAAGCCATTGATGCCGAAGAAAAGATTTCAGGCACTCGCGTAACGATACTTGCATTCATCTGCAAGGCGATCATCAACGCACTTCAACAGTATCCAAATTTCAACGCATCACTTTCCTCAGACCGACAGAGTCTGATAATGAAGAAGTATTTCAATATCGGAGTTGCAGTTGACACACCGAATGGCTTGGTAGTCCCAGTGATACGCGATATTCAAAAGCTTGGAGTGCTAGAAATCGCAAGAACACTGCAGGGTCTTGGTGAAAAAGCGCGAGCAGGCACATTAACCCCGACTGATTTTCAAGGTGGTTGTTTTACGATCTCCAGCCTTGGCGGAATTGGGGGACGATTTTTCACACCAATCATCAATCCGCCCGAGGTGGCAATTCTGGGAGTAAGCAGAAATCATCAGGTTGCGGTTCCAAGCGACGACAGTGTCGAGTGGAAGACCATGCTTCCCCTATCGCTTTCCTATGACCATAGAGTCATAGACGGTGCCGAGGCAGCACGTTTCGTGAAGTTTGTCTGCGAATTGCTTTTCGATGCCAGACGAATTCTACTCTAAGTCTACCGCTCCAGTCAGGTATTCAAAACTTGAATGCAAGTAACCACGAACTTCACGCTGATGTTGCTGTACTAGGTTCTGGTCCAGGTGGATATACAGCCGCATTCAGAGCTGCTGATCTAGGTAAAAGGACAGTTCTGATCGAACGCTATCCACAACTTGGCGGTGTGTGCCTCAACGTTGGTTGCATTCCTTCAAAAGCTTTGCTCCATGTGGCAAAAGTGATCTGTGAAGCAGCCGAAATCAAGGAGTGTGGTGTACTGTACGGCAACCCGGAAATCAATCACCTACAGCTACGTAAGTGGGTTGATAAAGTGGTTGGGCAGCTGACAGGTGGACTTGCGACACTTGCCAAACAAAGAGGTGTTGAGGTCATTACCGGAGTCGGGCAGTTCACAAGTTCAGATACGATCAATGTTGTCGATGATGCCCGCTCCAGTCGAGTCCATTTCAGAGATGCGATTATTGCCGCCGGTTCACGACCAGCATCACCGCCCTTTCTGCCTGATGATCCGCGAATCGTCGACTCGACCGGCGCACTGTCTCTTCAACAGGTTCCCAAGCGATTGTTGATCATCGGAGGTGGAATAATCGGACTTGAATTGGCAACTGTCTATCACGAACTCGGTAGTACTGTGTCTATTGTCGAGATAATGGAATCACTGATCGCGGAAGCCGACTCCGACATCGTCAAACCGCTCGTTTCCCGAGTGACCACGAAGTATGAGAATATTCTGCTCAATACGAAGGTGATTTCCATCGATGCCGATAAACAAGAGCTGAATGTCGAATTTGAGAACAGCAGAGGTAGTACTAACGATAGTTTCGATATGATTCTTTCGGCCGTCGGACGTATACCGAATGGTAAATTTGTCAATGCGGAAGCTGCTGGAGTCATCATCGATGAGCGAGGGTTCATTCCTGTTGATGCGCAACAAAGAACCAATGTCGACGGAATTTATGCGATTGGCGACATTACCGGACATCCGATGCTGGCACACCGGGCCACGCATCAGGGCAAGGTCGCCGCAGAAGTAATTTCAGGAATGAAATCGGGGTTCGACACCTCGATTATTCCTTCGGTGGCCTATACTGATCCAGAGATTGCCTGGGTTGGCGTAACTGAAAATGAAGCGAAACGATCCAACCTTCCTGTCAAGAAGTCGGTGTTTCCCTGGCGAGCAAGCGGCCGTGCATTGTCAATGTCTCGACCGGAAGGGATTACCAAACTGCTATTCGATCCGGATTCAGACCGGCTGATCGGTGCTGGGATTTCAGGACCGAATGCTGGCGAACTTATCGCCGAAGCAGCGTTGGCAATCGAAATGGGGTCGGATGCCGAAGATCTGGCCCTGACAATACACGCGCATCCCACTTTGTCGGAAACAATCAATTTCGCTGCGGAAGTCTACCAAGGGACTGTAACAGACATCTACATGCCCCGAAAGTCAGCTGATCGAAAACGCTGACCCGTTATCCACACTTAATTCTTTGAATTGAACCGATCAGGGCTCAATTCGCGTTGCCCCACCCATATATGGCACCAAGATTTCTGGAATATCTATGCTTCCGTCTTCATTTTGGTAGTTTTCCATGATCGCGATAAAAGTCCGACCCACTGCCAATCCAGATCCGTTCAGGGTATGAACTGACTCCGGCCGTCGGGTCGTCGGGTTCCGCCAGCGTGCTTTCATCCTTCGAGCCTGAAACCCCTCGCAATTGCTGCATGAGGATATTTCCCTATATCTCTGCTGACCCGGCAGCCAGACTTCGATGTCGTAGGTTTTCGCAGCACCGAATCCCATGTCGCCGGTACAAAGAACAATGACCCGATACGGCAAACCCAGAAGCTTTAGAATTCTTTCTGCATTTGAAGTTAATTCTTCCAGTGCCAAATAAGAATCATCCGGTTTGACGATATGCACCAGTTCAACTTTCTCAAACTGATGTTGGCGTATCATGCCGCGTGTATCCTTACCGTAAGATCCCGCCTCTTTGCGAAAACATGGCGTATGCGCGACAAACTTCATCGGCAAATCTGAAGGATCGACAATTCGGTCTTTGACGATATTGGTCAAAGGAACTTCAGCAGTCGGAATCAAATAAAAATCTCGGGAATCCTCCAGATGAAACTGATCCTCCTCGAATTTTGGCAATTGCCCCGTCCCGTAGAGAATGTCAGCATTGACAATAAATGGTGGATTGATTTCTTCATAGCCATGTTCTCTTGTATGGACATCGAGCATCATTTGCGATATTGCCCTATGCAATGCAGCAAGTTGATTTCTGATCAACACAAAACGGGAACCTGCGAGTGAGGCACCAAGTTCGAAATCCAGCATCCCCAACTGTTCGCCGATACTAACATGGTCTATTGGCTTAAAAGTGAACGAGCGCGGTTCTCCTACTTTTCGGACCTCTTCGTTGTCATCCTCGGATTGCCCGACAGGTACCGATTCGTGTGCAAGATTTGGAATTTCCGACAAAAATGCCTGAAACTCCTCCTGCACTTCCGAAAACTGCTCTTCGAGTGTATCCAGTTCAGCACCGACAATTTCAACTTGTCCCATCAGATCGGAAACATCCGCTCCAGAGGCTTTCGCGCTGCCGATTTTTTTCGACAACTGATTTTTTCTGTTCCGAGCACTTTCAGTATTCGACTGAATTGACTTTCTGCGCGTTTCCAGATTTTCAAAAGCGGATTCGTCAAAGTCAAATCCTCTGGGTTTCAATCGTTCACCAATGGATTTGTACTCGTTTCTCAATAGTTGCTGATCAAGCATTTCATCCTCTGCTTTCTATAGTGGTGCTTTGAGTGTGGGTCAGGTAACTGCTCAACGTTCAAGATATGGATTTGTGGAATCTGGAAGAGTTCGAAAGGTAAATTATAAAGTTTCAACACCGCTTGCTTTGTTTCTATCGCGGTCTCTCCTTTAGTGCTACATTTCAATCCGAGTGGGTCTGGCTTCGAAATGACTCCAGATATTGCTTGATCCTTTTCTCGACTCCGCGTTCTACCGGACGGTAATATCTAGCGCTTTTCATGCCAACAGGAAAATAATTTTCGCCCGCGGCGAATCCATCAGGTTCATCATGTGCGTATCGATAGCCATCGCCGTACCCAAGTTCTTTCATCAATTGCGTAGGCGCGTTGCGCAAGTGCATCGGAACATCTACGTGGTTGTGTCTGTCGGCATCTTCAGAGGCTTCACCAAACGCCTTGTATACCGCGTTGCTCTTCGGACAACAAGCAAGATATATCACCGCTTGAGCGATGGACAGCTCACCTTCCGGGGTTCCCAAGCGGCGATAGGCATCCCAGGCATTGAGTGTGATGTTGAGTGCGTTCGGGTCAGCGTTTCCGATATCTTCGCTTGCGATCCGTACAATTCGTCTGGCAATGTAGAGTGGATCGCACCCGCCTTTCAGCATTCTCGCCAACCAGTAGAGGCTGGCATCGGGGTCTGAGCCGCGGATTGATTTATGCAACGCGGAAATCAATTCATAATAGACATCACCACGTTTATCGAATCTCGCGGTAGGTCGGCCGACGATTTCCGCAGCAAGTGATGCACCTACGGTCGAATCTACGTCGCTTTGAAGGATACTGGCCGCTATTTCAATAAAATTGATTGCCCGACGCGCGTCCCCACCGGCAGACTCCGCAAATATCGTATAGGCTTCTTCAGATAGTGAAAATGATTTTGGCAGTACATCAACACCAATTGTCAGGCACCTTGCGATCACTTTACGAATATCGTCGGATTGCAACGGTTTCAGTACATACACTTTCAGTCTCGAAAGTAGTGAACTGTTCAGTTCGAATCCGGGATTTTCGGTTGTCGCACCGATGAAAATTACATCACCGCGCTCAACGTGAGGAAGAAACACATCCTGTTGGGATTTATTGAATCGATGGACCTCGTCGACGAACAAGACGGTAGCCTGACCTTCCGCCTTCGCTTCTTTACCCAATCTGGTGGCCTCTCGAATTTCCTTGATTCCGCTGTCGACACCAGAGATGGTCAACAACTGTGCTTCCAATGAGTTGGAAATGATTCTCGCCAGCGTTGTCTTGCCACTTCCCGGCGGACCCCATAGAACCAAAGAGTGGGGAACATTCGATCTGATCGCCATTCCCAGCGGTTTATCAGACGCAAGCAGATCGTTCTGCCCAAAAATGTCTTCGAGTGTTTCAGGTCTCATCCGTTCGGCGAGAGGCGTAAGCTGAGGATGATCACTAATTGATTTTTCGGTCGGTCTATTCACTCCATCTAGTGTGATGTCTGATTATTGGCTTCACTCGCGGGCATCAATCAAATCAACACCCTCTGGAACCTCAAATAGAAACGTCGCCTTGTCGAATTCTTCATTGGTTATGGAATCGTAAAACTGCAATCGAGTGGTATTACCTAGATTTTCCAATATTTGAATGACACTGAGGGTGCGTTTATCGAAGCCGAGATGCATAGACTGAAATTGACCGGTATCCTCATCCTTGGGTTCAAGCAGAACCCAAGCAATCTCACCTTGAACACCCTTGTCCTCAACATGATAGAACTCTTCCACATTATCCATACCCGCCAAAATTTCCGCCGCGCTGCGATTGACCACATCAGAAAATTGGCGAACGGTCGTCTGTTGAAGTTCGGGATCATAAATCCAGACATCTGTTCCGTCTCCGACGATCGTCTGGGCAAACGGCTCAAAATATTCCCAACGAAACCGATCAGGACGATTCATCCACATCAATCCTGTAGTTTCCTCAACGACATGCAGTCCCTCATCCAGAATCAGTTGATGAAATTCCGCAAAGTATGTAGTTGTATGGCTGAAAAATTTATCGAACCGATCTGTCGATTCAGAACCAAGGGCTGTAACCCAAGGAAAACCAAGCAAAACTACCGTTGCAATCCAAACGCGTCCAAGTGTGATATGCTTCACATCAATCTTCCGGTGGAGGGACTAGCACTTCGCGTTTTCCGCCAGCCTGAACCGGTCCGATCACGCCAGCTTCTTCCATAGTTTCAATCAATCTGGCGGCCCTGTTATAGCCTATTCGCAAGAATCTCTGTACCGAGGATATGGTCGGACGTCTGGATCGAATTACAAAGTCTACGGCTTTGCTGTAGAGCTCATCCTCTTCTCCCTGGGCAACGCTTGCTCCATCAAAACCACCCAAACCTTCCATGGTGCTGATTGCTGCTGTGACGCTCTGGTCATAATCCGGTTCGCTGGCATGCTTGACACTGTCCACAACTCTTTTGACTTCGTCATCCGAAACAAATGCTCCATGAACGCGCATCAATGAAGCACTTCCGGGAGGTAAAAACAGCATATCACCCGCGCCAAGAAGATTCTCTGCGCCTACCTGGTCAAGAATCGTTCTGGAATCGGCATTGGACGCCACCTTGAATCCAATTCTCGTAGGAATATTCGCTTTCAGCACTCCTCTGATCACATCGGTCGAGGGCCGTTGGGTAGCGACGATAAGATGAATTCCAGCAGCTCTTGCTCTCTGTGCGATACGGATGATCAGTTCTTCCGCTTTCTTTCCCATAACCATGATGAGGTCCGACAATTCATCAATGATGAAAACGATGTAAGGAAGAGGCTTGAGGGTTTCGGCTGTTTCAGAGTCTTGATTCAGAGGGTCTGGAATCGGATTTTTCGACTTTCGGATCGTATCGTTCAGATTATCCAAATTTCGGACCCCCAACACAGCCATCAGTCGAAAGCGACGTTCCATTTCTGTGATACACCAGCGAAGGGCATTTTCTGTTTTATTCATATCTGTTATCACTGGCGTCAGAAGATGTGGAATACCCTCGTAGATCGAGAATTCAAGCATTTTCGGATCAATCATTATGAGTCTGAGATTTTCCGGAGTCGACTTGAAAAGGAAGCTCAGTAAAATTGCGTTCAGACAGACTGACTTTCCCGCACCGGTTGTACCGGCAATCAGTAGATGGGGCATCGCCGCAAGATTTGACAGCACGGTTGTACCCCTTATATCTTTACCGAGAATAAGAGTCAGCGGATGATCTGAATTTTTGTAATCAGTGGATTCCAGACCATCGATCAGACGTACCATTTCCCGCTTCTTGTTTGGCACTTCAATACCGATGTACGAACTGCCGGGAATGTTGTCGACAACCCTTACGCTCTGTACGGTCAATGTTCTCGCGAGATCGGTGGAAAGCCCAACGATTTGGCTTGCTTTTGTACCAGCTGCCGGCTCAATCTCAAACTGTGTAATAACAGGTCCAGGATGCGCCTTACGCACTTCAACTATTACGTTGAAATCTTTCAGCATGGTTTCAATCTTGCCACCCATGCGGTTGATCTCTTGCTCTGAATATGCATTGCTGTATTTGTTTGACGGGTCCAGCAAAGATGTTTTGGGGAAAACTGGTTTGGTTTTTTCAGTGGATTCCGAACGACCTGAAGGTTGCTTGTCCACGGTAGGTCGCGGGCTGCCTTCGTCTTGTCTCACCAATGTCGGAGGCTGCACTCGATTTTTGTCGACCAGTCCTGCATCATCTATCGGCACGATTGTCGGCTCCACTCGTTTTGCTTTTCGATCGGTTGCAGGACTTGGCTTGTCCCGTGTCTTTGCTTTCTTTTCGCGAATTCTGTCACCGCGTTTTTCAGATGAGAACCTTTTGAGAGGCCGTTTCTTTGGTTTGTCTATTTTCTCGACAATTTTCTCTTCGGGTAATTCAGCAGTCTCTTTCGTTACCGTTGTCTTCCTTCTGGCTGATTTGGGAACAAACAGAAACTTGCATGTCGCAAAAAACAGACTGCCTGTTGTATTCAGAATGCGACCCCAAGGAATGATCCCGACCGCCGCTGTACCCAATATGAAGAACGCAATGAACAATAAGGTGATTAAGTTCCAATTCGGACCGATGAAACTAGCTGCGTTACGAGTTACCTCAAAACCCAGAATTCCCCCTGAAAAATCATTCGGAGGAGTGGCCGGAAAATATAGATATTCAAGTCCACAGCCTCCAATCATCGCGAGGATTATGCCGACAAAAAACAGGATGGAAACCACAATCGGGTTATCGCCTTTTTTCGTCCAACGCCTCGTGTAATTCCAACCGAATTGCGCGATACAGAGTGGTATGAATGCTACAAAGTATCCAAACGTATAAATTCCTAAGTCGGCGATGTAGGCACCGACGGTGCCACCGATATTATTTGGGCTTGCATGGTCGGGAAGAATATTGCTGTTATTCCAACCCGGATCATCAGCCGAGTATGTGAAGAATACGGCAAACAGGGCTATTGCAATTGCCCAAATCAGAAATAGAACGAGAAATTCAGTTCCTTGTCCCGCTACAGATTGCTTTCCTTTTCCAAACACTGCAGAATTTATATTGACGTTGAGCAAAAGAGACTAGATGGAAACTCGCACCTGTTCGACTAAAGATGAGCCTGAAGTCATAAGATAGGTATCATAATTATAGTTTAGTTTGCACATCGTAAACATTTTGGAATTTTGTTGGGCCAGAAAGTTTCAACTGGATAAGGACGTAACATCTGGTTCGAAAACCAAGTGTATACTTTTGTTTTTGTGCGACTTGGCACACCTGAACCGACTCAATTCGGTTTGGGTTTGTTCTATAATTTGGCCAATTGAAACCTATTCAGCTCTTCCCTTCCCGAATTGGTTTCCAGTTCAATTACCTGAATTGAAAACACATGGTTAAAACAGACATTCAACGCTGACATTTACTATTGAACGAATAATGAACGAAAACTCGACTAAACACTGCAAGCTGTTGATTCTTGGTTCAGGACCAGCCGGATATACGGCTGCAGTCTATGCAGCACGATCAAATCTTTCACCGGTCCTGATCACTGGTATCGAGAAAGGCGGCCAATTGTCAAAAACTACAGATGTCGACAACTGGCCGGGCGACAATAATGGCGTTCAAGGCCCTGAGTTGATGGAACGCATGTTTAGTCATGCCGAAAGGTTTGAAACCGACATCATCAATGACCACATCAATTCAGTCGATCTGAGTAAACAACCCTATCAGCTCAAAGGAGATCAGGGCGAGTATTCGTGCGACGCCATGATTATTTCCACTGGAGCATCAGCCCGATATCTAGGTCTGGAATCTGAATCCCGCTATATGGGTAAAGGTGTGTCCGCCTGCGCGACATGCGATGGCTTTTTCTACAGAAACCAGAATGTCGCAGTGGTTGGCGGTGGTAATACCGCGGTAGAGGAAGCACTCTATCTGTCTAACATTGCAGCATCGGTGACACTGATTCATCGGCGGGATAAACTTCGGGCAGAAGCGATTCTCGCGGACAGACTATTGAGTCGCTCAGTCGTAAATGGAGGAAACATAACAATATTGTGGGATCATGTTGTAGACGAGATGCTCGGTGATCATTCGGGTCTGACAGGATTGAGAATCCAACACGTTCAAACAGGTAATCTGCGTGAAATTGATGTGCATGGAGTGTTCATTGCGATTGGGCACAATCCCAACACCGAGTTATTTACCGGTCAGATTGAGATGAAAGACGGCTATATCGTCACTACTTGCGGACAGAATGGTGATGCTACGGCAACCAGCGTTCCGGGCATTTTCGCTGCCGGAGATGTCAGCGACCACGTATACAGGCAAGCGGTCACCTCAGCGGGAACCGGATGCATGGCCGCTTTGGATGCACAGAAATACTTGGAATCCTGACCAGGAAGCAGGCGAGACAATGCAAATTAAGAACGGTAGTTTCAAATCTGCAATGAACTCGCTTGGTGTGACGCCTATCGACTCTAGTGGTAAAATTGAACATTCTCCAACCAAGCCTCTACCGAGTAACAAACATACTCTCGCAGATGAAGCCAGGGTTTTGGAAGATTCAATGTCAGAGAACCCGCATAATTCGAATATCCAATGGGAAAGTGACGAGGAACTCTGTAAGTCCGGATTACCGAGACGGGACTATATCCGACTGAAACAAGGCAAATTCGCTCGTGAAAATGAAACCAATGTACGAGGCTACACAATTGTCGAAGCGAATTCGATCCTGGAAAAGTTTCTTCGGAATTCGATCAATTCAGGATACCGTTGCGTGAAGATTATTCACGGTAAGGGGATCAACTCGCCTGACGGTGTCTCCAAAATCAAGTTGCACACCCAAAAGCTATTGACGCTCAACAAATTTGTGCTCGCATACTGCAACGCCATACCTGCAGATGGTGGGTCAGGTGCAAAATACGTGTTGCTGAAGAAAAAAAGATAGAGGGTTTACCTGACGGTTGTCAGGTGCCAGTCTGGATAATTATGGAGTCAGCTGGTGGCACCGACCAGCGTTACAACCGCCCACGCCGCAAGCCCTTCTTTGCGTCCAATAAATCCCAAGTTTTCTGTTGTCGTTGCCTTGATGTTCACACGCCCTGAATCGATCTCAAGATCGGTTGCGATGTTGTTTCTCATCCGCTCAACATGTGGGCGAATTCTTGGTGCCTGAGTGACGATGGTCACGTCTACATTTGCGATCGAAAAATCATGTTCCTTTATGGTTCGATAAACAGAGGTCAGAAAGACCCGGCTATCCTGATCTTTATGCTCAGGGTCAGTATCCGGGAATTGACCGCCGATATCGCCCAGCCCAGCCGCCCCAAGCATGGCATCTACAATTGCGTGTAGAACGGCATCCGCATCAGAATGTCCCAGCAAGCCTGCTTCGTGAGGAATTGTCACACCACCCAGTATGAGCGGGCGTCCAACCGCAAATTCATGGACATCGAATCCGAAACCTACTCTCGTATTCACTTGCTCACTCCGATTGATATCCGTCTCTAATATTCAACCAGATTAAGGTCTAGCATTGCTTCTGCCAGTTTCATATCTTCCGAGGTTGTTATCTTGATATTCGCCGAACGGCCTGGCACCAGGCGCGGATGATACCCCATCCTTTCCATCGCCTGAGCTTCGTCGGTTACTTCCAAACCGGATGTGATTGAATCCTCCAGCGCTTTGCCCAATATCCCCAACTTGAACATCTGGGGTGTCTGGGCCCGAAAAAGTTCACCTCGCGGCAATGTTTTGTCGATTCGGCCCGAAGACTCGAGCTTTATCGTATCAAATATGGGTTGGCTCAGTATTCCACCGTTGATGTCATCGCCAATCTGCTGAATCAGATCAGTAATTTCATTTGAAGAAAGAAAAGGCCGATTACTGTCATGCACCAACAACCAATCGTCGGATGAACAACCCAGTCCAAGCATGTAACGTATACCGTTCAGAACTGTTTCACCCCTTGAACTTCCACCTTCGAAAACATCCAAAACTTTCTCGTGAATAGACAGCACCCAGTCGCTGTATCGGTTATCAGCGGAAAGTCCGATGTAAACCCCTTCCAGGCTTTGATGACTGGCAAGCGCTTGAACTGTCCATTCGATCAGTTTACGCTCACCCAGCCGCATGAATTGTTTCGGTATTTGAGAATTCATCCTCTGGCCGATTCCAGCGGCTGGAATCACTCCCCAATATTTAGCCAAGCTACTTCATCTCCCTACTTTGTGTGGTCTATACGATACCGAAAATAATCTTAATTATCATATTCATCAGGCAGGAGTAAATTTCCATCATTCGGGACTCTCAGCTTGATAGGCAAGACGCAATATTAAACGCATTTACCACTCGTACCGCCAAAACTCTCTCCTGACGAGCTTGAACATTTTCGGCCACAGACTATCCAAATCGGCAAGCAGCAGAATACGATGTAAACACAATCGCATTATTGCAATGTATCAAAAGTTGGTTCGGGTCGCAGACTCAGATTCCGAAGTCTGAGGAATCAGCCGCTTACTCAGATGAGGTTAGCACGTGACTCGCAAAACTGTCACAAGCCTGGCACCGCCCTCAGGTGCGTTACTTCCGTAGCCGGACCTGTGAACGACCTAGGCTTGAAGTCCCTGTTGTTGGTGATGATCGCACCTTCGCCGACCGCCCGGATCACAAACAGACCCTTTTTCTCGGCCTGTACCTCAGCCGCCGCATCGCACTTGATATACGCAATCGCCCCATACACTCGCTTGTAGGCCCAATCCGGGTAAAACTTCTCAATGTCCCGCATCGCTGACAGGAAATGTGTCACATCCCTGTGTTTCATAGTCGTCTTGACCTCCACCACCACCATCTCGGAGCCGTTCACCGCCAGAATGTCGAACTCCTTGTTCACGCGCGCGCCGTCTTCCCGGACATAGTGCTGTTCGAGTCCGGGCCGGGTGAATTCCACTTCGATCCCCCAGCCTTTCAGCACATCGACCAGTCGGCCCTCGACCAGTGCCTCCGTCAGCCGGCCCCACTGGGTGTTGAATGTCTTCTGGTACGCTCCCAGCTGCCTAGCCGTCTCCTTCAGGTACCTGTCTGTTTTCTCCAGCTGCTCATCCGTCTTCTTCTGTGCGGCGCGGATTTCCTTCATCTCCGCCCTACCTTCTTTTTGAGAGGCGGCTATCTCTGCCATAGTCTTTTCAAACTCTTTCCGAAAATCCCGGTTGTATTCTTGTTCAGAAATACCATTCGTCATTGCAATCTCTCCTTGCTGATGTTGAAACTGATGCGCGCCTTTCACCAAATAAAATGCCACCTGCACCCCGCGATCGCCTTTTACCGTGCTATTCCTTCCGGCCTGCAATGGTCGAGCATGACTCGTCAACATGTCATTCCTGTCGGCAGATCCGACTCGGAAGACAAAAGCGAATTCGGAATATGTGCTCGCCGCGAAATCCGATTACGAACCGGGCGAGAATTGAACCGGCAAGGAAACGCCCTGCAGACAGTTTACCACACCGATTCACTGCCACAGGCATAAAATCACGACAATTCCGTCTGAAGGTTGCTGTGAGATATAACACGTTGATAGTCTCATGTGAATTCAATTTCACAGAATATGAACCTGCAAGCGAACGGTACGACGTATTAAGATTGCCTTTGAATCGGCGGTACAAGCAGGGGCACCCCCACTGTTCTTCTCACTCTGTGACGGTTGCGCACCGGAAAAAGCCCAACGATGTTTCATGCGTCAATATCACAAACCCAGAAACAAAAAAATATGTGTTTTTCTGTGGTCAGACCGTTAAGCCGGGCAAGCGCATCTAAACACACTTGTCAGACAACGATAATATCTTGCCGGTTCAAATTCTTACGAAAACATCTGTCATATTGTTCGAAATGACTACCCGCCGGACAATCGAATTACTGTATATGCGCTCAGATAAAAGTGTTCCATATCAAGCTTTTGTCTGTACAATGATTTTCAACGCCAATGTATTTATCTACAGCGAATGCAATTCAAGAGACTGTTCTTGAAAGCATCAGGATTTACGCAATTTCAATTGGTGTCCGTCAGAAACGAGAACAACTGCCAGTTTGTAGTTTGTTGAGTCTCGGGTTCACAAGGTCGCTTCAGACTATGTTAGGAATAGCTATATTCCGAGAATGTTCCGTTAAAACACAGACCCACTCTCATCGGACTCTTAATTAGATTTCGGTAATTTATCTTCAGAATTTGTATATAAATTGATTTGCAGCCCATTTCAAATCAACAGGTTATTATCGGTGACTGCGAAAAATTGGTTCGCAAAACGATTAATTGTGAGTCCCAAGTTTCACATGCCTCAAGAATGCTTCAACTCTCGAAATCAGGATATAAGATTTGATAGTTTACAGCAGAAAAGTGACCTTCGGAGTTACGCAAAGAGCTACTAGCCAAACGACAATGCACCGATTACTGAATGAACTGAATTTGGGCGAAGTATTCAAATACGACATCGTAGTTTGCTCGGCCCTTGTCGAATTCCACGGAATATCTAAGAAATAGCCGAGGCGTTGAACTAATCGAAAATCCGATAACTTATACCTTTGATAGAGATTTACGGAAATGTTGACATTTAACTCAATTGACGTTGAAACTGCTAACGCCGACCGTGCAAGAATTTGTCAGATCGGGATTGTTCATATTCATGAGGGTCAAATCAAAGACCAATGGCAGACTTTTATCAACCCAGAAGACTATGTTGATTCATGGAATCGATGAATCAGATGTCAGTAACTGCTCTACGTTACCAGAGGTTCGTGCTGAGCTGCGTGCTACATTGCGAGGGTCAATTGTCGTCAGTCACACTTCATTTGATCGAGTCGCATTCGAACGTGCAATGACACGATACAATCTTGAACAACTTCAGGTGACGTGGCTTGAAGCGCCAGAATATCAAGACGAGCATGGCCGCAACGTTATGGACGAAGCGGGTACGGTCTAAAGAATATCGCTAGGGACTTAAACATCTCATTTATGCATCATAATGCGCTTGAAGATGCTAGAGCAGCTGCTGAAATTGTGCTCCATGCATGTGCTGCCACGAATACAGATGTAGAAGATTGGTTGAAACGAGTTGAACAACCAATCTTTCCATCAGAAATTTCTAGAAAAAGATACTCATCACATCCGACCCCATCGATTAATCGCGAAGGTAATCCGGAAGGCGTGCTTTTCGGCGAAATCGTCGTGTTTATCGGCAGCCTTACAATTCCTCGACGTGAGGCCGCTGATATGGTGGCAGAAACTGGATGCAAAGTAATTGATTCTGTCAGCAAGAAAGTTACGATGCATGTAGTCGGTATTCAGGATGAAGAAAAACTTAATGGGTATTCGAAGAGTAGTAAACATCGGATAGCGGAGGCTCTTATAAATGATGGAGCAACAATTCAGATACTTTCTGAGCAAGATTTCTTCGAACTCTTGCGTATAAAGTGAACCTCATAATGTTATGGGCAAGAATGAACTTACTCTGCAGCCCGCGATATAACCGGCAATTCTACGAGGTTTAACCGTAATTAATGTCGATTTACTCTCTTCGGGTCTGTTCATGGCATCCGATAGCTGATTGTCAATTTCAGAATACAAATTTGACTCTCGGTCAGGTGCGAATGTTCTGAAAGATAAAACCAGTTATACCGGCACCCTGCCCAACCGAAAGTTCACATACAATCTGCTCCATTCGTATTACTTCGAGAATTTCATTTACTCTGACAATGGCGGAATATCGAACTCATTCTCCATTTAATCCATCATCTAATCCGGAACTACGTTCATTTGAGACCTGGAAAGGATTGTATGGAAGCGCTGACGCGCTTGCAATTTCTCAATTTGCAGGCACACACAACGGCCCCACGGTGGTTTTTGCAGCCAACAGTCGGGATGCAGAGAATCTCAGAGATGCATTGACTTTCTATGGTTCAGCAACGAAAAATGTGCCAATCCACCTTTTCCCGGGATGGGAATGTCTACCCTACGATACGTTTAGTCCTCATCCGGACATAGTGTCGGAAAGAATCAGACTTCTTTATCAATTACCCTATCTTGGACAGGCAATCCTGATCGTGTCGGCTGACAATGTAATGCAGAAGCTGCCGCCAGTTGAATACATCACATCAAATTCACTGGCTTTGGATATTGGCCAGTCCATTGATACAGAAAGATTCCGACAACACCTGGTCCATTGCTCATACCATTGCGTGGATCAAGTTCAGTCTCCGGGAGAATTTGTCTATCGCGGTGGAATCATCGATATCTTCCCCATGGGCTCAGAGGAACCCGTTCGAATCGAACTATTCGACAAGGAAATTGAGACGCTCCGATTCTTCTCCATAGACGATCAGCTGTCATTGCGGAAAGTCAATAGCATCAGAATTCTTCCCGGAAGCGAGATTCCTATGGACCGGAAATCTATTCAGCGATTTCGACAGAACTTCCGACAACTGTTTGATACTGATCCAAGAGAAAATGAGATCTACCGTCAAATTGATTCACAGAATATTCCGAACGGTGCTGAGTTTTATCTGCCACTGTTTTTTGACAGCACTTCGCTGATCTTGAATTACATTCCAAAATCCGCGAAATATTTCATCGCAGAGAATTTTGAGACCTCAGTTGAAAATTTTTGGAAATATACGGAAGAGCGATTTGAGTTCGCGCTCAGTAATGCTGCACGTCTTCCAATTCCGACTCATATGCTGTTTTGTGCTCCTGAGCAACTTAAACAACATTTCAGTGGCTTGCAAAGAATACGTATAGACAACAGTGCGACTGCTCCTGATCAGGTTTTTAATGCAAAGTTACCGGATCGTACACCACCGAATCAGAATTTCAGTAAATTTGAAGGGTCACTCGCCCACACCTTGAATCAGTCGCGCTCGAGAACATTGATCACCTTGGATGATTCTGGCCAACGTGAAATAGTAGAAACCGCATTCAGAGTTCTTGGTTTCCAATTTTCACGTGTAGAGAACTGGCGCGAGTTTCTCGAAAGTTCCGATGAATTCGCCACAACGATGGCAAACCTTCATATCGGATTGAATTTACCGGACGACAGAATCCGAATTCTGACCAGCGGCGAACTATTGGGATATCGCGGTCAGGTCCGCAAACGGACGGGGCGCAGAAGAAATCCCGAAAGCATAATCAACTCGATGCAGGAATTGAAAATTGGTGAACCCGTAGTACACGAACAGTACGGAATCGGACTCTACCAAGGACTGGTAATGATGCCAGTAACTGAACACCCCTCCGAATTTCTCAAAATCAACTATCTGGGGGACGAGACTCTATACGTTTCGGTGCACAATGTTGACTGCATCAGTCGATATCTTGGCGGCAATTCAGAAGAGATACAACTGCACTCACTGAGTTCAAAGTCTTGGCATGCATCAAAACGTAAAGCTCGTCAACAGGCCTTCGATATAGCAGCGGAACTCTTGTCTATCCAATCACTGAGAGATATCAGAAAAGGAAATAACATGCAGTTGCCGGAGCGCGATTATCAAGAATTCGTGTCCAGATTTCGGTACTCTGAAACACAAGATCAGAAACAAGCAATAGAATCTGTTTTAGGGGATCTCGAATCTGACCGCCCAATGGACCGACTCGTCTGTGGCGACGTGGGGTTCGGTAAAACGGAGGTGGCCCTGCGTGCCGCACTCGTGGCAGTGGCAAATGGTTTTCAAGTTGCCGTTGTTGTTCCTACCAGACCGCTCGCGCAACAACATTACGATGTATTCCTTGATCGATTTTCGGACATGGGTGTTCAGATTCAGCTACTTTCGAATATGCAACAAAAGTCCGTGATGCTGACCACAGTGAAAAAACTAAAGCAAGGAGAAATTGACATTGTGATCGGCACTCACCGTTTGCTTCAGTCAGACATCAACTTCAATAACCTGGGTCTCGTGATAATTGATGAGGAACACCGATTCGGAGTACGTCAAAAAGAATCTTTGAAGAAACTGCGCGCCGATGTAGACATCCTTACCCTAACGGCAACTCCAATTCCACGCACCTTGAGTATGGCTCTGAACAAAATTCGGGATATTTCAATCATTTCCACCCCACCTAACAACAGACTCAGTGTTCGGACATTTGTCAGAAACTGGAATCCGGAATTAGTCAGGGAAGCCTGTATGAGGGAACTTCGAAGAGGAGGACAAATTTTCTATGTTTACAACGATGTCAAGACAATTCGCAGGGTGACAGAAGAGATCAGTCGAATCGTGCCTGAGGCCAGGATTGACTTTGCCCATGGCCAAATGTCGAAAATTCGCTTGGACAAGGTGATGAAGGACTTCTACATGCGTAAATTTGATCTTCTGGTTTGTACGACCATAATCGAAAGCGGAATAGATATTGCAACGGCAAATACCATCATAATCGATAGGGCATATAAATTCGGATTGGCCCAATTGCATCAATTGAGAGGACGAGTCGGACGGTCGCACCATCAGGCTTATGCTTATTTGCTTGTACCCAGCACTGAATCGCTCCGCAGCAATGCGAGACGAAGACTGGAGGCAATCGAAGCCTTTGATCAGCTCGGGGTGGGATACATCATTGCAACTCATGATTTGGAAATCAGGGGTGCCGGTGCCTTGTTGGGAGAAGCTCAAAGCGGAGTCGTGAATGAAATAGGATACTCAATTTATACGAGGTATCTGAATGACGCTATCAATGCGCTCAACGATCCGAACAAGACAAACATTGTTGATGACGATCTTCCATTAAACAATCATGATGTAGAAATCGACCTTCATGTACCCGCGGTAATTCCAGAGGCTTGGATTCAGAATGTCAATCATCGCCTGGTGCTTTACAGAAAAATTGCGGCTGCAAAAAACGAACACGAACTCACTCAGATTAAATCTGAGATGCAAGACAGATTCGGTCGTCTACCGGAAGAAGTTACATTACTTTTTACTGTTAAAGCGTTGAAACTGAGAGCCGTTGACTTAGGAATATTCAGGCTGAGAATGCAGAAACGTACCGGGCACGTTGTGTTTGGTGGGAGCCATCGTGTCAATATCTTTGCAATCAGGAATCTGATAACCGATTATCCGGGTACTGTCAGGAGAATAGACACCGAATCCAAACTTGAATTCACACATAGACTGAATTCGACTGAAGAAAGGATTGAAAGAGCCTTCTTCATCTTGAATATGCTTTCACAAGTACCGGAGCATTCCGACGCTTAGTGACCTCTGCACTCAAACTACAACTGCGATTCGGAATCCGGCTTCAGCCTCTTACGTGAATCAGCAACTCGAGACTTTCATACGATCTCAAGTTCTTCGGAAGGTGGGCAATCCAGGGACTGGGCGGCAAGTTCTTCCTCAAACCCGAAGTTTCTCATATCTGTGACACGAAGCGGATACAGGATTCCATCCAGATGATCACACTCATGTTGCACCACTCGCGCATGAAAACCTGTAACGGTACGGTCAATCTGATCGCCCTTCTCATTAAGCCCGGTATATCGGATATTCGCATGTCTGGAAACTAATCCCCGCATTCCCGGCACACTGAGACAACCTTCCCAGCCTTGTTCGATCTCTTCGTTCAGTGGTGTGATCGAAGGGTTGATCAAAATAGTAAATGGAACAGGCTCAGCGTAAGGATACCGAGGATTCTGCTCGACACCGAAAATGACAATTCTTTTCATTACTCCAATTTGAGGAGCCGCCAACCCGGCTCCATCAGCATTGTTCATGGTTTCGATCATATCTTCAATGATGCCGCCCAGTTTGGAAATTTCGGAAGACTCAACAGGACTCGATACCTGAAACAATCGAGGATCACCCATCTTTAGAATTCTCTGTATAGCCATAATTATTTGCAAATGAAAGGGAAACGTAGGAGAGTCAGAATTATATCAGTCTAAGTTTATGGTGTGATTTAACCGTCCCGTTCATTACGACGAAAGTTTAAAATAAGGTAATTGAGTCCGAAATAAAGAAATTTTGAATGAATTTGTCCCGAGTTCTCCACGCTGTTTTTCTGACATCGACAATATTGATTTCTGCGACGGCGTTGGCGGCACCCGTCCATATCGAAGCGATCGTCTTTGCGCACGCCAACAGTGTTTCAAAAAATCCGGAATGGTTCTTAAAACCATCTGAAACCATCGTAGTCGAAGACATCGACCTAACTACCGGACCAGATGTGGAACCTGATTCAGTGTCAGCGGAAACTCCGAGACCAGTCGGACCGACAGAGTTGACTGACGTTGCCCAGATCTTGGACGAACATCCGGACTATACATTACTGAACTATCTGAGTTGGGTTCAGGAGCCGGTCAGGAAAATCCATACGATTCCTGTGTCACTTGATGTCGAACATCCAGAAATTTCCTTAACGCCTCAACTATTGCTTTCAGGAGAAATTTCCTTATACGAAGTCCAATTGATTCTTCAACTGGAAATTGATGCAACCTATAGTCCGACGCTGACGATTGGAGAGGAAACGGTCTATCTGTCAAAGCCTGTAACTCTTTATTCCGAAGGTACTGAATACAAACTGAATGAGCGGCGTCAAGTGCAAATCGGGGAGCTGCACTATTTTGATCATCCGAAGTTTGGGGTGATCTTTTACATGGTTCGTCCGACATTAGCTATTCCATTCTCTCAATAATGCTATTGTTAATCACACAGCCAATACTTTCTAGACTCTTGTTTGAGCTGTTCTTCACAAAAAATCGAGGTGCGCAGATTTAAATTATGCGTATTTGCTGGATATGGCAATAGGAGAAATAGGCATGAACGACTATACAGAGCGTAAACACGCTTGGCCGGATCCGATTAGTACAGGGCGGTAGCTACTGCTTATCGAGATATAGATTTAGACATTGATACGATAATGGTCGAATATCGTGGCACGATTCCGGACCAGCCGGTTGCGGTTGCCCGGCTGAGACAATATCTGAGCAATTCGGCCGGATGTTACATTTCGTCTATGAGGCCCGAGACCTACAGCCTTGTGATCTAGCATCAGATTCGGGGCCTTGAGTTGAGTTGCGCGGCTATAGCGTCGACTCTGAATCCGAAATTGCCGAGCGAACGGTGTTGAGAGCTATCGCTAGATGCTATACCCTCTACCCGAGGTGCGTCAATCACAGTCATTGTGCGTCCGCCACATGCCCACATCATGCCCCTCGGGCGGGCTTGCGCATGGGTCGCCAGCATAACCGCGCAGAACGTTGTATCGCGCAATCTGGTCTTCAGTGAGCAACGAATGCGTCTTCAGATGTGCAGACAGGTGTACATAGCGCAACGCCATCCTTGTCTGTCCGATTCTCGACAGCAACTCCTGCAGAGACCGATCGTTCACACTGCCATTCCTGAAATCCGTCTCCAAGGCCTCCTCAAGGGAAATGAGACGTTCCCCTTCGGCAATAGCGGACTCGCGCATGTCCTTGAAGATGGCGGAGATGGTCGTTATCTGGTCGGCGGTTAGGGGAATCCGTTCTTTCAGCTCGAGTAGGTGTAGGGGACCCGGCATACCGTTGAGTTCCGCTGCTCTGGCAAACCCCCATCCGCCGCCGCGTCTGAGTTCGGCGAGATCTTCAGCCGACAGACTCTTGATCAACCGATTTTCTTGACCAGCGTAGGGAGAGACCGTGGAGGGCGTCTCCACCTCACTTCCGACCGCAAGGGACGTCACGACCAGAATGGCCGCGGAAATCAAGATGGCACCGTATCGCATTGTTCTTGTGGCGATGCGTGACAGACTTGCTGAGTTCAGTGGCCGATTCATTTCTGCGCTCCGTTTTCCGAAATGGGTTATATGAGAAATTTCCCAAGCATGGGTGCTGATCCCAATGTTTTCCACGCTAACGGTTTTTTGCGATTGGATCCGTTGACGAACAAAATTATCGGTTCAGCAACAACACTCTGCATACAATTCAAAGATGATTGCCATGTTTTACCATATCATAAATTTCTCCCTTATTGCAAAATCCGATCGAAATGTCGTTTCGAACACAGATTGTGGTCATATATTTGGCATCTTCGTTGAGAGACTTATTCGCTCTCTCGCTATGATGAAATTCGCGCGCAGGACACCTTATCAAGACTTCGGTTTTCACACTGGTGAATCTTTGAAAAATTCAGAATCAAGGTCGCGTCAGAGACTCCCCTGATTCTGTCTGTTCATTCTTATTAGCGGGGTTTTGCCACCAATGAAGATCGAAGAAAATGAGTAGACCAGAGTTCAGGTTGGCGAAAAAATTGTCATTATTAGTGCGATCAGATTTTGGTAGAGATACTGTTTGGTTGTGGTTTGATCATGTTATTCCATTTCAGAATGGCGTTGTCGTGTTTATATTTCAATTGATGATCGGTAATTTCTGTGCTTTTTTCGATATTCGGGTCCAACCAGACTAATCGTGATGGAGATGACAAGTTTTTTCGTCAATTCTTTCAAGGAAAAAATTTTAATTTGATTTAGTTAACATCGCAAACTTAGTTCCTTTTGGTGAAGGTGGCAACCTACACCTTGGGCTGGAATTTATATGAACATTACCGAACTATCGGACTTCATGTCATCAGAATCATTTGCGAACGCGAGCGTTTCTGCTAGCAGATTATTGAGCTGTTCGTAGCCCAATTCCCAAGCCTGCCTGATCTGTTCCATATCAATCGCGTTACCTCCGCGCCCTGCAGCCGGATTCACGATGAAATTCACTGTCGCATAGCAGATTGACTTTTCTGCCGCCAATGCCGCTTCAGGCATTCCAGTCATTCCGACCACATCAACTCCGTCATTCTCCATTCGGTTGATCTCAGCTGGCGTTTCAAATCGTGGACCTTGTGCTATACCATAAACCCCTCCGTTCACGAGTGCTATGTCGAGATTTTTTGCAGCACGAATCAAAACCTCTCTGAGCTGAGAGCAATATGGATAGGTCATCTCCAGATGACCGACTCGTCCATCGGTTCCGTCAAAGAAAGTGGATTCCCTACCCCAAGTGTAGTCAATCAACTGGTCGGGTATCAGTAATGAACCCGGACTCAAGTCCGGACGTATTCCTCCGCACGTCGCAATTGCGATGACTGCATTCACTTTCAGCTCTGAAAGGGCCCAGATGTTGGCGCGATAGTTGATCGTATGCGGAAGTAAGGTATGAGACATTCCGTGCCGATATAGCACATAGACTGGTTGATCTTTGAATGTAGCACGAACTATCGGAGATGACGGATTGCCATATGGGGTAGCCAATTCGATGTGTTCCTCAATGGTCATTCCTGACAATAGCGTGCCGGATCCCGAACCTCCGATAATGGCGGTAACCGCAGAACTCATCGAATGCCATCCAATTTATATTTGTGCATTCAATTCCTTTCGATTCATACTGGGTAGCGAGGTGGGTCGAGTCGCCATGATGGTATTCCACCCTCTGCATCCAGGACACTGCCAATGAAGTGTTTTCACTGTGTATCCGCACCTCAGGCAGGCATAGTGTCTCGCCGACTCCATTTCTCGCCGAATCAATGTATCTATCAGCATGAAATCGCTGGATGGCCTCTTACCTTCAGATTCCTTGAGTTTCAGTAGAATCAATCGGTGCAGACAATGCAACGACGGATGACTTCTGATCCATTCAATCAGGTATTCTCCGGCTTGATCATCTTTTTCCTGCGCTTCCAGTGCATCGACGTAAGCAACCGCCAATTCTGTATCGGATGTTGCTTCCGCAGTGGTTCGAAGAAATTCAGCCAACTCGCTGATCTGATGGATCGCCTTGTAACTTTCGGCCACCAGGTCAACGGTCTCCAGTACATATCTGGGGTTCTTCTGTTCTAGTGACCGCCAAATCCCAATTGCCGACTCGTGGTCGCCTCGAATTGCCTTGACTCGCCCCGACTGCAGTATTGCTCGTACGCAATTATGATCGAAAGACAGGGATTCCTTAATGTTCTCTTCCGCAAAATCGTAGCGTCCTTCCCGGATCGCCTCTTCAGCTTTTTCACAATAGTATTGAGCGATCAGTGCTGAATAGTCTTTCGACGATGAACGGTTGAGTTTATTCGTGACTTCAAGACATTTGTCCCATTCCTTTTCCTGCTCGTAAATATCTCGCAGGGCTTCGTATGCCTGTTCCTCAAACTTGCTATCGTCAGTGAGCTCAGCAAATATCCTTTCCGCCCTGTCTAGGATTCCAGCCGTATAGAAATCATGGCCCAATTCAAAGAACGCGTGTTTTTTCTGTTCGGCAGTTAAATCAGAACGATCGATGAGATTTTCGTGAATGAGTGTGGCTCGCTCAATTTCCCCTCTTCGACGATAGAGATTACCCAGTGTCATATGAATCTCAATGGTTTCACTATCCACCTCAAGCATATTGAGAAACAGCTCAATCGCCTTATCATGTTGCTCATTGAGCAGATAATTGATTCCCTGAAGATAGATGGATGGAATTCTGTTTCGTTTCCGCCATGGAAACGAAAGTGAATTTGATGCGAACCATCCTGATGCAGCTGCAATGGGCAACAACAATATTAACCATTCAGGTTTCATGGTTTATGTCTCCGTCGGCTTTGACCGTTTGGTATTGGATAAGAATTTCTTCTTGAGGACCAGTAGATAGCTGACTAAAATTCCGATCAGCACACCAAGTGCGAAGACAATGATAACCAACCAAGAAAGCGGGCCGTGCCATTGAATCCCAAAATAGTAGGACAATTCCACCACTTGTGGATTTCGAATGGTAAAAGTCACCCCGAACAAAAGAGCGACGAAAGCGACAAAGGCGACAAGAATCTTGTTCAATCAAACCTCGAAACCAATAGATTCAAGCGCATTGGTTTTCAAATTTGGAAATTCGTCTACTCGGTTCAGTCGTCGACACCCTCTACGGGCTTGTTCACGCGTTCTCGTAACCCTCTGCCTGCTTTGAATCGAGGGAAATACTTGCCATGTACAGTAACGGAATCACCAGTTCTGGGATTACGGCCACGTCTTGGTTGTCTATAGCGCAACTGCAGACTTCCAAAGCCGCGGAATTCAGCTCGCTTGCCTTCAGCGAGCCCGTCGCTTATGCACTCCAATATCAAATCAACTGCCCTACGCACATCGTCTCTATGCAGGTCGTTGTGAATTGACGCCAACGAGTCGATCAATTCCTTTTTAGTCATTGCGGCATTCCCTTTTAGTAATGATGATCACTCCGCAGGAGTGAAGACGTTCTTTAGTTTATCTCTCAAAGTCCGCGCAGGAGCTGAATCTTCTTTCGCGTAATTCTGAAAATCCTGATTCTCGCTTTCGATCATCAGCGCCTTGATCGAAAGAGAGATTTTTCTGTTCTTCCGGTCAATACTAAGAATTTTCGATTCAACTTCCTGCCCGACTTCCATGGCTGACTTCGCTTCCTTGTATTTGCTCTTCGCCAGTTCATTGTCTCGGATCATCCCGTTCACACCGTCGGTGAGGTTGACAATGACGCGCTTGTCTTCAAATTCGGTAACGGTACCAGTCACGATTGAACCCTTGCCATTTTCCGCCACGTAAGTGTTAAATGGATCTTCATGGATTTGTTTGATGCCTAGAGAGATTCGCTGGCGTTCGGCATCTATTGTGAGTATGACTACTTCAACATCATCTCCTTTGTTGTACTTTCGAATTTCAGCCTCGCCGTCGCCACTCCAGGTTATGTCGTTGCTGTGGACCAATCCGTCAATTCCATTTTCCAGCGAAATAAAGATTCCGAAATCCGTAAATGACTTGATTCGACCTGTTATTCTCTGATCTCTTTCGTGTTTGGATGCGAACTCCACCCATGGATTCGGCAAGCACTGCTTGATTCCGAGGGATATTCGGTGACGTTCCAGATCAACAGAAAGGATCATGACCTCAATCTCATCGCCAACGCTACATACATTGGCCGGATAGACATTCTTGGAAGTCCAATCCATTTCCGATACATGAACAAGACCTTTAACGCCGTCCTCAATCTCAACGAAAGCACCATAATCCGTCAGACTTGTGACTTTACCGATAAGTTTGTCTCCCAATTTATATCTTCGGTCGATGTTCAGCCACGGATCCTCTGTCAACTGCTTGAGACCAAGTGAAATTCGAGACCGTTCGCGGTCGCATTTCAGGACCTTTACCGAAATCTCCTCACCAATGGTCAGAATTTCAGAAGGATGCTTGACGCGCTTCCAGGCAAGGTCTGTAATATGCAACAACCCGTCGATTCCGCCAAGATTGATGAATGCACCGTAATCGGTAAGGTTCTTGACGACACCCTGAATGATCTGCCCCTCTTCCAGGCTGGCCAAAAGCGCCTCTCGCTCTTCAGACAACTCTTTTTCCAATACGGCTTTTCGAGAAATCACAACGTTATTTCTAGCTCGGTCCAACTTGATGATTTTGAACTCTACAGGTTCTTTTTCAAATTCAAAATCCTCGTTATCTGCTGATACGCGGCTTCCATAGAGAGATCCTGGAAGAAATGCTCGCACATTCTCAATTGAAACAGAAAAGCCACCTTTCACCCGACTTGTGATTACGCCGAGAATTACTGATTGTTCCGAGTATGCTGTTTCAATTTTCGCCCATGCTTGAACCCGACAAGCTTTATCCCGAGAAAGGCGAGTGCGACCACTCCCATCTTCGATGGCTTCGATTTCAACTTCCACTTCATCCCCGACTTTCAGATTAATTTCACCTTTCATGTCTCTGAACTGTGAAATCGGAATTTCGGCCTCAGATTTCAATTTAGCATTGACAAGAACATATTCTTTGTCAATCTCAACAATTTGGGCAAGCACAATCTCGCCTGCCCGCATTTCAACATCTTTGATACTTTCCTCAAATAGTTGTGGGAACGTTTCTTCCATACCTAATTAATCAGCTCCAGACTGTTTCAACAAAAATTTTTACTCTTGAACTCCGTTCTGCACACGGCATTCAATTCGTTAAGTATACGAATTACGACTTCGTCGGGCAGCAAGTTTGAAGTGTCAATAACCAATGCACCTTCGGGTTTTGTCAGCGGTGCGTGAATTCTACTAGAATCGCGCGCATCACGCTGTCCAATTTCCTTATAGAGGGAATCAAAGTTAACACAAATTCCTTTATTTTTCAACTGTATGTACTTTCTCTTTGCTCTGGCATCAAGACTGCCATCCAAAAAAACCTTCAACAATGCGTCTGGAAAAACTACCGTACCCATGTCACGTCCATCCGCAATTAAGCCGGAATCTTGGAGGTAATCTTTCTGTATCGACATCAACCCGTTGCGAATCGACCTGTTCGCCGCCAGTTCCGAAGCCAGCTGCGCAATAGCTGGAGTTCGGATCTGCGCATTGACATCCGCGCCGTCAAAAAAGATCAAGGCTTCTTCTCCATCTGCCCGCGGCTCAGATCTGAATTCACTGCTTCCGACAATTTCCAATATCTCGTTTGACCTGCTGCTGTCCAGTTCGTTTTCAGCAGCAACCAGCGCACACACCCGATAAAGAGCTCCGCTGTCAAGAAACTTCCATCCAAGATTCAGAGCAAGTTTTTGCCCGACTGTACCTTTTCCTGAACCAACTGGACCGTCAATTGTGACCACCTTCGAGTATGATTTCATTGATTGACCTGATCCACGTGGAAACTCATACCAGCATCTTTCGATAAGGTTGCAAATCCGGGAAATGAAGTGTTGACGCAATTGCAGTTCAACACTTCAACACCAGATTCAGATACGGAACCCGCGACCGCAAAAGCCATGGCTATTCTATGATCGCCAAAACTGTCCACAGTCCCGCCGTTACGCTTCCCGCCTTGGATTACCAAACCGTCATAACGTTCGCTGACTGAAATTCCGATCCTTTCCAGTCCAACCGTTACAGATTGTATGCGGTCGCTTTCCTTGACACGAAGTTCCTCGCAGCCGGATATGACAGTTACACCGTCGGCACAGGCAGCAGCAACAGCCAGGACTGGAATTTCGTCAATCATTCTGGGAATCAAATCGGGATCGACGACGGTACCTTCCAGGGCATCGGCATATTGAACGCGAATCTCAGCAATCGCTTCCGAACCAACATATCGTCTATTCAGGATTTCAACTCTCGCTCCCATTGACTTCAATACATCCAAGAGACCGGTTCGGGTCGGGTTTATTCCAACCCCATTCAAGGTAATATCCGAGCCCGGTGTGATTGTAGCGGCAACTATAAAAAAAGCAGCCGAAGAAAAATCCGCAGGGATTTGAATTTGCTGACCTTGCAGAGAGGAGCCTCCTGTCACCGAGATTCTGTCCGAGTCGCGTTCCACAGGACAACCAAACGTTTCAAGAAAGTTCTCGGTATGATTCCGAGTAACCTCAGGCTCAATTACAGTAGTTTTACCAGCTGCATATAGCCCAGCCAGAAGTATTGCTGACTTTACCTGTGCACTGGCTACAGGTAGTTTCCAAACGATTGAATTCAATTGGTCGATCGGGTTAATTATGACGGGCGCACTATCTCGATCAGATAGTTCGATATTAGCTCCCATCTCTCGCAATGGCTCGACCACACGAAGCATCGGGCGGGTCGAAAGAGATTCGTCTCCGGTGAATTTTGCGGGAAATTTTTGTGCTGCAAACAAACCCGCCAACAGCCTCAACGCGGTTCCAGAATTACCGCAATAGATATCGGATCGAGGTTCCCGCAATCCCCTCAATCCCCTGCCTTCAATAGTGACTATCGAACCATTTTGCTCGATGTCGATACCACAGGCTCGAAATGCGTTGATCGTCATCTGCACATCTTCACTGAGAAGGATATCTTGGATGACGGACCGGCCTCTAGCAACCGAACCAAGAAGAACAGCTCGGTGGGAAATTGACTTGTCGCCAGGTACAGTCAGATTCCCGGTCAACGGCCTGCCTGGACTTACTATGTAATTTGTCAAAATTCTGTAAGGAGGTGGTACTGGCTAGTGAGATTCCAATTTTAGATTCTCATCACGAGAAGATTTTGCATTCTTGAATATCTCTAGAATTTCGTCATTGCTTCCGGCAGATATGCAAGTTGAAATTTTCTGAAGTTCACTGATGTATCCATTCAACTCCTGCAATATAGGAATAGCATTAGCGGAGCAGATATCGCGCCACATAACCGGGTCCGAAGATGCGATTCGAGTGAAATCATAAAACCCGGCTGCTGCCAGTTTGAAACACTCCTGCCTATTGCTGTGATTGGCGATATAGTGAACCAGTCCAAATGCCGCGAGGTGTGGCAGATGACTACTTGCCGATAGAACCTCATCATGAAACGCGACATCGATCTCGTCGACAACAGAACCTGCAGCCAACCACATTTTTTTAACTGTTTCAACAGCTTGCTGACGACTGTTATCAGTGGGTGTGATGATCGTTCGCTTGTTTTCAAAAAGGTCTGCACACGCTGCTTCCACTCCCGAATGTTCGCGCCCGGCGATCGGATGTGCGGGCACAAAGCCAGTGTAAGACGAATCGAAGTGTTTGTCTGAAATTTCCGTTAGCAGTTTCTTGACGCTACCAACATCAGTAATGATCGAATTTTGGTAGTCCGTCGATGCAATGGTTTCAAATATCGAATCCATCGACATCACTGGCGTCGCCACCACGATAATGTCGGAACCCGGGACTTCGTCTGCGAAGTTCAGGGAATAGCGATCGATCACGTCCAGTTCGACTGCCCTTTTGAGATTGTTCTCGTTACGCCCAGCTCCGACAATTTCGTGGACTACACCAGCTTTGCGCAGTGCCAAAGCCAGTGAACCTCCGATCAAGCCGACACCGACAATAAGTAACCGATTTATTTCAATCATGATGTTGTCTAGATCACGGCGGATTCCTTCAACCGTTCAAAAGCTTCGATAACGCGTTTATTTTCGGCCTCAATTCCAACTGATACCCGCAAATGGTTAGGCAATTCGTAGCCTCCGACAGGTCGGGTTATCACTCCATATCCAAGCAAACTTTCATAAGCAGGCATTGCCGGACAATTTATATCAACGCAGAGAAAATTGCCAACTGACTCAATTGTTTCAAACTGCAGTTGTGAAAAGCCATTGCGTAAATTTTGCATCTGTTCGAGATTTAACTGACGGCTGCGCGCAATGTGTGCCTCATCTTCCAATGCCACAAGTGCGGCCGCCATAGCCAAGCTGTTGCAATTGAATGGTTGCCGAACCCGATTCATCAGATCGTTGATCTCGGGTGATGATACGGAATAACCGATTCGCAAGCCCGCCAACCCAAATATTTTGGAAAACGTTCGGGTTACCACGAGATTCGGATAATCCGGCAACCACTGCGTACAATCTGGGTATTGTGGTTCATCAATGTATTCAGCGTAGGCCTCATCAACGACTACAATCACCTCCGATGGCACCGTTCTGAGCAATTCTCGCAATTCATTTTCCGACGACCAGGTGCCAGTGGGGTTGTTCGGATTTGCAATAAAGATGATCGCTGTATTCTCGTCAACTGCGTTCGCCATCGCTTCGATGTCATGTCCATATTCCTTCGCGTCGACAACACGGATTTCCGCGTGTGTATAAATGAGCGACAGATAATAGACGATGAACGCGTGACGGGAAATCACTCCGGCTTGACCGGGCCTGACAAAAACGCGAGCCAACAAATCCAGTACATCATTCGAGCCGTTACCCAGGCAAATCTGATCTGCTCCAACACCGTGACGGACAGCCAATTCTTTCTTCAGGTCATACCCGGAACCATCTGGATAACGGTGTATGTTGCTCGCCCGACTTCTGATCAGTTTGAGAACCTGCGGGGAAGCGCCAAGCGCGTTCTCATTTGATGCGACCTTGACTGCATCGGAAATTCCATATTCCCGTTCAAGCTCTTCGAGTGGCTTCCCGGGATCATATGGTCTGAGACTACCCAGTCCCGATGAAACCAGGTCATAGGGAGAGAAACGACTTGACATCAACGAGCAGTTCGGGGGTACGATCCCAGCAGTTTGAACAGAGGTGCCTTTTCTTTCAATTCTTCGAAAAGTCGTTTGATTTTGTCATCCTGTGCATGTCCTTCGAAATCAATGAAGAACACATACTCCCACATCGCCTTCCCACTCGGACGGGATTCGATTTTCGACATATTCACACCCAATCTCGCAAAGGGCTCAAGTAATTCAACCAACGAACCAACTTCATTCTTCTTTGACACCATAATACTTGTTTTGTCATTTCCGGTCGGTCCAACAGTGATTTTACCGATGACAAGAAATCGCGTAGTGTTGCCGACACGGTCTTCAATATTCGACCTGAGGATGCTGACTCCGTAAATATCAGCGGCTGCCTCGCTGGCAATCGCCGCCGACTCCATCTCGTTGCTTATAACCTCCACCGCTTTTGCATTGCTGCTGACCTGGACAAGTTCAGCGTCGGGTAAATTTCGACTCAGCCAGTTACGACACTGTGCCAAAGCCTGCGGATGAGCCAATACTTTCTTGACTTTTGACACATTGTCGGCTTGACTGATTAAAGCATGTTCCACCCGAAGCTCAATTTCACCGCATAACTGCAGGGGGGAATCGAAAAGACGGTCCAAAGTACTGTTGACGACACCCTCAATTGAATTTTCGACCGGAACAACTCCATACATCGCGTTTTCCAGCTCCACAGCAGAGAAGACGTCATTTATCGTCGGTCGAAACACAGTGTTAAATGAATGACCGAAATGACTGTGAGCTGCTGCCTGGGTGAATGTTCCCTCAGGACCGAGAATGGCAATCCGAATCGGCTTTTCCAAAGCCCGTGTCGCAGAGATGATCTCCCTGAAAATCTGGGTCATGTCCTTGTCGCTCAGCAAGCCATTCTTGTTTCGCTCAACGACATCATTCAGAATCTTGGACTCCCTCTCGGGCACGAAATACTGGGGATTTTTCTGTTGGCTCTTGATCTGCCCAATCTTGACGCCCAGACGCGCGCGTTTCGTTATCAAATTCTGCAATTCAATATCAATCGCATCAATTTCCTTGCGTAAGGATGCCAGGTCCATGATCAAATTAGGAAGGTAGGATTAGTTACTGGTCAGAGACATCAATCGTTGAGTTTTCTTCAGCTTCAACATCCGGCTCGTCATCGGAGGCAATCGCCACACCAACAAGATTCTCATTTTCTTGCAGATTGATCAATCGCACACCAGCTGCGGTTCTCGAATATTTCGAGATTGAACTTGCGGTGGTTCTGATCAAAGTACCGCCGTCGGTGATGAGCATAATGTGGTCGTCATCGCGGACCAGCAAGACATCGATCATTTTCACCTTCTTGCGTCGTGTCGCAGGCAGCACATAAACACCTTTTGCCGCTCGAGATTTCCTCGGAAACTCACTGATTTCCGTGCGCTTGCCAATACCATCAGAAGAAACGAGCAACGCCATCTGGCTTTGATCTTCGGGATCGATGCACAGCATCGAGATAAGCCTTTGTCCCGATTCCAATTTTATTCCTCGCACTCCAGCAGCCGTGCGGCCCATCGCTCGCACTTGGCTCTCGTTGAATCGGACCAGTCGAGCGGCATCACTGACCAACAAAACATCACTGTTCCCGCTTGCAAACTTAACATTGACCAGTTCATCGCCGTCGTTCAGTGTCAGTGCCCGCAGTCCACTCGGTCTTGGGCGCGAGAACTTCTCGACACAGCATTTTTTTATTCGACCCTTGCGTGTAGCCATCACAATGAATTTCCCGCCATTGTCATCGCGAATCGGCAATACCGCAGTAACGCGCTCCCCCTCGGCCAAAGCAGGCAATACGTTCACCAAAGGTCGTCCTTTAGCGGTTCGCCCTGCCCGCTCAAGTCGATACACTTTAGTCCAATATACCTTTCCAAGGCTGGTGAAACAAAGTAGCATGTTGTGCGTGTTTGCGGTAAACATCGTACGGACAAAATCGTCCGATTTATGAGTGGTCGCGGTTTTACCCCGACCTCCGCGATTCTGAGACCGATATTCTGAAATCGGCTGCTGTTTTGCATATCCCGCATCAGAAATTGTCACCACGACATCTTCGCGCTCAATGAGATCTTCGTTGTCCAAGTCCAACGCGTTTTCGATTATCTCGGTGCGTCTTTCGTCGTTCTTGCCGTATTGATCCCGCAGCTCAATCAACTCATCGGAAATCTCCCGCATCAGCAATTCCTGAGAGGCAAGGATCGCCTTGGTTCGTTCGATCCGCGTCAAAATCTCCTTGAATTCGTCGAATACCTTGTCCTGTTCAAGCGCTGTAAGATTCTGCAGACGCATCTGCAAGATCGAGACGGCCTGCTCCTCAGAAAGCATATAACCGTCCGGAGTAAGACCGACGCTCCGGGTATCCGAACTACCGATTGAACCACCAGCACCGTTTTGGGCGATCAATTGCTTGACGATACTCGGGTCCCAAGGTCGTTGCATCAATCGTTCTCTGGCTTCCGGACCTCCTTTCGATTCCCGAATGATGGCGATCATCTCATCGATATTGGACAGCGCAACCGCCTGTCCTTCCAAAAGGTGAGCACGCGCCAGCGCTTTTCGCAGTTCGAATTCCAGTTTACGCGTGACGACCTCGCGTCGATGCCGGATAAATCCGATCAGCAACTCCTTGAGATTGAACAAGCGTGGCTGGTTGTTTTCAAGCGCGACGAAATTGATGCCATACGTTGATTCAAGCCTGGTGAAGTTGTAAAGGTTGTTCTCCACCACTTCAGGATTGATACCGCTTTTGAGCTCAACAACTACTCGCATCCCTGATTTGTCAGACTCATCGCGCACCATGCTGATCCCGTCAAGCGTGCCCGCTTTCACCAACTCCGCAATCTGTTCGATCAGTCGGGCTTTCAAAATCTGGTACGGCAGTTCGGTGATGATCAGTGCCTGTCTGTTCGCCTTTTTCATAGGCTCGATTTCAACCCTGCCACGTAATCGAATTGACCCTCGTCCAGTAGTGTATGCCTGGACTATTCCGGATTGGCCATTGATGATTCCAGCAGTCGGAAAATCGGGGCCCGGGATGTAAGTCATCAATTCGCTTGTCGTCAATCCATCATTTTGGATCAAGGCGAGACACGCATTGATTGTCTCGGCCAGATTATGCGGTGGAACCTTGGTCGCCATGCCGACAGCGATTCCTTCCGAACCGTTCAGCAACAGATTTGGCAAGCGCGTCGGAAGAACCAGCGGCTGCAGTTCGGTCTCATCGTAGTTCGGGCCGAAATCCACGGTATCCTTGTCAATATCCGCCAGCAACTCATGCGCCAGTCTGGATAATCGGATTTCGGTGTAACGCATGGCCGCCGCTGCATCACCGTCAACCGACCCGAAATTTCCCTGCCCGTCAATCAACGGATACCGCATGGAAAATTCCTGCGCCATTCTAACGATCGCGTCGTATATTGCGGAATCGCCGTGCGGGTGATATTTACCGATCACATCACCGGTGATACGTGCTGACTTTTTATACGGCTTATTCCAGTCGTTTTTCAGATCATGCATCGCATACAGAATACGACGATGAACGGGTTTTAGACCGTCGCGAATATCTGGTAATGCTCGTCCCACGATCACGCTCATCGCGTAATCGAGATACGACTGACGCATCTCGTTTTCCAGATCAGCGATTAGGGTTTTCTTCGCGATAACGGACACAGATCAACCTTTTAATCTAATTGCGAATTTTCGGAAAACAGGCACGGAAACAGGTGCCTGGCGGTTGGAGTGGAGAGATTCATAATTCACTGTTGATTTTATCACAATTGAGGTACGTAGGGCTAGCCAAACAGCCCCGAATTCATAGCTGGACCAACGTCGTAACCACGATTCGGCAAGCTCGCCCTTTCATCGGTTCAATTGTTGAGCCTATTGTGCAGCAGAGCTTTGCTGCATCACGGCCAGATATTCTGACGCCTAAGCAAGTGAAGGTGCGCGGCAGGAATAGAGCAAACACCCGGCACGGTGTAGGGTAGCTCGGTAGCATGGGCAGAGTCGACAGATTATGGATGTAGTGGCTTGCGCGTTCCACTCAGCAATTTTCAATATAATCACCTCCACTCGATCATACTCAACAACATTCCAACTTGATGGCTGACCCAAATATCAATATCACCTCAAGCGTTCGTTTCGAACCAGATGAAAAGCCACCGATTCCACTGACTATCGGACTGGGTCTGCAGTTCGCTGTGCTGTGTGTCGGTGGCACTGTATTCACTCCCGCAATTGTCGTCAACGCTGGCGGTGGAAGCGCGGCATATCTGTCGTGGGCAGTATTCGCGGCCGTTGCGATCAGCGGAATCACTACCATCGTACAAGCGGTGCGAGTCGGTAAGATCGGTGCCGGTCATGTCCTGGTTATGGGATCGTCAGGCGCGTTCATCGCAGTTTGTGTGACTGCCATTGCGCAAGGCGGTCCTGCGATGCTGGCAACACTGGTGATTCTGTCATCGATATTCCAGTTCATACTCGCAGCCAAGCTATCAATTTTCAGACGAATTCTAACCCCGCCCGTAGCCGGACTTGTAATCATGTTGATTCCAGTCGCTGTGATGCCGATTATTTTCGATTTACTGGATGATGTTCCGGAAGGAAGCGCCTCGCAGGCTGGGCCGATTTGTGCGTTCGTCACCATAGCGGTAATCCTAGCGATTGCGTTGAAGGCCAAGGGTGTAATGAGGTTGTGGGCACCTGTAGCCGGCGTAGTTGTCGGATCGATCGTTTCCGGATATTACGGTCTATACGACACGGCAAGCGTCGCCGGTGCGGGTTGGATTGGGCTTCCCGATGGAGATTGGCCCGGGTTCGATCTGAGTTTCAATTCTGTGTTCTGGACATTGCTGCCGGCCTTCATACTGGTCACAATGATCGGTGCAGTCGAAACCGTCGGCGATTCAATCGCTATTCAGCGGGTGTCAAGACGATCGCCTCCGGCGGTCGACTTCAAGGTTGTGCAAGGTGCTGTAAATGCAGATGGCCTGGGTAATCTGCTGTCCGGAATCGCGGGTACCGTTCCGAACACAACCTATTCGACGAGTGTCTCAGTAACAGAGCTGACAGGAGTTGGCGCAAGAACCGTCGGTGTCGCACTTGGCGTGATCTATGTCATACTCGCTTTCGTACCGAAAGGTATTGCAGTCATTCTGGCAATACCAGGACCCGTCGCGGCAGCTTATCTGACGGTGCTTCTTGCGCTTCTGTTTGTGGTTGGCATGAAAATCATCATTAATGACGGCATCGATTATCGAAAAGGATTGGTCGTGGGTGTGGCATACTGGGTTGGAGTCGGGTGTCAGGCAGATCTGATTTTCCCCGAGCTATTGGAGCAGTACACCGGCCAAATGCTAAAAAATGGCATGACCGCAGGTGGTCTGACTGCGATTCTCATGACGCTGTTCCTCGAACTCATTGAACCGAAACGTAAAAAGATTGAAGTTGATTTCAACGTTTCATCCCTGACTCAAATCAGAGAGTTTCTTCAAAAGTTCACAATCTACTGCGGTTGGGATGAGAAAATGGCAATTCGCCTTGAGTCCGTCAGTGAAGAGTCCTTGCTGACACTTCTTGAGAGTAGCGACAAGGATACTCCGCAACGCCTGTTGCTGAATGCACACAAAGAAGAAGGCGCTGCCGTACTGGAATTTATCGCAGGTGGTGCAGAACATAATCTGCAGGACAGAATCGCTCTGCTGGGCGAGCAGCTGGAAGACACTTCCACTGAGAGGGAAATATCGATAAGACTGTTGCGACATATGGCCTCATCGGTCCACCACCAACAATATTACGATATGGACATCCTGACAATCAGGGTCGAACCACCGACTTGAGAACTGTCATACAGGCACCTCTTAAAGTCACGACATTCCGACGAAGTGGAAGTCAGTATTGATACTGGAGATAATTCTCCGAACATGAACAATCGAGCAGTTCAGATATGCGACTAGCAGACACCATCATAGACGCAAGTTGGGTCATCACTGTCGATGAATCAGACACGGTATTGGAAAATCACAGTATCGTAGTCGTCGCAGATCGAATCCGAGAAATTCTGCCTACTCCGGAAGTAAGCCGGAAATTCAAGGCAACCGAGCGTGTAGCGCTCAGCGGACATGCATTAATACCGGGTTTGGTAAACGCCCATACCCATGCTTCCATGTCGTTGTTTCGAGGTGTCGCGGAAGATTTACCCCTCCAGCCTTGGTTGGAACAGCACATATGGCCGCTTGAAGGAAAGTGGGTCAACCGAGAGTTCGCCCGGGAAGGAGCGCTTCTAGCTTTTGCCGAAGCGATTATGAGCGGAACAACATGTATGAACGACATGTATTTCTTTCCTGATGAAGTCGGCGAGATTGCTGAACAATCCAATATGCGGGTATCTCTCGGTATGATCGCTTTGGAGTTTCCTACAGTCTGGGCGAGTTCGCCGGATGAATACCTTGAAAAGGGACTGGCTTTGTACCACAGGTTTAAGAATTCCGACCTCGTTACCACGATGCTGGCGCCCCATGCACCATATACAGTGGCGAACCCCACTTTCGAAAAGCTTATGAAAATCGCAGATGCGCACAGTCTCGGTATACATATGCATGTCCATGAAACAGCTCAGGAAGTCACGGACTCGCTGGATCAGTACGGCGTTCGTCCCATTCAGCGTATGAAGGATCTCGGTTTGGTCAATCACCAACTGCTCGCAGTTCATGCAACTCAATTGCTGGACGAAGAAATAGCAATGCTTGCTGACGCTGGGAGCAACGTCGCGCATTGTCCAAAATCTAATTTGAAACTCGGAAGCGGCTTTTGCCCGGTCAGTGACTTGCTCGATCAAAATGTCAATGTGGCCATCGGTACCGATGGTGCTGCCAGCAATAACAGTTTGAACATGCTTGAAGAAACGAGATTTGCGGCTTTGCTTGCCAAAGGTGGGTCCGGAAACCCAGCAGATGTTCCTGTGAGTGAGGCACTTAGAATGTCTACGATAAATGGTGCGAAATGCCTGGGTATCGCGCATGAAACCGGCAGTCTCGAAGTCGGAAAACTGGCCGATATAACAGCAATGGATCTCAATGTCCTGCAGTCAAAGCCGTTGTACAGTCCAACAGCACAAATCGTGCATGCCGCGACACGCAACCAGGTGACCGATGTCTGGATCGGTGGTAATCGTGTACTCAATTCCGGGGTACTGACAACGATCGATCATTCAGAATGCATGGCACTGGCAGATCGGTGGCAATCGCGGATTTCAAGCGGCAGTTGAGTTTTCATAGCTTGGCAGGAATTGCATGAATTCATCGAATGTAGACAACGCTGAAGTCGATAAGTTTTCCAGACTTGCCGAGCAATGGTGGGACCCTCAGGGAAAGTTCCGACCTCTACACATGCTAAATCCACTGAGACTTCAATACATACTGGAAAAATCTCCTGTTGCAGGAACGACGATCCTTGATGTCGGTTGTGGTGGGGGAATCCTGTCCGAATCCCTTGCACGGGAAAATGCTGACGTCACCGGTCTGGACGTTAGCGAAGCATCGTTACAAGTGGCGAAATTACATCTGCGGGAAAGCAATCTGGATATCCATTACGTTCATTCAACTGTCGAAGATTATGCAGAAAAGCATGAAGCAAAGTTCGATATCATCACCTGTATGGAATTACTGGAGCATGTTCCCGACCCTGTCTCAACCATAAAGGCTTGCAGTCAGCTGATAAAGTCAGGTGGAAACCTGTATTTTTCGACCTTGAATCGAACTTTCAAAAGTTGGTTGATCGGAATTGTCGGCGCAGAATACATTCTCAATACACTGCCCAGGGGCACGCATCAGCATAGCAGTTTCATCCGGCCCTCGGAACTCAACCAATGGTGCAGAAGTGCCGGGATCAGGATGCAATCACTCATCGGACTGCAATACAACCCGCTGAATCAATCGTTTCGACACTCGTCAGGGGTCGAAGTCAACTACATCGCCCATTGCGTACGATCTTGAAGAAGTATCGTCTCGCGCTGTTTGATTTGGACGGTACCCTCGCTGACACGGCAAGGGACATGGCGAATGCATTGAATTATCTTCTCAGAGAAGAGTCCAGAGAACCTATTGCTTTCGAAAAACTGCGTCCGCACGTCTCCAACGGAACGCCTGCCCTGCTTCGGTTGGGGTTTGGTTGTTCACCCGGTGAAAAACGATATGAGGAACTTCGCTCAAGGTTTCTCGGTTTGTATGAAAATTATCTCTGTGTACATACAAGGTTATTTCCAGGAATACAGGCGATCCTGAACCGGTGCATGGAGTCTGGCATGCTATGGGGAATTGTTACGAACAAACCGGAATACCTGACTTTGAGGCTGGTGGATCAGCTTGACCTCGCCGGCAGTGTTGCTTGTGTAATCGGTGGCGATTCCCTGCCAAAAAGAAAGCCTCACCCCCTGCCGGTCACTCATGCCTGCAAACTGGCGGATACAGCACCGAATAGTTGCCTTTTCGTCGGAGATTCTGTACGCGACATTGAGGCCGGTAGCGCAGCGGGAGTTGGGACTTTGGCGGTGACTTACGGTTACATTCCACCAGGAGACGATCCGATGTCCTGGGGAGCGGATTTTGTAGTCGATACGGTGCCCGAGATTTCGTCAATATTGTGGAATAGCGACGGATGAGATTTGCAATCAATCCATAATTTGGGCAACCACTTGATTTCAATCGAAAAACGAACGCCGAATCAATGCTTTCCCACACACATTAACTTAGACAGGTGATTTCATAAACTGCATCAGTTCTGATGTCTGTTCCTTATCCAGTTCCTTCCACTGTCCCTTGGGAAGGTCTTCTTCCAACCGAATACTTCCGTATCGAACTCTTTTCAGTCTGCTGACCTGATTGCCGACAGCTTCCCAAGCCCGACGAATCTCGCGATTCCTGCCCTGCTTCAGAATGATTCTATACCACTGGTTGCGTCCACGCCCTTTCAGCAAATCAATCTGGTCAAAAAATAAAATATCACTCCGAGATCTTACGCCTGCTCGCAATGCAGCCAAATTCTGCTCGGATACACTGCCAAATACGCGACAAAGATATTCTCTTTCAATCTGGTTGCTTGGATGCATGAGTGAATTCGCAAGACCGCCGTTATTGGTGAACAATAGCAAGCCTGTCGTATTGACATCAAGCCTTCCAACAGAGACCCATCGACCATGTTGAATCGGCGGCAGGGAGTCAAATGTAAGCGGGCGACCTGCAGGGTCGTTCCGGCTACAAACTTCACCCGGTCTTTTGTGATATGCGATCACCCGGGTCGTTGACAGAACTCCACTGACTTGAATACGTCTGCCGTCGACAACAACAATGTCGCCAAAATCGACTCGATCGCCCAGTTTATATTCACCACCGTCGTGCCGAACGCGCCCTGCCTGGATCCATTGTTCGATTTTTCTTCTGGAACCGAAACCTTCACGAGCCAGAAATTTCTGAATTCGCTCGCTCATAATCGCAACAATTCAAGCAGGAACCGAGTAACATCGCGAAGTCAGTCTTTCGCTTCATGGTCGTCTGCGGGAGGGGAATCTGAAGACGCCTGTCTCTCCAGCAAATCCAAAGCCGGCAGGTCGTCAAGTGATTCAAGATTGAAATATTCCAAAAACTTCAGCGTTGTCTTGAACAATGCTGGTCGTCCCGGGACCTGTTTGTAACCCGCTTGCTCTATCCATTCGTTCGTCAGTAGAGTCCGCATAATCTCCGTTGAAACAGAAACTCCTCGAATGTTCTCGATATCACCTCTCGTAACCGGCTGACGAAATGCAATGATTGACAGTGTTTCCATTAACGCTCTCGAATATCGCCTAGGTCGAATTTCCGACAACCGGCGCAACCATTCAGCATATTCCTCGCGGGATTGGTAACGGTACCCACCCCCGATTTTCTTAAGCTCCACACCGCGATTCTCACAATCCCTTTCCACATCAAGCAACGCACGCTCAACGTCCAGTATCTGCACTTTGTCCTGCTCGTTGAAAAGACTGCTCAGTTGTTCAAGAGACACCGGAACTTCGGATGTCAAAACCGCCGCTTCAATAATTTTTTTCAATTCCTGAAAGTCCATGGCAGTCAGTCATTGAGGCGAATATTAATTGGAGAATCAGCATCAGCCTGCATCGCGTAGATTTTTTTGGAATTGATCAGTTCGAGTAGCGCAAGAAATGCGACAATCATTCCAGCTCGACCCTTCCGTTTATCAAAAATTTCATCGAAGCGTAATTGATTGGTCCTTCGCAATCTTTGGATTATCTCGTCAACCTTATCCTTCACAGACAAGTTCTCTCTTTGCATAACAATAGCTGCATTCTGGTCTGCGAGTTGGAGAACTCCCTGAAACGCCTCGATTAAGTCACTCAGGTCGACTCTTTCGTACAATGGTGTGATATTGCGGACAACTCCCTTGGCATGACCTAGAAATACATCTCGCCCTACTCTCGGCCTGCCATTCAAAATTTCAGCGACATTCCTGAAAATCTCGTATTGCTGAAGGCGCCGCGCCAATTCCAGACGAGGGTCAATCTCTTCTTCATCATCGGACTCTGACTGTTTGGGAGGAAGCAACAACCTGGATTTGATTTGTGCCAGTGTCGCCGCCATAGCCAGATATTCACCGGCCAGTTCCAGCTGAATCTTCTGCATCAAGTCTATATATTTCGCATACTGATCGGCAATCTCGGCGACCGGGATATTCAAAACATCAAAGCTGTTCTTTCGTATGAGATAAAGCAATAGATCAAGCGGTCCCTCGAAATCCTGCGTTATGACCTCCAAAGCATCAGGAGGTATAAAAAGGTCAGTCGGGATTACTCGTTCCTTCGGAACCGAATCAATCTGTTCAGTTGCTTGAGGGTGTTTTTCCAATTCTAATAACGATATCCTGCAGTGCCTACGTGACGACGAACCTCACTCATCGTCGCTTCTGCCACGGCACCTGCTCGTTCGCAACCATCAGCAATCACTCTTTTGAGAAACCCCTGATCCTCAATGTAAGGCTTCGCCCGTTCAGCATGCTGGTCCTGTTCCTGCAACAGCGAGTCAATCAATGGCGCCTTGCAGTCCAGACAACCAATGGAACCAGTGGTACAGCCTTCGCGAATCCACTTCTTTGTCGAGTCTTCGGTATAAATTTTATGCAGGTCCCAAACAGGACATTTGTCGGGATTACCGGGGTCGTTACGGCGAACGCGCGCGGGATCTGTAGGCATTGAACGGACATTTTTATTGATACGGTCTCGATCATCACGTAAGTAAATTGCATTTCCATACGATTTTGACATTTTCTGCCCGTCCAGTCCGGGCACCTTCGACGCTTCGGTAAGAAATGCCTCGGGCTCGGTTAGAATCTGCCGGCCGCCACCTTCGAGAAAACCCATCAGTCGATCCCGGTCGACTCGCGAGAGATTGGACACATTCTCCAAAAGTTCATGCGCTTCCGACAGCGCTAAATCATCGCCTCGTTCGGTATAGGCCTGCTGATAGTCCCGATAACGCCGTCCGAGCTTCTTGCCCAATTTCCGAATAGCCTGTTCTGCTTTTTCACGAAAATCCGGTTCTCGTCCGAAAATCGCGTTGAACCTGCGCGCAATCTCTCGCGTCAGTTCAATATGAGGCACCTGATCTTCTCCTACCGGCACCAATGATGCCCGATACATCAGGATATCGGCACTTTGCAGTACGGGATAACCTAGAAAACCGTGAGTCGATAAATCCCGATTCTTTAGTTTCTCTTGCTGGTCCTTAAAGCTCGGAACGCGTTCAAGCCAGCCGAGCGGACTGATCATTGATAGCAACAGATAAAGTTCAGCGTGCTCTGGAACCCGAGATTGAATGAAAATTGTGGCCAGCTCAGGATCCACACCAGATGCCAGCCAATCAATAATCATATCCCAGACATTTTCCCTCATGGTCTTCTCATTGACCGCTTCAAACTCGGTGGTCAATGCATGCCAATCCGCTACAAAATAGAAGCATTGGTGATCATGTTGCAATTGCACCCAGGGTTTTATCACACCGTGGTAGTGTCCAAGATGTAGCCTGCCGGTTGGTCGCATGCCGGAGAGCACGCGTGTTGGCTGACCAGATACATTCATAAATTCCGTCCTCGTTACTAACTGCTAATCTCAATTCTGATAATTGTCCAGCAAATCAAATTATGATAGATATCATCTGTTTTCATCCGATTCTGACGACTTCCTGACCTTTGCATTCTTTGAGAAGAAATTTTGCAAATCCTTTACCGGGAATGATTTCGTCCGGCGCAATCTCGACCAGTGGCTCCAAAACAAAGCGGCGCTCATGCATTCTAGGGTGTGGAACGATAAGATCTAGGGAATTAATTTGTCGCGTACTATACAGTAAAAGATCAAGATCAATTCGACGAGGTCGATTAGGAAGGTGAGAACGAACTCTGCCAATTGTTTTTTCCATGTCCAGTAATTCGCACAGCAATTGATACGGTTCAAGCGTTGTCGTGAGTGAACATACTGCGTTGATAAAATCGGGCTGATCCGCAAAACCCACAGGTTCAGACGTGTATAGGGAAGATCGACGAATGACATCACAGTGTTCGTGCGCATCAAGAGCATCCAGAGCGGCTTGCACCTGACTCTGGGGATCGTCAAGATTGCTTCCGATTCCGATATAGGAGACTATGGTCTTAGGTTCCTTCAAGTTCTGACCATTGGCTTGAATCGACGTCTGCGTCTGACATGTCTTCTCCGGGTGACAGGTTGACTGTCTCGAATTTTTGTCCATCCCAGACTCGCTTTTCTAGTCACTTCATCAAATCTTGTCCGATGTTCCAGCAAGCGGACAGCCGCTCTAAACCTGGGATTTTCGACAATGCTTCGAGTGCCCGGCCTTACCTGTTGCATTTTTTTCTGCAGTCGCCAGATTTCAAGAATATGATGCTTGTTGACTTTAGAAATGTAGATGCTTCGATTCTGTAGATTCAGTACATCCCGCGCAAGACGTGTTGATTCGAAATTTTTACCATTACGTCGAGTATTTTCCCGGCGCAATGCGCGACTGTACGGCAACCACAAAATGGCTGCCAAAGTATAAGATAAACTCAGAGGTTCCGCGTTCTGAACTCGAACATCCATCTCCTGGCACAACGCAGTAAGCCATTGCAACGTACTTTCATCCATGCTGTATCCATGGACCTTTGAATAGCATGGAAAAAGATCAGTGAAAACACCAAATTCGTTCAACAGTCCGAAAGTCGAGACCGCATTTCCACTGAAAAACAATTTCTTGACCTCCTCTGCCAATCTCGAGTTGGATACGTCAACCAGCAATCTGGAAAGAGATGGAATGGGTTTGGCAGACTCCGAATCAATTTCAAAATCCAAAGCCGCAGCAAAGCGAATTGTTCTGAGAATTCGTACGGGATCTTCCTGATATCGTTCTGTCGAATTTCCGACCACCCGAACCATACCGGCTTGGATATCTTCGTGTCCTCCTGTATAGTCCAATATGGTCATATCAGATGGATTCAGAAAAAGCGAATTGATCGTCAAGTCGCGTCGAAACGCATCCTGCTCAATGTCTCCGTAGTTGTTGTCTTTGAGAATCTTCCCTTTTGATGAAAAATTACGCAGTCTACCATAACGACCAGAGAAGCCCGGAGCGGTACGGTAGGTTGCAACTTGGACGATCTCACGAGCGATTCGTACTTCGACCAAACGAAACCGGCGACCGATGACGACAGCTCTCTCAAACAGGTTCTTCACCTGTTCCGGTGTGGCATTCGTGGCGACATCGAAATCTTTCGGCCGCTTGCCGAGCAGTAGATCGCGAATACAACCACCAACCAGTTCACCCGTGAAACCGGCACTGTTCAGTTTGTGAACAACCTCAACCGCTCGATCGCTCAATTGGTTGATGACGATTCCATGCTCACTTTGTTGAATGATTCGAGGTTCGGTCATTCTTCGATGGCTGCATTGAACATCAGCATTGTAAATTGTGATACCATTTTCTACTCATACTCGCTCCCTTCGTCTAGCGGTCAGGACATCGGCCTCTCAAGCCGGGAACAGGGGTTCGATTCCCCTAGGGAGCGCCAAAGGATTGCTACTGTTGAAGTGAGGATATTCCATGTTTCAATTGCAGGGGGAAGAGATTTCCGCTCACAGTCCGGGCACTGTTGATGTTGATGCCAGTAACTTTCTGGCGGAAGTCATTGAAAAATCTAACACTGTACCCGTTCTTGTAGATTTTTGGGCACCGTGGTGTGGACCTTGCAAAACCCTTACCCCGATACTCGAGGAAGTCTCCACCGAGTACGGCGACAATCTGCACTTTGTAAAAATCAACATTGATGACAATCAGGCGCTTGCGGGACAATTCGGCATACGCAGTGTGCCCACTGTATATCTGGTGAAAAATGGCGATGTGGTCGACGGATTCATGGGTGCCCTACCCAAAGACGCTGTCAAGCAGTTTCTTTCGAAGCATGTCGTTGCCGATAAAGATGAAGTTCCGGACCCGATTGATGAATTGTTGAGTCATGGCGAACACTCCCAAGCGATTGATCTGCTCCAATCAGAAGACACTGATGAGTCGAAACTGCGGCTTGCGGACATTTATCTGCGACAGAACGATATTCAAAGTGCACGCGATTCCCTTTCGAAGATCCAAGATGCGACCGAAAGGCCCGAGTACAAACAAATAGCCGCGAAACTCGACTTCATTGATGTTGTCGAAAATGCTTCCCCCGAAGCTGAATTGCGTAACCGAATCACCCAAGATCCCGAGGATTGGGACGCCCGCTTTCAACTTGCAGTAATCAAACTGGTTCAGGGTCATTTCGAAACCGCTTTGGAATCATTGTTGGAAATCGTCAGGGAAAACCGTTCATTCGATGACGATGCCGGCAGAAAGACACTGATCAAGGCATTTGAAATGTTGGGACCAGACAATGATCTGGTACCTAAATATCGGCGTATCTTGGCTCGCATCCTGCACTAGCCTCTAGGATGATGTTGTTGGAGCAGATTCGCCAGACGCTGCTTCGAGATATGTGTATAAATCTGGGTAGTTGACAGATCACTATGTCCCAGCAGTTGCTGAATCGTTCGAAGATCGGTTCCGTTGTTCAACAGGTGCGTGGCGAACGAATGACGCAATGAATGTGGTGTCAATTCGGTTTTGATCCCAGCTGCTGTCGAGTACTTCCGAACATTCAGCCAGAACGCCTGACGCGTCATTTTCCTGCCGCGAATCGTCACAAATAAATCATCACTGACCTTTTGTTTCAGTAGATTCTTGCGGTGACTGCCTAGATATGTTTCAAGCCAGTCAACAGCATATTCACCGAGAGGAACCAGCCGTTCCTTTGAGCCTTTACCTGTAAGACGAACCCAACCGTTTTGCAGGCTCACCGAGTTAACCGAAAGATTGATCAGTTCCGACGTTCGCAGTCCCGCACCGTAGAGCGTCTCCAACATCGATCTATCTCTTATACCCAGAGATGTGGTGGTATCCGGCGCGTTCAACAGCAACTCCACCTCATCTTCAGTCAATGATTTTGGCAAGGGTTTTCCGAGAAATGGAGAACTCACATTTTCAGTTGGAGATGTTTGCAAAAGTTGTTCCATCAGACAGAATCGGTAAAAACGCCTCAATGCACTCAGCTGCCTGGATGTTGAACGGGCGCTATAGTCTGCGCGACTGCCAAGATACCCCATGACATCGCTTCGGGATGCTTCCAGAAGGGACTTTCTGCTGGCATTCTGCCATTTCGCGAACGCTCTCAAGTCCAGAGTGTAGGCTTCAAGTGTCGCCTCTGCCAATCCAAATTCTGACCAGAGTGTGTCCGTGAACTGATCGATCAAACGTGCATCCTCTAGCAAGATTTCTGTAGTATCTGGATTCGGCATACTGAGCTCCAGTTACGAGTCCGGCAAATTCTTTAATCGATTGGCAATCAAGGCTTTACTTCTCGGGTCCAGCGAATCGTCCTTGAGTTCTTCATAAAGTATTCTGGCATCATCAAAAAATTCCGATATCACCAGTTGGTCTGCAGCTTCCAGGCGAGCGGATTTACCCCAGCTGTCGTTCCATTTCCCTCCCATTCGAGCTGAGCGCAATAGCATTTCGGAGGCTTCTGCATTCTTGAACTGAGCAGTCAGAGATTCTGATACCCAGCGAAGGATTTCACGTTTCGTTTGAATATCTGTCGTTTTTTCGTAGAGATTTCGGAATAGCGAAATGGAATATTCATGGATTCCACTGTTTTGCAAATCAAAAATGGTATGCATGATTCGGTCTACTGTAGCCTGCTCCACATCAGAAGGCAAATTTTCAATCAGTCGAGCAATAAGTTGATAGGCGATTTCATGCTCTTTTACTGCGACTGCAGTACGTGCCCTGCGTAAAATATGTATCATCAGCTCTCCAGGGTCTTCGGGCTCATCCATGGACACCATGATGTCCAGCGCTGTCACATAGTCTTTTCTTCTAAGTGCCCGATTGGCAAGTTTAGACTGAATGGGAGACGATACTGCAGCGACATCAAAGTGCTTTAGCCGTACGAACAATGAATCCAACAGGTAGTCCAAGCCACTGGAATCCATATTCTGTGCCATGTCAAATACACTCGCTTTGTAGATTTCGGGATCGGAAGTCTGTGTAGCGAGAAAAGCGAAGATCGCTCTTGCGATAACGGGTGCTGTTATATCGAATTCCTGTCCAAGACTGAACCAGCGCAAGTCATCTCCGATCACAAGGTTGAAATCATATCCAACCGATACCGCCAGTTCTGCATACGCCTCCAGCAACTGTTGCTCGGTGACAGGATCAACCACCCAGACCGGAGAAGATGTCTTTTCTGTGTCGTAGTTTACCGACAAGCCGTTTTCTATCGCTGTAACCTGTAACTCCAAGTCATTTACGTCGCGCGCTGCTGACTCGACCAACGCCCATAATTCCAATTCAAGTTCGGGTCGACTGGCAAATTCGGGCTCCAATTCCAAACCAGCCTGAATTACCTGCAATGGTGTGAGATTTCCTGACAGGTAGTCGTAATAAAGAACCAGAAGTTTGCTTTCCTTTGTCTGAAGCGCAGCAACCCGACTGAGGGCTTCCTGAGTGTGACCCGTAACAAATAGTGTTCGAGCGTATCGATGTTCCCACTCTGGGGCACTTGGCCGATAATCACGGAAAAACGCAGACATCGCTACACGGGCCTCATCAGTCGCCCCTTCAGCAAGATAGCACTGTACCATCAACTCCCGCCATTGAATCATTTTGCCCTGATCGTACGGCAGTTCCCAGATTAGATGGCGTAATCTTTGCTTTGCGACATCTATCTGCCCGAGATGAAGACCCGCATAGACAGCATGCATCTGCAATTCGGTATAGAACTCATAGGGAATGGTTTCTGATATTTCCTTCGATCGGGTCAGTATGCCGGTCCAGTCATTCAACATCCTGGCAACATTGAAATATACGCTTTCCCACTCGATCCAATCATCCGTACGTTCGTAAGTCGAACGTTCTCTCTGCAACGAAGAATAAGCCAGCTGAAGCATGCCCTGATCTATCAGCAGTCTTATTTCATCGAGAGTGACCTGGTCTGGAAATTCAACAATAGATCCTACCATCGATGGGTCGTCACCGGCCGTCCCATCGACAGAATCTTGGGGTGTGAATTCGGCCGGTTCTGTGGAAGCGTCTACCTGCTCGCCAGCCAAAATGTCGGCATCGTCCTCGGTCGTTGACTGTGCGTTGACAGTCGATGCCATGAGACTGAAAGCGACAGCGAACAGTGCAGATCGGATCAGTTGAAAGGTGTACGAGCGAATGTGCGAATAACTACGAAACGCCGGATAGCAATCTAGCGTTTGAAGTCGATTCTTCAACTGGAGCAAATAATTATTGATAACTTCCCAACTCCTACTTCCAGGAGCGAATAAACCGACAATAGAATTCGCTTTGATATAAAGCGATAAAAATTTGTTTATTTGATCTTTTCTTTGATCCTAGCGGATTTTCCAGTACGCTCTCTCAAATAATACAATTTGGCTCTGCGTACTGCGCCTCGGCGTTTTACTTCAATGCTGTGAATCAAAGGGCTGTGTGTCTGGAACACACGCTCCACCCCTTCTCCGTAGGAAATCTTTCGGACGGTAAAGGAAGAATTGAGCCCGCGATTTCTCTTGGCGATCACAACACCTTCAAATGCCTGCTGACGTTCCCGATTACCCTCGCGAACGAGAATCATCACCCGAACGGAATCGCCAGGAGAAAAATCCGGAATGTCACTCCGCAACTGTTCTGCTTCAATGGATTCAATCACGTTCGCCATCATTTTTGCTCCTTTTCGTGTTCTTCCTGAAATTCTGCCAATGCTTGTTGCTGAACCTTATTCAGATTTTGCTCTTCCAGTAAATCGGGCCGCAACAGCCAAGTTCGCCCGATTGATTGTTTCAATCGCCAATACCGTATTGCTTGGTGGTCGCCAGACAGCAAAACAGCCGGAACCTCACGCCCGGCCACCATTTTCGGTCGGGTATAGTGTATACAATCCAACAATCCGTCAGTGAAAGATTCCTGCGAACTGGATTGTTCATTGCCCAACACACCCGGAATTTGCCGGACAACGGCATCTATCAACACCATTGCCGCGAGTTCCCCACCGGATAGAACGTAGTCACCGATGGATAACTCCTGTGCGCCAATTATATCCAAAGCACGCTGATCAATCCCCTCATATCGTCCACATAACAAAATCATTTCCGGCAATTTGGCGAGTTCACAGATATCCTGATGAACCACTCGTTTGCCTTGTGGACTGAGATAAATGACTGGCGTGTCGTTTCGCGCCTCCCGCTTCCTTTGATTGACACATTCTACAACGGGTTCGGCCATCATCACCATCCCAGGTCCGCCCCCGAAAGGTCTGTCGTCAAGATGTTTGTGCTTTCCCTGTCCAAATGGTCGAAGATCAACCGATTCAATACTAACCAGTTCGTTTTCAACCGCACGTCCGACAACACCATAGTCGGTCACGGCCTGAATCATCTGCGGGAATATAGTCAGTACCGAAATCCGCATCAATTCGTCACCTATGAACTAGAAATCTTCGAACCAATCTACGCGCATTGTGCCCTGATTAAGGTCCACCTCCAAAATCACACTATCCAGATAAGGTACCAAATGAGTCTTTTCTCCATGCACCACCAAGACATCGTTCGCACCGGTTTCAATGATTTCCTTGACTGTTCCCAAATCTTTACCATCGGCATTCTCAACAGTCAAACCAATAAGCTCGTTCCAGTAAAAAATTCCCGGTGGGAGCTGAGGTAGTGCAGACAGAGGAATCAAGATTTCGGAACCCTTCAGTTCCAGCGCTTCCTCTCGAGTTGTCAATCCTCCCAATGTCGCAATAATGTGACTGTTCTGGAATTTTGCTGTGACTACTTCAAATGAACGTTCGCCGAATCCGGCACCGGACACAATCCAATTTGTAAATCCCAGGAGAGTCTGAGAATCCTCGGTGAAGGTACGTATCTTGACCTGTCCTTTGACTCCGAATGCATCTGTGATGCGGGCTACAACTATATTCCTGTCTTTCCCGCTCGCCACAAAGTCAATTTTCTGAGGCTCTTGATGACTTAACCAACTGGCGGACACGGTCCGACAATTGTGCCCCATTTGCCAGCCAATAGTCGATTCTTTCCAGATCGACCTTCAAGCTATCTTCGTTGGCGCTCGCGATCGGATTGAAATACCCGATACGTTCAATGAATTTTCCTGTCGGTGCACGCCGTCGGTCAGCTACGACTATCGAATAGAAAGGTCTTTTTTTCGCTCCACCGCGCGCCAGTCGAATAACGACCATAAATTGAATGTCTCCAAATGTTTTCGTAAAAAAGCCGAATTATATTCAAAAGTGACAATCTCTGTTGTTCAGTTTTAGAAATTGACGACCATCTCTTTTCGCTCACAACTGAACGGATTCAGGCTGATTTGCCTGATCTAATGTCCAGTTCTTCCATAGAAATACAGTCTTTCATCATCGCTGAAAGCGGCACTGGGTGTCTCATAGTAGGCGAATACAGCGATGATCCGCGACTCAGTGCCTGAAACCGGTGTTATTCTATGCGCCGAGTTTCGCCCTTGAAATACGTTTAAAGTCCCCGGATTCAGTGACAAGGTCTTTACTTGATCATCCTGTCCAGCCAGCATCAAGCCGACCCCATCGTAATTCGGGTCTTCATCACTTCTCAACTCAGCGCGATACTGAAACTCACCACCGGACGACGCATTCTGTAACAGCAAAGTCGTGGTGAATTCCGCTCTGTCGAAATGCCAGTTGAGTATCTGTCCCGCCGAATACTCCATGACGTTGATACGTGCAAGTGGGTCGTCCATGGTGTGCAATTGCGGTTTTTCCAGTACTGTCGCGATGAAATTAATCAGAGGCTGCCATTCATATATTTTGGTGATCAGATTGTCGGTGAGTTGATCAGCACAAATCTTTCGGTTTTCCGTGTGCAGTTTCGAAAGCGCAGGGTGATCGAAATCCAATTCACTGAAACCATCATCAAAATAAATATTGTGGTCGCGGCAATGGACATAGGAGTCGGTATCAAGCAAAGGCCGGATTCCCGCAATGCACTCCCTCAAAGCATCAGTCGACACCAATTCCGGCAAATTGAACATTCCCAACTCGCTGTAGTCACGCTGACAACTCGCTGCGAGTGACTGTGTGGAACTGCAATCAGGTCTGTGCAGTGGATAGCGCGCCAGATCAAGATATCGTTCCATCGCCGCGGTTTCCCTCATTGGCCGACATTTCATACCCGCGTCGTATCTGTAATCTGACTAGCTGCCGGTCGACAGGAATCCGTCCAGTACGTTGACTGTATTCAAACCAATTTCAGATACCGCGTATCCGCCTTCCATAATGAAAACTGTAGGTAATCCAAGCTGACCGATTGCTTCTCCATAACGAGTGAAATCATCGCTATCCAACTTGAAAAAACTGATCGGATCGTCCTTGAACGTATCGACACCTAATGAAACCACCAGCGCATCCGGTGAAAATTCGCGAATTTTGCGACATGCATCCTGCATCGCCTCAAACCACATGGAAAACTGCGTATTCGGAGGCATGGGGTAGTTCCAGTTGTATCCTTCGCCATTGCCGGAACCACCTTCGTCTGAATAACCCAGAAAGTGTGGAAACGCGTCTTCGGGCTGACCATGCAGAGAGCAGAACAGCACATCGTCCCGACCATAGAAAATATCCTGACTGCCATTGCCGTGATGAAAATCCACATCCAGCAGTGCGACACGTCCGGCACCGCTGCGAACGAGTCCTTCAACGGCGATCGCCGCATTGTTCATGAAGCAATAGCCGCCATAAAGGTCTTTACCCGCATGATGACCGGGCGGACGGCATAGTGCAAAGGCAGACCGATCAGTGTCAACAGCCATCTGCGCTGAAATCGCACAGGCAGCAGCAGACTTCGCAGCTTCCCAGGTTCCCGACGTGATCGCCGTCTCGATAGCCATCGCGTAGTACCCGAGTTTACCGTCAATGTGGTTGGGAACACGATTTTGCTGCATTCGTCTGGTCGGCATTACAGCCGGGATCGCTTCTCCCTTCATACCCTCCGCTTTCCATAGATTCCATGCGGTTTCCAGAAATTCGAGGAAGTCGGGGGTATGGACTCTCTGGACAAGTTCGACATCGAACTCACCGGGATCGGAAAATTCTTCATATCCTCTCTCGGACAGTCGGTCCATGACATAATCCCATCGTTCAGGACATTCAAACGGCCGCACCAGTTCGCCGCCGTACAGTTCCCCTTTGGGAAAATGTAATAGGTGTTTTTCGCTACGATAGACTTTCATGATTATTACCTGGCATTCTCACAGGTCTGCTGGAGATTCCATAAATCTGTTGAACTAAATTTCAGACACCACGTTGCCGGAATTGAATCAAATCGGTCCAATTCCGGTCTGTGGTGTCTTGTGGTCGTTATTTCTGAACTTCGGTCCAGATGGCCGTATACAGCTGCTGCGCTTCCGGCGGACATGGCGGAACGAAGACACCCGCGCTCTGAAGTTCCGCAGGAATCGCAATTTCCGGTGCGGTAGCGAGGTCAGCCGGCATGTAAGCCTCGGACCCAGCAATTCCATTGGCATACTGCGCGAAAGCGGAAATCATTGCCGCATTTTCCGGATCCATCAAAAAATTCTGAAACAACTTCGCGTTCTCAACATTCTTGGCGTCAGCAAGAACTACGACGTTGTCCATCCACAGAGGATAACCCTGCGTCGGATATCCATAGGCAATATCTGGATTCTCTTCGCGGGCACGCTTGCTGTAACCATTCCAGTTCATGGATACCGCAACATCGCCGCTGACCAGTTTCTCCTTGGTTCCATAGTCGATGGATTTCCAGGTTTCCTTTGCTGCCATAACAGTATCCCGGACTTTCTTCAATACTTCCTTGTCAGTGGTACAGGGCTGTCCACCTTCATACATGATCGCCATGCTCATGACATCGTTCATTTCAGGGACCACATTGATTCTTCCACGAAGCTCTTCCGGAGGAGAGAAAAATAATTCGGAAGTGTTGATGTCTCCACCGTACATGGCAGTATTTACCGATATTCCGGTACTGCCCCAGGTCCAAGGTACACTGTACTTTCTTCCCGGTTCCCAATCCGGATTCTTCCACTGTTCCGCGACATGCTGAAAATTGGACATTTCATGCGGATTTGTCTGCATGAGCAGACCTTCCTCAATCCAAATCGGCATGTGTGATGATGTCGGAACCGCGATATCAAACCCATGTCCGCCAGGTCGAACTTTCGACAATGCCGTCTCGTTGGAATCATAATCGGTGATTGTGACCTTCACATCGTGCATCTGCTCGAACTTTGCGATCAAATCAGGATTTGTGTAATCTCCCCAGTTGAAGATATGCAACTCCCCTGCCGCGTGCGTAACGCTGACAAACATCAATGCGACGATTGCAGACATCAGCTGCTTAACTACTTTTCTCATTTCGTGATCCTCCTTTCAAGGTAATTTAATTTAATTTCGTATTCCACCGAAATCAGTAGTAAACGAAATAATTGTATCGGCAAAATTGTAATGTTACCGGTCGAACATTGTAAATAAAACCGGGTCAGTGCTCATAACTGTCAGCGGTTTCTCAATATGTAGAAAATCGACACCAGCAGTATCGATATTCCAAGCAACGCGCTGGAAATCGCGTTCACTTCCGGAGTAATTCCTCGCCGTAACTGACCGAGCATATAGGTCGGCAAGGTATCCTGCCCGGCGGATTTGACAAGCTCTGTGATGACCACATCGTCCAGTGAGATAACGAACGCGAGCATCGCACCTGCAAGAATTCCAGGCCATAGCAAGGGCAGAGTTATTCGAGTGAAAGTCTTCCATGGCGTTGCATACAGGTCCTGCGCCGCAGTCTCCAGCGATATGTCCATTCCCTCGAGTCGTGCCCTTATCGGCAAATACGCGAACGGAATACAGAAAGCGGTATGCGCCAGCATCAAATAAAACAAACCGTGATATCCGGTAGCAGTCTTGATGATTGCGAAAAAAATCAAAAGTGCGACACCGGTAACGATTTCAGGAACCATCAGCGGCTGATTGATCAGCGCGTAAATGGCGGTTCTTCCCCGATAGTTTTCGGTTCGAGTGGTACCCAGTGCGGCCAGTGTGGCCAGCAATGTGGCAGAAAATGATGCGACACTCGCAAGGATGAATGACCGTATTGTCACCTCCTGAACCTGCTCATTCTGCCAGGCAACGTGATACCACTTCAGCGAGAAACCCTCCCATAAGGCAATATTGGTTCCAGCGTTGAATGAATAAATCACCAAAGCCGCGATCGGCGCATAAAGCAGTACGAAACACAAGACAGCTGTCGTAGGAAAGCCGGGCAGCTTGCGAACTGAAAATGCTTTCTGCCGAACCTGCGTGTCAGACATGATCGGCACCTCCTCGTTGAACCGCGCGTACGTAGATCAGCAAAGCACCCATCACGACGCACAGCAGAAATATCGACAACGCTGCACCCAAAGGCCAATTTCGTCCCTGACCGAATTGTAACTCGATCAGATTACCCAACATCAGGTGTTTGCCACCGCCCAAAACCCGGGGTGTGACATAGGCTCCCAAGGATGGAATAAACACCAGAATTGAACCCGCAACAATGCCCGGGCGAACCAAAGGAATTATGATCCGCCAAAGTACCTTTAGTCGGGTCGCGTAGAGATCGTAAGCCGCTTCTACAAGCCTGAAGTCGAGTTTTTCTATACTTGCATAGAGCGGAAGTACCATCAACGGCAGATATACATAGGTCATGCCCAGCATAATCGCGAAGTCGGTGTACAGCATTTCGATCGGGGATTCGATCAATCCCCAGCCGATCAGAATATTGTTGATGATTCCCTGATCACGAATGACCTGCATGATCGCGAAAGTCCGAATCAGCAGATTCGTCCAGAACGGAATCGTGATTAGAAACAACCACAGATTTCGGGTCTGAACCGGTCGAGTCGCAATGAAATAGGCAGTCGGAAACCCCAGAATCAGGGCGAGCAATGTTGATTGTATGGACAAATTGACTGAGCGCCACAAAATCGAAAGATGGGCGGCGGCAATGGAAATGGTTCCATCGAAAATATCTTTTTTAAGAAAAACACCAAACCAGCCATCGATGGACGGCTCCCAGATCACGCCTCCATAAGGACCCGCTTTCAGAAACGAATAGACGAGCATAATCAATAGCGGTCCAGCCGCGCCAAATGTCAGGACGATAAGTGCTGGCAGACTCAATAGACGATAGCCGCGGATTTTCTCTCTGCGTGACATCTCAATTGAGATCTGATGAGCTTCTGAAGCCAGAACCTGATTGGAAGTTTCTGTCCTGGCCATGTCAGTCTTTCAGTACCTGCATGGTTGCGGGGTCAAGTGTGATTCCAACTGCGCCGCCCATCTCGAATTGTCTTTCGTGTCCACGCAGGTTTTGTATGTGAGCTGTAAACTCAGACCCGTTCGAAAGTTCTATGATGTAATGGGTATGTGTACCCAGATAGACCATGTTCCTGATCACTCCGGTAAACGTAGCTTCGTCCAGTTTACTACTGAGGGTAGCCTGCTCCGGACGAACAGCCACAGTGACATGCCCACCAACTCGCACATCCGGAAACGCTGGAACCGAAAAAGATTTACCGGTATAGAATTGAATACTCGCCGAATGCTCGTTTGCGGAAGTTACGTCTGCTTGCAAAAAATTCGAATCGCCGATAAACTCCGCGACAAATCGCTCCTTCGGATAGTTATAGATTTCGCTGGGACCGCCTACCTGAAGCACCCTTCCCTCATTCATAACTGCCAATCGGTCCGACATTGTCAGTGCCTCTTCCTGATCGTGTGTGACAAATATGAATGTAATTCCTGTTTCGTGCTGCAAGCGTTTCAATTCAAGCTGCATATCCTGCCGAAGTTTGTAATCCAATGCGGATAGAGATTCATCCAGCAGCAGTACTTTGGGTCTCGGCGCCAGTGCGCGAGCCAAGGCCACCCGTTGTTGCTGACCGCCCGAGATCTCACTGGTTCTGCGATTCGCCAGTTCTTCCATACGAACGAGATTCAATACAGAATCAACCGTTTCCTTGATCTCGGATTTTGCTTTACCAAGCATTTCGAGACCGAAACTGACATTCTGACTGACCGTCATATGGGGAAACAGGGCATAGTTCTGAAATACGGTATTGACCGGCCGCTGATACGGCGGAAGAAACGTGATGTCCTGATCATAAAGGCGAATACTGCCGGATGTCGGATGCTCGAAACCCGCAATCAAGCGTAGCAGAGTCGTCTTGCCGCAGCCGGAAGGCCCCAACAACGTGAAAAACTCGTTTTCCTTTATTTCCAAGCTGACATCTTCCAGCGCAACAACTGAATTGCCGTCATCACCAAACATCTTGGTTGTCCTGTCCACCGTGACGGCGACCTGGCGCGTTGAACTGTCTTCGAGCATCATTTTTTATTGATGGATGTACGTGAATGATCGATTACGCTTTATATACTTTAGATGAATAAAAGAATAGTATGATTTGCCAGAGAGGATCCACGCGGATTCCTGAAGCAGATTCGTAACGGGGTCATTATTGATGAGGTCCAATATGTCCCCGAACTGCTGTCTTATATCCAAACAATCGTCGACGATAACCCGGTGCGAGGTCGCTGGATTCTGACAGGGTCGCAGAATTTCGCCCTGATCGAACAGGTCAGTCAGTCTTTAGCCGGTAGAACTTCACTGCATCGATTGCTCCCATTGTGCTGGGATGAGGTAAGGCGGTTTCCACAGCATCCCAAAAATCTCGAGCAGGCGCTCTACACAGGCGGCTACCCTAGAATCTTTGACGAAGGGCGCAATCCGACCAGATGGCTGGGTGACTATATCGATACTTATCTGGAACGAGACGTACGCTCACTCAGTAATATCGGGAATCTTGCGACTTTTCATCGTTTTATTCAACTTTGTGCGGGGCGGAGCGGCAGTCTACTCAACTTTTCAACTCTGGCCACTGATTGCGGGATTTCCCAATCTACCGCCATGCGTTGGATTAGTGTACTTGAGACCAGCTATATTCTGGTTTGTATCTATTCTTTTCACGGCAACCCCCGCAAACGTGTAACCAAGATGCCGAAGCTCTACTCTATTGATACAGGACTAATGTGCAATCTGCTTGGTATCCGCAGAGCTGAACACATCTTTTCACATCCCCTTCGTGGACAGATATTTGAGACATGGGTAGTTGCGGAAATCATGAAAGGTCAATTCAATTTGGGCATCGGCGACAGATTGCATTTCTATCGAGACCACAATCAAATTGGAGTCGATCTCGTAATCCCGGAAATTGAGAATATTCAACTTATTGAAGCGAAGTCCACCTCTACACCTTCAATTTCATTGTTGCGCCGTACCAGACGCACAATGAAGCACTTTCAAGACCTGCCGCAATCAATCAATGTTTTCGTCGTATACGGAGGAGAACAAACACATCACCATAAAGAAGGCACTTTCATTCCTTGGAGGCAATTGAATCAGCTGTGGCAACCTCAAAGAACAGACAAAACAGACGATAAGATCGTAGCGATTTCGGTATCCTCCGAATCACAACCCTTGTCAGGGGTAGAAATTCTAGCCCTATTTCCGAACAAGACTTGGGTAACCGCGATTACGGACGAATATGGTGTGGCGCGACTGGAACTGTATTCTATTGACATTCCGATGAAAGTATACGCAGCATCAAGTGGGTTTGCTGCATATATTGGTATTGATTGGGTTCCTCAAGCGACTAAATTGCATATCGAATTGAACCCTCTCTCGTACGGCGGTTCAGTCATTTTTCGAGATGGTTCAGGAGAAATTCCGGAAATTTCTGGCAGGTTGAATCCAGTACTCGATAATCAAAATCGCACTTATCTTTATGTGAGTAATGTCGCTATAAACGATGGCGAGCAGCAACCAGTCAGTTTTGACATTGGAGAGACAATACACCTGATGGATGCATTTGGCCAGGAGCGAACTATTCGAATTATCGATATTACCGGACAGGCGGTTTTAGTGGAATATCAGCCAGCCGAATGACACGGAACACTCGGCCAATCCAATCACAATCATCCGACACTTCTGTTCAAGCGAATCCATCGGTTGGGGTCCCCTTACCGACGAGTCTATCGTTGTTTCCGACAGTCTATCTTTATTGCAATATCAGTAAAGCAGACAATGCAACAGATTGTGGGAGGTTGGGCAAATAACCGTGACCACACTATGTGAAGCGCGTTGTACCGTGGCTGTGGCGAACTTCGGCGCGGTGGACAATACACAGACGAGTTCGGATATGACGATGTCATCGTCCCAGCAAAAGATTCAATCGGTGATGGTCGTTTCGGCTATCGCAGTGAATTTATCCGGATGGTGGGTATGACTAAGGCGGCTGAGCTCTCAGTACTAACTCATATAGTCGAGCAGCAGTTCTATGAGTATGAGAACGAAAAGCGATTGTTCGTAAATCTTTCGTATTCAAACTCCTGCTTGTACGACTGAAATTGCAAGTGAGTTTGATTTTTTCACCTCAGACTATTTTGCAGACATCATCGTACTGACTCGACATCACGTCCATTGACTTGGAACAATGCACCTTGATTGAATCGTCAACCATAAAAACACGGCAGCCGCGGATATTCAGTCAACAGTTCACCTTGACCAACTGACCTGCCAGGCCAAAGTAAAAGCAAATACACCACGATTTGCGAGTTACAGTCGCTTCGATTTTTGAATTCCGCATCGGTGGCGCAGACACCGAAAGACATAGAGAAATTTCCCAACCCGATTCAGGTCGTAGGGATTTTAGAATCGAATCCGATTCCAATTAGTAAACGACTGTTTGCTATACTCTCAACCGAGACCTGACTGCCAATATTCTTACGTTGATTCACGTAATGTCTCAAATTGATGCCTAGGTACAGTCGAAATTGGACTCGAGGTATCGTATACCATTATTCAAATTGCTTATTTCAAACTTGGAACAACACCCCATCAGACAGTTGAGACTTTGTAATGTGGGTTAGATGGTGGATATTACTCATTCCTCCGTTAGTCGTCGGCTTCACTCTGGTGGCGGCATCCCAATTCGTCTTTCTGCGATCTAGCTTTTTTGAAGACCTCGGCCTTGGCCGTGTGGGCGACGAATTGGTAGTAGGAAACTATGTTCAATTCCTCACCGATGGTTTCTATCTCAAGATTCTTTGGGTCACAGTCAAAACTTCAGCACTTGCAGCACTGGCGACATTGATTTTGGGATTCCCTGTCGCCTATCTGATCGCAAGAATGCGGTCCAGTTGGTCAATGATTCTATTGGCGGGAATTGTTGTATCAACCTTTATTACCATCGTGATCAAAGTCTACGGACTGATTGTAATTTTTTCCGCTGATGGACTCTTTAATCGGACAATGCTTGCAATTGGACTGTTTGACAAGCCTTTTTCGGTGTTCGGCAACGAAACCGGTGTGGTCATTGGGTTGATGCATTTCACACTTGGATTTGGCGTTCTTCTCCTGTACAGCATCATTCAAACGATACCAAATTCGCTGGAATCCGCAGCACAAATTCATGGCGCGAATCGGTGGCGAGTCTACTACCGTGTAATTTTTCCGCTGTCTTTGCCGGGCGTTACAGCTATGCTCCTAATGGTGTTCAACATGTGCATGGGAGCATTCACTTCCGCGGCGCTGCTTGGAGGTGGACGTGTATTCACGCTCCCTGTGATGATCCAAAGGGTTGTCATGATGGATATCAAGTATTCCATGGGAGCGACGATCGCCGCAGTACTGCTGGTTTCGGTAATCTTGATCAATATTCTGTCGATCTACCTGCTGAGACGTTTGCGCGCCGCTCATCTGGTAGTGGTTTGAGGGCTTTTCATGAAGTTCTTTACCTACAGAATTCAAAAAGCAGTCGGTCGATTCTTCTTTGGTCTTTACTGTTCTATTTCGTACGTATTTCTCCTATCGCCCATACTTGTTGTTATCGGTACTTCGCTCAATGGTCCGACAGAAAACGTTGAGGCTTCCTTCAAGTTTCCACCGGACACGTTGTCACTATACTGGTACACTCAAATTCCGGAGGGACAGATCGAAGCGTTGCTGTTGAGTTTTGTTCTCGCGACCGTAGCATCACTGTTTGGCTGTCTGCTGGGTGTGCCAGCCGCGCTCGGCCTGGTACGCAGCAATGTTCCGGGAAAAGCGCTGATCAGCGCGCTTTTTCGCGCCCCTTTGCAGATTCCGGCGATTGTAACCGGAATCGCCTTTCTGCAACTGTTTTACTGGATTGGTGACATCACCGGCTTTTATTGGCAAGGTTCTCTCCTAGGTCTTGCACTCGGTCACATTTTCATTGCCACGCCTTATGTTGTCGGAACTGTTACCGCGATTCTGCAAAGATTCGACACGCGGCTGGAGGAAGCCGCCGTGATTCATGGAGCATCTCCGAGGCGCGCCTTTTTCCGCGTCACCCTGCCAGTGATTATGCCCGGAGTCTATGCCGGCGCGTTATATGCATTCATGGTTTCGTTTTCAGATGTTCCAGTTGCAATATTTCTCAGTGCTCCCGGATTCGTTACCTATCCAGTCGAAATTTTCTTCGCGCTTGAAAACGATTTCGAACCGAGCCTGATGGCATCTGCTACTTTAGTCATTATCATTTGCCTGTGCCTGCTTTTGCTTGTTCAGAAGGTGATAGGACTCGAAGCGCTTTTGAAAGTAGGCGGTTCTCGCGGCGTGGGGTAATCGTACCAAGCCAGCCGGACAATCACGCAGTCTGAAAGTGGCCTTCCTGTCAAACTTAGCGATCAGTTAAATCGGTGCTGTTCCTTAATTTCAGAAGACAAAATTCGCTTCCACCGACCGAGGGCGAAGTGGAATAACAGGAGCCAAGCAGTAGACCGCCAAATGCAAACATCACCGCATCTTTTCAGCAGAATATGGTTATCATCGAGTTTTGTAGTAAACTCTACAAACAGTTTTAAAATTTGAGTGTGTAGCAAGACAATATTCGGGATGGTTTTTGGCGAATGCGACATAGTGCCAACCAGTAAATTTGCTTCGCCTCAAAACTGAAAATTAATGTATCGATTAGAAAAATAGTAACTGAGGAAGTGAGATATGTTTAAAACAGCCAGAAAAGCCTTGACCGGCCTAATCATCGCAATTTTTTTTTCGTCATCGGCCTTGGCAGGTCAATTTGATGGAGTCACGCTGCTCGTTGGGACGTGGGGAGGTTTGTGGAAAGATAACCAGGTGGAGAATATCGTATCGAAGTTTGAAGCGGAAGGCGGGAAAGTCGAGTTCGTTACCGGTTCCCCAGCAGCGAATTTTGCAAAAATTGTCGCCGCACGCGGTCAAGCTCCATTTGACGTTGTGGAAATTCTTGCCGCTCAGGTCAAGGACTATCATGAACTGGACGTGCTTCACCCACTGGATTTGAGCCTGATTCCCAACACTGAAAACCTGGCCGAAAGCCGCTATAACGAGTGGTTGGTCGGGTCTTGGGAAACCCAGGAAGTCATCTGCTACCATCAGGACAAATTTGCAGAAGAAGGGATTCCAGTGCCTGAAACCTATCGTGATCTCGTGCATCCAAAAATTGCCGGTCGGCTTCAGTTTCCCGACATCAATTCAGGTGGTGGACTTACCGGTCTGGCCGGTGTAACGTTTGCTGAAGGTGGTAACGAAACCAACATTGAGCCGGGTCTGAAGCTCGTCAAAGAGATGAATGTTCTCAAGTTCTGGGCTCGTGGAGGTGAAACGATGGCACAATTTGAGTCCGGTGACATCATTGCGGCAGTCGTTCATGCAGGCTGGTGCCTGCGCGCCAAGAAACTCGCGGGACAGAATGTTACAAGCGTCCATCCACGCATCAATGATGAGCTTGTGGGTGTCGCTTCAGAAGGCTGGTGGGGCGTCATGAAAAACAGCAAGAATGCCGAAGCTGCCCAATGGTATATCAATCAGTTCATCAGTTCCGACTACCAGTTGAAAATGGCAATCAAAACCGGCCTGGTTCCTGTCAACCTGAGTGTTTTTGAGGATATGGCTGATGATGAGCTTGTAGCGGAAATGATCGTGTTGGATCCAGAAAAGGTTGCCAACCAACTGAGAGTCGACTACTCGAAGGTTATCATTCCGGACTGGACCGACCAGTGGAATAGAGCCATCGCCCAGTAAGAGCGGTAACGCAATAGTTTCTTCTGATCGCCAACAATGTCACAGCGCGTCGTTCTACGGAATGTCACCAAGACATTTGGCAGTGTAGTCGCTCTAAAGGCAATTAGTTTGGAAATTGAGGAGGGTGAATTCATCACCCTCCTCGGCCCCTCTGGTTGCGGCAAAACGACTACGCTCCGGCTGATTGCGGGATTCAACGACCCGGATCAGGGACAGATTCTGCTGGGAGATCAGGACATAACGAATCTTCCCCCTCAGAAACGGGAAATCGGAATGGTTTTCCAGGACTATGCACTTTTCCCGCATCTCACCATAAAGGAAAACATCGCCTTTCCCCTTCGGGAAAGACGTACTCCCAAAGAGAAAATCAATGACCGGGTCGAGGAATTACTCGAACTTGTACGCTTACCGGGTGTGGAAGGACGTTATCCCTCGGAACTGAGCGGCGGACAGGCACAGCGTATTTCAGTAGCGCGAGCCGTCGCATATCCACCCAGAGTCTTGCTTATGGACGAACCGCTAGGCGCTCTTGATCTTAAGCTTCGGGAGGCCATGCAGTTGGAGTTGCGGAGAATTCAACAGGAATTGCAAATTACAACGGTTTTCGTCACCCACGATCAGACCGAAGCGATGAACATGTCTGATCGAATTGCCGTTATGAGAAACGGTGAAGTTGAACAGGTCGGTACGGCACGGGAAATATATAACTTTCCGCAAAGTTCTTTTGTAGCCGATTTTGTCGGTCGCATCAATCTGCTAGATGCAAAACTGTTGAGCAAATCCAGGGAGATCGCTGAACTTAATATTCTCAATAACCTTAAAATTCGCGCAAAAATTACTACGGAAGCCGAAGCGATGTCCAAATCTCTCTGTGTCGGCATTCGACCGGAAAATCTTGTTATCGGCAATTCAGGGCACGAAGACAGGTATGACAACTGCATCCCGGGTAAAGTCATCAGTTCTACTTTTTCCGGTAATCTACTGGATGTGTTTGTTGATGTTGGAGCAAACAAACCATTTCTGGTGGAACAGCGACCGGATCAAGTTCCCTTGAACCCCGATACACAGGTTGAAGTATGTTGGAACGCATCAGATGCATTGGTTTTAAGCGCAGAATAAACCAATAGCAGCTGATCATTCTCGTCTTGCGACCCATCTGACACAAGTCGTGTCGGCAGACTTCTACACATATCAGGCAAATGCAGCGTATTCCACCAGCCACTGGCGCAATCCTGTTGATGGCGACTTCGACATTGTTTCTTGCTACCATGCAGGCGCTGGTGCGACACCTTGGGCAAGAAATTCACAGTTTTCAGATTACCTTTGTCAGCAGCATTGTAGGGTTGATATCACTCGCTTTTCTTTCAAAGTTCAGAATACTGCCCCTATTCCAGTCTCAACGCAAGAATCTGCTCGTCTTTCGGGGCATATTAGTCGCTTTTGCAAACTTGGTTTATTTCTTCGGATTGACGCTGACACCACTCGTTGAAGCAACGTCTCTCAGCTTTGTCGGTATCGTCTTCGCCGTAATCCTATCAGTTGTTATTCTGCGGGAAGATATGAATTCTCATCGATTGGTCAGCATCCTTGTTACATTCTTTGGAATTATCGCCATTCTGCGACCGGGATACATTGACGCCTCATTGGGAGCCTACGCTGTCCTGCTGGCTTCATTAATTTGGGGTCTGGCACAGGTCGTATCGAAGGTACTCGCCCGAACGGAAACGCCGACAGTGATAATAACATGGTCACTCGTAGTGACTAGTTTAGTATCTGCAATTTGCGCATTTCCCGTATGGACGCCCATGACATTCCAGCAATCCGTGGAAATAATTTTGATTGGATTGTGTTGGACAATCGGCCACCTCGGCATGACTAAATCTTTAAAGATGTATGATGCAACGGTAGTCCTCCCGGTGAACTGCACCAGACTCGTCTGGACTGCAGTCATTGGGATGCTGGTATTTCACGAGTTTCCGGATTCGTGGACAATTTTCGGCTCCGTACTGATCGTGTTTGCGATCGTATTCCTTTCGCAGTCGGAGATGCGAAACACCAAGGCTTCCGTCTAAACAATGACTCAACCCTCAGGTGTATATATTGAGTAGCGCATTGCTAAGAAATTTTATTTTCTAATTGCCAACGTGAATTCTTATCGATGGCATGACGAACTTAAGGCACTCACAGTAGGTCCTACCCCCCCCCACGAACGATGAGGATACAGTTCACATTCAAGGAATCATATTCCGTAATCTCAGCCATTCGAAAGTGCTTTCGCACAGCAAATCTGAGACAAGCGCAACAAAATGCAGGCGGGGAAATCTGCGGGTTTGCTCCATAAGCCAATTCAGAAGCTTGGTCTTATAATGCATCTCAAGGCATTCTTTCGGTGAGTTGAATTCGCCTCTTGATAATTTGGTGAGGCGTTTTCCAGGTTCAGTTCCGGTAAGGATACTCAATCCGTGCAGAAGACCCGAAAGTGAGCCTGTTTGTTTTTAATTCAATATATTAAGTCATTCAGTTGATGAAGTTTGAATCCTGAATCTCAAGTTGTCACTTTCAGTCGTAGACAACAGAGAATTTGGACCTGATGATACAATTTCAAAAACAAACCACAATAATGATAAGAACATGTTATTTCTCAGTACTGACAATCCTCATCGCTGATTGTGAGTCTGAAAGTACCATCGTATCGATCGATTTCTATAGTTTAATTCGCAGGTTGTTACAACAATATTGGCGAAATTTGGAGGTTAAAACATGGACCCACTGAACCCTAGGAACCCTGGAAAAGTAGAATGGTCGGGAGACAACCCCGGAATTTACCTGAAAGAAGACCCGGCAGGAGACTGGACTTCGCTTGGAATATTCTTCCGCGTCAATCTCTCCCCTCACGGAACCGGGGAAACGATGATCGTCCTGGAACAGCCGGACGATGCTTTGGGATTGCCAGATGCCAATAACATATGCCTAACCAACAATGAAGAGTTGACACGTTACCTGATTCGAGACTATATGTCCAAATTCCCCTCTTTCAGAGGACGAAAAGGATTGGACGCGATGACTTTCCGTCAAATAGACCAAGCTTACACAAGCGGCGATCTTCGGGAGGAATGGATCGAAAAAATGGTATCCGGCGACGACCTGGAAGTAACGATGAAATGGAGTGAGCTTCAAGAGCCGTTTGCCGCGGAAGTGGCAGCCGAAGCGTCGGCGACCGGTGAGCACGAAATGTACAGCGTTTTCCTCGAATCGAAAGATGCCAGCATTTCTGTCAATGGCAGACAACTTTCAGGTTCGGTTACCACAAGGCAATTCTTCGGCAAGGAAATGAGCACCGCTTTTATGGCTATTTCCGAAACCTGGCTGATACCGGCTCGCTGATTGCGTGTTTGCCGGCTCGGATACCTTATTGCCTCTTCGGAGAATCAACCTCCACACCGAACATACCCAGTAGTTCTCCGTGTTCCACGAGTCCTCGATGGCAACGTACCATAGCGATGCCATCGACGGGGAATCTGATCTCGGTTGGAGGCTTTGACATATCCTCAAAATGATGGGTATAGCCTGCAATTTGGCCGGCAATGACACTGTCGCCCGGTGTGAAATTAGGTTCGAACAGTCCTCTGTGCGGAGCGTAGCTCGATTGTGACGGTGAATTGAACTCCAGGTATTTGGGTGATTGGCTTCTTGGTTGCAGCTCGCCTTTAAGAACTCCCAGATATCGCAGAAAGTTGCGTACACCTATTTCCCCGATTCTCAGAGTTTGTGGTGTGATTTGACCACCTCCGCCCAGTTCCACCGAAATCATCGGGAGATTGTTACGAAGCGCACCGTTATTGACACTCCGATTATCGTTTAACTGACCCATCAGCCAGACGATTTCAGTTCCGAATACCACAGCAAGTTCCAGATTCTTTTCGGTAAGCCTTGTGTCATCACTTCGCATAGCCATCGAGCACGGTGCAAACCAAGCAGCCTTGCCACCCGAATGCAGATCCAGTACAGCATCACAAACCGGCATGATCGCTGTTTCCACAAGATTCGCTATCATTTCCGTCGGACCCCCATCAGCATCACCGGGAAAAGCTCTGTTGAGATTGCCATCATCCCATGGCGATACTCTTGATCCCGCATCCACAGCCGGAAAGTTCAGTGCAGGCAATATGATGATTCTTCCACTGACTTCGCTCATGTCAACATGATGGAAGAATTTAAGTAGCGCAACCGGACCCTCGAATTCATCGCCGTGCACCCCACCGATCATGAGCACCGTCGGTCCGGTACCGTTCACAATGGCGGCAACTGGGATCGGAACATATCCAAGCGCAAGTTCGTTGTTTGAATACTTGAACCTCAGTTCTCCCGACCGCTTACCCGGTGACACGAAATCCATGTCAGTCCAGAATCGAGTTCGCTCCAGTAATGGATTGGCGTATTCGGTCACAGCAACTCTGCAACTTTCTGTGCCTGACTGATCAAAAGATCGTCCTTGTTGTACGCACCGATGAGTTGGATTCCCAGTGGAAGTTTATTTGGTCCGAAACCTACCGGTAATGTAATGGATGGAACCTGCAGCAAGGTCCACATTCGACTGAATATGGGGTCGCCGGTCGCATCGAGTCCTAAAGGAGCCTCACCAGGAGCACTCGGAGTCAGCAAAATATCAAATTGCTCAAAAATTGTTCCGAGTTTACGCTGCCACAGCTCAGCCAGACCACGTGCATGCATATAGTCATCGAAACTCGTTCTCTGACCAGTCTCAATCAGATCTCTAATCTGGACACTCAGCAAGTCCTTGAACATTGTGTATTCGTAATCAAGAGAGCGACTGGCCTCATATGCCATGACAGTTGCCTGTGCAATCGAAAGAGCGCCATCGGACGGTCCTATCTGAATTTCCTCCACCTCACAGTCGCTGCGCGACAACCGACCTGCTACAGTCTCGACAACATCTCGCTGACAAGATTCTGCGTCGTTCCAGTGAGCTGTTTTCACCAAACCGATGCGAAGATTCGAAGATGACTGATGGTCGCGGTCAGTCTCACCAAATAATGCGCCGCGAAGCAACAGTAGATCGTCCACCTCTCGAACGAAGAAACCCAGGGAATCCAGACTCTGAGCCAGCCCGCAGACTCCTTCCAAACTGAACATTCCGCGACTCGCCTTGTAACCCACAACACCGCAATAAGCGGCTGGGCGGATAACTGATGCCGCCGTCTGCGATCCAAGCGCCAGTGGAAGCATAAAATCTGCAACTGCAGCAGCCGACCCCATAGATGAACCGCCGGGAGTGTGCAACAGGTTATGAGGATTTCGAGTTCTTCCGGGTGAAAAGTATGCAAACTCCGTTGTTTCTGTCTTTCCCGGAATCACGCAACCGGCGTTTCTGCACATTGTGACACAGACAGCATCGCGTTGAGGATAGTAATCAGTGTAGACCGAACTGCCCTTCGTCGTCGGGAAATCCGAGGTGTCCATAATATCTTTGATTCCGACAGGTATTCCGTAAAGAGGCCTTGCGGGCTGGTTCGCCCCCAATTGAGACAATTGATAAATTGACAAATCCTCATCGAAATACGTGAATGCCAGTACTTCGCGGTGACGCAGATGAATACGCGCAAAACAATCAGCAAGAAGTTCATTCGGACTGATCTCAGCCTGATTGATCAATTCGCTTACGGTCCTCAGCGACAGTTCATTGAGCGCAGTCACGATTCAATCCAGATTCATGCAGATCGTGTTGAAAACTTCAGGAGAATATCGGAATATGCCACCACCTAACCGTCCAGCCACGCCTTCTTTATCAAGAATTCCCAGTGCGACGATCGGAGTCCTTCCTGTTTCTTCTACGGTACGTGCATTGATGCCCACACGTATTTTGAGTTTTCCGAAATCAGAGTGAATTTTCGGCAAAAGTAATTGTGGCAGTTCAAATGCATCGTCCGGTACAAACCCATCGAACGCTTTTTGTTGTTCAGGTGCGAAGGACAGCGCCATGGCACCGAAACCGGCGATATCGACAATGGCACTGTCACCAATCGCCCCGAGTGCTCTTTCGGGCGAGAATTGTCCGATATCCCCCTTAGGTGGAGCCGACGGTCCGACAAACCATTTCCCAGGAATACCAGCAACTTGAAATCCATATTCAAACCCGTTCGCACCAGCAGCGGTAAGCAGACTACTATATTGCGTATCAGCGGCTCCCGATAACATGCATTTGCATGCGGCCATCCAAAGATTCAGAAAAAACATGGGACTTTGACGAAGAAACTCATAGACTGATGGACATGATTCGATTTTCGGACGCCATTCATCTAACAGATAATCGGTACCTGCTATCGTTCTTCCGTGACAATCATCCCCTCTACCCAGAGCACGAGCGCCAATCGAGATAAGATCAATATCATGAGAATGTGCGGATGCGATCGTATCCATCAATTCATCGTTAAGCCAGTGAAAGTGAGCGATTACATCGTCGCTGAACTGTCCAAGCCGCATCGCCGGTCCATTTCCACCATTCAGGGGGGAATATGCCGGAGGTGCCTTACCCGCCACATCAACAATTTCATGAAGCCACATAGAGGAAGAAACAACTCCGGCGAGCGGTACAACGACACCGTAGTCTTGAGCAGGAGTCAGCACGACCTCACCCGAAAGAATCAGTTTTCGAGCTTCGCTAGATTTGTGTGCGATTCCCTCAAAGACAAGTGCGGCACTCGCAGAGTTCAGTATTGGCTTGGTGACCAGAGATGGAGACGAAAATGCCGGTCCGGCGTGCAGCAGCACATTGGTGTCAATGTTCAGTACATCCCTCGCCCGCTGATGGTCGCGCAGCATCGGGCGAACTGAATGAACTTTTTTCAGTGCCTCGATGTCGGCAGGGTGGAGAATTGAGTCATTCATCTAGACTTGCAATTAGTATCAATTATGCGAAATACAGTCCAACAGTCCAACAATGTGATGGTTCAGCGACATCACCAGTCGAAATTCTACCACTTCACCAACGCTTACAGATGAAAATGAATGGAAGGGATTTTTTATTATACCGAGTGCTTCCATACTTATAATGAATCCGACTAAACAATATCCAACAATCTTGCTGCGTTGAATACCCTATGATTAATTGACGAGGCAGACTCCATCATGGAAAGCAAATATCAAGAAACACGGTGGTCAAGAAAAGCCTTCGATGGCTATTCTATTCGCAATCAGTTGAATCCTGATTCCGAATTCCTGCACGTAGGACCATCAACCCCTTGTGGCGAATACCTTAGACGATTCTGGCATCCGGTCGCGATGTCTTCCCAATTGGACGGCAAATCCCCAGTAGCCATCCGAATTTTGGGTGAAGATCTGGTCATATTCCGAGATCTCAGCGGACAAGTCGGACTACTGCATAGACACTGTGCGCATCGACGGGCTTCTTTGGAATTCGGACGCATTGAGGAGCACGGGATACGCTGTTGTTATCACGGCTGGCATTTCGACGTTGACGGTACCATTCTGGACACTCCGGGCGAACCGGAAGACAGTAAAATTCGTCATGAGATTTGTCAGGGTGCATACCCGGTACATGAATATAACGGATTGGTATTCGCGTATATGGGGCCACCGGAGGAAATGACTGAATTTCCATTCATGGATTCCATGTCGATTCCGGATCATGAACTCGTGCCCTATTCCATTCATTCTCCGAACAACTGGCTGCAGGAAACCGAGAATGCCATTGATCCGTTTCACAGTGTGTTCCTGCATGGCAGGATAAGCGGACCGCAGTTTCCAGGCCTTGAGCATTTTACCGAATTACCCGTTGTCGTTTACCGAAGTCGCCGGGAAGGTATTCTCTACGCTCATGCCCGACGGACCGGTGATCTTCTGCGTCTGCGATTTCACGACTATTTGCTGCCGAATCTCGCCCAGAACGGTGGAATGTTTCAGGTGATGAACAAACCCAAAATCTTCGGCCGTACAAGTCTCACAAAGTGGGTTGTTCCGCTGGATGACACCAATAGCCGTAAATTCGGCTGGCGACACTTCAACGATAAGGACGAGGTGCTTCGTCAGGGAAGTCGAGACAACGTCGGTTGGGAGACAGTGGATTTCTACGGACAGACCGCGCATCGTTCATACGACGAGCGCCAAAGCAATCCCGGTGACTGGGACGCCTGGACGAGCCAGGGCCCGATGAATGTCCACAAGCGTGAATATCTGGGCAGCACCGACAAAGGTGTCGCCATGCTTCGTGCCCGGTTGAGAAAGGATATCCGGGCTGTGGCAAATGGCAAGTCTGTGGTCCGAATCACGGGTAGCCAAAAAAGTCCTTTCAGAACGTATGGCGGAGATACAGTTCTGTCATTACCTCCGGTTCAGAATGACAACAAATATATTGAGGATGTCATGAATAGCGTAATGGATGTGTACGAAGCGTCGGAGAAGTGTTCGATTTCGGAAAGAATCGACTTCATCAAACACGAAATTTCGCTTAAGTATCCAGATGCTGTCTGAAAAATTTGGTGGGGTACGACCGCACGCTGGCCTCAGCAGGATCAAACCCCACATGGTCATCGAGAATTCAGATGACCTGCCCACAATTCGTATTGATATTTCTTCTAACGAAAGTGTATACGGCCCCAGTGAGTCCGCTATTGCGGCTGTAAAGAAAGGCAGTGAATCCATGTACCGCTACGCCAGCGATGCAGTCCGCGACCTGACAGTTCAAATTGCCAGAGATAATAGGATCGATCCGAAAGGAATCGTCTGTGGACATGGTTCCGACGATCTGCTGCTTCGAATCACACAATCATTCCTGCAACCGGATGATGAACTGATCTGCAGCGTGAACGGTTATCAAAGAATTCCAAATTTCGCCCATACGGCAAACGCCAAACCGATCAAGGCTGCTGATCGAAATTTCACTGCCGATATCGACCGGATTCTGGAATGTGTGACCGACAGAACCAGAATTGTCATGCTGGCCAATCCGGACAATCCAAGCGGAGCATACTTACCCGGAAGTGAAATCCGTCGACTGCATGCCGGTCTTCCCGACACCGTACTGCTGGTATTGGATTCAGCCTATATGGAATATGTCGATGCACAGGAGTTTGAAAACCCAAAAACTCTGATCGAAGAGTCAAGGAATACAGTCATGACAAGAACATTTTCGAAAATTCACGGATTGGCCGGCTTACGCCTGGGATGGATGTATGCAGCACCCGAGGTGGCTGATGCGGTGAGAAAGATTGGTATGACATTCCCGCTTTCCAACGTCGCATACAAAGCAGGTTTAGCGGCTCTGAATGATCGGTCACATTCGGAACTCGTATACGAAAAAAACCTCAAAGTACGAACTGAATTCTCGGATGGACTTAAGCGGCTTAAACTGGAAGTCATTCCGAGCCAGACAAATTTCGTACTTGCACGTTTCCCGCATTCAGCTCATTCAGCGAAGAATGCGTATGAATTTCTTCGCTCTCATGGTATTCTTGCGAGACGTCTAATGTCAGATTCATTCTCCGAACATTTGCGTTTCACGTTGGGCTTTCCGGAACAAATGAACGAAGTTTTGGATACATTACGGCTGTTCTTCGAACATCAACACACTCGCACCGGAACACTTGACCATTGACTGCCAATATCTCAGCAACCTTGAAGGGCTCGTCGATCATTTCCGCTCTGAATGATGCCGATGTGCAAACGGTCGTCGCACTACCTGACATAGTGACCTGTTCAGGGTTACTTTGGCCGCTCAGTGAAGATCCGAATGTCAGACTCATTCCGGTATGTAAGGAAGACGAAGGCGTTTCGATTTGCGCCGGACTATCGTACTGCAATCAGCGGTCGGTACTTCTGATTCAGCACACAGGCTTTCTGGATTCAATCAATGCTATTCGAGCCATTGCTGTCGAATACCAACTACCGATTGTGATGCTGGTCGGTTTGCAGGGTATGGAATCTGACGGAAGAGACCCTTTGGAGTCAGGCCGCCTTGGAATTCGAATCGTGCGGCCCATCTGCGAAGCGATGAAACTAACGACTTATCTGGTGAATGACGATGCGTCCGTTGGGAAACTGTCCGCCAGAATTGAACAAGCTTACGAGCTGTCGCAACCTGTGGTTTTTCTGATATCACAACACCCATCAGCCGATTAGTTATGCTACGAAGGGATGACGCCTTGAAAGCGCTGGCCGCATATTACACCGACGGGATTACCGTAGGTGCATATCAGGGCATATTCGATTGGATGCAAATTCGTCCTCACCCGCTGAACTATCTTTGTACCGGCGCTATGGGTCAGGCTTCGTCTCATGGTCTTGGAATCGCGTTAGGTGCCCCAAACGAAAAAGTAGTGGTGCTTGACGGCGATGGCAGCCTGTTGATGAACCTCGGCAGTCTGTTCACCATCGGGCATGCAGCACCCAGGAATCTGGTGCATTTTGTCATGCACAATCGGACCTATGAGGTGAATGGCGAATTCCCAATCCTGGATTCAAAAAAGCTTCAGTTCGAGGAGTTGGCTCGAATCGCCGGTTATAGACATTCATTCACCTACGGCGATATCGCAGATTTCAAGTCCAGGATCAAACATATTCTTGAACTCGAAGGCCCTGTATTCGTAAATCTCCACGTAAAACCCGGTGAGTCCTATCCGCGAGACTATGTAACTATTCACAGTTCCGAATCCCGGTCAGTGTTTCGCAGAGCACTTCATGCGAGATTGTTCGGAAATCAACAAGAAAATTAATCGCTGAGCAGACCTTCAGATTTATCGCCAAATGAAATTAATGAATGGATTTCATTCACAGACTGAAATGTGATACGAAATACGTCAATGTTCAAAACTACATATGATTCTTGCTAGAAAAAAGAATATTCAAAATGACCGGCCCCCACCACCGAGACCGGGCTTGTTGTTTACGCGAAAGTCACCTCTCATAGATATCGCGCAATTACTGATACTCATCATATTGATCAGTTGGGTAATTTTGCAAGGTGCCCAGGCGATGCAGTACAACTGGCAATGGTATCGGGTCGATCAATTCATCTATCGAATCGTAGACGGCGAATTCATTCATGGCCGCCTGATCAAGGGTTTGATTGTGACTTTTGAAATCACAATTTTCAGCATGGTACTATCCGTCGCGATCGGATTGATCACAGCGCTTCTTCGCATGTCCAATTCATTTTCCGGCAAACTTCTTGCGAATGTTTACCTCGAACTGATCCGAAACACACCACTTCTTGTCCAACTGTTCCTGTTCTACTTCATCATCGCCCCGATTATCGGTATAGACCGATTCTGGACCGGTGTGCTCTGTCTTAGTTTTTTTGAGGGGTCATTTGCGGCAGAAATTATCCGTGCTGGAATTCAATCGGTGCCGAGAGGTCAGACTGAAGCCAGCAACGCGCTGGGCTTTACGCGGACTGATCGATTCCGCTACATCATACTCCCTCAATCCATACCCCTGATACTCCCACCGATGACCGGCCTGATAATCAATCTAATCAAGCATTCTGCGATTGTCAGCGTCATCGCAGTGGCTGATCTCACCACTGAAGGGTTGAACATAATATCGGAGACCTTCATGGCCTTCGAAATCTGGTTCACTGTCGCCGCGATCTATCTTGCGGTGACAGTGTCTCTTTCGTTGTTTGTCTCCTGGCTCGAATCGAGAGTCACAAGAGGCAGATGACGTATTACCTACTATCAAATCTATGGAGATAGAAATTGATGAAAATTAAAACTATATTTGCCGCTGTAGCGGCTGCAGCACTGATCGCTTTTTCCGGATTGGCTGGTGCAAGTTCCCAGGAACTTTCCGCAGACAGCGTACTGGAGGAGATCAAAAAACGTGGCGTTCTTCGCGTTGGAATGTCCACATTCGTACCTTGGGCTATGCGCGACAAACAAGGTAACCTGATCGGATTTGAAATTGATGTCGCGAGCAAGGTTGCCGAAGACATGGGTGTCCAAGTCGAGTTCGTGCCGACCGCCTGGTCTGGAATCATCCCAGCGCTGATCGCACGGAAATTTGACGTGATCATCGGCGGTATGTCAATCACACCCGGACGCAACCTGACCGTGAACTTCACTGCACCTTATGCGCACTCCGGACAGCAGATGGTCGCGAATAAAGCTTTGGCCGATGGATTTTCTGTTCCGGATTTCAATTCATCGGATGTAACCATCTCCTGTCGTCGAGGTGCAACACCCTGTAACGTCGCACAGAAAATGTTCCCAAAGGCCAACGTGAGCAGGTTTGATGACGATGCGCAAGCATTCCAGGAAGTTGTCAATGGCAATTCCCATGCGATGATTTCAAGTGCACCGAAGCCGAGATTCTGGATGAGCAGGTATCCTGACAAGCTGTTCATGCCGACAGAAGAAAATCTCACGACTGGTGATGAGGCGTTCGCTCTGCGCAAAGGCGATCCTGATGCGTTGAACTTTTTCAGCAATTGGATTCTGGTCAATACCAGTAATGGTTGGCTGAAAGAACGACACGATTTTTGGTTCACGACCCAGACCTGGGCAGACCAAATCGAGGAACAGTAGACATCTACGCAATCGAGAACTTCCCCGATCTGAGTTCGGGGAAGTTCTACACTCTTTTTGAACCAGAACCGCCATGCCTGAGAATCGACCACCGCCAATTTTGAAAAAAGCGAAGCGCGTCACATGGCTCGATATTATTGTGATCAGCGTAGTGGCCGCGGTCATTACCGCAACTTATTATCGTGTCGAACATGTTTTGGTGTACCAGTGGAATTGGGGGCTGATATTTGAGTACTTCATCCGAATTGACGAGGTGACTGGAGACATCCTACCCAATTTGTTCCTGAAAGGTGTCGCGATGACACTCAGGTTGGCATTTTGGGGTACCGTCATCGCCGCCGTCATCGGAATCGCGATGGGCCTGTGCCGAGTGAGCAACAGTCTTTTTCTCAAGGCCGGCAGTCGACTCTATGTTGAATTGATCCGTAACATCCCGCCCGTAGTATTCATTTTTGTATTCTATTTCTTTATCAGCAGCCAAATCATTCCCCTGCTGGGACTGGACAACATCGCGTATACAGCATCGCCAACTACGATTGCGGTGCTGGAAACGCTGTTCGGACCGATTGGACTATTCACGAATTTTCTCGCCGGGCTGATCTGCCTGGCAGTCTTCGAAGGTGCGTATATCACAGAAATCGTACGGGCCGGAATCCAGTCGATCGGCAAGGGACAGTGGGAAGCCGCGCGGGCAGTCGGACTTTCAAGGTTTTTTGTCTTGCGTGATGTCGTACTTCCACAGGCATTGAAAACCATTCTTCCACCGCTGGCCGGCCAATTCATCATTCTGGTAAAGGATTCAAGTATCGTCTCTCTGATATCTGTCCAGGAACTAACATTTCTGACCCAGGACGTATCCAATACAACTACTCATTTTTTCGAGGCATGGATGCTGACCGCGGCACTGTATTTCATGATGTGCTTCCCGTTGGCAATATTGTTCCAACGCTTCGAACGTACAGGAATGGGAATACAAAAACACTAACAGTATCAGGTATATCAACAGGGTTTCGTCAAGGAATACATTATGAGTAAATCCGAAGCAAATCAATTTCTTCAGATCAAGGGGCTCGGTAAATGGTTCGGTCAGTTCTGTGCCCTTTGGGACATCAATCTGGAAGTGAACTCAGGTGAACGAGTTGTGGTATGCGGCCCTTCGGGATCTGGAAAATCAACGATGATCCGCTGCATAAACCTGCTTGAAACGTTTGAGGCGGGTGAGATACTGATTGATGGGGAGCAGGTGGTCAATGATCCTAAGAAAATTCTTGCGGTGCGTCGCAAGGTTGGCATGGTTTTTCAGAATTTCAACCTGTTCCCTCACATTACGGTATTGCAGAACCTGATGCTGGGCCCCATACGTAATTTGAACGTTTCCAGGAGCGAAGCGATGGAACGAGCGATGAAGTATCTGGAGAAGGTTCGAATACCTGAACAGGCTCAAAAATATCCCAGCCAGCTATCCGGTGGACAACAGCAACGTGTAGCGATAGCGCGTGCGTTGTGTATGGATCCTGAAATGATGCTCTTTGACGAACCGACATCCGCACTCGACCCCGAGATGATTTCCGGTATTTTGGATATCATGGTGGAACTTGCTGAAGGTGGAATGACAATGATTGTCGTCACGCACGAAATGGGATTTGCCAAACAGGTCGCAGACACAATGGTATTTATGGACCACGGTGAAATCGTTGAAGTTGCTCCGCCTGAACAATTCTTCACGAACCCGAAGAGCAATCGTTCCGAGCTTTTTCTAAGTCAGATTCTTTCGCATTGACTTCATTCCTGTTGCTCCATTTCGCACTGCGGGAATTCCCGACATGAAGCCCAAACAGCGTTACTCACTCGGTGCTCTGGCTAAAGGTGCGTTCCACTACCACCAAAACTGGGGACGAGCCTGGCAAAGCCCTCCCTTGCAACCAGAATATGAAGTCGTAATAATCGGCGGCGGAGGTCATGGTCTCGCCACTGCGTACTATCTTGCCAAGAACCACGGAATTCGCAAAGTTGCGGTATTGGAGAAAAATTGGATAGGAGGCGGTAATAGCGGTCGAAACACCGCAGTCATCCGTTCCAACTATCTGCGCGAAGACAGTATCCGATTTTTTGACAAATCGCTGCAACTGTATGAAACACTGAGTCGCGACCTGAATTACAACATCATGTTCAGCCAAAGGAGCGAGGTTGACATACTGCTCACCAATACCAGCATGCGTAATATGCGGCGGCGTTCCTTGAACATGAATCTGCAAGGTGTGGAATTCAAAATGCTTGGCGCAGATGAAGTAAGGCGCAGAATTCCAGTGCTGGCCCCAATGAAGGAGTGTCGTTTACCAATTCTGGGGGGATCGGTACAAGATAGAGCCGGTATCGCCCGTCATGATGCCATCGTCTGGGGATACGCACGCGCGGCGAGTGCGTATGGTATCGATATCATTCAGAATGTCGCGATCACCGGAATTCGGCGCGCGGAAAACGGCGAGATATCCGGCCTGGACACCGATCACGGCCCGATAAAAACCAATAAGATTGCGACTGTGGCAGGCGGTGAGAATTCGAGTGTCGCAGAAATCGCCGGTACTCGCCTACCACTTCAGACGTTCAATCTGCAAGCTTTTGTATCCGAACCGATTAAACCGGTACTTGACGTGGTTGTAAATTGTCCGGATTTACAGGTTTATCTCAGTCACTCCGACAAAGGTGAATTGGTAATCGGAGGAATTACCGATGCGCAGCAAATCTCATTTCGTCGAGGAGGTAAACTCGCAGTGCTCGACAGCACAGTCGCAGGTCTGCTGGAACTTTTCCCGACTTTTCGTCGCCTGAAACTTCTTCGCCAATGGGGAGGGGCTTTGGAGTTCGCACGAGATGGCAGTCCCATAATTTCAAAAACACCGATTAAGGGATTTTATGTCAGCGCCGGCTGGTGGGGCGGCTTCAAGGCGATTCCAGCGGGAGGGTTGACATTAGCCCACACGATTGCGAAAGACGAGCCGCACCCTCTTTCCGCTTGCTACAGACTGAACCGTTTCGATACCCTCAACTTTCTGATGGAAAGTGGGACAACCGTCCCAATTCACTGAAGCACATCCTACATGACGCTGGACAGTCATTTCTGATCATGCTGCTCATTCATTGTCCATGGTGCGGTTTGCGCTCGGAGTCTGAGTTTCACTGTAACGGTGAGGTTCGCCCGACACGGCCACTCGCTTCATCAATAACCGATGAGCAATGGGTGGAACATATTTGTGATCGAAATAATTCCAAAGGATGGATTGAAGAGGATTGGTGTCACTCCAAAGGTTGTGGAGAGTGGTTTCGACTGCGAAGAAATACAGTAACACACCAATTGGAACAGGACTGACGAATCCCATGCCCCATCGATCGAACAGGCTTTCAAGCGGAGGCTTCATTGACCGTAGCCAACTGATCGAATTCGAGTTCAACGGCCGAAAATACACAGGCTATCAGGGTGATACGCTTGCATCCGCTCTAATGGCGAATGGAATAGATGTCATTTCGCGCAGTTTCAAATATCATCGGCCACGCGGCTTTTGTGCATCGGGTTACGCTGATGTGTCCTCGATGGTTCAGATCGACGGCGATGAAGATGCACCAAACATGCTTGCCAGCGTCATACCACTTTCAGAGGGTTTGACTGCAAGATCCGTAAATTGCTGGCCTAGTCTGGAATTCGATGTTGGTACCGCCCTTCGGTTCTTGTCACCGGTTATACCGGCTGGATTCTATTACAAGACATTCATGTGGCCCCACTGGCATCTGTTTGAGCCGCTTATCAGAAAGGCAGCCGGATTCGGTCACGCCCCCAATTCAAAGCCTTTGAGATTTTTCGCGAGCAGTTATGACCATTGTGATGTTCTGATTGTCGGAGCAGGCCCATCTGGCCTGTGTGCCGGACTCGCTGCATCTAGGGCTGGCGCGAGGGTAATCTTGGCTGACGACATGCTACAGCCCGGCGGGGGTCTGCTGAAAAGTTCCGCGACAATTGACGGCAAGAGTAGCATTGAATGGATTTCCGAAGTCGTTGAGGAACTCGATGCCAATCCGTATGTAACCCGACTTCAAAACGCAACAGTATGGGGATATCTTGAAGGAAATCATGCAGTAATTTCCGAACGATCTCCAAGGCCGGAAAAATTACTTCGACGCAGCCGCAGGGTTTGGGCCAAGCAAGTGATAGTTGCAACTGGTGCGTTCGAACGACCGATAGTGTTTGAGAATAATGATCGACCGGGTGTGATGCACGCATCAGCAGTTTCATCCTATATACGCAATTTTGCGGTCAAACCGGGGCAGAAAGCTGTCGTATTTACCAACAATAATTCCTCATACCGTACTGTTTCTGATCTGAATCATGCCGGCATATCGATCGCTGCAGTAGTTGATGTCAGAAGCCGAGTGGATGACCGCATTAGGGAAATCGTGTCACAGGGGACTGAAATTTATATGGATAGTATCGTCCAGAAGGTTCACGGGAACAAGAGAGTGACAGGAGTCACAATTCTTTCTCGAACGACCAAGCACATCAAAAGCAAAATAGATTGTGATCTTGTATGTGTATCGGGCGGTTGGAATCCGATTGTGCATCTGTTTTCGCAATCTGGAGGACATCTTGAATACAACGAACAGATTCATGGTTTTGTTCCCGCAGAACCGCTACAGAATTCGCTTGTGGCTGGTGCTGCCCGCGGCAGTCTCAACCTTCAGGATAGCATCAGGGACGGTTTCAAGGCAGGTCAGACGGCTGCAACGTTACTTGGAATCCCTGTTCCAGCACTGCCAAGTTTCCAAGTCAAGGATCAATTCAACGCTGACTATGGCATCGAGGAATACTGGAGCGTACCGCTCGCCAACCGACGCGGCAAGGCGTTTATTGATCTCGCCGGGGATGTGACCGTCAATGATTTGCATCTTGCCTTGCGAGAAGGATATGAAAGCATAGAGCATCTGAAGCGTTATACGACGACAGGCATGGGACTGGACCAGGGCAAGACAGCGAATATAACCGCAATCGGTGTCGTAGCGAAACATACTGGAGTTGGTATGGCTGAGGTCGGTACAACCACGTTCCGACCGCCATATACGCCTGTTGAATTCGGTGAGCTTGCCGGAAGTTGCAGCGACGACGTTGTATTACCCTACCGCCATACACCGATGACCGAGTGGCATAAATCGGCTGGAGCTGTAATGTTTGAAGCGGGTGCGCGATGGGTTCGTCCGAGCTACTACCCCTGTCCCGGCGAAACAATGGACCAAGCGATTCAACGGGAATGTCGGAAAGTTCGCGAAGGTGTTGCCATGTATGACGGTTCTCCACTTGCAAAATTTGCAATCAAGGGACCTGATTCTGAAACTCTGCTAGATCTTATGTACACGAACTCCTTTCAGAACCTGGAAATACATCAAGGAAAATACGGTCTCATGCTATTCGAAGATGGCCGAATTTTCGACGACGGTGTGACATTTCGGCTGGGTCACGAAGAGTATCTCATGTCTGGGGCAACCGGCAACGGAAACCTTCTTGAAACTCGATTGGACAGTTTCATCAATGTGGAACGTCCCGACCTGAACATCCTTTTTACGCCCGTGACAAGTCAATGGGCGAACGCAACCGTATGTGGTCCTTTGGCCCGGACACTGCTTGAGAGCACCGAATCGGATATAGATTTCTCGGCTCACTCATTTCCTTTCATGTCTATGCGAGAGGGATTCTTTGCCGGTATGCCCGTAAGGGTCTTCAGAGTCAGTTTCACCGGTGAACTTAGTTTTGAAATCAACACTCCAGCACGCTACGGCCTTGATCTATGGACTCACTTGATGAAAGTCGGTGAGCAATTCGACATCTGTCCGATCGGCTCTGAAGCAAATCATGTATTGCGAGTGGAAAAAGGATTTATATCGCTAGGACACGAAGTGGACGGAACAGTCGATCCTTATGATCTTGGTATGTCATGGATCGTTTCAAAGAAAAAACCGGATTTTGTTGGAATGAAAGCGATGCAGATCCGACGAAGTAGTGGTGACAGTCAACAGCATCTGATCGGCCTTCTGCCCACAAACTCGATTGAAACGCCACCTGAAGGCGCCCCGCTGGTCTCGACAAGAAATGCGACTCGCTCTGAAGGGTTTGTTTCGGCAGGTGTCTGGAGCCCAACACTTGACCGTACAATTGCGCTGGGACTATTGGCAAATGGCCGCGAAAGACTGAATGAAACGGTGTACATCAACGCGTACGGAAGGATCATACCGGCAATCGTCTCCAAACCGATTTTCTATGATTCGGATGGCAAAAATATGAGGATGTAGGAAATGGGATTTGATGTTGCCGTTCAATTCAAGGAAACTGTCGCACTGATCGACGTACGCGGTACCCCCGAGTGTATGAAGTCGGTATTGGTGGACTTGGGTATGAATTTACCCGAGACTCCCTATTCCGTGTCGCGTTGGGATCTGGGTACGGTTTACCGAGTTGGCCGAAACCGGTGCATCATCATGGCAGATATGAGCCGAGAGCCTGGCCTGCTTGCTGATCTGAACGAATTTTCCAGAGGCGTGTTAGTCCAGTGCACCTGCGTCACTGATTCCTATCTTGGAATCAATTTAACCGGTCCCAACGCGCGTGATGTGCTGTCTCAAATCACTCCTTTGAATCTTCATGAATTCAAGGATGAATCTGCGACCTTCACCGAAATTCTTGGACTTCGTGGATTCATCATTCGCTACGGTGCGGAACACTACACGGTGTTCTGCGACCGAAGCTATGCAGATTACACCATGAAGCGGATGCTCAAATGTGCACTGCTTCGCGATAATTCAGGCTAACAACCAAACGCAAGGGAAACATTCGGCAAGAGTGCCGGAATATCGAAACTATCAGCAGGTAAGAACGCAATCCACTGGTTGTTTACCTCAGAGGCAGTCTTCCCTTCAATTCTTCCATGCCTGCCATGGCATTCTTGCCCTTGAATTTTCCGCCCTTCATCTTTCTCGTCATTCTCTGCATCTTTTCGTACTTTCGCAATAGTTGATTCACGAATCTTGCTTCCACTCCAGCTCCGGCACTGATACGTGCCCGTCGGGTTCCTCTGATGACTGCGGGATGTTGGCGTTCGTGTGGTGTCATGGAATTGATGATCGCGATTTCGCGTTTTACATCTGCTTCAAGTTGGTTCAGTTTGGGAAGTTGGTTTGAAGACAACCCAGGCATCTTCTCGATAAGGCTCGAAATCCCTCCCATTTTCTGTGTTTCCAGCATCTGGTCACGATAATCCTCAAGATCGAATCGTTTGCCGCGAGTAATCTTTTTCGCAAGTTTCTCTGTCTTCTCCTTGTCAGATTTCTGCTGGACTGTTTCAACAAGCGACAAAACATCGCCCATACCGAGTATGCGGGAAGCCAGTCGATCCGGATGGAATCGTTCCAGCGCATCTGTGCCTTCGCCGACTCCGATGAACTTGACAGGCTTGCCAGTAACATGCCTGACCGAAATCAAGGCACCGCCTCGGGTATCACTATCAAGTTTAGTCACGACTACACCGGTCAGCGGTAGTGCCTCATTGAAAGCCGAAGCACTATTGACTGCATCCTGACCAGTCATTGCGTCAATAACAAACAGTGTCTCGGAAGGTGAGATCGTCGAATGAACTGACTTGATCTCATCCATCATCATGTCGTCAACATGCAATCGCCCGGCTGTATCAACTATCACACAATCGTGCGAACCTTTCTTGCCATCCACCATTATCTGCTTGGCGATGGAGGTTGGATTACTGTTTACATCTGACTCGAAGAAATCAACACCGACCATCTCTGCTAGTTTTCTAAGCTGATCGATTGCAGCAGGCCGATATACATCGACACTCCCCACCAAGACTTTCTTGCCTTCCTGCTCGACAAGATATCTTGCAAGCTTTGCAACAGTGGTCGTTTTACCGCTTCCCTGAAGCCCGGCAACCAGTATGACGCTTGGTGCGGCGGTCGACGACTCCAACGGAATATTTGATCCACCCATCACGCGTGTCAGTTCTTCGTGAACAATACCCACGATTGTCTGATCAGGTGTCAGGCTAGATGCAACTTCATGACCAGTTACTCTTGCTCTTACATGATTGATGAATTCCAAGGTCACAGGTAGAGCGACATCAGCTTCTATAAGTGAGCGCCGAACCTGGCGAAGCGTCTCGTCGATCGCCTTGTCCGACAAAACCTTTCGACCCCGGATGGTTCCCAGTGCCTGACCGAACCTATTTGTTAGTGTTTCGAACATAGTTAATATGATGTGTAAATAATTTGAAAAGTTCCAGTGAATTCCAATAAACTTTAAACACGACTGACAATATTATCAAAAACTCGATTGGACGACATACCTGACGGCCTATTATTGGTCGCACTGCTACTGCTGATCTGTCTGTCAGCATTTTTCTCTTCATCGGAAACTGCTACGATGGCTCTAAACCGCTATCGACTCGCCGATAAAGCGAATAAGAACAATAGACGCGCTATTCTTCTTCAGAAACTGATTCGAGAACCCGATCGATTGCTGAGTACCATTTTACTTGGCAATAATCTGGTAAACAATGCCGCCGTCGCCATAACCACCATTCTAGCGTGGAAATACTATGGTGAAGCGGGAGTGGCGGTGTCAACCGCAGCAATCACGATCATTATCTTGGTTTTGGCGGAAGTGCCGCCCAAAACAATCGCTGCAGTTTATCCCGAAAGAATCGCATTCTTTGCCGCGTATATCCTCGATGTTCTTCAGAAACTGCTTTACCCGGCAGTCTGGTTGCTGAGTTCTGTTGTGAAATTAATCAAACTGATACCAGGATTTCATCAAACTCAGGATTCAGAATCGCTTAGCAGCGATGAACTGCGCGAAGCCGTAAAAGTTTCAGAACAACACTTCGCTCCAGATCAGATGGATTTTCTGCTTGGTGTTCTTGAGCTGGGCGATAGTTCGGTTGACTCCATCATGATTCCGCGTGCTGAGATTCACGCAATCGAATTCGACGATGAAATTACCGATATCGTCGAAAGAATTCTCTCGGAAAGTCAAAGTCGAGTGCTCGTATTCGAAAAATCATTTGATCATATCAAAGGTGAACTCGACATACAGGAACTCCTGCAGGCACACGACAGGAACCAAATTACCAAGGAAATTATTGAAAGCCACCTTAAAGAACCGGTTTATCTACCTGAAAATTCAGGACTTCTTGAGCAGTACCAACGGCTACAGGAAGACGAAAGGAACATGGGTGTCGTTGTGGATGAGTACGGTGAAATCATCGGATTGATCACCATCAATGAAATGATGAATGAAATAGCGGGGATCGTCGGATGGCAGCTCAGAGAAGGAAACTTCGGTATTAAGGAAGAAGAAGGTACAGGCAGCTATCTTGTCAATGCCATGTTGAACGTCCGCGATCTAAATCGAAAGATGAACTGGGACCTGCCTACTGAAGGTCCCAATACCTTGAATGGTCAAATTCTCAAACACTACGAAGATATTCCCAGACCGGGTATGAGTTTCACTCTCAATGGATATTCCATAGAAACTGTGCGGACGCAGGGTAGCGCAGTCGAGGTCGCACGCGTGTTCCCGAAGATCGCAGATCCGGATGCCAACGGGCAACACGGTATCGAAGTTTCAGAATACGAACAGTCCAACAGTTGATGCGTCAGACAGGCATCGCCCGCCGATAACTGGTATGCCTGTCAATTGGAAAAGTAAGGTGACAGGTAGTGTGGAATCGCCAAGTAAGGTTCGACACCCAAACTACGTTGGAGGTAGTCCATACCGAGAATTGAAATTTCTTTGGCGTATGGTTGTCGATTCGCTTCCCAGCCATTGATCTGACTTCCAAATTCCCGCTCAAGTTCCTGATGACGCAAATCCCAGCCATCGCCGGCGCCTTTCCAGTTCTTTCCGATCAGTTGCACATCTTGAATTTCGAACAAGCCATCTTCACTGACTGGTTCAACAATTCCGTTGGCACCTCTCTCATAAAAACCTACAAAGATTTTGTCTCTCTTCGCATCCATCGCGACAAAGACTTTTTTGTGTGAGAGACTTTGTGCAATCGCTGCAAGATTTGAGACTGGAATTGCCGGAATTTCAATGCCGTAAGCGATGCCTTGGGCGACACCTGCAGCAATCCTGAGTCCGGTATAGGAGCCGGGACCTTTCCCGTATGCGATCGCGTCGATCTCTTCTTTCGCTATCTGCCCTTCAGATAACACACTCGCAACCAGTACCAATACGGACTCATTCTGGTCTCGATTTGACGGTTGATGTTTGGAGACAATCTCACCATTGATATTGAGCGAGACAGACAGTAGCCTATCTGCACAACTGATCGCCAGAATTTTCATTCCGAAAGAAATTCCTCACGTCTGCAATTTGGTCAGTACGCCGCATTGGTGGCAGACTGTCCAGAAACTTTTCGCCATATGAATGGCTTCTGATTCTCGGATCACACAATACCAGCATGCCTTTGTCCTGAACATCGCGTATCAGGCGTCCTACACCCTGCTTCATCGTCAATACAGCAGTCGGCACCTGCCAGTCGGTGAATATATTCCTGCCTTTGGAAGCCATAAAGTTCTCCCGCGCTTTCATGACTACATCCGGCGGAGAAAACGGTAACCTCGCGATTATCACGCAGGACAACGCCTCCCCTTTTACATCCACACCTTCCCAGAAACTGGATGTTCCCAGCAGAACGGCATGACCATCATCGCGAAATCGTTCAAGAAGGTTCGCACTTGAGTCGCTTCCTTGGCACAGCAACGTGTAGTTAAGTTTTCCTTCCAACATATCGTGAACAGCTCGCATTGCCCGGTAACTGGTGAACAATACAAATGTTCGCCCCTTGGTAATTGGCATCAGTTCCTTAACCAACACAGCGACAGCCTTGTCGAATCCGTCACTATTTGGCGGAGGCATATTCGGTGGAAAATAAGCCAGTGCCTGCTTGTCGAATTCAAATGGGCTCTCCCACTGAGCGAATATAGAATCAGCTACTCCTAGCCGACCGGCAAAATGCGAAAAGTCGGAACCCACAGCCAATGTCGCAGAAGTAAAGACCCAGCTGCCGTCGTATTCATCCAGTCGCGCACCGAACTGCCTTCCGGGTTCGAAAGGTACTCTGGAAACCTTGAAACCTTTCTGGTTTTTCTCGCACCAGCTGGCATTCTCTTCACTCTGTCTGGCAAACAAATCAATAGCATCTTCGAGAAGCACCTCAGCTTGATTCTTAATTTTCTCTACAGAAGGCGATGCGAATGGGTCAAGATTATCCGCAACTGTTGATATCACATCACAAATCTCGCGGTAGCACGCCATAAACTGTTTATTGTTTTCAACATCAGTCAACGAGAAGGTTCCGGCAGTTCCGGGCAATGAGTCGCTCGCCTCTTCTGCGAGCTGAATGATGTTCGTCACAGAATTTTCGACCAATGACGCGTTGACTGACGGTTCTTTACTGATTTCTTCCAGATTATTACAGAGCTGGTCCAGTCGTTCGGTCGAAACTGTTAGACCAAGAGCCTCCGCTGCGATTTGTGGAAAACGATGCGCTTCATCGACAATCACAACATCTTTGGAGGACAACAGCCCGAATTCATCATCGCCGTGAAATACATTCAGGCACAGCAGATTGTGATTGACAATCAGTACATCGGCATTCCTCGCGGCATTCCTCGCCCGATTGACATAGCAGTCTTTCGCGTATTCACATTCATTCCCGATACAGTTCTCTGCAGTGGAAGTGATCGCTAAACGATTTTCGGGGGACAATCTGGGAAATTCCGAAATATCACCATCTTCCCGCTCCGTCATCACCCAATCGTAGACCCGATTGATTCTTTCAACTTTTCCGAAAAGGTCGCCTTGCCGACTAGCCCTGTCATGTCGATACAGGCAGAAGTAATTGCTCCTGCCTTTCAGCATCCTGATATCGGGATCAATATTCAGTGCATCGCATACCCAGGGAAGATCTTTCTGGAATAACTGTTCCTGAAGATTCTTCGTGCGAGTGGAGATGACCGTTTTCTTCCCGGCGGCAAGAGGTGGTACCAGGTAACCGAATGTTTTCCCGGTTCCGGTACCGGATTCTGCAACAAGATTGGACTTGCCAAGTATGGCTGAATCAATTTCCTCGGCCATTTCCTGCTGGCATGAGCGAACCTTGAACCATTCGTATAACCGGTTAAAGGGGCCGTTCGGACCGAGAATTTGAGCGCTGTCAGGCATTGCAGTAAACTCTGGGAATGACCTGATTCAAACCGAACTCTTCGTCCGGCACAAACAGCGCATCAGGCAGCGATCTTCTCCCAGAATGATTTGATTCTCTGTGTCCAATTGCTTAAGCCAGGTGTGTGTCGAGCGCCACCTGTAGAGATTCGTTCGTCGAAATTCTCAAGCAAAGACTTCTGTTCTGATGTCAAATTCACTGGTGTCTCAACAATCAGTTTGCAGTACTGGTCCCCGACCTGATGGCTTCGGACGTTACGTATTCCTTTCCCTCGCAGCCGCATCACTTTTCCGGTTTGGGTTTCTGGCCTTACCTTCAGATTGGCGCGACCTCCGAGCGTCGGAATTTCAACAGTGCCTCCCAATGCCGCTGTCTTGAATCCGATTGGAATCTCACAGTAGACATCGTCACCATCGCGTTCAAATATCGAATGCGGGCGCAAGCGAATCTGTACGAACAAGTCTCCCGGGACGACACCTCCCCGCCCAGATTCACCCTTCCCGGCCAATCTGATCTGGTTGCCGTGGTCAATCCCCGCAGGAATCTGGACAGAGAGCCTTGTCGTCTTGTGTACCCGTCCCTGGCCGTCACAATCATGACAGGGATCGGTGATTATCGTACCTTGCCCATGGCATTTGGGACAGGTTTGCTGCAGAGAAAATCCCAGTTGCTGAATCCGCACCTGTCCATGACCCGCACAGGTACCGCAGGTAGTCGGAGTTGTTCCCTTCCTAGCGCCACTTCCTTCACACGTTTCGCAGGGCACCATTCTCGGAACACTGATCTGAGTCTCAATGCCGCGAACTGCATCTTCCAGATCAATATCCAATGTATATCTCAGATTTGATCCTTGTGCCTGGCGACTGCTCTGTCTGCCGGCACCGAATATATCACTGAAAATATCTCCGAAAATATCTCCGAATCCCTCGGCACCTGAAAATCCCTGCCCTTGCATACCTTCCAAGCCATCATGACCAAACCGATCGTAACGCGCGCGCATATCGGAATTTGAAAGCACCTCATAGGCTTCTTTCGCTTCTTTGAATTGGGACTCCGCAGTCTTGGAATCATCCTGATTTCGATCAGGGTGATATTTCATCGCCAACTTTCGATAGGCGCGCTTGATGTCCGATTCGCTGGCGTCTCGCTGTACGCCGAGAACTTCGTAGTAGTCGCGCTTTGACATCCTAGCTCACAGGCGAAAATCAGGATTGGTCGATTTGACGATCAATCACGTTTATCGTCTTCAACCTCCTCGAAATCAGCGTCCACCACACCATCGGTATCACCCGACTCAGGTGATTCTGACTGCGTCTGAGCGTTCGCATCACTGTATGCCTTTGCAGCCAACGAATGACTCGCAGTTGCCAGAGCTTCGGCTTTGGTCTTGATTTCGGCCGTGTCAGCATCTGAAGCTATTGCTGACTCCAGATCACTGATCGCAGATTCGATTGAACTCTTTTCCGATTCCTCAACCTTGTCTCCGAGTTCGGCTAGAGTCTTTTGAACAGAATGAATCAAACCTTCGGCCTGATTTTTCGCCTCGACTTTCTCTCTCATCGCACGGTCTTCATCGGCATGCTCCTCAGCTTCGCGAACCATACGTTCGATCTCGGCATCATCAAGTCCTGAACTGGATTTGATTTCAATCTTGTTCTCCTTGCCGGTCGCTTTATCCCTCGCAGATACGTGCATAATACCATTGGCATCGATATCAAAAGTCACCTCAATCTGGGGAACACCTCTCGGCGCAGGCGGAATTTCAGTTAAATCAAATCGCCCAAGAGACTTGTTGCCTCCTGCCATCTCGCGCTCGCCCTGCAGCACATGGACTGTAACCGCCATCTGATTGTCATCAGCAGTCGAAAAAGTCTGAGTCTCCTTGGTAGGAATCGTGGTGTTTTTCTTGATCAGCTTGGTCATCACTCCACCCAGCGTTTCAATGCCGAGGGAGAGTGGCGTGACATCGAGCAGCAACACATCCTTGACATCGCCACCGAGAACACCGCCCTGGATTGCCGCGCCCGCAGCCACAGCCTCGTCCGGATTGACGTCCTTTCGAGCCTCCTTGCCGAAGATTTTGGCCACAGTCTCCTGAACTTTCGGCATCCGTGTCTGCCCGCCGACCAGGATAACATGATCGATTTCGTTTGCAGATACGTCCGCGTCCTTCAACGCGGTTTTACACGGCCCTACAGTTCTTGCGATCAAATCGTCAACCAAAGACTCGACCTTTGCCCGCGAGAGCTTGTAGTTCATGTGCTTTGGCCCGGTATTGTCGGCGGTGATGTAAGGCAGATTCACTTCCGTCTGGCTACTTGAAGACAGCTCAATCTTCGCCTTCTCCGCAGCCTCTTTGAGTCTTTGCATGGCCAGCGGATCACCGCGCAGATCCATACCCTGATCTTTCTTGAACTCATCGGCCAGATAGTCAATAACCCGACGGTCGAAGTCTTCGCCGCCGAGGAACGTATCTCCATTGGTTGACAATACTTCAAACTGGTGCTCGCCATCCACATCGGCAATTTCGATAATGGAAATATCAAAGGTTCCGCCACCGAGATCGTAGACCGCAATCTTTCGGTCGCCTTCCTGCTTGTCAAGCCCGTATGCCAGCGCTGCCGCAGTCGGCTCATTGATGATTCGCTTGACATCAAGCCCGGCAATCTTACCAGCGTCCTTGGTTGCCTGTCGCTGAGAATCATTAAAATATGCTGGCACAGTAATAACCGCTCCAGTGACTGTCGCGCCCAGGTAATCCTCAGCTGCCTGCTTCAGTTTCTGCAAAATTCTGGCGGCGACTTCAGGTGGTGCGAGTTCATTGCCGCCAACCTTGACCCAAGCATCACCGTTGCTGGCCTTTACGATCTTGTAAGGCATGAGATCGAGATCCTGCTGTACCACATCCTCAGCAAACTTGCGTCCGATCAGGCGTTTGACCGCGAACAATGTGTTATGAGGGTTGGTGACTGCCTGGCGCTTGGCTGCCTGACCCACCAAAACCTCATCGTCTTCGGTGTACGCGACAATGGATGGAGTCGTTCGATCGCCTTCCTGATTTTCGATAATCTTGGCGGTCTCGCCACTTTCAAAAACTGATACACAGGAATTTGTCGTACCCAAGTCAATTCCAATTATTTTCGACATTTTCAGCTCCTATTGAACTTAAAATTTTCAATCTATGCTTTATATGGAGTCGATATCCATATAAATAAAGTGTTTTCAAATCGATCTATTCGGTATCTTCAACCGGTCGGGAAGTCACAATGACCATCGCCGGCCGCAATAATCTGTCATGAATACGATAACCTTTTCGGAAGACCTCACTGATATGGTTCGGCGGAAAATCCGTACTAGGCCGCATCGTCATGGCCTGATGAAAGTTTGCATCAAATGCCACGCCCGGTTCAGGGTTGACTTCCTCAATGCCAAAACTCTCAAACGCACTCAATAGTTGCTTTCGTGTCAGGTCCATACCTTCCCGCATGGCAACTGCTGTCAGGTCCAGTTCATCCGTCTGTTCGATATCACAAGCCTGATCCAAGCTTTCCATCACGTCCAGCATGGCCCGGGCAAACTGGTCAATTGAATATTTCCGCGCTTTCTGAATCTCCAGATCCATTCGTTTCTGATAATTCGAATATTCAGCTGATACCCGTTGAACGCGTTCAAACTGCTCGTCACGTTCCTTCTTTAAATGACTGATCTCGTCCGCCAGCAGAGTAACCATTTCCTCAGCGGACAGTTCTTCGGCTTGCTGCTCAGAATCTGCGGACTCTTCTTTCTCCACCGTCAAGTCGTTGTCACTCCCACTTTCGGTGGAATCCTTTATCTCCAGCTCCACCTCATTCGTTTCATTCACGACTTCTCCGGCACCGTTACCGTGCTGATCCAGCTTGGTCTGATCTTCCATATTTGTACCTGTACAAAATGAATTGCGATTAGCTCGTTTTACCCATCAACGAGATAAGAATTTAAATCAGAATTTCAAGAGGGAAATTGAAAATTTTTTCAATCGTGAGTCAGGTGCGTCAATGCATTGCCTAACATTTTCGCGGTGACATCGACAATTGGAATCACCCGGTCATACGGCATTCGAGTCGGTCCAATCACACCGATAGCGCCGAGACTCTGCCCTTCCACCTCGTAAGGCGCGGTAATCACACTGCATTCATCCAAGCCTTCGTAACCGGACTCGCTTCCGATGAAAATCGACACACCGCGTGCTCTGATACTCTGATCAAGAAGACTCAGTAACGAATGTCGCGTTTTGAAGGTCTCGAAAATTTTCCTTATTTTTTCAACTGCGGCCAAATCCGGAACATTGAGCAAATTCTCTTCGCCGCTGACAACAACGTCTTCCTCATCGCGCATTTCCTGACTGAACATGCTCTTCGCAATTGTAATCGCGGTCTGCATCAGTTGATTAATCTGATCGCTGTCGCTTTTCATTTCTTTCAGCAGATGATCCTTGACTTCGGAGAGTGATTTGCCGCGATAAGTTGAATTAAAGAAATTAGCCGCCTCAGTCAATTCCGATGCGGAATAATTCCGATCATTGCTGATCACGCGATTCTGAACTTGACCATCTTCTGTGACCAGAATAACAAGCACCCGCGCTCGAGGCAAACTGACAAATTCGATTTGCCGAAACTTCGCAACCGAAACCTTCGGCAGGAATACGATGCCAGCGAACTGGGTCACATCAGAAAGAAGATTGGATGCCGTCGACATCAGTACTTTCGCATCGCTCTCCTCATTAAGCCGGATTTTGATCTCTTGTTCCTTTGCGGACCGCAAGGGTCGGATCGTTAGGAGTGTATCGATAAACAACCGATACCCTAATGCGGTCGGTATCCGTCCCGCTGAGGTGTGAGGAGCCCGAATCAATCCCATATCTTCCAGATCCGCCATGACATTCCGGATCGTTGCCGCGCTCAGCTGCATGCCCGATTCGTGAGAGAGCGTGCGTGAACCGACTGGCTGCCCGTCATCAATAAAGCGGGCAATCAACATACGCAGCAAGTTTTCGGATCGCTCATCAAGCCTGAAGTCAGCGTTTACCATAGCCTATCTTTACACTATCCTAGATAAGATTCGCCATTATCCTTTTCGGTGATTACAGAGTAAAATTGAGTGCATAATTCTACCATATTCAAGTATATAACCGATTGCATGAAATTCGGGAATTTGAGACAAATTTTATGATGAGTAGCTGTCTCAACCCGCGATACCAGACACTTTTGAGTAATTAATCGCAAATCGCAACGGATGAAGATCCATCCGTTTACCTGGGGAAATTCCCTGTAACCTGTAATTTTAGTCGTATATCAAAACCATTGGACTGAATATTTTCGTAGAACTGGTAGCGAAACATGGCTGAATTCGAAAAAATTGGTATTTTCGGTAATCTCGAAGACGATGCTGTGACTTCGGTCATCGAAAAAATCGCCGTTATACTCGACTCGAATTCGATCATGCATCGACAGTATTTCACGTCGATTCTCGAGAGCGACAAAAATCAGGGAATCGACGACGATGAGCTTGATCTGGCAATCATTGTCGGCGGCGATGGAACATTCATGAATGTTGCGAGATTGCGTGCTGGCTGTAAATCACCGGTTCTGGGAGTCAACATCGGAAGACGTGGATTTCTTTCCGATGTCGCAGTGAAAGAGATTGAGGAATCAATGAATTTGGCACTCGATGGCGAATACTCCATCGAAACTCGTATGATGTTGACCGCTACTATCACACTATCGGGCGAACAGACCAAGAAATTCAGCGCATTGAACGACATTGTCGTCCATAAATCAAACTATGGTCGCCTAATAGATTTTGAAATTTCTGTCGATGGAAATTTCATGACCAATTTACGCGCTGACGGTGTGATTGTTGCCACTCCGACCGGGTCAACAGCGTATGCGCTTTCTGCAGGTGGTCCATTGCTATATCCAACTTTACCCGCGCTGGAATTGGTACCGCTCAATCCTCATACCTTGACGCACCGACCGATTGTACTGAGTGATACCAGCAGTATCGACATACATCTGGTTGACGTGGCACCAGGTAATGCCAGTCTTGTAGTGGATGGTCACGTCCGTGCCGAATTTTCAGGTAATGAACGAATTGTAGTGCAACGCGACCGACACACAGTGAACTTCATTCGTATTACCGGTCACACCTTCTATAACGCACTAAGACAGAAACTTGGCCTGGGTGTTTGACCCGATCGATTCACGAATGCTCAAGTCCCTTCATATCAAAAATTATCTATTGATTCCCGAAGTCGAGGTTGAGTTCGACCAGGGTCTGACAGTCATTACAGGTGAAACAGGTGCCGGAAAATCCCTGGTTGTAGACTCTCTGAAGTTTGCCTTTGGGGCACGCACCAATGCAGGTATTGTCCGGGAAGGCTGTGAAAAGGCGGAAATCACGGTTAAATTCGAATCGGGCAATTCCCGTACTGTTGAATTTCTCCAATCCAACAACATGTATAACGGAACGACCTGCATCATCCATCGGGAAATCTTCAAAGTGAAGCCCACCCGAGTCTATGTCAACGGCAATTCCGCATCTTTGCAAACTTTGCGGGACCTCGGAGCTACCTTGGTTGACATTCACGGTCAGCATGAACATCACATGCTGCTCAAGGCAGCAACTCAGAGAAGTATTTTGGATGACTTCGCTGGCAACTCGCAAGACCTAAAGGTACTCGCTGATAGTTCCAGACAAATCCACAAGGCAGAATCACAAAGGTCGGAAGCCGAACAACTTAAAGTGAACTATGAGCAACACCTTGAATTTCTGCGAGATCAGTATGGAATTTTCGATCAACTGGCACCTGAGAAAGATGAATTTTCGGCCTTAAAAGAAAAGTTACTCCAACTTTCGCATTCAGAGGAGCTTTCGTCCACACTGGGAAGGGTTTCGCTGGGTCTTTTCTACTCTGATGAATCGAACGTGAGTGGAACACTAAGCGAATTCATCAGACAACTTCACAGACTCAGCGAGTTCGATTCCAACATCCAATCTCACACTGAATTGTTGGAAGAAGCCAAATTCCGTGTAGATGATGTCGCTCGAGAATTGCAGTCCCTCGCAGATCGCATCGAACACAACCCTGGCGAGATCGAAAACATCGAGCAACGAATGGCTGCACTTCAGCGTCTGGCGCGTGTTCACGATGTCGATGTAAACGAACTGCCTTCTGCGATGGATGCACTGCAATCCAAAATCGAAACTTATGAGAATAGACTTGAGAAAATCGCGAAACTCGATTCGAACATTGGGGAATACAAACACGAATATCACAGAATTGCCTCAAGGATTAGTGACAGAAGAAAGTCGACGACAGTCGAATTCGAACAACTGATCACCAGTCACATGCAGAATCTGGGAATGGAGGGAGGTATTTTCGAAATTGAACTTGCTGAAACCGCCCCAGAGCAATATGAGAGTTTCGGTTATGAGAACGCGAATTTCTTGGTATCAACCAATCCGGGACAAGCCATTGGCGCGCTTTCGGATGTCGCTTCTGGCGGTGAACTATCCCGACTGAGCCTCGCGCTTCAAGTGACATCCCTTGATGTGGCAAAAGTTCCGACAATTGTTTTTGACGAGGTGGACGTGGGAATCGGTGGGAGGGTGGCCGAACGTGTGGGTAAGCTGCTACAGTCACTCGGACAATCAGTACAGATCATCTGTATTACCCATCTGCCACAGGTAGCTGCACAAGGACATCAGCAGATGAATGTGTCAAAAATAACAGAAGACACTTCGACCGTCGAAGTCAACTTGCTCAACTGTGATCAACGCATAAATGAGATAGCTCGTATGCTTGGTGGTGCTAAAATTACCGACCGTACTATCGAACATGCAAAAGAAATGCTCGCACAGGGAACGAATTGATGCACGCCGCTGAGTTACTGCACAAACCTATTATTCGGGATGCCATGGCTTCGGATGTTGATAGAATTTTCTTACTGATGGAAGTTCATATGACTACCGGTGTGCTTTTGCCGCGTTCAAAGGATGAAATCTATGACAACCTGATGAAGTTCAGTGTTGTGGAAGTCAACGGAACTGTTCACGGATGCGCTGCGCTGGAAATCTTTTCCGAAACGCTTTGCGAGATTCGCAGTCTTGTGGTAGCCAGCGAATCAACCCATCAGGGTTTGGGCGGCATACTCGTAGAAGCTCTGATAGAAAAAGCCAGAACATTGGGACTCTCACGCGTCATGGCTCTGACTTACGTACCCGGGTTTTTCCAGAATTTAGGTTTTCACATCGTTCCCAAGTCTATCTTTCCTGAGAAAGTTTGGGGCGTCTGCATCAAGTGTCACAAATTTACTGATTGTGATGAGATTGCAGTACAAAGAGAAATTAACTAGTTTTTTCAATTATATGAGAATACATTTTAATAATTTACATCGCCTCATTTACGTTTCACTGTTTGGTGCGGTTATGCTATCCAGTTGCGCCATCTATCGACCCGACATCCATCAGGGACAGATAACCGATGTTGAGAATGTTGAGAGAGTAGAAACCGGAATGACCAAAAACGAAGTTCAGGCTATTTTGGGTACACCTTTGCTGGTTGACACATTCAATCCGGACCGATGGGACTACATACTGACAATAGTTGGCAATCCGCGAAACATAGTTCTCAATGAGCGCGTAACGATTTATTTTGAGAACAATCGCGTTCGAGAAATTGAGCAGGAGGGTAAAGAGAAACCCGACGAGGAGACGACGACTCAAACCGAATAAAAATCTAACGCAAACGGGAATCCATCATTCCCTGCCTTGACCATTTAGTGTGGCTGAAATTGTCACCTCATCTCTTGTAAAGCATACCCGAGTGATGTTCTTCAGCCGATTGGCCGTCAACAATACCTATCCCATTCGTTGCATCAGACGACCACCCATCAGATGCATATGCAGATGAAATACTTCCTGTCTTCCGTCAGAATTGCAATTGACCGTCAAGCGATACCCGCTTTCGTCGACATCGTGCTCTTTCGCAAGCCTGGCAGCTGCTGAAAATAATCGTCCGAGTGTCACCTCATCGTCCTCAGATATGTCGTTCACTGTTGGAATGACTTTCTTGGGTATGATCAGAAAATGTACAGGAGCTTGCGGTGCAATGTCACGAAATGCCAGCACTAAATCATCCTCGTAGACAATATCTGCCGGAATTTCCTTTCTTATGATCTTACTGAAAATTGTTTCCTCCACCGCGGTCCCTCCCATTTCGTTTGATGTCAATTCATGAAACTCGGAATTATAAGAACAAAAAGAATTCAATTCCGCTCGTAGAAGAATCAACTTTACAACTACAGGACTCCATCGAATCTTGTGTATTCCTTAAAGTTGTCGCAACTGTTCTTCATACTGCAATCCACCTACCCCGTTCCCAAATTGATCGCTATGATCGATCATGAAACGAATTGTCTAAACGCCAGTAGGAATTACAGTACTGACCCAGAATCTGATGCTCACCGGGTAAATATCCCTATTGCAAGCATACTAACCGCTCTCCTCAAGCTCGAACACGGCACTGTTTATTCACATGTCAAATAGAAACCCCGATATCCACAAATCACTGTTTATCCTATTGTTTGAATTGATGTACCATTCCGTGAGAGTCCACTATTCGCATATAATTCAATATCAACACACTGAATTTCGGAACAATTTGGTTTATGGCAAGTTGGATGTGACGGAAATCAATTGACGAACTTCAATTTCACGGCAATCGACGAAAATTATTGATTGGGTGTGAACTGCAACGAGAAAAAACAGATTCGCGACAACCGCACAGTCTGCCTCACAGAAAAGCACCAACCATGGAAGGTGGAGCAGTCCGAAGGTACATCGACTATACCATGATCAAAACGCTTCCCATCAACATTGATAAATTGATACGTCAACGCTCCATTGAAGGTGAGCGAATTGAGTACAAGATGGGTTGGAATCCGAAGAGCGTACTGCACAGTATCTGTGCTTTCGCCAATGACTTCCATAATCTCGGTGGTGGTTATGTAGTCATAGGTGTAGAGGCACAAGATGGTCGACCCTCACTACCACCGGTTGGCATCGACCCAAACAAAATTGATTCAATACAAAAAGAATTACTCAATCTCGGAAACTCTGCGATTCACCCCAACTATCACCCGCGGACGGCGACCTATGTCATCGATGACCATACCATTCTGGTTCTCTGGGTACCCGGTGGAGAAACCCACCCTTACAGAGCAAAAGTCAACGTCTCAAAAAGACATTTCGAATGGGCCAACTACATCCGCAAACAAAGCAGTACCGTTCGTGCAAAGGGATCGGATGAAATTGAGTTGCTTGGGTTGGCTGCAACCGTACCCTTTGATGATCGGTATCACCAGACGGCATCGCTTGATGACTTGTCCCATCGGCTCATCCAGCAATATCTTTTAGAAGTTGGTAGTGAGCTCAAGCCATTATCGGACCAGCTTTCGATTAGTGATCTGGGGCACCGTATGAACATCGTTGGAGGACCTGCAGAGGCTATGTTTCCAAAGAACGTGGGATTGTTGTTTTTTTAACGATCGACCTCATAACTTCTTTCCAGTTACTCAGATTGATGTTGTATGGTTTCCCGATGGCCCAGGCGGAGCTTTTTTTGAAGAAAAGGAATTTCGCGGGCCAATTTGGCTCATTCTGAGCGATGCGATCAGTTACATTCAGCGAAACTACCTGAAGGAAGTCGTGGTCAAACATCCAGACAGACCTGAAGCGGAGCGCTTTTGGAATTTTCCGATTGATGCGATAGAAGAAGCCTTGGTCAATGCCATCTACCACCGTTCCTACGAAATTCGAGAGCCGGTGGAGGTGCGTGTCAGCCCAGAAGAAATGATTATCATCAGCTATCCAGGTGCTGACAGGTCTATTCGTATGGAAGATCTTCGCAAAAGACGAGCTGTCAGTCGGCGTTATCGCAATCGTCGTGTTGGTGAATTCCTCAAGGAATTGGATCTGGCCGAGGGGAGGTCAACAGGTGTACCAAAGATATTCCGAGCCATGCGACAAAACGGATCATCGGAGCCTATTTTTGAAAGTGATGACGACCGTACATCGTTTTTAGTCCGACTTCCAGCTCACTCAGGCATGAATATTGTATCAACCGCACAAGATACCGCACAAGATACCGCACAAGATACCGCACAAGATACCGCACAAGATACCGCACCGATCACTCGACAAGTCGAACAAGTGATCGTTACACTAACCAGAGAGATGAGTCGGGCTGAATTGCAAAACGCGCTGAACCTGGACCATCGACAAAACTTCACCGAGTTCTACTTGCAACCAGCCCTCAAAGCTGGCTTGATTGAACTTACATTACCGGACAAACTAACCAGCAAGTACCAGCGCTATCGCCGAACAGCCAAAGGCGAAGATCTGGCAAAACGATTGTGAATTAGTTCAATCGAAGACAATACTAACCAAAATTCGATACTCGATACCACCCAAAATATCGTACCGAACACTTGACAAGTCGAACAAGTGATTGATATTCACAACAAATAGATCAGTCAAGCTGAATTGCTCGCAGTGCCTCGGCAATGTCCGAGAATTCAGGAGATAAACATCCTTGCATTGGATTAAATGCTTTTTACAGACCTTTCACAATAGTGGTCAACTAGCGCCTGTTCCGGTATTATTGAGATTGCTCACTTCAGAATTGAACCCACCGCAAATTTCAAAGTTTCTCCAATTCCTCTGAAACTGTCACAGCAAATTCCGCCGGACTGGGTACAACCTTGACTCCACATTCCTCGAGAATCTCAACCTTTTCCGCAGCACTTTCTCCAAAGGCGGAGATGATTGCTCCGGCGTGTCCCATTCGTCTCCCTTTCGGCGCGGTCAGCCCCGCAATATATCCGACAACGGGAGTCTTCATTTGGTCACGAAAAAACGCGGCCGCCTCTGTCTCCTGTGGTCCACCTATTTCGCCGATTATCACAACCAGCTTGGTTTCCTGATCCTCTTCAAACCGCTCGAGATGATCCCGAAATGAACTACCGTTTATCGGGTCCCCGCCTATGCCCACGCTGGTCGAAATTCCGATACCATGCGCTTTCAATTGCGAGGCTGCTTCGTATCCCAACGTTCCGGACCTTCCAATTATTCCTACGATACCCTCCCTGTAGATGTGCGAGGGCATGATTCCCAACATTGATTTTCCGGGACTGATTGTGCCTGCACAATTCGGTCCAGTCAGAATCATTTTGTCTTTCGCTCTGTACCGACGCATATATCGCTTCACACGAATCATGTCGTGAGCTGGAATTCCATCAGAAATACAAACACAATACTTGATTCCTGCGTCAGCTGCTTCCATGATGCCGTCGGCCGCAAATGGCGGCGGGATGAATGAAATGCTTGCCGTTGCGCCTGTCGCTTCCACAGCTTCCCGCATGGTATCAAACACAGGCCTGTTCAAATTTGTGGTTCCGCCCTTTCCCGGTGTTACACCACCGACAATATTCGTCCCATACTCGATCATTTCCATCGAGTGAAATGTGCCGGTCTGTCCGGTGAATCCCTGGACGATTACAGCTGTATCCCTGTCAATCAAAATCGCCATTATTCCGCCTCCATTCGCGCTCGGTATTTATTCCATGCATCAACAGCTTTTTCCGCGACTTCTTTCAACGTGTCCGCAATGCAGAAGTCAAGTCCGCTTTTCAGTAATATGTCGCGCCCCTTTTCAGCGTTTGTCCCTGACAATCTGATCACTAACGGAATGTCCAATTCGAGATTGCTGACAGCTTGGACAATACCCTCCGCAACCCAGTCGCACCGATTGATTCCTGCAAAAATATTGACGACAATCGTCTCGACGTTGCTATCGGACAACACCAAATTTATCGCTTTGGCAACGCGTTCGGGTGTTGCACCACCACCTATATCCAGAAAGTTGGCAGGCTCACCACCGGCATGCTTAATGATATCCATGGTTGCCATCGCCAACCCGGCACCATTGATAATGCAACCGATATTTCCCTCAAGACCAACATAATTCAAACCGCGGTCCGCCGCCCGCATCTCGCGAATGTCTTCTTGGGATTTATCTCTTAATTCTGAAATGCTCGGTCGTCTAAAAAGAGCATTGTCATCGAATCCCATTTTTGCGTCGAGAGCGATCAGTGCGCCTTGTTTAGTCACCGCGAGAGGGTTGATCTCGACCATCATGGCATCGAGATTGACAAGTGCATCATAACAGCCAAGAAGTGCTGTAACAACCTGACTGGTCAGGTGCTTGTCAAGTCCCAGCGAGAAGGCTATCTCCCTCGCCTGGAACGGTTGCATGCCAACGGCAGGTTCAACTGTCGCCCTGACAATTGACTTTGGATCAACGGAGGCTATCTCTTCGATCTCCATGCCACCTTGGGATGACGCGACGATTGCAATTCGCTCTTTCTGTCGATCCAGAACAAAACCAATGTAATACTCGTGTTCAATCTCAAAAGCCTCTTCAACATAAAGGCGGTATACAAGCTTGCCCTGGCTTCCGGTTTGGTGGGTAACCAGTCGTTGACCCAACAAACTTTCCGAAGCATTCCAGATTTCCTCGCCATTGTGGCAAAACTTGATCCCTCCTGCCTTGCCGCGCGCACCCGAATGAATCTGCGCCTTGACCAGCCATCCCTCTCCCCCAATCTCATTGGCGCGATAGACTGCCTGTTCAGGACTGTAGGCGACGCCTCCTCTCGGAATCGGAATTCCAAAACCCGACAGGATTTCTTTTGCCTGATATTCGTGAATATCCATTTCTGATTTAACTCCCTGTTTTGTAAACTTTCATTCAACCAATTGATGACCATCAGGCCATCAAGCAGTCTGTCAGGACTTCTTGGCTATGAGATCAGCCTGCGCCACGATGTTTCTTGCCATTCTCTCGGATGCCGCATCGATCATCTTTCCATCATGCTGGGCAGCACCTCTGCCTGCCGCTGCCGCTTCCTCCAACGCCATCAGAACACTCTTGGCCCGATGCACTTCCTGTTGCGGAGGCGACATGATTTCGTTGGCCAGATCAATCTGACTTGGATGAATGGCCCATTTGCCCTCATACCCCAAAGCGGCGACGCGCCTGGCAGCGTCGCGATAACCGTCGGGATTGCTGAAGTCACCATAGGGTCCATCGATCGCCCGAAGCCCATAGGCGCGACATGCGGTTACCATATTGACCAGTGCCGCGTGCCACTGATCACCCATTGCTCCGTCACACTGATAGTCCGGATTCAGCCCTCCGATGTTGACTGTTCGGGCACGCATGCTCGCGGCATAATCGGCCACTCCGAAATGCAATGCCTCAAGTCTCGCACTTGATTGTGCAATAGACATCACATTGGCACCTCCCAATGCGGTTTCAATAAGACACTCAATGCCAATTTTCCTTTTCAGCTGCTTGGCTGTCTCGATTTGAGTCAGCAAGCAGTCAACCATGTATACATCCGACGGATGACCTACTTTTGGAATCAGAATCGTATCGACACAGTTCCCTGCTTGCTCGACGATATCCACCACGTCCCGGTACATGTAGTGAGTATCCAATCCATTGATCCGAATAGACATTGTCTTGCCTTTCCAGTCGATTTCATTCAGTGCCTGGATGATGTTGCGACGTGCGCGTTCCTTGTCATCTGGAATGACAGCGTCCTCACAGTCCAAAAAGATGAAATCAGCGTTGGATTCCACCGCCTTTTCAAAGAATTCCGGTCGCGATCCTGGAACTGCCAGTTCGCTCCTCTGCAGTCGGATTGTTGTTTGCGCGTATTGTGTGAAACTCATTGTTTGTCGCCAATTAAAGTCAACTGAAAATTAAAAATTCGCAAAAATATACAACAATTTTTCATCATGGTTTTATTATTTTTTGAGGCTATGTCGTTGAAGAGGATTTTTGCGGCTTACGGCACACGTTACAAATTCGAAGTGCTATAAAATACAGCGTGCTTTGAAGATTGCAAATCAGAATTAGAATCGTCGAATTTGATTCGAAAATTTCTTTGCATCAAATATTTGGATCAGACCCCCATACCCAAGGAGAACAAAATGGATACTTTCCGTAGTTACCGCATAAGCCAAGGTGAAGATAAATCCATATCTGCGAATTTCACAACTATGTCGCTTGACGACCTGACTGAGGGCGATGTCGTAATCAAAACGAGTTATTCCACGATTAATTTCAAGGATGCCCTTGCTGCGACTGGGAAGGGACGAATTTTGCGAAAGTACCCGCTTAATGGCGGAATCGATTTGTCGGGAAAAGTTGCCGCCTCCAATGATTCGCGCTACAAGGAAGGCGATTCTGTACTGGTGGTGGGTTGTGGGTTGTCTGAGATTCACGACGGTGGTTATTCCGAATACGCCAGAGTTCCAGGTGATTGCGTAGTGCCGATGCCTTCGGGACTGACAGAATTTGACGCGATGGCATTTGGCACCGCCGGATTCACCGCAGCAATCGCAGTTATACGAATGGAAGATAACGGACAGATCCCTGAACGCGGACCAATTGTAGTGACCGGTGCGACCGGTGGAGTCGGAAGTTTCGCAATCAGTATGTTTTCAGGCTTGGGTTACGATGTCGTCGCACTTTCCGGAAAAAAACAGCATGAAGAATATCTTCGACAACTTGGAGCCTGCGAACTGATCGATCGACACAGTCTGGATATCGGTGATCGACCTCTGGAGAGAGCGCAATGGGGTGGTGCGGTCGACAATGTAGGCGGCGATATTCTGGGTTGGTTGACCAGAACCGTCAAGCCTTGGGGCAATATCGGTTCAGTTGGGCTTGCCGGTGGAGTCGGACTCAAGACGACAGTGATGCCGTTTATCCTGAGAGGGGTGTCTCTGCTGGGTATTAACTCGCTTGAGATGCCTCGTGAAGTTCGAGATAAGGCCTGGGAGCGAATGTGCTCGGACCTCAAACCTGCGGATATGAATCTGATCGTTAAAAAGGTAGTTGATTTCGATAATCTTCCCGCCTCTTTTGACCGGTTCATGGATGGATCAATTGTTGGACGCATCGTCGTCAGAATCAATTGATCCGACTAACCCGATAAGTTGTAGTGAAAATTGTCTTGTTTACGAAGCATGATCAGGATACCCCGACCAGCCCTAAAATTCATTCGCCCGGAATCATTTCTGACGTTCAAGACTTCACGAGATTCTGATCACGTGTTTGATCTATCCGATTGACAATTCATGCGCTTGGGAATCGACACAGGCGGGACCTATACCGACGCTGTTCTATATGACAACGATCACGGTGTAGTTCGAACCGCCAAAACACTTACGACACATTACGACCTATCGGTCGGAATCCGTGAAGCAATCAAACGTATTGATTCGCATGAGCAGCCACTCTCGGAATGTGTCCAGGTTACTGCTATTTCCACTACCCTCGCCACGAATGCCATAGTGGAGGGACGCGGGGGTTCTGTCTGTCTACTGTTGATCGGGCATAAACCAGAATCCTTGAATCGTGCAAAACTGAATACCGCCCTACGCGGTGATCCGGTAGTCTTCTTAAGCGGCGGACATACCGCCCACGGTGACGAATCAGAGCCGATAGATTTAAACCAAGCGGAAACCGCGATAAAAAAACACGCAAATACTGTTTCTGCATTTGCTGTGGCGGGTATGTTTTCGGTGCGGAACAATGCACATGAAATCGTAATTAGAAACCTAATTTTGCAACTTTCGGACAGGCCGGTCACTTGTACTCATGAATTGACAGCCAAACTCGATGCCCCGCGTCGCGCAACTACCGCTGTCTTGAATGCGCGACTGATTGCGCCGATCGCTGAATTGGTTCAGACCATTTCTACGGAACTCGAAGACCATGGTGTCGCTGCACCTTTAATGGTCGTCAAAGGAGACGGCTCGATGATCAGCGCCGATGTTGCTACAGTACGCCCGGTAGAAACTGTGTTGTCAGGTCCGGCGGCCAGTATCGTAGGTGCCAGCAGACTATCTCATAGTGATGTATCAATTGTATCGGACATCGGCGGTACAACTACAGATATCGCGATTCTTTCCGGGGGAGAACCGCGAATTGATCGTAAAGGTGCGAAAATTGGCGGATTCAAGACTTTCGTTGAAGCAGTTGACGTTTTCACGGTGGGTTTGGGCGGAGACAGTCTGGTCTCGTTCACCAATCCGGTCGATATAGGCCCAAATCGTGCCTTGCCTATTTCTTCTCTCAGCTACCAAAATCCCGAAATCATAGACACTCTGAAAGAGCAGTTAAAACGCAAACCACAGGAATATCAAGGATGTTTTCTGACTCGCCGCAGATCAACTGTAGATGTTCAGAATCTCAGCAGAATCGACAGGAAATTATGGGACTTGATGGAAGAGGGACCAATCAGTTGTGAAGAGCTTTTCAGGGATGGCCGAATGCTACGTGCATTCAACCGACTTCGGGTCTTGGATTTGGCCCAAATGTGTGCATTTACACCGACCGACGCATTGCATGTACTGGGCAAGATGAATCGATGGTCTGTCGAGGGGGCAACGCTTGCCGCCCAAATTTGGACAAGAGGCTTTGTAAGCGGTATGGAGCCGAATTGGGGCAGTCTGGAACATTTCTGCGAGGATGTAATCGAAGCGGTGATTCAGAAATCATGTGAAGTGCTGGTTCGGGCGGCGATTCATTCAGAATCTGCGACACCCAATCAAGTCGAAGTCGGTGACTACTTGCTGAAAAATGCAATTTCGAAATCCGACTCCAGACTAGTGAATGTGGAGTTGACCATCGCCGGAAGTTTGGCAGTGGTTGGAGCACCGGCTTTGCCAATCTATCCTGAAGCCGCCTCGCGATTGAATCTCTCGTATGACATACCTGAACACTCGGAAGTGGGAAACGCCGTCGGTGCGGCTGCCGGCAGTGTCTCTCAGCGCGTATCAGGACTGATTACGTCACCGGCAGATGGTATCTACCGAATACACACTCCGAACGGCATTCAGGACTTTTCCGACCTTGAGAAGGCTGCTGAAGTGGCGACTGACGAACTCCAAACGCTCGCTCGAAATCGTGCGGTTTTGATGAATCCCATGGATACGTATGTTCAGACAGAACGTAATGACAACATCATCAACGGACTGGGAGGACAAAAGATCTTTATCGAGACTCAAATTACCGTTTCAGTCTCCGGTCAGGTGGGCACCTTACAGTGAGATATCAGAGAACAGAGAAGCCCGTCATGCAGCGCGAGAGATTAGTAGACCGGGCCGACTCCCAGTCCACTGATAGTCTTCGTATACCAGTTCACCATTGACGAAAACCGATTCAATTCCCTCTGCCGGCTGTATTGGATCATCAAAGCTTGCTCGGTCAATGACTGTTTCCGGGTCGAATACGACAATATCCGCACACAACCCTTCCCTAATGTAGCCCCGGTCGGTGATTCCGAAAGTATCCGACGTGTTTCCGGTCATGCGCGCAACCGCTTCTTCCAGTGAAAACAGTCCGAGGTCTCTGCTGTAGTGGCCCAATACGCGAGGAAATGTACCCCAAAGACGAGGATGCGGAAAACGATCGCTGGGCAACCCATCGGAACCGATCATTGATCCTGGAAACTTCAATACTCTCTGAAGATCCTCCTCATCCATCTGAAAATAAATGGCTCCCGCTGGAGACAGCAAATCGACCGCTTCCTCCGTACTGATATTCCAGTCTTCACAGATCTGACTTAATTCCTTTCCGCTGCATTCCGGATGTGGGTCAGACCATGTGATCAGCACCCGGTCGGACTTGCTCAAATACTGTGGAAGCAGAGAAGTGGAGCTGGCGATATAGGGATAGACATCAAAATTGAGATGAACAAATTTTTTTGCTTCCGCAATCTGCGGCAGTGTTTCGCAGGTTCTGCCAAAATTGTTCTTCCCGCAGGTCTTATGGTGGGAAATTACTGTACTGATGTCCGCTTCCCGAGCCACGCGAACCGTCTCATCAATGGAAAGATGCACATCATCACTTTCGTTGCGCATGTGTGTGGTGTAGATACCACCAGCTATGGAAGCGCGTTTCGCCAGCGCAATGACTTCCTCTTCGGAAGCTCGGATTGACGGAGGATACTCAAGGCCGGTGCTGAACCCACTTGCGCCCTGCTCCATCGCCGCATCGACCAAACTTTCCATCTTCAGAATCTCCCGTTTTGTTGCAGGACGATCCAATCGGTCCATCGTTGCAATCCGTAACGTAGAGTGCCCGACAAGCATCATGGAGTTAATAGCGGCTGGTTCCTCCCGCAACACATTGGCATAAGCGGCAGTGGTACCGAACCGATACCATTTCCTGTCACCTAAAAGATTCAGCGGTGGCGGAGGATCGACATTCGCAAGAGGTGCCAGGCTGACACCACAATTTCCTGTCACGACTGTCGTCACACCTTGACTGATTTTGCACGACATATCCGGAGAGGAAAGAAGTACGCGATCATCGTGAGTGTGGGCATCGATGAATCCCGGCGCGACACATTTTCCGTCCGCGTTCAGCGATCTTGCCGCTTCGATATCCGCGAAATCTCCGACACCTGTGATTCGGCCTTTGTTGACGACTACGTCAGCAATCCTCGAATTGTCGCCGGTGCCATCGATGACCCGACCACCGGTGATAACCAGATCTGCGGTCATCGGTCTTCCCGGTTAGCGGCTCGCCGTCTTCTTCGACGTTGACTCGATGGATCGCTTGAAGGAGTGAATGTTTTCGGTAGATCCACAACTTTGCTCAGATGAGGGAATTTCGCCGACTTATGTGGAATAGCCATTGCATCAACAAAGTAAGTTTGAAAACTTGGTTCCACCGCTGTCTCAACTTTTTCGATATTACGAACAACCTGACGAATTTCGCTTCGGGAGTTACGGTCCAGCAAAGCAATTCTTGCTCCCGTTCCAGCTGCGTTTCCTGCAGAGGTTACCTGACTCAGGTCACAGTCTGGAATCATCCCCAGAACCATTGCATACTTGACATCGACATGGCTTCCGAAGGCGCCAGCCAATCGTATCGCATCGACTTCCTCCAGCCCCAGACGGTCCATCAGCAGGCGTATTCCTGCATACAGCGCGGCCTTTGCCAATTGAATAGCCCGGACATCATTCTGGGTAATGACAACTCTTGGTGCAGTATCCTGAATCACATAAGAGAATGTTCGACCATCCGCTATGATTCGCTCACTTCGGTCGGAAAGACTACCTTGGATTACTCCGTCTGTATTGACAATTCCGGCCAGATACATTTCAGCAATGGCCTCAATGATTCCTGAACCGCAAATTCCGGTTACTCCAAATTCCTTGATTCCCTCTTCAAACCCTTCTTCGACCGACCACAGATCACAACCAATGACTTTGAACTTTGGAACCAAGCTTGCTTTGTCGATTCGCAAACGCTCGATGGCACCCGGTGCTGCTCGTTGACCACTGCTGATTTGCGCGCCTTCAAATGCCGGTCCGGTAGGGCTGGAGGCCGCGACCATTCGGTTGCGGTTACCCAATATGATCTCGGCGTTGGTTCCAACGTCAACGAGAAGCATGTTTTCCTGACTGAGGTAAGGCTGTTCAGACAGCACCATACCGGCTGCATCGGCACCGACATGACCGGCAATACATGGCAGAATGAACGCGCGTGCATTTGGATGAAGGGAAAGGTCAAGTTCATTCGCCCAGATACTTACGGACTCGTCGGTTGCCAACGCGAACGGTGCACCGCCAAGCTCAATCGGACTGATCCCCAATAGCAAATGCTGCATCACAGGATTTCCGACGAAAACCAGATCGAGAATGTCCTCTACATCGATGCCATGGGATTTGGCAACATTTTCAGCCAATCTCTGGATTGCACGACGCACTTCTTCCGTCATTTCCTTCTCGTGCCCGGGATTCATCATCAGGTATGAAACCCGGCTCATCAGATCCTCTCCGAACCGAATCTGAGGATTCATGATTCCTGCCGATTCAACTACATCACCGCTGGATAGCTCACACAGATGCGCAGCGATTGTGGTTGAACCCACATCAATCGCCAATCCATAGGCCTGGTCCCTGAATCCCGGCCAGACTGCCACTATCTGTGACCCATCATGCACCGCGGCAGTAACCTTCCACTCTCCGTCTCGCAAGGCATTCTGCAGCTGCTGAATCTGCCTCAGGTCACAGGAAAGATTCTCCAACCTCCAGTCAAACTCAAGCGCGTCTTTCAGCCGCTGCAAGTCGCCCGACGGATCGTGCATGTTCGGCTCCTGTACCTCGACGTAGTACATCCGAACAACAGGATTCAGATTGATCGCGTGGACTTCCGCGCGTTTTCTGACAACCTGCCGATGAACCTGACTCTCCGGAGGGACATCAATGACGACATCCCCCAAAATCTTGACAGAGCACCCCAGTCTTCGTCCGTCAAGAAACTCGTGAGATTTGGCGTACTCCGTCTCGACTTCACTCAATGAGCTGAGGTGTTCGTGTCGCGACTCAACGCCATGCTTGGCGAATGTTCCGGTGCTTAATTCGATTTGACAGCGACCGCACATCGCACGTCCGCCACAGACCGAATCCAAGTCCACGCCCAATGAGCGGGCGGCCTGAAGAATTGTTGTACCTTTCAGGAACCTACCCCGACGGCCGGAAGGGGTAAAAACCACCATGGAATCAGTATTCTGAGTCATCCCAAGCAATCCGCGAAATTGAAACTCAATTTCCGAATCTGTTCAGTCAGGTGTTCCCACTGACAGTTGAAGACAACTCAACACAACGACTAGCTCACTACCCTTCGTCTTCGAGCCCGGTTTCGACGACCAGCCCTTTCCCCACCATCCATATCACCAACCGGTTCGCGGAATTTAGAGATCCAAGCTCGACATTCCCGGTCGGTGCCCATCATCACGTTGGCAGCCATAATGGCACTCATTATTTCCGGATGTAACGGGCTGGTAATTGCAGAGGTCATTCCGGCACCAATAGCCATGGTCAGAAATGCCGCGTTCAAACCCTGGCGGTTCGGCAATCCGAAACTGATATTGGAAGCGCCACATGTAGTGTTGACTTTCAGTTCCGTACGCAACCTGTGTACGATGTCAAACACCTGTCTGCCAGCCAGGCCAATCGCACCGATCGGCATGACAAGCGGGTCGACAACCACATCGCAACGAGCAATTCCGTAGTCTTCGGCCCTTTCCACAATTTTCTTTGCCACCTCATACCGTACGTCAGGATCTTCCGAAATGCCGGTTTCGTCGTTGGATATCGCGACCACTGCAGCGTCATACTTCTTGACCAAAGGCAGAACTGTTTCCAATCGCTCTTCCTCTCCGGTCACTGAATTCACCAGCGGGCGTCCCTTGTATACTGCCAGCGCAGATTCCAATGCTGCGACAATGGAGGAATCCAGAACGAGGGGTACATCCGTCAGCGACTGGACAAGTTGGACCACTTCGGCCAGTATTTTGGGTTCGTCTGCCAGAGGAATGCCTGCGTTGACATCCAGCATATGCGCTCCGGCCTGAATTTGCGCCAATGCATCCGCCTCGACTCGACTGTATTCACCGAGTGCCATTTCCGCCGCGAGAAGCTTCCTGCCGGTCGGGTTGATTCGCTCTCCGATTACACAAAAAGGCTTTTCATATCCAATCACGACCGTCCTGGTCGGAGAAGATAGAACGGTTTCGGTCATAAAATTAGTACTATAGGTTGGTTGGGTGGAGGGAATGTGGAATGACAGATAAGTAATCGAGGTCAGTTTGCTGCACGCAGCTCAGCTACCAATTCCTTACAGGTCTCAACGGCGACAGCTGCATCACGACAGTAGGCATTCGCTCCGATTGCGTTTCCGAATTCTTCATTCAATGGAGCACCGCCAACGACTACGATATAGTCGTCCCGGATGCCCTGCTCGACTAAAGTGTCAATGACAACTTTCATATATGGCATCGTCGTGGTCAGCAATGCCGACATCCCCAGGAGTTCCGGCTTGTGCTCCTCAAGAGCGGAAAGGTAGTTTTCCACTGGATTATTGATCCCCAGATTGATGACCTCAAATCCTGCACCTTCAAGCATCATCGCGACCAGGTTCTTGCCGATGTCGTGTATATCACCCTTGACGGTACCGATAACCATCTTTCCAATGGTGGGAGCGCCAGTTTCTGCCAGAAGCGGACGCAAAATTGCCATCCCGCCTTTCATGGCGTTCGCTGACATGAGAACTTCCGGCACGAAAAGTATTCCGTCGCGGAAGTCAATGCCAACAATTCGCATTCCTTCAACAAGGGCATCCTGAAGCACTGCATACGGCTCCCATCCCCTGCTCAATAAGATCTCAGTTCCCTCTTCGATTTCCTCTTTCAACCCGTCATACAGATCATCGTGCATCTGCTCAACCAGTTCATCGTCAGACAGTGCTGAAAGATCAATATCATCTATGTTTTCCATAACTTGCAGACCAATTGCGAGTGGAGATTGTGGACAAAACTAGTCCGAATAAAATAACTGAATTCTAATCTCAATAGATGAAAAGAATTCGGCGTATTTTACTCTGAAATTCATAAAATCAAGTCAAGTTTTTATTCAATTCTCAAGGCGGAATCGATTCAAAAAATTATATTCCTTGACGAATTGGTAGACAGAGTGAATCTTCTTGAGTGACTTACTGTATCACGATTACAGCAAGTGGCGCCACCTACTGTTGAAGTCAATTAGAGTAGTTGACGATAATTCTCTTGTAACCTTATGAAAAAAAACTAACGTTCTAAATTTATATCATGCCATACCTTTCCGGGAAGATTATGATCTATATAAATAAACCTATAATCTCCATTGAACATTCAACACCGAACAATTCAGGTGCCGGAAAGTGACTACCTACACTATTTTCCTGGAGAATCTGCAAAAGATAAAACAATATACGCACGGTTCCGTCCGTGCGCCACATAAACCACTTCTTTTGCTGTTTGCACTCGCCAGAGTACATCGAAATGATACCCGACTTATTTCATATCAAGAGGTTGATCAAATACTGGGGCAATTGCTACTGGATTGGGGACCTCCTTCTAAAGTATCGCGTCCGAATACTTATGATCCATTTCGCAGACTACCCAATGATTCATTGTGGGAACTCAGAGACAATAGCGGTAGCCTGGTTGAACGACCACTGGAATTTGAACGACGTCGACTGATCGACGAAAAGATTGTCGGCGGCTTCCCTGAAGAATTCTTTCGATTGCTCAAAACGGACACTCGTTTGCTCCAAGAAGCAGTGAAGATGATCTTGGATTCCAATTGGCCACCTAGCCTGCATGATTCGACCATGACGGCTGTTGGTCTAGACACTGGTGTTCTTGAAGGTATGGTTGTTTTTCGCAAATCGACCACTGCTGTTCGACGCGACCCGAAGTTTCGTGAGAAAGTTCTCAAAGCGTACGAACGAACCTGTGCAGTATGTAATTTCGATTTGCGCCTAAATGACACGTTGTTGGACTTACAGGCGGCACACATCAAATGGCACTCGGCTGGCGGTCCCGATTCACCGACAAATGGTATCGCTCTATGTGGCTTCCATCATAAAGCGTTCGATCGCGGCGCAATGGGATTTAAACCACTTTCTGGAAGTCGTGATGGTTATGAAATCATGATTTCCCAAAGTTTGAATGGATCGAGTATAGCAAGAGATTGGCTTCTAGACTACAACGGCGAAAGAGTACGAAATCCCCAAAACCTTGATCAATTACCCGAGACGAAATTTGTTGAATGGCACGCCGATCAGGTGTTTCACGCGCCTGCCAGGAGCTGACGGCCATTCTCACCAATTCATAGCATTCATCTCCAGCTGTCTATCAGTATCATAAAATCGGTTCGTCTACTGCTGTGATTTCTCGCTCACATGAGCAATGAAGTTCAGTGGACCAAAACTTCAATTTTCGGCTACTAAACAGGCCTTCAGTAATTCGCGCACCGCTTTTGGTATATTCTCTGTAGCATTCGGTAGTCGATAGCTATTCGCTGGAATTCCCATTCGTAACTGAATCATAATTCAGTGCAACCAAATCAATGTATATAATTCGTAAAATTAGCACAATAAAATTGTGGGAACCGAACATAAATGAAAAACACGCAAAAAATTGTACAGACGGAAAAACCACCCCCAATGCCTGGCCGGCCGGAGAACTGGCGCGACGAAATCAAGGCATATCTGGACGCGCAGGTTGAAGCTGGGGGCACTCTATACGGAATTCGTGCGGACGGAGCGTACACTGCGCGGACCAAGGACGGAGTCCGGATTATCCGTCAACCACCTAAGAGTAAGACTAAGTAGGTTTGCCACCACTTTCCGGCATACCCGACCTGCTCGTAATCGCCGGTCCAAACGGGTGCGGAAAGTCCACCTTGACGCGTACCGCTTGGCTAAACTACTTTGACATAATTAATCCTGACGCAATTGCGCGCGCAATCTCCTCAACTTCTGAAATAGAGGCAGCCCGCCATGCTCTGAAGAGACGCCGAGCGGCACTTAACGCCGGTCGTTCGCATCTACTGGAAACCACGCTTTCTTGATCGGGTGTTCTTCGCCATATGAAGGCCGCGCGCAAAGCAGGATTTCGTATCGAGTTGCACTATGTGTGCGTGGATTCACCTGATCTGGCGCTTCAGCGTATACGTAATCGTGTTGAATCCGGGGGACATGATGTGCCAGAGGTGGATGCGCGACGTCGATTCATCCGGTCGCAAAACAATCTACCACTCGCGATCGCCGAGTCCAACGTAGTGCGGCTTTACGACAATACCGATTCTGAACATCAATTTCGTGAGATTGCAGTGTCGTTGGGCGCCGATTGGTGGACTTCGGCAACTCTTCCGAACTGGGCAGATATAGCAATTGCCCGCTCATCCATGTAGTATCGCCGAATTGTGAATACGATAAATATCAGTGTCTGGCAAACTACATCAATTCGTTGATAGGCACATTATTCAAGTGCTGTACACACCTGTCGAGTGTTGAAGCAGAAATCTTTAACCACGCCGACAAGCGCAGTTGCTTGTCAGTATCTCTGATTCAATTCATCGACCGCTGGGATTTCCCGCTCCCGTCGGGCAATGAAGTCAAGTAAAGCCTCATTGACAGAAGCTTCAAGTTTCGGCTCCTCATAAGCCTTGAGCATTTCGCGAGCCACCTTCAAAGCTCGCTCGGTAACCTCTACCGCACCGTTCGCATACCATTGCTCGAAAGTCGAATTGTCAAACAATTTCGGCATGAAAAATGCATCCTGAAAACGTTGCAGAGTGTGGGGATGTCCCAGGTAGTGACCTCCCGGTCCGATGTCCGTAACCGCGCTTACCGCTTCATCGAAGTCGCTCCAGTCAATGCCCTGTGCCATGCGGTAACCCATAGCACACTGTTCAACGTCAACGATAAATTTCGCCACTGAGCAGTGCATGCCAGCTTCGTTCCAGCCCGCCGAATGCCATATGTAGTGAGCGCCTGACAGCAGCACAGCCATCATGGTTGATGCACTTTCGTAACCGGCCTGAGCATCAAAAGTCTTGGCGCCTCCCAATGTATTGGAAGTTCGCCACGGTATGTTGTAATGTCTGGCGAGCTGCCCGATCATGAAATTCATCAAGCTGATTTCGGGAGTTCCCGCCATTGGTGCACCTGATTGCATGGAAACCGTGGAAAGATAATGTCCATATATCGCCGGACACCCTTTTCGCACCACCTGCGTATAGGCGAGTGCTGACAAAGCCTCAGCATTCAATTGCGCGACCGCTGCGGCGGTTGACGCGGGTGTGTTCGCCCCTCCCAACACAAACGGTGAACACAGTATTGGTTGATTTCGTCGATTGAACGCACGCATCGCACCAAGCATGGTCTGATCCCAAAGTAATGGCGAATTGCCATTGCAATTGCCGATTACGACAGGATGCGTCTCCAGAAACTCTTTACCGAATAGTATCTCGCACATGTCCAGAACGTCTTCCGCGTTTCGTTCTGAAGTTGTCATTCCCATGAAAGTCTTGTCAGAGTATTTCATGGACGAATATGTGATTCTCAGGTGACGGTGCGCAACAACATGATCCATCGGCTCCACAATATGGTGGCATGTTGAATGCAGTGTGGGCGCCATATGAGCCAATTTATGAAACATGGCCAGATCTTCAAGCGTCGGCGCCCGTCGTCTATCTTCGAGATCTCTAAGGTATGGTGCGCCTGCCATGGGTATTAGCATTGCGCTCTTATCGCCAATCCTGATGTTCTTTTGCGGGTCGCGTGCGTAAAAAGTGATTTCAGAAGGAATAGTACTAATTAGCTCGGTTACCATGTCCCGATCAAGATGAATCCGATCGCCATCCCGAATATCGGCACCGGCACGTTTCCAGTCAGCGACTGCGACAGGGTCACGAAATACAACACCGACATTCTCAAGAATTTCCATTGAAGCAGTATGAATCCGTGCAATCTGCTCTTCCGACAGCGGCTCAATTCGAGGTATACCGTATTCAAGTGCCGGAAGCATTGGCTCGCGTACGTCTTTACGGATTCTTTTTCTACGAGAACGGCCAACTCGCTGATTTAGCAGTCCATCGTTAGTCTGACGTTGATTCATCCGCTGCGTTCCTCATGCGAATTTCATCTTGATTGGCTTGAATGGCGAAACCTTCTGTGGCTGAGCAGGATTCCTGAACTACTCGGTCCGCCGGTGTGCTCGAAGATTCCTCAGTGCTGCAACACTCCGAAAAACCTTACGGGGAGAGTGGATACCCACTCTCCCCCTAAAGTGCGATTACTCAGCCTCCTGCCGCTCTCGCTTCGGCTACCCAACTGTCAAAAGTTGCCTGGTTGGCACTGATCCATTCGTCAACATGTCGAGCAATGTCATCGAGAGAATCTTCTCCATCCCGCATTTTCTTGTTTTGTGCAGAAACTTCATTGATGTCAAGTTTCGCAAGCTCAAACAATTTTGCGGCCGCGGGATTGGCCTTCAGGAACTCGTTGTTCGCGACTACGCGAAGACTGTTGACCTCAAATCCCAGATCCTTACCCATAAACTCCGTGTTGGCAACTCGGCCATCCGGCAAGGATGAGTATGGAACCGCTATCCACTCAACATTATCTCCAGGCACCAGTACTCCGGATACCCAGAACGGGGTCCACGTGTAATAGATAATCGGCTTGCCTGCCTGTTCCAAAGCAATGGTTTCAGCAATAATCGCGTTGTACGCACCCTGGTTATGTGTGACAGTGTCCCGAAGACCATATTCTGTGAGATGATGCTCAATGACTCGCTCACAACCCCAGCCTGGAACACAACCAGCAAGATCAGCCGTCCCATTTCCATCGGCATCAAATCTTTTGGCGACTTCAGGATCTTTCAGATCGCCTAGATTGGTCACACCGGCTTCGTAAGAGGCCTTATCGACGAGGTATCCCTGCAATGCTCCTTCAATATAGTCGCCAACTTTGGACATTTTCTCTTCGCCACCCGATTCTTTGAAGAATACCAGATGCAGTGGGTCCCAATGAACAGCTGTGAAATCTCCGTCGCCGGTTCCAAGAGCAAGGTGGATAGTCTGGTATTCGACTTCCTGTGCCTCAGCGATTTCGTAACCGAGTTGCTCCAGCGCGCGATAAATGATCCAGTGCTGAAACTTTTCTTCGAGATTCGTTCCTTCGATCGGTTGTACAGTGACACCCTTTCCTGGCATGGAATCGGCGGAAACCGTGTTCGCACCGATAGCAACCAATGAGACTGCCACTAGACCTAAAATCAATTTCTTCAAGTTAAACACTTTATTTACTCCTAATTTCCCGATTGATTCAGACTTTGCGCTTGCCGTCGGGAAGTACCGACAAAACTCAAATTAAATTGCCCAATATTTTAATCATGTGCTGCGTATTTTGATTTAAAAATTTTGCTGAATCGCACTATCCAACCGACCGGACCACCCTGCCACCAATGACGATGTCCTCGTTCACGTCCTGTCCGCCCAAGTCCTTGTGTTATACGATCGAGTACGATGGCGAGAATCACAATACCGAATCCTCCGACTATCGCCTTACCGGCATCCAAGCGTCCCATTGCTCGCAATACTTCGTTACCAAGCCCCTTGACTGCGATCAATGACGCGATAACGACGACCGACAGCGCCATCATGATCGTCTGATTCAATCCTGCCATAATAGACGGTGTCGCCAAAGGCAGTTCAACCTTGAGAAGAATTTGTTTTGGCGACGCTCCGAATGCACGCGCAGCTTCTACCACGCTGGCGTTAACCTGTCGTATACCAAGTGATGTCAATCGTATGATCGGCGGCAATGCAAACACGATCGTCACAATTACACCCGATACATTACCAATTCCAATCAACATGACTACTGGTACGAGATAGACAAACGCCGGAATTGTCTGCATGGTATCGAGTACTGGCCGAATTGCCATTTCAAAGCGGTCGCTCTTGCCCGCCAACAGTCCCAGTGGCAAACCAAAGATCACACATAGAACCACCGAGGTCGCGACAACCGCCAAAGTTGTCATGGCAAGGCTCCAGGCATTGGGGTCACTGAGCCCCAGCAAAATCAGACACACAGAAATAAATATAGCCATGCGGACCCCGGCGGCCTGCCATGCAATCAAGAAAATGATACCCAGCATGACAACAGGAGGAATCGTCTGCATGATTCCTTCAATGGTCACTATCAGATCGTTCACAAGCCACTTGATCGGCTGTACCATGTCCCTGTTGGCAGTAGCCCAGGCCTTGATACCATCGGCCCAGTCAGCGATACCCAAATCAATGCTCTGAAAAGGGTTTAGTACTTGAAATCCTCTATCTTCAGCCATAAATCAGTCTCCTGATACCGATTCGATTTCTGTTTCATACAGCCGTCCTTGTATACCCCGTAACAATGCCCGCTTCGTAACAATTCCGACAACCTGATCGTCCGATGAAACGACAATCGGGTGATTCGTATCTACGGACATGTTGACCAGCGCGTCTAGATTGTCAGCTGGTGCGGCGACCGGGCATTCGCTGATTTCAAATTTCCCGTTAACAGCTTGATACTCCTCTAAGGATTGCATCACCCTACTCGCCGTTACCAACTCAAGTTTCGAGATGCCTGCGACGAAATCCTTTACGTAATCGTCAACCGGTTCGGTGACAATCTCTTCGGGGGTGCCGATCTGAACCAATGCTCCATCTTTCATGATTGCGATACGGTCACCGATTCGAATCGCCTCATCGAGATCGTGTGTAATGAACAGTGTTGTCTTGCGCATTTCCGCAGCCAGTTCCATGAACTGATCTTGCAACTGTCTACGAATCAAGGGATCAAGTGCTGAAAACGGTTCATCCATCAGCAAAATATGTGGGTCCGCTGCAATAGCACGCGCCAGACCGACCCGTTGCTGCATGCCGCCGGACAACTCATCTGGATAGCGGTCCTCCCATCCGGCGAGCTCGACAGTTGCAATGGCCTTCTCGGCTGTTTCGTAGCGCTCATCTTTATTTACTCCACGAACTTCCTGTGCAAACGCAACATTGTCTCGCACGGTTCGGTGAGGCATCAGTGCCATGTTCTGAAAAACCATGCCGATTTTTGTCGACCTCAAGGCTCTTAAATCAGTCTCATTTAAGGAGTTGATATCGTGCCCTTCAATCAGCACTTCACCGTATGTCGGCTCTATAAGTCGATTGACGTGCCTTATCAAAGTTGACTTGCCAGATCCGGATAACCCCATAATGCAAAAAATTTCGCCTTGACCCACCTCGAAACTGGCATCCTGTACTCCGACCACAGCACCGAACAGATCGCGAATCTCGTCTTTTGAAAGACCGCGCTGTATGACAGCCTGCATGGCTTCCTGAGCGCGTGTACCGAAAATCTTCCACAGACCGCGACACTCGATCACGGAAATATTGTTGGTATCTGCATTCATAACTACTCAGCCAAGTAAATTTAGCAATTCATTATATGGAGTAATTGAAAGAGTACGTGACAATTAAACACGCCACTCGCTTCGGAATACAGACTCACCTCAACCCGTGTTATTAGCTCCCAGAACAGCATTCTGTTACACGAATACTCAATCTAACTGGATATATAGGTTTTCTTGTCAATTTTCCGCTAAAATCCATTTTACTCACTGCATATCTCGAATTTAAAACCACATTCGGCGAAACGACTGTTGAATGATTTGCGAATGAACTTACGTAAAATTTCAAGTGGCCTGAAATCTGCCTGTCCTTGGCTAGCGATACTCGTAATCAGCTGTCTCTTCGTTCAGGTACACGCAGACCAGACTGACCCAAGACTGGACGAATTGTTTGAGAGTTTACTGGTTGTGTCTGATCAGGCCACCGGAGACGCAATCACTGATCAAATTTGGGCAATTTGGCGCGAGTACCCTTCCGACGAAGAAGTCAGCGATTTAATGACAGCCGGCATTCAGGCGATGTCTGCAGGTCGACTTCGTCAAGCCGAAAAGATATTCGACAAAATCATCTCTAGGGCACCGGATTTCGCCGAAGGTTGGAACAAGCGCGCAACTGTCCTGTACTTTCTTCGTCAATACGAAAAATCTGCAGAGGATGTACGTCAGACGCTATTGCTTGAACCTAGACACTTCGGCGCGACAGCCGGATTGGGGTTGATATTTCTTTCACTGAACTATCCGAAAAGCGCACTCGAAGCGTTCGAGAAAGCACTGGAAATCAATCCACATCTTAGTGGCCCCAAAATGCAGATTAGACGTTTGCGAGACTATCTGGAAGACGACCCCGTCTAGTTCGGTTGCCGAGAGACCGAAACCCGTTCATACGCAAGCTACAAGTGCTCCGCTATCTACCCTGACAGCGTTGTGTAAGCCAATTTCCTATGTCAATGATTTCATCTGCTGATAGAGAATGCGGAACCGGATAATTCCTTGATTCGACCAAGTAGCCCGCTTCTCTGAGTCTCTGCCTGGATTGTTCTGCAATCAAAGGTGAAATTACCGGGTCGAAGTCACCATGCAATGATAATATAAGGATATCGGAATTGGCCGCATGTTTCTCGGTTTCAAGGGTATCTGCCAGCGGAAGATAGGTGGATATTGCCAATACGCCAGACAGTCTTGCGGGATACCGTAAAGCGGTGAACAGCGCGATAGCACCACCTTGAGAAAATCCGGCAAGAACCACTTGACTCGCCTCCATACCTTTTGAAATTTCATGTTCGATCAGCACATCCAACTCTTTGCCCGACCGTCTTATCCCGACTTCGTCTTCCGATCCCACTCCGATAACCGGATTCGCAATGTCATACCACGCCCGCATTTTCATGCCCATGTTGATGGTGACTGACTGGACCGGTGCATGTGGAAATACAAAGCGCACCGGATGGGAATCCGGAATATTCAAATACGGCACAACCGGTTCAAAGTCATGTCCGTCCGCTCCCAGCCCATGCAACCAGATAACCGAAAGTTCGGGCGGATTGTCTGGCTCAATCGTTATGACTTCAAGCATATGAATATTTCGTACGATTAGACAATTTCAGAATACGTTCGATAACGGGTAATTTTTCTTCAGTTGTTCGACATGACGCTCTTTGAAGATCATCATTCGGGGCATAATATACACACATTTCGTCGGGATTCGTCCAGCGCGGTTTTGGCCGCAGGGATAAACCTTTACAGAAAGTGTAATAATACAGGTAGTTGCAATCTGACTTAATTGGAGAGAATTGATCATGGTAGGATATGTAGTTGTGCAAGTCAGTATTCACGACCCGGAGGGCTTCGCTGTCTATGCAGGGATGGTACCACCCACACTGGAAAACTATGGCGGCCGATATCTCGTTCGCGGCGGCAACTGGGAAACCTTAGAAGGTGAGTGGAACCCGGAAAGGCTTGTGATCATTGAATTCGACAGTGTTGAACAGGCAAAAAATTGGTGGGCTTCAGATGAATACGCACCCGCCAAAAAACTCCGGGAACAGACAACAACCTCTAAATTGTTGATTGTAGAGGGTTACAGCCAATAGCGATTCCAAAGACCTGCTTGAGGGATTTCATAAAGTTTTAAAATTGAATACCAATAACGGTATTATTGTTATCAGGGAGAAGTTAACTCATAATTCTTCAAGTCAGCAGAAACCTAAGCCACTCAGATCGAAGTTATGTTCAAAAATACTCACATAAAAAGAGCAAGTCTAGCCCTTATCTCAACCGCTTTCTTTCTCGCACCTGGATTGTCGAATTCCCAAAGTGCTGGAACACCGGTGGCGGTTGACCAGGTTAAGTCCGAATCCATCGCTGAGACGGTTTCCGTATTCGGCGAACTGGTTTCAAGGCAATCCGGTCCTGTTCATGTCGCAATCAACGCACCAGTGCACTCGATAGAAGTAGATGTCGGTGACCGCGTCAATGAAGGTGATCTGATCGCCACGTTGGACGCGTCCTTGCTCGAACTGCAAAAAGCCGCGGTTGAGGCACGAATTGAAATGTCCACATGGGCAACCAGCAGAAAATCCACTGAATTGGAACTTGCCCGGCAGCAAGAAGACCGATTCCGCCAGCTGCGACATTCTGCCGCGACCACGGAAGCGCAATATGAGGACTCGGTACTCAAACTGAAAATTGCTGAACACGCACTCGGAGAAGCCAAGGCAGCGACCAGTCAGATTCAAAGAGAACTGGAGATTTCTGACTACAATCTCTCGCTGACTCAAATTCACGCACCTTATTCAGGTGTCGTCGTCGAGCGTAACATCGATCTTGGCCAGTACGTCCGAGTCGGTCAACAAATTGTCAGAATTGTCGGCGACCATGATTTGGAAATCGAGGCGTACATTCCATACCGATACATTGATTCCCTCAAAGTCGGTGATGTCTTATCGGCGGAATTTGACAATGGCACTAGATTTGAGGCGACTCTGCGCGCATTTATTCCGGAGGAGCATGTCAGTACGCGTACCAGGGCAGTTCAATTTACGTTTGACCAAAGTCAGTTTGACGACCTGTTGGCAGTCAATCAGAATGTAATAATCCAGGTTCCGATTTCCGGTCAGGATCAAGTGCTTACAATTCACAAGGACGCGATTGTCACCCAGCAAGGACAACATATCGTTTATATCGTTGAGGACGATGCGGTAATGCCTCGTCCTATCAGTATCGGCCGCGCGTCTGCCAGCCGATTCGAAGTGATTTCGGGACTGAGTAACGGCGAGGTGGCGGTAGTCCGTGGTAACGAGCGACTGTCTCCCGGTCAGAAAGTTACGATCGTAAACTGATCGTACTTAACATACGCGCACTGAATTTAGGCAACAGATCTACTGTTGCATCCTTGCTCGCTTTTCGGCAATGCGCCGGCGGTGTTTCGTTACATTGATAATGAAACGCTCGTGATAGCCTTTCCCCACAATTTCAAGTGCATCGTAGACCTCACATCTGAAACGCACCTTACGGTTGGTGATCTTGACAATTTCGACCTTCACTGTCACAGATTCCCGCATGGGGGTGGCAGCCAGATGCTCAATATCAACCACGACCCCAACCGAATCCCAATTGGTCGGCAAATTTTCATGCAACAAGTCCCGGCAGGCATACTCCATATCTGCAATCATGGATGGAGTCTCATAGACTCTAAGGTTGTCACCCATAAAAGTGATCACACGATCCTCACCGATTTCGATGTTACGCTCGAATTTAAGACCTTCTTCAAGTTTGTCGAAAATATATTGGTCTGTTTCCATTGTGTATTTTCAATTGGACTAGGATGCACAAACTGTGGTTTCAACTGGTGGAGCGGAGGAGAATCGAACTCCCGACCTTAGCATTGCGAACGCTACGCTCTCCCGACTGAGCTACCGCCCCACTTTCGCAGCAAACAAGTATATAAGAACACGCACAGCCTTATTTATCTATCGTCAAAGGCTTGAACAGGTGATTATTGTACTGTCGCAAGATAGTCAACCACATCCAGATCCGGCATGTCTGAATTGGATATCCCGGACTGCGTCAGCATCGTATGTATCTGCCCTCGATGATATGTCTGATGATTGAAGAGAGTCGCGATAAAATCCTCTACGACACCCTCACAATGCGTTCCGTCCATTCGACGAAATCTCAACGTTCTCGACAGTTCTGAACTGTCGACGCTCAGGAAATAATCTGTCAACTTCTGGTCTTGCCTGACTCTCTCTCCTCGAAGTTCGTCAAAATCTTCGTAGAGAATTTGTCTAAGTGATTCAATGGCATACGGTTCCTCGTAGTTAAGTCGTGCCAACCACAATATATCCACCAGAAGGATATGATTCAACGTGTGATGTATGGATCCAAAGAACGATTTTCTATCCAAGCGATACTCATAATCGTTCAAGTCGGCACACAGTTCGAAAATCCGTAAATTTGCCCAAGTGTTATAATTGGACATGGTAGAAATATATCGCATAGAGCAACTCCGATATTTCAAATTCCGAGCAGATTGACCGTTTATACATAATCCCGCCAGACATTCGCAAATGAAAAAGAACGACGCTGTCCAATCGTCTTGGAATGTCCTGCGGGAAATTTTCGAAGAATCGGTTCCGTATCATAAATCGCTTGGTATCAAGGTGATCAACCTGGAAATGGGAGAGCCGAAATTATCTATCGATATGCAGGACAAGTTCATCGGGAATTTTGTCCGAGGCAATCTGCACGGCGGTGTGATTTCGTGCCTGCTTGATGTGATCGGTGGAATCGTTGCGTTTGTTGATGTTGTCAATCGACGCGATATCAAAACCACCGAAGCCAAGATCGAGCAATTTTCGAAAATGGGGACGATCGATATTCGCGTCGACTATCTTCGTCCAGGATTCGGTTCCCAATTCATAGCGCGCGGATTTGTCCTCCGAACGGGCAATAAAGTCGCGGTGACGCGTATGGAACTGCATAATGATGACGATGTGCTGATCGCAGTCGGAACTGGGGCTTATGTAGTCGGCTGACGACCGAAAGTATCAAATAGCCAAGTTGACCATCTGATATCCGTACACAGGAACAGGAATACCAGGTCATTCAATGGAAAAGGATCGGAACCAACTATTTTCGTTCGACTCCATGATTCCGGAACCTTCGGAACCACTCATCGTTGCTCCTGCCGACACCGGTGAGCAACTAGCCGCAGCAAGAGAGCGAATGCACCTAACTGCACAGGATGTAGCCGAAGTACTGAAGCTAACCGAAAAAATTATTATCGCAATCGAAAATCGTGATTATGATCAACTTTACGGCGTAGCCTATGCGACCGGTTATGTGAGGTCTTACGCGAGGCTTGTAAATCTAAACCCAAATGAGTTAATCAAGAATGATCCTGAATTGGGAATTGTTGAAAGTGAAAACAACCAACTGAATACCCCAATTCCAAAACCAGCTGGCACCACATCGTCGAATACACGATGGATTGCCATCGTTTTCAGGGCGATGGTAATCGCTTCAATTGTTATCGCTTCGTTCGCTATTTGGACAAAATGGGATCAAGTTGGTGAATTTTGGAATTCAATCACTATGGAAGAAGGCGGCACTGAAGAATCGACCTCAGCACCAAAGTCAGGCTCAACACCTGATAACGAGGCACAGCCCAACACTCGGAACGCGACTCCATAAATCAGTCCGATCAAATCGATATTCGCGGGTAGATGCGGGTAGATTTTTCCGGTTGCTGATTCAAGTGAGCAATGATCCATTAGTTCGCAGCGTCAGCCTCTCGCGACTCGAACACACCTAACCGATTCTTTTTGGCCTTACGACGATTTTCCAAAGGTACCACTAAAATTGCCGTAAGTGGCGGTACCATGAATAGTGTCAGAATTGCCGACATCGACAAACCCCCGACAACAACAGAACCCAGCCCGCGATACAACTCTGAACCCGCGCCCGGAAACAATACCAGTGGGAGCATACCGCAAATACTAGTCAGTGTGGACATGAATATCGGTCGAATTCGGTACTGCGTCGCCGTCAAAATCACGCTGTTATCGTCCATGTTGTAATATCTCAAGAAATATATGGACTGATGGACAAGCAAAATCGCGTTGTTCACCACAATTCCAATCAAAATCACGAACCCGAGGAGGGTTAGCATATCGAGTGGTTGATGGACGAATAGATTCAAGACAGCAAGACCCGCCACACCGCCGGCAGCGGCGACAGGTACTGCCAAAAGAATAATAAGAGGATAGACAAAACTCTCGAAAAGGATTGCCATAACCAAGTACACGATGATCAACGCAATCAGCAACTGCCAAACCATCGCGTTCCATGTCGTATTCAGTGAATCCGCAGTCCCCGAAATCCTGAATCGAACACTTGGCGGCACCCCTTCTTCTTTCAATGGTTCGATTACTTGCGAACGAACCCGTTCTATTGCTTCTTCCATCGTCAAATTCGGCGCAGGGCGGATTTCCAGTGTAATCGTCCGCAACCGCTCGCGATGTCTGATCGCAGTGGGACCCGCCGTAATGTCCACTTCAGCCAGTGAACCGACTGGAATGATTCTGCCCTGAGGCGTGACGACCGGTATATTTTCAATACTCTGCGTTTCGACCAGCGAATCTGTCGACCCTCGCAAAGTGATATCCATCGCGTGTCCGCCGTACATGGTTTCGTCCACTCTCAATCCATCATTGAACGCGTCGACGGCAAGACTGAGTTCCAGAGCTGACAGACCGTTATCCGCCAATCGAAGACGATCTGGAATGATCCGAACTTCAGGCACCCCAAGTTCCAAACCCGGATTTGGACGGAATTGATGGCCTTCTGATCGCGGCATGATTGCAAGAATTCGACCCGCTGCCTTGCTTGCTGTAGCAAGAATCTCATCCAGCGTGGCTCCGGAAATATCCAGATCAATTTTCCGCCCTGCCCCGATACCTCGTCCAAATATCGAAGGCTGACTCATGAACCCATAGGTGCCAGGCTCCTTGAAAACCGGGACCTGCATGACCGGAATCAATTCCGATACCCGTTCGGGATCTTCGGAAATAGCCCCTACGAACATGGTCGATCGCGTCGAAACAAAAAAGAATCGTTCGATTTTTGGCGGGGAATCAATTCCAGCCTCTTCATCAGTACCTGAGACCCAGTGTGGACGAATGGCATCTTCGATATTCCCCGCAATCTCGGTCATCGTCTTGAGGTTATATCCGGGAGGTGGAACAATCAGGCCGAATATCAGATTGTTGTTTCCTTCCGGCAGGTATTCCAGATTAGGAAGAAATTTCATGACGAACAGGAAAGCTCCCAATGTCACTAATGAAACCCACGCAAACGCTATAGTGCGGCGGCGAATCAGATTGGAAGTGAACCATAGGATAAATCTGACCAATGAACCGGAAACATCATCGACAACAGGAATCCGGCGACGCGAAATTGTGCCTGTTTCGGTATTCGAGAACCCGAGCAGCTTGTTTGCCAATGTCGGAATGACTGTAACGGACACCATCAGTGACAGCATGACCGCAACAGATATCGCTACCGCAATATCTCTGAACAGCTGTCCGATTTCCAACTGTGAAACCAAAACAGGAATAAACACCATAACGGTTGTCACAGCTGAAACCAGCACCGCTCCCCAAACCTGTTTGGTCCCCTCGACCGCCGCCTCCCTGGATGATTTCCCCTCTTCCCGTATTCGATAGATGTTTTCCAGAATCACGATAGCAGCATCAACCACCATGCCAACCGCAAATGCGAGTCCGGCCAGCGAAACAACGTTTATGGAACGCCCTAGCGCAGCCATTGCAACAAATGCGCCGATAATCGAAACAGGTATCGCAATCGAAACAGCCAGCGTTGCGCGCAGTGACCTAAGAAACAACAGCATTACAAGAGCCGCAAGAAACCCTCCAACCCAGATATTCTGTTGAACGAGATCAATTGATGAATTGATATACACAGTCTCATCATAGACTTGGCGTAGTTTCAGTCCGCTACCGGGCATTACCGTTCGGTCCAATTCGTCAATCGCCTGCCTGATGCCTTCCATGGTTTCGATAACGTTTGCCCCTACCTCTCGGGTCGCATTGAATGGAATCGCCGGTTCCCCCAACATCCGTATGATTGCCGTAGGGTCTTTGTAAGCCAGACTGACTTCGGCAATATCACCCAGTCGAATTCGTCCTGATGGTGCTAGTTGCTGGTCCGCGTTGGACCGAATAACCAATCTGCGAATTGATTCAGTCGTATTCAGCTCACCCTCGGAACGAACTACGTATCGCCGCTTTCCTTCGTCAATGTCTCCGACCGAGAGCGAAACATTTGCACTGCGAAGAGAGCTCAGAAGTTCTCCCACAGTCAGCTTCAACCGAGCGAGTCTTTCCGGTTGAACTGTAATCTGAAACTCGGGATCGCTACCGCCGAATACGGAAACTTCACCGACACCGGGTACACGCTCGATTCGCTCCTTGATGAAGTCTTCAACAAACTTGCCGTATTCATGAATCGGACGGTTGTTGCCCGGTTCGCGAACGATAGTAAACCAGGCAATGGCGTTGTCCTCGCTACCGGAAGTACTCAATTGTGGGGAGGCGGCTTCGTCGGGATATGAAGTAACCCGGTCAAGCCGATTGGACACCAGCAGCAATGCTTTATCCATATCCGTAGCAACGTCAAACTCCATGGTAATGCGGGCGCGGCCTGATTGGGCGTTACCTGTGATGTTGCTAAGGTTTTCGAGTCCCGCGAGTTCTGTCTCCTGCGGATTCAATATTTCTCTTTCAACTTCGGCCGGAGCAGCACCTGGCCAGTAGGTTGTGACAGTAATGACCGGTCTGTTGACATCCGGTGCGAGCTGAATCGGGATGGTCTGCAAGGCGACAATGCCAAATAGAATGATCATCAAGACAATCGCTATGACCGCGATTGGACGATCGACAGCTCGTGAAATCAAGTTACCGCCTGTCTGTGCCATTGTCTAGGATTGGAATAGGAGTACGGAAATTGATGAATTGATTTAGGGGAATCCGGTTGAATGCATTTGACAGGTTATGACAATTCCAGCCTCACCAAATTTTCACTTTGGTGATATCAGTATCAAACCATTTGAAAAAATCAAAAGCAAATCGAAACAAGCAACCTGATAATTTACTCACCATCTATTCTGATAGGTCGCATATCAATAAATTAGTTCCAACATTGTACCTGACGGAACCTACAATCTATTGAACGATATCCATACCAGTGGCTGTTGTGCTTGCTATTGATTCTGAATCGCAGCTTTGAGGTAAGCTATTCGATCAGCATCCGAAGGGTGGGTAGAGAGCCAGCCGAGACCATCCAAGTCGCAGTCCTTTATCGAATCACCTCCCGCCTCAGCACAAAAATAGGCAGACAGCTTACTGAACACATCCAAAATTTTTCTTGGATCCCTACCGCTGGCAGAGAGATACTCGACTGCGACAAGGTCTGCTTCCTGCTCGTGATTCCTTCTGCCTTCCAAAGTGATCACGCCTGCCGCAATTGCAGCCATTTCCTCAATCACACCTTCATCCGCACCAAATATAAGAATGGCAAGAACAGAGAATCCGACCACATCAACTACACTACGAAGCGAGTGGCGCAGTTCGATATGAGCCAGTTCATGAGCGATTACTGCCAATACCTCTTCCGGGTCCGACAACAGCTCGACCAGTTCGTCCGTCACGACGATGGGTCCACCCGGGAAGGCCAGTGCGTTGGGACCGATCATTTCAGAACTGTGGAAGTAAATTTCAGGTTTCCTGCGCAACCCGGCCGCGTCCACCAGTTGACGAGCGTTTTCGCGAATCTCTCTTTGAGTTTCTGCTGGTAACTTGCTGTCCGAAAACGCCAGGAACCTTATATCCTCGTAGGCCTGCTGGCCGACCCGCTCTTCCCAATCTGTAGGAAAGACACTGACTGCCACAGATTCAATCGATTCAAATACCAGTCGAAATGTAACTACCGCCGCGGCCAGCAACAACAGCATTACCATCATGCGAGTAAAGCTAAACTTCTCCAGCCAGGAAATTTTTCTCTGCACAGGATTCTGGAAACGAATAATGAATTCAGATGGAAGTTTTTCGTTTGATCGAAAGTACGCGCCGCCAGCGAAATTGACATCATGATCACCCTGAATGTGGTCAATTTCCAAGACGCCTGTACGACGCCCATCCTCAAATTCGACTCGAATACCGCTATTTCTGACAGACATTCGTGCGTGACGGCTTCGAGACGACCTCGGCTCGAAGTAATTACCATTGATCTTCATGGTCAACTAAAGGGAAAAGTCCACACCTTCAAGCTCTGCAAATTCTTCGCCGAACGAACTCATCTTTCTCTGTTCCTCGTCGATAAATTCGTCTGCACTCCTTACGAACGCGTAGCTTGTGTTGTTGCAGAGGTAACGGTAAATTCGAATTTGAGCCCAAGGTATCAACAACCCAAGAGACAACACGCTGGCAAGAAAATTTGTCATCTGGATCCATACCACCGCATAGGGTTTGAGGTTAGAATGAAATTTCACTGCGTCACCCAAAGCCAACGAGCGCACCACAATATTGCGACACATTGTTCGATACCAGATATACGCGGCAATCAGAATGACTCCTGCCCCGAAAACAAGAAACACAATATTTCCCGTGAGCCAATGACCGAAATGACCGAAATAGGTAATTTCATACATTACGCCGGTCAAAACTCCCACTACCACGAGTCCCGATATGATCATAAACGGCACTGTAAACAGAAACGCTTTCACAAAGGGTCCTATCGCTGTCCATTCCTGAAATGAAGTCACTCCAAAAGAATACCGTCGAACGTAGTATTGATTGATCCATCTTGATATGAACGGAACCAATATTCCTAAACTGAGAATTGCCAAAGGTGTCGCCAGCCACATCACCGCAAATGACCTCCAATATGTCCCCCGCCAGTTCAAGCGCACGTTCCGCCACGATGTGACCCGTGCATTGAATCTCATGGACCGATTCAGCACCCAAGGTACTAGAAATAGAAACAAGACCGAAATTATGAGTCCCGCTTCCAAAATAAAGTAGTTGGACAAAATCGATGAGATCACGATCACGGTAAACGCGATCAATCGCCCCTTGAACAACTGCATTCCAGTTGCATGATAATTCAGTGAAATTCGATCAATCTGGGTACTGTTCAGGAAGTATCTCTTACGTCTCACTTTGGCCCAGGCACTATAGACTCCCAGAGTAACGATAGAAAGAAGCAGGTTCGTAATGAAGATTCCCCAGTATTCGCCGGCAGTACCGGTGAATTCGATTGGACGGAATTCCAAATTATTCGAATCTCCCGTTTCAGATGAAATTAGTGGGGTTGGTCCTGACTGGGTTTGCTGATTCCGAAACGAAGAATTTTTCCGTGATTCGATCAAATCAATTTCCGTGTAGACAAATTCGATTGCGCTACGATTATAACTTGACGCCGCCCAGCAATATTTCGTCGATTGCGATTGGAACGGTAGTGGTGTCCGGGCGAAACCAGGTTACGTGAGTCGGGCTCAATCAGCCTCTGCCAGTTGGTGCGGTGGAGGTCGATGCCAGCAGACCCATCGGTGGCAGGACGCGCATTCCAGCACCGACGATCAGATGCTGATCAGCGCAATCCATTGTTCGTCCGCGGTGGTGACATAGTGCAACATGGCCGATGAAACCGTTCCATCATATCGTCGAACCGCTCCTGTTCGCCGCCGCGAGTCAGTCGCAGATTCAGAGTGGACCGATCGGGATTGGTTTTCAGACACTCCCGAGCATGACCATAGCGGGGCAGAAACAGCAGTAAAATTTCGGGATCGGACGTTAAATCTGATACTTATGACATTATTGGAGAGAGCAAATTCGCCCTGATGAATCGACAAGTTCTTCTTGACATTATGATTTTATCAATAATTATTGCAAGAAATATTGTAATTAATCTTGAGTTTTGTTATGGATTTTCAGGAATTGGTTGAAGATCAGATATTTTCGCCTTTGCTTGTTGCCAATGCGTTGCGTACGACCAAGCGCGATATTGCCCATACACTGGGGCGGGGTCAAAATACGTTTTCGCGCACCAACCGTTTTCGGGCGAAAAAAACTCAGACCAGATTGCGCCAAATGCTTGAAATTCTCAATCGGGTTTCATATCACACAGGTTCCGACCTGGCGGCTTATGTTTGGTTTCGCGCCGAGCCGTTTCAAAGCTTCGGTGGAATGACTCCTGATCAACTAGTACGAGAAGGTATGGTAGATGATGTCCACGCCCCTATCTCAACCGGGTCATGGCTGGTGGTTACGCCTGATTCGCCGCCCCGCAGATGCGCTTTCGCGGAGTCGTATATCGAGCACATGACCCACGGTGGAATTGGAATCCGACTTCAGGAGAAAGTGCGCGCAGATTTGGGGGACGCTTCAATCGCATAGGAATCCCTGCGCTTTATACGTCCCCGTGACCTTTCACAGCTATAAGAGAATCCTGCTTGTTAGGGAGACCTCTGAAGCCGACTACGTTGTGTACCTATGAAATCGATGCGGAACCGGTTTTCGATGCACTGGACCCATCACATCGAGATGCGTATGGAGTTGGAACAATCGACTTATTGTGCCCGAACTTGGAACTGGACATGCTGGCTGGTAATGTCCCTGCGTCACAGCGCTCAGCTGATCGTTTGATTGAGGCCAGGTACGCAGGCATACGCGTTCAGAGTATTGCGCATGGAGCCGAAAATGATAACTGCAACATGGTTTTCTGGCACTGGGGTAGTCGAGGGCCAAGTAAGGTCGTGCTGATTGATGATGAAGAACGTTTGCTGAAGTCGATATAGGGTCAGCTATCTCGTTTCAATTTGGCGAACCAGAAGTAATGAAAGCATAAGCTGATGTTTCAGCGAAACAAAACACTGGAATTTCTATGTCAATTATTGGACGCGAGTGCGAGGTGCCTGCCGTTTGACACATCCTGCAGTCTCAGGACGTTCTCCACGGTCCTGCGCTGGCATTCGCCCATCTTTTGGAAAGCCAAGCGAATCGCGACCGCAGGAATTCACCGCATGCGCAATGGGCAGGATTTCTCATCTCAGGACATGTAATCACAATCGGCGCGCCAGTCGCCATACGTTTCTTGGTCGACTACCGCAAATCAGTGTCGTCCGCTTCTACCGACTATGCGGAGAACCTTCAGTCACAGAGCCGCGTTGATTCCCGCCTGTCGCCCGAATACTGCACCTGACATAAGGCCAGTGCCACCGGGATAGTTGAAATAGAACAAACCTCCGACCAGCTCTCCGGCGGCATAGAGTCCGGGTGTAAGTTCCTGATCATCGTTGACTACCTGACTTGTGTGCGGTTCTATACGAAGCCCGCCAAATGTAAACGTGATCCCGCAGGCAACGTGATAGGCCTCGAACGGGCCATCAGAAATGGTATTGGCCCAGTTTGATTTCGGTACATCAAGCTGGATGGTGCAGCGACCATCCTTTATATTCGGATTGAAAGGAATATCAGTATTTACTGAATTGTTATACTGCTCTATCTCGGCCAGAAACCCCGCTTTATCTACGCCCGCCATCTTCTCGGCCAGCAGTTCCAGCGTAGGCGCGGATACCTTGGACACTCGCTTGATGCGATATTCATCGCGCAGCAGATGCACCACCTTCTGGTCGAACACCTGCCAGGCAAACTGATCCGGTTGTTCCAATATGACTCGACCATACCTGGCGTACGTGTAATTCCGAAAATCTGCTCCTTCATCGACAAACCTTTGCCCATACGCATTGACCATAATTCCAAACGGATAGGAATGCTTCTGGAATCCATCACCGACACTCAGGTCCCCGAACTGCGGTGCATTGTAGTCCCAGCCCACTGCGTGACAGCCGGACCAGTTTCCGTAAGGCAACGCCCCAACCTGCATGGCCATGCGGATACCATCACCTGTGTTGAACGCGGTACCTCGAACCTTTGCCATCTCCCAACCAGGTCCCAGATAACGTGTTCGCCATTCTGTATTGGATTCGAACCCGCCAGAAGCCAAAACTACAGACTTTGCGGTGATATCGTGAAGTTCGCCATTCGCATAAACTCGGACTCCACCAACCCTGCGTCCATCTGACAGTAACTCTTGGACTCGAGCCCTGTACCGTATCTCGATTCCTGCCCGCAGTGCCAATTCGGTATGACGGTCCACCAATCCGGGACCACCGCCCCAGGTCTCCAGTGTCAGGCCGCCCCAAAACTTGAACCGCCCATCAACTTTGAATGCTTGCCGTCCATACATGGGCATAAACCGAATTCCCTTTTCCGACATCCACCTCATCGTGTCTCGAGAATTCATCACCAGTCGTTCACACAATTCTGGATCAGTGCGGTATCCAGTGATACGGAACATGTCATCATAGAACTGCTCCGTAGTGTAGGATCCAAAATCCGTCATTGCGACCTGTTCGTTGGTCAAGTCAGGACACAGGGCTCGAATGTCATCAAGACCGTCATAGACAAATCGCATGGCCCCGGCGGTAAAGCGGCTGTTGCCGCCATTCAGTTCTTTTGGCGCCCGCTCAAGCATCAGTACAGACGCGTCGCGTTCCCGAGCCGCATGAGCCGCGCAAAACGCAGCATTTCCGGCACCCACAACGATGACATCGTAGTCGCTCATTCGGACACCTTGGATACTGGATTGAATAGATCTTTGCGAAGTGCGCTTAACTGGGTGGGATCTGTTTTAACGTGAATGACAGCTGGATTACGCTCCGCTAAAGCCTGTTTCAGTGCCTCACTGAGTTCACCGGGTCTTTCGGCACGGAACCCTCTGGCCCCACAAATTCTTGCATAGTCGTCATAGGGTGGATTGTGAATACCGGCTCCTATCAAGCGACCACCAAAATACTCTTGCTGGTACGCTTTTTCCGCACCCCATGCACCGTTGTCGAGTACTATGACGATAACAGGCAGGTCGTAACGAATCGCTGTAGTCAGTTCTGCCATGGTGAATCCGAATCCGCCATCACCCATGATGGAAATCACCGGGCGTGACGGTGCCGCCGCTTGTGCACCCAGCGCAGCCGCATAGCCGAAGCCGACCAAACCGAAATCCAGTGGCGTCACTAAGGCCGGTGATTGATAGTGAGCCAGTCGGTCTGCGGCCTGCAAACAGACATTACCGGTATCCAAGGTCACGATGGCATCTTCAGGCAACGAGGCTCGGATTTCGCCCAGAGCGCGACGCGGATGCAAGGGCTCAGATAGATCAGCCGCTTCTGCATCCCGCTCCACCGACAGTAGCGCGAGATCCGATCGAAACGAGTCATGCCATGCCGACCATACTGAACAATCGAGTTTATCCGTCAAACTCAAGATCGCTTCAATGCTCGCTTTAGCATCAGCCTGAATGCCGAGGGCAACTGGAAAATATCGGCCGATGGCACTCCCCTCGATGTCAATCTGAATTATTTTTGCAGCATCTGAAATATATTCGTGGCTGTGGAATGTCGAGTTAAAGGCAAGACGGGATCCAATCACCAGAATCAGATCCGAGTCCCGCATCAGTTTGCTGGCGACATGGTTGCCGCGAGGTCCGCCTTGACCTGCAAACAACGGATGTCCATGCGGCATCACATCCGCATGACCTGTCGATGCCACAACTGGTATCTGGAGGCGCTCACACAATAGGCGAAGGGCTTCTGTGCCATCTGCCCACTTCAAACCGCCACCGGCAACTATCACCGGGCGAAAGGATTTCTTCAGATACTGAATAATGGTTTCCGAATCTGACTGTGAGGGACCACCCGGGTGAGCAATGGTGAGTACGCCGAAATTTGGTTCAGCGATATGCGCGGCGAACAAATCGCGTGGCACATGCAGCACCACCGGGCCACGACGTCCGCTCATTGACAAACACATCGCGTCCATGAGCATGGCAGGCAGGCGTTCGGCATCGGTTACCAGCAAAGAACGTTTGCATATAGGCTTAAACAGTGCGACCTGGTCGACCTCCTGAAATGTATCCTTGGAGAGATCACGACGACTGATCGCACCAGCAATCACCACCAAGGGCGAATAGGCCAGATGAGCCTGTGCAACGGCAGTGACGAGATTGGTCACACCAGGTCCGGCTTGCGCGCCCAGAGCGATACCCGGTCCCCCGTTGATTCGAGCATAGGCATCCGCCATATGTCCGGCAGCCCGCTCATCCCGAGCGCCTACGTAGGTGATTTCACCATGTCTGTGCATAGCATCAAACAGTTCCAGCATGGAACCGCCGAGCAATCCGAATACGGTTGTAATGCCCGTATCTTTCAAGATACGATAGACAGCATCCCCGCCAGAGACAGTCTTCATATTGGTCTAAATCTGATTTCCAGCAACAAAGCCTTCATAAATCGCTTCTTCCGCAGTTCGCGGAGTGACACAATCTCCGACGGAGACAACGGAAAACGATTCGTTATCAAGCTCATTGCCGAGAACACTGACAGCACTGTGACCCAAGGACAGCACCACTGTATCAATTTCATCAATCACAATGGGTTCTCGTGTTAATGTGTCCTGAAAAAATACTGTATTACCATCCACTCCAAAGAAACGTGCATGAGTTCGAATTGCGACACCGAGTCTATGAAGACGGCCAACGTAATGATTCCGCGTATAAATCTGTAAAAATTCACCCGCCATTGCAGCGTTTGTACAGAGAGTGACCGCGGACCCGGACAAAGCCAGTCGCTCAGCGAGTCCGACACCCACCCAATCTGCACGCCAGTCAGCGATAACTACTGCTGCGCCAACCCTCACCTCTTCATTCAAAACCTGCCATGCAGTCACGACATGGTTATCCCCCTTACCTTCAAAATCTGGTACATAAGGGCTGGCACCAGTGGCAAGAATCACAACATCAGGCTCATGTGCGCAAATGTCATCCGCTGTGATCATTGAATCTGTATACACTCTGACGCCATTATGTTCAATATCGTGCTCGAGGTTGGTGATCAGGGTTCCAAACTCTTCCCGACCGGGCAACCTATGGGCTAGCAGGACCTGGCCTCCCAGCCGAACTGCAGATTCGTGCAGAGTGACGCGGTGCCCCCTGGCCGCAGCTGTTATTGCTGCCTTCATACCGCCTGGCCCGCCTCCTACAACGACTACCTCTCTTCGGTGATTCACGGGAGTCGCTTCCCTATAGACAGTTTCTCTACCGGATATCGGATTTTGTATGCATGAAATGCCCAATCCTTTATGCGCCCGCCCAATACAGGATTGGTTGCATGCTATACAGGCACGTATAGCATCGAGTTGCCCGGTCTTCGCCTTTTTTGGCAACTCGGCATCGGCGATCAGTGCGCGAGTCATTCCGCATAAGTCTGCCTGACCGTTTGCAATAATCGTTTCAGCAGATTGCGGCTGGTTGATACGCCCAGTCGCAATTACTGGCTTGTGCGTGACGTGCCGAATTTTCTCGGAGTACTGAGCGATATAGTCACTGGTTACACCCATCGGTGGGACCACATGTACAGACCCGCCAAGCGAGGCAGAGGTCCCCGCGACTACACTAAAAAAATCGAGCTCGTCCGAAAGGGATGAGCAAATCTTCAAAACCAGTTCGTCACCGAGCCCATGATCGTCCATCTCGTCCGCTGAAATGCGTATGCCAACTGCAAGGTCGGGTGCGGCAAGCCGAACTTCGTAAATAATTTCCCGAATGAATTTCAGTCGTCGTTCATAATCTCCGCCATATGAGTCATCACGGCGGTTGACGAAAGGGTTGAGAAACTGAGCTGGCAGATAGCCGTGACTCGCAACTATCTCCACACCATCGTATTTTGCCTGGGCAAGATAACCTGCAGCATCGGCATATCCGGCTATCACCTCACCAATCAGGCGGTCGGACATCGGCCGCGGCATAATGTGAAATCGTTCATTTGGAACGGCGGAAGGTGCATAGGCTCGCGGAATCAATCCGTTTGCAGATCTCAGCATCTCCCGACCCGGATGAAACAACTGGCCAAACAGTTTGGTACCATGGACATGCACCCTGTCGGCCAGCTTGCGAAACTGAGGAACACAGTTTTTGTTCAACGCCATCAGCAGCTGCTCGGAAAACATGGCTGTGTCATGAATAGCGATAATCTCGGTGACAATCAAACCAACACCGCCTTTGGCACGTGCCTCATGATAGGCAATCAATTCTTCGGAAGGGTGTTTATGGGCAAGGTAGGTATGATGCCCGGTAGATACAATTCGATTCGGCACCCTGACGGGGCCGATACTGATTTCAGAGAACAGACTTGGGAAACTGGATTCAAGCATACGGAGAGGCGAGAGCACTACCACTCAACTCGTACAGTGATCGATTTAACGGCCGAATAATTTGCAAGTGCCGCGAGCCCCTTCTCCCGACCAATGCCACTGTCCCTGAAACCACCGAACGGCAATGTATCACCAGCCGAATGATACTCGTTAATGAATACTTGGCCCGCTACAATGTCCCGTGACACTCTGAATGCATTGGCTAGGTCACGACTGTAGACTGCTGCAGCCAATCCGTAACGGGTGCTGTTCGCCACCGAGATTGCCTCTTCAATGCAATCAACGGGTTGGATCGACAAAATTGGACCAAAGACTTCACTTTGTGCCAGGCTACTGTCAACCGGCACATTGTCTACTATTGTAGGCTTGTAATAGTATCCACCCTCATACCCGGGGACATTTGCCCTGGAGCCGCCGGTTACAATCGCCAGACCGCATTGGCGAGCTTCTTCAACAAACCCTCCAACTCGGTCTCTGTGATCCTCAGAAATCAAAGGACCCATTTGAGGATCGTCAAATGCGCGTCCAATCGAAATTGATTTGGCACCGGCAATGAGTCGGTCCCTGACTATGCCATGAACGGACCGATCTATCACCAACCGCGTACCGGCAGAGCATATCTGTCCGGCATTAGTCTGCAGTTCTCTGAGAATATCTTTGACCGCCCGTTCAAGGTCAGCATCCGCCAGGACAACAATGGGCGATTTACCACCCATTTCAAGAGTAACCCCGGCCACGTGATCAGCAGCGGAACGCATTACAGACTTTCCCACTGCTACCGAACCGGTAAAGGTGATATGGTCTACCAGAGTATGTGCAGCCAAAGCAACGCCCGCTGTTTCACCGAAACCGGTGACCACGTTGCACACACCAGAAGGCAAACCGGCGTTCAGCATAATCTGCCCAAGCAACAGAGTTGATAACGGAGCTTGTTCCGCCGGTTTAATCACGGCGGTATTTCCACAAGCCAGTGCCGGAGCCAGCCCGCGCGCGGTACCGCTAGTCGGCATGTTCCAGGGTGTAATGTGAGCGGTGACGCCAACGGGCTCCAATTGAGTAAAACTCAGCCGTTTTCGACCGCGTGGAATGGTGTCGCCTTGCAGCTTGTCACACAAGGACCCGTAATATAAAAAATAGTCCACTGCACGAAGAACACTTTGTCTCGCACTGGAAATCGGCTTGCCGGAATCAAAGCATTCAAGTGCACTGAGTTCATCGGAATTTGCGCGGATTCGTTCAGCGATCGAAAACAGACACTTTCCTCGCTCCTTTGGGTCCAAATATTTCCACGGACCGTCCAAAGCAGCCTTCGCGGCATTCACAGCATCATCAATATCTGTCACGTTCCCGGCAGGAGCTTCACCAAGAATTTCACCGGTTGACGGATCGATAATTTCAAAACATGTTCCATCGCTGGCAGGCTTGCGCTTCCCATCGATAAGTAACGTTGGCGACAGCAAGGATTTTGGGAGCACAGGCATTTCATTCTCCGTTGGAGGTGTTGCCTGTCGTCAGTGCAGGGAGCAGAATGTTGAACTCGCTACGCAGAACAACATCAACTTCCGGGGTCAGATAAGTCGGGCGAGACATGCTGAGAATTTCGCGGACCTTCGTTCGCGCCCTTTCCAGCATATCTCGACACCCATCCAATTCCCATTCGTCCGGTGTCTGTCGGTCCGCGACCTGAGGGTAAACGTAGTCAGATTCCATTCTTTCCAGCGTCTGCGCATGACCCAGATAATGACCTTCACCGGTAACCACATCTCGAATGGTGTTCGCTGCGATCGTATCGCGGTTCACTTCCACTCCATGGACACTACGAAGAACGCCGCCCAGCATATCGTTATCGATAACAAAGCTTTCGAGCGAACTGCCCATCATACTGGCTAGTGTACCACAGGCGTGAGAGATCATGTTGCATCCTGCGTGTGCTGCGAGCGTCACCGAAAGATTCTTCTCGTAGCCTGCCTGCGCGTCATGCACTTTGGAATCCGAGTACCCTGCAATGCAGGCAACCGGCAAACCGTAATGTCGTCCCATTTGCGCGGCAGCTGCCATCACCACAGCCTGTTCCCCTCCGCCACCACACATCGCACCGCTGCGCAAATCAGAAACCAGAGGCTTGGGAGCAAAGATGATAGTGGCATTCGGGTCAACAAGCCAGGCAAAGGTCGTCCCCGCCAAGGATTCTGCCACCGCTTGTACGATGGAACCTGCGAGAGTCACCGGACTTGTGGCTCCCATTTGTCCGGCCGAAATCAATTGCACCGGAAGACCATAGCGCACGGCTTGTTCGACTATTTCGCAGGATTCGGTGGCAAAACGCATAGGAGGCACCACGTGGGTTGCCATAACCGTCAGGAAGGGATGTTTACGGAATTTATCTTCGCTTCCCGAAATGGCATAACAAATTTCGGCAATGGTCTTTACGTGCTCGGGCAAGGTGACACTCATGCAGATATGCTTGGAAGTTCCTGCAAGACATGCGTACAACGTGTTCACATCAAGGTCGAAAGCATTGGGTGCATCGGTTCCGACTACTGGTCGACTGAAAAAGTGAATGTGTTCCTGCAAGTCCACTATACGCGCCATGTTGTACAAGTCCAGAATTGTGGCTTCGCGATAAGTGTGTGTATTGATATCCTGAATGCGGGGCGCCGCTCCACCTGTACCGACATGTACCCTTGTACCCGATAGGCGCAAATGATATCCATCCCTTCGTGACCACAAGACCACATCGCGTTGGATACCTGCGATAGCCTTATCCACCAACTGGCGAGGGAATAGCAACCTGCCCCGGTCGGTATATGTACCGCCATGATCAGTTACGATGTCGATCATGCACTGAGGCGCATCAGACAAGCCAAGGGTTTCTAGCAGATCAAGAACGGCATCGTGAATCTCGTTGATATCGCTGAAATTCAGGGGTTCATACTGGCCGCCACTGACCCCGATCCATTTCGAATCATTGGAAAATTCTTGGATCTGCCTCACTTTCATCCGCGCGTCGCGGCCGCGTCGTGCTGAATACTTCGATTTTTCCATTGTGGACAGAGAATGTAAATTAATTCATCTATAGTTATTAAATCAAACACAAGAATCCTTTACAAATAATATAAAATCATTTATTAGATGAATATTTCTCATTTATAAGATATGTCAATATCATTGGTAGCCCTACGTGGGTTTGAGGCGGCAGCACGGCATATGAGTTTCAAGATGGCTGCGGCTGAGCTAAATCTTTCAGCCACTGCGGTTAGCCATCAGGTGAGATCTCTGGAAAAGAGTTTGGGGCGAGCAATGTTCAACCGCCAGGTACGAAAAGTAACCTTGACAGCTGAAGGGGAAGAATTGTTCCGAACATTGTCTCCGGCATTTCAATCGATCGATAAAGCGGTTCGAAAGCTCCAAAGTCATCAAGAACGACATACGGTCACGCTAGGTACGGGACCAATCTTCGGCTCACGATGGTTGGCACCTCAACTGGGATTGTTTTGGAGGCAAAATCCGAACATCGATTTGCGACTCCATCATTCACCTCTTCCCGTACATCAGCAAATGACGAACTGTGACATGGCTATCGCTTGGGGCAAGGATGACTGGCAAAATTTCGTCACCGAACCCTTGCTCAGTATCCAAGTGTCACCGGTTTATGCGCCTTCCGCCGAATTTGCAACAGATGGAATACATGACCCATCGGATATTTTGAATTTTCCTCTTTTACATCATCGGGACTATAGTGCCTGGAAATTGTGGCTGGAATCTACCGGAGTCCGACCACCTGAACAGATGACAGGAATGGTGTTTGAAGATGCCAATGTGCATTTGCAAGCCGCGCTTGAAGGACAGGGAGTTGCGTTGGGCTTCCTGCCATTGATCGAAGATGAGATTTCGGCGGGGCGATTGGTTCAACCTTGGAAAAAATCTGCAAAACTCGTTGAATCCTACTATTTGCTTTATTTCCCGCATTCGATTGCTCGAAAACCGGTTGCCAGTGTTCGTGACTGGTTGCTTTCCATAGGCAGCAAATATTGAGGAGAATCAAAGACCTGGCTCAAGGCGAACCGTACTCTGTCTACAGTCCCTAATGGAAGATCTGGTAACGTTAGACCGGAATCGCAGTCCGCCGGTAACAACGGAGAAGGAAGAAATTTGGAAATTGACCAATTCGGACAAGGGTCGGCAAAATGCGTTGGATCTTTTGGGTACAACTGTAAAATCCGACCGAACAAGCTCTACAGCAGGAGAACTGGCTTCCCATCGAGACAATCTGGCGATTTGGCTCAACATTTGGATATACATTCAGTTTGCCCGGTTGTTCAACGACCCTAGCCCGACACCGAGGCGTCCGACAATAGGATCAGAGTGTTATTCATAGTATCTGCCGTCACTCTCGCCTTTGGCATTTCACTTCAAGAATTTCTAACAAGGATGTTCCGTATTGCATAATTTCCTGTTGAATTTATCGCTATAATCTTCATTTTTTGCAGATTGAGTTACATTGAGTGCTGACTTTTGGGGAGATCAACTCGTTATGAGACTGTCTATATGGATATTGTTGGGTTTGGCCTGTCTTGCTACTGCCATGACAGTGCAAGCAGAAGGCGATGCCGCAGCCGGTCGGGATAAATCCTTTACCTGTACAGGTTGTCATTCTTCGCCTGGATACCGAAATGCCTATCCTGGCTATACCGTACCGAAATTAGGCGGACAGAAAGCCGACTATCTGGTTGTTGCCCTGAAGGCTTATCGTGATGGAGATCGGAAACACGAGACAATGCATGCGCAAATTGCCCAGCTGACCGATGACGATATCACTGACATCGCCACCTATTTTTCACAACTGGTAAAAGAGTGAATACGATGCGAAAGAAAAACAACAGTTTTAGGCTTATTCTCATGTCCGCGGTGTTGGCTATCGCGATTGTCCCCTGTTCTGTCTGGGCGGGTAACCCGAAGGCAGGTGAGTCCAAAGCTGAACTCTGTCTTACGTGCCATGGAAAGGGCGATACCGTGCAAGGCGTCGGAACTCCCATCATCTCGGGACAATATGAAGATTACCTGATTCAGGCGATGAAGAGCTACAGGTCAGGCGCCCGTAACAATCCGGTTATGAGTGGATTTGTGATCAGTCTGAGCGATAAGGACATTGAGGACCTGGCGGCTTTCTACGCCGATATGGATTCTCAACTTTTCACGCCGACTGAGTAAGTTGGGCATTGCTGACCGCAGCAGACTAAGAAATTGCAGTCGGAACTCTTGGGCCGCCATTTCCAGCGACAGTAATGAGCTGGCCATCCCTGTAAACCAGGTAGCTGGCTGTGTGTGCGGAAACCCGCGAATCAGAATCCAGGATGCCTGTCATATTCAAGGGGTCCGACGCGTGAATGGTTAATATTTTTCCATTACATTCGTGCTTTCCGACACTTCGCAGAACATCTATGGCTTCGGGCAACGCAAATTGCTCTCCGACTACATTGCTGACAAACCTGCCGCCGCGGATTTCTCCACGATCTTCCATCTGCCTGTATATCATTCTCAGATCACTCCATGCGGGGAAATACCGGCCTTCTTTGGCCAACAAAGCCCGAAATACTACTCCGTATCGTCTCAACAATACTTCAGCTGCATATTGATTTGCCTCCATCTGGGTAATTGTTGCCTCTGACTTGGCTGTCGTGCCGAGTAGAAGTGACCAACGTCCTGAAATTTGCACCCCGGAACTGTAGAAATGCCTGAATCGTGCTTGATGACGCCTTTCCTCCTGCGGTATGAGCAATGCTCGAACTCCCCCATAGTGATCACATGTTGCGATCCCCGTTGCGAACAGCTCGACCAATCCCTCTTCCAGATGACCAGGCATTTGTCTGATCTCTTCGAGAAGTTCAGAATAGAACATTGGCCCATGTTCCTGCAAAGCTTCCTGGACCTGTTGTGCGAAACCCGAAAGTACGGGTGCCACCCGGCTGCGACTGCCAGTCAATAAGTTCCAATTCTTCAGACGGTTTCGTTGAAGAAATGTGAGCGGAATTGATCTTATTGAGCTGCCATATCGAATGGGTTTCCTTGGATCGTCCAAATTCGATCTACTCAATTGGGGCACTGACAGCCGCGTCCACACAATACTGCCGGATGCGCTCAGAAAATCAAGTAGTTCCGGTGTATATCCGAAAATTCTGGATGGCAGCAATTCAGACTCCCAAGCCCCGACCGTCACCTCATATCCCTCCATCTGCTCCAGCACTTGTCCAAGAGCGTCTGGGCCCTCTCCCATTGAGTCTTCACTCAACCTTAACCATCGAATCAAATAACGTATATATTGCTCTGAATTGATAGGCTTTATTTGTTTTCTCAATCCCGATATTGTTGATTTGTGAATTCGTGACAGAAAGTGTCTTTCGCACCATTGCGTTTGTTCCCTATCCTTTCGGAAATTACCCCTCATCACACTGCCTTCAGACTCAAGTCTGTTCAATGCAGTCTCAACGGCACCAACCGGAAGATCAATTGACAGGGCAATTTCCGAGGTGGTAGTCGGCCCGACTATTTCCATTCTCCCGCGAATAAGAGAAACAAGCGCCTCACCGGCATCGGTCACTGTTTTACTGACAATACTCGCTGAATCGATTTGCGGTGTAGTTTGTGATTCCGGATGCACAAGCTTCATCTCATCCAGTCTTTCCGCGGCCACCCAGAGCTCATTGCCATTGGCAGTCGTCAGTCTTGTCGCTCTTTGATCAGCTGCCAGCTGCTCAAAGAAAGATTGCCAAAGGCCTTTGGAAGCTTCAACCAGATGCGATTCAGATTTCGGTAACGCCTCACTTGTATGCAGATAGCCGAAACCCACCAATGCATCATGTAATTGTTCCGCGTTGGTTGGATCAGGCCATGCTTGTATGCTGAGCCGCTCAATCACTTCCGCATCCAGCAAGTCATGCTCGCGTACATCAGCCGAGCTCAGGTAACGACGGGACTGCACGGCGAGCGTTCGTCGTTCTTCGGCGGGTGCATCATCAAGGAACGCGTATGGTTTTGCTGTCAGCACCTCCTGCGCGAGCGGAGAAGGTTCGCTCAGATCGCGGCATACAACCGAAATTTGACCGCACTCAATCTTTTCCAGTAACGATGCCAATCCATCCAGGTCCATAAGATCGTGAGTGCAATCCATCAGGGTCTGATTGACCAGGGGATGGTCAGGAATTTCTACCGGACCGACAATATTCTCCTGGCATGCCAGTTGCTCAGGAAACACCACGGATAACAGATCTTCGGAATCGTTTCTCTGAAATGGCGGCGGGACCTTTTTCCCGTTTCGAAACCGGAGTACCGCAAGCGCGGCACTGGCAGCCCAACGCCATCGCACACCGAACATGGGTGCTCCAAGTACAGCCTGCCTGACCACCGTACCGGCGGTCGATCGTTTCACATATCCTTTCACCTCTTCCAGTGCAAAGCTGTGAGTCGGACCAAGCGACAATACAAAATTGTCCTCCAGAGCGGCAGCCTGTAGTTCAAAGTTGAATCGGACACAAAAACGCTTTCGCAGGGCCAGGCCCCAGGCTCGATTCATTCTGGAACCAAATACACTGTGTATGACGAGATGCCAGTCGTTCATTTCGTCAAAGAAACGTTCAAAAACGATCGTCTTCTGAGTCGGAATGACACCGAGTGCCTTTTTTGATGCTGCCAGGTATTCGACAATTTGTGCGGAGACGTACGAATCGGTCTGGCAGTAAGCCTGGACAAAACCGACAGTCTCTTCCAGGTCATTCTCATTCAGGCATTCGCATACATATTCGCGCAGGTCCGACACTGCCCTGCTCAACTCAGCACTGCGCCCTCTTCCTTCACCGAGCCAGAAAGGAATGTTTGGTGGCTGCCCTCGAGCATCCTCAACGCGAACGAATCCCTTTTCGACGCGCCGCACACGATAGGACATGTTCCCCAACTGAAAGATATCTCCGACCAGACTTTCAAATGCGAAGTCTTCGTTGACAGTACCGATTCTTATATCTTCCGGTTCCAAAATCACGTCGTAGTCGAATTGATCAGGAATGACACCGGCATTGGTCGCGGCAACAATCCGTGCTCCAGCTCGTGCGCGCAAAATTCGATTGACTGCGTCGAGATAAATGTATGCACCTCTCCGTCCGCGTCGAAGCGAAAATCCTTCCGACAGCATCTGTAAAATTTCGTGGAAACGGTCCAATGTAAAGTTTCGATACGGAAACGCTGTCAATATGCACTGATACAGATCATCGATATTCCAATCTCGCGCACTGACTTCGGCCACAATCTGCTGTGCCAACGCATCCAGCGAACTGTGGCAGATTTCAAGAGATTCCAGCTCACCATCACTCACAGCCTTGAACAGCGCGGCGCTCTCCACCAGCTCATCTCTCGTTGTCGGAAACAATATCCCCTTCGGAGTTTTCCCTAATGTATGACCGGAGCGACCGACTCTCTGTAAGAAAACCGCAATGGATCGGGGTGAGGAGATCTGACAAACCAGATCGATGTCACCGATATCGATTCCCATTTCAAGTGACGCGGTCGCAACGAGGACTTTCAGTGAACCACTTTTCAATTTCTGTTCGGCATCAAATCGATGCTCTTTCGAGAGACTACCATGGTGCGATCCGACATTTTCTTTGCCAATCAATTCCGCGAGATGTCGACTTGCACGTTCCACATGACGACGTGTGTTGACGAAAATCAGGGTTGTTCGGTGATTCTCCACCAGTTCTGCAATTTTCCGATAGGTCTCCTGCCAACTCTCGGTAGACATCACAGACTCCAGTGGATACGTTGGAACTTCAATTTTCAGATCCCATTTGCGTATGTGACCCGAATCTACGATCACACAGCCGTGCTGTTCTTTTCCGGTGAGGTATGATGCAACACGGTCTATTGGCTTTTGCGTAGCCGATAAACCGATCTTCACTGATGGTGTCGCCAGCATCGCTTCGAGTCTGGCGATAGAGAGTGAAAGGTGCGCCCCTCGTTTATTGCTGACCAGCGAATGGATTTCATCAATTATCAGACGTTTAACCGAACCGAGCATCTTCCTGCCAGACTCGGAAGTCAGAAGCAGATATAGCGATTCCGGCGTGGTGACAAGAATATGCGGAGGGTTCCTTGCCATTTTCTGGCGTTCTGACTGTGTCGTATCGCCGGTGCGAACGTCGCTGCGAATGTGAATGTCCCCATAACCTGACTCGACAAGATGTTCCCGTATCCCCTGCAAAGGCGCTTCAAGATTCCTCTCAATATCGTATGAGAGAGCCTTGAGTGGAGAAATGTAGACTACGTGTGTTCCGGCTGGAACTTCACCCCGATCAAGACCGAGTTGAACAAGTTCATCGATGACCGCCAGAAACGCTGCGAGAGTCTTGCCGGAACCGGTAGGAGCGGCAACAATGACATCACGGTGGTTCTGTATCGCAGGCCAAGCCGATTTCTGACAGTCTGTGGCACCGTCATAAGTTGTTTCGAACCACTTCTGAACCTGTGGGTGGAAACTCCAACCCAGTTGTTCTACATCACCCAAAACTTACACCATCGCAAGTTAAACTAACACTGTGCCATTCATTGTACAAGCGTTTGATACACACCATTCAGTTGCAAAATTTTTGATCTGTCTGATGTCGAAATTTCAACACATAAAATATAATTTGCACGATCGCACACCATGGAAAATTGAGTGGAAATTTAGGTGTATGTAAGTGACTGGTGGCGAAGTGTATTTCCTTAGCGATGAACCTCATCAGTACCCGATCGGTGTCTCACACTTTCCGTGTCAATTATTATCTCAAAATTCGTATCGCGATTGAGTTTTGGTGCCCGAGTCCGCATATATATGACTCATCAAACCGACAATTCTGTCACAGCCGCCAATCAAATTGACGCTTTATTCTGACGATTTCAATGAATCTCGCCATTGGTTATACAAATTGGTCTGCTGTGTATCAGAATCTCTCAATATCGCGGTTTGACAACACGTTTTTCTGGAGAATCAAACATTGTTTAGCACCTTAGCTGCTATATCCTCTTTGCTGATCAGCTACGCATTCTTGTTCAGCGGCAATGCATTGCTGTTGACACTGCTCTCGCTTCGCGCCCAACAGGAAGGATTTCCGATTATTCTGATCGGCTGTATCAGCGCGGCGTATTTCCTCGGGCTATATCTTGGTGCGAAGTTCAGCAGTATTATCGTGGCCAGAAGCGGTCACGGGCGATCCTATGCTGTGTTCGCCGGATACGGTGCAGTCTGCGCGTTGCTTCATGCGCTGGTAGTTGACCCTTACGCGTGGTTGGCGATTCGGCTCGGCACCGGTTTTTGCATCGCTGGACTTGTGATGGTTACCGAAAGCTGGCTCAATGCCCAAGCGACCCGGACGACGAGAGGACAGGTGCTCTCAATGTACATGATCACACATTTTCTGGCATCGGGAACCGGTCAGCTGTTCATTCCCTTCGTGGATGCATCCGGGTTTCAGCTGTTCTCAATTGCTGCGATCGGCTATATGCTTTCGCTTGCACCGGTACTCATGACGAGACTGCCGGCACCGGAATTGAAGGCCAGACAGTCTTTCAAGTTTCGAGAAATTTATGGCTACTCGCCCGCAGCCATGTCAGGTGCTTTTTGCTGTGGACTGACCACTTCCGCCGTATATGGACTCGGACCTGTCTACGTTCAGGGTTTGGGAATGACACCAGCCACAACCGCATATTTCATGGCGGTGTTTATTTTCAGTGGTGGATTGCTTCAGTGGCCTGTCGGTCGGCTGTCAGATCACTTTGACCGCCGTAAATTAATCGCAATCATGTGTTTCGCCAGCGGCTTGATATCAATTGCGATTATCTTCACCGCAGAGGTGAACATGCTCGCATTTCTGATATGCACATCCCTGTACGGAGCGTTCTCCTTCACGATTTATCCGATTGCGCTGGCCCACATGAATGACAGTATCGACAGAAGCAAAATGCTTTATGCGGCAGCGGGGATGCTGACCGCGTTCAGTACCGGTTCGATAATTGGACCCATACTCGGAGCGACGGCAGTTGACTTCCTGGGTTTTAATTTCTTGTTCATATACAGCGCAATGATTCTTTTACTGTATGCCGCGCATGTGATCTGGCGAACGAGAGTGAGGGAAGCCCCGGAAAAGAAAAAATTCAGCCGCATTGTTCGGGTCGGCGAGTCAATCTTCAGGAATGGGGCCGGCGACCAGAAAGTGAAAGACGAAAAAGACTAGGATGGGGTTGTCTGATTGAGATCAAAAAGCAACTTCCTCTTCAGTTCACAGTAATCTGACAGTTTGTTGCGACACACCGCGCGCCTATGGATTTCGTAAAAGTCGGATCAGGCTTGAGGTATCCCATCGGTTACCGCCCATGGCCTGAATCTCTGCGTAGAACTGGTCTACCAGCGCTGTAACAGGAAGTCTCGCACCGGCTTTGTCAGCCTCACCGAGGCAGATTGCCAAGTCCTTGCGCATCCAGTCAACCGCGAACCCAAAATCGAATTGATCATCGACCATTGTTGCGCCGCGATTTTCCATCTGCCACGACTGTGCCGCACCCTTGGAAATCACTTCCAGCACAAGTTTCTCGTCCAGCCCCACTTTAGTTGCGAAGTTCAATGCTTCGGACAATCCCTGTACCAGTCCCGCGATGGATATCTGATTCACCATCTTGGTCAGCTGTCCGCAACCGACCGGGCCCATCAATGTCACCGCCCTACCGTAGCTTTGCATCACTGGAGCGACTGATTCAAAGACTGTACTGTCTCCACCTGCCATAATCGTCAGAATTCCATTTTCCGCCCCTGCCTGACCGCCCGAAACCGGCGCATCGATGAAATGAAGTCCAGAATCAGTTGCGACCTGCGCAAGCTGTTTCGCAATGCGCGCTGATGCGGTGGTGTGATCAACGAATACCGAACCCGGTTTCATTCCGGAAAAGGCACCATTCTCGCCACAGCAAATCTCTTCGATGTCATAGTCATTGCCGACACAGGCGAAAACGTGATCCGCATCCTGAACGGCAGCGGCAGGTGTTGTTGACCTGCAGCCGGAGTGTTCATTGACCCATAGCTCCGATTTGCTTGCCGTTCTGTTGAAAACACACACCTCATAACCGTTTGCTGCCAGATGGCCAGCCATCGGATAACCCATTACACCAAGTCCGAGAAATGCAGTTTTCACACTCTTTGTATCTGAATTTGAGCCCATGAACTTTTCCCAATTGTCAGTTTTCTCGTGAACCGAACTTTTGGTCAATCACGAAGTATCCGCAGTAACCGAAAAGATATACTTTGGATTCGGTTGATCGACCAAGAATTCGGAATAAATTCGGTGTCATTATAGTTGCTGAACCGCGAAGACTCTGAATTTCAAAAATGCCACAATCGCGAACTGATACGTTATCGGGCATCTCAAATTTATTTCCAGTGCCACGGTTTCGAAATTACTGGCACATCCAATTTACCAAACTTTGACGCTTGCTAAATATCAGAAATGGACCTGACTAACGTCTTGTCGTCAGCCACGAGACCACTTTCATTCTGTCCATTCAATGTGCTCTGAGATTGAAGGAATCGGCAAATGAGCGAACGAGCGGTTGGCGGTATAATCGCACTTTATTAAGTTCTTCAACACTGCCAGCCCGGTGAGGGCTGACGACAACTACCTCATACCTCCGCTTGAGCGTCTTGATCATTCAGAACTTCTGTAGCTGATTGAGCAGAAACGCTATTTCGTCCTGCATGCGCCTCGCCAGACCGGCAAGACATCCGCACTTGTAGCGTTGCAGGACGAGCTGAACTCGACCGGGAACTACCGCGCCGTTTATGTGAATGTGGAACCCGCTCAAGTTGTCGGTGACGATTTACGGGCAGGAATGCAGACAATCCTGACCACCATAAGCAGTGAAGCGCTAGACAATCTTGAGGACCCGTTTGTTGGTGGCATATGGCAGCAAGTCCTGGAGGCTTCTGGAGCATACATAGCACTTCGCGAGGTGTTGAGGCAATGGGCGGCGGCGTATTCGCGTCCAATGATTCTGATGATTGACGAGGTCGACGCGCTCATCGGTGACCTGCTGATCTCGGTGCTCCGCCAGCTGCGGGCCGGTTACCCGCAACGCCCCAAGAACTTTCCACAGAGCGTGATACTGTGCGGTGTGCGAGATGTGCGCGACTATCGGATGCGCTCAAGCCGGGACGACCAGATCATCACCGGCGGAAGTGCGTTCAACATCAAGGCGGAGTCACTGCGACTGGGGGATTTCGACGAGTCGGAAACGAAGTCCCTGCTTCTGCAGCACACCGAGGAGACCGGCCAACGATGGAGTGATGACGCACTGCAGGAAGTATGGGATTCTACCCGGGGCAGCCCTGGTTGGTCAACGCGCTGGCACATGAGGCCTGGAAACGGGTAAGGGAGCGAATCAGACAGATAGAGCATGATGACATCATTGAGTCCAGGGAGGTGCTGATCCGGCGTCGAGACACACATCTGGACCAGCTGGCCGACAAGCTTCGCGAGGACCGTGTGAAGCGGGTGATCGAACCGCTTCTGATCGGTGAGTTGGATGCGTCAGTTTTCCAGACCGACGATGTTCAGTATGTACGCGATCTCGGGCTGATCCGGGTGGAACAGCAGATAGAGGTCGCGAACCCGATCTACCGCGAGATCATCCCCTACGAGACCGTGTGGTTCGTAGATGACGGACACCTGATGATGGACCGGCTGTTCGAATCGTTTCAGGAATTCTTACGTGGACACTCGGAGCACTGGTTGAAGCGTTTCGACTGCCAGGAGGCATGGCCGCAGCTGCTGTTGCAGGCGTTTCTGCAACGCATCGTCAACGCTGACGGAAGGATCGAAAAGGAGTTCGGTTCGGGGCAAAAACGAATCGATCTGCTGATCGTGTGGCAGACCGGGAAGGTTCATCAGAAGTTTGTTGTCGAGTGCAAGCGGCAGCGAAACGGATTGGACGGCGTTGTGGCTGACGGGCTGGCTCAGACACGCGATTACATGGACCGTTGCGGTACCGACGAGGGGCATTTGCTGATATTCGATCAATCGGAGAATCGTTCCTGGGCAGAGAAGGTGTTCAGGCGCGGTGAGCTGGACGGCGGCAAGCCGGTGACGGTCTGGGGAATGTAGGTAAAAGGGAATGTAGGTAAAACTCCTGTATCGTGTCCGGGTGCTCATATTCACACCTGCGAATATCGGTAAATGTACCGGCTGTCCAATTCCGCAAAACCACGTCGGATCCGGAAGGGCTTCACCGAAAAAGATTGGATGAGCCTGCCATGCGTAGAAGCCTTGTGGAATTCATTCCTAACGTTGAAAAGCCGATATGGTATCCTTACGACAGAGACAATACGTTATCTGACAAACTCATACTGGAACATCGCATCGGATGGGGCGATAATTCAGTTTCTGCGTTGTAATTGTCAGTACCGCACTGAACACGCCCAATATCAATGTAAAATTCGCTACCGTTGATTCCCATTCCGAATCGAACAGCTGCCCAAATGAAAAACCTCTATGGATGAACCGCTGATCATTCCCGTCGAAGTGAGACTCGCCGAAGACCGCGACGCAGCGACTATAGCCGAATTTACCCGCAACATGGCTTGGGAAACGGAACAGATTCATCTCAAACCGGAAACGGTATCGGACGGCGTGAAAGCTGTATTCGAAGATCCGGGGCTGGGATTTTACGTCGTCGCAACTCATTTGGGAGATATCGTCGCATGCTTGATGGTCACTTATGAATGGAGCGACTGGCGTAACGGTGTACAATGGTGGTTGCAAAGTGTCTACGTCAGTTCCGAATTTCGTCGGAAAGGCATATTCAAAAAATTATGGGAATTCACTATGAACCTTGCCTCAGATCATCCCGATGTCTGTGGAGTAAGGCTCTATGTTGAAAAGGACAATAAGCCGGCACAGGCAACCTATCATTCCATTGGCATGGAAGCAACAAACTATCTTGTTTACGAAACTACCTTGAGAAAGACTTGAAGTTATCTAGTTATTTAATTGATACAATGAAATAAAGGAAGTGTAATGAAAGGCAATGAAGTTGTTGTATTGGACGGTGTAAGAACCGGAATCGGTGATTATGGTGGATCATTGAAATCTTTATCAGCATGTGAACTGGGCGCGATTGCGGTCCGCGGTGCACTGGATAAGACAGGCATCGATCCGAACTCGGTGGGACATTGCGTGATCGGCAATGTACTCCACTCCGACAAGCGCGACATGTACATATCAAGATACGCAGCTCTCGAAGGCGGCTTACCGATTGAGACACCGGCACTGACCGTCAATCGTCTCTGTGGGAGTGGATTGCAGGCTATCGTGAATGCTGCACAGATCGTACAGCTTGGTGATGCCGATACGGTCATCGCAGGCGGTGCCGAATCCATGAGCGGTGCACCCTACTGGGCAACAGGAATGCGCTGGGGACAGCGTATGGGACATGCACAGTTTGTCGACATCATGGTAGGCGCTCTGAGTGACCCGTTCCATGACTGCCACATGGGCGTGACAGCGGAGAACATCGCGGAAAAGTGGAATATCGACAGGGATGAGCAAGATGCCCTGGCTGTGGAAAGCCACTCGAGAGCGGCACGAGCGCATGACGAAGGCAGATTCGATGATCAGATCATCCCCGTCGAAATAAAGTCGCGTCGGGAAACAACCGAATTTGCGACAGATGAGCATATTCGTCCCGACTGCAGCATGGATAGCCTCGCCAAAATGCGTCCCGTTTTCAAAAAGGAAGGTTCTGTTACTGCCGGTAACGCGTCAGGGATAAATGACGCAGCCGCCGCAATTGTAATGATGGAGGCAGGTGCCGCAGAGAAATCAGGCCACGAACCCATCGCAAGACTGCTCGACTATACCCATTCGGGTGTTGAGCCAGAATATATGGGAATAGGCCCCGTACCGGCCATTCGTAAACTGCTCGACAGAACCGGACTGAATCTCGACGATGTGGATGTTATTGAACTCAATGAGGCGTTTGCCGTTCAGGCACTCGCTGTCATGAAAGATCTCAATTTACCCTCAGACAGAACCAACCCGAACGGAAGCGGCATATCTCTTGGACATCCCATTGGAGCAACCGGGTGCATTCTGACTGTAAAGGCATTACATGAATTGAAACGCGCTGGAGGCAGATACGCCATCGTATCCATGTGTATCGGTGGCGGTCAGGGCATCGCAGCTGCATTTGAGAGGTTGTAACTGACCGATTGATTAATCACACACAGAAGATGTAAGTTTGAAAAATGGTATTGATCCGACGTAAACCCGATATTCCGACGAGCGAAATTACACCGCTCAGCGTCTATAAGAATCGACGCGCTTTCCTGAAAACAACGGCTGCACTGGCAATTGGTGGATCAGCATCCTTGCTGGCTATCAAACCTGACGAAGTGCAAGCGATGGAAAAGTTTGAAAACCTTATGGACAGCCCGTTTTCCTCAACCGATGAAGACCTCACAAGTTTCAAGGATGTGACATCGTACAACAACTTTTATGAGTTTGGTACAGATAAGAGAAGCCCGTCGAAACTCGCACATAAACTTACCACACGTCCATGGAGTCTATCAGTGTCAGGCGAATGCGAAGCACCACGCGACTGGGACATCGAAGACATACTCAAACAGTTTCCCCTGGAAGAACGAATTTATAGACATCGGTGCGTTGAAGCATGGTCGATGGTGATCCCATGGGTCGGGTTTCCGCTGGGTGATTTTCTGAAGATCCACCGACCAACATCCAAAGCCAAGTATGTTGAGATGCTGACATTGGTAAGACCGGAGGAGATGGACGGACAAAAACCCGGATTGTTCGGCAGCGTTTTGGATTGGCCATATCGCGAGGGATTGCGAATCGATGAAGCCATGAATCCATTGGCTATTTTTGCGGTGGGACTGTACGGCCAGCATATGCCCAACCAAAACGGTGCGCCGATCCGATTGGTTGTTCCATGGAAGTATGGATTCAAGGGAATCAAGTCGATCGTATCGCTCGAATTCATGGAACAGCAACCGGTCAATACATGGCAGGCGCAGGCACCGAACGAATATGGGTTCTACGCAAACGTCAATCCGAATGTAGATCACCCGCGTTGGAGTCAGGCTTCTGAACGGCGGGTCGGCACACTGTTTGGCAGACAACCCACATTGATGTTCAATGGATATTCCGAGCAGGTCGCGAGCCTGTATAGCGATATGGATCTTTCAGTCAATTTCTGAATGATCGAAGCATAAATCAGAATCGCGATTTCTGGATGACTCCGGGAATCGCGAATCTTTTTGTCGTTGGCATGGCAAAGACTTCTTCAAAAATTTGGACAACCAGAATCCGACGAACTAAACCAGTAATATTTGTACTGTGTCTGATTCCCTTCAGTATTCTGGTTTTTGACATATTCACCGGAAACGTTAGTGCGGATCCGGTTGAAGACATCACCAAAGTAACCGGCGAGTGGGGACTTCGATTGTTACTGATCACATTGGCGATTACACCGCTTCGACACTTGACAGGAATCAATCAACTGGTAATGGCACGTCGGATGCTGGGAGTGTTTTCCTTTTTCTACATTCTCCTGCATTTTCTGACCTGGCTGGTGATTGTCAACTTCTTTGACATCAGGCAGATTATTGAAGACATCATTGAGCGATACTACATACTCTTCGGGTCAGCAGCTTTTACCATGATGACGATGCTCGCGGCCACATCCACAAATCGAATGGTCCGATGGGTTGGTGGACGACGATGGGCCAAGTTACATAAGTTGGTTTACTTGATCGGAATTCTCGGTATCTTACATTTTTACCTTTCCGTCAAAGCTGATATTACTGAACCTGTGATCTATGGCATCGTTCTCGCAATATTGCTGGGATTTCGGGTCTGGAAGAAGTATTCACCACGTACTGCCAGTCACTAAACCCTTCTGACTTTCATCTCTTTCAATATTGAATCTGAAATACTTCATCGAGTCTGCCGATGGATATTGATCTGATGGTGCAAACCCAACCAGACGGCAAACGAGACGTCTGGAAAACTCTTGGAACCCTTGCTGGCTATCTGTGGGAATTCAGATGGAGAATCGGGATCGCTTTTTTATTCCTGATTCTTGCAAAAGTCGCTATCGTCCTGGTACCGATCACAATAAAGAAAATCGTTGATTGGTTCGACACCTCATTGAATCCGGAACTGATATTGATCGTTCCGGTTTCGCTGATTCTTACATACGGACTACTCGGGCTATCGAGTACATTGTTTGAAGAACTCCGAAACGCCCTATTCTCACGTGCTTCCCAGCGCGCCGTCCGCAACGTAGGTCTCAAAGTATTCCGACACCTGCATAACTTATCGCATTCCTTCCACCAGGACCGTGAGACCGGCGGTATATCGCGCGACATCGAACGAGGTACCAGAGGTATCAACTATCTGCTGTGGTATATCGTCTTCAGCATCGTACCGACGATGTTTGAAATTTTGGTGATCTGTATATTTCTGGCGGTTAATTTCGAGGCCAAGTTTGTCCTTATTACGGGCGGTACAATCGCTGTCTACTTCATATTCACGTACTACGTCACGCGATGGCGCACCAAGTTCCGTGTTCGCATGAATGCAGCGGAATCGAAAGCAAACTCATCAAGCGTTGACGCCCTCCTGAACTACGAAACAGTTAAATACTTCGGTAATGAAAAACACGAAGCCGACCGATTTGACTTTCATCTCAAAGAGTGGGAAAAACAATCTGTAATCAGTGAGCAGACCTTGGCACTTCTGAATATTGGTCAGGGATTGATCATCGCCGCTGGAATGATTGTTCTGCTCATGCTCGCAGCGGAAGGAATTGTTGCCGGTGTTCTGACACTGGGAGATTTCATTATGCTCAATGCTTTCCTGATGCAGATGTACATGCCGCTGCGTTTTCTTGGCACAACCTTTCGGGAAATCAATCATGCTCTCACCGATATGGAGAGGATGTTCAATCTTCTGGATGTCGAAGATATCATCCCGGAACCAGACAATGCACCTGAGCTGGTTACCAACGGTGCCGCCATTCGGTTTGAAAATGTCGGTTTTGGATATAAGTCTGACCGCATCATTCTCAAAAATGTCAATATTGAGATACCCTCGGGACAAAAAATTGCTGTCGTAGGTAAAAGCGGTTCAGGAAAGTCGACACTTGTGCGCCTGCTGTTTCGATTCTACGATGTCGACAGCGGACGTGTGCTGATTGACGGCCAGGATATACGTAATGTAAGCCTGGCTTCCCTCCATACCTCAATTGGTATCGTTCCGCAGGATACTGTGCTTTTCAATGACTCAATCGAGTACAACATTCTTTATGGAAACCCCAGTTGTACTTCGTCGGAATTCGAAAAGGCAGTGGAACAGGCAAATCTGAAAGAGTTCATTGATTCGTTACCTGAAAAGCTCGACACAGTCGTTGGCGAACGAGGGTTGAAACTCTCGGGTGGCGAGAAACAACGTGTTTCGATTGCCAGAACAATTTTGAAGAATCCACCTATCTTAGTGTTGGATGAAGCAACTTCTTCACTGGATTCAAAATCAGAGCGCTATATCCAAAACGCGTTGGACATAGTCGCCAAAAACCGTACAACCCTGGTGATCGCACATCGACTGTCAACTATCGCAGACGCCGATAGAATCCTTGTTCTCGACAATGGGGAAATTGTCGAGCAAGGTACACACGAAGAACTCTTGAAACTGAACGGACTATTCGCCGAAATGTGGTGGTTGCAGCAAATTGAGCAGATCGAGGCCAAGCTAACTGAAATGTCAGAAAACAAGAAACCTGTCTCGGCATGAAGATTTCTGGAGTAATTCTTGATCTTGACGGTGTTTTGATCGACACAGAATCCATTTCCAGAATGGCCTGGATGCGAGCAGCGAGCGAATTTGGGTTTGAGATTCCCGAGACTCTCTATCAAAAAATTGTCGGATATTCGGTGGCGGATGCACGCAAGGAGATTTCGACATTGACCAATGGCCGAATTGACATGGACAATTACATGGAACGCTCTGCTGCCATCTACTATGATGAAATGCGCTCCAACGGTGTTGGATTAATGCCAGGAGTTCCTGAACTACTCGAATATTTACAGCACCGCGAGCTGAAATTAGCGATCGCGACATCAACCATACAAGAGCAGGCAGAATGGAAATTGAAAAAGTCTGGCTTGCTGGGTGCGATTGATGATGTGATAACGGGTGATCGCGCGGTCAATGGTAAACCTGCACCCGATATCTTTCTGATTGCCGCTGAGCAAATTGGCGTAGAACCTGGCGAATGTGTTGTGATTGAAGATGCGCACGCTGGGATTGTCGGAGCCAAAGCAGCGGGAATGGTGCCGATAATGGTTCCAAGTACTGCCGTGTCAACGCCAACCAGCGAAGAGCTCGCCTACGCAGTTGTTCCGAATCTGTACCATGTGATCAAAATATTGCAGAATGTCGTTTGACGTTCAGTCAGTATTTCAACCCCGTCAGTTCACAGGAACTTTCGCAAACCTTTCCTTACCAAAATCCAGACAGGTTTCAAACTACATGATGTAATGAATCGACCTCCTTGAAAGGCGGCTTCAGTCTGAAAATTCTTCAGATCTCTGATATCGAAAATTCAGACCAGTCTGTCTTTTGGATTTTCTCCGCGAAAGAATGCGTCCAGGTTGTCCAGTGCACGATAACCCATCGCATCACGGGTTTCTAATGTGGCACTGCCGATGTGAGGCAGCATGAAAATGTTCTGATGTGCTGAAAATTCCTGATTGCCACCGGGCTCGACTTCAAAACAATCCAGTCCCGCCGCCGCAAGCTTGTGGGAATTAATTGCATCAATCAACGCATCCTCATCGACCAGGGCACCCCGCGCACAGTTGACAAATATAGCGTTGTCCGGCAACTTCGGAAATGTTCTGTGATTCATCAGTTTCCTGGTTTGCGGTGTCGCGGGGCAGTGCAATGACAGTACGTCTGAAACTTCAAGGAGAGAATCAAGATTTTCGTGGAACACAGCACCTCTTTCAAGTTCAGGATGCAGACGATGTCGATTGTGATAGTGAATTTGCATGTCAAAGCCGGCGGCCCGTCTGGCAACAACTTGTCCGACTCTTCCCATACCGACAATACCCATTCTTTTTCCGGTTACCTGATGCCCGACCATAAACGACGGACTCCAGCTGTTCCATTGTTTATTTCTCACTATCGCGTCACCTTCAACTGCATGTCTTGCCGCTCCCAGCATCAATAGAATTGCAATTTCAGCGGTAGCATCTGAAAGCACATCCGGTGTATTGGTAACTGCAATGCCACGTTCGGCCAATGCATCCAAATCACAGTGGTCCACACCGACCGAATGATTTGCGATGATTTTCAGCCGATCTCCCAATTGATCGACTACCTCGCGGTTAAAAATTTCTGAATGGCATGGCAGAATCGCATCCACTTTGGCACTCATCTCGATGATTCGGTTCTTGGATGCAGGCACATCTTCAGGTTCCAAGATCGTATCGTAATCACGTACGGCCCTGGCTTCGGTATTGGCCGAAAGCTTTCTTGTAATCCAAAGAACCGGACTGCTATTAGTCACAACAATGCGGAGAACTTCGATTGCTCAGGAGTCAATCTCCTGAATCTGTACCATTGTTCTTTGTACGGACGCATTCATCCCAATAGTCGTATGCCGCCATCGGAAGTATGAATGCAATAATGATGGCAAACGGCAGCCCGCCCCAGAATCCTGCAAACCCGGTTGATATGCTGTAAGACAATCCGGTCACAAATATGACCACGACAAGCAAACCGAATAATCCGGTGATCATTTTAGTGGGCTTTGAAAGCAATGGTGTCGTCCTGAATCACGGTTGAGTTGAAACCAATGGCATTATACGCACTACTATATGGGCAACAGAAGTTTCTACAGTATCGCCAGCAATTCGCAGGAGAGCGATGAACGAACTAAATTGGAAGTTTGCAGGAATCTGACAGTCGTCGATTAGCTTAGTTTGCACGCTGTTTCCACACGACAGCAAAATTCAAGATGCGAGTAATTTTGAACAGCAGGAATCTTAAACTACAATCATAGTCAAGCGTGTCAGTTTTATCGACCGCAACGGAACAAATTGCTCTCGAGGTGGTTCATAATGTTTTATAACCAATCCCAGCCAACTTCAAGGTTCAAATTCCAAATTTCCGATTTAAACACTAGCCGTTCATTTGGAAAATTGATCAACTCCATGAATTTAGCTTGCAGGTTGCAACGCTTGCTTGTAAAACTTCAACCTCGAGTCGCAAGATTCGTATTTGCTGCCGGTGTCCTTGCCGCGACGATGCAGTTTGCACCAGCAATTTCCGCTGACTATGAGCAAGGTGTACGGGCTTGGGATGCTGAACGCTATCATGAGGCGGTTTTACTTTGGACAAAAGCGACAAACGAAGAAGATGCCGAGGCGATGCTGGCAATGGGCAGAGCCTATCATCAAGGTCTGGGGGTATTGCAGGATTACGTAGAGGCCTACAAGTGGTTCAATTTGGCAGCCAGTCGCGGAATTGTGGATGCTGTCAGTCTGCGTGACGCAGTAGCCAGTGAAATGTCTGCAGATGAACGATCCGAAGCGAGAAAACTTGCCAGAGAATGGAAGCCTGGCGTAATTGCGGAGCAACCGGCTGTTGTTGATACCGCGTCGGAATTGCCGTCACCGGACGCTGAAAAAGTGACTGCAGTAGAAAAAGTGACATTGACGCGAGATGCAATTCAGGAGTCTCAGACATTGCTGGCAAAAATGGGTTATCAACCCGGAACAGCGGATGGTATTTGGGGGCCAAAGACAAGTTCGGCGTTCCGGTCATTTCTGAGAGATGTTGGACTACCAGAGACTGATACACTGACCCTGGAAACACTGAAACTGATGCGAAAACATGCCGCAACTTCGCCAAGTCAGCAAGCGAGCGGACCGGAGACGAGCAGCAGCATACTTTTCCATTTTGCGAGCATTGGCTTCGATATCGGATTAAACCATGTGCTGAAGTCAGGCATCGACATCAACGTAACCGATGAGCGTGGCTGGACAGCACTTATGCATGCAGTGAAAAATGGGAACTCGAAGACGGCAAAGTATCTGGTTGAAGCCGGCGCAAACACACAAGTTCGTGCACACGATGGAACCACAGCCGCGTCGCTGGCATACGATTCTGAAAACAATGAACTTATTCAACTACTGACTACGAAGACTTCTGTAACGCAAGATCAGAATCAGTTCGTCGACAAGCCCAGCCAAACTCGTCCTGTAGACATCGGCACTTTGCTGTTTGGTGTTCTACAGGGTGAAAATTCGGGAACACAATCAGCGTTAGAAAAAGCGAGCGCTGAATTCGAAGTGAAAATGGGGCGTAAACCGTCAGTGCGAGCGATGGATGAGTACGGACGTACCGATCTGCACTGGGCTGCGGTTCTAAATCTAGCGCCTCTTGCTGAAGCGTTGATTGGGGAAGGAATGATTGTCGACAAGCCGGATCGAACCTATGGAGCCACTCCTTTGCACTACGCGAGCTCGGTCGATGGCGCGGCAACTGCGAGGGTACTCATCGCCTATGGGGCTGAGATTGATCGCAGAGACTGGTCAGGTAAGACATCATTACATTTTTCGGCTCAGGTTAATGCATCTGATATGGCAAGAATACTGATTTCCAATGGTGCGGATATTGAAGCCCGAGATCGAACTGGAGGAACTCCATTACACGACGCGGCCAAGAACAACTCAGTGGATGTTGCAGAGGTTCTCATCTCTAGTGGTGCCAACCTCGAGGCTAGAGATCAAAATTACAATACACCGTTAAACTTCGCCACTCCACGAAGTGATGTTCAGTACCTGCTCATTTCCCGTGGTGCTTCAATTTTTTAGTATTCTGGAACGAAAATCAGATAACAGCACACCAAACATGGGAAGACCGGCTGCTTTGTGGCGACTGTAGGTGGTGGTGTAGATATGGCTTGTGTTTGTATCTGCAATTCCCAATGCTAAGCTTGTTCAGACAAGAAGTGGAGCAACCAGCGTGCTGTTCTGAACAATCGATCTTCTTGTTCCGCCGCTCCTACCAACTGAAGTCCGATCGGCATATCGTCTTCCCCTACTAGCACTGGCATGGAAATGCACGGCAATCCCGCGAGATTCCAAATGGTTGAACAGCATGGGTCTCCGGTTCCCTCACCGAATTTTGGTGCTATGCCGGGCGCTGCAGGTGTCAGAATCGCGTCGTAGTCATTGAAAAAATTCTCAAACCAAATTGCCGATGCCTGCATGGCTTCTATCGCATCGCTGTACTGCTCGTCGGTTATTTGTCTGATTTCGCGAATGGATGTTCGTGTGGATTGGCTCAAGAATCCTGAATCCAGTACATCCAACTCTTCAAGAGAGCGGTAAAGCTCGTAACCGTAGATTCTGCGCAGGCTCTCGATTAATCCGACAAATGAACGAGGTGCAGGAATTCGATCCACCTGCTCCCCAAGACAGTCGATAATCTCCTCAATTCCGTCCAATAGCGATTGCGAATATCGAGACGCATACGGTAAGTCGAACCAGGCAAATACAGGTTCAATCGGGGGCTCAGACTGGTATCCTCGCAGTGTGTCAGGTCGCGGGCGCAGATAGCACAATTCATCTGCAGGGTCGTATCCGCCAAGCACATTTCCTAATAGTGCCAAATCTCCCAGATCAAGCGCGAACATCCCCACCTGATCCAAGTTAAAGGAGGTCTTTAAAGCCCCTCTTCTCGAGATTACACCTCTGGTAGGTTTGTAACCAAATACACCGCAGTAGGATGCTGGTCTGATGACTGAACCATGTGTCTGGCTTCCAATGGCAAGTGGAACCTGACCGGCAGCGACAGCCGCAGCTGAACCGCTGGACGATCCACCGGGGCCATATTCAGTATTTCTGGGATTGCGTGTGTCCGGAGGCTGCATATACGCCAATTCAGCGGTCACAGTCTTACCTAAAATGACTGCACCCGCTTCTCTTAGTCGCTCTACTACTGCTGAATCCCTGTCTGGCCGCCTGTTAGCGAACGCTTTGCAATTCATTTCTGTCGGATAGTCGAATGTATCGAATATATCTTTTATACCGACAGGTATGCCGTGCAAGAGTCCGGTTGGCATTCCTTTTTTACGCAGTTGATCCATGCTTCGAGCCTGACCAATCGCGTTGCTTCGGTCAATGCTGGCCCAGGCTTTGATATCACCATCCGTTTGATCAATTGTATCGAGGTAGTGCTGAATGAGATGTTCGGAAGACATCACACCCCCAAGCATCAGGTCGATATACTGCCTTGCTGTCCTTGTATTGTTGTGCATGCTCGTCAACAAGAGCACCGAAAGTGATCAGGGAATATAAGGACCAAATAGATAATCGGGGAACCAAAGTGCAAGCTTTGGAAACATATACATGAGAAACATAGCAAAAATGACGATTGCGAGATAAGGCAATATTCCCTTGAAAATTTCGACGAGTTCGATATCCTTTTTTAGCACTCCTTTCAGGTAGTATGCCGACATTGCCATTGGAGGTGTCAGGAACGAGGTTTGCAAATTCAACGCCACTAGCATTGCGAAAAAATATGGATTGACGTCAAACGTATCCAGCATTGGTAAAAAAATCGGTACAAAAATGATTAGTATTTCCGACCATTCAAGTGGCCACCCCAGCAGAAAAATGATCAGCTGAACGAGTATCAGAAACTGCCATGGCTGAAGATTCAAAGCGAGAACCCAATGCTCAATAATGTCATGACCGCCTAGGTAGGAAAAAACGGACGCAAATGTCCAGGAACCTACGAACATCCAACAAACCATAGCAGTTGCTTTCGCAGTTAAGAATACCGATTCCTTGACTTTCTGCCAGGTCAGCGATCGATAAGCAAGAGCCAGTACAAGACCGCCCAATGCACCCATTGCCGCGGCTTCAGCAGGTGTAGCCAAACCACCCAAGATTGATCCCAGAACCAACATGATCAAAACGGTAAGCGGGACGAATGACACCAATAGCTGGATGTATATTTCAGTTCGGGATACGCTATCGTCGTAATCCGGTCTCGGCGCAATCTGTGGATTGGCATATGCTCTGATCAATACGTATATGATGTATAGGCCAGCCAGAAGCAATCCCGGAAACACAGCCGCGGCGTAGAGTCGAAGCGGTGACAGTTCAGCGATTGCCGCATAGACAATCAGCATGATTGATGGTGGGATTAAGATTCCAAGTGTCCCACCTGCACAGATCACACCAGCACTGAAATCCTTTCGGTAGCTGGCTTTCGCCATTGCAGGGAAAGCCAGCAATCCCATCAAGGTGACTACTGCGCCTACAATCCCACTTGCGGTTGAAAAGACGGTGCAGGTAATTAACGCGGCAATTGCCATTGAACCAGGAAGATTTCGTGCAGCCAATTGAAGAGATGAAAAGAGTCTGTTGACGATATTCGCCCTCTCCACAACGTATCCCATAAATAGGAATAAGGGTATTGCCACAAGGGTATCGTTCTCCATGACGGAGTAAGTATTCTGGTTCAGAAGGTAGAAGATCTGATTGTTGAACGCATCTGCGATAACCTGTACAGACCCAGCTTGATGGTAAGCGTAATAGCCAAATCCGACACCCATGGCGATGAGTGTGAAAGCGATCGGAAATCCGAGCATTACCAGGACTATAAATAGTCCGAGCATCATGATCGCGACTTCTGGATTTGTCATTTTGGGTTGATATTGCAGGCTGAAAATTAAACAATGATGGATGAAAAATGATCCATCATTTACCGAAAATCTAGGTCAGTAACTTTTCAGTTTCTTTGATGTCATCCACTCGTTCGAGCCACTCGCCGCTTCGCATGGCTTTCCAACATCGAAGGATTTCAGCGATACCTTGAATAATGAGAAGTCCGCCCGCCACCGGAATGAGTGTCTTGAAGTAGTAGATTTGTATCCGAGCAGGACTATTCCAACTGACTTCCTTGTATCTCCATGAATCGGCAGCAATTTCCGCACCAAACCAGAACAATGCGAGCATGCCCGGAAAGAAAAACAAAATGTAAAGAATGAAGTCAATAGTGGCCTGAAGCCTAACCGGAAATAACCGATATACAACATCACCGCGAACATGACTGTCCTGCGCTAATGCATAAGCTCCAGCCATGAGGAACAATGCCCCATACATTTGCACCATCATGTCAAATGCCCAAACTGTCGGCGCGTTCAGGACATAACGGACAAACACCTCATAGGACACTGAAAACGTGAGTATGAGAATACACCACCCGAAGGCTCTGCCCACCCAGACACTGATGTTCTCTATGCTGTGTATAAAGGAAACCAAATCATTCCTCACAATTTTTTGGAATGAAACAATGGCGGGGGTCTAGTGAACGACCCCCGCCACATACTTTGATGAATTCAGTGAATTACCCGTAGTGGTGTGTATAAGCGAGCTTATAGTCGGGTTGATTCAGATTCAGATAATTCATCACTTCTTTCGCATACGTTTTCTGTGATTCGATTACCTTTGCGAAGAACGGGTCTTCAGCAGAGAGGCGATCAATTACCACATCCCAAGCGACAAGCTGATCCGACATGACAGAATCAGGTGTTCGGTAAACGTTCACCCCACTCTCAGTCTGCAATCGCACCAGGTCAGTTGCGTAACGTCGGGTATTGTGCCAGTAGAAGTTGGAATTCTCCGCTTCAGATGCATACTGTAGAATCGCTCTTTGCTCATCTGCAAGACCGTCGTATTTTTGCTTGTTGAAAGTGCACTCAAAGAACTCCTGAGATTGATGGAAACTCGCCAAGTGATAGTGTTTTGAAACATCCTGCATTCCGAAATCCCTGTCAGAGGTTGGATTGTTGAACTCTGCAGCGTCAATGAGGCCTGATTTCAGGGCTGGCTGAATTTCACCACCTGGCAACTGAACCACGGACATCCCCATTTCAAGTAGCACATCTGCCGCAAGGCCGACGGTTCGATATTTGAGACCTTTCATTTGGCTGGAGTCAGTAATCTCCTCTTTGAACCAACCTAATGGTTGCGCAGGCATCGGACTATTGAAAAAACTGACCAGATTAAGTCCAAGTTTTTCCATCAGTTCGTTGAACAATTCCTGTCCGCCACCGTAGTGCACCCAGCCCAGTACTTCCTGACTGGACCATCCGAAACAAGGACCGGTGCCAAACAGTGAAGCAACTGCAGATTTTGAATACCAATATGCAGGCACGTAATGCGCGGCATCAAGAACACCTCGATGTACTGCGTCTTGCATTTGGCTGGTCTTGACCACTGAATTAACGGGAAGCAGTTCGATTTGCAACGCATCACCAGCCATAGCATTCACGCGGTCTACATAGGATTGAGCATTCTCCAAGAAAATACCACCACCCCATGCAGCTTGCATTTTCAGAACTGTTGGCTGAGCCTTCACAACAGCCGGGGCAGCAAGTGTGCCTGCCGCAGCCGTAGCGGCTAAAGCCGAACCTTTCAGAAATCGACGTCGACTCATACTATCTTTCATTTCATATCCTCACACGAAAATTGATTGAGACAAAAAAGTGGGTACCCTAAATCTCGGACTAGGAAAATTGAACCCAAATAGTTGATTGTAACATAACACGAATTCGAACTCGTACAACAAATACAATTTCCAAACTATCACATAAGAAAAATTCAGCGGAATTTCCCGGTAATACCGACATTTTACATGACGCACCAGATTAACCTAGCTCACGCGAGGCTCCGAGTATGTGAGTTGCACCAATGTTCGAAGTCTGCTTAGGGCGAATTTATGTGTACGAACCTGTTCGGGACCATCGCATGATAAAAACTCTATGCCATGCTCTTTTACCAGGTCACTACATCCACCAAGTCTCAAACTGATCAAAAAATCCAGTAATATCAGTAGTTTTCACGCGGAATCTGATTAAAAACTTGCTAATCCGAAGATGTCTGGAGAAATTACTACTGCAACCACTTATTGGCGTTGCGGAATAGATTCAACCAAGGACTGTTTTCTCCCCAATTCTCCGGTGCCCACGAATACTGAAGTGTTCTGAACACTCGTTCCGGATGAGGCATCATCGCAGTAATTCTTCCGTCTGAGTTTGTCACACCTGCAATCGAAAATTCTGATCCATTGGGATTGTAGGGGTATTTGTTCGTCACTTCGTTGCGATTGTTAGCGTAGCGCAAACATATCTGGTTATTGGATTCTAGGCTTTCAACTTGTTCAGGATCGTCAAAAGTCGCCCTTCCCTCACCATGTGCAACAGCGACGGGAAGGTAAATTCCCTGAAATCCAGTTGTCAGTATCGAATTACTCTCCGACACTTCCACCATCACAAGTCTGGCTTCAAACTGATGCGATTCATTTCTGAGGAACTTAGGCCAGTTTTCTGACCCGGGTATGATTGCTGTCAGTTCTGCCATTACCTGACATCCATTGCATACGCCCAATGCGAACTTACTCCCGTCAGAAAAAAACTCTTCAAACATATCCCTCAAGTTGCTGTCGTAAAGAATGGAACTTGCCCAACCTTTACCTGCTCCCAAGACATCACCGAAAGAAAATCCGCCGCACATAACCATCCCGTCGAACGAATTCAATTTCACATCTCGATTTGCCAAGTCAGTCATAACGACATCATAGGATTCAAATCCGGCCCGATCGAATGCAGCTGCCATCTCGATGTGTCCATTTACACCCTGTTCTCGCATAATTGCTACCCGAGGTTTGGAGGAAACGCTCAAACCTTGAACTTTCACTTGATTGTCGGAATCCGCATGGGATTTTGAATTTTGCGAATCACAGAATTCTTCATGCGCATCAGGTAGATTGTGGCACAAACCTGGATCTGCATCATCAAGGATCCGATCATATTCCTGTGCGGCACATTTTGAGTTGTCGCGCATTGACTGCATCCGCCAGCTCAGCTCAGACCAAGTTCGATGTAGATTCTTCCTCTCTTGGCTAAAAATTAATTTGTCATTAACACGAATTTCAATCAAGCCATCATTTCGTATTGATCCAATGTCCAATATCAGATGTTTTATTTTCTCTTTATCAAATATTTCCAGAGTATTTTTAAGGTTATTTCTTTCAACTTGAAGGACAGCGCCCAACTCTTCATTGAAAAAGAATTCGACTGCATCAACAGACTTATCAACATGGATGTCCAATCCCGTTCTACTCGCGAATGCCATTTCGCACAATGTCGCAAACAAACCGCCATCAGAGCGATCATGATATGCAAGTAGTTGACCTTCATCAATCAGGCTTCCAATGACCTTGAAAAAGGATTTCAGGTGAATTGGCTCATCAACATCGGGAACGCTATGATCAATTAGATTATGTGTCTGGTGTAGAGCTGACATTCCCATCCGGTTGCGACCTGCACCCAAATCTACCAACAGCAAAACGGTTTCCGACATATCATTCAATTGCGGGGTAATGCAACCTCTAATATCTGGTACCGCAGCGAATGCTGTCGCCACAAGTGAAATCGGTGAGACAACCTTCGCCGAACACCCGGCATCATCGGCCCATTCAGTATGCATCGACATGGAGTCCTTACCGACAGGTATTGATATCCCAAGCGTTCGGCACATGTCGAGCGCCACGCTGCGAACCGATTCATACAGCGCACTTCCCTGCCCTTCAATACCAGCAGCAGCCATCCAGTTCGCCGACATTCTCACGGTCTTGAGGGAACCAACCGATACCGATCTCAGGTTCGTCAGCGCCTCTCCAACTGCCATACGCGCACTGGCTGCGGCATCGACTACGGCGATCGGTGATCTTTCCCCGACAGCCATCGCCTCGCCGCTATTGGTGTCATATCCCGAAATCGTAACGGATGCATCGGCAACCGGCACCTGCCACGGCCCAACCAATTGGTCGCGGTGAATCAGTCCGCTAACTGTTCTGTCGCCGATAGTGACAAGAAATGTTTTGTCTCCGACACTCGGAAATCGCAAAACACGTTCCGCGCATTCTGAAAAATCACGCAGCTGCCCGGCATTTGCCTCAGGCAACATGTGTTTTGTTCTCTGATCCTTCCGATGAATTTTCAGGAAGCCTTTCATGAGGAAATTCATGTCGACATTGACCGGCAAATCTTCTGTCGCAGCGTCCGATTTGGAGTTGACTACCCGTAGCGTTCGTTCTTCAGTAGCCACACCGATTGCTGAAAATGGACAATGTTCCCGCTCACACAAAGAAACGAGTGTTGCGAGACAGTTTGGTGATACGGCCAGAACATAACGCTCCTGAGACTCATTGCACCATATTTCCATGGGACTCATTCCGGGCTCGTCATTGGGGATTTCATCCAGATATATCGTCCCTCCAAGATTTGATGCATGAACTATTTCCGGTATCGCGTTCGAGAGTCCACCCGCACCGACATCATGGATGGAAAGAATTGGATTATCTTCGCCGAGTTCGCAACAACGATCAATCACTTCCTGGCAACGACGTTGCATCTCCGGATTGCTTCTTTGTACTGATGCGAAATCAAGATCCTCTCCAGAAGTCCCCTGACCCAAGCTTGACGCAGCCCCGCCGCCAAGACCAATCAGCATGGCCGGGCCTCCAATGACAATCAGGAGATCGCCTGCCGAGATTTCTTTCTTCTCGATGAGCGACGGACGAATATTACCGATTCCGCCAGCGAACATGATCGGTTTATGGTAGCCATACCAAGTATTCTGTTCTCGATTGGATGTCTCAAATGTCCGAAAATATCCGCCAATGTTCGGGCGTCCGAATTCATTGTTGAATGATGCTGCACCGATCGGTGCTTCCAGCATGATTCTCAGTGGGGATGAAATTCGGTTTGGAGATCTTTCAGTGCCTTCCCAAGGCTGCTGGAAGTCGGGTACCCGAAGATGCGAGACCGAATACCCGCACAATCCAGCTTTCGGCTTTCCGCCCCGACCAGTCGCGCCCTCATCTCGAATTTCACCGCCCGCTCCAGTTGCGGCTCCCGGAAATGGTGATATTGCTGTGGGATGATTGTGCGTTTCAGCTTTGAAGATGATGTGAGCGGGCTCAGTGCTGTATTGGTATCTGCCATTGACAGACGACGGTGCAAACTTCGTTGACACATGTCCTTCGATCACGGCTGAATTATCTTCGTAAGCTACAAGCGTTCCAGCAGGATGCATTTGATGCGTTCGTCTAATCATCGAGAACATTGATTCCGGATAATCCTGCTGTTCGATGGTCCAACGAGCGTTAAAAATCTTATGGCGACAATGTTCTGAATTAACCTGCGAAAACATCATTAGTTCAGCATCTGTAGGGATTCTTTTTTCTTTTTTATACCAATCTCTTATGTAAGATATCTCAGGTTTAGTAAGAGCAAATCCAAGTTCATTGTTCGCGGCTTCCAAGTCATCCTTTCCGTATGAATCGATATTGAATTTCTGAACCGTTCGTCGGGGGTATTGGCGAAAAATAAGACTCAGTTCACTTCGATCAGATACAACTGACTCAACCATTCGATCATGGAGAAATGGATAAGTCGTTTTTTTCTGCACTTCGCTCAAGGTGACAGAACATTCGAGTACCCAGTATGTCGCCCTTTCGATTCGTTTCAGCTTTTCAATTCCGCATCTGTGGATGATGTCTGTAGCCTTTGACGACCAGGCAGAAATTGTTCCTAATCTTGGCGTTACGAGAACCGAGCTGACAGTGATCGGATCAAATGACGCATCTTTATCACCGTCAATCAAATCCGCCAAACGAGACGATTCTTCTTGTGAAAGTGGTGATGTGACTGAAACGAAATAGCAGAAGTAGGCGTCAAGTGACGTCAGTTCAGGCAGGTACCGAAGTATGCTCGACTGAAGTCGCTGAAGTTTGAACTCTGACTGCGCTCTTTGCCCTTTAATGCAAAGAATTTGAGACACCGAGGAAGCGTCATTGCAATCTCTCATGGCATCCATCGGTGGTTTGGATCAGAAACTGATGGACCTGTCACTAATGGATCTCGTATCGAACCGACAACCATCAAAACTCAAGGTACTAATTGGGAATCGAAACTCCAAGACGGCTGGCCGCTATTTCATACGATTCAACCACATCACCCAAATCCTGCCGAAAGCGGTCCTTATCCAATTTTTCACGTGTTTCGGAATCCCATAAGCGACATCCGTCTGGTGTAAATTCGTCACCAAGCACTATGTCACTGTTAAAGCGGCCGAATTCAAGCTTGAAGTCTACCAGTATGATCCCGGCTTTTCGAAACAACGGCGAAAGTATTGCGTTGGTTTTTAAAGTGTAGTCAACCATCTTGTCAATTTCGTCGTCTTCAGCCCAGCCGAAAGATCGAATGTGGTATTCGTTGATCATTGGGTCGTGCAGTTCATCATTCTTCAGAAAGAACTCGAAAGTTGGCGTTTCAAGTTCCAAATTCTCTTCCACTCCAAGTCGCCTGCATATCGATCCGGTCGTAATGTTGCGGACAACGCACTCGACAGGAATCATATCGAGATTCTTTACCAAGGACTGGGTATCGCCTACAAGTGAATCGAAATGCGTGCTGATTCCGGCATTCTCAAGATTCTCCATGATGAACGCATTGAAATAATTGTTTACCTGCCCTTTACGACTCAACGCTTCAGTCTTTCTACCGTCAAATGCAGATGTATCATCTCGAAACTCCATCAGCAGTTGATGCTCGTTGGCAGTTCGGAAGATTGATTTGGCTTTACCGGAGTAAAGTAGTTCGCCGCGTTCCATTTACACTCCTTAATATCAAAATTGCTGGTCTACTTGAAGGTTATAGCACCCCAATACTCGCCATAGCCGCTCGTACTCTGGGTTGGGCATCGTCCGACAACGGAATCAAAGGTAACCTGATCCCGTTTTCCATGAAACCCTGTTGTGACACGCCCCACTTGGCAGGTATCGGATTCGATTCGAAAAACATTGCCTCATGAATCGGTATCAGTTTGTCATTCAGCTCATTTGCAAGAGACTTATTTCCGGCAACCGCGGCAGTGCACATTTCATGCATTAGTTTCGGCGCGACGTTCGCGGTGACAGATATCGTACCCTTCCCTCCCGCGAGCATAAGATCCATCGCAGCGGAATCCTCCCCGGAATAAGAAACAAATCCATCAGCGGAGTCTTCCATCAATCTGATGCCGCGATCAATATCTGCCGTGGCATCCTTGATGCCGATGATATTATCGATATGGCTGAGACGAACGGCTGTACTATTGTGAAGATCTGCCGAAGTCCGACCAGGTACGTTGTAGAGAATTTGAGGGACATCAACGGATTCTGCAATCAGCTTGAAATGCTGATACATCCCTTCCTGAGTCGGTTTATTGTAATAAGGAACAACAAGCAGGCATGCGTCAGCTCCCAGTTCTTTTGCCGCGGTTGTAAGCTCCAAAGCTTCCGCTGTACTGTTTGACCCAGTACCCGCGATAACCGGAATTCGGCCTGCCACACAACTGATCGTCTTCTCGAATACGAGTTGGTGCTCTTCATGAGTAAGGGTGGCCGATTCGCCCGTGGTGCCAACAGAAACGATTGCGTCCGTGCCCGATTCTATGTGATGCTCGATCAATCTGGATAGCGATTCCAAATCCACAGAACCATCTTCATGCATGGGTGTGACGATTGCGCAAATGCTACCTGTAATCATTTATTTGATCTCCGACTAATCCGGATTCAATCTAGTCGTTTGAATCTACTTCTTACTGCGCTATATCAGTTTAAGATGCCCGATCGGTCACGCATTGTTGACTCCGATAGAATGCACTGAAACAATCCCAGCGAAAGAACAAACTGCTCAATGTGACTCTCGGACATATTAGTCTCCTACCTGATGTGCCGTTCGATGCAGGATGAATGCGAATTCAGGTAAGAAAATTAAGATTTACACGTTGTGCGGTAACGCGCAGCTGTTAAAAACGAAATTATGGAATAGGCAGGGATTGTTGTCAATAGAACGATTCCATTTTGACGTCGGTGCGGTTTGACCCTTCAAGCACCGATGAACTAAAATCACGCCAATACACTTACCAGGAAAAATGAAGTGAAGAGAAGTTACGACACCGCAACGACTTCGAGAGATTCAACCAGAGCAAACTATCAGGAAGATCTGGATGCGGTAGCGTCGTTGCAGCTGTTTGACGCAATCAGTTTTGATCTGGGTGACCTGTGTTCGTCGAGCTTACTTCATAGGTCTGTATTGGATCCAAGGGCGGCGGTGGAACTCGAAGCAGAGCCGAGCAATACAGTCAGATAAAGATTTCTGAAGTCTCAGTCCGGTATATCGCCGTGGGACTTGGTATGTTCTGAAAGTGCCCTAGTCCGAAGATAGAACAGAATTTGCTTGAAGTCTAATTTGACTTCTTCACTATGATGATACCTGCAATTCAGGAATTTAGCTGTGGGAAATCGACTTTCGAAAATCTATACTAGAACAGGTGACGATGGATCGACTGGACTCGGTGATGGAAGCCGAATCGCAAAAGATTCCAACCGAATTGAAGCCATCGGTCAACTGGATGAGCTGAACAGCTCCATCGGTGTGACATTGACGAACGAATTACCCGATAACGTTCGCAGTTGCTTGAACAGGGTACAGCATACTCTGCTGGATATCGGTGGAGAACTTGCAGTTCCGGGTTTCGATGAATTGGTAACCGCCGAGAACGTCAAATTTCTGGAAGACCATTTGGATGAATTCAACGGCGAACTCTCGCCACTTAAAGAGTTCATACTTCCGGGAGGCGTTCCAGCGGCGGCTCACTGTCACGTCGCAAGAACGGTCTGTAGACGGGTTGAACGACATTTGCACACGCTCGCGAAAGAAGAGGAAGTCTCCCAATTCTCAAGACAATACGTGAACCGGCTTTCAGACCTGCTGTTCGTTGCCGCTCGTTATATCAATCTCAAGGGTGGTGATGCTGACGTACTATGGGACCACGATAGAACCAAGAAAAAATTCAAGAAATCCGATTTATAAATCACAAATCGATAGGGTTTAATTTTTGACATTTTCATCTGGCTCAACTGTCATAGCTTGCCAGCTTCTTCCAGTACTTTTCGTGCAACTCGAAAACAATCCAGGGCTTGTGGAACTCCGCAATAAATTGCAACTACATGAATGATCGCCCGAATCTGCTCTGTAGTCACACCATTGGTCAACGCGCCTCGACAGTGAATCTCCCATTCATGCATCTTGCCCAATGCTCCGATCATCGCAAGGTTCATCATTGACCTGGTTTTTTCATCAATAGCTTCGTCTCCCCAGCCAAACCCCCAGCACCATTGTGTCATGGCTTCCTGAAACGGCCTGTTGAAATCATCGGCTGCCGTCAGATTCTTCTCTACGTATTCCGCGCCGAGTGTCGCTTTTCGCTTTGCCAGTCCTTTCTCGAACAGTTCCTTATCCATTGATCGTCTCCTATAAATATATGAGTGGGTAGAGATTCTTTCCTGATTTTCATGTGGACTTCATTCGAAGCAATCTTTTTGTGATTTTACGAATCAGGATCAAGTGAGTAACCCCGTCAAACCGTCCGATTGGCTACTCCAATTCGTGACCAGACAAAGTTCGGGCCCGGATCGGTTTTCCGATCCGGCGCAATATCTGAATGACCGAAAATCTTGTTGTACCCCATGTCAGGGTAATGTTCCATGAGTAAACCCAATAGAACATTGAGAGATTCGTACTGACTATCCTCGAATATATCTTCATCACAACCTTCAAGTTCAATGCCAATAGAGAAATCATTGACGTTCTCACGGCCGAGACAGGAAGATACACCGGCATGCCATGCACGTCTGTTCAGCGAAACAAACTGGATTATTTCGCCGTCTCGTCGGACCAAAAAATGTGCCGACACGCGCAAACCCTCAAGATCAAAAAAATACGGGTGTGCCCGACAATCCAATCGGTTACAGAACAGGTCTTCGACTTCTGTACCGCCGTACTGTCCGGGAGGCAAGCTGATGGAATGGACGACAATCACTTCCGGCTCAACGTCTCTCGGCCGATCGTCAAAATTTGGCGAATCGGCCTGTCTGACGCCAGCCATACGTCCACTGGAATCAATTTTCAGAGTTTCATTCATCGCGAGGTGTTTCAGCCGCGATCGACTGATTTCGCATCAGACGACAGCAGTACAACCAATGATTGCAAGTTAATTGTACGCGTTGTAAAAAATGAAATGATTTGTCCAGATGAAATTGACTACCAATACAAACAAACGTTCTAGTCCCAGTACCAGAAGGAATTGAGATTTGCCGAATTCCAGAACTCACAGATTCAAAATTGGAGGTTCAAATCAAATTACCGGACTTGATTCCAAGACTTGCTATATTTTTTCGGGAATGTCACCTAAAACTGAAAAACTTTTGAAACACAGCACCGAAAATCCGAATGAAATACCGATGTTCTTAAAAAGGTAGTTCAGTGCTCAGTTCCGGTTTTTCTTGTTCACATAACTCTGGAATTCACAGCATTAGGGCAACATCCACAAGACTTATGAGACTTTCACTCTATATACATGTTAACTACGTGAAAGAATTCCGCAAATTGATTTTCACGCAATAAAATCCCCATTTTTTGTAATTTTTATTGCGTGCATTTCCAACTTGATTACGACATTTTTGGTAACAGGGACATTAGAAAGAAAACTAGTAAACCTGTATTTAATTTAAAGTAATATATATATTAAATAGTATACTTGGTTAATATATACCTAGGTATCGAATATGATTCATAGATTTCGTATAAACAATTTCCTGTCTATAAAGGAAGATGTTGAACTAAACTTTCGCGTCCCTGGAACGACTCCGGAGATGTCCTGTTTCAAAAGAAGCGTTTCTCGGCCGGACACGCGCCTCCCAAGCGTGGTAGTTCTGGTCGGTCCAAATGGGTCAGGAAAGACCGCTTTACTTCGCGCTATGATGGCAACAGTACGCTTTGTAGCAACTTCTTTTGAACACCACCGGACTGATAAAAGCATCCCTGCATTCATTCCGTTCCTTTCGCCTGAGACGAGAAGAGCACCGACCCGAGTTGAGGTTGATGTTGACGCGCGGTGGCCAAATTCTGACTTAGGAGAAGACGCGCTGTTGACTCGATATACCTTGGTGCTTACACGAGATGATGAGTCTCTGATCGCGCCTACCAGTGTTGATTACGAAGCACTGCACATCTTTCCCAGAGGGCGCCGAAAACGTATTTTGGAAAGGAGTCGAGATAAACCAGTCTATGTTTCGAGGGAATTGGGGTTAAAGCCAAGTGATGAACGTCTATCTTACGTTCCACCAAATGCATCTGCTATATCGACCCTAGCGGCAATGAATGTTAATCCATTTGCTGAGATTGCGGAGGACATCATCCAAGTGCAAACAAACTTTTTTGGTTCAGAACTCTGGAAACCCGACACAGATGCAGTAATTCACTACTATCAGAAAAATGAAAACTTGATAGATGAGATTTCAAACAAGCTACAACACTTCGACCTTGGTATTGGGCGTATGCATCTTCATACACAACCAGATGGAAAAAAGTTTCTGTTTTTTGAACATAAAGGTTTGGACACACCTGTAATTTTGGATTATGAATCCGCAGGTACGCGTCACTTGGTGCACATTTTTCCGCAACTTGACTTCGTTCTAAATTCTGGACATTTGGCGATAATGGACTCTCTAGATTCAGATTTTCATTCGGAACTTGCGACGGAGATTATGGGCTGGTTTCGAAGGGAACAAACTAATTTGCACAATGCCCAGTTGATCTGCTCGCTTCACAATTTGTCCGTGCTCGATGACTTAGAGAAAGAAGAGATTTTTGTTGTAGAGAAAGACTGGAATGGGGGCACAAATGTCCAAAGAGCTAGCGACTTCACAGGTATCCCGCGTGACAGCAACCTCCAAAAGCTATATCGAAGTGGCACTATCGGTGGGATACCTACTTTCGGTTGAAGTGTAGCATTGAGACAACGACCTCCTAAACGAAAGCGAATTTTTATTGGTGCCGAAGGCGAAAGCGAACGCTCTTTAGCAGGATGGCTTAAGCGGGTCTGTGAAGAAATAGGCATACATGTTCATCTTGACGTTAGAGTTTGCGGAGGTGGTGACAGTCTAGCGGTAGTTGAGTACTCGGTAAAACAATACCATAAGCGCTCTAAGCAATACGGCAAATATTCATCGGGACTGATTTTTTTGGACAATGACCATATTGAAGAAGACAAACGAAATGATCGTGACCCATTTGCAGCCTTGACCGGTGAGGAATTGAATTTAATTCAATTGGTTCCGAATCTCGAAGGACTTCTATTGCGTCTCCATCCCGGATACGAGAATAAAGTCGTGTCAAAACAGACTGTAAAGAGAGATCTCAAGAAGAAATGGCCTGAGTATAAAAAACCAACATCGGCAGAGATATTAGGCCGCCGCTTCGAATTACAAAGCCTCCAGCGAGTAGCCCGGAAGGATGTCAATATCCGACAAACTTTGGAGATTCTCGGATTACCGGTGAAATAACCGGTAATTCCCTTAAAGAGTACAAACCCATTCCATTGAAACAAAATCGGTGTCTCGTTTGTATAAACTTTAGTAACTCAGTGATTGACGACATTGATAGTCATGCTGTAATTGATTGTGCACTGCTCAGTGGAATCAGTGAATATGAATATTTCGGAGAATGCCGTTTGTTTCGTCGACATGCACGAGTCACTTTCTTGACACGAAACACCGTCGGGGACCGAACCCCGATTTGACAGCAAAACGTCCTATAGTCTGATCAGTTCGACATATCTTTGCATTTTGCCAATTCACAAAAGAACCGATTGAATCGACAGTAATATAACGAACATAAAGCCAACTGAATCACAAGCATTGAGCCATTGGTCCACTGCTCTTTGTTGAATGGCCTGTCGCACAAATTACGTTTGCTTGCAGAAGCGGTAAAATTACTTGAAGGTTCGCAGGCACCAATGACCATGGATTTCAGAAAATCGGAGCACTACAATGGCAAATGAAGATTACCCCGCTACACTGCACATCGACTACCCCGAACGATCAAGCCGACTGGCAACACTATTTCGACTGTTTCTGGTCATCCCAGTTTATCTGCTTTTCGCTTTGGTTTCCGGCACAATGGGTTTGCCATATGAACCAGTGGGATTTCTCCCGAACTTTTGCACCGCGTGTCCCAATGATGAATACTGGCACGTATCCAATTTGATTGGACAGATTACCGGCAATGTATTCCTCAGCTTGTTTCTCGGCACAATGTTGATGATTGTTCTAAGAAAGAATTACCCGCGTTGGTGGTTCGACTTTGTAATTGAAATGAACAAATTTGCCGGGAGACTATGGGCTTATTTTACGCTGTTGACAGATCAATACCCATCAACCGTAGAAGAGCAAACCTATTATTTGAGAGTTGACTATCCAGACATTGATAATGAACTGAACCGATGGTTGCCATTAGTCAAGTAGGCATTTGCGATTCCACATTACATCGTGATAGGCTTCCTCAGTATTGGAATTATCCTGGCGACTATTATTGCTTGGTTTGCAATATTGATAACTGGGAAATATCCCAGGCCGCTCTTTGACTTCGTTGTTGGATCATATCGTTTTTTTATCCGGGTTTATGCCTATTCAATATGGCTGGTGACTGATCGCTACCCGCCTTTTAGTCTGAGGTAAATTCGGCTAACTCAGAAACTGTGGATTGCCAAGTGGCTGAAGTGTGTGGTATTTGCGCGAGCCTTGCATGTATCCCAATTGAGTTCGGGGCTTTTGGAACTTTCAAGCAATTTGAACAGCAAAAAATTGCAGAAATTCAATGTTGTTTCGGTTACCAACGGTCAGCGTCGTCAGAGACTCGCTGAATTTCAGTGCCCGATGCATGTGAAGTGATGGATGAAAACTGTCTTACCCGCTCAGTGGACCATACAGTTCAAATCAAATAGCTGGCCAAACCCACATCAACTTCTCGAACTTTTTGTATATTGTTAACTGTGGATGCCTCGTTGTCGATCGACTGGTCTAAGCTAGAGTGGCACTATGATGCCGAAAACAACCAGTGTGGCACTATGATGCCTGATATATTCCAACGAGGTATCCATTTCACAATTTCGGCAATCCAAGTCCAACAATCTGAATCCATATTCCAGTGCAGACAAACGATTCCAAACGATGGCAGTTCTGGATTGATCGCGGCGGCACGTTTACCGACATCGTCGCCAGCGACCCCAAAGACCAGATCGTCACTCTCAAGCTACTATCGGACAATCCCGAACAATACAACGACGCTGCAATCCAGGGTATTCGAGACATTCTGAATTCGGACCCGGAAAACCTCGGTTCGGACCTGATCAGTGTGGTGAAAATGGGCACTACGGTTGCCACCAATGCCCTATTGGAACGCACCGGCACCCCATGCGTGCTCATTATTACAAAAGGATTCCGTGATGCACTTCGAATTGGCTATCAGACTCGGCCCGATCTGTTCTCCAGACATATCAAATTGCCCCACCTGCTCTACGAGAAAGTGATCGAAGTCGACCAACGGCACAGTGCCGACGGCGATGTGCTCAAGGATATAGACTACGGTGCAGCACACTCAGAACTGCAAAGTGCTTTCAACGAAGGAATTCGCTCTTGTGCGATAGTTTTCCTGCATGGTTATCGGTTTCATGGACACGAAAAAATCATCGCCGAAATGGCGAGAGAGATCGGCTATACACAAATCTCGACTTCACACGAAACCAGTCCACTGATGAAAATGATCGGTCGCGGCGATACCACGGTTGTTGACGCCTATCTTTCTCCTGTCCTTCGCCGCTATGTTGAACAAGTTGCCAGTCATCTGAATGATGTCCGGCTGATGTTCATGCAATCAAACGGTGGGCTTACCGATGCCTATCGGTTTCAGGGCAAGGACAGTATTCTTTCGGGACCCGCAGGCGGAATCGTCGGTGCGGTTGAGACCAGCAAAATCGCCGGATTTGACAAGATCATCTCGTTTGACATGGGAGGAACCTCCACCGATGTCTCACACTACGCCGGCGAATATGAACGCGCGTACGACACACATGTCGCAGGTGTGCGAATCCGTTCGCCGATCATGCGAATTCACACTGTTGCTGCCGGCGGTGGTTCGATTCTCAAATTTGATGGTCTGAAATATCGTGTCGGTCCTGAATCAGCCGGTGCAAACCCAGGCCCCGCCTGCTATCGGCGTGACGGACCACTCACAATTACTGACTGCAATCTGATACTGGGCAAGTTACAGCCCGGCTATTTTCCAAAAATATTCGGACCAACCGGCGATCAACCACTTGATACTGAAGCGGTCAACCGCAAATTCGAGGATTTGGCCGAAACCATACGACAGTCCACCGGAGACGACCGATCCGCACATGGTGTTGCCGAAGGGTTTCTGAACATTGCCATTGACAATATGGCGAATGCAATCAAGAAAATCTCTGTTCAGCGCGGTTACGACATCACCGAATATACCCTGTGCAGTTTCGGCGGCGCCGGTGGCCAACATGCGTGCCTTGTTGCTGATGCGCTTGGTGTGGAAACAGTATTCATTCATCCATATGCAGGTGTGATGTCCGCTTACGGAATCGGTCTTGCCGACGTTCGAACAATGTATGAGGAAGCAGTCGAAGGCGTGCTCTCAGCAAACCTGATTCAGTCTCTCGATGATCGCTACGCGGAACTCGCAAATAAATCCAGAAAGGATGTGCGAGACCAGCAGATCATCGACAGTAACATCGACATCCAGAAGAGGATTCACGTTCGATATGAAGGTACTGACTCTGCCATATCGGTCGATGGAAGTGACAATGATTCGATTCGACGCGAGTTCGAGAACAAACACCGACAAAGATTCGGATTCATCATGCCGGACAAACCGGTTGTCGTTGAGGCAATTTCTGTTGAGGCTATTGGACGATCAGACGTACATGAAGAATTGGGGTTCGAAAATTCCGAAAGGCAATCAGGTCTTGAGCCGGTTGGCACCTCACAGATGTATTTGTCCGGCCGATTCCGCAAGGCAAAGGTTTTTCTTCGGGAGACACTCCAATCGGGTGACGAGATTCCAGGTCCCGCGATCATCATCGAATCCACGGGAACAACCGTTGTGGAACTCGACTGGAAACTGGAGGTTACCAAATTCAATCACCTGATTCTGAGACGAGTCGCACCTCGACCGCGTAAGACTGTCATCGGAACGGACGCTGATCCGGTAATGTTGGAAGTATTCAACAACCTGTTCATGTCGATCGCCGAACAGATGGGAGCTTCTTTGGAAAACTCCGCCTATTCAGTCAATATCAAAGAACGACTTGATTTCTCCTGTGCGATTTTTGATACCCAGGGTGACCTTGTTGCGAATGCACCTCATATGCCTGTGCATTTGGGGTCGATGAGTGAATCTGTAAAGATCATCATTCGCAATCGGATCGCGACAATGAAACCGGGAGATGCGTTTATTCTGAACAACCCATACAACGGAGGAACTCACCTACCGGACATTACGGTGGTCACGCCTGTGTTCGAGCAGACTAAAGGCACGATTCTATTTTATGTCGCATCGCGGGGTCATCATGCTGATGTAGGTGGAATTACACCTGGATCGATGCCACCTGACAGTCATGTGATTGAGGAAGAAGGCGTACTGCTGGATGATGTTCAACTGATGCGGGAAGGCGAATTGTTGGAATCCGAACTCAAGGCAATCCTGGATGGCGCGCAATATCCGGTGCGTAATGTTGAACAGAACCTTGCAGATATTCGCGCACAGATAGCGGCAAACGAAAAAGGCGTGCAGGAACTCAGGAACATGGTCAGTCACTTTGGATTGGATGTTGTCATTGCATACATGCAGCATGTCCAGGACAACGCGGAAGGTGCCGTGAAAAAAGTTCTCAGAGCACTTCGAAATGGTAAATTCAAGTATGAGATGGATGACGGTAGCGTAATTGCTGTCGAAATATCCATCGACAATCAGGAACAGACTGCAGTTGTTGATTTCACGGGAACATCCGCTCAGCTTTCAAGCAACTTCAACGCGCCTTCTTCCGTCGCCCGAGCTGCGGTTATGTATGTCTTTCGTACTCTGGTCGACGACATCATTCCGATGAACGAGGGATGCCTGAAGCCAATCAAGATTATCATTCCGGACGGTTGCATGCTGAAGCCTGTTTACCCCGCCGCAGTCGTTGCCGGCAATGTCGAAACTTCGCAGTACATAACAGACACCCTGTATGGCGCACTCGGCGTAATGGCAGCGGCACAGGGAACAATGAACAACTTCACGTTTGGTAATGACACCTATCAGTATTACGAAACAATCTGTGGTGGATCAGGTGCGGGGCCCGACTTTGACGGTTGCGACGCAGTTCATACACATATGACGAATGCGAAACTGACAGACCCCGAAATATTGGAATGGAGATTTCCAATACGGCTTGAAAGTTTTTCGATTCGTAAAGGAAGCGGCGGACGGGGCAAGCACCGAGGTGGGAATGGAACGATTCGTAAGCTTAGATTTCTTCAACCGATGACAGCCGCGATTCTCTCAGGACACAGACGGGTTCCACCATATGGAGCAAACGGCGGCTCTCCCGGGCAGACTGGCAAAAACTACGTCATCAGATCAAATGGCAATACCGAATCCATGAACTCGACAGACAGAACCGAAATGAATGCCGACGATATCTTCGTGATTGAAACACCGGGTGGCGGCGGATTTGGCAGCCCAGATTAGGCAATCAGACTGAATTTACGAAAATTGTCGAGGATGCGACCGTGAAAGGATTTGAAACTTCTCGATTCAGGTGCGGTAATTCGTTCATGACATGGGCATAAGCAATATATAATCTTGATTTCGTAGCCACGTTAAGTGGCTTTGTTGTTGTTTTATTGTGGTAATTTGAATAGATGGAGCACAGGTAATGAGCCAACTACCAAACGGCAAGTACAAGTGGCATGTCGACCCGACAGAAGACTTGAAAGAATTTCCAACACCTCATTACGCGCCAAAGCGCTGGGATGGAATCAAAAGAGATTATGACTGGACTGAGGTAGAAAGATTACGTGGTTCTGTATGCATCAGGCATACGCTCGCTGAAATGGGATCCGAAAAGCTCTGGAATTTCTTGCAAAACGATAAGTTTGTTGCTTCGCTGGGTGCCTATACAGGTTGTCAGGCGGTCCAGCAAGTCAGAGCCGGACTCAAATCGATTTATCTTTCCGGCTGGCAAGTGGCAGCTGATGCGAACAACGCCGGGCAGACCTATCCGGATCAATCACTCTATCCCGCCAGTTCCGTACCGCAAGTAATCGAGCGAATCAACAACGCATTTATTCGGCAAGACCAGATCCAAACCTTGGAGCAACTGAGCGGGCAGCAAACCACCGATATCGACTGGTTCATGCCAATTGTTGCCGATGCGGAAGCGGGTTTCGGCGGTCCGCTGAATGTTTTCGAACTGACCAAGGCAATGATCAAGGCCGGTGCCGCAGGCATTCACTATGAAGATCAGCTGTCTTCCGAAAAGAAATGTGGCCATCTCGGTGGAAAGGTACTATTGTCGACACAGCAAGGGATTCGGAATCTGACCTCTGCTCGCTTGGCAGCGGATGTGATGGGTGTACCGACCGTCATTATTGCAAGAACGGATGCCGAAGCAGCAAGACTACTGTTGTCGGATGTTGACGAACGAGACCATCCGTATATTACCGGTGAGCGCACCGCAGAAGGATTCTTCAGAATCACTGGCGGAATCGATATGTGCATCGCTCGCGGGCTGGCGTATGCACCGTATGCCGACCTGATCTGGATGGAGACGTCGACACCGAATCTTGACGATGCGAAAAAATTCGCGGATGGTGTTCATGCAGAGCTTCCGGGGAAGATGCTGGCGTATAACTGTTCGCCGTCATTCAACTGGTCAAAACACTTAGGGCCAGATGAACTCGCGAGTTTTCAAAACGATATCGCCGAAATGGGATATCGATATCAGTTTGTTACATTGGCGAGTTTTCACAGTGTCAACTATTCAAGCTTTGATATCGCCAGGAAATACATTCAACGAGGGATGCAAGGTTATTCCGACTTGCAGCAGGCGGAATTCGCCGCCGAGGAATTTGGTTTCTCAGCAACCCGCCATCAACATGAAGTCGGAGTCAGTTACTTTGATGCGATCAACGAAGCGACAGCCGGAGGTAAGGAAGCATCCACAGTAGCAATGGTTGATTCGACAGAAACTGCCCAGTTCTGATCTCAAAATCTCGTAACACCGAACTCACACGCTGAAAAAAGGCTGATGCATTTCGCATCAGCCTTTTTTGCTTGTACGATAAATTACGAAATTTTCACCACTAATTTTTTCTTTCGATCACCATAACGCGGACACAATTTCATATATTTATGAAATTTGAAATGGACTAATATCGGTTTGAAGAAAATCCTTTCCTTTGAACAGCAAAGGTTGGCCAAGATACTTAGCTAATGCGTAGGAGAAGCAGTCTCCAAAGTTGAGACGAGCTGGATGATTGCCCTTTCCAAATTCTTGATAAGCCTGGCGTGCAATCAACGCTTGACTTTTGTCGAAACGACTAACCCAAGTCATCAACTTGTTCGCCTAAATTTCCCACACGAAAGGCAGTCTCAGCACCAATCTTGGCCAAGTAGAAACTGCCTATTGGATTTCTTTTTTCGGCCTCAGCCAAGGCTTCTTCCGGATAATCGGCGAGATATGCGTTTTCGTTGGTAACATCGATCGCCAGATATTTGCCATCATGAATATTCTCATATTCGTCACGGAAAGTGTTTTTGTAGATTTCATTGCCTTTTACGACAATATCATCGGGAGTCATCAGTTTAATCATAGTGATAAATTCCTTGCCTGCATGTATAGAGAAAAGCTTACTGCTGAATATAAGAATTTTAAACACTCCTTGTAATATTCATTTTCTCTTTCAAATTCTCGATATAACGCCATTCAGGAATTATGATGGGGAGATCGCGGCAAATCAAGGATATTGCCCGAATAACAACCGAATAAAAAACCGAAAACAAGAAAATATTATTCGCCTGCCTTCAGTTGACAACTTTCCAAGAACTGTATATTTTGACGTTTGTCGAGTTTACCCTTGATAATCGAATAACTTCCCTATTGTTTCTCCGACTCATTTAGAAGAATTGTGACCGATTCCGACGAATCAAATACCACTAACTAGGCAGTCCTTTGTCGTCATAACCTAAAATCTCATCTGCACTGCGACAGTCTAGCTCTGGCAAAGAAGCACATCGCAGCGCAATCTCATTGAGTTCATCAACCAAACTTTTGCCGGTCCGTTCACGTTCAATTCGCTCCAAACGCTCCTTTAGTGCAATTTTGACTGCCTGTGTTTTGGTTTCACCCGTCAGTTCGGATACAACTTTAGCCAATTGCTCTGTTTCCAGATTTCGAATGTTCAATGCCATAACTTTCTTTACAAATTAACTCTTATCTACTTTGAATCATAAGTCTAACCATTGCAGCCTTGACCAATCCGATTATCCAATGTTATTCATTATTCTGGCAAATACAAGAAGTTGCCAAGTTCCCCCAATCATTTGAATCGATTGAGTCTTAATTCGTGCGGTCCTCGGTCGAATATTCATTGCGCAGACACCAATTTATCCTTCAGTTCGATAAAGTAAGTGTGAGTACTGGAGTCAATTGGCTTGTCTTATCACGCTATTGAAATCATAGTGTAGCTACTCGCCAAATTAGATGGGAGCGAGCTATCATAAAATTTCTACACAGATTGCAATTACTTTCTTACTTCCAAGGCTGGTTTGAGGACACTTTTCTCATCGGACTTTGCATCGCAATAATTTTATCGATGGATTGCACCGAGATTTAACGAATAAATTAGGAATCAGTACGAGATGCGGTAGAGAATGATCCAAGAGGCTTCAAAATCGAATAGATAAAAGAGAGAGTCTGGAACTTTTTTCCACTTATTCCGTTAGTAGGTAATACATTGAAAACAAGTTACTCGGTTTCCGGCTCTTCTTGATTCTCAAGTGGCTCTTCGGGCACCGGTATGTTCTGCCAAAATTCATTGGCTTCGTTAGATACAATATTTTTGTTATCAACTCCCGTAATTAGCGGACTGCCCTGACATTGAATTTTGAAAGAGAAAGATTCGTTTGACATGATATCTTCCGCTTAGTTGCGCGATAAGTTGATTCCAAGTAGTTGGGCGAAGTAACAGTAGGCAACCCTATTCCAGCGCACTTTCCAACTCTGGAATTGCGGTAAACAGATCCGCGACCCAGCCAAAGTCAGCAACCTGAAATATCGGTGCCTCTTCGTCCTTGTTGATCGCTACAATAACTTTCGAATCCTTCATACCGGCGAGATGCTGAATCGCTCCTGATATGCCAACAGCCAGGTACAGGTCAGGCGCGACGACTTTCCCGGTTTGACCAACCTGATAGTCATTCGGTACGTATCCGGCATCGACCGCAGCTCGTGAAGCCCCGACTGCAGCTCCGAGTTTATCCGCTACCCGCTCAAGCATGCTGAAATTCTCCCCGCTCTGCATTCCGCGTCCCCCGGAAATAACGATACTCGCAGTCGTCAGTTCAGGACGTTCGCTTCGGGTCAGATCATGCTTTACAAAGCTTGACAATTGTTCGTCACCCTTGGCGGATAACTCCTCAACCGGTGCCGACGATCCACTGTCTTCGACAGCGGCATCGAAAGTGGTGGTGCGAATTGTAATCAGTTTCACTGAGTCAGTCGACTGTACCCGAGCCAAGGCGTTTCCGGCATATATCGGCCTGATGAATGTATCTTCGGAGACGATTTCACTGATATCGGAAACCTGTTGAACATCCATCATCGCAGCCACTCTGGGCAGGAGATTCTTCCCAAACGTCGATGCCGGTGCCAGGACATGCGAATATCCCGATGCTATCTCCTTGACAACCGGTGCCACATTCTCTACCAGACCATATTGGTACTCGGATGAGTCCACCGACAGTATCTTGGTAATCCCGTCAATTTTCGCTGCAGCAGAAACAACACCGGCACAGTCGTTTCCAACGACCAATCCATGCACGTCACTTCCAAATTGGGTCGCTGCCGTTACGGTATTCAGAGTCGACGCTTTGACTTCGCTGTTATCGTGTTCAATCAGTACCAATACGCTCATTACAGCACCTTCGCTTCATTTTTCAGTTTATCAATCAATTCCTCTGCACTCTGAACACGCACACCTGCATCCCTTGCAGGTGGTTCAGTCACTTCCAAAACATTCACCCTGGGTGTCACGTCAACACCAAGATCATCGGGTGTCAAGACTTCGATTGCCTTTTTGCGCGCCTTCATGATGTTCGGCAGGGAAGCATAGCGAGGTTCGTTCAGTCTCAGGTCAACCGTAATCACTGAAGGTCGGGATAACCGCACAGTTTCGAGACCGCCATCCACTTCGCGAACGACATTGAATCCATCATCCTCGACATCAATCTTCGACACGAAAGTGCCAAGTGACCAGTTCAGCATTGCCGAGAGCATCTGACCGGTCTGGTTGTTGTCGTTGTCCACCGCCTGTTTCCCCATCAACACAATTCCAGGCTCCTCCCGTTCAACCACATTCTTCAACAGTTTGGCGACTGCCAGTGGCTCCAGCTCCACATCGGTCTGGATCAGAATCCCACGATCGGCACCCATCGCCAAGCCATTTCTCAGTGTTTCCTGGCTTTGCTGCGGCCCGGCCGCAACCACGATGACTTCATCCGCCTTCCCTGCTTCCTTCAATCGGATCGATTCTTCCACAGCGATTTCACAGAAAGGATTCATGGACATTTTGACGTTATTCAGTTCAACACCAGAGCCGTCCATTCTTACTCTGACTTTGATGTTGGCGTCAATTACGCGCTTGACAGGAACAATTACCTTCATACCGCTCCTCGGTGAGAAAAAGAATTTATTTGCTAGATTCAGCTATGATCTGAGCCGCACGTTACTGGGATCGTGAGGCGAGTTTTCAACAACGGAACAATTATAGCGATTTCCAAGAATTTCAATCTCCAATTTAGTTCCAACATCTCCGTATCCGGTCTGTACATACCCGATGGCAAGACTCTGTTGGAGAAAGTGTCCATATGATCCCGCTGTTGCCCTTCCGATCATCTTCTCACCGTCCCAAAGTGGTTCATTACCCAGCGGATCCGCATCAGTGACTCCCTCTATCGCAACGGTCACAAATTCCTGCGGAACACCGTTGTCCAATTGATTCTGCAAGGCTTCGCGCCCGACGAAGTCACCTTTGTCCATATGAACGAATATGCCAAGCCCGGCTTCAAGGATGGTGTACTCCCGCGTCAGGTCCTGCCCCCACATACGGTAGGACTTCTCAATTCGAAGCGAGTCCATCGCCCGCATTCCACATTGGCCGATATTGAACTCAGTACCGGCTTCCATCAACCGCTCAAATATGTGGCGCTGATACTCGATCGGATGATGGAGTTCCCAGCCCAATTCACCGACAAAATTAACCCGCATCGCTCTCAGCGGTGCAAGTCCGACGTAGATGTGCTGTGCGGTCAGCCACGGAAACGCATCATTCGACAGATCGGTGTCAGTCAGTTTTTCCAATACCTTTCGGGAATTCGGCCCCGCCACCACCAAAGTGCCGTGGGCTGTCGTAAGGTTATCCAAACGTACAGAATTGTCCGCAGGCAGATGTTTTTGCAGAAAACTGTAGTCAAAGCGTTCCGCCGCTCCGGAACTGACCAGATAATATGACCCATCAGCATCCTTGGTGACCGTAAATTCGCTTCTTACACCGCCATATTTTGTGAGCGCGTGACAGAGCTGGATTCTTCCTTCCTTTTTCGGAAGCCTTCTCGCGAACAGACCATCCAGATAGTCTTCTGCCCCTTCTCCGGACACCTGAAACTTCGAAAAGCTTGTAATGTCAATGATGCCCACATTGTTCCGGATATTGTTGTGCTCATTTCCGACATGCTCGAAATACTTTGAACGTCGAAAACTCCAGTCATCCACTGCTTGGACTCCTTCAGGGGCAAACCAGTTCGGCCGCTCCCAGCCATAACGCTGTCCCCAAACCGCACCCAACGTCGCCAATCGGTCATGAATTGGACTTGTTTTGGCCGGCCGACACGCAGGACGCTCCTCGTCCGGGTAGTGAATCGTGAACACATTCTCATATGCCTCTTCATTCTTGGTCACCAGATATGGACCACGCGCGTAGTCTCCGTATCGACGTGGATCGACGGCAAGTAGGTCAATCGTCGGCTCTCCTTCCACCATCCATTCCGCCAGTTGCCACCCTGCCCCACCGGCCGCTGTAACGCCAAAACTATGGCCCTCGTTCAACCAGACATTGGGAAGATCCCACGCCGGCCCGACAAGAGGACTGCCATCCGGGGTATAGGATATTGGTCCGTTGACAATATCTTTGATACCTGCAGTCTCGAATGAAGGCACTCGATTGATCGCAGCCTCGACATGCGGCATTAGACGGTCGAGATCACCTGGAAACAGGTCTTTCTCAAAGGTCGATGGCACTCCATCTGCGAAAACTGCCGGCGCGCCTTTCTCGTATGGTCCCAGAATGTAGCCCATTCTTTCCTCGCGCAGATAATAGGATGCGTCAGACTCGCGAAGTACGGCAAGCTCCCTGCCTCCGCTTTCGCGATACTCTTTCAACTCTTCCACCACATCGGTGACGATGTACTGATGCTGAACCGGAATTGCGGGAATCGAAATTCCAAGCAACGGACTGATGGTCTGCGAGTAGTTACCGGTCGCACAGACAATGTGCTCACAGGTTATGTCACCTTTCGAGGTCGAAACCTTCCATTCACCACCCGGTGTCCGACTCAAACCAGACACTTCGGTCTGCTGGTAGATTTTGGCACCGCGATCGCGTGCACCTTTCGCCAATGCGTTGGTCAAATCAACCGGTGCGATGTGTCCGTCGTCCGGGTGATACAAAGCGCCAATCAAACCTTCCGGATTGATCAGCGGCCACAGATCCTTGATTTCAGAGGGTGTGATCAGCTCAAACGGAACTTCAATGGTGTTCGCAGTGCCACAATATTTCTTGTACTCATCCATTCGGTCTCTTGTACAGGCCAGGCGCAGATTCCCGGTCACATGAAACCCGACATCCTGACCGGTCTCCTCTTCCAGATTCTTATAGAGATCCACGGAATACTTGTGCAACTGCCCCACGGCATAACTCATATTGAATAGTGGCAATAAACCCGCTGCGTGCCAGGTCGACCCCGCAGTCAGCTCAGTACGCTCGCACAGCACTACATCAGTCCAACCTTTTTTTGCAAGGTGATATAGCGTACTCACGCCGACGACACCCCCACCGATTACAACTACTCTTGCATAACTTTCCATAATTTGCTCACTTCATCCTTTAACGAACAATTTACTCTGGTTAACTATCTGATTTTAATACCATTTACCAGTAATTTAACTGGGCATGAAAGATTTGGAAAACAATAGAAAACAGAGTATTTTAAAACTTTACCTAATTTACAATATTCCCAATTGTTTTTCTTATTTTATTCGTCTGAATCCGCTGTAAATTTTCGTAAACGAACCACTGGTGGCTCCTCAAATCACCTAAATTTTTTCGATGCCAAAATCTGCCAAACCGATTGAACTGTTCCCCGATGTTCGAGACAAAACGACATCAGCTGTCTCGGAACGTGAGTCTGGGCGGTCGAAACGCGCAAAAAAACTGGCACGAACCATTCTGAAGGGATTTGAACGCCACTTCACACTGTTTCAGGAAATCACTTCCGGTGCCCAGGAACGATTTGAGCGGGCCGCTTGGCGTGAGGTCAGGGAGGCCGCCAGACGACGTATACATTTCTACGACAAGCGTATTCAGGAATCGATTACAACGGTAAGATCAGAATTGGGTATAGACGAACTCGACGAGCCGCTGTGGGAAGAAGTGAAAATACGATACATTCACCTCCTGTTGGAACATAGACAGCCTGAACTCGCCGAAAGTTACTATAACTCGGTGTTCTGCAAGCTGTTCGACCGTCGCTATTATAAAAACACCCATATATTTGTCCGCTCCTCTGTTTCCAAAGAGTACCTGCAAGCCGGTAAACCGATATATCGATCATACTACCCTTCTAGTCGCGGTCTGCGAAATACCATTGCTGACATATTGACCGGGCTAAACTTCAATCTTCCCTACGAGGATCTGACCCGCGACGTCCGCAATATTCTTCGACATCTGGGTAGTGTTCTGCCAAGAGAACAAAGATCGGTCGCCCTGAACTACCAGATCGACGTTCTGAGCTCTCTATTTTTCAGAAACAAGGCAGCCTACCTCATCGGACGCGTGATCAACGACTATCGGACAACACCCTTCATCGTACCAATTCTGAACAATGAGGAAGGCGCACTCTATGTTGATGCACTGTTACTCGACCCTGCCGACCTGGACACGGTTTTCGGTTTTTCGAGGGCTTACTTCATGGTAGAGACAATGGTGCCGTCAGCCACTGTCAGATTCCTGATGAACATTCTACCGGAGAAAAGCAAAGCTGACCTGTATTCCGCTATCGGTTTTCACAAACAGGGCAAGACCGCATTCTACAGGGACTTCCTGCACCATTTGCAGCATTCACACGACAAGTTCATTGAAGCACCCGGCACCCGCGGGATGGTGATGATGGTATTTACCCTGCCTTCCTACCGCTATGTCTTCAAACTGATCAAGGATGCGTTCGAGCCGCCCAAGAAATTATCGCGTTCGACGGTGATTGAAAAGTATCACCTGGTAAAACAGCACGACAGGGTCGGACGCCTGGCGGATACGCTGGAATATTCTGATGTCGCGCTGCCGAAAAGCAGATTCAGTGACGAGCTATTGGACATACTGCAGGAAACATGTGCAAGGTCCATCATCGTCGACAGTGAGATGGTGGTGCTCAAGCATGTCTATATCGAACACCGGATGATGCCGCTCAATCTATTGTTGCAGAATATCAAGAAAGAAGAGGAGGCACTCTATTTTGCCAGAGGATATGGTGATGCAATCAAGGAAATGGCCGCTGCAAACATTTTTCCAGGTGACATGCTTCTGAAAAATTTCGGTGTGACCCGGAATAACCGTGTCGTTTTCTATGACTATGACGAAATTCGTTACCTGAGCGAACTGAAATTTCGTAAAATTCCGCCGGCACGGAACGTGGACGATGAACTGTCAACCACACCTTGGTTCTCCGTCGGAGAGGATGATGTGTTTCCGGAGGAATTCGAGAAGTACTTTCTGCTGAATCCCGTGATCAACAAACATTTTCGTGCGGCTCACGGAGACCTGATGACAGTCGATTTCTGGCGTGGCAAGCAACGGTTGATCCGTGACGGTGTGCTGGAAGATGTTTTTCCTTACCGACGGTCCAGCAGATTTCCTCGCCCCGTCAAATCAAACGACCATTGATCCAACCCCCAAACCTGAACACCGATTGTTATGAGTGAAAGACGAAGATCAAGATCACGCGGCAGAGCCGCGCGAATTGCTGAAAGATCAAGCGTACAAACCGAAATAGTTGCCTATATTGAACGCAAAGTTCCATGTTATGAGGTGGCACCGGTTGAAACGCTGGAACTGATCGAAAACAACGCGGATTTGATCCTGGAAGAAATCGGAATTGAGTTCCGCGACGATCCCGAAGCGATCGGAATCTGGAAAAATGCCGGCGCCTCTGTTGACGGCGAACGCGTACGATTCGAACGAGGAATGCTTCGGGAAATAATCAAGACAAATGCGCCATCAGAATTTATTCAACATGCCAGAAACAAGAACAGGACGATTCGAATCGCCAAAGATACGTCTGTCTTGGCACCGGCTTACGGACCGCCTTTCGTACGCAATCTTGACGAAGGCCGAAGATATGCAAATATTGAGGACTTCAGAAATTTTGTCAAGCTCACTTATCTTTCCCCTTCCCTTCATCATTCGGGCGGCACAGTCTGTGAACCGGTGGACCTGCCTGTCAACAAGCGCCACTTCGATATGGTTTACAGTCATTTGAAATACAGTGATAAACCGTTCATGGGGTCTGTAACGAGTGGCGAACGTGCTCAAGATACGGTTGACATGGCAAAGGTCGTGTTCGGTGCCGATTTTGTCGAGAATAATACCTGCATTCTGTCGCTTATCAACGTCAATTCTCCAATGACTTTTGACGATACCATGCTGGCTGCGCTCAAGGTCTATGCAAGAAACTTGCAGGGTACGGTTATCTCCCCTTTCATTCTGTCCGGAGCGATGTCTCCGGTCGCTATCGTGGGCACCTGTACCCAGATTCTTGCGGAGGCTATGGCAGGAATGGCGTTTGCGCAGCTGGTACGGCCGGGCGCACCCGTGATTTTTGGAACTTTCAGCAGCTCAATCTCAATGCAATCAGGTGCACCGACTTTCGGAACACCGGAGCCGTCCAAAGTTCTCTATCTTTGCGCGGCTTTGGCGCGTAGGCTGAATGTACCATTTCGAAGCGGTGGGGGTTTATGCGCCTCAAAAATACCGGACGCCCAGGCAGCGTATGAGTCAGCCAACACTCTGCAGACTGCGATGCTCGCCGGAGTCAACTTTATGTTGCATACTGCCGGCTGGCTTGAAGGTGGGCTTGTAATGGGTTACGAAAAATTTGTCATGGACGTAGACCAAGCAGCTATGATTCAGGAATTTCTAAGCGGCATCGATACTTCTGAAAACGGTCAGGCACTGGATGCGATTCGCGAAGTCGGACCTGGAAGTCACTTCCTCGGATGCGAACACACGCAACGTAACTTTGAGAACGCGTTCTACCGATCGACTATCGCTGACAACAACAGCTTCGAGCAGTGGGAAGCTGATGGGTCACTGAGAGCCTCGCAGCGGGCAAACAAACTTTGGAAGCGGATGCTGGAAGACTATCAGGCTCCGGATTTGGATCCTTTAGTCGACCAGGAACTGCTTGCGTTCATCGAGAAGCGAAAGGGTTCATTCCCGGATTCGAATGTCTAGACGTATAATGCAAATCCCCAATTGAAACACAGGAATAAGCAAATGGCACAAGTCGCAGCAACAGAAAACATCCAAACCGCGCAGAAAACAATTGCCGAAAAGGATATTGGGTCGAATCTTCACCCATATACAAATCTTCTACAACATGAACAAATCGGACCGAAAACCTACGTTCGAGGTGAAGGTATCTACATATGGGATGAGCACGGCAAAAAATTTATCGAAGGATTGGCTGGGCTTTGGTGCACGTCTTTGGGATTCAGCGAACAGCGACTTGTTGATGCTGCAACAAAGCAATTGCAAACCCTACCCTACAACCACAGTTTCGCGGGAAGAACAGCACCGGTTGTTGCGGAGCTAGCGGACAAGCTGCTTTCCATCGCTCCGGAGTCCATGTCAAAAGCCTATTTCGTAACATCAGGTTCCGAGGCTGTGGACTCGGCTGTCAAATTTACCTGGTACTACAACAACGCTTTGGGACGGTCTGAGAAGAAAAAGATTATCTCTCGAGAAAAAGGCTACCATGGTGTAACAATTGTCGGCACCAGCCTTACCGCAATCCCAACAATTCAGGAATCGTTTGATGCGCCGCTCGAACGGTTCAAGCAAACCGGAACACCACACTACTATCGGTGTGGTGAAGAAGGTGAGTCGGAAGAGGAATTCGCGAGCCGACGCGCTCGGGAATTGGAGGAATTGATTCTCGCTGAAGGACCAGACACGGTCGCCGCTCTGATAGCAGAACCGGTCATGGGTGCCGGTGGTGTCATTCCGCCTCCGAAAACCTACTTTCAGAAAATTCAGAAAGTCCTGAAAAAATATGATGTATTGCTGATTGCAGACGAAGTGATCAATGGATTCGGCAGGACTGGCAATCCGTGGGGTTGCGATACCTACGAAATTGTTCCCGATATCGTTACCTGCGCCAAGCAGATTTCTTCGGCATATATTCCAATCGGTGCAACAATGATCTCGGAGCCTATCTATCAGACGATCGCAGAAGCCAGCGCGCGACTCGGTGTTTTTGGAACCGGTTTTACCTACACCGGGCACCCGGTTGGCGCTGCAGTAGCGTTGGAAACCTTAAAGATCTACGAAGAGCGTAACATTCTGACGCATGTGAGAGATGTCATGGTGCCATTCCAGAATCGATTGCGAGAGCTCGGGACACATCCACTGGTCGGAGAAGCCCGAGGTAAGGGGCTGATCGGCGCAGTGGAAATTGTTGCCGACAAAGACACAAAGCAACCCTTCGACCCTGAAATGAAAGTTGCTTTTCAGGTGTACCAGCAATGTCTGGAAAATGGATTGATTCTTCGGGCGTTGCCATCAGGTGATACCGTCGGAATCTGCCCGCCGTTAATAATCACTGAGCAACAGATCAACGATCTTTTTGATGCACTCGAATCGGCACTAAATACTGTGCACGCAAACTTGAAATCATCGAACGGTGCATGAACGGTTAATTTCCCGTATATCTGTATCTTGGCCGAAGAAACAGAAATTTCCGGTGAAGTTGATTCCCCTCGCAGGTATGGTTTGCATTATCCGTTTCGTTTAATCAAGGTTAGGAATCGCAACATTGAATGTCTGACTGAAAGTGAGTTCAAAACACCAAATCAATGACGATGTGTTACGTGCGAACGCTTCGTATGCCAAGAATTTTGGCGACAAGGGTTCGTTAGCCGGTTCACCGCAAAAGAAGGTCGCTATCCTCACCTGCATGGATGTGCGAATCGGGCCCCTTGAACTTACGGGTTTCAATCTAGGTGATGCTCACGTCATCCGTAATGCTGGCGGACGAGCGAGTGATGATGCAGTCCGATCATTGCTGGTTTCCTATAAGTTTTTCGGTACCCGTGACTGGTTGGTAATTCAACATACGCAGTGCGGAATGGCAGGTGTCACGGACCGTGAAATCGGAGATCTGTTCGCGGAAAGTTTGGAACCGGCTGTGAAGAAAAACGACACATGGACAAACGAAACAACCGATTGCGGATCAGAACACGGGTTGGCAACCGTATGGCTGACCATCACGGACTTGGATGATAGCGTGCGGTCCGATGTCGAACTGATCGCAAACCATCCACTTGTATCAAAGGCAATCTCAATTCACGGCTACATTTACGATGTCCAATCCGGTCGTCTCAAGAAGGTTGAAGGTGCACGAAGACCGGGAGTAACCCGTCAATCAGATTGATCACCAAACTTCCGCTATTTTCGTCACCGCCAATTTCGATTCCGATCCACTTAGTGGAGATCATTCTTCGCGAACTTCAATCCGACTATTGTATTTTTCATTCTTGGACTCCTCTCAGAATGAAATTCGACTTGAAATACTCTTCTTCAAGAATTCTTCGTCGAGATAATGTGGAGAGATTATCCCATCGTATGTATTGAGCCACGACTTCAAATAGACTTAATGGAACCATAAAGCGTGCTATAGCATTGTTGCTTGAGTCTGAATTTGGTTCCGTGGTTATGCCCAGTTCTAGCGTCGAAATCTACAAGAATATCGCCACTATCTACTGCGCTTATAAAATTGTCAATCTTAAAATCTTCAAGCATTAGGAATTCCATATATCTAAAGTGCTCTACGCCTTCGATACGCTTCCTCTCAGCGATAGCATACAGTGTCTTACCAAGCTTCGTACCTGCCTTGTGATATACATCATCAAACCCCCAGTACGGTTGCGGGTCGAGTTCGCCCAAACCTGCTTGAAGTTTAACGCTTGCTAACCAATTCCCATGCTCAGAAATGTCCACAGATTTGCTGTCGAATGATAATTCCAATCGCCGCATATCGTAATTTACGACTATAGTAAATCCGCGATTTGTCCTTTGGTTTGCCGTTAGTGTTTGTCGGAAACTCATTTCGCTAGCCTGATAATTAGAACCTGCACTTTGGTGTGGCCAACCGAATTTAGGTAACAGAATTTGAGGAACGAATTTGAACGCGCGAGGGGATAGCTCCATATGGAATAGAGTAATTAGCGAGCCAGTATCCGAGCGCTGGCCTTTAACCTCCCACTCTCCAGCATTCGGTAGTGGTAGGTTGTTTTCTTCAATTCCTAGCAATTCTTCTAGCGTATTCCCTACACCACCGTCATTATTGGCACGTTTGGTTTTTATCCATCCTCGCTTGCGAATTTCGTTTAGCTCGCTCACCAGTGATTCTTTGGTAAATCTCTTCATTGCAATGGCGGGAGAAGTTTTTCTATGAATCATAGGAATTATGTGCTTCACATTTGAAAATTGATAAGTACATTTTTTGTACGACAATATACCCTATTTCCGTTTTAGTCAGCAGGTCGCCAAAAGTCCAAAAGATATTCGAATGTAACACCCATCGTAATATAGTTACTCGGCCAACCAAATATCCCAATTCGGTTAACCACATTTCTTCGGTCCCAAATTATGATATTTCGTAACTCGTAGCCTCGTTTTCGCAACTCTTCAATCAGCGATACATGGATTGTGATCCTCTTATTCTCCCACCACATATCTGGCACGTTGATAACGCAATGCGCTTTGGGTCTCAGTAGCGGTAAAAGAGACTCGAAAATTTTACCTATACTTTCCGTGTAAGCATCCAGCGACATAGTTCCCAAGTCACGAGAATCTTGCGAATACTGCTCCACCTTACCAAGTTGTTCGTTGTTTCTGTCTCGACGGGATTTGTTTTTACGTTTACGGTTGAGAAGATTGGCGTAGGGTGGTGATGTGACAATAAGACTGACGGACTCGTCGGTGAAATAACGGTGTATGTTTCTTGCATCCTCCTGGATAGCTAATTGGTCCGAGTTTACGAAAAGGTCTTCTGATTCGTTCAACCGACGGCGGCATACTGTGATGTAGTCTGAAGACAGATCAAATCCTACAGCGTTCCGCTCCGAATCGCGTGCAGCCACTAGTGTTGAACCACTTCCAACGAAAGGATCGAGCACTAATTCGCCCCGATGAGTGAATTGCTCGATCAGGCGGCGGGGTAATGCAATCGGGAAAGTTGCTGGGTGGATCGATTTATCCCTAATATCCCGCTTCTCATAATAAAACTCCCATACACCGATCTGGTTCTTTAACCATTCTTTCGCTGAAAGGCAACTGATATGTTTCGGTTTGCAATCGCAAGTCCGATTAGTACCAATATTCAGTGGAAGCGTCGATGCAACGTGAGTTAACGGCACAGTCATAATAAGAATTCGCTACTTGGTTCGTTTCCGTAATTCTGATTTTATTCTAATTCGAGTGTTCGATTTTTTGTTTGAGAAAATTTGTATAATTATTTAACAACATTGAATGATTGTATAAACACGAGTAATGAGAACAAGTTATGCCCACCAGTAATAATCAGGTCAGGAACAATTCGGACAATCGTCGCGAACAACTGATTCATGCAACTATCCAAACCATTTCCGAAAGCGGTCTTTCAGGGGCGACTGTGGCAAAAGTCGCCGCCAACGCCGGACTGTCGCCCGGAATTGTGAACTTTCATTTCACCTCCAAGAAGCAACTTCTGATCGATACGCTCGGTTTTCTCAATGAGGAATACATCAGTGTAATGGACGACAGGCTAAGCAAAGTGCAATCGCCGTTGGAGAAACTTCATGCATACATTGAAGCCAGTTTTGATTCGCGTATATTCGTTAAAGAGAAAGTCGCCGTCTGGTATGCGTTTTGGAGCGAGAGCCAGGCGCGAGATGAATATCGGGAGATATGTGGCACAAGTGATCAGCGAGAAGATAAAATAATTCGCGAGTGCTTCGCTGAACTGCTGAAGAACTCATCTACAGAAAAAGCGGACATCAAAGCACTCGCACTGGGACTCCAGGGAATGGTTGATACGCTATGGCAGCAGGCCCTGCATGAAGGTGGAAGATTCGACCGAAAACAGGCAGTGGATACCTGTAAGAGATTCATCAGCTGCGTCGCGCAGGATTCCGTATCTTTACCTGATTCGACGCTTTCAGAAGATACCGTCGATCTTCTCCCACCTTGGACGTACAAGAACGAAGAATTTCTGGAACTGGAAATTGAACGTTTGTTCAAACCGAACTGGATGCTGGTCGGACATGTGTCTGATATGCCGGAAACCGGAGATTACCTTACTTTCGAAGGGTTTAACGAAAAAGCATTGATCATTCGAAACAGTAATGGAACGATCAATGCATTTCACAATATCTGCAGACACCGCGGCTCGAAAATTCTCGAAGGTGAAGGACGATGTCCTCGTGCGCTGGTCTGTCCATTCCACGGTTGGCGCTACGACCTTGATGGAAATCTGATCTTCATACCGGGAAAAGAAGGATTCCCCTATATCGACCCGGAAAAACACGGACTAGTACCGCTAGACATAGAAGCTTGGAATGGGTTCATTTTCATTCGGTTTGTGTCGGGAGGACAATCCCTCAAAGAGATGCTGTTGCCGATTGAGGACCAAGTCAGCCATTATCAATTGGAAAACGTAAAGCCCTACGAAAAAGCCGAGGAAGTTGTCTATCCTGTCAATTGGAAAGTTTTCCATGACATAGACAATGAAGGCTATCACGTTCCAATTGGGCATCCGACACTTCATCAGCTATATGGGCAAGACTACGTCGACACCACTGTTGAAAACATTCCCGTTTCCTATGGCAAATTCAACTCGGAATTCGGTCAATTGTGGAGTGTGAAACACTATCGAAAGCTAATGCCCGAATTCAACCATTTACCGGAAGACAAGAAGGACCTGTGGATGTATTTTGGAGTCTTTCCGAATCTGGTTTTTGCGCTCTATCCGGACATGATGGAGATCTATATGTCAATGCCCATTGACCTTACGAATACAAAAGTAATGTCGCGAATGTACGCCCTGCCAGATGACAGGAGAGAGGTTTCTTTATCACGCTATCTGAATCGAAGAATCAATAAAACGACAGATTACGAGGACCGTGCTTACATGAATACGATTCAGGAAGGATTGAATTCTTCAGTTTTTCCAAGATGGAACCTGTCCGAAACTGCTGAGACCGGTGTCGGAGATTTCCACTATATCATTCAGAATCAGCTGCCCGTTGCAAAACTGGCCCAACAGCCCGATTCTGGACTCGTGAAGCAACTCAACGAGGAAGTTTCCGCTACCTCGCCGATTCACTGAAGTCATATTTTTCGGCATCAGCCATCTGCTGATCAAGTAATCGCTGCTTCTCCTGTCGAGAAAGAATCAAGCCTGCAATTACCACGCCGATGGTCACGATCACAATGATGATTGTGGCCAGCGCGTTGACATCGGGTTTAAGTCCCAGTTTCACCCGGGAGTAAATCAGCATGGGCAATGTGTTCGCACCGGGGCCTGATACGAAACTGGCGATGACCAAATCATCCAGCGATAGCGTGAACGCCAAAAGCCATCCTGCGACCAATGCTGGTGCGATAAGTGGAATTGTGACATCAATCAGTACCCGATATGGTTTTGCGCCCAAGTCCTGCGCCGCTTCTTCCAGCGACTCGTCAACACCGACAAGCCGAGATTGAACAATGACCGCGACATAAGCCAATGAGAAGGTTATATGCGCAATCGTAATTGTTGTGATTCCTCTCGTAGGCCAGCCGATCAATTCACTCATGGTAATGAACAACAGCAACAGCGACAGCCCAGTGATCACCTCAGGCATGACCAGGGGTGCGGAAATCATTCCAGAGAAAAGAACTCTCCCTCGAAATTTTCTAATGCGCGCCATGGCAATCCCAGCCATGGCACCCAAAAGCGTCGCGAACGTCGCATTCATGACGGCAATTTCGAGACTCAAGAGAACTGCGTTCCAGACCTCCTCACTCTGAAAGAGCGTGATATACCACTTGATTGAGAATCCACCCCACACCGGAACAAATCGTGAGGCATTGAAGGAATAGAAGATCAGCAGAAACATCGGGATATACAGAAATGCAAATCCCAGGCACAGCATCGAAAAGATAAATGGTGTCTTTCTCGCGCTCATTGTCTGATCACTCTGCTTCTGCTTCCTTCGCCTGATAGTGCTGATAGAGCATCATCGGAATCACCAACAGCAGTAACAGAACTATCGCAACTGTTGATGCAACCGGCCAATCCTGATTCAAGTTGAATTCACCGTAAAGCACCCTGCCGATCATCAAGACATTTCCACCGCCTAACAGATCCGGAATGACAAACTCACCGGTTGCTGGGATAAAAACGAGCAACGAACCGGCAATGATGCCGGGCATGGTAAGGGGTATGGTTATCGTACGAAAGATAGTGAACGGTCTCGCGCCGAGGTCCGCAGCCGCTTCGTGAACAGTCAAATCCAATTTTTCGATGCTCGCGAAAAGTGGCAATATCATGAAAGGTACATAGGTATACACAATACCCACAAATACAGCGAAATCCGTGTATAGCATTTTGATCGGCTGATCAATAATCCCCAATCCAATCAGCAGATCGTTGATTGTTCCCTGGTCAGCCAATAAACCAATCCAGGCATACACTCTCAGCAGAAAGGATGTCCAAAACGGAAGTATCACCATCAGCAATAGAATTTTCTTTACTGTAGGTGACGAACGGGCTATGCCGTAAGCGATCGGGTAGCCGATCAACAGGCACAATATCGTGGAGATAATCGAAATTCTGACGGAATTCAGATAGGTCTTGTAATAAAGGTCATCCTCCCAAAGGTATACGAAATTATCGAAAATCAGGGTGATATACATCTGCCCCTCTTCGCCGAATTGGATTAGTTTCGAAAATGGCGGGCTCGCGACAATGTATTCCGCGAGGCTGATTTTCAGAACAAGGAAGAATGGAATCAGGAAGAAAATCAGCAGCCAGAAATACGGCACCGCTACAATTGCGGATTGCCACGCTCTTGCTGACTCGAAAAATCCTCTGAATCTGTCAAGCAAACCTGTTCTACCTCGCTATCAACAGAACATAATTTGAGACGTTCTCACTTGGTCAGCAATATTGGGCTTGAAGCAGCCCAGCTGAGCAAGACTTCATCATCCCACTCGGCAAGATGTCTGGCATCCCTGGGCCTCGATTGATTCGGATGAGTAATCTCAACAATCTTGCCATTCTCCAGAAGGATTTTGTAGATCGAGAAATTGCCCAGATAACCGATATCGTCAACAATACCCTTGACCGAGTTATATTCGTCCATTGTTTCGGGCATGTCTCGGGAAAGGGTGATTTTTTCAGGTCTCAGAGCAATCGACACGCCGATGTTCTCCCGAATTTCAGAACTGTGGTCGATGTAGAACGAAACATCTCCATGTGAAGATTTGACAATCACATGATTGTCTCCATTTTCTACAACTCGACCTTCAAACATATTCGCACTGCCGATAAAGTTCGCGACGAATCGTGTCTGCGGATATTCGTAGATATCTGTCGGCGTGCCAATCTGCGAAAACTGTCCCTGATCCATGACCGCAATTCGCGTTGAAAGCGTCATGGCCTCTTCCTGATCATGAGTGACCACGATAAACGTTATTCCCAGCCGATCCTGAATGTTCATCAGTTCAAACTGGGTTTGCTCCCGCAATCGTTTGTCCAACGCACCCAAAGGCTCATCAAGCAGAAGTACTTTTGGTTTCTTGACCAAAGCACGCGCCAGCGCAACCCGTTGACGCTGTCCTCCCGATAACTGATGTGGTTTTCTCTTGCTGAACGGTGTCAGCTCAACAATGGTCAGAATTTCGGCAACTCGCTCGGCAATCTCTTCTTTTCCGACGCGATCCTGTTTCAAGCCATATCCCACGTTCTGTTCAACTGTCATATGTGGGAACAATGCATAGGACTGGAACATCATGTTGACAGGCCGCTGATATGGCGGAATGTTTGCCATATCAACTCCATCAATCGAAATGGTCCCGGAGGATGGCTCCTCAAAACCGGCCATCATCCTCAACAATGTGGATTTACCGCAGCCTGAACCTCCCAACAAAGAAAACAGCTCACCCTCGTAAATATCCAGGTCGACCGCGGAAACGGCTGTGAACGAACCAAATGTCTTGGTCAACGCACGAATTTTGACAAATGGCTCCGCATCGGGGTTGAGCCATGGTTGGTTTTCAAATAGTTTGCTGGTGTCAGTCGTTTGATTCATTTTTCGGCAATACTGTGTCGTTATTCTTTTGCGACCGACTGGGAATTCATTCGCACCAATCTATGAATATTCGAATATCCGTGGTTTCATTGATCGGTGCGAATACGTCAGTTCAATCGACTTGTTGTCAGTTACCGGTCTTGAAATTAGTCCAAACCCGAGTTCGAACTCGCTCAATTTTTGGTTTCAAGACTTTCAGTGGATACATCATGGCGACTGCTTCGTCCGAGGGATAAACCGCTTCACTCCCTGTAATTACGGGATCAATCAATTCCTTCGCCGATTCGTTGGCAGAAGCATACCACGTATAGTTGCTGTCTCCGGCCGCAACTTCCGGTCTCATCATGTAATCCAGAAACAGATACGCATTGTCCAGATTTTCAGCATCGGATGGCACCACCCAGCCATCAACCCATATGTTTGCTTTACCTTCGCCCGGCGGTGCGTAAAACTTCAACTCGATATCCTGACCCGACTCCTCGGCAGCAGCCTGGGCAAACAGCCCGTCCGGTCCCCAAGTTACCGCCACACAGAATTCCTTTTCCGGCATTCTGATGTAAGCATAGTTATCGAAAGTCTTGATATAGGGCCTGATACTCAGCAATAGCTCTTCTGCCGCTTCGAAGTCTGTCTTTTTGGATGAACCCGGATCCAATCCAAGATGGGCAAGCGCCATCGAGACTATATCAGTTGGAGAATCAAGGAAAGCGACACCACACTGTGCGAGTTTTTCCATATTTGCAGGATCGAAAATCAAGTCCATCGATCCTATAGGCGCATCAGGAAATACTTCGCGTACCAATTCTTCGTTGTACGTGACACCGTGTGTACCCCACATATAAGGCACGATGTATTCGTTATTTGGGTCCCAGTGCTTGGCAATCTGATCCAATACTTTTTGACTGATATGCTTCATATTGGGCAGCCTGGAAACATCCAAACTTTGAATGACACCGGCGGGAAGAAGTCGCGCAACTGCAGAGCTTGAATGGCTGATCACGTCATACCCCGTGCTCCCAGCCAACAGTTTTGCGTCAACCGTCTCAACGGAATCATAGTTATCGTAAGTTACTTCGATTCCATATTCCTTCTCAAAATTTGAGATTGTCTCCTCGCCAATATACTCGGCCCAGTTGTATACTTTGAGTACCCCTTCGGCGTTTGCATTCGCAACGCATAGAAAAGACATAGCGAAAAATACAGCCAAGACTGATCTGTATTTCGAACAAAAACTTTTCAACACAACTTTACTCCTTTATTTGAACACAAAATAGTTTCTTCATCTGATTCCAACAGATGAGTTTTATTCGCTGTTTTCATTGTAACTCAATAGGAATGTGATTCCACAAATTATGGATTGTCCGTATTCTATCGATCTATTTTAATCGTGACAGCAGTGACATCTTCTTATCTGACATGAGAAATCAAGGACCAAGCCATTCACTCATCCACTTGCCTGACAGATTCCGAAAATTCAACCGCTGATGCAGGCGGTCGGTACGCCCCTGCCAGAATTCGATGTGATCCGGAATTAGCCTATAACCACCCCATCCAGGCGGCCTTGGCACCGCACTACCCGCGAATCTTTGCTCGAATTCAACAACACAGCTTTCCAGTGCCTCAAAGCTTTCGATCACCTCACTTTGCGGTGAGGCCCAAGCACTGATCTGGCTGCCCCGTGGCCGCGTCGCAAAGTACTCATCGGACTTATGCTCGGATAGTTTTTTGACACTTCCTTCAATCCGCACCTGCCGATAGAGTTTGTCCCACCACAATACAAGACTGGCATATGGATTGCCCTGCAACTCCTTCGACTTGCGACTATCATAATTTGTATAGAACTCGAACCCTGACTCGCCGTAACCTTTCAGCAATACCTGGCGCGCCGAAGGCCGACCATTCGCTCCGATTGTGGCCAGCGTCATTGCGAAGGGTTCAATCATCCCGCTGTTGATCGCATCATCCATCCATGATGAGAACAGCTCGAACGGGGCGACTGATAAATTGAGTGATAAAGGCTCCCGCATTTTAGAGTGAGAATCAGTGAATGAGGCTAAATACCAGCTAAGCACAATAACCTGATTTCGACAAACTTATCCAATCCATACTTTAATCCTTCGCGTCTGAATACAGATTCTTTCATACCTTCGAACGGTGCAACTTCGGTCGAGATGATTCCGGTATGGATACAGACTATCCCGTACTCAAGCAACTCCGAGATGTTCGTGATTCTTCCGACATTCTGATTGTTCATCTACAGGCATCACGGCGATGAACGACACGAACATCCAACACGACAAGCTCTTCATATTGTACTTGACCATATTGTGCGATAGTCGCCTATGCGAAACCGTTACAGCCTCCGGAAACCACCCTTCAGCAATGCACCAGGATTCGGATTGTCTGACAGACGGTCAATGGCAACCACTATCCAGTTTCGATCCTGCTCTGGGACTCGCTCAAGCTCTCTAACAGTACAATTCTCAGTCTTAACCGAGAATGTCACGTCGGACGTGGTCCCAATCTAGTACTTTGTCGTTCGAATCGCGGATCCGTTCAACAGCGACAACAAGATTGTCGTATTCTTCAAGATAGTGTTCAATCGCCTGGCGGCGAATGATGTCTGCCCGACTGCGCCGAAGATTTCTCGCTGTCTTATCCAATTCTTCAACTAACGGTGTTGGCACCCGTACAGGTATTTGCCGAGAAGTGACATTCTGAAAGCCAGATGATGTCATTTACACAACTCCAATGTCACTTGATTCCAATTTCGAGTATATCTTCCAATTACAGGTTTGCACTTGACCAAATTCTTCGCATGTCCCCCCAAGTCTCCAGTAAAACCTGTGCAGAACCCTTATATTGTGACCGTCCCAACACACCTGTAGACACACTCAGATGCCGCGTGCGAAAATTGAAACCTCCCCTTCACTGGAATCTGAAAACGCAACAATCGATACTCCCGGCATAGATGATTCAGCATCGCCGTTGCTCTTCAATTCAGCCCGATGTGTCGGGGTCGAGGTGAAAAGTCACGCGAACAAAGCGGCCGGACTAGTCATTGACAAGGGCCGGTTCCGTCCCATTGAATTCCCGCATCAATTTCCGCATGAGCAGCCAGCCTCGCCCACGCTCAAGACATCAGCCGCTCTGTCCGTCCCGTCATAGGCAGCGAATTGAACAAACAGACTTGTAGTATACGGATGGGACTGGGGGTCTCGCCCAAATACCATCAAACCGTAAAGATTCGGAGTCAGTACATTGTCTTGGATGCTGCATACTGAAGCGTTATTGAGATCGGTTTCAATATCAAGAAGCGAATCTTCCTCAACTGACCTACCCTGTTTTCGCATAAATGAACGAAATGCGGCGAGATCAATATCGCTTGTCGTGGCTGACAGAATAACTTGCTGCTCTGTAAGAACAATGCCAAAAGGATTTAACAGTTCCTGAAGTTCAGAAGGTGATGGTGCTACACTGCTACGCCCGCGTCGACCAGAATCGACCATCATAGTTGAACGGCTGACCGCTACGCTGGCGACTGCGCACTTCAACCCAATGTACCCACCCTTCGTCCGATTTAAATCGATCGCATTCGGCGGATATTGGCCTTCCACAGCTGTTTTGCAGAATACTCGTCAGTTTTTCCTGCACTTTTTCGGTGTTCTCCTCCACACCTACGATGTTCTGTGAGTCATCTACTCCCAGTACGAGAAGACCGCCGACACCATTGAAAAAAGCTCAGAGTGTTCTACTGATAGCTGAACGGTCAAATCCGCGCTTGAATTCTGTTCGTGCGTTTTCGCCCGATTCAATTCGACCCACAATTTCAAGCCATTCAATAGTCATGTTCTAAATTCGTATATCCGTCGGCACAGTTCAATATCGGCAATTTCAAATTTAAATCCAGAGTGAATATTTGTCTAAGTCTCTCATCGGCTATGCGTATCTTGGCAGTGTATCATACTGTTCGGATTTATCACCATATCAAGGCAGACATTGAAATTCTGAAGAGTCCATCCAGTTCCGTACGCCTGTGCCTGCTACAGGTGCACGCGAACCACTAATTCAATTCAGTAGTCCTGCGATCACGTCGTTGACGCATAGATGCAAAATTGATAGAATACCATCATTTATCGTCGAAATATGACGACAATATGTTAAAAAAGATCTACTCGCGACTGACCCAGCCACCGGGGCAGAGCTTCTTTCTGCTAGGCGTCCGCGGTGTAGGCAAAAGCACCTGGGTGCGTCACCATTTCCCCGATGAGCCGTACATCGACCTGCTCGACGAAGCCCGCTACCAGGACTACCTTGCCGACCCGTCCCTCTTCTCCGCCGATCTCCAGTCAGCGGCACCAAACAGCTGGATCGTGGTTGACGAAATCCAGCGTCTTCCAAATCTCCTCAATGAAGTGCACCGGCACATCGAGAATCGACGTATCAACTTCGCTCTGTTAGGGTCGAGCGCGCGAAAACTCAAGGCATCAGGTGTAAACTTGCTCGCTGGCCGCGCGCTGCACAAAACCATGCATCCCCTGACTGCAACCGAGCTCGGCAATGACTTTGATCTCAATACAGTCCTTGAAACAGGAACTATCTCCTTGATCTGGGCCGCAGCTGACCGACGCCCCGTGCTTGAGACCTACGTCCGGTATTACCTTCGCGAAGAGGTCCGGGCCGAAGGGTTGGTCCGAAATCTCCCAGGATTCGCGCGATTCCTGCCGATCGCTGCACTGTACCACGGTCAAGTCGTCAATATTTCCGGAATCGCGCGTGACTGCGGCGTCGCACGAACCACAGTGCAGGGATATCTGGACATCCTTGAGGATACCTTGCTCACGTTTCGCCTCCATGCATTCCAGCCGCGACTCCGAGTTCGCGAGCGCCAACATCCCAAACTCTACTGGGTCGATTCAGGTCTGGTCCGTGCAGTAAAGAAGTTGCACGGACCGATTGCGCCTGAAGAGCGCGGCGCGCTTCTTGAAGGCTGGGTACTGCATCTTTTGCGGGCTCACGCTGAGGAGGATGAGTTGTTCGATGATGTGTACTACTGGGCACCGCATCCGGCAAACCGCAACGAAGTCGACTTCGTACTCCGCCGGGGCAATGATCTGATGGCGATCGATGTCAAGTCCCAGTCTCACTATTACACCGGAATGCTATCGGGTTTACGCGCAATAGCGGAACTCCGCGGACTGTTTCGACGGGCGCTCGTCTACGGGGGTAAGAGATCTTTTCGAACCGAAGATGGAATCGACGTATGGTCCATGGATCAGTTGCTCCAAGCACTCGCCGAAAATGCTCTGTGGCCTTGAGAACCTCTAAAAATCGAGCACGAATCCGTGATGACTCAAATTCTCGCTTGAATTCCGTTCGCGCGTCTCCAACCGATCAATACGATTCAGAATCTCGAACCATTCAACAGCCATGTTTCTAATTACAACTGTCGGCGAGTGAACGAGGCTATATGCCAGCCATGCACAAGTATTTGATTTCGACAAACTCGTCCAGTCCATACTTCGATCCTTCGCGCCCGATTCCGGATTCCTTCATGCCTCCGAACGGTGCAACCTCGGTCGAGATGATTCCGGTATTGATACCGACAATCCCATATTCCAGCGACTCCGAAATTTTCCAGATCCTTCCGATGTCCCGACTGTACAGATAGGCTGCAAGTCCAAATTCGGTATCGTTTGCCATCGCTATCGCTTCCTCATCATTGTTGAAGCGAAATAGCGGCGCGACTGGGCCGAATGTCTCTTCATTCGCAACATCCATGCCGACTTTGACATTGGTCAGTACCGTCGGTTGAAAAAATGTACCACCCAGAGCATGACGCGCGCCACCGGCGGCAACCAAAGCTCCTTTTCCAACTGCATCCGTTATATGCGCCTCCACCTTTTCCACCGCGGCAATATCAATCAATGGTCCCTGTTCGACACCATCACCAAATCCGTCTCCGACTTTCATGCCGTTGACCGCGGCACTCAATTTTTCTGAAAATTGATCATATACCTGATCGTGCACAAGCACTCGATTAGCGCATACACAGGTTTGCCCGGAATTTCGATACTTCGATTGCATCGCGCCGACAACCGCCGCATCGATGTCGGCATCCTCAAACACAATGAACGGTGCGTTACCACCCAATTCCAAGGAAATTTTCTTGACAGTACCCGCACACTGCTCCATCAGTTTCTTTCCGATCTCAGTTGATCCGGTAAAGGTTAGTTTCCTCACTTTTTCGTTCGATGTCAGTTCCGCTCCTATTGCAGAAGAAGATCCGGTAATCACATTGATCACGCCCGGTGGTATCCCGGCCCGTTCAGCCAATTCACAAAGAGCGAAGGCGGAATATGGTGTTGCACTGGCAGGCTTGATAACAATTGTGCAACCGGCTGCGAGAGCTGGACCTGCTTTTCTTGTAATCATCGCGGACGGGAAATTCCATGGCGTGATCGCCGCACAGACTCCAACCGGCTCCTTGATCACAACGATTCGGCGGTCTGGCAGATGACTGGGAATGACATCGCCATACATACGTTTGCCTTCTTCCGCAAACCACTCGAAAAACGATGCCGCGTACGCTACCTCACCGCGTGATTCCGTCATCGGTTTCCCCTGTTCTATCGTCATCAGGCTTGCCAGATCCTCTTGATTGTCCATCATCAGATCAGTCAATTTGCGCAACTTCACAGCGCGTTCCTTGGCTGTGGTTGAGCGCCACGATTGAAATGCAGTTTCCGCAGCGTCTATCGCTCTTGCGGTTTCTGTTTCACCCATCTTGGGAACAGAACCGATAACACCTCCTGTTGCGGGATTTGTGACGGTGATGGTGTCGCCGCTATCAGCATCTACCCATTCACCATTGACGTAACACTGGTTACGAAAAAGTCTCTTGTCTCGAATTTTTGCAATCATGTATTCACCTGTCGATTAGTTGAATGCAGGAATTCCGGTCTGGGATTGACCAAGAATCAATGCATGAATGTCATGTGTGCCCTCGTAAGTGTTGACAGCCTCGAGATTCATGCTGTGGCGTATGACGTGAAACTCATCACACACACCGTTACCACCGTGAATATCCCTGGCTTCACGCGCAATCTGCAGCGCCTTGCCGGCACTATTTCGTTTAAGCAGACTGATCAGCTCGTGTGGCGCCCTTTCCTGTTCCATAAGTCGCCCGGCACGCAGGCAACCCTGTATCGCCAATGAAATTTCGGTTTGCATGTCTGCCAGCTTTTTCTGAATCAACTGGGTCGCACCGATAGGCCGTCCAAACTGCTTGCGGGCCATCGAATACTCAAGTGCCGCGTGCCAACAGAACTCAGCTGCGCCGAGCGCTCCCCAACTGATTCCGTAACGCGCCATCGTCAGACACGCAAATGGGGCTTTTAGACCGATTGCATCCGGCAATACCATTTCATCAGGCACGAACACCTGATTCATTACTATGCTACCCGTTGACGATGCGCGAAGTGAGAATTTCCCTTCGATCTTGGGCGTCTCCAGGCCTGAAGTGTCCCGCTCCAGCAGAAAGCCCCTTATGACGCCTTCGTCGTCTTTCGCCCAAACCAAAAGGAGATCCGCAATCGGAGCATTCGATATCCATGTTTTCTCCCCATTCAGCATGAAACCACCCTCTATTCGACGAGCTTTAGTCGTCATACTGCCGGGGTCCGACCCATGATCCGGTTCTGTTAGTCCAAAACAACCGATGATTCGTCCACTTGCCAAATCCGGCAGAAACCGTTGACGTTGTGAATCGCTCCCAAACCTGTGGATTGGATACATTACCAGAGAGGACTGCACACTCAGAAAGGAACGATAACTACTATCCACACGCTCGATTTCTCTTGTAATCAACCCGTAACTGACATAACCAAGTCCGGCACAGCCATAGCCATCAATGGTAGAACCCAATAACCCCAGCTCACCCATTTCGGAAGCGATAGCGCGATCAAAAATTTCGTTGCGATTCGCTTCCACAATTCGTGGCATCAGCGCATCCTGTGCGTATCGCCTCACAGTATCCTGAATCATTCGCTCCGATTCGTCCAACTGCTCTTCCAGCAGGAAAGGATCCTGCCAGACAAATTCAGTTTTCGTTCTGCTCGTTTTCATGCTTGTCTCCCTGACAATATTCAGGCCGCTTCAGGCCTTGTCTCGTCACTTCGTAAAGCACTCAACAGCTCTTCGATTCGACTCTGTGATGCCTCGACATGTTGCTTCTTGATGTGGCCATAACCTCGGATCAATTCGGGGAAACTTGCCAATTCCACAGCGATCTGATGATTTTCAACATCAATGGACCGGATCAGCTCATGCACGACATCCTCATAATCTGAGATCAACCTTCGCTCCATCTTTCGATCCTCTGATCTTCCGAAAGGATCAAACGGTGTTCCCCTCAAGAACCGCATACGCGATATGAACGCAAGTAATCCTTCCAACCAGGGGCCGAATGACAACTTGGTAGGTAGACCTGTAAATTTGCTCTTTCTTGTCAGCAGTGGAGGTGCCATATGAAATTCAATTTTATATTCGCCCTCAAAACTGGTTTCAAGTTGTTCTCTGAATGTTCCATCTGTAAAAAGGCGCGCCACCTCATACTCATCCTTGTACGCGAGCAGTTTGTAGTAATATCGTCCGACGGCCAGAGCAAACCCATTCATTCCGGGTGTACGTATTTTCTCCGCATCACATGCAGCCTTTACCAGTTTGCTATAGCGACTCGCATACGCTTCATCCTGATATTTGATCAACGATTCAGACCGATGTCTGACCAGATCTTCTATCGACAGTTCAACCGGCTCTGCCATCAATTCGAACTCATTTTTCAAATTTCCGATCTCACGATTCAGGTCATCTTCTCTCGCTGCCAGGTGCCTGCCGCGATGAAGTGCGAGCTTGTTCATCTCAACCGATCGGCCGTTGAGCTCGATTGCCTTCTCCACCGCCTCCACGGGAATCGGAATCCAACCTCTCTGCAAGGCGACACCGACCATCATCATATTCGCTGCGATCGTATCGCCAAACAGTCGATCGGCGTATTGGTTGGCATTGAAAAATACAGCATTTTCGCTTCCGACGGCCTTCTCGATATTTCGTTTAAGTGCCGTACCCGGAAATTCCAGGTCACTGATTCTGGCGAATTCACCCGGCATCATCTGATGGTCGTTGATTACCGCAGTGGTGTGGCCCTGTTCAGCTGTCGTCAATACTTTCTCACTCGCGGAGACTACAAGATCACCCCCAAGAATCAGATTGGCACCGCCGTTTGCGACATGCGTGGAAGAAATTTCTTCCGGACGATTTGCAATCACCAGATTGCTGACAACAGAACCCCCTTTCTGGGCCAATCCGGTCATGTCAAGCACGGAACATCCAAGTTCAGCCAAATGTGCGGCCATCCCCAGGATTGCACCGACAGTAATCACGCCAGTTCCTCCCACACCTGTCACAACTATGCAGTATTCCCCTTCGATCTCTGGAATGACGGGCGACGGCAAGTCCGCAGGGTCAAATGAATGCGAACTTTCCATTGCGGCAGGCTTCCGCGGCTGCCCACCGTGAATGGTAACGAAACTCGGACAGAACCCTTCGACACAGGAGTAATCCTTGTTACATGCAGACTGATCAATTCTTCGCTTGCGACCGAACCCGGTTTCGTGCGGCACAATCGCTACACAGTTGGACTGGACTCCGCAATCACCGCATCCCTCACAAACTTCGGTGTTGATGAATACCCGTTTTGGAGGATCTGGATACTCGCCGCGCTTTCTTCGCCTGCGCTTTTCTGCCGCACAGGTCTGATCGTATATGATGGCACTCACACCGGAATAATCCCTGAATTGTCTCTGGATCTGATCCAGTTCGCCGCGATCGCTCACTCCGACACCGTCGGGCAATCGATTTCTGGAACGACAGCTGTCAACATCATCAGTGACTACAGCTACATGGTTCACACCTTCCGCCAGCAACTGATTGGCGATCTGCGCGACAGTCAGCGGACCATCGAAAGGCTGACCACCCGTCATTGCCACTGCGTCGTTGTAGAGCAACTTGAAGGTCATCGTGGTTTTCGAGGCAACCGCGGCTCGAATTGCTAGAAGTCCCGAGTGCAGATAAGTGCCATCTCCAACGTTCTGAAAAACATGCTTACGCTTGCTGAATCGGCTTTCTCCAATCCAACTGGCGCCTTCGCCGCCCATTTGCGTGAATCTCGCTGTAGAACGATCCATCCACTGCGCCATGTAATGGCATCCAATTCCGGCAAGTGCGATACTGCCTTCGGGAACTTTGGTCGACGTGTTGTGCGGGCAACCTGCACAGAAATACGGTACGCGTTGAATCGGCGCAAGGTCAGGTTCCTGCTCAATTCTGGACGAGACTGCTTCAGTCGAACGACTGAGGTCTTCCGACGGTATGTGCGCGAGCACCTGTCGCCCGATCACCTCGGCGATCTGCATCGCATTGAGTCTGGCGGTGGAGGGAAGAAGCGAACGGCCTTCCTCATCCAATTTACCCACCACCTCAGGTGCGTTCACACGTCCATAGAGAGCAGTCTTTATCTGGTCCTCTATCAACCCGCGTTTTTCCTCGACCACGACAATCTTGTTCAAGCCTTCTGCAAAGTGCGACAGGCCCTGTCGCTCCAGCGGCCAGCTCAATGCAATCTTGTAAAGACGGATACCCAGTCTTGCCGCTTCATCCGGTCCGATGTTGAGCTCTTTCAGTGCCCTTCGAACATCGGAATATGATTTTCCAGTTGTTACAACCCCCACTTTGGCATGCGGTGAATCCATCACGATTCTGTCAAGACTGTTTGCCCGCCAGAATGCCTGGACCGCAGGCAGTTTGTATTCGTGAAGGCGCTGTTCCTGCTGCAAAGGCGTATCCGGCCACCTAATATTCAAGCCAGCGGATGGCAGAACAATGTCGTGAGGAGTGACAAATCCAATTCGATCTTTGTCCAGGTCAATTGAAGCGGTTGCCTCCACTGTATCGTGAACGCACTTCAATCCTACCCAGCAGCCTGAATAACGGGAAAGCGCCCAGCCGTAAAGACCGAAATCCAGAATATCCTGCACGCTGGAAGGATTGAGGATCGGAATCATGGCGTCGACAAGCGCGAATTCACTTTGGTGCGCGGTAGTCGACGATTCGCAGGCATGGTCGTCACCCATGGCGACCAAAACACCACCGTATCTGGATGTCCCTGCCAGATTCGCATGCCGCAACGCATCGCCTGAGCGATCTACTCCAGGTCCTTTCCCATACCAGATACAGAATACACCGTCATACAGACCTGCGCCGTCGAGTTCCGCCTGCTGGGTTCCCCAAATCGCTGTCGCTGCGAGATCCTCGTTGATTCCCGGCTGGAAAACAATATTGCGGGGTTCCAGATATGACTTTGCCTGCCACAGCTGCATATCCAGTGCACCGAGCGGCGAACCCCGATATCCGGAAATGTAACCCGCAGTATTGAGACCGGCAGCGGTATCGCGGTCAGACTGAATCATTGGCAACCGCACCAGAGTCTGAATTCCGGTTACGAATATCCGACCGGAATCCTTCGTGTACTTGTCGTCTAAAGATACGTTTTCCAACATCGACTTATTTCGGCAACAAATCCATCTTCGCCGTCACACTCCCCATCCAAAGAAGTCATCACCTTCATTCATGTAGAATTTTGACAACACCATCTTGTGCACTTCGGAGGCACCATCAACCAATCGCGACTGGCGTTGGTATCGATACATCCACTGCAATATCGTGTCTTTGGAATAGCCTTTCGCACCGAGCATCTGGATCGCCGTGTCGACCACATCATGCAGAGTGTCTGCGACAATGACCTTTGCGATTGAGACTTCCTTACGTGCGTAGTCTCCCTGTGCCAGCTTCCATGCCGCGTGCATCGTCAATAGTCGGCCAACGTGCACTTTGCTAGCAGCCTCGCCCAGCATCCATTGCACACCCTCGTGTTCAGTCAGCAATTTTCCGAATGCCTTACGATCACTCGCATACCCACCGGCGATTTCCAGTGCCCGACGGCACAGCCCCAGCCAGCGCATGCAATGTGTGAGCCTGGCGGTTCCCAATCGCATCTGAACGACTTTCATGCCGTCACCGACTTCCAGCAGTCTGTTCTCATCGGGAATCTCAAGTCCATCAAATTTCAGTTCGCAATGTCCACCGTGCTCTTCGGGACCCATGATCGGCACCCGCCGAATCAGTTCCCAACCCGGATCGTCGCGATCAAACATAAACGCGGTAAGTCCCTTTCGAGGATGGTCAGACGTACGTGCCAACAGAATGAAATGCTGAGCGACTCCGGCACCGGTAATGAACCACTTGTGTCCGTGTATCTGCCATTTGTCACCGGATTTGGTAGCAGTTGTCAGCATCATTCCCAAAGGATCTGAACCTGATCCCGGTGCAGGTTCGGTCATCGCAAGTGCTGAGCGCACCTCGCCATCGATAATCGGCTGCAACCAGCGCTCTTTTTGGGCTGGTGTACCCAAACGCTCAAGGACGATCATGTTGCCATCATCCGGCGCGGCACTATTGAATACGACAGGTCCGAAAATGGAACGGCCCATTTCCTCATAGCAGGCAGCCATGCCAACTGTCGACAGTCCACCGCCACCCAGAGCCTTCGGCATCTGCAGACACCAAAGGCCCTCGCTTCTGGCCTTTTCGCGCAGAGGCAGAAAATACTTATCCGCGATATTCTCACCTTCGTCATAGGCATCGGGGATCGATTCGACTGGAATGATGTGTGTGTTTACGAAGTGTCGGATTCTTTGCTGGTAATCCTTGACCTCATCGCTTATTTCAAAATCCATTGTTGCTATTCACTCTCTACATTGAAGACTGCAGATGTCCTCCATCTACAACAATCGTACTGCCTGTCATATATGATGATGCGTCCGATGCCAAAAGCAACATCGCCCCATCCAGTTGTTCTGGCTGGCCAAATCGTTTCTGTGGAATTCGTTTGCGAGCCTTGTCACCCATAGGGGAGTTCAAATAGTCGCGATTGATATCCGTTTCCACATAACCGGGCGCGATGGCATTCACGCGAATATCGTATCGTGCCCATTCGTAAGCCAAAGCCCTAGTCAGATGATCCAATCCGGCTTTGGCTGCTGCATAGGGTGCGACACCACCCATTACACGTATACCAAGTATGGACGCTATATTGATCAGCGACCCACCCTTTCCATCTTCCGACATGCAGCGTCCCGCCTGCTGTGCGACCAACCACGCACCTTTCAGATTCGTGGAAATCACTTCATCCCAGTGCTGCTCGGTCACATCCAATGCATTTCCGCCCGAAGCTATACCCGCGTTGTTGATCACGATATCAATTCGTGTACATCGCGCCATTGCATCTGAAAACGCAGTTTCGACACTTGCTCGATCGGTCACGTCCAATTGTAACCAACTTGCACTACCGCCATTGGCTTGGATTTCGGTGACTGCCTTTTGCAGCTGTATGGTTCTTCGTGCTGTAAGTATCACCTGAGCGCCGGCCGCTGCCAGAGTGTGCGAGAAGTGATTTCCGATGCCGCTTGAAGCACCTGTAACCAATGCGGTTTTTCCAGACAGGTCAAATAGGGAATTCACATGAGTATTCATTGGCGGCAAGTGATTACCCCGTCATCGAATTCACGTATTTGTCTCGATCGATTCTGAGATCGACCAGCGACATTTCACCGTCGGAATCAGCCGCTTCAAAGGCTTGGACGAATTCATCATGTGTCGTTGCAACATAACCTCGTGCACCAAAACTCTGCGCGTAGGTGGAAAAGTCTGGATTAAGCAGGTCTGTGGCCAGCACCCGCCCCGGATAATGTGCTTCCTGATGCTTACGAATAGTTCCGAGCACCCCGTTGTTGATTATGACGAATGTAATGTCGAGTTTCAGCATTGCTGCGGTCGCCAACTCCTGACTTGTCATCAAGAAACAACCATCGCCAGCGACGCAAACCACCTTTCTTTCCGGTGCGCACATTTTGGCTGCGATGGCGGCGGGCACGCTGTAGCCCATTGAACCTGTCGCTGGCGCCAGCTGCGTTCGATACATTGCGCCGTAGTAATAGTATCGGTGAAGTACACCACTGCTGATGCCTGACCCGCTGGCGATTATCGTGTCGTGGGGAAGATAATCTCTCAGCCACCTGATCGCCTGCTCGTTCAGAGTAACCGCACTCTCCGGAAGACGGGTTGAATGATCAACGAAATTACGACGACCGCGTTCAGTCCAATCGCACCATTGGTCGCGATTTCTGATAGTGAGTTTCTGCAACCGCTCAAGGAATGACCCGGATGATGAATTGACAGCGACACTCGGATAATAGACTTTGCCCAGTTCGTCAATGTCTGCATGCACATGAAAGAATTTCGCTCTCGGTAGGGGCGACTCAACCAAAGAATACTTCTGTGTCGGCAATTCCCCAAGACGTGCTCCAATGCATAGAATGTGATCACACTCTCGCATCATTTCGACAAGTCCTGGCCCCGTACTGATTCCAAGATCGCCGATATAGTTTGGATGCCGGTTGTCGATATAGTCCTGACAACGAAATTCCGCAACAATGGGCAGATTATTTCGCTCGACGAATTCGGTCAGCTGAATTCGGCAAGTCTCGCTCCATCCCCCTCCTCCAACGATAACCAGCGGACGCTTTGCTGATTCGAGAAACGTCGCGACAAGTTCGGCAGAATTATTCGGTGCCTTTGCCTCATTCGACACTGCTGTAGGAATGTCGGCTACCTGTTCTTCGGCGAACAGCACATCTTCGGGGAAAATCAGTACAACAGGGCCTGGGCGGCCTGACATCGCGGTGTGCCACGCACGACTGATATACTCGGGAATTCGCGAGGTGTCCTCAACCTGCGCCACCCACTTGGCCAAAGGGCGGAACATTGTTCGAAAATCGACTTCCTGGAACGCCTCCCGATCTGAATAGCTGCGCTGTACCTGTCCTATCATCAGAACCATGGGGGTCGAATCCTGGTAAGCGATATGCACACCGAGACAGGCATTGGTCGCCCCCGGTCCGCGAGTGACAAAAGCCACGGCCGGACTACCGGTCATCTTACCCCACGCCTCTGCCATGATTGCCGCTCCACTTTCGTGTCTGCAAGTGACAGTTCGGATGCTGCTGTGATCGTACAACCCGTCCAATGCGGGCAGGAATGACTCCCCGGCTACGCAGAATACCGCTTCAGTTCCCTGAGCTGCCAACTGATCGGCAAGAATCTTCCCACCATGTCTACGCATTGTCTCGGTTGGAAGGACAGAATAGGATTGATTTGACTGGTACACCTTATCCCCGGACAGTTGCTTTCGTACCAGCCTATTTTATCCGTAATTGAATATGCGCGTGTTCCTCACAAGGTTCTCCTTTGCTGGCATGAAATTCTATCTTCGTCAAAAATCAAAATTGGATGAACTGGTTTCACTCTGAATATCGGTCCGCGAACTGAACTTTAATCGTCTTCATTTGCATAATATCAAGCCGACTACGAAATTAAGGCCGTAATTTTGACGTTGGAACAAGACGAGTCTTGAAATGTCAAGTTTTTTTTATCATAATTTGTCGAATGATGGACACAATCAAGATAAGTTCGAAAGTTGACGAGGTTGTCTGGCAAGACCTAAAGGCACTTGCTGGCGAGCAACATCGGAATATTTCCGGCTTGCTGACTGAAGCAATTCGTGAGTATGTTGCGCGCAAACGAGTCAGGCCTGAAGTCAGATTACATATGGAAGCGTCTATTGAACAAAATGACGAATTGCTAAAGTTGCTCGCTAAGTGATTCAATACTTAACCCATGACGAAGTCCTGGAAATTCATAGTCGGCTTATCGAACAGTACGGCGGTTTAGCAGGCGTAAGGGATTCCGGCCTGTTACTCAGTGCGCTGTACAGACCTCAAACCGGATACTATGAAGATTTGACAGAGATGGCTTCGGCATTGTTTGAGTCGTTGATCGTCAATCATCCGTTCATAGATGGAAATAAACGCGTAGCGTTTGTTGCTTCAGACTTGTTTCTTCGATTGAACGGATATTGCTTCAAGGTGGACGCAAATGAGGCTTACACATATTTGATCGGACTCATTGAAGCAGGAGACTGCGACTATCAGAATCTGCTTCCGTGGATACGGAATTCAATCGAGAAATTGTAGTGTTTCACATATTTCCAACTTAGAATATCCAACCATAAATGCAAACCTCGCCGTGAATTCACCGGAGGAAACCGTTATTCATGGACAGTTAGTTCCTCAAACGGCATTAGTCGAATTCGAAATTTGACATTTCTCGATCGGGACTGTCCGATACAAGTGAATTCTAAAAATCCTTCACTCCTATTTTTTCCCACAATTTCCTCAACAGTTGACTAAGAATTTACTCCTGAAAACAAGTTAAAATACTTCAAGTATTCAAACCGCACAATTGCTTCCATTCGAAAGCAGCTCTAACGAAAATCGGATTATTTCATGGACGTAACGATCTACCACAACCCCAGATGCTCGAAATCCAGGATTACTCTGAACCTGTTGCAGAGTAAAAATTACGACCCTGAAGTCATAGAGTACCTCAAGACGCCTCCTTCCGCCGAAACATTGAGGAACATTCTTGATGCACTGGATATGCGGCCCAGAGATTTGATTCGGACAGGGGAATCAATCTACAAGTCAGAAAATCTCGGTAATTCGGATTTGACGGATGAACAGCTGATCGAAAAAATGATCGAGCATCCCATCCTGATAGAACGCCCAATTGTCGTGAACGGAGATAAAGCTGCGATCGGACGCCCGCCGGAGCATGTTCTGGAAATCCTCTGAATCTCCGGACACTCACCATATTTGAGCCAGACTTTCGTGGCGATAGTCACCGTCAACAAGGACGATATCAAGACGATCATTCTGAGGATCGTCATTCTCGCTGCGCTGGGTTCCGTGATCGGCGCGGTTGTTTCCCTTTTGGCGCTTTCCTTCGTCGAAGCGGTCCTGTGGCTGAATCGTAATCTACTGATATCACCGAGCGCACGAATTCAGCATTCAGAAAACACTCTTTTTCTAAACGTTGCCACGGTACTGGTTCCGACGCTCGGAGGACTCGCTGTCGGATTGATATTGCGTTACATGGTGAGAATACGCCGCGGTCTGGGCCCTTCTGATTCAATTTGGATGGTACAGACCCGCAGTGCCGGTGAATCAACCAAAGACGGATTGATGTCCACCCTGGCGGCGATCTTGTCATTGGGAACCGGTGCATCGGCCGGTCAGTACGGGCCTCTGGTCTATCTGGGCACCATCATCGGCGCCATTGCCGCCAAACTGAATTTTGAAATTCGCAATCTGCAAGCGATCAGTATTGCAAGCGGAGTTGCAGCGGCTATCTCCGTAGCATTCAATGCTCCGATCGCAGGATTGGTTTTCGCTCACGAAGTGATACTCAGGCACTATTCAATTCAGGTTTTTGCACCGACGGCTGTAGCCGCTGCTGTGGGTTATGTCGTTGCCAATGTCATGTTCAATCGCCCTGCTCTGTTTCTGGTGGAGTTTGAGGGTGTTCAGTTCGGCTACGAATTTGTGTTTTTCGCGATCATTGGTGTATTGAGTGCCTTACTGGCCATCGTTTATGCAAAAGGAATCCTGACTTGCAACGACCTGATCAAACGATCAAATATTCCGATACAGTTCCGACCGATGATCGCCGGAATAATTCTCGGCCTGGTCGCAATCTGGATACCCGATGTATTGGGTATCGGCAGTACCAGTCTTAGATTCGCAACCATTGATCATGCTTTCGAGCTTAGTGAACTGACCGTACTTATCATTGCGAAAATCGTCTTGACGTCCATTTGTCTGGGATTCGGTTTCGTCGGTGGAGTATTCAGCCCGATACTGCTGATCGGAATTTTATTCGGGGCGCTGTGTGGTGGGGTTCTCGATGATTTCACGGCGATAGGCCACTCAGGAATTATTCCTTATGCGGTCTGCGGGATGATGGCGGCAACCAGTCCGATCATCGGTGCGCCTCTCACAACCATTCTCATCGTTTTTGAACTGACACGCAACTACGACCTCGCGATTGCAGTGATGGTCGCGGTCGTATTCTCAAATTTGATCTCATATCGAATTTTTGGCCGTTCGTTCTTCGATATCCAATTGCATCAGCGAGGATTCGACCTCTCTCTGGGACGAATCAATGCGTTGACCGTCTATCAGAAAGTGACCGATTTGATGCACGAAAATTTCTTACGTCTGCATCCGCATGAAACAGTGGCATCGGTCAAAGAGAAACTAGCTAAAAGTTGGTACGATGAGGGTATCGTAACCGACGAAAGCGGAGTTTTTGTCGGCATTGTTCAGGTCAAGGCTTTGGATAACTATACTCCCGAATGTTCGATCAACGACGCAATTGAGCATAATCCACTGGTATTCACTGAATTGACAAATATGCGCGAAGCTGTCGAGGATTTCAAAACATTCACCGCCGATATCGCACCGGTTGTGTCATCAACTGACCGGAAACTGCTCGGTGTAGTTTGGGACTATGATGTCATTCGTTCATATCTTGCGACAATTCAACGTCTTCGGCAAGAGGAAAATGAATCTCTATAGAACATTTGCAATTGTCATTGCGCTATGGTTTTCCGGGTTCGCAGTTGCGCAGCAAGACCAGACGCTGACCATCACATCATGGGGTGGTGCGTACGAAAAAGCGCAGCTTGTCGCACTGATCGAACCGTTCAGAAAGGAAACTGGTATTGACGTGAAATTACGTCGATATGTGGGCGGAATTGAACCGTTGCAACGTCGAGACCAGAAACACAATCCTGAGTTTGACGTTGTGGATCTCGTCGAATCCGATGCACATTTTGCATGCGACGAAAAAATTCTTATCAATTTTGAAAGCTCTATGCTTGATCCTGCTGCAGACGGCACACCCGCTGAAGAGGACTTTATGGAAGATGCATGGCTTGACTGTGGCATCGCGCACATTGAGTATGCGACTGTTGTGGCTTATGATGAGCGTGCGTTTATGGAGGAAAAGCCAAATTCTATCGCCGACTTTTTCGATGTAGAACGATTTCCGGGTAAACGTGCCCTTCAACGCCATCCACGAGCCGTGTTGGAGTGGGCGATGCTCTCCTATGGTATTCCTCCCCAACAGATTTATGAACTGCTCAGTTCGGAACGAGGACTGAACCTGGTCACACGCCGCATGAACCAGATTCGTGACCACATCGTTTGGTGGGAGAGTGGTTCTGAACCCGCGCAACTGCTCGGGGATGGAACGGTCGTCATGGCATCCGGTTACAACGGGCGATTTTTTGAAGCGACGATGAACCATGACGCTGCAATATCTGTCATTCAGGACGGGCAGCTGTTGGAGTTTGGAGTTTGGGGCATACTGCGTGACTCACCCAATCAAGAAGCAGCTAAAAAATTTCTCAGGTACGTCACAGGCACGCAGAAGATGGCTGATTTCTCAAACCGGATTCCTTACAGCCCCACTCGGAGTTCCTCAATTAGACGAATAGGACTGCATGAGAAATCCAATGTATCCATGCTGACCTATATGCCAAGATCAACATCGTCTACCTCCAAGAATGTAATTCGTATAGCAAGTGAGTGGTACTCGCGAACGGAAAAGGTCAGGGAACGCTGGTTCAATGAGTGGCTTCTCGATGGAGAAAATTGATGGTCACCATAATCATCGGCTTGAAATCAGCCAACCATGCGAATAAAAGTACAGTACAAGGCATCAACAGCAGATTTCAACTTGCCGACAGAAAGTTTAATCAAGATTTGGAGAATCTTGAGAGTTACTGAAGGCACTATTCGAATGTCAGTGTCTACTATTCAATGCTGTAGTCAGGAGAACTTCCACGTTTTCAACCTCGCATTATTCAGTCTAATGTGTCTTAGTATTGTTGCACTGTACAACCGCAAATGAGGTAAGCCTGACTACCACTGTGCGTGAGGACGCGATCATTTTTATAAAATCTGGCAGTTGAAAAAATGGTAAGTGCCACGCAACATTGTTGTAGGCATTCAGCGAATCGCATGGGATGAAACTCATCGAAAGGTGGATGTGTATCCGCATTTCACGTAGTTTGTCTGCGAGCTTAAGGAATTGAACTATGCTATTTACAACCTGCAACTCGAGTAACCCCGCCTTGGAAAAATTACTCTGCGACAATTGTCACTGCAAAATTTAGCCCAAGTCAGGGTGTCTCAAAATATGTATGGATGCTTCGAAGAGGTTGCCGTACTAGGCGTCAGGCTACGGATGAACCGGATTTGACACTGCGCCGGGGATGGATTAACCCCAGCCTACCACAGCATTTTCGATATCGGATTCTGACTGCCCGGAGGTGCGTTCAATTTCTTTCCGATATACTTCCTTCTCATCCCTTCATCTGCCGGGATACCATCGAAACAATACCTCGTTCCCTTGTATGGTTTATCAGTTTCCCCGTGTATAGTCGGATCATGCTCATACCAGCTGTTCTTGTCCACCCGGAACAATCCGACACAGATCTGGTCGCATACTGCCGCGACATGATGTTCCGTGGCATTCAGTTCTTTGGCATCCACTCTCCATGCCATTCTGACAGCCACATATGCATCAAATTCGCTGTTTTCCAATGTTCTGCGATTGATTTTGATTCACAGGATTGGAACACCGGGTTCATTCGGCATCTCCTCCGGTTCATATCTCTGTATCAGCTGATCCACGGTAGCAGAACCCCGATCACTGTTGTGACCCGAAACCACATTGGTCAGATTGTTCATGTAACAGTCGATGACCGCAGCCTCCACCTCGTATGCGGTGCGCTCGTCCAGCCCGTGCCGATGTATGATATGATGCGGTTCCATTCCGAAATTGGGGATATCCCGAATCTGCGCTAGTTTCAGGGAACTCTCGTTCTCCTCCCCGGTCACACTGATTTGCGCCAGCACATGCTCGTATACCCGGCCACCCCGACCCTTACCGACATAGAAAGTATGGCCTGTCCGGGGATCAATCAGTCTGTATACGTAATAGCCGAGATTGTCGGATACAGTCTTGGAAATTGCTCTCATGATGTTCTCCTGTGATAGTGCTCGATCAGGTCATTTGACTTTTTCGTTGCATCGAATCAGTTGTAGATGTCATCCCATGATGAGTCGAGTCGGTGTGTCATGCCGAACAGCAATATAGTGTTAAACTTCCGAAGGACTTTCAGTTTTGTTGTTCCTGTTGTAGAAGAGCCTTCCAACCTTCATAGATCATAACCATTGCCATGGAATCCAATTCGCAATATTTGAGAAGTGCTTTTTGGATCTCCTCACGCTCAAAGTCCAACATTTCTTCCGACTGCATCCGGGTATAAGCTGTCATGGCAGCACCGCCTTCTCGTAGCTCATCATCGCTAGACATCAAATATCGCATATCACTTTCTGGAATATTCTGAAACATAGGGGGCAAACTTTTATATGGATCAATTACTTTCCCGTCCTTATACTTGATCCAAATTTTGTTTCAAAATTTTTGCTGCGGATTCCATCTTTAGATCCGTAGATTGGTTTTGAATATTTGTTCTGCAGGAAAGTGGAGCTGTTCAGGATTGCCGGAAGCACGTCCTTAATAGAGTTGGAGCCTTTGGTGGCGGGGTCGTAGTAGTAGCGCTTGACGATTTCCCACAGGTCCACCATAGTGCGCTTACCTTTGCGTTCATCTTTATGAGTTATTGACTTGATAAACTCACAAAGTTCATCCCGATCTGCAATTTGACCCTTTTCATCCTGAAACTGACGGTAAATCATGTTCAGGGTATTGTATTCATGGCGGGCATATTGAAAGATAGTACCGTTGTCGTCTTTGAGCTGAGCATTTAGTGCTCTCACAAATTCGAAGTTCGGAAACGTCCCTCGTTCCTTATTCAAAAACTGACCAAAGTGCTCCACAGAACCATCTTCACTAACAACATGATGAGAAAACTGAAATGCGATTCCCTCATAAGGTCCGCGTCCCGCATAGAAAGGAATTGCTACGCTCGCGGTTTCAAAGTCAATAAAGTGGAGTGGAAAATCCCAGCTGTACATCTCTCTTCGAAGACTCTCCCGGTCCAGCCAGATCGAGTAGTCTCCGTTTTGCACTTTCTCGACCTGAAGCCACTGTCGTTCTTTTTGTGAAAGACCCGGTCCTATATTTTTTTCCGGCTTAGGAATGATGTCCGCCTTGGAAAGTTGGGACATTTTGATAATGCCATCTTGAATCAGCTGATTCTTATCCCTTTCATCCTTACCCCGACCAATTGCTTGCCATACATCTAGAACGGTGGGGCATTCGAAATCTTGGTCATTCCACCCCAATTGATCTTTCCAGCATCTCTTAAATCCGCTTTCCAAACCAATCCGTTCTTCATCTTCCGTTGTACGAAACTCGCATTTAGCGCATGCCGTCGATATCGGTGTCGAGATTGGCGAATCTGGAACATAGTGGTCCGCCAACCAGTCAACCCATTGTTCAACGTTTAGCGACTGCTCACCTCCATCGTATGTATCGGAATAAATATTTTTGTATTCTGCATCCACATTCATCTTGCGGAGAATTGGCGATATTAAATCTTCTTCCGTCAGGGTTTCCGATACGGAAACAGAGACTCGATTATTGCTATCTTTAACTAATTGAAACTTTTGATTGAGACCATCTGTCGGACATTTCGCAGATTTGTCGACCAGCATGAGATTGACCGAAACTTCATATTGAGGATAAGCTCGTTCAATGACAATCTTCTGAAAGGCAACATCATATAGGTATGGTCTGTTTTGTTTGCTTTGTAAAAACTTGTTTTTCTCTTTAGGGTCTATCGATTTGGCCTTCACTTCATAGAGGCTGAGTCTGTTTTTATCTTTTACCAGAATATCTGCACGGATGAAAAGTTTATCGGTCGCGATTGCCGCTTCGAATATCGTGACCTGATCCAACCCGAGCAACTCGTTGGTCTGCTCCAATGCTTTATCGTGATCTTGAATTTTGATTTCCTCGCCTCCCGGAAAATAATGTTTAGCGAGTTCGCCCACCTGATTACCGCCATCCGCCAGTGCGAGAAGGAAACTGTTTTTTGGTTTTTGATTGGCGTACTTGTCTTTTTTACCGGTGTAAAAAAGCTTCGTGGGGCATTCGGTTGCCAGCTTGAATATAGATTTCGTCAGGTATCTGTTTTTCTCCATCGGTATCTCTCCTTGATATCCACTATTGACGACCATATTCATAGACTAGAATGTCCATTTATTCAACGTTAATGGCATATCCATAGTCGGGGCAAAGTATATCTGAAAATAGTCGTACCAAATTAACGCCTCGGAAGTTTTGAAAATTACCTTCGTTCAGATATTATTTGAAGTCCTGACTGACATACATTCAGGTCAAACAGTACAGATTTCTACATTTGGTAATCAACCTGTTGGATTCTGCATGATTTAAATTTCTGATTGTCTGTAAACATGAGTAAGGACTCGGTCACTTTTGACATCTCTTTGGGTATAGGAATCTATGCTTGCTGGTTGACACTGGTGGTGTATGGCGAATCCTTTCCTCTTTTAGCACTCTTTATATTGGGTGGTTACGTAAGCGCCTTGCACGGTGGTTTTCAGCATCTTGCAGTCCATGGCTATCCGACCCGGTATAATTGGTTCAATACATTGTTGGCGTATCCGCCTTTAACTTTGTACTTCCCGTACCCAACCTACCGAGACACCCATCTTGAGCACCATCGCGTCGAAGTGCTGACCGATGTCGAAACCGATCCCGAATCCATATACCTCACCCGTGAGCAATTCGACAGTATGGGGCGATTTCGCAAATGGCTCTACCGATTCAACTTCACCCTTGCCGGTCGATTGTTAATCGGACCTTTCATATCACTTTTCCATCTATGGAAGAGTGAATTGAGATGCATTTTTGCCGGTGACACTCAGCGCTTACGAATCTGGTTGATTCACGCTGCCTGGTGTGCTGGTATTTTGATGTTCGTGCAACTCTCAGGTTTACCGGTTTGGAAATTCTTACTCTGTTTTGTTTATCCTGGCATATCGTTGATTTTATTTCGGTCTTATACAGAGCACAGATGGTCACCTGCAGAAGACGAAAGAAGTCTTGTCGTCGAGGGTTCTTTTCTGACAAGGCTGCTTTATCTGAACAACAACTACCACTGGGTGCATCACGAAAACCCCGGACTGCCCTGGAGAATGATTCCAGAAATTTTCAATCAGCGAAGAGAAGAAATTCTGAGGCGAAACGGAAACTTTTACTACAAGAGTTATGGAGAAATTTTGCAGCGGTTGTGGAAAGACAAACTCATTGATCCGGTACATCCTCAACAAGCACACTAATCCAAATCTGATTGTGCTTGTTCGCAACAGGACTAATACTTCGTAACTGACTATCTACATTGAAGTCCAGACCGCTTACAAGAAAGAGGGCTTGATGCCAGTCTCCTTGAAGTCTCGAATATTACGCGTCGCTACCGTCATACCGCGAGAACGTGCAATGGCAGCAATTTGAATGTCTACAATCGGTATCACAATCCCAGAGGCACGATATGCTGCCGCCAAATCTGCGTAACTTCGAGCTGCCCCTTATTGTCAAACGGCAGCATGCGATTATCGAACGCTTCGCAAATTAAATTTTCAATTTTTAAAAAACAGCCTATCACGCCGTCGTCCCAAGGGTAGAACAGCCGCACCAAATCGCAACTCGACTTCGCCGACCGCTGAAAAGTACAGACTTTCCACAGATTGAATGTCAGCCCGCTTCTTTACGGCTGGGTTCGGGGATATGCGAATCAACCCGGGCACCACATTGGTATCAACAAGTATTGACATGTTTGCAAAATTGGTCGAATGACGGAGGTTCGCGCCCTTGTGTATCGTCATTTGACCGATGTCGGGTAAGGGTTCGACCGCGTGAAGAACGCACAAGCGTTGGTGAATTGCAGTTCTGGTCGCTGCGCACAGGCGATCCCGGTTCGACAGCCGGACGACGAAATCCCAACTGTCCACACTCATCGCTTCAGTCCTGAGTCCACAAAGTGGTCTTCTTCCTGTCGGACGACAGGGACATCCAATTGAGTATTCAGGTCACTGTTCAGGCGGACGGCTGGCGGGCCATCCGACCGGATCAATTCGCAGTATCGTAGTATCATGGAGACCGGACCGGTCATTGAAACTTTGACTGGATATTGCCGATGGGCAGATCAACCTGAGATTTGAGGTGGCGAAGATGCCGGAACAGGAGAACCTGACGACTGAGGAAAGGATTCAGAAGATACGCGAGGAGACCGAGCGGATCAATCAGCGTGCCGCTGAAACGCGTGCGGAAACGGAAGAGATTCGGAAGCAATCCGAAAAGATCCGGAAGCAGTCGGAAAAGAGATGGAAGGAACTCAGGAAAGAAATTGCAAAGGTGAATGCGGCGGCTACGAAGCTGGCCGCGACGGCGAAAGAACACGGCAAGCAGATCGGCGGACACAACAACAAGTTCGGAAGCTACACCGAGGCACTTGCGGAACCCTCCATCCGGCGGATTCTGGACGAGTATTTCGATGCCGACTACATGGAGTCGTACGAGCGCGGAAACCTGCAGCTGGATGGCTGGGGTGTCGCCCGCAACGGCACCGGTGCGGCCTATGTGGTGGAGGTCAAGAGCAAGTTTGAGCCTGAGCATCTGGATCAGGTGTGGCGACTGGTCAGGATGTTTCGCATTGAAAAGCCAGAGTTTGAGTCAAGGGAGGTGTATCCGATTCTTGCGGTAGTGGAGATCGACAAGGACCAGCGTGAGCTGGTGTGGAAGTCGGGCATTCACCTGATTGACGTGTCGGAAGGTGTGTTCGAGTGGACCCGGCCGCCCATGGGGTTCAGTCCGTGCGGCGATCATGGTGCGAATGGTGTCGTGCGAAGGGCGGTACCACGGCATCTGCGACTGGTTGCGGACAGCAACAAGCACGGCGATGCAGGAGGTCAGTGAGGAGGTGGCAGGTGGACCGGGATCATCTGCAGGTGAGGATAGACTGGCGGTTCATGATCGGGAGGTACACATCAGGCTCAAGCGACTTTACCCGACATCAGTCGAATGACTCGACATTAGATTTGAATCCGTACACAAATAACCTGCTGAACACGCCTATGTCCAGCAATTTTCGCTATTTTTCTAAATCTCTTAGAAATGCTCAATATTCAGGGAAAATAAAGGTGCCTTCTAAACTTCTTTCCACAGTTACCAACAATCCAATGATTGCACAGATATACAATGAGCGATTCAATCCAAATACAAACTTCACAAGGAGTAGGAACTTATGATTGAAAGAATGGAAACAGGTCAGCGAATGAGCCAGATTGTAATCCATGGCGATATAGTCTATCTGGCAGGTCAGGTTGCGTTCGACGCGCCTGGTGCAAGTGTTGCAGACCAGACGAAAGATGTATTGAAGCGAATCGATAGCCTCTTATCTCAAGCAGGAACGGATAAGTCGAAACTGCTTTCGGCAACCATATGGCTCACTGATATTAATAATTTTGATGAAATGAACTCGATCTGGGATGCTTGGGTCTCGCCGGGCAATGCCCCTGCCAGAGCCTGTGTTGAGTCTGCTTTGGCAGCACCGCAATTCAATGTCGAAATTGGCATCATTGCGGCAAAATAACCGACCTGATTTTATACTTTCAGATCGGCCGGGGCGATTTCAGAAATGCGGATCGCGGTTTTGGGTGCTGGACTTATCGGAGTAACAACCGCATACGAACTATCCCGCAACAAAGATTTTCAGGTCACTGTTGTCGACGCCAACGCTGAACCTGCATCGGAAGCCAGTGGTGTCAATGCTGCGATGATCGCGCCGGGGCATGCTTTTGCCTGGGCTTCTCCCAAAGTACCCGCAATACTGCTGAAGTCGATCTATCGCAACGACCAGGCGTTTCGATTCAGATTTCGATTTGATATGCAATTCTGGCGGTGGACCGCACTGTTTCTCAAACAGTGCAACAACGCAGATGCAATTCGAAATACGATCCAAAAACATAATCTTTGTGTTTACTCGCAAAAAAGACTGGGAATTGTCAATAATGAGAACGATCTTCAATTTGACAGGATTGCCAAAGGTCTGTTGTACGTCTATCGTAGAGAAACAACTTTTCGTGCTGGCGTGGAGCATTCCAAGATTCTTCAGAACAACGGTCAACAACTGGAAGTTTTAAATAAGGACGAAGTCGTTGACCTGGAGCCTGCGTTCCAACATGCACATGACAAAATTGCCGGCGCAATCTACAGTCCGACATGTGAAACCGGAAACTCCCAGATTTTTTGCCGACAATTGGCCCGCATATGCGAGTCAAAAGGTGTGGATTTTCTATTGGATACGAAAGTGAAGTCCATTGTGACTGACAGAACGCGGGTGCGCAGTGTAGTGACATCGAATAGTGAAATTGAAGCCGATCTTTTCATTGTCTGTCTTGGCGCATACACACCGATCGTTCTGAGGCCGATTGGAATCAACCTCCCGATTTACCCCGTCAAAGGGTACTCCCTGACTCTGCCGGCAAATCAAGAACATACCAATCTAACGATCGGAACTGTTGACGAAGATAATCTGGTGGCCTGTTCGCCAATTGGACAGTCGGTCAGAGCGACAGCTACAGCGGAATTTGCCGGTTACAATCTCAGTTACAGGCCGAAAGACTTCGCGCCTATGATGAATACCGTAAAGGAATTACTCTCTCATGCAGCAATCTATGACGAACCCGTGTACCGAACCTGTTTCCGACCGATGACACCTCAGGGAACGCCTTATATCGGCTACGCGAAATTCGACAATTTGTTCGTCAATTCAGGTCAGGGGCATATGGGTTGGACCATGTCTTGCGGCTCGGCGAAGATTGCCGCTGATCTGATCATGGGTGAAAAACCGGAAATCGACACCGAACATTTTCGACCGGAGTAGCGGCACCTTTGATACGACGTGAAGAAATGTCATAATCTGAAAGAACGCACAGAATTGCTGTGCAATGATATACAGTAGACAAACGGACGCAACAAGTCCAGGTAGGATAGATAGATGGAAGCAGTGCAGGCAGTCAACCCGTCAACGAGAGTGATTCGTAACTACATTCCCTTCGAGCTCGACGGTGGTATAGCAGAACGTGCGGCGATCGGTGTTATAGTTCTCGGCACCGACCAAACGATTGAGCACGAATTCCGCGACTTTCTTGACATCGAAGGTGTCGCATTCTACGAAAGTCGGATTCGGAATTCAGCCACGATCACTCCCGAAACGCTTGCTGACATGGAGCATCGAATACCTGAGTGTACGGAAGTCATCCTCAAAGACGTGCCTCTGGATGTGGTTGCTTACGGATGTACTTCGGCTTCGATGGTGATCGGGGAAGAACGGGTATTCGAGCGGATTCGAGAAAAACGTCCGGAAGTGAAGTGCACCACACCGATTACCGCTGCATTTGCAGCATTCGAGGCTTTGGGTGCGAAGAATCTTGCAGTATTGACACCTTATCGCGAGGATGTCAATGACGCGGTTGCTGCGTACATCGAAAGTAAGGGCTTCAATGTGGTGGCGTTCGGGTCATTCAACGAAGAAGACGACAATAAAGCAGCAAGAATCTCCACCGAGTCAATCCGTAACGCGGCTGTAGAACTGGGTCAGATTGAAGACGTAGATCTGGTGTTCGTGTCGTGCACCAATCTTCGGATAGCGCCTGTAGTCAATGCCATTGAGCAGGCAACTGGAAAACCCGCAACTTCAAGCAACCACGCCATGGCGTGGCATTGCCTGAGACTTGCGGGAATCAACGACCGGCGACCCGAATTCGGTCGACTCTACAGCGTTTGAATGCTATTCATTCCGGATGCGATTCAGTCGCATCCGTATCAACTTTCTCGCTTGAGGATGGTTGGGTAACGAAAATGTCGCGCGCCAGTCCGACAATCTGAGGGTCAGCGGGCACAACTATCTCTTTGTTTTTGTCAGGGTAGTCAAAACTGGAGAGGAAATGCCGCATACAGTTGAGCCTTGCTCTTCTCTTGTCGTCTGACCTGACCACCGTCCATGGTGCATCCCTGGTATCGGTATAAAAGAACATTGTTTCTTTCGCTTCGGTGTATTCTGCCCACAGGTTGAGGGACTCGTTGTCGATCGGGCTTAGTTTCCAGCGCTTCAGGGGGCTGTTCCTACGTGCGTCGAATCGACGGCGCTGTTCTTCCCGACTCACCGAAAACCAATATTTGAACAGGTGAATGCCGCTGTCAACCAGCATTCTTTCCAGTGCAGGTGCCTGTCGCATAAACTCCAGATATTCGAGTCGGCTGCAGAAATTCATCACCCGTTCAACCCCTGCCCTGTTGTACCAGGACCGGTCAAACATCACCATTTCACCGCTGGTTGGCAGATGCCGAATATATCTTTGGAAAAACCACTGACCCCGTTCCTTCTCACCGGGTTTGGGTAATGCCACAACTCTGGCGATTCGTGGATTGAGATGCTCCATGAATCGCTTTATTGTTCCTCCTTTTCCAGCGGCGTCTCGTCCTTCAAACAGAATGACAACTTTCTTTTTATCGTTCTTGATCCAGTTTTGCGCCTTGACCAGTTCAACCTGCAGCTCGGCCTTTTTGGACTCATACTCCTTTCTGGACAGCTTCTGCTGATAAGGGTATGGTTCTACAACAAGAGAACTTTTCGGGGCAATTGCGTTTTCTACCAATTTCATATTTCTAGACCAATCCTTTGCTCGTCACGTCAAAGTGAAACATATCCGACAACCGGTTTAATAGTTGAAGATTATTGCACGGACTACGAACTGCTTACTTATACAAAACTTTTAATATTAAATCAATAGGCTATAGCAATTTCTTGAATTTTGATTCATCATTTTGCAGAAGTTGACCACTCCAATGTTCAGCGTTCCTGCAACAAAGCCTGGCGATCAATTTTCCCGGTTCCGGTTTTCGGAAGTTCGTTTCGATACTCGACGATGCGTGGATACTTGAATGGCATCAGCTGATTGCGGATATATTCTTGCAATAACTTGGTTTCGTGGTCGTCAGCGGATATTCCGTCTTTCAGACAAATCACAGCTCGCAGAGTCATACGCTTATCTGGCAACTCCTCAGCCATGACCGCCGATTCGTGCACATCAGGATGCTCATTCAAACAACGCTCAACCTCAAGCGGCCATACCCACTGTCCCGAAATCTTGACAAGATCGTCCGCCCGACCTTGAAAATAGTAAAAGCCATCCTTTTCCAGAAAGCGATCGCCTGTGTATATCCAGTCACCGCGAATTGTCTCCTTTGTTTTTTCGGTCTGACACCAATAACCGGGAGTGGATGAATGACCGCGCACCAGCATGATACCCTCCTCCCCTACTCCTACTTCATCGCCGTCCGGTGATATCAGTTTGATTTCATAGCCCGCAACGCGACCGCCGGCCGCACCGACTCGGTGATCATCATGTCGATTGGAAAGATAGATGTGCAACAGTTCCGTCGAACCCAGTCCTTCCGTAATTCCATGTCCTGTCAGCCCGCGCCATGTACTGTAGACTTCCTCAGAAAGGGTTTCGGCAGCGGATACTGATTGCCGTATGGAACTGAGATCTCTGGTACCGATTGATTTATCCCGGCACAGAAGATTGTAGAGGGTTGGTAACCCGAAGAACACAGTCGGCCGAAAGTTTTCGATCGTTTCCAGGACCATGTCAGATGTTGGTCGTCCGGACATCAACAAAGTTGTGGCACCAATCGAAAAAGGAAACGTGAGGGAATTTCCAAATCCGTAAGCAAAGAAAATTTTCGGGACTGAAAAGCAGATGTCATCAGGTGAAAGTTTCAATACATCCAACCCGAACGACTGGTGTGTATACGCCATATCATGGTGCAAGTGAACGATACCTTTAGGCTGCCCTGTAGTACCAGACGAATACATCCAGAATGCCATGTCATCAGGGTTAGTATCGGCACAAGCCAGCTGGGTCGGTTGGTCTTTCAGGAATTCTTCGAGCTCAGCAGAGCGATCACATCCACTATCACCATTCACCGTAATAATCTGTTCGATACACGCACCGTCAAGCACTTCATTTGTGAATTGATTGGCCAGTGATGCCTCGGTGACTGCGAGTCTGGCTTCGCTATCCTTCAAATAGTAGTTCAGTGTTTCAGGGTTGGTTTGCGTATTCAGCAGTACCGGTACGAATCCGGCGCGAACTGCACCGAAGAATACTGCAGGATACACCGGTGTATCGTCCAAAAAGCATACAATCCGATCATTTCGCTCCAATCCAGCCGCATTGAAAGCATTTCCCCACATCGAAGAAACGGCAATGAGTTCGCTATAGGTCAGTTCCCCGAATGAACCGACTATTGCGAGTTTGCTGGGGTTTCGTTCCAGGTTATCCCAGAGAATCGACGAACAGTTTGTGTGCTCGGACCGAACGAAACCAATTTCCCGAGCGCCAGGAACATCGTCCGCCACTGGATCGAGAATCTCGGTTTCAATTTGCTTGTTCGAGTCGAAAGAGTTCAATTCTTGGCGTTCGGTTTAAGAGAGATGGATTGCGGTCCTAATTTCCAACTATAGAGAGGACTGACTGACCTCCCATCATTATAAGGTGCCCTAAGGACACTGATGAACCGGTTCTCCCGACCAAAGAATTCAGCTACTGCTCCGGACAAGTCACTAATTGATTCAAGGCAGTCTTCCGAATCAGATAAGTTTCTGTGGTCGATCGACTGCTTAAAGACAAATTATTTTCTCATTGCGACGTAAATTGTCGTGTTGGGCAGTTATCCTGTGTCAAATTTCGAATCACAAGACTGAATTTAGACGATAACCATGACCTTGAAATATGAACACCGGCTGCTTATTTCATATGCGGCCAACATCGCGAAGCACACCAGCTTTCCTTCAAATCAGGCAAACCAGTTACTGGAAGAAGTAGCCTCAGGTAGTTCATTCTCAGAAATTCGAGAATGTAATGCCACCAAACATTACTTTGCGTCGCTTCCGGTAGAACTATCCAACAAATATGGCTGGCGCAAGCTCAAGGAATTGTTGGAAGACTTGAAAAGGGTAACCGAAAAAATCCCATGTGACGCAATGGCACTGCGAATTCGTGAACTTGGCAGATTAATGGAACTGAGTGATGAAGATACCCAGATACTGGAAGCATTCCAGTTTATAGAGCACTCAGGTGTTGAAGATTTCATTTGCTCGTTGCAGAAAGATCCACCTCGTCGACGCAGTTACTATGAGATCAATCTGGATAATAATCTCATTCCTCATGCACTCGGCATGTCAATAAAGAGTTATAAACGACGGTTGCGTTGGAACCTCCCTCTTGTCAGTTCCGGTCTTCTGACTATTGACGAAGATGATGGAGAAGTCAATATTGCTGACCGTTTAAGTCGTCTGAGATGGAACACAGACGAAGTTGCTGACGTACGAGAACTGCTTTTGGGAAAGTCCGAGACAACGGACTTGAAATGGTCTGATTATGATTACCTGCGACAGAAACGAGACGATGTCGAATCGATTATGAGAGGTGCGATGGAACGTGGTACCAAAGGTGTCAATATCCTCCTCTACGGTCCCGCCGGTGCTGGAAAAACCAGCTTCTGCAAGGTTTTGGCGCAACGTTTGGGAATGTCACTGTTTAGTATCGGCGAAAGTGATGATCGTGGAAATGAGCCGACCAGAAACGAGAGACTCTCGGAACTGCGCCTCTCCCAGAATCTGCTGAAAGATGATCGTAACGCCCTTCTGATGCTCGATGAAATGGAGGATGTACTCACTTCGGATTATGGTATGAGTAAAGGACTGTTTGGATTGTTTGCGCAGTCACGTCGTTCAGGTGGTTCAAAAGTGTATCTGAATCGCCTGCTTGAAAACGCACCTGTACCGACAATTTGGATAGTGAACGAAGCCGGATTCCTGGATGATCCGATTGTACGGCGTATGGTGCTCGCGGTCGAATTCCAACTACCGCCAACACGTACCCGCGCCGACATCTTGACAGGCCAGCTGACACGTCACGGAATGGAAATCAGCGACGACGATGCATTGTCAATTGCTGAACAATTTGCGGCTACACCCGGTGTAGTTGAAGGTGCCGCATTGGCCGGAGAGCTTGGCGGTGGCGATATCGAACTGGTTCGCCGCAGCATGAAAAGTCTATCCAAGGTTCTTGGTTGCGACAACCCGCGGGCGCTGAGTAATCAGGATTTTGACCTGCATCTGGCAAATGCTGATGTTGACCTCATTACAATGACGGAAAACTTGGTGAAAAGCGGAACTCGGCGGTTTTCGCTGTGTTTGCAGGGACCTCCTGGAACTGGCAAGAGTGCCTTCGTGCGCTACCTTGCCAGACAAATCGGAATGGAAGTGCATCTTCGTCGAGCGTCTGACCTGTTCGATATGTTTGTCGGGCAAACAGAACGCAATATCGCCAAAGCATTTGACAAAGCCATATTCGAAGAGGCTTTTTTAGTTTTCGACGAAGCCGATTCTCTACTGGTCGACCGCAGTCGTGCGGTTCGCAGCTGGGAAATCTCCCAAGTCAACGAGATGCTAACCTGGATGGAATCGCATCCACTGCCATTCGCCTGTACGACAAACCATGCGGATTTACTGGATGCCGCTACGCTTCGTCGCTTTACCTTTAAAGTGACTTTCGATTACATGCGACCGGAACAGGTTGCTACAGCATTCCGTAAATGGTTCAAGCTCACGCCACCGCAAAACTTGGCCGCACTTGACATGCTTACTCCCGCAGACTTCGAGGTTGTACGACGTAAGGCTGAAGTGCTGGGAAAATTGTCTGATAGCGAATCGCTGGTAGCCATGCTCATAGCTGAATGTGAAATCAAACCCGGCAGTACCAAACCGTTCGGATTTGCCGATACCTCGAAATCTGTCGATCTTCAAGGATAGAGACATCCCGATATTTCGGCAACCGGTATCAATTCAGATTTCACCATCATGACATACTGTGAAGCGCTTCATTGTTGATAATCTCCTGTATTTTATTTGTGTATCAACGCGTAAAATTGTTGTCCGGGAAGAACATAATATTTGTGCTTAGATATAGCATTGGGAACTGAATGAATATCTTTGTCATTTTTGATTTCCATAGTTTCTCTGTAACAAGACAAAATTGATATGCGTAAATCTGTAGAAACAACGATGCGTTTCATCGCGACCCTTCAGGCTATCCCGGTTCATCCCCGGAGCAAAAGCGCGCTTCAAATCCAGAAAGAGTTAAGAGACATAAACCCCGATTATGCTGTCGATGTCCGTTCGGTTCAACGTAGCCTGCTGCAAATCAGTCGCGCGTATCCAATCGACTATGTCACGCGCAATCGTACCCATTATTGGTTCTGGATCGACAAAAATGCCCTCACACAAATTCCGGCGATGAGTGAACAAACGGCATTTGCATTGCGTCTTGCGGACGAATACCTGCGACCGATCATTCCACCGGAAACCCTGAATCTGCTGGAAAAATACTTCAAGCAAGCTGACGAAGTTCTCGGCAATACTGAATTAAATAACTTCTCCGACCGAATAGCTATCGTACAGACAGGACTGACATTGAAATCGCCGGCAGTTTCCGAAGAGGTGCGGGATGCTGTCTTCCGAGCAGTATTGAAAAAGAGAAAACTAAAACTACTGTATCGCAGCAAGCACAAGAAACATCCACGAAATTTTGTTCTCAACCCGCTGGGTGTTGTCGTTCGCACCAGCATGACCTATCTGGTCGCTACAGCTGATAATTATGAGGATGTCCGACATTATGTACTCCACCGAATGAGCGAAGTACGTGTGCTAAGTGAACCAATGGAGGAGTTGGCGGATTTCGACCTAAATAGATATTTGAATGACTACAGTTCATTTGCCTATCCGTTAAGCAATCAAACCATTGCGCTTCGAGCGAGATTTGATTCCGTAGCCGGCGCGCATCTCACCGAGTGCAATCTCTCGCATGATCACCGCGCGACAGAACAGGCAGATGGACAGATCCTGCTGGAGGCTACGGTTGCCGATACTGCACAACTACGTTGGTGGTTGGCAGCCTTCGGCAGTCAAGTGGAGGTATTGGAGCCGTCTTCTTTACGAGAAGAGTTTCTGGCTGAAACGCGACAACTAGCCGAAATCTATGGGGCAGATTCAGAATAGACTGGCGCGCGCGATACTGCTAACACAACACATGGGTAGTACCATCGATATAGAATCTGTTGCTTGCTGATTCCGGATACAGTACAGACCCCGGCATAGTCACCTCAGTCTGATTCGTACTGTTTCATGAATTCCGGTGCTAAAGAACGCAAACGCTTTTTGCTCATGCGTCCGGACCGCATCAAGTAGTCGAGCGCAAACTCATTCGGTGACTGCGCCATTTTCCTACCAAATTGATCATACCAATTCGCCGACGCGTTGGCAGCCACAACAATTTTATTCACTATCGCACGTCGATTCTCATCGTACGCGGCCAGCGCATTTTCAACTGTCTCATTTGAATCGAGCATGCGGACCAGCGCGATCACGTCTTCCATTGCCAGACGGGTTCCAGAGCCTATCGAAAAGTGTGCCGTATGAGCCGCGTCTCCAATCAGAACCCGATTTTTTGAATACCATCGGTCGCACCAAAGTTTGGGAAACCGGCGCCAGACAGACTTGTTGGTTACCAGTGAAGCTCCTCCGAGAACATGTGTGAAAAGCTCGGAGCAAATCTGAGCACTTTCGATCTCACCGATCTTGTGGAAGCCGAAAGACTGGTAGGTGCGGGCACCACATTCGACAATAAAAGTGCTCATGGAGTTTTCGTATCTGTAGTGATGGGCATTCAATGGACCATGATCGCTTTCAATGAATGTTTGAGTCAATGTTTCAAAGCGCACTGCAGTCCCAAACCATGCGAAATAGTTGTTCGCATATTTAATTTCTGGTTGATAAACTTCATGATCAGCTTGTCGAACCACCGAATTCAGTCCATCCGCACCAATTACCAGATCTCCATCAAGTTCATTCAGTGAAGTGACCGCTCTGCCGTATTGAATTTCTGCACCCAAGGCTCTCGCCTGTGCACTCAGAATTTCGAGCAATCTCAATCGTCCAACAGCTGTAAATCCCACTCCATCAAGCGTAATCTGCCCTTCCGGAAGATTGAGTGTCATATTCCGCCAACTCTGCATTTCAGGAAGAATCAGACCATGAACCTCCGGATCGTCGTGCTCCATAAAGTCCAGCGCTCTATCTGAAAACACGACCCCAAATCCAAATGTAGCCCCCTCCTGATTCTGTTCTGTCACGCGCACACTCAAATGTGGGAAATATCTGCGAAGAAGAATCGCCGCACAGAGTCCTGCCGGTCCACCTCCTACAATATCGACACTGGAAATATTGACTGCCATTGACTTAAATTTTTGTATCGAATTGGTGCGAACAATAAAGGACGGTTATCGGGTCGCGAATAAATAGGAAAAAATTAAATTCTGACCGGAAATGCCGATTTTCCGACGACAGCTACTTTACTCCCCCTTCCAGTTGGCATCGCGTTTTTCGGCGAATGATTTTGGCCCCTCCATGGCATCCTCGGATGCCATCATTCTCTGATAGCTTTCGAATTCACCTTCATGCAGCATCCGGTAACACTCCTCGATGCTGACATCCTCAGTTTTGCGAAGAATTTCCTTGACGGCTGCAACTACCAACGGCGCACCTTCGGCGATAACAGAAGCTAGTTCACGCGCCGACTGCATCAACTGATCCTGGCTGACAACCTGATTGACGAGTCCCCATTCATGTGCTTCCTGCGCAGACATTCGCCTTCCGGTCAGCAACATCTCAACCGCAATCGCCCTCGGAATCTGTCTCGGTAAGCGAAACGAAGCGGCGTCAGCAACTACGCCGACCTTAATTTCGGGAAGAAAGAACTGCGCATGCTCAGCTGCGATGATCATGTCCGACGACAACGCAATCTCAAAGCCACCACCAACCGCGTAACCGTTGACAGCACTGATCACAGGCTTGTCAAGATCGTGCAGTTCCGTTATTCCAGCGAATCCTCCGGGTCCATAATCATCATCAAACCCCGCGTTTCCTTCCGCGACTTCCTTGAGATCCCATCCGGCAGAAAAAAACCTGTCACCGGCACCAGTGATAATCGCGACTTTCAATCCTGGGTCATCTCGAAATTCGCATAGAATCTCACCCATCGTGCGACTGGTTTCAAGATCAATCGCATTCGCCTTGGGTCGATTGATCGTAATCTCCAAGATTGAATTGTTCTTTGCAGTTAAAACCCTTTCACTCATTCCCTGAATAACTCCTCACTAAAGGGCACGTCTATTTATTCGACATTAATGATACAGCCTGAGACGGGGTGAGTGAAGGCAATCCGGATTCGCGATTTCAGGTTCGATATGAGATAATATGGATTCATCGGTAAGTCATTCATTTTGCGGATTAATTGCAGGGTATATGAGATGGAGAGACGACATCTGTTCGAGCGTGAGATGCAGCAGCGGGCGCTGGAGGAATTTGATGGTCTGGCGCGTATCAGGGCGCTGGTGGACTGGGAGGCGTTTGTACCTTCGCTTGAGGAGATTTTCGGTGTCTCGCATGGCGGTCCGGGGCGTCCGGCCTGGGATCCGCTGGTGATGTTCCGTTCGATCCTGCTGGGTGTGATGCACTCGCTGAGTGACCGCGACCTGCAGTTCATGCTGCTGGACCGTCGCACCTTCAAGCGGTTTGCGGGACTTCAGAGCGATGATCAGGTGCCGGATCAGAAGACCCTGTGGAAGTACCGCGACCTGCTGAGCCGGTCGGGTCGGATTGACGAGCTGTTCGAACTTTTCAAGGCGCAGCTGCGCTCGCATGGCTACGAGCTGACCAGCGGCCAGCTGGTGGACTCGTCGATCGTGGAGGTTCCGCGTCAGCGCAACAGCCGCGAGGACAACCGGACGGTGAAGTCCGGCGAGGTGCCGGAGGCCTGGCAGGACAATCCGAACAGGCTGTGCCAGAAGGACACCGATGCGCGCTGGACGAAAAAGCGCAATCAGAACCACTATGGCTACAAGAACCATATCTCGGCGGACCGGGAGACGAAGTTCATTGACGAATGGGAGGTGACGGCGGCGAGCACGCACGACTCTCAGGTGTTCGTTGAGCTGTTGCCGCAACGGCCCGAGGGCGATTGTCAGGTATGGGCCGACAGTGCCTACCGTTCGGAGGATGCGTTGAGGAAGTTGCGGAAGCGGGGTTACAAGCCCCGCATCAACCACAAGGGCACGCGTGCGAAGGCGTTGAGCGACCGTCAGGATGAGGTCAATCGGGTGTATTCGAAAGTGCGCTGCCGGGTGGAGCATGTGTTCGGGTCGATGACCAATGAGATGCCGCAGCGGTACATGCGCTGTATCGGGAAGACGCGGGCGCGGACCTGGATCGGGTTGCGCAACCTTTGCTACAACATGAGACGGCTGAGCTATCTGCAGCCGTCGTTGTCGGCGGCGTAGGGGAAGCTGTGTCCGAATGGTCGGAATTCAGGGCGATGAGGCTCGGATCAGGGGGTTTTCAGGCCGGATATTGCGGAAAATCGCCTTCGGAGCGGGAATTTTTCGGAAAATGCGGTCCGGAAGCTTGGATTATTTTCAAGAATCGGCATCGGACACTCAGGGACTCTCGATATTCAGGGTAAATAGAGGTGCCCTAAAAATAAAAATGTGTCTGGAAAAGAATAAAAATATTTGCCTCTCAAGATAAATTTGACATCATCGTATCGACGGCACGTCGCCTTCGCGACAATCACAACAGAAACTGTGGTTCATTGGAATTAACAGTTATCTTAACGCTGAGTAAAGGAAAATAGAACACGGTGACGGTGGCTATTCCAACGAAAATGAATAATGATTCCAGTTAAAGTGGAACTCTTACCAGGTGAAAACGCTGATTCGCTGTCAAGTGATTCACAATTTTCTTTCAGCAGTGTTGCAATCCATTTTCTGTTCAAGTCAAGTTCCGCGGTAATGCAATCACGACAATTCGATGTTCGGGTCAGGTAACGTGCGGAGATAAGTCGGTGCATAAGACTGTGTGAAAATGGTCGCTTCGCGAAAATAAAAGCGGCTTTCCGATTTCCAAATATAAATTTTCTATAATTGCTCGCCCCTGACCACGCGGACAACATTTTGGGGATTCGCGATTGGGCATGATGATCATCTCAGATCGTTCAATGCCGGTCGATGCGGGCGACTATTCCAACCCTTCCAAATCACCGGGTGTGTTCAATCGATCATCTCCAGGCCACGACATTCCGTAATCGTCGCCAGACCGGACTGTCTCCGTCAGCCCCGGATTCAGGCAGCTCCCGGGCAGACTCTGCGCGCAAGTCCAAAAGATTGCGCTCCTCACCACCGAACACCATGGCAACCAGATGAATCTCGCCACCTTGGCCGCGATACTGATCCCCGTAGCCGCGATCTCTCATCTGCCGCATCGCCGCATCAAGTGCCCTGTCGATCCTGTGCCCGTGCCTGCCCCCGACCACCTTCGCCTCGATCACATACACCTCGCCGGCATGCGTGACCACCAGGTCCGCCTTGCCCCGGTTCGACGCCACCTCCCTCTGAACATCCGCTCCCACCGCCAGCAGGTACGTCTGCAGCACAATGAGATAGTGACTCTCCGATTCGGCTTTGCCGCTCTTGCGGTACCAGTCGTGCGGAATCGCCGCATACACAGCTCGCAACCGCTCGGCCAGCCCGCCGAAATCTTTCGACTCCAGACAGCCCAGCACAGCGTTTGCGTCACGACTCACGGCCTCCGCATCGCACCCCACATAAGCCAGAAGACCCGCGTTGAATCTCACACTCACCTCAAGGTTCGGATACTCCAGGGTGTAGATCGTATCCGGGCCGACACGCTGCTGTTCTCCCACCGTCAGATACCCCGACTGGAACATCAGCGCACGAAGGTCGATGTCCCCGACATCAAACCGGGTCAGTTGCTCCTCATCGATCATTCCGCCGTCGAACTCCATCAGCGGATAATTCCTCTCCCTGATCAGCTGGTACAGATAGGTCGGTGTCCCGCTCCTGAACCAATACGACTTGAATTGCCTTCCTTTCAACAGAAACAGAATGTCCCAGGGATTATAGAGCCGGTGCCCGCCCAGCCAGCTGTAGCCGTTATACCACCGACGGATCTCCTCGCGGTCCAATCCCTCGAGCTCTGGCGCGAACACCGTGTCGAGCTCGTCATCGGTGAATCCGCAGATCGACGCATAGCGGGGGTTCAGGGAGATGTCCTTCAGATTGTTCAGCCCGGAGAACAGGCTGACCTTCGAGAACATCGTGATGCCGGTGACAAACACGAACCTGACATGTCGGGCACAGCCCTTGATGATGCCGTAGAACCCCCGGAGGTAATCCCGGTTCGCCCTCGCCAGCTCAGGGTTGTCCAAGACATCCAGAATCGGCTTGTCATACTCATCGACCAGTACCACCACCTGCTGACCGGCGCTCTGATGCAAACGGTGAATCAGCGCTTCCAAATGATGTGATGCATTGATGCCGGTCTCACCTGTCTCAATACCGGCATCATCCGCGATCCGTCTCAACTTGCCATGAATGTGCTGATCAATCTCTTCGGGACTGTTGTACTGACCGTCAAAACTCAGCCGGACGACAGGATGCCGGACCGACCAGTCCCAGCTGTCGTGGATCGCAAGCCCGCGGAACAGGTCCTCCTCGCCTGCGAAAAGCTCATGCAGGGTGTCGACCAGAAGACTCTTGCCGAAACGGCGCGGACGCGAAAGGAAGTAGTGGCTCTCCAGACCGCCCGTCAACTGATGGATCAGGGCTGTCTTGTCAACGTAGTAGCCGTTGCCTTCGCGGAGCGTGCGGAAACTTTGAATTCCGGTCGGAATGAACTTGCGCTCATCAACGTTCTGTCTTTCACCCATGACTCAAGTCCATAGACATTGTTTGTGCGCTGAACATGAGTATATCAGACCTGGTCTCATTGGAAGATGAGAGGAACCACAGACATTATCCGAAACAGCGGAATGTTCGTTTCCGGTGAGATTCCGGAGCCGGACATCTGTGGCCTGTAAATGCTGTCGAAAAACTGAAAAGGAGCGTGGATGCCTGCGGAGCAGATGATGGGTAAGCAGTTACTTTCAAAATATAAATTTTTTACTTCATGTTAACTTTTTGCATAAAATCTGAATCGATGAGAGAGATTAGTTGGTTGACTGGATGTAGGCTGGTCGGGATTCGAACTCGCAAACCCAACTGATTTGTCCAGTTGAAGCCGGGACAGTGACAGTGTCCTGTGTATACCGTTCCACCACTCGCCCATCGAATCAGGCGAGATTGTTTTCTTAATGCTCTCCCCGTTTTTTATGGCAATTCAATTATAGATAACACGCTTCTGATTCTGGAAAATATTCCATTCTGCTTAGCTCTGCATTACAAAAATCTAAACCCCTAGATGTGTCCAGCCAATCGACTAATGCCGGCTACGTCAACTCGTGCTGTTCCGAACTTGTGAGTGTCACGACATATCATTCCGTAACCAATTTGGCCCGGCTGTCTGAAATCATCAGAGTGTTCATTCAAAGTCTTGCTCGACTCACTCGTATCTTCGAATCACCGCATCAATTACGAGAGCATCTTTATTCTTCGGATAAACAAATAGCGGATTAATTTCGAGTTCATTTATCCGATTGGATTCATCAGCGGCAAAATCTGCTATCCGAATCAATGCTGAAACGACCATATCCAATTCGAGATGTTCATCCCGATACCCCGAAAATAACCTGCCGATCTTCAATTGGGTCAATGCTTGTCGTATATCCTCCGGTTGTATGGGAAAAAATAAAACTGCTGCATCATCAATGAGCTCGGTTAGTTTTCCTCCTTGGCCAATAATCATGATTCGGCCAAAATGCTTGTCTTTCCGTATACCGACCAGAACTTCCAAGGAAGGCTCGGAGGCCATTTCCTCAATGAGAAATTGATTGCTGATCTGATTTAGTGAAACAATTGCGTCATTCAGACTTTCATCTGATTGAATGTTAACAAATACGCCTCCAGAATCCGTTTTGTGCACGATATCTGCAGAACATGCCTTTGCAACGACCGGATAGGAAAAGTTGCGAGCAATGTAAGCAGCTTCACTAAAGTCCGATGCAAGCTGACCCCGAACAATATTGATTCCACGTTCTCGCAACAGTTGCTTGGCTTCAAATTCACTTAGAGTAACTGAGTTGCCACTGTCAGTCGGCATCAGTGGTTTCAAAGATCGCAAGTTCTCTCGCACCGATGCGAATTTAATGCAATCAGATATGACTTGAACGCATTCGTGCATCCCAAGCATCGGTGCAATACCGTTATCGATCAGTTTCTGTTGAACAATTGCAGGGAAATTCTCGTGCATGGTTGCGACGACTGCGACACGGGCATCGGTTTCTTTCTTGGCATCAATGATCGCCTGAACCGCAAAATCCCATTCAGTCGTATCGCATATTCCCGGTTCGGGGTAATCAAATACTTTAATGTTCGTCGCTTGACTCCCTTCAAACACCGCTTGGAAACATTTTTTCTGAGCATCCTGATTTCCCCAGATGTACGTGTGGTAATCCAGGGGATTCGAAATGACTACTCGATCACCCAGCACTCCATACAACTGACTTTGCTGGGCCGATGTAAGTCTGGGAAACTCCAACCCAAAAGATTCTGCCAGATCAGCTACCAGAGCTGCTTCACCGCCTGAACAGCTGATCGAGGCAATCGTCCTGTCGACAACGGGGGATAGAACGGATACGAATTTCAGGGTTTCCAGAAACTGAGGAATGCTATGAACCTGAATCATTCCGAATTTTTCGAAAAACGCCCTGCTGAGTGCTTTGTCACCTGACATCGAATGAGAGTGAGTCAATGTTACACCGGCCCCGACTGCCGAAAAGCCCGATTGCAATACTACAATCGGAATATTGCGCTCCAGCGCACGAATTGCAGCTTCGGACAAGGCTGCGGCATCCGGAATCTGCTCGAGATATAGCCCGATGGCGGTGATATCCGGGTTCTCCAGCATGACATTGATGTAATCGTGAGTCTTCAGGCCTGCCATATTTCCGGTTGAAATCAGAAAGGCAATAGGCACCCCTCGTCGCTGCATTGTAAGATTGATGGAAATATTCCCGCTCTGGCTGATGATCGCGACACCTCGCTTACACGTTTTACCACCCTGCTCGTCCGGCCACAGTGCCACCCCATCCTGAAAGTTGAGCAGTCCGTAACAATTCGGGCCGATTAGTGGCATCCCATCTGAAACCTTCTCCAATCGACGTTGCAGGTGCTCTCCGTCTTTCCCCACTTCGGCAAATCCGGAGGCATAGCACACCACACCACCTGTACCTATCGAGGAAAGATGTTCAACCGCATCCACAGTCGCCTCATTGGGAATGGCAACGAACGCCGCATCGGGAATTTTCGGTAATTCCTGCAAAGAAGGATAGCAGTCACGCGATTCGATTTGCGTTCTCTTTGGGTTCACCGGCCAGATTTCACCGCTGTATCCAAGACGGTCGCACTGAATGATGGCGCGGCGAACCTGCTCTCCACCGATCATGGCGATATGACGGGGATGAAGTAGTCGCTGAATGTCTGTTCGGTTAGGACTGTTCAAGAAAGTCCGACGGTATCGGCTTTGAATTGAGTATTGCCAGCGGCGAATTTGTATCGACTCAAGACTTCGAGAATCTCGATCAGGCAATTGTCACGTAATATTTCCAGATCACGAATCGACTGGTGTCCTGCCTGGGCTTGTGTTCCAGTTACCATTCTGTCTATGAGTTCATCGGTCAATTCGGGTGCTTCCATGTGCGTCCACGGTAATTTCAGAGCGGGACCGAATTGCTCGAGCATATGTCTCATTCCCTGTTCTCCGCCAGCGAGATGAAATGTCAGACAAACACCCATAATTGCCCACCGCAAACCCGGGCCATAAACGATCGCATCATCAATGTCCTGGGTGGATGCTACACCATCGGCCACCATATGTAACGCTTCCCGCCAAACCGCTTCCTGAATGCGATCCGAAACATATCCCTCAATTTCCTTACGAACCATCAGCGGATACATGCCGATTGCGCGATAAAACTCTGCAGCTTCACTCGCATAACGATCGGAAGTGTACTTTCCTTTAACGATTTCGACCAAAGGCAGTATGTATACGGGATTGAAGGGATGCCCGATCAAGATCCTGTCGGGATGCGAAACATTCGCCTGTATTTCTGACGGCAGCAATCCGGAAGAACTTGATGCGATGACAACATCTGGTGGTGCAACCGCATCCAACTGTTCGTGCAACCGTTTTTTCAATTCGAGGTTTTCTGGCGCACTTTCCTGGATGAAGTCACAAGTTCCTACAACTTTTTCCAGGTCATCGCTAAAACTGACATTGCCGGACTGACTTCGATCAAATCCAAGTTTCTCAAGCGCGAACCATGCGTTATCGACATGGGCCCTCGCTGTTTCCTCACCGTCTGAACTGGGATCATAGACCAGTACGTCAATGTTTCTCGCGCTGCAGCGGGAAATCCAACCTGATCCAATCAATCCAGCACCGATCACGCCAAACTTTTTTACCGGTCTCATTTCAGCCGATACCGTGCACTTCATTATGTTCGCCAAGTTTCGGCACTGATTTCTCTATCGATGCGCTATCCATCAAACCGTCAACGAAAGGCATCGGCAAGGCGCTGACGATATCACCCTCACCAGTTCGTATCTTTCTGTCAAATACTCCACGGGCAATATAGTGTGCATCCCCGACCGCCTCCTCCAGCGTGCTCGCAATTACCGCGCAGGCATCTTTATTTTCGAATGCCCCTTTCCAGTGGGAGGAACTCTCCTCCTGGATGATTCTTTCGATGGCCGCTGTCACCTTTTGAGGCTGTGAATTCTCATCGATAGAACCTCTATCGAAGCCGATAATCCTGCAAAACTCATTCCAGAATCGCTCCTCAAGTGCCGACACCGCGAGGTAACGACCATCAGCGGTGGTGTAAACCTGGTAGCGCGGCGAGCCGCCCGTCAATAGTTGATTACCGTTCTGAGGCCAATCGCCTGTTCCCCATCCTAGTCCCAGACACCAGAACATCAGGGGAAACAGGCAATCTGTCATCGATACATCGATATAGCACCCTTTTCCAGTACGTGCCCGCTGTTGAAGTGCCAGGAGAATGTTCATCACAGCGGGATATGAACCTGCCGCCAGATCTGCTGCCAGCAGTTGCGGAATAGATGGCTTACCGGAACTGGCATCACCGACCGCGAGCATGCCAGTGTCTGCGACATAGTTGAGGTCGTGAGCGGCAACGGATGCTTTGGGACCGGTCTGGCCGAATCCAGTGATGGAGCAATAAATCAAACCGGGATTGTCCACTGACAAATCATCATACCCCAATCCCAATCTCGACATCACGCCAGGTCTGAACTGTTCGATCACCACATCACATTGATTAATCAATGACTTGATTTCGTTCAAAGAGATGGAGTCCTTGAGGTCAGCGGTAATGCTCTTCTTACCGGCATTCAATAGTGCGAAAGTCACGCCGTTGTCGCCGAACGCGTCCCTGTAAATGCGCATCTCATCACCGATGCCCGGACGTTCGACCTTTATTACTTCCGCACCGGCGTTGGACAACATCAGGGATGCAAGCGGACCCGGTGCAAGCGTAGTGAAATCTATGACAGTCAGACCCTCAAGTGGTCCCTTAACCGCATTTTGCATCGCCTCTAACAGTCAATTGTCGAAACTACCCTTAACAATCTCTTGACTCCGACAGGATATATCTCTGAATAATTTAAGATTCTCAAAGAGTTCCGTAGCTGGATATCGTTACTTATATTGGCAATGAAACTCAGAGGAAATTAGTGTAAATTGTTTGTTCAGCGAAAGTCCGATTATTTCCTCTCAGACCCCCACTATTCTCTACCAGAATTACAATCCTAGCGTGCTATGGGACCCTAGTGTCCGGTCATTCGACTAATGTCGTAAAGTCGTTTCAGCCTGACGCGCGCATCCCCGGTCGTGAACTGCCAATCCATCCTCACCTGCAGAAGATCCTGGTTCGCCTGCCAGGCCGACACCTCCTCACTGACCTCCTGCATCACTGCGCCTGCTGTCCGCAACCAGTCGCAGATGCCGCGGCACCGCCCGTCGCACGACACCATTCGCACCATGATCGCCGCACGGAATGAACCCCATGGGCGGCCGGGTCCACTCGAACACACCGTCCGACACGTCAATCAGATGAATGCCCGACTCCCACACCAGCTCGCGCTGCTCCTTTTCGATCTCCACCACCGCAAGAATCGGATACACCTCCCTTGACTCGAACTCGGGCTTTTCGATGCGAAACATCCTGACAAGCCGCCACACCTGGTCCAGATACTTGGGCTCAAACTTGCTCTTGATCTCCACTATATAGGCCGCACCGGAACCGTTGCGGGCGATACCCCAGCCATCCAGCTGCAGGTTTCCACGCTCGTACGACTCCATGTAGTCGGCATCGAAATGCTCGTCCAGTACCCGCCGGACGGAGGGTTCCGCAAGCGCCTCGGTGTAGCTTCCGAACTTGTTGTTGTGTCCGCCGATCTGCTTGCCGTGCTCTTTCGCCGTCGCGGCCAGCTTCGTAGCCGTCGCATTCACCTTCGCAATCTTTTTACCGAGTTTCTTCCATTTCTTATCGGACCGCTTCCACCTTTCTTCGCGTTCCTCTTGCATTTTGACGACACGCTGATTGATCCGCTCGGTCTCCTCGCGTATCTTCTGAATCCTTTCCTCAGTCGTCAGATTCTCCTGTTCCGGCATCTTCGGCACCTCGCATGTCAAGTTGATTTCCCCGTCGGCAAAATCCAGTCAAATGTCTGATGACCGGTCCGGTCTCCATGATACTACGATACGGCGAATTGATCGGGTCGGATTGCCCAATTGGAGATTCCTGTCGCCGGGCAGTCGGACCGGGATCGACTGTCCGCAACGACAGAACCGCAATTCACAACCGCTGGTGCGCGCTTCACACTGACAAAACCTTACCGACATGGGTCAAATGACTTTACACTAGGCGTACCAATTGCAGACTCTCTTTACCCTCCAGTCTGTAGATCAACACTAAATTTGGAGCCAAGTGACTATCCCGATGATCACACCAGTTACCGCTTAACGGGTGATCGCGATATCTCTGGTCGAGCGGGATGTCATTAGCCAAGTTCTTCACGATTTCTTCCAGACGAACTTCGACTACTGATTTATATTTGCCCCTAAGTTCTCGCCTATATTCGCGCTTGAACCGGGTCGTCCGATCAATCCGGCGCATTCATATTTTCAATTAATTCCTCAACCCTGTTAAAACTCTTTACTTTACCTTCTCGCGCGTCATTCATGGCGGCAATTGTTTCCGCATTTGGAATGAGGGGATCAAACACAACCTTTTTTCTTTTGCGATTCGAATCAACAATAGACGAAAAGCATCGGAGACTGTTAGACCTGCGTCGGCCAAAACTTCTGTAGCTTCCTTTTCAATACTTTCGTCTACGCTTATGCGTACGATCGAGGTACTCGACATATAGTTCTCCGGTTCATACTGTTGCAAATTTGCAGGTTTTAATATACTCATTTACCTCAATTCGGTGTCTTGGTTTATATGTCGCATCAATTTTTGATTGTACGCGGCAAGTCCTGACTGGCATATACAATGTTTACTAAATTCATCTATGTTTAGGAAATTTGATATGACAATATTTAGTGTTCACTATGCTAAAACTCACTTGTCAAGAATATTGACTGCCTTAGATGTATATGATGAGGTGATCATCACTCGTTATGGAAAACCAATCGCACGATTGATTCCCTATGCTCTGCGAATTACGAAACGACAACCTGGCAGGTTGAAAAACAGATTCAAGGTAGACGACTCTTTCTTTGACCAACTTCCGGATGAAGAACTGTCTGCTTGGAGTGAATGAAGACTGAAAGAAGTCGCGCAATTATTACTTGATTCTCATACTTTTTGGGTGGCTAACCGATGACAAGCGACTCTCCAAGAAAGCACAAGATTCAACTCGCGACTCGAAACAGGTGTTTTCGTCAGTTTGATTTGGAGCTGCTTTGGAAATGTGAAAATCTAAGGTTGATCGCTAGTTTTATCGGCAAACTGATTCGGAATACGATTTGATGGTTGACTTGTAAACCAGCTGCCATACAGGCTCATTTGCAACTCTCACGAAGCATGCAAGCCAAGAACTCTTCCAGACATTTCAATGCTGTGCGATGGTAGGCAACTCTACACCCGTTCAGATACAGCATCTGGTGCTCGACTACTCTCTTCTCCCTTCAATCAACATCACAAGAGTCGGCAAAATGAACAGCGTGAATAGACCTGCAAATATCAGCCCACCTATCATGCTGACAACGAATGGTACCATGTTCAACAATGCTTCACTGCGCTCATAGAGAAGTGGAGATAAGCCAAGAATTGTGGTTAGACTAGTCAAAAACACCGCCCGAAATCGATGATGCATTGCTCCTGATGCGATAGCGATGGCTGCGACATCGGGATTGGCCTTGCGCATGGTGTTGTATCGGTCAAGCAAAACAAGAGCGTCGTTCACGATAACGCCCAACACCGCGACGACACCGAAGATCGACATGGTTGTGAAGTCCCAGCCAAGTATCCAGTGACTGAATATGGAACCGGAAAGCGCAAGCGGTATACCAAACACGACTATTAGAGGTTTCCAGTAACTTCGCAGGAAGGCAGCAACAATCGCATACATTGCAAGCAGCGCCAGAGGTACCACAATGCCCAATACTTTGAACATCTTTATTTCGTTGCGAATTCCCCCATCGATCTTGACGGTTAAGTCCGGATACTTTTGGAGCAAGTTCGTTATGTATGTATCTGAGATTTTTCTTCTCAATTTGATCGGTGCTACGGTGGCGACATCCGCGTAGCCTTGGACGAAAGCCGCATTCTCCCCGTTTATTCGGCTCAAGGTGGCAAGTTCCCGCGTTTCGCTGATTTCTGCAACATCTGACAGAGAAATCTCCCGGCCTGACCGAGTATGAATTCTCTCTGATGCCAACGCGCTCAAATTGTCTCTTTGTTCCCGGGGATAACGAACAATCACCTTTATCTCATCACGATTCCTCTGGAGTCGCTGGACTTCCAAACCGTGAAAACTTGCGCGCAGTTGTGCCCCTAAACCTGCAGGTGTAATTCCCGCCAACAGACCTTCCGGAGTCAAATCAACTTTGATGTGACGCTTGCCTAAGCCCATATTGTCTGTCAGACCGTACAATCCGGGTTCGGACTCTAGCATTTCCCTGAAATCAACTGTGGCAGATTTCAATACTTCACGATCTGAATGCCGCAGCGAATAAGCAACGTTGAAAGTCGAAGGAAAGGTGGATGATTGAAACTCAATTCGCTCGATCGGAGATGTGTGTCCGATGTTCTCACGCCATGCGCGCTCGAATTCTGGAACCGAAGAATTTCTATGCGGCGGATCATTCAAATTTACATGAACTGTCGCAATATGACTACTGCTCGAAACATTTACGCCTTGCTTACCAACTCCTTGGACTGGCTTGAACGGCACTCCGACAACTATGCTTATTGACTTGATCGGATCACCTTCAAACTGCTCATCTGTTAGTTCTGCCGCTTCGGCGATTCGTTGTGCCTCGACCAAAGTATCGGCAAAAGGTGTCCCTTCCGGCAATTTGATTTCAGCTATAACATTTCTGGAGACGTAACGCGATTGGTCGATCAGTATGACGCGGACCGCATCTGAACCGATGAGCAGAAAAGATGCGATTACGACAAAAGCACCAACGATCGGAGTCAGCACAGTGTGACGAACGCACAACGAAACGATAGGAGCAATCACCCGAGACCGAAAGTCGTCCAGCGATTGTCTGACGCGGGTCTGTAATTCGCGAAGTGGTGATCGGCTCCAGGGCTTTTCTTTGGAAAGATGGGCAGGTAATATGAATAATGCCTCTACCAGTGAAACCAGCAAAACAAGGAATACGACATATGGAATGGCATTTAGAATCTGATAGCGTTCCGCAGTAATAAACAGAAACGGTATGAAGGCAATGACTGTTGTAATTGCACCGATCGTAATCGGCCACGCCACCTCTTTCGCCCCGGAAATCGCAGCCTCCAGTGCGTTCTTGTCGCTTTGTTGTCTCACCGCAATATTCTCACCGACCACGACCGCGTCATCGACAACAATTCCAATCATCAGAAAGAACGCGAAAACCGTGCTTAGATTGACCGTCATGTCAACAGTCGGGAAAAGTAGTAGTGCACCAATAAATGACAATGGGATTCCGATGGTAATCCACGTCGCGAGTCGAAGATCAAAGATGGCGACCAGGCAGATAAATACAATAACCAGTCCGATCAAGCCGTTCGATATATGTCGTCCCATTTGCTCAAGAGTGAAACCAGCCCGATCGTTCCATATCGCCACCTTGACATGTTCTGGAAAGGACTTTTTCGCCAGCCACGACTGAACACTGTCCCTGATTTCATCGATCGACTGACTTTCTTCCGCAGTTACACTAGCAAATACGGTAGGGATTCCATTCAATTCTGAATGAACTTCGTAGTCAGCGAACCCATCTATAACAGTTGCGATTTCACCAAGTGTAATAACTGACCCGTTCAGTTTCCTGATTACTGGGATATTCTTGAACTCTTCGCCTGTGGTACGTTTCGATATGGTGTGAAGAACAATATCGCCGGAATCGGTTTTCAATTCACCAAACGAAAGATTGACTGAATCACGGTTGATTTTTCTTGCAATTTCTGCAAAGGTTAAGTTGTAACGCCGCAACTCTTCTTCATCTAACTCAATAGTAATTTCTCGGTCTCGTACACCTTTCAATTCCACTTGCTGAGAGATTTCCGGTAGTTCCAAGAGCTCGTGCTGAACTTCCTCAGCAACCATACGCAACTCATTTTCCGTTGCCGCTTCCGATGAAATCGCAAGAGTCAATGCGTCAACTTTCCTTTTTACCAGTGTTATTTCAGGCTTTTCAGCACTAGCAGGAGGAAAACGGTTAATTGCATCGATGGAGTTGGTAACGTCATTGAGAACAGCATCCGGATCAGCAAAGGTCTCAAGCTGGATGGTAATTTTTCCGAAACCTTGTTTTGCTTCAGAGATAACTCGGTCGACACCGCTAAGCCCGAGAACACTCTCCTCGACGCGACGGTTGATATCCTCTTCAATCTCTTTCGGCGTAGAACCTGGGGATGGAATCACGACTGTGATTGTCCGAAGGTCCAATTTCGGCAGATTTTGTACCGGCAGCTTAGTCGCGGCATACAGTCCGCCGATGATGAGAAAAATCATAAGCAGATGTGCCGCTACCCTATTCTCGGCAAAATAGGCGATCATTCCTTTACTCACATTGTCTCCCGAATTCAATTTTTGCTGTCATTACTGACTCACAATCGTACAGGCAAGGTATGGACAACACTGAACCTCGTAGGATGCCAAAAGTCGTCTCGGTCGCAGTCGAATATCCAGTTTGATATTTACTGTAATTTGTTCACAGTCACCGCCTCACCTATCGACAAACCCGGGTACGAGCCGACTAAAAGTCCCTCGGCCGTGTCAAATGGTTCGACAATCCAGTTTTCATCGGTAATCGCAACCGTATTCGGTGAGCGGGCGGCTATAGTACCGTTTTGAATCACCCAAACTTTTCTATTGGATTCCATGACACCAAGCGGCAATACATACACATTTTCGTAACTCGGGCCATCAAGCGAAATCTCTGCAAACATTCCGGGAAGCGGTAGATCGTCTCTCGGAATGCCTTCGTCAAATCGAAAATGCACTCTGATCAGACGGGTTTCCGGTGCTACAACCGCAGATGTGCGATCAATTTTTGCATCGTAAGTTTTGCCACCAACTGTTATTCTCGCTCCCTTGCCGACAGCCGGGTCCAAATCCTCCAGCAATTGTGTTTCGATCGGAGCGCTGACTTGCAAAGCCTCAAGACGATAGCCTCTTCCTAAAATCGATGCATCTGTACCTGCGTACTCGTGCGGTCCTACCAATTCTCCGACTTCAATGTCCGAGCCTATCACGCGAAATTTGTAAGGTAGGGAAATCTTGGTTTTATCCAGATTCAGTTGTGCAATTTTTAAACGCGTTTCCAGCAATTGAACACGCGCATCGATTCTAGATGTGTCTTTCTCCGTGTCATTCGCTACCGATTCCTGTTTCAGTTTTGCAATCTGCAATAGTGCTTTAGCTTCATCAACCCGTAATTGGTATTCAGTGGGGTCGATTCTGACCAAAACCTCATTGGCTTCAATCATTCTGCCACTTCGAAATTTACTTGAAACCCAGGCTATCCGGCCTTGTGCTTCGGTTCGAACAACGATGCGTTCGTCTAGAGTGACATTGCCTGTTTTTTCGATCTGTAAGGTGATTTGTTCTGCTTGTGGCTGTTCCATCACACTTACGACGCGCGGGAGACTAGTTTCGACTTCGTCAACGGATACGATATCACGTTCAATTCTAGCGGGAGCCCTTGCCAGTACCAGTGCAACGACAATTATACCGATGACGAGGATCAGTTGGAGATATCCCAACATTCGGTTTTTCTTGCTTTGGTTGGGGGAATTACTTTCTTGCTCAGCCATATATTAACCAATCGTAAGAATTACAAGGAATATGCTATCGAAATACCATTAATTTGATATGTAAATTGACTTGTAGTATACCGAAAAAAATCAAAACCAAGTCGCATAAGTTAGTCATTTCATCGGAGAGAAGTGTTTTACTGTAACGGGCATTTCAGGCATCTTGATGATAGAGTTTAAACCAGACTCGAGGCAATGGTGCAATTTGTTAACGATCAGATTGTAAATTTGAACAATTCCACACAGTAAAGCAATGAAAAAATTCCAACCTGAGACTATTCTCCACCAATAAAACCACTCATATATAAGCGTCATTCGCAAGTGTCGATCTCCATCTACATCTCAGATCTAAAATCCCTGGCGACCTTACTAAATATCAAGTTGCTTGACAAATGTCAGGTAATTTTCAAAAGCACAATCAACGTTTGTCTGTGTCAATCCATAGTCTGCGAGATCGTATTGGTGACGAACTTCACGCTTTCTTTTTTCATCCTGCTGCTTTCGCCAATTGTTCATCTTGTCAAGTGCGCAAGGCTCCAATGGCCAGTCAAATTGTTTATAAATATCCGAGATGATTTTCATTGGATTTTGAACAAATTCGGAATAATTTATGTCAACCCACCTGTCTTCCAATTCTGGATGACGGTTACGGAAATCAACCGCTCGATTCATCATGTCGCTCATCAGGTTCAACTGTTCGATACCCAGTCCGTATCGTAAATCTGGCTCGAACATCCACATCCGCGAACGAATCTTCTCCACCAAATTCAGCCATGACCCCATTAATTCATTTGGTTCGCGGTGAGTTTGTATAAAACAGGCATCGGGGTAAGTGTTGATCAAGTTTTCCAGTTCCATCAAGTGGAAAGGCATCTTAAGCAACCACTGTTTGTCCGTTTGAGTCGACTCGATCAATCGTCGTTGCCAATTGAAGTGCTGCAATACTCGACGATGATGAGGATAAGCATGCATGGAACCAGTATTTTCCAACCACTCATTGTGCTGTGATGAAAACTGAAATACGTTTGAAGTCCAAGAAGCGAATGCAAGATCGAGCAACTTAATATCTTCACCCGGTTCATCTATGTCAATATGATGAATTCCAGCAAAATATTCTGGAAGCTCTAAAGCTTCAAAAAAATCCTGTACGAAATTTCGCCGTGAGTCGTCTGCAGTTCCTGCAACCGACGAGTAATTCGCATCAGGTAGTACTGAAGAAAACAATTCAAAGGTTCGCAATGTCCAAAAACGAGGGTCACGAGACATTAATCGATGTAAGAAAGTTGTGCCAGTGCGATTTATCCCAACAATAAAAATCGGCTTTGTAATTCGTTCATTTTCAATTTCCGGGTGCAATTTTCTTTCACGAGCAAGTTCCGCGTTTTCTCGCAATAATCTACTAAATTGATAAACTGCGAGGCCGTGCCGGGATTCTCGGAACTCTACCTGTGAAGATTTCAGGGATTCAACGACATTCTGTAGTCCCTGTAACATCCAATCTGGGTAAGTATCTTCGAATTGCACATCCATTGATTCAGCATATGATCTAGCTCGTTCAACCAGCTGTTCGTAATCCATCTTAGCGTTTGGCAACGAGTATGGCCAATTATTTTCGGGATCGGCTATCCAATCCCACGCACGAATAAACTTGGTTAGACCGGCTGGCCAGTGAATGGATTTTGGGTAGTCGTTCCTAATTGCCCGATCGTCAACCTGAGACGACTTATTCATCTCACGGTCGTAAAACCAATACTTAGAAAAATGATCGATTAAAATCCAGTGACCATCTAGCGGCGAATTTTCTCCGCGTGCGAGACAGGCTCGTTTAAATTCCGAGTAGGTCACCTCTTTCAATTGCAGACCCATATCAGCAGGATCTAATTCATCTAGCCTCGGTTCCCGTTCGCAACAGTGATAGATGAGGTGCTGCCGCTCAGGATTCATCGATATTCCTATACAAATTTCAGCCAGAATATCAACAGGGTCGCCATATCTTCGTGTCACCATTCCGGGTGGAGACATTTCGACTTGAACTGCTGCGGCACTCATTCGTGCAACGATATCGGTTGATTTGACAAAGCCGTTTGTTGCGACTCCGGTTAAAGGCAAACGAAAAATTGCAAGTGGCATGCCTACAGCATGCGCAAATAACAAAGCCTGTTCCGACACCAGCTTGCTCCAAGGATAGCCGATCAATCCCGGGGGGAAATGACGTTTCATCAATTCGATACTCGGTTGTGACTCGTCCTTTATCCACATGGTTTCAAATTCCCGTCCAAACGAGCAAAAATATTCAGGAAATATACCCAGAGTAGAAGCGAAGAACACGTGTTTGAAACGAGTCGTCAAACTTAGTTCAATGATGTTGCGAATGCTGAACACATTGTTTTCACGCAGTTGTAAGTAGGTTGTTACCAGTGACAGGGTCGCAGAAAAATGATAGATCGCATCAATACGATGACAAAGGTCAGCAAAGTCCTCATTATTCAAGCCGAGATGATGCTCATTCATGTCACCAACTATTACACGAATTCGATGCTGGTCGTTTTCTTCCCACAAATCGGCTTTCTGAAGAACAGTCTGTAGCCGCTTCTGACCTTCATCAATATTTTTAGCCCGAACTAGGCAATGCACAATTATTTCGGTGTTTTTCCGCAAAAGGTGGCTTAGCACGTAGCAGCCGACGAAACCGGTTGCTCCAGTCAGGAGAACCTCCCGAAAAGCGGCGGGAGAAACCGCATCTGATGGTAGTGGATGGGCAATTGTCTCGTGGACAAAGCGGCGTAAAATATTGACATCCTGCCTACATTGCGGCGGTAAAACGCCAGCCAAAGCGGGAATCACTGCGCTATTTGCCGTAGTCTCGCCAACACCCACAGTAGCCGAAAGGTATGATTCCATGGTGCTCTTTTATATCGTTGTATGGTCGAACTGTTTCGACAATTCGGTAGCAGTTCGCCGGAAAGCTGTCAGGGCATCGTCGATACCGTCTCCAGTAAAACGAAACTCTCTAGGAAACGATTCGTAACGCGCTTCGATTCGCGCAAACATCTCCTGCTTGCAAATCTGAAACCGCCTCGACCCCTGAGGCAACGTTTCTTCAAACATCACCAGCTCCGCATTCAGAGCTTTCTTGAATTCGTAAATTGTGACTTGCTGACGAGTGACTTTTTCAAAATGATATCCCTGAGCAGCCAGGCCGACCGCCGTCGAAAGCATCTGAGGATGATGTCTGGAGATATAGCTGATGAACCGTATATAAGCTGGAATTTGGACTTCCGACAGGATACGACGCACACCTATGATGTCTGCATTGATCACTGATTTAGGCTTCGGTTTCAACAAATGCGACACTGGCCTGAGGTGTTCAATCAATGTCACGCAACGCTCAAAATAATTCTCTAGGGCTGGGTCGTAGAGCGTTGTGGTAACGCGCTGGTATCCGTCAATCAGAGTTTCCGGATCCATCTCAGGCTGGAAATTGAGTGCTCCTGAACCAGTAGCTATTACGGGAGCATCCGCTAAATCCACCAGAATTCGATTCTCTGACTCAAGACGTTTGTACAGGTCAGTACCTTTCAGTGCCGTCAGCAGATAGACCGCCGCGGCGGAGATGCCAGTTTCTTGAACGAAACTGATTTGAGCATCGAACACACTCTCATCGTCGCCGTCCAATCCTAAGATAAAACCACCTTGAACCTGAATTCCTTTTTGCTGGATCTTGCGCACCGCTTTAACCAAGTAGTTATCTTCCCGCTTACTGGTATTCTGGGGTTTCTTGGTCTTAAGTAGAGCTATTGGATTGGGAGTTTCGATCCCCAGAAATACAGAGATGAACCCAGCATCAACCATTGCATCCATCAACGCATCCAATTGGGCAAGATTTACACTCGCTTCCGTGCGAAGCAAAAATGGATAGCCACGCTCCTTCTGCCATTCGCTGATTGCTGGCAGAAGTTTCATTACTTCTCGCTTGTTACCAATGAAGTTGTCATCCACCAGAAATACCTGACCACGCCAACCGAGGTTGTAGAGAAGCTCAAACTCTTCCAACAACTGTACTGGTGTCTTGGTGCGAGCCACACGACCGTATAGCTTCGTAATATCGCAGAATTCGCAATCGAATGGACACCCTCGGGAAAACTGTAAACCAATGATGTGGTAGTCATTTATGTTGATCAGATCAAAACGTGGAATTGGAACCCGGGTAATATCCGGCTTTCGCGGTTCACGGTTTATCTCCTTTGCCTTACCTGCTGTCAAGTCCTGTAAGAATTGGGGAAAGTATTCCTCGACCTCGTCCAGAACAAAGTAGTCCACGCCTTGGATCTCATCGTGATACGTGGTAGGGTGGGGTCCGCCCGATACAACTGGAACACGGGCCCGATTACACCGTTCGATGACAGTCTTTAGGGACGCCTGCTGCACAATCATGGTGGATGTGAATGCAATGTCCGCCCAGTCGAGATCCGCATCCTTCAAGGTAACCACGTTCAGATCTACAAGACGAATATCGTACTCTGGCGGGAACAGGGCTGCTACCGTGAGCAAACCTAGTGGAGGATACATTGCTTTTTTTCCAACGTAACCGAGAATCGATTCCATTCCCCAATAGGTCGGTGGTTGTTCCGGATAAATCAGAAGTGCATTTGGCATATCAGGGTTTTCCCGCGACATACATTTTAGAGCTGCCTGACCGACACCCGGCTCCGCTCATAGTCGGAACCATTTGGGAAATGATCTTGTAACGTGTTGGCGAATGCCGATGGTACACGACGGACTCGACGTTCAACTGTCGGAGTACCATCCCCGCCGGAACTTGGATCCACTTCGTCCAGGTTTTCACCTCTGTCTTCCTCCCCGTATACTATCGCTTTTGCCAGCGAAAGACACGAGGCAGTGGTCATCAACTCCAGCGAGCTTACTTGGTGATTGAACTCGGTTTGAATGAAGGTGCCAAGTTCCGCTACCGAGATCGACGTGAGCCCGAAACTCGACAAGGGATCCTCCACATTGCTTTCCTCGTGACCACAGAGTTCGGTAACCTTTTCGGCAATCTGTTCGACAATGGTTTCTACGGTCAACTGCCCGCCTTTATCGATCTCGAAACCATCCTGATTGTTCATCAGACGACCGCTACGCATGTAATCAGGCGAATCGAAAGTCCATGGCGGTCGAGTGAACCGAGCCGTCATTAGATGATCCCAAACCACTGGTGAACGCAGGGCATAGTCGAGGTTGCTCACTGCCGAGTCGCTGCTTACCGGCGGCGTACCAACCGCTCGCATCATCCGTAACACATGAATATTCCGGCTGGCCATTCCTGTTTCCGCAATGGCGGCTGAGCTATATGAGAGACCTGGCAGTCCTCGCCGCCGTCTCCAGGCAACCAGTCCATCCACATAGGCGTTCGCAGCACTGTAGTTGATTTGCCCGAAATTGCCGAACGATGCGGAAATCGAAGAAAACATGACAAACTGGTCGAGTGCCATACCTGCCGTCGCTCGATGAAGATACAGAGCACCGAGTGCCTTGGGTGCGAAAACTCGTGCCACTGATTCAGTGGAGATATCGGATAGAAGCCGATCATCCAGCGTCCCTGCTAGATGAAAAACTCCTTTGAGTGGTTTTTTCACCTGTGCGACACAGCGTTGAACATCCGCTTCCAGCGACACATCCCCGGGTACTATGTCAATCTCGACTTCGATATTCATGTTGACTAATGTAGTCGACTGACGTACCCAATCTGCAGTACGGCGGCGTTTAGGATCCCGGTCCATCAGCGTAAGGTGACGCGCACCAGAGGCGACTAGGTAGGACAATACTCGCAAACCGAATCCGCCGAATCCGCCGGTCACTAGATAGGTCGCATCGGAGTCGAGAAAGGGACGCACATCGGCGATCAGAAAATCCGGATCGACGGATGCTTCGGGCGCTGTCAGGACCAACTTCCCCTGGTGCTGGCCAGTGGTTATCAGACGTAGGGCCTGGGCGTAATCTCCGTAGGAGAAGACTGTGACCGGTATGGGCGGCAACACGCCTTGATCAATCAATCCCAAACAGGTCTGGGAAAGCTCGTGCGAAAGAAGTGGTTCGTCGATCATTAGCCGATCCATATCGATAGCAGCCAAGCGCAGGTTCTTGCGGAACACACGCATGCCGAGATCGGTGTCCGAATAGATATCGATCTTGCCGATCTCGCAAAGCCAACCGGACGGTCGCAGAGATTGCAGGCACAGTTCTATGTGACGGCCGGCTAGGGAATTCAGCGTCACATCAACGCCTTCGCCGTCGGTCGCTGCCATTAGTTCTTCGTACCAGTCGAAGCTGTGCGAATCAAAAGCAGCAGTTACACCCAGCGTCAGCAATTGTTCGCGCTTATACTCGCTACCAGCAGTGGCGTAAATCTCAGCCCCCACGTATTTTGAGAGTGCGATCGCTGCCTGCCCGACTCCGCCCATTCCCGAATGAATTAGAACGCGTTGACCTTTTCGCAGGCGCGCCAAGTGGATTAGCGCATAATAGGCTGTCACATAAACCGTAAGTACGGACGCGGACGCCTCCATGCTCAAGTGTCGGGGCTTGGTGAAGACGCGGTGTTGATCGACAATTACCCGATTGGAGATGCAACCACCATGAGTAAAAATCACCTCATCTCCAACGCGAAATTCCCTGATATCAGTCCCGATGCGGGTGACGACACCGCTACCTTCCATGCCAACTTCTCGCCCCATCGCCGATCGCTCATAGGCTAGCACTGGAAGTAGCCCCAGCGTAACCACGATGTCGCGGAAGTTCAGTGCCGCCGCCGTCACGTCAATCTCCACATCGGATTGTCCGAGCAACGGCAACTCATAGGTCTTCATTTGCAGGCCGTTAATCTGGCCTGGGTTGTCCAGAGCTAGCCGATATGCAGCTGCAGTACCACCCGGCAAAGCTGAAAACCGATCTCGCAGGCTGACGACACGGGGTACCCACAAGCGGCGCTGCCGAATCGCCAGTTCGCGCTCTCGCAGGTCGCAACGCGTCAACCAAGCAAGGGTTTTCAGATCGTCCGCTTCTCCCAAATCGACGAGGCGGAAACTGATTTTAGCTTCGTCACCTAGCTCGGTCGCCATACTTCGAACCGCGCCCCAGAGACCACACCCGCGAGGGTCTTCCGGCTCGTAAGCAGCATTTAACGTCACCACAGTAAACCGACATTGCTCGCTCGCATCTTCAATGGTTCTGTGAAACACCAACTCCTGGACAAAAGCGATAAGCTGTGCGACGACGCGCTCCCCAGTCGGATCTTCCGGGTCATCACCGCAGAAGAACTCGATAGATTCCAGATCCTTCGCGTTTGGCCAGGTTCCAAGCGCGTGTAGATTTTCCGTCGTGGATGCTTCTAGTGGAATCAAGTGAGTCGTTTCCGGTGTATCCAACAGAGCTATCCAGTCCCGCGCCAAACTCTCCTGCTCTCCTATCACCCATCTAATTTTCGCTGGTGACTCAGTCTCAGGGACATCCATGAAGGTTTGCGGTGCCTGCAGCAAGGTCGCTCGAGACCCCTTACGGATCAGAGTCCATCCAGCTTCCGGCTCAATGATCGCACCTTCTTCGTGCGTAATCAACGCGAAACCGCCCGCGACTGCCAACCGACGTAGCATTGCCCATTTACCTAATCTGAGTTTTTCCCCATGACTGTGCAGAAATAGGATTTCGTTAGCTGATAGACGCAAAAGGCCGGAATCGAGTCTAAGTTCATCTTCTGAACCGAGACACACACAGCGCAGCGTAGCCTCGTGGTTATGGAATGCTTGGTAATGTGCCTTTACGCGGCTTTCGTCATCGGCGACGAGCCAGAATTCTGTCTGCGTGTCACGCTCAGCAAGGTAGTCGCTGCATTCAGCAAAAATAGTCTGTTCCGGTTCCAAGCTTCCTGCGAATTCGATTACGTGATAGACGTAGCGCTCATCCGCCGTTGGTTTCTCAAGCGCGGCAAGCAACCTCGCGGGCGTGATCTCTCCTTCGGCTAGCTGGTCAAGTAGCGTTTTATCACCTGGAATGAACTTGGGTTGCCACGAAATAACATGCTTGGTATGCGGTAAGTCGTTCCATCTCGGATTGCTGTTGAACGAACAGTATTGGTCGATATAGGCGATTAGAGATCCGGTGGCACTATCATAAATGGCGATACTTCCCAAGGATATCTCACCGAGCGAAATGGTGATCTGACCTCGTTCGTCGACTTTCTTCAGATCGTCGGTGTCGCGATTGAGGACACAGGTAATCTTCGGTGATGTCGGCGGCTGCAAGAACGTCAGATTACGGATACGTTGTGGAATAGCGAATAGATCGGATTTCAACATGAGACTGTACAACACGCTTTGCAACGCGCCGTCAAGCAGAGCTGGAAAGAACACAAATCCTTCGGCTTGGCCCGAAGCCCACAATCGTTCGTCGACAGCAATGTCAATTTTGCCGATTCGCCCGGTGATATCAGTCTTAAATTCCTGGATTGTCTGAAAATGAGGTCCGTAATCGAATGAGTCGCCGATAACGGCCTCCATGTGCTCGTAGAATTTCGCACCGCTCAACCAAGAAATGAGGTTGATATCCGCGGCATCGAAATCGTCAAGCGATGGCACTGCATTCGGCAAGATCGGCTCACCAGTTCGGCGTACTCTTCCGCGGCAATGGATTACGTTCTCTGATCCGACGTCAAAGGGGCGAGAAGATATTGTGAACGTAAATTCATCTGGATCACCCGTCACCGGTTTGAGAAACGTTTGCAGGCGGACTGCTGTGTTGGGAATTGGACAGGGCTGGAGTAGCTCGACCTCATCGAAATGGGCCGAACTGCCTTCCAGCGCTTCGATGACCAACTCGATATAACCAGCTGCAGGCATGATCGGCGCATGGTGGACGCGGTGATCAGTCAACCAAGGAAAATCTTTCTGGGACAACCGCGCTTCAAATAGAAGGTGTTCAGTGGGTACCCGATGTCCCACAAGCGGACCGTGCGAATACTCCCCCTGCCGAATGAACATCTCATTGTCACAAAACGGGTCAAACGCTGTCTGCTCTTCTCTGGGAAGACCGGGGAGCAGATGTGTGATTGGCTTTGGTCGGGGATATTGGTCGGCAAAATTCAGGTCGGCACCGGCTCGAAAAAGAGCCCCAAGAGATTCCAAGAAACTGAGGCGTACATCGGTGTTACGCATAAACGTCGGAACACATACCGGTGCTTGGAAGTTGCCTTCCAAGCATTGTGCAATAGTGGGCTGTAACGCGCTGTGTGGAGCGACCTCCAACACGATGTCAGGTCGGTATTCTCGCTGGATCGTATCCATCGCCACCGAGAACTTGACAATCTGGCGTATATTGGCCCACCAATAAGCACTGTCCAGCCGTGAAGCTGTCTCGCCAGTCACCGAGGAGATGAAAGGCACGTCCGGGTCAAATTCCAGATCATCAAGGAAAGCGAACGCCGATAACGCGTCGTCCTTTAAGGATTCCATTGCAGAGGAGTGGAAAGCGATGTCGCCTGGCAGCAACACATTGTGCAGTTGACGTGTAGTGAGTTCTGAAATAACTGGATTCAGGTCATCCTCTCTACCGCAGATAACCGTGTTTGCGGGTGCGTTTTCGCACGCAATCTCGATTCCTGTGTCTCCCGATTTTGCGGTGCCAGCAGAACATGTGATACTGTCGAGCAAATCTTCCACGCCGGTGCGGTCAAGTCCAATGGCAAGCATCCGGCCCGATCCCGCCTTGCGTTGTTGCAACGTGGCGCGATGGAAAACCAGCTTAACTGCATCGTCCAACGATAAAATTCCGCTAGCGTATGCCGCGGCGATTTCACCAGAACTATGTCCCACGACGCAATCCGGATAGATGCCCCAGGTCTTAAACAACTCCACCAGCGCGCACTGAATCATGAAGATAACGGGTTGAGCAAGTTGGACGTCGTTGAGCTCCTCTTGTGATGCTGAGAAGCAAGCGTCTTTTAATGAAACCTCTGTATGCTCACGCCAGAGCTCCTCAATTGAATCGATAGTGCGTCGAAACACCGGATCAACTTCATAAAGCGCACGACCGCAACCGCTCCACTGCGTGCCTTGTCCCGAGAAGACCATCGCCACTCGCTTCTCACCCTCTTCCGTTATAGCGACCGGCACCGGGTCTGCAATAAACGACTCCAGTTTTTTTACAAGGTCTTCCCTATTGTGTACCGCGAATGATGTACGCGTAGCAAAATGGGTGCGACGGCGGCTCAGGTTGCCTGATAGGGTATAGAGGTCAATCTTGCCTTGAGCGATGGTGTCCAGCAATTGCTGCGCACTCAGTGTCAATGCTGTTTGAGTTCGTGCTGACAGCGGAATAATAAAGCCTGAATCCTGGTTCAGGGGCATCGACCAGATTCTAGTTCGAGAAGGACGATACTCGCTGACAATGCAGTGTCCGTTGGCACCGCCAAAACCGAAAGAATTGATGCCGACTGTAACTAACCGGTCGGGATAGGGTTCGCAGGTAGTTTGCACCTGCATAGGACAGCTGTCGAAGTCAATCTCCGGATTTGGCACCAGGAACGTCTTCGAGGTAGGCACGAACATTCTTCGCTGCATCATCATTAGCACCTTAAGTAGTCCACAGTGAAACGACGCAGCCTCCATGTGGCCGACATTACTCTTGACACTCGCGATCCTTAGCGGGAATTCTCGGTTGGTGTATCCAAACGCCTCTGAAATTGCATTGCCCTCAATGCGATCTCCGACTACGGTTCCTGTCGCGTGGGCTTCTACATAATCGATCTCTTCCGGCGACCGGCCCGCGCGAACGCGGGCTGTACGCATCAGCTCAACCTGCGCGTGGCCAGTCGGAGCAGTGATATAACGTCCCTGTGCGAGGCCATCGCTACCGTCTGCGGTACCGGCGGAATTGACTGCAGTCGCCTCAACGACTGCGTGAATGTAATCGCCATCCCGCTCTGCTTTTTCCAGCGGTTTGATCACAAACATAAACGCTCCTTCTGATCGCATGTACCCGTTGGCTTCTGCATCGAAAGAATGGCATTTGCCGTCCGGACTGATCACACCCAGCTCGTTAAATGCGCTGCTGATCCTAGCCAGACCTAGATAACTGACGGATCCAACGAGAGCCTGTTCGCAATCGCCACAACGTAGCGAATTTAATGCGGCATGCAGGGCGGTCAGGCTAGCCGAACAGGCTGTGCAATGGGTGATTGAAGGACCCATAAGATTGAAGTGATAGGAGATACGGTTAGCCAGCATCGCCAGACTGATATTTGTTACAACAAACTCGTTGACGCCTAGTAACGGCCGCCAGTTGGCCACGGATGGGACCTGCGCACCAATAAAGACACCTGTCGAGCTGTTGCGCAAAGAGTGCAGATCCCAACCAGACCGCTCGACGCTCTCCCAAGCACATGACAACAGCATTCGCAACTGAGGGTCGATAGACATCATTTCGTTGTGGGAAATACCGAAGAGGCTGCGATCGAAGCGCCACTCCTCGTCATCGCGAATCAGCCCCTCGTAAGGGCTTGCAACTCGCCCGGGGCCACTAAAATCTCCGATGGGGCTGTAACCTTTACCGTAACGGTCAGTGATTGGTTCCCTGATGATCTCACGCGTAGTGAGAAGCTGCCAGAAATCGTCGTCTGTCCGAATTCCGCCAGGCATGCGATAACTGTATCCCACGATAGCTACTGGAAATGGAGGCTGCTTTAGATTTTTGGTTGCAGCGTCACCAGCAATGCCTGACCAATCATTCATATATCAACTTCCTGTCAATGTGAAGACTCCTCATCAATTTTCGTTCAACATCCAATATCTTGGTTTTCACCGAATCTTCCACCCCTCTACCTTTAAATTTTACATCAACAAGTGCACTTGAGGTTTTTCAATTAGAAAATCGTTTATATTTAGCGCTCAACTTCTCCGTTTCATCAATTAACTTATGGGACCGTTTCAGTCTGGAACCACAGTATTGTATTTTTGCGATTGAGATGTCAATTTTGCGACAAATTCCGAGGTCACTTAGAAATGCAAGTGTTTCATAATTCGAGAAAATACATAAAAAACTTTATGTGTCAAGGCTGCATTTCGTATAGCGATTTACGGCCGCAAATTTTGTTATACTCGTTATCCAAATTTTCTTATCAAGGTCTGGATATCGTAAATCAAGGGATTGATGAACTGCTCATTTCAGGCCGAAACTGATTACGAATGCCATGCTGATTCTGTACTTGCATGTCACCAAATGCTATCAGCAGAATTCAACTAAATATGCTCATTTATGAATTTTAACCACCGAGATTTCGATGATTCAGACGGACAGAGACCGATAGTATTTTGGTTTACTGGGCTACCTGGTGCAGGAAAAACGACAATCGCAAAACTTCTGCTAGAAAGACTTAGGGAGTTGAATATTTGCACTGTTCTATTGGATGGAGATGAGGTTCGCGGTGGACTGAATACGGATTTGGGATTCAGCGATGAAGACCGCGTAGAGAACATACGACGCGTTATTGAAGTTTCCCAACTGATTACTGAGTCTGGACTAAACGTTGTCGTATCGCTCATCTCACCATTTGAATCTGACCGCCGGAGCGCGAGAGATAAATTGAGTGATGCAAGTTTTGTTGAAACTTTCATTGACGCACCACTAGAAGTCTGCATACAACGCGATCCAAAAGGACACTATGCGAAAGCGAGGTTGGGACAGATCAAACAATTCACGGGTATTGATTCTCGCTATGACGTTCCTCAAAACCCTGAATTGCACATCGATACAACCAAAATGTCGGCCATAGACGCTGTACAAAAAATAACTGATTTTCTACAAACTAGAAAACTTGAAGTCAAGGGATAACCGTCAATTTCATACCGATTGGTGTTTCCAACTATACCGTCAAGCGAAATCCTGTCTTCGCGTATTTCTAACGCGGGTCGACAATACTCCTGACCATACTGTCAGTTCGAACAGCAACTGTATCCATAGGACGGGCTTGAGAATGACATTACGGTACCGTGATGTATCTGTCTCACACCGATTCGACCGAAAAAATTCAAGAATTCCGCATTCATCTTTCGGGAGGTATCAATCAATAATTTCGAACGCCAAACTTTGGGTCTCAACAACGACTATTGAATTGCCAAGGGTCTCAATTGCCAGATCAATCTCTGTGCCAGTGGAAGTTCTGTAGAAACTAAACCGCCACGCGTCGGGCAAATTCGTAATCTATCTTCAGACCCATCAGGAGGTATTGGGAATCAGAGAATACAGCGAAACATTATCACTCAGACTCAAATCCGTTTCGCCGATCGCGACGACAACGGTACGGTGGGAGCGAGATGACATCAGCATCGGAACGAATCGACAGTGAAAGGTCGACCGACATGCAGTCTGCGGTTGTCCGTCGCTATCTGAGCGTATTGAAACTGCCAGCCGAGTTAGCGTTTTGTGAAATTGTCAATCAATCATGGGAAATTATGTATCCCAATTTACGTAAGGCTTTACGAAACCTTTCCTCAAATTCGACCTTTACGGTCAGTCTGTTCTTTCCGGCAAATTCACAAAATTTCCCCACCTGCTTGTCGGCGACCAGTTTGGAAGCGTATTCCTCATCCACACACTCGAAAACCAAAGCTGTTCCCTGCAACCTGATAGCCTTGCTCTGTCTTTCGACCTGTCGGAAAAAGCCGATGATGCGCTCAGGAAGCATCTGTTCGTCTCTTGCTTCGAGAAAGTCCTGCAATTCTGAAATTGTTCGCCCTGATTCCAATGCTGTCAGAATTTTGTCCAATTCCAGCTGACACAGATTTTCAGATTGAAACGATGCGAAAGCCTGCATGAATATCTTTCCGTCCTGAGGAAAGTCATCTGACAGTTGTACGGTTCGATTGGGCATGACAGAGAGCGAACCTTTTATTTCACGTTCTTTCGGCTCATAATCATTCCGCAAACCCAGGCAGAATGCGCCCAGATTATTCAATCGAAAATACACAAGACCATCATAGCGACTCAAGAAATACAATTCATCCGTACCCCAAAGGGTACTAAGCTCTCCGTCTCTAAAATCTCTCGGATGCATGTATGCCACATCAACCAGTCCGAGAGTGGCGGCGTACTCGAAAAGCAGGCACAGAATATATCGGGCTTCAATGATTTCCCATACTTCGTTGTATCCAAGTGAACCGTAATTTGCGTCCGTAATGTACAAAGACCAGGCATCCCGAGTAACCTCGAATATATGATCAGTAGCCCGCATATACCGGGAAAATTCTTCAAACTCAACCCATTCACCTATCGGACACAGTTTAAGGGCATCCTCGATAACCCTGCGGCGTCCCGCTGGATTCGTCATTGACCGTTTGGCTTTTCCGGTCTGTCCCTTGATATCGTCAATGCGATTGAACTCATCCAATATCGAATTTTTTACCCAACTTCGCCAAACGGAACGTATGACGTCGCTGGCTGATTTATTCAATGCCGAATGCCCGGCCTTGGTCAACTCGACTTTGTTCCCGCGCTGCTGAATCAGTTTCGCAGCCTGTAACAACCACAGCCACGCATAAGCTCGGATGGGACCTATCTGCTGCTCATAACTCCTGAAGGTCTGACCTGATTCGTCATAAAAATCCCCACCACTCAATATGTTGCCAATCTGCTTAACCGATGCTGCCGTCGGTTTCCGAGTCTTGGGCGATACCCCCAATTTACCCAGGCTCGCCAACTGCATTACCGACTTCAATTCAAGCAGAGCATCGTACTCCGTATCCCGTCTTGTGAGTTCTTCCTGCTTTTTTTCGTAATTCTTTGACTTGCCCCATCCGGATTCTACGAGAAATTCAAACGTATCGGGCAAGTCCGACTGCGTCTGAATCGGCTGATCGATCGGCTCAGGCACAAACGTGCGAAGGCGGCCCTGAAGTTCCAAAGGGATGACATAGGAACGATGAGCATTGCGATAAGGCGGGTATAGAAAAAGTTTCAGAGGCTTCTGTATCCTAAACTCACTGTATCTACTCTCTTCAAAGAGAGAGTTGTATGCATCTTTTCCGTATTTGGCTTTAAATTTTTCATGATCCATATATCCACCAGTGCCGTACAATGTCTCGCTGACAGCGTGCTTTGCGTTCTGGTTGAGCTGTTTCCATTCCTGTTGCAACCTTTCCCTGGAGAGCATATTCACCAGCATCTTGACCCTATCGGCCTTTCTGCTCGGTATTTCAGATTTTGGAATGTCCAATTGAACGATGATTTTCTTGATATCTTCGGAATTGGACTGATCAAATATGGAGCCAAACTGCAGGTCTGGGAGATATCTGTATTGATTCATGAGTTTCCACTCGATTTGAGGTTAATATTCCTTCTTAATTTTGCCCTAATTTTCCCGTACAAAGAAAATATTATTGATAATTTGAATTAGGGAAGAAAGTAGGAGCAGTTAACCTTTATTCAATCGCTTCTTTGGATGTCAGCAATCTGTTTCGGAAATTAATCCGTTCTATTGAACAAAATCGGAGAGGAATCGTGTAATCCCGATAGCTTCCGTGTCGTTACCCATTGAAAATCTGTCGTTACCAGAGTAAATCACCAGTTTTTGGGTTGCCCTGATATCTTTGCAAGCAGAGTGAAATTCCGCAGAAACTCTAGGTGAAGACGAGCGTTTGATTTCAACAGCGACTGTTGAATCTCTCGGACCCTCCATTACCAGATCAATCTCCGTTCCAGTGGAAGTTCTGTAGTAGCTGAACCGCCATGTATTGGGCAGATTCGTCACAATGTTCTCCACGACAAACCCCTCCCAACTCGCTCCAAGACCGGGATGCCCCAATAATGTTTCTTTGTCTGAAACGTTCAGGAGATGATGAAGAATGCCGCTGTCGCGCAAATATACCTTGGGTGATTTTACCAAACGTTTTTTGGTGTTCCCGGACCAGGGAGTCAGTTGTCTGACCATATAAAAATCCGAAAGCAGATCAATATAGGAACGAATTGTTTTGTGGTCAGTCTCTAGGCTTTTGCCCAAACTTGAGAAGTTGACTTGCTGACCATTCATATGAGCGAGCATGCTCCAAATTCGCCGCATTCTCTCACTTGATATCCTTGGCCCCATAATCGGAATATCGCGTTCAACATAGGAAGAGATGAAATCTGTTCGCCAGTCCCAGCTTTCATTATCGTTCGGTGCCAGAAAACTGCCAGGGAAGCCGCCTCTCAACCAGAGTTCGCTGATATCAAACTGTTTCGGGTTGAATTGATTGATTTCGGGAATTGAAAATGGGCTCAGTTCCAAATACCGTACTCGCCCTGCCAATGTTTCAGTCGAATGCTGAATCAAGTCCCTGGATGCTGAACTTAGTAAAATGAAGTGTCCGCCTCTTTCTCCGTTGCGTATTCTCTCATCAATCAGGCTACGCAATGTAGTAAATAGGTCTGTTTTTCGCTGTACTTCGTCAATGATTAGTAACTTGTTGTTGAAACCAACAAGATAATCTTCGGGATCTTTGAGTTTGGCGAGGTCGGACTCACGCTCCAAGTCCAAATAAGACGTTTCCTTTTCCAGAAATCGGCTGGCAATCTCTTGTGCAAGTGTTGTTTTGCCGACTTGTCTCGGCCCCAAGATCGCGATCACCGGCACAGTTGCCAGTGCATTTGCAACTCGGTTTTGTAATAGTCTAGGAACCAACATTTTTGTAATTTGGGATTTATATTCCGAAATTACAATAAAAGTCGATTTCGATTATCTGCAGAGAATCAGAATCGACGGATTTCAATATTGCGCGAGAGTGCTGTTTTTGACGATTCGACTATCGGTACCGAAGTCAGTACTTTGATTATCTGTTCCTACAATGAACGAAAATCCTTTTTGCAAATTGGGAATCACTTTCCCAAAATACAAATTAATCGAATTGATTATAAATATAGGTGTGAAATCAGTTATTTAGAACTATCTGCAATCATGCAGAGTCGAGCGTGTAGGAAATTGAAAAGCATACAAAACGAATTCCCTATTTGTGTCGACTCCCTGAGCTTGCTTGATTACTGATTTCTGTCCGATGCCAGGCTGGTTGAAACAGACTCTTATATGATCCAATATTTGCTGTTCCACATCGCTTCAAGTAATCAGGTGTCTTGCAATTTACGCAACGTATCGGCATCCTGCCCGAACAGGATTTTCTTTTCTTCTTCCGTCATCTTTTGTGGGTTCGGATTCACCTGTTTGGCAACTTCATAAGCCCGAACAGTCGCTGGACGATTGCGTATTTGTTCAAACCACCGGCTGAGATTCTCAAATTCCTCGAGATGTTGCCTTTGCCGTTTGTGAGGGACAATCCACGGATAGCTGGCCATATCGGCGATCGTATATTCCTGCCCGCAGATAAATTCATTGTCCGCCAGTTGCTTGTCCAGGATCGCATAGAGCCGTGACACCTCGCCAACATAACGCTTGACCGCATATGGAATCTCTTCGTCAAGATAGGTAACAAAGTGATGATTCTGACCGGCCATCGGTCCCAGATTCGCCATCTGCCAAAACAGCCACTGCAGGACATTGGATCGTCCTTTGACTTGTGAGGGAATGAACGCACCATGCTTTTCCGCGAGATAGAGCAGCATGGCGCCTGATTCAAACAGGGATATCTTATCTTTCCCGGACCCGGGCTCATGGTCAACCAGTGCGGGAATCCGATTGTTCGGAGAAATCTTCAGAAATTCCGCAGTGAACTGTTCGCCTTTACCGATGTTTACAGGAATGACCTTGTAGTCGACACCGACTTCTTCAAGGAACATGGTTACCTTGTGTCCGTTAGGCGTCGTCCAATAATACAAATCGTACATGCTTAATCCTTTTGTCGGGGGTGATCGCTGACCAATCGCAACATTGGTGACTTGTCAGTGACACAACTTATATTCAAGCGGCCATTCGCAGACCTAAAAGCTGTCTGGCTTCCATCGGTGTTGCCGGACGTCGTCCGAATTCCCCAGCGATATCAACTATCTTTGAAACCAGTTCAGCGTTGCTGGAAGCCAGCCGGTCCCGATCATACTTGATATTGTCTTCCAGACCTGTACGACAGTGTCCACCAAGCTCCAGGCACCATTCATTGACCGTATACTGATGCCGGGCGATACCGGCCGCAGTCCAGGTTGCTTCCGGCAAAACATCATTCAACTCCGAAATCAGGAACTCAAGCAAGCTTCGACGTGCCGGCAACGCATTCGGTATGCCGAGTACAAACTGTACGTGCGCAGGCGTTGCAAGGAGATTTCTCTTGACCAGCGAAGCCGCGTTATACAGCATTGCAACGTCAAATATCTCAATCTCCGGCTTGATGTCATACTGCAACATGGCCGATGCCAGCTCATCTACAAATGCAGGTGGGTTCTCATAGATCGATGTAGGAAAGTTGACTGAACCCGTTGCAAGCGAAGCCATGTCAGGTCGAAGTCCCAACATTGCACCGCGCTGGCTGAGTTCTCTGCCGCGACCACCGGTAGAAAACTGGATGATCATTCCCGGACAGTGTTTCATCACACCTTCCTGAATTTCCGCAAATTTGTCCGGGTCGGAACCCGGTGACTGATCTTCATTGCGAACATGGATGTGTACCAACGATGCACCGGCCTCATACGCTTCGTGTGTCGACTCAATCTGCTCCGGTGGTGTTACCGGAACCGCGGGATTATCCTCTTTTCTGGGAACTGCGCCGGTGATGGCAACAGTGATTATGCAGGGTTCGGACATAATTACCTCTCCTTTTGATTCTTTAAGCTGTTTTCGCCTTGAGACTGAAAGAACGAATGGAAGGACGCGAGGCCAGTTCCTTGATCAGCGTCGTCAACGGTGAGCCGGCAACGGATGTGGAATCCAGGCGGATCGGGCCCTCGCCTTTCAATACGGAATATTCTTTTTCGGCATAGAACGCAGCCAGCAGAAGATCATCGTCCGACGCGAACGGCCCCCTTGTTCTGCGCAAGCGTTCCAAAGCCGGTGGAACATGGGCACCTGGGCGCTCTCTTATCGGTTCTGCGCCTCGGGTGATCTTGTCATAGAGATTGGGGTCGATTTCGCCGACAACCTCACCATATCCGCCTTGCACATATAGCCGTACTTCATCCGGAACCGCATCATAGCGATCATTCCCGCGATCTCTACCCATTACATTCAGCACCGACTGGGTAATGATGTACTGGGCGAACGGACTGACGATGATCGGATAGCCGAGATCGGCTCTCACCTCCCCTGCTTCCTCCAGAATTTCCTGAAGCCGGTCCTCTATTCCGAGTGTGCCCAGCTGATAGCGCAAATTCGAGATCATTCCACCCGGCATCTGGTGGTGATAGTGAAATTCATCATATTCCGCGACTTCTCCGACCGGCTTGTTTTCGGTCTTTGCGAGGTAAGCCAGTTTGTCGGCGACTTCCTCAACCTGCTCCAAATCCACATCGACCTCATAACCTCTGCGCCTGCAATTGCGTACGAACAGCTCTGTCGGTGGATGCGATGCGCCGTTCGCCAGGGTTGATGTCGCTGTGTGCACGACATCAACACCGTAATCCACGGCGAGCAGCGCGGTATATGGCGCGAGTCCAGACAGGCAATGGGAGTGCAGTTGGAGCGGCAGGTCTCCTATCACATTCTTTAACGCGGGAACCAGAGTCGGGACTCGATCTGGCCGTAAAAGCCCACTCGGGTCCTTGATATAGACACCATCCACATCCAGCTTGATCAGTTCCTTCGCCTTCTCCGCGTATAATTCATCGGTGTGAACCGGACTGACGGTATAGACCAGTCCTCCGATGGTATGCAATCCATGCTGTTTGGCTGCACGAATAGGAATTTCAAGATTCCGAATGTCGTTTATGGCGTCGTACGGCGTGTGATATCGCATACCGTTGGCGGCGAACCGCTCTGCTGAGAGCTCAACCACGTCATCTGCGAAGAACTCAAAAGTGAAAAGACTTTGGCCGCGTGTATGGATAATGAGCGGCGTTTCCTTGACCCAGCTGCTTAGAATGCGCATCCGCTCCCAGGGATCTTCACGAAGATAGCGGACACAGACATCGAAAACCGCGCCGCCAACCAGGTCCAGCGCCTCAAATCCTGAACGATCAAGAATCGGGGCAATGTCTTTCATCATCGCGGTTGTCATGCGGGTTGCCCACAGACATTGGTGCGCATCACGCATGGTCAAGTCTATAAGATTAACTTTACGCGCCATCTCAGTTGTTCTCCGGAAGAAATTTGTCCTCTACCCACTTGGTGGAAATGTTACCTGTTTTGAAATCGGTGTGCCGTAACAATTTCTGATGGAATCCGATCGTAGTTGAGACTCCCCCGATCTGAAAATTCTCCAATGCCTGCCTGGCACGGGTTATTGCATGATCGCGGTCGTGTCCATGGACAATCAATTTTGCAATCATCGAATCATAAAATGGACTGATTTGAAATGATTCATAGGCGTGGGTATCCACACGTATGCCCGTCCCTGCCGGTGACTCCCAGTGGCCAATCGTACCGGGCGATGGAAGAAAATCGTTCTGCCAGTTCTCCGCATTGATTCGAAACTCGATCGCATGTCCTTGAATCGGCAAATTTGGGACAATGCTTGACAATGGGTCCCCCGCTGCGATTCGAATCTGAGCCTCCACCAGGTCCAGCCCGAAAAGCTGTTCGGTTACCGGATGTTCGACCTGGATGCGTGTATTCATCTCGATAAAATAGTATTGGTTCAGATCTTCGGTCAGTACAAACTCGACTGTTCCAGCCCCTCGATACCCGATCGACTCTCCCAGGCGTACCGCGCAATCATGCAGACTTTTGCGCATACTGTCATTCATCACGCTGCAGGGTGACTCCTCAACCAGTTTCTGATGTCTCCTTTGAACAGTGCAGTCACGTTCGCCCAGAGCAACCACATTTCCATGGTTGTCGGCCAGTATCTGCACTTCCACATGCCGAATTCCAGTCAGGTATTTTTCCAGATACAACTCACCGTCGCCGAAAGCGGACTGCGCCTCCGCTGACGCTTGTGTGAATTCCGAATTGAACTGGTCCTTTTCGCGAACGATTCTCATCCCTCGTCCGCCTCCACCACCGCGGGCCTTGATCAGCACCGGAAATCCAATGTCAAGTGCGACTCCGATCGCCTGTCGAGCGTCTGTGAAAGACGATTCAGAACCGGGTACAACATCGATATTGAGTTTGACCGCTTCGGCTCGCGCCTGCGACTTGTCTCCCATACGCCGAATTGATTCAGAGGTAGGACCGACGAAAATCACGCCCTCCTGCTCACACAGCTGAACGAATTGAGAATTTTCCGAAAGAAATCCGTAACCGGGATGTATAGCCTGACAGCCTGTGGTAACTGCTGCATGAACCAAGGCATTCTGATTCAGATAGCTGAGGTTGGCTGCGTTAGGACCGATATTGATACTATCGTCTGCCTGCAATACATGGAGAGATTTCCGATCAGCCTCGGTATAGACAGCAACACTCGCGATGCCCAGATTGCGACAGGCTTGAACCACTCGTAAAGCGATTTCACCGCGATTTGCGATCAGTATCCGTTCCATATCCAATTCATAAACTCTAAATTCATTCAGTGATAAGTATTAAGCCAGATGTCGATCCATGCCCTAATCTGAATATTCGCGAAAGTATAGCGTATTGAACACCAAGTACCGTTTCAATAAACCGGCGAAGCAGTAGCAAATTTTCGCAGGATCAACCGTAATTTGTTTATAACCCAGCCAATTTGCAAATAGAATATATATTTGATATATACGATTGAATACAACAATCTGCAAAAATGAAACTTTAGTTCATCCAAAGATTTTTCTGTCGTCTCAGGGCGGATAAACTTAGCCGAGAATATAGTCTGTGAGTTTGAGTTACCAAGACATTGCTGAAATTCTCAAATCGATCGATGAATCCGATGCGGAAGAGATCGAAATTGAGGTCGAAGGGTTTCGTTTGGCTGTACGTAAGAGGAATGTCGGTGCTCAAAGCCCGCAAAGCTACCGTGTGACAGCAGATCCTGTCTTGCTACCTGAAACAAGCGAACAACAGGCTGCACCTGCAACACCGCAATCCGGAAATCCAGAATCAGCTCAGCAGGCACCCGAACAAGTAGAAACTCCCGCTGATCATACAATCATTCGGGCTCCAATGGTTGGGACATTCTACCGCCGACCTGACCCGGAATCAAAACCCTTCGTTGAGCAAGGTTCCACCGTCAAAGCAGGCGACCCGCTTTGCCTCATCGAAGTCATGAAACTCTACACAACCATCGAGAGTACGGTAGACGGAACCGTTGTATCGATTTTCGCAGAAGATGGCAGTCTCGTTGAATTCAATCAGCAGTTGTTTCTGATCGGTCCGTAGTGGGAACTACTTTGATTGCTGATTTACAAGTCTAAGAAACGTTTAACTAGTTCAATTGGAGGAGCAAATATGAAAAATATTGTTAAATGCGCACTAGCACTGGCTTTATTGGTGTCCAGCACCGTGACGGTGCACACCGCCAAGGCGCAAGATTTTGTTTCCATTCTGACATGCCCGTTTGGCTGTGGTGTCATGGAAGGAAACACCATATTCGGTAACGTCGTCGCTCGTAGTGGAGGCAACCTGTTCATCGCTGCGCAGGAAACCCCAGGCTATATGTACAACGTTAGAGCCATGACCGAGAAACGTCGGTGGAAGCATACCGTTTTCGGAACCGAAGACACAATCATCCAACTGGCGTTGCATGGTGGAACCGAAGATGTGGCGGAATACTTGCCGGATCCCATTCCGATCAAGTTTCAGTTGCTGCATGGCGAAGCCTACTGGTCACAAGGGAAATTCTTTGTTACGACCGATCCGGAAATCAAAACAATACCTGATATGATGGGCAAAAGAGTTTCCGTCGGTCTCAAGGGACAGAGTGATTGGGGTGTCTATCCAAGGCTGTTTCTGAAACACGCCTACGGCATAGATCGCTCTAATACCGATATTCGTCTATTGAATCCGGGTGGTTTGACTCAGCAGCTGATCGATGGTACGACCGATGTCTGTGTAACCGGATACGGTACTGATCCGTCACAGGCGTTTCACATTCTGAGCGGCCCGCTCAGAAAACTTGAAGCGTCCGGAAAGAAGTTGCACTACATTCCGATGGATCAGTGGGCGATTGACAAGATGAACGAGAAATTCGGAACGACCTGGCTTGGAATGACCATCAAGGCAGGTACCCTGCCACATCAGGATGAGGATTTTCTCTCTGGATTCAACCGGGGATACAAAGCTGTGCACCCGGAATTTCCGGAACAGCTTGCGTATGACTACGTGATGGCAACGCACACACACTTGGAAGAAATGAGCCAACTCAACGCGCTGTGGAAAGTATTGACAGAAGACATGATGGTTGACGGATTGTCTGAAGAAAATACACATCCTGGTGCCGTCCGAGCATACAAGGATCTGGGAATTTGGGACAAGCGAAAGAATTTCGTTCCTGTCACATATCCTGAGATGTAATTAAACCGAGTATTCAATCAGGTTCGCCGTTTGACGCTGAACGAGCTTCAGACGGCGAACCATTGAATTCGCCGAACGCCGACATACTGTACGGCAGGACCTTCTTTCATGACCCGCGCCCGACGACTTAGGTCTGCACTGACCACGACGTTTCTGATAATCGGCGCTGCACTGACTCTCTACATCGGAGTTTCCGTATTCGGATTGATCAGCAATTCAAAGGTCTTCTATGCGACTTTTGTGTTTCTGGTCATGTGCATGGCATCCTTGCACGCTTTCAACGAACTGATCGATCAGTTCATTGCCGGATCGATTGACAATATTTGGCGAATAAGACTGGGAATCGCGGCAGTCGCTACAGTTCTCGCCGTTGGCGGCTCGGGTTATGTTCGATTTCACGCACTTCGCCTTGATGCGATTCATCCTTTTTTTGAAACGTTCGACATCACGATCGGCATTCTGTTCATTGTCGGGGTGATGATGCTGAATTTCCTGCATTGGGGCTGGTTGCTGACTTCACTGATCGTCATCATAATCCTGTATTTTTTCTTCGGTTATCTGGTGCCCTACCCGATTCTGAAACTCCCCGAATACGATGTCGGGTTCGTCATTCACTATCTTGGACTCGGTGTCAGCGAAGGCATGTTCTGGCTGGCCAGACTGGCAGCGGACAAGCTCTATTTCCTGGTAATTTTTGCCGCCATCCTGCTCGGAGTGGGAATGCTGAAAATGGTCATTGAGATCGGTAAAGTCACGGGTCGACACGTACAGGGTGGCGCGGCATTTCCAGCAATCATTGGCAGCGGAATTGTCGCTTCGGTCATGGGACAGGCTGTGTCCAATGTGGTACTGACCGGCCGGCTCACGATCCCAATGATGAAAAGTCACGGGTATCGAAAAGATATGGCAGGTGCCATCGAGGCCGTCGCGTCGACTTCCGGCCAGATCATGCCCCCCATACTTGGCCTCGCGGGATTCATTATTGCTCTCTTTTTGAACGTACCCTATATCGAAGTCGCGCTGGCAGCGCTGATTCCGGCATTGCTGTTTCTGTCCGGTACCACGTTCGGCGTTATAACCTGTGCCCAGAGCGAGAGATTGGAAAAGATGCAAGATCAGATCGACTACAAGGCGATCTGGCGTATGTTGCCGACATTTCTTGCATCCTTTACCGCCGTTGTGGTACTTCTGATCGGGTATTACTCACCGGCCATAGCTGGAATTGTGGGCATTGCATTGGCTTTGGGATTGTGTGTATTCCAAGGAAGGTATCGACCAAAAATGCGGGAAATGTACGATGCGTTCCTGGATGGTCTGGTCATTGTCACATTGCTGTCGCTACTGCTTGTAGCGATCGGACCGCTGGCTCAGACATTCCTCACAACCAATCTGTCAAACAGACTCGCTATCGTTCTGGTTCAGGTACTCCCAGACAGCAAGATTCTCCTGTTGGTTGGAACCATGGTTGTTTCTTTATTTCTGGGCATGGGACTGCCGACGCCGGTCGCCTATGTTGTTGTCTCCCTGACTTTGGTGCCATTCCTCCAGCAGGGAGGAATCGAGGCCATCCTCGCACACTTCTTTGTGTTCTACTTCGCGGTGTTTTCTACGCTGACTCCACCGGTAGCAGTCAGCGCGTTGGCTGCAGCGAAACTCTCAGGCGGCACATTCCTCGGAACCGCCAAAGACGGTATGAAACTGATGCTGACAACATTCATTATTCCGTACGGATTCATCTATCACCCGGAACTCCTGTCTTTTCCCAATGTGACCTGGGATGTCCTTCCACCGGTATTGCTCATACTTTGTCTGCAATGGACTTCGTCTGTTGTGTGTTACGGATACTTTTTCCGGGACCAGAGTTGGACCGAGAGATGGGGATACCTTGCCGTCACCGCAATCGGATTTTCCTATCTGATCAATGAACGACTATTCGAACTGATCGCATTCCTGATATTGCTGATTCTGATGGTAGGATGGACTCTGTCAACCCGGAAGCGTCAAATCGTACAGGATGTCTGAATGACTAAACTGGCGAAACCAGAACCAAGTAAATTCACTAAATTCTGCACAATCTTTCATTAGTAGGAGACTAGTTTCGAAACTCAGCATTTTCGATGATTTTAGTCACCATATATGCCGACACTGCAACACGATTCTGTATTTCAAAAATCTTTCAATTTTCTTAACGATGCAGATTACAATATCGAGTTGAAATGAGTGCTTGTATCTGAAAATGGGAGATGACAGAATGGCGCACGACTATGCTGTATTGACTATCCGAACAAAGGAAATTTTTGCTCGCGAAGAGCAAGAATTATTTTGGCGGACTTTTTTTTATACGCTCGGTAGTGGTGGTGCTGTCAAACCCACTTTCAATTTAATCCGTTATCCGAAGGATGCTCGAAACCATGATTTAGTGCGAATCGGTCAGGATATGTACAGGTCCATGGGTAAATTTGATCGACTAGGAGTGCATGAAGAAAGCTGATCAAAATGACTAATTAGGCTCTGAGAAAGGAATTACAGAAAAAGAGCCTTCCAAATCCGAATCTGCTGAGGCCGATTCTTCCGAAATTCGGCGCGTATTGAAGGCAATCTTGGAGGATCCGAAGACTCTCCAAGCATTACCGAAAGAGTCGCGAATTTCAATAATAGAAGCATTCAGTTTTTCTGGTCCGCTCCCACCGCCATCTATGCTTGAGAGCTACGAGAAAATAGTTGCTGGGAGTGCCGACCGTATTTTGCGAATGGCTGAGAAAGAACAAGACCATCGCATTGATTGGGAAAACACAGCACTGAAAGGGAATATTTCAATACAAAAGAGAGGTCAGAATTTAGGCTTTTTGATATCGCTAATTAGTATTTCGGTCGGTGCTTTTCTCGGCTACAGTGGAATAACAATTGTAGCAGTAATGTTGGTTGGTGTTGGCATACTTGGTTTTATAAGAGAGCTAATTGAAAAGTTCAAATAACGATCCGAGTTCCACAAAGAAATTTGTGGTGTATTCACCTGTATGTTGCTTCATTTCCAAATCTCAGAATTCGAAACAAGACATCGCAAATTAGTGATTTCTGATGCGATTTGGTTATTTAACCATACTGAACTAAATTTGTATATGGATACAGAGGGTGCCCAAGCGATCTGATGATGATTCAAGGTTGCGACGCGTTACCTCAAAACGTCCAGTTATGTGCCAGTTCAACGCCGATTTTCTTAATGAATCGAAAATTAGACTCAAAATTTAAGAATTTTGCACTCAATCTATTTGGCGGAAAATTCAGCCGTTAATTGTCACACCCGAACCTTGCCCACTGACATCAAACTTGAACTGACGCCTTGTCCAGAAAGTAGGCGCAACGACTGTCATCGGACCATCACCGGTAATTTTTGTGGCGATTTTCCACGCATGATCGAAATCTCTTGCAGGCGTAATACCGAGTTTGCGAAACGCCCCCGGGTTCTCGGTTCCCGCCATGATTACTGCTGACGCCCTTTGCAAAGTGTAGTGCCCGATATACAGCAGCCAGAACGGGTGTCTGGGGTGATATGAACTTCCGTTTTTATATAGATCAAGGTATTGAGACCTAGAACTGATCTCCAACTCGTACTGTTGCAGTTCGCTGATGTCATGGTGCCGATCATAAAGATCAATCACCTCCTGATAAGATGGATACATGGTCGAATCGATCACCCCTTTTGACGGATTCAATCCAATCACCACACCACCTTTTCGAAGAACCGGCCTGTTGAGCCAGATTCTCGGAGGATTCAGACAGCCGATGGCTGCAATCAAAGTGTTGTCGGCTTCACCGTAGGCAAACCAATTGCTCAAGCCGACTACCATGATGTCGGCCTGCGGAGCAGGATACAGATTGAAAGTATCGGCCAGTTCCCAGCAAGGTGTCTCGACTTCCGGCGAAAAACCCGCAAACACTCCGGCTATCTTTCCGCCAACACCTACAACTGAGTTCACGTAAAACACCCTTTTGTCCATGGCCTTTTCCATGTAGTCATGAACTTCCGCTTTCATACCACGGTACATCATCGTGCGATGATCGCCCGTCGTCGATTCAGACGAGTGCCAGAATCGATGAGCGTGATGCGATGCCAGACTCTCCGCCGAAGCAAGTCCTGTCACCGCACCGGTTCCAGAGTAACCGCCAACGTACGTCGCCGATACCGTTCCCACATAAATCGACAAATCTGCCTCAACGAAGCGCTTGTTGTGCTCTACATACGCTCCACGTTCGGTTCGGCCAAGAAAGCTCAACTCATTCCGGTCCTGACAGTCGTGATTGATGATCTGTCCGTTTGGCCAAAATCGATCGTATAGATGATCGCCGAGAAATCTCTTCAATTCTTCAGGGTACCATTTACGATGGGCTCCGTTTGCACAAATCAGGAAAATATCCTTTTCTCTGACCCCAGACCTGGTCAGTTCGTCAATCACTATCGGCATAATCGTCTGCCAGGGCAATGGCGGCCGAGTTGGATCATCAAATCCGATTGCAACAGTCATGCCCGGTTTCGCCAATTCCGTCAGCGGTGGAGATCCGACTGGATTCTTCAGAGCATGCTTGATTCGAATAACCGGATCAGATAGAAATTTTGGGTTCTCGAATTCGATCACGGTCGAATCGTCAGGCACGTCGATGTTGATCTTCTTCGCGCCAAAATCGGTTTCAACTTTTTTCATGGAGACCCATACCGGTCAGGGTTTTATTTGGTTCATTATGCGAATTGACGCACATGCAGCTCCGAACCCATTGTCAATGTTGACAGTTACGACTCCCGGAGAGCAACTTGAAAGTATTGTTTCAAGTGCGGAACGGCCACCTTCCGCAACGCCGTATCCGACCGATGTCGGAACTGCAATGATTGATGACGGGGTCAAACCGGCAACCACAGTCGGTAACGCCGCATCCATCCCGGCCACTACAACGATAATCGACATTTGACGCAACTGATCCTCAATGCTCATGATCCGCCACAGCCCAGCCACGCCCACGTCATAGAACTCTGAACAATCTCTACCATGATACCCAAGCGTCCGTACCACTTCGCGAGCGACACCGACATCGGAAGTCCCTGCCGCCACTACTGCAATTTGATCCGAATCGCTTGATTCAGGACAATCACCGACAATTCCAGTGCGCGAGATCTCTTCATAATCAACGACTTTCCTGACTGGATGATTAAGCGCGGAAAACTTTTCCGGATCCAGTCTGGTAAGTAATTGTGGCCGACCTTCACGAGTCGCATATAAAATGATTCGTTCGATCTGCTCAATTGTTTTGGATTCGCAGAAGACCGCCTCATCCAAGCCGGTTCGGTTTGAGCGTTCATCGTCAGGTAGGAAGTCTGAAGGAAAAGTCATCAATTCACTTGCAAAAATGCACTGCCCATTCGGTATTCCTTGAAGCTTATAGGGTAAAGCCCTAAATTCTGTGGAAGTTCAGTCTGCACCATTGATTCGATCTCGCGACGTTGGCAGTTGTCCATATTCGACAGTGTATTCGAGGCCAATTCAATTACGATGCCTTCCCGACGGACTCGACATCGGACCGTATCGACATTCTGCGAGCAGCGAATCCTCTGTTCAATCGCATCAATCGCTTTCAACCATTCGCCATCTATCCGAATTCCGGTTTCTACCCTGCTGGAAAGACACGGCGAAGCGGGAAGTTCGGAAAGGTCGTGCAGATCCAGAAACCGCGCGATGTTTCTGATGGTTGCCTTGTCAATTCCAACTTCGACGTATGGATGACGGACGGCATACTGATCAGCCGCTTTAAGTCCTGGACGAAAGTCTTCAAGATCATCCTGATTGGTACCCGACAGTATCTGCACATCTACTTTGCTTTCAATGTATTGATAAAGATTGAACTTACAGTAGAAACAGCGATCTACAGGATTGTTCATATATCGTTCATCGCTGAACTCACCGGCATCACAGATCATGAGTTGCCAGTTCTCGTTTCGGGCGTAGCTTCGCACCCTATTCGTAGCGAGTTCGGGAACCGCAGGCGATATTGCATGAACCATGCTCGCGTTGACGTTGCTCATGCGGCCCGCAACGACAGATAACAGCATACTATCGATACCACCGCTTACCGCAATGACAAACGAATCAATCGACTGAAGCAATAACTGTAGTTGTCCCAGCTTAGACTCCGTCGACTGCACGGATATTTGATTCAGATCAGATTTCATCACCTCAATCAGACTTTTTTTGTCGATTCTCGACTTCAATTTCAACCTGTTGCCTAACTCGTTTCCGCGTTCCGTAATTTCCGACTTCAGATAGAAATTCAGCTTCTATTTTCGCAGTCTCTGAACCGTCTGGTCGCCCTGCGACTTTTATCGGCACCTGCCTTTCGCCCTGCTCATGATGGAGTAAACGTCGGGCTGTTACCTTCCGGTCGACCTGCTGATAACGAACTCCCAATGTTGCGGTTTCTGAAAGGCAACTTGACGCAATCTTTTCAATATATCCAGCCCTGCCCAGTACCTGTATATGTGCGGTCATTCGCCCTTTCTTGCCAAAGGCAGGAATCTGCAATACATCCAGTACACCTTCGTATGCGCGTATTCTGTCCAATCCGATTGCAAGGTCTTCCGGAGATTGGTCATCGACCTCAAATTCAAGCAGGCAAACTCTCTCATCTTGCAATTCACCTCCGTCCGAGTTATATGAGAGAAGTCTAACCACATTGCTGATTCCTTCAAACGAAGCCGACCCAAATCCGATTCCTGTACCGCTGAGTATCATCGTGGCCCGGCAATCATTGAACTCCGGATTGATGGCTCTCAAAATTGCCGCACCAGTGGGTGTTACCCGCTCCCCTTTTCGCCCATCGTCGAACAGCGGATAGCCTGTCAGAAGTCGTGCCACGACGGGTACCGGCAGCGGCAAATCTCCGTGCGCAGTTGAAACAAAACCACTCCCGGAGGGGAGAGGATCGCATGACCAGGCGACTTCACCGAGCGCATCAATCAGGAATGCTGAACAGACGATATCAATCAGTGAATCCACAGACCCTACTTCATGCAGAACCACGTTGTCCACATCAGTACCGTGCACAGATGCCTCCGCTTCAGCGATAAAATCAAGGATCCGATGCGCGAGTGATCGCGCATTCTCAGGTAATTCCGCATTGTTGATGTGATTCTGAATTTCTCGGTATCCGGTATGGTTGTGATTCAGGCAAGACTCGTTGACTTTGAATTTCTTCCCAACCATCACGGAATCGCGATAGGTCTTCACATCAATGCTGACATCATCCGACAGATTCAGACGATGCAACATCGCAAGCATCGGGGTTTCAAGCTCGGGTGCAAGATCAAGCGCGGCCGCGACAAACATATCGCCTGCAATTCCACCCACGGGATTTATATGTATATGCACGACTCAGAACAACTCTTCGGTTTGTCAGATTGCAACATAATGATACTGATAATGTCTGAAATATTGGAATTCAAATCCGCTGGCAATTCAATCTACACTGTCTGAAAAGACCACAAATTTTTATAATAACAGTTAGCAAAATAGCGATAATCTAATGTTTTATGATTGAAGCCTTCCCCAGACAGTTGAACAGATGACCTATCAAGCCAGTTCTCACACCAATAATTGGCACTATCCGACCGCGATGCGGTTTGGACAGGGACGAATTCAGGAGATTACTGAAATCTGCCTGGAATTTGGAATCAACAGCCCATTGCTGGTTACCGATCCCGGACTGGTTGACCTGCCGATGGTGCGGCAAATTTTCGAACTATGCAGTTCAAAACTTGATAACTGCTCGATCTTCTCGGACCTGCAGCCCAACCCGATCGAAAGTAATGTCGAGCAGGGTGTCCAGGCATTCAAATCAGGTCATCACGACGGTGTCATCGCACTCGGTGGCGGAAGTGCACTGGATGTCGGCAAAGCGATCGCACTGATGATTGGACAAACCCGTCCGATATGGGATTTCGAGGATCGCGAAGACTGGTATACACGAGCAGATGCAGACGCAATCGTCCCGACAATCGCGATTCCGACCACATCCGGTACCGGTTCCGAAGTCGGTCGCGCCTCAGTCATTACAGATGGCTCGGATCAGACGAAAAAGATCATTTTCCATCCCAAAATGTTGCCGGTTTGCGTCATCCTTGACCCCGAAGCGACCGTCGGGCTGCCAGCCCTGCTGACCGCCGGCGTCGGGATGGATGCACTGTCGCACAACCTTGAGGCATACTGCAGTCCCGTCTATCATCCGCTCGCCCAGGGCATTGCCGTCGAGGGCATGCGCCTGATCAGGGACTGGCTGGAGCCTGCCTGCCGCGATGGCGGGAATCTGGAAGCAAGATCGCAAATGCAGGTTGCATCCTCCATGGGGGCCACTGCCTTTCAGAAAGGTCTTGGTGCAATGCACAGCCTCAGCCACCCCTGCGGTTCGATCCTGGGCACTCATCATGGCACAACCAACGCAGTCGTCATGCCTTATGTGCTCGAATTCAACACCCAAGCAATCGATGACCGACTGACCGCACTGGCGCGTTATCTTGATCTGCCGAACCCATCACCGGAATCGGTGATTCTCTGGGTTTTGGAGTTGCGAAATCGAATCGGAATCCCACACACACTGTCCGAACTCGGTGTGTCAGGAGAAAATGTCACACAGTTTTCCAAGATGGCAATGATTGATCCGTCGACATCTACCAATCCGGTCCAGATGACGCAGGATTATTTTGAGAACCTGTATGAACGCAGTATTTCGGGAACCATTGGTGTCAGCTGATCAGTCGATCTATGAGCGATTGAGTCTGCCCAGGAACAATCTTTGGGTATTCGGCTATGGGTCGTTGATGTGGAATCCGGGATTTTCGTATACAGAAGCCAGACGCGGGAAAATATACGGCTATCACCGTTCCCTCTGCCTCCGGTCGGTTCGCTATCGCGGAACTGATTCCAGACCGGGCCTGGTTTTTGGTCTGGACCGTGGTGGGTCGTGCACGGGTATGTGCTATAAGCTGGAGGTTGACCGTCAGCGAGAGATTGCCGGTTATCTTCAGGATCGTGAAATGCTAAACGATGCCTATGATCCATTCATACGACCAGTCAACCTGGACGACGGGCGTTGTGTAGATGCCATAGTATTTGTCGTGAAACGTCAGCATCCTTCATATGTAAGGGACCTCACGCCGGATCAGATTGCCGGTATCGTAGCCAGCGCTTCCGGACAGAGGGGCCCGAACCTCGACTACGTCATTTCCACGATCAAGGTTCTGGAGGAGTTTGGTATCCGCGACCGAGAGCTGAACAACGTCGGAAGACTCGCATCGGCACATTCCGCCAAGAACTCCGGATTCAATCATGGATAGGACTACTCGCATAAGATGGCAAGCCGGAATTTCCAGATTTAGGAAATTCGCCGGACAGATCACTCTCGCAGGGTTGCTGACCGGCTATCTTGCCTACTTTGCGTTTTTCCAGATAGTCGATACCGATACTGCATCCGCGCAAACCGATGGGCTGACACCTGTCGATTACCATGCTATCGCGTCCATTGCCACCGCAAAGATGGCCCAGGGACTCCACTACAACCATCCCAAAATAGACAATAAGGTTTCCCCAGATATTCTTGACAGCTATCTGACAACCTTGGACCCCAAGAAAGTATTCCTGCGGCAATCCGATGTCGACGAGTTTCGCCAAAACGAACTCTATTTTGATGACTTTCTGATTGGAGGCAATCTTGATGAGGTGTTCAAGATATTCGAGCGTTATCGGGAACGGGTCAATGAGCGGATGGCTTATGCTTCATCCATTTTGGGCTACCAATTCGACTTCAACCTGACAGATGAACTGGCCAATGATCGATCGGAAGCCGAGTGGCCCAGGAACAATGAAGACCAGAACTGGCTGTGGAAGCGCCTGGTCAAGGATGACATTCTGACGCTCATGCTCGAAGGTAACACGGACACATACCGTGATGTTCTGGAATCACGGTATGACAGACGTCTGAACAACGTCTCTCAATATAAGGCGGATGATGTAACCGAACTGTTTCTCAATGCCTACCTGCGGGAACTTGATCCATATTCTGCGTATTTTTCCTCGAACAGCACTGAAGATCTCGAGATCACCCTCTCACAGCAAATCGAAGGGATCGGTGCAGTCCTGGTGCTTGAGAACGATTTCACCGTTGTCCACTCCCTGATAACCGGCGGCCCGGCAGAACGCAGCAATCTGATCAAGAAAGGTGATCGCATCGTCGGGGTAAAGGGTGAAAACGATGGATTTCATGACATCGTCGGCTGGCGGTTAAGTAACGTCGTTGATCTGATTCGCGGCCGCAAGGGTACTTACGTGACCTTGAAGATCATTCCTCAGGAAGCCCTTCCCGGATCTCAGCCAGTGGAAATCACAATCATCCGCGATAAGGTCAAGATTGAAGACCAGATGGCTCGGAAATCGACTGTAGAGATCGTAGAGGATGACCAGTTGCTTCAGTTGGGAGTCATTGAATTGCCAGCATTCTATGCGTCACTTTTTCCCGATGACAATCAGGAATCGGTACGAAGTTCTGCAAAGGATGTCGCGTTGCTGTTGGAGCAACTGAATGATCAGCAAGTTGACGGCATCCTGATGGACCTTCGAGGTAACGGCGGTGGTGCACTGAGCGAAGCAGTTGATCTCACCAGCCTTTTTATCGAATCAGGTCCCGTAGTCCAGGTCAAATCCACCGACGGTGAGTTGGAAGTCCGCTTTGATTCAACCGGAAAAATCACCTATGACGGCCCGCTGGTTGTGCTGGTTGACAGACAAAGTGCTTCCGGGTCAGAAATTTTTGCCGGCGCGGTGCAGGATTATGGTCGAGGCGTGATTGTGGGAGAAACCACATTCGGGAAAGGTATGCTGCAAACAATCTGGCCGCTTGACAGAGTTGCCAGAACAGAAAATGCCGGAACTTTGAAACTGTCAACCGCCAAGTTTTACCGCGTCAACGGAGAAAGCACACACTATCACGGAGTTGAGCCGGATATTCCATTCGCAACCAACGAATTCGCTCAAAATGCAGGTGAGCGATCGTACGAGAACTCTACTCCGGGTAGCAAAATCAAACGCGCCAAACCATTCGTGGAATGGCAAAACGCTTCCAAAATACGCGGTTTGGTACCAAACCTGAATTCTCGCAGTAAGCAGCGGACCGAGATGAATCCAGTGGTTGACTACCTTGTGAAACGAGAGCGAAACAGTCAACGCAGGTTCGATCAACCGAAAATCTACCTGAATAAAGAAAAACGCGAATCAGTACTCAAGAGCGAACGTGAGATCGACCTCCGAGCTCTGAATGATCTGCGAATGTCAATGGGCTGGGAAGCAGTGACCGAGCTGAGCGAGGATACAGTACCTACCGAATTGATTGAAGATACATTTCGGGATGAGGCGCTCAATATTCTTGCGGATTTGATCGTTTATCAAAATCGGGCCGGCTAGCCAAGTCCAATTGGCCCGACATCAGCCCTCTCACCAATAATCAGCAGATATCATGAAATTGTCGTCTTGGGCAGATAGGATATACAACGAAGTCGGCATCATCAACCTGATGAAAGATCTTGGCAATGCGCCCATAATTGCTGCAGATCGTCCGCTGTATATGCTCGGTGGCGGAAATCCTGCCCATATACCTGAGATCGAAGAATATTTTCATGATCAGATGGAACAGATACTGCAAACCCCCAACGTATTTGAGCACCTGATCGGAGACTATGCGGGACCGCAAGGATCAAATAGATTCGTCGCGTCACTAGCGGAGTTGCTAAGGACGAATTTCGGCTGGGACATCGGACCGGAGAATATCGCAGTATCCAATGGAAGTCAGATGGCATTCACAGTCATGTTTCGACTGCTGTCCGGCAAGTATCCCGATGGCGAACCAAAGCAGATCCTGCTACCCATGACACCTGAATATATCGGATACAACGAGGCTGATGAAGCAGAAACCAGATTTCGTTCCATTCGTCCGAACATCCTGACAACCTCGGATCACACATTCAAGTACGAAATCGATTTTGCGAATATCGAGATTTCCGACAAGATATCCTCCATTTGTATTTCGAGACCTACCAATCCGACAGGCAACGTGGTTACTGACGACGAGGTAAGTCAATTGATGGCACTTGCGAACAAGCATGATATTCCGCTTATCGTTGACGGTGCTTACGGACTGCCCTTTCCTTCAATTGTGTTCCGCGATGCCACGGTCGATTGGAATGAGAATGTCATACTGATTCTGAGTCTTTCGAAACTGGGGCTGCCCGGCACTCGCACCGGGATCATCATCGCCAAGCCGGAGTTGATCGAGCTGTTTACCTGTGCAAACGCGATCATGACACTCGCCAGCGGAAATTTTGGATCCTTTCTGGCACTTAAATCTGTAGAGAATGGAAAGATCCTTGAACTAAGCCGCGAAATCATACGCCCATACTATCAGAACGCGCTGAGCAGCACTGTTGCGTCCATACGAACTCACTTTGCAGACCTGCCCTATATGCTTCATGAGCCAGAAGGTGCATTTTTTGTCTGGCTCTGGTTCCCGGGCTTGCCGATTACAGACGACGAGTTGTATGCAAGGTTGAAGAAAAGAGATGTTTATGTTGTCCCGGGCAACTTTTTCTTTCCGGGACTTGAAGGCGAGTGGACTCACCGCCACGAGTGCATTCGAATCAGCTACGCCGGTCGTCCGGAAATTGTTGACCGAGGGTTGCAGATCGTCGCGGAAGAAGTACGACGAGCACATCAAGAATCCAATAGCGCTGTTACAATCGGTTAGCCCGGTTCCAAGGCGATTGCGATAGGACGGTTTTCACTTGCAAATCGTCGATCAGTGCCATTCTGGCAGAAAAGGCTCTTTGATCCATTGTCATTGAGGTGTGTCAACCCACTACCTATACAAATGACTGAAATGGTTCAGTGTCTGCAAATTCCGTATCGACAAAATTTGAAAATGGAGACTTTATCGCAGTCAGTCTGTCCGGTTATTACGTCGATACGCTGGCTTATGCGAATTTGCCTGATTTTCCGGTCAAATGTGCGGACAAAATGGTGCTATTGGCAAGGCATCTTGTCGCAATTCCTGATTCACCGCCAATGCGATTCGCCAGCTGTGTGTTGAAAGCATGAATACCAACCCCGGTTCACACGCTGTCAACTCTCGATGGAAGGAAGTTCTAGGTAAGAGTCATCGGAAGCCCCTGGTGTTGGTTTGTCTTGCTGTCTGGCTTCATGCTTCCATGGTAACAGCCATGTCGACGTTGGTGCCGATAATCGTCAGGGAAATCGGAGGCGTTTCTCTGATTCCATGGACCTTTGCGCTTTACGAAATTGGGTCCATCGTTGTCGGTGCAGGCAGTGGACTTTTGGTTTACCGCTATCAACTGCGCAATCCCATGAGCTATGCCGCCTTGGTGTTTGCATCCGGTAGTATCATTTGCGCATTGGCACACTTTATGCCGGTTCTCTTGCTTGGACGCTTGTTGCAGGGTGTTGGCGGCGGCGGGTTAATCGCCATTTCCTTTATCGCAATCGGTGCACTTTTCCCAGAACGCCTTATGCCAAGGGTGATGGCTGCAGTGTCTGCAATATGGGGTGCCTCTGCGTTTCTAGGACCGTTGATTGGTGCATTTTTCGCACAGCAGCTTTCCTGGCAAAGTGCCTTCTGGTTCTTCGCAATCATGTCAGTGGTTTTGTCAATTTGGATTCGGTCGCATGTCTCAGAGCAATCGGATCATGAGGTTGGTGAAGCGAATCACAGTTTCCCAGTTCGCAGACTTTCCGTTTTATCTGTTGGTGTTTTACTGATTGCCGCAGCGGGTATCGATCCATCAATTGGCAAGACACCCATTCTTGTGTTGTCAGGTATTGGCTTCCTCGGGTGGTTCCTTCGAATGGATGCTAGAGGTGGGGGAAACCGTCTTCTACCCGAGAGGCCAATTGGATTTCAGAACCGGGTAGGTGCGGGTTTGACCATGATCCTCTGTTTCGCCATGTCAACAATGGTGGTCACCGTATATGGGCCGCTGTTCATGGTCCATATACATAAAATACCCATTCTTACAGCGGGTTATGTCGTTGCCTGCACCGCAGTGGGTTGGAGTCTTGGGGCAGTGGCGGTTTCCGGAATTTCGATATCCAAGGATTCACGCGCCATCATGTTTGGCATGTCGGTCCTGACTCTGAGCATTACGGGGTTTGTCTACGTCATCGTAGACGGACCGGTGTACCTGCTGGCTTTGCTCGCACTCTCGGAAGGCGCTGGATTTGGTGTCGCTTGGACCAGCATTCTTCGCCGGATGCTAACTCTGGCTGGTCATGAAGATCGTGAGCGGGCTTCTGCGGCGATCCCAACCATCCATAGACTTGGGTATGCGATAGGGGCCGCTTATATTGGTATAGTAGCGAATGTTGTTGGATTAGAGGTCAATGTTGCCAACGAGACTGTCGAATCAGTGGCGCAGTGGATTTTTCTTGCCAGTCTTCCGTTTGCTTTATTCGGATTGCTGGCCACATGGAAATTTGTGAGAAAACCACAATAACCGGATAAATTTTCCATACCGCCAGATATCCACTGTAGGGCCGAAGAACCTGACGAATCCATTCTCAAAAGTTCACAAGTCCGCTACAGGCAAATTCAGAGAAACTTATGATGTTTTCTGATGGGCGCGCTAATTTGGTGATCTCAACAAAAAAACCACGATAGTCCTCTGTTCAGCCGCCTGCCCACTCAATCAGTTTGTCAAACAGGCGTTGCTGGCTCTGGTCGGAGTCCGCAACATATTCGGGATGCCATTGAACAGCGATCACATTCGGATATCGATCTGACTCAATCGCCTCGATCACCCCATCGTCCGACCTGGCGCATACAGTAAACCCCGACGCCACATCTCTGACACTCTGATGGTGATAGGACGGGCATTCAATTTCTGTCTCGCCGATAATTCTCGCCAAAGCGGATTTCGGATCGATCGAAACGGAGTGAAGGACGTGATTCACATTCTCGTCTCTATGAATGACAGATTCGCCGAATTCATCTGGAATGTGTTCGACCAGAGTGCCGCCCAGCGCAACGTTGAGCACTTGGATACCCCGACAAATCGCCAGAAGTGGCACTGATCGCTCAATCAACGTACGCGCTATCGCGAGTTCATATTGATCTCTTTCCAGATCAACACCGTAAACCGACTCATCATTCCGGCCACCGTATTCAGAAGGATCAACATCAGCACCGCCGGTCAGCACAAACCCGTCGAATTTGTCGACGATTTCGTCGGGTGATCTTGTCGTGGGTGTTAAAACTGCGGGAATGCCGTAAGCTCGCTCCACCGACTCAACATATCTTGCAGGGATAGTGAATCTGTTTTCTTCGTTGCGAACGTAACTGGTAACACCGATCAGTGGCTTAGTCATCGGTATCACCGATTTCGGTGTAGTTTTTCCAAATCAATCGGAAGCTGCTGGTGATGGTTTCAGGCGTATTGGCAATCCATTCATCAATTTCCTGCCTTGAGAACCATCTTCCTTCCGTTGCCTCATTCGGATCGATTTTGAACGGACCGTCATCATAAACCTGGTATACCCAACAGAATTCATAGGCTGTATCTTGGCTGGCCTGCAATTTGAACAGTCTTGGAGGCGTAACTTCAAGTTCGATACCCAGTTCTTCCTGAGCTTCACGAATTATCGCATGGTCGTATTCTTCGCCTGCCTGCAGATGCCCGCCTACGGAAGAGTCCCAAAGGCCCGGGTCGCAGTCTCGATCATCACTGCGATGTTGGAGAAAAACGCGCTGGTTTCTGTCGACTACCAGTGCATGGACCGAACGATGCAGAAGGTTGCGAGCATGGACTTCAGATCTTGGAAGGCGATCGATCACCTGATCCTGATCGTTTACCACATCGAAATTTTCTTCAGTTTCGGCCATAAAATCCACTACGCAGTCGGAGTTATGTAATAAATAGAAAAACCTTGTACTACAAGGTTTTACCAACGCCCAAAACCCACTCGCAGATTACACAAAGTGAAATTTTGAAGATGCGTGTCTTTAGGATATTTTACACCACAATCACTCTGGCACGAGAAACCGACAACCTCGAAATCTATTATCGGAAGTTCTATCCCCATGCGTCAGGTATCGTCGCACTGTATGATATGAGCACGAGATGAAGAAGCACAGAATTAAGGACAATTGCATCTCAGCTTGGGCGGCAAGTCGTTCGATCTGATATTGAGCGTTCCGTTGAACCGATTCGTCGACAATTTTGTTCAGAATGGAATCCAGAACGGGGCTGCCCGTTTCCGTTGGGTCGATAATGTGCAGCCATTCCATATCGGTGTCAATTCGCGACCGGATGGAAAGTTCGGCGAGCACCGCGCCGATCACGGTGCAGTTCAAAGCCCAGCCCTGACTTGGTAAAATAGCCGTTCCGATCGTTGAGGAGCATCATGATGGGCTCGTCTGGCAAACCTAACGGCTGGGTCGTTAGACCCTCGGCAATGTCAGGAATCGGCCACAGCCTCGTTGCTTTCGAATCCGTATTTCCGAACCCGCGACGCGGAGCAGATGCTCCCTGATCCCGGCCTCAAAGGTGATATATCGCAGCGGGTATGGCAATACCCCTCAACATTCGTCCAGTTGTCGAGCATCGCTGATCCGCACTCAATCTGGTTTGCGGGCCAAGAAACAGTACATCGGGGTGAAAATCCCGGTTCTGCCGCCCGCAACGTAGGCGTTGGCGGTTCGCATCATGAACCGGACGATGTCGGCAGAGCCTTTCGGGAATATCCGCAGCAATTCCGCCAGTTTTGTCGCCCCGAAGATCGCTCGGTGTCGGAGCCGAACCCGATGCCAGGCGTTGCCCGGCGTTCCATGCCCCGCTTCCAAGGGGCGATACCACGGCATGCGCGCGTCCTCCGCCCGATCGACGCTTTCGACGATCTGGAAGCCCGCCGTTTCGAGTGCCCGGTCCACTTCGACCATCGTCGCGATGTCCTTGAGCGCAATACCGTGCATCAGCTCCTGCTTGATGGCAAGGTGCTGGCTGTCGCCGGGATCGAACCTCTCCGTCATGCACATTTCCTGACCCCAGAAAAGGGCGCCGGGTTTCAGCACCCGGAGAATCTCGGCGAACGCGCGCGTCTTGTCCGGCGCGTGGCATGTCGATTCGATGGCGTAGCCCCGGTCAAACGCACCGTCCTCGAAAACGCTCATGTCCATGAAGTCGCACGCGACACAATCAACCGTGCCATCGAGACCCGCTTCGGCGTTCAACGACCTCGCCCTCCGCAACTGGACTTCGCTGATATTGATCCCGACCACCCTGACATCGGTCTCCTGCGCGACCCGACGCATGGGGTCGCCGATTCCGCAACCGACATCGACCACCGTCATCCCCTTTTGCAGCGCCAGTTTGGAGATCATGTAACGCTGATGTCGGATCTTCGAGTCTGTCAGGCTTTCCCCGGGTGTCAAAGGCGCGAAGTGCAGAGCTTCGCCCCAACCGTACACCATGAATTCGTTGCAAAGGTTGTAGTATTCCCTAACGGTTTCAGCGTGGTTGTACCCGTCCCCCGCTTCCTCCGAGAGTGCTCTGTCGGTCCAGCCGTCGAAGTGTTCCACGCGACGGACAACATTCGACCCACTGTACGCGGCCTTCAGGACTCGGGGTAGTCTACTGAATTTCATGGAGTTAAACTTCTGGGACTTACGACCACGTTCCGGAACAAGCCAGAACACAGGCGCAGACACAAGTACCGAGCGCTACCGTGGTGGCTCTGGCGCGTCCTGCTTCGCAGTCCGTTCTTTCGAACATAATACCACAGTCAGACCGCGTCCACATAAGTGTAGATTATGCAACGGCGGCTCATACTGCCGTTCTTCGGATTGCGCCAGCCGCCGAGCGCCGCGCCAGTTCCTCCTGCGTCAGCGCGGCCGCAAACTGTGCCGCCGCTGTCAGTGCGCCGAAAATAACCGACAGCTGCGCCAGGATGGCGAATGAACACTCCAGGATATGCTTGACCCCCTGTCGGTGACGAAAGTCACGCATCCGCGACAGATCCTCATACAGACTGTGCAGCTCGGTGAACGAGTAACCGCTGACCCGGCCCTTCCTGTCAAACCGGCCGGGCAGCTGTCCGGTGCGGCATGGCAGCAGTCTGGCATTGCGATGCAGCGGCCCGACCAACAGCCACTTTTTCTCGTCATGCGCCTCGGTATATACCGCCCTTGAGTTCAAGAGCCAGGTTGATCCATCCTTCGGTAACAACTTCAACAATCGGACAGAGGAGGCCATAGGGAGTGCCCACGACCTCTGGACAGCCTACCGCGAAGGTGCTTTCGGCGAGCAACCCTGCCCCTTCGTTGGCTGGTTGATTCTTGTTGAGGATGCGGAGGGTTCGCGCAACCTTATCAAGTATGTATCCCCACATTTCCCGATATTCCGAGAGTTCGAAGGAGCATCCTATGCGGCTCTATACAACATTCTTTGGCGAAAACTTATACAAGAACAGCTCTGCACAGCGGCTTCTGTTCTGATGTCGCCGCATTCGGCATCCGAGTCTGGAGAGTATACTGAGTTAAGCGAAATGACAGGGTAGCACACTTTCGCCACACAGTTCGCTGGCTACATTGCAACGGAGCGAGCGCGTTAATCCGAAGTTCCCTCCCTTTTTCTGTCGCCTCTCAGTAAGAGGGGCAAAATCGTGGTTTCAGTCTGGTTTGCCGGGCCGGGTCTGTAACCTGTTGTTGATCATCATTGTATCGGATGCGCTGGATTTTTCCGGTCCGGCCCAGCCTCAGGTATCGTCGTACTGTATGATATGGTGCGCGAGTAAAATAAACGGTGAATTAGACCTATTTGGCAAACCACAATCACGGTTAACCCTGACGAACACGTGATGAACAACTGCAGAATTAAGGACAATTGCATCTCAGCGCTATGGCTGGCATGTCGTGTCGTAAGCGACTTTTTTAAAAGGAAAAAATGCCAAGATTTATTCCTGTCTAAAATCTGCCTCCTAGGCAGTCCATCTGTAACAGACTCGTGAGCATGCCCAAAGCTGCGTTCATTCCGGCCCCTCTGTTCAGGCAGGCATCCCTACCAGGATTCTGCCTTGTTGAGGAAGCTCTCAAGCAACTGTCACATGCTGGAACAGAAGATCGCGGTGCTGTTTATACTCGCCGCGAAGTAGTCGACTTCATTCTTGATCTTGTTGGCTATACTCCAGACCAGCCAATTCATAAACTGCGTCTTTTGGAACCATCTTTCGGGGACGGTGAGTTTCTGCTTGCAGCCGTCGAGCGGCTTCTCACTGTTTGGCGCGAACTGACGGAAGACATCCCACCCACAGCTCTCACTAACTGTATTCGTGCGGTTGAACTGAATCAAATCTCATTCGAGTCCACGCGTACCAAATTGAACGCTTTGCTCCTGGACGCAGGAATTCACCGAACTGACGCCTTGACACTCATCGATTCATGGCTGATTCAGGATGATTTTTTACTTACCGATCTGCCACTGCCAGTTAATTTCGTCGTCGGTAACCCTCCTTACATTAGACAAGAGCTGATCCCAGACGCATTGGTCACCGAATACCGGAACCGATACAGCACATTCTTCGATCGCGCCGATATATACATTCCATTCATCGAACGGTCGCTAGTCCAATTGTGCGACGGTGGAAAGCTGGGTTTTATCTGCGCCGACCGCTGGATGAAAAACCGCTATGGCGGTCCACTGCGCCAACTAGTATCAGAGAAATTCCACCTCCAAGTCTATGTTGACATGTTCGATACTCCTGCCTTTCAATCAAATGTGATCACATATCCTGCGATATTCATCATTGGTCGACAAAAGCCCGGCACGACACGTATTGCTCGCCAGCCCGAGATCAACTCGTCATCGCTGACGGTACTTGCCAGTCAATTGACTGATGCTTCGCCGCCATCTGTAAACGCTACTGTCGAGGAGTTCGCGAATGTCACCGAGGGTTCACATCCCTGGATCTTGAATACATCCGATCAACTCGCACTCGTGAGACGTCTAGAGAAGGATTTTCCTGCAATCGAGGAAGCAGGCTGTAAAGTTGGTATTGGTGTCGCCACCGGTGCGGACGAGGCATTCATCGGTCCTTTCAAAGACCTTGATGTAGAGGACGAATGCAAACTCCCAATCGCCATGACGGGGGACATTCTTTCCGGTACTGTCGAGTGGCGCGGCCTTGGAGTCGTAAATCCTTTTGCTCATGAAGGCCGACTGGTCGCACTTGAGAATTACCCGCGCCTGAAGCGCCATCTGGAAGATCGCAAGGAACAGATAGCGAAACGTCACATTGCTCAGAAAGCCCCATCCAGTTGGTATCGTACCATCGATCGTATCTACCCGAGCCTGGCTAGAACACCGAAACTTCTCATCCCCGACATCAAGGGCGAACCTCATATTGTCTACGAGGACGGGTATCTTTATCCCCACCATAACCTGTACTACATCACGTCTGATCGCTGGAATCTTCGAGCTCTTCAAGCTATTCTGCTTTCTGGTATCGCACAGCTATTTGTTGCATCCTACTCAACTCGGATGCGCGGTGGCTACCTACGCTTCCAGGCACAATACCTTCGCCGGATACGGCTACCGCATTGTTCAACTGTTTCCGACAATCAGATGCACAACCTTGCCGCCGCCGCTGAGGCCGGTGATATCGATGCCTGCAACCTTGCGGTTTTTGAACTCTACAATCTCAATGCGAATGAGCGTGCTACGCTCAGCGACAACAATTCACACAACTAATTGGAACACGTACTGTGCCAATTGACCTCGTAGACTATGAAGAGAAAGCGCGCGAAGCGGTGAAGATGTTTTGGACCAATCGCGAGAAAACTCGAAAAAAGCAGATTGAATCCGGAAAGGCCGACCAAGGCGAACGTGCGAGCGTTACTGCCGGAAAGAACATGGACGGATTTATCGAACTCGTGGAAGATGTCATGCGTGCCAATGGTCCAGCTCTCGCTAGCATTCATATAAAACGACCTGTCGTGACTCTGCCGGGTTTTTTCCGACCCACCAAACTCTGGGATCTCGTTGTAATCAATCGCGGTCGATTGATAGCCGCCCTCGAATTCAAGAGCCAGGTTGGTCCATCCTTCGGAAATAACTTCAACAACCGCACAGAGGAGGCAATCGGTAGTGCTCACGACCTCTGGACAGCCTACCGCGAAGGAGCTTTCGGCGAGCAACCTCCCCCTTTTGTTGGCTGGTTAATTCTTGTTGAGGATACGGAGGGTTCGCGTAACCCTATCAAGGATGTGTCCCCACATTTCCCAATATTCCGAGAGTTCGAAGGTGCATCCTATGCGACTCGATACAATATTCTTTGTCGAAAACTTATGCAAGAACAACTCTACACAGCGGCCTCTGTTCTGATGTCACCGCGTTCGGCATCCGAGTCCGGAGAGTATACTGAGTTAAGCGAAATGACAGGATTACACACTTTCGTCACACAGTTCGCTGGCCACATTGCAACGGAGCGAGTGCGTTAATTCGGGTAGCGTGCTCCATTGTGATTTGGAGAAAGGTCTGCAGTACATCTTAGCCACCCGGAGTAGTCCGTATGAGTCCCCAAAAACCCGTCTCTGTCAACCTAAATCAACAAAACCGACACCCTTGTCTCAGGTATGTCGGTTAATTTGGTTGCGGGGGCCGGATTTGAACCAGCAACCTCCGGGTTATGAGCCCGACGAGCTTCCAAGTTGCTCTACCCCGCAACATTATCAAGTGAAATTATACAGACTTTTTTTCAATCACTGCTAATTTAACGAGGCCACAATCCCGTAACGGAGTAATCCAGCAACTCTCAATCAAGACTCAATATCGCTTGCTGACATATGGCGATGGCACTACCGACCCAAGGTAAAATCGCCACCAGGACAATTGCGTTGAAACCAAGCAATACACGCGTGTGTGTGGTTGTGTCAAAGTCTATGGGCTGTTCACTGATGTCGTCAAAATAGACAACCTTGATTACGCGCAAATAATAGAACGCACCGACAACCGCAAGCAGTACTGCAATGACAGCCACCCAGACGAGATTCGCGTCCACAAGAGCCTGAATGACCGCGAGTTTCGCGTAGAATCCAACTGTTGGTGGAACCCCCGCGAGTGAAAACATCAATAGCATAAGCCAAAAGGCCATCCATGGGTCACGTCCATTCAATCCGCTGTAATCCTTGATCAAGTCAGACTCGTCACCCTTGCTGGCTGATATGACAATGACACCAAACGCGCCAAGGCTCATAACGGCGTATACCAGCACATAAAACAGTGAGGCTGTGTATCCTTCCTGGCTGCCACTCAGTATTCCAAGAAGCATGAATCCCATGTGAGCGATGGTCGAATATGCAAGCATCCGTTTCAGATTGCTCTGCGCAATCGCAATCAGATTGCCCACGGCAATGGATAGCAATGCAATAATGATGAACATATCCTGCCAGACTGGTGCCAGACTCTCCAACCCACCAATCAAAAGACGCATCAGCATCGCGAAAGCGGCAATTTTCGGCATCGATCCCAGATAGACTGTTGTCGCGGTTGGCGCACCGTGATATACATCGGGTACCCACATGTGAAAAGGCGCAGCACCCAGTTTGAACGCAATCGCTGTCACGACGAATACAAGAGCGAAAATCAAAGGCAGATTCTGCTCGGTCGAATCCACCAACGTCGCATGAATGGTTGAAATGTCCAGCGACCCGGTCAAGCCGTAGAGAATCGAGAGCCCATAAAGCAGTGAACCTGATCCAATCGCTCCGAGAACGAAATATTTCATCGCCGCTTCGGTAGCCAGCGCAGAGTCTCTTTGAAACGCAATCATCGCATAGAGACAAAGCGACATCAGTTCGAGCCCAAGATAGAGCACCAAGAGGTGGTCTGCCGATGACATGATCATCATGCCCAGAATTCCGAACAACCCCAAGACGTAATACTCGCTCTTCGCGATATCCCGCTGTTGGGAATACGATTTCGAATACACGAAAACCGCAACACCAAGCAAGCAGATCATAAACTTCGTCAGATTGGCAAACGCATCGTCAGCGAACATTCCCTCAATCACAATCGCGCTGTCCCGATAGACCTGCGAACCTGTCAGCACGCAAACCGCGAGCAACGTAAGCAACGTAAGGGTAAAGGGGAGATTCTTTATTCGCTCAAGCCGAGTTTGATCAGCGACCAGAATGATGCAAGCCATAACACTTACGACAATTTCCGGAATCAGCCGGCTCAATTCACTGAAGAATGACATAAACTACTTCAAGATCAGATTCAAGTTTCGCATACGACTGTGCACTGCACCATCGATAATTGAATACAATTATATTGACAAACAAATTTAACAGTTCATTACTGAATGATACGTAACAAAGAGCATCAATCATGACAGAAACTATAGTCATTCCTGCCAGACGCGGCAAAGCTGCGATTGCAAAGAAAGGGCAGTCAGTTCGGGTCATCAATACCCATGGTACTCAGGTTGTCGATACCTGGGCATTCAATCTGGAAGATCTGAATGAATTCCAGTCTAACGAACACACACGTCCAACCTTGATGAATATGACATTCAAACCGGGTGACTCCCTGTATACGAACAAACGACGTGCAATTCTTGATGTAGAAGAGGACACTTCAGGCGGAATACATGATCTGTTAATGGCTGCCTGCGACGATCACCGGTACAAACTGCTAGGTTGTAAAGAATATCACGACAATTGCTCTGACAACCTGATCAGTGCAATGAAGGAGATCGGGCATGATGCGCCGGAAGTGCCCAGTCCGATGAATCTGTTTATGAACATTCCGTGGACCCCCTCAGGTAATCTGTCGTGGGAGGCACCAGTTTCAAAGCCTGGTGATTACATACAGTTTCGCGCAACGATGGACTGCATCATGGCATTCTCAGCATGTCCTCAGGACATCCTTCCGATCAATGGTGTCGACCGAAACCCAACTGAAGCGCATTTCTCAATTTTTTGATGCGGATTTTCGATCGACGGTCGAAGTTTGGGGTTAACCGTGAATAGTGGTTTACAGCCACATGCGCTCACACGTCAGCACTTCGACATTTATGAACCGCAGACACGATTAAGCTTTGACTAACCCTACCAAAATCGGAAGTCTACATGGAAAAATCACGATACTCGTCTCCTGACACTTTGGCGGCACACTTAGGGAGAAACCCGAAATTCAGCCAGGGATTTGTCAACCTGCCGGTTTATCACGGTTCAACTGTGTTGTTCGACACTTGCGAGGACTTGGAAATTTCTCATGCAAATCGCAGCAAAATGAACCAGATTACTTATGGCAGATATGGCTCTCCTTTGAGTTTTGCGTTGGAACAAACGGCAGCAGAATTGGAAGGAGCGTATGGAGGAATTACAACATCATCCGGGCTTGCCGCAATCACCAGTTCAATCATGGCGTTCACTGGCAGTGGCGATCATGTTTTGGTTACGGACAGTGTCTACAAACCGACTCGGTCATTCTGTGATATTGTGTTAAAGCGATACGGTGTGGAAACGACCTACTACGACCCCCTGATAGGCGACAGAATCTCAGAATTGATTCGCTCGGAAACCAAAATCATTTTTCTGGAGTCACCAGGTTCCCAGACATTCGAAATACAGGATATTCCCGCAATTACATCAGTTGCCAGAGAATATGGGATTGTTACTCTGCTGGACAACACGTGGGCGACACCAATCTATCTGAAACCGTTCGATTTGGGTGTGGATGTCTCGATACACGCAGCCACAAAATACATCACCGGACACTCGGATGCGATGCTGGGAATCATTACAACGACTGATGAACACTACTACACCATTCGGGATAGTGTACGCCTCAGCGGACAATGCGCCGGACCTGACACTATGTTTCTGGGGTTGCGCGGATTGAGGACCATGCCGACACGCCTTCGCCAGCATTATGAATCAGGGATGATCGTTGCCAAGTGGCTTTCAGAACGCCCGGAAGTCGCTAGAGTGATGCATCCGGCACTTCCAGGAGATAGCGGGTATGAAATTTGGAAACGAGACTTTTCAGGTGCAAGTGGCTTGTTCTCATTTATCCTTAATCCGGTACCAACCTCCGCTGTCGCGGCATTTGTAGACAACTCGAAACTATTCGGTATCGGATACAGCTGGGGAGGTTTTGAGAGTCTGCTGATTCCCTTTAATCCGAGTGATTACAGGACCGCTACAAAATGGGAAGCCGAAGGTCCGGCGCTTCGCATACACGTCGGACTGGAAGCCACCGACGACTTGATTGCGGATTTGGAAGTTGGTTTCGAGGCAATGGGACGAGAGGTATAGGATGTCTGGCCGAAACAAACAGATTCGTAGTGAAGTCGATGAATTGATTGAACGTCATCTATCAGTCGAGTTGGCAACTGTTTCTGCTGATGGGGTACCCTCCGTGAGTTATGCGCCTTATGTCTATATGGGCAATCTGTCGTTTGGCGTGTTTCTCAGCAGTCTCGCGGAACACACGCACAATATTGCAAGTAACAACACGATTTCAGCCATGGTAATCACAAGCGAAAAAGATTCCCCGAATCTTTTTGCCCGAGAGCGGGTTGTAGTTACCTGCAAAGCCAAGCTCCATGATCGACAGAGCAATGAGTTTGCCGGTTGGCTTCCGAACTACCGGGAACGTTTCGGTGCGATTGTCGATACTCTGGTCCAGCTTGCCGACTTTAATCTCTATACCCTGCAACCTGTTCGAGCGGTCTATGTCAAGGGATTCGGCCAGGCATATAGAATTTCGGGTGAAGATATGAATGACGTAGAGCACATCACCAATCCTGCCCGTGATGCGCAAAATCGAAATAAAGCCCAAAGAGAGGAGTAGAAAGTGATCGTTGAACAGATTTGGACAAATAATGCCTACCGTAATTTCAACTATCTGATTGCTTGCGCAGAGTCAGGTGAAGCCATCGCAATAGATCCGCTGGACCACAAAAAGTGTCTATCCAGAGCCAAAGATCGCGGCTGGGAGATTACAGCGGTTTTGAACACACATGAACATCACGATCATACCGGCGGCAACGATATGGTGATTAAGGCAACCGGTGCCCAGTTGATCGCCCATAAGAATGCCAAGGACAAAATACGTGGAATCGATCGCGGTGTCGGTGCTGGCGACGTGATTCAAATCGGTAAGGTGGAACTTGAGGCGATGGATACGCCCGGCCATACCATGAGTCATATCTGTCTCCTTTCTCACAGCGATCCCCCTGCACTATTGTGCGGCGATACCCTCTTCAATGCCGGTGCGGGGAATTGTCACAATGGCGGACACCCCCATGAACTCTATGAGACATTTGCAAACCAACTTGACAAATTACCGGCCGAGACAAAGGTATACCCCGGTCATGACTATATCGCCAACAACCTCGCTTTCACACTTGACCGCGAACCCGACAATCGCATTGCAGCGGATCTTCTGAGGCAGATAGAAAACCAAAACCCGGACAATGCGCTGGTCACAACCCTGGAGATGGAGCAGACTTTCAATACGTTCTTTCGATTGAGCAGTCCGACCGTGATTGAGCGACTTCGAGACAGTTTTCCTGATCTGCCTGACAACCCAGACCGTAAAACCGTATTCTTAAAGTTACGTGAACTGAGAAATAGCTGGTAGCGCTTGAGCAGCGTTACCGCAACTATTCGGCTGTCACAATCCGTCGAAAAGTCAGATTGATCCTTTCTCCTTGGAGTGTTTTGGTTTTTGGTATGGAATGCCGCCAATAACGCTGTGTTTCACCGGCCATGATCAGGGCTGAACCACTCGTAAGCATTTTTTCCCAACGGCAGGCTAGTTTTTTGTGTTTCATCAGGAACTTCCGAGTCTCGCCTAAACTGATTGAAGCGATCGTGGGTTGATTGCCTAATTCGGGCTCGTTGTCACTGTGCCATCCCATACTGTCGGAGCCGCTTCTGTAAAGATTCAACAAAACACTGTTGAAGCGGGATCCTGTCAGGTTTTCGAGAGAATTTCGCATTTGAGAGAGAGTTTCAGTCCATGGAAATGGTAGATTTCGCAACCCGGAATATGTGTACACAGCGTCCGGATCGCCATGCCAGGCTGAAAGGCGGGGAGAGTTGATGACTTTCGCACCCAATTTGATTGTCGGTTGCATCCACACTGTCTCCTCGCGCAACTTCTTCAGATATATTGCTGCTGCAGTAGGCGGGATAAACTCCTCTTTTGTCCAAAGACGACCACCATCAAGTTCTGTGAGATCAAAAGAGGCTTTGAGTAGTCTGTCGTTTAGTTCACACAATTGCAAGTCACGGAAATCGGATGATCCTGATGTCTGAAATTAGTCTATCTCTCATACCTCCTCCAGTCTGGCACGACGTCCGCCTCGGCGTACGTTTTCCTGCTGAAAAGGTTTCTTGACGAAGAGCAGACAATCTCCAACATCCGTCTGATGAAAGTCGGAAAATTCCTTTTGCTGTTCGTCAGCTGGTAATCTTTCCGTTTTGGGCACTAGAATACACCCCCCGGCAGGTACCATCATAGACAGTTGTTCAACCACCGTTGGTGAAATCTCCTCACCGCTTAGAATAACCAGATTGAGGGAATGTTGACTGATGTCCTTCAAGAATTCTTCAGGAGTCTGACGATGCACAGCAACCCTCAAATCCATTGCTAGTTTATTTTCTGCATCTGTAGGTGGACACTTGTCAGGTAGATTGATGACTAATCGAGTCATCGCGTCCATGCCCCTCAGTATCGATTCGCAGAATTTCAGTGTGGATTCGCCAATAGAAAGAATTAATCCGTTTGAAGCAATCGACGCGAAAGCGATCACTAGTTGATCAATATTTCCGTCTTTCGGTGCCAATTTATTCATGTCAAGGAAGAATTCAAATCATTATTTTCAGCTATGACGATGGTGGATACGTTGCCTTCGAATACGCTTTTTCGGTCCGTTGCGTTTCCTGCTACCTGTCTTTTGTCTATCAACTCATCCAACCTCTCGTATAAATCGTTCAATCTATCAACTAATAGGCGTAATGAACGGGATGATATAGAAATTTGAATTGATCTAGGACCGATTTTTTGCGTCTTCTTACGCATACAACAGGTAATTCGCTAATCGTGACACATTTCACCCAGATTTGTTCAGTTCTGCCTGTGATTTGTGATAAAATTGTAACTCTTTTTTGACTGTGTGAGTTAAGTTGACAGATCAAGGGTGGATAGGAACATGATGACGAATATTGAATTTGATGCCTACTTGCGTGAGCACAAAATCATGCCGACACAACAGCGGCTTCGTATCGCTCGGGTAATCCTAGACGAAAAAGACAAAAGGATGTCTGCGGAAGAGATTTACCGTGCAGTGAATGGACCTTGGCCTCCAGTATCCCGCGCAACTGTCAACAACACCCTACGCCTGTTTGTCTCCCAAGGTTTGTTGCAAATAATTGACGAAGATTCGGAAGAAACTTACAGCAACGCCAACTCCATATCGAAATCTGAAAGTAAGGCTGCCGAAGCATAGCCGAGGTTGACTCCACGAATCAGAGTCATTGGGGAATGTTCAATTACCCAATTTTCGATTATTCCAAAAAATCTGATTGCAATCGGCAAGCGACCGTGTATCGTCGTCGCTTCACAATCCCAGCGAACCATGAACTTTCAGGTAGATTTTCTACTACCGGAAAAAACCAGCCAACTCATTCCGTTCTAGAATATCTATCCGACGCTAATTACTCGAGTTCCACAAACCTCATCTATTCCGGAACCGACAGTAGCCCATAAAACCCGTCTATTGGTTATACGCGGACAATTTTCCCTGGGTTCAGTATGTTGTCCGGGTCCAGTGCTTTCTTGATGGTGCGCATTACGCTGACAGCGTCACCGTGTTCAGCAACCAGAAAGTCCAGCTTACCATAACCGATCCCATGCTCTCCGGTGCATGTGCCGTCCATCTCCAAAGCTCGCATCACCATTCTCTCATGCAGAGCCTGTGCCCGAGCCTCTTCTTCAGGGTCGGTGTGATCAACCAGCAATACCAAGTGAAAATTGCCATCACCGACATGTCCAACAATTGGTGCCTGAAGATTGGAGTCCACAATATCCCGCTTGGTTTCCGTAATGCATTCTGCGAGTCGCGAGATTGGGACACATACATCAGTGGCCCAGATTTGTGCGTTGGGTCTCATTGATTTAGCAGCGTACGCCGCGTCGTGTCGTGCCTGCCACAATCGATTTCTCTCCTCTGCGTGAACCGTCCAATTAAAGTGACCACCACCATGCTCTTCGCAAATCATCTGCACCATCTCAACCTGTTCCTGCACGGAATTCTCGGTGCCGTGAAACTCCAAAAACAATGTATGTTCTTCCGGGTGGTTCATTCTGGAGTAGCTGTTCAACGCCTCCATCATCGAATCATCCAGCAATTCGATTCGCGCGATGGGGATGCCCAGCTGTATGGTCATGATGACTGCATCCACAGCCCGACCCAGGTCGGAAAATGCGACTACAGCAGATGAAATCTTCTCTGGAATTCCGTAAACTCGAAGCGTAATTTCGGTGATGATCCCGAGCGTGCCCTCGGAACCCACCATCAGGTGCGTCAAATCATACCCGGCCGCGGACTTGCGTGAACGTCTGGCGGTATTGATGATCTTTCCGTCAGCCAGAACGACTGTAAGTGAAAGTACGTTCTCGCGCATTGTGCCGTATCGTACGGCATTGGTCCCGGACGCGCGAGTGGCGGTCATGCCTCCCAACGAAGCATCCGCACCGGGGTCGATCGGAAAAAACAGGCCATTATCCTTGAGATGATGGTTCAGTTGTTTTCGCGTCACGCCTGGCTGTACGACAACATCGAGATCCTCCGCATTGACTTGCAATACTTCATTCATCTCAATCATGTTCAGGCAGATTCCACCATGGAGCGCGCATATGTGGCCTTCCAAACTGGTGCCTGTTCCATAAGGAATGACTGGAAAATTATGTCGGGCACAGATCTTGACAACTTCTGCGACCTCTTGTGTTGAGCGTGGGGCGAAGACTGCGTCTGGCGGATAGCTGCCGTGGAATGATTCGTCCGAACCGAACTCGTGGCACGCGCTCCGAGAGGTGACAATGCGATCACCAAATTTACGTTGCAACTCCTCTATCACACCGAGTTCTGCTACGGTCTCAACTGCACTTGACACTTTAATCCTCCTTAGAAAAGATTGGAATTGGTCTGTTATGCTGAAATTACGAAAACTTTTTTCTTTGGAATTTAGCCCGACTCAAGCCAATATACTCATTCGCCGCTGTGAATTCCAGATTATGTACCGATCACTGCCTTTCTGTTCATTCTTGGCAGCGTTGGCGTATATCGCGCCAGTACCGAAAATTACCCGCCGCGGGAATCAGCGAACTGAACGCAATGGCCTCCTACCTGTCTCGTAAAAATTGAACCCGAAAATAATCTTGTCTCGGAATCAGTGGAATACATCCAATAAGTGAAATGTTGATTGCTTCAAATCCAATGGAGTAGCAACACTGTTTTTTTCCACTTGTGCCTGCTGGGATTGGAAAATTAAACCAGTCATAATTTCCATTAATTTCACACAATTTGTTGTAATAAAATTGATCTCCAATTCGCTCTCAAACGTGATCTTCGCGTACGAGTTTACGTTAGTCTTGAACGAATTCGAAGAACAGCTGTCTTTTTGACACCCACAATCACCAACCACATCACTTCAAGTTAAATTAATTATTCAAGCAGTTGGCAGGAGAACAGTAATTGTGACAGTTCTGAAAAATGACTGGTATCTTTGCGACATTGACAGCCGGCTCTTGAGAAACCTTGCTCAACGTTCCAATAAAAAACCGCTGATTTGGTTTGGCAGCTATTTCCTGCAGCTGGTCGCGTTTGGTGCTGCCATTATTGCGACTTGGAGAAGTTTGTGGTCTGTAAATTTTGTGATCGCTTACGGATTGATTTGGAGCTTTGCTGCGTCTGGTGTACATGAGACAGGTCACAACACTCCGTTTCGTAAACGCTGGCTGAACAAATCAACACTTTGGATGTTTGGCCGGATTGTCCAGATTGAACCGATTGCTGTCAACAAACAGCGTAACGAGCCTGACTACTGTATCCGCAAATCGGTGCCGAAAATCACCCGCTTAAGACTCATAAAATTTGCAGGTGAATATAGCACTCGTTTGATCGTCTGAGAATAATCTGCGTATGAGGCACTGAATCATGGTCAGCAGAATATGGCTGATTCTGACATGTTTACGAAAATTTGATCGATGCTGGCTTTCAAGAAATACACTTGGTCCAGTTAAGGAATGGAGACTGCCCAGGTAATACAGGTTTGGTCACAAAAATGAAGCATATCTATACATTTGGCCGCAAACCGGCTAAGCGCAATTACACTGTCGCTGATTTAAAATCACTGAAGGGCTCAGGTGAACGCCTCAGTATGTGCAATCCTGCCAATGAGACAGAAATTCGAGCTTGTGTGGACGCAGGCATTGATACCCTGACGGTCTGGGACGACCAGATCGAATCGGCCCGAGAAATCGCGCCTCACCATTTCATGGGGACAGCCATGAACTGGGGGCAGTATGCCACGCCAGACGAAATTTTACGCGCTGCCATAGACTGCATGGAACGCGGTGCAGACATGTACTTCACCAATCGCAGTTACGACATTGTTGAGATGCTCGCAAAGGAATCCATCCCTGTACAGGCACACATGGGGCTTGTGCCGTCCTTCAGCACTTGGTTTGGCGGTCTTCGCGCTTTCGGTCGAACTGCATCTGAAGCGATGGAGATTTATCACGTCTTCAAGCGTTATGAGAATGCCGGCTGCTTTGCGGTGGAGATTGAGTGCGTTGCTGAAAAAACTTTGGAATTGTTGAATGACAAAACCTCGATAGTTACGATCTCGCTCGGTTCCGGCAACGCGGGTGATATTATTTTTCTGTTTGTGGCCGATATATGCGGTGAAGACCCAAATCCGCCTCGACATGCCTACGCTTTTAGAAACCTCCAACCCCTGCACCAGCAAATTTACAATGAGAGAGTTGCTGGTTTAAAGGAATTTCATTCTGCAGTCCGTTCAAAAACATTTCCCTATTCCGAGCAGAGTATAACAATGCACCCAGGTGAGCAAGATAAACTCGAGGAGATGTTGGACAAATGTTGAGTGTGACTATTCACTCCAGATCTTAACCGAATCAGAAATAAGGCATTTCCATAAATTTTCCTTCCAATACTCGTCGCACGGGTTAGATCAATCGGATTGCAGAATGTACGCCGACTCGAATCTATCCCAGTAAATTACCAGAGTTTTGCATTGCAACAGCGACATCAGATTCAGTGCGAATCACCTTCATCACAAATTATCAATCTCAATTTGGCAAATACACTGCCTTGCTATTTCAATGTAAAATCTGAATTTCACGCCGCTGTGAATGGCCGCCGACCGGGGACCTGGCTACCCGATGTTGATAGGGTAAACCCGTAGAAATGTACAGTGTCGGTATCGATTCAAATCCATCCAGATATTTTGACGATTCGGACGGTGTATAAGTTACTCCGGTCCCATTCTGACAGCCCATACCTTGAACCGAATTCCAGAAAATGAACTCGAGTCTGATACATCAAAAGGAGAGAATGTATTAAGCAGTAACTCGGAAAGCGGCGACGCATAGGACAGCAAATGCGGTACCGTGAATCAGGCAGAGTAGAAATAAATGGAGTTTGGAAACTCACCGTCATATTGATCTTGAATCGTTAACCTTGGGAATTATCTGATACCTCCGAGTCGTGAATCTAGACGATCCAACATACTCAAACTCAACATCGTCAATATATGTGCCGGCCAGCGTAGATAGTGTCCACCGGGAAAGGATTTATGAGGAATAGAAGCGAAAAGATCGAACTTCTCTGCCGTCCCAGAAATCATCTCAGCCATAACTTTACCTACTATATTGGTCAGCGCCACCCCATGACCTGAAAATCCTTGTGCATAGTAAATATCTCCCTCAATTCGTCCGACGGACGGCAGTCTGGTTCTTGTAACGGCAATTTTTCCACCCCACGCAAATTCAATTTTTACATCTTTCAAGTTCGGATAGATATGGGAAATTCTCGGTCGAACTGCGCGCTCAATGTTTCCGTTAATTGTCGGTACGTATTTTTCCGCCCCTCCGAACAAAAGCCTGCGGTCAGATGAAAGCCGATAGTAGTCAAGGCAGAATCGCGAGTCGTGCACCGCAATGTCTTCCCGATTGATTGAACGCGCAACATCCTCCGTCAGAGGTTCAGTGGCCACGACGCAACTCACAAAGGGCATGATTGTCCTGCTGATCTTGCGCGAAACGTTTCCGATATAGGCATTGCATGCGAACACGACGATTCTTGCGTGAACAACTCCACTACTTGCGGTCATCACCGTAGCGCCACTCGCCCCTTGTGTATACGAAGCAACAGGCGAGTTTTCGTAAATTCGCACTTTGGCTTCCGAGGCCGCATTAGCGAGCCCGATGGCTAAGTTCAACGGGTGCAGGTGCCCGGAACTGGTATCAAGCATACCCGCCCAGTACTTGTCAGTACCAAGCAACTCCCCAATTTCTTCGCGCTCTACAAACCGAACGGAATGATGGTTGTATTTTTCTCGAAGGTGATGTGCATTTTCCCGATATATTTTTACCGCTCGCTTGGTGAATGCAGCCGCCATCACACCAGGCTTGAAATCACAAGGAATCTGATGCTGGCCGATGCGGCCAATCACTTCCTTCTTGGCCAGTTCACTTAGATTCCACAAGGCACGTGCAGATTCATCACCGAATTCATTTTCCAGTTCAGCTTGCGACCAATTGAAACCGGTACCCATCTGACCGCCATTCCTGCCTGAAGCTCCCCAGCCAATTCGATTCGCTTCCAGCAAAACGACATCAAAGCCGTTTTCAGCGAGATTCAGAGCAGTGGAAATACCGGTGAAGCCACCTCCAATGACACACACATCACAATTCTCTGAGCCTGAAATCTGCGGATAGTCAACCATGCCGACGGCACTGGCCGCGTAATAGGATTCAGTATGAGATACGACCATGGACACAGTCGAGCGGCTCACAGATAGAATTGATAGTCCCGATCGGTGATGTATTCCCGAAACTTGATCACTTCATCGCGCTTCACCGCGCAATAAAGATCGACATATTCGCGACTGAAATAGCGTTCTGCGAACTCTGATTGCTCAAATTCTGTTATGGACCTCTCCCACTCCAGTGGCAGTGACTCATCAACTTTTCCGCTTACATTGACAAAGGACTTGGCCTCACCCGGAACGATACGATTGGTTAGACCGTGATTAATACCGCCTAAAATTGCAGTCAGTACAAGATAGGGATTTGCTTCTGCACCGGCAATTCGGTGTTCCAGTCGACGCGCGTTGTCCGGACCACCAGGAATTCGAATTGCAACAGACCGGTTGTTGTAGCCCCACGTCTTGTTGACGGGAACAAACATATCCGGTACGAAACGTCGAAAAGAATTCCTTCCTGGTGCGAATATCGTGAACACGTCCGGCATCGAATCCAGTAAACCACCAATAGCGTGCTTCATCAGGGAACTTCCATACTCGTCGTCTCCACGAAACACGTTTTTTCCGGATTTGTCCGTCATGCTCAAGTGGACATGCATACCACTGCCACTGTAACCAACGAATGGTTTTGGCATAAACGTCGCATTCATACCAACCCTGGTAGCAGTCTCTTTGACAACCCGTCGCAATAGTGCGCAATGATCTGCGGCCGACAAAGGATTGTCAGTATGCTTGAGGTTGATTTCATATTGATATGGGGAATACTCCGAAGTTGTCGTCGATGCCGGAATACCTTGAATACGACAGGCATCTTGCACACCTGTCAGAAATGCATGCTGCTGGTCCAAATCATTTAGCGAATAGACCTGAGTTGGAATCTCGCCTCTGTCTCCGCCAAGCATGCCCGGAAATCGGGGTTTACCGTGATCATCCGGCTTTTCATCTAACAGATAGAATTCAAGTTCAAACGCGATGTGCAGACTGTATCCCAGACTGTCAAATATTTCCAGTGTCCGAGCAGCCAGTCGTCGAGGGTCCGCGTAGTTCGACGATCCATCGTCGTTGTACAACTCTACCAGAACCTGCGCTCCATCACCTATACCCCAAGGTACAGGACAGGTGGTCCCCGGCACTGGCTTCAGTGTGCTGTCAGGGTCACCATCGGAAAAACCGCGACCGCAAGGGTCGCCGGAATCTCCGTGTGGATCAAGAAAGAAGGAACTGTCCGGAATCTGAACACCAGAAGTGTAGATCTTGTCCGCTTCATCAATCGGGAATCTTTTCCCTCGAATATAGCCGTTCAGATCCGCAAAAATTGCGTCAACATACTCTATATTCGGATGCTTCTTGACGAGCTCTTCAAGTTCCGTGGTATTTGCTTGTTTCAGTGTATTCATACGAGAATCATTGAACAGGTCCAACACGGTAGTCATTTCGTGTCAATTGTAACTGAATGCCGACTGCCTCAAGATTCGGTCCGTAGACTTTGCCGCTTTCAGCATTCATCGATCTTGGGTCGTCCGTCATTGGTAAAATATACACGAAACAGAATAGCCATCTGAATGATGGATTTTATGAATTAACGGAACTCCGATGGAGGAAATTAATATGACGATTGCTGTTGGAGACAGAATTCCAGATGTTGCCTTATATCATATGACTGACGATGGTCCCGTGGAAATCAGTACGTCAGAAATTTTTGACGGTAAGAAAGTCCTTATGTTCGCGGTGCCCGGAGCTTATACACCCACCTGCTCCAAGGCTCACCTTCCCGGTTACGTCGTCAATGCCGACGCAATCAAGGCGAAAGGTGTTGACACCATTGCCTGTCTTTCTGTCAATGATGTCTTTGTAATGGGTGCTTGGGGTGAGGTATCGAATGCTGACAATATTCTAATGTTGGCTGATGGAAGCGCCAAGTTTACAGCTGCTGTTGGAATCGAACTTGACCTGACTGATCGGGGATTGGGGCTGCGTTCAGACCGTTATGCAATGATTGTTGAAGACGGAGTCGTCACTGCTTTGAATCGGGAAGATCCAGGCAAACTTGAGGTCAGTGACGCGGATACGATGATGGGATTGCTATAACGCTCCCAATTGGATGACTACGGAAATGCACCGTCCGGGAGGGAGTATCAGCTGGAACCTCCCAGGCGGCCTCCCATGTGGGATATTGTTCCCGCGGCCACTTCGGACGCCAGGTCCATACAACGCTCGACTGACCAGTTGCGGGTAAATCCGTACAGGTAGCCCGCCGCGTACGCATCCCCGGCTCCGGTTGTATCCACAACTTTTGCGACCGGGTCAGCCTGACGGATATAGGTAGTTCCATCAACTGTTACCACCGAACCCCGGTCACCGCGTGTGACGACGGTGTGGTCGACAAGCTTGTTCACAGACTTCTCGGTCTTTTCCCAACTTTCTGACTCGTACAATTGCTGCGCTTCCAACTCATTCGCAAACAGAATATCGGTATGGTCACGTACAAATTTCTGCAGACGATCGCGATGCCGCTCGACGAGCATCGGATCGGAAAGTGACAGTGCGACCAGAGTCTGGCAACGGTTGGCGACACGAACTGTCTCAAACATCAAATCAACCGAATCTGGAAGATCCCACAGATAGCCCTCAATCAGAACAACAGATGCCTGTGAAACTGCCTCGGTGTCCAAGTCATCAGGTGTCAAGAGTCCGCTGGCACCAAGGTAAGTGCACATGGTCCTTTGTGCGTCGGGCGTGACAAAAATATAACAGCACCCGGTCGATGTATGGGAATCTACCGGCGATGTCTGGAATTTGATTGCCAGTTCATCCATCTCCTGGCGAAAATTATCGCCGACCTGATCGTTCGCGATTTTGCCGATGAACTGACCGCGTCCACCGAGTGCTGATAGATGTGAAATTGAGTTGGCCACAGATCCGCCACACTGCATCGAGTCGACGGTAGCCGTTTCTTTCAGCTGTCTGACACTTTCGTCGTCAACAAGGGTCATCATACCCTTGTCAAGACTCATTTCTTGCAAATCAGAATCTTGTGCCAGACAAAGAATGTCGACGATCGCGTTACCTATACCAAGTACGTCGATCCGGTGATTCATCCAGAAATGCCAGCGCGGGCAAGGATACTATGGAGCAAGACATTCGCACCCGCTTCGGCCTGTTCCTTTGAAGTATTTTCAAATTCATTGTGACTGACGCCACCATCACATGGAATAAAAATCATGGATGTCGGTGCCACAACAGAGATATATACCGAATCATGCCCCGCACCACTCACCATCTCATTGAACCCGTAGCCGCAGTTCCTGGCACTGTTTCGAACAACATCAATGCAATTCGGATCAAACTCAATGGGTGGAGACCGCCAGATGTGATCGATTTCAACATGCAAATCAGATTCTTTTCCAAATTGATTCACAGTATCTTTGATTTTTTGGTCCAGTCTGTCAAACTCCTGTAACGTCGGATGTCGGAAATCGATTGAAAATTCAACACGGGACGGGACGGTATTTCTGGAACCCGGGTAGATTCGAAACTCACCCAGTGTGATTCTCGCATCAAATCCTGAATCCGTGGCAATACGGTAAATTTTCGGAAGCAAATCGGAAGCCCCACGAAGGGCATCCTTTCGGTGCTCCATCGGCGTAGGGCCTGCATGTGCCTCCTCACCAACGATTGTGACATCGTACCAGTTGACACCTTGCACTCCGGTAACCACTCCGATCGGGAGATCCATTTCCTCCAGAATCGGCCCCTGCTCAATATGGGCCTCGAAAAATGCAGAGAACTGGTGATCATCCGGAAGCGAGTCGCCAAGGTACCCGATCCGCTCGAGCTCCTCACCCATCGTACGTCCATCCAGATCTGAGCGACTTTGACCGTACTCAAGATCAAACACACCTGCATAAATTGCTGAGCCGATCATGGCCGGCGGGAACCTCGAACCTTCTTCATTGGTCCAAACCACCAACTCAACCGGCAGTGCAGTGCTTACCTGAGCATCATTCATTGTACGAATGACTTCAAGCGCGGCCAACACACCGTACGCGCCATCAAATTTACCACCTGTCGGTTGCGAATCAAGATGACTGCCAGCTCCAACGGCACGTTGGTCTGACGATGTTCCAGGCCTGCGGAAGAACAGATTTCCCATCGGATCGATTTTACGATCACAGCCTTCGGAATGACACCACTCCGAAAGAAGATCCCTGCTCTCCAAATCCAGATCAGTCAGTGCGAGACGACAGACACCACCTTTTGGCGTCGCACCAATTTCCGCCATCCGCATCAGCGAATTCCAAAGCCTATCCCCATTGACTCGCAGTTCAGAATGATTCACATCAACACCTCAACAAAAAATGGAACTCTAACCTAATGTCACTTGTTACAAATTTTACGAAATCAAGCGTTCTCGTCTTTGAATTCAGCGTAGTATCTCCCAAACAATTCCCGGTGGCGGACTATGTTCATCACAATGGTAATGATACCGGCGGCTACGAGAACTCCGCTGATCGGCTTGGTAAACAATGCAAACACGTTGTAGTCCAAAAGCACCATCGATCGGGAGAACGTATCCTCACCAATCTGCCCAAGTATGACACCCATTACCAGTGCCGGAATCGAGTAATCGCCGCGGCGCATGAGGAAACCTGCGATGCCCGCGATAAACATGGTATAGACATCGAGAATATTACCACGCAGGGCGAAAGCACCGATAGTTGCAAAAACCAGAATTGCCGGCGCAAGAATCGGAAAAGGAATTCTGAGAAGATTCACGATTCCCTTCGCCTCAACAACGCCGACCAGCAGAATTGCCAGACTCGCCCAGAACATCGAGGCAAACAACACCCAAACAAGATCATGCGCTTCAATCATGATCAGGGGTCCGACATCCATGTCATGTAGGTTGAAAACACCGATCATCATCGCTGTGAGTGCGCCACCCGGCAGTCCCAGTGCCAGAAGTGGAATCATCGCGGCACCTGTTGCAGCATTGTTTGCGGTCTCGGGTGCGACAACACCCACAGGCTCGCCTTTTCCGAATCTTTCTGGATTTTTCGACCAGCGAACGGCTTCGTTATACGACATGAACGCCGCGAGTGTCGCCCCGATACCTGGCAGTACACCACAGAAAAACCCGATGACTGCCGATCTCGCCACTACGAATTTCATTTTCCAAAATTCGTAAAACGTTGGGTACGAAACCGAAACTTTAGGAGCTGAGTATTCTCCTCGGGCTAACTTAAGCCCTTGAACGAAGACTTCGGCAACGGCGAAAAAACCGAGAATCAACGGAATGAAATGGACTCCGCCATGCAAATACAATGTTCCAAAATTGAACCGAGGTATACCGCCGACGGGATCGCTTCCGATCGAGCCGATCAGCAGACCAATAAGCAGTGACAGCCAGCCCTTGGCAATTGAATTGGTACCGATTCCAGCGACAACCGCCAAACCAAAAAACACCAACGCGAATATTTCTACCGGTCCGAAATTTCTGATCGCAAAATCAGCCACCGGTCCGGTGAATGCCATCATCGCTATCGCTGCCAACGTGCCACCGAAGGCTGAGCAAGTAACAGCATACCCGATCGCCTTGCCGGAATGACCCTGTTGGGTCATCGGATAGCCGTCAAAGGCAGTTGGGGCATTTTCGACTGAGCCCGGGATATTGAACAGGATCGCCGTCACCGCACCTCCATAGACTCCGGAAACGTATATGACTCCGTACAACATGATCGCATGGGTCGATGACATATACGCCGTGAACGGCAACAACACCGCCGCGAGCGTCAACAGACTCAGTCCCGGCACTGCACCGAAAACCAACCCGCCAATCAAACCGACAACGAATATGACGATGCCGATCGGGTCGGTGAACAACTGTTCAGTGCCGATCAGGAAATTTTCCATTACATCAACAATCCAAGGAACTTTCCGTTCAACGTATTAAATATGCCAGCACCCGGTGGCAGATATGTGAAAATCAGTTTTACGAAAATGAGTACAAGTGCCGAGTAAATACAAACAGTTAAGATAATCAGTGTTCTGATTCTGCGTACACCCATCAGCCACATATACCCAAAAAGAAAAAATGGCGTTATCAGCAGAAAGCCCATTCTATGCATCAGAAATGTATATAGAACAGGCACCACAAAAATTAAAACCATTCGGACCTTGACTGAAGTTTCAAGTTGTGCGGCATCTTCCTCGTCAGATGTCTGGTCTGCCGTTTGGGATGACAGTCCGCTCTGACGCCAATCGCGATACAGCAATCTCAGCGACGCTGCAAGCATGCAAAGCAGGATAACCCTTGGCCAGTGGGCCGGCCCCCAATCATAGACTGGAAGAGGTCCGTCGAACTCAAAGGTGTATAGGTACGCCAGAAGAATGAATAAAAGCCAGCCGCCCGCTTCAAGTAGATAAGTCCACCTGCTACGAACCGCGACTTCCGGATTGGCCACGTGAAATTCTCTATATTAAAAACAAAAAGAAGCCGTCGACAGTCTCGATTCTCATCGACAACCGCCGACGGTTCTTCAATTTCGCGAGGATAACCTCTTTATGCCTTACAAGCCTTCTCGTACGGGGAGACCCAGTTCACGGGATGCATCTACGTAAATTCCCAGTGACTCATTGAGAATCTTGTTAGTATCTTCTCGGCTTCTGAAGGAATCTACGATGTCAAGGCTCTTGCGTTTGACAAAGTCCTGGTGCTCTTCAGACTGATAAGCTTCGGCGAAGACCTTGGCCAGATAATCAACGATTTCAGGTGGGGTCCCTTTCTTGGTGAACATGCCACGGAATCGTAAAAGCGGTTCCCAATCGAGTCCATAATCCTGACCGAGTGCTTTGGTATCCGGGAAATTCTCGAAGCGAGTCGGCCATAGTGCCAGAATGGGCTTCAGATTTCCTGCTTCCACATACTTTGACACGTCTCCGGGCTGCTCCATCAGGACATCCAACTGACCGCCGATCACCGCACCGAAACGCTCACCGGACTTACCAGTGAGTACCTGACGGGATTTGAAACCGAAATGATTCTCTACGACAGCCATGCTGATCAGTTCCATCGGAATGTTGATGTTTGATACAGTCAACTTCCCTTCTTCCTGTTTCGCATATTCGACCAGCTTATCGAAATCCGGAACACCGTCCGTTTGGAAGCGTTCGTCATCGCCATTGATGAAAAGCATCGTCGGCGCAACATTCATGATAACCAGCCCCTCAAGATCCGTCACTGCGTTCAGGTCGATTCGACCTTCGACATAACGGGAGGTCAGCGTATCAATGTGCTGCAGAAGGGTGTATCCATCGGCCGGGGCCTGCAGGAATTCCGGCAGGCAGTTCAAACCACCGCCTCCGGTAATGTTGATCTTATTGATCTTGGCATTCATGATCTTGGCTGCCGGACCTACGATCGCGTCAACTGCCTGATCAGAACCACCACCTTTACCGTAGCAGCAGATTACTGTAATCGGTCGTTCGGGGTAGTTGCCGTGGCCGTCTGCGCTGACTGACGTAGCCGCTAGCATACCGAAACCGCTCGCGATCGAAGCAAATACTGCCAACAGTAGTTTTCCAAATGATTTTCTCATGATTTAACTCCAAAACTCCAAAAAATTTTTGTCCAATTTTACATTAGCCGACCAAAATTTCCACGCGTTGATTGATCTAACAGTTAAAAATTTTCAATCAATGAAATCGGAAAATGATCGGCGGCAATCCCCTTAATTTATCAAAGCCCGTGCATTAAGTCTATGACTAAATTTATTTTGACTGAATTTCAAGCTCAAAAAGCGGGTTCAAATCCTATGAGTAGGTTGATGTTGGCAACTTTTCTCTATCGCTGTGATTCAATCAATCAGCGAAAGCGATTCGGTGTGACCATCTACTGACAGTGCCTGACCGCTGATTTTTGCGCCCTGTTCAGAGCAGACGAACAGCGCCATCTGCGCGATGTCCTCAGCCTCAACGAAACACTTCAGGGAAATCTGACTGGTGAACTGCTCTCGAACCCTGCTTGAATCGACTCCTCTGGTTTTGGCCTCGTCGTTGATCACCCGGTCCATACGATCACCTGACACAGGACCCGGACAGATGGCATTAACCCGTATTCCGTATCCTCCGACTTCCATCGCCAGGGATTTGGTCATTCCAATGATGCCCCACTTCGCGGATGCATACGGCGTTCGTAAAGGATATCCGTGGGTGCCAGCGGTAGAGGATAAATTGATGATTGAACCGCTTCGCTGTTCTTTCATCACCGGCAAAGCCTGGCGACAACACAGAAATGCGCTGATCAGATTGATACGCAAAGTTTCCAACCAAGCATGCAACTCCAATGTCTCCATAGGCCCGTTAGGACCGGATATTCCGGCATTGTTGATGAGAATATCCAGCTTGCCGTCCGTTTCTTCAAAAACCGACTCGAAAAGATTCTCGACATCGTTCTCCGAGCCAGCATCCGCGACAAAGCCATGGATATCGCGACCACTTTTGTTCAATTCATTGATTCTACCCATATCTATGTCACACACCCATACGGACGCACCCTCGGCTTCGAATGTATGTGCAATCGTATGCCCTATGCCGGAGCCGCCTCCGGTAACCAGGACGGTTTTTCCCTCCAAATATTTCATCTGTTTCTCTGACTTTTCAAATGTCAAGTATCAGTCGCTCTTCTCCAGCAGCCGCGCGGGAGATACACACCATCATCTGATTCTCTTTTGATTTTTCAGCGTCTGTCAAAACTGAATCCCGGTGCTCCACTTTTCCGAATAAGACTTTTGTGCGGCAGGTTCCGCACAATCCTTCGGTACAAGAAAAATCAGTGGTGATATTCTCAGCCCGCAATGCTTCTAAAATGCTTTGATCCTGCCTCACCTTGATCGTTGTCTGATGCCGGGCTAAGACAACCTCAAACTCATTGTTTATCCAATCGCCTGACAGAGTCTGGCGAAATATTTCCGTATGGACCGAATCATCAGGCCAAGCATTGGCCGCCGCTTTCGCGTCTTCCATCAATCCATTCGGACCACATATATATAAATGTGCTCCATCCGGACGTTTGGACAGGATATCATTCAATTGAATGCCCTGCTCGGGATTGCCTCCGTCGTAGTGAACTCTCAGACGATCTTTGCAGACTTTGCGTATCTCATCAATGAATGCTGCTTCGCGCACATTGCGTTCGCAATAGTGAACCTCATACTCCGCGCCGATCGAATTGAGTCGATGGCACATGCTTATGATCGGCGCGACACCGATGCCGCCTGCGATCAAGATATGATAGGGAGCGGATTCAGCCAAGTTGAAGTTATTTTTCGGATAACCGGATTCGATGCAGTCGCCGAGGCGAATGTTTTCATGTATCCATTTTGAACCGCCGCGGCTATTGCTGTCTTTCAGCACTCCGATCACATAACGATATCGTTCGGAAGGATCATTGATCATTGAATACGATCGCCGTTCATCACCCGCCCCGACAATCAGGTCGATGTGTGCTCCGGCTTCGAACTCCGGTAGTTCCCCGCCCTGCTCATCCTCCAACTGAATTTTCAACGTGTCATCGGTAGTTGGTTCAATGCCCGACACTTTCAAATTCAGTCGGAGAAATCCGACTGAATCGGGAAATTTCTGTCCGTCTCGCAACATGAGTCTTTTGACCGGTTGCTCGCGAGTTATGTGGCTGTCAAGAATCTCATCTATATCTGATTCACTTTCATAGTGGTACCAGACACCCTCCGGATAGATAACCATCGTGGGACCAAGCTCACAACGCTCCAGACAGCCTGAATTGTTGACGCGCACATCATCAATACCGAGTTCCTTTGCGCGCTTTTTCATATACTCGCGCAACTCAACTGAGCCACGTGCCTTGCAGCAGCTTCTCGGGTGGTCCGCCGCACGTTCGTTGACGCAGCAGAAGATGTGTTTTCTATAGTGCAATCTGATGTCTCACTGATTCGCCGCAGGCTTACATCTCAGGTATTGGTTCGGATACGCGATCTCCGCTCCCAACTGATCTGCGGCATGCCATGGCCAACGTGGATTGTAAAGCATACCTCTTGCCAGCGCGACGATATCAGCGTCACCTTCCGCAATGATTGAATTGGCATGTTCCGGATCTGTAATCAAGCCCACTGCAATTGTCGCAATTCCCGCCCGTTCTCGAACAGCTCGTGATAGATGAACCTGATAGCCGGGTCCGGTGGTGATGTCCTGATGAAGTGAGATTCCACCACTTGATACATCAATCCAATCACAGCCAAGAGCTTTCAACTCCCTCGCAAATTCAACTGTATCGTCTAAACTCCAACCGCCTTCAACCCAATCAGTCGCAGAAACTCTTACGCCAATCGGTTTGTCATCCGGCCAAATATCACGCACGGATTCAAATACACTCAGTGGAAATCTCATACGATTTCGCAGAGAGCCACCGTAACAATCTTTTCGAAGATTTGACACAGGGGATAAAAACTGGTGAAGAAGATATCCGTGAGCGGCGTGCAACTCGATCGCCTCAAAACCGATTCGCTGCGCGCGTTTGGCCGAATTGGCGAAAGCACCGGTCAGCGCTGTAATTTCTGACTGGGAGAGCGCATCGGGTTTCTGTGCAGTTTCATCTGCAGCAACTGCCGAAGGGCCTGCCGGTTGCCAGCCACCTTGACCTGGCGGAACGTAGTGCCGACCCAGCCAAGGTGGCGCGGTCGATGCTTTTCTGCCTGCATGGGCGAGTTGCACTCCAATGGGAACACTCCCGTAATTTGAGCAGAATTCCACCACTCTGCGCAATGCCTTTTCGTTCTCATCACTGTAAAGACCTACACAATGCGGGCTGATTCTGCCTCGCGCCTCTACATTTGTCATCTCGACAAACATGAGTCCGGCACCGCTGATGGAATACTGCCCCAAATGCATCATATGCCAATCGGACACGCAGCCATCAATCGAAGAATACTGGCACATCGGCGATACCATGATACGGTTACTCAGTTCGAGTTGACGAAAAGAGATTGGAGAAAACAGTGCGGGTACAGTCTTGTTCAATGGGACATCCACATAAAATTTATCTTTGATTCAGCGTACAATGCGCGGTTTGATCTCCGCATGTGATCGTCTCGAAACAACGGGAATTATATTTGTATTGGAATCTCTTGGGTTTGCTCATGACGGACACCTCTTTACCTGACAAGTCACAGTTAGCTGAGATGATGGGTTTCGCCCAGACTTTGGCTGATGGAGCCCGAAAAATAGCTTTGCGCTACCATAGGAAACAAAATCAAAAATGGGTCAAATCCGATCGCACCTTCGTCACAGAAGCGGATCTTGGTATAGAAAAGTTCATAAGAGAAAATATTACGACGACCTATCCTGATCATGGATTTTACGGGGAGGAACTCGGCGATTCTGAAGACGCTTTCCTCAAGTGGTGCGTTGACCCCATCGACGGCACCGAGCCGTTCGTCTTCGGACTACCTACCTTTGGTGTGCTGATTGCCCTGACATGTGATCTCAAACCAATTCTGGGAATCATTGAATCCCCCGCCATGCACCAACGCTGGGTTGGGGCAACTGGATTTCAAACAACATTTCAGGGTGAATTCTGCAATACAAACGCAAAGGGATTCCTGGCGGAAGCGGCAGTTTTCGCAACTTCGATTGATATGTTTACCGACGACGAGCGGGAATTATTCAACCGAGTTACCTCGAAAGCGAGAAAGAGACGATTCGGAGCCGACTGCTATGCTTACGGATTGCTAGCATCCGGGCACATCGACGTGGTAATGGAGTCTGATATGAAGCCCTACGACATGATGGCACTGATACCTGTCGTGACCGGTGCCGGCGGTACGGTTACGGACTGGGACGGATATCCAATCAATATCAAATCGGGAAACAAGATTCTGGCAACGTCCAACGAAAAGATTCACGAAGAATGTCTCGAGCTCATCAAAGGAACTCCAAGTTCACAGTAAATTGGAATTTACACATTCGACTATCCTTACATGCATTGACGAGCTTGCCAAGTCCCAGTTCCGAATTCATATGGATTGTGTTGTCAGATGAGGTCCACGCGGAATTCAGCAAAATACTGCGGGTCTCGTTTTATACGAAGTGAGAACTTGGTCTGAACGAAGTCTAGACAGAGCAATTAAACGACTTTGTTTTCCATGAGACTTCATAGTATTATCCGATTAGAGGGGCTGTAAAACCCTCAAATAATAAATTTGAAAAACAACATATATGATTGGATGTGTATTATTCTGGCGTAATCTGATTGTCAAAATCGGCTGTTGCCAATAAAAATTCCAAAGGAGAGAACAATGATCAAACTCAATAGACTTATGCTTGGCATTATTACACTTGCTTCTTTTTTGTTCTTTGCCACCTCATCGGTCAATATTTCTGCAGGGGAGAAAAGTCTCTATGACAAGATTGGCGGAACTGAAGGAATAACGACCGTGATGGGAGCATTCCTTGAAAATGTGGGCGGGGATGATAGAATCAACGCTCGTTTCGCAAATACGGACCTTGAGAACCTGAAAAAACTGTTGATCGAGCAGGTTTGTGAAGCAACTGGCGGTCCGTGCACCTATTCCGGAAAAAGTATGCTGGATGCTCACAAGGGTATGGATATTACGGATGCGGAATTTGGAGCGCTCGCCGAGCAGATGTCGAAAGCCATGCTGTCATCCGGTGTCGGTCAAGAAGAGCATGACACAATAATGGGTGTGCTAGGCGGCATGTATGAAGATATAGTCGGCCAATAAGTCCCAGCCGTCAGAGCCCAGAAAGTAAAGCAAAAAAACTGCCGAGTCACCGTATGCGCCAATTGTTTTTGACTTGGCGAAATTCGGTTTGAACTATTGCAGGTGATTCAGAGTCCTGACGTACTGGATCGCCTTTTCGTTTTGTCGTGAGAATTTTCTTCGCGCGGTGAAGTTTTTGGGGAGTTCGTGGTTTGACTTTCGCCTAAACCTGTCGGTACTCACATTTTGTCTTGCATTGAAAATAAACTTCAACTATGCACTTGGTTTCTGTTTGGCGCGTTGATTTTCAGTTTCGCTCCGAATGAAGGTTTCGCTGTTGGCGACCCAGTGGAGGGCAGAAAGAAATCACAATCCTGCCTGACGTGCCATAGGAAAGGAAATATCGTACATGGTGAAAAAACACCAATAATTTCAGGTCAATATCAAGACTACCTGATTAAAGCGCTTGAAGATTACAAGTCAGGTGCTCGTCAGCATCCCATCATGAACGAGCTTACTAGAGAGCTGAGTGACAGAGATATTGAAAACATAACTGCATATTACTCGGGCCTGCCGTCCAGGCTGTCTGAACCAGCAGATTAGGCCATGTGAGAATTAAACGCAAGTATCGACTTAAGACTACGTGTCTCCTCATCGTGCATTCGGTGACCGTATTCTACAAAGTCCTTTGACTATATGACTATATCAAATCCTTTCCAATCATACTCGTACCGCATACCGTAAGTACGACATCTCGTCGACGAATTTGATATGGACTTTTAACGTTCGGGGCTACAATGTAGTTTTCGCCGTTCGGATACTTGTTTCGAAACACCTCGACAGAATCCCCGCTGAATTCGTCCGGACTGATTTTGCACTCGTAGACATCCAAACTCTCCGAATCCCCACGGATTACGAAATCAATTTCACGCTGAGACTTGTCCCGCCAGTAGTAAATCGCTGATTCATCAAAACGAGATAACAATGTGTCGAGTACCAGATGCTCCCACAGTATGCCTCTATCCTCAGACCGTAACTCAGTCCAGCCTTTTTCATGACACACAAATCCGCTGTCAAACCTATAGCACTTCGGACGACTCGTAATCTCACGTTTACCACCGCCGGAAAAAGGAAGTAACAGATGGATGGCGTTGGTGATCTGAAGTGAATCGATGTATGTCTTTACTGTTACTCTGCTCAGTTCACTGAGCTTGGCGAGTTGAGTGTAATCAAGCTGTCCCCCACTCTGACGCAATAGGAGTCGAAACAAGGTCAGAAACCCTCTTCGATTTCCAACATTGAACAATTCCATGATGTCGCGGGCAAAAAAACTATCCAGCCACTCCGAGAAGAACGATGGCATCAAGTCTGGTTCCATCAGTGATTCGGGCAGTCCCCCTCGTAACAGGCGATGATGAAGATCGGGATACGAAATCCAATCGGCGACCTCCTACCACAGTACCGGCGGCAAATACAATTGTTCTTTACGACCGGTAAGCGAGTCTCGAAATTTCTTCGTTGCTGCGAGCGTTGATGGTCCCGTAGCCAGAATTTTCAGATCCGGGTATTCGTCGGATGCGATCTTTAATAGTAAACTGGGATCTTCAAGCCGATGCACCTCATCCAGTACTATCGTTGAATTCGGCTTACAGCCGCTCCAGAATAATTCAGGATCACTCAAAGCGAGTCGGACAGATGGCAGATCGCAATTCATGTATTGAATTTTCGGCAACATCTGTGCCAGTGTCGTCTTTCCTACACGTCGGACTCCGGAGAGCCAAACAATTGGTCGCCTAGACCAAGCTTGGCTGATCTGATCCATCCAAATTTTCCGATTTACCAACATGTGAGTGTCCATGGGACGTAGTACATTTGTGTGCAGTTCAGGAACTTACTTGAATCGAAAAATACCAGTCAATTTTCAATTCAAACTAGAAATAAAGTCGGATGTCTATAAAATCAATCTGAATTCATTCTCTAATATTTTTTGTGGAACATAGAGTAGTTCCGTCTCATTGAAACTAATTTATACATTTAGACCACTAAATGATAAATTCGTTTGCGTATACTTGAATTTGTGTTACGTATAGAACTTTTGCAAAACAGGAGCAATCGTGAAGTGACTTGTTGTATTGCAGTCGATACTCGTATGACACTCAGCGACAGCGCAGGCGATGATACGAACAGGTACGATATATCGCCGCATCGTAATGTCAAATCTGCGGGACGAGTCTCCGATTCGATAGTGCGAATGACATTCGTGCATTCACGTAAGGGTAGTCGATCTTATTTCACTCTGGAATTTGGCTGACTCCTCCCCGCAATTAGAGAATATTGCCGAGAAATTCCTGGGTGCGTTTCTTTTTCGGGCTATTGATCAGGTCCTTTGCCGCTCCAACCTCATGAATGACACCCTCGTGAAAGAATGCCACACGGTCCGCTACTTCTCGCGCAAACGGCATTTCGTGTGTAACCGCAATCATGGTCATACCGTCCTGAGCCAGCATCCTCAAAGTATCCAGCACCTCACCGACAAGTTCAGGATCCAGGGCTGATGTCACCTCGTCCAGCAGCAGGTAGTCGGGATTCATCGCCAACGCCCTTGCGATTGCCAGTCGTTGCTGCTGACCACCCGACAGCTGGGCCGGATACTGATCAACCTTGTCACCCAAGCCGACTCTTTCAAGATGCTGGACTGCGAGTTCTTGAGCATCCTTTGTTGTCATTTTGAGAACTTTTCGCGGTGCGAGAGACACATTATTCAGAGCCGTCAAATGAGGAAACGCGTTGAATTGCTGAAAAATTATTCCCAGTTTTCTGCGCAGATGGTCCTGATTGGTTTGCGGAGAGTGAACATCAATGTCATCAACGAAAATTTTTCCGCGGTCAATGCGCTCAAGCGCGTTGATGCAAAGGAGGAGAGTCGATTTCCCCGAACCGCTGGCTCCAATCAAGCATACGACCTCTCCTTTTTCCACGTCAAGGTCAATACCTTTCAGTACCTCAAGTTTTCCAAATGATTTGTGGACATCTCTAATTTCAATCATTAGGCAATTTCCTTTTTCTGTTCCCAGCCCTGTTCGTATCGTTTGGCGAATACTGTAATTGCATAACACATGACGAAGTAAAACGCACCTGCTCCCAGCAGAATCATCAACGGCTCCTGTATTCGATTGATAATGATCTGCGAGGCTCGTAAAAGCTCGGGTGGTGTCGCACCTAGTACAGCAATCAGCGATGTATCTTTCATCAGTCCCAACATCAGACCCGTCCATGCCGGAAAAACGGTACGAACTCCAATCGGCAGTACGATGTTATAAAAATCCTGAAAATAAGTCATCCCCAGACCGCGCGCCGCCAATCTAGTCACACGGGGAGTTGACTCGATTCCCGCCTTGACGACTTCGGCAACATATCCGGAAATATAGATTGACAAGGTAATGAGTCCCGAAATGAAAGGATTCAACGGATAACCGAGTATCGCCATAAAGCTGTTGAAGAGAACGAACTGAATAATCAAAGGTACTGATCGGATTACGTCGATGTACGCACCAAGCAGGTGATAGATCAAAAAATTTGGAGCTGTACGCGCCCAGCCAATGAGAAAGCCCATGACAGTGCCCAAAAATCCAGAAGCGATCGTCAATACAAAGGTAATTCCGGCACCTTGCACCATAAACCAGAAATCATTGGTGGTGAATGTGTAGATCATCGCGTCGCCTTTCCCTTGAACCAGTACGCGGCAACCAGTTGCGCCAGAACAGTCGCAAGTTTTGCAATGACCAAATAGAGGCACGCCGCAATGAAGTAGAATTCAAAGGGTCGAAATGTCTGCGACTGTAAAAACGTAGTCATCCCGGTCAGCTCCTGCAACCCGATGACCATGCCGAGCGAGGTTCCCAGCATCGCCCAGATGACCTGATTCATGATGGGCAAAAACACCGCTTGCAGAACTTGCGGAAGTACGACGTATACATAGGCCTGATTTTTGGAAAGACCAAGACCCTGCGCAGCAAATTTTTGTGAAGCCGGGATCGAGTTGAATCCACCTCGCAGAATCTCGGTAAGGTATCCGGCATTGTTGAATGTGATTGCGCCTAATACGGCCGCGTAGGGTGACAGATGAATCCCGAATGCCCCCAAACCGAAATACGCCATATAGATTTGGAGCAACGCCGGGGTGTTGCGGGCAAGTGCTATCCAAGTCGATGCGATGCCTCTCGCAGTCTGAAATTTCGAGTCTTGGAAGGTTGCGAGAACAGAGGCAATCGCCAATCCAAGAACAATGGACAGGATGGTAATCTGGAGGGTCAGTATTCCGCCTTGCACCAGCTCAGGCCAGTGCTTCCAGACTACCCTCCATTGAAAGGTATATTCAAAGAGCATGTACGAACATACCCGAGGAAAGCGAATGCAGGATCAAAAACAAACAGTTGCAGCCATGATCCTGCATTCGTCATCAATTTTTCAGCATTGAATCAGTAAGCATGAACTCCAGGGTAGTCCATGTTGGGGGCTGGAAAGCCGAACCACTGCTGATAAAGCTCGTCGGTACGACCGTTCTTCCACTGATGCCAAACAAACAGGTTTACCCAGTTCAGCAAGCCTTGGTGTTGGCGGTTGACCATCAGTCCGGTCCAATCCGAAGGAGCTGTCGGAACCGTACAGCAGATTCGGATAACGCCTTTTCCAGGTCCCTTTACATACTCACCGAAAATAGCGGTGGCTTCGATGATCGCATCGACTTTGCCCTGCGAGAGTGCTAGAAACTGTTCCGCATTGGAACCATAAGCGATGTGATTCGTGCCTTCACCGAACATTTCCATATCGTTCAGAAATGCGACTTCCGGTGTCGTGCCTCGAACCGTTCCGACAGTTTTCCCTTTCAGGTCGTCATAGGAGTTGATATCCGTATTGTCTGCCGCAACAGCCACCCCTACTTCCCAAATCTGATAAGGGATGGAGAAAGCGACTGACTTCGCACGTTCCAGCGAATTGGTTGCTGAAGCGATACTGATATCGACCCGCCCTGAGAGAATCGCCGGAATTCGGTCTGGTGCCGGTGTTTCGACGATCACAGCCTCAACTCCCAATGCGGCAGCCATGTCCTTGCAGAATTCCACGTCATAGCCAATCGGATTGTTGTCATTGTCCCGCATTCCAACCGGTGGGACATCCAACATGATGCCGCATCGTACTTTACCATCCGAAAGAATGTCGTCGAGTTTGTCAGCATTTGCGCTCGTCGTGAGCAGGAAAACGCCGAATGATACCGTTACTAGGCATTGAACTATTGTTCTAATTTTCATTTTTTCTCCTTTGGTGTATCCACCTTTCTTTGGTTTACGAAGTCATATTCTAAACACAATCTACCGATTGTTCAAAATAATGAATACGGAACCTGGTATTAAGAAAATTCATAAAAACAAGAGATACAAGAAGCCGAGGTGAATTGGCGTGCGCCTTGCAAGCCGGAAAAAAGCCCTGCACTGGGCTAAATTCTCAGGAACAACTACCTTGACCAACTCTTCTTCTCGGCGAGAAAAAACGATAGTCTTACCATCACGAATCTACTCTGGGCAGGGAGCCAGTCAAAACAGACTAATATTTATTGATGTCCTCTTCGTCTTTCACACCAGCTCGTGCGTAAAATTTCAATATCGACACTGACGCGACAGACAATCCGGCAAACCAGAAACCCACATGGTGCCAAGTCTCCAAAGTGATGAAGTCCGGTAATAAACCGTTGTTCTTGAGAAACACTAGCCCGGCAATGATCAGACAGGCAATTCCAACGGGCAACAGAATGTAATTCAGACCTAGAAACAGATCCGCGAGCATCAGGACAATCGCAAGAATCACCCAGATCTCAGTTACAAACACCAACGTTTCGATCTCAAACATTCGTCAGCAATCCTACCGATCAGTCAGCCGATCTATTACGACTTCAAGCGATCCCAAAGTTCTTGTCACATCAGACGGGACCACTACGGTTTTGGTATTGGAAGAAGATGCAAGTTCACCCAGCGCCTGTACCTGTCGTTTGAGAACCTCGAAATCGATCGCAGGCTGTCCGTTGTCAGCAATCGCTTCCGCGATCAGTCTCGTCTGATCGGCATCCGCTTGAGCCTTCACGCGAACTGAATAAGCGTCGGCATCAGCCTGGACCTTGACAGCTTCGGCTTCTTTCTGTGCCTGATAAAGCTGCGCATCGGCTTCCAACTCAATTGCACGTTTTTTCCCTTCCGCTTCAGCGACGGCCGCTCGGCGTTCACGCTCCGCATTCAACTGCTTTCGTTGCGCTTCTTTAGTCTGCTCATCAACTCTGATATCGACAATTTCGGTTCTTGTAATCTCAATGCCCCAAACTTCAGCGGCCTCACGTAAATTCTCAGCAATCTCTAGATTCATCGATTCGCGACTTGACTGAAGGTGGTCGAGATCCAGTTTGCCCGCAGCTGAACGGACAATAGAGGTTGCCGCTGTCTCAATGGCCAGTTCTTCATTTCTGATGCGGTAAACCGAACTCGCTGCGTCTGTCACACGGAAGAAAACGGTCGATTCAAGAATGACCTCGACGTTGTCTTTGGTGATCACAGATATGTCAAACTCGGATAACTGTCGCTCCAGAATACTTATCCGGTGCCTGATGACGTCAACAAACGGAACAATCAGGTTCAATCCGGCATCGAGAGTGCGTCGGTATTTCCCGAAACGTTCCACCAAATGCACTTCTGACTGAGGTACAACCCGAATTCCCTTGAAAACGGTGACCAACGCGATGATTGCAACCAATAGCGTAACAATACTCGACAGGTTTATGTCAGCAATTATCATTCCTGGGTCCATAATTCATACATCCAAAATATTCAATACAAGCTTTTCCGGCATCGTTACGTACAGTGACAGAAATTACAAATCGCCCGGAACACCATATGATGGCGCCGCACTCGGTGAAACCGCTCGCAGAAGATAGTCCTCGCGCTGTGGCCGATAGGCCACCCATAAATCAAACAGTTTCCCAACCGGGTCGGAATCATCCCAATCCACTCTGAGGTCCACTTCTGGCCACTGATGCCGGCAGGCAACTAAAACCGCAGCTGAGTGGACTGGCCCCTCTTCACCTCCGGCATCAATTCCGGCAAGCAACGAAACAATGAGTGATTCGGCGAGATTTTGACCGCTTTTTCGACTACAAAATTTCGATACCATCGCTTGAGGAACTGATTTGTTCGCGAGAAGATTACCCGCGGCGATGCAATCTTCGCCAGTCACTACTGCATTTGTCCCCAATATGTGCTCACCTGTGAAGTGTGCGACTCTTCCACCTGTGTCAACGACTGTCAGTTGACGATAGTTTATGTTCGAACTCACGTTGACAGTCGCATCAAGTGCTGTTTGAGAATCGGCACCAGACTGGATCAGGTCCAGAATCGCATTTCCCAAGGCGGGGTCAGTAATGTTCTGTGTCGCAACCGCACCCGCACCCGCACGAACCCACGGACATCGACTGCCGACAGCAATACTTGAAGTCGTTATCGCAACACCAACCGCCCCGCTTTCTCGATCAAATGCGACAATTGAAAACGTCATCCCGATTTCCGCGACTAGGTAGCGGATGGCTGCCCCTGAACACCGAAAAACGAATCATGCGTATAAGCTGTTCGAATTTCGATTTCGTCCTCACGCAAACGGGCTTTCCGACTGGCTTCTCCCCTAATTAGCTTACCGGTAAATTTTGAAGGCAAGGCGGGCGACAATAGCGGGTATGAATCTGCGGCGGTGTATTCGCTGATCAACAGCCTGCGGGCGATATTGGATTTATTGGATTGCGAACCGTGCACCGCCCAGCAGTGCATGAAACAGACATCGCCACGATTGGCAGTGATCGGAACTGATTCCCGATCAAATTGTTCGTTATGCTTCTCATCAATTGCTCCAACAAATTTTCCGTCCTTGAAATGAGAATAGCGATCTTTGTGAGATCCTGGAACAATTCGCAAACAGCCGTTTTCCAAAGTCGAATCGTCCAGCATCACCAATATAGCGAGCATGTCATCATTCGTATGAGGGTCGAATGAATGATCCTGGTGGTAGTAAACAACTGTTTCCATACCTGGAAACTTGGTATTCAGCTTGCAGTGATGAAATTTTAAGTTCGGGCCGATCAAGTCAGCGACCATCTCGATAACCGGACTGTCCCACAATACCTTTTGAAACTTTTCCGATATATCGGCTGGATTTGCTACTCGCCGTAACTTTGGGTTGTCTCGGGTATGTCCGGCCTCCAAATCAAATCTGGCTTTGCCATCAACCGTAGTGCCAAAATTCGTATCATGCTTTCTACAAAGCTCCATCCATTGATCAAACTCTTCGTCCAGCCCGCCGAGCAGACCTTCTTCCACGGCAGACTCCCGGATCAGGTAACCGTGTTCATGAAAATGTTGTATTTCGGCAGGGGAAAGCATAGATTCAGTGTCCATTGTCTCTTACCAAATCAGAGTAAGGATGATGACGGTTTTCCTGCGTAACCATACACCAGAATACTTTTCACTCGCGCAGAAAATGTGAAAATTTCTCTCTCCCGTCATGGGTTTAATCCCACCCTAAGTTCTCGTTAAATTACTTAGGGGTTCCATTTTGTACGACCGCTCACCCTCGCTGATGTATTCGGTGCTTCGGAGGCTGGATCTTATCTCCAACCGAAAAGTCTCAGACGATGTAAAATTTAGCCCTATGTCACCTTGGGTCTCAAATAGTTGCTGCTATCCAACCATTCGATTGTTCGTCTTTCCGATTGTCCTAGGGCTACTGATGTCGTTCAGTCTGTCCGGTTGTGTCACTGATGATTTCTATCTTGACCGCAGTGCGTCTTCCGTTATCATGCCAACCGCCGCACTGCCAGTAAGCGAGAGTGCCGCACCACCTTCGCGCGATGCCTCGGTGCCAGCACTGAAGCCAATGTCGGTTGAATCGGCCTCTCAGGTGAACGAAGATCAATCGAAACCGAATATCACCGGCACGGTTTCAGACAAAAGATATTTTGTAGGCATCGGCCGAACCGTTTTGCTTAATCATGCGGGAAACGATTTTCTGTCCGCTCCCGACATTTTTGTGCGAGTGCAGCGGCAGGATCAAGTGATTCTTCGCGCGATTGATCTCGCAAATGAGAAGCACGCTACAGCTAGCGAACAGATGAAGGTCGTTGCAAAGGAGCTAGAGCCGCTTGTCAATAAAAAGCACGAAAGCGAGATAACTCCGGGCAAACCTTTATCTCAGAATCGGATTCAAAGATTAGCCGATCTCTACAGCGTGCTCGGAGAAAGATGTGAAAAAATAATAAAAGAAGATGTGTGCAACGACTGTTCTCGCTATGACGAACGATTGCATTGTCAGGAATGCCGGGATTGTGATGAATTGAATTTCCTACTGGAATTGAAGTCTGCCAGCGAAGTTGTACCCGGTCCCCCTCTCAATACCCAGGAGGAGGAGAGGATGCAGGAGTTAGAGGAAACCAAAGCACGCCTATCGACAATTCTCAGAGTAACGACTCAAGAGATTAGAAGCCTGTGGAATGAGATTACCGGAAAGACGAGAACCATTACGACATCGGGATTCATATTGGATTTTGGATTTGAGGCCATACAAGAAGTATATCCAGACGATGAATTGTGGATATCGGTCTACGACGAAGATGCTGGACAAGACGATATGTATGGGTCGACGACAATTCGATTAAGCAGCGAAATTCTTGAAGGCGGAGATGTGAAGCTCTCAATGCCTAATGTACGATCATTGATCTTGAGAATTATCTCCCGTTAACTCCTAAAAAAAGCCCATCGAAAGGGTTTGTCTGTGTTTCATGAGTTTCTTCTTTTGTGTATTGATGATATGTGTTCCCGGCGTACTGAATTCTAGATTGAAAAAAGCAGCATACCCGGATTGTCAGCATGCGTTCAATAGGAAATTTCAAATGAGAGGTTTTCCCCGACCGTTGTAAAACTTCGTTTGTACTGCACCCTCGCTTCTTTTTTGAACGATTCCCCATTTCTCACTTTGATTGGCACTAGACACACATCCATGGCAACCTTCCCGCCAAGCAAGTTGAGACCCGCGCCGGTTGTCGAACCGCCGGAATCTCGTTGCAACTGCGCCCGACCTGACGTTGACTGATTAACACCTCCCATCGACTGTCCCCGCGCCGACCAGCTTGGGGTCTGACGCCATCAATCCGTTTCTATAAGCCACGCACATCCTTACCTTCAATCGCGACCACCGAACCCATGCCATACTAAGCACTCCAATAACATTGCAATCAATCCAATGTGTCGGCTAGCGTCTTCAACGGGAGAACCAAGTGCTTGTTCTTGTTGGGTATGTGGAAACAAATTTAAAGTTGATTTGTTGTCAAAAGATATTGATAGCACAAACAGACTTATTCAAGTCAGAATTTACCGTATTGATCTCCTTACTTCTGAAAAGTAATCTAAGGTTGGTATCGAAGAGCATATAGCCGAGTGTTTTGCCGTCATAAATCGTTGGAAATGAATACACCGTTTTGTTTCAATATACGACCTTTCCGTCAAGCCAAACTTTCCAATTGTTTACCAAACAGCAGGCTTGGTTGCAGATGTTCAACCCCTTTCTCGCTAACAACGAATTGCATCGAATCGCCCAAATTTCCAATTGAGGTTTTGGTGCTATCGCAGCAGAATTTTATCGAATATTCAGGTTTATAATGAAAACCGTTTCAGCCTGTATTCGCAGAACCAACAGCGCAAAAATATAAAATGGATTTACTGGTTAAATTGCTGATCATGTTGTTTTCTCGGTCGTGGAAAAAAGGGTGGTTTAGCTGGATTGCGGCCCTGATGATGGCTTCGGTTGGCTTGATGTTGTTACTGTTTACTGCCAGTCTTGCAAGCTTTGCTTTTTTTGACTCCGGACTTGCAGTAGTTGCAGTTGTTGGACTTTCCCTCTCTGCTATTGCGCTATTTCCAATCGCGCGTAAATTCTATCGCAGTTTTCATCGCATCAAATTTACGAATTCGGACAGCGCGTTAGTACAGCGAAGATCTGGTAATGGCGGCATGTCCAAGACAAGGTTAAACGAGAGCGAAGAGCTAAGTCGTAATGGTACTAGTGTATTGTCCTAAATATAAGTTTAATTATATGTCTGTTCTGCAGTACAATCAGCATACACCGGACCGGAGGAGGATGTATGCGTACAGCGGCGGCAATTGAACTATCGGACAAAGAGAACAGGGAACTGAGACGTCTTTCATCGTCGCGCAGCATCCCGGTCGGATTTCACCGGAGGGTCCGTATTGTGCTGCTGTCATCGGAGGGAAAGACCAACAAGGAGATTTCCGCCGAACTGGGGGTGTCCCAACCCACAGTCAGTCAGTGGCGCAATCGGTTTGCGCAGGAAAGGATGGCGGGAATCAGGAAGGAACGTCCCCGCGGCGGCAACCATGGCGGGAAGGATTCCGGGGAGCAGGAAAGATTGCGTACGAAGATCATCGAGGCGACGACCCAAACCACGCCTTCGGATGCGACGCACTGGTCGTGTCGCAGCATGGCGAGGGCGATGGGGACCACCCACAGTTTTGTGAACCGGGTGTGGATTGCCAATGGACTGAAGCCGCATCTGATCAGGACGTTCAAGCTGAGCAGTGATCCGCAGTTTGAAAACAAGCTGGTGGATGTGGTGGGGCTGTATATGGATCCGCCGGACAATGCGGTGGTGTTCAGTTTTGACGAGAAAAGCTCGGTCCAGGCGCTTGACCGGACGCAGCCGGGACTGCCGCTGAAAAAGGGACGCTGCGGCACAGTGACCCATGATTACAGGCGTCATGGTACGACTTCGCTGTTCGCGGCGCTGAACATGGCATCGGGGGAGGTGATCGGGCAGGTCTATCGCAGACACCGTCATCAGGAGGTGCTGAGGTTTTTCAAGGCAGTGGAGAAGACGGTCGACCGGGAGCTTGAGATTCATATCATTCTGGACAATTACAGCACGCACAGGCACAAGGATGTGCTGGAATGGATTGACAGCAAAAAGCGGATTTATCTTCACTTCATACCGACCAGCTCCTCGTGGCTGAATCTGGTTGAGAGGTTTTTCTCGACGCTCACGGAAAAGCAGATACGTCGCGGGGTGTTCACTTCGGTTGCGCATCTGGAGGAATGCCTGAAAAACTATCTGGATACCTACAATGAGAATCCCAGACCGCTGATATGGACGAAATCTGTGAAGCAGATAACGGATAAGGTGGCAAGAGGTCGAAGTGCTCTTGCCAAACAAATTAATTAAATATGTATTTAGGACACTACACTAGCGAATGTCAATATTGATTTTCTAGAGGAATTTGCGTTGTAGCGATATTCGTGTCCTACGATACCCGAATTGCCTTTCCGCCCGACTACCACGCGTGAAAATCACCGATCAGAGGTGCCCATCCTGTTGATCTGGCGTGAACTTGCAGCTCGAATAGAATTTCTTCAGTTTTTCGACTGCGTTTGGCTGGTGTAAAAATCTCGGAAATCACTCCAGAATAAGGCTGAACCCCCTCAAATCAACTGTTTTCTGGGGTAAATTTTTTTGACCTATCCCGAAACCTTTGGTCTGACTGGGTTTCCGATATCGTAAATCCTTCGAATACAACCGCCATCTGGTCACGCAGACCGCAATTCTTCCGCATCGGCCGCTTTCAACACATGCAATGTCTCACCGAATCCTTCAAAGAGTTTCTGCCGACAGGTCAGAATGATGATTTGTATGTTTCTTGATGCCGCATTGAGAATGTCAAACATCAAGTCGATACGCATGTCATCGGAGAACACCAAAGCATCGTCCAGGACAATGACTGCCGGATAGCCTTTCTCCGCCAACATCTCCGCAAATGCGATACGGGTCAAAACGGCAATCTGCTCCTGGGTACCCATGCTCAGTGACGGGAACGATTCCCCATATCCCTGTCCTCGAATAACATCAATGATATTGAAATGCTCATCCATCTTCAGTTCTGCAGCTGGAAAAAGTGTGAGCAGATAGGGACGAATTCTCTTCAGGACCGGTGACAGAAACATTTCACGCGCCTCTTCTTCGGCTTCTGTCAACGTTGCCAGAAGCAGGTCCAGTACCGCCACTTCTCGCTCCATTCGATCTTTTTCGACTGAGACCCTGTCCAACTCGTTAACCGTCAGTCGAATTTTCTCCTGAACTCCAACACCTTCCATGCTTTCAATGGTTGCACCCAGACGGGCGATTTCGATTTTGAGACTCACCCGTCGCTCTTCCCTGTTTCTGATCGATTTCTCAAGCCTTAGGATTCGTGCGGCTACCATGTCTCGCTCATCTTCATTGAACTCACTGTCAAGTTCATCAAGCAACTCCGTTCGTTCAGCGATCCCTTTTTGTGCGCGTAATATCAGATCCGCCAATCCGGATTCAGAGGCCTGCTCCCGCGCAATTGTCAACTGTGTTTCCAAACTGCTTTTCTGATTAAAGTGATTTCGCTCTTCGGTTTCCAGTCTGGTCAGCTCAATCGTCTGTTCTTCTCTGGACTCTCGATCGCTCTCAATTCGTTCCTCGACACACCGCAAACTCTCTTTTTTCTCCGCCACACGATCCTGAATCTCATTGATTGACGTTAGTTCGATGGTAATTTCAGAAATATCATCGACTTTCAGAGATTTGAGATCCGCGGTCAACCTGGCCCTGGTATCAGTAATCTGATTTTCGTACTCTACCGTATCTTTAGAGTCAATCGCCGAAGTCCTTGCAAATCGTTCGAGGTCTTCTTGCGCGGATTCCACCGACTGAAGCAGGGTTTGGCGTCGAACATGCATTTTTTCCGCATGCTCGACAGAATCTGCTCCTACTTCTCTCAACTCATCGGTGAGCCGAGAGCTTGCTTTTTGTCGTACCGCAATCAGGTTGGTCTGATTTTCGGTCGCTGGCATCACGACAATTGTCCCACGTCGAGGAATTTCGACGGCTATATTATCGATAGTCTCAATTTCATGCTGTTCCGACGGCAAAGTACCTCCATCAACGGTGACATCTTGGTATGCGTCCGGGTTCAGATCAAACCTGACACGAGTCGAACTGGCACTGATATTTGCATTGGCAACCGCCAAATCATTCGCAGCAGTCCGGATATTTGCTATCGAAATTTCAGTTACGAGTATCTCGGCTAATTTACGCTGATACGCCCGAATCCGAATTTCAGCATTCCGAAATTCTTGTAGGCGACTTTCCAAATCATTCAGCTGTTTGGACAGTTGCACAGCCGATTGTATTCTTTGCGCCTCATCCAATCGAATCTCGAGTTCGGAAGTTTCCGATCTAAGCTGATTGGCATCATCTTGCAACAGACCACGACTTTGGCGAGCAGTAGACATCCTATCGCGGAGCACAGCCAACCGATCCTGAACTGATCGAATAGAACGTTCTTCTATCTCAATAGCATTCACCAGTCTTTCCAGTTCCCCAGCATCGCGCTGCAGACGTTCAAGATCGATAACCATTCTTTCAATCTCTGTTTGAATCAGAAGTCGTTTTTCACTGATACCGTCGAGATGTCTCAGTCGCTCTTCGGCTTCGCGCAGTTTCTCGCGATCCGAGTCATCCTCGGTTTCGGACGTAATTTCAGCCAATCTGCGCTCGGCGGATTCAAGACTGTCCAGATAGGTTGACAACTCCTGTTGATTCTCGTTCAAGGACGCAACTTCCGCATCCAGTTCCTCAACCTGCTCGATAACTTGTTTGTAGTGGCCTGTCGGGCGACCCGTTGCTGTGACATGCTTACTGCGCTGTATTTCAAAGCGTTTAGGCAATTCACGACCACGTCTGCCGCCCAGCACCTCGCCAACTTCCAATTCCAATGCGATCTGAAGACTTGAGCGTTCGTCATCAGAAAGGTCGATCGCGGTAAATGATTTGCCCTGCTCCACCCAGAATACGTTCCACATTCCCGGAGTATCGGAAACGCTCGCTTCATTTGAATTTCCGCTATGGTTCAGAAGTTTCAGAAGCTCCTCTTCAGCTGCATCCCCCTCAATCAGGCGACCGTCGGGCAAGTGGAGAGTCGCAAACGATTTCTTTATGAACCGCTTTTGAATCGAGAATTCCTTGCCGTCGAGTTCGAATTTCACGCTGACTACCGGCGCAGCCAGATTTCGATTGTGCTGAAATGTACGGATTGTTTTTGTATTCGATCGATGTTTCTCAAAAAAAGCCGCTCTCAGCGCAGCCAGCAACGTCGATTTGCCCATTTCATTGGGACCGGCGACAACATTGATTCCCTCCCTAAGGTTTTCAATTTTTGTCGGTCGATCGAACTTCCTGAACTGATTGACAGAAATGGAGCGAATTATCATGAATATTCTTGCTCCGTCTTCTTCAACTCTAGATAGAGGCGTTGCAATGCCTCGCGAGCCAATACCTTTTCTGACTCGCTGCCACTTTCTGCAAGACTTCTCAATCGCTCCGCCGCATTCCTGACAAATCCTCCGATATCAATCTGGTCAAGATCTTCATCAGTTGGCATCGCAAGCAGCTCATTTTGATCGACCTCCAGGAAACACAGAGCGGCAGACGCTCCGTCAATAATTCGTTCGCGAAAGTATTCCAGATCTTCAAGCGACAACGCGCCCTGCACCTTCAAGCGTACCAAAATCCGACTCAGTTCGCTGCCTTGACTACGGATTCTGAGCTCAAGCCGGTCGATATCGTCTCGATCAGCGAGTTGGTCCGTAATATTGACCCACACAAAGCAACCTGTGTCAACAGAAGTTACACTCGGTAATGCCCTCGGAGAATCAATTTCTACAATTAGAGCCTTACCACCGTTGATTACACTGAATGAATCGGTTTCCGGCGTACCGCTGTACCAGCACTTCGAATCGATCTGCTTCTGGCCGTGCCAGTCTCCGAGTGCGAGATAACTCAAATTGGCTGTATCAAGCCGTTTCAGATCGATGTAATTGATCACGCTATCCGAAGATGTTCCGAATTTCGTCACCGAACCGTGAGCAAGGCCGATTCGAGCAATATCCAAAGACGAATCCACATCATCCATGTATTCAGTCGGATCGCTCAAGATTCTCTTGTGAAAAAGCGGAGCCGGCAGAATTGCCATCGGCAGATCGTCTACGAATTGCGGCTTTGGTTCGGAATAGACTCGGATGTTTGGGGGCAATCCAACTTTGCGTAGTCGGTCCCACAGACCATTGGAGCGTTGCGGGTCATGGTTTCCAGGTAATAGATGCCATGTGATTTGATCGAATACTCGCATCCGCTCCATAGGTTGATTTAACAGTCTTTGCGAGGGGTGCTCCAGATCGTAAATGTCGCCCGCAACCAAAATGTGATAAATCTCACTTTCTCGCGCAGTTCTGCCCAGACGTGAAATTACACTTAGACGGGCTTCCTGAAGCAATCCCATGACCGACTCGTCAACGAAACGAAAGACCTTTCCGATTTGCCAATCGGACGTATGTATGAATCGAATTTTGCCTCGACTATCCGTCATATTTCATCACTTCGGAATAACCTCGATATGAAACCGATCCTCAATATTTACCAATCAAACAGCATCCTGATAAAATTGACTGAAAGCAACCGCTTTGCTCTCGTTCGCACGCCAACCAACCCAATGATAATGTGCTTTGGGGCTGGCATTCGAAAAACTGCGCTTCGCTGTCGAAACCTGGCAACCGGATTACTGTGTTACGACACCAACCGCAACTGACAAATTGATATAACCTGATCAGAGCAATTCCCTCAAATATGCGAAAATCAATGAAAGCATCAGATCTATTTGTCGAATGTCTTGAAGAGGAAGGTGTGGAATACATCTTCGGTGTGCCGGGTGAGGAAAACGCTGACTTCATGATATCTCTGGAGTCTTCAGACAGAATTCAGTTCATTCTCTGTCGTCACGAACAGGGGGCGGCGTTCATGGCCGAAGCCTACGGAAGACTGACAGGTCGCGTAGCCGGTTGTCTCGGCACACTGGGACCCGGAGCGACGAATCTAATCACCGGTGTTGCCGATGGAAACATGGACCGCGCGCCGATGTTGGTTCTGACCGGACAAGGTGCCTCCACGAGACTCCATAAGGAATCCCACCAAATCATGGATGTCGTTTCCATGTATCGACCGGTCACCAAATGGGCACAGCAAATTCACCATCCAAACAATATTCCCGAAGTAGTCCGTAAGGCTGTTCGCACCGCACTCGTTGAAAAACCCGGTGCAACGCTGATTGAACTGCCGGAGGACATCGCAAAAATGGATGCAACCTCCAAACCACTCACTCCTAAAAAACTGCGAAGGGCGGTACCGGACGACGTGATTGTGAATCAGGCTTTCGAACTCATACGCAATGCCAATCGACCGATAATTCTAGCGGGAAATGGTTGTATTCGACGCAGAGCCTCAAAACAGTTACGCCTGTTCTGTGAAAAGACAGGAATCGGTGCGATCAGCACGTTCATGGCTAAAGGCTGCGTCGACTTGGATGCAGAATACTGCCTGTACACCATCGGCCTAGGCGCGAAAGACCTCGTTGCGTGTGCGCTGGACGCGTCAGACCTGATTATCACACTTGGTTATGACATGGTTGAGTACCACCCTCATCTGTGGAATCCCGATCAAGACAAGACAATTCTTCACATCGATTTCCTTCCAGCTGAAATTGACGATCACTATCGACCTGCAGTTGAGGTTGTCGGCGACCTTGCCCACACACTGTGGATGCTCAATTCGCGAGTTGATGCGACTGACACTCTTTGTTTTGATCTGGCTCAACAAGCCGCAACCCGAACAGCAATGATGAATGATTTCGCTGAATTTAAAGACGATGACAGCGAAGGTAGAATCAAACCTCAGAAAGTATTGTGGGATGTTCGTCAGGCAATGGGGGCGTACGATATTCTTCTATCCGATGTTGGTGCGCATAAGATGTGGATTGCCAGACATTACCATTGCCATGAGCCGAACACCTGTCTGATCCCCAATGGGTTTTGCTCAATGGGTTTTGCATTGCCGGGTGCCATTGCTGCCGACCTGGTGTATCCGGAACGTCGAATACTCGCAATATGTGGTGACGCAGGATTTATGATGAATGTGCAGGAAATGGAAACCGCCAGAAGAATGAACTCCGATATCGTAGTTATGGTATGGGAGGATCATGAGTATGGACTGATAGCCTGGAAGCAAACCAACCAATTTGGCAGACACACTGACCTGAGTTTCGGAAATCCGGACTGGCTGAAACTCGCAGAATCATTTGGGTGGCATGGTCATCGGGTAGACAGTTCGGCCGCTCTTGCCTTTGTTCTCGAATCCGCCTTGGGCGAACAAGGTCCAAGCCTGGTCGTGGTTCCGATCGATTACGATGAGAATCCCCGATTGACGAAAAGACTGGGTGAGATTGTCTGTCCGATATGAAGAAAATATTAGTCGAGCATTCGAGAAACAACTCCTGCCGTTTCTTGACCGGACTGATGCGCACCATCAACTGTTGCCCAAATGGTCCGATGACATGCCTCACCGGCAAAGAATATTCGGTCGGCAACCGGTTGGCGAAGAAACTGCCGCATCACGTAGGCACCCGGTTTGGCTGACGCGTACGAACCCAAAGTCCATTTGTCATTACCCCAAGCAGTTGCTGTACCCTTCACAAAAGTTCGTCTGACTGAACTGCCGAACATGCGATCCATTTCACCCAAAGCATAGTCGACTTTTTCTCTTACACTGCGGCTTGTCAGCTCGCGCGCCCAGTCACCGCCCACATCACAGTAGGCGATTCCTGTATCGGAAGCGTTTGTCATGGTGCCAAATCCCCGACCATCGTTTCCGATTTCAAATAGCAGGTAACCGTCTCTCCCCATGCCAAAAATATCTTCAGAGAACTGAAGCGCGATATGGTCGTACATTCCCATGGAGATCGCGTGGAAAGATTCCTGTTTGTCCAATGGCAGTTGAGGTGTAAATTTGATCGATTCTGAAGCCAATACTCCAGTGGAAACAGTGACAATCACGGCTTTTGTCCTTATCCTGCCATTTGTGGTATCAACCAGAATGTCTTGGCCGCTCCAGTCAATTCCCTTTACTTCGGTATTCAGAGAAATGTTCAGATCGCGGGCGTAACGCTCTACTACAGCCCCGAATCCTTGTCGGCACACAAAATCCTCGTCGCCGCCCCCCGACTCCCACCAGTCAACAGTGGAAAAGTCTTTGAGATCCTTGCCCATATCCCAAGGTCCAAGGACGAATTTCGCGGTATCGCTCCATCGACCAGCAATGTGCTCGGTCGCCGCTCTCACTGAGATATCATGACCTTCGTCGGCGCGCCGCCCAATTGCTCTTTCCAGTTCATCGTAAATTTCGAAAACCTTCTCAACTTCGTTGTCCCCTACTTCCCGGTCAGTAGCGAACAGACGGTAAATTTCAGGCATAGACTCAATATCAAAGCCGAAATTTCGGGCGAGAAAGTTATAGGGATTACCCCTGCCATTGTGCAACCAGTGCGCTCCGGTGTCATATGGAGCACTGAAAGTTTTTGTATCGGTGTGCACGCGTCCCCCGACGCGCCCTCTACCTTCAAGAATTGCAACCTTCCTATTTTGTTTAAGCAGTGAATGCGCCGCCGCGATGCCAGCGGCACCTGCGCCTACTATGACCACATCTGGATTGCTGTCGAAACCCGCTAAAGCAGAGTGTGGGAGAAATACTGCCAACCCAGCTTGAAGAATCTGCCTCCGAGTTACCGGAAATTGATGTTGCCCACGGTCCAACGAGTCATGCTGCATCGTTTATCACCTCTGGAATATTGCTTGTTGCGTTGAGTATCCCAATTGCCTGTAGGCTACATATCTGAGACAAGCATTAGTCAGGGAATTCGAGAATCCTCCAATCAGAGCCTTCAAACCTGCTTCAGATAACTGTCGTCGGGTTATTGTACATTCTCTTTGCAATCGATTGAATGAGCGAGACCGCTTGATGGACCAACCAAGAAAACTCTGAGGCCAAGTGCCGTGAGTACGTGAACTTGGTTCGCAAGTTTTATGTCAAATTCATCTCATTGGACATTCACGTCCACAAGATACCGGAGAAGCTTCTTGACTGGCGGTGGACATTGATCCGAAGACTGATGATTCATACCTGAAACGATTCGAGTTTTCGGCTCATCAATCCCGCCACTATTCCAGACTTACCGCGCTGTGAAAACTTCCAGGTCTGTACCTGGATAAAAATTCATCAGGCAGATTCGGCATCCCACACCAGACGGATGGGCGGCAATGCCCGACAATGCACCTTCAACCCGTGATCTCCGTTCGCTTGAAACTCCTTTGGCGGTCGACTCAGGCTGAATACACCGTCAGCCACATCAATCACATGAATTCCCTGCTCCCAAATCTGCCGACGATGCGCCTCGCTCACCTCCACCACAGCCAGAATCGGAAACACCGAATAATGGTAGTACTGACTCATGTGATGGCGAAACAGTTCCACCAGCCGCCATATCTGACGGATGTGACGGGGCTTGAACTTGCTCTTGATCTCGACCAGATACACCGCATCCACGCCGTTTCTCGCCACACCCCAGGCATCAACCTCCAACGGTCCCGGCGAACCCTCGCCGGGTGTGATATTGAATCCTCCTTCGTATTTAGCATCAAAATGATCATTCAATATGCGCTTGATCGAAGGCACGGCAAGTGATTCAGTGTAGGTACCAAACTTATTGGCATTGCCGCCCACCTCCTTCCCCAAATTTTTGGAAAACCTCGCTAACTCGGCGATAGCGACCTCATTTTTCCTTGAAAGTTCCCGGATCGCAGCCCATTCCACCTTCGCTTCCCTCTGCATGTCTGCAATCTCCGAAAGAGTCGCCTCCGTTTTCTTCGAAATCTCCCGGATCTCGGCAAAATCCGCGGCAGACGCGGCAACGGAGTCTTTATTGATCTGGACAATATCCGCAAGCGTACTCGAAATTTGCTCTTCAGTCCCCAGGAATCCTGTGGATTGATTGTCGTTCTTCTTCTCTGGCATTACTTTTTCCTCGATTTCTCGTTACGTGGCTTCTTTTTCAACACTTCAAATTGTAAAAAACAGCACGCAGATTATACGATTCAACCAGATCCCTTGAGTGCAATAAATTATTTACATCCGAGACAAATTTTGAATTCATGGTGACGATTGCAACTTACACATGTCTTGATGGTTTGAGGCAGCACCTCGCTAAGAATTTATAGATAGACAATCATGACCTGAACCGAAAGTATCAATCCCAGCAACAACAGAACTATCTTGATTATTTTTCGAAATAGAATCAGGTTGATCCTGTCATGAAGGATATGGCCGAGAAACAGTCCGACTGCCGCTATCGCCGCCAACGGAAGAGTATAGAGCGCAATGCTGAAATTGAAGGTGCCAACCGCAGAAAAAACCGCAAGTTGTGCTGCTTTTCCTGAGAAGAAACACATATTGAAAACCTGAACCATCACTGTCTTGGCCCAGCCCGCCTCAAGCGAGTAGATGATCAAGATCGGAACCATCGTATTGGTTGAACCGGCAGAAAACCCTGCAATCAGACCAAATCCCAGATTGGATGTTTTTGGATATTTGCGAACGCTACCCAGAATTTCGTGCCTAACCCGCTCGAGAATGATATACAGAAAAATTAGCAATGCAAGCAACAGCTTGTACGGCGTAGGATCATTGACCACGATTGCATAAGCCCCGATGATTGATCCGATCAGACACCACACCGCAAGTGGCCAGTACCTTCCCAGACTGACGCTCCAATTGCCACCTCTGGCGATGCTAATCAGATTCACGGTTACTGTCGGTAACAGCGTAATCAATATCGCCGTACGAATATCTATGAACGTGGACAGGATAGCGGTTGACAGTAACGGAAATCCCAATCCGATCGCGCCGTGAACAAAACCCGCAAACAAGGCGATTGCAGCGAATATTCCGAATTCGACTAGAGTAAATGTTTCAAGCATCGTTCACAGACAACGGTATGTGGTAGCACCTGTTTTTTCAACAACCAATTTCCATACCAGCCAGTTTACGGTTCTTCATCTGACGAAATGTAATCATTTTCCACGATCGTCGGACCCGGTTTCGATTAGAATTTTCAGAGAATCGGCTCAGCTCAATTCTATGAATCACAATTTTAAAAAACGCAGCCTATCGTTGTTCAACGTGGTGTTTCTGGCAATGCTGTCGATGACCGCACCGTCTGCAGACAACTCCCCCACTGTCCGAATTCTTCATAACAATGCGATCGAAGTCAACGGTGAGAAATTGATTTTGTTCGGCATTGCTATCCCGACCGCTACAGACAAGTGCGAGCCGAGTGAAAAGCAATGGCCATGCGGCGCTTCTGCAACTTTGCGACTTGCTTCAATATTCAAGAGTGCTCCCTTCTCATGTATCCGAATGGAAGAATCTGCAAACGCACCATTGGCTCGTTGCTCGAATTCACAGTTCGATATCGCCGAACAGCTGGTGTCGGAGGGCTGGGCGATAACCGTTGTCGACAATCTGGAATACGTAACACAGGAGCAGGATGCCGAAAAGAAACAAGTCGGAATCTGGCGCGATGGCTATTCACCGCCACAACATTGGCGTATGTACCCGAACTTGGAATTCGACCCTATAGAAGATCTCAAGTGCAGTGCTTGTGCGGTTCGAAAACAGTGAGCGACGCAGACGCATTCTTTCCGGTTGAATTGATACTACGCCACTCCAACCAATGTCAGTAGCGCGTCGAGATTTTTGACCTCCGCTTGCGGGCGGGCGGGCAACCTGTCCAGCTGCTGACCGTAGCGGTTGCACCAGACTACCTGAAATCCGAAGTGTGCCGCTCCTATAGCGTCCCAGCAGTTCGATGACTGAAAACTGATTTCGCTCGCGCTGACACCCAGATGATCACAGGCGAGCTGATACACAACGGCAGCCGGTTTGAAAATTTTCGCCTCATCGACCGAAATGCATACGTCTATGCAGCTCGCCACACCCGAATTGGCTACGACCGGATCAAGCATGTTCGGAGAACCGTTGGAAAGAATTGCGGTTTTCATACCACTGTCTTTCAGGGCTTTCAGAACTCTGGGCACCTCCTCAAAACAACTCAGCTGAAGATATGCGTTCATCAGATTTGTCCGTAATTCGTCGTCTTCCACTCCGTGTGCGGCAAGCGCGTAGTCCAAAGCATCGCCGGTAACTATCCAGAATTCATCGTAGTCTTCCATCAGGCTTCGTAGCCAGGTGTACTGAAGTTGCTTGGAGCGCCACATCTCCGATACCGACTGCTCCAGTTCTCCGAGTTTATGACTATGTTGGGCTGCCGCTGAGTGCACGTCGAACAAAGTTCCGTACGCATCAAACACACAGGCTTTGATATTGGAAAATTGATTGTTCATGAGACTTCTCCCTTATGGATTGTGGAAGGTGGCAGAGAATACGTGCATGTCACGTGCGCCACAAGATCGTTTCGCTCATTGCCAAAGAGTTCGACCGACCCGACAGCAAGCCGCTTGCCGAGTTTCATCAGTTTTGCTACCGCGACAATGTCACCCGGTTCCGGACGCAACAGAAAATTGATATTGAGATTTGTGGTTAGCGCCATCTGAACCCGTTCCGCCTTGCTCATGATCGCACCCCACATCGCAAAATCAGCCAGCGCCATCATGATCGGACCTGAAATCGTACCGCCCGGACGCAGATAGTCGTCCTTGAATACTGCCCGGACAACACATTCTCCCTGATCCAATCTCTCGACGACAAACCCGAGCGTTTCGACCAGCGGTAACTGGTCTCGGGCAATCTCATTGAATTCCTTGATGGTAAACTTGGACATGAATTTGTTTAACCGATGGCTGAACTGTAAAATACCTGAATCTTCTCACAAATTAAATCACATCATGGCTGTCTCCACATCGCAATCCATCGACGCGCCGATGCTTTACCGTACCGACGCCGACTCGGTTGCCACAATCACGCTCAACAAACCGAACCAATACAACCCTCTGTCCTGGGAAATGCTGACACACATTCAGGATACCTTGGACAGCATCGCGCAGGATGAATCCATTCGGGTTGTCATACTGGCAGCCAAAGGCCGGGCTTTCTGTGCGGGTCATGATCTGAAGGAAATTCGGAAACACGACAATGACAAATTTTCACGGGAACTGTTCGCAAAGTGCAGTCGCATGATGTTGACTATGACTCAAATACCCCAACCGGTCATCGCCAGCGTTCAGGGAATTGCTACCGCTGCCGGTTGCCAACTGGTTGCGAACTGTGATCTGGCAATTGCTTCAACACGAGCGCGTTTCGCTGTTTCTGGTATCAATCTTGGCCTCTTCTGCTCCACACCCGGTGTGGCACTGAGTCGAAATGTGTCACGAAAGAACGCGTTTGAGATGTTACTGACCGGAGAGTTCATTGATGCGGCACAGGCACTAGAAAAAGGATTGGTCAATCGGACTGCTGAGCCCGAAATGCTCCAGGAAGCCACGATGGATTTCGCCCGCAGTATTGCTGAAAAACCGCGGGAAGTGATTGCGCTCGGAAAACGTCTGTTTTATGAACAACTTGATCAGGGGCTAGAATCTGCCTACTCAATTGCCAGTGAGCGGATGGCTTGTAACCTGGGATTTTCATCAGCAACTGAAGGTATCGATGCATTCATCGAGAAAAGAAAACCCTCCTGGCGCTGATCCTCAAACTACACCTCACATTTTTACATAGTCACCGGGAGCTTCAGCGAGGGGCTGGTACTGATCTTTGCCGGGCTGACGAGCTGTTGTCTGATCACCGCTGTATCGCCTTATCCATTTCTCCCACTCCGGCCACCAGGACCCTTTGCGGTAACGCGCCTGATCCAACCACTGATCCGGAGTCTCTGGAAGGGGTTTGGCACTGGTCCAATAACCGTATTTCTTCTTCGCCGGGGGATTGATGATCCCGGCGATATGTCCTGACTCCCCCAGCAGAAATCTGGATTTTCCGGAAAACAGCCTGGCTCCGCTATATGTTGAACGCCAAGGTGCGATGTGGTCCAATTCAGTCGACGCAAAAAATGTCGGAGTCGTCACTTTCGAAAGATCGACCGGACTGCCCAGTATGCTCATTCCGTTCGGTTGGCCCAATAAATTCTCGAGATACATTTTCCTCAGATAGTAGCTGTGCATTTCCGCGGGCATGCGCGTAGAGTCAGAATTCCAGTAAAGCAGATCGAAACTGCCGGGACTTTTGCCCAGTAAATAGTTGTTGATGACAAAGTGCCAGATCAAGTCATTCGAGCGCATCATATTGAAAGTCGATGCCATGGATTTACCGTCCAGATATCCCTTTTCGTTCATTGTCTTCTCAAGCTGGGAGACACTTGCCTCATCCACAAATACACCCAGATCTCCCGGTTCGGCAAAATCGATCATGGTTGTAAAGAATGTCGCGCTGGAAATAAAGTTTGGCTGATCTTCCTCGGTTTCCAGATAACCGAGAGTGGAAGCGAGTAAAGTTCCACCCAGACAGTAGCCGATTGCGTTGATTTTCTCTTCTTTGGTGATAGATCGAATGATCTCGGATGCCCACAGCGGTCCGCAATCAACATAGTCGTCGTAGCCGGTCTGACGATAGGACTCATCCGGATTGACCCAGGAAATGACAAATACCGTGTACCCTTGCGCGACGAGCCAACGGACCAATGAATTTTTCTCGGACAAATCCAAGATGTAGTACTTGTTGATCCAGGGCGGAACAATCATGACAGGTCTCGAATACACCTGCTCTGTCGTCGGCGAGTATTGAATCAATTCTGCGAGCCGGTTTCGCGCAACAACCTTTCCGGGTGTGGTGGCGATATTGCGACCCAACTCGAACGCTTCTGATTCGACCATTTTCACACCACGGCCAGCCTCAATATCATTGGCAAAGTTCTCAAGTCCCTTCAGCAGACTGTGCCCTTCAGTCTCTCTGGCTTCTTCCAGAACATCGGGATTTGTAAAAGCAAAGTTAGTCGGCGAGAGAGAATTTGTCCACTGACGCAGGTAGAATTCCAACTTGTTGTTTTCCTGTCGGCTTAGTGATTCGTTTATACCGAATAGCCCCTGCATATATTCCGACCCAATCAGATATGACTGTTTCAACACATCGAACCACAAATCCTCCGTCCACTGCTGCGATCTGAATCTCGAGTCTTCGGTGGACGGAACGACAACCGGTTCTGGCGAACCGTCGTTCATCTTTTCGACGGTGTATTGCGCCAGCGATGCAAATTTTTTCATGGCATCAGTCTGCGTCTTGATCAGCTTTTCTGAATCAAGTGCGTTGCCAAACGCCGCTTTAGCAAATAATGTTGCAATCGACAATGAATAAGCAGCGACATCCGATTGGTCGGTTTCGGACATCATGGTTCTGGCGATGCGTGCATACTGTCGATTCAGTTCTGTCAACAGAGTTAAATGATCCTGTGACACCGCAACTTGCTCCGTTTCCAATTCCTGCATCTGAATTTCTCGTGTTGCGTTGCAATATTTATTCAATTACATACACTAATTGGAATCAGTCCTGTCGACTTCACCGAGTCGCAGATCCATTCGCTTTTTTGGGGACTTTGACTTTGGCCTGCCCTTTCAGTACTACGGTACCGTCTACGGTACAGAGGGTATCAAGGATCGCATAAGGGCGCTCTTCATCCAGTTCAACAACTTCCACCCGGGCTATCACCGTATCGCCGACCCGCACCGGCACGGTGAATTTCAAGCTCTGATCCATGTAGATACACCCGGGACCGGGAAGTTTTGTTCCGATAAGCGTCGAAATCAGACTCGCTGTGAGCATACCATGTACTATGGGCTCACCAAATTGCGTACGTTGCGCGAATTCACGATTCTGATGCAGAGGATTTGTATCTCCCGACACACCAGTGAACATCAGCACATCTGCATCAGTCAGTGTCTTGCCGTAAACATCGGTCATACCAATTTCGAGATCTTCGAAAAAGTAGCCGTGAAGTTCATCGTGAGTTTGGCTGTCAGTCATTTTTTTATCCTTTAACTAATTGAATTATATATCCTTTGTGTTAATTATGAGGTGGAAAAACCGTTTCAATATAATGTCGGTCAAACAACAAATTATTGAAATCAGTCAATCACTACCAAGAATCAAGATTCGTGAATTCCAAATCCAATCCATACGAAACAGATCTTGATCGCAATAGCGCGAACTTCGTCCCTCTATCACCACTTGGGTTTCTGAAACGAAGCGCGCAGATCTATCCGGATTACACCTCCGTGATTCATCAGGATATCCGCTACACATGGTCGCAAACCTATGCTCGCTGTCGGAGACTGGCATCTGCCTTGATTGGCTGTGGGGTTAAACCATCGAGTACCGTATCGATCATGGCACCCAATGTTCCGGCAATGTATGAGGCACACTTTGGTGTGCCGATGACCGGGGCAGTACTCAATACCATCAATGTGCGATTGGATGCCGAGACCATCGCTTTCATTCTCGACCATGCGGAGACCGAGGTTGTCTTTGTGGATGTCGAGTATTCAAAGGTGATGGACACCGCTCTCGGTAAGGTAAATCGAGATATTAAGGTCATTGATATTTTGGATAACGCAGTGCAACATGAAACATTGCTCGGAAGTATGGATTATGAGACCTTCATAAGTCAAGAAGAAATTCACTCATTGCCCGAACATCCGGTGGATGAGTGGGATGCCATTGCGTTGAATTATACGTCCGGTACGACCGGAAACCCCAAGGGTGTCGTCTACCACTATCGGGGAGCCTATCTGAATTCGCTCAGCAATGCTCTGAATTGGAAAATGCGTCCGCACCCGACATATCTTTGGACATTGCCGATGTTTCATTGTAACGGATGGTGCTTTCCGTGGACTATCGCCATGCTGGGCGGCACCAATGTCTGCTTGCGCAAGGTAGAGGCGGCCGCAATCTACAACGCGATTGCCGACTTCAATGTCACTCATTTCTGCGGTGCTCCGGTTGTTTTAGGTTTGGTAATCAATGCAAACAGTTCGGAACGCAGAAAGTTTGATCATAAGGTTGAAGTCATGACTGCGGCCGCTCCGCCACCGGCATCTGTACTGGAAAAGATGGAACAATCAGGATTTCACATGACTCACGTCTACGGCCTGACAGAGACTTATGGACCATCGGTGGTATGCGAGTGGAACGAAGAGTGGAATGCGTTGGATCCCATGCAACAGGCAACCCTGAAATCCCGCCAAGGCGTGCCTTATACCGCACTCCAAGGCTTGGAAATCAAGGACCCGGAGTCAATGAACGATGTCACCGCTGACGGCGAGCGTCTGGGTGAAGCCATGTTTCGCGGCAATATTGTGATGAAAGGCTACCTGAAGAACCCCGAGGCGACAAGGCAGGCGTTCGCTGATGGTTGGTTTCATTCCGGCGATCTGGGTGTCATGCATCCGGACAACTATATTCAGCTCAAGGATCGTTCGAAGGACATCATCATTTCGGGTGGAGAGAACATATCATCCATCGAAATCGAAGATGTCCTTTTCCGACATCCGGCGGTAATGGAAGCGGCTGTCGTCGCACAGACTGATGAAAAATGGGGTGAGGTTCCCTGTGCTTTTGTACTTCTGAATTCAAATTATTCGCCGCAACCTACAGAAGAAGAGCTCATTGAACATTGCAAGAACAGCATGGCACGATATAAGTCGCCCAAGAAGGTCGTCTTTGGCGAACTCCCGAAAACATCGACCGGGAAGATTCAGAAGTTCATCCTGCGAGAGCGCGCCAATTCATGAGCGGTTCAGGTATGACCACTGTAGACTGCTATTTCGATTACGTTTCTCCGTTCTCATATCTGCTTCACGAACAGCTTCACCGGCTGCCGGACGGCACGTCAGTGAACTACATTCCGGTTTTGTTTGCTGGATTTCTCAAACATTGGGGAAGCCTCGGACCGGTCGAAATTGAGGGTAAGAAAATCTTTACCTATCGCCACTGCACATGGCTGGCGGAGCGGTTGGACATACCTTTCAGAATTCCCGACACCCATCCATTCATTCCACTTCCCTACCTGCGCCTGACCATCGCCAGGGGCAATGACGAAGAGCTGATCACACGAATTTTCCGAGCGATTTGGACGACAGAACATAACCCTGCAACCGATACCGGCCGACAAGCGATCTGGAAAGAAGTCGGCGTGCCTTATGCAGACGAATCAATTAGTGATGCAACGGTCAAACAGGCGTTGATCGCCAATACAGGAACAGCGATTGAGAACGGTGTGTTTGGTGTTCCGACACTAGTCGCCGATGGAGAACTGTTCTGGGGTTTGGATTCGATGGACTTGCTGTTGGACTATCTTGCAGATCGCAATCTGTTTGAACATTCTGATATGAAACGTCTCGAAAGCATCTGAGTTGAAGTCGAATTCAATACTCAGCAGGATTGCCCTTGAATAGAACTATCCGCCCGATAATGTCACCGGTCACCAACTGGTTGGACAGTTTTCGGGGTTCATTTGAAATATGTGGCAGAAGAAACCGTTTGTGAGTCCATAGCCATGAGTGAATATGTAGTAGGCGTTCGAATTGAATTGTGTAACGTCGAACCGAAAATCTGGCGTCGAATTCAAGTTCCAGCATACATCACATTGACTACGTTACACAGCATCATTCAGACTGTATTCGACTGGGATGGTGACCATCTGTCAGCATTCAAGGTAAGGCAAGAATACCTTTTTGTACCCAGCGATGATGAATTCAACGAACATGGATACAGTTCAGACGATATTGATCTGTGCGATTTTATTGACCGTGACATCAATCGTTTCGAATACGTCTATGATTTCGGTGATCAATGGAAACATCTGATCGTTTTGGGGAAGCCGCGACTAATCGACAGTCCTATGAACGTCGCCAAGCTTCTCGGCGGTGCTCGTTGTGCTCCATTGGAAGACATGTCGGGAACGTATGCTTACGACGAGTACCTCGATTACATTGAGACGCACGGCATTCCGGATTCTGAGCATATTCATGGCTGTGACGAAGACGATCCTTTATCTTGGATGATCGAGAGTAGATTCGACCCTGAAGAATTCGACAAGGAGGCTTTACAGACCAAACTAAATGATATTGCATTGATATAGGCTGACTGTAGCCAGAACTTTCCCTGCACGTCAAGTAGTTCACTTTTGAACACAAATTTGATTTTTCAGGCCGAGATATTTGTCGCATACTGGCGTTAAACAGATTTGCAGAGGTGCCGCGGCGAGGTAGTCACATCATGATGCGAATGACGGACAGCGGTAGCGCTATAACCGTTCCTGATTTCAGGGAATTACGCCACGGCACTTTGATATTGACCTTCCGACAATCGAGTCTGCCATGCTCGGCATTTGAGAGATGATTTCAAGGATCGAGCTGCTGAACGTTATTTTGACGTAACAGTCAACTCGGGCTCAGATTCAATTGTCAGTTTTCTCGGCGGCTCTTTGTGAACAGTATACGATGTCCACAAATCACCGAGATTGAAACTGATCGCGTCAAATGGCGGCAGCGAGACAGGAGCATGATTGGACAGCCTGTCAATCAGCACCCACTCTGTACGGTGCAGCCTAAACGCTTCCAGCGTTAGTGCCTCCGGGTCCAACAACCAAAGACAGCCAACATCTTCGCGGGCGTAAATCGCCTGCTTGCTGTCAAGGTCAAGCTTTCTCGTCGACGGGGAATGCACCTCGCACACCCAATAGGGGCCAACGTGAAGTAGGTGGTAGTCGGGGCCTCAGGCATTCGCTCGCGTCGCCATCCTGCGATGTCGGGCACCAATATATCGTCTCTCAAATGGAGTTCAGGCTGGCCAATGATCCATCAGCCACCGGGTCCGCCATCTCCGAAATCAAAAGGTGGGCCAAGACGATTACCAAATCTTGAACTGGCGATGGCATGAGGCGGCTCTGGTCTGGAGTGGGTATAGAGCTTACCGTCGACAATCTCCGCGACCATGTGAGGTGGTGCGTCCAGCACGTCCTGATAGGCCGCGCGAGACGATTCTGCGAAAATTTCGGCTGCCTTCGGTTGCTTCATTCTGGGTTTAGACATCGAAATTGTTCCGGTCGAACTCTATTCGATGGGTGCGTGGACAGTCTAGCGACTGTACTCACGAATCGTCATCTTGCTTCTGTTTTTCCAATCAGTAGATTCAATCGTACGAGCTAGCGGAAACATCAATTTCCAAAGTCAGCTTCCATCATCAATGCGCCACTACGATCGAATTCCCAGCTAACTGATGTCTTCGATGTTTATCGACACATGTAAGAATGCACCAGATGGCCAGTATTAAGAATTTCGTGTCCAACGACCAAGTATGCAAAGCCTATGAGTGTCGCGGTTGAAAGGCTACTTTAGTTCTTGCGTGTTTTGCGTCCCAGTAACGATTTTTCTTATCTAGGTATTGACTCGGACAGTAACGACATCGATATCATGATATTGCTGATGATGAACTGAAGCGGCGTATTCGCGCAAGATACGCATCGACATTTCGTTTTCAAACCGTGCCTCTTCAACCTGCTCTCCAAGCAATGCAATTCTATCCTGAAAGTTTTCATCCTCATCACCACCACCAGCGGTGAACTCCAATAATGCGCCATCGGCTTTTTTTCGCACCACCAGATTCAAGCGTCTGGTATTGCTTCGCACCTCAATGTTCTCATGACCGACTAATGTGAGTAAAACCTCCTCAACGACCGCATTCAGGCGGTTAATCATGGAATTGTCCCAATTATTGGCAGCGGCAAAATCATTCACAAATTTTGTAAGGCTCGGCAACGCAGATAATTCAAGAATGACCTCTGTCTGGCGGGGACGGGGTTCAGTGATGCTCATGAACAAAGTGATGACGATCGCCACCATTGCACCGGCTGTCATACCATCATTTAATACGCCATATGCAAAGTTGGAGAAAAATTCGGGAAAAATCAAACCGTTCTGAAATCCGACCCCAGCCCAAAATGCCATACCTACAATAAGAGTCTTGCGATAGTCAATCCCGTCTTGAATCACCATCTGAATTCCAATCATGAACAGCATCGCAATCATGACGAAAAGAAAGGCTGCGAATACAGGCCCCGGTATGGCGAGAACTACTGCGAGCGCCTTGGGAAGAAATGCCAGCACCATGAACATCGCACCTGCTGCGAATCCTACGCTTCGGGCAGCGACCCCCGTAATTTGGGCGAGCGATGCACCGGTCGTATAGGATGTATTCGGCATCGTTCCTGCAATTCCAGAGAGCAGGTTGCTCAAGCCGTCGGTTGCGACCGCACCTTGCACCGCACGAAAATCAACCGCTCTAGGCTGGCGCCAGGAAACGCTCTGAATTGCGACCGCACCGCTAATTGTCCGGATTATGCTGATCATGGCAGCCAACAGAAATGCTGGAAGCAATGCCCAGAAAAATGTGTCGAATTCAAGGCTCAATCCCGGCCATTGAAAATCAGGCCAGCCAATCCATGCGGCATCCAAAACGCGCCCAGTGTCATACAGGCCAAAGGCGGCGGCTACGAGCGAACCCACGATCACACCGATCACCGGTGCCCAGAGGCGCAAAGCATCTTTCGACTTGAGCGTGATTCCGCCAATAATCAATACAGTCAACAATGCACTCACCGCAGCACCGAAAGTTGAACCGTCTTGCGGGAAATCCTCCAGTAATTTGAAGATTGGAGGCATCACCGACACGGGAATCAGCATGAGCACCGTACCCGACACGGTAGGCGTGAATATACGCCTAAACAGAGCGAGCTTGTGGGATATGAGAAACTGGAAAATCGCCGCAGCAACAACAAGGGTAGCGAACATGCCGGGACCGCGTTCTGTCAGCACCTGAATAGCCACCGCGATGAAAACTCCTGAACTGCCCATCATGAGAATATGACCCATGCCAATTCGACCAAATCGACATGTCTGCAGTATGGAACATGCGCCCCCTATCACTACAGCGGCGAATACAGCCCATGCAAGATATGAATCGCTTTGTCCGCTAGCGCGCATTACCAATGTGGTAATCAGAATCGTAGCGGAGACACTAAGGGCGGTCAGTTGTAATCCGAGTCCCAGCGCAAGTGTTTTCGACGGTTTTTCGTCGGCTTGATAGAGAAGGTCCATGCAGCAGTTGAGCGATTTGCTAATTTACGAAAACCATAACTTTAATGAATCTCATGCTATGTTGCCGAATTGGAGTCGAGCAACAACATTCAAATCTTATACTTCTCGATCTCGCTCGAACACTCCCACATCGCCATCAGCGGAACAAGATTCCGGCTCCTATCGGTGATCCTTCAAGACGATTCGATAAGCCAGAGTGCATCTTCTTCAAAACTAAAATTATGAGTTCAGGCAATCATGATGCTCTAGAAACTCCCGTACCATTGATGCACATGTTTCCGGCTGTTCTAACTGGAGCAAATGCGACGCATCCGGCAGGAAATCATAATCCAAAGTTAGTACGTGACTCAAATCAAACGTCGGCAAGAACGAATTCGGCATTGTCGGGTCTGCTCCAATGACTTTCGTTGGGCAACTAATTGTTTCCAAATCGACGTAGACAGCGAAAGCTTTGGCATAACTCATTATTTGTGCTTCATATTCGCGAGGGCATCGAAGTTCGTAACTCTCCCCCACCGAGGATTTGCGAAGTGTGGTTTTGGCGAACAGGCCCACCACTCCGGGCTTGGTTCGACCAAGAGAAGGGACGAATCGAAGAAAATCAGCATATTCCTCTATAGAGTCAAACCGATTTGCACGCTGTAGGATCAATTCAGTGAACCGCCTGATTGTCACATCGAATTCTTCAAGGTAATCATTAGGCTTGCAAACGGGCGGATCAAATAGTACACGCGCGACAAACTCACTACCGCAGTTGGGAGATAGAAGTGTCGCCAAAGCCGATACGGAATGAAAAATTCCTATTTTAGTTTTCTTTCCATAATAGCGATCTATCGCTTCCAAAATACAGTCGTGGTCGTCGACAAAAGACGGAATATGATGCCGCTGTTGTGAACCGACAGAGTTCCAGCCATGATTTCTGAGATCGTAAACGATAAGGTCACAGTCGTCAGCGAACAGTGACCAAAATGGGTAGTAGAGATCGATTGCCAGTCCATTGCCATGACTTAAAACAATTCTTGGACCCGAAGGATTCCCGTGACGGCGTAAGACAATGACTGTACCGTCGTCCATGACCACATTTTGGATAGAATGTGGTTTCGGTATCTTCCAGACTTTTTCTGCTACAGTCATGGAACTGATGTGAGTGTTTCAAAGACGGTCAAAAATGAGCAAACGGCTTAAGGATTTCGCCAAAACGTCTGTCCACGCAGTTCGCTTTCACAGCCTGTCAGTAGCAGGATTCAATTCGTGAACGATTGCAGCGGCAAAATCAGAGTTGCTCAAATTTCCCAGCTTCCAAATGGTATCTTGCATTTTTGGAAATCGGAATAAGCTTTCCCTTGCGCCAGACCGCATACTTGACGGAATCTGGAATTTGGACGGGTCTTGAGAAAAACCCAGGCCGAGTGCCTTAATCATCGCCTCCTTGAGCGTCCACAGAGAAAAAAACATGTGGATCCTTTCCTCACCGTGTGTCAATGCAAATTCGGCCTGTTCATCTGGACCGAAGACAGTCTCGCTAAGTCCTTCCAGGTCCAGACTCTCGGTACGTTCTTCAACATCCACCCCAAGTCTTCCGTGTCGGGCGTAGGCAATCAGACCGTGCTTCCCACCATGACTGATATTGAACTTGATCGGTGCAGGTTTACCATCTACCAGCCCAAACGGTTTTCCATATTTGGTAAAACCAAATGCCAATTGATCGTTCCTGCAACCAATTCTTTTACATATTCCGAGTCGCAAAACTGCGCGACACAGTGCAAACTCTCGTTTGGGTCGATCGAATCGAAATCGATCCCAACGATATCGCTCTTCTTTGTCCAGCCACTGATATGCATACGCCTCGCGTTCCTTGTGAGGCGTCAAATCGACATGTACGACTGTTACATCGTCGACTTCCAAACAAGTTCGAAACAAAGAATCGACAATTTCACCAGTCATAGGAAATTACTCGATCGAAATTGCCAAATTTTCCGTACTTGGCCCTCGATTGCAGAGACCAAGAACCCTGGCCAATATATGCAAATCAATCTGTAAGGGAATAATTTCCTGAAACCGATGAATTTGATGAGGATGTCTAGTAACTAAAACCGGAAAGTAGCGTGAACTAGCCTTCTAGATGATTGATCAGGTCCCTTAAGGAAGTCATATCTGCAGCTTGTTCGCCAGTAACTTCGGTGCCAAACTCCTCATTGACTTTCTTCATGAAGTTGACAGCGTTAATAGAGGTTATGGCTAACTCGCCCAAATTAGCATCCAGCATGGCCCGGTCGGAAATTCCCAGATGATTTTCAGCGAGGGCAGCAACGCGATCTTCGATACTTGCCATAGTAATAATCTCCTAATCTAATCGATAGTTAAGTTGATAATGATTTTGAATCACTAATTGTATTACAAGAGAATTCTACATCAGTGCAGCAATTCTCATTGTAGTGGTTGTGTTCATCAGCAACTCTCATTATATGCTTGTGCTGATGTCAAGGCACTCCGAGCTGTGAAAGAAAAAGGATTGAAAGATTTCCATGGTATCGGGTACTGGACTGCGGACACTGGATCTTTTTCGAGTGATGGAACTGCTAGCCGTCAAGGGCGATGAAGATGCGGTCATCTAGCCTGATGAACCCGCCAAATGCCTGATATTCAACCAGTTTCCAGAGTGCCATGTCGAACGCTGTATACAACAGCCGGCAGTCGATGTAATCGAGTTTCTAGCGGATGTGGTTGTCGATGGGGATGTGCGCGACACCGAACCGATTCTGGCATACATGACGGTTCGGTGCTTCCAGGAATCGGCACCGGGGGTCCAGGAACCAAGGGCACTGTATGAAGAATGCGCCAAATGCCACCGTCACGATGTCGGCGAATCGGAACTGGCAGTTTGTCCCGGTACTGGGGTCGGGCAAAGTCTAGAAGATGGACCGCAGTTCACCGATCAGATTGTCGGGTATGGAATCCGCAGAATGTGTTCATACCGCAAACCTCCCCACGATAAAAACCCTAACCAATTGTTTTTATAAAATATTTTTTTTCTTGACCGAAATTCAGACAAATCTTCCTGTGACAATCAGTCGAAAATGAGAATTGCTGACATCGGGGTTACATTACTGTTTCTGGTGGCTGATTAATCGTCGGTTGGAAAATCGAGTAAGCTTGCTCGGTCGAACTTGCGATTATCCTATCCAAGTCGTTTGGCTGGAGGTGATCTTACATTGTCGCAGGATTTCGCCAATGTCCACATAATCGGCGCTATTCTGTAAAGATAGCACTTGGATGATTTCAAACTCTGTTCAGTTTGGATACTCGATTCCAATCCCTACTCCGGTTGGCTATGCCAACCGGACAGCAACTGGTTTTCGGCTTAACAACGGCGGTTTGTAGACTGCACCGTACTAGTATCGGGATAGTTTTCGATACAGAGAACAGTTTTGAGCAAATGAAACCTTTGTATCGACAGCCTGACAAACCGCAGATTAGTTCGGAGTCACCATATTCCAAATATAGTGGTGAGTTAGCAACGTCAACAGTGTTGAAACTCGATCACATACAACAGTATCAACTGTCAGCGTGTACCCGGCGGATCATCCTGCGTTCCTTGTCTTTGAAGTACGCGCATTCCGAAAGCAAGTCGTCGTTTTCAGCACCAGCTTCAGCAATTTCGATATGTTGGCGTGTTAGCGGCTTGAAGGGGAAGAACCCTTTCCCGTACCGCTCAGCGGGAAACTCAAGGATCTTCGCCCGATTCAGGTCGTAGCGTGAACCTGCATCGACCAATCGCATCACATGGGCCGCGCGGGACGGCAAATCCCCTTCCCCAAGCATGATGCTGCGGTGTATGACTGATTTGTTGAATAGGAGTACATCGCCAGGTTCAAAGTCGTACTCCACTTCGTGCACCTCCAGTAGTTCGGCCATACAAGGAGAGTTAAGAATCCCCTTACGTAATTCAAAAAATTCCTTCACACCCGTTTTTTTCCCTGCTCGTTCCCTCGCTCGTACCACCTCGACGATTGCTATATCTGCGTCGTACGCAAACTCACCTGATATGACATGCTGAGGAACACAAGCCAGGCCACCGCGCTGTTTGCTAGTATCCACGGGATGAAGCGGTGCCCATAACGTACACCCGAACTGTTCAAGGAACTGATAACCGAAACTCTGCACGCCGACATGCCATGGAAATCCCTTATTTACGTTCCTCTCAAGTTCGAATGACAATTCGAACGTAAGAAACAGATCGCGCTCTGTCAATCCCGTCAATGCCTGTTGCACGTATGGGCGCTCAAGCAACTCGTACACGCTCATCTTGTCACCGACGAAGTCGTATTTCGCGCGGCTGAACTGTGCATCAACGCTTAGGGCTTCGGAAGTGTCGCGCGCCAGCTCAAACTCGATTCGGTCAAGCAACATATCAACTACAGCACTGTTTAGGAATCCGTCTAACTTGACAAACCCATCGCGCTGGAATTGCTCTTTTTGCTCGCGGCTGACAGAAAAGTCGTTGTCGAATAGATGTCGTGACGACGATTCACCCGACACTTCTAACGCAACTTTGTTCATTGACTCATCACCACGCCAATTCTAAATCCAAAACTATGTACCCGAAAAATCACGAATTGCCAGACACCATCGTCAATCGACTCAAACTTGATCGCAACGGCAGAAAAGCGAACCAACGCCCAAGCTCCGGGGCATGGATTCATCCGTCCGCATAAATCTTGATTCGGTCTGCCTGCCATACGATGTGTGTAAACGCACGCTGGACTAAAAGCATTTTTCCGTATCACGTGTGCAATTTTATCGATCAATACTGCATTCATCGCAAGCTTTATACATCATCTGAGATTATAGCAATTACATCCTGAAATCGGCATAGGCAGATTCTAGAGGTGTTTGCGTTGTAGCGATTTTCATGCTCGACTCTCCGGTCGTCGGACCGCCCGGGCGCGGATGTCACCGTTCCAATTCTCCAGACTACGTTGAATTTCCGGCCCGGATGTAGAATTTTCCAGATTGCGCTAACGCTACCGGTTTCTGAACATGCTGAACCCTCGCGGCGGCATCGCGATCAACAAATGGATTCGGAGGGAAGCCATTCCCGGATCGGACAGCACAGTCGAACGGATCAGTGAGCGCATGTTACTCGGCTGTCCGTCAACAACTCAAAGTTGGTAGCAAACAAAAGCGAGAACCCGATTTCAGACCATGCTCAACGTTTGACCCTGGATTGAATCAATGGTTACAGGCTAATCGGATTTAATCATTTGAGAAATCGAAAATTTTTACTTGGCTGTTTGAGCCAACTCCGCTCCAAGTTCAACCGCTGCTATGTCCGCTGTTCCTGCATCCGGTACCGACCTGTGAAACACTTTCGATGCCCATAACTCACCCAGATCAAAACTGATCGCGTCAAATGGCGGTAGCGATACTGATTCGTAGTCAAACAGCCTGTCAATCAGCACCCACTCTCTGTCACACAATACGAATGCCTCCAATGAACGCACATCAGGGTCCACAAGCCAGAGATAACTCACTCCCGACCGGGCGTAGATTACTTTCTTGCTGTCCAGATCTTGCTTTCGCGTAGATGGTGAATGCACGTCACACACCCAGTCCGGCACCACTGTAAAGTAAGCTTCTTGTGGTAGTTCAGGAATTCGCTCACGACACCAACCTGCCAAGTCGGGCACGACGATGTTCTTCCCCGAATGAAGTTCAGGTTCATGGAAAATCCACCAGTCGCCGGGACCTCCCCGGCCTCGCCAGAAAGGTTAACCGATAATGATCAGGAGAATTGAACTGGCGAATGCATGAGGCGGTGCCGGTCTCGGGTTCAAGTATAGTTTGCCATCGATAACTTCCGCCACCATGTGAGGTGGCGCATCCAGCACATCCTGATAGGTCGCCCGGGTTGAATCATTTGAGGTCGTCACGTTGCGGGAACTTTTCATCGTGTCTTAAATCCTACTAAACGTATTGAAGAGATTTTAGTTTATCAGTTCTTGAAGGGTCAGACTACCCACTGGGAGACTGAAGAAGATGGACTCGATGCTGTTGCGATATTTCTCACCCAACCGTGGATTCCAACCGCCCAGGGGTGTGGAAATCTTCGATCCGATGTACCCGCCCAACTGATTTGGTGCAAATCCAGAGCCTGAATGCGATTTTTTTGATCTACCGGCTGCTCATTGCTGGGATCAAATTCTCGAAAATCACTTGGGCAAAAGGCTGTACTCCCCCTCAAATCAGCTGTTTTCTGGGGAAGAGGTAATTTCTGTGATCCGCTCCAAAACAGTTGATCTGACCAGCTTTCCGACATCCTAAATCCCTCTCTTAGATTTACAAAAGATCGCACTCTTGACAAGCCAGAATTGTCGAATTTGCATTGAATGGGACGCGATAGACAACTAGGCTACTCCAAAATATCGCCAGAAACTTCACGGTACGAGACACGTTCAAAGTGAAGCTTCTTCAAAACTGTAGTGGGCTGCAATTCGATAGTAGGCAAGTGGGAGCCGCTATATCAAACAAATGACCTACAACAGTCTATAGCTCATAAACTGCTTCAGGCGTGGCTTGATTCGAAATGTTTACTCATCCTCAAGTATGCCTGCATCCCGTCGTGGCCTTCTCCGCTCCGACCCAGCCGTTTGGTCAGGTCCCAAGTCTTATAGTCCGCAACAGGATATTTACGTGTGCTGGCTATCGACGTTTTACGGGACAACGAGTTGAGTGTTTATTTTCTATGAAAACGATTAATGTCGGATTAGGGAAGTACCAAGTAAATGGTACAATATGAAAAAAATTCAACGTGTTCGGTTCTTGGTACGCTAATCTGGATTTTTTTGAAGTTAATTTTAATTTTCGGTCGCTCATTTGAGATGGAAAAATATTTTGGTTTAGACTTGAACAGCGACGAAGACATTTCCGGATCCGAGGTTCCGTATTCCGACGAATTAATCCAGAATCGGGAGAATAGTTTGTCCGTGGAACCAATTGCCATTATTGGTATGGCCTGTCGGTTCCCCGGTGCGCTTGATATTTCCGAATACTGGCAGCTGCTTGAAGCAGGTGAGAATTTGGTTGTTGAGGGCCCGCCAGGCTCCATCATCGGGCGTTCCGGCCGACAATTCCCCACTTTCGATTCCAAAAACGACGCTGTACGCTTCGGTGCATTTGTCGAAGACATAGACTATTTCGATGCGGAATTTTTCCGCATGTCTCCCATGGAGGCGCAGATGCTGGATCCCCAGCAACGCCTGATGCTGGAAACGAGCTGGCAAGCCCTTGAGGATGCGGCGATCGATCCAGACAGTCTCAGAGGCAGTCGTACCGGGGTATACGCTGGCATCAGCAACAACGACTATCGCGATGTAGTGATTGACAGCCCCGAGACCGCTGAGCCCGCAGGAGGACTTTACGCGGTTACCGGTACCGCCCTGAACACTGCCATAGGTCGTGTCTCTTTCGCACTTGGACTGGAGGGGCCAAACATGGCGATCGATACGGCCTGCTCTTCCTCCCTGGTCGCCATACATCAGGCTGTGGGCGGCTTGCAGCGCAATGACACTGACCTCGCCCTTGCCGGAGGCGTTCATATCTTTCTTTCCGGTCGCCCACTCGAGTTGCGGGCCAACGCTGGAATGTTGTCCCCAAAGGGACAGTGCAAGACGTTTGATGCATCGGCCGATGGTTTCGTCTGTGGAGAAGGTTGCGGATTGGTAGTTCTCAAACGCCTTAGTGAAGCACAAAATGACGGAGACCGGATTTGGGCGGTCATTCGAGGTTCTTCGGTCAATCAGGATGGTGCCAGCCAGGGTTTGACAGTGCCCAGCGGACCGTCCCAGGAACGTGCCATGGAAGATGCTCTGGCGTGTGCAAATCTTGTTCCTTCCGAGACAGATTACTTGGAAACGCACGGCACCGGCACAGTGGTTGGAGACCCCATTGAAGTGAACGCAGCCGCGGCAGTATACGGCCGAGGACGCAAAGACAGATATCCTTTGCTCATCGGATCGGTCAAGACAAATATCGGTCATCTGGGAGCCGCCGCAGGTATCGCTGGATTGATCAAGACCGTGCTGTCGATGCGTTACGGTGTGATCCCGCGACATTTGAACTTCAAGGATCCGAATCCGAACCTCGATTGGGACCGACTACCTGTGCGCGTGACTGACGAAATGATGGCCTGGCCTCAGCAGACAGACAAACTTCCGCTGGCAGGGGTAAATTCCTTCGGTTGGTCCGGTACCAATGCCCACGTTCTGGTGCAGGGTTATGAAAGCCCGAATACAGAATCCAAACACTATGGTTTGATCAACCCTGTAGGCGCTGCCGTACCTGTCTCCGGCACTCCTATACTGGAAAACAATCTGAGTGAGCGAGAGACCCGGTTCCTTCCTCTGTCAGGAAAATCTGAAAAAGCCCTACGGGATTCAGCGTCACGTTACCTGTCATGGTTGGACGAACGTAAGGAGGAGATCGCCTTTGGGTCAACCGCATCCAATTCGACTCTATCGGACATGGTCTGGACAGCTTCGGTCGGAAGAAGCCATTTCCAAAATCGCGCTGGGGTCGTGTTCCATGACGTTGCCGGTCTGAAAGAAAGTCTGGAAACTGTATTTGATGGCAAAGAACAGTACGATGGTCCGGTCCACCGTCCGGCAAATAAAGTGGCGTTTGTTTTCACAGGTCAGGCCAGCCAATGGGTGGGTATGGGCAAGGGTCTGTATGAAACAGAACCTGTATTCAGAATGGTACTGGAACAATGCAGCCAGTTGCTATATGAAGACCGTGGCGTCTCATTGCTGGAAGTGATGTTTGCGCATCATGGTTTGGATGATCTGCTGGATGAGCCGAGTTGGACTCAGCCAGCGATTTATTCATTGGAATGCGCTTTAGTGGAGCTTTGGAAAAGTGTTGGGGTCAAGCCCGATGTGGTGATCGGACACAGCTTGGGAGAGATCGCTGCTGCACAAGCAGCCGGCGTATTCACTTTGGAGGAAGGGTTGCGGTACGCGGCGGTACGCGGTGAATTGATGGGTGACACACGTAGCGACGGTGCCATGGCGGCAATATTCGCTCCAGCTGCTCGAGTTGCAGCGATAGTTGCTGAATACAATGCCACGTCCAATGATGTGGGTGTCTGCATTGCGGTAGATAATGGATTGCAACAAGTCATAAGCGGCCCGGCCAAGGATCTAGAGGCAGTTCAAACTATTTTTGAACGCGAGGAGATCAAGGTGGTTCGACTAAAGCGAAGCCCGGCCTATCACAGTGCCTTGGTGGAACCAGCTCTGGATGATCTTGAATTCGCACTTGAAAAAATTTCTCCCACGCCACCTCCGGCATCTTTACCCCTGATAAGCAATGTATCCGGTCAGGTGCTGGATGAAAACGAACGTATGGATGCGAGCTACTGGCGACGGCACGCCAGAGAACCGGTAGCCTTCCGAAGCTCAGTGGAGACACTGGCTGATCTAGGAGTCGATGCTGTCGTGGAAATCGGTCCACAGGCGGTACTGGGACCCGTCGTATCAATGATATGGCCCGAATCGTCAGCTACCGGAACCCCAGCAGTCATTCACAGTTTACAGCGTCCGGCGCGAGAAGGTGAGGAACCGACGATAGACACCAGCGGTGGATTTGTCGAAGCGGTCGCAAGCGCATACGAAGCCGGACTGAATGTCAACTTCAATGGCTTGTTTGACGGTGAAATTCGGCGGCGCATCTCACTTCCAAGCTATCCGTTCCAACGCGACCGGCATTGGGTGCAGATCTCGAATCGTCGTCGACTAACAGTAGGTCACCCGCTGCTCGGCGCCAAGCATGAGTTACCGCGTGGCGCTTTAGTCTACGAATCGGAGATGTATCCGTCGGAGCCCGCCTGGTTGACTGACCACCTGGTGTACGACCGCATCGTCGCGCCTGGCGCAACATATGGCGCTATGGCAGTATCTTCGTGTTTCCTGAATGGGAATGACCTGGCGATCGTAGATGACATGCAGATACATAGCCCCTTGATCTTCGAGCATGAAGACAAAGAACCTGAAACCAATGACGCGGGCCGAAAATTACAGTTTGTCTCGGAGGCTCCGCAAGACACCTCAGAACGTCATTTCGAGATCTACAGCAAAGGGTACGACAGCGAGGAGAACTGGACTTTTCATGCAGCAGGCAAGTTGGTTTCAGAGGAAGAATCAGACTTTGAGACGATGGCACCCGTTGACCTGAATGAAGTACGATCCAACCTCATTCCTCAGAGTCCACAGCAGTTCTACCAGGCAAGATACTCCGGTGATATTCATCTCGGTCCCTCATACCATACGATCGTTGCGCTCTGGAGCAAATCGGGTGAATCGCTGGGCGAACTTGTTTTACCGGAGTTCGTTGATGCCAACGGCATGGAATTGCATCCCCTGCTCCTGGACGGTTGTTTTCAGGTGCTGGCGATAGCCCGCCATCAGGCCGGAATCGGACAGGGCGCTGTCTACGTACCTTTTGGCTGGGAACGACTTTATTTGGTGAATCCCATACCGGAACGGATTGTATGTCACGCTATCTTGCGCGATTCTTCCTCAAGCAGCTTGACGGATGAGGTTTCGAAATTGCGGCCCGAAATTGTTACCGGAGACGCAAATCTATATGCGACGGACGGCAGTCTAATCGGCAGATTGGAAGGCTACATGTCCAAGCGAGCGACTCAAGCTGCGCTGCTTCCAACGAGAAAGGCTCATGAACACCTAATTTACGAAGTTGACTGGAAAGAGCAGCCTATCCGCAACAATACCCCCGCTGCCTATTTTCTGGAAAATCCATCAGCTGTAGCTAACCGACTGCGCCCGCTTACCGATTATCTGGCAGATGAAGGCGTCAAGAAGTCGGACCGAGTTGAATTCCTCAAAGACCAGGAGCGGTTGTCTCAGGCCTTCGCCCTGACAGCACTTGAACAGTTGGGATGGAAACGAGAACCAGGCACAGCAATTCAACCTGAGCAGCTTCGCCTTCAGTTGAAGATAGTCGACAGTCATCAACGTCTGTTCAACCGGCTATTGGACATGCTGACAATACCAGGTATTCTGAAGTCTTCCAAAGATTCACAGGGATTCACGGTCGAAATCGGGGTTGGAGATCCAGTTGCGGACGAGTCCCCGGCGAACCCGGAATCCTTATTTGAGCAGCTCGTTGCCAAGTATCCTCACGGGACGACTGAACTTCACCTTTTGGGTCGATGTGGTTCAGCCCTGGCAGAAGTATTGCTGGGGAACACAAATCCGCTACCTTTATTGTTCAGTGACGACGGCCCAAGCGCGGCAGACCTGTATCTGAATGCTCCGGCTTCCCGTGCTGCAAACCTGATGCTGAAAGATGCCGTTGTCGCTGCTGTACATGATCTTCCGAATGATCGGCGGTTGCGAGTGATCGAGGTGGGCGCGGGAACCGGATCGGCGACATCGGCGATCCTCCCTGCCCTGCCCCTGGACCGAGTCGAATATACCTTCACGGATATCTCTGCTGGATTCTTTGCTGAAGCCGAATCACGTTTGTCTGGATTCGGTGCGAACCTCGAATACAGCACCCTGAACATTGAAGAGCCTCCCGAATCCCAGAGCTTCAGTCTTCACGGTTACGACCTCGTAATTGCGGCAAATGTTCTGCATGCAACCCGTGATCTTGGGGAGACGCTTGTTCACTGTCGGAACCTTCTTGCAGATTCAGGGCAGTTGGTTGCCTTGGAAGGCTTGCAACGCCGGTCCTGGCAGGACCTGACCTTCGGTCTACTGGACGGATGGTGGCGTTTTGCAGATTCCTACCGCCCCGAACATGCTCTAGCCTCTCCGCCCGCATGGCGTCAAGCGTTGGAGGATTCTGGATTTTCCGAAGTCCAATTCGTCGGACCTGAAGATCCTGATTCAAACCAATCCGTGGGTTCAAGTGTAATTATTGCACAGGGACCGACAGGAGTAACGCAGTCACCGGGTACCTGGCTGGTTGTTGCAGACGAAAACGGTGTCGCGGCGGACTTGGCTGCCGAACTGGGCTCCCGTAATCAGGCAGTGGTGCTCGCTAACGGCGCTGAATCCGATTTGCCTGCCGGGGTGGAAGACTCCAATGTGATGGTTTCGGTCGTGGAACCAACACAACGGGAATCCTGGCGAAGTCTGCTGTCGGAGTTGTCCAAAGACATACCGCTAAAAGGGGTTGTGCATCTTGCGGCCTTGGATGGGCACGGCGCGAACGCCACCAGACAGGAGATGTCGAATGATGTGACCCACGCCGTGTCAACCGCACTGGCTCTCGTCCAGGGCATGATTGACAGCAGTATGACTCCAACCGAAGGTGTTTGGTTCGTTACGCGAGGAGCACAATTCCTGAGGCAGGATTTCCTTGACCGCGTATTCGGAGAGCTTGCCGGTGCTGGCTTGTGGGGATTTGGAAAGGTCGTTTCTTTGGAAGCTGCACATCTGCAGCCCAGAATGATTGATCTCGATCCTTCCGAAAGTGCAGCTACATACCTAATTGATGAGCTTCTGAATCCCGATTCCGAGACGCACATCGCATTTCGAGGGGGCTCGCGATTTGCCGCCCGCCTAGTACGTAACAATATCAACGACACAAAACTGGTTTTTCCGGAAGATTCGGAATGGGTGATTGGTTCCGATGACCCGGATTCCGGTCTGACGAAGCTTCGGACGAAACCGCAGATCGGTCGCAGTCTTGAACCCGGCGAAGTACGAGTCGCAGTTGAGGCAGCCGGGCTCAACTTTGCTGATGTGCTGATCAGCATGGGTACTGTCACATATGACCAGGAGATCGGACGTGAATTCTACGGCCGAGTGCTTGAAACAGCCCAAGACATTGGAGAATTATCCGTTGGCGACCCTGTGGTCGGGATGGGATTTGGCTCGTTTGCCCCGGAGATTACAGTCGGGGCGAATTTGGTGTCTCGCGTTCCTGCCGGATATTCCGGACCAGCACTCGCGACGATGCCCATCTGTTTTGTCACCGCGGAAATCGCGTTTGAGCTTGCCGAACTCAAGTCCGGTGAGCGTGTTCTGATTCATGCTGGTGCAGGCGGCGTTGGCCTTGCAGCCATTCAGCTGGCTCAGTCCATCGGTGCTGAAATCTTTACCACCGCCAGCGATTCCAAGCGCGAATATCTCCGCTCTTTGGGTATAAAGCATGTATTCGACAGCCGGCAAACCAAATTCGGAGAGGAGATTCTCAACGTTACCGGAGGTAAGGGTGTAGACGTGGTACTGAACAGCCTTACCGGAGAAGGGTTCGTCGAGGCTAGTCTGTCCAGTCTTGGCTCCAACGGGCGATTTGTTGAAATAGCCAAGCGGAATATCTTCAGCGAAAGACAGATGTCGGCCGTACGTCCCGATGTCGCCTATTCGATCCTGAATGTGGACGAACTGAAAGAGCACGACCCAGCCTTCGCAGGAAAGTTTCTTTCCAGAGTGATCAAACGCCTATCAGCGAAGGAGTTAAAGCCGTTACCTCATACTGTCTGGCCTCTTTGCGAAATCCGAGAGGCGATGGAAGTGATGCGGGATGCCCGCCACATCGGCAAGTTCGTACTCAGGATGCCGCCGTCCAGCGGATATCAGTTCCGAGAGAACCGCACATACATCGTGACTGGCGGCATGGGAGGAATCGGATGCCTTGTCGCCCGTTGGCTGGCCGAGAATGGCGCCGGCACAATCGTTCTCAACGGTCGACGTAACCCTGACTCCACCGCTGAGCAGACTATAAAGGAGTTAAAGGAAAGCGGAGTGAATATCCGGGTTGAAGTGGCGGACATTACGAATGCGGCTGCTGTTGACAATATGCTTGATCGGATCGACACCGAGCTGCCCCCTCTCGGCGGCATCATCCACAGCGTAGGTGTTCTATCCGACGGTGTCATCGAGAACCAGACCTGGGAGAGGTTCGAGCAGGTCCTGTGGCCCAAGGTACTGGGAGCATGGCATTTGCATCAAGCCACTCGAAACAAAGATCTTGAATTCTTCATCCTCTTTTCCAGCGTTACCGGTGTCGTAGGCAATTCCGGTCAAACCAACCATGCCGCCGCCAACGCCTTTCTCGACCAGCTTGCCGCACATAGGAGAAGTCTCGGGCTCGCGGGGCAAGCCATTGCGTGGGGTGCATGGTCGAGCGTTGGAGAAGCAGCCGAGCAGAAGGAACGAATCGAGCGTCAACTTGCCTACAGCGGCGCGGGATGGCTTACGCCTGAGCAAGGGATGGAGGCGTTCGACTGGATCGTCAGGCAGGACCTGACTTCCCCAACTGTCACCCAGGTAGACTGGTCATTCATAGCAAACGAGTTTGATACGTCTCCGGCGTTCTTCGAATCGCTTTTGTCAGCGAAAAAGACCAAGGAGAAAGAATCTGCAAAACCGACGATATCCACAGGACTGTTATCCAAGCTTCTGGAAACTTCTGCAAACGAGCGGATAAAGGTGCTGGAAGCATTCGTGCAGGAGGAGCTGCAGGCCGTACTCAGACTCTCGTCTACACCATCGGCAACAACCAGTTTCTTTGATCTTGGCATGGATTCCCTGATGGCCGTACAGTTGAGGAATAGACTGAACCAAGCGTTCGCAGACAAATACAAAGCTTCAAACACGGTAATATTCGACTATCCGAACATCTCCGCCCTGGCCGGTCATCTGACTGCTGAATTGGACAAAATCGACGTTCTGACGACAGAGTCATCTATACCGGTCGAGACAGTACAGGCTCAATCGACAAAACCAGCTAAAGTCAAACCGAAGACGCATCATAGCACGCGCGATGGCATCGCGATCGTGGGAATGGCGTGCCGTTTTCCTGAAGCACCGAATTTAGACGATTTCTGGCGTCAACTGGCGAAAGGCGAAAATGCCATTTCGGATGGACGACGCGATGTCGGTCCGTGGGAAGGCGCCTTGGGAGACCCGGGTGCGCAAGAACCGCTGCATCGTATCGGTGGATTCATTGACGGTCTGGATCAGTTTGATGCGAAATTTTTCAACATTCCACCCATAGAGGCGCGCGACTTGGACCCGCAACAACGACTGCTATTGGAAACCAGCTGGCACGCCCTTGAGGATGCCGGCATTGACCCTGCGAGTCTCAGGGACAGCCATAGCGGTGTGTATTTCGGTATTTCAAACAGTGAATACAACGATCTGATGAGACTTGGCGGGCAGTCCAGCTACTATGGCAACGCAATAGGCACAGCAGTGGGTCGAGTTTCCTATATGTTCGGTCTGGAAGGTCCGGCAATTCCGGTGGAACTTGCCTGTGCATCGTCCTTGGTGTCGATACACAATGCCGTCGCCGGGCTACAGCAGGGCGAAACAGACCTGGCTCTGGCAGGCGGTGTGAATGTCATACTTTCATCTGAATACACCAGTAGGATGAATGAAATCGGTATGTTGTCGCCTACGGGAAGATGCTGGTCGTTCGATGCGGTCGGCGATGGTTATGTACGAGGCGAAGGTTGTGGAGTGGCTGTACTGAAACGCCTGAGTGATGCCGAGGCAGACGGGGACAGAATTTGGGGTGTCATTCGCGGATCAGCGGTAAAGCAAAATGGCGCCAGCGGTGGAATGATGCTTCCCAACGGACCAGTGCAACAACGTGTGATTGAGGAAGCACTGTCCCGCGCAAATATTGCCGCTTCCGAGGTTGATTTCCTTGAAGCGCACGCAAACGGCTCAAACATGGGTGATTCGATCGAGGTGCAAGCAGTATCGGAAGCATACGGGAATGGGCGTGAGGCTGGACATCCATTATTGCTTGGCACCGTTAAGGCGAACATCGGACACACGGAATCAGCAGCAGGAGTCGCAGGACTGATCAAGGTGTTGTTGGCTTTTGAGAACGGTGCGATACCAAAACAAAGGAATTTTGAAACCCCGAATCCAAACGTTGATTGGGACAAGGCCGCAGTACGCGTCGCTTCGGAGATGACTCCCTGGCCGGCTGCTTCCGAGCGTCCACCGAGAGCGGGAGTAAGTGCTTTTTCCCTGACCGGTACAAATGCACACATGATCGTGGAAGGGTACAGTGTGCCGGAAAACGGTTCATCGGTTAGCAAGGTGAGTCATTCTCCAGCGGGATTTGCACAGCTTATCACGGTTTCCCTGCCGGAATCGGTTGCTGAGTCATCCACTGTAGACGAACTGACTCCGCGCAAGTCGCGCATTCTACCGCTCTCCGGGAAAACGGGAGACGCACTTTACGAATTGGCGACCCGATACATTACCTGGCTTGACGAACGCTCCGACAATTTATCGTCCGACGATGTGGCGGATATGGCTTGGACGGCGAGTATGGGGCGAAGTCATTTTGAGCACCGCGCCGGAGTTGTGTTTGACGACTCTGCATCACTGAAAGAAAATTTAGCTACACTTGCACAATCCAATCGAACCATGAAACCAGTTGTGCAACAGACGATCGCGTTTGTCTATAGCGGTGCGGGTGACAATTGGGGCGACATTGGTAAAGAACTTTACGATACCGAACCTGTAGTGCGGTCGATGTTGGACCACTGCGATGGAATAGTTCAAAGAGAAAGAGGAAAGTCGTTATTGGATGTCATGTACGGCGGTTCCAAAGACTTGAAAAATCCTGCGTGGTCACAGCCCGCAGTCTATGCACTCCAATGCGCATTGACAGCACTTTGGACAAGTGTCGGTGTTCGACCAAACATCGTGTTCGGGGCCAAATCCGGCGACATTGCGGCAGCACATACAGCCGGCCTTTTCAGTCTGGAAGAAGGATTGCTCTTTGCAGCCAGGAGCGGAACGCTTCTCAATTCGAACGGAACCAACTCAGATTCAAACAGTTTGGAAGCCGCACCGGGACATATCGTACCAGCATCGCCTTCACTCACGATGTTGAATCAACTAACCGGTTGCGCATTGGGTTCTGGTGAAACTCTTGAAGCGGATTACTGGGACCGGGCAGAACGTGAACCTGTAGCCGTCGATAGATGTATCGAAACACTTGCGAATTTGGGAGTGAGTGCGATCGTTGATATCGGCGCAGATTCAACATTCATTCAGTCAATAACTAACTCCTTGCAAAAGTCTGCCAAAAGCGGTACTGAATCAGGAGCCAGCACCAACACACCAATAGTGCTGTCGAGCATCGGACAATCTGCTGAGGACTCGCGACATACTGAGCGTGGATTTGTTGATGCTGTTTCGGTGACGTACGAGGCGGGACTCAAAATTGACTTTAACGGACTGTTCGCGGGTGAATCGCGTCGTCGTATATCAGTTCCGAGCTATCCGTTCCAGCATCAAAGATTCTGGTTTAACGATGCATAGTTGCGAAACAAACGAAAACCGTATGTAGCACCTAATATTTCGGCACTCAGGTGACTGCCAATGATCGTCATCAATTGAGCACTCTAAATCCAGACGATAACCAATTCACTTAAGCGCACTTGCGTCCACAAGCCATCTTGCACTTTACTAACCACCGATTGACATAATGAAAGACCTTCTCAAAATAGAGAGGCGATTATGTAGTTCGCAGACCCGACAGTGCGAGTCATTCGCAAAATCCAATGCCCTATCGAGCTCGCCTGAGTGCTGTCTTGGTAAAGTCGCCGGTATCAAGATCGGTTCCAAACTCATAGTCTGACCAAAGCAAGACAGTACTTTTTCCTGACCGATGATTGGTCATGGTGATCTCGCTGCCTCGCCAGAAACGATCGAGATATTGCTTGTAGTCCTCCACAACCATCGTCTTGATGTGCTTGTCTCTGCGATCGAAGTAGTGGACCTGCATGGTTCGAAGTTCCTCTCGGTCGTACCAAACCACTTGGCGGCCGTACCCGGAATCCTGACTCTTCGGAATGCGCTCCAGAACAACGCATTTGAATTCACCACAGGGCTCATCGCGCAGATATCTGTGAGTGAATTTCTCGACTTCGACAGTACCCATGTCCTCATAGGAAAACTCACTCCCCATGAATGATCCGGACTGTTTCGAGGAATTAATGGTCTTGACCCGTTTCAGGGCGGGCAGATAGAGCCATTGCTGATCCGCTTCCACCTTGTGGGAGTGCACCAGAAAAGCAGTGCCCTTGACATCGCGGGGAAGATCAAACACGAACAAGGTTCGATCGCCGTCATTCTCAACTTCGATGACCTTTATTCGAACTCCGCGCTGTTTTTCCTTACCTTGCTTATTGCGCAGGATCATGGTCAGGCTGGCAGTGAAATTGCCGAATCCCTTCTGCCGCTCACGAGCATCAACCGCTATTTGTAGTCCAACCTCCTCAGGGCTGCCAGCGTCACTGTCTGCGTACGACTCTGTCACCCAGAAAAAATTTGCAAGAAAAATACCGGACAACACAAGCATTGTCCTCAGACTAATCAATTGCGTCACAGTTTTATCCTATAGGTGATCTTTCATATTAACTGGAATTCGGCTTTATGAACGAGACAGCGACCTGAATCGCATAAACTTCGTGAGTTGGCAGAATTCCAGAACTCGTCTGCACATAATAACATAAACGCAATTTCACGCTCGAAAAGCCCGAAAGCACCGCTTGAGTTGCGAATTATTAGCCAATTCCGGCACGCGAGCAAATAAACGCTGTCGCGACAGACGATGCCAAGTTGGGTCATGCCTTTCTGAAACGAAAACCATGCATCACGCGACCATAGAAGTTAAACCACTTCTTCGCTTCCGGGTCGTGAAATGGATATTCCGCTCCGATCTGTCTCGCCGTGACAAGGCCGGTCACAAAGCATGTTTCCTGACTGTTGATCAGAGTATGTGCACCGCAGTACCACGAACGTCTCCTGCCTTGAATGAATCGAAACAGGTGGATTAGAAGAACTATATGACGCACATCGTGCACGATATGCTGAAACCACCATGTCTTCACGATTTTACCTTTGTCTATCGGGCTGATTGGATTGTATGTCACCAGGCAAGGTTTGTCTGATTCATGGACCCATGGTTGTTGGTTGTGCATGATGTAGGTGATTTCGTAGTTGTCAGGTCTCACACCATATTGTTCTATGTGGTTGCTTCGGGTGGTGAGCGGCCTGACTTCGTTGTCCGGAAGAACCGAGGCGTCCGAGTGAACAATCGTATGGTTGTGCAGTTCACTCTCATAACGGATCGAGGACAGAAGAAAACTCTCCATAAAGGTTGGTTTATCCAACATCATCAAGGTTTGATTGGCGTTGCATGCAAATACGACTTCATCAAACTTTTCTGTCCTTCCTTCTGCATCTTCTACGATTACTTCAGATTGGTACCGACGTACTTTTCGAACAGGACAGTTGAGGTAAATCTTGTCACCGAACTTCGCTGTCAAATTCCGGTAAATGTTTTGCGTGCCACGGTCCCAGGTCTGCATTGGCGTTGCACTTTCGATATCGAAGAACTCCAGATATCGCGCAAACAAGGACGCGGGCATGTCGAACACATTGGTGGCCATCAGGAAATTGACGAACATGGGCTTTAGGACCTTGTATCTGAAATCTCCGGAAAATCTGCCGAAATTCAGAATAGCTTTCATGGTGAGGTAGTTGAACGGGTTCAAAGCATTGACAAATTTGGACCTGACATGGTTGAGCCGGCCGAACCACTTAAGGCGTTTCAGGAGTTTCTGAAACTTTTCGATTTCCGGCTGCAGTTGTCGCCTTATGCCAGAATCGAAATCGTGAGCGTAGATTTCGCCGTGATACTTCACGCTGTAACTGAACCGGGTATCGACCAATTCAATGTCATGCTGCTGCATCACCAAAAGAATGTGTTGGTACACCGAGGGAATGCAGGCGGTGACGGAAATATCAAATGGAATCTTGGTGCCGTCGTCTTGCGGCATGTCGACCGTAATCGCGTTGCCCCCAACCTTGGCCTGCGCCTCGTAGACACGAAAATCGAATTGATCAGGGTGCTTGCTCAAACTCCAGGCTACCCCGAGTCCCGAAACTCCCGCACCAATGATCGCAATTTTTCTTGACATCAATACACCATGTCTCACCTGCCGATTCTGATACTATCACCGGTCACGTGACTATCTCGTATGCATTGAACGCGAAAAAACTGTCGCGTTGCTAAATGAATTGTATGGAAACTCAACGGAAAAAACGGTCAGATACGCCTGCAATCCACCTTGATCGAGAAATTCAATCAATCTGATGCACTTACCATCTGCGAGAATTTGAAGATAAATCCCAGCTTCAGCGGACAGATATTGTCGATCCAAGTTGAATTAGATTTTCATAGTGTGGAAAATCCATCATTGAGATACCTTGCTACACGAACTCGCGTCACAATCAGGAAACAGATGGCTGGGCGGTTCGCTCAGCGTCTCACTCTGGCTTCACTGAGCAGTCGCGTCTTAAGAAGCCATACGCGCCTTCGTATCCTTGTTCCCGTCAAGTAACAGCAACAGTGGAGGCAGGAACAGAAGATCAGCAAGCAATGCAATAACCACCGTAATTCCCACCAGCATTCCAAGCACTTGGTTCGGCAATAGTCCCGAAGCCCCGAACACCATGAATCCCAATCCGAATACCACCGTAGTCGTCAATAATGCCTTACCTACCGTCCCGATAGCATATTCAATGGATTCCGATGGCAAGCGCCCTTGCTTTCTGGCCCGTACGTATTTCGTCATCAAGTGGATCGTATCGTCCACGATGATGCCGAATGCAATCGCGGTGACAACCGATGCCGCAACGCCAACCTCGCCTACCAGATGCCCCCATAGTCCCATCGCCATGACAGCCGGGAAAAAATTTGGTATCAGACTGACCAGACCGAGGCGGATGCTCCGGAAGACAATGAAGAGCAGCAGTGAGACGATAGACATCGCGATGATGGTGCCGAGCAGCATACCCTCGATATTTCTCTGAATCGAACGAGCTCCGACAATCGAAACTCCGGTGGCCGCGGTCTCCATTTCCGGTGCGTTATTCCGCAGCCACGCACGAGCGCGGTCGTCCAATTCAATCTTTTCCTTGCTTGACAGACTGCGCAGCGAAACCGTTACGCGCGTTTGCGCGCGATCATGGTCGATAAGATTGTTCAGGTCACGTCCGACAGGTAAAGAGAACTCGTACAGCAGAAGATACTGTGCCGCCAGGTCGGAATTGTCAGGAAGAGTGTAGTATTCCGGGTTGTCACCGTGCAGATTCTTGTTCAGACGCTTCATAACATCGGAAACAGCGAATACATGGGCAACTTCGGGTTGTGCACGAAACCATTGCGCAAACGCCTCAACCTTGTTCAGGAATTCGACATTGGTCACACCATCCTCAATATTGGAGTCGAGCGAATACTCATACGTCTCCACACCTTCGAAATTCTCGTTCAGGAAATCGATAGATTGTCGGAACTCGTAACTCTCATCGAGAAGCTCCAGCCAATTCTCCCTGAGATCAATCCGATAAATGCCGGCAACAAGCACAACCGTAACAACGATGAACGAGCACAATAAAGCTGTGCGATAGGAAATGACAAATCGCGCAAGATGTTCGAAAAATCCCAATTTGTTTTCAGGCTTCGGACGAAATCGAATTGGCACAACAGACAAAAACGCGGGCAGAAGTGTCACCGACAAGACGAATGCGCACATGGAACCGAATGCCACGACATTACCCATGACCTTAAACGGCGGCATCGACGCGAAATTCAGACTCAGGAAACCGATCGCAGTCGTGAACGAAGTAAGGAAAACCGGCCATATATTCAGTCGCGTTGTATGAATTGCCGCCTGTTTGCGGTCCATTCCCTGCCGCATGCCGGTGGCCATTCCCTCGATAACGTGCACCGAATGCGCGACGGTAACCGCCATCAATACAAACAGTGCCGCACCGCTCTCCCCGAAAAGTTTCAAACCAGCCCACCCCGCAAAGCCCAATGAAGTCGGCAGTACAGTGATCAGCATCACCAAGATCGCAAGAGTTCCCCAGATCGATCGTATCAGGATATAGGACAGCAGCAGCATCGCCCCAAGCGCGACTGGGGCAAGGATTCCCATATCAGCGTCAATCGCGTCGCGCATTGAGCGATTGAGAATGGGTTCGCCGCTCAGGTGGTAGTCTATGGTTGGATACTTCAGTCGCGCCTCATTGGCGATTTCACGCAGGAAATCGGTAACCTCCAGTCTCCCCGTTTCCCGGTCTTCGGGAAGGATGATACTGACAACCAACCCGGCAATGCCTCCATCAAGGGATGTCAGACGCCCGGCAATTTCGTCGGTACCGAGCGCGATTTCCTTGATTCGTTCAATTTCAGCATCACTCAGGGCACTGGCGTCTTCAATGAGCAGTTCAACATTCAACTCGTCTTCAAACCCTTCACTATGCGAATAGTTTGTGATCGAATCGACACGGGTGGCATAGGGAGTCAGCCAAAGGTCTTCGGTAAGTTCCTCAATGGCGGATAGGGTTTCCCGATTGAAGACTGTGCCATTCTTCGGCGCCACGGCGATGAATGCGACATCAGAAAGAGCGTAGGTAAGCTCGAGTTGTTCAAGCGCGATGATGTTTGGGTCGTTTTTGCCGAAGTGATTCCGAATATCGACATCCACCAGGGTCAGGTTTTGAAGACCTGCTGCAAGGCCCAGCACTCCGATCACCGAGAGCAGAATCGTCAGCCATCGGCGACGCATGATGGATTCGATACAAGTTTCCAGATTCATATCACTAATTTCCTGCATTGAAACCGACAGGCAGTGCGATTCTGTTCTTTTGATACTGAACAGTTGAATTGCAAACGATCAAAGAGTGTGCTGCGGAATTGAGACGCGCAAGCGCCCGGAGGCCATTTGATCCCGGACTCATTCGCCGAAGCGACTGACCGCCCTTGTTGAACTTCGTTTCGAAAACATTCAGACAGACACCGGCGAGAAAGTAATGAACGGTAACAAGCCTCGGCAATTGGAGGCATCGTATGAAATCGGCCACACAGAACATTCTGATATCCGAGTGAATTCGATCTATGGTGGGTCTGAGTTTGCAGGGTGCAATCTTCATGAGCGTTGATTGAGACATCGTAATTATACTGGTATGGCTTTGATCTTTTTTGGCATCTCGAACGTGTTGAGTGCAATACGCGAAAAATCGTACAGTTCGTGCACTCGAAATAATCGGCATGGCTGTGCTCATCTCACTGATTGGCGCAGTGGCATATACAACGGTTTCAAGTCCGGGAACTCTCGTTGGCGAGTCTGCGAAAAAGTGTCGAAAAGAGTGATGCCCTCGCAGGAAGGGTCGGAGGTATTCGACAGATGCAGACAAGCCGCCAAACCAAATAAAGTTCCTGTGCTCGAATGTCATCATGGCCCCGGGAACGATACATGAGTCAGTCTCAGAAAAAGCAGGATAAATTGCCGAAACCCGTATCGAGAATTGCCGAGCATGTCCCAACTTGGGATTCGGGAGAATTCCAAGTTGAAGTAATCGTATGAATTGATACTGGTCGTGTTATATAATTACGACAATTCGAATGCTAATGGACTGAAAATAAATAATTTTGCCGGAAGAGCGGCTAACCCGATGTCGTTACGTTGTATATTTTTTGAACGGCCAAATTAAGATTCGCTGTAACTGATGCTTTACGCAATCGATAATTTGACTGATCATCGTCTTTCGTTGCTTGACGATCTGATTCTTTTGCTGTTCAACGAGCACAGTGGCTACTTTCACCAAGTGCCCGGTTGGGACCTGAACTGCGCTGCGGTCGGCGCGGTCCTCGCGGAACTCTCCCTTCAAACACGCATCGACACGGACATGGAATCTCTGTTTATCATTGATAAGACAGAAACCGGTGACCCCGCGCTGGATCCCATTCTCAAGGAAATTGCAGATGATCCGGTTCGGCGAAATACACAATATTGGATCGAAAAGCTCTCTGTACATGCGGAGTCAATCATTGATCTGACATTGGACCGATTGGTCGAGTTGAACATTCTTGAGCATCACGACGGTGAGTTCTGGACACTCGTTCCAGCCAGTAAATACGCAAATGCTCAGGGCAATTCGACGCCAGACACTATAAGTCAACTGATAAAATCGCGAATCAGTGAAGTTATATTAACTGATACGATTCCCGGTCCACGAGATATCATCATTATCTGCCTCGTCAACACGTGCGATGTCTTTCGCTACATGTTTGAACTGGATGAGCAGGCAGAAGAACGAATCGAGTTGATATGCAGGATGGACCTGATCGGAAGATCTATAGCTACAGCGGTCGAACACAGCATCACCAACCCATTGCTCCAACGTTCTCACCTGGCTAAAAAAATTCCCACAGTCTCGCTGAGCAAATTGCTGCTCAACCGGAATCTCCACCAAGGCAACGTTCCCGCCTTGTTCGCAGATCTTACAAAACAGTATGGCCATGTATTTGAGATCCGACCACCGTTCAAGAAACCCCTGGTTTTCCTTTCCGGAAAACAGACAAACTACTGGGTGCATCGGAATGGACGGATGCACCTGAGCGCCAAGCGCTACTTTGCGGACTTCGAAAAAGTCTATGGTGCAAATGGTGTGTTGCCTTCATTGGATGGTGCCGAACACTTCCGTCTTCGAAGGGCTATGTCTTCGGCATACTCTCGCCAGAGATTCAGCGGTCAGCTGGAACAAGTTTACCAGTATGCCAGAAATTTTATGTCGGATTGGAAGGTTGGCGACTCGTATCCCGCAACTCTTATGTGCCGGAAATTCATCAACGCGCAAATTTCACCAATTATGGTGAGTGTTGATTCACAGGATATCGTTGAAAACCTGATTACTTACAAAGAACGCGCGCTCAACACACATATGATGAAGGCCCTGCCTAAATTCATGTTACGTACCCCGAAAATGAAAAAGCAGGCAAAATACATCGACACCTTGATGGAGCGAATTCAGAGCGCACAAACGCCGGCGCAGAGAGCTGGTTGTCCGCGGAATCTCGCAGATGACCTGTTAAGCCTGAACGCGAGCGACCCACAGCTGGTGCCCGAAGCGAACTTGCGTTTCGGTTTATCGGCAGCACTGATCGCCAGTGTGTACCTCGGCGATGCGCTCAGTTTCACGATATACGCCATGGCGTCTCAGCCGGCACTCTACGAGCAGATTCGCAGTGAAGCCGATAAGCTGTTTGGCAATGGCGACCCAGAAAATGATGACTTCGATGCGTCTGCGGCTGATGTCACGCGACGCTTCATCAAGGAGTGCCTGAGAATGTATCCGATCGTGCCAGCATCTGTGCGAGACGTGGTGAATGCGTGTGTGGTGGAGGGGTATGAGTTGCCTGTGGGGACACGTGTAGTGATCGCACAGACAGCAACTCATTACATGGAAGAACACTTTCCAGACCCTTACAAGTTTGATATCGATCGCTATTCAGCTCCAACCAATGCAGATCGCGGATTTGGGTACGCACCATATGGGCTGGGTACACATACCTGCCTCGGCTCAAAATGGATGGACTTGCAGCTGTTGGTCAATATATTGATCATCGCTCATTACTTCCGTATCAAAGTTTACCCCGACAACTATAAGCTTCGGTTCGACCCGCTACCGTCAATGAAACCGAACAAGAAATTAAAATTTCTCATCGCCGAGCAAAATCGCGAACTGCCAGCATGACCTGGCTTTGAGTCAGGAATTCCCAAATTCAGCGAAGTATACAGGTAAGCCTGGGGTCGGCTTGGATATGAACAATGCCCTTCAACGAGTCGGAGATTAATTCGATTCTTAACTTGGAAGTAGCCATCTTCTCAGCATCTGCAATTACCCAGCAAACATCCTTGTGAACGCTTTGATATGCGCTTCCACAACTCTCTTCCTCTAATGGTTGCCGGAATGATCGATTTGCGCGCTCCTAGCGTTGCATAACCTTGTCTACAACATCGTCAGTGAGATTCGGGTAGAACAGTTCACAATAGCGTCGGTATTTGTAAATCTCACCGTCTGAGCGGCAAAGAAGCGGACGAACCCGATAATGTTTGCGTTTCCAAATAACGACATCCTGTAAAACATCGTTCTTCTGCCCGGCTTTGATGAATTTTCTCATAATCCACGTACGTAAGTTCGGCGGAAGAAATCGCATACCTACGACAAACCGTTTCGGTCTGAGCAATTTCCGCATCTGACCGACTATTGTCAGATCCATCATTTCACCGTCAATCGGCGTTGCCAGCACCCAAAGGCGTGACTTCATACCGATCGTGTGTTCGCGAATCTCCACGAAAGAATAGCCGAGTCCGTGAAGATGAACGACCGCAGAAATATCGAACTCGAAACACTTAATCCCGGCGATGGTTTGGGTGCGCCTGAAGTCGAAGCAACTCTTGAGCCAGGAACCTTCGACTGTTACTGATCCAACCACATTCACATTATCATAGCCATGCACATATCGCAGATGCGCGATATCAACGGCATTCTCGGCTGTTTCCTGCGGATGTCCTACGAATTGGATACTCCAAAACTCCGTACTGCTCCAGTCGTTGTCATCCGCCGCAGGCTCGGGGACTTCCCATTGCGGCGACCGTCCGGTGCCGCTCCACCAGGCAAGGATCAGACCCTGAATTTCTCGCGTCTCAAACACTTTCAGTCTTGCCAGTTTTGGTGCAGGCGCGTAAGGCGTCGCGACACACTGACCGGTGACATCGTACTCAAAACCGTGAAGAGGACATACCAGACAGCCATTACGTACACGGCCCCCTGCTCCCGGGCCCAGGTCGGACCCCAGATGCGGACACGTCGCTTCAGCGACACATAACTCTCCGCTCTCGTTACACCAGGCGACAATTTGTTCGCCCAGCCAAGTAATTCGCAGCAACCCTTTTTTCTCTATTAATTTGCGACTGGCAATGAAATACCAACCTTCCGGAAATGGAGAAGGCAAGGATCCGTCTTTCTGATTGTCTAGAATGTTCTTCATTTACCCGAAGACTCGTGGACGGATTTCATTGAGCGCAAATTCTTCTGCCTGAAGAAGAATCTCTGAAATGGCAACGTTATAGCGCCACTTACCAAACTGGCACAGTACGAAGGACAGCAATTCTTATCGACTGTTCTGAACCGGTAAAACAAAAGATTCAGGACATTTTGCAACAGCTTGCGATTCACTTGAGCATCGAGTTTTCGGAACAGGAAGTAAGTGCTGCCTTTGGAAAATTGATCATTAAACACACTCGAGAAAACTCGCTTTGGCAGTTGAGAATTCAGATCGTTCACTCGGGCGAGTATCGGAAAAATTTCTGATCAATAATTATACCCTACGCTGAATGGCAATTCGGTCAGGTGTTCTGATGCGACCATACCTATAAGACTCAACTAACCTACCGTACATAAATGAATGATCAGGTTATCGGGTGGCCTGTTACAGATGGCCGTGAGAAGGTACTCCATATTGAATGAAAAAACTTCAACTCTGGTGTTTAACTCATCGCGTTAACTACCCTGAAATTTAGTGATCAAATTCGCTCGCGGACTCACCAACGCGTTCGACCTGAAAGTATCCACATGTTGCAAGTTGAATTTTTACTCGGTACCACCGATTGGTCCTCCTGTGTGCGCCCGTAGCTGGTGTACGTGTTCATATTCCGTGGAACCGCATTCACATGACACTGAACTGTCAATGGTTACCATCGCCCGAAAACCGTCAGCAAGGGATTGTCCCAATCATTCGCCGTGGTACCGAATCGATGTGGTAAACAGTCTACAAAGCATTGCCTTGACATTTCGGTCCTCGCCCGGTGCGTGTCCTGGTTTTTGTAGTGGGCGCATGTTCTAAATCCCACCTACCAACAGGTCTGATACATTGATCGGGTCGTTTCCGGCGACGGCAGTCTGGGTGGAACGGCATGGTACAAGGCGACCGCGACATGTGCGCGGGTATTTGTTACGGTGAAGGAAGCCCGCCAGTTGCAGGTTGAGCAGGGAGAACGTGATGACTATTGAGATTTCCCGACAGGATGACAGCCGGGACTACCGCAAAGAGTTCGAAAAGAGCATGGCGGCGATAGCTGCAGCCCAAGAGAGGTTTGATGCTCGGTCTGCGGAACTTCAGGATAAGTTTGACACTCGTATGGACCGAATCAACGCCGCTCATAAAGAGGGGCTGGTCGAAACAATGGAAATCCGTGCCGGTCTGGCAAAGACTCGCACCGGTTTCGATGAAATTCGTGCTGAGCAGAGGGAAACAGCCAGGCAACTGAGAGCATACCAAATGACATTCAACACCCAGTGGGGCCGGCTGACGGAGGCGCTGGTCGAAGGCCGACTGGTCGATGTGCTCAACGGGCGGGGGATCGAGGTGGAGTTCACCCGACCCGGGCTCGTGCAGCACTATGTCCGGGAAGACGGCTCGCGCGTGAACAAGGAGTTCGACATTCTGGCGGTGAACGGCTCGGAGATGGTGGTGGAGGTCAAGACCGCGATCAAACCCAAGGATGTGACAATTTTCCTGTCAGCGATGTGGGACATTGAGAAGTTTTATTCGGATTGGACTTACAAGCGGGTGTATGGTGAGATGGCGTATATCAAGTGTGATTCGGCGGCTGAGGTGCAGGCAGAGAAGAAGGGTCTGTTTGTAATCCGGGCGGGCGGTAGCGGCATCAGGTTTCAGAACAGAATTCCGATACCCGAAGTGTTCCCGACTCATTGCCTCACAAAATAGAGACTGCGTCTGCACCGCCTTCTGCCGTTTGCCAATTCCGATAGCAACAGGGGCAATAGCTTTCTATGACAAGCTTTTGTCTCTCTTTCTTCCAACCTTTCAAGATGACCTGCGGCGAATCAGCCAGGCACCAAGTGCTGGCAGCAAAACGATCGCGCCCAACATATTGACGAAAAACATGAACGTAAGCATTATTCCCATATCAGCCTGAAATGCCAGTGGCGCAAATATCCATGTTACGACACCTGCGGCCAATGTGAGTCCAGTAAATGCGACGCCGACTCCGGTTGTTGCAAGTGCGCGCGCATACGCATCTGCAAATGAAATCCCTTGCTCAAGATGAGAGCGTACGCGTCCATAAATATAGATTCCATAATCGACTCCGATGCCTACCCCGAGTGCCACAACAGGAAGTGTGGAGATTTTCAGTCCAATTTGCAAATGAGCCATCAGCGCATAGGCAAATACAGAGACAACTGAAAGCGGAACTATGATACAGATTGTCGCAGCCAATGAACGAAATGAAACAAGACACAACACTGCAACCGCTAAAAACACATAACCTAGAATCGGAAATTGCGATGCTCTCACCTCCTCATTGGTCGCCGCCATCACACCGACATTGCCGGCCGCCAGCGAGAATTTTATATTGTCTGTTTGATTGTTCTCCTGAAAGGTTCTGACAGCGTCAACAATTCGATCAATTGTCGAAGCCTTGTGGTCAGTGGTATAGACAATCACGGGCATCACACTGCAATTGCTATTCAGCAGACCGCTTGTCGTCGGCACAAATGAGACCGACTGAGCCAGTATGTAGCTGTTTCTTGAAAGCGTCTGCCATTTGAGGCTTCCTTCATTCAGCCCGGCTGTAACTTTCCGGGCGACACCAGCCATGCCTCGAACCGACTTCACCCCTTCCACATTTTGCATGTGCCACTCAAAACGGTTGAGGGTTTGCATGACCTCCCAATCCGTACATCCTTCCGGCTGTGTTTCCGAGATCACAGACAATGAGTCGAGTCCGGCGTCAAAACGACTGATGATTTGGGCGGTATCAACATTGTAGACTGAATTCGAGCGCAGCTCTGGAACTCCCGCATGCTGGTCACCAATCTTTACGCGAGTGGCAAGTGGAAAGGTTACCGCCAGCATCACCAATGTTAAAACAATGACTACCGCCGCCGGTCCTCTGCGTGCCAAACCGGAAAATAGATTCCACATCGGTTTCAAGAATTTCTCCAATTGAACGACATAACCGGAGTTTATCGATTTCTCATTGAGGAATGAGAGCGCAATCGGCAGCAGAATCAGATTGGTGAGGATGATCGAAGCGACACCCAGACTCGCGGCGATGGCGATTTCCTGAATTACCTGGACTTCGATGAGCGCAATGGTCAGGAATCCGATGGTATCTGAGACAAGTGCTACCGAACTCGGCAGCAGCAAACGACGAAAAGTGGCGCGTGCCCCCTGCAGTGCCGTATCGCCATGTGCCACCTTATCGCGGAGTGAGCTAATCATTTGAACACCGTGACTGACACCGATGGCGAAGATCAGAAAAGGTACCAGCAAGGACATCGGATCGATCCCGAATCCCAACGCGGTCATTGTTCCCAACTGCCACACGACGGCAACAAGCGAGCATGCCAAGGGAATCAAGACCAGCCACAGTGATTGGGTATACAGATATAGGAATATTCCGGTAATCAGAAATGCGATACCAAAAAACAGGGCTACATTGACAGCACCATCCCTGATTTCATTGACCAACATCGGAAATCCGATGATGTGGACAGTCACATCCGATTCTGCCTCCGCCGAGGTCCGAATTTTCTCAAGTTCCGCAGCCACATCAAAATAGTTGAGGCGTTCTCCGGTATCCGGGTGAAACTCTTGAAGTCTTGCACTGATCAGTGTACCGCTGAAGTCAGACGCAACGAGGCTTCCCACAATTCCAGCCTTGATCGCATTCTCTCGCACCAACTCGAAACCGTCTTGATTCAACTCAAGGTTGCTGGGGACAACATTCCCCCCGATCAACCCGTCCTCAACTATCTCGGTATAGCGAACATTAGGTGTAACCAGAGAATAAACCTGCGAACGGTCAACACCTGGAATGAAGAAGACCGCATCCGTCATCTGGCGCAGCGTGGTGAAAAATTCAGCACTGAACATGTTGTCATCATTTGCGATCAGTGCAATTGCAATTCGATCAGCATCGCCGAACTCATCCCTATATTTGACGAAAGTCTGCATGTAGGGATGTTGCAGAGGTATCAGTTTTGAGAAGCTTGCATCGACTCGCAACTGCAACGCGTAGGTGGCCAATACGGCCGTTGCCAAGGCAAACAAAGACAGAATTACGATTCTGTATGAGAACAGCAGCTGTTCGAGTCTGTCAGGAAAAAGGTTTGCCCCGTTGGAGTGATTCGTCATTTCTCTAATTCAAGTGACCGAATTGGTCAGTAAACTCCCTGTAAAAACCGAATGCCGAATTCTCCGAGCAAGATGACTTTTCCTTCCACAGTCGGCAGTACAGTTGTAATACCGCTTCGCGTCACCAGGCTGTTATCGGTAACATTGTTTCCAAGATTGTCGCTGAGTAACAACGCACCTTCAAGCCCGCTAATCAGCAACTGACCGGACGGAAGTTCGACGATGTCAGTCAGCAATGCACGGGTACCGGTCGAGCTTTGCTCCCAATTCACCCCACCGTCGAGTGAGCGATACAGGTTTCCCCTGAGTCCGGCGAGAACCACTTCATCTTCGCTCACTGCATAGACAGCAAACCATGATCCGACATAGGGCGACTCCAACTTGTACCAACTCGCGCCAAGGTCATCGGAGCGATATATGTTGCCCGCTTCCGCAGCGATATACAAACTGCTGTTGCCCGCAGGAGTAATCGCATTAAGGTGATAGTCATCCTCCTCCGATATGTAACGCTGACTCCATGTATCGCCGCCGTCGTCCGTTTCCAGGTAGTAACCATACGCCCCTACAGCGACACCTTCTTGCGAGTTTCGGAACCAGACATCCAGAAGGGGTTGCTCGTTTTCGGGCGCATGATGAACCATTTTCCAACTGCCGCCCCCGTCTTCAGTGCGTAAAATGATGGCATCATGGCCAACGGCCCAAGCCAACTTGTCATCGTGCATATGGACCGCAGTCAGCAGACTGCAGGTTGGAACTTTGCTTTGCGTCCAGTTCGCACCGGAGTCGGTTGATATGAGCACATGCCCGCGCTCACCCACTGCGATGTATCGGGAATCAACGGACGCGCCGTCCAACATTAAGGATTTTTCAGCAAGTGGAACCTCAACTGACCATTGCGGGCAGGCCAGCACCCCCTGCGTCACCGAGAAGCAAACCAGCAAAATAGACATTGCTCTACAGCAATAGTGTAGTATGGCGTTCACTCTGAAACCCATCGTATCATATAGGTTCAAACCAACTAGGTTGGTTCCGGTATACGTCAGACTCAACGTTCAACCGGAACTAACAGACTCGAAGGACACGTACTACGAAACTGGCAGATGAAAATTACAACCACCCTTCTCCACAGAACGGCTTGCTTTTAGCGTTTACCCTCCCTGCGCAATGCAGCGGGTGTGAACTCCTTGGGCGAGAGATCGACTCCGAATTGAACGGGCTCGTATTCATTGCCAAGATTGTTCGCCACGTAACGCCCTGCCTGCAAATCGTGGTGCACGACCAGAGCGGTCCAGAACAGAGGGATATCGTAGTAGTTTATGGGATGTCCTTCAGACGTTCGCCAAATCTGATCCCTGGTGTCATAGAGGTCAACAATCAGAATCTGCCATGAATCTTCGTCAATGTAGAACGTTCGGCGCTTGTAGACGTGCGTTGCGTCCGCTTTAAGCGTCGCTTCAACCACCCAAACACGGTGCAACTCATAACGGGTGTGTTCCGGATTGGGATGCAATGGTGTGAGAATATCGCTGAATGACAGTGAGTTGCTTTGTAGTTTGTAACTGTTGTAAGGCACGTAGATCTCACGCTTGCCGACGAGTTCCCAATCATATCGGTTGACAGCACCATTGAACATGTCGAACTGATCGTATGTCCGCAAATTATCCGCACTCGAAGCCGGTGTGTCATAACCGACATCTGGTGCGCGTCGCACCCGGCGCTGGCCAGGGTTGTAAACCCATGCCCGGCGCGGTTCGGCAACCCGATTCAATGTCTCATGTGCCAGTATTATGCCGCCAGCCAGTCTTGGAGGAGCAAGGGCTTCCTGTTTGTAAAACACCATGGTGTTGTCCAGTCGATCTTCCGTCATCCCTTGCAACGCATAATTGAAAATCGCCTGATCCCTGAGCTTGAACACCGTATAGTCGCCGTTTCTCGTCACCGCTGCTTGGGCGAAGGTGCGCTGGAGGGTATCTCCGCGATAACGCAGCAAATGATTCCAAATCGCTTCCAATCCGTTTTTTGGGATGGGAAATGGAATACCGACCACCGCTCCGGCGACACCGTTGCCATCATCCACCAGTTCTGCCGTGACTGAGATTTGTTTTGTTGCTTCATATATTCGCTGAGGTAAGGATGCGCTCCGTCTCGTTGGATAGACCGGCATCGAATACGAACTGTATGCCCGGAGCAAATGCTGATGCCCGACAGAGAGTTTGTCCTGATATTGAACGACATTGTTTGCGTCAATCACAAACAGAACCTGATCATCGGCAAATGGATCAATATGGTGCTGACCTGCCTGATATCCCGCAGGCGGCTGGGTGATGCCACCGGTCCATTCAGGGATGGAGCCGTCGGCATTGCCGCTCATTTCGGCACCTATCGGAGTCAATTCGGCTCCCAGCTGAGAAGCCTCCTCGACCGTCAGCGCTGCAACATTGGAAATTCCTGCTATTGCAAGTATGCCTAAATTTATGAAAATCGCAATTTTTCTCATTTCAAAACCTTCCCAGCTCACCTTAGAATGAATAATTGATACTAAACTCAAGAAAGTCTCTGTCTCTTAAAGTGTTACGCGTGCCCCCACCGAAATATCGGGTGTAACTCAGATTCGCACCCCACTTCTGCAGATATTCCGCGCCAACTCCAAGGGTCACTGTTTTTGTACCTTCCACGAAATTGCTGATTGGCGGCGGTGTCGTTCCACTCACATCGTGCTGAAACTGAACGTATGGATGCAAATTGTAAGGACCGACTGCATTGAAGTAATCCAGTTTTGTGACCGCTCGATAACCCCACGAATTAGCCGTCGCTACGCTGCCACCGGGTCCATCCAGCGGGATGATTGCCGAATTCGGCATATTGCTTACATTTGTGACCGCGGCTTCAATCAGGAACACACCGCTATCCGCCCCCAATACTGATCCGAACGTCTTGGTGCCAGTCAGTTGAAACTGGCTCACGTCCCGTCTGACATAGCCAACCACCGGAACGCCGGTGGTTCCAAGCGATGCCGCGATTGCACCTGTACATTGTTGCGCAGTCAATCCAGTACACTCCTGCGGAACCTGTCTTTGAAAATTTAAAACCTTATTGATTGGACTGAGACCTTCTGCAAATATGCTTGCATCCTCTCGTTGCAGTGGTGCATCAACGTGATGAGAGATTTCGCCCTGCAACGCCCACCCGGTATTCCCGAGTAGAGTGTTGAAACTGACACCAAACACATTGATGTTTTCCGGGTATTCCACAAAATAATGTGCCTCTTTGGCGTATCGGTCTATTCCGATTTGCGCTGCGAAGCCTTCGAATACCTTACCGAGAGCAAAAGGTCGGCCGGCTGGAGGCGTCAACAACGCTGTGCCGGTCAGCTGTCTGGTCAATTGCCCCTTTTCGGTCGCAGAAAGGCTAGCAAATCTCGCATTCGTGTTGACGTATGTGCCAATCGCTCCAGCGATCTGCTGTGGCGTTGTCAAAGAACCAATCTGTGTGACTATGCCTATTACAGCACCTGGAGCCACGTCAGCTATGGTGCCGGCCCCTGTAGCCCCGGCCACCAGACTCGCAGCTGTTCCGGAATTCGCGCTCACGATCGGGCGGCGACTATGGTAACGCGTGAAGAAAAAGCCAAACTCGGTATCATTGAATTTCTCAGACAGATAACGCAACGCAATTCCGTGTTGTCCGGAATCACTGGCTTTCCTATCAGGACCGCGTTTAACCCGAAGCCAATCATCCTGATCATCAGGAGG
>CAXXJB010000002.1:0-40655 GCA_963663095.2 Arenicellales bacterium
TTGATTTCAACTCCGAGCGACGGAACGAAAACCAAAGCTAGCAATATGATTCCACCAAGTAACAGTAGCGGTGCGGTTTTCTGCCAGAAGCGAATCGGAATCAGAGATGCAACCAGCATCGCGGTCAGTGCAAAGAGCGAATTGACGAAATTCTTCCTCAAATACATGAACGTGTCACCCGCGTCAAACGCCTGGGCAATTGTCGCCGAATAGGCAGTGACAATACCCAGCGTAACCAGAAGCAGGTAGACAATCAGCAGCGTGGGGTCGAAGAACAACGCGCTGCGATTGGGCGCTTTCTCTCTATATTGTGTTTGTACCGCTGTCATCGAAGTGAGTTTTCAGAGCCTGACTGAAAGTTTCGCCGCGCTGTTCGTAATCCGAAAACATATCGTGGCTTACGCAACCGGGAGAGAACACGACACAATCACCTTCGCTAGCGATCTGCTCAGCCGCGGTAATCGCATCATCGATGCTTTCAACCAGTTCCTTTTTCTTGACACCATCAAATGACTGATCGAGCTTCCAGCCGTCACGACCAAAAAGCACGCAGCCTCTCAGCTTTCCGTTAACCTTCCTGGTGATTTTGGAGAAATCGTCACCTTGACTCAGACCACCTGCAATCAGCACTACATGCTCTTTTGAGTTTTCAATTGCGGCGATTGTGGAATCTACGTTTGTCGATCTCGCATCATTCACCCAGCGGATTCCATTCCTCCGCCCTTCGTCTTCACAGCTGTATGGCAATCCTTTGAATTTCTTTATCGTGGAGCGCGCTGCTGATACCGTATAACCGACCGCATCGGCAACCGCGCACGCCGCCAGAATATTGAGTTCATTGTGACTTCCTTGCAACTCGCAGTGATCAAGATTGATCAGCTTCTCTGTACCTTTTGCGATCCACCGAGATGTCCCCACCGTCAAGATTCCATAATCCGAATCACGTTTTGGTATGCTGCGGCCGAATTCGATACCTGCACCACCGACGCCCATGCGGGATATCACCGGATCGTCACGATTCACAATCGACATTCTGGCATTGCTCGCGACCCTTGTCATGACCTCAGTGGACGGTGCGGTGCCGTTGTCAGTCGCCTGATCTTCGGTTTGGTTCAGAATCGCAACAATGTCTGGACCGACAGATTGCACCTGGGCCAGTTGTTGGGAAGAAAGTTCCAGAATGTAAGCGTCCGGTTGATTGGCATCCAGCAGGTCCAGAAACGGATAGCCGTTTTTGGCATCGATGCAGGTGGCCTGTCCCTGACAATTTGCAATCGCGTTCACCAGCGCGAGAACCGTACTCTTACCGTTATTACCGACAATCGTCACAATCGGCTTGTTCGAGCATTCAAAGAACAGTTCCAAGCTGGTCATCGTACGACAGCCATAATTGCTGGCGAGATCCACCACTTCTGAGTAGAGCCCTGTCATCGCACGCGTCATTACGACCAACTCGGCATTCATGAAAGGATGAGGATCGACTTCCGTATGGATCATGATACCGGGCAATTCCGATTCGACAAGTCTTTCCAGTTGCGGGTGTGGCTTCACATCAAGCATCTCCACATCCCAGCCTTCATCGATCAGATAGGCTGCACAGGAGATGCTGTTCTTTCCCAATCCGACGACAACAGCATTCGGTACTGAATTATTTTCTGTGTTTTGCGTTGTCCACATGACCTTCCCTCCTTACCTGATTTTTAGCGTTGCCAGTCCGGTCAAAACCAGCACAAACGAGACTATCCAGAGACGGACAGTGATCCGTGTCTCAGGCCACTGCTTGAGTTCCAGATGATGATGTAGGGGCGACATTAGCCAGATTCGGCGACCGAACAGCTTGAATGAAATAACCTGTGTGATAACTGACACGGCTTCCAGCACGAACAGCCCACCCATTACGAAAAGAATCACTTCCTGTCTGACTGCCACCGCAACGATTGCAATGGCCGTTCCCAGAGCGAGTGCTCCGACATCACCCATGAAAACCTGCGCGGGATGACAGTTGAACGCCAGAAACGCCAGACCGCCACCTACGATTGATGCGCAAAAAATCGCCAACTCACCCGCTCCCTCGATGAACGGAATCGCAAGATAACCTGAAAACACCGAATGACCGGTTGCATAGCTGAATACACCCAGTCCGCCGGCAACCATGACAATTGGTAGAATCGCGAGACCGTCCAGGCCGTCTGTGAGATTCGTAGCGTTGCTCGTAGCTACGATGACGAGCATCGTCAGCGGTATGAACCAAATTCCGAAATCAAGCGAAATGTCCTTAATTATCGGAACGATATACGCCGTTTCGGTCGGCGATGTCGCGCTCATATAGAAGGACAATGCAACAACGGCCGCAATCACGATTTGCATCAACAACTTGACTCGGACGCTGAGACCGCGTCTTGTACCATTCGCAACGCTCTTCAGCTTGACCCAATCGTCGATAAAACCGATCAGACCGAAGCCCAGCGTTCCCAATAGTGCAATCCATACAAAACGTACGCTCAGATCCGCCCACAGCAGGACTGCGATACATACCGAAACGATGATGATGACGCCGCCCATGGTTGGAGTACCACCCTTGTCGGAATGCATCGGCACATCATCATCCCTCGTCACCTCGCCGATCGAATACTGTCTGAGTTTCTGAATCGCATAGGGGAATACAACCACACCTAGGCCCAAGGCAGTCAGCACCGCGAGAACCCCACGAAATGTGACGTACCGAAAGATATTCAGCCAGGTATATTCACCTGCCATTGAAAGGAAAAAATACGTCAGCATGCCGAATCCTCAGAACATAGGGCATTCGCAACATGCTCCATTCTCATGCCCCTCGATCCCTTGACTAGAATGACAGTTGACGAATCCAAATTCCGGGTCAGATCCTTGATCAGGTCTCGCTGATTTCCGTAGTGCCTGGCACCGCGTCCAAATTCCTTAGCCGCGCTCTGGGCAAGTTCCCCCAACGCATAGAGTCTTCCGATACCCGCCGCTCGCGCCTGCGCGCCGATTTCCCGATGAAATTCCTCGGCATTCGTGCCCAACTCAAACATGTCGCCAATAACCAGACGCCGATCGCCAGTGAAATCTCCCAACACCTTCATTGCAGCCGCCATTGAATCGGGATTGGCATTGTAGGTGTCGTCCACAAGGCTACCGCCTGCACGGTGTTTTCTCAACTGCAACCTGCCGGAAACCGCTTGCATCTTTTCGAGTCCGACTGCAATTTTTTCCGGACTCACTCCGGCACCAATTGCAGCAGCAACCGCTGCCGACGCGTTGACAACATTGTGTACACCGGCAAGTTTCAGTTCTGCTTCAATGTCACCGAGTTCTGTCGTCAGTTGCAGTTCGGAACCGAATTCCAGAGGCTTGAACTGCGCGTAGACATTCGAATCCTCGGTGAGTCCGAACGAGATCACTCGTCGTCCGTCGGCCTGGGCCTTCCAGTATTCATACTGATCGTCGTTTCGATTCAGCACTGCGACACCATCCGCTTTCAGTCCACTCATCAGGCTCCCCTTTTCGATCGCGACTTGCCGGACCGAGTGGAGAAATTCAAGATGCGCCGAACCGGCGTTGGTGATCACCGCAATGTCAGGTTGCGCAATCTGGGACAGATTTCTGATCTCCCCAATTTGATTCATTCCGATCTCAACGACCGCGAATTTGTGAGTATCCCTGAATCGGAGCAGAGATAGGGGCAATCCAACGGTATTGTTGTAGTTACCTTGTGAAACCAACGTAGGCGCTTCTTCACCCAAGATTGTGCCTATCATTTCTTTCACTGTCGTCTTGCCGTTCGATCCTGTAACAGCGATCAGCGGCGAATCGAAACGACCGCGCCACTTGGCGGCCAGCCGTCCAAGCGCGATTTCGGTATCGTCAACCACCACCTGCGGGACGGCGATGTCCATGGACTGATCGACCAACGCACCGGCTGCACCTGACTTTACCGCATCGCGCACAAACTGATGCCCATCAAACGTCTCGCCTCGCAAGGCGACAAAAAGGCAACCATTCGTAATGGTCCGTGAGTCGGTGCTGACATCGTGAATCAATGAATTCTCCCCGAATTGAGTACCGTTAACGGCTTGCGCGACAACTTGCATGTCCATCATGCCACACTCCTCAGCAGCTCAGCGGCAAACTTCCTGTCGCTGAAGGATCGTATTTCGTGGCGATAGGTCTGCGTTGTCTCATGTCCCTTGCCGGCGATCAGCACAGTATCCTGTGGTTCCGCCCGTTCGATTGCATAGCGGATCGCGTCGCTTCGTTCGTGAATGACTTCGGGCCTTGAAGACATGCCTTCCATGATCCGTCTGACTATTTCCTCGGGACTTTCATCGCGCGGATTGTCATCGGTAACTACAGTCTCATCCGCGTTGCGCTCGGCAATCGCACCCATCATCGGCCGTTTTTCATCGTCGCGGTCTCCACCACACCCAAAAACACACCACAACCGGCCTCGGGTCAATTCTCGCAAGCTGACCAATGCGTTTTCCAATCCGTCTGGCGTGTGCGCGTAGTCAACGAACACCGCCGGTTGTCTCTCATTTCCGGGGATTCGCTCCATACGTCCGGGTACTGACTTAAGACCTGTCAGACCACGTCCAATTTCTTCGGCATCGAATTCAAGTGCGTGCAATACTGCGGCGACAGTCAGGATATTGGTGGCATTGATTCGTCCGAGCAGCTCACTGCGTACATCAATCATCTGCTCTTCGATTCCGATGCTCAACGACACGCCATTTATGTCGGCGGCACAATCCACGAGTTTTATGTCAGCGTCACCTGAACCGTAGGTCACGATGCGATCAGCCGTGGACATATCGACCAGCGACCGTCCAAAGACGTCATCAACATTCAATACCGCACACGATGCAGATGATTCGGTAAACAATTTTGACTTGCTGGCGCGGTAGTTTTCGTCAGTTCGGTGATAGTCCAGATGATCCCGAGTGATATTTGTGAACACGACGGTGCCGAAGCGCACACCTTCGTTCCTCGCCTGATCCAGAGAATGTGATGAGACTTCCAGACACAAGTACTGCGCATCTTGCTGAACAAATAGCGCCAAATCCCTCTGAAGCGAAATCGGATCGGGCGTTGTGAGCGAACCTTGTCTGAGATTTTCTGGAAATCCGTTGCCCAGTGTACCCATCACTCCGCAACTGCTGCCCAATCGTTTCAGGGATTGAGCGGTGAGCATTGCACAGGTCGACTTGCCATTGGTACCTGTAATACCCACAACATGCATCTTTGAGGAAGGCTCGTCATAGAAAATGTCCGCCACGGGTCCGATATGTCGGCGAAGATTACTGACACCGAAAATCCGACCCTCATCAACATTATCAAATGTCCAACCTTCCGTTTCATACAGTACTGCACTGGCTCCGGCTTGCATCGCCTGTCCAATGTGGTTACGACCATCCTGCCGTGTGCCTGGCACCGCGAAAAACAGACTTCCCGAACTCGCCTTGCGACTATCCAGGCAAAGATTGTCAATGAGGATATCGTCGACCTGACCAATGTCGCGCAAACCGCTCAGAAGACAGCTCAGCCTCTTTCCGGAACTTTCATTTGCCGATACCGCACTCATGAGCGTACTTTCTCTTTTGCTGTCGCGACTTTGACCGCAATCTTCTCAAGGTCATCGGGCGGCACATTCAGAATCCGCAATGCAGACGAAATTATCTTGCGAAACACCGGTGCCGCCACAACACCGCCGTAATGCGACTTGCCTTTCGGGTCATCGACGATCACCACGGCCGCCAATTCCGGTTTTGATGCAGGTGCGAATCCGACAAACATCGATAGATGCTGGTTACTGCTGTATTCACCGTCAATCAGCTTCTGGACTGTTGCTGTTTTGCCGGCCACTCGATACAGTGGAATCTGAGCGCGCCGGGATGTGCCCGTCGGTGTCACAACCCGTTCAAGCATCCGTACCATTTCCACTGCGACATCCCGCGGTATGACACGCCGCGGTTCCGCCCGCTGATCATCTGGGAAAATGACCACCGGAACCAACATGCCTTCATTGGCGATTGCGGCATAGGCCTGGACAATCTGCAACGCGGTAACAGCGAATCCGTATCCGTAGGACAGTGTGGCCCGCTCGCTCGTGTACCAACGGTCACGCACCGGCACTATGCCACCAATCTCTCCCGGCAGGCCGCTATCGGTACGCTTGCCGAAACCGACTTCCTTATAGAAATTCATCATTTCGTTCGGATCAAGCTGCAGTCCGATCCTGGTCACTCCAATGTTGCTGGACTTCATCAGGATATCCTCAACCGATAACGGTCCGAAGTTTCTGATATCCTCGACGGTATATCCACCGATACGCATGTGGCCGGGCGAAGTGTCGATCACAGTTTCCGGTGTGACGATTCCCTGCATCAGGGCTTTGGCCACTAAAAAAGGTTTGGCGATGCTCCCTGGTTCAAATACGTCGCTGACTGCCTGATTGCGCGGCACTTTCCTGTCGCTGATCAGGTTGGGATTGAAGCTTGGCGCAGTCGCGATCGCCAGGATTTCACCTGTGGGGATATGAACGACAACACTCGTAGCGAGCGCCGCGCGTTCTTTGGTGAGCACCGCCAGTAGCTCTCTGTAGACCAACTGCTGAATCCTTGCATCTATGCTCAGGCGCAGGTCGAGTCCGTCCTCAACCCGCGTCACATGGAGGGATTCGACTGTTCGTCCACGTCTGTCCTTGATAACTCGCTTTGTGCCTGGTCTGCCTTTGAGTTGGGAGTCCCGAATCAACTCGATTCCCTCAAAGCCTTGGTCATCGATGTTCGTGAAACCCAGCAGACCGGCTGTAATCGGACCGTGCGGATAAAATCGTCGGTATTCCCGCATCAATGAGACACCGGGAATATCAAGTTCGGTAACTTGCGTGGAAAGCTGAGAAGTCAGGTGTCGACGAAGGTACATGAACTGCCTATCCTGACTTGCGTAATTTTTCAGATTCTCTTCGATCCAAGGCTCGGAAAGATCCAGAGCCACGGCCAGCTCTTCCAAACGCTCGGGATGATGGATAAGTATTCCAGGATCAGCCCATGCCGAGTCAACCGCAGTACTGAGTGCCAGAGTCTCTCCATTGCGATCCGTTATCACGCCGCGATTGGGGTTGATCAGCTCGTTGCGGACGTGTCGTTCACTGCCAGCCGCCCGCAGGTCAGCAGAGAAAAAGACCTGAAGATAGGCGGCGCGGGCGGCGAGCAGCGCAAATCCCAGTATGAACAATGCGAGCAGGACCAGATCACGATTGGTGATGAGATGGCGTCTTTCGTTCATCTGGACTATTCCCGGTCACCGGTTGACACAGACTGTGAATTCAGGAAAATCACTGAATGTTCGTTTGCCGGAAACATGCTGTGACTTGCACTAGCCCAGTTTGCCAGCTGATCGTGGCGCGACATGGCCGCCAGTTCGATCTTCAGTTTCTGCCACTCGATATTGAGGTTGTCTCGCTGCTCATAGATATCATGCAATTCAATAATCTGCACCCTGTTCTCATGACGCACCCAGATCACAGCGATCGCTGAAAACAGACAGATACATATCAACAGGTTTTTAACTATCTGCATGGATTCACACCATAATTCGTTCCGCCACGCGCATGACTGCACTGCGCGCCCGGCGATTGATTCTGACTTCGTTGTCGTCGGCAACAGTCGGTTTTCCGATCATCCTGACGGTTGGTCGAAACTCGCTCTGACGAAAAGGTATTTCTCTCGGTCCTGGCGAGCCGATTGACTCTTCTTTGAGGAATCGTTTGATGATCCGATGCTCAGCAGATTGAAAACTGATCAATACAAGCCGCCCTCCTTGTTTGAGCAGTTCCAGGCATTTCGGTAGAAAACTCTCCAGCTCCTCAATTTCCCGATTCAAGTACATTCGAACTGCCAAAAATGTCCTGGTAGCCGGATGCTTTTGTGGTTCCGTTGCCGGGACGCAATCGGCGACAAGTTTCGAAAGCTGGCCGGTGGAGCGGAGCGGATTTGACTTGCGGGATTCAATGATTTTGCGAGCAATCCGCCTGGCGAACCGTTCATCTCCCAGAGTTTTCAATACGTGCGACAATTCCCGTTCAGAGACAGTACTCAGCCACACGGATGCCGAAATCCCATCAGTCTGATTCATGCGCAGATCCAGCGGGCCGTCATTCAAGAAACTGAAACCTCGGTGTGGTTCATCCAGTTGCGGTGAAGATACACCAAGGTCCGCGAGGATTCCGTCGACCTTGATCTCGGGCAACCGACTTCGAAGCTCTGTCGAAATTTCCGAGAAATTGGCATGAATGACTGTAACCCGATGGTCATGCTGATGCCTTCTTTTGGCTTCGTCAACCGCGGACGGGTCACGATCAAGAACAAACAGCCTGCCTTTCGAATTCAGCACATCAAGAATTGCCTCGCTGTGACCACCTCTTCCATAGGTGGCATCAACGAAAATGCCATTCCGATTCAGGCTTACCGAAAGTGCGTCAATCACTTGCGGCAGAAGAACCGGAATGTGATCTCGATGGGTCATCTCTCCTTCGGAAGCTTGCATACTGTATAATCTAAAGGTCCAGAGCCTCGATCGTTTCGCTCGCAGACATACGCTTTTCTGAATCCATGTTTGCCTGATCGTTCGATTGTTCACGAACAGTTTCGTAGTAGGAGGCGAACACATTCATGTCCCACAATTCGAGTTTGGTCCCAACACCGGAAATCAGACACTCACGCTCAATCTTCGCCAGTGTTCGCAATGCTTTTGGAATGAGTATCCGTCCGGTGGAATCCATCTCAACCTCTTCGCGTGTCCCCAACTTGAACCGTTTGACCTGCTCGTTGACAGACTTGTTTGATGTCAATTCCTCGCGCTGCTGCTCCCAGCGAGACTTTGTCACAATCACAATGCATTGCTGTCTGACATCCATGGAGACGGACAATTTACTCCCGCTTTCCCCGAGGATACCCTCGTGAAAGATCTTGGGTATTACAACCCTGCCCTTTCCATCAACTGTTACTTCCTTAAAACCGGAAAATTCGGAATACATAGGATCATCCCAGGCCAGACCGACCTTCAGAAATGCGGTAACACTGCATTTGATTGCGATAGTGCATGTTGAGTATGTTCATATTTATTTGGGATTTTTAGGCACAAAATGGCACGTAATGGTGGTTTATACCACATTCCGAATGCGTGTCAAATATTTTTTTTGGCAAGTTCACAAAAAATTGCGAAGGTAATTGCAACCACACCGAAACGACTTCTTACTGCCCACCCTGAACCGCCATACCCTTGATGTGATGAAAAGACTGGCAATCAAGCAGCAATTCAACAGACCAGAATGAAAATCAATGAACGGGGAACCAACTCAATTTCACCGTTTACCTAAAGAAACTTCGTAACCAGTTCAATTTGTGATTTAAACTAGTTGGAACCGACGCTATCGAATTGAACATGATGCGTTGTGTGGGACTATTCATGAAAATTTGTCGCTTCAATGAAAATCACATCGGCGTTGTTGAAGGTCGCAATGTCCAGGACGTCAGCGAGGCGCTGAACACGATCAAGACACCGACCTGGCCGCAGCCTCCCGGTGACCTGATCATTGCCAACCTCGCAGGTTTGATCAATGAATTCCACAGGTTGCGGAGATCCGCCGAAACACTCTCGCTGCGTGATATCAATCTGAACAGTCCGGTAGCGCGCCCTTCAAAAATTATCGGTGCACCGGTCAACTACCGCCTGCATCAGGAGGAGGTCAATGCAGACAAGGATATCAGTCCTTCCGGCGGTGTAAAGGACATAGAAACCTACGGGCTGTTTCTGAAATCTCCTGTTCCGGTCGGCCCTGACGAAGGTGTAAGGCTGGGATTCGAAGCCCGTCGCACCGACCATGAAGTCGAACTTGCCATCGTTATCGGAGAGACATGTCGCAATGTAAGCGAGGCGGATGCGTTGAATTTCGTGGCCGGTTACACTATCGGACTTGATATGACGATTCGCGGGACTGAGGACCGCAGCCTGCGCAAGGCCGCTGATTCACATTCCGTTCTTGGCCCCTGGATTGTGACTTCGAACGAAATCGAAAATCCGGACAATCTGGAAATATCGCTTTCAGTAAACGGAAAAACCAAACAACAATCAAATACGAGCCAGATGATCTATTCGACTCGTAAATTGATCTCTTTTGCGTCGTCCTTTTACACGCTTTATCCGGGCGATGTGATCATGTCGGGCACACCGGAAGGAGTCGGACCAGTTTCAGCCGGTGATGTTTTGGAGTGCGTAGTCGAGAGCATCGGTAGCATGAGAGTGCCAATCAAGGCTTCCTGGGCCTGATTCTGAAAGTAACCGATCGGCTACTCAATAATGGCTTGCAGTCCCACCGGAATCTATGCTTCCCACCTCTGACAGTTTGATCTGAAGACGAATTCGTCGGTGTATTCCTGCATGAATCTGCACGACACACCATGAAAGGCAACCCAGTCAACTACGCTGGTATAATCGGATTCCATGAGATTCTATCAATACCGCAGGCCCTGTCAAGACGGGTGAGCACTACTCCATCCCTCCGCTGGAGCGTCTTGACCGTTCAGAAGTATTTCAGCTGATAGAACAAAAGCACTATTTCGTCCTGCATGCGCCGCGACAAACCGGCAAGACCTCCTCGCTGATCGCTTTGCGCGACGAGCTGAACTCGACCGGACGTTACCGCGCCGCCTACATCAACGTCGAACCCGCACAGGTCGCACGCGAGAATGTCCGCACTGGTTTGCGGGAAATCCTGTCTGCCCTGAGCGATGAGGCCGAGTACAACCTGAACGATCTTTTTGTTCGAGATGTCTGGCTGGAAATTCTGGATTCGACAGGAGAGTATGGAGCACTTCGCAAAGTGTTGACACAGTGGTCGGTGGCCGATTCGCGACCATTAATCCTGATGATTGACGAAATCGACGCATTGGTCGGCGACATGCTGATCTCGGTGTTGCGCCAGTTGCGGGCCGGTTACCTGCATCGTCCTGAGAAATTTCCACAGAGCGTGGTACTGTGTGGCGTACGCGATGTTCGAGACTATCGTATCCGATCAGGTAGAGATGATGAGATCATAACCGGTGGCAGTGCCTTCAACATCAAGGCTAAGTCGTTGCGACTGGGTGATTTCAATGAGTCACAGACAACATCTTTGCTATTGCAACATACCGAGGAGACCGGACAGCGATGGAGCGAGGAAGCACTGCTGGAGGTATGGGAATCGACCCGGGGCAGCCCTGGCTGGTCAACGCATTGGCGAATGAAGCCTGCGAGGCGGTCAGCGAGCGGGGCCGTCAGATCGGGCATGACGACATCATCGAGTCCAGGGAGGTGCTGATCCGGCGCCGCGACACGCATCTGGACCAGCTGGCCGACAAACTGCGCGAGGTTCGTGTGAAGCGGGTGATCGAGCCGATTGTAAGCGGTGAATCGGAGGCAGATGCATTTGGAACCGAAGATATCCAGTATGTGCGCGACCTCGGGCTGATCCGCGAAAGTCGGCCGATTCAGATCGCCAACCCGATCTACCGCGAGATCATCCCGCGCGAACTGATCAACTCGGCCGACGAGTCTATTCCCTACGAGACCGCGTGGTTCGTGGAGGATGGCAGACTTGTAATGGACCGGCTAATGGAATCGTTTCAGGAATTCTTCCGCGAGCACTCGGAGCACTGGGTGCGGCGGTTCGACTACCAGGAGGCTTGGCCGCAACTGTTATTACAGGCGTTTCTGCAACGCATCGTCAATGTAAGCGGAAGAATACAGAGGGAGTACGGCTCGGGACGCAAGCGCATCGATCTCCTGGTTGTCTGGCATGCGGGTGAGGTCAGGCAGAAAACCGTGATCGAGTGCAAGCCACGCCGGAAGGGACTGGATAGTGTGATTGCTAAAGGCTTGGTACAGATCGGCGAGTATATGGACCGATGCGGAACTGACGACGGTCATCTGGTGATTTTCGACCGTTCGGAGAAGCGTACCTGGAAGCAGAAAGTGTTCAGGCGGGAAGAGATTACCGGCGAGAAATCGGTGACGATCTGGGGAATGTAGAGATTGTGTCAATCCGCTTCGGCTGAACTGTTTCCGTGGGCCTGAGCACTCGCTTTTCGTTTTGCACGGATTTTCAGGATTTTCCCGTCACCTCGTATCAAAGTACTCGTTTGATTGTAATTTTCATCTAATCAATTTCCATTCAGACATTGTTCTTCCACCTTTGCTCCGATTACAACCGGAACAAAGTAGCTGAAGATTTTCGGGATGATCTGTCCCACCGCGAGATCGGGGCAAAATATGGTCCACATCCATGACGCGAAACGGGAAGTGAGTATCACATCCCGCGCACACACCTTCTTGCTCGCCATACAGCCGATGACGGTGTGAGCGATAGTTTGGCAGTTCACCCAAATCGGTGCGCACCGGCGGTACTTCTAACGCGTTGGCTCCACCAAATAAACCGCGATCTTCGGCGATTCGCTCGTTCACCAATTTAATAGCCAATGGCGAAAGGTCGATACCTGCCCACTGACGGCCTAACCGGTCAGCAGCAACCAATGTGGTGGCACATCCGCAGAATGGATCCAGTACAAGATCGCCGGGATTGCTGGATGCTTTGATAATCCGCTCGAGTAGGGCGAGAGGTTTTTGGGTTGGATAGCCAGTTCGCTCGCGCGCCCGAGCGTTTATAGGATCGATATCCGTCCAAACATCATTGATCGGAACGCCCTTCATTTCATCTAGGTAGCGTTTTATCCTGATCCCTCCACGACTAGTGAAATAGAGCCTGTTTTCAGCATCCAATACCTTCATGCGCTCTAATGGTACGCGCCATTCTGCTGTAATACCCTTATACTCGTATACATAACCTCCACTTTGTAACCCTTTCGCGGTTAAATCTCCATCCATGTACCGCCTGCTGTCAGGGTCTTGGTGCTTATACCTTCGTTTCACATAGTCATCACTATAGGCAGTGTATTGCACATTGTATTTGACAGCACGGGATGCTGTGTGGTGCAGGATTACATCGTGTACTGATCCCATGGTCTTTGAATCACTGTGGCCGGATGTGCGCTTCCAAATAATCTCATTTTTGAAATTCGCATGCTCGAAAATACCATCCATAAGTAGTTTCAGATAGTGGCTGGCAGTCGGGTCACAATGCAAGTAGATTGAGCCCGTCTCTTTCAGGATTCGTTTCATTTCCAGCAGTCGCACAGCCATCATAATCAAATAAGACTGCATGGACTTACCATGTGCCTGTCGCGCCGCTTCGATTACAGAATAAGCCGCAGGATTACGATCAGCCAACTCACCATGTTCGTAAACATCCACATCACTCAAAGTCCAAGCATCTTTGAATGATGCACCAGCTGCTTTTGAGCCTATTGGTGCCTCATAAGTGCGGTTACTGTTGAATGGCGGGTCAAGATAAATAAGGTCGATACAATCCGAATTCATGCCCCGCATAATGTGAAGATTGTCGCCGGTCCAGATCGTATTTTTAGCGAAGTTTGCTTGACCTTGAGTCGGTGCTCTTCGTTTCGAATCAGTCATAATCAGATCACTGCACTTAATTACTCTTAGAATAATCTCAATAAACTACAAACTTCTTAAACACTACCTTGCTCTGCATATTATTGTAATTTTCCATTGACGTTCAAATTTTCATTGATCCATTCCCAAACATTAGGGTCATACCGTCCCAAAAAAAGCGGTTACAGGTATAACGATGCTGGATGTCGTAGGTTAGTCCTGGTCTAGACTAATTTTTGAGGCTAACTGTTGCGTAGTCTGGCCATTATTGGCGATAAAGAAGCACTGCCCATCATTAAATCTGTCTTTATATTTCAAACCGTTCAATGCCAAGCAACAACTTGTCAAGCTGACGTCTTAGTTTTTCTTCGACTTCCACCCAGTAATTGTCCTGGAAAATTCTTGCATCAATCATTGTCCTTTCTTCATAGCCCTGGTCACAGGTCAGTACAGCATGAAAATTTCCATTTAAATATCCATCATAAATCTTTGGATATTCTCCCACAATCTTACCAGAGGATTCACGGAATTTTTCTAAGGTTTTTTTATATTGCTCATTGGAAAAGTCGTCTTTCCAAAGTACTATTCGGACTGCTGATCTTTCTGCATTGTAAAGCATCAATATAAAGGGTAAATCCTTTTCTTACCATTCCCTTACTCGAATCTTTAGCTCTATTACAGTGGTTCCTCTCTGGGGATACTTTTGCAATATCAATTTGGGTTCACCATTGGCATACATGTCGTATCTAGGTTGGTCCTTGTAAATTAGTTTTTTGACGATATCCTTGAATTTATCAGTATTTTCTTTATCTCCGAGTTGAGGAAAGTTTGCGTTAATCTTGCGAATGGTTGCATCGTTGTTCCCCTCCTTGAGGAGTTCAATGACAAATTTTCTTTCTTCTTCCCGTTCCATCAAAATGTTCCTTCTAGTGTGTTTATGAAATTGATCTCGGAAATCGCGTTCTTCTCCATGCCCTGAGCATTCGGAAATCATCTCAGCAATTTCTCGCCAAGAAACTCTACCGGGGGGGGGGGGTTATCAGTGATATACGGACCTGTGCGCAGTGCCACTTTGAATTTCACAGTCCGATTCAAACATTTGAGATTATGGGGTAGAATTCATGTCGACACCATAAGGCGGTCGGTCGTCGTATGTTCAACGAAGTCGATCGCACGCGCTTGAGGGATGACGGCTTCGAATTCATCGTCAGCACTCATTTCAGAAGTCGACCCATCACGCAATTACTGTGCATTTTGAAATCGACGACGAATTGAATTGATGCGTCTTCTTTTAGTATTTATGTCCCACAAGATACAAAAGCGAGAATAACTGCAGACATGAATCAAATTCTCTTCTAAGTTTAGACGAAATTCCAAGTAATCACGAAAACGACAAAATTTAGTGCGATGAACGGAGTGTAAATAGTCCTCCGTCGCACTTAGAATTTCAGTGCGTTCCATTGACTCAAGAATCACCTTCAATCGTTGCCAGTCTTCCATATAGTCGGCTGAAAGCGAGAATGGCTCAATCTTTTGCAACCAACTTCGGTAATCAAAACTTGAGACGTAGGTAGGTGCCAGAAGAAACGGATTGAATCGAATTCTCATTGGATCGTTGCCCTGCACAAGGGGTATTTAAACTCTTTTTGACAAGCCAACAATAACAGAATGGATATGATTGGTCTAAGGGAATTTCAAAACTTGTACTGTGCCTTTCTTTTTCTCTTACTCATTAATCAGAGTCCCAGTCAAGTTCAAACCAGAATACGGGTATCGACTACGCCGAATGACTGTGATGCTGAAAACGAAGTAGTCGGAAGCACTAATCTTACAGGTGTGGTAGCGAAATTATCCAACCAGTTACTGCATTAATAATAGGAGGAGTGGAAGAGGTCCTGGGGTGAATCGAGGCTTGTTCTCACAGAGTCTGATTTATTTGTGGTCTAATTCGCTTTCGATCATTTCTCTAGGGAATCTGATTGCCCAACCAGAATGCTATCGCAACTGAATACACCAACGCAGGCCAACCCAATCGGTGATGACTGTCTACACCCACTACCACTGCCGAATGCAGTTTGCTTCCTTGCCGTTCACATCTGACCACGATCAGCTGTTTTGCCAAGTCGGTTTTCTTTTCTCCACGAATGCTGCCATGCCTTCCTTCTGGTCATTCGTGGAAAACATGGAATGGAATGCCCGACGCTCAAACAGAACCCCTTCACTCAGAGTCAGCTCATAAGCGCGATCAACTGTCTCCGTAACCATGCTTGCGGCGACCTGGGAAAACTCGGCGATTCCCTGCGCGATCTCCACCGTCTTGTCGACCAATTCATCGACAGGAAATACGCGTGAAACCAACCCCGAACGCTCCGCTTCCTCGGCGTCCATCCGCCGACCGGTCAAACACATATCCATCGCCTTGGATTTCCCCACCGCTCTTGTCAGGCGCTGGGTTCCACCGGCTCCCGGAATGATGCCCAACAAAATTTCAGGCTGACCGAATTGCGCATTGTCACCGGCAACGATGAAATCACACATCATCGCCAGCTCACACCCACCACCGAGCGCATAGCCGGCAACCGCAGCGATAACCGGTTTGCGACATTCGGTAACCCGCTCCCAGTTGCGACTGATGAAGTTTCCCATGTAAGCATCCGCAAATGTATTGTCTTTCATCTGGCTGATATCCGCTCCCGCGGCGAATGCCTTTTCATTACCTGTTATGACAATGGCACCGATGTCCGAATCCTTTTCATACGCGTCGATAGCAGCGCCTAACTCGTCCATTACCTCCGAAGACAGCGCGTTCAGCACTTTGGGGCGGTTCAACGTAATTAATCCAACTTTTCCGCGCGTTTCAGTAATAATGTGCTCATATGCCATTTGTGTGGTGCTCCTTGTCTTTTTGAATTGAGGTAAATCTGAATGCTGTCAGACAAAGTTTGACAGGTATTCAGTTTCTACGTTATTTTATTGGAGATAATTCTAAAGTTTCACGGATTTTAGGACACCGAAACTTTCAACCCGATCAAACTAAATTTGGAACAATCGCATGAGCAGATACCGACAAGAATTTGAGCGATCTCTCGCGTCACCTAACGAATTCTGGGGTGAAGTCGCGAATGATGTGCACTGGTACAAAACCTGGGACAAGGTTCTCGATGATTCGGACAAACCATATTACCGCTGGTTTACCGGTGCGCAAGTCAATACCTGCTATAACGCCCTTGATCTGCACGTCAACGAAGGGCGCGGCAGTCAGAACGCGATCATTTATGACTCTGCGATGACCGGAGAAATCCGCCACCTCACCTATCAGGAAATTCTGGATGAGACCGCACGTTTGGCGGGAGTGCTGAGAGAGCTTGGAGTTGAAAAGGGTTCTCGTGTCGTCATTTACATGCCAATGGTACCCGAAACCGCAATCGCAATGCTTGCATGTGCGCGTATCGGTGCTGTCCACTCCGTCGTCTTTGGAGGCTTTGCCTCCAACGAGCTCGCTGTGCGTATTGACGACGCCAAGCCAGTCGCGATCATCACCGCATCGTGTGGGCTCGAACCCGGTCGCGTCGTCGAGTACAAGCCCCTGGTCGACAAGGCCATTGAACTGTCATCCCATAAACCATCGGCCTGTATCGTTCTGCAGCGACCACAGGCTGAAGCCCGAATGATTGAAGGACGTGATCACGACTGGAACGACGTGATGAAAACTGCCACCCCGGTCGACTGCGTTCCGGTCATGGCAACCGACCCGCTCTACATCATCTATACGTCCGGCACCACAGGACAACCCAAAGGCGTGGTGCGCGACAATGGCGGACACATCGTCTCGCTTAAATGGTCAATGAAGAATATCTATGGTGTCGACCCGGGCGAAGTGTTCTGGGCTGCCTCCGATGTCGGTTGGGTTGTCGGCCATTCCTATATTGTTTATGCCCCACTCTTCGCCGGCAACACCGCGATTTTGTACGAGGGCAAACCCGTGGGCACTCCGGATCCTGGTGTTTTCTGGCGCGTCATCTCTCAACATAAAGTATCTGCGCTATTTACCGCACCGACTGCGTTCAGGGCGATCAAGAAAGAGGATCCAAATGGATCCTATCTTGAAAAATACGACATGTCCCATTTTCGGACGTTGTTTCTGGCTGGTGAGCGAACAGATCCGGACACCCTGCGTTGGGCACAGAATAAACTTCATGTTCCGGTCATCGATCACTGGTGGCAGACTGAAACCGGTTGGGCGATCTGCGCCAACTGTGTCGGTATCGAACAGTTGCCGGTCAAAGAGGGGTCACCCTCTGTTCCGGTTCCCGGATGGGACCTCAAGGCACTGGACGACACCAATCAGGAAGTAGCACCCGGCGAAATCGGCTCACTCGTCGTCAAACTGCCTTTGCCGCCTGGCAGTTTTCCAACCCTATGGAATGCGAAACAGCGATTTTTCGACGCCTACCTCGCTGACTTCCCGGGTTACTACAAGACTGCGGACGCGGGATACATTGATGAGGACGGCTATGTATACGTGATGTCTCGAACCGATGACATCATCAACGTTGCCGGACACCGGCTGTCGACCGGTGCCATGGAAGAGGTGCTCACCTCCCATCCCGATGTGGCCGAGTGTGCGGTTACCGGTGTGGCGGACGCACTGAAAGGCCAACTGCCGCTGGGATTTCTGGTGCTCAATGCCGGCTGTCAGCGAGACCATGGCGATATCGTCAAGGAGTGTGTACAGTTGGTACGCAACGAAATCGGACCTGTCGCAGCGTTCAAGGAAGCTTTGGTGGTGATGCGTCTGCCGAAAACACGCTCCGGCAAGATCCTGCGCGGAACCATGCAGAAAATCGCCGATGGAGAACCCTGGCAGCTGCCGGCAACAATCGACGACCCGGTCATTCTTGATGAAATCACCGAATCACTGCAGTCCGTCGGTTACCCGAAAGCGTGACCATGCTTACAGTTTGACTTCACAAATGTCGCAGGACCGGAAAGCACAGTGACATTCAAGAAACACTCATTGGATGATTGGAACAGGCTCGCCCGACGCGAACTGAAAGATCGCGATCCTGAAGAACTGAACTGGCACACCCCGGAAGGCATTGAAGTCAAACCGGTCTATACCGCAGAGGACCTGGCTGATCTCGAACACATGGCGACATTGCCCGGTCTGCCGCCGTATGTCAGGGGACCCCGGGCAACCATGTATGCCGGACGGCCTTGGACAGTACGTCAGTACGCCGGATTTTCCACGGCAGAGGAATCGAATCGATTCTTCCGCGACAACCTCAAAGCCGGACAAACGGGATTGTCAGTTGCTTTTGATCTGCCCACCCATCGCGGCTATGACTCCGACCACGAACGGGTGGTTGGCGATGTCGGCAAGGCCGGTGTAGCTATCGACAGTGTCGAGGACATGAAAATCCTGTTCGATGAAATTCCACTGGAACGTATATCCGTCTCGATGACCATGAATGGCGCAGTGTTGCCGGTACTGGCAACGTTTATCGTGACCGGCGAGGAGCAAGGGGTGGCACATTCGCAGTTGTCGGGTACGCTGCAAAACGACATTCTCAAGGAATTCATGGTACGGAACACCTATATCTACCCGCCCGAGCAATCCATGCGTATCGTTGCGGACATCATTCGTTACACGACAGACGAAATACCACGATTCAATCCGATCTCAATTTCCGGATACCACATGCAGGAAGCCGGCGCGACTTGTGTTCAGGAACTGGCTTACACCATTGCAGATGGAATCGAATATGTGCGCGCTGCCCTTTCGACCGGCATGGCAGTGGATGACTTCGCACCGAGACTGTCATTCTTCTTCTGCATCGGCATGAACCTTTTCATGGAAGTTGCCAAACTGCGGGCTGCAAGATACCTTTGGGCCAACCTGATGCAGACTCTGTTCTCACCCTCGAAACCTGCCTCATTGATGCTGAGAACACATTGTCAGACATCCGGGGTCAGCCTGACCAGTCAATCACCATACAACAACATTGTCCGTACAACGGTCGAGGCGCTGGCAGCCATTCTCGGTGGAACGCAGTCTCTGCATACCAATTCGTTCGATGAGGCACTGGCTCTGCCAAGTGAGTTTTCCGCCTCGATAGCCCGAAACACCCAGCTCATACTGCGGGAAGAATCAGGGCTCGCCAATGTCGTCGATCCGCTTGCCGGATCCTACTATGTCGAGAGTCTTACCGCATCAATGATCAGCGAAGCCCGAAAATTGATTGACGAAGTCGAAGCCTACGGTGGCATGACCAAGGCAGTGGAAGCCGGTATGCCCAAGAGGAGAATCGAGGAATCCGCCGCCAGGCGCCAGGCGCGTCTCGACACTTCAGAGGAAGTGATTGTCGGAGTTAACCGGTTTGTAGCTGACTCCAAAGACGAGGTTGATGTGCTTGAAGTTGACAATCGAGTAGTGCGTGAATCTCAGATTGAAAGAATCAATCGTGTACGGGCACAACGCGATGAGAAACGCTGTTCTACCGCCCTCGAAAAACTCAAGGAGTGTGCTCAAGCGGGACAATGGGGTTTGCTGCATCACTCGGTTGAGGCCGCACGTCAACGCGCCACTGTCGGTGAGATTACCGAAACGCTTCGAGAAATTTACGGACAGCACCGCGCCATTCCCCAGGCGATTGCCGGAGTGTACAGCACGGAGGTCAGAGACTCAGAGGAGGTGGATGAAATCCGCCGGAAAGTGAACGCATTCGTGAAAGAGCACCGGCGCAGACCGCGGGCACTGATTGCCAAAGTTGGTCAGGACGGACATGATCGTGGCGCCAAGGTGATTGCGACCGCCTATGCGGATTTCGGGTTTGAGGTCGACATTGGGGCCTTGTTTCAGACACCTGCTGAAATTGTCCGACAGGCTGTCGACAATGATGTGCATCTGGTAGGAATATCCACCCAGGCTGGCGGTCACAAAACACTGGTTCCCGAAATTATTGATGGATTGAAAAATGAAGGTGCGGACAACGTTATCGTGATCTGCGGTGGTGTGGTGCCACCGAAAGACGTCCGCTTTCTTGAGAACGCTGGGGTATCCGCTGTCTACGGGCCCGGAACTCGAATACTGGACACCATTCCCGACGTACTTCGGATGATCGAGAACAGTTTGGAGGCAACGGCAGAGTCAATCGGAGTCTGATCTGGCAGGAAGAAAACATGCAGGACATCATCAATAAATTGGAAGAAAAACGCCAGGCAGCGCGTCTGGGTGGTGGTCAGAAGCGCATAGACACACAGCATGCCAAAGGTCGCCTGACCGCTCGCGAGCGTATTGATCTTCTGCTTGACAAGGACAGTTTCCAGGAATGGGATATGTTTGTCGAACACCGATGCTCGGATTTTGGTATGGCGGATTCCAAGATCCCCGGCGATGGTGTCGTGACCGGATTCGGCACGATTCACGGGCGCCTTGTATTTGTGTTCAGCCAGGATTTCACCGTGTATGGCGGTTCACTGTCGGAAGCGCATGCCGAGAAAATCGGTAAAGTGATGGATCAGGCGATGAAAGTCGGTGCGCCTGTGATCGGCATCAATGATTCCGGCGGCGCGCGTATCCAGGAGGGTGTCGCTTCGCTCGGCGGGTACGGCGATATATTTCAGCGCAACGTTATGGCATCCGGGGTCATTCCGCAGATTTCACTGATTATGGGACCATGTGCCGGCGGAGCCGTCTATTCGCCGGCGATCACCGACTTCATCTTCATGGTTCGAGACAGTTCCTACATGTTTGTCACGGGTCCCGATGTCGCCCGTACAGTCACTCATGAAGATATTTCGGCTGAACAACTCGGTGGTTCAGTCGCCCACACCGAACAATCTGGTGTCGCAGACGGTGCATTTGAGAACGACATTGAGGCATGTCTCATACTGCGTCGGTTCTTTGATTTCCTTCCGGTCAACAATCGTAGTGAGGTTCCTGTCCGAACCACCAATGATGACCGTTACCGGGAAGAGCCCTCTTTGGATACATTGGTACCGGATGACCCCAATCAACCTTATGACGTGAAAGAACTGATCGTGAATATTGTAGACGATGAGGACTTTTTCGAACTCAAGCCGGACCATGCGAAGAACATCGTGATCGGATTCGCTCGCATGGAGGGATCAACGGTCGGTATCGTCGCCAACCAACCTCTGGTCCTGGCAGGCTGTCTGGATATACTTTCTTCCATCAAGGCGGCCCGATTTGTCCGATTCTGCGATGCCTTCGGTATCCCGATTGTTACCTTGGTCGATGTACCGGGCTTCATGCCGGGCTCAGCTCAGGAGCATGGAGGCATCATCAAACATGGGGCGAAACTCCTCTACGCCTATGCTGAGGCCACCATACCGAAAGTCACGGTCATCACCCGAAAGGCGTATGGCGGTGCGTACGATGTCATGAGTTCCAAACATCTGCGCGGCGACGTCAATTTCGCCTGGCCAAGCGCTGAAATTGCGGTAATGGGAAGCAAGGGAGCGGTTGAAATCATCTTTCGAAGTGAGATGAACGATCAGGAAAAGATCGCAGCCAGAGTAGACGAGTATCAGGCAAAGTTCGCCAACCCGTTTATCGCAGCCAGTCGTGGATTCGTCGATAACGTCATTTTGCCCAGACGAACGCGCGGACGTATATGCCAGTCTCTGGAAATGCTCAAATACAAGAAAGTAGACAATCCCTGGCGCAAGCACGGCAATATCCCACTGTAGCCAAGTTCCTGTCTGCAAATGTTCAAGAAAATTCTTATCGCGAATCGAGGTGAAATCGCCTGTCGGGTGATGCGTACCGCTAAACGGCTCGGTATCGGGACTGTCGCTGTGTATTCGGATGCTGACCGCAATGCGCTACATGTCGAGACAGCTGATGAGGCAATACGTATTGGACCTGCAGTCGCCGCGCAAAGTTATCTGAATATCGATGCAATCATTGATGCCTGCAAGACAAACAAAGCGCAGGCTGTCCATCCAGGTTATGGCTTTCTTTCGGAAGATCCCAATTTCTCGCATAGATTGAATGAGGCAGGCATCGTCTTTATCGGACCAGGCGCGGACGCGATCAGGGCCATGAGCGACAAAATCGAGTCAAAGCAAATTGCGCGGCAGGCAGGCGTCAACACAATTCCGGGTTTTGATGATGTTATTCAGAACCCGGAGCACGCAGTTGAACTTGCTCGGAAGATTGGTTATCCGGTCATGCTCAAACCGACCTCGGCTGGTGGTGGGAAAGGAATGCGCCTCGCATACAATGACGACGAATGCCGGGAGGGATTCGTACGCTCTCAAAGTGAGGCGAAAACACACTTCGGTGACGACCGGGTGTTTGTAGAGAAGTTCATTGAGAACCCCAGACACATCGAGGTTCAGGTGATTGCCGATCAGTACGGTAATACAATTCATCTGGGTGAAAGGGAGTGTTCGCTGCAGCGCCGGCATCAGAAAGTGATCGAGGAAGCTCCATCTCCTTTTCTGAACGATGAAACTAGACAAGATATCACCAGTCAGGCAGTGGCTTTGGCGAAGGCTGTGAACTATGTCTCAGCGGGGACTGTAGAGTTCGTCGTCGATATCGAACAGAATTTCTATTTTCTGGAAATGAACACTCGATTGCAGGTTGAACATCCGGTAACCGAATTTGTCACCGGAATCGACTTGGTAGAGTGCATGATTCGGGTAGCAGCCGGTGATGATCTTGGATTGACTCAAAGCGACATCAAGGCGACAGGCTGGGCGGTCGAATCGCGAATCTATGCGGAAGATCCAGCACGCAACTTTTTGCCGTCAACAGGTCGACTGATCCGCTGTCGCCCACCCGAGCAATCCGCTTCGGTACGTATTGATACAGGCGTGGTGGAAGGTGGTGAAGTTTCGGTCTACTATGACCCAATGATCGCCAAGCTGATTACGCATGCGGATACGCGGGCCGAGGCTTTCGATCTGATGGCAAATTCATTGGATGAATATCAGATTACGGGTATCACAAGTAACCTGCCATTTCTGCAAAGGCTTGCGCGAGACGAAGCGGTGCTGAAAGGTGACATGAATACCAGAATGATCGAACAGCAGTTCCCGGATGGCTATGACTGCGAGTCCGCGGACAGCGACAGTATCAAGGTTGCAGCAATGATCGCAACCATCATGCACTATTGTGATGAGCTGCGTTCGGCAACGCTCGGGGGGCAATTGAACACGCGCAACTGGACAGCTGCGACCGACTGGGTTGTAACGACATCGAACGAGGAAATCGAACTCACGATTGAAGAAACCGAATCAGGTCATCGGTTGACTGATGGCAACGGTGAGTCATGCGAGATCCAGCACAACTGGTTACCCATGCAAAGCCACTTCTATTACACTCTGAATGGAATCGGATCTTGCATACAAGTAACACGCAGAGGGATTGCGTATCAGATTGACCATTTCGGTTTCCGATCCCTGCTACGGGTATTGACGCCTGCGGCTGCAAAATACGACCAATATATGATTCAGAAAAAGAGCGCGAGAGTCTCGCCATATCTGAAGTCCCCTATGCCCGGATTGCTGGTTGAAATCGCCGTCGAGGTTGGCCAAATGGTCAAGACAGGGGAAATCGTAGCCGTGGTTGAAGCGATGAAAATGGAAAACGCACTGCGTGCCGAGCGCGATGGTGTCATTGTCAAAGTAATGGCTAAAATCGGTGACAGCCTGGCTTCGGATCAGCCAATAGTTGAATTTGGAGAGGAGGAATGATCGGCAGACTCAATCACGTGGCAATCGCTGTTCCGGATTTGGAGCAGGCCACAAAAACCTACCACACGGTGTTGGGTGCTGAAGTGTCCAAGCCGTTACCCCTGCCGGAGCATGGTGTCACGACGGTATTCGTAAACCTACCCAATACCAAGATCGAATTGCTGGAACCTTTGGGAGCGGAATCACCGATTGCGCGATTTCTCGAAAGAAATACGGCAGGTGGTGTTCATCATCTGTGCTACGAGGTTGACGATATTCTTGATGCCAGAGACGAACTGATTCGACAAGGCATGCGGGCACTGGGGGGTGGCGAACCCAAAATTGGAGCCCACGGCAAACCTGTGCTTTTTCTGCACCCAAAAGATTTTTGCGGAACTCTGATCGAAATAGAGCAGGTTTGATAGTCACAGTAGGGTTGTGATAGATTTTTGTTTGCTGTTTGGTATCAGAAACCTTGAATATTTGGCGTAGAATTCATGTCTCTAGTTCAGTTGCAATCTAACTGAACAATGTAGCATTAGCGGTTATTCTATAATCCAAGTAAGACAAAATACTCGAACATCCTCCGATTCACGTCACAGTGTAGACCCCGCTACCTGTGAGGAAGGATAGTTTGGAAAATATTGATTTGACGCATCTTTCGGAAATAGCACGGAATTCTGTGAAATTAAGCGGACGGTGAAAATGGACAATGAAAGTTAATGATGTCAAGTACGTACAGCAACATACTATCTGAGGTTAATCAGACTCCATCCAGTCGAGCACATTTGTTTAAATCTATACAGAAGAAATTCGGGGGCAAGACTTTAGTCACATTTTTCACGAGTTTCAATTACCCTATAGTTACCCTATAGATATATCTGATGAAGATTGCGACATTTTGCAAAGCATTCTTCAAAACAGTGATTGCTCAAAGGGACTAATTTTGATGATTAACTCCCCGGGAGGTGATGGATTAACTGCTGAAAGAATAGTAAATACATGTTGCGCATATAGTGGGACAGGTGACTACTGGGTATTGATCCCGGGCAAGGCGAAATCCGCTGCAACCATAATTAGTATGGGTGCAAGTAAAATCATGATGAGTAGTGCTTCTGAATTGGGACCCGTGGATCCGCAAATATTCAAATCAGAAAACGGAATTCCTAAGACATTTACGGCTCACAATCTAGTGGCGGGGTACGAAAAGCTACTTTCTGAAATTGCAACTACTTCAGGCCCAATAGAACCATATTTACAGCAATTGACGCACTATGATGACCGCGAAATTACCCAATATCGTTCTTTTATTAATTTGGCAGAAGATATATCTGTAAAAAATTTAAAACGCAACATGATGCGAAATCTTACTGAGGACAAAATTAAGAAAAAAATAGATGGTTTCCTCAACCCAGATGCTGGAACAATATCACACGGTCGTCCAATTTACCAAGAAGAAGCAAAATCATGTGGATTAAATATTGAAAACATTGATATAAATTCCGAAGAATGGAAACTAATTTGTCAGTTATACTGTCGAATCGAGTGGTGTGTTTCTAACATCGATTGTAAAAGCATTGAAACTATCAAGGAATCTTTCCATGTCGCAAGAAATTGATCCTAAACAGCAAGATAAGATTGAAGGGGCAAAGAAAAATTTTGAAGAAACTCTTCGCCGAATTGAACCTTACATTAGAAAACCAGTTGAGGACCCTAAACCATTCCATTCTTGGACTAAATCAGATTCTGGCCGAATACAGTCCAACCCAATTGATAGTAAGATTATTCATACTCAAAATCGTACCTGACTACATATCGTATAGTAGTTTAAAGGTTGGTCGATAAGGCTTGCGCGGTTATCGACCAACCTTTACATTTTCCCATTGCTACCAACTATTCTCCATAGTCCCCAAAATTTTCAATCGTATCGCGCAACGTCTTCAGGTTGATGACTGAATGATACACGGGCCGCGGTGAGAGTCGTCGATACGAGCGCGTCACTGTTCCAGCCAGATTCGGTCTTTTTTCCGCCGGATCGTTGCCGCCTCCGAGTCCGCCACCAAACTCAATCACAGCATCGATCCCCTGCTCGGCAATCGTCATCAGATTACTGTGCCATCGGACCGGCTTGAAAAGCTGCAGATACAGATTGCGTTTGATCGAGTCGGACTCCGAATCGTGAAATGTTCCTGTGACATTGGAGGCAACTGGAATCGTGGGTTTTCCTAGTGTAGCTTCGTTCAAATGTTTCTGAAACTCCTCTGCCGCCGGAAACATATGTGAGGTATGAAAGGCACCTTCTGTTTTCAAGCGGGTCGTGGGTTTACCGGGGAACGTCTCTTCGATCTGAACGATCAACTGATCAAGTTCTTGCGGCCATCCGCCAACTACGGTCTGTTCCGGGAGATTACATGCGGCAATCTCGCAGGGACCGGATTCCAACAAGGGAGTCAGCTGATCCTCCGACAGAGGAAGCGCAAGCATTTCACCTCCCCCATGCTTGCCCATACATTCTCCGCGTGCTGATACCAATTTCAGTGCCGACTCAAAGTCCAATGTCTCTGCAGCTATCAACGCACCATATTCCCCCAAACTGTGACCGCAGGAAAAACTTGGTCTATACCTGTAACCTGTTTCGTGCAGAAACACCTCCATACAGGCAAATGAGTGGGTAAGCAACACCGGCTGTGTGTATTTGGTCAGATTGATATCTCCGCTGGCCTCATCATTACACAGCGCGACCATGTCGTATCCCAAGATTGAACTGGCCTGATCATAAATTCCAGCTGCGAGCGGGAATTCCGAAATCAGATCTTTACCGATTCCTGGGTATTGTGCGCCTTGCCCTGGAAATAAAAATAGAATTTTTTGCATTGGATAGGGTACTCGTCAATTACTATCTCGTGATCCGCACTCCAAATAACCGGATTGTCCAGTGAAGATGGGATTCGCAGGTTATAGCGACTTGACTTGGTCACGCAGTACGAACTTCTGTATCTTGCCGGTCGAAGTTTTCGGCAAGGGTCCGAACACGACGGAACTTGGAACTTTATAGCGTGCCATATTTTCCCGACACCAGGAAATCACATCTTCTTTTGTCAGTTGGTCTTCGTGTCCGGGTGCTGCTGTAACAAAGGCACAGGGGGTTTCACCCCACTTATCGTCAGGCTTGGCCACAACCGCCGCTTCCATAATTCCGGGATGCCGATAGAGTACATCCTCCACTTCCAGACTCGAGATGTTCTCGCCACCCGATATGATGATATCTTTGGAGCGGTCCCTTACCTCGATATATCCGTCTTCGTGCGTGACACCCAGATCTCCGGTGTGATACCACCCGCCTGCGAAAGCCTCCTGCGAAGCCTGAGAATTCTTCAGGTATCCGCGCATGACCGTGTTGCCGCGTACCATCAACTCGCCCATCGTCTCACCATCGTGTGGAACTGCCTGCATGGTCTCAGGGTCGATCACCGCCACTTCTTCCAATGTCGGATAGTGAACACCCTGGCGCGCCATAAACTGAGCGCGCTTCTCAAGCTCGTAGCTATCCCAATCAGACTGCCAGGCACAGACGGTTGCCGGGCCATAGGTCTCGGTCAATCCGTATAGATGGGTGACCCGAAATCCCATCTTCTCCATTTCCGTAATGACCTGACTCGGCGGAGCAGCCCCACCTGTGGCAACTTCGACAGTTTGCCCAAATCGCACCTTCAATTCCGAAGGTGCGTGAACCAACATGTTCAATACGATCGGAGCGCCACACATATGTGTGACTCGATTATCGCGAATTGACGGGAATATGAATTTCGGATCAACTTTGCGCAAGCAGACATGGGTCCCTGAAACTGCAGTCACACCCCAAGTGAATGTCCAGCCGTTGCAGTGGAACATCGGCAATGTCCACAGATAGATACTTGAGCTGTCGAGCTGGAACACCAGCGAATTGCCGAGTGCGTTGATATAGGCTCCCCGGTGGTGGAATACCACGCCTTTTGGATTGCCGGTGGTACCCGATGTATAGTTGAGACAGAGCGCCTGCCACTCATCGTCCGGTACAAACCACTCGAATTCCGGATCTCCTTCCTCCAGCAGTGATTCATATTCCTTCTCTCCGAGAAACTCGCCGCCTTCTCCGAGGGAATCATCGATATCGATGACAGCGATTTTCGACCCGAGCAGTTTCAGTGCTTCCTTTATTGTGTCTGAAAACTCGCGGTCAGTGAACAGTATCTTGGCTTCGCCGTGTTCAAGTATGAATGCGATCGTCGCGGGGTCGAGTCGATAATTCAGTGCATTAAGCACGGCACCGCACATCGGTACGCCGTAATGCAGTTCGAGCATGGCCGGTGTATTGGGGCACATGACAGCAACAGTATCACCGATTCCGATTCCTCGTCGATTCAGTGCGCTGCCCAACCGTCTGCACCTGGAGTACAGTTCGCGATACGTTATAGTCAATTCACCATGGATGACTGCTGCCTTATCGGGGAAGACACGCGCGGACCTTTGCAGGAAACTCAGCGGTGTGAGCGGGTGGAAATTTGCCGGATTCTTGTCCAGGTTCTCATCATATATCGTCACGATTCAATTACTCCATGAATCCATTGGCAGAAAATTTTACTGTAATTGACATGATATAGACGGTTGCGATTTATATGTGGCGATAGTCGAAACGGAAATGAAAAATAATTAGTAGAATGAATATCACCGAATCACGAAGTGTGTATATCCTTTGTGTAAGCGCACCCTATCGCGCATTTGTTCACCTAATTCAGGGACTTATTTCGGACATAGTGATTAACCGAATCAACCACACTATAATCAGTTTGGATTTTCGATAAATGAAGAATAAAAGAATCTGATGGCTGAGTATAGCCTGAACATGACGTATCGTAATTGTGGAGAAATTGACTAAACATACGAGTAATCTAACCCGACGGGAGTTCATGCAGATTTCAATGCTTGCCGCGGGGTCTATGACGGTACCGAAACTGATCTCAGCAGCTCCTCGTAGTCAAAAGTTGATCGCAGCGCATACAGAAACTGACCTCGTGGCTGGTTTTGGTCCACGAACCAAAGTTTCTGCTTACAATCAGCAAGTTCCCGGCCCGCTACTTCGATTCATGCAAGGCGACAGACTGAGACTGGAAGTCGAGAACAAACTTGATGAACCGACTACTATACATTGGCACGGACTACGGGTGCCTATGAGTATGGATGGTGTGCCGATTCTCAGTCAAACACCGATCAGTCCCGGCGAATCATTTCAGTACGAGTTTGATCTTCATGATGCCGGTACGTTTTGGTACCATCCGCACATCAATAGTTCAGAGCAAGTCGGCAAAGGGCTTCGCGGTGTGCTGGTTGTCGACGAAAAAAATCCACCCGAGGTTGATCGCGACGTGGTATGGGTGCTGGATGATTGGCGTCTTGACAATGAGGCGCAGATAGTTGCATTCGATAAGAATTTAAGGGATGCAAGCCATAATGGAAGAATTGGTAACGTCGTTACCGTAAATGGAAGTATTCACGATAAATTTCAGGTTCATCCGGGTGAAAGAATTCGCCTGCGGCTTGTCAACGTAGCCAATGCACGCACTTTCGCAGTTGTCTTCAATGAGCTCAATCCCTGGGTCATTGCCTTGGATGGACATCCAATCGACCCGTATACTCTCGACGAAGGTCCGATCGTTCTGGGAGTAGGACAAAGAGCTGACCTGATAATGGACATTACGGGAAATGCGGGCGAGTCCTCCCTGGTCATAGATAACTCTTACGGCGAAAATTTCGCCTACGAACTGATGCATCTGGTTCGAAGCAACAACATAATCGTCTCAGATTCTGAAAAATCACCTCCATCCCGCCTTTTACCCAATCCCGTTGCTCAACCGGATATCACCAACGCAGAGCGACATCAGATCATATTCGAAGGCGGTGCGATGGGCGGTCTTTCCGGTGCTTATCTGGACGGAGAGTTCAAGGGTATCCGAGACTTGGCTGGACTGGGGAAACTATGGGCAACCAACGGACTCATCTATTCAGACCCTCACAATCAGCCTCCGCTACTCTCACTTGAACTTGGAAAATCATACGTATTTGACCTTGTAAACCGCTCCGCTTGGGAACACCCGATTCATCTACACGGACACAGTTTCGAGATTGTTCAAAATGAAGGCAGTCAAGAACCTCCCGGATCAATCAGGGACACCGTCCTTGTCCAACCACAAAAAAGCGCACAAATCGCTTTCGTAGCTGACAACCCGGGATTGTGGATGTTTCATTGTCACGTATTTGAACATCAGGAAACCGGAATGACATCAATCATCGCCGTGAAGTGACGGGACAGTCCTGGGACTATGTGGTTGTCCCGCCGAGACTGTGTTAAAAAAAATGGTCTGCCATTATTGCAATGGCAGACCCTACCAATAGAGAAAGAGGAGTTAAGTTATGAAAATCTTGAAAACAGCGTCTGAGTCTTAGGCTTTCTTTTCTGCGACAGGGGCCTTGGTCGCTGCGACAGCTTCCTCGACAGCAACCTGGCTGTATTTTTTCCAAAGATTCAGATAGGCGTTGTACGCTTCTGTACCCAGTTCAATCGCTGAACGGGTTGAAGTTTGAATCTGACCGACCGCAAACGCATTCCAGTTTTCTTGCGTTTCAACAAAGTCGTCAAAATTCTTGATTTTGAACCACTCTCCGGTTCTTTCGGAAGTGCCCTGAATAATCTGCTGAGCCGATTCGACTCCAAGCTCCACTGATTTGTTTATCAGTTTTGAATTCACACTGAATGCTTCATTGGCAAACTCTGAATAATTGATCTGCATGTTTCGATTCTCCGAATCAGGTTACAAAAATGATCATGTTGCAGTGCAATATATCATCTAATTCAAGTTTGTCAAGCCCTGATGGTGAATTTTTTTCAATATAGAAATTTAATTCCGGTAATAAAATGATAACTTTCGAGTTTTTTCTATTAATATTAACATTTTAACAATAACTTATCAGTAATATTCAATCGTCTCGAAGATTCAGATGAATTCTGCATTCTCTTCCAAAGATGATGCAATTTCGATCATGTTCTGATGATTCTTGCACTGCAACAATTTGAAGGCATTCTAATCGATTGTACAGTAAATTTGAGGTCGTAGAATCACTAACGAAAAATCGCTATTTGCACAAATCAAGTATGAGACTACTGTCGTTATACGACCACAATTTCGTGTAATATTCAACAAAGAGCAAGCCGTTGATACAGTGATATAATTTCACGCCAACGGGAATTTCGGAACAGAAGTTTTTCCACGATTTACCAACTGGTTCGCTAAATTATGAAATTCGGCGTGACATCGCGCATATCCGTCATGCTTGTTGCTATTTTGATGGCAGGTATAGCAATGACCATCGGTCTTAGCCTGGATAAATTCCGGCGAACCCACACTGATCTGTTGACTTCCAGATTCCAGTTTGTCGTCAACGACATTCGCAACAAGATCGAAACCCAAATGGATCTGGGTCTTGCGCTGTCGACCTTGCAGGACGTATCAGAAGAACTCGAAACCTATCGAAACGACGATGAGATGATTCTCTCAATCGAGGTATTCGATGAGAATGGGTCTGTATTGTTCAGCACCGATCCCAGCTTCATCGGAGATCTGGTTTCAGAAGATTGGGTGTTTGAATGGCGTGCGAATCAAAACTTCAGTTCGTGGTCGCGATTGGAGAGGGATGCCGGAGTTGTCGGCGTGCCGATCCAGAACAATCTGAATCAGAATGTCGGCTCACTGGCCTTGCGTTATTCCAGAGACATATTGGATCTGAGCATCTCCAATCAGACTGAACGTCTTATAACCTTCGGACTGATCGTGGCTGTATTCATGACGATTATGAGCCTTGTAGGTTGTATTGTTCTGTTGCGTGGTACGATTTCAGACCTGAAAAGCATGACGCAAGCGATCAGGGACATCATGAACAACCGAAAAGACAGCGAACAGCTCAAAGCCACCATCAAGAAGCATCCTGAATTCGAATCGTTTTCCGCATCGGCACTGGGTGCGCAGACTGCGCTGAGCGAAGCCAGTTCCGATATTATCGAACTCGACGAGGCCGAGTCGTGAATTTCAAAATAACGAAATCACAGCGCGAGAATTCTGATATCAAGGAATTTCTGACCAACCAAAAGGGATTGCTCACCCGTATGGTACTGCTGTCCGTTGTTGTGTTGCTGATCGGACAGCTCGCAGTCTCATGGTTTGCCCTTCTGGGCTTCGAAAAGGAGCTTAGCCCGCAATTGAGCCTGAAAGCCCAGGCGGTTGGCAATGCCATCTCTTCCGAGCTGGCATTTGCGGTCGGCGAACTGAACATTCCGCCTGATCAATTGGTCGGCGTCGAAGAGTACTTCGACAATTATCTTCAGTCAAACAAAGATATTGAATATCTTGCAATGATTGACTCCAGTGGAAAGACGCTGTTCGTGCGGGGCGTTGAGCCAGAAACCATCAACACAATATTGACTGAATTGAAATCCAACCGCATCAGCAACCCGAAATTTGAAACTGACGTACAAGGCTATCTCGATGGTGCATTTTCGATTGATGAGACGTTGTCTGGCACTACTGAACTGCATGTGGGTGTAACCAGCGAACATATTCGAAACCAATTTTTCGAAATGATCTTCGAAATCCTGACGGTCATCGCGATTTCCTGGCTGGTAACTTTTGAATTCCTTGTGTTCTACATGCGTCGTCGCATATCCAGACCAATTCACCATATCCGAACGGTACTGGCCGAAGGTTCGCGCGGGGTGTTCGCCAATCGCCTGGTTGAGCGATCGAAAGATGAAATCGGGCAACTGATCACCAGTTTCAACAATTTGGTACAGGATCTACAGATCAAATACAACGATTTTGTTTTTGAAGTCGTGGAACTCAAGCACGCACAGATCGATGACAGCATCGGAAAGAAAATCGCCCGGGTTCGCGAAAAGTTCGATGAGAAATTCATTCTGAGCGGCGGTAGGGATGTTCATTCAAGACATGTGGTGCAGATTCGGGTGCCACTTTTTCTATTTATATTTTCTGAAGAGCTGTCGCGTTCGTTCATTCCGCTGTTTGTATCCAAATACGCACCGACGGACATGATGTTGTCGCACGATGTCCTCATCGGTCTGCCGATCACACTCTTTATGCTCGCTGTGATGATTGTCACGCCGTTTGGAGGCGGTTTGGTTGACAGGTTCGGCGTGCGCCGAATATTCCTGATCGGTGTGGCAGCGGCGGTAATCGGCTTTATCGGGAACTTCCTGACACAAACCTACTACGACCTGATTCTGTTCCGAATTCTCACCGGTGTAGGCTACAGTCTGATCTTTGTCGCATCCGAAGGCTGGGTGGTTCAGAACGCCGAAGAACACAATCGAACCGCATCAACAGGAATCTTTGTGACAGCGGTATTCGTCGGTATCGTTTGTGGACCCCCGATCGGCGGAATGCTCGCCAACAGAATCGGATTTGAGGCGACATTCCTTATTTCAGCGTTTCTTGCGGTGATATCCGGACTAATTGTCTATCAGGTATTCCGTACAGACGATGATTTACATGAAATCCGCAGAAAGCGAATCGTACTCCGTAAGGAGGACATGATCACCCTGCTCAAGGACCCGCGATTTTTCTCGGTTTTGTTCTTTACTGCCATTCCCGCAAAAATGACGCTCGCCGGATTCATCGCATATCTGGTTCCGCTGTACCTGACCGAACTCGGTCATAACGAGTCGTCTGTAGGACGATTGATGATGCTATATGGTCTGGCAACTCTGAGTTGCATCTTCATTTCCGCGCGCATTGCCGATCAGACACACAAGTATATTCAAGTTGTATTTGTAGGTGGTTTACTGGCAGGTACAGGGTGTATTGCGAGTTTATTCTCAAATTCCATCGGCATCAGTGACACAGGTGCTGTCGTTCTCGCCATTCTTTCTCTGGGATTTGGACACGCCATGATTATGACTTCTCAGAACTCCATGATCCTGATGGTTGCCGGAAATCATGCTGACACAATCGGACGGGCATCGGCAGTAAGTGCTTACCGCGTATTTGAACGAATCGGTATGGTAATCGGACCGTTGGTTGCGGTTGCGTTGATCAGTCAATTCGGCTACCACGACGCAATTGCGGGATTCGGGGTTATCATCCTTACCCTGATTTTATTGTTTATGTTAGTGATGACAATCTCAAAGACAGAGATTGAAGAAAATCAGTCACTATACACGCCTGAAAGATAATACCGTGTTAAAGAAGATATATCTCATTTCCGCGATTATCGTCGCATGCTTTACTCTGAGTCATGCGACTGCACAGTCTGTACCCGGAGCCAACAACGATAGGACGTACAAGATTTTCGGTGTGGTCTGGCGCGGCGAAACCGAAGTCGAGGCTGGATTTCGGGAATACCTGAACCAGCGAGGGGTGCCCTATCAGATGACAATTCGGAATCTGAACCTTGACCGCGCAAACGCACCCGGCATAATCGAGGAGATCAAGCAAGTGAAACCCGATTTGGTCTACACTTGGGGAACAGGAACAACCCGAAGTATTCTTGGCAAAGTCAACGAGTCGGACTCCGACCATCTGGTGAGGGATATTCCCGGCATTTTTGTCTTGGTCGCCTATCCAGTCAGCGCGGAAATCGTCAATAGTTTCGAATACCCGGGCCGAAATGTGACGGGTGTTGCTTTCCTTGCGTCTATCGAGGCCCAGATCAACTCAATGCTGGCCTATCGACCGTTCAAAAAAATTGCCGTGATCTACGACGACAGATCTAGTAATTCCCGGATCAACGTTTCCCAACTGGAGGAAATCGTTCCCCAGATGGGTTTGGAGCTCATGGTTTTCCCGATACCAAAGAAGGAGGATGGAACTTCAGACCCCGAAGTCCTGCCAGAGTTGGTGCAAAAAGCCAAAGATGGTGGAGCAGATGTTTTGTATATGGGACCCGATTCATTCATCACCAGACATGGTGATGCCTACACCGCTGCTGCAATGAGAGCCGGTCTGCCTACGTTTGCTTCAACGCAATCCCCTTTGCGAAACACCCGGGCAATGTTTGGCCTCGTTAGCGACTACCATACCCTCGGCAAGCTGGCTGCCGTCCAGGCAGAACGAATTCTGGTCGACGGCGAAAAACCGGAAGATTTACCTGTTGCCCGATTGTCTCGCTTCAAACTGTGGATCAATATTGATGTTGCAAGCGACCTCGGTCTATATCCGCCAATGAATCTGATTTCGATCGCGGATTTCAAGCAAAGTAAAGTTAACTGAGCACCACCTGATCTGTATTTATTGAATCATGCTACTGCGGACGCGCATCAGCCTACTGGGCATACTGGTCGTCACTGTCGTTAGCGCAGCCATCCTGTTTGCCTCGTTCGAGCGTGAGCAACTGATCAGAGATCAATTTTCAAATGAGTTGCTTTCGGATCAGTCCAACCTGTGGAGCAAAATCAAGGATGAATTCATTGACGACATGGAAGATTCGGCATGGATTATCCGAGAAAACCGGGAGCTCCTCAGAGCGATTGAGAATGAGGACTATGAATCAATCCGAAATCTCGCACGACAAATCGTCAGTCAACTGAAGTCGTCGGGTGTATCCGATCGTTTTGATATCCTTGACTTTGACGGCAACCTTCTCTATTCGTCCCTTTCGGGCGTGTTCCAAAGCCCAATTGTATCTGAAGAAATCGCAAGATATGCGGTTGAGAACAATTCTACGATACGCGGTGTCGGGAATGACAAGCAGCGCAACACCGCGGTTGTATTTGGATTTCCGATCATCAATGACAGCGGCGAAGTTGTAGGATTGAGCATTATGTCTTTGGACATCATCCGACCGATCGCTGAGATGGAGAAACTCAACAATGCGGCGGTCATGATTCTTAATCGACGCGGACGGCTTCTTGTCGCACCGGATCCCGAGGTATGGGGAAACTACGGTGACCTAGTTGACCTGGGCGAACTGAGCACATCGCAGACAATCTCCAAAGATGACCGATACTTCTCGGTTACCGTACTCCCACAAGTTGCAGACCTTGGAAGTCTTGTGGGAAGACTGGTCAATATCAAAGAAGTCACTGATCAAATACTCCAACAGAAAAAAATCAGTCAACTCACGATATTGTCAATTGTGATTTTCACTTTAATCTCACTGATCGCACTTTACTTTTATATGCGATATGCATTTGCGTCCCTTACGGAAGGAGTTCATGTGCTTGAAGCACTGACCAAAGGCGACCTTATGATGCTGGTTCAGATGAGAACCGGCAAAGATGAAGTGGGGCAGATCGGACATGCAGTGAATGTATTTCGCTCCGGCATGCTCATGCTGAATCGAATTCGACGGTCAAGAGAGCGTCAACGTGCGAGGCAGGAGAGGTTCATTTACCGAGAAATGAAAGGCCTTGCTGATACACTGGACGGTGAAGATCAAATCGCAATGCTTGAAGAGCTGGACAAAATAGCCCAGAGAATTGACCAGAAAGCAAAAGACGAAAGCGTAGCGGAGTCGATGATTGCAGTTGATCCGACCGCTGAGGATTTCGACCCCAAAGTTTTCCATGGATCAGGCAGTCTGATTCTGATGGCGACAGCCTTTCAGAGTATGTCGAGCCGGGTTCAGGATCAGCATAAGCGCCTGAGAGACGCACTTGCGACGAAGCAGGCATTCATCGCACTTCGCAAGGAATTGGATATTGCGACCAGGGTGCAGTTGTCTTTGCTACCCCATCGTCGCGAACAGTCTGACGCTTTTGAGATTGTAGGCGGAATGTGGCCGGCAAAAGAAGTTGGAGGAGATTTCTTCGACTATTTTCGAATTGATGAAAATCATATTGGGATGGCGATAGCCGATGTATCCGGTAAAGGCGTGCCGGCCGCACTATTTGCGGTCATGTCGAGAACGTCTCTGCGCGGCATGGCAGCGCACGTACGCTCACCAGCGAAAATTTTGGAGAGAATCAACAATTTTCTTGAGTCACACAATGACGAGAATCTGTTCATCACGTTCTTTTATGGAATACTGAACGAGTCAACAGGACATTTTACATACTCGAATGGTGGACACAATTCGCCATTTTTGATAAACGAAGAAGGCGCCGCTCCGTTGGACCTTACCGCGGGCATGGTTTTGGGAATGTTTGACGGATTGGAATTTGACGAGGCGTCATTGACTCTGACACCAGGCTCCCGACTGGTGATGATAACCGACGGCATTCCCGAAGCATTCGATGAGAATAATGAAGCATTCGGCGACGACCGATTGCTGGAAGTGGTGTCGTCTCTACCCAATCGAGGTGCCGGCGACGACGTAAAGCAAATCATCAAGGCAGTCGACGAATTTGTGGGAAATGCCCCACAGTTCGACGACATCACGTGCGTGGTCTTGCATTACGAGGGCACCAGCGAACATAAGCACGCAAGCACTAGTAGTATGGATGGTAAGGAAATGGAAGTAAATCTGACATTGAAGTGTGATTTGTCCGAAGTTCCTCGCGTTGCGGAGGAGATTGAACAGCTCGGAGAATCCAACGACTGGCCGATGGCGTGGATATTCAACGCCAATCTTGCTCTTGATGAATTAATCACCAACGTAGTCAGCTATGCTTTCAAACACGAAAGTGAAAAGGCCGAAATCAGCTTGTCGCTGAAACAGTCTGATAATACCCTGACGATAGTCTTGGAAGACAGTGGACTACCGTTCGACCCGTTTTCGGAAGCGAAAGAACCGGACGTGGAAGCGGATGTGGACGATCGTCCGATCGGTGGACTGGGTGTGTTTTTCGTCAAAACTTTGGTCGACAAAGCGACTTACGAGCGACGTGATGATCGCAATCGCGTGACGCTGGTGCTTTATCACCCGGACCACCAATAAGTCAGTGTAGTCTCTCACTGCGATTATCAAATGAGATCCGGATCCGGTCGACGTGCTGATATTGCGCTGCGCAATTGGCTGAACATCAATCGTGACGTAAAAAATAATGAGCTAACCTGGGCGCAGTACGACAACTTGATCCTGGCGATCAGAAACGAATTTGAACGCTGGCCAGCGGTCCACAGTTTTGAATATATCCATCATTTAGAGCTCCAGGATCCTAATTACGGCGTCGGCAAGCCATATAAAATTCCTCTCACTTACTCTGATTCGGGCGGCAGTGGTATACCTCTCATTGCTCTCGGTGGACTGACCAATGTCGTTCAGCGTTTTGATTTTCTGGCATTGGATGCGTATCCCAACGCTCGCGTGATCGCGCTTGATCTCGGTGGCCGCGGTCGTAGTGGGTGGATGGCAGAAACATCCGATTACCATCTGGATACTTATGTCGAACAACTCAAACAATTGATAGATCACCTGAAGCTGGATTCATGTTCGTTATTGGGGTCGTCACTCGGAGGGTCAACTGTAATTTCGTTCGCCGCTCTTTATCCCGAACGGGTACAGAGAATTGTGCTTAATGACAGTACTCCCTATATTCCCGTTGAACGACGCGATCGACGAGCTCGGGCGGTAGGTCGGCATTACGTATTTCAAACCCCTGCCGAGTTGTTCAGACGCACCGGCGCCTCTGCGAAACACGTGGGTCCGACACCGGATGCCGTACTATTGCATAATTCACATCATAAAACACGCTGGTCGGATATCGAAAACGGTAGAGTATATCGACATGACCTGCGATCAATGCTGGCCTATCGAGAGGAGGCGAAACACAGCTTGGATTTGTGGGAACAGTGGAATTCCGTGCAATGCCCTGTCTTTTTGCTACACGGAGTCGAAAGTGACGCGACAACAGACGAAACGATTGCCCGAATGCGCGGTCACAAGAATTTTTCGGTCATTCACATTCACGACTCCGGTCACACACCATCTCTCGGTGATGGTGAGTTGACATCCGCCATTGTAAATTGGTTACTGGGTGACGGGAGTTCTGCAGATGATCAGTATTTTTCCGTGAGTTACTGTCCCAAACGAGTTCTTTATCCAGATGAACGTTAGTTCCAACGTACGTAGCTTTATTTTTATCCGACACGGCGAAACGACTGCGAATGAGATGCAGGTTGCCTCCGGCGGAGATTCTGAGCCATCTCTGACCGAGTTTGGTCGCAAGCAAATTTATACTGCAGCTGATACTTTGAATCGTATCAACGAAGTTCCTGATGAGATTGTCTGCTCGGAGAATTTCCGAAGCATCGAATCCGCGAAGATACTGCGCAAAGTATTTGGGGGCGAAATTACGCGTAACCCACTGCTTAACGAGAGAAAACTGGGAGTATGGAATAACGTAGATATCAGCGAGGTGAATCCAATGCTAATAGCTGGCGAAACACCGCAGAACGGAGAGAGCAGAGCGGAATTCCGGGAAAGGTTTTTTCGTGGATTGAGCCAACATCACGAATTGCTCTTGAATCACCGAATCATCATCGTCGGGAGTCGGGGCACAGCGAGATTACTGTTGGAATTGGCCAACAAAGAAAACGCTGCATTTTTTCCAAATGGGAATCTGCTACGGGTAACAATCGCTAATTCGAGTCAGTTCGAATTGGTTGACATCGAATATATAAACTAGCCCATAAAGTCCGACAACGATCGCGCAAATTATCCTGATTTTCTACAGCCACAGGATACCTCGTAGGTTTATCTGCGGAATCCCGTTTAGCGGCACTATCTCAAGAACCGACAAAATGGGTGGTATAGTTCTGATGCTTAAATTAGATGTGGCAAGAGAGATTCTGCAGGGTAGTTGGTATTTTTTAGCGAGCCCCTGCGAATCGCACTGTTGAAGGATATCCTCTTATTTTGTCCTCAGTAAATCAGGAGCTTACACTAGCCAATGCATTTTCGCGAGTGTCATGAGTCGAAATTATTTTTCCGAAGCCACTGATATCGAAAACATCTTTTACCGGCCCGGAAATTGAACACATAGCAAACTTGGCATTTCGGCTTTTGAGAGTCTTTGCAAGCAATAAAATTACTCGAAGCCCTGCGCTACTGATATACACAAGATCGGCAAGTTCCAGAACTACAGCCTGATCGGAATCGGCGACAACCGACTCTATCGCAGTCTGAAAGTCGACAGCATTTTGTCCATCAATTCGACCGGCTGGCTTCAGGATAAGCGTACCGTCTACTTTTTCTGCAGGAATTTCCATATGATGCTCCTAGCTCCTTTAATTTTCATATGTCCCAATGCTAACGAAACCCAAATTCATTGGGTTGACTTCGCAAAACAATAGCGTGCGAAATTAAAGCATACTTTGACTGCAAACACAACAAAATTATAACAGAACTTTAGTATTCAATCTAACAGGTCGAATCAACCATTATCGAAAGCT